>NZ_JAFBEA010000001.1 GCF_016908515.1 Virgibacillus halotolerans
CACGTTGAAAAGCTCTTATTTAGTTTTTAGGGTATAAATGAAAAATAGCCCTTGCATTTTGATTCAAAAATGCCTATAATAGTTCTTGTCCTTAAGTTTGGATAAGGAAGTTCTGTTAAAACCGTTCACGTCCTGTGAACAACACGGAACGACCTACATCCTGAAGGTCTGGTAACGATAGCGATGAGGTCACACCTGTTCCCATACCGAACACAGCAGTTAAGCTCTTCAGCGCCGATGGTAGTTGGGGCTTTGCCCCTGCAAGAGTAGGACGTCGCCAGGCGATTAAAAAATCCGTAATACGATAATTCGTATTACGGATTTTTGTATTATAAAGGTCGCGCAAATAACCTAATAAACCAATCGTTTGCAAATGAACCAATTGCAATAGCTAAAATAATTGCTACAATAATTCAAGCCAATAAACCAAAGCCCTCTTCTTTGTTCCTCCTTAAAATAGATGCTTAAACGAATACAAGTAACAGATTACGTAAATTATTCTATTTTTTTGCAAGTCTCTGGGGTTTTAGAGTTGTACTTAAAAAAGCGCGCCTGTTAAAGGCGCGCTTGGTATGTCTGTTAGCTCATTCCATATGGACCTAATTTTTGTGCGTTTCCACCAGTATCCCCATGGGAATTAGCATTTGTATCTCCACTCATTTGTGAGACGAATGGGATCATTTGCTGCATTGCCTGACCGATATTTTGGTCATGCTTTGTCATCGTATAAAAGGTTGCTGCTCCTACGCCAACAGAAGCAATGATTGGTAACCACATTCCGTTCTTTTCCATTACAGATCAGCCCTTTCTATGATGTGCTTTCAGACAACCTTAGGATGACACGCAGATAGAAATCAATACAAGGAATCAAATACCAGTATAATTAATGTATGACTTCTTGTGCTGCGTTAATTCCTGCCAATCGACCTGTTACAAAAGCAGAAGTAATATTATAGCCGCCAGTATAGCCATGGATATCCAATATTTCCCCACAAAAATAAAGCCTGTCTGTCATTTTAGATTGCATCGTATTTGGAACAATTTCCTTAATTGTAACACCACCACCAGTTACAAACGCTTTTTCAAGTGGCAAGGAACCATCAACATAAAAGATGAAATTTTTCATGTCTTGAATGATGGACCGAACTGTCTCTTTGGAAATGTTAGCTGCTTTTTGATTCTCATCAACTGCATTCCGAACCAAGATAAACGCCAGCAATCGCTCGGGAACCATTCCTTTTAATAAATTCTTAAAGGATTTTTTTGGACTATCTTTCATAAAAGAACTAATTTTATTATTTAATGCTTCTTCTGTTTCATCTGGGAGCGCATCAAGCAGCATGGGCACTTGTTTTCTGCCTTTCATCCGTTCTTTCACAACGAATTGAGAACATCGTAGTACGGCGGGACCTGATATTCCAAAATGTGTGAATATCATATCCATCTGATGCGTAATAATTGGTTTGTTCTTTTTATTTAAAACGGATAGTGAGACATTGCGCAATGATAAGCCTTGTAAGCTTTTATTTTTGATGAAGGCTTCATTAGAGGTGAGTGCCACCTCAGTTGGGTAAAGCACAGTTATTGTATGTCCGGCTTTCTTTGCCCAAGCATAACCATCCCCAGTTGATCCTGTATGTGGGACCGCTTTTCCGCCGACAGCAATAACAACCGCTTTGGTAACTATCTTTTGTCCATCAGACAGGATGACGGTGTGTTCATTTTCGTCGTAATGAATTGTCTTGACCACAGTCTGCAGGTTAACATTTACATGTAATTCATCAAGACGATCGATTAAAGCATTGACTACTGATTGTGCTGAATTAGATACAGGAAACATTCTGCCATGATCCTCTTCCTTTAGTTGGATACCCATGTTTTCGAAGAAGTCAATGATGTCATAGTTATTAAATATGGAAAAAGCACTATATAAGAATTTCCCGTTTCCAGGGATGTGCTTAATCACTTCTTCTTGTGGTAATCTGTTGGTTACATTACATCTGCCGCCACCGGAAATGGCGAGCTTTTTTCCTAATTTCTTTCCCTTTTCAATCAGCATTGTTTTTGCTCCATGTTCTGCTGCTGAAATAGCGGCCATTAAACCGGATGGTCCACCACCAATTACAATTACGTCATATGACAATTGCGTTCAGTCCTTTCTTAAGTAGTTTATCACTTCTAATATGTACTGCTCAACTTTAATTTGTGATATAGTATTGTTTTGTCACAAATTAAACAATTTTGTCGAAGAACCTATGATAGTATTATTATCAGCAACTGTCCAAATGTGATAAAATTACTGTAATAACATTGGAACTTAAATTGAAAAACGCAGGTGAAATAATGTCGAATAATATGGTAAGAGGCGCGATGTTGCTCACAGGGGCAACATTTTTATCGAAATTTCTAGGAATGATTTATGTCATTCCATTCAATGCTCTTGTTGGAGAGACAGGAGGTACACTGTATAGTTTTGCATACACTCCATACAATATTATACTAAGTTTTTCTACGGTAGGTGTTCCTTTAGCCGTTTCCAAATTTGTATCCAAATACAATTCCTTAGGGGACTATGAAACGGGAAGAAGGATGTTTAAAGCCGGGATTACTTTAATGCTTGTTACTGGAACCTTAGCCTTTCTAGCATTGTTTTTTAGTGCTGAATGGCTAGCAGAATACATGATTACAGATGATGAGTATGGAAAAATAACAGTAGCAGAAGTAGCCATGGTTATACGTATGGTAAGCTTTGCATTAATTATCATACCTGCGATGAGTATTGTGCGGGGATTTTTCCAAGGTCATCAATCAATGGGACCGACAGCTGTTTCTCAGGTTGTCGAACAAATCGTACGGATAGTATTTTTATTAGTTGCAGCTTTCATTGTTATGGTAGTATTTGATGGATCTAAAGCAACTGCAGTTGGGTTTGCGACATTTGCAGCCTTCATTGGTGGTTTGGCTTCTGTGATGGTGTTATGGGTATATTGGCGAAAACGCAAACCAGAGCTTGATATAAGGTTGCAGCAACAGACATTTTCAAATGAGATACCGAGGAAAGCATTAATCGTTGAATTATTTAGTTATGCGGGTCCTTTTATTGTGGTGGGCCTGGCTACATCTTTGTATCAGTTAGTAGATCAATTTACATTTAAACGAGCAATGATAGCTGCCGGAAACGGAAATATTTGGGATATTGCTTTTTCTGCAATAAATCTTTATGGACATAAATTGGTTATTATCCCAGGAACTTTAGCAATAGGGTTATCTTTAGCTATTCTACCTGCCTTAACAAAAGCGTATACAGGTAAGGATCAAGCATTGATCCATCAACATATAAATCAAGCATTTCAAATTATTATGGTGCTTGTTGTACCAGCAGCTATTGGCCTTTCCGTTTTGTCTCATGAAGCCTATGGTGCATTATATGGTCTGGGACATATCGAAATTACAGGTACACTATTAACATGGTATGCGCCTGTTGGTTTATTATTTGCTCTGTTTACTGTATCATCATCAATTTTGCAAGGAATCAATCAGCAAAAATTTTCGGTTATTAGCCTATCAGCTGGATTATTGGTGAAGGTACTATTTAATATACAGCTTATACATGTGTTTGGTGCGAAAGGCGCTATATTTGGAACGGCATTAGCAGTAACAATTGCAGTGATATTGAATATATGGCGAATAAAAACCGCGGTTCAATTTCCATTTAAAGAAATAATTAAACGAACATTACTCATTGGTATATTTGTTATTATTATGTGCTTAACCATCTGGGCTGTGAAGTCGATATTTGGTATATTCATCCCATATGAGGATGCTAGATGGGCAACCATTCTAATGCTTATATTAGGTGTTGGATTTGGTGGTATCATTTATTTATGGTTTGCATATAAATCTACATTGTTAGAACGTATATTAGGTAACCGGGTTCATATTTTAGGGAGGATTTTCGGGAAATAGGAGGATTGTTAAGGAATGCGTCTGGATAAGTTACTAGCAAACATGGGCTTTGGCAGCAGGAAAGATGTCAAAGCTTTATTAAAGAAAAAACATGTCACCGTCAATCAAGTAGTCATTAAAGATGGTAGTAAGCATGTCGATCCTGATAAGGATATGATCCAGGTTCAAGAAGAAGTTGTTCAATATCAACAATATATATATATCATGCTGAACAAGCCACCAGGTTATATTTCCGCTACGGAAGATAACCGGGAGGAGACAGTTATTGATCTGTTAGGGAAGGACCTGGCGCATTTTAAGCCTTTCCCTGTCGGCAGGCTGGATAAGGATACAGAAGGCCTGCTGTTGCTTACAAATGACGGGGAGTTGGCACATCAATTGGTTTCACCGAAAAAGAACGTGGAGAAAACATACTATGCAAGAATCGATGGCATGGTAACAGAAGCTGACATCGACAAATTTCATCAAGGTGTAACGCTGGAGGACGGTTATCAAGCTAAAACTGCTTGGCTGAACATCCTGCAAAGTGATGTTGTTTCAGAAATAGAAGTTACGATTACAGAAGGTAAATACCATCAGGTGAAACGGATGTTTGAGGCAGTTGATAAACAAGTCATTTATTTGCGGCGTATCAGGATGGGAGAGCTGTATTTAGATGAAACGTTAAAACTAGGTTCCTATCGTGAGCTGAGAGAAGATGAGTTAGCTTATTGTTTATCATTAAAAAAGTAGAGGTGGCCTATGTCAACAGAATCCCATTATTTTATCGCGATCCCATTACCGGAATCAGTGCAGCGTTTCTTTTCCACTTGGCAGGATGAGCTGGAGGGCGAATTGCCCTATAAGCAGTGGACACAGCAGGCCGACCTGCATATTACATTAAAATTTCTTGGAGCGGTGGACGATAATAAAAGAAAGCAGATTGACCAAGCATTGCAATCTATGAGGGAATTCGAGGCGTTTACCCTTCATGTCGGCACAATAGGAACGTTTGGGAAACCGTCTATGCCACGCGTTTTATGGGCAGGTGTTGAGAAAACACCTCTGTTAACGACGTTACAAGAACAAGTGAAGATCCGCTTGGAAAATATTGGTTACTCTGCTGAAAAAAGGGCATACGTTCCACACATTACACTAGCAAAAAAGTGGCAAGGGAAGGCTGCTGAAGATTTGTTGGAAAATATAATAAAACACTACACCGCACAAAAGGAAATCCTTGTTGATACAATCGTTTTATATCAGATTCATCCGACAAGCGTACCAAAATATGAACCTGTATGTACATACAGACTGCAAGGTGGTGAGTGAAATCGCACAGCTTATCAAATTAATTGATTATGTTACACGATACGAATGGGATACATTTCGTTATCCCAGCCAGTATATTCGAATTAAAAAGGACAATTGGAATAAGCTCTATCATCTGTGGCTAACACCTTTAGAAGCTGAAGAAGAGGAAATTACTTTGCCAACAGAAAAGCGCTCTAAGTTTGCACGATGGAAGGGGAAGTTTATCAAAAACTCAGAGCCGCAAGAGGTGGTCCGGGAAACCACAAACGAATTACCGGAGACTGAAGCGGCATTAAAACAGTATTTTCTGGACAGGCTTTTAAACTTCCAATTTAAATGGGCTACATCGACAGTTACAGATCAATCCATGATGAATAACCGATATCAAAGTGATCCAACATTAAAGTACTTCCTGCAGCGATTCCCGGACACTTTCTTATTGATGTATTATCCAGTGTTTTCGATAAAAAAGACTCCTATAGATGCAGAAATTATTTTCATCAGTCCAATTGGGATAGAAATTATTTACATCATAGAAGAACCCCCATCATCCGTCATTATGGCTGATGGTGGGAGGACATGGACAGTCGAAACGAATCATCAACAAACAAAAATGTTAAGCCCTTTAATCGCTCTTAAACGTACAGAACAAATTGTGAAAAGTATTTTAGCCAGTCATGAAATCAATTTTTCTGTCCAAAAGACGGTATTATCCCGCACTAATCCAATTGTTTTTTCGACGGCACCATACAATACAAAAATAATAGACAAAAACGCATATAAAAATTGGTTCCTTGCAAAACGCAAGTTAGCTTCCCCTTTAAAAAGCATCCAATTAAAGGCAGCTGAAGCGTTATTACAGCACTGCGAGACGACCTCGGTTAAACGAGCAGAATGGGAAGAAGATGCCAACCCATTCAAAATTGTCGGTGAGGAATCATAATGTACGTATTTATTGTTAACCCGGTAGCCGGGGACGGGCGTGCAGCGAAACTTTTCTTGAAAATAAAACAGAGTACGCTTTATCATGAAACAAATAGCATGCATTACGATACAAAGTATCCTGGACATGCCGTTGAAATTGTTCAAAAAATGGTTACCGAAACAGAGAACATTGCCTGTATCATTGTGGTAGGTGGTGATGGCACATTACATGAGGTAATGAACGGGATGGGTAAAGCCAATATTCCGGTATCCTTTATTCCAGGAGGATCGGGGAATGATTTTGCTAGAGGATCTTCCATTAAGGGGACGCCGATGGAAATCTTCCAGAAAATCATCAATAGTCAAGGTGTCCGTCCTTATTGGCTAGGAAATTATCAGTTGGATCATCATGACAACCAATCATTTGTAAGTAATATCGGATTTGGATTTGATGCTGATATTGTGAGAACAGCAAATCGCTCCAAATACAAAGCCATATTAAATAAGCTACACATCGGTAAAATTAGTTATGTGATTGCACTTATCCAAGTTTTATTTAGATTTAAACCGAGAAGTGTAGAACTGAAGATAGATGGAGAGAAACGTTTGATTCAGGACTGTTGGATGGTGACAATTGCAAACCATCCGTATTATGGCGGGGGCATGAAAATTATCCCTCATGCTACGATTCAACCAGATAAATTTCCAGTGCTTGTGCTTCATTCTATTTCAAAGTGGAAGGTGCTCGGTCTGTTTATAACCATATTTAGTGGTAAGCACATTCATTTTAAAGAAGTAGAATTACTGGAGGCAACAACAATAGAAATTTATGCTAAAGGGAAAGTGAACTGCCAGGTGGATGGACAAACAGCCGTATGTACATCATGTATTATTTCCAAACAATCACAAGTTGTTGAAGTAATGGGAACAAATGAAAGAAAAGAAATCATTGCCTAATAAACATACATGGTTGTATTTTTGTATTTGTCATTATAAAATATATTATTGAACGCTAAATTTGAAAGATGTGAGGAAATTATGGTGGACTGGCTTCAACAAGTACTAGGTAATAATTGGAAGATCACTCCTGCAGGTGGACTGACAGGTGACGCATATATTGCTGAAAAGGATCATGAACGATTATTTTTAAAACGTAATTCATCTCCTTTCTTAGCTGTCCTATCTGCAGAAGGAATTGTACCAAAGCTTATATGGACAAGACGAATGTACAATGGTGATGTCATTACAGCTCAGGAGTGGGTAAAAGGAAGAGACCTGAACCGGGCGGATATGCAACATTATCAAGTAGCTGAATTATTACATAAAATTCACCACTCCTCTGAATTATTGCATATGTTGATGCGATTGGGAAAAAAACCTGTAACCTCGGATGATGCCTTGATGATGATCAAGGAACGGATAGCTTCATCACTCGAGATTGCGGAAAATAGTGATGTCCGTTTAGCGTTAACCTATTTGGATCTATTATTACCAATCACCCGCGAACAAAAGCTGGTGGTGTGTCATTGTGATTTAAATCACAATAATTTACTACTGACCGATGAAGGAAATCTGTTTCTAATAGACTGGGAAAATGCCATGATTGCTGATCCAATTACGGATTATGGAATGATTTTAAAATGGTATGTACCAAGGGAAAATTGGGATGACTGGTTGAAGGAATACGGTGTAACAAAAGATAAAAATTTAATTAAACGCATGTACTGGTATTTGCTGCTTGATACACTGCATTATTTAAGCTGGCACGATGAACGAAGGGAACCTTTTAAAGTAATTGACAGATTAAAAGATCTCAGAGAATTGAATGAACACATGTCTACATTGGTTTAGAACTTTTATAATCATTTATACAGTATATTTATTATCAATGAAGAGAGGTATATTCATGCGTCAACGACATAAACCCTGGGCTGATGATTTCCTAAGGGATAATCAGCAACTGGTGGTTCCAAACCCGGGGCAACATAAATCAAATTGGCAGGCTGCATTTAAGAATGATCATCCTGTCCATATTGAAATTGGTACCGGAAAAGGCCAATTTATTACAGGTATGGCAAAACAAAAGCCGGATATTAATTTCATTGGAATAGAATTGGCGAAAAGTATTATTGTATCTGCTGCGCAAGAAGTGAAGAATGCTGGCGTGGAAAATGTTTTGCTTTTAAATGAAGATGCAAGTGACTTAAGAGAATTTTTCTCGGCAAACGAAGCAGATGTGATTTATTTAAACTTTTCCGATCCATGGCCAAAAAATCGTCACGAAAAGCGCAGATTAACGTATCACGCATTTTTGGAACAGTATAAAGAGATTTTGACAAATGCTGGTGAAATTGTGTTGAAAACGGATAATAGAGGATTATTTGAGTATTCACTCGTCAGCCTTTCAAAATTTGGTATGACATTAGAAGAGGTTACGATTGATTTGCATGATTTAAACGATCCATTAAATGTAATGACGGAATATGAAGTGAAATTTTCCGCCAAAGGACAGCCAATTTATCGGTGTAAAGCAAGATTTGTATAGAACCAGAAACTTCCAGATGGGAGTTTCTGTTTTTTAATTCCAAATGTTTGCGTTTGCAGAAAATTATATATTTCGCTACAATTAATAGACAGGGACAAGGAGGAGATTGGATGGAAACACTGCGTGTAGGGGGAGCCACATTGACTTGGTTAAATGGTGGCGTGAATTTTCTTGATGGTGGCGCCATGTTTGGTGTGGTTCCAAAAGCGCTTTGGAGCAAGAAGTATCCAAGTAACGATAAAAATCTAATTGAATTACGCACGGATCCGATATTATTACAAATAGACGGAAAAAATTATCTGATTGACTCCGGCATCGGAAATGACAAATTAACGGATAAACAAATGCGCAATTTTGGTGTGCTGGAGGAGTCATCCATTGAAGCATCCCTTACTGAAATGGAATTAACGGTAGAAGACATCGATGCTGTACTGATGACCCATTTACATTTTGACCATGCCTGTGGATTAACTAGAAAATCGGATAACACCTATGAGTCTATTTTTAAAGGGGTACCCATTTATACGTCAGAGGTGGAATGGAATGAAATGAGAAAACCTAATATCCGTTCTGCAAATACGTATTGGGAAATGAACTGGAAACCAATCAAAGATCAAGTAAAAACTTTCAAACATGAAAAGAAAATTGCGGATGGTTTAACAATGATTCATACAGGTGGGCACAGTGATGGTCACAGTATTCTTGTTTTCGAGGATGGAGACGAGTGTTTTATTCACATGGCGGATATTATGCCAACACATGGTCATCAAAATAAATTATGGGCACTTGCTTACGATGATTATCCTGTTACATCGGTCCATCAAAAAGAAAAATGGATGGATTATGGTTATAAGCGAGAAGCCTGGTATACGTTTTACCATGATGCCTATTTACGGGCTATTAAATTTAATACAGTTGGAGAAAGAATGGATGAAGTCAAACGAACACGTTATGACTATAAATAAAGAGCTGCCATCGTGGGCAGCTCTTTTCTATTACACTGTTTGGACCGAACCGATAACGGCACCGGAATCTACATCAACATAAAATTCGTATTGTTTATTTTCCCCATCCATATTACGTGTAACGCCGCCACGGTATGCATTGTATAATAATCCGTTTTTCTCGACTTCCTCCGGCTTCATATAAATCCAGGAACCGCTGATCGGACCATTTCTTTTAAATGTTTCCTTGGCATTCTTTAGCGCCTTTTCCGGGGTAACTTTTTGATAGTTGTCCATTTGCTGTTTAGCTAAATATCCGACAGCCACACCTAATCCAGCTACAAGCACCGCTTTTCTTAATTTCATATGATCTTCACCTCTTGCTTAAATTTTAATTCCGTTTTATTCTTGTTCATTCTTCTACAGTATAACTGATACAAATTAAAATAGAAAATAATTGCGAATAAATAAGCGAATAGTGGAAAGTCTTTAAGCGTTTCCGTTATACTGAAAGAAGTACATATAAAGGAAAGTTGGAGGGAAAACAAGATGGAACAAGAAACACTTGATTTATTTAAAACGTTAACGGAACTACAAGGTGCACCAGGTAATGAGCATCCGGTTCGCGCCTTTATGAAACCAGAACTTGAAAAATATTCGGATGAAGTGATTCAAGACAACCTCGGTGGCGTTTTTGGTGTGAAGCACGGTAAAGGACCGAAAGTTATGGTAGCGGGACATATGGATGAGGTTGGCTTCATGGTGACACAAATTACAGATAACGGCATGATTCGCTTTCAAACGTTAGGTGGTTGGTGGAGTCAGGTGTTACTTGCCCAGCGCGTACAAGTGATGACAGATAATGGACCAATTACGGGCGTGATTGGCTCGATTCCCCCACATAATTTAACAGACGCACAGCGTAATAAACCAATGGAAATTAAAAACATGCTCATTGATATTGGAGCGGATGATCGTGCGGATGCAGAAAAAATTGGTATAGTCCCTGGTCAAGCGATCTTACCTATTTGTCCATTCACACCGATGGCAAACAATAAAAAAATTCTTGCAAAAGCATGGGATAACCGGTATGGATGTGGACTGTCTATTGAATTATTAAAAGAACTGCAAAATGAAACATTAAACAACCAATTATATTCCGGTGCAACTGTACAGGAAGAAGTAGGCTTGCGCGGTTCAAAAGTAGCGGCAAACATGATTAAGCCAGATATCTTTTATGCGCTGGATGCATCGCCCGCAAATGATATGTCAGGTGATAAAAAAGAATTCGGACAGCTCGGGCAGGGGGCATTGCTACGAATCTTTGACCGAACAATGATTACCCATCGCGGCATGAGAGAGTTTGTGCTCGATACAGCGGAAACAAACAATATTCCCTATCAGTACTTTGTTTCACAAGGTGGTACGGACGCAGGCAGTGTGCATCTTTCAAACAATGGTGTTCCTTCAGCTGTCATCGGTATTTGCTCCCGTTACATTCACACTGCAGCGTCAATGATTCATGTGGATGATTATGCAGCAGCAAAGGAATTAATCGTTAAGTTGGTAAAAGAGACAGATCAAAACACGTTAGATCAAATTCTTAAAGCGTAAATTTCGAGGTGGAATTGCTGCTATCTTAACATGTCGATAGCAGCAATTTTAATTTTAGCGGTAAGCAGGTGTAAAGATGGAAATTATTATTGGGTCAAAAAATGCTACAAAGATAAACGCAGTCGAAGTAGTTTTCCCGTCTTATCAAGTAATCGCAAAGGACGTGTCTTCAAAAGTATCCGCACAACCAATGTCTGATGAAGAAACACGGCAGGGAGCAATCAATCGAGCGCGTCAATGTATGCAATCAACTAACGCAGCTATTGGAATCGGCCTGGAAGGTGGTATCATGTATGTGGATAACCAATTATGTTTATGTAATTGGGGGGCACTTGTGACGCCAGATAGCGATGTTTATACGGCGAGTGGAGCAAGAATTGCATTGCCGGAAACGTTTGGAAAGCAATTAAACAATGGCGTTGAACTGGGAGACCTTATGGATAATTATGCTGAAAAACAAAATGTAAGACAAAAAGAAGGTGCAATTGGCATCTTTACCAATGACATCGTATCCAGACAGGAAATGTTTGTACATGTTGTCAAACTACTGCGAGGCCAGTGGGAATATTGGGATTAAATGCTATATCTTCCGATTAGAAAAATATTTTTATTAAATCAAAAAAACGCTGATGTTCAGCGTTTTTTTGTGTAGGTGTTATTCAAATATATATCCAAGTACATCCACAGCCTGTTCCACTGTTTCCACGGTGATATTTGCTTTGTTGGATAGTTCTTTGAGTGGATGGATCAGGGATTCGGGACGAACGATAATTGTCGGTTTATTCATGGTAATGGCTGCACTTGCATCCATCGCTGTGTTCCATTGCTTATACTGTTCACCAAATAATGCAATGACGACATCTGATTTTTGCATTAATACCTGTGTTCTCAAATTGTTTACACTGGAAGCAGCATCGTCTTTATAAACCTTTCCAGGTTGTTCGCCAAGAATGTTCTCACCAATATCATCTGATCTGCCATGGTTTGTTTGTGGTCCAACAAAAGTAAGAGCCAGTTTCTTCTCCTTAGCGATTTTCTCTACCTGATCGCGCCAATCATCATGAATTTGCCCTGCTAAATATACGGTTAACTCCATGTACAATCCCTCCAAAACTTAATTAATCTACTATTCATCATATCCAATATAGTACGCAATGAAAAGTAATTGCTCTAAGTGTTTTCCCCGTTCTGGTTGCGTCTAAAACTTCTTGATTGAAACTGGCGCCCATCAAAGCTATGATAGGAAAAGGAGTTGATGGAAAATGAAAACATTAGAAACGATTGAGCAGTTTAATGAATTGACAAATAATGAAGAGGTAATCATGCTTTTTTCGGCAGACTGGTGTCCGGATTGTCGAGTGATTGAGCCAATTTTACCGGAAATTGAAGCTGCTTTTCCTGCGTATACGTTCATTATGGTTGATCGGGATGAGTTTATGGAGGTGTGTCAGGAACATAATGTGTTTGGCATTCCAAGTTTTTTAGCCTTTAAAGACGGTAAAGAAGTAGGAAGATTTGTAAGTAAAGATCGGAAAACAAAAGAGGAAATCATGGAATTTATCGATGGACTGCCTAAGTAAGTTTTTAGCTGGGTGGTTGTCAGGAGGTAATCATGCCAATGGCAATGACGAGTATTAAGTTAAAAAGAATTTTAGATGAACGATTATTAAACGAAAATTATCGAACGTCCTATAACAGAAGTGAAGATACCTACCGTATTGAGTGGAAAGAATCAAAGCAAGGTATGACAATTAAGTTACCAAGTGTGATCGCAAAGTATAATCAGCGTGGTGAAAGAGCAATTGATGAATTGGAAGACCATATTGCCGAAGCTTTACGGATAATGAATCAAAACTATCAGCTGACAGGTATGGAGAAAAATATTTATCCTGTCATTCGGGCAACATCTTTTCCAACGGAAACCAATTTGGGTGCCAAGCTGGCATATAAAGATCATACAGCAGAAACACGGGTTTTTTATGCGCTTGATTTAGGCAAATCCTACCGGTTAATCGACCAGTCAATGCTTGAAAAAGAAGCATGGACCCTGAACCGGATCGATGAGATTGCTGCGTTTAATGTTCGTTCTTTATCAAATGAGTATAAACAGGATACGGTAGCAGGTAATGAGTTTTATTTTGTCGCCACACAAGATGGCTATGATGCAAGCCGCATTTTAAATGAAGCATTTTTAGAAGAAATGTTGGCCAATGCGAAGGGTGAATTGGCTGTTGCAGTGCCACACCAGGATGTATTAATATTTGCTGACATTCAGAATAAAACAGGTTATGATGTATTAGCACAAATGACCATGCAATTTTTTGCCGAGGGTAGAATTCCAATTACCTCTCTCTCATTTATTTATGAAGACAAGAAACTGGAACCGGTCTTTATTCTTGCAAAAAATAAACCAAGGAAAAAGTAAGGAAGGATGAATAACATGGATGTTTTCTATAATCCAAATGGTATTGGTGATGTACTTGTAATTCCACTTGAGGATGGAGACCGCTATGAAATAAAACATAAACAGGCGGGAGACATTACGAAAATAATGAATCAAGACGGAAAAGTATTAGGCTATAATATTTTTCAGGCATCAAACCATTTTGATTTACAAGAAACAGGTAAAATAACTTTAACCGAATCGTTATTAGGACAAATCAAGCAATTATTTGAAGAGAATAAGCTCAACGATACGCTTGATTTTGATTTAAGTCCTAAATTTGTGGTTGGCTATGTAACAAGTAAGACGGCACATGAAGACGCTGATAAATTAAGTGTTTGTCAAGTTGATGTTGGAGAAGAAACGTTGCAAATTGTTTGTGGTGCGCCAAATGTTGATGCGGATCAAAAAGTGGTTGTGGCAAAACCTGGAGCAACGATGCCGAGTGGATTAAAAATAAAACCGACAAAATTAAGGGGCGTACCATCGAATGGTATGATATGTTCGCAAAAGGAATTAGGTTTACCAAACGCACCCGAAGAAAAGGGAATCTACGTACTCGATGATGGGTTTACTGTAGGCGAAGCATTTCCGTTTTAAAAAAGGAGACAACCTAAGTGTTCTTAACGAGGGTTGTTTTTCTATTTTAGCAGTTTTTTATGTAAAAAACTGCTAAAATAGAGTAAACAATGATTGAAATTAATGTGATATGAAATGAGTGAATACATATGTGGGAGAAATGGAAACAAAAAATCAAAGATATTTTTACTGAAGAAGTAATAGAAGAACAACGAGAAACACATCAGGTACAGCCAAAGGCTAAATTACAAGCCCGGGTAACCTACCAATATCCGGAAAATAAAAATTTTCGTTTCCCTGTCATCCCTGATCAGCAAGAACCGAAAAAACAAACAGAGGAAGAGATTCCTGCGTATCAAAGAAAGAGAGAGGAAACGACAAAGCGATCTAAAAGACCAAATGATACACCAAACGAAACGCCAAACGAGATACCAAGTGAAACCCAAAGAAATGGTCAATTTGCAAAGGTGTATAAGAAAAATACAAGTGTTCCATTTAAACCTACGGAAGTTCCGTCACCTGTATATGGATTTCAGAAAAAAAAGGAACAAAAAGAAATAGAAGAAGTTCCAGCTTTTAAGCGAAAACAAGAGGAAGTAGTAGAACAACAGTCATTACCAATAGCAGAGGAAAAGATAGATATTATAAAAGAAACAGCTGTTACTTTGGAACAGCCAGAGGCGCAAACAGAAGAAGTTACGATCAATGCCCCAGTTGAAGCTGAAGAAAAAGAACAAGATCGAACGCCAGCAGTGGAGCCTATTATCGTTCAAAAAGAAAATAAGGTTCCCCGTAATCCAGCAAGACAGAAGCGGCGTATCGAGGATGAGAATAAACATACAACATCGAAACATGTTCCATACAATGTCATGATGACACCAAGGGATAAGAAGAAACAAATGGATGAAGCTGCTAAACGAAGAGAAAATCATTCAGAAAAGGTTATTCCGACAACCGAAAATTATCAAATTCCTTATCATTTGTTAAACGATCCAGTGCAAAGAAACAACGATGATCGAATATGGGTACAGCAACAACAGGAATTACTGGAGGAGACGTTAAAGCATTTCAATGTTCGGGCGAAAGTCGTCAATGCGACACAAGGCCCTTCTGTGACACGTTTTGAAGTACAGCCAGAATTGGGTGTGAAAGTGAGTAAAGTTAAAAATTTAAGTGACGATTTAAAATTAAATATGTCTGCCAGGGATATTCGCATTGAGGCCCCAATTCCAGGTAAAAATACAATTGGAATTGAGATTCCCAACCAAAAATCGGAAATGGTAGGATTACAGGGAATTTTTGAGACCGAACCATTTAAAGAAAGCAAATCTCCTTTAACCATTGCACTAGGCTTAAGTATTGAAGGGTTTCCAATGATTACCAATATCCAGAAAATGCCTCATGGATTGATTGCTGGTGCAACAGGGTCGGGAAAAAGTGTGTGTATCAATACCATCCTAATCAGTTTGTTATATAAAGCCAGTCATGAGGATGTGAAATTTTTGTTGATTGACCCAAAAATGGTTGAACTAGCTCCATATAACGGTATTCCACACCTTGTATCCCCGGTTATTACAGATGTAAAAGCCGCTACTGCTGCATTGAAGTGGGCTGTCAATGAAATGGAAGGCCGCTATGAAAAATTTGTTCAAGAAGGCGTTAGGGACATCGAGCGCTATAATCAAAAGATAATCAAGCAAAATCGTAACGAAGAGAAAATGCCTTTTATTGTGATTGTGATTGATGAGTTAGCTGATTTAATGATGATTTCACCACAGGATGTTGAAGATGCGATCAGCCGGATTGCACAAAAGGCGAGAGCGTGTGGCATCCATTTGCTATTAGCAACACAACGTCCGTCTGTCGATGTGATCACTGGATTAATCAAAGCGAATATTCCTACAAGAATTGCGTTTAGTGTATCTTCTCAGGTAGATTCAAGAACAATTCTGGATTCTAGTGGGGCGGAAAAGTTATTAGGCAAAGGGGATATGTTATTTGTTGAAAATGGTGCAGGAAAAAGCGTTCGACTGCAGGGGCCATTTGTGTCTGATGATGAGATCGAAAGGGTCACAAACCATGTCAGAGGTATCGCTGCCCCGAATTATTTATTTGAACAAGAAGAGTTACTGGAACAAATAAATACGAATGAGGAAGAAGACGTATTACTTCAAGAGGTTATCCAGTTTGTACTTAGACAAAACAGTGCAAGCACGTCACTGTTGCAGCGACAATTTAAAATAGGTTATAATCGTGCAGCACGACTTATTGACACATTAGAACAAAAAGGCATCATTACAGGCCAAAATGGCAGCAAACCAAGGGATATTCTTGTCACACAAAGCCAGTTAGATGATCAATAACTGAAAGGATTTTTGGATTTCGGCAGTCTATGTTTCCCAGAAGATAGGATAAATGGGTGCGCTCAAGATGAACAACAATCAAGATAAATGTATACAATATGGTAAAACAAAAAATATATTGGATGTACAGGTGAAAGTGTCATGTGAAATGCAACAGGCAATAATAGAAACAAAGACTATGTATCACCTGATTCAGTGTCTGGGAACGGTAAAATACGACGAAAAAGCGAAATAGAACCATAAACAGTTTATGTCGGAGAAGAATATAGTTTTATTTCTACTTGTACTTTGCTATAATAAGTAAATGCTGTGTTTTTACAAGCAAAAAAATAAATTAATCCATTTAAAGTATATTTTGGAGGTTCTTTTTTATGACAACTTACCATTTTATTGGTATAAAGGGAACTGGAATGAGTTCACTGGCGCAGATTCTTCATGATTCCGGAGAAAAAGTGCAAGGTTCGGACGTTGAAAAGCAATTTTTCACACAAGAAGCACTTGAAGAGAAGAACATTCCAATACTTCCTTTTTCAGAGGATAACATCAAAGATAATTATACAATCATTGCAGGTAACGCATTTCCAGATGATAACATTGAAATTCAAGAAGCAAAAAGAAAGGGTCTGAAATTTTATAGATACCCTGAGTTTTTAGGTGAATGGTTAAAGCAATATACAAGTATTGCGGTAACAGGCGCCCACGGGAAGACGTCAACTACAGGCTTATTAGCACATGTGCTAAATGAGACATTCCCAATTTCTTACTTAATTGGAGATGGAACAGGTAAAGGACATGTCGAAAGTCAATATTTTGCTTTTGAGGCATGTGAATATCGTCGTAATTTTTTACAATATGAACCAGATTATGCGATTATGACCAATATTGATTTTGATCATCCAGATTATTTCACAAGCGTTGATGATGTGTTTGATGCATTTCAATCGATGGCGGATCGTGTTAAAAAAGGAATAATTGCTTGTGGGGACGATGAATATTTACAACGAATACAAGCGAAAGTTCCGGTTGTTTATTACGGTTTTGCAGCTACCAATGATTTTCAGGCACAAAATGTAACAGAAACCGAGCTGGCAACAACTTTTGACGTATTTGTCAGAAATACTTATTACGATACATTTACGATTCCAATGTTCGGGGATCACAATATATTAAATGCACTTTCTGTCATAGCCATATGTCACTATGAGGGGATAGGTGCAGAACATATCAAAAATCTCGCAACATTTACAGGTGTAAAGCGCAGATTTACGGAGAAAAAAATTGGTGATCAAATTTTGGTCGATGATTATGCACACCATCCAATTGAAATTAAGGCAACCATTGAGTCTGCACGAAAAAAGTATCCTAATAAATCAATTGTAGCTATTTTTCAACCACATACGTTTACAAGAACAGAAACGTTTTTACAGGAATTTGCAGAAAGCTTAAAACCAGCAGACCATATTTATTTATGTGATATCTTTGGTTCTGCCAGAGAAAAAAATGGAAAACTGGCAATTGATGATTTACAGCAGCTTATCGAGGGTAGTTTTATTTTAGATTTAGATCAAACAGAGGTTCTCTCAGAATATAAGGACAGTGTTTTGGTATTTATGGGCGCTGGGGATATTCAAAAATTCGAGAAGGCGTATGAACAAACACTTGGGAATAAATTGTAATTTTATGGAGTTACAATTATTTCATATAGAAAGGGACTGGTTGACAGTCCCTTTTTATTAATTTAGCGGTGTTTTCTTGGGAAACGTTCCGATTTGGGCAGGAGATCTATATTGTTTGTCGAAATGGTATGTATGAATAGTAATTTAGAACAATCTTTTAAATGATAAAATATTTGTTTAACCCTAACCATTTAGGGTATTATTTATAAAAGAAAAGCTTTATAACTTAGCTTGGACTTTTCTCTTTACATTATACAATTTGAAGGAGTTGATATTTGTTGGAATTGATACTATATATTGCAGCTTTCATAGCTGTAGTAGCTTTTGTAGTGCTTGTTGTTTATTTAGTAATCACACTTAAAGCAACAAAGCAAACATTAAACAATGTTTCACATACACTGGAAGGGCTTGAAAAGCAGGTGGAAGGTGTTACAACAGAAGCAACGGCATTATTGAACAAGACTAATAAATTAGCAGATGATGTGGATCAGAAATCGAGTAAGCTGGATGGGCTCTTTGATAGCGCCAAAGGAATTGGTGAAACTGCAAAAGATTTCAATCAATCATTAAGAACCCTATCGAATAGCATTGCAAATACTGCATCACAAAATGCGGACAAGACTTCCCAAGCTGTAAAATGGGGAGCGGCCATAATGGACGTTTTAAAGCGTAATAAAAACAATTAAACTTTAGAGGAGGCGTTTTGTATGACAGAGAATAATATTAATAGTAAAGATTTTATAATTGGCACATTAATAGGTGGTATGGTTGGCGCGGGAGTTGCATTACTATTTGCACCTAAGTCAGGTAGAGAATTAAGAACTGATATTAATCAGGGCGCGAATGAATGGAAAGATGTTGCCTATGTAAAGGGAAGCGAAATTAAAAATAAGGCATATGATAAAGGATCGGATCTAAAATCGATCGCATATGAAAAAGGTTCCGATTTAAAAAACAAAGCGTATGAAAAAGGATCAGAAATTAAAGAAAAAGCAATTGATAAAACATCCCAGCTATCTAAAAATGTTTCAGAGAAAACACAAGAATTGACAAATGCAGCGAAAGATAAATTAGATGAACAACGGGATAAGACAGATGAAGCCTTAGAAGCAGCTGGTGAGGTTGCAGAAGCAATTGAAGAAGCGGCTGATGAACTGGAAAAAAGTAAATAAAAAATAGGAAATAAAGGTTGTCATTTACTAGAGGAATGACAACCTTTATTCATACACTTTTAATTAGTTTTAACTTTTTTGCTAATTACTAATGACAAAGACGACTTTATTCGCTATAATAGTTTCTAATTATCAAAAATTTGTTCAGGAGGCGTTTTTAGTATGAGTAATAAAATGGACCAGTTTAGAGATCAATTAGATTCAGTAAATTTGGATTTGCTGGAATTAATTAATCGCCGGGCAGCATTAGTACAGCAAATAGGTCAAGTCAAAGAGAAACAGAGTATGAAACGATTTGATCCTGTAAGAGAAAGAACCATGTTGGATAAAATCACATCCAACAATGATGGTCCATTTCAAAATGCGACAATTGAACACATTTTTAAAGAGATCTTCAAAGCGGGACTAGAATTGCAGGAAGATGATCATCGTAAAGCACTGCTGGTCTCCCGTAAGAAGAAACCGGAAGATACAGTAATTGAAATAAAGGGTACTAAAATAGGCGATGGTAATACGAATTATGTTTTTGGACCTTGTGCTGTTGAGAGCTACGAACAGGTTGCTGCAGTAGCAGAATCAGTTAAAAGTAAAGGACTTAAGTTGTTGCGCGGTGGTGCATTTAAACCAAGAACATCTCCATACGATTTTCAGGGCTTGGGTGTTGAAGGTTTACAAATTTTAAAACGTGCTGCAGATGAATATGATCTAGCAGTGATCAGTGAGATTGTAAATCCGGCACACATTGAACAGGCTGTTGACTATATTGATGTCATTCAAATCGGTGCAAGAAACATGCAGAACTTTGAATTGCTAAAAGCTGCAGGGGATGCCAATAAGCCGGTTTTATTAAAACGTGGTTTATCAGCTACAATTGCGGAATTCATCAATGCTGCGGAATACATTATGTCACGCGGAAATGGAAATATTATATTGTGTGAACGTGGTATTAGAACGTACGAGAAAGCAACAAGGAACACATTGGATATTTCAGCAGTCCCGATTTTAAAACAGGAAACACATTTACCCGTAATGGTTGATGTTACCCATTCTACAGGTAGAAGAGATCTACTGCTTCCAACAGCAAAAGCTGCACTTGCAGTTGGTGCCGACGGTGTCATGGCAGAAGTACATCCGGATCCGGCTGTAGCACTTTCTGATTCTGCACAACAAATGGATATTCCAACGTTCGATGCATTTTACGAAGAATTAACAAGTTTGGATAACCGAATCAAAGATAAAAAGGTCATCGTTGAATAAACTTTCACAAATCTGTAAAGGCTTATCAAGCGTCATACGATAAGCCTTTACCTTTTTTTTGTAATTTTTTTCATTGTAGCGTATGATATAGAAAATAGGTGACGAATTTGCAATTATATTATCGAGAAGTCAATATAATTGCATCTAATAATTTCGCCATCAAAGCTTGGCGATAACCAAGATTTTTTAGGAGGCAATCTGGAAATGAATATAACAATATATGATGTAGCAAGAGAAGCAAACGTATCCATGGCCACGGTATCACGTGTAGTAAACGGTAACCCGAATGTGAAACCAACAACAAGAAAAAAGGTACTGGCAACCATCAAGCAGCTGGGCTATCGCCCTAATGCGGTAGCCAGGGGCCTGGCAAGTAAAAAAACAACAACAGTAGGGGCGATTATCCCTGACATTTCGAGTATCTTTTTTGCTGAACTAGCAAGAGGAATTGAAGATATTGCGACAATGTACAAATATAATATGATCCTGAGTAATTCAGATCAAAATAAAGATAAAGAAATGCAGCTAATCAATACGATGCTGGAAAAACAAGTAGACGGTATCATATTTATGGGTGGAGACATTACTCCGGAACATATTGAATACTTCCAAAGTAGCTCTGTCCCGGTTGTGCTGGCGGCAACCTATGATGAATCAGAGACAATACCATCTGTAAATATTGATTATGAGGTGGCAGCGTATGAGGCAACCAAATTTTTAATCGATAACGGGAACAAACAACCAGCGTTTATTGCTGACGAAAAAGACACAAATATTAATAAGAAAAAATATGAAGGCTATATTCGTGCACTAAAGGAGTCTTCTGTACCGCTTAATGAGGATTTGATCATCTATGGTGATTATAGCTATCACTCCGGAATAAAGGCTGTAAATCAAATCCTGGAGCTGGCTGATCGACCTACCGCGATATTTGCCGCATCCGATGAAATGGCATTAGGGGTTATTCATGGTGCACAGGATAAGGGGTTGCGCGTTCCGGAGGATATTGAAGTATTTGGCTTTGATAACACAAGATTAGCATCAATGGTTCGTCCGACATTATCTACCATCGTTCAGCCAATGTATGACATTGGAGCTGTAGCAATGCGTTTATTGACCAAATATATGAACAAAGAAGAAGTTACAGAGAAAAAGGTTGTATTACCACATCGAATCGAAAAAAGAAACTCAACTTTATAATATAGATGCCGATATACAAACTAGATGATCTAATGTCCATATAGTTTAGGGAGAGAGCATATGAGTAAACGGGATATATTGACTCCAATCGGTATTACACTAGGTTTTATTATGATTATGATGGCGATTCTTACAAGTGGGGGAAAGGAAGGGGCCACTTCCTTCCTTGATGTATCCTCCATTTTTATCGTTATTGGCGGATTGATCGCTTCCATGCTGATCAATTTTAAAATGGAAGAGATTAAGCTAACACATAAGATTCTGAAGGAAACCTTTCATAAAAACCCTCAGCAATTATCGGAATTAATTGGCTTGTTTATCCGGCTGTCTGACCGTGCAAGACGGGAAGGTATTCTAGCATTGGAAAATGAATTAGAAGATGTGGATAACAGGTTTATCCGTAAGGGAATGTTACTCGTAATTGATGGTATTGAACCGGAAGTCATTCAAGATATTATGGATGCAGAAATAACTGCCATGGAAGAAAGACATTATAAGGGCAGGACACTGCTTGAGAAGGCAGGAGAGTATGCTCCGGCGTGGGGAATGATTGGGACGTTGGTTGGGCTTGTATTGATGCTAAACAGCTTAGAGGACCCTGCAACGCTTGGTCCGAGCATGGCTGTTGCGTTATTAACAACCTTATATGGTACCGTGCTGGCGAATCTGGTATTTATCCCGATGGCTAGTAAATTGGAAAGTAAAACAGAAGATGAAATTTTTATGAAACAAATCATTCTAGAGGGTATAATCGGCGTTCAATCAGGACAAAACCCAAGAATTTTAGAAGAAAAATTAAGTGCCTTTCTCCCTAGGGAAACAAAGGCGAAAAAAACCGGTCAACCGGAAGCGGGTTTTGTGGAGGACAGGATCCATGAAGCGTAGGAAATTAAAAAGAAAGCAGGCTAGTGGCGCACCGAAATGGATGGTTACATATTCAGATATGGTAACATTAATATTGGTATTCTTTATCCTGCTGTTTGCCATGTCGCAAATTGATCTAGTGAAGTTCGAGGCTATTACGGATTCATTTCAAAACCGGATGATTCTTGACTTTTATCCTTCAGCCATGCCGACGGAAAATACCAGTCATGTGGAAAATGGCAAATTACTAAATAATTTTGAACCATCTACATTGCTTAAGGATATGAATGATCGAGATGATAAAGCAGGGAAACAGGAGGATTCATTATCATTACTCATGCATGATGTGGAAACATATCTGGATGAAAATGATTTAAATAATATGATTACTGCGAGCAGAACCGAGCGCGGTGTTGTACTAGTGCTTCAAGAAAAAATATTATTCGACTCTGGTGAAGCGAGTATTTTGGCTTCCGGAAAGCCATTTTTAAATGAAATTTCCAGACTATTAAAGGATATTCCAAACAATGTAAAGGTAGAAGGACATACAGACAACAGACCAATTTCCAATTACCGCTATCCATCAAATTGGGAACTTTCGGGTGCAAGGGCAAGCAGTGTAATTCGCTATTTAATCGATGAAAACAGTATTGATGGAGCACGGTTTTCCTCTGCAGGCTATGCAGAAACAAAGCCGATTGTTGATAATAATTCTTCGAAAAACTGGAGTAAAAACCGTCGTGTTGAAATCGTCATTTTGGAAAAAAATGCAGAAGAGAAGGAAGGAGCTGATCGATAATGATCAATTCCTTCTTTTTTTCATTTCACTCGATTCGTATATTTTAATGCGGTTAATAACACTTGTTCATTTTTTTCATTAATTTCCATTTTCCTCGGAATATTTGGGATAATATCATTTGTATCCTGCCAAGATGTCGGCAATGGCGTAGGCGATTCCTTCTGCCATTTTTCTAACCAGGATGGATGAAGTGGACCACGCAATACGTCGCCTGTTCTCATCACGTTCCAGATTTGTGCCCAGGCTCTTGGGACAACCCGCCAGGTATCGTAACCGCCTCCACCTAATGCAATCCATTTGCCGTCACAATACGTATGAGCCAGTTCGTGTGCAAGTACTGGAATTCGCTCGTATACTTCCATGGTAGTACATAAATGTGTTAATGGATCATGGCAATGAGCATCAGCGCCATTTTGTGTGACAATTACATCCGGTTCAAAGAATGCTGCGATTTCTCTGAAAGCCATTTCATAAACTTGTAGAAAGGATTCATCCTGGGTAAAAGCATCGATAGGAACGTTGAAGGAATAACCATGACCTTCTTTGATCCCGCGCTCATTGACATTACCGGTGCCAGGGAAGAGGTATCTGCCTGTTTCATGGATCGAGAATGTACAAACATTCGGATCATCATAAAAAGCCCATTGCACACCGTCTCCATGGTGTGCGTCAGTGTCAACATACAGGACGCGCAGATTATATTTTTCCCTGATATATTTTATTGCTACTGCGGCATCATTATAAATACAAAATCCGGAAGCTTTTCTTTTTAATCCATGATGAAGCCCGCCCCCAAGGTTCAATGCATGATCTGCATCTCCACTCAGTACCGTATCAACTGCCGTTAATGTACCTCCAACCAAGTAGCTGGATGCTTCATGCATATGATCAAAAATAGGCGTATCCTCTGTTCCTAGTCCATATTCCATACCTTCATTTTCTGACAAAAGTCCACTACTTGCTTTTTTGACTGCCTGAATATAAGCGCGGTCATGAAAGAGGGCAAGTTCTTCCTCTGTTGCTTTACGTGGAGCAGTGATATCCTGTGCAGTTAGTGTACTGCTATATTCTAATAATTCCTTTGTCAATGTGACACGTTTTTGGTTGAAAGGATGATCATCATGAAAATGATAATTTAAGTATGCATTAGAAAAAACAAAAGCGGCTTTACAAGTCATAGTTTTGGCTCCGCTATATTGTTAGGCCACATTAATTCATACTCGGTCTCTCTTAGTTTTTGAATAACGGGCAATGGATTCATCGTTTGAATGCGAAAAACCAAAATTTTATAATTGGGATCATTTTTAAATGGATAGATTAAGACAGATACAATGTTTACCTTTAATTCCCCAAATATAGCTGCAACTTCAGGCAGGATACCTGGTCGATGTGGAACCTTTACCTCAATATGTGAGCTTTGTACATGGGTGCCGGTTAATTGAATGAGTGTATAAAGCATATCCTTCTCTGTCACAGTTCCTGCAAGTTGGTTATTTCGAACAACAGGTAGACAAGCAAATTCTTCATCATAGAAAATTTGAGCGATTTCTTCAACAAAATCAAGTGGGTGTATTGTTATAACTGGTGTGCTCATAATGGTCTGAATTTCATTTTCTAATTCACTGTGATCAGCATCCTTGATGAAAGAGGATGGACTAGCATCACGCACATCGCGATCTGAGACAATACCCTCTATCTGATTGTGTTCGTTTACAATAATGATATGCCTGATTCGATGTTGCTGCAGTAGCTGTAGTGCATCCGCAATCTTCGCAGTCGATGGTAACGTAACTACATCTGTATTCATAATCTCTTCAACAAGCACTTAAATTCCCTCCCTCATTTTCCGGTGTTGATAACGTTGTAAAAATCGTAGTTTATCAAATTGCTCTATCGAGTCCTCCGGTACATTCTTTCCAATTCGAACCATCAAACAATTCGCTGGATGGGAAATGATTTCCGGATCATCGGTCGGTGCAGGTGACAATCCACCAGCGGCCATCATCTTTTCCATTACTTTACGATAGTTCCAGATACTTAACTTTGCTCCATCTAAATCCCAATGCCAATAGTATTCAGTAGAAATAATAATATAATTTTCCATGTAATCATCCATCATTGAAATCCTTAATAATCCCGAAGCGGTGCCAACGCCACGATATTCAGGAATGACTTCAATCGCACCCAATATAATAAGATCATCCATTTTGAATGTGGACCATCTTTCCAGCGGATCAGCATGTAGGTAGGTAACATATCCGACAATTGTATCTTCTGTTCTCGCAATAATAATTCGTCCCTCAGGCAAGTCGGCAATACCTATTAATGCTTCAAATTGTTTTTTTGGCGGGCGAAAAGCAACTAAATGTTCGTGGAAATGATATTTTTTTAGTTCATTTGCACTGACTGGTCCTTCTAGTGTGATTGTTCCATTTGCTGTTTCTAAAGTTGTTGAATGGAAGGTCTTTTTGTGATCCATTGTTTTCACCACCTGTAAGATTAAAATAATACGCTTTCATAATTCCAGTATACAGGAATGTGAACGAAAATTTTAGTGTTTTGTCACGAATAATAAAAAAGAAGGGAGATAGGCTCCCTTCTGCAAGTATTAAATGTTAGTTATAATTAAAAACTAATCGCCATCTTTGTCTTTTTTGTCTTTATCCTTTTTCTTTTCTTTACCTTTCTGTTTATCTTTGTCCTTATCCTCTTTATCTGCTTTCCCCATTGTTGCTTCATTGGATGGCTTAGATTCCCGACCAAAGTAATCAACACTTTTAATGATGTAGGCTCCATCGTCAACGGAATAACTCGTATTCTTTGTGCTGCTTATTTTGTTGAACTTACCGCCAGGCTTATCTGCACGGTACACACGGTAACCAACAACATCATTACTACTGGACTTGTTCCAGGTTAGTTTACCGCTGGTTGCTTTCAATGAGGTAGGGGCATCAGGCGCTTTTCCGTCATCTTTAATAGCATTGCCATTCTTTTTATTAGAGGTGCCGATTTTCTCCCATTTTTCTCGATCTGTTCGAGGATATAGAACAGAAAGGTCGCTTAATTTATCGTAACCTTCTCGTTTTAGAAAATCCGGGTTAAAGGACAGACCATTTCCCTCTGTAAAACCTTCTGGCGTTTTTGAACCAGCTGCAACGGATTTTCCATTAATGGTTACATAGCTGCCGCCTTTTATTAAACTATCATCCTCTTTTTTCGGTACATACTTTTCATTAAATAAGTCGGTTTTAATCAATCCAGCTTTTTTACAAAGATCGGATGGGAGCATGCCGGAAATGCCACAATAACTGCGTTCTACAATCCCATCTGGTCGTTTAAATTTATTTGATGGTGTCACCAATTCCGGATTGATCTCAGCTGCACTGTTCATTAATTCTGCCCATAGTTTCAAGTTTCGCTGACTATAGGTTAATGCAGCGCCATCATATCGAATGTCGTGTGGTGTATCATAACCGATCCAGGTCCCAAAGGTTACATTGGGATTCGTACCAATAAACCAAGCGTCCCAGTAATCATCCGTTGTACCTGTTTTACCAGCCCAATCAACGTTGTTATTGTTCAATTGAGATGTTAGGTATGAACCTGTACCATTTTTAATCACGTCACGCATCATATCTATCGTTAAATAAGTCGTTTGCGGTGTAAATACATCTGTCGCTTTCGTTTTATGTTCATAAACGACATCACCACTTTTCGTTGTTATCTTGTCAATCATGTACGCATCTACAAATTTTCCGTTATTTCCTAAAGTTGAAAATGCATTGGTATTTTCTTCGACGGTTACCCCTTTTTCCATCGCACCTAATGCAAGAGAGGGATAGACATAATCACCTTCTGTCAATGTAGACATTCCCATTTTTTCCAAATATTCTTTAGCTGGGTTATCATTAATTACTTTCATGTATGCTGCAAGTGCCGGTCTGTTATAAGAGTTTGCTAATGCTGTACGGGCGGAAACGATCCCATAACTGCCGCCACCATAGTTCTGTGGGGTGTAGTCGCCCCGATCTATATCTGCTATCGGGCTCCCAGGCTGTAGCAGACCTTTTTCCATCGCCGGTGCGTAATCCAATAATGGTTTTATTGTACTACCAACATCCCGTTTAGCCCTTGTTGCATGATTAAATTGGGTATCCTGGCTATACTCTCTGCCACCAACAAAGCTAATGATCCTACCAGTACTATTTTCGATTAAAATGCCACCAGTTTGGATAGGCTCAACCTTTTCTTCCATTTTTCCAGTTTCGTTATTTTTTTTCATAACGGTTCGATCAGGTCCGAAATGCTCATAACTTTTGACGACCTTTTGGAAGGCGTCATATGTCTTTTTATCAATGGTTGAATGAATTTCATAGCCTTTTTGACGCAGATCACGTTCTGCTTGTTTTTTATAAGCTTTTTTGTCTTCTTTTTTGACATCCTTCAGTTTTTTTCCATCATTTTTAATGAGTTCTTCTGTAAGAATATCGATCGCACGCCTTTCTACTTCATCCGTTACGTATTTATATTCTTCTGATGGTGGTTTGGTTTGCTTTTTGAAATCTGCTGTAATGTCGTAGTCTACTGCTTTTTCATATTCTTCTTTTGTAACATAACCAGATTCATACATTCTGTGGAGTACAAACTTCATACGGTTTATACCCCGTTTTAAACTATCTTTGTCCTTCAATACCCCTTTATTGATATAAGGGGTATAGGCAGAAGGACTTTGCGGTAGGCCAGCTAAGAAGGCTGCCTGTGGTAAGCTGACATCCTTTGCATCTACACCAAAAATTCCTTTTGCAGCAGTTTGAACACCGGCAATATTTCTACCAGATGAATCACGGCCATAAGGGATGATATTCAGATAAGCTTCGAGAATTTCATCTTTGTCAAAAATCTTTTCTAAACGAAGTGCCAGCAGTATTTCTTTGGCTTTACGATCAAAGGAAACTTCGTCCGTAAGAATTTGTATTTTAATCAGTTGTTGCGTTAAAGTACTCCCACCGGTTTTGACATCTGCATTCAATGCTTCCTGTAGTACAGCACGAACAATCGCCTTGGGGACAACGCCTTTATGTTTTCTGAAATATTGATCCTCTGTAGCGATTACGCCGTTAACGATTTTATCCGATACATCATCTAAAGAAACTTTTTCTCTATGTAAATCAGATTTAATGTCCCCAAGTAGTTTGTTGTCAGCAAAATAGATTTTGGATGTTTCCTCATAGTTATAAATATCCTTTTCCATTTCATTATGGCTTCTGATTGGTTCATCTTTTACAAGGGAAGCAAAGTAACCTGCACCAATCCCACCAACAAAGAAGACACCGATAAATCCTATAATAAGAAAGAATAGAATAACATTCCAAATTACATCATAGGTTATCCGGGAAGATCGCTGAATGCTGCCTTTTTTCCACATGTCTTTTACTTTTTTAGTATATTTATGAAATAATTGCTTGAAATCGATTTGCGCCCACCTCCTAAAAATGGCATCTCTTATTATAGCATAAGTGTGTTTTGCATTGGAGAGATTATATAAACCCGTTGCTTTTTATTGATAGGTATGGTATGTATATATAATATAATAAAACAAGCGATGAAGGAATACAGTAGTTATGCATTTCACTATTTCTAGAGAGCTGGCGGTAGGTGCAAGTCAGTATATATTTGCAGACGAATTACAATCCGGAGCAATTTCATTTTATGATGAATGATAAAATGAATCGGTGGAAACATCGTTAACAATCCTAAGTGGCAAATTCATTTGCAACAAGGGTGGTACCGCGTAATCACGTCCCTTATTTTTAAGGAGGCGTTTTTTATTTGCCTAAAATGGAAAAGGAGTGTCAAATTATGGATGTTTTACAGGATTTGGAGTCTCGTGGTTTAATTCATCAAACAACAGATAGAGATGGTTTGGAGAAGCATTTATCAGAAAATCAGGTGACATTATATTGTGGTTTTGATCCCACAGCAGATAGTTTGCATATCGGGCATTTAGTGCCGATTACGATGCTGAAAAGGTTTCAAAAAGCGGGGCATAAACCCATTGCCTTAGTTGGTGGCGGGACAGGCATGATCGGCGATCCAAGTGGACGTACGAGTGAGCGAACATTAAATGATGATGCGGTTGTAAAAGGCTATAGTGAGCAAATAAGACAACAAATCGCAAAATTGCTTAATTTTGATAAAGGCGAAAATCCTGTAGTATCGAGAAATAATCATGACTGGCTCGGTAGTATGACGGTCATTGATTTCCTGCGTGACGCGGGGAAGCATTTCGGGATCAACTATATGCTAGCAAAGGAATCAGTATCCGCTCGAATTGAGCAGGGGATCACGTTTACAGAGTTTAGTTACATGATTTTGCAATCACTTGATTACTTGAAATTAAATGAGCAAGAAAACTGTACACTGCAAATTGGTGGTAGTGACCAATGGGGGAACATAACAGCGGGGATGGAATTGATCCGCCGTTCGCGAGAAGAAGAAGCGGAAGAAATAAAAGTATTTGGTTTAACGGTTCCATTGATTACAAAGGCAGATGGAACAAAGTTTGGAAAAACTGCAGGTGGTGCCATTTGGTTGGATCCGGAAAAAACAACGCCGTATGAATTTTATCAATTCTGGATTAACACAGATGACCGTGATGTGATGAAATTCACCCGCTATTTTACATTCCTAACTGAAGCAGAAATGGCAGAGATGGAAGAAGAAGTTGCCAACCATCCGGAAAATCGTCTCGCTCAAAAAAGACTGGCAGAGGAAATGACGAAGATTGTTCATAGTGAAGCAGCATTGGAGCAGGCACAAAAAATATCTGCGTCCCTTTTTACCGGAGACCTGAAACAGCTGTCCGCGAGTGATATTGAACAGGGATTTAAAGGTGTACCAACATTTGCAGCTGCTAAAGAAGATTTGGGATTAATTGATCTATTGGTAAATGCATCTATTTCTCCATCCAAAAGACAGGCAAGAGAAGACATTAAAAATGGCGCTATTTATATTAATGGAGAAAGACAGCAGGAAATGCAATATGTTGTAGGTGAACAGGACCGTATTGACGGCCAATTTACCATTATTCGACGTGGGAAGAAGAAATATTTTCTTATTCGTTATTAAAATAGAAACAAACAGAAAAAGCCTCCATAGAGGCTTTTTCTGTTTTAAAATTTATCTTTGATATCTCCAGCTTTGTTTTTTACTGCACCTTTGGCTTTATCCGCTTTACCTTCAGCCTGTTTTTGGGTATTGTCAGTAACTTTTCCATATTGTTCTTTTGCTTCACCTTTAACTTTGTCTGTAGCACCTTTTACTTTATCTTTAAATCCATCACTCATGATAATTCCTCCATATATTCAGTATATTATTGTATACCCGTAATTGAGAATTAATAACATGGCTTATATCATCATAAAAGTTATGAGTGCCTGTCCAATAGTTAATCTTAAATATATTATTCTATAATGATGCTATTAGATCAAGAATATGAGAAGAGAAGAAGAATCCCAACAAACTGGCAAAGACAAAGAATATCAAAAGCCAGGTAAATGGAATAAAAATAGAGATAATGAAACTTTTTGTGAAGATGACTTGAAATATATTTAATACATGTGATAGTATATTTAAATCAGTGTGTAGAGATATTGGTCTTACTTTTATTGACTAAAAATATATGTCTCATGATACGTCTACCATCTGAAATATTATAAATGGAGATGACGGATATGCATGAGGAAACAAGATTGCCCCGAAATGGTAAAGAGTTTGTATTATTCTTGGCTATCATTTCAGTACTTTCAGTAAATATTATTGCACCTCTTATTATGGGATTTGAATTTGGATTCAATAAAGAGGTTTATTTTAAAACATTACAAGTAATTCCGTTTGTATGGATTTGTGTAATTTTGTTGGTAACGCTTGTTGCAAACCCAATAGTTAATAAATTGGTGCCAAAGTTCGTTAAACCTAAGGATGGATTTAATGCAAGAGTATTATTCACTATCTTGTTTAGCGTAACTATCTTATCCATTTTATTGACAGTTATCGGATCTTGGATTGGCATGAGAGGAATTAGCTTGGAGCCGATTCAAACGTTCTTTTACGCTTGGCCACGTAACTTTTTCATCGCATTTTGGGTTGAAGTGTTGATTGCTCAGCCGATAGCAAGGTTTGCAATGAAAAGATTACATGCAACTCAAGCACGTAGGGCAGTAAATGCGTAATAATGAAACAAAATAAAATCCTATATAGCCGATTGGTTTTATTAAAAATCAGTCGGTTTTTCTTGCGAAAAAGTGTACGTGATAGAGCATATCATTCGCTTTTGCGGTTATGCAGGTTGAAGAAGAAAATGAATTAGACCACACATATGCTTTATCTCCGAAAAAAACGATGCGCCAACTTGGGAGTCATTTCCTTCTATTCGATGGGAGTGTATTTGATTTTCTTTCCATTAACACTGTATACACATTACGCTTTCATATAATTAGCCCTAAGGAACGCTTGATCTCTTTATATACAATAACGAATTCAGTATACAGATGATATTTTAATAAAACCAGGGCAATTAACCCTGGAATATATGTAATTAATTCATTTTGATGATATAATACCTATATAAATACTATGATTATTTGAAACGTAGGTGATTCAATGAATTGGTCTTTGCCACCACAATCCTGTTGTGGGCATTATAAACTGTTAGCGACGGATAAAAAAGGCGACGAAATCTATTTAGTGTTAATTGGAGATGGTATTGGTGCAATTAAGCAGCGTCTGGATGATCTTCAAAATCATCATTGTGAAAAATTGCAAGCGTACATCTCAACATTGTTACCTGAAATATTGAGGGGAGTTTATGATACAGACTTAATGATATTGGATTAAAATAGAATTTCAAATCAACCAAAAAGTTAGGGTAGGGTTGCATAAATAGCATCAAAAAAAGACGACTATGTAAGCCGTCACATTTTGTTTGACTGTTCGTATAATATCGTTTTTCTTTATGTCGTTTAGTAGTTCAAAAATCATCCCCACGGTTGTTAAAAACATACCACAGATTAAACTAATTGCGAATGGGACCCATGCCCATACAGTTGATTGTTTTGGATCAAGTTCTAGATCTTTAGCTATTGGTTCGTAAACGGTTAGCTGCGTATCTATTGCCTCGTTCATTTCGTTGGTATTACCTCCCATTTGTACGGAAACGACAACACCCACTATAATGAGAAGTTCTACCATAATAAAAATAGTATTGCTAACAATTGGACTATAATTTATGCAATATTCCGCCAATCATAGAGGTAGGGAAACAATGAATCAATTACGAGTATTTGAAAATGAATTATCCAGCGTATATGTAAAACAGAAGACGGACGTAGGTCTATACTTGAAATTATAAACGATCCAGGGAGGAACTAGAACTCAGTTACAGAAAGTTAAAAACACTATACTTTAAAACGTAGGAATATAAATATAAAAAGCAAGATCATTTTAAAATTGGATGCCTAAATAGATAACTATTTAATGTGATAGAGATAAAAGTAATTAGCACCTGTCCACAAAATGTAGGGCAAAAACGTCCCCAAAAGTTCCCCAACAAACAATAAAAAAACCCTAGAAGCGCTGATATAACGCTTCTAGGGTTTAAAATACTATTGTTTATTGACCGTTTTACTTAACGAGAGTAGTACTCAACGATAAGTGCTTCGTTGATTTCAGCTGGAAGTTCTGAACGCTCAGGGTAGCGAGTGAATGAACCTTCCATTTTCTCTGCATCAAATGTTACATATTCAGGTACAAAGTTGTTTACCTCAATTGCTTCTTTTACGATATCAAGGTTTTTAGACTTTTCAAGTAGTCCAACTGTTTGTCCTGGTTTTACACTAAATGATGGGATATCAACACGTTTACCATCAACAAGGATGTGACCATGGTTTACAAGTTGACGAGATTGTTTACGCGTGCGAGCCATTCCCATACGATAAACGATGTTATCCAGGCGTGAATCAAGTAGGATCATGAAGTTTTCACCATGAACACCTTTCATTTTACCTGCTTTGTTAAACAATGTACGGAATTGACGTTCGTTCAATCCGTATGTGTAACGAAGTTTTTGCTTCTCTTGCAGCTGTAAGCCGTATTCAGAGATCTTTCTGCGCGTGTTTGCTCCATGTTGACCAGGAGCGTAAGGACGCTTATCCAATTCTTTACCAGTACCAGTTAATGAAATGCCAAGACGACGTGACTTTTTCCAGACGGATCCAGTGTAACGTGACATAAGACATTCCTCCTTTATTATTTTATTTGCATAAAATAAGTGAGCGTGCGCCAATCCGTTGTCCATTTTGTTTTCATGTACCATCGCTCCAGCAGCAGAGAGTTACACGATACACCTCATAAATAGAGGAACAAAATGGGTTCAAGCGTTGGTTCACTTAGGCTACTTTATTATTTTACACAAAGAGTATTATATAAGCTATCAGACGATAAGTCAACTAGCAATGGTTAAAAAACCTTCTAGTATCTTAACGAACTTTTCCATGTATAATTGATCTGTCTCATCGAATCGGTTCATTATGGGACTATCAATATCAAGGACACCATACACGGAGTTGTTTATCATAATAGGGACCACGATTTCGGATCGACTTGCACTGTCACAGGCGATATGTCCAGGAAATTGAGTGACGTCTGCTACGAGTTGTGTTTTCATCTCTTTAATCGCAGTTCCGCATACACCTTTACCATATGGTATTCTAATACATGCAGGCATTCCTTGAAAGGGGCCGAGTACCAATTCATCTTTCTCTTTCTTCCATAAATAAAAACCAACCCAGTTCACTTCATGCATCAATTGATTTAATAGCGCGGAGGCATTGGATAAAATGGCAATAGCGTCATCCTCGCCTTCCGATAAACTATGAAGTTGTTTGAGTAATAATTCATAATCACCTGTTTTGTTACCACTGTATGTTGATGCTTGAAACATAAGATCATTTCCCCTCTATAAATTAGTGAATTACATTTTTCGACACCTGGTACGACTTTTGTCGATGAGAAATTGCAGGATAAAAAGCTTCTTTGTCGTAATTGAGAAGTAAGGAGTTGAAATAGGATGAAACCAAACCCGTCGAAAGAGAAGGTCATTGAGGCTGCATCATCTTTGTTTTTTCAAAAAGGATTTGCCGGTACCTCTGTCAGGGATATTGCAGATAAGGCCTCTGTCAATGTATCCTTAATCAGTTATTATTTTAAAGGGAAACAGGGCTTATTGGAGCATGCTGTCACCCAATATTACGAAGAATATTTAAAAATAATTGAACATGTGCTCGAAGAAAAGGAATCATTGCCAGCATTAGAAAGATTAAAAAGCATGATTTTTTCCATTATACAATATAAGCAAAGTCACTACCAATTATCCTGCTTTATTTATCGTGAACTATCTCTTGATTCCATATTTGTCAGAGAAATGGCTGTAACTTATTTAGCGAAAGAAAATCATTATGTAAGTAAAATATTCTTTGATGTACTGAAAGCCCATCGAAAAAGCAATAATGATCGGCAATATCTACTGCTGCAATTAAAAGGGATGCTTGTGACTCCTTACGTGTTGCATAACGAGTGGAAGGATCAGGTGGTGGGTGAATTTGCACATCATCAGTTTGTTAAGAAATACGTTTTAACGATTCATCAATGGTTGGATTTTATTGTGAGTCAGTCCGGCAAAGTTTGTGAAAACAATGTTTCCTATTAAAAAAATAGAGGAATCCTGAATATTTTTGTATATTTTTAGCCAAAATTGCCTATTACATGGTATCATAGTTACTATATTATTATATGGATAGATTTTAATACGAATATATTTATACCTGTCCTTCAAAAAGTTGTAGAAATATGGTTGGGAGGCATACTATGGTTGCATACATCATTGGAATTATACTTGTAGTTATTGTGTTAATTATCGTTGGACTGGTGTTTCGAAAAAGGGCATATGACATGGTTGACCGACTGGAAAGTTGGAAGCTGGATATTATGGACCGTAATGTCGCTTCACAACTTGGACGCGTGAAAAACCTGAATTTAACGGGAGAAACCCAAGAGAAATTTGAAACATGGAAAGAACGTTGGGAGACCATCTTAAACAAGGAATTACCGGATATTGAAGAAAACTTGTTTGATGCGGAGCAAGCTGCAGATCGTTATCAGTTCACTAAAAGCAAAAAGGTTTTAAGCAAAGGGGAACAGATATTAAATTCCATAGAAAACGATATAAAAAGAATATTGCAAGAGGTCGATGAACTGCTTGCTGCGGAAGCATCAAGTCGTAAAGACATAGAAGAAATCCAACCTGGATTAAAAATTTTACGAAAAGAAATTTCGCAGAATCGCTATCAGTTTGGCAAAGCAGAGTCCCATTTCGATAAACAAATTGATGAACTGGAAGCAGCGGTTGAGCAGTATGAGGAATTGGCAATGTCAGGTAATTATATCCAGGCGGCACAGCTGGTTAATGAAATGAAAGCTGATATGGAAGTATTAGATGTACAGATTAAAGCATTCCCTGAAATTTATAAGCAATGTAAGCATGATTTACCGGCACAATTGGATGAATTACTGTCCGGGATAAAAAGTATGGAGGATGATGGATATCGTGTGGGCCATCTAGCGTTTGAAAAAGAAATACGTACATATCAGGATCGACTTTTGGATGGTGTTCGTTCATTAAATGAGGGAAATACATCTGAAGTGGAGAAAGTGATGATAGAGATCGAGGAACGAATCAAGGAAATGTATGAGCTCCTTGAGAAAGAAGCACTTGCAAAAAACTATCTCGAGACAAAGTTTTCCGGCTACCAGTTTTCATTAGATAAACTGAGTAATTCTTTCTACGATACAAAGAAGGAAGTTGAACACTTAAAACAGGCTTACTATTTTGAAGATGCGGATATGGAACGGTATTTATCCCTTGAAAAGACAGTTACGAAGCTGAAAGATCAGTTAGATGACATCGCTGAGGAGTTAGAAAATGATGATACCGCACATACCGAGATAAGGGAACAAGTGGAGGAAGGCTTTACGCAAATAGAAGAGCTTGAAGAAAGACACGAAGCATTTAAAAAACAAATTCAAAATTTACGTAAAGATGAACTGGAAGCAAAAGCAAAACTATCTGAAATGCATGATCAGTTATATGATGTTAAACGGAAACTGAAAAAAAGCAATATACCTGGCGTACCGAACTATATTTGGTCCATGCTAGAAACTGCTTCTAATAAAAATAAGCGCGTCATCGTGACGATAGAAAATCAACCATTGGATATGTCTGAAGTTCAACAGTCGTTGGGTGAAGCGAAAAAATCTGTAGATCACGTAATCGAACAAACAGACTTCATGCTGGAACAGGCATATTTGACAGAGCAAGTTATCCAGTATGCAAACAGATATCGCAGCAGCAACCCTATTTTAGCGGCTAAATTAGCGGAGTCAGAACGTTTATTCAGATCCTACGAGTATGAACTTGCTTTAGAACAAGCCGCTAAGGCGATTGAAGAAGTAGAACCGGGCGCATTAAAACGAATTGAATCTACACAATCCGTCATGGCTGAATAATTTGTAATTAGAGGCTGTCATAAGGAAAGGGATATCGTCATATATCCTTTACTTTATGTCAGCCTTCCCTTTTGTATTTCAATCTAGATCAAGGAGTTTATCAGATGATTTATTTAGACAACAGTGCGACAACCAAACCCGATCCATCCGTCTTAAAAAGCTTCGATCAGGTTTCCTCAAATTTTTTTGCTAATCCATCTTCCATTCATCAATTTGGCGGTGAAACGGAACAGCTTTTAGTAAGAACGAGAAAACAGGTGGCAGAAATTTTAAAAGTGGATAAAGATGAAGTTGTTTTTACCTCCGGAGGGACAGAGGGAAATAACACAGCGATTAAAGGAATTGCATTAGAACACCAAAACAGAGGAAAGCACATCATCACATCGGAAATTGAACATCCATCTGTACTGGAAGCATGCCACGGCTTGGAAATGCTTGGTTTTAATATTACCTATTTACCAGTTAATCAGGATGGTATCATTTCCTTACAGGATTTAGAGCATGCGATTAGAGAAGACACCATTTTAATTAGTATCATGCATGTAAATAATGAGATAGGTTCCATCCAACCGATAAAGGAAGTTGGAAACATTGCTAAACAACACCCGAAATTATTTCTTCATGTGGATGATGTCCAAGGTTTGGGAAAAGTACCATTAACTTTGCGGGATAGCGGCATTGATTTATGTTCTTTTTCAGGACATAAAATAAATGGACTCAAAGGTACCGGTATACTATATGTTAATAAGCATACGAAGTTATTTCCTTTGCTTCACGGGGGAGGTCAGGAACAGTCACTCCGTTCGGGAACGGAGAATATTGCAGGGGCTGTGGCCATGGCGAGAGCGTTGCGATTGATGAAGGAACGCGAGGTTCAGGGGATAAAGAAATTGTATGACCTGCAAAAAAATCTTCGAAACGCGTTACTAAAAATAACAGGTGTTAAAATGAATACACCCGAAACAGCAGCACCGCATATTGTTAACTTTTCCATGCCAGGTGTAAAACCGGAAGTGATTATCCACATGCTTGGTGAGCGGGAGATTTTTATCTCAACGAAATCTGCATGCTCTTCTAAACAAAAAGATGAAAGTATGGTCTTGGCCGCTTGTGGATTTAATGGGAAACGTTCGGCATCGGGTTTCCGTGTTAGTATGTCTTATGATACAACAGCAGAAGAAATATCGCATTTTATAGAGGCATTAAAAAAGGCGATTCAACAATTCAAAGAAGTAATGGAGTAGATAATTATGCAATATGATCATATTTTAATCCGCTATGGAGAAATGGCGTTAAAGGGAAAAAACATTAAAAAATTTATTGTAAGACTACAGGAAAATATTCAGCATAAATTAAAAGATTTTCCGGACGTGAAAGTGAAACGAACACAGGGAAGAATGTTTGTACTGCTAAATGGACATGAGCCTGAGCCGATTATTGAAAAGTGTAAACAGATCTTTGGTATTCAAAGTTTAAGCTTGGCAATCAAAGTAGAAAATGACTTGGATGAGATAAAGGAAGCAGCACTGTATGCACTGAAAAATAACGAATCAGCTGAGAAATTTAAAGTAGCGGTGCGCCGGATCAATAAGGATTTTCCAACCGATTCGCAAACAATGAATCAAGTACTAGGTAGTCATTTATTAGCAAATACTAAAGGTTATAAAGTGGATGTTCACAATCCGGATATCGCTATTAAAGTTGAGATCAGGTTAGAAGCCACTTATATCACTTCTAGTGTCACACAAGGACTTGGCGGATTACCTGTCGGAACCTCAGGAAAATCGTTACTTTTGTTGTCCGGTGGAATTGATAGCCCTGTAGCTGGCTATTTAGCAATGAAACGAGGCGTTAAGATTGAGGCGATTCATTTTCACTCACCGCCATTCACAAGTGAAAGAGCTAAACAAAAAGTATTGGATCTTGCGAAGCAATTAACGAAGTATGGGAAGGAAATTAAAGTACATCTCGTTCCATTTACAAAATTGCAACAAGCAATTTTCAAAGAAATGCCTGAAGGATATGCGATGACAATCATGCGCAGGATTATGCTTAGGATTAGCGAACGGGTGTGTGAAAATGAATCAATTCTTTCGATGACAACCGGTGAAAACTTGGGACAGGTTGCCAGTCAAACGATGGAAAGCATGCACACGATTAATGAAGTTACAAACTATCCGATTATCCGACCATTAATTACGATGGATAAACAGGAAATCATTAATCTCTCCGAAGAGATTAAAACATATGATACATCGATATTGCCCTATGAGGATTGCTGTACGATATTTGTACCGAAATCACCTAAAACAAGACCGAGACGTGACAAAGTAAATCAGTTTGAATCTATGGCAGATTTTACGGAATTGATAAATGAAGCAATTAACGGTATTGAAGTGATTAAAGTTAGCGACAAGCAGGCATTAGATCCGTTTTTTGAAGATCTGTTGTAAATGCTCATCTTTGCTAAAGGGAAAATTATTGTAGATATGTCCAACATCTACCAATTATATTGATGCATGGTTTACCTCGATAAGGCACATTCTATAGGTACCAAGGAGGTGAACTAACATGGCTAATAACAATTCAAACCAATTGGTAGTTCCGGGTGTCCAACAAGCATTGGATCAAATGAAATATGAAATTGCTTCAGAATTCGGAGTAAATCTTGGCGCAGATACAACATCTAGAGCAAATGGTTCTGTTGGAGGAGAAATTACTAAACGTCTCGTTTCAATGGCAGAACAACAATTTGGCGGTATGCAATAAGCATAATTAAATACAATGGCTAGTGGGCTATTCCTAATATTAGGAATAGCCCCTATTTATGTTTTCTAAAGATACTGTATAATAAAACCAAAGGGGGAAGCGCATCATGGGAATTTTATGGTTTGGTGGTAACATTTATACGATGCAAAGTGAAGGAGATGCTGCAGAAGCAGTTTATACGGAAAATGATATCATTCAGGCAGTTGGTACATATCAAAAACTTTATCATGATTATTATCAACGAATCGATGAGGAAATCAACCTATTGGGTAAGACAATGTTACCTGGTTTGATTGATAGCCATATGCACATTATTCGTCATGGATTAAAATTATTACGGTTGGATTTATCGAAAATGCAATCTGCTAACGAAGTAAAGGAAGCACTTAAAAATAGAACCGCTAACCTGGCACCAGGTGAATGGTTAATTGGTGAGGGGTGGAATGAAAATCAGTGGGAGAATAAAACTATTATTCATAAATCAGAACTGGATGAAATCAGCCCCGACAATCCAATGATGCTGACAAGGATATGCAGACATGCCGTTTTAGCTAATTCAAGGGCGATAAAACTGGCAGGAATTAACGAACAAACCCAGAATCCACAAGGCGGGATAATTGTTCGTGATGATCAAGGGGAAACAACCGGATACTTCCTTGACACAGCACAGGACATCATTAAAGAGGCTATGCCGCAGGTTTCACAGCAATATTTAGAGCAAGTGATTAAAATTGCCGTCGATGATCTATTGTCAAAGGGGCTGGTTGGCGGTCATACGGAAGACCTTTATTATTTCGGTGGTTTTGACAAAACTTATGGAGCTTTTAAAAATGCGATCGGTCCGGCAAACAAATTTAAAGCGCACTTACTTGTCCACCATGAGGTAATGGCTGATATGATTCGGGAAAACCTCGGATATGGAGATGGAACAGCCTATGTTGAACTTGGCGCAATTAAAATCTTTGCTGATGGTGCACTTGGTGGCAGAACAGCCTGGTTAACGACTGATTATGCGGATGACCCCGGTAATAAGGGAGTAGCCATTCATGAAAAGGGGGAATTGGAGGAAATTGTTAAAGTAGCTAGATCTCATCAATTACCAGTAGCTGTTCATGTTATTGGAGACCGAGCGATAGAAGAAGTTGCTGCGATTCTGAAGCAGCACCCGTTAACCACGAGTGCACGGGATCGGATTATCCATGGGCAAATATTAAATGAACGTGCCTTAGATATGTTAAAGGAATTACCAGTTATTGTAGATATCCAGCCGTCATTTGTCACATCGGATTTCCCGTGGGCGATTACCCGTTTAGGCAAGAATAAATTGAGTCTTGCTTATGCATGGAAAACAATGCTGGAAAATGGTATTCATTGTGCAGGCGGTTCAGATGCTCCGATTGAAGAAGTAAGTCCATTACGCGGTATACAAGCGGCTGTATTAAGAAAATCGGCTTATGATGGAAAGATATATATGCCATATGAACATTTGTCTATTTATGAAGCCGTTCAACTATATACACAAGGCAGTGCTTATGCGATTAATCAAGAAACAACTAGGGGTATGATCGCTGAGCATTACAAGGCAGACTTCATAATATTAAGTGAAGATATATTTAATACTGATCCGGACAGGATAGAGCAAATCCCGGTATTTATGACCGTCGTTGACGGTGAAGTGGTCTATCAAAACAAGGCAGAATGATAATCCCATGAGAGAATTAATGCCTTTCAATCAAAAACACAGCACCTGATAATGCTGTGTTTTTGATTAATTGTTCTATATTTTAAAAAGACAAGAAGAGCACCTGGTGCTTAAGGGCTTAGTATTCTTGCTAGGAGATGGTCTTCTGTCAAGAATTCGGACAAGTTAAATGAAGAAATATTTTAGCTTAGCGATTTAACGAATAAAGACATAATACAACCCTTTCCATTTTGATAGGCCCCTCTAACATAACAGGACTACTTCCTACAAGAACATCATAAATAGTGTTTTCAATACTTTTAGGAACTAGATCGAGAAAATATCCAGATTTCCCTTGACCATCTAAATCAATAACAAGAATATTCTTTTTGACTTTTTGGAAAATAAACAAGCATTAACAATGCTAGCAATGTCACTACCTTGCTCTTCGGATCACACATATGCTGAGTGGACTATGTATTTGCAAAGGTACCAACCAGACCCTAATGATCCACAACTACCGCCTAATCCTTGGGAAACAATCGGAACTCGAACAGATTACGTATCATCTGATTCATCATCGCATAGGACATTTACAAATGTCGGTAACAACGGCACAATACGTGTACTTGTTTTATTTAAAAGAAGTGCTTATCATCAAGATTTTGAAATGACACACTCAGTACGGTAATTGATTAAGAAGACTAACCCTAAAAGGAGTGGGGTTAGTCTTTTTTTAAAATTTATTTACATTTATTATTTAACATGTTACGGTGCACATAACAATTTTTTAAAAGGGGAGGTATATATGATAAAGAAGGGATTCATTATTAAGTTGATGGTAGTGGTTGCTTTGGGTATAGGTGTATATAGTTTTTTTCACGAGACTGACCAAACAGCAAATGCAGAACGGACAGATGAAAAACAAAAAGAATCAGCAACTAAGGAATCTAAACAAGTAAAGGAACAAAAAAGTGAAGCCAGAGAAAAAATAGAACAACTTTCAGATGAGGAAACCATTGCATTAATAAAAAAAGGTAGAAAAGCAAATAGGGATGGGGAAGAAGTAACACAAGAAGAAACTAAAATGTTGAAAGCCATTACTCAAGATGAATTTTACAATTTAATGGGTATGTCAGATAAAAGTGTTTTGGGTACTGTTGATGCCTATCACCAATCTGTGAATAGTCAGATATTTTCTGTGTATCAAGAAGAATCAGATGATCATCAGAATATTCAGTATGCTGATGAAAACAAGACAAGTGATAAAGAAGCGATAATACCGTATAAAAAAGAATTTGAATGGATTAATGAAAATTACGATTTTGGAAATGAATATTACAACGAATCAATAAATGAAATATTGAAATTAATGGACGAATATGACGAAGGCAATCAAGATGCATTGTTATCATTAAAAACTATTCTTTATGAATTAAATGAGGAATATAACCCAGAAACATTAGATCGAGTTACGGCATATAATGTTTCTTTAGAAGACGTAGAAAGAATTAAAAATGGCGAGGAGCCTAAATTCGAAATAAGTCAGCCATAATTGGTTGGCTTATTTTTTATGTCTGTATACATGAAGAATGTAAAAATATAAACATCGAAACATTGTATTATGTAAGAAACAGATAGTTATGTATTACCAAAAAGTGTTTGAAATATGGATTGATCCTTTTAGACTGAACAATAAAACATTTATATAACCAAAATTTGAGGACAGGGTGAGCAAACTTTATTCGTAATCATACATAAAGCATATAAATGTTTAGAGTTTTGATACTCCCGATGATAAACGTTTGTAACCTCCGAAAATTTAAAGGGGTGTCTCACTATCCATGTGTGTTTTGCAAGGGAAAAGTATACAAGATTGCAATGAACCATGAAAATATACATAAGCTTGCCAGCCTGATTTATTTAGTGATTTCATGATAATGCATGTGTGATTCTGAAGCTGTCATCCGTGAAATTTAATATATGCGCATGAAGAATGACACGATCCATGAGTGCAGTAGTTAGTAGTTGGCCTGAAACCGTATCTTTTAACGAAAAAAGATACTCGATTTAATAGTGTCTACTGTTCGTTGAATCTATTTCCCTTATGATTTTAAGGTACTTTTTCATTATTCTCTTTCGATTAAAATAGAAGTTAATTTATGTTTATCTCTTACATTAATTATATCGTGTTCCGGAATATTTTAAATACATTTGAGAACTAATGTTCTGTAAAATGTTGACAATGGGGATCATATGTTCTGTAATTAGACTTGTCTTACAAATTAAATCACAAAGGGGTAGTTGAAATGGATGAGATGGTTTTAACGGTACAGGAATGGGTTAATAAAACGTATAAGGGTTACTCTGGTTATGACGAAATCGAAGAAAATGGTAAAACAGGTTGGTCAACTGTTTATGCTTTAACAAAAGGGTTACAGGCAGAGTTAGGGATTACAAGCTTGGCAAATAACTTTGGACCAGGAACTGAAGCAGCATATAAAGAATGGGGAGAAATGGAAGTAGGGAAGGTTCCTAATAACGATAAAGGAAGAAATATTGTCCTGATTCTACAAGGCGCAATGTATTGTACAGGATACAATCCAGGTGGATTCGATGGTGAATTTGGAGAACCTACAAAGGGTGCAGTTCAAAAACTGCAAAATGATGCAGGATTACCTATTCAAGATGGTAAAGTGTATGATTATGTATTTAAGGCAACATTAACAATGAACGCATATGTGCTTACTTCGAACGGAGATTATAAGGTTCAAGAAATACAAAGAGACTTAAATAATAAGTATTACAAGACTTCTGGAGTCCAACCTTGCGATGGCCATTATCAAAGAAACACTAACAAATCTTTGTTATATGGAGTTCAAACTGAAGAGGATATCCCGGCGTCAGAACAAACTGGAGCGATTGGACCAAAAACCATAGAACGCCTGCCTATCTTAGATATAGGAAGTTCAGGAAACTTTGTTAAGCTTTTTCAATATGCATTATATTTCAATGGATATGATTCAGGAGAATTTGATGGTGTCTATGGAACTGGTATTAAAAATACTACTGCTGAGTTTCAAAAGTTCGTAGGATTAGATGAAGATGGGTCTGCAGGTAAACAAACATGGTTATCTGCATTAGTGAGCACTGGAGATCCCGATAGAAAAGGAACTGCATGTGATTGTATTACTGAAATTACACCTGAAAGAGCCCAAGCTTTAAAAGATGAAGGTTACGAAACTGTCGGAAGATATTTGACCAATGCAGAACGAACATCCCAAACACCAAACCCTTTAGATAAAAGGATCAAACCTGGAGAAATAGATACGATTTTTGATGCGGGTCTAACTATGTTTCCTATTTATCAAACAGAAGGAGGGGATAACGATTATTTTACTGAAAAAAAGGGGAAGTTAGATGGGGGTGAGGCATTTGTGGCAGCAAAGGAAGAATATGGATTTAAAAGTGGGACAACTATTTACTTTGCTGTTGATTTTGATGTTCTCGATCATCAAATTACAAGTAACATTTTGCCTTACTTTAGTGCTATAAATAAAGTGTTTAAGGATCTTGGAAGTTTGTATAAAGTTGGTGTATATGGTCCAAGAAATGCTTGTATAAGAGTTTCGAAGGCTGGATTAGCATCAACGAGTTTTATAAGTGGTATGTCAACAGGGTTTAGTGGAAACTTAGGATTTCCTCTACCTGATAATTGGGCATTCGACCAAATATCTACAATTAAGGTTGGATCAGGTGATGGATTGATTCAAATTGATAATAATATTAAATCTGGAAGGGACAATGGAGCTGATTCAGCAGAACCAGGAGATATAGAGGAATCTATTAACAAACTATTTTTTGAGCAAATTGACGATATTTATGAAATTGCACTTAAGTATTCTGACAATAGCCAAGCAAAGGCAAACGAGTTACTCTGTCAATATTTGCGTCACAGAGTATTTAATGGGGTTCTATGGGTGGCTTCTGCCGGGAAAATTGATACTGATTTCATTGAGCAAGTCGATAAACAACTGCATGCACCAACAATTGTAGATCCATTTGATATAAATCATAAAGTTAGTTTAGAAACACCTCACTTAGCTGCCAGCTTAAATAGCATACTATTTATTTGGAATTCCAATTCATTTATTTCAGACTTTGCAGGATGGGCTGGAGATTTATTGACTGTTGCTGGTGAATCCGTGGATGCTGTGGATGACAGTAGATACTCAACTGTATATGATGCAGCGTACAATTTAATTGGAAATCGAGATGCTTCAAAATCAACTTTCACATTGAAAGACTTAATTGTAGATGTAGATGCTCTAAATATGGGTGCTACTTTACGAAGGAATCTACAGCCATTAAATAAAGTAATTAAAGAATATTATGGCAAACTCGGTGAATATAATAGAAGATATAATAGCTTTTTAATTAATAGGTTTTTCGATCAGAATGAGGAACAAAGCTATGACCACTTACTAGATGAGGCTACAGACATATTAAATTCTAAAACTTCTTTAATAGATGCGGCAAGGGTACTTTTCAAAAATCACTTTGAAGTTACTTCTTATACAGAAGAAGAAGGAGTTGAAGTGGCAAGGGCATTTAGGGATGTTATAAAAAGAGAAGGGGACAAAGAATCACCAGAATAAGGCATTTTAAAAAAGAGTGGGGTAACCACTGATATGCTCCCTTTAAGGTAGACAGATTAAAAAATAAAAATCTGTTTTACCTTAGGGGGGAGTTTTTTTATGTCCAATAGATCTCATTCAAGAGAATTTAAATATGAAGTAATAACGGCTTACAAAAATGAAGATTATACACAGAAGGAATTATGTTCAAAATATCATATTAATGATACAACCTTTTATAGATGGATCGAGATATTTAAAAAGGAAGGAATAAGTGGGTTAGAGGAATCAAAATCATGGAAAAAGTATTCTAAAGAATTAAAGGAAACGGCTGTACTTGATTATTTATCGGGAGACTATTCCTATAAAGAAATTGTTCAAAAATATCATATTTCAAGTGATTCCGTACTCAATAGATGGATAAATAAGTATAATAGTCATAGAAAATTAAAAGATACAGGAAAAGGGAGAACACGTTCTATGACTAAAGGGAGAAAAACCACTTGGGGAGAAAGAATTGAGATGGCTGTTTACTGCTTGGAGAATAAAAAAGATTATCAGGGAACCGCTGAGAAGTATAAAGTTTTCTATCAACAAGTTTATCAATGGGTAAAGAAGTATGAGACAATAGGTTCAGAAGCGTTAAAGGACAATCGCGGGAGAACAAAGCGTGAAGCTGAACTATCGGAAGAAGAAAAAAGTAAACTGGAGATGAAACGATTAGAATTTGAAAATGAACGTTTACGTGCGGAGCTGGCATTTCTAAAAAAGTTAGAGGAGATCGAAAGGGGGCGAAAATAAGCCTAGTAAGATTTCAAGATAAATACATCGCTATACAAGAACTTCATGCTCATGAAAAAGTGGAAGGTATTTATGGATATCGTCAAATGAAGACAAACATGAATCGTATATTTAAAAAGAAACTTCAGCAAAAACTCAATCACAAAAGAATTTATAGGTTGATGAAAATCGCTGGATTACAATCTGTCATACGTAAAAAGAAAAAACCTTATAAACGTTCTATTCCCCAACATGTTGCAGAAAATATCTTAAATCGTAATTTCAAAGCAGAAAAACCAAATGAAAAATGAGTAACCGATGTAACGGAGTTTAAGTATGGTGCTTCTAAAAAAGCATATTTAAGTGCTATTCGTGATTTATACGATGGATCTATTGTGAGCTATGTTGTTGGAAATCGAAACAATAATAGGCTTGTTTTTAAAACCTTGGACTTGGCAACAGCCACATTGAATGATGAAGAATGTCCGCTTATTCATAGTGATTGAGGTTTTCAATATACGTCCCATGGATTTAAACGCCGGATTGATAAGACAGGGATGACACACAGCATGTCTCGAGTCGAAAGTGCATTGATAACGGACCAATGGAATCTTTTTGGTGGACGCTCAAATGTGAGAAATATTATTTACATAAGTATGGGACATTTCAGGAACTATCTAAAGCTGTAGACGAATATATTCATTTTTATAATCACGATAGATATCAAGAAAAATTAAACGACCACAGCCCCATGGAATACAGGGCGATGGCCGCTTAAATCATTTTTATTATTTCCATTGTCTACTTGACAGGGGGAAGTTCACCTCTCCACTCTTTAGTTATTAGATGGATTATGTTTACGATATCTTAGTCATCATATTTTATAGAAACTACTCTTGGATTAGTATGTATAGTCAAGATGTTGTCTGGTTCCCACTCCAAACTATAGGCTCCTTCAGAAAACGATTTAAAGTTATCATCTGTCGTAATACCAGTCTTGAAGTATTTAAATAACCCACTTTTACCCACTTGAAAAACTCTCGCATTACCTATCTCTGAAACTTGAAATTTCGCCCGATTATTGGGGGATGAAAAGGTAGTATAGTCAATATTCCAATTGATTATGATATTTAATAACGGAACAATTAGCATAAATATAATTAATACTATAGAGGTTATTCTTATAAATTTATACTTAAATATATATTTTAAGGATAATATTGCGGAAACTCCTATTATAAACGGTAAAATTAAGTCTATACCATGTTGCCTAATAAAGTAAATACCATATCCATTCAACACAGACAAAGTTTTTTGTAATATCAAAGAGGTAATGAGGATAATCACAGGTGCATTCAATAGTTTATTCTTTATAAATTTCATAGACGAGCTCCTTTAGGATCTTTCTATATACTGAAATTATAACATAATAAATGTAAAATAGAACCGTTTATTTGAATAATGAGTTAAAGTGGAACATAAAAGAATCAGTTTGCAGATTATTTATCTTTCGTTTCTTTTATAACTTATCCGAAAGTTGGCAGGATTCTATCATATAAAGACAAATAAGAACTAACGGAGCAAAGAGTATTATAATTCTTTTTAAGATACTTTTTTAGCCTTACAAATGAAGATAAATTCTGCTATAGATGAGAAGAAAAATAATATATATCCGTCATCATTAATAAAAACATAAACGCGGGTTTCGCGCAAACAGCAGAAAAATAGATGTTCGTAAATAGAGTCTTACTGTTGCCTCGGAAGCGACTGCTTTCGAAGGTGTTCTCAGATAGCGAAGGAATAGACCCGGAACCTTACCCGAATAGCGGACAGCAATTAGCTGCAATATTCCATGGCGATACAGGGGCACATGACATAGCCTTCAATTGCCTTTATTGTCAGTAGGATATTGGAACGTTCCTGTTCATCGGTGATCTGTTTTATCGGATGGGGATCCCCTTCTTTAAATACCGATTCAATTTTGGCATTGATTGCTCCAAAAATGATAGCCAAATGCACTAATCACTTGCTTCATTTCACGGAACAGGGATTCAATTTTGAATCGGTGTCCATACAACTCGATGATATCCGTTTCTTCCAACCTTTGGAAATATCCCAAGTTATTACAACCCTTGTTGAATACATTGAAAAACTTAAAAATCGTATAAAGGAACTTGAAAGACAAAGAGGATCCAGTAGCCGCAACAATAGTAAACCGCCATCGAGCGATGGATTACGTAAGCCTAAAAGCCTGCGTGTTCCGGGCGGGAAAAAAGGTGCTCCGAAAGGACATGTTGGACACACTAAAAAAACTCCACAACCCCTGATAAAATTATCTGGCATGAACCCGAGTTATGTACCAATTGTGGTCATTACCTGTCGAATGCCGCGAGCGAAGATTTTCAAGTTAGGCAAGTGGTTGACCTTCCCATGATCGAGCTACTTTATACAGAGCACCGTGCCGTTTCAAAAAGTTGTCCAGACTGCGGACAGACTCAATAAGCGCCTTTTCCGGAACATGTAAAGGCGCGAGTCCAGTATGGGGAAACATGGAGCGCTTGGAGTTCGTATCTCTATACATATCAATATCTTCCGCTTGACCGGATCACCCAATTTTTTGAAGATCTTACCGGACATTGCCCAAGTGAGGAGACCCTACTGTCCCATCTTGGGAGGCTTCAAGCCAATTGGAACCTATCGAACAAGAGATTGAAAAAAACTGACTGAAAGCGACGTGATCCATGCCGATGAAACTGGTGTAAGAGTTGAAGGAAAGCTTCAGTGGCTGCATTCCGTGTCCGATGAAAACTGGACACATTACCATATCCATCCCAAACGGGCGAAAGAGGCCATGGATGTTGGTGGATTCCTTCCAAATTACCACAGCACTGTTGTACATGATTTCTGGAAATCCTATTTTAATGACGATTACAATTTCAAGCATGTGCTCTGTGGTGTACACTTACTTCGGGAGTGTCAAGGAATCATTGATTATGACCAACACGATTGGGCCCAGAAATTGCAGGTCCTGTTACGCGATGCCCTAGAAGAAAAGAACAAGCAACGGCAGCTTCGGATGAACCAGTCAAAAGAGGTAGAAAGGCAAAAAGTAAGACAGCCAACCTAGCTGAGAGGTTCATCAATTATAAATCCGATATCCTCTGATTTCTAAGGGACAACCCGTTCCTTTTGACAATAATCAGGCGGAAAGGGATGTCAGGATGGTAAAAGTGAAACAAAAAATATCCGGTTCGTTTAGAACCAAAGAAGGCGCCAACCAATTGGCCCGAATCCGCGTTTTTATTTCCACAACCCGAAAACAAGGGGAAAGTGTGCTTAAGTCAATTGTATCCGTTATTAAAGGTCTGTTTACATTTAGCTAACCTCTTTTTCACATGTCCTAAGTAGTTACTTATATTACTAAATACTTTCTACTTTCTTGACTACTTAGAAAAACCAAGAACACCACTTGGTCCTTAAGGATCCCACATCAAGTAAGATGTTTTTTATCCCTTATAGAGGATGTTCAAAAAGTCCGGTAAAATTTACATTTTGAATTTCTTCGTTAGCTTGTTTTTGCGTTCCTTACGTATTAATTCATACATTCCGGTACTTAAAGTTACGCTACCTCGAACTTTGACGCCTAGGACGGGTTAATGAAGATGTTGCCACAGGACGTTTCGACCTATGTCGACTTGGTCTCTTTTATCCTCCATTTTGAATAAGCACTTATATGCTTATAAAAAGGTTCGTTTCACACGATCCCAATAAGAATTGTTTTTCATTTTAACTGTTTTAACCACTTTATCATGAAGGGTTACAGTAATATCTCTTACGTTGCGAATAGAATATGCTTCATTATCTAATCCAATAATTGGATAATTATTGCCATCTTGAACAATCTCCAATTTTAGTGCGCGATCTTTACCCAATACGAACGATGATCCGAGTGTGCGATAACGATTATTATTGATTGAAGCAAGTTCTGACACTTGAAAACATGGTATTTTTGGGTCGATTACAGCACCATTGGTCGATTTGTTATAGCCTGTGCTCCCGGTTGGTGTTGCAACGATCAGACCGTCACCGCGAAATGTTTCAAAGTGCTTTTCGTCGATATAGACGTCGATTACGATTGATTTTATAATGTTGGATCTAATGCTTAGTTCATTCAGACATTCAAAATTCGTCTCCCCATTAATTTCTACATTGATCACAGGGAATTTGCGTACCTCAATTTCTGCGTTAACAACCGAATGAAGTAATTCATCAAAGTTTTCTAAATTAAAATCACAATATAAGCCAGATTCATCAGATCTGGTTATCCCGGTGTATATACAGTCCTGACGAAATCCTGATTTTCGGACTGCTTGTAGAAATGTTCCATCCCCGCCAATACTAACAATTATTCCGGCATCATTGATATCCTCAACAATGGTAAGATTATTTTCCTTTGCTAAGGCAAATAATGGGGTTAGCTTTTCTTCAATTGCATCATCTTTTTGGTAATAAAAAAATATGTTTTTTCGATTAGACACGTTTATTACCTCCATATTTGAATTCATGTACAGTTTACCATTTTATTAATGTTTATCCCAATATATATGAATTGTTCGAATGAAAAAGGAAAAATGAAGCAAAATAGAAAAAACTTCCTAATCCGATGGAGAGGCGTGGAACTCATGTTATGGATCATCCCAGCTATTATTCTCATGTTGATCGTCATTCTCTTATCTAAGGTCTATATTGAATGGCATTATACATATCAGCAAAAGCAGCAAGTAATTCATATGAAAATATGGTTATACCATGTACGGTTATTCAAAAAGGAAATAAATTTATCGGGTAAACAGGCGGACAATCTTTTGGATCACCTGAGTGTTGACAACTTTATAGATAAAATCAAAGAGCTGATACATGTCATCCAATCTTTTCGTTCGATCGTTCATTTGTTGCTAAGTAAAACGGATATACATGCGTTGACATGGACGACACATATCGGTACAGGAGATGCGGCTACAACCGGAATGGCCAGTGGCGCCTTATGGGGCGTCAAAGGTGTGTTAGGTGGTCTAATAATAGAGAAAGGGCGGCTGTGCAGCAAACCGGATATCAGAATCATACCGCACTATGAACGCAGATGTCTTCATTCGGATTTAGACTGTATGGTTTCCATTAGGGTAGGACAAGCTATACACGCGTTTCTTAAATTGATGATGTTGCTTTCCAATAAGGAAAAAGCATACATCTAATACGAAATCTGAGGAGGATTTATCATGGAAGAACATCCAATTCAAGGGTTAATGACAACAGCGATGGAAAATTTAAAGGACATGGTCGAAGTAAATACGATTATTGGAGATCCGGTAAGTTCCCCTGACGGTAGTGTCATTATCCCGGTATCAAAGGTAGGTTTTGGCTTTGCCGCCGGTGGGAGTGAGTTTAATTCAACCAGTAACCAGGAGCAATCTGATTCTGGTGAAGCAACATTACCGTTTGGTGGTGGTAGTGGTGGTGGTGTGTCGATCACACCGGTAGCATTTTTAATTGTAAGTGATCAAGGAATAAAAATGGTTCATCTGGATCAACACACACATATTTATGAAAAAATGCTTGATTTTGCCCCGCAAATTGTGGAGAAGGTGCAACAAATCATCAAAGAATCCGGGCAATCGAGTAAAACCAGCAAAGATACAGAAAAGAGACGCAGCTCCCGAAGCAGTCAAACCAATTATGATATTTAACAATTGCTGCTCAAGAAGACCACGATTGTTCACACAAAAGTGCCAAATCAGTGATGTGTAACATTGGACTATCGACATTTCCTGCTTCATAATGAAACAGAAGACAATTATAGAGGAGGAATGATTCATATGGCTAATGTTACATTCCAACAGGAACCAGTCACATTACTGGGACAAGAAATTAAAGTAGGCGATCAAGCACCGGATTTCACAGTATTGTCTAATGATTTAAAAGAGGTAACCCCGGCTGATTATAAAGGGAAAGTCAGATTAATTGCCTCTGTACCATCGATTGATACAGGTGTTTGTTCAGAAGAAACAAAACGATTTAATGAGGAAGCAGACAAAATTGATAATGTGCACGTTTTAACGATAAGCATGGACTTGCCTTTTGCACAGCAAAGATGGTGTGCAGCAAATGGGGTTAAGAATCTTGATACATTATCAGATCACCGCGATGCATCTTTCGGTGAAAATTATGGCGTTTTAATAAAAGAACTTCGTTTACTCGCAAGAGCCATTTTTGTTGTTGATGCCAACGATAAGGTTACTTATGTGGAGTATGTGGATGAAGTTACAAATCACCCCGACTATGAAGCGGCTTTATCAGCGGCGAAACAAGCTTAGGTAAGCTAAAAACAAGTCTCTCTCGATTTTTGGGGGAGACTTTTCACGCGCCAAGGTTTTCATCTTCAAGGATTGCCTACTTGACAAGCTTTTTAACGTAAAACTTCCAGACGATGACTTTACTTTGTACAAATGCCTATGTACTTTGATACAATAGAAACGCTTTTGGAGGATCGAATGGAGGATAACCAATGAATAAAACAGACGTTGAAAACTTATTTGAATGGGTTGACCATACAACTGAATTAATACAGCAACATCAAAATGAGACATATTTGGATAGCTTGGCTGTCACGATGGAGGCACTTTTTTATCAGGAAGCGCCTTTAGGAATGGATGATATTTTAGCACGGAAACTACAAAGTGCTTTAGCGGATAGCGATATCTCATCCTACGAGACAGAGACAATTCGTAAGGCTACCCAGTTAGCAATTTTAAAAGGGATGAAAGGCTCCACACAACAACAGCATTTAATGACCCCGGAAACAGTTTCCTTACTCGTTGGATATTTGGCAGGGAAAGTTACGCAAGGAAAAGATGCGTTCAGCCTGTTTGACCCTGCGAGTGGTACTGCAAATCTGATTACAACTGTCTTGGAACAATTAAAACAGGAAGTAACAGCTTTTGCCAGCGAGGTAGACCCTACATTAATTCAGTTATCCGTCTTAAATGCCAACCTGCAAAAGAAAAACATTGAGTTCTTCCATCAGGATAGTTTACGTCCTTTTTTACTCGATCCAGTAGATTTAGTCATCGCAGATCTTCCGGTTGGATATTATCCGGATGATGTTCGGGCTAATGATTTTGAATTAAAGGCGGATGAAGGACATGCATACGCACATCATTTATTTATTGAACAGAGTATGTATTATACAAAAGCAGGCGGTTATTTAATATTCGTTATACCGGACTTTTTATTTGATAGTGACCAATCGGATAAACTTCATCATTATCTTCAGGAATATGCACATATTATCGGTGTTTTACGTTTACCGGAAAGTGTGTTTAAATCAGAAAAAAACGTAAAAAGTATACTCGTTTTGCAAAAAAAAGGAGCAGATACGCATGCGCCAAAACAGCCATTGCTTGTTAATATGCCATCCTTTAAAAATACGAAGGCAATGTCAGATATTCTAGAACAAATGAATACATGGTTTGCTGCGTATAAAAGCAACGAGCTGTAATGGACATCATAAAGGAGTTGGGCAACAATGAGTAATGTATTAGCGATAAATGCGGGGAGTTCTTCACTGAAATTCCAATTATTTCAAATGCCGGAAGAACAGGTATTGGCAAAAGGAATGGTAGAACGTATTGGATTAGATAAGTCTGTGTTCAATATAGAATATGGTGACACAAAGAAAGAATATGTAGAGGATATTCCCAATCATGAAGTAGCAGTGCAAAAATTACTGGAATCTCTAACTGGCTCAGGGGTAATCAAATCCCTGGAGGAAATTAACGCGGTTGGGCATCGAGTGGTTCATGGTGGAGAAAGGTTTAGTGACTCTGTAAAAATCACCGATGAGGTTATTCGAATTATTGATGAAGTTTCCGAACTGGCTCCATTGCATAATCCTGCCAATTTAACAGGAATCAATGCTTTTAAACGTATTTTACCAGAAGTACCAATGGTGGCGGTTTTTGATACTGCTTTTCATCAAACGATGCCTGCATCATCCTATTTATACAGCTTACCATATGAATACTATGAGAATTATGGTATTCGGAAATATGGATTTCACGGTACATCTCACAAATATGTTTCAGAACGTGCAGCTGAGTTAATTGGTATACCAGTGGAGAACCTGCGATTAATTTCCTGTCATTTGGGTAACGGAGCAAGTGTTACAGCTATTCAAAATGGGAAATCATTGGATACATCGATGGGCTTTACACCATTAGCAGGTGTGACAATGGGGACAAGGTCAGGAAACTTAGACCCAGCGCTTATTCCATATATCATGGAAAAAACAGGTCAATCTGCTTTCGAAGTGGTAGAAGTCCTGAATAAAGAAAGTGGTATGCTTGCATTATCTGGTTTCTCGAGTGATTTAAGAGATATAGAACAATTAGCTGGAGAAGACGATCGGGCAGAACTTGCACTCGATGTGTTTGCTGGTAGGATTCATAAATATTTAGGCTCCTATGCAGCTAAAATGTCTGGTGTCGATGCTATTATATTCACAGCAGGTGTTGGCGAGAATAGTACAGTGATCAGAGAAAAAGTGCTTACAGGATTGGAATTTATGGGAATATACTGGGATCCAACTTTAAATAAAATACGCGGGAAAGAGCAATTCATTAATTATCCGCATTCACCAGTGAAAGTAATTGTAATTCCAACCGATGAAGAAGTGATGATTGCGAGAGATACAGTGAGATTAGCTTAAATCTTGAGGTGAAGGATACTGTGTCAATTCATAAACATAAACACCATATAAGATCAGTAAAATGCATGGTGCTCACTATCAGTGACACGCGATCTGAGGAAACGGATAAGAGCGGAAATTTAATCGTGAATGTATTAGAAGAAGCTGGACACGTAGTGAAGATAAAAAGAATTGTTAAAGATGATATTGATGTGATCCAAACAATGGTTGCTGAAGGCTGTGCAAACCCTGAAGTGGATGCGATTATCACAAATGGCGGCACAGGGATTGCTTATCGGGATGTAACGATTGAAGCAGTAAAAAGCATGCTGGATAAAGAAGTGCCAGGATTCGGTGAGATCTTTAGAATGCTAAGCTATCAAGAAGACATCGGCCCAGCTGCTATGCTTTCGAGGGCGATTGCTGGTGTGCGTCAACATACAGCAATCTTTTCAACACCAGGTTCCTCTGGAGCGGTAAAGCTTGCGATGGGTAAATTAATTATTCCGGAATTATCACATATTGTTAACGAATTAAAGAAAGATATAAATGCATGACAAAATAGCGCTTCCCTTGATAGGGAGCGCTATTTTATGTGACATAGAAATTAGCGTATCACGAGTACATCACATTTAGCGTACCTGGTAATACTTTCGGAAACACTGCCAATTAGAAAACGTTCTACTGCATTTCTGCCTGTTGCACCACAAATAATTAAATCCGCATTATAATCTTTCGCAATTTCTTTCGTAATTTTCACTTTCGGGGACCCATACTCTACACATCTGATTAAATCTGTTAAACCTGCTGATTTTGCATTTTCAATATAATCGTCAATCAGTTCTTTTGCGTAGTTTTCCGCGCGCTCAGCGAGTGTACGATCATAGGCTTCAGCAGTAGCAAATGTTCGGGAATCAACCACATGTGTAACGATTAGTCTTGCTTCATTACGTTTTGCGATTTCAACAGCTTTTTTGAAGGCGTGTTCGGCTTCTTCAGATCCATCAACAGCAACAATAATATTGTGATATTCCATTGATTATCTCCCCCTTTATTCAATATATACCCGTTTTATTCATAATGCAATCTGCTTATGTCTGAATTGGAAAAAATAACATGGCAATGGATTCTTTCAACTGGGAAACAATAATAAGGACGGAGGTGATAGCGTTGGATAAAAGGGAAAAGAAGAAGGACAAGAAAAAAGGACAGCTATTTGAAGATAATGATGGTGTTGCTGCCGTACAGAATCAATTAAATGAGAGTTATCAAAGTGGTGTTATCGAGGATCAATTACACAATAATAAAGCGATACACACGTTTAATAACAGAAAAAATTAATTAGGAATAATCCATCTTTTAAACGAAGGTGGATTATTTTTTTATTTTCTTTTTGAAATAAATGCTTTTTAATGGCAATTTTGATACAATTTAAAGTATGGTTAAGAATTTATTAGAAAACTTGGCTTATTGTCAAACCTTAGTTGGACTTTTACTGATGTCCTAAAAAGTTATACTTTCGTATCAGTATAAAAAATAATACATAAAACAGGGAGGGCTTATGAATGCAGATCGGAATTCCGAAAGAAATAAAGAATAACGAAAATCGTGTAGCTATGTCACCATCAGGAGTTTATACGTTAAAAACGGCAGGCCATGATATTTATGTCGAGACAGGGGCAGGCCTTGGGTCTAGTTTTACAGATGAGCAGTATAAAGAAGCTGGGGCAGTGATTACAGCAACTGCGAAAGAGGCATGGGCACAGGATATGGTGATGAAAGTGAAAGAGCCGTTACCTGAAGAATATGATTATTTTTACGAGGGACTTATTTTATTTGCGTATTTACATTTGGCAAATGATGAAGAAGTTACAAAAGCATTAATTGATAAGAAGGTAATTGGTGTAGCTTATGAGACAGTACAACTACCAAATAGAACATTGCCGCTGCTAACACCAATGAGTGAAGTGGCAGGTCGGATGGCAGTTCAAATCGGTGCACAATTTTTAGAAAAACCAAAAGGTGGAAAAGGGATTATTCTTTCGGGAATACCAGGTGTGAAACGAGGTAAAGTAACAATTATTGGTGGTGGCGGCGTTGGTACAAATGCAGCAAAAGTTGCGATTGGTTTAGGCGCTGATGTGACCGTACTTGATTTGAATCCAGAGCGATTACGTCAGCTCGATGATATTTTTGGCACCGCAATAAATACAGTTATTTCCAATCCGATGAATATTGAGAGCGCAGTGGCAGAAGCAGATCTCGTGATTGGTGCTGTATTGATACCTGGCGCAAAAGCACCGAAGTTGGTGACTGAAGAAATGGTGAAATCGATGTCTGAAGGATCTGTTGTCGTTGATGTAGCAATTGATCATGGTGGCATATTTGAAACGAGCGATCGTGTAACAACGCATGATAATCCTACATTTACGAAGCACGGGGTATTGCATTATTCTGTTGCTAATATGCCTGGAGCAGTTCCGCGTACAGCGACAATCGGGTTAACGAATGTAACGGTTCCATATGCATTACAAATTGCGAATAAAGGATATCAACAAGCGGCATTGGATAATGAGGCACTATTAAAAGGGATCAATACATTGGATGGCTATATAACATACCAAGCTGTTGCGGAAGCACATGGTTTAGCATATGAAGATGTGCAGATATTATTAAAATAAGCTGAAGGGAAGGAGAGCATAATGGATTTTGCTCTTCTTTTCTTTTTAACAGATAGGCAAGCAGTTTTCTAAATGTGAATTTTTCCGAGTGAATTGAGAACATTTTTATTAATAATTGAAACTTATCCCCAGTGAAAATCGTATTACTTAAAAATAAGCGTTTGTGATTGTCAATCAAAGTTTGAACAAACAGAAGGAGGATTATCCATGTTTAATTTTTTTAAGCGGATGAAGACGGTTGTTGGGTCTGAGTTGAATGCGATGTTAGATAAGGCGGAAGATCCGGTCAAGATGCTAGATCAGTTTATGCGTGAGATGGAAGAGGATATTAGGGATGCGGAAGGTGCGGTAGCAAAGCAGATCGCCAATGAAAAGATCCTGAAGCGAAAAGCGAATGATGCAGAAGCAATGGTAGTGAAAAGGCAGCAGCAGGCAGAAAAAGCAGTCGAAGCTGGAGACGATGATTTAGCGCGTCGTGCCCTGGAAGAGAAGACGGAAAATGAAAAACAAGCCGTATTACTTGATGAATCATGGGAAAGAGCGAAACATGATGCTGACGAAATAAAAGACAAACTGGAACAGATGAAAAAAGAATACAATCAAATGAAATTGAAGAAAGATGCTTTGAAAGCGCGGGCTGAAACTGCCAAAACAAGGACGAAAATGAACCGGACAATGTCCAATATTGGCGGGGACGATTCACGAAAAGGTTTCGAACGTATGGAAGAAAAGGTATTACAATTCGAGGCAGAGGCTGAAACGACGGAAGATCTAAGCCAATCCTCCCGCACATTGGATGAAGAATTTGAAAAGCTTGAAGGCAGTAATGTAGATAAAGAATTGGCTGCATTAAAGGCGAAAATGAAGAAAAAACAAGCATAAATTGATGAAAGAACGGGAAGAGAGTAAGTATACGCTCGAAATGTTTTTGAAATCAGTATAGTAAGGCCTATCCCTAAAGGTACGGCATAGGTCAAGTTTTCTAATAAGGAGAGGTTAAAAATGAAAGTATCTTATCATGGACATTCTGTTGTAAAGGTCGAGACAGATAAACATACGATATTAATTGACCCATTTATTTCCGGAAACGATGCATGTGATTTAGATGCTGATACAGTTAAAGCAGATGTTATTTTATTAACGCACGGTCATAATGACCATGTCGGAGATACGATGGAAATTGCCAAACGCAACGATGCATTGGTCGTTGCCCCAAATGAACTCGCTGTATATTTAGGTTTCAAAGGGTTAAAGACGCATCCCATGCATATCGGTGGCGCGCATGAATTTGAATTTGGGCGTGTGAAATTTACGCAGGCCTTCCATGGCTCATCCTATACAGAGGAAGATAATACAATTGTTTATACGGGCATGCCTGCGGGCATTTTGTTGACGATCGATGGAAAGACCATTTACCATGTCGGAGATACGGCATTATTCTCCGATTTGAAAATGATCGGGGATATGAATAGCATTGATTTAGCCTTTGTTCCCATTGGTGACAATTTTACGATGGGGCCAGAAGATGCTTTAATTGCGACCGATTGGATTCGTGCGAAAGTGGTTGTACCGGTCCATTACAATACATTTCCCGTGATTAAACAGGATCCCGAAGCTTTCGCCAAACAGGTTAAAATTGGTGAAGGTAAGGCAATGAAAATTGGGGAATCTTTAACTTTATAACTCAACTTTCGTACCAATAAAATACGTTCCAAGAGTAGATGAGTTAAACCTAGAAACTTTCTAATAATTCCCTTGAAAACCTTATAAAATAAAGGTTTTTCTTACACAAAAGAGATAAGCTTCGACATAAATTCTATCTATGTTAGATCTTAATGCTGACAATAAAACAAGTTTCTTAGGCGACCGCATCCCGTATACACTTCGCTTTCCGCGGGCGGCTGTTGAGCCTCCTTGTGCTAACGCACTGCGGGGTCTCACCGATGCCTTTTCTCCCGCAGGAGTCTTCGTATATACGGGCTGCTAAGCATAGCGTTTGCCAATAAAAGCGTGCGTTAGCTTGATGAAATGACAAAGTACCTTCCAGTAAATAGCATTACCAGTCCGGAGGAGAGAAGGGAGGTGACTCCTGCGGGAACAGCACGTGTCCGAAGACCCCCGAGAGTGGGTTTCTCGAGGTGGCTGAGGCCGTGCCCGCGGAAAGCATCCGCCCGGATCGACCCCGAGCGGTGGAATAGCACATCTCTTGGGAAATCAACATGCTCTTATGTCGCAGTTTATATAAGTGCGATAATAAAAAGCGACAAAATTAACGAAAAGGCTCTATCAAAAGTCAAGTTGAGCAGTGTATTACCATCTTTCCTAATTCTATCAAAGCCTATATGTTAATTTTACTCGGTGAAAATTGAGTTATAATCAATAGAGTAAAAAAAGGAACACGCGTGTAACTTCATGTTGCATGGTGTTCCTTTTCGTTATATAATGAATTTAGTGAAAACTATATAAAGAAATAGAAGGAGTGAATAAATGTTTTCCTCGCAAATTCTACTATTTTTTCTACTTGGTCTCCTATTAGGTTCCTTTTTTAATGTCGTTGGTTTACGGCTCCCACGAAGGCAAACCTTTACAAATGATCGATCACGATGTCCAACTTGCAAGCAAACACTTTCCTGGTATGAATTAATACCGGTGCTGTCATTTTTACTTCAGTCGGGAAAATGTCTTCACTGTAAAACACGGATTTCCAGTATGTATCCGATTATCGAATTGATTACTGCTTGCTTGTTTGCCTATAGTTTTGTTCGAATTGGTATTCAGTTGGAATTAATAATTGCGCTTCTACTTATTTCTATGTTAATGATGATCCTCGTTACAGACCTCATATATATGATCATACCCAACAATCTGTTGCTTTTTTTCTTTCCTATTTTAATAATCTTGCGTCTAATTGCGCCGCTGGATCCGTGGTGGTCAGCGCCTCTTGGCATGTTCATTGGCTTCTCGCTTATTTTGATGATTATCCTTATCAGCCGTGGTGGAATGGGAGCGGGGGATATGAAACTATTTGCCGTTTTAGGTGTTGCGCTGGGCATCGATAAAATTTTATTGACCCTTTTTCTTGCTAGCGTAATTGGATCTATCATTGGTTTGCTCCTGCTTCATTTAAAATGGATCAAACGCAAACAGCCACTACCATTTGGCCCGTATATTCTTCTTGCGACACTTTTAGCCTATTTCTATGGAGATCAAATGATCAACTGGTATTGGCATTTATTTTGAATCCAATGAAGGTAATCGTTCTCAAACCAGCCATTCTTTCATAGAATAATAGAAATAGGGGGTGATAAGATTGCGTCATTATGCAATTTTACGATTGTTATTAGCATCATTCTTTCTATATTTTGCCTGGCCGATGATCCCACAGGCAACAACACCAGTGGCAGCCACTTTTTGGGGAGTCTGGATATTATTTTTCTTATTAGTAGTGGGGGCGAATCTTGCGACACTCTTACAAATGACAAGGCCACCAGTTATGGAACAGGAGAGAAAAAGAAGGCGCCAAACCTATATTCATTGAGTTTATGCCGATTCAGCTGTATAATAGAGATGAAATAATGAACTAGTACAGTTGAAAGCTGGTGAACGTCAAATGACCAAGCATGAACAAATTATCCAACATATTATTTCTTTGAGCGTCGGTAGCAAGATATCTGTCAGACAGATTGCCAAGGATTTAAATATGAGCGATGGGACTGCTTACCGGGCAATTAAAGAAGCGGAAAATCAAGGAATTGTCAGTACGATTGAACGAGTGGGAACCGTCAGAATTGAACGCAAGCAAAAAGAAAACTTTGAAAAACTGACATTTGCTGAAGTCGTTAATATTATTGATGGACAAGTGCTGGGTGGCAGAGATGGTCTGCATAAATCGTTAAACAAATTTATTATTGGCGCCATGCAGCTTGACGCGATGATGCGCTATACAGAAGCTGGTTCATTACTGATCGTTGGTAATCGTATTAAGGCACATGAATTAGCATTAAATAAAGGCGCTGCGGTGTTAATTACTGGAGGATTTGACACCGAGGACCATATTAAACGGCTCGCAGATGAACAACAGTTGCCGATCATCTCAACCAGCTATGATTCGTTTACCGTCGCCTCGATGATAAACAGAGCAATATATGACCAATTAATTAAGAAAGATATCATCTTTGTTGCTGATATTTTTACGCCGTTTGAAGATATTTATTATTTGCATGCGAAGGATACGGTTCGGTCTTGGTATGAATTAAATGGAAAGTCCACCCATACTAGGTTTCCCGTGGTGGATGACAAAATGCGGGTTGTCGGTATGGCCACATCGAAGGATATCGTAAGCAAAGATAGTAATGTTCTGATTGAAAAGTTAATGAGCAAAGATCCTCAGGTTGTACAAATGAAAACATCACTGGCATATGTAGCACATATGATGGTATGGGAAGGAATAGAAGTCGTTCCCGTAGTTGGACAGGCAAATGTACTGAAAGGGATTATTTCCCGGCAGGATGTTTTAAAAGCATTACAGCAAATTCAAAGGCAGCCACAGGTCGGGGAGACAATCGAAGATGTTGTTTCGAGTAATATAAGGGCAAGTGATACAGACGAAACTGTTTTTCACGCGAAGGTTATCCCGCAAATGACAAATCAATTGGGTACACTGTCCAATGGTGTATTTACAACACTGATTACTTCTGCAAGCAGCAGGTTACTACGCCATTTTAAAAAAGGTGAATTCGTTGTTGAAAATCTTACTGTATATTTTATCAAACCTGTACAGATAGATAGCAAATTAACGATTAAGCCGAAACTTCTTGAAATCGGGCGGATGTATGCCAAAATTGATGTGGAAGTATTTAATGAGCGGAAAATTGTTGGTAAGGGATTAATCATGGCACAACTGATCAATCGATAATCAGGGCAGGCGATGTTGTTATATAAAGAAAAGCTGACGTTCTTCTGCGTCAGCTTTTACTTCGAAACTATGGGTTTAGTCGTTTCCATTCCTTGCGATAATGTCTTACTTGTTTAAAACCGACGTACATTTGCATGCCACCAAAGATTAAAAATATAATCCCAATAAAAAGTGATAGTCTGGTTAAATAAAATATGTATTGATTGATACCAAAGAAAAACACAAAGCTTCCGAGGCATAGACGGGATTTAGCGTTATAATACGCTTGTGTGAGCGCATCTCTTGTTTTTAATATGGCAACTTTATAATATACATAAAGTACAAGGGAAAGTACAATAATGATTGGAAATATAAATAAGAAATCCATACCATCTCTCCTCACTCAAAATGTTGAAAATCACATCATATAGTGTAACTTGTTTTCGGTGTTTTAGCTAGTAAAACAAGTGAAGACAGGAGAGATCGACCATATAAAAGATAGGGGTAAAAACATGAATTTACAAAAGATAATCCAAACCATCAAGGAATTTGATACGATTATTATTCATCGGCATATACGGCCGGATCCGGATGCACTGGGATCACAGGCAGGTTTGAAAGAAATGATCAAACATTCATTTCCGGAGAAACAGGTGTATGTAGTTGGGGAAGACGACCCATCATTTACTTTTTTGGTGAAAATGGATCAGATAGATGATGCATTGTATAAAGACGCACTCGTCATTGTATGTGATACAGCCAATACAGCCCGTATTTCTGACGACAGATACGATCTCGGAAAACAAATCATTAAAATTGATCATCATCCGAATGTGGATATATATGGTGACCTACAATGGGTAGATCCAACCTATAGTTCAACGAGTGAAATGATTTGTCAATTATTTACGGACGCAAAAACTGTAGGGTTTCAATTGAATGATGCGGCGGCGCGATTGCTTTACGCTGGAATCGTTGGTGATACAGGCAGGTTTTTATTCCCTAATACGACAACAAGAACATTTCAATTTGCTTCGGAGCTGGTAACATACGAATTTGATCGTCCAGCATTATATGCTGGTATTTACAATATGGCAGATAAAATTGCAAGGTTAAGCGGCTATATGCTGCAACATTTCGAACGATCATCATCTGGTATGAGCATGGTTAAGTTGACAAAGGAAGTTTTGGATATGTATGATATTGCACCTTCAGAGACAGGACAGTTGGTAGGGGTACTGGGAGATATTGAAGGAATTAAAGCATGGGCGCTATTTATTGAAGAAGCGGATATGATTCGTGTACGACTGCGATCGAAAGGCCCAACTATCAATGGGATTGCATCGAAATATAATGGTGGTGGTCATCCACTGGCATCAGGTGCAACTGTATATACTTGGGAAGAAGCAGATCTTCTGATTGCTGATCTGGAAAAAGCATGCATCGCATTTTAAGTTCAAAAGCGCTGATTTCATCTTTGATATGAAATCAGCGTTATCTTTAACCGTCTTTATCAGCTGTAAGTGGAATGAACCAGCAACCTCCGTTTGTTGAATCAAAATGTACATGTAAGTGTTCTTTTTCAATGCCGCGCTTCATTAAGCGGATAAGCTCTTCCGTTTCTACATATGCGGTACGACCAGCTTTTAATTGGGAAATTTTTTCATCTCTTATACGCCTGTTGTTCATTACAAACATTACATCCACTCCTTCCGGTAAAAGTATTATATGTTTAACCCATCATATGTGTCTGTCATTTGCGGGAAATATATTGTTATTTTCCGTAGACTTGTATCCCTGGCATCAATCCGAAAGCTTTGTTTCAACAGTGATTCTGACGGTTTGAGAAATGGTTAGTTTGGTTACCTCGAAGTGATAGGAAAAGTCATCTACCGTGTATGTCTTGTTTTCTATGGTGGATAGCAATAATTGATCACTTTTCGTTACAATCGAAAGATCCTGTCCAATGATGTGGCCGATCTCATCTTTTATCATTTCTTCTAATTGCAATATGATCAGACTATCTAAACGCAACTCTTCTGCATTTGTAATGTCAATTTCAATTGCATTTATTGTAATGGGGTCTTTTGATTTTTCGTCCAGATCTTCATTATCTTCCAGCAATGCGTCGTTTTGCTTTTTTAATGTGCTGACCTGTGATTGCAGATCAATGTTTTCTTCATATAATTTTTCATACATGGAACCATACATATAAATAAAGATAACGTAGGCAATAACAGCACCGACAAATGTACCAATAAAAAAACGCTGCCAGCTTTCCTTCTTATAATAGGGAGGAATATGCATTACGTAATATCCTCCTGTATGATCCATTCCATTAGAATAATTGCTGTTTTAACGCCACCCATTGCAGATAAAATTAATAATGCCTGTTTAAATAAATCAAGCGTCGAGCCATCAAAGACGCCTTTTTCAAAGTTGGAAATCGCATCAAAGGTTCCACCGATTGCAGCAACAATCGCCCAGATGCGCAAACTTTTAGCCAACCGGCTGATGGAGGTTAAGGGTGCATTTCCGGTAGCAAAGTCACCAATACTGCCAATGATCGCACCACCAATGAGTACACCGAATGCGATAAAATAACAATGAATAAATGTAGCAAAGAATCGTTCCTCCATAGATAACGCACCCTTTCTAAGCCAAGCTCTCCTTTCATTTTATGATAAAAATTGAAATGATATGATAAAAGTTTAAACAAGCAATGTTATGCATGTGCTCACCAGATTGGTATAATAGAAAAGTAAGGGGCGAGATGATTATATGTCATATACACATTTACAAATACAAAGTGGCTATAGCCTAATGAAAAGCACCATTACGATAGATAAATTAGTTAAAAAAGCAAGTGAATTACAATTGGATGCACTTGCATTAACGGATGAGCATGTACTTCATGGTGTTATTCCTTTTTATCAGGCATGTAAAAGTCAAGGAATCAAACCGATAATCGGTATGACCTTACAATTGGAAAATGGTTATTGTGTTTTATTAGCTAAAAATAACAACGGCTACGAACAACTGATAAAGATAAGTACCAATATACAACAGCGTGAATTGTCCATGCTGACCTTAGAGGAACTAGACGGTTTTACTACAGACCTCATCTGCATTTTCCCTGCTAATAACCCGGAGTTGGAACATCTGTTATTATCGGAAACACACGATAAAGTTGCTGCTTATTTACATGGCTGGCAGGATTTATTCACACAGGGAGATTTCTATTTGGGGATCCAGGATCACGGTTTAGAAAATGAACGCAGCATACATACACCGTTAAAAGCATTTCATGAAAAATATCACGTTCCTGTTGCGGCGATTAATGATGTACGTTATTTGGATGAAAAAGATGTCATTGCCTATGATTGTTTATTAGCTATGAAAAAAGGAAGGCAATGGGAATTCCAAATAACAGATCAAAGTATAAAACGTCACCATTTACGGTCTTTACAGGAAATGGAAGAGTTGTTTTCCTATTGGCCAGAAGTATTGCAGGAAACAACTGCGATTAAAAATAAGTGTCAGGTTTCCATTGATTTTGACCAGCAAATGCTGCCATCTTTTCCCGTTCCCGATCAGATGGAGGCACATGATTATCTGGAGAAACAATGCTGGCAGCAAGTGGAGTTGAAATATCCGGAAGTAAACCAGGAAATTGCTGACCGATTAACTTATGAGCTTGGTATCATAAAGTCGATGCAATTTAGTGATTACTTTTTAATCGTTGCAGATTTCATTGCGTATGCAAAGGAAAATAAAATTATCGTTGGCCCTGGAAGAGGTTCCTCCGCCGGTTCGATTGTTGCATATGTGTTAGGTATTACAGAGGTTGATCCGATTCAATACGATTTATTGTTTGAACGATTTCTTAATCCGGAGCGGCTAACCATGCCAGATATTGATGTTGACTTTTCCGATAGAAGACGGGATGAGGTTATCCAATATGTTCAAAACAAATATGGGATCGAACACGTAGCGCAAATTGTAACATTTGGTACATTTGCGGCACGGTCTTTAATTAGAGAATTAATCAAGACACTTGGGATCGATCAACAGGATGCCGACTTTATTTTGCGGGAAATACCGGTTCAAGCCAAGCAAAGCATTGTCGAACTGATTACATTCTCGCCAGATTTACAGCAATATATCAAACAATCCGATTCATTAAAAACATTGTTTACCATTGCGACGAAGCTGGAAGGCATACCCAGACATTTATCAACACATGCGGCAGGTATTGTGATCAGTGAAGAAAAATTAATCGAACATGTACCATTAACGATTGGTGCAAACGATACACACTTGACCCAGTATCCAATGAACGATTTAGAAGCGCTTGGCTTATTAAAAATAGATTTGCTAGGATTGAAAAATTTAACATTATTGGAAAGTGTTATCCAGTCCATTAACTATACAACGAAAAAAACAATCGACCTGCACCATATTCCGGAAAATGACGCTAACACCTACGAGTTATTGCGAGAAGGTAGAACCAACGGGGTCTTTCAACTGGAATCGCAAGGGATGAAACAAGTATTAACGAAATTGAAACCAACGTCGTTTGAAGATCTTGTTGCTGTCAATGCGTTGTTTCGTCCGGGTCCGATGGATTTTATTCAAGTATATATTGATCGCAAAAACAAGCGGGAAAAGGTAACTTATCCACACCCTGATTTAGCTCCCATTTTAGAAAAAACGTTCGGTGTTTTGGTATATCAGGAGCAAATTATGCAAATAGCCCATCAAATTGCTGGTTTCTCACTGGGAAATGCAGATATATTACGGCGTGCCGTTAGTAAGAAAGAAACGGAACTGATGGATAAACAGAAAGAAGCTTTTATTCATGGATGTTTGGAGAATGGATATAATCAGACTGTCGCAGAAGAGCTGTTCAGTTGGATTGTGAAGTTTTCTGCCTATGGTTTCCCACGAAGTCATGCGGTAGCATACAGTAAAATTTCCTATCAACTGGCATTTTTAAAAGCGAATTATCCAGCCAACTTTTTTGCGGAATTGTTGAGTTCTGTGGTGAATCAACAAGAGAAAGTTTATCTTTATATCAAAGAATTAAAAGACTTGAATCACCAAGTATTACCACCATCCATCAACCATAGCCGAGGAAAATATACTGTAGAAAAAGACAGTGTACGTATGGGATTTTTAGCGATTAAAGGAATTGGTAGTCAGGTAGTTAAAGAAGTTATTCGTGCACGGCAAGGTGGTTTGTTTAAGAACTTGTTCGATTTCTGTTTGCGTGTGTCCTTTAAAATTGTCAATCGAAAAATAATCGAAAACCTAATTATTGCGGGGGCTTTTGATCCACTTTATCCTAATCGGGCAAGTTTACTGGCTTCGCTGGATCAGGCGATGGAGCAAGGGGAACTTTTTCGTGAATTCAGTGATCAGGCTGATTTGTTTCAGGAGAAGATTGAGCTGGAAGTGAATTATGAAGCGATAGAAGATTTTAGCGTTGTACGGAAATTAGCTGATGAAAAAGAATTGCTTGGTATCTATGTTTCCAGTCACCCGCTGAAAGAATACCGGGAGAAACTCCGTGCGAACGGGGTTGTTTCGTTGAAAAACGCGAAAAAATTAATCGGAAAGAAACATATTAAAAGTGCTGCAATTGTTCAAGCATTGAAGATGATTCGGACAAAACGTGGCGATACAATGGCGTTTTTAACACTTAGTGACGAAGCGGAAGATATGGAGGCGGTTGTTTTCCCTGATTTATACCGCGACGTTAATCAATGGCTTGAGGAGGAAATGGTTGTTCAATTTACTGGAAATATAACAACGAGAAATAATCGGGTGCAATGGGTCTTATCGGAAGTTACGCCATTCGATCAGCAAGTTTTAAATCAAAAGCAAACAGCGCGTTTATTTATCAAATTGACCGAACAGGATAATGAAGCTGCACTGCACGTTTTGAAAGAGGCAGCAGATAAACACCCTGGTAGAACACCGATTATTATTTATGATCCGAATAAAAAACAAACCTATCAACTGGCAAATGATTATCGTATCCAGCCAAATTCGGAATGTCTGAAACACCTCAGACAATATTTTGGTAAAGAGAATGTTGTTTTAGAAAAAAAACAAACCTAAAAGACATTACTTTACAGCGTCGTCCCTTCTGGTATAATTAGGTGGATATAGGTGGTCAAGCCACCGTTGATCTCATAAGATTATTTAATTTTTTCTGAAATTCTACTATGCAAAGGAGCGATAATTAAATGGCCAGTTTAAGAGATGAAGCACTGCATATGCATAAAGTTAATAAAGGGAAATTAAGCATTCAATCCAAAGTACCGGTACGTAATGCCAAGGACTTAAGCTTAGCTTATTCACCTGGGGTTGCCGAGCCGTGTAAAGAAATTTATGATCGTAAGGAAACTGTATACGATTACACCATGAAAGGGAATATGGTCGCGGTTGTGAGTGACGGTTCTGCTGTACTCGGTTTAGGTAATATCGGTCCTGAAGCAGCATTACCAGTAATGGAGGGGAAATCAGTACTGTTTAAAAGCTTTGCTGGTGTTGAATCATTTCCAATTTGTTTAGCATCCCATGATGTGGACGATATTGTAAATACAGTTAAGTTGATGGAACCGACTTTTGGTGGGGTGAATTTAGAAGATATTGCTGCACCGAATTGCTTTATTATTGAAGAAAGACTAAAGAAAGAAACGAACATACCTATTTTTCATGATGATCAACATGGTACTGCCATTGTAACGGTTGCCGGTTTAATTAATGCTTTAAAACTTGTTGGTAAGTCATTTTCCGATATCAAAATAGTAGCAAACGGTGCTGGGGCTGCAGGAATTGCAATTATAAAACTTTTATACAGCTTCGGGGTCCGTGATATGATCATGTGTGATTCTAAAGGTGCTATTTTTGAAGGTAGATCATATGGAATGAATGAAGTAAAAGAACGGGTTGCCAACTTCACAAATAAAGAAAATCAGGAAGGTAGTCTTTCGGATATGCTTGAAGGTGCGGATGTGTTTATTGGTGTGTCTGTTGCAGAAGCACTTTCGAAAGAAATGGTGACCAAGATGAATGACGATGCGATCATTTTCGCAATGGCCAATCCGACACCGGAAATTATGCCGGAGGATGCCAAGGAAGCTGGCGCTAAAGTAATTGGAACAGGCAGATCGGATTTTCCGAATCAGGTGAATAATGTATTGGCATTTCCAGGTATTTTCCGGGGCGCACTGGATGTTCGTGCAACAAGAATAAATGAACGTATGAAAGTTGCTGCAGCCAATGCGATTGCATCACTGGTCTCCGATGAAAATTTAAACGAGGACTATGTGATACCTGGTCCATTTGACGTACGTGTTGCGCCAGCTGTAGCTGCAAGTGTCGCAAAAGCTGCCATGGATTCAGGTGTAGCAAGAATTCATTTGGATCCGGAGGAAGTTGCCGAAAAGACAAGACGATTAACGCAAATAGATGGTTAATTATCCACTTTAAAACGTGATCTCTGGCAATTGGCTTCACAAAAAACGGACGAAATATCTAATGGGAATGCAACAATGCATGTGGCATTCTTTTAATTTTAAAAACAAAAACCTTTTATTAACAAAGGTTTGGCAGCAATGAATGTATACTCCCATTGTAACGTTACTTGAAAAAAGGCGGCTCAAATCAAAGCGCAAAAAAGTAAAAAAATATTTCATAGTGACTAAATTTGACAGCATTTTTAATAAAAATTCGTTATAATAGGAGTTAAATGAGCTGTTTATTATATTGCCTGGTGAAAGTAACCGGTTATGCCAAGGTTTGTTGAAGAAGGAGGAATTACCTTGCTTAAAGATTTTTTTGGCAAGCGCAGAAAATATGCAACGATTCCAAGTGAACAAGGGAAATTAGATGTTCCAGAAGGATTAATGCAAAAGTGTGTAGGGTGCCATAAAATATATTATCGTAAAGAAATGAAAAAGCATATGAATGTATGTCCAAACTGTGGTTATCACCACCCCTTAACAGCCTGGGAGAGGATTGATAGTCTCTTTGATGAAGGATCCTTTGTGGAATGGGACAAACATCTAATTACAGGTAATCCACTGAACTTTCCGGACTATGATGAGAAAATGGAAAAGGATCGGAAGAAAACAGGATTAAATGAAGGTATTGTAACGGGTAAGGGAACCATTGCAGGCCAAGCTACCGCATTTGCTGTGATGGATTCATCATTTCGAATGGGTAGTATGGGGTCGGTAATGGGTGAAAAGATCGCACGCGCTATTGAAAGTGCCAAAGAAGAATCATTGCCATTTATTATTTTCACTGCCTCAGGCGGCGCAAGGATGCAAGAAGGAATATTAAGCTTAATGCAAATGGCGAAGACGTCGGTAGCGATTAAACGATTTTCCGATGCGGGAGGGTTAATGATTTCAGTGATGACCCATCCAACAACAGGTGGTGTATCTGCGAGCTTTGCATCACTTGGCGATTACAATATTGCGGAACCTGGTGCTTTGATTGGTTTTGCTGGGAGACGTATCATTGAGCAAACAATCCGTGAAAAACTACCAGATGACTTCCAAACCGCTGAATTTCAATTAAAACATGGACAATTGGATAAAGTTGTTCATCGTCATGAGATGAAAAGCCTTATAACAACATTACTTGAAATGCATCAAAAAGATGGGGTGATCTCATGAAACATGTCTTAGAGTTCGAAAAACCGATCATTAATCTGAAAGAAAAAATAGCGGAATTAAAGCGTTTTACGGAAGATAGTGAATTAGACTTAACAGATGAAATTAGTACGTTGGAAAAAAGGTTAGCTGATTTGGAAGATGATATTTATGGTAACTTAAAACCTTGGGATCGTGTACAAATGGCGAGATACCAGGAGCGACCCACAACACTGGACTATATTGATAAGTTATTCACAAACTTCATTGAATTTCATGGAGACCGTTATTATGGAGACGACGAAGCCATTGTCGCAGGCATTGCTTACTATAATGGAAAACCGATTACAGTAATCGGTCACCAGCGGGGAAAAGGAACGAAGGAAAATATTCGGCGAAACTTTGGTATGCCACATCCGGAAGGGTACAGAAAAGCACTAAGACATATGAAGCAAGCGGAGAAATTCAATCGACCGATTGTTTGTTTTATTGATACAAAAGGAGCCTATCCAGGAAAAGCTGCTGAAGAGCGAGGACAAAGTGAAGCGATTGCCCACAACCTAATGGAGATGGCAGGTCTCACGGTTCCGATTGTGTGTATTGTTATTGGTGAAGGAGGAAGTGGTGGTGCACTCGCCTTAGGCGTTGGTGATCATATACATATGCTGGAGAACGCCACTTACTCTGTTATTTCTCCAGAAGGGGCCGCTGCTCTATTGTGGAAAGATTCCGGTCTTGCAAAGCAGGCTGCCGAATCGATGAAAATAACAGCCTATGATCTGAAGCAATTAAATGTGATTGATCGTGTGATTCCGGAACCAAAAGGTGGGGCACATCGCGACCTAGACCAACAAGCAGCCTACTTGAATGAAGTGTTAGAAGCATCAATAAAAGAACTTACAGATTATTCTAAGGAAGAAATACTGGAAAAAAGATGGGAAAAGTACAAACAGATCGGGGAATATAAATCCGTTGAATAGGATGAATGAAGGAGGTTGACGGACATGTCAGCCTCTGGTATTTATGCTGCTTTTTAGTATAATAATTGCTATTTCTAGTCTTACGCATTATGTTTGTATAGTGAGGCTATGGTTTACATAGGTTAAGAAATAAATTTGTATGCCCAGAGGTGAAAAACAACATGAAAAAAATAGGTGTTTTAACAAGTGGTGGAGATGCTCCGGGAATGAATGCAGCCATTCGTGCTGTTGTAAGGAAAGCAATTTACCATAATATGGAGATATTTGGCATTAAAAACGGGTTTCAAGGACTGATTGAAGGAAATATTAAAAAAATGGAATTAGGTTCTGTTGGAGATATTATACAGCGGGGTGGTACGTTGTTACGCTCAGCAAGAAGTGCAGAATTTAAGACAGATGCAGGACAACAAAAAGGCATCGACCAATTAAAAAAACATGGTATTGAAGGACTAATTATCATTGGTGGAGATGGCAGTTTTCGTGGGGCACAAAAGCTAACAGAGAAGGGTTTCCCGTGCATTGGTGTTCCAGCTACGATTGACAATGATATTGCTGGAACTGATTTTACAATTGGATTTGATACTGCACTCAATACGATTATTGAGGCCATTGATAAAATCCGTGATACGGCGACTTCGCATGAACGGACATATATTATCGAAGTAATGGGAAGAGATGCTGGTGATCTTGCGCTATGGGCCGGTCTATCAGGTGGGGCGGAAAGTATTTTAATCCCAGAGAAGCAGGAAGATTTCGAAGATATTGTCGATCGATTAAAACGTGGTCATGAACGTGGGAAGAAACATAGTATAATCGTTGTGGCAGAGGGCGTTGGCAGTGGATTTGATTATGGGGAACGAATCCAAGAAGCAACCGATTTAGAAACGCGTGTAACGGTACTCGGCTATATTCAGCGTGGTGGATCCCCAACCGCTTCAGATCGAGTTTTGGCCAGTCGTCTAGGGGCAAAAGCTGTTGACCTCATTTTAGCAGGAGAAGCTGGACGAATGGTAGGTATACAACAGAATAGCCTGGTTGATCAAAAGATTTTGGATGTGTTGTCAAAGGAACATCAGACAAACATTGATATGTATAATTTATCCAAGGAACTATCTATATAAAGGTAACGTAAAAGTGGAGGAGGAAGTTGAAATGAGAAACACAAAAATAGTATGTACGATTGGTCCTGCTTCAGAATCCATTGAAATTCTGGAACAGCTGATTGAGTCGGGAATGAACGTAGCAAGATTGAACTTTTCACACGGAGACTTTGCCGAACATGGTGCACGAATTGATAATATTAGACAAGCAGCGAAAAACAAAGGGAAAACTGTAGCTATTTTATTAGATACAAAAGGTCCGGAAATTAGAACGGGCAGCTTTAAAGATGGCGAAGCAGAGCTTGTTGAAGGTTCTACTGTCTATGTGAGCATGAAGGACATAGAGGGCACTGCTGAACGCTTTTCGATTACCTATGATGGCTTAATTAATGATGTGCATGTTGGATCTAAGATTTTACTTGATGATGGTTTGATTGAGTTGGAAGTGATGGATATTGATAAAGCCTCACAGGAGATTAAAACAACTGCACTGAACACAGGATTGATTAAAAACAAAAAAGGTGTCAACGTTCCAAATGTAGCTGTCAATTTACCAGGTATCACTGATAAAGATGCAAAAGACATCGAATTTGGTATCGAACATGATGTTGACTTTATTGCAGCATCGTTTGTTCGTCGCCCATCAGATGTTTTGGAAATCAGAGAATTAATTGAAAAGCATACGACAAACCAGATTCACATCGTACCGAAGATTGAAAACCAGGAAGGTATCGATAATATAGATCAAATTTTAGAAGTTAGTGACGGATTAATGGTTGCGCGTGGAGATTTAGGAGTAGAAATTCCTGCTGAAGACGTACCATTAGCACAGAAAGAATTGATCAGAAAGTGCAATACAGCAGGAAAACCAGTCATTACTGCAACACAAATGCTGGATTCCATGCAACGAAATCCAAGACCGACAAGGGCAGAGGCATCTGACGTAGCAAATGCTATTTTTGATGGTACTGATGCGATCATGCTGTCTGGAGAAACAGCTGCCGGTCATTATCCAATTGAATCTGTACAGACAATGAATAATATCGCTGTAAAAACAGAATCAGCATTAGATTATCAAGCAATTTTGAAACATCGTTCAAAAGCTGTCGATATGACAATAACAGATGCTATTAGTCAATCGGTCACACATACAGCAATGAATTTATCTGTTAGTGCCATTATTACACCAACTGAAAGCGGGCATACGGCACGGATGATTTCTAAGTACCGTCCCAGTGCGCCAATTATAGCTGTAACTTTCTCTGATAAAGTAAATCGTCAGCTTTCTTTAGTATGGGGTGTACATGCAATAGCGGGTCAGGAAACCCATACGACGGATGAAATGCTTGACGTTGCAATAGATCGTGGCCTAAGCACAAATCTCTGTGAACGAGGAGACAGAGTCATTATTACTGCAGGCGTTCCAGTTGGTGAAAGTGGAACAACGAATTTATTAAAGGTCCATGTAATAGGAGATGTGATTGCTAAAGGCCAGGGAATTGGTAGACGAAGTGCTTATGGTAAAGCCGTTGTTGCCAAAACGGCAGAAGAGGCAATAAAGAAATTAGGCGAAGATGATATTCTAGTTACTTATGGCACAGAACGGGATATGATGCCTGCAATTGAAAAAGCAAGTGGAATTATTACAGAAGAGGGCGGTTTAACATCTCATGCTGCTGTTGTCGGATTAAGCCTTGGTATTCCGGTAATTGTTGGTGTGAAAAATGTATTTGATTTGATTGAAGATGGAACAGATATTACCATTGATGGTGCAAAAGGTGACATCTATCAAGGACATACACGCGTTCTTTAATACAGAATTCAACAGGGAAAAAGAAGGGGCGCTTCCTTCTTTTTTTCCTGTTTATTCACCAAGTAGGAGGGTGAAATGAATGAGATGGTTTCTACTGACAATAATTATATTATCTGCCCTGGAAATTGGCACTTTTATTTGGATAGGAGGAATGATTGGGCCGTGGTGGGTTGTATTGATTATCCTTTTAACGGGATTAGCTGGTGTTGCAATTGGCAAAAAGGAAGGGTTAAAAACTTGGAATCGGGCACGACTTTTGATTAGTAATGGAGAGGTACCGACAGAACAAATAACAGATGGCATTTGTATATTAGCTGGTGCCGTATTTTTAATCGCACCAGGATTTATTACAGATATTGTGGGTTTCATATTGATCTTGCCGATTACTAGGCCATTTTTTAAGCATAGTATCCAAAAATTGATGAAGTGGATGATGCTGAATAGAATTATTATTTACCGTAGATAAGTATGCCCTATCCTTTGATAAATAGGCCAATTTGTTTCCATATCCCTGCCTGATAAAGTGCATTAATGAAAATGAGCAAAATTGGTGCAATGATAATGCCGGTGACGCCCCATAACTGAATACCGACAAACAGACTGATTAATGCTGCTAGCGGATTGATTCCCATGCTGGAAGAAAGTATTTTTGGCTCCAATACCTGCCTGGAAACAACAATGATCATATAGATAATAGTGATGCCGATGGTCAACGAAAAGTCGGCCGTAATAAATAAATAAATGATCCATGGTATGAAAATAATCCCTGTACCAATATAGGGTAGTAAGTCCATTACAAAGGCAAATAAAGTAATGGTTAGCGTATGCTCAACTCCGAGTAGCAGTAATCCGAAAAAGATAATGCAGGCAGTAATAAAAACAAGGATTAATTGGGCCTTGATATAACCAGTAAATGCGCTTTTAAGTTGTTTTATCACATTTTTAACTGATCTTTTTGTAGAAACCGGGAATAGCTTACCACTGACTTGTTGTAATCCTACAAAGTCATTTGTTATCAGAAAAGTTGCCAAAACAGTAAATAGGAACACCGTAATTGAATTTGGCAACTTTGATATTAAAACAGGTATTTTAAGTATGCCATCTTGTAGCAGTCCTGCGCCAGTGGACGCGATATGATTGGTGAATTGTTTAATATGCTCATGGATCGTCGTTTGCTGTGATCCATCTAATGTATGAAAGAGAGAAATGACTTTTTGATAAACCGGTAATATTTTTGTATTTAATAGTTCTGCTCCAAAATGGACGAGTGTCTGGAAATGAGCAGGAATCTGTTCCGCTAAATAAGCAGTGCTCTGGAACAATTCTGAAACGATAAGAAAAGTGGCGCCGATAAATAATCCAAACACCATTACCATCATTGTAATGGTTGCTAACGGACGTGGGAATTTAAGCTTCGTTTCCATAAAGGTAACAAAAGGATGCAGTAACATAGAAAATAGAACAGCAAGGATGATCGGATAAAACATACCAATCGTATATTTAAGTAGAAAATAGATTCCTATTCCGGAACAAATGACGATAAACGCCCGCAAAATTTGATATAAGCGTTGCTTGTACAATGTAATACCCCATTTTCAATAAATACTTGTACTACTTTACTTATGATTGAAAAATCGAAAATAGACTTACGTGCGATAAAAACATGCTTTTAAGTAGATCAATAAGTTGTAAACTAGCAATTTGTGAGTATATTAGCGAATTTAAATGCTTTCAATTCACTTTATTACCATAATCATTTATAATTGTTCGTGGGGATGACAATGTGCCATGATGAAAATATTGTTGAACATTGTTTTAATTATTTTCTTATGTGATATAAGAAAAGTTTATAGAAAAGGAGAGGGTTTGTTATGACAACATCATCGAAAGGACTAGAAGGGGTTGTAGCAACTCAGTCATCAATCAGCTCGATAATTGATGATCAACTTACATATGTTGGTTATAAAATTGATGATTTAGCGGAGAATTCAAGCTTTGAAGAGGTTGTTTATTTGTTATGGAATTTAAAGCTACCAAACAAATCGGAATTAGATGCTTTTAAATCGGAATTAGTTGATAATATGACATTGCCTGAAGCAGTTATTGATCATTTACGATCTTATGATCTATCAACTGTACATCCGATGGCAGCTTTGCGTACAGCTATATCCCTGCTTGGCTTGTATGATGAAGAGGCAGATATAATGGAAGCGGATGCGAATAAGCGAAAGGCGCTTCGTATTCAAGCGCAAATCGCAACTATTGTTACTGCATTCTCCAGAATTCGTCAGGGGAAAGATCCTGTTCAACCGAAAAAAGGATTGAGCTATGCAGCAAACTTCCTGTATATGCTGAACGGGAAAGATCCTGAAGATATTGAGGAGGAAGCGGTTAATAAAGCATTGGTACTTCATGCTGATCATGAGTTAAACGCATCCACGTTCACTGCTAGGGTATGTGTTGCAACCCTATCGGATATTTATTCCGGTGTTACTGCAGCAATCGGTGCATTAAAAGGACCGCTTCATGGTGGTGCAAATGAACAAGTAATGAAAATGCTTACTGAAATCGGTGAGGAAGACAACGCAATTCCTTATATTAAAGAAAAACTAGATAATAAAGAAAAAATCATGGGTATGGGTCATCGCGTTTACCGCAATGGAGATCCCCGTGCAAAATATTTAAAAGAAATGTCCAGACAACTTACTGAACTTACGGGTCAACCAAAATGGTACAATATGTCTGTAAAAATTGAAGATTATATTAAAGAACATAAAGGTCTTCCGGCAAACGTAGATTTCTATTCGGCTTCTGTATACCACAGTCTGGGAATCGATCATGATTTATTCACGCCATTGTTTGCTGTAAGCCGTGTATCAGGATGGATTGCTCATATTCTAGAGCAATATGATAATAACCGTCTAATCCGTCCACGCGCAGAATACATTGGACCTAAAAAGCCTGAATATGTAGCAATAGAAAATCGCTAAAACAAAGAAAAGAGTGGACGGAAACCGTTCATTCACATGAAAATGTGTTATATAAATTATGTTAATATAATGGTATAACGAATATTATTAGGAGGTATTTGTAAAATGGCACAAGGTGAAAAAATTGTTGTAGAAAATGGGAAATTGAATGTTCCTAACAATCCAGTTATTCCTTTTATTGAAGGAGATGGGACAGGTCCAGATATTTGGGCAGCTGCAAGAAATGTTATTGAAGCTGCAGTAGAAAAAGCATATAATGGTACGAAAAAAATTGATTGGACAGAAGTATATGCCGGTCAAAAAGCTTTTGACAAAACGGGCGAATGGCTTCCACAGGAAACATTGGACATGATCGATGAGTATAAAATCGCAATTAAAGGTCCATTAACAACACCAATTGGTGGCGGGTTCCGTTCGTTGAACGTAGCATTGCGTCAAGAACTGGATTTGTTTACATGCTTACGTCCCGTACGTTACTTTGATGGTGTTCCATCACCTGTTAAGCGTCCAGAAGAAGTTGACATGGTCATTTTCCGTGAAAACACAGAAGACATTTATGCTGGTATCGAATGGCAAAAAGGTACGGATGATGTTAAAAAAATAATTGATTTCCTACAAAATGAAATGAATGTTAAAAATATTCGTTTCCCTGAAACATCAGGAATTGGCGTTAAACCTGTTTCCGAAGAAGGTACGAAACGTTTGGTACGTTCAAGTATTGACTATGCATTAAATGAAGGTCGTAAAAATGTTACTTTAGTACACAAAGGTAACATTATGAAATTTACGGAAGGCGCATTTAAAGCATGGGGCTATGAAGTTGCTGAAGAGGAATATGGTGATAAAGTATTCACATGGGCAGAATATGACCGTATTGTTGAAAAAGACGGTAAAGACGCAGCAAATAAAGCGCAGGACGCGGCAGTAGAGGCAGGTAAAATTATCGTTAAAGATGCGATTGCTGATATTTTCCTACAGCAAATTCTAACACGCCCGAAAGAATTTGATGTTGTGGCAACAATGAACCTCAATGGGGATTATATTTCTGATGCGCTGGCAGCTCAAGTTGGCGGTATCGGTATTGCACCAGGGGCTAATATCAACTATGACACTGGTCATGCCATTTTCGAAGCAACACACGGTACGGCTCCGAAATATGCTGGAATGGATAAGGTTAATCCTTCATCTGTAATTCTTTCCGGAGTATTAATGCTTGAACATTTGGAGTGGAGAGAAGCGGCAGATTTAATTACAAAAGCGATGGATAAAACAATTGCTTCTAAAGTAGTAACATACGATTTTGCACGTTTAATGGATGGTGCTAAAGAAGTAAAATGTTCCGAGTTTGGTGATGAACTAATTAAAAATATGGATTAATTAATACCGATAGAGGGGGGATAAGGATGGGTGTAAAGCGAAATAAAATTTCTGTAATTGGTTCTGGATTCACGGGAGCAACTGCAGCATTAATGATCGCGCAAAAAGAACTAGGGGATGTTGTTTTAGTGGATATTCCAAACATGGAAGATCCAACGAAAGGTAAAGCATTAGATATGGCAGAAGCTGCTCCAGTACAAGGCTTTGATGCTAATATTAAAGGTACTTCTAACTATGAAGATACCAAAGGCTCCGATCTAGTCATCATCACAGCTGGTATTGCACGTAAACCAGGTATGAGTCGTGATGACTTGGTTAATACAAATGCTAAAATCATGAAAACCGTTGCTAAAGATGTTGTTAAGTATTCACCGGATACGACGATTGTTGTATTGACGAATCCAGTGGATGCAATGACATATACTGCTTTTAAAGAATCTGGTCTACCAAAAGAGCGTGTAATCGGGCAATCAGGTGTACTGGATACAGCACGTTTCCGTACATTTGTTGCTGAGGAATTAAATTTATCCGTTAAGGATGTTACAGGTTTTGTATTAGGTGGACATGGTGATGACATGGTTCCGTTAATCCGTTATTCTTACGCAGGTGGCATTCCATTGGAAAAGTTAATTTCCAAAGAACGTTTAGATGAAATTGTTGCTCGTACACGTACAGGTGGAGGAGAGATTGTTAATCTACTAGGAAATGGCAGTGCTTATTATGCACCAGCTGCTTCCTTAACGGTAATGGCTGAGGCAATTCTTAAAGACCAGCGTCGTGTATTACCATCTATTGCTTTTCTTGAAGGTGAGTATGGTTATTCCAATATTTATCTTGGAGTCCCAACTGTAATTGGTGGAAATGGTATTGAGGAAATTATTGAACTTGATTTAACAACTGAAGAAAAAGCAGCATTAGATAAATCGGCTGCATCCGTTAAAAGTGTCCTTGAAGTTCTAGAATAAAAAGAGAAAAGGCTTCTGTTTGTAAACCATACAAACAGAGGCCTTTTAATATATCGAGTAGCGAGAAACCATTTCTTTTGCTATACTAAAAATATAGTAAGCGATTACATTCGCGGAGGTGGTATGTATGATAGATAAGAAAAGGAAGTTAGGAAAGCATATTAGTGATATAAATATAGGAGACTCTTACACGGTATCCCGTACGATCGAGGACAGAGATTTACTGTTATATTTAGGATTAACAGACGATGCCAACCCATTATATATCCAGCATGATTATGCCTCACAGACACCTTATAAACAACCTATTGTACCGTCTGTTATGCTATTTGGGTTGATTTCTTCTGTTGTATCGATGCACTTGCCTGGTCCGGGAAGCCATATTACCCAACATGAAATGACTTTTCCCACACCTTTATTTCATAATACAGATCTGAAAATAACCCTAGAGGTGATCGCGGTTGATGAAACCGAAAATCAAGTAGCATTATCTGTAACAGGCTTTCAATGCAAAGATAATGAAATCATTCATGGAAAGTTATATGTAAAACCACCATACAAAACGAATTCATTCACTGCAAATTCACTGGAAAACTTCTTTTAGCAGACAGGAAAAATATCCTATTCTATAAACGCGAGTAAGTCATCGACATTAAATATGGCCTGACGAATATCGAATTTCTAAATATCCATAACAATAGGAGAAGGTACAGCTGTTTTACAATGCTAAGACAGCCGTGCCTTATTTTGCTTTGTAAAGTTTAGGTTAATAAACGGGTTTTTAGATTCCCTTAATCATGAATCCATTGTAAGATAGAGATAGAACAATGATGAAAAGGGGTTTATGAATGGAACAAAACGTACTAATTGTCGATGATGAAAAACCGATTGTTACATTGTTAACCTTTAATTTAAAACAAGCTGGGTTCCAAACCGATCAAGCTTTTGATGGTCTTGCTGCAGTTGAAAAAGCAGCACATAACCACTATGATTTGATCATACTGGATTTAATGTTGCCAAAGATGAATGGGATGGAGGTTTGTGACTATTTGAGAACCCATCACATACATACACCTATCTTGATGTTGACTGCCAAGGATGAGGAGTCAGACAAAATTCTTGGCTTGGAATCAGGTGCTGATGACTATTTAACGAAGCCGTTTAGTCCCAAAGAGGTGATCGCGCGTATTAAAGCGATATTAAGAAGAGCAAACAAAACGACTCAATCTCCAACCGATAAATTAAGAATAGGCAATATCATTATTTTCCCAGAGCGTTATGAGGTTGAGATCAATCAGGTACTGATCACCTTCACAAGGAAAGAATTCGAGCTACTACACTACCTTGCGAAGCATAAAGGCAAAGTCATTTCTAGAGATCAACTGCTCCGCGAAGTTTGGGACTACGATTTTGCAGGTGACACGAGGATAGTAGATGTTCATATTAGTCATCTACGGGATAAAATTGAGCCACATTCGAAAAAACCACAATATATAAAAACCATCCGTGGGCTCGGTTATAAGATGGAGGATATAAAGTGATGAAAAATGTATTCAAGAAACCATTGCGAATATATGTAATTGGGATTTTTATATTCATTGCGATTACAGGGTCGGTGCTTAGTCAGGTCGTTGATGATTTAATTGTTTTGATTGCTGTATTAGTAACAGAGCTAATCGTATTATTAATCATTTTACTTCATATCTTTGATAATTATATGAAACCGATAAAGAAAGCGACGGCAACAGTGGATGAACTGGTGAAGGGAAATTACCGGGCGAGAATTCATCATACACAAAAGGGAAGCTTTGGTGAATTGAGCTATAAAATAAATGCATTAGCGCGAAATCTAAGTGAACTATCCATTCATGAACAAATTCAATCTGAGCAATTATCAACTGTACTTGATAATACAGAGAGTGGGCTTGTTCTGATAGATGAGAAGGGTTATATTCATTTTGTGAATCGTAAATTTATGGATATGTTCGGTGGTGTGGATAAAGATTACAAAGGATTTCTTTATTATGATGTACTTGAAAATGAAGTCATTCATGAGACCGTCCAGGAAACTTTTTTATATGAGGAAGATGTAAAAAAATCATTCACCCATTTTAAGGGATTAGATAAACATTACCGGGAAATCGTTGGTGCTCCGATCTTTAATGAACGTAATATATTAAAAGGTACTGTCCTCGTATTATACGATATTACTGAGATGAAGAAATTGGAATTAATGCGTAAGGACTTTGTTGCCAACGTATCCCATGAATTGAAAACGCCAATTACTTCAATAAAAGGATTTGCAGAAACAATGTTGGAAAATAACATGGCTAATGAGAAGCAGAACAATGAATTTCTAAGTATTATTCATGAAGAGAGTCATCGAATGCAATTGCTGATTGAAGATTTATTAACGTTATCAAGATTGGAGCGGGAAGATTTCTTCTTGCAACTGGCTGAAGTGAGAATAACAGAATTAGTGGACGAAATTAGTCCGATTGCGCAGCATAAAGCAAATGATCATAATCTGCAACTTACAATCGATGTCGCTGAGAACCTTACGCTTATGGCTGACAAGGAAAAAGTAAAACAGATCATTATTAACCTGTTGGACAATTCCTTTAGTTATACACCTGCCGATGGTCATGTATTATTATCGATCCATTCGACAGCACATTCCATTCATATCGAGGTAAAAGATACAGGCATTGGTATTGCGCAGGAAATGATCCCACGCATATTTGAGCGCTTTTATCGTGTTGATAAAGCAAGAAGTCGAAATACCGGTGGAACAGGACTTGGGTTAGCAATCGTTAAACATATTGTTGAGGTTCATGGAGGTCACATCGATATCGAAAGTGAAGTTGACAAGGGAACAAGTATTCATGTCTATTTACCAAAAGGAGAAGGAAAATAGGAAAGCATCCATTTAAACGGATGTTTTTTTCTTTTCACTAATGGAAAAGTCACAATGAATGAAGTTTCACTTTATGTGGAGACAATGCTAAAATGTGTGTAGCAAACATTTATATTGGAGGAGTCAAATATATGTCAAACAAACTTGTTTTAATTGACGGAAATAGTATTTTATACCGTGCCTTTTTCGCATTACCATTATTAAATAACGATAAAGGTGTCTATACGAATGCGGTTTATGGTTTTACGACCATGCTTTTAAGAATTTTAGAGGAAGAAAAACCGACACACATGCTTGTAGCTTTTGATGCCGGTAAAACAACCTTCCGTCATGCAACGTATAAGGAATATAAAGGCGGTAGACAAAAAACGCCACCAGAATTATCGGAGCAGTTTCCGTTAATTAAAGAAGTGCTTGACGCATTTAGTATCCCCCATTATCAATTAGAACAATATGAGGCAGATGATATTATTGGCACACTGTCTGCAAAAGGACAAGACAAAGCATGGGATATAACTGTTATATCCGGTGATAAAGACATGCTCCAGCTTGTATCTGATCAGGTTACTGTTAGTCTAACAAAAAAGGGCATCAGTAATGTGGAGAAGTATACGCCATCCTATATGGTAGAAAACATGGAAATCACACCAGAACAGATTATTGACCTGAAAGCACTGATGGGGGATAGCTCAGATAATATCCCAGGTGTGCCTGGTGTAGGTGAGAAAACAGCAACCAAATTATTAAAGCAATATGAAACATTGGAAAAAGTTTACGACCATCTCGATGACATTAGTGGGAAAAAACTGAAGGAAAACCTAGTTAACTATAAAGATGACGCATTTATGAGTAAAGAGCTTGTCACGATTAACCGCAGCTCACCAATTACGATATCTATTGATGAGATTGCATATGAAGACTATCAGGAAAGCAAAGTCAGTACCGTTTTTAAAGAACTTGGATTTCAATCTTTACTTAATAAAATGAATGACAATGCAGATGATGGGGTGGAAGCTGAACAGGCAGCGTTAACGGAAATAGATGTTACGATTGTTGAGGAAGTAACTGAAAAGATGTTTACCGGAAACGAAGCACTGGTAGTAGAAATGCTTGGAGACAATTATCATCAGTCAGCGATTGAAGGCCTGGGTATTGTCAATGAACAGGGTAGTTATTTTATTCCGACGGAAGTTGCCTTAACCTCTAAAGCATTTAAAAAATGGGCAGAAGATGAAGGGAATAAAAAAAGTGTCTTTGATGCAAAACAAACATTGGTAGCTTTATTGAGACATGATATTCATATAAAAGGAATTACATTTGACATGCTGCTGACATCTTACCTGTTAAATCCATCGGACAATCACCATGATATCCCGGCAATTGGACAACGAATGGGGAAGACAGATGTTTTGTTTGATGAGGAAGTGTACGGAAAAGGTGCGAAAATCAAAGTGCCTGAACAAACGGTCTTAGCGGAGCATATTGTGCGAAAAACAAATATATTGTATGGACTAAAAGACGAAATGGAAGAACAGCTTAAAAGTAACGAGCAAGACGTGTTATGTAAAGAATTAGAAATGCCGCTTACACTTATTTTAGGCGAAATGGAACATTTAGGGGTGCAAGTAGATACTGCTCGTCTAGAAGAAATAGGCGAAGGTCTGAAGGGGCGTTTAGATACACTCAAACAGGAAGTGTATGAATTAGCTGGTGAGATATTTAACATAAACTCTCCAAAACAGTTGGGCGTCGTTTTATTTGAGAACCTAAAATTACCTGTCATTAAAAAGACGAAGACGGGCTATTCTACTGCTGCAGATGTCTTAGAAAAACTAGAAAGTGAACACGAAATTATACCTAAGTTGCTATTGTACAGACAACTTGGTAAATTGCAGTCAACCTATATTGAAGGGCTATTAAAGGTAGTGGACAAAGATACAAATAAAATCCATACCCGCTTTAATCAGGCATTAACACAGACGGGCAGGCTCAGTTCGATTGAACCGAATCTGCAAAACATTCCTATCCGACTGGAAGAAGGTCGGAAAATTCGTCAAGCATTTGTACCAGCCAAAAAGGATTGGATCATGTTCTCTGCAGACTATTCTCAAATTGAGCTGCGTGTATTAGCGCATATAGCAAAAGACGAAAAGTTAGTTGCTGCTTTTAAAGCAGGTTTGGATATTCATACACAAACTGCCATGGATGTGTTCCATGTTGATAAAGCTGATGTAACAGACAATATGCGCCGTCAGGCAAAAGCAGTAAACTTTGGTATTGTTTATGGTATTAGTGATTATGGCCTTTCACAGAATTTGGGCATTACGCGAAAAGAAGCAAAACAATTTATCGAACGTTATTTTGCAAGCTATCCAGACGTTAAAGCTTATATGGATAATATTGTCCAGGAAGCTAAACACCAAGGCTATGTGACAACACTGATGAACCGTAGACGGTATTTACCGGATATTACAAGCAGGAATTTTAACCAGCGTAGTTTTGCGGAAAGAACAGCGATGAATACACCAATCCAGGGAAGTGCTGCAGATGTGATTAAAAAAGCGATGATTGATTTACATGGGAAATTAATAGATGAGAAATTAGAAGCGCGGATGCTATTACAAGTACATGATGAATTAATTATTGAAGCACCAAAGGAAGAATTAGATCAATTAATAGAAATAGTACCAGCAATCATGGAACACACGGTAGCATTAAATGTACCGCTGAAGGTCGATTATTCCTATGGAAAAAGCTGGTTTGACGCAAAATAAGGAGAATAGGTTATATGCCGGAATTACCAGAAGTAGAAACAATCAAAAACACTTTAAAACAATTTGTTATCAATAAACAGATCGAAGAAGTTCATGTATATTGGCCGAATATCATCAAAGAACCAGATGATGTAGACCATTTCAAAATGGTCTTATCAGGACAAACAATTCATGATATTACACGAAAAGGAAAATTTCTTCTTTTTCAAATGGATGATTATGTACTCGTTTCTCATTTGCGGATGGAAGGGAAATACAGTGTTGAGCAAGCAGCCGAGCCAGTAAAAAAACATACCCATGTTATTTTTACATTCACAGATGGGGATCAATTGCGTTATAATGACGTGCGTAAATTTGGTACAATGCATGTTTATCATAAGGGTGTAGCGTTACTGGAGAAGCCATTGAATAAGCTAGGCCCCGATCCATTTGATGAAGCATTTACATTCGATTATTTTTATAAGAAGCTGAAAAAAACGCAACGTGTGGTTAAATCAGCTTTGCTGGATCAAACGATTGTAGCGGGTCTCGGTAATATTTATGTGGATGAGACATTGTTCAAGGCAAACGTTCATCCGCTAACCCGTTCTGATAAATTAACAAAAAAGGAAATTAAGGCCATTCAAACAGAAGCAATAAATATATTGGCACAGGCTGTGAAACAGGGCGGTACCACTATCCGCTCTTATGTGAATGGGCAAGGTGAGATGGGCATGTTTCAACAGGAATTATATGTATATGGTCAGGAAAATGAAGCATGTAAGGAGTGTGGCAACCCAATCACAAAAATGAAGGTTGCGGGACGCGGCACACATATATGCAGTACATGCCAAGTAGCGAAAGGGTGAGTACCATGGCATTAATCATTGGTTTGACAGGTAGTATTGCCAGTGGAAAAAGCACAATCTCTGCTATGTTTGCTGATTTGAATATACCTGTAGTGGACGCGGATGAAATTTCCCGGGAAGTTGTCAAACCTGGTCAGAAGGCATATAAAAAGATTGTGCAAACATTTGGAGAGGATATGCTGCAGCCAGATAAGATGATTGACCGCAAAAAGCTGGGGTCCATTGTTTTTACAGATGAAACAAAGCGTAAACAGTTAAATCATATTGTTCATCCTGCTGTGAGAGAGGAAATGCTCGCACAAAGAGATGGTTATGTAACAAGCGGGGCGAGTTGCGTTGTACTGGATATTCCGCTGTTATTTGAAAGTAAGTTAACTAATTTTGTTGGTAAAATATTGGTTGTTTCAGTGGATGAAAAGGTACAGTTAGATCGCTTGATGTCGCGGGATAAATCCGATGAAACTGAAGCAAGGCAACGAATCCAATCACAGATTCCCATACGTGAAAAGGCTGCACTAGCAGATGCCGTCATTAATAATAATGGGACAAAGCAGGAGTCCTATGAACAGTTGGAACAAATCTTAAAACGTTGGAAAGTCTTATAATATTATCTACACCTGTGCCTATGCTAGTGCGCAGGTGTATTTTTTAGAATTTTGGTTCTGAATATTATAATATATTAATCATTAATAAAACAAATCACAAACTTCTTCTAATGTGTTATACTAATTGTAATAAAAGACATTATGAGTATAACCTATATAGGGGGATCACAGATGAATAAAACGCGGATTGCTATTAACGGATTTGGTCGAATAGGTCGAATGGTATTTCGTCAGGCAATAACTGATGATCAATTGGAGATTGTTGCAATAAATGCTAGCTATCCTCCAGAAACACTGGCACATTTAATAAAATATGATAGTGTACATGGTGTTTTTAACGGGGATGTGAAAGCGCTGCAAAGTGGGCTGGAAGTGAATGATAAAAAAATTAAACTGGTAAATGAAAGGCAACCTGAACAATTGCCATGGAAAGCGTATGACATTGATGTTGTTGTAGAAGCAACAGGTAAGTTTAAAACGAAGGAAACTGCGGGTCAGCATCTCAAAGCAGGTGCGAAGAAAGTAGTGATCACTGCTCCTGGTAAGCAAGTTGATAAGACGATTGTAATGGGCGTAAATGATGACAGCTATCAGCCGGAGAAGGATGATATTATCTCTAACGCTTCCTGTACAACCAATTGTCTCGCGCCAGTTGTGAAAGTGTTGGATGATAACTTTTCGGTTATTAATGGTTTAATGACAACGGTACATGCTTTTACAACCGACCAGCAAAATTTAGATAATCCGCATAAGGACTTACGACGGGCACGCAGTTGTACGCAATCTATTATTCCGACGTCAACAGGTGCAGCGAAGGCGTTGGGAGAAGTAATGCCACATTTAAATGGGAAATTGCATGGAATGGCACTACGTGTACCAACACCAAATGTTTCCTTAGTCGATCTAGTAGTCGATGTGAAGGAGACGGTCACAATGGAGGCGATTAATCATGCATTCTTACAAGCATCCAATCAGGAATTAAACGGAATTATAAAATACACAGAAGAACCACTTGTTTCCATTGATTACACAACAACAGATTATTCGGCAATTGTTGATGGATTATCGACCATTGTGATGGATGGTAATAAAGTAAAAGTAATCGCATGGTATGACAATGAATGGGGATACTCCAAACGTGTACTGGATCTTACGAAATATGTCGGCAGCTACTTACATCAACAGCAGGAAAAAATATCATAAAATGAAACTTCATTCCTAAAACTCTCGGTATCTCTCTATTTTTGTTGTGGGATTTTTGTTGCCAGCAAAATTATAGATAATATCGCATCTATTCCTAAGAGACCGGTGATTTATACGATTTGTATAAATCACCGGTCCTTTTTGTTTGCTCTAGAGGATTTAACCAAAACGTGTTAAAATAAAGGATATACATATTTTTTTCATATACATAGAACATGGTTGATAAAATAGAAGAGGTGCAAAAAATGTCGTTTCGTAATACAATAGGAAAATATTTAAATAACCATGCTGAGACCAGTGAGAAACATTGGGATAAACCACTACAAACGCATTATTATAAGACTACGAAAGACAAAGGCATGAGCACACTTGAAAACTTCTTTAATAACGCGCAAAAATATGAGATTCATTCTATTTCTAAAGCCCACGGTGAAATAAGTGTGAATGTAAAAAAAGGGAAAAAGGCGTTTATCGTTGCTACGGTTATTATGGTACGTCCATATCAGACAGCTATCGACTTTTCAGTTACAACTGAATCTGTCCTGCCGTTTGACTTTGGATACAGCAGTAAATTAATTCAGCAATTATATGAACAGATAAATAAAGAATTAACGTTAATTAGGGTACAGAACACCTAGTGGAACATACCAGAAGTTCTATCCGGTGCAAATATTTGAGCCAATTTCGTCACTTAAAATCTGTGGAAATCCGAACTATTTGGATGTGTGCTAAAACCGTTGATTTCCACTGCAGGCGGACGCTTTCCGCGGGCACGGCTTCAGTCTCCTCGAGAACCTCACTCTGCGGGGTCTTCAGACACGTGCTGGGACTGCGATTACTCGTCCCACCGAAAACCTTTGTTCCCGCTGGAGTCGCCGCCTTCCGTTCCAATCAACGATGTAGTGCTTCGAATTAATGGATGATAAACTGTTTGTGTATATTATACTTCGGACTCAGAACAAGTTGACGTGCTTATGAAATTGATTTCGATGAATAAAACAGTAAAGCAAACCACCGAAAATAAAAAACCATCCTAGCAAATGGAATACGCGAGACTCCTGCGGGATGAAAGGCCTCGATGAGACCCCGCAGAGCGTATGGTGAGAGCCGACTAAAACCGTTCTTTGCGAACAACGTCGGCATACCCCTTGTCGGGGCAAGGAGGCTCATTAGCCGCCCGCGGAAAGCGAGTGTATTCCAGTTGCGGTAATCGGAGCGTTATTTTGTCTCCACACCTTTTTCAAACATATAATTGTTCATTTCAAGGTTGTGGAAAAGATTTTTGAAACGTTACACTAGGTTTAATCTGAATGAATGGAGTTGAAAGGAATGAGATGTTCCAATTGTCATAACAAAAGTACAAAGGTTACTGACTCCCGCCCGATCGAGGAAGGACAATCTATTCGTCGAAGAAGAGAATGTGAACGATGTGGCTTTCGCTTTACTACATTTGAACGCGTAGAGGAGCTCCCACTGATTGTTGTTAAAAAAGACGGTATCAGACAGGAATATAATAGGGAAAAACTGATTCGGGGATTAATCAGAGCTTGTGAAAAACGGCCTGTTCCACTGGAAAAAATCGAGGCTCTCGCATTAGATGTAGAAAAAGAGCTGCGGGATAATGGGACTGCAGAAATTGATAGTAAAGAAATCGGCGAATTAGTAATGAAGCGATTATCTGATTTAGATGAAGTAGCTTATGTACGTTTTGCTTCCGTCTATCGTCAGTTTAAGGATATCAGTGTGTTTTTGGACGAATTGAAAGATCTAATTAACGCGGATAAACATCAACCATGATGAATTTTAGAAGAGACAAGGGTGACGATAATGAATTTTATTGGCAAAATTTTACCTGTTGAAGGGTATTATGTTTTACTGGAAGAATCGCTGCCCATCGACTATGCGAAATCATTAACCCATTTATATCAACCATTAATTGGTATTCAGGCTACTACTTTATACCAAACATTATTACATGAGCGTGAATTACAGAAAGAATCAACACTCCAAACCCATCACACATTGATGAATTATTTAAATCTTCCGCTGGATCAAATTTACCAATCCAGGCTGCTGCTTGAGGGGATCGGTTTGCTAGAAACGTATAAAGAAAATACCACGGCAAACAATCGATACACCTATGTATTAAAAGCTCCTTTTTCTCCAAGTTCTTTTTTTAAAGACGCAATGCTGACGCAGCTTTTATATCATCATATTGGTGAGGATAAATTCACAGTATTAAAAAGTCATTATGCAAAAGAGAATGGATTTACATTAGGTGAAAACATTACTGCAGCATTTAGTGATGTTTTTCAAACTTTCACACCATCACCGGAACAAATGGAAGTCGCACCAACGCAAAACAATCAAACGACCAGTGAAAATGACAACAAGGTTGACTTTTCCTGGATGGAGCATATGCTCAAGCAACGAATGATTCCAGTTAAGAAAGTATTAACTGCAGAGAACAAAAAACTGATCTCGCAAATGTTGCTTCTTTATGACCTGGCGACCTATGAGATAGAAAAATCTGTATTATGGGCGTTAACGGACGAAAATGAGTTGGATCGGGAGGAATTTCAAACGGCATGTCATGATTTGTTTAAATCGAAGCATGATGACACACCAATACAGCTCGTTAATAAAGTACAAAAGCCAAAGCAACAAACAGATGAAAAACCAGTAACGAAAGAGGAAATGTTGATTCATGAATTAGAGACGATCTCTCCTAAACAGTTACTGGAGGACTTATCAAGCGGTGGTCAAGCATCCGAAAGGGACATGAAAGTAATTCGACAGGTGATGACCACACAAGGTTTACCTTCACCGGTTATGAATGTGTTAATTCATTATGTTCTATTGCAATCCGATATGAAGCTATCGAAGGCCTATTTAGATACATTGGCAAGTCATTGGTCGCGTGCAAATTTAAAAACTGCTAAAGAAGCGATGGCATTTGCCAAAAAGGAAAAAGCAAAATATAAACAAAGTGCGGCGAAAAAGTCTAACTATAGTAAGTCCGGTCCTAAAGACATTGTTCCAGATTGGTTTAAAGAGCGTAATAACAAAAAACCAAAACAAACGGAATACGTTGATACAGGTATGACCAAAGAGCAGGAAAAAGTAGCAGCGTTACTACGGCAATATTCGAGCAACAATTAATATCATCATTTGCGAGGGGGGACTGAAATGAAACCAGTACAGTCTTCATTAAAAAAGTGGATGCAGGAGAATGAAAACTTTAAAGAAAATTATATAAAGATCAAAGACGAAGTATTAAGTGACCCGGAGATCAAAGAATTTCTAGCGTTGCATCCACAGTTGACCAAGCAGGAGCTAAATAGGAATTTAATTAAGCTCTATGAATATAAAACACAGTCCAAACAATGTAGTCAGTGTAGTTCATTTGGACAATGTAAAAATATGTTGCAAGGGTACTCCCCGATTTTGCACATGGAAAATAACGAAATCCATCTCTCCTATGAAAAATGTCATAGCCGGCTTCATTATGAAAAAGAGAAGGACCAGCAAGAATTAATTCAAAGTTTATATATGCCAAAAGAGATTTTGCAAGCGACCATTCACGGTATTGATAATGATAAGACCCGAAGTAAAGCGATATTGGAACTACTCTCCTTTATAGAAAAAGCGAAATCTGGTCTTCCGCAAAAAGGAATTTTCTTTTATGGACCATTTGGCGTAGGGAAAACATATTTTCTCGGTGCAATAGCAAACAAATTAAAAGAATTAAATATATCGTCTATGCTCATCTACATGCCTGAATTTACAAGAGAAATAAAAGCATCATTAAAAGATGATACAATCAATGAAAAGGTAGAATACTTTAAGAAGGCAGATGTATTGATGATCGATGATATAGGGGCTGAGATGCAGTCTGCCTGGTTTAGGGATGAAATACTCGGATCCATTCTACAATATAGAATGATGGAAAGATTACCTGTATTCTTTACCTCCAATTATGATTTAAAACAGCTGGAAGAGCAGTTGGCATCAACGCGTGCCGGTGTTGAAAAAGTAAAAGCCGGTAGAATTATAGAGCGTATCAAGCAAGTGAGTCAAGCGGTTGAAGTATCTGGAGATAACCGCAGAGAGCAATAACCAGCATAAAAGAAGTGTTTTCATTTACACTGATAGTATAACTTTTACAGGAAACCAGTATAAGCGCAACTAAGGCTTTCGCCATTAAAGACTTGGCGAAAGCCTTAGTTTTCTAATGCTGGCTTTTTTTATTTCTGTTAGTTTCTATGTTTAATCATTTTTTACCTTGTCTGTCCATATAATATAACAGTTTGGTTCGGGATGAGGGTGATGTTTGTTGTTGGAGATATATTTTGAGTCTGATCAGGAAGTAATCGGTTTTTGTGAGCATGTATTTCGTTACAATAAGCAGGTTGAATTACATTGGAAAACACATAAGGATTGGGGGAATCAATTACAGTTAGAAGAAAAGCTACCTAAAAATGAATTTATAGAAGTGGTTGCTAAGTCCATGGTTGATGTATTTATTGCACATCGGTTAGGAAGTATGATCAAGCATATCATCAAAGACTTTTATTATTTTACAAATACAGATGAATTGGAACGGATTATGGATTTAACGTATTGGATCCTTACAGGTGATGATTCAGATAGTCTTTTTGTACGAAAAGATAAGGATCCAAAGTTGTTATTGCAATCTTTATTTATTGCCAACATCAAGAATATAACAACTGTGCATTATGATTCCATTGTTAAATTTCGTTTGAAAGTATTTAGGGATCAACTGATTCATTATGTTGGACTGGCAATTGACGAATTTAAACGGGAGGAGGATCATCAGACATTTATTAATATGCTGAGGGAGTATATTGCTAAGAAAGAACCAGGCTTTAACATGATTCATATTTTACAGGATAGTACATTCACTTTTTTTAAACAGAGTGGTAAACAGTTTACTAAAATGGAACTTCGGAAACTGGTACAGAAAGAGCCGCTCTATAGTGTTGGGTTAGATGAAAGTGAATTCAATCTAGCACCACTAGTTGCCATGGCCCCAAGAAAAATTAAAATTTATGGTGATCATCCAGCAGAACCAAAGACATTAACAGTTATCAATATTTTTCAGGAAAAGGTTGATTTTGAACCATATAATCATTTTCCATTTCCAACCTATTTAAATAATAGGTAAGTAATATTGAGCGTTCAAAAAGGAGTATAAAAAGGACCGAATCAGCTAACTTTACAACGTCCTGGGATTGCGTTAACAGCAAAGTGATTAGTTGCGACGTCGACACTAGCCCGCACGCGTCCACAGGCTAAAGTTCGTCACGTCCTGTGACAACGCCTGCATTAGCACGTCCTGTGCGTCGAGAGTTCAAGGCAGCGTAGCTTTGAGTAGCGGTGCGTATGTTTTTAATATGTGAGAAACGGATAAGCAAGCTAACGAAGAAATTCGATGTGTCATTTTTACCGGACTTTTTTGAACAACCTACTTGATTTTAATAAGGGCAAGGGATATAATACAAATTATATATTATGAAACTAAAGGCATGGACAAGGACATGATTTGTTGATATTTGTATTGATAAGAGAATGGAGTCAATGGCTGAGAGCTCCTACTGTACTTTCAATTAATTACCACCTTCGAGCCCTACTATTGAAAACATAACATGTAGATAGTAGCGTAAGATCTGCGTTAAAGATGATGAAGCCGTGCTTTTTATTTTGGTACGGGAAATAGGGTGGAACCACGTGATAAACGCTCGTCCCTTTGCAGAGATGCAGAGGGATGGGCGTTTTTTGATTTTAAATAAAGAAAGAAGGAGTGATTATTATGGTGGCAGAAATTAATATTCAATTTCCGGATGGTACAGAAAAACCATTTCCGGCCGGTATAACTGGAGAAGCAATTGCAGCATCCATTTCCCCGGGATTGAAGAAGCAGGCATTAGCGATAAAATTAGATGGGGAACTGGTTGACTTAAGACGTGAACTATCCCAAGGTGGAAAGATTGAAATTATTACGTATAAAAATCAAGAAGGTATTGAAGTAATGCGTCACTCCACAGCCCACTTGATGGCACAGGCGATTAAACGTCTGTACAAAAATGTGAAATTTGGTGTTGGTCCGGTTATTGAGGAAGGTTTCTACTATGACATGGATATGGAGCATGCATTAACACCGGAAGACTTACCGAAAATAGAAAAAGAAATGCAACGTATTATTGATGAAAATCTGGATATAAAGCGTATTGAGGTGTCACGCGAAGAAGCGAAGCGCATGTTCCAAGAAATTGGTGACGATCTGAAACTGGAATTAATTGATGCTATTCCGGAAGATGAACAGGTTACGATTTATCAGCAGGGAGAATTCTTTGATTTATGTCGCGGTATTCATGTACCATCCACAAGCAAAATCAAGGCATTTAAATTATTGAGTATCTCTGGAGCCTATTGGCGAGGAGACAGCAATAATCAGCAGCTGCAGCGCATTTATGGTACTGCATTTGAAAAAAAAGCACAGGTGGAGGAATACTTGCATCTCTTGGAGGAACGTAAAGAGCGCGATCACCGCAAATTAGGGAAAGAGTTGGATATATTTACTGTTTCTCAAAAAGTAGGGCAAGGATTACCTTTATGGCTACCAAAAGGCGCGACGATTCGTCGTATGATTGAACGTTATATTGTTGATCTAGAGGAACGTTTAGGCTATGACCATGTGTACACTCCAGTGTTAGGTAGTGTTGAGCTTTATAAAACAAGTGGACATTTGGATCATTATAATGAAGATATGTTCCCTGTCATGGAGATGGATAATGAAGATTTGGTTCTGAGACCAATGAATTGCCCACACCATATGATGGTTTATAAAAATCAGCTGTACAGCTACCGGAATCTACCAGTTCGAATTGCTGAGCTTGGCACCATGCATCGTTATGAAATGAGTGGTGCGCTAGCAGGACTGCAGCGTGTTCGAGGTATGACATTGAATGACGCACATATTTTTGCACGTCCGGATCAATTGAAGGATGAATTTATTCGTGTAGTGGAATTGGTACAAAAAGTGTATGAAGACTTTGGTATTAAAGATTATTATTTCCGATTATCTTATCGTGACCCGGAAGACAAGGAAAAATATATCGACAATGACGAAATGTGGGAGAAAGCACAATCCTTACTAAAAGAAACAATGGAAGACATGCAGGTGGAATATGTTGAAGCAGAAGGAGAAGCTGCATTCTATGGTCCAAAACTTGATGTTCAGGTTAAAACAGCATTAGGAAAAGACGAGACATTGTCAACCGTCCAATTGGATTATCAATTACCAGAACGGTTTGATCTGACTTATATTGGTGAAGATGGAAAAGAACATCGCCCGGTTGTTATTCACCGCGGGGTTGTATCGACAATGGAACGTTTTGTAGCATTCTTGATCGAGGAGTATAAAGGAGCATTTCCAGTATGGTTAGCGCCTGTTCAAGCGAAAGTTATCCCTGTTTCACCACAGGCACATTTAGATGATGCTAAAAAGGTTGCTGACAAGTTAAGATTAGAGGGTATCCGCGTTGAAGTGGATGAACGCGATGAAAAAATCGGCTACAAAATAAGGGAAGCACAAACTCAAAAAGTGCCTTTCTCGCTCGTATTAGGCGACAAAGAAATCGAAACTGACGCGGTGAACGTCAGACGATATGGCGAAAAACAATCGGAAACAATTCCATATGATGATTTTGTTACTTTAATTCATAACGAGATAGAAAATAAAACATTACGTAAATAGACCAGGCATTTGCCTGGTCTTTTATTTTTTCTAATAATGTGGTATAGTTTATGAAGAACAGAAGATATGTATAAAATAATATTTGACAATGTATGGATAATCGTGCTATACTATTAAAGTTGAATGAAATTGAATGATTTGAGACAAGTAGAGGCACCCGCTTCTCACCTGATCGACGCTTATGAAGTAGTTGACTGGTTCCGAACTCTTTTAATAGACTATTTGGAGATGTGTGGGTGCAATATTGTACCACACTTTTTTTATGGTAAAAATTCGCTTGTCAATGATGAATCAGTAACAAAAATATACGGAGGTGGCTGGCTATTAGCAAAGATATGAATGTCAATGAGAATATTCGTGCTAGAGAAGTACGTCTTATCGATTCAAACAGTGATCAGCTTGGAGTGAAAACTCGTCAGGAAGCATTAGAAATCGCACGAACCAGGGAACTGGATTTGGTGTTGGTTGCTCCGGGAGCGAAACCACCAGTTTGTCGAATCATGGACTATGGGAAATATCGCTATGAACAACAAAAGAAAGACAAAGAAGCACGTAAGAAACAAAAAGTAATTAATGTAAAAGAAGTTCGCTTTACACCAGGAATTGGTGATCATGATTTTGAAACAAAATTAAAGAACGCCAGGAAATTCCTTGAAAAAGGCGATAAGGTAAAAGCATCTGTTCGTTTCCGCGGACGTGCTATTACACACAAGGATCTGGGCCGCGAGGTTCTAGATCGAATGGCTGGCGAAGTGAAAGACATAGCTACGATTGAATCCAGACCAAAAATGGAAGGTCGTAACATGTTTATGATGCTAACGCCAATCAATGAAAAACAATGACATAACAGACGGGAATTATGCAAAAAGTCATAGCTATTTATCATCATGATTTCTTGCATAGCGATTACAAGGAGGAAATCTACATGGCAAAGATGAAAACCCACAAAGGTTCTCAAAAACGTTTTAAAAGAACAGGAACAGGCAAACTGAAACGTTCTCATGCATATACAAGCCATATGTTTGCAAATAAATCTCAAAAACAAAAACGCAAACTACGTAAAGGTGCACTTGTTTCTGCAGGAGATTTCAGACGTATTAAAAACATGCTTCCTTAATAAAGGATGTCAAAATTAAAATTCAAAAGGAATTACAATGATATAGGTTGTATTTAGGAGGGAATTATTATGCCACGTGTTAAAGGTGGAACAGTTACGCGTCAGCGTCGTAAACGCGTACTTAAATTAGCAAAAGGTTATTATGGTTCAAAGCACACATTATTTAAAACAGCAAAACAACAAGTAATTAAATCAGGTCAGTATGCTTACCGTGACCGCAGACAGAAAAAACGTGATTTCCGTAAACTATGGATTACTCGTATTAATGCAGCAGCACGCTTAAATGATATTTCTTATAGCCAATTAATGCATGGTTTAAAAGTAGCAGGCATTGAAGTTAACCGTAAAATGTTATCAGATCTTGCTATCCATGATGAACAAGGCTTTGCGCAATTAACAGAGAAAGCAAAAGCAGCTTTAAAATAATTATTGTACAAAAGGACCAAATCCGTCATATGCAGGGGTTTGGTCCTTTTTAATTGCTTAGTGGGGGAGAGAAATGAGATGAACGAATTAAACACCATCCTAACGTACGTAGCTGGGGCTAACATCATTACATTTATATTGATGGGTGTAGATAAACAAAAAGCAATCAAACACCAATACCGGATCCCAGAACGAACCTTTTGGCTATTATCCCTGATTGGTGGCGCATTCGGTTCATTAATTGGTATGAATGTGTTTCGTCACAAAACAAAGCATCGTTCCTTTGTTATTGGTATGCCGATACTACTCATCTTCAATTGTATTGTGGTGTCATACTTCTTTATGTCATAAAGGCTCGTCTATTGTCATATAGATCTAAAAGGAGAAAAATTAAAGTAACCCATGCTCATGTCTTCAAAGTGGAGGGGTGTTATGGAGATTTTTGGGAATTACATCATGACTTTTATTGGGATGGGAGGATTTTTCGCACCGATTTTATTTATTAGCTGTCATCTATTACGCCCACTGTTTTTTCTTCCAGTTGTTTTTATTTGTGTTTCTGGCGGGGTGTTGTTTGGCCCGGTTGCAGGAACTGTGTATTCCATTATTGGGATTACACTATCGAGTGTTATCTTTTATGGATTAATTAGCTGGGCACCTAAATCATTCAAGAAGCTGGTTCATGTAAAGAAGAAGCTAATTGGTAGCCGTGGTGAACTGACCACTTCGCAAATTGCAGTTCTAAGACTCGTCCCATTTATCCATTTTCATTTATTATCACTATGTTTAATTGAGGTATCAGCAAATTTTAAAGATTATACGAAATCATCTTTATTTTCGAATGTTCCACTGGCATTTGTATACACATCAATTGGCGGATGGATTTCACATTTAACCCCACTAAATATCTTCCTATTTTTAATGCTACTACTACCATTCCTTTATTTACTAAGACGCAAAGAAATTATTATAAAATGGCAGGAGTTTTTCCAGGTTAGTGCTTAGAGAGAACACGCATCATGAAATGCTGATGCGTGTTTTCTTATTCCATGTTTGTTAATAGTAACTGATTGATCGGATGTTTCCACTCAATTTTTGCGTGTGGATAACGTAATAAAATCTCTTTTTCCAGAAAATATAAATCATCGCGTGTGAGCCCGCTTAATTCAATGGGATCATCCACGGTAATATGAATATTGACGACTTCAAAAGCATCTTCCGTCGTGCCAAGATACTTTTCACCAGCAAATAAACAGCCCTTATACACAAATTGCAGGTTTCTTTTACTATTACCTGGTTCATCTAGAAAAAAGAATTCGTTAGATAATTTAGCTAAACGTAATCTTCTTTGCGGACTTCGAATGTACTGAATACCCGTATAAATGAGGAAAACTATTGCAATGAGAATAAGTATGCGAAATAAAATAATAATCATATCCAACCGGCTCCCTCTGTTTGTTACCATTATATACGAAAGAGAACCGCTGTAAGTTTCACTATTTTATAATTTTCATGATACAATCGGGAAATAAAGAGAAATGAGGGTTGCATATGAACTGGGAAAAGTTATTTAAGATGCAGGAACAGTTAGATCAGTATATTGAGGAAAAGCATGGTTTATCAGATCAGGATTTGTTCCAGGAAAAATATTTAGCATTGCTGGTTGAGCTTGGTGAACTAGCAAACGAAACAAGATGTTTTAAATTTTGGAGCACGAAACCCCGCAGTGAAAAATCAGTTATTCTAGAGGAATATGTAGATGGGATCCATTTTATATTATCATTAGGTATTAAAAAGGGGCTACGATTTAATTCGAGTGGTATAACGACGGTTAATAAAAGTGAAACGGAGCAGTTTAATGATGTCTTCGAAGCATGTGTTACTTTTAAAAACATCCCGAGCTTACAACAGTACCAACATTTATTTACGACATTCCTCCAGTTGGGGGATAAATTGGGCTTTAGTGAACAAGCTATTCAGGAAGCGTATTATAAAAAGAACGAAGTCAATTATCAACGACAAAATGAAGGCTATTAAGTTAGTTTTCCAATAGATGAATTTTCTTTATATTTACTAACAAAGTCGTTATAATGAATATGTAGATCAATAAGAGAGGACGTATATACATATGGCAAAGTTGGATGAAACACTTACCATGCTAAAAGATTTAACAGATGCAAAGGGAATTCCGGGCAATGAAAAAGAAGTAAGAGACGTCATGGAGGGGTATATCACCCCCTATGCGGACGAGGTGTTTACAGATAATCTTGGCAGTCTGATTGCCAAGAAAACAGGTGAAGCAAATGGTCCAAAAATCATGGTAGCCGGTCACCTGGATGAGGTTGGTTTCATGGTGACGCGCATTGATGATAATGGATTCGTCTATTTCCAAACAGTTGGCGGTTGGTGGAGCCAGGTTATGCTTGCACAACGTGTAACCATCATGACTAGTGATGGCGACGTAACTGGTGTCATCGGGTCTAAGCCACCACACATTCTTTCAGCAGAAGCACGTAAAAAACCAGTTGATATTAAAGATATGTTTATTGATATTGGTGCATCAAGTAAAAAGGAAGCAAAGGAATTCGGCGTGAAACCTGGCGACTCTATTGTTCCTTACTTTGAATTTACGCAACTGAAAAATGAAAAAATGCTACTTGCAAAAGCTTGGGATAACCGGATTGGTTGTGCAATTGCTATCGAAGTATTAAAACAACTAAAAGGGGAAGACCATCCCAATGTTGTATACGGTGTTGGTACTATACAGGAAGAAGTAGGCTTGCGCGGTGCAAAAACTTCCACGCATATGATTGAGCCTGATGTTGGTTTTGGTGTGGACGTAGGAATCGCTGGGGATACACCAGGGATCTCAGACAATGATGCTGATAGTAAGTTAGGAAAAGGTCCGCAACTCATATTATATGATGCTTCTATGGTTTCCCATAAGGGTGTCCGTGAGTTGGTTGTAAAAACTGCGGAGGAACATGATATTCCATTTCAATATGCAGCGATTGCAGGTGGAGGAACTGATTCCGGCTCTATTCATTTAACAGCCAATGGGGTACCATCATTATCGATTACCATTGCCACAAGGTATATCCATTCCCATGCAGGTATCTTACATCGTGATGACTTCGAAAATGCAGTAAAATTGATTGTTGAAACGATCAAAAAACTGGATGCCGATACAGTAAAAGATATTATATTAGCTTAAGACTCTTTGCTCAAAAATTGGGACTGCACCGCGGGTTCTTCGGACACGTGCTGCTCTAAACAGGAGTGACCACCCTCCACTTATCGGGACTAGTGAAGCGGTAGGATGTGACTTTATTGATTATATTACAGTTAATTGAGCCAAGCATCATACCAGCGAAGGAAATATACCAAGACTCCAGCGGGAAAGCGTAGTGTATTTCTGGAGCGGTCAGCTAGGAATCAATTTATTACGTCGCAGTTTCTATCAAAAGCGGGGATTAAAAGCAACAAAACTTACGAAAAGGGCGTAGTTTTAAAGTTAAAAAAGATCAGTAGAATATCTACTGATCTTTTTTATGCTAAATACGTGTTCATTACCTTTTTTACATAACTTTGTGTTTCGCTAAACGGCGGGATACCTTGATGTTTATCAACATTTCCCGGTCCAGCATTATAGGCTGCCAATGCCAATTCAATATTTCCATTATAGCGGTTTAGCATTTGGCTTAAATATTTTGTTCCGCCCTCAATATTTTGTTTTGAATCATAAGGATCGGCAACACCTAATCCCTTTGCGGTTAAAGGCATAAGCTGCATCAGACCTTGTGCACCTGCACTGCTTCTTGCCTTGTGGTTATAATTGGATTCATTTTTTATTACGGCATGGATGAGTTTTTCATCTATGCCGTATTTATTTGCTGCTTCTTTAATCGAACTGTCAAATGATGTTCCGGCCAGTGCACTCCCGACAGGTTTAGTTTGTGAATAACTGTCTGGCGTTGCAGTTGCATACGTTTTTGTTGCCACATTTTCACTTACATTCAAGTCAGCAGCCTGATTAATCTTTTCCTGAAGCAGCTGTCTGAATGCCAAATCAACCATTGGAGAATGGACTGATAAGGACTGATCCTTTGCTGTTACAGTCGACATTGCTTGTTGCTGGACCATTTGCTGCAATTCCCGTACTTCCATTAAATGATTCCTCCTCTATCATACCCTTCTATCATACTGTTAAACGTTGATTTAAGCAATATGTGAGCGTGTTTACATGATGATGACATCTTTTTCTGCATCCTTTAAAATTTCTTGATAGAAAGGATCATTTCCAATACATAGGACCCGGTCACACAAATGAATAATTTCATCCATGTCGTGAGAAGTGTAAAGGATCGTCCTACCATTGTTGATTGCCTGGTTCTTTAAATAGTTGCCAATCTCCTTGCGAGACTTTAAATCGATTCCGACCGTAGGCTCATCAAGTAGAAGAAGGGTAGGGTCATGAATCAGACTAATTGCCAGATTCAATTTACGTTTCATGCCACCTGACAATGTCTTGACAGGGTCTTTCCATTTTTCCAAATTCATATCGAGGCAAAGTTGTTTTAATTGGGTATTATTTTTCTTTTTCCAGGATAGTTTTTCGAAAAAAACCATATTTTCTTCCACGGTAAATTCATCCCAGATTGCAATCTCTTGTGGAACAAAGCCAATATTTTTTCTCACTGTCTTTCGCTGTGTTCCATAGGACATTCCATCTAATGTAATTGTCCCCATCGTCGGCAACTGTAGTGTCGCTAATGTCTTTAGTAGAGTAGATTTTCCAGCCCCATTTTCCCCAACTAGACCAACAATTTCACCTTGTTCGATGGAAAAGGAAAGCTCATCCAAGATTGTCTTTTTGCCATAGGATTTAGATAAACTATCTATATTAAGCATCGAATTTCTCCTTTCTTACATACCAGCTAATGATCCAGACTGCAAATAGCAGAAGCCATAAATTAACGACATTATTTTGCAGAAAAGGGTAGATCGGATTTAGGAATTCCACCCATGGTACTCGATTGATGATACCGTCGATTGGCATGATTGCGCCACTTGAAATGGCAAACAACAGGACAAGTGCAAAAGAAGTACTATAGTATAAATATAAATTTTTAAAGCAGATTGCTAATACAAATGCACCGGCATTTAGCATGATTCGATAAGAAAGCATCGCAGCGATTAAGCCAAGGCTGATCGGTTCATGGATAACAAAGTAGAAAGTCAACAATGCCAGTCCATCAAAGATTATACATAAAATCGTATAAAACAATGCATTTTGCAGCATATAATTTTTAAAAGAAATCCGAATAAACGCGAATCGCGGCAGAATCGACAGACGGTTTTCTTTGATTAGCCAGTCAAACAATAGCAATGTGGATAGTAAACTGAACAATGCCCATAGTCCCCAGGGTTTAAATTGGATCACTTCATCATCTGACGCTGTTGGGGACCCATCTGTAAACGAAAATGTAGTGCGCAGTAAATCTTCTTTTTTCTGAATGTCAACGCTTTTAGAAACGACATCCTTCCAGTTCCATTGCTGACCTCCACCATACGTATCACTAAGATCTTTTACGATATAAGCTGCTTTTGATCTTCCAGTATCCTGTTGCACAAAGGATACGATCATTTCCTTGACCGGTGTATAGGCAAAAGACAGGTCGGATCGATAACTTGTAATTAAATGATTACGACTGTTTTTTTGTATGTTTGCTTCATAGCCATTATGAATAACAAAGACACTATCAAGCTGATGCTTTTCCAACTGTGCCAGTGCTTCATGCTCATCTAAGTCATGAACACGAATTAATGGTGTTTGTTTAATTGACTCATAAAGCGTTGTTGCCAAGGCAGTATCTTCCTGTAATACAATCCCAACCGGAACTTTGCTATCCTCCTGTATGAAACTAGTTAATTGAATGATCAGGAGTGTGCTGATTATGGGAAACAATAACCAGAATAGGAGGGAAACCCATTGTCTTTTCCAATGAATGAGACGTGTTTGAAGTATGTTCATCACTTTTGGGCACGCTCCTTCCACAATGATAGTCCGATGAGTATAAATATCCCGACTGCATTCATTAATAATAATGGAAGGTAATCAGCATACAGGCGGGCATGTAAAATAATTTCCTGTAGCCAGTGAAATCCTTCATTGGCATAACTATATTTAGTCGGATCCTGTAACCAAGCAGGGAAATAGAGTGTCGGTATAATTGCCCCGCTCAAAATCAGCAAGACGCCTGTTAGTATGGAATGCCCAAGCAAGCGCAACTTCTGCGATGGTATAAGAAATGAAATGACAGCCAGCCCCTGCAGAAAAGCAAAGCTATATAGCAGGATGATGATTGCGATTCTCAGGCAATCCTCCACATCTAAATCCACCCCTAACCATTTTTGTAAAAGGAAAAAGGAAACAATTGCAAATAGGCCAACCGTGGTTAAAGTCACGAACATCCGGGCCATGACTTGTTGAAAGGCGGTTACACCATACAACTTCATTCGTTGCCTCATTCGTAAAGTATCTTCTTTAACTAGAAAGCTGTAAATGGATAATAGCCAGATCGTCACAATGATAAACCAGCTCGCGATTCCATAATAATGGATGGGGGAGGCAGTAGCGCTGTTCTGGATTTCTTTATCGTTTATGATTTTATCTCTGCCAATCGTATAGAATAAGTAATCCTTAAACTGCTCAAATAATATATCATTTTGGGTTTCCTGATCCATAGTCATTTCGTTGGCAAAGGAATTAATCGTTAATATATTAGCTTGCGCTGAGCGGATATGTCGTGTCACGCTTTCAATCAGTTCTTTAATTAAATAGCTTTCCGTGCTTTTTTTCGGGTTACCAACAATGGGTAATGCAACAGCGTTTCCTTTGTACAAATTTGCAGTGAAGTTTTCCGGAAAGATAATGTAAGCACTGAGCTGATCATCTTTTATCGAGCTGATTGCTTTTTCTTCTGTCATTTTCCCAATGTGGATAAAAGTTCCCAGTTGTGATGCTTCATCAATTAAATCAACCACTAATTGTGTTTCACTGGATTGGTCTAGATCAACCAATCCAACTTGAATGGGGTCGTTTTCTTCTGTGGTGAAAAAAGAAACGATAATTGTTACGATCAATCCAACGATGACAATTGGAAAAATGAAAAGCAGCGGAAGTGAGAGCCACTTCCGCTGAAGCTGCATGAAGTTATTTTTTGTAAAAAGTAAGAGGTGTTTGATGAAATGCATAGGGGGCACTTCCATTTCTGTAAAAATATTATTAGAGCTTACTTTCCTAAATAGTGTAAAAAGGACCTTGAAGAAGGCCCTTTTTACAAAGTTTGACATTTTTCCTCAGTTGGCTTTTTAATATCCGAATCCACCAGTACCTATCATTTCCATCAACCATTGTTGGAAGCCAGGTCCAACATCATCGTTGAAATACGCTGTGATTTCATCGGCGCTCATACTGCCTAAATCTTTAACATCACCATCATCAGGTGCTTCAACTTTTTTCGTCGTTTTACCGTCAACTGCAATTTGTAGTATAAACATATCTTGATCCATATCCGGGCTTCCAACAGATAGGTTATGTTCAGCGTTCATCTGGTCCTTGTCAAAGGAAGCATTTCCTTTCCATAATAAGCTGCCACCGCCGCCATATGGATCTTTGTAAGAAAATGTACGGTCAAAATCTCTTTTACCATCTTTTAACGTTTCCGAACCTTCATACGATAGAACGGTTTCGTCTACTGTTAGATTAATAGAGTCTTTTGCTTTGTTGTCCTTCCAGGATAAATCACCTGCAACATTCATTGTTCCTTCATCGTATTCATCCTTAAAGCCTAAATCATAATTAAAGACTTGTGCTTCATCGTCCAATGATTGTGTGCCTTTAACTGTAAATGTTACTAAATCTTGTTCATCTGGTCCCATTTCAATATTGAAATCGCGTTGAACAATTAATTTATCATTCACCCATATGTTAGATGTTAGTCCGTCTGGAATCTTGAAATCTTTTATTCCTTTTTTGGCATCGGCAATACCTGTTTCAAACTCACTTAGCATTTCTTCGACATCTTGACCTATCGCATCGTCAATCTGCATTGCTAACTGATCTTTCAGAAGTTCTTTTATTTTCTCATCTTTTTCCATTTTGTCGAGTACTTTTGTAAGGATAGCTTTGATTTCATCTTCAGAAAGGTGGAAGGTAATTTTCTCTGCTTTCACTGATTTACCATCCACATCGATTTTATCATTCGTAGAATCAAATGCTTCATCAGGCAATTCATCATAAATCATGTTAGCATATTCTTTTTTAAAATATTCCATGTCTTCCTCAGAAAGGAATGCGTTTTCCTCATTGAAAATATTTCCTAAATCATATTCTTTCTCATCAGTAAAAGTGTCGGGATCCAGTTCGTGTAATATATTTCCGATGTCATCCCCTTTAACTTGAAGCAATTCATCGATGAAAGGGAGGCCAAACAATATTTCGTCTGCATTTACATACAAATTAACATCGTCAATTTCCATTTCCCCGATATTTGCTTTTAGCTTTGCAGCGATCTGTTCTTCTTTCAAATCTGTTGCAGTTTGAATCTCAATCGTGGAATTGTTAATAAATTGTTCGGGTCCCATAGCCCCAAATCCGCCACCATAAGGATCATTGTATTCACCTGAAAGGGTGATTGTTGATGCTGTTGGCTTTTCTTTTGTTTGTTCTCCCCAATCCATTTCAGGCTGATAGCGCTCCTCAAACTTTTCACTCATAAATTCAATAGAGCTTTTCTCTGCTAAAAAGTACTTTTCCTTATCGGAGAAATTTAGCATTACATATGCAGCGACACCACCGCCTACGACTAGGACGGCTACAATAAAGGCGATTAAGCCTTTAGAGATTCCCTTTTTTGTATTTCCGTTGTCAACCGATTCATCCATTCTACTACCCCTCTCATTGTTCCTGCCCTATAATCATATGTATTATTCCTTCTTTCAACCCATAAAAATAAAGCATCTGAATATTTTTATATCACTAAATAAAAAGATAGTCAAATGTCGTCGGACCCGTAATGGTTGAAGTTGAGCCGAAATTTTCTCATAAACTAGGACAATATGTTTACAAGGCGCCAAAAAATATCTATTATATTAGAATAATAGATGATAAGCACCATTATAGTTTATTTTATCGATGTATAGGCGGAATGCAATAGGTACAAAGGTTCATTTGAAGAGGAGACTGATACTTTGTCGCATCAGCCTCTTCTTCAATGACCATTATTCAGCTGTTGCTTGTTTAACCCCTTGTTCCAAAGCATCGACCATTTCCTGTTTTTCTTCTGCTGGCGATTGCTTCCAAATGAGTTCAAATAAGACACCGAGTCCAGGTAGCATTTTTTCTTCCCCGTTTTGTATGGCGTCATTAATCGTCGCCTCCAGCTGTGACTGATCATTACTTTCGATGTTTGATAAAATAGCTTTGCGTAAATTTAAATCCATGATTTCCACTCCTCATCATCATAATGCTAACGATAGTTTGACCAATGTAGTTAAAAATATGTATGATGAAACTAGAAAATAAGAATAAGGATGAAAAATAATGATTACTTCAGTAAAAAATGAAAAAGTTAAAGCCTGGAAAAAGCTCCAACAAAGAAAAGAACGCAAACAAACAAACACTTTTCTTATTGAAGGTTTACATTTAATAGAGGAAGCTTGGAAAAGTGAGTGGAGAATAAAGGAAATTATTGTGCTGGATTTCGAAGTATTGCCTGAATGGGTTCAGGACTTTGCTGTTGAAGAAGTAAGTGACAATGTATTCCAGTATATTTCGCAAACCCAGACACCACAGGGAATTGCAGCGGTAGTAGAGATAAAGCGGATGGATAACAATAAGGGAAACCACGTACTTTTAATTGATGCTGTTCAAGACCCTGGTAACTTGGGGACGATGATTCGGACCGCTGATGCCGCTGGATTTGATGGTATTGTGTTGGGGGAAGGTACAGTCGATTTATTTAATGATAAAGTTGTCCGAGCGACACAAGGCTCCCTTTTTCACCTCCCGATATACGATGCGAAGCTGACGGATGAAATTGTGGCGTTAAAAGAAGCGGGGTTTACAATTTGGGCAACCGCACTGGAAGATGCTGAAATATACAGTGATGTATCCGTGGCCAATAAAATGGCTATAATTATGGGAAATGAGGGCGCTGGAGTCAATCGGGAATTGATTGCGTTAGCAGACACCATTGTTACCATTCCAATCTACGGAAAAGCGGAATCACTGAATGTTAGTATTGCCTCAGCTATTTTAATGTATTATGTAAAAAGTTAAAGTTGCAACTGACAAGTAATTTCTCTATAATATATGTATTATTGGTAAACTTGTTTTTTTGCCAAGCTTATACTTTCTTATCAGTGTAAAATGCTTTGAAAGAGCCTAATAGCATTTATGAGCGGAAAAGGGAAGGAATGTCCTAGACTGAAAGCATTCCCGCCGTATGCAATGTTATTGTTTCACTCTGGAGCAGACACTCGGACCTTTTGAAATAACAAAAGTAAAGGTGTTTCCGGATAACATCCGTTACCATGTTCTTAAGTTGGATACAGACACAAGGTTATTTGGCCTAGATGATTTGTATCAACAAGGGTGGTACCGCGAATAATAGCCTCGTCCCTTTACGGGATAGGGGCTTTTTATATTGCAAATTTTAAGGAGGCATGAAGGTAAATGAAAGAGCAATTAAGTGCGTTAGAAACAGAAGCATTGGAAAAGATAGCGCAAGTAGAAGATACAAAAGCGCTGCAGGAAATACGTGTAGCCTATTTAGGAAAGAAAGGTTCACTTACCGCGATTTTAAGAGGAATGGGAAAGCTATCCAAGGAAGAACGACCTGTTGTTGGTGAAATGGCTAACCATGTGAGGGAATCGATCACAGCAGCACTCGATGAAAAGGGTGAAAAGCTAGAGTGGATTGCCTTGGAAAAACAACTGGAAACGGAAGCAATTGATGTTTCATTGCCAGGGCGACCGGTAAAGGTAGGCGGTCCCCATTTATTAACAAGTATCATTGAAGAAATTGAAGATTTATTTATTGGTATGGGCTATGAAGTAAGAGAGGGCCCGGAAGTGGAAACAGACTATTTTAATTTTGAAGCATTGAATCTACCAAAGAATCATCCAGCAAGAGATATGCAGGATACCTTTTACATTACGAATGAATTATTGATGAGGACTCATACATCGCCAGTACAGGCAAGAACGATGCGTGCGAATGACGGTAGTAAACCAGTGAAAATGATTTGCCCTGGGAAAGTATACCGTCGTGATTCCGATGATGCGACACATTCCCATCAATTTACGCAAATTGAAGGGTTATATGTGGATAAAAACGTTCGGATGAGTGACCTGAAAGGCACACTAGATGCTTTTGCCAAGAAAATGTTTGGCAAAGACCGCGAAATTCGGTTGCGTCCAAGCTTCTTCCCGTTCACAGAACCATCGGTAGAAATGGATATTTCATGTAAGGTTTGTCAGGGGAAAGGGTGTTCAGTTTGTAAACAAACCGGTTGGATTGAAATTTTAGGCGGTGGCATGGTTCATCCGAAAGTATTGTCTATGGCAGGATATGATCCGGAAGTGTACACAGGATTTGCGTTTGGTATGGGACCGGACCGAATTGCCATGTTGAAATATGGTGTGAATGATATACGTCAGTTTTACACAAATGACGCTCGATTCTTAAAACAATACCATCAAGTATAAGGAGGGATTTTACGTTGTTAGTTTCATTAAACTGGTTACGCAATTATGTTGATTTAGGAACAAATCCCCCGGAGGAGCTTGCAGAAAAAATAACGAAATCCGGGATTGAAGTGGACGGCATTGAATATATAGCTGAGAAAAGTACAGGGGTTGTTGTTGGGCATGTAGATGTGTGTGAAAAACATCCGAATGCCGATAAGTTAAATCTTTGTCAGGTGGATACGGGCGAAGAAAAGTTGCAAATTATTTGTGGGGCACCAAACATCGCCGAAGGACAAAAAGTAGCAGTCGCTAAACCTGGTGCGGTACTGCCAGGTGATTTTAAAATTAAGAAAGTAAAACTGCGCGGCATCGAATCAAATGGTATGATTTGTTCGCTACAGGAACTGGGTATTGATGAAAAATACGTACCAAAGGATACTGCAGAAGGGATCTTTGTTTTTCCTGATGATGTAACCATTGGCGACAATGTAGCGGATTTACTCAACTTAAATGATGCGGTATTGGAATTTGATTTAACACCGAACCGTGCCGATGCCTTAAGCATGTTGGGAGTGGCATACGAAACTGCTGCCATTTTAGATGAAGCAATCGAATTTCCGGACGAAACAGTACGGACCGAAAATGAGGCGGCAGCAGATTATATTGCTGTCAACGTGGAAGCGCCTGATCTCAATCCATATTATGGTGCGTTTGTGATTAAGGACATTAAAATTAAACCATCGCCGCTATGGATGAGAAATTATTTAATGGCAGCGGGAATCCGTCCGATCAATAATGTCGTTGATATTACGAACTATGTATTGATTGAATATGGGCAACCATTACATGCATTTGATTATGAGTGTTTCGCATCAGATAAAATCGTGGTTCGCCGTGCTAAAAACGGCGAAAAAATGATTACGCTTGATGATCAGGAAAGAACGTTATCGGAAAAAAATCTGGTGATTACAAATGGTAAGGAACCCGTTGCCTTAGCAGGTGTCATGGGTGGAGCAAATACGGAAGTGCATGAAGGGACAACGACCGTTTTGCTGGAAGCGGCTATATTTGATGCCGTATCTGTTAGGAAAACCGTAAAGGAAACAGGACTACGTAGTGAATCAAGTACTAGGTTTGAAAAAGGTGTTGACCCGAATCGGGTTCACAAAGCTGGTCTACGTGCATGTCACTTATTACAACAATATGCAGATGGTAAAGTACTAGCAGGAACTGTTTCGTTTGATGAATTAGACCGTTCTGAAAAAACTGTTGAAATGGAAACGGCAGAAATTAATAAACGTCTAGGGACATCGATTGCTTCAGAAGAAATCGCACAGATTTTAAGAAAGCTTCGTTTTGAATTTGAACAGGATAAAACAAACTTTATTGTACATGTGCCTACACGACGTGGTGATATTACGATTTTTGAAGATATGCTGGAAGAGGTTGCCAGGATTTATGGCTATGATCACTTGCCATACACGTTGCCTGTTGGCTCTTCACAATCTGGTGGACTTACAGAACAACAACAGTTAAAACGCGATATAGAAGCATATTTGCAAGGTGCAGGATTAATGGAAACCATCACCTATTCCTTAACAAAGGATGACTTGGTTCGTAAACTGGTTAGTCCGGAATTAAGTGATCAAACATTAGTGCCAGTACAACTGTCAATGCCAATGAGTGAGGATCATAAATATTTGCGGTTAAGTATTTTACCGGAATTACTGCAGTCATTGACATATAATCAAAAAAGAAACCAATATGATCTAGCCTATTATGAACTTGGAAGTATATTTATTTCTGACGAGGATACTTTGACGAAACAGCCGACCGAACAGCGTCGACTTGCAGGTGCACTAACAGGGAATTGGCTCGAGCATCCATGGCAGCAGGAAAAGAAAGCAGTTGATTTCTATCTTGTGAAAGGAATTGTCGAAGGACTGTTTGCACATGTGCAAATTCCAGTTACATTTGAACAGGCAAAACTTCCGGACATGCATCCAGGCAGGGGCGCAACAATAAAAATTGCTGATAAAGTTGTTGGATTTATGGGGCAAATTCATCCGCAGTTGCAGAAAATAATGGACTTAAAAGAAACGTATGTATTTGATATCAATATGGAGCAGGTATTCGCAGCATATTCGAATGTTCCCAGCTACCACGAAGTTCCAAAATATCCATCCATCGCCAGAGATATTGCGTTTATTCTTGCTAAAGACGTAGTCGCTGGTGATGTGAAAGCAACAATTGAACAAAGTGGTGCACCACTGGTAAAAGATGTAAAGATTTTTGATTTATATCAAGGTGATAATTTACCGGAAGGCAAGAAATCTGTTGCCTATAGCCTGTTATATCAGCACCCGGAAAAGACATTGACGGACGAAGAAATCGAAGCATCGTACCAGGAAATCATCGAAACAATCAACAAAGCATTTAACGCATATGTACGATCATAGTAAAAAAACGGCAAACTACACATGTAGTTTGCCGTTTTTTATTGCTATGGCATGAATTGTGCAGTGACGAAATGTGGATCGCCAACTAAATCAGCAATCGAAGCACGCCATTTTACAAATATGCCTGCGCTTTTTTTGTGTTAGCAAAATGTGTTTTTGCGCACTTGTTTAAATAGGCTTCTCCCTTTTCATTTATCACTTTTGCGATAGCCTGATCCACTTTTTTCGATGCACCTTTAGGTAACAGGATGCCCGCTTCTTTTGACAGACGATCCATCTCATTGACAAAGCTGGTTCTGGCAATGATAGATCCTGCTGCAACAGCGATAGAGTGGCTTTCCGCTTTTGTCATAAAAAAAGTATTATTTGCAAGCTTTTCCTGTTCAGAAGCAATATGTCTTTGGTAAATAGCGGGCTCACAAAACTGGTCAATTAGTATGCCATCCAACGGGGCATCATCGATTTTTCCCAATAGATTGTTGATAGCATGGTGATGCAACATGGCTTTCATTTTCCCCTGGGACCACCCTTGTTTTTGTAGCCGATTATATTTTTCATTATGTAATATAAGCAATGAATAAGGAATTTTTAATTTGATAATTTCTTTAGATAGCTTTTCAATAACTGGATCTGTCAGGTTTTTAGAGTCTGTTACACCAATACTTTTCAATGTTTCGATTTGATGGGATGGTACATATGCACACGCAACGGTAATTGGTCCGAAATAGTCTCCTGTCCCGGCTTCGTCCGACCCGATATGGTTGGACGCAAATAATGATTGGGGTGGCGTGAATTTCGTTGTCGCCTTTTTAACCTGCTTCGTCTTACCACTTGCGGCTTTCGCAGTTGCATTAAAGGTCCATTTTCCTGCTTCCACTTCTGGTGATGCGCCTTGAAAGAGCACTTTTCCCGATTTGTATGCAGTAATCACTGCGTTTGTGTTTTTGGCACGAAAGATAGCTCCTTGTGGTGTTGACATTAAAGCACCGACATAATGCTGCTGCATTTGATTGATTGTTTCCATTGGTAATACATGAACTTGTTGTGGCATATTGATCTCTCCATTCGTATATTGACTATAGCAAAATCTAATCGATATTGAAATACTTCTTTTTAAAAGCCTTTCATGTTAATATGAAGTGTACTATTTTCTCAGTAGGAGGGAATTCCGTGACAGAAAACAACAAGAAACGAATAACCGTAGATATACAAAATACATCCTATACCATTGTGGGAACAGAGTCAGCTAGTCATGTTCGCTTAGTAGCAAGCTTGGTGGATCAGAAAATGAAAGAAATAAAAGAAATGAATCAGCATTTAGATACGAAAATGCTAGCTGTGCTGACTGCAGTCAATACGATGAATGATTATTTAAAACTAAAAGAAGACTACGCTTCGTTGTTGGGAACTTTAAAAGAGAAAGAGGATTAATCAACTATGTTTGATTTTATTATAATTATATTGTTAATTTTTGGTGTGTTGATCGGATTAAAAAGAGGATTTATTTTACAGCTTTTTCATCTGGTTGGATTTATTATTGCCTTTGTTGTGGCGGTTAAATATTATGATGTTGTGGCAGAAAGGCTGGCATTATGGATTCCATATCCAGAACTGTCAAGTGATAATGCGTGGGCGAACTTCTTACAGTACTTACCATTAGAAAATGGCTTTTATAATGCAGTTGCATTTGCGATTATCTTTTTTGCAGTGAAGATTATTTTACACATTATTGCCTCCATGCTCGATTTTGTCGCATCATTGCCTGTGTTGCATACGATGAATAAGCTTCTTGGTGCCATCTTTGGATTCCTGGAAATCTACCTTATTCTTTTTATTATCTTGTACATTTTGGCATTGACCCCTATCGGAGGCATCCAAACCTGGATGAATAACTCATCTATCGCATTTTTCATTATCGAAAATACACCATATCTATCGGAAAAAGTGAAAGATTTATGGTTTACAAGTATGGACAACATCATGTAAAAAAGCATTCCATTGGATGTAAAGAGACTGGTTCATCTTAATAGAGATACATTTGTATGTCATGTACAATAGTGTTATCTAGAGATAATCAGTCTCTTTTACACGTAAAAACAAGCGGACGAAAAGGATGAAAAATAAATGAACATAAATAAAAAAGATATAATCAATTTACTTGAAAAAATTGCTATTTACTTAGAACTTAAGGGAGAAAACCCTTTTAAAATTTCCGCATACAGAAAAGCAGCACAGGCACTGGAACGGGACAATCGTTCGCTAGCAGATATCGACGACTTTACAAAAATAAAAGGAATTGGTAAAGGGACGAACACCGTAATGATAGAGTATCTAGAAAAAGGAACGTCAGACACATTGGAGGAGTTGCAGGAGGAGGTTCCAGCAGGGCTGATCCCTTTACTGCAATTACCCGGCTTAGGTGGTAAAAAGTTAGCAAAACTATATAAGGAACTTGATGTCACAGATGCTGAATCCCTACAAGTAGCATGTGAATCGGGACAGGTAGAAAATCTGGAAGGATTCGGTAAAAAAACGGCGAAAAAGATTCTTTTGGCAATTGAGGAGTCAGGTAAACGTCCAGAGCGTTTGCCAATTGCGATGATGCTTCCGATTGCAGAAAAACTGGAAGCATACTTAAGCAAAATAGATGCAGTGGATAACTTTTCACTTGCAGGCAGTTTACGAAGGATGCGCGAAACCGTTAAAGATATTGATTTTATTATTGCGACTGCTGAACCGGAGAAAGTTCGCGATGCACTCCTAGAAATTGAAAATATAAAAGAAGTAATCGCTAAAGGAGATACAAAAATTTCCATCACGCTGGATGAGGTTTACGATATTAATGTAGACTTTCGTTTAGTAACGAACGCGGAATTTGCTTCTACGCTACATCATTTTACAGGATCAAAGGATCACAATGTGGCGATGCGGCAGCTTGCAAAATCACGTAGTGAAAAAATAAATGAATATGGCATTGAAGTGGAAGAAACAGGGGAAACTTTAACGTTTTCAACAGAACAAGCATTTTTTAAGCATTTTGGATTGCAGTATATTCCACCAGAAGTTAGGGAAAATACAGGAGAAGTGGAATCATTTCATGAAGATGTGCCCCTCATACAACTGGATGATATTCAGGGTGACTTGCACATGCATACCACTTGGAGTGATGGTGGACAATCTTTGGAAGAAATGGCAGAACGTGTACGTGCAAAGGGTTATAAGTTCATGGCGGTTACAGACCACTCCAAATTTTTACGTATTGCCAATGGGCTGAATGAGACCAGATTAAGAAAACAACGGGAAGAGATTAAGAGATTGAATGATAAATATAATGATCTTTATATCTTTGCCGGTGTTGAGATGGATATTCTACCAGATGGAACACTGGACTTCTCGGACCAATTTCTAAGTGAAATGGATTTTGTAATTGCTGCGATTCACTCCAGTTTTAATCAAACAGAGGATGAAATAATGAATCGATTATATACAGCTTTGGAGAATCCTTATGTCTCATTGATTGCCCACCCAACCGGAAGATTGATTGGAAAAAGAGCGGGTTACAACGTAAATATGGAAAAATTAATCGAGAAAGCCAAAGAGACCAATACTGCGTTAGAAATCAATGCCAATCCAAACCGTTTGGATTTATCTGCTGAATGGGTTCGCAGGGCACAGAAAAGCGGTGTAACGCTGGCGATCAATACAGATGCACATAACTATCAAATGCTGGAACATATGGCATATGGCGTTTCAGTAGCAAGAAAAGGCTGGATTGAAAAGGAAACAGTTATGAATACATGGTCGAAAGCGAAACTGATCGAATACTTCAATCGAAATAAATAAGAACTGGAATGATAAAGGAGTAATGAAGGATGAATGAACGAATTCTCCGTGTACTTGAGTTTAATAAGATAATAGAACAATTAAAAGAGAATGCAGCAACCTCATTGGGACAAGATGCTGCCGCACATGTTAAGCCTGCAACAGACTTTGATCGTGTGCTTGAAATGCATGAAGAAACAGATGAAGCGGCGCAAATTGTTCGTTTAAATGAAGCGATTCCGTTAGGTGGGGTTGTTGATATACGCGCAAATTTAAAACGAAGTGTCATCGGAAGTATGCTCACGACAACAGAGTGTCTTGATGTGGCAAATACGATCTATGGTGGACGTCGGGTAAAGGATTTCATCGAAAAATTAGAAATGGATCTGCCGATTTTAAAAGCACAAGTCGAACAAATTGTGCCCTTAAGGGAATTGGAGCAGGAAATTAAAAACTGTATTGATGATCATGGTCGTGTGATGGATAGTGCCTCACAAAAGCTTCGGGGCCTGCGTTCATCGATCCGTACATTTGAAAGCCGAGTACGGGACAAGCTCGACAATTATACGAAAACAAATAGTAACATGTTATCTGATGCCATTGTCACGATCCGTAATGACCGTTATGTATTACCGGTTAAACAAGAATACCGTGGATCTATTGGTGGTATCGTTCATGACCAGTCAGCATCCGGACAAACTTTATTCATGGAGCCAAAAGCTGTCGTTGATCTGAACAACCAATTACAGGAAGCGACCATTAAAGAAAAACAGGAAATCGAACGAATTTTACAGGCGTTAACGGTGCAAATCGCTTCGCAGGAAACTTATTTACAAGAAAACGTATCCGTACTAGCTTCCATCGATTTTATCTTTTCCCGGGCAAAATTGGGAAATAAAATGAAGGCAGCAAAACCCAAAATGAACAATCGGGGAATTATTAAAATGCAGCAGGCCAGACACCCGCTCATACCAGTAGACGAGGTGGTAGCCAATGATGTTGAAATTGGAGAAAGCTATACATCGATCGTTATCACCGGTCCGAATACCGGGGGGAAAACAGTAACATTGAAAATGGTTGGATTATGTACCTTGATGGCGCAATCTGGTTTACAAATCCCAGCATTGGACGGCTGTGAACTCGCGGTATTTAACGATGTGTTTGCAGATATTGGTGACGAACAATCGATTGAGCAGAACTTAAGTACTTTTTCCTCTCATATGACAAATATCGTTAATATCATCGAGGATGTCGATGATCAATCACTCGTGCTGTTGGATGAACTTGGTTCCGGGACAGACCCGCAGGAGGGCGCTGCCTTGGCAATGGCGTTGTTGGATGAAGTCATATCGAGAGATGCACGTGTCATTGCGACAACCCACTATCCGGAATTAAAGGCATATGGCTACAATCGGGAACAGGTTGTTAATGCCTCCGTTGAATTTGATGTCGAAACACTACAACCTACTTACCGTTTGCTGCTAGGCGTGCCAGGCAGAAGTAATGCATTTGAGATTTCGAAGCGGTTAGGGCTAAATGATACGATTATTGATCGTGCAAAAGGACTTATAGGTGTGGATTCAAAAGGCGTTGACAATATGATCGCTTCCCTTGAGAAGGCACAACTAGGTGCGGAACATGACTATCAGCAGGCACATGACACGCTACTCGATAGTGAGAAGCTAAAGGAACAACTGGAAAAGGAATGGCACAACTTTGAGGGGCAACGGGAAGCATTATTTAAGAAAGCGGAAGAAAAGGCGGAAAAAGCTTTAACCAACGCACGTGAAGAAGCGGAATTAATTGTCGATGAAATTCGCAAAATGAAGACCAACGCAGGGTTGAAAGAGCATGAATGGATCGAAGCGAAAAAAATGCTTGAAGAAGCACAGCCGAATTTGTCCAAGAAACAACAAGATAAGGTTAAAAAACCTTCTCCCTCCAATACAGAGCTCTATCCAGGAGATGAAATCAACCTGTTAACGATCAATCAAAAAGGTACGGTTCTAGAGAAAATTGATAAAAATGAATACCTTGTACAGGTCGGCATTATGAAGGTGAAAGTGAAACGCAAGGATCTCCAATTCATTGGAAAACAAAAACAAGTGGTGGAAAGACCACTGGCGACAGTTAAAGGATCCAGTTATCATGTAAGTACGGAATTGGATTTACGGGGAGAACGCTATGAAGATGCTTTACTTAAATTGGAAAAATATGTAGACGACGCATTGTTGGCAGGCTATCCTAAAGTTTCGATTATCCACGGCAAGGGCACAGGTGCACTTCGAAAAGGTGTGCAGGAATTTGTTAAGAAGCATCCTGGCATTGCTTCCGCCAGACAAGGAACAATGGGAGAGGGCGGTAGCGGCGTTACGGTCATTGCATTCGCTTAAATGAAATACAGCCAACCATCCGTTGTCAGCACAAGTATGATATGAGGAGAGAGTAGCGTGGAAACATTGATTAAAGTGTGCTTTGTTGTAGCAGCTATTTTTATCATTGTCGGAGCTGTTTATTTAATTTGATAATCATAGAAACTAGAGGTTTGAGGCATTCATTTTATAGATAAAGCATATAGTTATAAAGACTTTGAATACGCCGGTGAAAAGGATGTATTCAAAGTTTTTTACACTGATAGAAAAGTATAACTGCCCGCACAAGCCCGATTGGTTCAACTAAGGCTTGGCGATAGGCCAGATTTTCTAGTAATAAGGTGAAAAAATTTCAAAAAATAGAATTTTATCGCTATAATGAATGTATGTACAGATAAAGGAGGAATTATAATGGAAGAGGTAAAAAAATGGCAGCAGCTTTATCCAAGTGAAATACCGATAAGCATTACGTATGACGATAAGCCGTTACATGCCTTTTTGAGCGAAGCTGCTAAATCTTACAAAGAAAAGAAAGCGCTTCATTTCATGGGGAAGGAAATATCTTTTCAGGAATTGTATACGGAAGCAAAGCAGATGGCCCATTATCTGCAATTGTTAGGTTTAAAAAAAGGCGACAGGGTTGCTGTAATGTTGCCAAATTGTCCACAATCTGTCATTAGTTATTACGCAACACTTTTAGCTGGAGGAATTGTTGTCCAAACCAACCCACTTTATAAGGAACGTGAATTGGAATTCCAGTTAAATGATGCGGGTGCAACATTTATTGTGTGTTTGGATATTTTATTGCCACGTGTTTCAAGCATTCGTGGAAACACATCATTGAAACATGTGCTTGTCACTGGTATTAAAGATTACTTACCATTTCCTAAAAATGTTATCTATCCATTTATTCAAAAAAAAGAATATCATATGGTAGTAAAAGTAGAACAAAGCGAGGACACACATGTGTGGCGGCAAATGATGGATCAAACGAATGAAAACTTTACAGAAGTTGACATTAATCCACGTGAGGATTTGGCTTTATTGCAATACACAGGTGGAACAACCGGTCATCCGAAAGGTGTTATGCTGACACATTATAATTTAACCGCAAATGTACAAATGTGTGAAGCGTGGTTATATAAAACGAAACGAGGAGAAGAAATTGTACTTGGTGTATTACCATTTTTCCATGTTTACGGTATGACCGCTGTAATGAACATGTCTATTATGCAAGGTTCTAAAATGATTTTACTACCGAAGTTTGATGCAGAAGAAGTACTAAAGACAATCGATAAACAAAAGCCAACATTGTTCCCTGGAGCACCCACAATCTATGTTGGATTGCTCAATCATCCGGACCTTAAGAAATACGATTTATCTTCCATTGAAGCGTGTATCAGTGGTTCATCAGCACTGCCAAAAGAAGTACAGGAACAATTTGAGCAGGTTACTGGGGGGAAATTGGTTGAGGGGTACGGACTGACAGAAAGCTCTCCAGTTACACATGCGAATTTTGTTTGGGAAGCGCGCGTCAATGGAAGTATTGGTGTGCCATGGCCAGATACCGATTCAAAAATTTTTAGTATGGAAGCATCTGGTGAAGAAGCCGCTACAGATGAAGTCGGTGAGATTGCTGTGAAGGGTCCACAAATTATGAAAGGTTATTGGAATAATCCAGAAGAAACAGAAAATGTATTAAAAGATGGCTGGTTATTTACTGGAGACCTTGGCTATATGGACGAAAATGGTTATTTTTATGTGGTGGACCGACTCAAAGATATGATCATTGCCGGTGGCTATAATATCTATCCGAGAGAAGTGGAAGAAGTACTTTATGAAAATGAAGGTGTCCAGGAAGCAGTTGTAGCAGGTATTCCAGATCCTTACCGCGGGGAAACAGTAAAAGCTTATATTGTCTTAAAAGAAGGGTACACGGTTGATGAAGCTGAATTAAATGCTTATTGCAGAAAACACCTTGCTGCATATAAAGTGCCCAGAATATATGACTTCCGCAATGAGTTACCGAAAACGGCGGTCGGTAAAATACTGAGAAGACAGTTGGTTGCAGAAGAAAAAGAACAACCAATGGAAGATAGTAAAACCGTGTAAAAGAACGATCTAAAAATTTTATACGATAAAAGGACAAACAATGGATTGACAGAATGACCTGATCCCGCTACAATGGAATATGAATGATTATTCATTCATATTGTTTTAAATGTAAGATTTAAGGAGAATAACATGAAGAATAAACCAAAATACAAACAGATCATTGATGCGGCGGTTGTGGTTATTGCAGAAAATGGTTACCATAAATCGCAAGTTTCCAAAATTGCTAAGAAAGCGGGAGTAGCTGACGGAACGATATATCTTTATTTTAAAAATAAAGAGGATATTTTAGTGTCCGTATTTAAAAATAAAATGGGGCAATTTATCGAACAGATTGCATATGCAATCAATCAAAAACAGAATGCGAATGAAAAGTTGCTGACATTGATTGAGATGCATTTTAGTCAACTTTCAGAAGATAGTCATTTGGCAATCGTTACGCAGCTAGAATTAAGACAATCCGATTCTGCCTTAAGGCTACAAATAAATCAAATACTGAAGCCTTATTTGACAGTAATTGATGATGTTATTGAAGAAGGTATCGAAGAAAAGGTATTCAAGGCTGATTTGAATCTCCCGCTTGTAAGACAAATGATATTCGGAACCTTAGATGAAACAGTTACAAACTGGGTTATGAAGGAGCACAAATATGATTTGGTCGAGCAGGCAGTACATGTGCACGCATTACTAACAAATGGCCTGTCGGAGAATTAGCTATGAGTTTCAAATTTTTCAAATTTAACTTATAATAGATGAAGAAGGAGGTTAAACTTTGGGAACATTAGCATATGAATTGAAAAATAAGGTTGCATACTTAACGATTCAAAGCCCACCAGCAAACGCTTTATCCAGTAGATTACTTGACGTTCTTTCCGAACAATTGGATACCATTGAACAGGATGGGGATGCCAAAGTAATTGTTATAAAAGGGGAAGGGAAATTCTTCTCGGCTGGTGCAGACATTAAGGAATTCACTTCTTTTCAAAATGCGTCTGACTACGAATCCCTATCCAGGAAAGTTCAGCAATTGTTTGACCGGATCGAGCACCTGTCCATTCCGGTCATCGCAGCTATCCATGGTGCTTCGTTGGGTGGAGGATTAGAACTTGCAATGGCTTGTCATATCCGAATTGTTACTGAAAATGCAAAAATGGGGCTCCCGGAGGCAACTTTAGGAATCATCCCGGGTTTTGCCGGTACACAAAGGCTTCCACAATATGTTGGAACAGCGAAAGCATATGAAATGATGCTGACAGGTGAGCCAATTAGTGGGAAAGAGGCACATGCACTGGGACTGGTCAATAAACTAGTTTCCGAGGATATGCTACTTGCAGAAGCTACTAAACTAGCAGAGAAAATTGCTGCTAAGAGTCAGCCGTCCATCCAGCGCATAATGAGGTTGATCCCTCTTGCAAAAACAGAACAATTTTCTAAAGGTGTTCAGTTAGAAGCAGAAGCCTTTGGCGAAATATTTGGCTCGGAAGACGCCAGAGAAGGTGTGCAAGCCTTCTTAGAGAAACGTGAACCAAACTTTAAGGATAAATAGTTCAATGCTTATAAGGAGGATATCGTATGAATATTTATGTATTGTTAAAAAAGACATTTGATACAGAGGAAAAAATCGCTGTATCCGGTGGTGTCATTGAAGATGATGGTGCAGAGTTTATCATTAATCCCTATGATGAATATGCCGTCGAAGAGGCCATTAATCAACGGGATGCACACGGTGGGGAAGTTACCGTTGTAACAGTCGGTGATGAAGATTCCGAAAAACAATTACGCACCGCACTGGCGATGGGGGCAGATAAAGCAGTATTAATTAATACCGAAGATGATCTGGAAGATGGCGACCAGTTTACGACTGCGAAAGTTTTGGAAGCGTTTTTTGCAGATAAAGAAGCAGATTTAATTCTTGCAGGTAATGTGGCCATCGATGAGGCAAGTGGACAAGTTGGACCAAGGCTTGCTTCAAGTCTCGGCATTTCCTATGTTACGACCGTTACGAGTTTGAAGATCGATGGGGAAACGGTAAATATTGAAAAGGACGTGGAAGGTGACGTTGAAATCATTGAAACCAGTCTGCCCTTACTTGTAACCTGTCAACAAGGACTAAATGATCCGCGTTATCCATCACTCCCAGGGATTATGAAGGCGAAAAAGAAACCGCTGGAAGAACTGGAAATAGATGACCTGGATCTGGATGAAGATGATGTAGAAGCCAAAACCAGAACAACAGACATCTTCTTACCGCCGGAAAAAGAAGCTGGCAGGGTACTGGAAGGTGACGTTCAGGATCAGGTGAAAGAACTGATATCACTACTAAAAAACGAAGCAAAAGTACTGTAATCCATGTGGATAGAAAGGAGCAACTTACATGAGTGAAAAAATAGTCGTTATTGGGGAAGCAAGAGATGGGGAATTGCGTAATGTAACGTTTGAAGCAATTGCTGCCGCAAAGCAAATACAATCGGATGGTGAGATAGTTGGTGTATTGTGTGGAAAAGAAAATTTAGAGCAGCAAGCGCAAGAAATGATCTATTATGGTGCGAACCGCGTCGTAACGGTTGCACACGATAATTTGGAAACGTATACACCGGAAGGGTATGGTCAAGCGGTTCTAGCTGTTATTGAAGCAGAATCTCCAGGTGGCATTGTGATGGGGCATACGTCCATTGGAAAGGATTTAACACCTAAATTAGCTAGTAAATTAGGATCTGGACTTGTATCTGACGCGGTTGAGATTCAAACCGATGGGGATGAAGTGACATTTATCAGACCGATTTATTCCGGAAAGGCATTCGAGAAGAAAGTCATTACGAGTGGATTGACATTTGTGACGATTCGACCGAATAACATCGCAATGTCGGAACGGGATGAGTCCCGAACGGGTGAAGTAACAGCAAAAGAAGTGGATATTACCGATCTGCGGACCGTGATCAAAGATGTGATCCGAAAAGCTTCTGAAGGTGTTGATTTGTCTGAAGCAAACGTCATTGTTGCCGGAGGTCGTGGCGTGAAGAGTGCAGATGGATTTAAACCGCTCTATGAATTGGCTGATGCCCTAGGTGGTGCAGTAGGAGCTTCCCGTGGTGCATGTGACGCCGATTATTGCGATTACTCCCTGCAAATTGGTCAGACGGGTAAAGTGGTCACACCGGATCTATATATTGCAGTAGGGATATCAGGTGCTATCCAGCATCTCGCAGGTATGTCTAATTCTAAAGTGATCGTAGCGATTAACAAGGATGCAGAATCGAACATTTTTAATGTAGCGGATTACGGGATTGTCGGAGACCTGTTTGAAATTATTCCTTTACTTATTGAAGAAGTGAAACAGTTGAAATAAACGAAAGGGGTCTGGATGATCGCAGTCTGGACCTCTTATTTACGTCATAAGCAAACTAGTAGCATGTGTGTACCAACGATGATATACTCTAGTTTAGAAAGTGCATGATATACATGCTTGATAAGGAGGAGTATAATTGGCTATCGTAAATGTAACGGATCAGAATTTCACAGAAGAGACTTCCAAAGGACTCGTTTTAGCGGACTTTTGGGCGCCATGGTGTGGACCTTGTAAAATGATTGCACCCCTTCTGGAAGAAATTGATGGTGAAATGGAAGAGAAAGTTCAAATAGTAAAATTAGATGTAGATGAAAACCAGGAAACAGCTGGTAAATTTGGAGTAATGAGTATCCCTACATTATTGCTGTTCAAGGATGGCGAAGTAGTGGATCAGGTTATTGGCTTTCAGCCTAAAGAAGCATTAGTTGATCTAATTAACAAACATGCTTAAAGTAAGTATGAATTATGGAATCCCTTGTTGCATCATGTAACAGGGGATTTTCTTGCTTAACCTAATATATAATAAGGAATGTATCAAATGATGAACGAAAATATAAAAGCAAAGTTAGCTGTTCTTCCTGCACAGCCAGGATGTTATTTAATGAAAGACCGTCACAATACCGTTATTTATGTTGGTAAATCAAAATTGCTGAAAAATCGGGTACGTTCCTATTTCAATGGTGCGAATGATCGTAAAACACAACGGCTTGTCCAGGAAATTACAGATTTTGAGTATATCGTGACCTCATCAGAAATTGAAGCACTTATTTTAGAAATGAATTTAATTAAAAAGTATGATCCTAAATATAATGTGATGTTGAAAGATGATAAATCATATCCCTATTTGAAAATAACTTCCGAAAGGCATCCCCGATTACTTATTACACGTAGAGTAAAGAAAGATAAGGGGAAATATTTTGGCCCGTATCCGAATGTGATTGCGGCGAAAGAAACAAAAAAATTGCTTGATCGCTTATACCCATTAAGAAAATGTAACAATCCTCCGGGACGGCCTTGCCTTTATTATCATATGAATCAATGTCTTGCATGCAGTGAGAACCCGCCCACAGTAAAGGAATATCAGGCAATTGTCCAGGATATTACTTCTTTTCTGCAAGGTGGCTACGGTAATATCAAAAAAGATTTGAATTCCAAGATGTATGAGGCCAGTGAACATTTAAATTTTGAACGGGCAAAGGAATTACGGGACCAGATCCAGCACATTGAAATTGTCATGGAACAACAAAAAATGTCTATCAATGATCACACGGATATCGATATATTCGGCTATAGCTATGATAAAGGCTGGATGTGTATTCAGGTCTTTTTTATTAGACAGGGAAAATTAATCGAGAGAGATGTGTCTGTCTTTCCGTTTTTTGATGAACCGGAAGAGAATTTCATTAGTTATATTGGTCGATTTTATTTGCACCAGCATCATCCAAAACCAAAACAAATCCTGTTGCCGATTGGAGCAGATAATGAGTTGGTTAAAGAATTATTAGAAATTGAAGTTCACACACCGTTTAGAGGCAGGAAAAAAGAATTAGTGGAACTCGCAATGGAAAACGCAAATATTTCACTGCAGGAAAAGTTTTCATTGATTGAACGAGATGAAGAACGGACCATTCAGGCTGTCGAACAATTAGGAGAAGCATTAAATATTGAAATACCCCATCGGATTGAAGCATTTGATAATTCAAATATTCAAGGGACAGACCCTGTTTCAGCTATGGTTGTTTTTATTGATGGAAAACAGAATAAGAACGAATATCGTAAATATAAGATTAGAGATGTAGAGGGACCAGATGATTATGAAACAATGCGTGAGGTAATTAGAAGACGATATTCCAGGGTTTTAAAGGATAAACTACCATTACCGGATTTAATCATTGTAGATGGCGGAAAAGGCCAAATGAGTGTCGCCTTAGATGTGTTGGAAAACGAATTAGGATTGGACATCCCACTGTGTGGTTTGGTCAAAGATGATAAACATAAAACAAGTGAATTGTTGTATGGATCACCACCAGAGATAATGGATCTATCCAGGAAGTCGCAGGAGTTCTATCTTGTACAGCGCATCCAGGATGAAGTCCACAGGTTTGCCATCACATTTCACCGGCAATTACGCGGAAAAGGTTTATTCCAATCTGAACTGGACAGGATTCCAGGTGTTGGTGAAAAGCGTCGAAAACTGCTACTTACCCATTTTAAGTCACTTGGAGAAATAAAAAAGGCGTCCATTGCCGATCTAACAAAGCTAGGTATCCCAATCAACACAGCGGAAGATATTATTGGTCATTTAAATGAAAAAGATTAAAAGATTTTGCTTATCGCGAATCCTTGGGGGCGCCTTAGCTCGAACTTATTCGGATGCCCCAAAAATGTATACTTATTTTCATTCAGTGAAATATAAAAAAGCTGTAGTTCATTGTGAACTGCAGCTTTTTGAGAGTTTTAATGTGTAAAGAAAACCGAAAACTCAACCTGCATGATTTTGCTGTTGATTTCTTCTACACACTCACATTCCACATTCTCTAATTGTTGTATCGCTTCAGCCAAAAAACCTGATTCCAAGTAAAACTCAATGTCTAACGAAGCTTGTAGTCTCCGCGCAATTGAATCAGACATTAAATGAAATACAAGTTCTTTTTTCTTTTCTTTGACTAATTCGAGCTTACCCCATCCCATTTTTTCAAAGGTATAGTAAATGTCTTCTACTGCTTGTAAATCGAGACTTCTTGCCAAATTTCTTCCCATAAAGTAAAGCAATGTCTTTGATTCTGTTCCTAATAATTCAGGCAATGTCATATATCTAAGTACATCATAACCGGCACCTGCAGTATATAAATCCTCTAGTTGAGAAACGGGCAATAATTGTTGTGTTTTTGACATTGGTGTCATCCTTTCCGTCATTATCTATCGATTGCTTCTCGATAAATATCGATAGACTCATTATCCATATAACAAAGGAATTTAGCAAGTACACGCATCAGATTTCAGTTAACTTTTTGTGTTTTACAGTTACTTATCTTGACGCTTATTGTAGTAAGAAGTACAATAAATATGTCACAATTCGAACATGGGTGCAGAATTTATGTGAAATTATACTAATGTCTTGTTGTGCAGCAATTTATTAAGAATACATAATTGATTAAGGGGGGTAAACATGGCAGATCATCGTGAATTTAATTACAGGCGGTTACACTCGCTTCTAGGTGTAATTCCAATCGGTGTCTTTCTGGTTCAGCACTTGGTGGTGAATCATTTTGCTGTGTATGGTGAGGAAAGTTTTAATAAAGCAGCAGGATTTATGGCAGGGCTACCATTTGTACTAGTGTTGGAAACGTTTGTAATCTATCTGCCCATATTGTTTCATGCGATTTTAGGGGTTTATATTGTTTTTACAGCACGAAATAATGTGAAAAATTACGGGTATTTCCGTAACTGGATGTTCAAGTTACAACGAATTACCGGTGTTATTGTGCTTGTATTTATCGCATGGCATGTATGGGAAACACGGATTCAGATTGGACTTGGAAATGCAGATTTAGATTATAGCTTAATGGAAAATATTTTAACGAATCCAATTATGTTCTGGTTTTACATCATTGGGGTTGTTTCAGCTGTTTTCCACTTTGCGAATGGGCTATGGAGCTTTGCAGTGACTTGGGGCTTAACACAATCGCCAAAATCACAGAAAGTAGTTTCATATGCAACTATACTTATATTCTTAGTGATCAGTTACATTGGTGTCAGAACGTTGATTCAATTTGCATACGGAGCGTAAAAATAGAAGGAGTGAGTATTTAAAATGAGTAATCGTAAAATTGCCATTGTAGGTGGTGGGCTTGCCGGTTTGATGGCAACCATCAAGGCAGCAGAAGCAGGCGTAAATGTTGACCTGTTTTCCATTGTTCCTGTTAAACGCTCTCACTCTGTGTGTGCCCAGGGCGGTATAAATGGTGCAGTGAACACAAAAGGTGAGGGGGACTCTCCTGCAAAACACTTAGATGACACCGTGTACGGTGGGGACTTTTTAGCAAACCAGCCACCGGTAAAAGCAATGTGTGACGCGGCACCAGGAATTATCAGCTTGTTGGATCGTATGGGTGTTATGTTTAACCGTACGCCGGAAGGTCTGCTTGATTTCCGACGTTTTGGTGGAACAAGTGTCCATCGTACGGCATATGCAGGGGCAACTACTGGACAACAGTTACTATATGCACTGGATGAACAAGTTCGTCGTTATGAAGTAGAAGGATTAGTAACGAAATATGAAGGATGGGAATTCCTTGGGGCAATTATTGATGAAAACGGTGTCGGTAAAGGGATTGTCGGACAAGATATTAAAACCCATGAAATAAAATCATTTGCCTCAGATGCAACGATTATGGCAACCGGCGGACCGGGAATTATCTTTGGAAAATCGACAAACTCAATGATTAATACGGGTTCCGCAGCAAGTGAGCTGTATCAGCAAGGTGCAAGATATGCAAATGGAGAGTTTATTCAAATACATCCAACTGCAATCCCGGGGGATGACAAACTGCGCCTCATGAGTGAGTCAGCTCGTGGTGAAGGTGGGCGTATTTGGACATATAAAGACGGCGAACCTTGGTACTTCCTAGAAGAAAAATATCCTGCTTACGGAAATCTTGTAACACGTGATATTGCTACAAGAGAAATTTTTGATGTGTGTGTGAATCAAAAACTAGGAATAAACGGAGAAAACATGGTTTATCTTGATTTATCCCATAAAGATCCGGATGAATTGGATGTTAAGCTTGGCGGTATCCTTGAAATCTATGAAAAATTCGTTGGAGAAGATCCGAAAAAAGTACCAATGAAAATTTTCCCTGCTGTTCACTATTCGATGGGTGGATTATGGGTGGATTATGATCAAATGACAAGTATTCCGGGAATATTCGCAGCTGGCGAATGTGATTATTCACAACACGGTGGTAATAGACTGGGAGCTAACTCCTTATTATCAGCGATTTATGGTGGCTCTGTTGCCGGACCAAACGCAATCAAATATATTGATGGATTGGAAACGCATGTAGAAGATATGTCTCCTGAGCTATTTGAGGACAGACAAAAAGAAGAACAAGAGAAATTTGATAAACTGATGAGTATGGATGGCGAAGAAAATGCTTACCAAATTCATGCAGAGCTCGGTGAATGGATGACAGATAATGTCACGGTTGTTCGCCATAATGACAGATTGAAAAAAACAGATGAAAAAATCAAAGAATTGATGGAACGCTGGGAAAACATAAATATTAATGATACTTCCCGTTGGAGTAACCAGGGTGTTATGTTCACACGTCAATTGAAAAACATGCTGCAGTTAGCACGTGTTATAACTATTGGAGCGCTAAACCGTAATGAAAGTCGTGGGGCACATTACAAACCGGATTATCCTGAAAGAAATGATGAAGAATGGTTGAAAACGACCATAGCTACTTATGATAAAGAAAAAAATGAACCAGTATTCACATATGAAGAGGTAGACACTTCTTTAGTTAAGCCAAGGTTACGAGACTATACAAAAGCACATTAGAGGGGAGAAGATAAAAAATGGCTGAACAATCAACAGTTACTTTTATTATAACGCGGCAAGATGGCCCAGATTCTGCTCCTTATGAAGAAACATTTAATATACCTTACAAACCAAATATGAATGTTATCTCTGGGTTAATGGAAGTCAGAAGAAATCCCGTAAATGCAAACGGTGAAAAGACAACACCGGTTTATTGGGATATGAACTGTCTAGAGGAAGTATGCGGTGCTTGTTCTATGGTTATTAACGGGACAGCGAGACAATCATGTACCGCGCTTGTTGACAAATTAGAGCAACCAATTCGTTTAGAACCGATGAGCACATTCCCGGTTGTTCGCGATCTAATTGTAGATCGTGAACGGATGTTTGACGCTTTAAAACAAGTAAAAGCTTGGATTCCAATTGATGGAACCTATGATTTGGGATCTGGTCCACGTATGCCTGAGAAAAAACGCCAATGGGCATATGAGTTATCAAAATGTATGTCATGTGGTGTGTGTTTAGAAGCTTGTCCAAATGTTAATGATAAATCAAACTTTATTGGACCTGCCGCGCTATCGCAAGCCCGCTTATTCAATGCACACCCAACAGGTGAAATGAATAAAAGCGATCGTCTTGATGGATTGATGGAAGATGGGGGAATTGACGGCTGTGGGAACGCACAAAATTGTGTTCAAGTTTGTCCAAAAGGAATTCCATTGACCACGTCTATTGCAGCAATGAACCGTGCAACCAATATACAAGCATTTAAAAATTTCTTTGGCAGTGACAATGCCCAATAATCTTTAAGTGCAAAAGGGCCCTTACGATTAATTGTAAGGGCCTCTTTTACATAAATGTAAAGTTGTTGGAAAGGAGGAAGGGTATTGAAACAAATTTCATATATTAAGGATATAGATACATGGAGAGCCGGCTTTTCCTTTTCGATCCCGATTAATATTCGCTTTTCAGAAACGGATATGTTTGGACATGTTAATAATGTGTCTCCGTTTATCTATTTTGAGGAAGCAAGAATTGAATTTTTAAAAACAATTGGTTTATTTGATGATCCGAATAATGATGAAGGTATGCCGATCGTGGCAGATTTGCAGTGTGACTACTTGCAGCAAATGTTTTTTGGTGAAAAAATAAATTTGTATGTAAGGGTAGATCATGTAGGAAACACATCACTTGATGTTCATTACATGGCATTAAATGAAAAGGGAGAAATCTCATTAACTGGCCGGGGGAGAATGGTCTATATTCATCCGGGGACAGGTAAGCCAATCCAGATAACAGATGAAATCAAGCAAGCACTTCTGGAAAAATAAGCAAAACAAGTCTGATATTAGGGAACTTGGCATTCGCCGTGTTTTTAATTACTGTCAAAAAATAAAACCGACTTCTCAATGAAAAGTCGGTTTTTCACACTTAACCGGTAGAATGGTTCAACTAAAGAACGGTCGGTACATGCACCAGCCGTTTAAAGTTCAACTTTCGTTTAGAGTTTTAGTTCCCCCATACGAAGGAGCTCTACTACGGCTTGTGATCGCCCCTTAACTCCCAGCTTTTGCATGGCATTTGAAATGTGATTTCGAACAGTTTTTTCGGATATAAACAATTCCTGGGCAATTTCCTTTGTTGTCTTGTCTTGTACTAACAGTTCGAACACTTCTTTTTCACGCTTGGTTAGTATTTGCTTCGATTTGTACTCGTTTTCCTTCAAATGTTAACCCCTCCTTGCTGTCATAGAGCATCATGCTGAAGGGAAATTATTCAGTCCTTATAGCTTATGAAGCCGTAAAGAAACAGTGCGTGTCATCATCTTAAATATTAAGAACTCGGGCGACCATCCTTTCAAATCGTGGATAACATCCATTCACCATGGTATCTTTTTTCATGTAACGTTCAAAAATATGATAAACTATTAAAAAGTACAGCAGTGGGAGGTAAGGAGTTGAAAAGTGAAGTATCCATTGAATCAATTAAAAAGTTAGAAAAAAGACTTCGCTATATATCGGGTACAATTAAGCAAAATGGTCGTAAAATATTAAATAATTACCCGATCACATCTCCACAATTTATCGCGTTACAATGGTTATTGGAAGAGGGAGATTTAACGATTGGAGAGCTTTCCAATAAAATCAGCCTTGCTTTCAGTACAACAACAGATTTAGTGGATCGTATGGAGAAGAATGAACTGGTAGAAAGAACCCGTGACTTGAAGGACCGGCGCGTTGTGCGTATTCATCTTTTGGAAAAGGGAAAGGTCATCATTCATGAAGTGATTGAAAAGCGACAGGTATATCTAGGAGAAGTTTTAGAGAAATTCACTGAGGAGCAGACAAGCTCATTAAATGAACTTCTCGATTTCCTCCACGAACAAATGAAAATGGTAGATGAAAAATAACAGCATAGAAGAGGCGATTTTTTTGGATCAGGCTATCGGTGTAATTGATTCTGGTGTTGGCGGCTTAACAGTAGCGCACGAACTTATGCGTCAATTACCGAAAGAGCGATTAATTTACTTAGGGGATACGGCCAGATGCCCATATGGACCAAGGTCAAAAGCCGAGGTGCAAAAATTCACATTTGAAATGGTCGATTTTTTAATGAATAAAAATATAAAAATGCTTGTGATCGCATGTAATACTGCAACAGCTTTTACACTGAAAGCACTGCAGGAAAAATTAACGATTCCTGTGATTGGCGTTATTCAGCCCGGTGCACGAGCAGCGATTAAGTCAACAAAGAATAACCGCGTTGGAGTGATTGGCACGGAAGGAACGGTCAGAAGTCAGGCGTATACACAGGCATTACATAGTATAAATGAAAATATTCATGTTAATGCATTGGCATGTCCGCTATTCGTACCGATGGTTGAGCAAGGAATATTATCAGGTCCGCAAGCAAAAGAAATTGTAGAGGAGTCATTACAACTATTTAAACTGAATAATCATCAGGACACACTGATTCTGGGTTGTACGCACTACCCCTTGATTAAAGATACGATACAGGAAGTCATTGGTATGGAAGTTACTGTGATTTCCTCTAGTGAGGAAACGGCACGGGAAACGAGTACGACCTTAGATGTTCATGGTTTGCTGTTTCATGGCGAACGCATAGCTAACCATGAATTTTATACGACGGGTGAGCTAGATATTTTTATTAAGATTTCCAAAAGTATCTTCCAGCATTCGAATCTGCAAACAGTCTCGATTGAACAAGCAATCTTAAACTAATTTTCTGCACAGATTAATTCTGCTTGCTTGGTCTATTTCCTGCGATGGGCTCGTATATATAGTAATACAAACCATCGTAGGAGGGAACGACATGTTAAAGCGCAGTATACTTTTGACAGGAACAATGACCCTTACCATCGTATTGTCGGGATGCTTTCAGGGGGAACAATCGTTAGAAGAAGTGGATCCGCCGCAAGGTGCAGAAGCAGTAGATAAAACAGGGGATGCCGAGTCAGGTGAGCAAGAAGAAGCAGTGGATGAAGCAAAAGAAAAAGAGGATCAACCGGAAGTGGAAACGGTAGCCAGGCAGTTATTCTTAATTGATGCTAATGGCATGGTCGCTGCACAGACTTTAGAATTACCGAATCCAGATACGAAGGAAGTCGCAACACAGGTACTAGAGTATTTAGTAAAGGGCGGCCCGGTAACATCATTGCTGCCAAACGGATTCCAGGCTGTTTTACCTGAAGGAACCGAAGTTTTAGGCGTTAATTTACAAGAAGATGGGACAATGATTGTAGACTTCTCCAAAGAATTTAAAGATTATGAGGCCAAAGAGGAATTAGTAATACTTGAAGCAATGACACATACGCTAACCCAGTTTGACAGTGTGAAGGATATCCAGTTGCGAATTGATGGTGATCCACAATCTGAAATGCCTGTAAATGGCACGCCAATTAATGAAGGGTATTCTCGGTCAAATGGAATTAATATTGATGATACAGATACGTTAGATTTCGTAAACAGTAAAGCAGTGACGATGTATTATCCAAAAGAATATAATGACAGTCGCTATTACGTGCCTGTTACCCAATATGTAAACAATAAAGAAGATGATGACACATACGCATCCATTGTACAGGCGTTAATTAAAGGTCCAGGATTAGATACCAATGTGGAGCAAGTGTTTAATTCAGATACAGTCTTAACCAACAAGCCAAAGCTTGAAGATGGTGTGCTGGAGCTCGAATTTAATAAAGAATTACTAAAAGAAGCAGATCAACCAGTGATAGCAGATGACGTGATGGAAACATTGGTTAGAACATTGACAGAGCAACAGCAGGTTAAAGCTGTTAATATAAAGGTAGAAAAAGTAGATGAATTAGTAAATGAGAACGGGGAAGCATACACTGAACCAGTGACCAAACAAACATTTATCCCATCTGAAAAACTATAATTCATAGGGGCGTGAGCAAGAGCCTCTATGTTTATTTTTTTGGCAAGAAAGCATTAGCCTATTTCATTCTGCCCACTGGCTAAAAACGCGACGTCCTGCACAACGCCAGTACAAGTATTCCTTTGCGTCGTAAATGCACAAAGGAATGCTACGGGAGCGATTATCGCAGACGAAAAGGACTTTTTCGTTGAGCGAAGGCGCGCGGATAAAGGTTTGGCGAATGCCTGCTTTTCTAACAATCCAAGTAAGGTCAGTGATGTATTAACGTGCTGATTTGGTGTAGAATATGTTAAGCTATGAAATGTATGAGGAGGAGTTAAGATGAGAAATGATCAACGCGAGGTAAACAGTTTACGACCGATAACCATCACACCAAATTTTGTAAAGCACCCGGAAGGCTCTGTTTTAATTCAGGTAGGAGATACGAAGGTGATCTGTAATGCCAGCATCGAAGATAGAGTACCTCCTTTTATGCGGGGACAAGGTAAAGGTTGGATAACGGCAGAATATGCGATGTTACCACGTGCTACAGACCAAAGAAATATTCGGGAATCTTCTAAAGGGAAAGTAAGCGGCAGAACAATGGAAATTCAACGATTAATTGGTAGATCGCTACGTTCTGTAGTTGATTTAGATAAAATTGGCGAACGAACAGTTTGGGTTGATTGTGATGTAATCCAAGCGGATGGTGGTACAAGAACAGCGTCGATTACAGGTGCTTTTGTTGCTGTGGTACTTGCTTTTGGAAAGTTATTGAAGAAGAAAACCATTAGTAAAATGCCTGTAACAGACTTTTTAGGGGCGATCTCTGTTGGTGTGCTACCAGATGGCACTGAAATTTTAGATTTGAACTATGAAGAAGATTTTAAAGCACATGTGGATATGAATGTTGTTATGACCGGATCAGGTGAATTTGTTGAAATTCAAGGAACTGGGGAAGAAGCAACATTTACTAACAACCAATTGCAAACGATGCTTCAGCTTGCGAATGAAGGAATGCAAGAAATTCTTGAAACACAAAAAGCTACGCTGGGAGAATTAAGCGATCGGATTGGAGAAACAGTTACAACGAATCGTTGAGGTGTTTAATATATGAAGCAGATCATTATAGCGACAAAGAATAAAGGGAAAGCAATAGAATTCAAGCAATTTTTTTCTGATTATGGCATTGAAGCAATGTCTTTATTAGATATGCAGGGAGATATTCCTGATGTTGAAGAAACAGGGACAACCTTTGAGGAAAATGCTGCTTTAAAAGCCGAACAGATGGCATCATTGTTTGATAAACCCGTTTTGGCCGATGACTCAGGTCTAATGATTGACGCATTAGATGGTAGGCCAGGTATTTATTCTGCGAGGTATGCAGGTGAACCAAAAAGTGATCAGGCAAACATGAACAAAGTATTGGAAGAATTAACAGCCTTTACGGCCTTGGAAGAACGTACTGCAAGATTTGTATGTGTTCTTGCAATTGCCGTTCCAGGCGAAAAGACCATTTTTCGTAAGGGCTATTGTGAAGGGACGATAGCTTTTTCCGAAGCGGGAGAAAACGGTTTTGGATATGACCCGGTCTTTATTCCAAAAGGCTATCAAGAAACAATGGCACAACTTTCCGCTGGGGTGAAAAATAGTATCAGTCATCGCAAAAACGCAATCCTTCACTTAGATGAATGGATACAGGATATATTATAGGATTCAGAGCCGGAGGTGTATCAAGTGACGAAGGTGCTTATTTTAAGTGATAGCCATGGACTAACTCGTGAACTGGAAGATATTAAAAAGCGCCATCAATTACAACATATGATTCATTGTGGGGATTCTGAATTGGATTATGATGCAGATGAACTGGAAGACTTTGTAAAAGTAGCAGGGAATTGTGACTTTGATACAAACTATCCAAATGAAGAAAAGTTAACGATTGATGGTCTGACATTTTTTATTACACACGGGCATTTATACAATGTGAAGGCTAATTTAATGTCATTATCGTACCGTGCGGCAGAGGAGAATGCTCAGGTCGTCTGCTTTGGTCACACACATATTGCGGGAGCAGAACAGAACAATAAGCAATTATTCATCAATCCAGGAAGTATTCGACTTCCAAAAGCCCGAAAAGAAAAAACGTATGCTATTATGGAATGGGAAAACACAGATGAAATAAATGTAACTTTTTATACAGTACAGGGAGAAATTGTCGAAGCACTTACCCTTTGGACATCTGCATAAAAAATGACGCCTATCATACATTAAAATATGTTATATGATAGGCGTTCAATAATAAAAAAATAAAAACCTGTTGACAAATTTTATGTTAATGCATATAATGAGTCTTGTCCGTTAAAAAGTATCTAACGCATGCGGGTGTAGTTTAGTGGTAAAACCTCAGCCTTCCAAGCTGATGATGTGGGTTCGATTCCCATCACCCGCTCCATAAATACATAACACACACGACATGTCTCAGTAGCTCAGTAGGATAGAGCAACAGCCTTCTAAGCTGTGGGTCGCAGGTTCGAATCCTGCCTGGGACACTCATGCTACCTGAAAGTCCTAAAAATCCGTCATATCAACCGTGAAGGCAATCGTTTAATCAGCCGATGACCTACTGTTGTATGATGGATTTTTCTTATCTATAAGGGTGTCCGCCATAAAACTGTTAACAATGTAAGCAGAAAGTTGCCGGAAAAAGGTTTAAAAGCCAGGCAATCGGGTATGTATATTTATTAGCTGTTTTTTAATACTATAAATAGAAACATTAATAAAGAATGGAGGGAATCTATGGTAAAACAATCCGATAATGTCATTCTTTTTCCGAAATGGAAAACAGCATTGGAAAAAGAAAGCTTACAAGCATTAAAAGAAAAAAGGTTTGAAGAAGCACTGGAAAAGTTAAACAAGTTATTAAGCTATGATATTAATGACCACGAAATTGTTGTCGGTAAGTTAATGTGCTTAATAGAATTAGGCCGTTTTGATGAAGCGCAGGACATATGCGAGACACTGCTTTTAAATAAAAACAAAGACGATAATTACTATCATTATGTACATATTTATTTAACGATACTTTTTCAAACCAATCAATTTGAGCTTTTAATCGAACAAGTTAATCATGAATTCGAAGATGGCTCATTACCAGAATCAATCAGGGAGCAATTCCAGCAACTTTACGATATAAGCTGGAAAATGAAGGAAAATGTTATTGATGAAAAATCCACAGTGTATTTTGACGATTTACTGCGCGCGGTGAAAAATGAGGAACATACAAAACAATGGCGTCTTGTGGAAAACTTGCGTAACATGAAATCGAATCCCACGGATGAGGTTATTGCACTATTGGAAAATGAATTGGTTCATCCGGTAACAAAAACAGCCATTATAAATTGGCTTCGGGAAAAAGAAATCTCGCAAACTGTGGAAATACATAAGTTAAATGCGCAAGTAAATGTTAAACCAATGGAGCTTCTAGATATTGAATCAAATACGGCAATAAAAGAAATTGGATTGCTAATCAATAGTATTGAACAGGAAAATCCAACATTATTCACGATGATCGATCAGTTGCTTTACCGTTATGCATATGTTCGTTACCCGCTGATGCCGCAGGAAGAAGATGTCCCAGCAATCGCTGAAGCGCTACGATACATAGGTGAACAGTATTTGAATCTACCTGTAAATCATGCAGATGAATTGAATGATAAAGTACAGCATTACATAGAAGAAATTAATATGTGTGAATCATTATATTCGAGTATAATTGAGGCGTAATCGTAATGGACTGCAAATATTTGAAAGCCCAATGAATTATGTTATAATGAGATGGTTGTAAAATAGATCATTATCTAACCCTAGCGTTAGTTATGAACGTGAGTAATGAATGGACACAATAGATTTTGGAGGGAACTTTTATGTCAGTAAAATGGGAAAAACAAGAAGGTAACGAAGGCGTACTAACATTTGAATTACCAGCGGAAAAATTTGATGATGCTTTAGATAAAGCATTCAAGAAAGTTGTAAAGGATATTCAGATCCCTGGATTCCGTAAAGGTAAGATACCACGTAAAATCTTTGAAAAAAGATTTGGTGTCGAATCACTCTATCAGGATGCGGTAGACATTGCATTACCTGATGCGTATGTACAAGCAATTGATGAAGCAGGTATTGAGCCAATTGCTCAGCCGGACGTGGATATTGAGAAAATTGAACAAGGTGAACCTTTAATCTTCACAGCAAAAGTAGAGGTTAAACCAGAAGTGACCCTTGGCGATTACAAAGGCTTAGAAGTCGAAGAAGAATCTGTTGAAGTAACAGACGAAGACGTAGACCATGAACTTGAGCACCAACGTGAACATCAGGCAGAACTTGTTGTTAAAGAAGAAGGTACTGTAGAACAAGGCGATACTGTTGTAATGGACTTTGAAGGGTTCATGGACGGAGAAGCTTTTGAAGGTGGAAAAGGTGAAAACCACTCATTGGAAATTGGATCCGGTCAGTTTATTCCTGGATTTGAAGAACAATTAATTGGTAAAGCTGCTGAAGAGGAAACAGAAATTGAAATTACATTCCCTGAAGATTACCATGCAGAAGATTTAGCAGGTAAGCAAGCTACCTTCCAGGTTAAGATTCATGATATTAAATTCAAAGAACTTCCTGAATTAGATGATGAATTTGCGAAAGATGTCGACGAAGAGGTAGAAACACTCGACGAACTGAAGAAAAAGAAAAAGGCAGAGCTTGAAGAGCAAAAGAAACAAGCGGCTGATAATCAAAAACGTGAAACTTTAATCGAAAAAGCATCTGATAATGCACAAGTGGATATTCCTGATCCAATGGTTGACACCGAGCTGGAGCAAATGGTTCGTGAATTTGAACAACGTTTGCAAGCACAAGGCATGACGATGGAAATGTACGCACAGTTCTCAGGTCAGGATGAAGATGCATTAAAAGAACAAATGAAAGATGATGCAGCGAAACGTGTAAAAACAAACTTGACACTTGAAGCAATTGTTAATGCAGAAGGTCTGGAAGCATCTGATGAAGATGTGGATGCTGAATTGGAAAAAATGGCTTCAATGTATGGTACTGAGGTTGAGCAATTAAAACAAATGCTCGGTGGAAACGCAGATGCCATTAAAGAAGATCTGAAAATGAGAAAAGGAATTGACTTTCTCGTAGAGCATAGTAAAACAGTATAAACCTTTCTTACAGGTTAATTGCAGATCCATAAAGTGAATGAAAACAAGGTGTGAAACATATCGCACCTTGTTTTATGTTTTTAGCAGCAAAGAAAGTATATGCCTATTTCTAGCTTTGGCGTTAAAGCCAGGTTTTCTAAGGCATACAGTGGAATGGTAAACAAATCAACGACTTAAATAATGGAAGTAGCATATAGTATAAGTAGTTTGATTTGACATTTAAAAAATATTATCCATAATGAAAACAAGTATATTGCTTTGTGTTTTAATTCCCATCTGATATGATGGCAATGAAAGTTGAATTCTAGGCATACACTAAGAAGCAGATTTAAACTTTTAGGGGTGAATGGAAATGTTTAAGTTTAATGAAGAAAAAGGACAATTGAAATGTTCATTTTGTGGAAAGAGCCAAGATCAAGTCCGTAAGCTTGTAGCAGGACCTGGCGTTTATATATGTGATGAATGTATTGAACTTTGCACAGAAATTGTAGAAGAAGAACTGGGTACGGAAGAGGAAACGGAATTAAAAGAAATTCCTAAACCAAAGGAAATTCGCGTTACCCTGGATGATTATGTAATTGGTCAGGATCAAGCAAAAAAGAATTTATCTGTAGCGGTCTACAACCATTACAAGCGAATTAATTCGCCAAAGAGTACGACAGATGATGTAGAATTGGCGAAAAGTAATATTGCTATGATTGGACCAACAGGTAGTGGTAAAACACTTTTGGCACAAACGCTTGCACGACTTATAAATGTTCCATTTGCAATGGCCGATGCAACGTCTTTAACAGAAGCAGGCTATGTTGGTGAAGATGTAGAAAATATTCTCCTGAAATTAATTCAATCAGCAGATTACGATGTTGAAAAGGCTGAAAAGGGAATTATCTATATTGATGAAATCGATAAAGTAGCACGTAAATCGGAAAACCCGTCGATTACCAGAGACGTATCCGGTGAAGGTGTACAGCAGGCATTGCTGAAGATTCTAGAAGGCACGGTTGCCAGTGTTCCGCCTCAAGGAGGACGTAAGCATCCGCATCAGGAATTTATTCAAATTGACACAACAAATATATTATTTATCGTTGGCGGTGCGTTTGATGGAATTGATCAAGTGGTCAAGCGTCGTCTAGGTAAAAAAGTAATTGGATTTGGGTCCAATGAAAAGCAGGAAGATCTGGACATGGGAGAATTACTTTCGAAAATATTACCCGAGGACCTGTTGAGTTATGGTTTAATACCAGAATTTATCGGTAGGGTTCCTATTGTAGGAAGCTTAACGCCACTTGATGAACATGCTTTAGTTGAAATTTTGACTAAACCTAAAAACGCACTTGTTAAACAATATGAGAAGCTATTCGAAATGGATGACGTCGAATTAGAATTCGAAGAAGAAGCACTTGTGGAAATCGCCAAGAAGGCGATTGAACGTAAAACAGGTGCACGTGGATTACGTTCCATTATCGAAGGTATCATGCTTGATGTCATGTTTGAATTACCATCAAGAGAAGATATTGAGAAATGTGTAATTACAAAAGAAACAGTTCTCAGCGAAGAGAGTCACCCAAAACTTGTTTATAGAGATGGAACAGTGACAGAGGGCAACGAAAAACATCCAAAAGAGAGTGCCTGATTAAGCAAAGATTTTTAGCTATAGAAGAGACTGACTGGCATATCAAACGCTTGCTATTGTAGACGAGGTGATGCCCATGTTAGTCTCTTCTTTTTTTGATAAGTAAATACGTAACAGGTCATACTAAAACCAAGCAGGATATAAATTTTACAAATGGTCAGATTTTCTATAAACTTTATCTCATAGTGTACAGAAAAAATACATAACCTTAGGAGGTACATACCATGACAAAAGATATCAATCAGATCCCCCTCCTACCCTTACGCGGATTACTTGTTTTTCCAGCAATGGTTCTTCATCTTGATGTAGGCAGAGACAAATCCATCGCCGCTTTAGAAAAGGCCATGATGGGTGATCAAACGATATTTCTGGCAGCACAAAAAACGGTGAGTTTAACCGATCCGAAACCGGATGATATTTATCGGGTAGGAACTGTAGCAAAAGTAAATCAAATGATTAAGCTTCCCAATGGTACAATGCGGGTACTCGTGGAAGGGCTTCACCGGGGAGAAATTGTGCGATTTATTGAATTAAAGGATGAATTTGTTGTAGATATAAAGGGGATTGAGGATGTCCACGGGGATATCAATGAAGAAGAAGCCTTGATGCGCTCTTTATTAAGACAATTTGAGCACTACATAAAATTATCCAGCAAGATAACGAAAGAAACATTCGCAACTGTTTCAGATATAGACGAGCCGGGAAGATTGGCAGATATTATCACCTCCCACCTTGCTTTGAAAGTTAAGGATAAACAAGAGCTGCTTGAGATTCAAAATATCCAAAACAGACTCCAGTACTTAATTAAAATCATATCAAATGAGAAAAAAGTATTAGATTTGGAGAAAAAAATCGGACAGCGTGTAAAAAGTTCAATGGATAAAACGCAAAAAGAATATTATCTACGTGAACAATTAAAAGCAATCCAAAAGGAACTGGGAGAAAAAGAAGGCAAAAATGGTGAAGTCGGTCAGTTGAAAGAGCAAATCGACCAGTCCGATATGCCTGAAGACATCATGAAAGTAGCATTAAAGGAACTGGATAGGTATGAGAAGGTCCCACAAAGCTCTGCAGAGAGTTCTATCATTCGTAATTATTTAGATTGGCTCTTAGCATTACCATGGACAAAAAAATCGCAGGATACAATTGAAATCGATCATGCGGAGGAAATACTGGATACAGATCATTATGGACTGGAGAAAGTAAAAGAACGTATACTGGAGTATTTATCCGTGCAAAAGCTTACCAAATCCATTAAAGGTCCGATTCTTTGTTTAGTTGGTCCGCCGGGGGTAGGGAAAACATCCTTAGCTAAATCGATTGCCAGATCGATTAATCGTAACTTTGTTAGAATCTCATTGGGTGGTGTTCGTGATGAAGCGGAAATCAGGGGACACAGAAGAACATATATTGGTGCGATGCCAGGTAGAATTATTCAAGGAATGAAAAGGGCGGAAACGATCAACCCCGTCTTCTTATTAGATGAAATTGATAAAATGGCCAATGATTTTCGCGGGGATCCGTCGTCAGCTATGCTGGAAGTATTAGATCCGGAACAAAATAGCAATTTTAGTGATCATTTTATTGAAGAAACCTATGATTTATCCAGTGTTCTATTTGTAGCCACTGCAAACAATGTCAATCAAATTCCAGGTCCGTTATTGGACCGCATGGAGTTAATTTCCATTGCTGGGTATACGGAAGTTGAAAAACTGCACATCGCAAAGGAACATTTACTACCGAAACAGATTAAAGAAAATGGGTTACAAAAAGGGAACCTGCAAATACGGGATGAAGCTTTATTAAAGCTGATCAGAATGTATACGCGTGAAGCTGGGGTCCGTAGCTTGGAAAGGCAACTCGCTACGCTCTGTAGAAAAGCGGCTAAAATCATTATCTCAGGCGAAAAGAAACGCGTTGTTATTACAGAAAAAAGCTTAGAAACATTATTAGGGAAGACACTTTTCCGTTACGGTCTAATGGAGCGGGAGGACCAGGTTGGGGCGGCGACCGGTCTGGCCTATACCACAGTGGGTGGGGATACTTTATCGATTGAAGTTTCCCATTATCCTGGCAAAGGAAAACTTACTTTAACTGGAAAACTTGGGGATGTAATGAAGGAATCTGCCCAAGCAGCGTTTAGCTATATCCGCTCCAGAGCAGATGAACTCCATATTGATCCAGATTTCCATGAAAAATATGATATTCATATTCATGTACCAGAAGGAGCGATTCCAAAGGATGGTCCATCCGCAGGCATTACCATGGCAACCGCACTTGTTTCGTCATTAACTGGACGAGCAGTAAAAAAAGAGGTTGCAATGACGGGAGAAATAACCCTTCGCGGTCGGGTGTTACCCATTGGTGGACTAAAAGAAAAATCATTAAGTGCACACCGGGCCGGTATTACGACTATTATTATGCCTGCACAAAATGAAAAGGACCTTGATGAAATACCGGAAAGTGTTCGTAAAGGGTTGACATTTATTAAAGTAAATCATTTAGATGAAGTGTTAAAACATGCACTAGTGGAGGACAACAATGAAGGTAACTAATGCAGAAATCGTAATCAGTGCAGTTAGTCAGAAGCAATACCCAGGAGATCGAATCCCTGAAATTGCGTTAGCGGGAAGATCGAACGTCGGTAAATCGTCATTTATTAACACGCTAATCCAACGAAAAAGCCTGGCAAGAACATCATCCAAGCCAGGGAAAACACAAACATTAAATTTTTATCGGATTAACGATTTCTTTTACTTTGTGGATGTTCCTGGATACGGTTATGCCAAGGTTTCGAAAAAAGAACGAGAAAAATGGGGCGGCATGATGGAAGAATACTTCCAAACAAGAGACACACTAAAAGCTGTATTATTAATTACAGATATTCGTCATGAGCCCTCAAAAGATGATATACAAATGTATCATTTTTTGAAGCATTACGATCTACCAGTTATTATTATTGCAACCAAGCTTGATAAAATTCCAAAAAATAAAAGATCCCAGCATGTTAAACGATCCAAAGAAGCTTTTCAAATCCAATCAGAAGATAATTTACTGCCATTTTCCTCGGAAACAGGTGAAGGAAAAGAAGCAGCCTGGGCACTGGTGAGGAAATATTTAGCCTGAGCAAAAACCGCTTTTCATGGAATGAGAAGCGGTTTTCCTATGCCGAATTATTTCACGCTTATGAAATAATTGAAAGGGTAAAGGCGTAATGATTAGTATTTGTTGGGATAACTAAGCTAATAGGCGTTAAATGAACGTCACATTTCATTATGTGGTTATAGTCTGATATATACGGTAATTAGCAGTTGGATTTTGAAAAGTTTCATTGTTATACTTTTAACCATTGCTAAAAACACTTAAAAATGTAAGCGGTATTTTATGTTTTATGAGGAGAGTGTTCTATAACGATGATAATTTTGAAAGGTTGATTAGCTTATGAAAAGACTGAATCTTGCTTTTATTTGTATGATAATGATATTATTGTTGGCTGCTTGCGGGTCGGATGATAAGGATATCGACTCTGGGAATGGTTATGATCTTGTGAAAGAAGGTACATTTACTTTTGCGTCATCGGGGGAATTTAAACCTTTCAGTTACATAGAAGGTGGCGGCGAAATGACAGGTTTTGATTTGGAAGTTGGTAATGCGATTGCAAAAGAGTTGGGGTTGAAACCACAACAGGAACGCTATAAATTTTCTGCAATTGTTGAAGGCGTAAAAACGGGTCGATTTGATGCGGCAGTCGCAAGTCACACGATTACACCAGAACGATCGGAGAGTGTGGATTTTTCAACACCCTATTACTATTCTGGAGCACAGATCTTTGTCAGACCGGACAGTGATGTGGAATCATTGGAAGACTTGGAGGGATTGGAAATTGGTTTATCGAAAGGGTCGACATATACCGAATATGCTGAACAGGTAACCGACAATGTGAAGACATATGATAGTGATGTTGTTGCATTGCAAGCACTTGAGAAAGGACATCATGATGCGGTGATCACTGATTTCCTAACAGGGAAAGAAGCCATTGCATCTGATCTTGATATTGTCGATAAGGAAATGATTGAAAGAAGTGAACAGGCCGTAGCAGTCGGAAAAGACCATCCAGAATTATTGGATGCAATCAACGAAGCCCTAGAAACGTTAAGAGAAGACGGAACATTAACTGAGCTGAGTGAAAAATATTTTGAAGCAGATATTACGGAGGAGCCGGAATAAGCAGTGATTTGTACAAATAGAGTAGTAATGAACAGTTTCAGCCCTTTGTCGTTGAAAAACACGGTGAAGGGCTGAACTATTTCGGTCAAATTGTTAACTGACAATGATTGGAGTTGATAAAAGTGTTTATTGATTTTATCCATTATCTTGGGCATTTGTGGGAAGTATTTATTGAAAGTAAGGGGATTTTTCTCGATGCTACTGTACTTACCTTGAGGTTAACAGTGCTGTCCATCTTTATTGCAATATTTATCGGTTTGTTTTTTGCTCTGCTTAAAACAACAGGGGTTAAAGTGTTAGTATGGATCGCAAATACTTATATTTTTCTCGTACGTGGGACACCACTTATCGTACAAATTTTTATATTTTATTACGGTTTATCGTATGGTCCATTGCAAATTAGCGGATTTTGGTCCGCTGCACTTGGCTTAGCGTTCCATAATGGTGCATATATTGCAGAGATATTCCGAGGCGCCATCCAATCAATTGGTAAAGGGCAAACGGAAGCAGGTAGATCCATTGGGATGACGAGCTGGAAAACAATGAAGCGGATTATTTTACCACAGGCATTACGCAGGGCACTACCACCACTTGGGAATCAATTTATCATTGGCTTGAAGGATTCGTCCTTGGCTGCTTTTGTCGGTTTGGCAGAAATATTTAATGTATCCACAACGATGGGATCGGCTGATTTTGATTTTATGACCTATCTGTTGATTAGTGCAGTATATTATTTAATTCTAGTATTCTTATTAACGCTACTCGTTAGCTTCACAGAGAAAAAACTAGCAGTGAGCGATTAAGGAGATGGAGAAGATGGGCGAAGTTAAGAAAATGATTGAAGCGAGAAAACTGAATAAATATTTCGGTGATTTACATGTATTAAAGGATATTGACTTTTCAGTGGATGAAAACAATGTTGTCGTTTTAATTGGCGCAAGTGGTTCAGGAAAAAGTACTTTGTTACGCTGTCTGAACTTCTTGGAAATGAAAAATAGCGGAGACATTCTGATTGAAGATAAGTCAATTGACCCAAAAAAATCAGATTTGAATAAGGTGCGACAAAAAGTAGGTATGGTGTTTCAGCATTTTAATTTATTCCCGCACAAAAGTGTTTTGGAAAATGTGATTGAAGGACCAACACAAGTAAAAGGCACATCGAAAAGACAGGCAATCAAAGATGCCAAAGAATTATTAGATAAAGTAGGACTAGCAGATAAGGAAGACGTTTATCCAGAAAAATTGTCCGGCGGTCAAAAACAGCGTGTCGCGATAGCGAGATCGTTGGCAATGAGACCGGATATTATGTTATTTGATGAACCAACGTCGGCACTTGATCCTGAACTAGTTGGGGAAGTCCTAGAAACAATGAAGGCGTTGGCAAAAGAAGGTATGACGATGGTAGTGGTTACCCATGAGATGGGCTTTGCCAGAGAAGTATCTGATTGGGTCTTATATATGCATGAAGGTAAAATTGTGGAACGCGGCACACCAAGTGACTTGTTTGATAATCCACAAGAGAAGCGCACGCAAGCGTTTTTGAGTTCTATATTATAAAGTGAAGCTTTATTTGGAGAGCGTTTTCAACGCACAGCACGTGCTAGTGTGGACGTTGTGACAATGCTCTACTAACCGGAGTGCCAGGCCTCGCGATATAGCCTGCCTATTCCACTTAATGTTAGTTGAGCCAAACTGCGATAAAAAGAAAAAAATAATCCCTCCAGTGGGTGGTTACCCCCAAAAGTTAAAGTTTTTATTATGCAGCTAATTGGCTGGATTGAGTTCGGTATGCTACTGGACTCAATCCAGCCAATTTTTCTTTTGATCGTTCATGGTTATACCAGTTGATATATTTTTCAATCCGTCTTTTTAATTCTTCATAGCTTACTAATGCTTCCCCATAATACATTTCTTGCTTTAAAATGCCAAAGAAATTCTCCATCGAAGCATTGTCTGCACAGGTTGCTTTGCGTGACATGCTTTGGAATACTTTATTTTGTTTTAATGTCTTCACCCATTGATTGTGCTGATAATGCCAGCCTTGGTCTGAATGAATGGTGGTGCGATAATAGGTTGCACGATTCTTTATTATCTCTATGGTTTCTTTTAAAGGTTTCATGACAAGATCTAATGTTGGACGTTCCTTGATTTCACAAGCAATAATTTCACTATTATAAAGGTCAAGAATGGGATTTAAATATAACTTCTTTTCGCCTAGACATTTGAATTCTGTAATGTCTGTTACTAATTTTTGAAGCGGAATAGGTGTGCTAAAACGGCGGGATAAGCGGTTTTTTGCTACTTTCCCAACATGCCCCTTATATGAATTATATTTACGAGATTTACGCATGAACTTCACACATTTTAATCCAAGTTCTCGCATAATCCGATACACTTTTTTATGGTTGATCCCATATCCTAATTTCTTTAATTCTCTCGTGATCCGTTTGTAGCCATAACGTTCATGGAACTTTTTAAATAGATCTATAATAATGTTTTTTAATGCTGTGTCCATATCTTCTCTGTCAAAGTTTTTCACATGATAGTGGTAAGTTGCTTCCGGAATGGCCACGACAAGGAGAATATCTTTTAATCGGAATCCTTCTTCTTTGAGCTCGAATGCCACCTTTGCTTGTGCTTTTCGTGGAAGGCATTCGGACTTTCTCGAAAAGCTCTCAACTTTTTTAGGTATGCATTTTCCAGTCGCAATAATTCATTCTCGCGTTCTAATTCTTCCTCGCGTGTTAACTTCTTTTCTTCCTTTTTCTTCTGTTTATTAGGTTTCTTAGACATAGAAGGTCGCCCCTTTGATTTTGGTTTCAGGCCTTCTATCCCTTGTTCACGAAATGCTTTCAACCAACGTTGAATCATGGAATGGTTGTTCAAATTAAATTGAACTGCAGTTTCTAAATAAGAAGCACCTGTTTCTAGCATAAATTGTACCGCATCTAATTTAAATTGAACAGTATACTCCTCTTTCGTTTTTCTTCGTCTTAATCCTTCCATTCCTTGTACTTTATAAGATTTCACCCAGTTTTTTAATGGTGAAGTACTAGGCATATTATATTTTTTCATCAATGATTTATATCCAAGATTCCCGTGCAAATACTCAGTCACAAGCTTTATTTTAAATGCTTCACTATATTTAGCCATAAAAACACCCCTGAAATTTAGATTTTCTACTCTAACTTTCAGGGGTCGGTACCGTGTGGAGTGGATTATTTTTTCTTCTTGAATAATAAATAGATGCCGATGATGATCAATAGGATTGGCCAGAATTTCTCAATAACATCAACAACAATATAGACCCAATCAAACCATACAGGAAGATTAATGGAAAATATCATAATGACCGAAATAGCGATAAGCAGCATCCCGGGGAAAAGTCCTGCTTTTGTATGTACATAGCGAACAAGAAAGGCAATCCCGACAATCAGCAGATATACGGCCCAATGATCAATCCAAAAAGGGTAATGTGCCACTCCGTGAAAATGGATCCCAAGTCCTAGGATAATTGTTCCGACAAATAGGTTCTGATAATTTTTTGCTGTGTAACTATGTATAAGAAGTGCCAAACCAACAATAATAAGTAATGTTGGCCAAGAGTAAAAATCGGTTACGATTGGTATTTTAAGTTGTCGCAAAAGAAAATATGCCCCAACACCAATAAGTAAATATGCCGCAAACGTATTTTGCTTCTTCATGGTATCATTCCTTTGCTGTTCAATATCGATTTCTTGATTATAGGCTAATGGTGTGATAAAGTACATTCATATTAACATCTTACATGCTTTATCCTACCATATTGTTTCAGATTCTGTTCACATTTTCAAAAAAAGTGTGCAGCGATTTATGGTATAATATAATGTAGATAAAGAAATTTATAAATAATCATTTATTCGTACAAAATTATAAAGAAGGTCCTAAGGCGAAGACAAAGGAGTAGTTTTCACTTATGCTGATATCCTAAAAGTTAGTTTCGTATCAGTGTAGTTAGGTATGTTCAAAAAAATTGAACATCCTCCTGCAACTATTTTGGAGGTAGGTAAATTGTATATAATAAAAGTAGGTTTTAATTATAAATCCGCTCCCATAGAAATAAGGGAAATGCTACAGTTTTCAGAAGAAACATTAAGTGAAGCGATGACAGAATTAAAAACACGAAAAAGCATTTTGGAAAACGTGATTGTGTCTACATGTAACCGTACGGAGGTTTACGCAGTTGTTGATCAACTGCACACAGGGCGTTATTATATTAAGCAGTTTTTGGCAGATTGGTTTGATCTCGATAAAGAAGCATTTTCTTCCTATTTGCGTATTGCAGAAGAGGATGGTGCATTAGAACATCTGTTTCGGGTAGCGGCAGGACTTGATTCCATGGTTTTGGGTGAAACACAAATCCTTGGTCAGGTTAGAGATGCTTTTTTCAAAGCACAAAAAGCGAAGACGACTGGTACTGTTTTTAATGAGTTGTTTAAACAGACGATTACGTTTGCTAAACGTGCCCAGCATGAATCGGCGATCGGTGAGCAGGCTGTTTCTGTCAGCTATGCGGCGGTTGAATTGGGTAAAAAAATCTTTGGTGATCTAAAAGATAAACATGTTGTGATACTTGGGGCAGGTAAAATGAGCGAACTTGCTGCTAAAAACCTGCAAGGATCCGGGACAACAGAAATCACCGTGATTAATCGTACGTATGAAAATGCTGTAGCTTTAGCAGAGAAGTTCCAGGCGAAAACAGCACATATGGATGATTTAACCAGTGTATTAGAAAATGCGGATATATTAATTAGTTCTACAGGTGCAAGCAATGCTGTGCTAACCAAGGAAACGTTAGCGCCAATTCAAAAGAAAAGAAAGGGAAAGGCACTCTTTCTTGTTGATATCGCAGTACCAAGAGACTTGGATCCTGCTATTGCTAGCTTGGATAATGTTTTTCTTTATGACATTGATGACTTACAGCATATTGTGGATGAGAATTTGGCAGCGAGAAAAGTAGCTGCTCAAGAAATTGAAATCATGCTAGAGGGTGAAATTGTTATCTTTAAAGAATGGGTAAAAACACTTGGTGTTGTCCCAGTGATTTCTGCATTGCGTCAAAAGGCACTGTCTATTCAGGCTGAAACAGTTAAAAGCATTGAAAGAAAGATTCCGGATCTGACAGCACGCGAGAAGAAAGTCATTAATAAACATACAAAAAGTATTATTAATCAGCTTTTAAAAGAACCGGTGACACAGGCGAAAGAAATGGCTGCAAGTGACCGTGCGGACGAATCATTAGAGCTGTTTACAGAGATTTTTGGAATCGAGCAGGAAGTAAAGCAAGAATTTGAAAAACAAGCTGAAAAAAATGAAACAATCAGTAAAATTAAAACACCATTTTCATTTATTGAACGTATCACAACCATTTAAAAAGAAAGGATTTCAAGGATGTTTGAACTGAAGTGGCTTTATGAAATCATTCTTATTATTTATGGTTTAAGTATTATCGGGTATTTTATTGATTTTATTCAAAGTAACCAGAAGGTGAACAAGGTCGCCTTCTGGTTACTTGGTATGGTTTGGACAATTCAAACCGTTTTTTTATTGTATGAAGTGTTGATCAACCGAAATTTCCCTATTGCTACATTAAATGACAGTTTGTTTTTTTATGCGTGGATACTAGTTACTTTTTCATTGATTATTAGTCGGCTGTTTCCAACGCACTTTATTGTGTTTTTTATCAACGTATTTGGATTTTTTATATTACTATTATATATTACATCCAATGCGAATAAACAAACATTCAGTAGTGGGATACAGTTCGTACATGAAATACTTGTTTCACACATCACATTGGCGATCGTTTCTTATGGATTCTTTACGATATCCTTCTTGTTTTCATTAATGTTTATGATTCAATATCGTTTTCTGAAACGGAAAAAGGGATTACGCTGGATGTGGCGTTTTGGTGATTTAAAACAATTGGACACTTATTCATTTAGGGCCGTAACAATTGGAGTACCATTCCTGTTGATTGCTATTATTTTAGGCGTTGTATGGGCGTATGTCTCCAAGGCAGAATTTTATTGGTTTGATATGAAGACAGCTGGATCAATCCTCGTGCTAGGCGTCTATGTCGTTTATTTACTGCTACGTCTTGTAAAAGGATATCAGGGGAAAACAATCTCCATGTTTAATGTAGCTGCATTTTTGATTTTAATAATAAACTTTTTATTATCCAGTTCATTATCAAATTTTCATTTTTAATTAACATAGAAGGTGGATGAAGTATGAGAAAAATAGTTGTTGGCTCAAGAAACAGTAAATTAGCTCTTACGCAAACAAACCTGGTGATTAAAGATTTAAAAGAAGCAGGCGTAGAAAACCCGTTTGAAGTAAAAGAAATTGTAACAAAAGGGGATCGTGTACTGGATGTCGCGTTGTCCCAAGTTGGCGGAAGTGACATCTTTACGAAAGAAATTGAACAAGCAATGTATGATAAAGAAATAGATTTTGCTGTTCATAGTATGAAAGATCTCTCCGCTACGGAGCCTGAAGGGTTAACGATTGCAGCGATCCCTGAACGAGAAGATCCCCGTGACGCTTATATTGCGAAAAACGATATTGCGTTTAAGGATCTACCAACTGGAGCAATCGTCGGCACGAGCAGTTTGCGCCGAGAAGCGCAAATGTTGGCTGTTAGACCGGATCTACAGACCAAGTGGATTCGTGGCGCTATCGATGCGCGCATTGAAAAGTTACACACGGAAGATTATGATGCAATCATATTAGCTGTCGCAGGGTTAAATAGACTTGGCTTAAGCGAAGCGAACATAACCGAATATTTACCTGTGGATACGTTTATTCCTTCTGTTGGTCAGGGGGCACTTGCAATTGAATGTCGTACTGATGATGTGGAAATCCGTGACATCCTAGCGAAGATAAATGATCAAGTAGCAGTAAAAACGGTTGAAGCGGAACGAATATTCCTTGAAATTCTTCAAGGAAGTGACCAGTTCCCAATTGGCGCTTATGCCCAACTTGATAACAAAGAACTTGTATTGCAAGCTACTGTTATCTCTACTGACGGCAAGACGATTTTGAAAGAACTGGTTCGAGGTACAGATCCAGCCACAGTTGCAAAGGAAGCAGCAGATAAACTGATTAAACAAGGTGCATTAGATATTATTAATGAAGTGAAAGAAGCGCTTAATCAAAAATGACGACTTCTTTACAAAATAAAAAGATATTAATCACAAGAGAACAGAAACAGGCAAGCGCATTTGCCGAAAAGATAGTGCAGTATGGTGGCAACCCCGTGGAAGTGCCACTGTTAGAAATTATTTGTAAAGATCGCCCGGAGGATAGGTCTGTGTTTCAATCGTTAGCAGCATTCCAGTGGGTTTTTTTCACAAGCGCCAACGGTGTGGATTGTTTCTTCCAATTATTGCACAAACATCATATTCAGCCAGCTATATTGAAAAGTATTAAAATAGCAGTCGTTGGTCATAAAACGGAAAACGCACTAAAGGAACATGGCATTTCTGCTGATTTTATTCCAACCGTTTATGATGCAGAGCATATGGTCCGTGAGTTTCTTACTCATTTTACTGTCGAAGGTTCGTTTTTACTTGTCCGAGGAAATCGCTCAAGAACCGTACTTCCCGAAAAGTTCTCCCAAATTGGGGTAGATTTTTCAGCAATAGAAGTGTATGAAACAGGTTTCAACTATAAAATGGCTGGACGGTTAAATGAAGTGTTAAAAGAAAAAAGATACGATTTTATTACGTTCACTAGTCCATCCACTGTTGATGCTTTCACAGAGATGGCTGTGGAAGATTACGAAAAGAAATGTGTATGCATTGGTACAACGACTGAAGCACGTGCACGGGAGCATGGATTTACAATGATCCTTACACCCGAGGAGTTTACAATAGATGGAATGTTAACAAGTATGTGTAATCATCTAGCAATGAAAGGATAGATAAGAATGACAATGAATACTGATTTTAAACGTCATCGCCGCTTAAGATCTTCCAGTGCGATGCGTTCACTTGTAAGGGAAAACCATGTACGAAAAGATGATTTAATTTATCCGCTGTTTGTCATTGAGGCGGAGAACATGAAGCGTGAAGTACCTTCTATGCCTGGTGTGTATCAGGTATCTTTGGACCTGTTAGCGGAAGAGCTGAAGGAAATTGATGCACTCGGTATTAAAGCCATCATGTTCTTTGGTGTGCCAAAAGAAAAAGATGAACAAGGTACAGGTGCTTTTATTGAGGACGGTATGGTTCAAGAAGCGACTCGGATTGCGAAAAGAACAGTACCAGATTTACTCGTTATTGCGGATACCTGTTTATGTGAATATACATCACATGGACATTGTGGTGTGATCCATAACCATGATGTTGACAATGACGAATCACTTAAACTATTAGCAAAAACAGCTGTTTCCCAAGCAGAAGCAGGTGCAGATATCATCGCACCTTCGAATATGATGGATGGCTTTGTAACCGTCATTCGTCAAGCGCTCGATGAAGCAGGATTTACACAAATTCCGATTATGTCCTATGCCGTTAAGTATAGTTCAGCATTCTATGGTCCGTTTCGTGATGCAGCCGATAGTACACCACAATTTGGTGATCGTAAAACCTATCAAATGGATCCAGCAAACCGTGAAGAAGCACTAAGGGAAGCTGAATCGGATATGCAAGAGGGGGCAGACTTTCTAATTGTTAAGCCTGCATTGTCCTATCTTGATATTGTAAGAGATGTGAAAAACAATTTTAATGTACCAGTGGTTGCTTACAATGTAAGTGGAGAATATTCGATGGTAAAAGCTGCAGCATTAAATGGCTGGATCAATGAAAAAGAATTGGTGATGGAAAAGCTAACCTCAATGAAGCGAGCAGGAGCAGACTTGATTATCACGTATTTTGCAAAAGATGTAGCAACATGGCTGGATGAAAAATAAATCATAGAGGTGAATCGTTGTGAAGGAATTTAATCATTCAATTGATGCCTATAAAGAGGCAGTTGACTTAATGCCTGGTGGGGTTAACTCTCCGGTCCGAGCATTTAAATCAGTGGGTATGTCCCCGATTTTTATGGATCATGGTAAAGGATCTAAGATTACGGATATTGATGGTAATGAATATATTGATTATGTCTTAAGTTGGGGTCCACTGATTTTGGGACATGCAGACGATCACGTTGTTTCGAAGTTGAAAGAAGCTGTTGAGAAAGGGACCAGCTTTGGTGCACCAACAGTTTTAGAAAATAAACTGGCTCAACTTGTTATTGACCGGGTACCATCCATTGAAATGCTGCGAATGGTGAATTCCGGTACAGAGGCTACGATGAGCGCAATACGTGTAGCACGGGGTTATACCGGGAGAGATAAAATTCTCAAATTCGAAGGGAACTATCATGGGCATGGTGACTCACTGCTCATTAAAGCGGGTTCCGGTGTCGCTACATTGGGATTGCCGGATAGCCCGGGCGTCCCAGCGTCGATTGCGAGTAACACGATCACGGTCCCATATAATGACATAGAAAGTGTACGTTACGCATTTGAAAAATATGGAGACGAGCTTGCAGCAATCATTGTTGAACCTGTTTCAGGCAATATGGGTGTTGTACCACCGGTGGAAGACTTCCTTCAGCAATTACGAGAAATTACGAAAGATAATGGTACGCTATTAATATTTGATGAAGTGATGACAGGCTTTCGTGTAGGTTATCATTGTGCACAAGGGCATTTTAATGTCATACCGGATCTGACTTGCTTAGGTAAAGTAATCGGTGGCGGCCTGCCAGTGGGTGCCTATGGTGGAAAACGTGAAATCATGGAAAATGTTGCGCCAACAGGTACAATTTATCAGGCGGGAACACTATCCGGTAACCCCTTGGCAATGACTGCGGGTTATGAAACATTAAGTGCACTTGACGAATCTTCCTATGAAGCAATTAACCAGCAAGTGGATAAATTGGTCGCTGGCTTTAAACAGGCTGCTATTGATTTTGATATCCCACTATATATTAATCGCGCCGGTTCTATGGTTGGCGTATTCTTTACGGATGAGCCTGTAATTAACTTTGAGACGGCTCAAACTGCTAATTTGGATTATTTCAGTCAATATTACCGGGGAATGATTGAAGAAGGCGTGTTTTTACCACCTTCTCAGTTTGAAGGATTATTCCTTTCTACTTCCCATACTGATGACGATATTGAACAAACAATTCAGGCCATCCGGAATGTATTTTCCCGGATTGAAAAGTAATAAATAAGCATGAGAAGCTATTCTTTAGAGGATAGCTTCTTTTTATTTGTGCTTTATGAAAGTAAACCATTAAGCGTGCAACTTAGCCCCTAGACCGGCCTTTCAGTCTTGCCAACCGAAAGTTTTTTTACTTGTAAAAGGTCACTTTAGCATATCACCACTGGGTGCTTCATATAGATAATTAAGACATAGAAGTATATGGGTTAATATGTTGAAGGGAGGAAGTCCTTTGTCAAATGACGAATCAGTATTTAGTTTTGAGTTAAATGAATCTCTTTTTTTTGAAAAGGGACAGGAAGTTGCTGAAATGAGAGGTATTTCATTAGATCCCGAAATTACGATTCAAACCTATAATGATTATATTTCAATTGTAGGTAAAATTGAACTTCAGGGTGAGTTTGAGAAGATTGTATCAACGGAACAAGAGCAAATTACCGATTTTACGGATTATCAGGCAAAGCGTTATGTGGAAAAAGTAGTGGATACGGTAAACAATGTGGCAGCATTTTCTCACCGGTTTCCCGTTGAAATATCGGTACCTGCATACCGGGTGACCGATATAAATGATATCACGGTAAATATAGAAGCATTCGATTATGAAATACCTGACCCAAGTCAATTAAAACTCTATTCTACCATTGAAATTCAAGGCATCAACAGCGAAATAGAAGCACCATTTGCCAGAAAAGCTGAGAAAGAATTGGAGGAAGAAGCCCTAGAGGAAGAAGCGTCGTTGGATGAAACACTTGCCGAAGACCTAAATGAAATAGAGGACCATGAAGAAGAGATACAAGAACGTGAAACGCAGGAAGAGGACCATAAATTAGAGGTACAGGAAGAATCACGAGAACAAGATCATGAATTACATGCACAGGAAGAATCTCGGGAACAAGATCATGAATCACGGGAACAGGAAGAAATAGAGGGCCGTGAAGAAGCAGTGGAAGTGGGCGATTCATTTCAATTTGAAATGAAGGAAAAACAGCAAAAAGAATCTGCAGATGCTGTGGAATTACTGAACACAGATCATCCGCCAGCACTACCAGCAGAAATGGATACGGTGGTAGAAGCGGAAGAAGAGCAGGATGAAGTCGATCCTGACAGATGGAAATACAAAGAAACAAAAACGTTAGCAGAATTTTTTAAGAAGCTTCCATCACAGGAACCGGAGGAAGATTTATCGGAAATAACAGACATACCATCTCCATCTCCTTCCGTGGACGTGGAAGCAACTGAACAAGAGGAAGAAAGTTCGGAACGAGTAGAAGGTGTCACATACTTATCCGACATGTTCAGGGAACCGGAAGAACGCCAATATACCAAAATGAAACTATGTATTGTACAGGATCAAGACACGATCGAATCCATTGCGGAACGCTATCATATTAGTGCATTGCAACTGATTAAACAAAATCATTTAGATGAAGATTATAACATTGAAGAAGGACAATTATTAAATATCCCGATGCAAAAGGAAAAATAACCAGACATACCCCTTGATAATAGAAGGGGTATGTCGCGTTTTTCTATACCAGATTGGTGGTGGCCACAGGTGGAACAAGAGAAGGAAGCATTGCAAGCATATGCTGTTTATCCGCTCCATCTAGAGAAAGTAACAAATCAATTGTTTCGTGTGGAAGATGGAAAACAAACATATGCTTTGAAAAGAACGACATTAACAGATGAGACACTGAAAAATTGGGAATTAGTTTATCAATATGCTTATTCCCATAATTTGACGGCTGTTTTACCTGTTTATTTAACGAGAGAAGGTAAATTATACACAAAAACAGGTCAATCTGTTTATTACTTAACACCTTGGATTCATGAAAACGAAAATAGAAGCGATCAGCAAATTATTGAGCAGATATATCATACAATTGGTAGCCTTCATGGAAAAACAAAACAATCTCATCCTGTACAAACGGATCAATTCAAACAACAGTTTCGCACTTACCAAACCTTTTGTTCAGAAACAAAAGATAGGCTGCTGGAATATGTGAAAGTGTTTGAACGAAGCCGGTATATGTCTCCTTTTGAACTGTTGGTTTGTACACAGTACCGCGATTTGGAGCTTGCATTAAACATAGCAGACAAAAGAATCGAACAATTTTTAGAGGAAGACGACGAACAGTTCGCTTGGAATGATAGTCTCTGTCATGGAAATTTAAGCCGCTTCCATACTGTAAATTCGTATCTTATTAATTGGGAACAAAGCCATCAAGATAATGCAGTAATGGATTTAGTTCATTTCTTTCAGCAGGAAGCAGCAGAATATGGTCCAATAGCTGATTTATTGATTGAATTATTTCCGGCATACATGAAGGAAAATGAACTAACCCTTAAAGAGCATTATTTACTGACGATGTATTTGTTGAATCCCACACCGTACATTGCTAAAGTGCAGGCGTATAGCGTAAAATCATCTGATTATAACATGGTGGATCAAATCAAGCATCTGCAACATGAATACCGGAAAATTAACTTTGGTTTAGCATGGTCGGATTATGTGGAAAAAGAACATGAAAGTAACTTTTCAATGGATGACTTGGAAAGTTAAATCCATTCTAAATAAAAGGCGACAAATATTCCGACTAAAAGGCCTAATAAAAATACATCAAAGGTCGTCGGGAAAAATAAGGTACGCACCAATTGAAAAATTAGAATTGGTAGTGTACATTTTTCCACAACAAAGATGCATTGCCTTACCCATGGCGGTAGTCTATAGCGATAAAACCTCGACATATGAATCACCCCGTTCGTATCACTTTTTACTTTTGATGTAATATAATATGTATATAGGTGGTTGTTTTGTGCAATACCTATATAAATAAGAGTTGGTTCAGCTGCAATCTGATCCCTAATGGATTGTATTTATCGTAGTTTCACGAAATAACAACTGCCTGTAGGGGTGGTGTATTAATACCGCCAGGGAGAATAAAAGTTGACGTTCGATATGTTTCGTTATAGAATGAAATGTGATTAAATACATTGAACATTTTTACATGCGATGATAGGGAAGAGTATAGAATAGACGCCTTCAGAGAGGAAAATAATTGCTGAGAATTTTCCAGATTCGTTTATTTTAGAAGGTCGCCCTTGATGCAGCTTCTTTGAACAGTGATGAGTAGAGGAAGCCGGCTATTGACCGTTATCAAACAATGAAGTGTGCAAGTAAGTTCTATTACTTGTAAACAAAGGTGGTACCACGGAGATATACCCTTTTCGTCCTTTATCTAAGGATGAAAAGGGTTTTTTGTTTTTATTTAAAGGAGGATATCGCTATGACAGACAAACAAACATCACTGCCAACAAAATATGATCCGCAAGCAGTAGAAAAAGATCGTTATAAATTTTGGATAGAAGGAAAATATTTTGAGGCAACAGGTGATAAAGAAAAAGAGCCATTTTCAATTGTTATTCCACCACCAAACGTAACCGGTAAATTACATTTGGGGCATGCCTGGGATACAACGATGCAGGATACAGTTTCTCGAATGAAACGCATGCAAGGGTATGATGTATTATGGCTGCCAGGAATGGATCATGCGGGTATTGCCACACAGGCAAAAGTAGAGGCAAAATTAAAGGAACAAGGAAAGAGCCGTTACGATTTAGGACGGGAAAAATTTATCGACACTGTTTGGGATTGGAAAGAAGAATATGCTAATTTTATTCGCGCGCAATGGGAGAAGTTAGGTCTAGGATTGGATTATTCACGTGAACGCTTTACGTTGGATGACGGATTATCTGATGCGGTTAGAGAAGTTTTTGTTACCTTATATGAAAAAGGATTGATTTACCGCGGTGAATATATCATCAACTGGGATCCACAAACGAAAACAGCCCTATCTGACATTGAAGTTATTTATGAAGAAGTCCATGGAAAATTTTACCATATGCGTTATCCAATCAAGGATAGTAATGAGACAATTGAAATTGCTACAACAAGACCAGAGACAATGCTTGGAGATACAGCTGTCGCTGTGCACCCGGATGATGACCGTTACAAACATCTGATTGGAAAGACGGTTATTTTACCGATTGTTGGTCGTGAAATCGAAATTGTCGCAGATAGTTATGTAGATATGGAACTAGGTTCCGGTGCTGTGAAAATCACACCTGCACACGATCCAAATGACTTTGATATTGGTAATCGTCATGATTTAAAACGTATTTTAGTGATGCATGAGGATGGATCAATGAATGAAAATGCTGGCAAGTATAAAGACCTTGATCGTTTTGAATGCCGTAAACAAATCGTTAAGGATTTGCAGGATATGGGCGTTTTATTTGAAATAGAAGATCACACACACCAAGTTGGTCATTCAGAACGAAGCGGTGCGGTTGTTGAACCCTATTTGTCAACCCAATGGTTCGTAGATATGCAACCATTAGCAGATGCTGTCGTTGACATGCAACAAGGGGAAAACAAAGTAAACTTTGTTCCTGAACGATTTGAACAAACCTATCTCAATTGGATGGAAAATATTCGCGATTGGTGTATCTCCCGTCAATTATGGTGGGGGCATCGGATTCCAGCTTGGTATCATAAGGAAACCAAAGAAGTTTATGTCGGAAAAGATGCGCCAGCTGATATTGAAAATTGGGTGCAGGATGAGGATGTCCTTGACACATGGTTCTCGTCTGCTTTATGGCCTTTTTCAACGATGGGCTGGCCAGATTTGAATGCAGCGGATTTCAAGCGGTACTTCCCGACAGATGTGTTAGTGACCGGATACGATATTATTTTCTTCTGGGTGGCACGTATGGTATTCCAGTCCAAAGAGTTTACTGGTGAACGGCCATTTAAGGATGTGCTGATGCATGGATTAATCCGTGATGCCGATGGACGAAAAATGAGTAAGTCGCTCGGTAACGGTGTTGATCCAATGGATGTTATTGAGAAATATGGCGCAGATTCATTGCGTTACTTTTTACTAACAGGCTCAACGCCTGGACAGGACTTACGTTTTCATTGGGAAAAGGTGGAGTCTACTTGGAACTTCGCGAATAAAGTCTGGAACGCATCCCGTTTTTCACTGATGAACATGGAAGGCTTCAGCTACGAAGACATTGATTTATCCGGTGAAAAATCATTGGCGGATAAATGGATTTTAACCCGACTGAATGAAACGATTGAACATGTAACAAAGAACACGAACAAGTATGAGTTTGGCGAAGCGGGCCGTCATCTTTATAATTTCATCTGGGATGACCTTTGCGATTGGTATATTGAGATGGCGAAGCTTCCGTTATATGGTGAAGATGAAGCGAAAAAGAAAACAACAAGATCAGTATTAGCCTATGTACTGGATCAAACGATGCGGATGCTACATCCATATATGCCATTTATTACAGAGGAAATCTGGCAGCAACTGCCGCATGATGGAGACTCGATTACCGTCGCGGCTTGGCCCGAAGTACGTAGCGAATTTCATGATGATGCAGCGGCAAAAGAAATGAAGCGACTAGTTGCTATTATTAAATCCGTACGTAATATTCGTGCAGAAGTGGATACACCAATGTCCAAACAGATTGAGCTGTTAATCCAAGCGGAAAATCCAACAATTCAAATGGAACTGGAGAACAACAGTGACTATCTTGAACGATTCTGTAATCCAAGCCAGCTGACAATTGATGTGGAAATTAACGCCCCTGAAAAGGCGATGTCAGCAGTAGTGACTGGTGCAGAGCTATATTTACCATTAGAAGGTTTAATTGATTTCGATAAGGAAATTGCCCGATTGGAAAAAGAATTGGATAAATGGCAGAAAGAAGTGGACCGTGTTCAGAAAAAACTTGGCAACGAAGGATTTGTGAAAAAGGCACCACAATCTGTTGTAGATGAGGAAAAACAGAAAGAAACAGACTATCTGGAAAAACATGCAAAAGTAAAAGCACGCTTAGCGGAATTAAGAGGTTAAAGATAACGCCCGAATGGTTTCTTTTAGTATAAAATAAAATGGGATTCCAATGTTCAAACATTGGAATCCCATTTTGTATATCATATAAATCACGAAGCCTTAATATTTAATCGGTGCTTAAAATAACTGATTAGAGCTGGTAAAACAGATAAAAAGATAATGCTCAAAAGGACAATTGAAAAGTTGTTTTTCACGAAGGGAATATTCCCAAAAAAGTATCCTGCCATGGTGCACAATGCTACCCAAAGTGCAGCGCCAATTATATTATAGGCAATAAAATACCGGTAGTTCATCCGGCTGGCGCCTGCTACAAACGGTGCAAATGTACGAATGAATGGCATGAAACGAGCAATAATAATCGTTTTACCGCCATGTTTGTTAAAGAAATCCTCGGCTTTTTGCATTTTTTCTTTGTTAATTACTTTTCCGAACCAGCTATTAGGCGGGATCGATTTACCTATTTTATTTCCGATATAATAATTGACTGTATCGCCAATCACAGCGGCCGCGAAAAAAACGATAAGGAGAAGTACAATGTTAAAAGTCTTCATCGCTGCAAAAGCACCAGCAGTAAATAATAAAGAGTCCCCGGGTAGAAAGGGGAAAATAACAATACCAGTCTCCACAAATACGATGGCAAATAAAACCGTATAGGACCACCCACCGAATATTTGAATGATATCGTTAAGATGTTCGTCAATATGCAATATAAAACTGATTATATGTTGAATAAAAGTCATTTATTTACTCCTTTTATAGAGATTGGGACAATAATCGAATAGTGTTCAAAGCTATTTTTTATGTTTTTCTGGGAGGCTATCCTCCGTTGAAAACTTGAAAGTTAATTGCTAACTAAAACTTTTTTGATGTGTGTTACATATGCTCGAACGATATTGGTGTCACTTAATGTACTTAGGGTTCTTGAACCAACAATGTCTTCTATTTCATTAAATAATAATTCCCCGTTTAAGGCAATTAGAAAATCGATACCGACCATCCCGAAGTCAAAATGGTTCACAATTTTTTCAATGGTAAATCGCTCTTTTTCATTGAGCTCATATATGCGGGCTGACCCACCTAGCATAAAATTCGCCCGGAAGTCAGCAGGATTTTCGCGCAGGACTGCAGCGATGATATCTTTACCAACGACGAATACACGAAGATCTTTTCCATGTTTTACTTTTACAGATTGGGCAATGATATCTGTAGAAACCGTCTCTATGCACTGAGTCCAGTCCGCTGTTTCTTTAATGAAATAAACTTCGTTGCCGCCTCTTCCAGCTACTTCTTTAATGACAAAAGGAAAGGGCATCGGGGCTTGCGACGCTTGTATATCCGCTTTTTTAAAATATAGGGTATCGACCATTGGGATGTCCAGGTCCATTATATAATGGTGGGTCAATGCTTTGTTATTACAAATTTGTGAAATATGTGCTGAATTAAATACGTTACTCCCACAAGCTTCCAAATGTAAATTTAATAAAGGCTCTATCGTCCGAACGATCGCAAATTGTGGCGGAGAAACGGGCATGTTTTTGATCGTGATGATCCGCCGATTATTTTTAATTCCGATCGTTAATTCTTCTCGTAGTACCAGAACGAGCGATAACTGTTGTAATTGTGCTTCTTCGATAAACCAATCGATATATGCTTTATTCTTTTCTGCATCGATTTGATTATAAATTAGCCAGCCGGTTGGCATCCCTCTCACCTCATTCGTTGCTTAATGTGTCCAAAATGTAATCAATCATGGCATCTGCAACATTGATGCCGGTACAATCATACATATTACGAATATGGGCATTCGAGTTTATTTCACATATAATCGGTTGATTGTTAGGGCCAAACAGCAGATCGACACCCGCAAAATCCGCTCCAATTGCTTTTGTTGCGGTAATAGCTAATGCCTTTTCCTGTTCAGTTGGTTCGTAAACTTCCATGGATCCGCCCGCAGTCACATTTGCCCGGAAGTCTTCCGCATTGTTACGCTTCATGGCGGCTATGACCTGATTCCCAACGACGTGAAGGCGCAGATCTACGCCATAACTGGAGGAAATAAATTCCTGAAAGATAAATGCTTTTCCTTGAATCGATTCTATTTTTCTAAACAACTCCATTTTAGAACGGATTAGATAAACCTGTTCACCAAATGAACCAAAAGCTTCCTTCAAAATCATAGGAAAGCCTAATTGGTCAATCGCCAATTGTATTGTTTCCGCGTCGATATGTCCAGTTGAAAAGATTTTTGGAGCAATGATCGTTCTTGGAATTGGTAGGTGCTGCTGAGCCAAATACTGATAGGTTGCAATCTTGTCATCACTGACGCCAATGGCATGTGCAGTATTAAATACACGCACACCAAGTAATTCCAACTGCTTTGCTAAATAAATATCTTTATCGGCAAAAACCACATAATCAGGAAGTGTGAGATTTGTTTGCTGTAAAATACCAAGCTGATCTCCAGTTAAGTAGCTAAGCAATTGATTGTTTTTGTAAATCTTGGTTGGGCTTGTTTTTCTTGCTGCTGCTTCCTGGACCCATTCTGCAAAGTCCAAGAATTTATTTCCCGGTAAATTTCCATTATAGATGATCCATCCTTGTAAATTCATATTTTGATATCCTTTCTGTTATAATTAGTCTCAGAGGTGGTGTTCGTATGTTTAATCATTTCCAAGAAGTGGAGTCCTTTTTTGTTGAAAGGAAATCACTCGGCATAAAACCAGGTTTGGATAGAGTTAAAGAATTACTGCGATTGTTAGGCAATCCCCAAGATATGCTAAAAGCCATTCATATTGCGGGCACAAATGGTAAGGGGTCGACATTATCCTTTCTGAAAAATGCGCTTCAGGCAAATGGGTATCATGTCGGTGTTTTTACTTCGCCAAGTTTTTTCGGCTTAACCGGTTATATGTTTAAGGACGATCAAGCTATACCAGAAGATGTATTTGTCGAAATATGTAATCGGATCTATCCATTTATTATCCAATTAGATAACCGAGATATGGCACCGACGGAATTTGAGATCATAACCGCAGTGGCATTTGTTTATTTTACCAGACAAACTGATATTGTACTCGTAGAAGCTGGCATGGGTGGAAGAGAAGATACAACCAATTGTTTTCAACCTATCCTGTCCATTATAACAAATGTTGATCGGGATCATACTGCTTTCTTAGGTCATCGTTTAGAAGACATTGCTTACCATAAAGCAGGAGTTATTAAACAAGGGTCACCAGTAATTATTGGGGACATGGACGAAGCAGCGCTGGAAGTGATCAACGAAGAAGTACGCTTAAAGCGAACGAAGAGCTACCAGTTGGGAAACGAATTTATATATAAAGAATTTAAAAATGGCCATTCATTTTTGTTCACGCATGCGGACGATCAGATTGAGGCTGATGTTAGCATGTATGGAGAGCATCAAGTTAAAAACGCATCGATTGCTTTGATGACCCTGCTACTTTTAAAACAGGTTGGTTATAAGCTTGATATGGAAAGGAGCTGTGTAGGGCTAAGGCGTACTCAAGTTCCAGGCAGATTTGAAGTGGTACGGGAACAGCCAATGATTATTTTGGATGGTGCACATAATCCGGCAGGTGTACAAGCATTTTTAAATACGGTTAGTCAGTCTTTTGCAAATCAGGAAAAACATTTGATCTTTGCGGCCTTTAAAGATAAAGATTTAAAAACAATGCAAGGGCAACTACAGCGCCAATTTTCCTCGATTATATTCACATCCTTCGATCACCCCCGGGCAGCGCAAGTAGCTGATTTAAAGGCTGCGGGTGGTAAAAAAAACAATGAATATCAACCGGACTGGCATCATGTGATAGAGTATATTTTAACACAAAAAAGCGGAAACTACTTCATCACTGGATCCTTACATTTTATTACAGAAGTGCGGAAGTATTTAAACGTATGAGGAGAAAGTAACTGTAAAATAAAGCCATTTTCTGTAGAACGAAATATTAATAGTATGACAATTTTCCGCTTACTTTTTACAAACCCTATGCTAGAGTGAAACAAAACATTCAGCAAAGTGAGGGGAAATTTGTAAATATGAAAAAATCATTTGTCGCAAGAAAAAGTGGAAAGAAGCAAAAGCAACAACAAGCTACAGAACATGTCGACGCCTCCCAAACAGAGCAGGCAGCAACCCTTCAAGAATCAAGCGAAGATCCGATCCCTGTTTTAGCTAAAGAAGACAAACCCTATCCGAAAAACAAGACAGGGAAAAACAACAGATTCAGTCATTTTAAACCGGTTATCATTGCGATTGTTTCTGCAACTGTGATTGGCTCGGTACTGGGTTTCGTTATGTTACGAATGTTTGTCGGAATCGATCATGAGTTAGCAGCACCAAGTCCAAATTCCTTGCCAACTGCGGCTGTTAATGCGGATGAGGACAAGCAGCAACAAGAAGCGGAAGCAAAGCCAATAACAATTGAATCGATGAATGCCTATGCACTTCAAGGTGGTGTGTTTTCAGAGAAAGCGAATGCCGATAAGTGGGCAGAAAAGTTCACGGATGCTGGAATGTCATCCATGGTTTGGGAGCAGGACGAGCAGTATTACTTGTTCCTAGGACTGACAGAGGAAAAGGAACAAGCGAAAAATCTTGTAGCAACAACAAAAGAATCATCTGACTATGACGTTTTTGTGAAGGAATGGTCAACAGATAAAGTGGAAGTGGAAATGTCCGGCGAAGAGCAAAAATGGTTTCAATCATTTCAGGACCAGTGGGCGAAGTCACTAGCTGGAGTAAATAAGGAGAAAGCATTATTACCTGCTGATTGGGAACCAATTGCCGCTAGTTATCCAAAAGAGTCGGAACGGGGAAAAGACCTTGTTGACGCAATTTCAAAAGTGGAAGAAACTACAGGAACGGATGCACAAATTACCTTGTTAAACTTGTGGAATGCTTACGATCAATCCTTAAAATAGTCAGTCGAAAAACAGACAAGTAAAATTGTCTGTTTTTCTATTTTTATCTTTAATTCCGATTTAAAATGTTATTTAGTTCTAGGGAAATCTCGATTTTCATTGATGTATTGCACTTGATAATGGTATTTCACTGATTTGTGGCAAATCAATTCAGGCGCTAATATGGATGTAATTTAAAGAAGAGGAGGCTACAAAAATGTCTGTTACATCCATTATGATTAAGGACGTACCAAAAGAGGATCGTCCCCGAGAACGATTGTTAAAGTTAGGAGCCAATCATTTATCAAATCAGGAGTTACTCGCCATTCTGCTTGGAAGTGGGACGAAAGAAGAATCCGTAATGGCCTTATCCCACCGTGTTTTAATGCATTTTGAAGGGCTAAAGCTACTAAATGATGCTACAATTGAGGAACTAACAGCAATTAAAGGAATTGGATCAGCAAAAGGTGTATTAGTATTATCTGCAATGGAGCTGGGTAGAAGAATGCACCAATATAAGTCGGAAGAACGATATGTGATCCGTTCGCCTGAAGATGGCGCAGATTATATTATGGAAGAGATGCGATCCCTGAATCAGGAGCATTTCGTCGTTTTATTTTTAAATACAAAGAACCAGATTATTCATCGTCAAACCATCTTTATTGGCAGCCTCAATGCTTCGATCGTCCATCCTAGAGAAGTCTATCGTGAAGCTGTAAAAAGGTCAGCAGCCTCAATTATTGTGGCGCATAATCACCCTTCGGGAGACCCCTCACCATCCCAGGAAGACATCCATGTTACAAGACGTTTAGTTGAATCAGGGAAAATGATCGGTATTGAGGTTTTGGACCATTTGATCATTGGAGATCGAAAATTTGTGTCATTAAAAGAAAAAGGCTATTTATAACACTATCTATTTTAGGATTTTTTTCGTATAATTGTATAGACGTACTTATGATGCAGCGCCATTTTTTCGATTTGTTATTGAAAGTGGCGCTACTTATGATTGGGTGCACATATGTAATTTTACTTGATTGAAATAGGATATGTATTTTATTCCAGGTTTGCAACACATAAAATTAATCGATATAGTAAAGCTACATAGAATAAAATGAATGGTGATTTGGAGAGGGAGATTTTTTTGGGAAGATTTAGTTTTTCGCAAGATTTAGGGATTGACTTAGGAACTGCAAATACACTTGTATTTGTTAAGGGTAAAGGCGTTGTTGTAAGTGAACCTTCTGTTGTAGCAAGAAATATACAAACAGGAGATATTGAAGCGGTAGGAAATTCAGCAAGGAACATGATTGGACGTACACCAGGAAATATTACTGTCATTCGTCCAATGAAAGATGGTGTTATTGCGGATTATGATACGACGGCTGTTATGATGCGTTATTATATAAAAAAGGCAATGCGTAATCGTTCGTTTCTCGCCAAAAAGCCGGACGTTATGATTTGTGTGCCGACTGGTATTACGATGGTGGAAGAACGTGCAGTGATAGATGCGACAAAGCAAGCGGGAGCAAAGGATGCTTTCCCAATCTCTGAACCTTTTGCTGCTGCAATCGGTGCGGGTTTGCCAGTTTGGGAACCGACCGGCAGTATGATTGTGGATATCGGTGGTGGTACGACAGAGGTTGCTGTTATTTCCTTAGGTGGTGTTGTTACAAGCCGCTCCGTCCGTACAGCTGGAGATAATATGGACGAAGCGATCATTCATTATATTCGGAAGCACTATAACTTAATGATTGGTGAAAGATCCGCAGAGTCCATTAAAATGGACGTTGGGGTCGCTGGTGAAGTGAAGGAAGACGTCGATATGGATATCCGTGGTCGTGATTTATTAACCGGATTACCGAAGACGATTACGATAACTGCCAAAGAGATTGCGAAGGCTTTAGAAGATACAGTCCTATCGATTGTAGAAGCAGTGAAGAACACATTAGAAAAAACACCCCCTGAATTAGCAGCAGATATTATGGATCGTGGAATCGTATTATCTGGTGGGGGCTCATTATTAAAGAATTTCGATCAAGTCATTAGCGATGAGACAAAAATGCCTGTCTTTGTTACAGAGGATCCACTTGAAAGTGTAGCAATCGGAACTGGTAAATCCCTGGAATACATTCAGCACTTCCGTTCCCACCCTGGTGTATCCGCTCGTCCTTTTGTCAATTAAGCAGGTGATAATATGCAATTTTTTCAAAGAAAAAAGTTATTTATTATATTAATAGGGTTTATTGTTCTTGTAGCTTTAATCGGCTACTCACTAAGTGATCGGGAAAATATCACGGGACCAGAGCAAGTTGTCAATGATACAGTTGGTTGGGCGCAAAGAATCATCCATGCACCTGTTAATTTTATAACAGACATATTTACAAATATAGATGATTTTAGAAATACGTATCAGGAAAACCAAATACTCAAAGAGAAACTGTCCCAGTATAAGGGAATGATTTACGAAGTTCAGGAAATCAAGGAAGAGAACAAAGAATTGCGTGATACGCTCGATTTAACGGAGTCCATTCGAGACTATACACCCATCCAGGCCACCGTTATATCCCGTTCTCCGGAGCGATGGGTAGAACAGATTACCCTGAATAAAGGTTCAAAGGATGGTATAGACACAAACATGGCGGTTATTACTGCTGAAGGAATGGTTGGTAAAATCCTTAATACATCAAAAACGACTTCAACAGTAAAATTACTTACTGGATTTGACCAATATAACCGGATATCTGCAACGATCTCCCGTAAAAAAGGCGATGATATCAACGGAATGATTGAAGGTTTTGATGAAGAGAGTAATTCTCTGTTATTTAAGATCATTGAAGAATCGGATCAAGAGTTAAAAGAAGGGGAACAAGTCTTTTCTTCTGGGAAGGGCGGTGTATTCCCGGCTGGCCTACAAATTGGTGAGGTCAAAGAGGTTGTTTCTGATCAGTATGGGTTAACACGTACTGCATTGGTCAAACCTGCAGCAGATATGTATGAGATTAACCAGGTCATTGTTGTGGATAGAAATCTAGCAAAAGATGAATCAAATGAAAGTGAAGAGGAGGATGAGTAATGAAACGATTATTACTGCCACTCATCCTTTTTCTGTTTGTCGTATTGGAAGGCGTTGCACTTGAATTATTACCATCCAATCTGGTAGTAGGCAATTTATTGATTATTCCACATTGGGTTTTGGTATTTCTGGTGTTTTTGGCTATCTTTTATGATTATGAGAACACCTATTACGCCGTTTTGTATGGGTTAATATTTGGTTTGCTAATTGATGTTGTATATACCGGTGTTCTTGGGGTTTATATGTTCAGTTATGCATTTGTTATTTATATCATTCACGGATTGAAGCGAATGCTGCACGGCAATATTTATGTGACACTTATACTCGGTTTTGCCGGAGTTGCTTCGGTTGATATTCTAATTGAATTTATTTATACAATGGTAGGATTAACGGAGGCACCTTGGATCGATTACTTTACACATCGTTTATTGCCAACCGTAATATTGAATCTCGTATTTCTAGTTATTCTATACCCTATCTTTGCAAAACGACTAACAAGATGGGGCGGGGAGCACTTAACTAAAAATAACGCTTTATAACAAGGACCCTTTTTGAACAACCTCCTTTTAGGAAAATCGTTGCACTTAGATATTGGATTGAGGTGAACTTATTGTGCTTGAAAAGAAGCAATTAATCATCATTAAAGGTACAAGAGAGGGACTCACTCTATTTATTGATGAATCGTGCTCTTTTGAAGAAGCTGTTATCGAATTAAAAGATAAAATTATTGCCAGCAGACCCAAAAGGGATGAGCCGCTTGTATCTGTGAAAGTAAAATTGGGTAACCGCTATTTGGATGAAGCACAAAAAGATCAAATAGGTAAAATTATTGGTGGAGAAAACCGATTTATTATTCATTCCATTCAATCGGATGTGGTACGCAGAGAAGACGCATTAAGGTGGCAAGAAGATAGCGAGGTAAAAACGATCAATCGAATCGTTAGATCCGGACAGGTTATTGAAGTGAATGGGGATCTTTTGTTAGTGGGAGATGTGAACCCAGGAGGAAAAGTATCCTCAACAGGAAACATTTATATTATGGGAAGCCTGCAGGGTATTGCTCATGCAGGATCTGACGGTGATCGGGATGCATTCATTGCTGCATCCTACATGAATCCCAGCCAACTTCGAATTGCAGATTACATTAGTCGCGCTCCAGACTATGAATCGGATGGTGTGTATATGGAATGTGGTCTTATTGATGAAACACAAGATAAAATTATTATTGATCGACTACAGGCTCTTCCACATAAACGAAAAGAATTAAGCGGATTCGAAAGGAGAATGCAAAATGGGTGAAGCAATCGTCATTACTTCCGGTAAAGGTGGCGTTGGAAAAACAACGACAACAGCTAATATTGGAACAGCTTTAGCACTGATGGATAAAAAAGTATGTTTAATAGATACAGATATTGGCTTAAGAAATCTTGATGTTGTAATGGGATTGGAAAATCGAATTATTTTTGATGTGGTGGACGTCATTCAGGAACGTTGTCAATTAAAACAGGCACTGATCAGAGATAAGCGTTTTGAACATTTAACATTATTACCGGCAGCTCAAACCAGCGATAAGGATACTTTAACAACAGATGGCATGAAAAAGATTGTCGCTGAATTAAAACAGGAATATGACTATATTATTATTGATTGTCCTGCCGGTATTGAACAGGGCTTTCAAAATGCGATTGCCGGTGCTGATAGGGCGATTGTGGTCACCACCCCTGAAAAATCCAGTGTTCGGGATGCGGACCGGATTATTGGATTATTAGAACAAACCGAAATGGATCCACCGACATTAGTAATCAATCGAATTCGTAACCATATGATGAAAAATGGAGACATGCTTGAAGTGGATGAAATCACCCAGGTGCTATCCATTGATCTGATTGGTATCGTGATTGATGATGATGCGGTTATTAAAGCAACAAATAATGGGGAGCCTGTTGCGGTTCATCCAAATTCAAAAGCATCGATTGCCTATCGTAATATCGCTAGAAGAATACTAGGCGAAACGGTTCCATTACAATCTTTAGAAGAAGAAAAAGGTATGTTCCAAAGAGTGAAAAGACTGTTTGGTATGCGATCTTAATATTGTAAACTGAAGCTGTCTTTCATATACTTTGTTGCTCTTGATATACCGCAACGTAATTGGGATGTTGATTTTCGCTACTGGTAGTCGCTTTCCACGGTAGACAAGAAACCCAATTTATTATGCCGCAATTTATACCTACTTTTAAGATTCTTTACTTATAAAAAAACAATCTTTTAGAAAACAGCCGAATCAAAAGAGATGTAGTGAAAGAAAAACTTTCATTACATCTTTTTTTATTCATATATAGCTATCCATTCTCATAAACTTGTACAAATGTATGAGAAGGATTGTGAGGATAATGGATAATGGTGTGAAAAAGGTTCGCCAATCAATAGCGCAGCGAAAGAAAGTGCGTGGATTGACGCCGAAAGACGGAGCTAAGAAGCAAGTTTTACCGGCATTTCCTCAAGAAGAAGAGAAGCATGGTTATTTACCACTTTTGCCGGACGATAGTTTTTCGAGCAGCCAAAAAAGCAAGCTGGCTCCAGGCATCATGCTAAAAGCGATACTATCTGTGCTACTATTTTTTAGTGTTGCGTTATTAGGGCAATCAGATGCAGCTTTACTTGATAAGCCAAAAGCTTGGACCAGTGGCGTATTAACAAAGGAATTCCCGTTTGCCAAAGTTAACTTGTGGTATCAGAAATCCTTTGGTAGTCCCTTAGCCTTTACGGCACAATCAAACCAGGCGGCAACAGATGCCAATAGCCAACTGGCATTGCCTGTAAGTGGAAGTGTGCAGGAAACATTTCAATCGAATGGACAGGGAATGATGATCGCACCTGGAGAAACTGCGGAAGTATCGGTTGTTCGGGATGGGATTGTTATTTTTGCAGGAAAGGACCGGAAAACAGATAAAACGGTTGTGGTTCAGCATGCAGATGGTACCACATCTACTTATGGTTATTTAAGTGATATGGATGTACATTTGTATCAGTTTGTTAAAAATAGTGACCAAGTAGGCAGTTTTGCGCCATCGACTGAAAATGAATCGGTATATTTCTCAATCGAAAAAGATAATACTTATATTGATCCTGTCCAGGTGATAAAAGTTGACGACACGCCATAACTATTTACCAACCATCCATGTTCATCCCATCTTAATCGTATTTATTATCATTTCTTTTTTAACCGGGACGTTTATGGAACTAGCGATTATCTTAGCCATCGTGTTATTCCATGAGCTCGGTCATTATACGGTTGCCAGATTGTTTGATTGGCGAATTAAGCATATTATGTTGTGGGTATTTGGTGGCGTCATGGAAACGGACGAGCACGGTACCAGACCAATCAAGGAAGAAGCACTGGTCACCAGTGCAGGTCCACTGCAAAACGTTGTTATTTATCTGATTCTATTTTTACTATCCAATCTGGACTTGGTACCAGTTTCCATTTTAGAATTAGCATGGTATTATAATACAGCAATTATTATGTTCAATTTATTGCCGATTTGGCCATTAGATGGCGGTAAACTTTTATTCCTATTTCTAGCTTCCTATTCGCCCTATAAAAAGGCCTATCATACAACGATTATATCATCAATGGTCATCAGTATTTTACTGTTGCTATTGCAATTAGCCTTGTTTCCTTTTACATTAAGCACTTTTTTACTGATGATTTTCCTCTTTTCAGAAAATCGGTCAGATTGGAAGCGGCGCTATTATGTGTTTATCCGTTTCTTATTAAAACGATACGAAGGAGACGCAGCTGTTAAGGTTGTGCAGCCGATCCATGTTTCAAATGATCATGTTTTAATGGATGTATTTGCCCAATTTAGACAGGAAAAAAAGCATCCCGTCTATGTTACCTTTTCAGAAAAAAAACGAATAACAATGGACGAAAGCGAGTGTTTGCGCAGTTATTTTCATGATAAACAATATGATAAAACAATCGGGGAGATTCTAAATCAATAACTTCTTGACAAGTCCCTGTAATTCGTGATAATATCAATACGTTATTCATCAACGTAGCACCAGTGCTACAACCGCGCAGATCAGGTCGTAAACCCATGTGTTTCAGGGTACCTGCATGGCGAGTCTGAGTAATCAAGGAGGTGCAAGGTATGTACGCTATTATTGAAACAGGCGGTAAACAAGTTAAAGTTGTTGAAGGTCAGGAAATTTACGTAGAAAAAGTTACAGCAGATGCAAATGAAGCTGTTACTTTTGAAAAAGTTCTTTTTGTTGGCGGAGATGATGTTAAAGTTGGCGCGCCATACGTTGAAGGTGCAACAGTAACGGCCAAAGTGGAAAAACACGGTCGTCAGAAAAAAGTTACTGTAACAAAATTCAAGCGTAGAAAAAATTATCATCGTACACAAGGTCATCGTCAACCATACACGAAATTAGTAATTGACAAAATTAACCTATAAGGATTTTATCATATGATTCAAGTAACGGTTTATCGATCGAACAATTTAATGACAGGCTTTGAACTGTCCGGCCATGCTGAGAGTGGTCCATATGGCTATGATTTAGTGTGTGCAGGTGTTTCTGCTGTGTCAATTGGAACGGTGAACGCTGTGACAGAATTATGTGAAGCAGATCTTGAAATTGAGCAAGGGGCAGAGGGTGGATACCTTCTTGTCAGCCTGCCCAAATCACTGCAAGGTGAAAAAATGGAGAAGGTACAGCTCTTATTTGAAGGTATGCTTATCTCTTTGAAATCGATTGAACAGGAATATAGACAGTTTATCCATATAAGGAGTAAATAAGGAGGTGCAGCATTATGCTACGTCTAGATTTACAATTTTTCTCACAGAAAAAAGGTGCCGGTAGTACAAGAAACGGACGTGACTCTGCGTCAAAACGTCTTGGTTCAAAAAGTGCAGACGGACAGTTTGTAACAGGTGGATCTATTCTTTACCGTCAACGCGGTACAAAAATTTATCCAGGTGAAAACGTTGGTCGCGGTGGAGATGATACACTTTTTGCTAAGATCGACGGAATTGTGAAATTCGAACGTTTCGGTCGTGATCGTAAAAAAGTAAGTATTCAGCCAGTCGCGCAAGAAGCGTAATCATTCATTATTGAAACTCCAGCCAATTTGTATGGCTGGAGTTTTTTTACTTAAGATATCAGTGGGACTGATATGCTTTAGGATATTTTTCTGCTATACTTTTTGGTAATGGGGTGTGTGGCGATGGATGAGAAGGATGTTGTCGATATTTTACAGCATTATCGACATGATTTGATGAATGATTTACAAATCGTATATGGTTATCTGAGTATGGGAAAAGTAGATAATGTAACGAAGAAAATTAGTGAACGCCTGATCAAAGATAATGAAGAACGAAAATTGTTGAACCTAGGGGCTGCGAAATTTACGTTATGGGTCATTCGGTTTAATCATATTTATGATCGCTTGCATTTAAACTATCAAATACATATTGAAGATAAACAGCTTCATGATGTGGATGACCGTTTGACTAAGCAGAGTATTGCGATTATCGATAAAATCAATGCGTTTTGTCGGCCGGAAGACCAATTTGAAATTAAGCTTGAGCTAGCAGAAAAACAAAATCCAGCACGAATTGAAGTATCTATATTTGTAGACGACTATCTTCATATACTGGATAATCAAATAATAAAGGAAACATGTATGGAACAGGAAAATGAGATTTATGTTTTTGAAACGTCGGATGGATTGACGTTTCATTTTCCGATTCTATATAGTGTGCGAGGTGAAAAGTAATGTTTGTAGATCAGGTTAGTGTATATGTAAAAGCGGGTGACGGTGGGAATGGCCTCGTGGCTTACCGACGCGAAAAATATGTTCCGCTCGGTGGTCCATCTGGTGGTGATGGCGGTGATGGCGGTGACGTTATCTTTAAAGTTGATGAGGGGCTGAACACCTTAATGGACTTTCGTTATAATCGGCATTTCAAAGGAAAACGCGGAGAGAACGGAATGAGTAAAACAATGCACGGAAAAAATGCAACAGACTTAATTGTTGCGGTTCCTCCAGGTACGACTGTGAAGGATGAAGATACTGGCGAGGTTATTGCAGATTTAGTTACACATGAGCAGCAGGCAGTGATTGTTAATGGTGGTAGAGGTGGACGTGGGAATACACGGTTCGCATCCCCCCGTAATCCGGCACCAGACATGGCGGAGAACGGTGAACCGGGTCAGGAGAGGAATATACAGGTAGAACTGAAATTAATCGCTGACGTGGGTCTTGTTGGCTTTCCTAGTGTAGGGAAGTCGACCTTTATTTCTGTTGTGAGTGCAGCCAAGCCTAAAATTGCTGATTATCATTTTACAACATTAGCTCCAAACTTAGGTGTTGTCGATACGAGTGATCATCGCAGCTTTGTCATGGCAGATTTACCAGGACTAATTGAAGGCGCACATGAAGGCGTTGGATTAGGTCATCAATTCTTGCGTCATGTAGAACGGACAAGGGTTATCGTCCATGTGATCGATATGGCAAGCACAGAAGGCAGAGATCCTTATGAAGATTATTTAAAAATTAACGAAGAATTAAAAGCATATGACGAAAAGCTAACGAACCGCCCGCAAATTATTGCAGCGAATAAAATGGATATGCCTGGTGCAGAGGAAAATCTGGAAGCGTTTATCTCCAGATTGGGTACCGAGACCCCTGTATATTCGATTTCAGCCCTAACAAAGAAAGGGCTGCGGGATATATTATTTGCGATTGCGGATAAATTAGAGGCGATTCCAAAAACGGAATTGGCGACAGATGATATCGACGAGAAAGTTGTTTATCGTTATCAAGCAGAGGATGCTCCATTTGAAATTACACGGGATCCGGATGGTGCTTATGTCTTATCGGGTCATAAGATTGAAAAACTGTTTACGATGACCGATTTTAACCGTGATGAAGCAGTGCAGCGTTTCTCCCGTCAATTAAGAGGAATGGGCGTTGATGAGGCATTAAGAAAACGCGGGGCAAAAGACGGCGACACCGTTCGTTTATTGGCTTATGAATTTGAATTTATTGAGTAAACGAATTAGCTGGTAAAATAGTAGGAAAAGAGTATGCATTTATAACAAAGGGGGAAGTTTTTTTGACTACAATAGGATATTTGGGGCCAAGGGGAACATTTACAAAATTGGCGGTTGATACAGCATTTAACGGAGAACATAAAGAGGGCTTTACAACGATCCCCGAATGTATTGATGCTGTTGATTCCGGAGAAATTGATATTGGGGTTGTGCCACTTGAAAACGCGATTGAAGGAACCGTGCAATTAACAGTTGATTATCTTGTACATCAAGTAAGACTGCCGATTATGGCAGAGATTGTTGTACCGATCGAGCAGCATTTACTTGTACATCCGGACTTTTCAGGTGTATTATCTGACATTGAACAAATCCATTCACATAGTCATGCAATTGCACAATGTCATCAATATATCCATAAACACCTGCCAAGGGCAAAAATTCATTTTGCCTCTTCGACAGGCAGGGCTGCTGAAATGATCAGTGAAACAACGGAATCGATCGCAGCCATTGGTAATAGCCTTGCAGCCGAAGAGTATGGTCTGCAAATCTATGAAGAAAATGTACATGATTACCCAAATAATCATACTCGATTTGCTGTGTTGGCAAAGGATGAAGGATTATTACAAATCAAACATGAGATTCAACATGAAAAGACAAGTCTGTTAATTACATTGCCAAGCGATTATGCCGGTGCTTTGCATCAGGTGCTTTCCGCTTTTTCTTGGCGTAAAATGAGCTTGTCCAAAATTGAATCACGTCCCATGAAAACTGGATTGGGAAATTACTTTTTCATTGTTGATGTCGATCAACCGTTTGATGATGTGCTTTTCCCAGGAGTCAAGGCAGAATTAGAGGCACTGGGCTGTAAAGTGAACATTCTAGGTACATATCCGGTCTATCATATGAAATTATCATAGGTTAATGGGAAGTAAACTCCCCTCTGAATGAAATTTCACTGTATAAAAACACCGTCGTTCTCCATTTGAGAACGACGGTGTTTTTATTATTCGGGAAATATTTTTCAACATTTGTCAATTCCCTGCATATGTTGATACAGAGTAATTAGCCCAGTTTTTAGAATGGAAAGGAGTTTGGTCAGTTTTGAAAATACACATCGTTCAAAAAGGAGATACATTGTGGGAGCTATCTAAACAGTATGGAGTTGATTTTGAAGCACTCAAACAGGCAAACCCGCAGCTAGCAAGCCCGGATATGATCATGCCAGGAATGAAAATAAAAATCCCAAGCAATTCCAAAGCTGTTAAAAAGGAAACAGCAACACCGAAGGAAATGCCGAAAAAGGAAATGCAAAAGAAGGAAACCCAACATCCCTATCAGGATCACACACCGAAGCCGATGCCGGTCATTAAAGAAGATGACCATCATAATAAAATGATCCCTAAACCGGAAATGCCTGTACAGCCATTACAACAAATGCCTGCACAACCAATCATGGAGCAGGAGTTTCAAAATTATACAACGATTAACTTCCCGCAAATGCCACAACATCATGAAGCAAAGAAAGAGAAGCCGAAGGAACATGTCAAAACAGAGATGCATCAAAAGCCGATGCCAAAGCCAAAAGAATATGCCAAAGCTGAAACACAACCAATGCACCCAATGCCGCAACCACAGTTCCAGGCGATGCCCTATCCAATGCCACAGCCAGAACCAGCCCATATGATGCCGTTATGCTGCCATATGATGCATCCTTGTTATCCACAGGCACCATTTCCAATCATGGTGAATCCGGAATGGCTTCAGCCGGCTCACCACCAAATGCAGCAAGGGATGCCATGTGAGCAAATGTCTGCACATCAGCCACCACATCATGCTATGGAGATGCAGTTCAATCCGATGCATATGGGAGGCAACGATGACTGCGGCTGTCGGGAAAGTATACCGATGGAACCATTTAACATGCGTGGCAATCAACAAGAAATGAGCCAGTCACTATCACATCCATTACAAGCGTCACAGCCAGGAAATATGTATCCACCACAGTTTGCGAATAACGTCAGTAGTCAAAACCTATATCCCACCCCGCCTGCATATCCGGACTTTTCAAATACGCAAGATCAGAAACCGGATGAAACGGCAGGTGAATAATACTACAAACGGAGACGAATGTTACAATCGTCTCTCTTCTTTTTTATGGCAAAAGGGCATGCTTGCAATCAGACAGCTAACAACGATTAAACCACATGTATTTTATCTGGAGACAAATAATAAAGAAGAACTTATTTTAAAAAAACATCATAAACAGGAAAATGTACGACAACAATGGGATTTTTTTCAAAAGTTGCCATCATCCAATGCTGTCCGATTTATCCGATTTCCTAATGGAAAGAAAGCGATTTTTGGTTATGATACCTGGTGGACAATTGCCCCATATGTTAGCGGGAAAAAATTATATTATAAAAATGCTGTAGATCGGACAGAAGCCGTAAAAGCCCTCAAGCACTTTCACCATGATGCAGTAAGTATTAATATCACGAGCCCCTTAAAGAGAGAGAATATGTTAATTTGCTGGTATTGGCGTTTGTTAGCATTTAAAAAAACGAAAGATTTATTTAAAGAAAATGGTTTTGCCCATTTATATAAAGATATTGTCCAAATGACCAGCTCTCAATTGAAGTCTACTACACAATTCCCCTGGGAGCGATATGAAGAAGAGGCATTGAAAAATGGTTTATGGACACATGGAGATGTTGCATCCCATAATTTCATTCGAGGCAAGGGTACCTATCTTATCGATTTTGATTTACTGCAATCAACAGCGCAAATTTACGATCATATTCAATTAACCCAACGGTTTTTACCTCATTTAAATTGGGATCTGGAAAAACTGCTCGCATATGATATGGTCAAAAACAAAGAAGTAAAGCCATGGCTTTACGCTGTGTTTATACCAAGTGATTTGATGCGGGAATGGTTTTATTTCATATCTGGTGCTAAAAGAGAGCCTTCGGATGTGAATAAATATATGACCAATATGGAAAAAGAATGGCAGAAACGACATGTCTTTTTGAAAAACACCAAAACAATGCTAAAATCGATATAGGAAATGATGTTATGCAAAGGAGTAATGCACATGGGAATGGAAAAGACAGTAAATGAAATTGTAGTATGGTTACAGGAACAAGTGAAAGATGCAGGTGTAAAGGGTTTAATTACGGGTGTAAGTGGAGGGCTTGATTCTGCAGTGGTGGCACATTTAATGAAGCGAGCAGCACCAGACAATTCTTTAGGAGCAATTCTCCCGATTCAAACAAAAGCGGCTGATTTAAGTCATGCAGAGAAAGTGATTAACAGCTGTGGCATCAATGCGATAACTGTTGATTTAACAGAAACCCACAGCACCATGTATGAGCAAATGAAATCACTTTTAAAAGAAAAAAATGAATTTCACGATAAAAACGATCAGCTGGCAGGAGCGAACTTGAGGGCAAGACTGCGAATGAGCGCGTTATACACGTTAGCAACAAATTATAATTATTTAGTCGTTGGCACGGACAATGCATCAGAATGGTATACTGGCTATTTTACAAAATATGGTGATGGAGGCGTAGATATTCAGCCGATCATTGACTTTTCTAAACAGGAAGTTCGAGATATGGCGAGCTATCTTGGGGTACCAGATGAAGTGGTAAACAAACAGCCGAGTGCTGATTTATGGGAAGGGCAAACAGACGAAATAGAAATGGGTACAACCTACGAAAAGATTGATGCATATGTGCAAGGAAAAGACGTTCCGGAAGCAGATAAAGTTATTATTGAGCGCATGCACCAAAACACAGAACATAAACGTAATCCGCTACCACAATTCAGACGCAATCGATAAGGGTGACTTGGTTCAAAGTTGGTTGGCACTTACTGCTTGCTTGCCTATAAGGACCAGGTGTATGAGTAATGTTGCGGAGATAAATACCATTTAATAATCTTCATAGAACCGCCTGCTTAACACAAACTAATCGTTAAGGAGGTGGTTTTTATGTATAAAAAAGTGATCATAACGTTATTCCTTGCTGCGATTCTTGTTGCTTGTACAAATACAAAAGATGGAAATGTACAATACAATAACCAGTCAACGGAAAAAACACGACCGATTCATTACGATCCAAATGATAAACAAAATATGAGGATGGACGAGGAAAACAATCCTTATATGGATGATAATCCAGCACGTTACTCGGATGCATTTACGAATGATGAGTCTATAAGGCTTTCCCAAGCTTTGGAGCAAAGAAGAGATATTGTGCAAGCACAGGTGGCCTCAACGGAGGACCGTGTTATTGTATCTGTAAAGTTAAATAAGCATAAGGATCATTATATAGCGGAAAATCTTCGGGAAGAAATACAAACGATAGTCCCGGATAAACAAATTGTCGTTTATACAGATGACCCGCACTGGGAGCGGATGAAAAATATTGATACAAAGCTGAAGTCCAAAAACTTTGGGAATGACATCCTTGATTTTTTTAATAAAAAATAGATATAAAATATTAAGCGGATTTCGGTGCCGTCGCATGGGACTGTAAGCGAGAACTTTTATGACAGTAACGCCACATTACTGTGAGTTCTTGCTTACGTTATATTTAAAATAAAACAGATGCGCCTGTTTTATTAGGGATGTGAAGGTTTTCTTTTTTACTGATATTTGATATAGTAAAAAAGGGAATTTTTGTAGAGAGGAGAATGTCCGATGGCAGGTCATTCTAAGTGGCACAATATTCAAAGAAGAAAAAATGCACAAGATGCAAAAAGAGGAAAAATCTTTATGCGTCATGCAAAAGTAGTTTATGAAGCAGCTAAAAGAGGTGGGGGAGACCCTGATACAAATCCAACTTTGCGGCTTGCGATTGATAAAGCGAAAGCAGATAATATGCCGAATGACAACATTGAGCGTGCAATAAAAAAAGCAACCGGAGCATTGGATGGTGCGAACTTCGAAGAACTTACTTATGAAGGTTATGGACCGGGTGGAACGGCAATCATCGTTAATGTTCTAACGGATAATAAAAATAGAACCGCAGCAGAAGTGAGACATGCATTTAGTAAAAACGGCGGAAATTTAGGTGAAAATGGCTGTGTTTCGTTTATGTTTGAGCGAAAAGGTTATATTGTTATTTTAAATGAGGATGGAAGTATAGATGAGGACGACATTACATTGGAGGCAATCGAAGCCGGTGCAGAAGATATAACCGTGCAGGATGGCGCTTATGAGATCTATACAACGCCAGAAAATTTTGAAGCGGTTTGCAACCATCTAACCGAAGCTGGTTACAGCCTAGACAATGAAGAAATTACAATGTTACCGCAAAATTACAGTAAGCTGGAAGCGAAAGATGAAGAAAAAATGTTAAATTTGATTGATATGCTTGAGGAAGACGAAGATGTTCAAGATGTGCATCATAATTTAGAAGTCTCAGAATAAGTTGATATAAACTTCTATTTCTACATGGGGAATAGAAGTTTATTATTTTGCTGTTGAATATGGTAAAATGGATTTGAGGATTGCAAAGGAGAAAAAGGCATGATTGCATATGTAAAAGGGTTGCTGACATATATTCAGGATGATGCTGTTATTGTTGAAGTTCAGGGGATTGGCTATGAAATAATTTGTGGGAATCCGTTCGAGTTTCAATCATCATTAAACAAAGAAATAATGATCTATACATACCAACATGTAAGGGAAGACGCACAACTCTTATATGGTTTTAAAACAGAAGATGAAAAATATTTATTCACAAAGCTGATCTCTGTTTCCGGTATTGGCCCTAAAGGTGCCAGCGGGATCATTGGCAGTGTTGATGTTTCTGAATTTGTGGCGGCGGTCGAACAGGAAGATGAAAAGTATTTAACAGGCTTTCCTGGAGTCGGCAAGAAAACAGCCAGACAGATTATCCTTGATTTGAAAGGGAAGCTGACGGCAGCGTTATCAATAACTACTGAAACAGACGGTAGCAAAGTAGTAGGTCAAAAACCGCTACAAGGCTTGCAGGAGGCACAGGAAGCATTAAAGGCTTTAGGTTATACGGAACGGGAGATCAAAGCAATTATTCCGATGCTGCAAACCGATGAGCAGACAAACACGGATGAAATAATCCGAAAAGCATTGGCATTATTAATGAGAAATTAAGAAAGGGGGGATCTGTGAATGGATGAACGAATGGTTACCGGAGAAGTACAGGGGGAGGACGCTTCGATTGAACTGAGTCTCCGTCCGACCAATCTTAATCAATATATTGGACAGCATAAGGTAAAAGAAAACCTGAGCATTTTTATTCAGGCAGCTAAAATGCGGGAGGAACCACTTGACCATGTATTGTTGTACGGCCCACCAGGACTGGGAAAGACAACACTGGCTGCAATTATTGCCAATGAAATGGGTGTTCAATTTCGTTCAACATCCGGTCCCGCCATCGAAAGGGCCGGTGATCTGGCCGCGGTACTTTCTTCACTGGAACCAGGGGACGTCCTGTTTATTGACGAAGTCCACCGGCTGCCGCGTGCGGTAGAAGAAGTTTTATATCCTGCCATGGAGGATTTTTTCCTTGATATCGTGATCGGTACTGGGCCAAGCGCGAGGTCAGTACGAATTGATTTACCGCCATTTACATTGGTTGGTGCGACAACGCGGGCGGGTCTTCTAACCGCACCATTGCGCGATCGTTTTGGAGTGCTTAGCAGACTTGAATTTTATGAAACGAAGGATTTATGTTCTATCGTGGAACGTACCGCAGACATCTTCGAAACGAATATTTCAAAAGATGCAGCTGCAGAGGTTGCAAGAAGATCTAGGGGTACACCACGGATCGCGAACCGCTTGTTAAAAAGAATTCGCGATATCTCACAAGTTAGAGGAGAAAAGGAAATTAGTTTAGCAACAACGGATTTAGCCTTGGAAATGTTGCAAGTGGATGATGCTGGTCTCGATCATATCGATCATAAACTATTGAGGGGGATTATCGACGGCTATCAAGGTGGACCCGTAGGTTTGGATACCATAGCAGCAACGATCGGAGAGGAACCGCAAACGATTGAAGATGTGTATGAACCATACTTATTGCAAATTGGTTTTATCCAGCGAACACCAAGGGGAAGAGTTATAACACCAAAAGCATATGCCCACTTTGGCATAAAGGCGAATGATGAACAATGAATATTGGCAAGCTATTTATAGCAGTCGGCATTGTGTTCCTTATCATTGGATTGATCTGGACATTTATTGGGAAATTACCTGGTGATATTACCTTTAAGAAAGGAAATGTTTCCATCCATTTTCCGATTATGACTTCGATTGTCGTTAGTATTATTTTATCACTTGTCTTTTTCATCATTGGGAAATTTCGTTAGCTACAGTAAGGAGATTCATCATGAATATAGAAGATTTTAATTTTGATTTACCAGAAGAACTTATTGCACAAACGCCACTACTGGACCGCACTGCATCCAGGTTACTCGTATTGAATCGGAAAACAGGCGACATATCCCATCAGCATTTTACAGATATCAAAGGATATTTTAAAAAAGGGGATTGTCTTGTATTAAATGATACACGTGTCCTGCCGGCAAGATTACATGGAGTAAAACAAGATACAGGAGCGAACATTGAAGTATTGCTGCTTCATCAGCAAGCGCGAGACAGTTGGGAAGTGCTGGTAAAGCCTGCTAAAAAAGTAAAGTTAGGCACACAGCTTATTTTTGGGGAAGGCAAGCTGAAAGCATCTTGTACTGAAATAAAAGACCATGGTGGAAGAACGCTAGAATTCACGTATGACGGTATTTTTTATGAAGTGCTTGATGAATTAGGCGAAATGCCGTTGCCACCATATATTAAAGAACAGCTGCCAGAAAAAGAACGTTATCAAACCGTTTTTGCGAGGGAAGAAGGTTCAGCGGCGGCGCCAACAGCTGGACTGCATTTTACAAATGAATTGTTGGATGAGATCAGAGCGATGGGTGTTACGATCGCATTTATCACATTGCATGTCGGTCTGGGAACATTCCGCCCTGTTAGTGTCGATCAAATTGATGATCATGAAATGCACTCGGAATTTTATCATATGACAAAAGACACTGCGGATACATTAAACAAGGTAAAAGAAAATAATGGAAGAATTATTTCTGTTGGCACGACATCAACGAGAACATTGGAGACAATCGCGAGAGATAATCAAGGAACATTTGTCGAAGCAACCGGATGGACGGATATATTTATTTATCCGCCCTATGAATTTCAGGCGATTGATGGTTTAATTACTAATTTTCATCTCCCGAAATCGACGTTGATTATGCTTGTCAGTGCGTTGACAAACAGAGAAACAATCTTAAGCGCCTACAATGAGGCAGTAAGAGAAAGGTATCGTTTCTTTAGTTTTGGAGATGCCATGCTAATTCTTTGAGAAGAGGTTCGAATAATTGATGACACCAATAACTTATGAATTGATTAAAACTTGTAAACAAACGGGCGCAAGGCTCGGACGCGTCCATACACCACATGGATCGTTTGATACGCCGACGTTTATGCCGGTTGGTACGCTTGCGACCGTGAAGACGATGAGTCCGGAAGACTTAATGGAAATGAATGCGAACATCATTCTTTCTAATACGTATCATTTATGGCTTCGTCCTGGTGAAGATGTTATTCGCGAGGCTGGCGGACTTCATAAATTCATGAACTGGGATAAGGCAATTCTGACAGATTCAGGTGGGTTCCAAGTCTTTAGTTTAAGTGATATGCGGGATATTAAAGAAGAAGGTGTTCATTTCCGCAGTCACTTAAATGGAGAGAAGCTGTTCTTGTCTCCTGAGAAAGCAACACAGATTCAGAATGTACTCGGATCGGATATCATGATGGCGTTTGATGAATGTCCACCATATCCAGCGTCCTATGATTACATGAAAGCTTCTGTAGAAAGAACTTCACGCTGGGCGGAGCGTTGCTTAGCGGCGCACGAGCGTCCAGACGTACAAGGGCTATTTGGTATTATTCAGGGCGGAGAACACGAAGAACTAAGGAAGTTAAGCGCCAGAGATTTAACGTCACTCGATTTTCCCGGGTATGCAATTGGCGGACTTTCTGTCGGTGAACCGAAAGACGTCATGAACCGGGTTCTGGAATTTACAACCCCATTGCTGCCGGACGATAAACCGCGTTATCTGATGGGTGTGGGTTCACCTGATGCATTAATTGATGGTGCTATTAGAGGGGTGGACATGTTTGATTGTGTATTACCAACAAGAATTGCTCGAAATGGTACATGCATGACTTCAAACGGAAGACTAGTTGTCAGAAATGCCAAATATGCTAAAGATTTTAGTCCGATTGATGAGAATTGTGACTGTCACGTATGTAGAAATTACACCCGTGCATACATCCGACATTTAATAAAATGCAATGAAACGTTCGGATTTAGACTTACCACTTATCATAACTTATATTTTCTGTTAAAATTGATGAAGCAAGTACGAATTGCGATAAGCGAAGATCGACTTGGTGACTTTAAAGAGGAATTCTTTGAACAATATGGGTTGAACCTACCTGACGCAAAGAACTTTTAAAGTGCAGGATCAAAAAGGATGAAAAGGACAGAGTCGGCTAATTTCGCAGGCATTCTGGGACTGCACTACTTGTCCCACCGAAGTGATCTGTTGCGACGCCGACGCTAGCACACGTCCTGTGCATCGAAAGTTCGAGGTGGCGCAGCTCCGTAACGGAACGGACTTGTACAGAAGTAGAAGTTCCTTAGCCGTGTGCAACGGAAAAGCATAACTTCAGAAATTCGATGTGTCATTTTTACTGGCTTTTTGAACAACTGTTAAAGGATTAAATTTGAAAGGGGGGAAAAACAGAATGGAAATGCTTATTTCGTTATCACCGATCATTTTAATGTTCGTGATATTCTATTTTCTACTTATACGTCCGCAACAAAAGCGACAAAAACAAGTGAAACAAATGCAGTCTGATCTACAAAAAGGGAATACAGTAGTTACGATTGGCGGACTTCATGGTGAAGTGCATGCAATAGATGAGAATACAGTAGTAATTAACGCAGGAGACGGTGTTAAACTTACATACGACCGCTCAGCGATCCGAGATGTAAAGCAACAATAAATGGAATTAAAAAAAGAAGTTAATACAACCTGTATTAGCTTCTTTTTGTCTTTTGATTGCTGTTTGGCGGGCAGTAAAACCCCCACTGAATGAAGGAGTTTCACTTTATCCTCCTTTTTGAATACGCATGAAGGTTTAGTCGTTCGCAGGGCTGGTCATATTTACACCAATCATGCCACCAAGGAGCGCTGCCAGGATATAACCGCCGTGATATAGTGATTGTTCTAGGGAAAAGCCTTGGTGATATCCTAGGTACTGAACCAGGAAGATTAATAATGTGAACCCGGCCCCTGTTATACCACCAATAATCCATCCTTTTGCCTTTCCTTTCATTCCTGCGACAAAACCGCCAATGAATAAAGCGATTAGTCCAATTGCGAAAGCAAGCCATGATAAAGTCGGGTCGTTAAAAGTGGTGAAACGAAGTAATAAGGCTAAAAGTAAACTTGTAATTAGAATTAAGCCAAGTACAATAATCCATCCATACATTAATGCTGTAATATACTGTTTACGCATGTAATCAAAACCCCCTTAGGATTGTCCGTTTACAATCAGTTTATTCTGAGGATAAAGAAATAGACGAAAAATTTTATAATTATTTCTTCAACACGCTAAATAAACTTTTGAATGATTGGTATTTGTTTTAATTCTTCTTTTGTAATAAACTTTAATAGAAATAAGAAAATGATATAAATAATGGTTAAACCAATCAGTACGAGTCCGAAAAGAAAAAGATTTGGGTCGATGGTGTCATATATTTTTTTCAAGAATGTGCCTGTTCCCCATGTCATTAAAAGCAACAGGATCATTTTGACTAAGTCTTTAAAAGGAATGGAAAAATGAATGGCCTTTTGCAACGAAACTAAATGTAATGATGTTACGAGAACGACCCCGACAGACATTGCGATAGCGACACCCTTAATCCCAAAGTCGGGATTGGACGCCAGGAGGAACATTAACGTCAATTTAACAGCTGCGCCAATTAAACTGTTCCACATAGCTTGTTTCGCTAAATCAAGGGCCTGCAGTGCGGCCTGTAATGGGGACTGGATATAAAGTAAGATGAAAAAAGGCGCCATGAATATTAGAATATGACTTGCATTCGATGTACCGTACATATATGTTAAAATAGGTACAGAGAATAAGCATAAAACAATTGTGGCTATTGCTCCGGATGCAAATGAGATACGAATTGACTGATGGATCCGGTAATGAATTAATTTGTTATTTAATGTTGCTCCTGCCTCTGAAATCGACGGAACCAAAGCAATCGATAATGATTGCGTGATAAACGTAGGCAAAAACAGTAATGGCAGTACATACCCTGTCAGTTCCCCATATTGTTTCGTTGCTAGCGAACTGGTAATTCCCGCAATTGCCAACCCGTTTGCAACAATGATTGGTTCTAGAAAGTGAGAGATGGAACCGATCATACGACTACCGGTACTGGGAAGGGCAATAGAGAACAATTCCTTCAGTGTATCTTTACTTGATTTTAAATAGGTAAAGAATCGGGTGCGTATTTTAATTAATTTCTTTCGCTTAAACATATGAATCATGTATAATAAAGAAATGAATTCGCCGAGAATAATACTGAACATCGCTCCGGCAGCCGCAAATTCAATGCCATACGGTAACAGCAAGTTGATGAAGAGCGCTACACATGTAATGCGGACTACTTGCTCAATAACCAGTGCATAGCTTTGGGGCTTCATATTCTGCTTGCCTTGAAAATAGCCTTTTAGCACAGCGGAAACGGCTGTAATTGGCACAATTGGACTAATCGCGATCAAGGGATACAATGTCCGTGGATCTGTTAATAGGTTTTTAGCTATAAATGGTGCGGCGAGAATCATAACGGTTGTAAAAATGACACTGGATACCGCGGTTACAATCAATGAAACGATAAGTATCTTTTTAACCTTTGTCTGGTCGTTGTTTGCTTCGGCCTCTGCCACTCTTTTGGAGATGGCGACAGGTAAGCCAAGCTGTGTTGCCCCAATTATTAGAATCAGGGTAGGAAATGCCATCATATAAAGCCCGACACCTTCCTCACCCAGTAATCGTGCAAGGACGATACGATTGACAAAACCGAGCAGACGGGTGATCATACCCGCTACGATTAAAATTAACGTTCCTTGTAGGAAAGTTTGTTTGGACATTTTAGCTTACCTACCTTCTCAAAAAATAATTTTTGCTATACAATAATGTATATGCAATAAAGTGGGTCAAGCATGACAAGCGAAATGACATACTCCGGGAATAGGAGGTAAACCATGGAAACAGTAAAAGAAGTAAACGAGTGGAAAACGCTAATTGGACCGGCATTAGAGAGTAAGGTCTATGAATTTCATCAAATGGGATATACTCGGGCAACGAGTGAAGATATTTGGAAATGTCTTACAAAAAAAGTGTGGAAAGGAAATCCTGACAAGCGCATCCATGAAGTTGTTCAGGATATTCTTCACCTTGGTTCAAATATTTATTTGAGTTATTTAACGGTGGAAGCTTATCAGAATGATGACTTATCTGCTTCCATAGCGGCACTGACAAACGGATCAAAGCATAACGCATAGTATTTACATATTGTTTTATGGCATGTTAATGGACAGTAAAACCCCAACTCAAAAATGATTGATAACCGGAAATTAGTGAAGGAGATAACTCTTCAGAATGAAGTTTCACTTTAGGAATTTTTAAAGGGAGGCAATTGGCAAATGAAAAACAGAGGCAGAATTGTTGCCTTTTTTCTAATCATCGTGGTATTCGCTGCAACGATTGGAACAACGGTTACAGGCGTAGCAAAAAATATAAACCTTGGTTTGGATCTTCAAGGGGGCTTCGAAGTGTTATATGAAGTGGAACCCGTTGATAAAGACCAGGAAATAAACAGTAAATTAATGGAAGGTACTGTCCAAACATTAAATGACCGTGTCAACCGCCTCGGGATTAGTGAATCCGTCATTAATATTGAAGGAGATGACAGAATCCGTGTCCAGTTGGCGGGAGTCGATAATCAGACAGAAGCACGTGAAATGCTGGCAACGTCAGCACGGCTATCCTTTCGCGATGTAGATGATAATGAATTATTAGACGGTTCAGATGTGAAGGAAGGTAGTGCCAAGCAGGATTTTGATACACAAACTAATTCTCCGATTGTGACATTGCAATTGAAGGACGCGGCGAAATTTGGTGAAGTTACTACCGATATTAAAAACATGGGTGCCCCGAACAATCTGTTAGTCATTTGGATGGATTACCAAGATGGTGATTCTTACGAAGCAGAAGCAGGGAAGGAAGAACCGAAATTCATTTCAGCACCGAGTGTAAAAGAAACATTGAACACGACAAACGTGCAAATTTCCGGAGACTTTACTGTTGAATCTGCCAAGCGATTAGCAGATGTTATTAATTCAGGTTCCCTGCCAGTCAATATGACAGAGAAGTACTCTACTTCTGTCGGCGCACAATTTGGTGAAAAGGCGTTAAATCAAACCATTTTTGCCGGTTTTGTTGGGATAGCACTAGTAATGCTGTTTATGCTGGGGATCTATCGTTTCCCAGGCATGATAGCATCGATTAACTTAATTATTTATATTTATTTAATTCTGGTTGTGTTCCAATTAATGAATGGTGTGTTAACGTTGCCGGGAATAGCCGCTCTGATCTTAGGGGTCGGGATGGCTGTGGATGCGAACGTGATTACGTTTGAACGGATAAAAGAAGAAATCCGGTCCGGTAAATCGATCATGTCATCTATTAAAGCAGGATCCAAAAGTTCGTTTATAACGATCCTAGATGCCAATATTACAACGATGTTAGCTGCTGCAGTGTTATTTATCTTTGGGACAAGCTCTATCAAAGGGTTTGCTACGATGTTAATCATCAGTATTTTGGTTAGCTTTTTAACCGCCGTGTTTGGTACGAGATTGTTTATGAACTTATGGATGAAAAGTCCATTCCTTAAGAAACGTCCAGGCTGGTTTGGTGTAAAAAAGGCAGATATCAAAGATATTGCTGATAAAACGGAGGAAGAGCCAAAACTCTTTAACCGTCAATTCAATATTGTACAACACCGCAAGAAGTTTATTATCGCCTCTGCCATTATGATTATTATTGGGGCAGGACTGTTGGCAGTATTTAAGATGAATCCAGGAATTGATTTCACCAGTGGTACAAGAATTGAAATATTGTCGGATGAAAGTCTGACAGGCGAGGAAATAGAGGCCGATTTAGAACAATTGGGACTGGAACCGAAATCAACCGTTATTTCCGGAGATAATAATGAAATAGCGGTAACCCGATATGATACAGTGCTAACAGAAAACGATGTAGCGGATGTAAAATCCCTTTTCAGTGAGAAATATGGCAACGATCCGAATGTGAGTGTTGTATCACCCATAGTTGGGCAGGAACTCGTTAAAAATGCTATGTACGCTTTGGGGATTGCCTTAGTTGGTATGCTGATTTATGTCGCATTCCGGTTTGAGTTTTTCTTTGGATTAACAGCCATGCTGGCATTGATACATGATGCATTCTTCATGCTGGTCATCTTCAGCGTTACGCGAATTGAATTTGATGTCACGATTGTTGCAGCCTTGCTGACGATTATCGGTTATTCGATTAATGATACAATTGTTGTCTTTGACCGAATCAGGGAAAACTTGCGGAAAGAAAAACAAGTTAAATCGTTTAAAAAACTTGCAGGCATTGTGAATAGAAGTATTGTGCAAACATTTACCCGAAGCATTAATACTTCCTTGACAACGTTAATAGCTGTACTTGCGTTCCTTGTATTGGGAGCAGCGTCCATTAAAGGATTTGCGATTGCTCTGGCAGTTGGGCTTATTGCAGGAACATATTCATCTGTATTCTTGGCTGCACAGTTGTGGTTAGTGTGGCGCGGGAAAATGCTTAAAAAGAAACCTGTAGACTTTAGAAAGAAAAAACGCGTGGACGGACCACAAGTTTAATCGGGAAAACAAACCCTTGTACATAAATTGTAACAAGGGTTTGTTTTTGCTTAATACAGTGGAAAAAAGGGTATCGTAAGGATTGATAGGTGAAATAAATTACACATGTTCAGACTTCTAGAGCATGGGCAAGTAGGAGGGATTTAATGAAAGGGCAAACGTATGTTATTCTAGCCATTATTTTCGTCATCATTGTATCGGTTTTCGCTGTCACCAATGTAGAAGCAGTTGAAGTGAATTATTTATTTTGGAGTGGTGAGTCACCACTTATCTTAATTATCTTGTTTTCCGTATTAATGGGCGGAATCATCACTTTTGCGGTCGGTGCGAAAAGAATGGTTCATTTACAACGTGAAGTAAAGAAAATGCAAGCAGACAATGATCGAATGAATAAAACATTGGAAAAGCATGGTTTACTAAAAGAGAAACCGCAAAATAAGACAAGAACAGAAATTAAACAAGGAAAATCAACAAAAGAAAACAAATAAATGAATTCTAATTGCCACCCCTGATACTACTCATGTATAATGAATGAATCAGGGGTGAAATAATGTTACAAAGTAAAGCAAACTGGAAATATAAGACAACACAAGATAAACAATGGCAGGATGGGGAACTGGAACTATCCCCAATAGTTAAAGAACTGTTATTGCAAAGAGATATTACAAGTGCAGAAGCAGCTGCGAGATTTCTTTCACCTGATATTAAAAATTTACATAATCCATCAGGAATTACTGATATGAAAAAAGCTTCTGATCGTGTACACGATGCAATTGCAAACAAAGAAAAAATATTGATTTTTGGCGATTATGATGCTGATGGCGTAAGCTCGACAACACTGATGTTAAAAACGCTACAAGAACTTGGTGCTGACTGTGACTATTATATTCCAAACCGTTTTACGGAAGGATATGGACCAAATGAGGCTGCGTTTCAAACGGCTAGTGAGAATGGATTCACATTAATTATTACCGTTGATACTGGCATCGCTTCGATAGTGGAAGCAGATGTTGCGAAACACTTGGGCATTGATTTGATCATCACAGATCATCATGAACCACAGGAATCATTGCCGGATGCATTTGCGATACTTCATCCGAAGTGTTCACCTGATTATTTATTTAAGGAATTAGCAGGTGTAGGGGTTGCTTTTAAATTTGCCCAAGAGCTATTAGGTTATTTGCCGAAACAGCTGTTGGATCTTGTGGCGATCGGAACCATTGCAGACCTCGTTCCACTAGTGGATGAAAACCGAATACTAGCATATTATGGATTGCATGCATTAACGATCACAAATAATCCTGGAATTAAAGCATTAAAACGCTTATGTAAAATCGAAGGCAATGTAACAGAGGAAGACGTTGGGTTTTTAATCGGTCCAAGAATAAATGCGGTAGGCAGATTGCAAGATGCTGATTTAGCGGTTCAATTATTAATGACAGATGATCCAGAGGTTGCTGCGGAGATTGCTGAAGAGATTCAAAGTATTAACCTGGAAAGACAGCAAATTGTCAGCAATATCGTTGAAGAAGCAGAGAAAATGGTTGACCCTAACGTGACAAAAGGCGTGATTATTGTTGCGAAAGAAGGTTGGAATGCTGGTGTACTAGGGATCGTAGCCTCAAAGCTTGTCCGAAAATATGACCGTCCAGCAATCGTCTTGACCATTCTTCCGGATACAAACGAAGTCAAAGGATCAGCAAGAAGTATTCCGGCATTTGACCTGTTTACAAACTGCATGCAAATCAGACATCTGTTTACCCATTTTGGCGGACATTCCCAGGCAGCAGGTATGACACTTCCACTGGAAAACATGTCACAAATTCAGCAGGAATTAGATGTGCTCATATCTCAGCAACTTACTGAAGACGATTTTAAACAGGTTATTGAGATTAGTGATATAATTTCTGTAGATGATATTAATGAGGCACTTATCAACGAAATAGAACGGCTTGCCCCGTTTGGGATGAAAAATCCCAAGCCTGTATTCCAAATCAAAGAAATACCTTTAGATGCAAGGCAAATCGGCAGTGCAAGAAATCATTTAAAGCTGCAATTTAAAAAAGATGGTGCCCAAATGGAAGGGATTGGTTTTGGGATGGGGGAGTTATACCCGCATCTTTCTGCTCATACAGCGCTCATGGTTGTTGGAGCGTTGGGAATAAACGAGTGGAACGGCAACAGAAAAGCGCAAATGATTATACAGGATATGAAGATTGATGATTGGCAGTTGTTTGACCACCGAGGTAATAAGCAACTAGATATTTTGACCTATGTAAATCATGAGCAACGGGATTTAATCATTTGTAATAGCAAAGAGCAAATGACTCCATTTGCAGAACAAACCACTTATGATGTTGATCCTATCACGTTGTCGGAAACAGACAACCTATATCTATTTGACCTACCAAATGACTTAAAACAGCTACAGGAAATTGTTCGTATAACCAAGCCGGTTAATATACATGCATGTTTTTACGTGAAAGACAGTACTTACTTGAAAGTATTCCCGACCAGGGATGAATTTAAGTGGTTCTACGCGCTTGTACATCAAAGAAAGGCTGTAGATCTAAAAAAAGAAATGAACACGATCTTGAATGCCAAAGGATGGAGTAAAGATCAGATCATTTTCATCGCAAAAGTGTTTGCTGAATTGAAATTTGTGACGATAGAAAATGGTATTGTACAAATCAATGCGAACCCTGTTAAAGCGGATTTAACAGAAGCAATGGTATATAAGCAGCGTCTCAATCAAGGACATATTGAAAAAATATTGTATTACGCTAATTACGAAGAACTAAAACAATGGTTTACGTCCTGTATGGACAAATTGCCAAGCCCCGAGGAGGAATTGACCTATGGATTATAAACAATATATAAAAATAGTTGATAATTGGCCAAAAGAAGGCATTGAATTTAAAGATATCACCCCATTGATGGACAATGGGAAGGCATTTAAGTCTGCGGTGGACGAAATTGTAACCTATGCAAGCAACAAGGAAATCGATATTATCGTTGGACCGGAAGCAAGGGGCTTTATTATTGGTTGTCCGGTAGCCTACGCGTTAGAGATCGGTTTTGCACCAGTAAGGAAAGAAGGAAAGCTACCCCGTGAAGTGATCAAAGTAGATTACGGGCTTGAATATGGGGAAAATGTGTTAACATTGCATAAAGACGCGATCAAACCTGGACAGCGTGTGTTGATCACAGATGACCTACTTGCTACAGGTGGTACAATAGAAGCAACAATTAAATTAGTGGAATCATTGGGCGGAATCGTAGCTGGTTGCGCATTTTTAATCGAGCTTAGTTATCTTGACGGCTTAAAGAAATTGGATGGCTATGATGTTTTGGCACTAATGACATATTAAGCGCAAGCAATAAGTATATCGGGTCTGGCAATGAACAGGGTTCAATTGTCAGACCTATTCTTATACCTGTTCTACAAGACGAAAGATAGGTAAAAAGTGACAGATTATCTAATAATTTAATCTAAATAAACTTTTTACTTTACATTTCGACAAAAGTTTTTAATACTATTAATTAACCAGACAGCGAATAAAGGTGATCATATGGCTAAAGATGATATTGTTACAATTGAAGATATAATGGAGAATGTTAAAGCGTATCTTTCGGATGATGATGCTGCTTTTATTCGTCGTGCTTATGAATTTGCAGTAAAGGCACACACAGATCAATACAGAAAGTCCGGTGAACCGTATATTATTCATCCGGTCCAGGTTGCCGGTATTTTAGTAGATCTGGAAATGGACCCAGAAACCATTGCGGGCGGATTTCTACATGATGTTGTTGAAGATACAGCAATTACACTTGAGGATATAGAAGAAACATTTAATCATGAAGTGGCCATGCTTGTTGATGGTGTAACCAAATTGGGGAAAATTAAATATAAATCAAAAGAAGCATTACAGGCAGAAAACCATCGGAAGATGTTTGTCGCAATGGCCAGGGATATTCGGGTTATTTTAATAAAGCTTGCAGACCGGTTGCACAATATGCGTACATTAAAGCATTTATCTCCCGAGAAACAACGACGCATCTCCAATGAAACGCTTGAAATCTTCGCTCCATTGGCACATCGATTAGGAATGTCGACGATTAAATGGGAACTAGAAGATACAGCATTACGGTATTTAAATCCACAGCAATATTACCGGATCGTACAATTAATGAAACAAAAAAGAGAACAGCGGGAATCTTATATTGCAGAAGTAATGGATGAAGTTTCTGAACAGCTGAAAGAAGTGAATATCGAAGCTGAAATGTCCGGTAGACCAAAGCATTTATATAGTATTTACCGAAAAATGGTAAAACAAAATAAACAATTCAACGAAATTTATGATCTGCTGGCAGTTCGTATTCTTGTTGACAGTATCAAGGATTGTTATGCCGTACTTGGGATTATCCATACATGCTGGAAACCGATGCCAGGCAGGTTCAAAGATTATATCGCGATGCCAAAACCTAATTTGTATCAATCCTTGCATACTACGGTTATTGGACCGAAAGGTGATCCATTAGAAGTGCAAATTCGTACAAAAGAAATGCACGAAATTGCTGAATATGGCATTGCTGCACATTGGGCGTACAAAGAAGGAAAGCAAATAAATAATGATAAGAAATCCTTTGAAGAAAAACTGACATGGTTCAGGGAAATTCTAGAATGGCAAAATGACACACACGATGCCGAAGAATTCATGGAGTCATTGAAGGTTGATCTTTTTTCCGATATGGTTTATGTGTTTACACCGAAGGGCGATGTCATTGAATTACCGTCGGGGTCGGTGCCGCTTGATTTTGCTTATCGAATTCATACAGAAATTGGCAATAAAACCATTGGTGCGAAAGTAAATGGCAAGATGGAATCACTCGATTATGAATTGAAAAATGGTGATATTATCGAGGTAATGACATCGAAACATTCTTACGGTCCATCGCAGGATTGGTTGAATATCACCCAAACCTCCCAGGCAAAAAATAAAATCAGACAATTTTTCAAGAAACAGCGCCGGGAAGAGAACATTATCAAAGGAAAAGAAGCTGTCTATAAAGAAATTCGGGCATTGAACATCAATCCAAAGGATGCGCTAACGACAGAGAATATCCAGCGTATTAATGAAAAGTTTAATTTCACCAGTGAAGAAGATCTGTATGCGGCGGTTGGCTATCAGGGAATAACTGCTGCACTAATTGCTACGCGTTTAACGGATAAAATTCGGGAAACAAGGCAGAAAGAACAGGCGCTTGAGCAGACGTTAGAAGAAGTAAAAACAAAAAATGAAACAGTTGAAAGAAAGTCAGATAAACGGGATTCCGGTGTTCATGTTGAGGGGATCAATAATTTATTAGTCAGATTATCCAAATGCTGCAACCCGGTACCAGGTGATGAAATCATAGGCTATATTACAAAAGGGCGTGGGGTTTCAGTACATCGAACAGATTGCCCTAACGTTCAGACGGAAGAGGCTAAACAGCGGTTCCTTCACGTTGAATGGGAAAATGAACAAATGAGTCAAAAGCAATACCATGTGGATTTGGAGATTTCCGGATATGATCGCAGGGGATTGCTTAATGAAGTCTTACAAGCTGTGAATGAAACAAAAACGAATATTACGCATGTGAACGGTAGATCGGATAGAAATAAAATAGCGATTATACAAATTACAATTCTAATTCATAATACCAACCATTTACAGAAAATAGTAAAGCGGGTTAAACAAATTAAAGATGTTTATACTGTGACACGCACATTGCAGTAACGATTTAAAAGCACAAAGGAGATTGAATCTATGAAGGCAGTCATTCAACGGGCGAAGGATGCACGTGTAATGGTAGGGGATAAGATAGCTGGTGAAATTGATAATGGCTATGTCGTATTACTCGGCGTAACCCACGAAGACACTTTGGAAGATGTCAAATACCTGGTCAATAAAATGGTTCATTTACGCGTGTTCGAAGATGAAAACGAGAAAATGAATCTGTCGCTTATGGATGTGGGGGGCAGTATCCTATCTATATCCCAGTTCACGCTGTTTGCCGATACACGTAAAGGAAGAAGACCTAACTTTATACAGGCGGCGAGGCCGGATCATGCGAAATCCATGTATGAAATGTTTAATCAACTGGTAAGAGAACAAGGTGTTACAGTAGAAACCGGCATATTTGGGGAAATGATGAATGTTTCGTTTACGAATGTAGGCCCTGTTACCATTACTTTAGACAGTAAAGAGAATTAATTTCAGCAAAATAATTTTGAGCAAAAAAGATTACTTCGATAAACTAGTGCAATGTTTCAAAAACCTTTTTCAGAACCTTGAAATGAAAAGGCGTCTCATCAAGGCCTTTTTCCCGCAGGAGTCTCGCGTATTCCAATTGCTAGGATGGATTTTCATTTTCGGCAGTTTGTATTACCGTTTTGGTTCATCGGAGTCAATTTCATAAACATTTCAACTTATTCTTAGTCCGAAGTATACACAAACAGTTATCATTCATTAATTCGAAGCACTACATCGTTGATTGGAACGGAAAGCGTCCGCCTGCAGTGGAAATCAACGGTTTTAGTGACCAAAAAACCGGTAATCCCGGGTGGAAGAAAACTCCCACCGAATGAAGTTTCACTTTATAAGTATTCTCATCGAAACTTAGACTAACACCCACAAGTATCAAAAGCTTGTGGGTGTTTAATGTATAGATAGAAATCACGTCGATCACATTAATTTGAAAAATACTTTCTTAAACCATTTGCTATGCCTGAAACAATTTTTTGTTGGTAGGCTGTCGTGCCAAGTAATGCTTCATCGTCTGGATTGGATATAAAGCCGAGTTCAATTAAGATGGCAGGTTTAAAATTTTGTCTGAGTACTGCAAAGTCTCCCTGCGCTGTCCCACGGCTGTTTGCTTCAGTTTCTTTAATGATTTCTTGCTGAATCTCATTAGCCAGTCGTTTGTTTTGTTCACTGTAATAATATGTTTCGATACCGGAAACGCTTGGCAATTCAGGCACACTGTTGTAATGAATACTGATAAATGCATCTGTTTCCATCACATTGGAAAAAGCGATCCGACTACCTAATGATATAAACTTATCCTCAGGTCTTGTGATAAGAACGTTAGCGCCAAGCATGCCAAGTTCCTGCTCTAGTTGTTTTGCAGTTAAATCAACGACATCTTTTTCATAAACCCCTGTGGCGCCAATTGCACCGACATCCTTCCCGCCATGTCCAGCATCAATAACGATTGTTTTGTTTTTTAAACCGGTAGGGGTAGTTGGTGGGTCGGTTTTTACAAGTTGTTTTGATACATATCCACTGACATCATCACCAGAAATTTCATACCAGTCGTCATCCTCGGAAACAACCTTGAATTTCGCTCCTTTATCAACAAATTGAGTAATTTTCTCATCAGTAGATGGTCCTTCTCGCAATTGTGTATGATCGTATTGGATGATGATTGATTCCGATTTAGTAGTCTGCTCTGTTGTCTGTTGACTTATAGCTGGTTGTTCTTCGGCTTCTTGCTCGATCGTTATGTATTCAGTCAGCACCCAGCCTGTTTGATCGTCGAGTTCGATTTCTACCCAATCATTTTGTTCGCTAATAATAGGGAATATATCCGTTGTATTGGCTTGTCCAATAATATCAAAGTCTGTTCCTGGACCACCTCTAATGTTTAATTGGTCCGTCATAACAACCGCCTTATCAGCATAAATGGTGTCAGGTATAATAAAAAAGGTAAAAAACAAACCAATCCATATGATGATGCTTCTTTTTAGCCGCAAAGAAATTCCCCCCTAATTACTACTAGTATAATAAAATCCCTCCATTTAGGCAAAGCTAAGGAGCATAGGGAGGGTTTTGACATGCGATTACATGAAAACCAATGGAATACTTCTCATAATAAAGAAATCTTCGGTGTGAACTTACATCGATTTATGGAAATAGAAGCGGATTATAATCATATGGAAATTGCACAGGAACTGGGAATAACACTTGGAGAAGTAAGGATGTTGAAGAAGAAAATGAATCGTGCTTGACATTCAACCGTGTAAAGATTAAGATAATAATCATTCAAATGAATTTAAATAATCACTTATGATGAACACGAAGATAAACATAAATAATGAAAAACCGTTGAAGGAAAAAGTAATTGGATACCAACCGAAAAGAGAGAAAATGTCATTGGCTGAGAGCATTTTCGCGGGATGGTCTAATGAAAGACATTCCCGAGGATCTATATCGAATCAAGTAGATATGGACGTCTTGCAGGCGTTAACTGTGAAGAGCGGATGTATTTGATATACATCAATCAGGGTGGCAACGCGGGTAAACTCTCGTCCCTTATTTATTTAGGGGACGGGGGTTTTTTATGTTTTCTTAAATAGTAAAATTAAAACAGGGGGTATTTCGGATGAAGTTGAAAGCACCAAGAGGTACGGTTGATATTTTACCGGAACAAGCAAGAAAATGGCAGTTTGTGGAAGAGCAAATTAAAAATGTGTGCAATAGGTTCCATTTTGAGGAAATTCGGACACCGTTATTCGAACATACCGAAGTATTCCAACGTGGAGTTGGTGATTCAACAGATATCGTGCAAAAGGAAATGTATACGTTTGATGACCGGGGTGGCAGAAGCTTAACATTACGCCCTGAAGGAACGGCTTCCGTTGTACGCGCATTTGTAGAAAATAAGTTGTTCGGTAATCCCAATCAACCGGTTAAATTATATTATTTTGCACAGATGTTCCGGTACGAACGTCCGCAAAAAGGAAGAATGCGCCAATTAAATCAATTTGGTGTGGAAGTCATGGGAAGTGCTGACCCGGCTGTTGATGCAGAAGTTATTGACCTGGCGATGACCATTTATAAAAAACTAGGCTTAAAATCATTGAAGTTAGTGATTAATTCATTAGGTGACAACGAAAGTAGAGCAAGTCACAGACAAGCACTTGTCGATCACTTTACACCGGTTAAAGATGAATTATGTCACGACTGCCAAACACGGTTAACACAGAATCCGTTACGCATACTAGACTGTAAAACGGATAAAGATCATCCGGCAATGAAGACCGCGCCATCCATTTTAGATTATTTAAATGAAGCATCCAAAGCATACTTTGACCAGGTGCAGGATTATTTAACCATGATGGACATTGATTATGTAGTAGATAAAAATCTTGTTCGAGGACTTGATTATTATAATCATACTGCCTTTGAGATTATGAGCGAAGCAGAAGGATTTGGTGCCATTACAACCCTAACTGGTGGTGGCAGATATAACGGGCTTGCGGAAGAATTAGGAGGACCAGACACCCCAGGAATCGGCTTTGGCATGGGACTCGAGCGCCTAATCATGGCACTGGAAGCAGAGAACGTTGAAATGCCGATTGATAGGCAGCTGGATTGCTATCTTGTTGCAGTTGGAGAAGATGCAAGTAAAGAAGCGGTACGACTTGTCCACGAATTACGAATGAACGGTATCCAAATCGATAAAGATTACCAGGAGCGTAAAATGAAAGGTCAATTTAAGGCAGCTGATCGGTTGAATGCGAAATACGTACTGATATTAGGTGAAGACGAACTGGAGAAACAAGTGGTTAATGTAAAAGAGATGGCAACAGGTGAACAAGCGGAAATTCCAATAACAAGTTTAATGGAAAACATGCAAGAAAAGCTTCTGGGAGGAAATGAACATGCATAAGCGAATAATGGCAGGAACATTAGGAGAAAAAGACATCAATGAGCAAGTATTATTAAAAGGCTGGGTGCAAATACGCCGTGATTTGGGCGGGTTAATCTTTATTGATTTCCGTGATAAATCAGGCATTGTGCAAGTTGTATTTAACCCCGATTTTTCAAAACAAGCATTGGAAATTGCTGAAACGGTAAGAACAGAATATGTGATTGAAGTACAGGGGAAAGTAGTCCTTAGGGATGAATCAACAGTCAACAAAGCAATGAAAACTGGTAAAATTGAAGTGCTTGCTTCCGAGATTGTCGTATTGAATAAATCGAAAACACCACCATTTGCTATTAAAGATGAGACAGATGTAGCGGAGGATTTACGTTTGAAATACCGCTACATGGATTTGCGCAGAAGCAGTTTACAAGAAACATTTAAAATGCGTCATCAAACAACCCAGGCTGTCAGAAACTTTCTAAATGATGATGGCTTTATGGAAATGGAAACACCAATTTTAACAAAAAGTACGCCAGAAGGGGCACGTGATTATTTGGTCCCAAGCCGAGTGCATGCAGGTGAATTTTATGCATTGCCACAATCACCACAGCTGTTTAAACAGTTGATAATGATGGGTGGATTTGAAAAATATTATCAGATTGCCCGTTGCTTCCGTGATGAAGATTTACGCGCCGACCGTCAACCGGAATTTACGCAAATTGATATTGAAACCTCCTTCATGACAAGTGATGAAATCATGGAAATGACGGAACAAATGATGAAGCAAGTAATGAAACAAGTAAAAGGTATCGATATGGTATTACCTTTGCAACGTATGCCATATGATGAAGCAATGGCCCGCTTTGGTTCCGATAAACCGGATACCAGATTTGGTCTGGAGCTAATCGATGTGTCTGAGACATTGGCACAGTCATCCTTTAAAGTGTTCCAGGGAGCGATTGAAGCTGGTGGCAAGGTTTGTCTATTAAATGTAAAGGGGCAAGCAACAGCATTTTCCCGTAAAGACATTGATAAGTTAACAGATAATGTAAAGGTATATGGTGCAAAAGGGTTAGCATGGCTGAAGTTCGATGGAGCTGAATTAACTGGTCCAATCGCCAAATTCTTATCTGACAACGAAAAAGCGGACTTGATCACACATGCTGCTGCCAGTGATGGAGACTTATTATTATTCGTCGCTGACAAAACATCCGTCGTTTATGATAGTTTAGGAGCGCTTCGCCTGAAATTAGGTAAACAGTTAGAACTGATTGACGAATCGAAATTTAACTTTCTCTGGGTGACCGATTGGCCGTTACTTGAATATGATGAGGAATCCGGCAGGTACTTTGCTGCCCATCATCCATTTACCTCTCCGATTGAGTCAGACTATGATAAATTAGAAACGGACCCAGCGAGTGTTCGTGCCAATGCCTATGACCTCGTGTTAAATGGTTATGAATTAGGTGGCGGATCGATCAGAAACTACCAACGGGATATGCAGGATAAGATGTTTAAAGTACTTGGATTCAGTGAAGAAGAAGCACAATCGCAATTCGGCTTCTTGCTTGAAGCGTTGGAGTATGGGGCACCACCACATGGTGGAGTGGCATTAGGGTTAGACAGAATTATCATGTTGTTAGCCGGAAGAAGTAACTTGCGGGATACGATCCTATTTCCAAAGACCGCTTCAGCATCTGATTTATTAACAGACGCGCCAAACGAAGTAAGTGACGCACAATTGGACGAGTTAGCAATTCAAGTCAACAAAAAAGCAGATTGATAATGGAAAAAATCATCAAAAACAGCTGCGCTAATATTGAAAAAAGTTAGTTGCTGTGTTATTATAATTGCAGGAACAAATTAATAAGACGATAAATCCTGATGTGTTCGTCTATCCAATACGTTTTGACCGAACAACTGATTACTTGGGAGCCTGAATGGTTTCTATGATGCGTGCATGCCCTTTATTTATATCGGGAAGCACAATAATTTCATAGAGCGGGGCACCCACCTGCCTGGAGCGGGATCAAAACTAAATTAGACGGCACGATCGGGATTTATTGTATACATAAGGAAAGGGACGCGATCATTCACTGAGGTGAGTATCGCGTCCCTTTTGATTTAATTCGAACCGTGAGCGAATTGCTCCAGATTACCGTTTTTATCCATGCGGAAGGTCGGTGCAGCAACGGATCCTTGATCATCAAGCACGGTCATTTTTCTTGCCCGTTCCATAATTTGGATAAATGACTGGTAATCATTTTGAATGGTTGTCAATTGTGTTTCTGTTTGTTTTAATAGTTTTTCCAGATTGTTTACTTGTTCTTTTAAGCTGTCATTTTCAGATTGTACCAGTTCCAACGACTCTTTTGATTGATTTGAAGCATGATAGTCTTTTTTGACTTCTTTTAAATAACGTATTACAGCATCCATTGTCAATGTAGGTTCTTCCTCTTCGATAACGAGTGCTGATTCATTGTCTTGGTTACCTTGTGTGTCTTCAATAGCTGGTAATGTAATAACTGGCTTTCTTGTGTTTATCGTTGACACCATGGCACGTTTCTTTTCTTTTCGCTGTCTTTTTGCAAGATCAATAGCATGATCATATTTCATTCTAACTTCAGCATTCCAGCGGAAACCGCACGCAGCTGATGTCCGGTTTAATTGATCACCGACTTCATCAAATGCATTTAATTGTGTACTACCTTCTCTAATATGGCGTAGGACGGTCTCTGCCAATAGCAGATCATCCTCATGTGACCATGCATCCTGTCTAACTTTCACCATGTTTGTTCATCTCCTTTTTTCAATAACAACATACACTAGACTTTGTATTTTATATTTATTGTTGCCATTGAAATGGGAAATTATACATGCTGGTCTATCAATTTTTTCTATCTTTTTGTATTTTCTCATAGACCTGCTTTAATGCTTGTTCAAATTTAGCTGAGTTTTTCGGATTGTAATAGTGTTTATTTTTTATAGAATCAGGTAAGTATTGCTGATCTACCCATCCACCATCGTAGTTGTGTGGATATTTATAATCGATTCCTCGGCCTAGCTTTTGTGCTCCCTGATAGTGAGAATCTTTTAAATGCGCTGGGATTTCTCCACTTTTACCGCTACGAATATCTGCCAGTGCTCCATCGAGTGCTTTATAGGCAGTATTTGATTTAGGTGATAGACTTAACTCAACAATCGCCACACTAAGTGGAATGCGAGCCTCTGGGAATCCAAGTCGTTCAGCGGCTTGTACAGCAGCAACCGCACGCGGACCTGCTTGTGGATTAGCCAGTCCAATATCTTCATATGCAATTACAATCATGCGTCTCGCAATACTGTCCATATCTCCAGCTTCAATTAGTCTGCCTAAATAGTGAAGGGCGGCATCGACGTCACTTCCGCGGATAGACTTCTGAAAAGCGGATAACACATCATAATGGGCATCCCCACCTTTATCATGGGAAAAACTCTTCTTTTGCATGCATTCCTCGGCAGTTGGTAGGTCAATCACAATTTGGTTATTATCATTTTCAGGAGTGGAGGACACCGCCAGTTCCAATCCATTCAGAGCTGAGCGCATATCACCGTTTGCGCTATTTGCAAAGTGATCGCAAGCCTCGTCAGACATCACAATGTCGAGCTCCCCGTAACCATTTGTGTGGTCATCAATCGCTCGTTTGATCGCTGTTTTTACATTGTCAGCGGTTAATGGATGGAGCTCAAACAAGTGACACCGGCTGCGAATCGCTGGATTGATGGAATGATAGGGATTACTTGTTGTACAGCCAATCAATGTTAAGAGATTGCTCTCCAGGTGGGGGAGCAAGAAGTCCTGTTTGGCTTTATCCAATCGATGTACTTCATCTAAAATTAATACAACCTGTCCCATCATTTTGGCTTCTTCAACGACAATTTCCATATCTTTCTTTTTATCTGTGACAGCATTGAGCATTTTTACACGTTTACCAAGACTTTTCGCCAATGCGACTGCCATGGATGTCTTCCCGGTTCCCGGAGGACCAAATAAGATCATCGATGCGAGACGCTCCGCCTGTACCATCCTATTTAAAATTTTGTTCGGGCCAACAAGATGCTCCTGACCAATAATATCTTCAATGTGCGCTGGTCTCATTCTTAATGCAAGTGGTTGTTGTTTCATATATATAACGTCCTTTATAAATAATAGTTTCTTCATGAAATAACTTATCAGTTCTGGTAAAATGCAAGATAGGTGCGTTTCATGCTATAATATCATATATTAATCAAATACAAGTAGTAATCACAAATGAACGTAATGAAAATAGAGGTGTGTGTATTGAAGATATCAACTAAGGGAAAATATGGTCTAACCATCATGATCGCATTGGCAAAGAAGCACGGGGAAGGACCGACCTCCCTGAAATCAATCGCTCGTGATCATGATTTATCAGAGCATTATTTGGAACAATTAGCGTCCCCGCTAAGAAATGCCGGATTGATTAAAAGTATCCGGGGCGCCTATGGGGGATATGTATTGGCAAAAGAACCAGAGGACATTACATCTGGTGACATTATAAGAGTATTGGAAGGCCCGATTACACCAGTGGAGGGCATTGAGGATGAAGCACCAGCAAAGCAGGCATTATGGATGCGCGTTCGAGACGCAGTAAAAGATGTACTGGATACAACGACACTGGATTATTTATCCCACTATGAAGATGATGATGATCCAAAAGAAGCTTACATGTTTTATATTTAAGCCAGTTTTGATTAGGAAGGAAAGTTAATGATGGAACAAATTTATTTAGATCATGCTGCAACAACACCGATGGGTAAAGCAGTAATCGATGCGATGTATCCGGTATATACAGAGATATTCGGTAACCCGTCCAGTGTGCATTCATTCGGCAGAAAAGCAAGACAGCAGCTGGATGGAGCAAGACGGGTAATGGCGAAAAGCATTCACGCGAATGAAAAGGAAATTATCTTTACGAGTGGTGGGACGGAAGCAGACAATCTCGCATTGATTGGCACTGCCTATGGTAATCGCGAAAAGGGCAACCACATTATCACTACCGTACAAGAACATCATGCAACACTCCATACTGCAGAAATGTTGGAAAAACAGGGATTTGATGTAACCTATTTGCCGGTGTATGAAGATGGGAAAATTAAAATAGCTGATCTGAAGGAAGCATTAACCGATGCAACCATTCTCGTTTCCATCATGTATGTTAATAATGAAACAGGTGTAATCCAGCCGATTGAAGAGATTGGCCAACTTCTCGCAGACCATCAGGCCTATTTCCACACGGATGCGGTACAAGCATTTGGTTTGTTATCCATCGATGTAAAAGAAATGGGCATAGATATGCTGACCGCCTCTGCTCATAAAGTAAATGGACCAAAAGGAATTGGTTTCCTCTATGCGGATGAAACGATTCCGTTACAAGCACTGCAATTTGGCGGGGAACAGGAACGAAAACGGCGACCAGGAACAGAAAATGTTGTGGGAGCGGCAGGTTTTCAAAAAGCGGTAGAGCTGGTGATGGAAGATAAACAACAGCGAAGCGTGCGCTACCAGGAATATAAGGAATTATTTATGCAAGCATTACAGGAAAATGATGTAGTGTTCTATGTGAATGGGGATCTTGATTCAACGATTCCATCGATTGTAAATCTAAGCTTTCCAGGTACAAACGTGGAAACACTGCTCACGAATTTTGACTTGGATGGCATTGCAGCTTCCAGTGGAAGTGCATGTACAGCGGGATCAGTTGAACCATCTCATGTTCTAGCAGCCATGTTTGGTACAAATAATGCCTGCACAACGAATTCGATTCGGTTTAGCTTTGGGGCATACAATACAACGGAAAATACAAAAGAAGCAGCAAAACGCGTTGCGAAAATCGTAAAACGATTAACAGCTTAAAAAGGATTGTGAGCAAAATGAAAGATAATAAAGATATACGTGTAGTCGTAGGCATGAGTGGTGGAGTTGATTCATCTGTTGCAGCATTATTATTGAAGGAACAAGGCTATGATGTGGTCGGCATTTTCATGAAAAACTGGGATGATACAGATGAATTTGGCGTATGTACGGCAACAGAAGATTATGATGATGTAATCCGAGTCTGCAATCAGCTAGACATCCCTTATTATGCGGTGAACTTTGAAAAACAGTACTGGGATAAAGTTTTCACCTACTTTTTGGATGAATACAAATCCGGAAGAACACCAAATCCAGATGTTATGTGTAATAAAGAAATCAAATTTAAAGCGTTTCTTGATCACGCCATCTCCCTTGGTGCGGATTATTTAGCAACGGGACATTATGCGCAAGTCAGGAAAACGAATGGTCATTATGAAATGCTACGCGGTGCAGATGATAATAAGGATCAAACTTATTTCCTTAACCAATTGACTGAGGATGTACTGGCAAAAGTCATGTTTCCATTAGGAGATTTACCGAAACCAAAAGTAAGAGAGATTGCTAAGGAACATGGATTGGTTACAGCGGACAAGAAAGATAGCACAGGCATTTGTTTCATTGGTGAGCGTAATTTCAAGCAATTCTTAAGTGAGTATTTGCCTGCACAGTCCGGTGAAATGCAAACCTTAGAAGGCACGGTGAAAGGTCGTCATGATGGATTAATGTATTACACGATTGGCCAACGTCAAGGGCTTGGTATCGGTGGATCAGGCGACCCATGGTTTGTCGTCGGTAAAAATTTACAAGCTAACATCCTTTATGTAGAACAAGGCTACAGCAACGATAAATTGTATTCCGACAGACTGATCGCGACAGACGTCAATTGGATTAATCCAGACTTAGTACAGGAAACATTCACATGTACAGCCAAATTCCGCTATCGTCAAGCAGACAGTCCTGTTACAGTAACTGTACTGGAAAATGGCCATGTAGATGTTGTATTTGCAGAAAGCACGCGCGCCATCACACCAGGTCAGGCAGTTGTTTTTTATGATGGTGACGTTTGTTTAGGCGGCGGTACCATTGATGAAGTATTTAAAGATGATCATTATCTTGATTATGTAGGTTAATATTTTAGGGAGTGTTTTTTAGCGTGGATAAGAATACACAAGCGATCCATTATATGCAGGAAAATAAATATGAAGAAGCGGCAGCGCTTTTCACGGAAATCATCGAGGAAAACCCGCAAGATCCGGTTGGCTATATTAATTTCGGTAATCTGTTATTACACATGAATGATTATGAACGTGCACAAGCTTTTTTCGATGAAGCAATCAAACATGATCCTGCCGCACCAACCGCATATTATGGTCTTGGAAATCTATATTTTGAGCAATCACAATACGTCAAAGCCCAGGAAAGCTTCCAAAAAGCAATTGAATTAGGACTTGAAGAAGCAGATGTTTATTATATGCTCGGATTAACATTGCAAGACCAGGAGCAATATAAACTGGCTATCCCTTATTTTCTTCGTGCCTCTGAATTAAACGTAGATGATGAGGAAGTGCTTTTTCAATATGGTCTTTCACTGGCGCAAAGCGATTATATTGCAGAAGCGGAACCTGTGTTTAAAGAAGTATTAAAAAAGAATGTGGATCATAGTGATGCCCATTATAATTTGGGCGTCATTTCTCTTTTTCATGATCAGCTTATGGAAGCATTACATCATTTTGATGAAGCACTACGCATTCAGCCGGACCATCTATTAGCAGCAAACGGCAAGAAAAATGCGGAATCCTTAATCAAGGAAGACGAATAGTAATAGATTTGGGGTTGGTTTGCATGGAAACAAAAGCGCATGCTGATGAAGTACAAGGGTATGTGAAGGGAGAACTTCTGTATACGATCTTTCATAACGAAACAGAGCATTTTTCAATAGCGAAAATTAAAATACACGAGACAAATGAAGATTATAAAGAAAAAGAAATTGTTGCTAAGGGCTACTTTTCCAACCTGCAGGAACAAACAACCTACACTTTCTATGGGGTATTCGAGAAGCATGCCAAATTCGGACTACAGTATAAAGTCAGCTCCTATCAAACCTTCATTCCCGAGACAAGTGACGGGCTGATTGCCTACTTGTCCAGTGATTTATTTTATGGTGTCGGTGAAAAAACCGCTACCCGGATTGTCAATGCACTTGGCGAGAGCGCGATTGAAAAGATCCTGAACGATTCCAAAGTGTTAACCACTATTCCAGGAATAAAAAAAGAAACCGCGGAAAAGCTGGCAACAACGCTTCAGGAAAATCAAGGTTTTGAACATATCGTTGTCTATTTATCGGGACATGGGATCGGCCTAAAAATGGCACAGAAAATATATCAGGAATATAAAGATAATGCTATCGATGTCTTAGAGGAAGATCCCTATCAATATGTGTTTGATATTGAAGGATTTGGATTCCAGACCGCCGATCAAATTGCCAGACAAAACGGATTATCCATGTCACACCCAAACCGAATTGGTGCAGGGTGTATTTATGTCATGCAAAGAAGTGTCAAAGACGGAAACGTTTATTTACCCGTTGCGGTCTGTGTCGAACGGGTGCTGGACTTGTTATCGAACAACGAAGTTTCTGAAACCATCATAACGGAACGATTAGAGGAACTAAATACGGCAAAAACAATTATCCTGCAAAATGATAAAGTGTATTTACCATCGCTTTACTATGCTGAGGACGGATTTGTTTCCCAATTACAACGTTTGATCAAAAAGCCGATCGAGCATGAAACACCATTAGCTGAATTGATGAAAATCATTGGGGATATTGAGGAAGAAGAAGTGTTGAGCTATGGTAAAGAACAGTTTAATGCGATTGATCAGGCATTGCATGGAAAAGTAATGATCGTAACAGGTGGACCTGGAACAGGGAAAACGACGGTAATTAAGGGTATTCTCAATGCCTATGCAACCATTCATGGGGTGTCCTTACAGCCAAAAGATTACGATAACCAAGCAGATTTTCCGTTTATCCTCACAGCTCCAACTGGGCGTGCCGCAAAAAGATTAAATGAATCCACTGATTTGCCGGCTGTGACGATCCATAGGTTACTGGGATGGGACGGGCATAATGGCTTTGAGAAAAATGAACACGAACAGCTGGCAGGTAAATTTTTGATAGTGGATGAGTTTTCAATGGTTGATATTTGGCTTGCTAATCAGCTGTTTAAGGCGATTCCTGATGACATGCAAGTATTAATTGTCGGTGATGAGGATCAATTGCCGTCTGTCGGTCCCGGCCAAGTCTTATCCGATCTGCTTGGAAGTGGATTAATTCCATTTGTAAGCCTAAATGAGGTATATCGGCAAAAAGAAGGTTCAAAGATTATTCAAATTGCCCATGAGATAAAAAATGATACATTTTCGACACTACAAAATGCCAAGGACTTCAGCTTTATTCCGTGTCACGAACACCATATGTTGGATGCAATCACAACCATATTTAAAAAAGCAATTGAAAAAGGGATTGACCCAAGGGATATGCAGGTGCTTGCCCCCATGTATCGATCACAGGCCGGAATAACCATGATTAATCAACAACTACAACAATTAATCAACCCAAAAACCAACCAAAAACGGGAAGTGAAAGGAAAAGATGTGGTTTTTCGGGTAGGGGATAAAGTGATTCAACTTGTTAATCAGCCCGAGGATGGTGTTTATAACGGCGATATTGGTGAGGTTGTCGCTATATTTACAGAAGATGAAAATGTGGAGAACGTCGAACAACTCGTCATTTTGTATGAAGACAAAGAAGTCGCTTATGAACGTAAGGATTACATTAACATCATGCATGCTTATTGTATTTCGATTCATAAGTCGCAAGGTAGTGAATTTCCCATCGTTATTCTACCTGTATTATCTTCCTATAGACGCATGCTAAGAAAAAATCTGCTATATACAGCTATTACTAGAAGTAAGCAATCACTCATCATATGTGGAGAAGCGAACGCCTTTCTCCGCGGTGTGCGAACCGTTGATACAAATAATCGCTACACATCACTAAAGGAACAATTGATAACCAGAATAGAAAATGAATCTCTCCCAGTTAGTGAAGGGGAAACGGAAAAGGAAATTTCTCCATATGACTTTATGTAGTTACCATTTCCTATCCTTGCAAAAAACTAAAAATGTATATTTTATAAAAAAACGGGTTAGCATAACATCATAAAGAAGCTATTTGTGAGGAGACTTTATGATGATGCGATGCCCGAATTGCAATGGAAGGAATATTGGTAAGATTGGTCCCCAGCAATTTTATTGTTGGACATGTTATATCGAAATGGCCATTGTCAATAATGAATTAACGATTCATCAGGTTGAGGCTGATGGTTCATTAAGTTCATTAGATGATATCTTTACCGAAGATGAGCGAAGGATCGAATGGTAACCGCCCTCCACAATACAAATCACGATTCAATTTTGTATAGATGGGGGGAGGGTGCGCCATGTTTAAAAATAAAAAAGCCTTGGCTTTTTTATATTGGCTAATTATTGGTATTTTTGTTTTTTTATTCTTTTATTTACTCGTTAAATTGTTTCCATTATATAAAATTGTTTTTTCGTTTTTGTGGCATCTTTTCCTGCCGTTTTTGATTTCCTGTCTGATTGCCTATTTGCTTTATCCTGTGATCAAAAAAATCCACGAATTTCATATACCGAAAGGTCTGGCAATTCTGTTCGTTTATTTGCTGTTCTTTGGTGGGGCTGCCTATTTGTTTTACCGTGTATATCCTGCGATGGTTCATCAGTTATATGATCTCAATGAGCATTTACCACAATTTATTGCGACATACCAAGATTTAATCTATCGTCTATATGAATATACGTCATTTTTACCAGAAGCCGTTCATGATAAAATGGATCAGATCATAAACCAGGTAGAAAATTCGATGGATAATGTACTGACGAAATTGGTCGGCGGATTCACAAAAATATTTGACATGATTGTGATCATTACCGTTATTCCTGTTTTAGTATTTTACTATTTAAAGGATTATCATAAAATCAAATCTTTTTTTAAAAAGTTTATCCCACAGAAATATCGGGGACAGTCAAGCATTATGATTCACGCGATTGATGAAAGCCTAGGTAACTATATCCGTGGTCAATTGATTGTCTGTCTATTTGTCAGTTTAACAACGTTTCTCGTATTTTATTTCCTAAAAGTCAAATACGCACTGTTGTTAGCGATTATTATGGGTTTAACGAACATTATTCCTTATTTCGGACCGATTATTGGCGCTGTACCAGCAGTTGCGATCACTTTTATGACGTCAGGCAAGATGGTGATCTTTGTGCTGATCAGTATTTTTGTGATCCAGTTAATTGAAAGCAATTTACTATCACCGTATATCGTTGGAAAAAGCATTAACATTCACCCTGTCGCGATTATTTTTGCTTTGTTGCTTGGTGGGGAATTATTTGGGGTGATCGGAATGATTATTGCTGTTCCACTGTTGACGATATTAAAAGTAATCACCAATCATCTTCTATCTTTTAAGCGATATAATTGACATTACAGCAAAAGTTTTTTATACTATCGCTAAGTAAATACATAATATTAAACTTAAATCGTTGAAGGTTATAAGTACATGATGACCTGATTTTCAAGAGAGGGATTTTCAATTGGCTGGAAGAAATCCTAAATCTAATTCATGGAAAGCTAAACCCGAGTATGGTTAATCCCCATCGGTTTCACACCGTTAACATGACCAAGTGATGAACATTCATGGTAATTTGTTCATAAATAGGGTGGTACCGCGATATAATCTTGTCCCTGCGTTTCAGCAGCTGATGGGATTTTTTTATTAGTAAAGAAAGTATAAAATTTGAGGCGTAAGTAATGTTGTGACTAGGCAGGCCATGTCCAGCCCCAGCGCCCAGCAACTAGCAAACTTCACACTCCTCCACTACGATAAGTCAACATCGGCTCTTACCTCACCATGTTTCCTTTATCTCATTGCGGAGAGTTCCAGTTTGTACGTTGCTAAACGGGCACTTACGCTTTTCTTATTTGAAGGAGGAAAGTAATATGAAAAAGTTAACATCCGCACAAGTGCGACAGTTGTTTGTAGACTTTTTTAAAGAAAAAGGACATCGCGAGGAACCAAGTGCATCGCTGGTTCCCAAGGAAGACCCGACATTATTATGGATCAACAGTGGGGTAGCTACAATGAAGAAATATTTTGATGGGAGTATCGTACCCGACAATCCCCGACTGGTCAACGCACAAAAGGCGATTCGTACGAATGATATTGAAAATGTAGGTTATACAGCACGCCATCATACTTTTTTTGAAATGCTGGGCAACTTTTCGATTGGCGATTATTTTAAAAAAGAAGCTATCGCCTGGGCATGGGAATTCTTGACAAGCGAAAAATGGATTGGCTTTGATCCGGATCGATTGGCTGTAACTGTACACCCGGAAGACGATGAAGCATACGACCTTTGGTTAAATGATATTCAACTTCCAAAGGAAAGAATTATTCGTTTAGAAGAAAACTTTTGGGATATTGGGGAAGGTCCAAGCGGTCCAAATACAGAAATCTTCTATGATCGTGGAGAATCTTATGGAAATGATCCGAATGATCCCGAACTATATCCGGGTGGAGAAAATGATCGTTATCTGGAAATCTGGAACCTGGTATTTTCCCAGTTCAACCATAATCCGGACGACACGTACACACCCCTTCCGAAAAAGAATATTGATACAGGAATGGGACTGGAACGGATGATTTCTGTCATTCAGGACGTACCAACCAACTTCGAAACGGATTTATTTATGCCTATTATTCAAAAGACGGAAGCATTGGCAAATACAGCCTATGGTAAAAGTAAGGAAGGCGATACAGCATTCAAGGTAATTGCCGACCATATTCGTACCGTCAGTTTTGCGATTGGTGATGGTGCTGTACCATCCAATGAAGGGCGAGGCTATGTTCTGCGCAGATTATTAAGAAGAGCGATCCGATTTGCTAAGGAAATCGGGATTGAAAAACCGTTTATGTATGAGCTTGTTGATACGGTGGGTGATATCATGAAGGATCATTATCCGGAAGTATTGAAGCAGCAAGATTTCATTAAAAACATCGTGAAAACAGAAGAAATTCGATTCCATGAAACTTTAAATGATGGGCTAGAAATTTTAACGACGATCATGGAAAAAGAAAAGAAAAAAGGTAGTACACTATTTCCTGGTGTAGAAGTATTTCGTTTATATGACACATATGGATTCCCGAAAGAATTAACAGAGGAATATGTGCAACAGCAAGGATTTACTATTGATGAAGCAGGATTCACAGCAGAAATGGAGAAACAACGGGAGCGTGCAAGAAATGCAAGGCAAAAAGTAGATTCGATGAAGGTACAGAACCATATTCTTGGTGAAATAAACGTAGAAAGTGCTTTTGTAGGCTACGATCAATTAACCGTTGCTACGAACATTGCTGCCATGCTTGACGGAGAGGAAATGGTTGAAACCGTAGAAGCAGGAAGTGAGGTCTATCTCTTTTTAACAGAGACACCGTTCTACGCAGAAAGTGGTGGACAGGTCGCAGATCATGGCTGGATTTATACAGACCATGCATCAGCATACGTGGAAGATGTGCAAAAGTCGCCAAAAGGACAACACATGCATCGTGTAACAGTAAAGGAAGGAAAATTTAGCACTGGTGACCAAGTAAAAGCAAGTGTCGATAAAGCATTCCGAACAGCTGTTATTAAAAACCATACAGCAACCCATTTATTGCACCAGGCACTTAAAGATGTCCTCGGCACGCATGTTAATCAGGCCGGATCCCTGGTTACACCGGATCGATTGCGATTCGATTTCTCCCATTTTAGCGCGGTGAAGGATGACGAGTTAAAAGCCATTGAACAAATCGTCAATGAAAAGGTGTGGGAGGCCCTACCACTCGTAATCAACAATAAGAAAATTGCCGAAGCGAAAGAAATGGGGGCAATGGCGCTATTTGGGGAAAAGTATGGCGATATTGTCCGTGTAGTACAGGTGGGTGATTACAGTATCGAATTGTGTGGTGGCTGTCATGTACGGAACACTTCTGAAATCGGACTGTTTAAACTTGTTTCTGAAAGCGGCATTGGTGCCGGAACGCGTAGAATAGAAGCAGTTACGAGTAAGCACGCCTATGAATTTTTAAATGGAAAATTGCATATTCTGCATGAAGCTGCAAAGCTAATGAAAACCGGCGAAGAGAAGGTTCCGGAGCGAATCGATGGATTGTTTGCGGATATCAAAGCACTACAAAAAGAAAATGAATCATTAAATGCAAAATTATCCCACTTGGAAGCTTCATCTATATTAGAGCAAGTTGAGACAGTAGATGGTATTCCATTACTCGCACAAAAAGTAAACGTAAAAGATATGAACCAACTTAGGAACATGGTGGATGAGTTAAAGCAGAAGTTAGGTACAGGTGTTATTTTACTCGCTGCGGAAAATAATCAAAAGGTACAACTGGCTGCTGGTGTTTCGAAAGATTTAAATGCGCGCGGATTACATGCGGGTCATTTAATTAAACAAGCTGCTCAAGCATGTGGCGGTGGCGGTGGCGGACGCCCTGACATGGCACAGGCCGGTGGAAAAGATCCCGCGAAAATCGCCGATGCACTGCTTTTGGCGAAACAGTATATAGAAACAAATGTAGAAAACTAAGTTACTTGTATCTTATTAAGGGAAAAAGATATAATAAAAGTTGTAATCATGTTAGAATGTTGTATAAAGGTGAAAATTGCGTGTAAGAAAAACATTTCTAGTTTTAAAGTATAAGAAAAATTGGCCATTCGTCCGGTAAATCGGGTTGGATGGACAGTTATTCTAAGAACGAGGTGTCCCTATGAGTTCAATAGATAAAACGATGAAATTTAACTTTTCAGACGAGCCATTTGATCAGGATATTAAAGAGATTCTCTTTACGGTACACGGTGCATTAAAGGAAAAAGGATATAACCCGATCAACCAAATTGTCGGCTATTTGTTATCCGGTGATCCTGCATATATCCCGAGATATAAAGATGCCCGTAATCTCATTCGTAAAATAGAGCGGGACGAAGTGATTGAAGAATTGGTCAAATTTTATTTAGAACAGCAAAAGGAAAATTAAATGAAAATTATAGGTTTAGATGTTGGATCCAAAACGATCGGTGTTGCAGTAAGTGATGCATTTGGTTGGACTGCACAAGGATTAACAACAATTAATTGGAATGAATTGACGATTGACTCTGCAGATGCAGCATTAAAAGAAATTATAGCGGAGCATGAAATTGGGAAAGCTGTTATTGGCCTACCTAAAAATATGAATGGAACGATTGGTGAACGTGGAGAAGCTTCACAAAGATATGCAGCACATATCGAAGCGATCCACGATATCCCAACAGCATTATGGGATGAACGGCTTACAACCGTTGCAGCGGAACGCGTGTTGCTCGAAGCGGATATGAGTAGGAAGAAACGGAAAAAAGTAATTGATAAAATGGCAGCTGTCATGATATTGCAAGGTTACTTAGATCAAAAATAGAAGAGGTGAAAGCATGGCATTAGAAGAAAAAGAACGTATCATTATCCCGGATGAACACGGGGAGGAAAATTTATTCGAAGTCTTGTTTACATTTGATGTAGATGAGACCAATCAATCGTATCTCGCAGTGGTACCAGCTGAACAGACAGATGACGAAGAAGTGGAAGTTTACGCTTTCCGTTATGAGGAAAAAGGGAAAGAAGATGACTTGGCCCTTTTCCCAATCGATACAGATGAAGAATGGGAAATGGTTGAAGAAATGCTTCATACACTTGCAGATGAGGAAGAAGAATCATAGAACTGCAAGCATGTATAGTTAGGTTAGCTGATGTCTCTACAGACATCAGCTTTTCCTTTGGGGTAATCAAACTACAATAGTTTGATTGTAATTATTAGGACTACAAAATAAGCATGTCCAGTTTTATACATACATCCTGGAGGTCTTAAGACCATGATGGGTATCTTGTTTAAACTTGTCGGAAATGGTGAAGACGCTTGCGCTTTTCCTTATGAATCATGACGAATTATCGATTATTATTGAAAAACATGGATAATATTTTACTTTTTTAGTATAATATACCGGACGAGAGGGGGAGACTTTATGTCCAAGAAGAAAAAGAAAGAAACTTACAGGGACAACCTCAACGCTCGAAGCGAAGAAGCCAAGAAGGTTCGTAAAATAGTTGCTATTATTATTTTATCCTTAGTTGTTATCTTATTGATAGGTTGTATATTTGGTTACACGTACATTAAATCCGCCTTGAATCCTGTAGATCCAAATAGTACGGAAGAAATAACAGTTGATATACCAATCGGTTCCTCTTCCTCGACCATTGCTAAGCTTTTAGAAGAAAATGGGTTGATCAAAGATGCCCGTGTATTTCGTTTCTATACAAAGTTTAAAAATGAATCAAACTTCCAGGCAGGAGAATACACGTTTAAACCATCCATGACACTGAATGAATTCATTCAATCATTAAAGAGTGGGAAAGTGGTCGCAAAGCCTGTATATAAAGTTACAATACCTGAAGGAAAATCAATCGATGAAATAGCAGAGATATACGCAAAAGAGCTTCCTTTCAGTAAGAAAGAATTTTTGAAACAAGTAAATGATCCTGATTATATTAAGGAATTAATGGAAGAGTATCCTAAGATATTAACGAAGGATATACTGGATAAAGACATCCGAACCCCATTAGAAGGTTATTTATTTGCAGCAACCTATAACTTTTATGAAGAAGAACCATCTGTGAAATCCGTTGTCATGGAAATGATGGACAAAACGGAAGAAGTTCTATCCGATTATACAGAGGATATCGAGGAAAATGATTATTCAATTCATGAAATAGTCACCTTAGCTTCTTTGGTAGAGAAAGAGTCCGGTACAAAAGATCAACGAGAGCAAATTGCTGGCGTCTTTTATAATCGTTTAGATGAAGGAATGAAATTACAGACAGATCCCACGGTGCTATACGCATTAGGAGAGCATAAGGGAAAGGTCCTATCGAAAGATCTGAAAACGGACTCCCCGTATAATACGTACCAAGTCGATACATTGCCTGTTGGACCGATATCCAATTTTGCAGTATCCTCGTTGGATGCAGTGCTTCATCCGGAAGATTCGGATTATATTTATTTCCTACACGATGACAAAGGGAACATCTATTTTTCTGAAACCCATGAAGAACATCTAAAATATAAGAAAAAGTATATAAAGTAGAAGTGGAAGTGTGAATATAGTATTCACATTTCCTGTTTTTATACGGGTAGGAAAGTTCTATCCGTCAAGTTTTTGATAAAAGAGGGAATGATATGGAAGAATCGCTCACAGATTATTTAAGACACAGCTTGCCAGTGCAAAACAATTGGGTTAGTGAGCTTGAGCAGCAGGCAGCAATCGATCACGTGCCAATAATGGAGCCTGTCAGCATGCATTTTATGATGTTGCAGGTGAAATTAAAACAACCACAACGCATTCTGGAAATTGGCACAGCAATTGGTTATTCTGCATTAAGAATGCTGGAAGCACATCCGGATACAACGATCGTTACAATAGAAAGAGATGAACAGCGCTATCAGCAGGCTGTAACGAACATTAAGCATGCAGAGAAACAGGAGCAAATTAATCTCATGTATGGTGATGCAAAGGATATAATGAATGAACTGATAACCGATAAGGAAAAATTTGACCTTATTTTCATTGATGCAGCCAAAGGTCAGTATAAATATTTCTTTGAACTTGCACACCAATTGTTAACAAAGAATGGACTCATTATTTCTGATAATGTATTGTTCAGAGGGTATGTAGCTAACCCAGATACGACACCAAAGAAATATAAGAAAATGGTTGAGAAATTAATTGCTTATAACGAATTTCTCACCACACACCCTGATTTCATCACAACCATTGTACCGATCGGTGATGGTGTTGCGATAAGTCTTAAAAGGTAATTGAGAGGAGTATGACTAGCATGCAGGATAAACCAGTCGTGATTGGTGTAGCAGGTGGTAGTGGCAGCGGTAAAACTTCCGTCACCCGTTCCATATGCCAACGCTTTTCCGATAAAACGATCCTTGTCATTGAACAGGATTATTACTATAAAGATCAAAGTCATCTTCCTTTAGAAGAGCGGCTAAATACAAATTATGATCATCCATTAGCATTTGACAATGATTTATTAATCAATCATATACAAGAGCTAATGAATAATCATTCAATTGAAAAACCAGTCTACGATTACAAAATTCATACACGTTCAGAAGAAATCATTCCTGTAGAACCAAAAGAGGTTATCATTCTGGAAGGGATTCTTATATTAGAGGATCCAAGACTGGTCGATTTGATGGATATTAAAGTGTTTGTGGATACGGATGCAGATGTACGCATTATCCGCCGTTTATTAAGAGATATTAAGGAACGGGGAAGGACTTTGGATTCCGTTATTGACCAATATATCAACAATGTTCGTCCAATGCACCTGCAATTCGTTGAACCAACCAAGCGCTATGCAGATATCATTATTCCAGAAGGCGGCAAAAATCATGTAGCAATTGATATTATGGCAACCAAGATAGCGCATATTTTGTCTGAAAATAAAGCAAAACAATTACAAGAAAAGGATTGAAAATTTAAATAAAGTCTGCCATAGTAATGAATAGTATATAAACATCATAGTAATTAGAGCGAATTATTTTCCATCGCTCATTTTATATGTATAAGTGAAAAAGGAGTGTTTTAAATGGCAATAGAGAAAAGTTATTACATGACACAAGAGGGGAAAGAAAAATTAGAGGAAGAATTAAATTTCTTAAAAACGGATCGAAGAAAAGAAGTAGTTGAACGAATAAAAGTAGCAAGAGATTTCGGAGACCTATCTGAGAACTCTGAGTATGATGCAGCAAAAGATGAACAAGCATTTGTAGAATCAAGAATTGCTCAAGTAGAGAAAATGATTCGTAATGCTGTCATCATTGAAAATGATAATGAGAATCCTGATATCGTTAGCTTAGGTAAGTCAGTCACGTTTCAGGAGTTGCCTAATGGCGAAGAAGAGACATACATGATTGTAGGAAGTGCAGAAGCGGATCCATTTGAAGGAAAGATTTCGAATGACTCCCCAATGGCTAAAAGCTTAATCGGCCTGGAAAAAGGTGCAGAAGTTTCCGTAGCAACACCAGGCGGAGACATTCAAGTAAAAATTGTTAAAGTTGAATAGTAAAAAATAAAAGCAGGGGGGAGTGTAAACTGAACTGTGTAAGTGAGAGAGCGTACGGCTCTTACTTCGCAGTTCAGTTTTTTATTGTTAGAATAAAAATAATTCAAACGGGAGGTTATTCTATGGCTAAGTTAAAGCGGGATCCAAAATCAGTTGAATTAGCGAATAAGATTATTGAAGATTATCAACCTGAATCTGTTGAAGACATGCAGGACGCCTTGAAGGATATATTTGGTCCTATGTTTGAAGCGATGTTAAAAGGTGAAATGAGTCACCATCTGGGCTATGAATCTAATGATAAAGGGGAAAAAGAAACAGAAAACAGACGCAATGGATATGGAAAGAAAGCTATAAAAACGACTTCAGGTAAAGTGGACATTAAGATGCCACGAGATCGTGATGGATCCTTTAATTCGGAATTGATTCCGAAGCGTAAAAAAGACGTTTCTGCGATTGAGAGTAAAGTGATCTCCATGTATGCCCGTGGGATGTCGCAACGTGATATTTCATCGACTATTGAAGACATTTACGGTTTTTCGGTATCCCATAAAATGGTATCCGATATTACAGATCAAGTGCTTCCTGAACTGGAAGAATGGCAGACCAGACCGTTAAGTAACTGTTATGCATTTGTTTTCGTAGACTGCATGTATACAACCATTCGCAATCAGTATGAGGCGAAAAAATATGCGGTCTATACGATTCTTGGATACACAATAGAAGGTAATAAAGAAATACTTGGATTATGGTTAAATGAAACAGAAAGCAAGCATAAATGGATGCAGATTTTCGATGAGATCAAGGCAAGAGGCGTCGAAGATATCTTCTTTATATCCATGGATGGTGTGAGTGGTTTGGAAGAAGGAGCACGTGCTATTTTCCCTGACGTGATCGTTCAAAGATGTATGGTTCATTTGATTCGTAACTCCGTCAAATATATTCCAAGCAAGGATTATAAAACATTCACCAAGGCCTTAAAGAAGGTATATGGAGCACCAAGTCTGAAGGCTTGCCTAAGTAAGTGCCTTTGAATCCTTTCAACAACAATGGGCTGCCTATCCAGGAGCCATTGATGTATGGGTAAGGAACTTTAGTCATGTCGAGCAATTATACGATTATGGCAGCGCCATTCGCAAGATTATGTACACAACCAATGCGGTAGAAAGCATCCATTCCAGTTTTAGAAAAGTAACCAAAAAAGGAGCATTCCCCAACGAGAATGCTTTATTAAAAGTATTATATTTACGAGTAAAAGAACTCGAAACAAAATGGGAAGGTGGCCATATTCAAAACTGGGCAATGGTTATGAACCTGCTACTTCTCCATGAAAATTTAAAAGAGAGGGCTTTAGAATACATTGAATAAGTATTTAACTTACACAGTTTATTTGACAAGCCCAAGCAGGGGCTATGCCCGCTGCTTTTATTTTTTCTCTTCCTTCTTTTTGTCTTTAGCATATTCAAATACTTTTTCCTCATTACTCGTGATTATAAAATAGTCATCTTCCATTTCATCTATCTTCCATTCCTTCTCGTCCTCATCGTAGAGAACAATTACATTACTGGCACTCGTATATTCTTTTTTATCCTCGTCTCTGGATTGCCATCCAAAAAAGCCTTTACCAGATGGCACATGCGTGGTGTAAAGTGCTTTAAATGTTATTGTGTATCCATCTAGATTTTCGTTATAATCTGGGTGTTTTTCATCCATTCTATAGGTAGCACGTACAAGGTTACTTTTATAATTAGGGCGTTTCTTTTTTATTTCCTTGATTTCTTTTTTGAAATTTTTCTTCATATTATCTGTAACACCATCCTTGATAAGGGAAGTGTCGTTTTTGGTTAATGCTTCGTTATATTGATTTACGGTATCATTTATTTGCTCCATCAATGCTACCTCATCTTCCTCGGATAATACGTTTATAGAATTAAAATTGATATAGTTTTCATCAACTGTCTCCTTATCACTTTTTACCTCTCCCCAGGGGTATTCCTTTCTAATATCTAATTCTACAGACCCGTCAAATGGAAATGTGCCAATGGATTGTTTACCGCCATCAACTTTAATATCTGTCTTTTTATCATTAACGTAAAGATTAAACTCATCATATCTAGATTTAATTTCAATTTCTTCTAATGGCAATTCAAATGAATGTGAGACTGTTTGCTGTTCGTTGTTAAAGAGTTCAATCTCTTCTTCATCAGCCACGCTAGCATATGTATTATCAAAAGCTGCTTTGACCTTGTATGCACCTGGCATAAAAGGACCGAATGATGATTCCTCGTACGCTTTGGAAGTAGTTGCTACTTTATCATCATTGATTAGCAAGTCAACATCTGGATTTTTTGTATTTACTTGGATCATCGCAGGTACTACTTCAAAATGAAAATCATCAAATAGGAGCCATCTCTTCCCCGCCTGAGAGAGATTAATTGTTCCAAAGAGGTCATCGGAAGATCCGCTATCTTTAGAGGATTGCAGTGACTCGACCTGTTCATTGAGTCTATTTTTAATTTGCTTCAATGCGTCGGGATGATCATTTAGGTAACCGATCAATGTAGCTGTATTATCTTCCGTGATTTCAAAAGAATCTTTATATGGATGTAATAAATCCTTTAGTTCCTTCGTATCCTTGTTAGTTACAGCGTCTTCAAAAGCAGTTATTTTTTTGGCAGGCGTAAACTTTGCCTTGCCGACAACATAAAAAACAGTGCCAGCTACAATAATGATTATGACAATCGTAGTTATTAAGAGAATTAATTTAGTTTGTGGTTTTCTTTCCCTTCTCTCCTCGTCTGTCATCGTTTTTCTTCTCCTCCTTCATCAAATTTTTTGAAATTTAAAACGCACTTTCCATCGTACCATAAAGATTTGAATTAGTAATGCAACTAAAGACTGTTTATAAATATTCTTTATGGGTATTTATAGTTAAGCACATTATTTTATCTCACTTTCATTACAAAATTAAAGCAAAACAAAGTGAAGAATAGTATAACGATGATAATGCTTTCTGGTTACAATAGCTTCAAAAAATATTACAGTAAAATTTAATTTTCGAAAAATAAACGGGATAAAACACAGACTTTATGCCTAATAACATATGTGCTAAAAGACCTACTTAATACCTTTATTTTCCAAATAAATATTTCACACTTATTTTCATTTTATCGTGAAAGTAAGCTGTTATCAAAAAGTAAGTATGATTAATTCGCTATTTTCAGGTGTTATCTTGGGCGAAAAGCAAAGACTTACACTTCCATATACAAATTAAGAGGGAAAGTAAATTGCCAGATAATAACACGTTATTGCGTGAATCTGTAGTCATAGGTACATTTAACTGTTTTCGCGATTTTCCCTTATCTTTATGATGGAAATATAGTAAGATAAATCACAGGTTTATTACAAGAAAAAATATTTATAATAGTATCTTAAACTTATTTATTTTTGTTTTGTCATTAGATAAGAAAAAGTATTCTTATTTTATATAAACATATCGATCTGACATTCATTAATAGTTACGATTTGAAAGTTGTTTAGCCAAAAAGATAAACTAACTTGGAAAAGGTGATTGCTATGAACAAAGTTAAACTTACTTTATTAACGAGGGACAATGATTACGCCGCATATTTTTCCAATTATATGATTAATCCGGATAATAGTGAAAAATTCTCAGCTAAAATTTATACGGATATCGAAGTATTTCGGAAAAACACTCGGAATCAAAAACAGCATGTATTAATCACTGATTTTAAATTGAAACCGGATGATGTAATAACATTTGAAAAGGTTGTTCAATTATCAGAAATACCGCTTGCTGAAGATGATAAAGAAAAGGCTATATTTAAATTTCAACCTTTAACTCAATTTTTATCACAAATTTTATCCATTTATTACGAGACAAATGAAAAGTTATCCACTGTTTTTGATAAAAACAAGAAAGAAAATGTAATTAGTTTTTACAGCGGTAGTGGTGCTGCTGGAAAAACGATACTGTCCCTTTGCTTGGCTAAATATTTAGCGCAACAAGGAAAGAAGGTATTTTATCTTAATTTTGAACAGTTACATACGACCAATCTTTATTTTAAAGAGGAGAAGGAGTCTTCAACCGAAGTGTTTTATTATTTAAAAAATAATAACGAGCGACTCCTGTCGAAAATTGAATCTTTGAAATCGAAAGACGCATTTACGAATATAGATTACTTTTCTTTGCCTGCTGAACCGGAGGAAATGCAGACATTAACATCAGAACAAGTAAATGGATTGATCACTTCTTTAAGAGATACACAAAATTATGACTTTATACTGATTGATCTGGAGAGTAGTCTACATAAGCGAAATAGCGCAGCAATGGAAACAAGTGATGAAGTATTTTGGATATTGAATTCAGATGAAGCTAGTTTTTCCCGTTCGCAAAACATTCTAGATAATAACCTGCTAGGAAGTAATATTGACCGATCCAAAATACATTTTATGCTAAACAAAGTGGGTCAAAACATGTTCGAAGGAGCCGATAATTATAATTTCAGCATCGAAGATCGGATAGCATTTAAACAAAACTGGTTGGAAATGAGTGAAGGGACAAAGTTACTTGAAGACAATGAACTTGGGAAAATGCTTGCCAAGCATTTAAAATCGGGCATCGAGGCAGAAGCGGAGGTGGCTTCTTTTGGCTACGAAAGCAGATAATAAAAGAAAACAAGAAAAAGTAAAAGAAGTCCCGCAAACAGAAGATGAGATTACGAAATTTCTAATTGAGAAATTGCGAGATACGTTAGATTTTATGCACTCCACAACCAATGAGGAATTAATGGATTATGTGGAAGAAACGGTAATTGAATTTGCAAGGGAACACAAACTGACTTCTGCGATGATCAAAAAGATTGTTGATAGAATGTACCATGCCTTTCGGGGATTGGGTGTCCTACAGCCAATCCTGGACGATCCATCTGTAACAGAGATTATGATTAATAGCTATGATCAAATTTTTATAGAACAGGACGGGGAAGTTTTTAATACGGATGTGAAGTTTGAAAGCGAACAAAAACTAGAAGATACCATTCAGGCGATTGTATCGAAGGTGAATCGGGTTGTAAACGAATCTAGTCCGATTGTGGATGCACGGTTAGAAGATGGTTCGCGGGTCAATGTTGTATTGCCACCCATTGCTTTGAAAGGACCAGCGATGACAATTCGTAAATTCCCGGAAAAGCCATTAATGATCGAAGATTTGATTGGATTTGGTGCACTGGATGAGCATGTTGCTGAAACCTTAAGACACCTGGTAGAGGCCCAATATAATATATTTATCGGTGGTGGAACAGGTTCTGGTAAGACAACCTTTCTAAATGTCTTATCAAATTTTATACCAAAAGAGGAACGGTTAATTTCGATAGAGGACTCTGCTGAATTACAAATCTTTAAAACACCTAACCTTGTCAGCTTAGAAACGAGAAATGCGAACACGGAAGGTAAAGGAGAAATATCAATTAAGGATTTAATTAAAGCTTCACTCCGTATGAGACCAAATAGAATCATCGTTGGAGAGGTCAGGGGTGCGGAAGCTTTGGATATGTTACAGGCAATGAATACGGGACATGATGGTTCGCTTTCAACTGGGCACGCCAACACTGTTTATGATATGTTAAGCCGTCTTGAAACAATGGTGCTTAGTGGGGCAGAACTGCCAATTGATGTCATAAGAAAACAAATAAGTTCAGCAATAGACATAATGATACATTTATCCAGACTAAGGGACCACTCCCGTAGAGTTGTGGAAATAACAGAAGTATTGGACGTAGAAGATGGAGAAATTCAACTTAATCCTTTATACATTTTTGAGGAAGAAGGAGAAGATGATCAAGGAAAAATAATAGGGAGTTTAAAAAAGACACATAATGTCTTGCAAGCCAAAAGTAAGCTTAAATTGGCTGGTAAATATGATGTGATTGAACAATTTTCATGAATGGTCGGTACAAACGGTATCAGAAAGGAGGCGACAAAAGATGGAAATAGACCAAATAATAGGTATCATTTTAATTATATTAATTATAGGGTTTATGATTTTTAGAAGGGTGAAGAAAGCCAGAGCTGCAAGCAAAGAGATAAAGGATCATCAAATGAAAGAAGAGGAACGTCGCTCTCAATATATTAAAGCAATTAAAAGAAGAACCATTGGCGGTGAAACGCTAATAGATTACGGCACTTACCATCTATCATTAAAAGAACGTGTGAAATATTCCATCTTAGCAGGGGCAGTCATTTTTGGAGTTGGATACCTTTTTTATAATAATTTAATTCTATCACTGATTGGAGCATGCTTCGGCATGTTCTATCCGAAGTTTAAACGCAAAGATTTAAAGATAAAGCGTCAGGATGAGCTCTCGTTGCAATTTAAAGAAGCTATTTCTTCCTTAGCGTCATCCTTAGCTGCCGGCCAATCGATAGAAAATGCATTTCGAGATGCACTTAAAGACTTAAAATTGCTATATCCAGATGAAGATACATATATTGTCAAAGAATTTAATTTAATTAACAGGCGAGTGGAAAATGGAGAGATTATAGAACGGGCAATTGATGATTTAGCGAAGAGATCAGATGTAGAAGATATAAAGAACTTTTCCAATGTTTTTATTACATGTAAACGCACCGGTGGTGATCTAGTAGAGGTTATTAAACGAACTGCAGATATCATTACAGATAAAATAGAAATTCAACAGGATATCAAAGTATTGGTTTCCCAGAAAAAGTTCGAATCGAAAATAATGGCTGTTGCGCCATTAGGTATTATATTCTTTTTAAAAACGTCATCACCAGAATTTGTTGAGCCGCTTTACCAATTTGGTACTCCTGGTCCATTAGTAATGACCGTAGCACTTGTTTGCATACTTGTGAGTATGTTGATTAGCCAAAAAATAATGAATATAGAGGTATAATTAGACAACTTTAATGAAGGGGGTGATAAAAATGATTTTAAAAGTAATACTTGTTGTTTCAATTCTAGTTATTTTATTTTCTATACTAAAAAATAAAAAAGTATATGAACAGTTTATAAAAAAGTATAAAGAGGATATTACTTTACCCATCATGGCACCTTTTGCATTTTCACTCATTGATAAATTGAATTTATATAAACGTATGCCTAAAGTAATTAGTTCCATTCATCAAAAAATGATTATACTAAAGGGGAGTAAATTGTCAGGAGATCACACAAAGGTTTATTTAGCGAAAATTATTACATTTAACACCTTATTTGCTTTTTTTACCTGTGCTATTGTAATCATCGATAACCAACCATATAAAAATTTATTAGTGGGTTTATTCTTGATTGTTATTGTAAGTTTCTTTTTAGTAAAAGATCTAGATACAAAAGTGAAAAAAAGAAAAGATTCCATCATTATAGAGTTACCTGAATTTGTAAATAAAGTCATCTTACTAGTCAATGCTGGGGAAACAGCGCAAGGCGCCATTAAAAAGTGTGTAGAACAGAAACAAAAAGATATATATGATTCTCCTTTGTACTATGAATTGAATGAGTCCGTAAATAAATTGTCTGCAAATTCATCATTTCCAAATGTTATGAAGGATTTAAACTATCGTTGCGGTATTCAGGAAGTGTCGATTTTCACAACAACTATTATGATGAATTATCGCAAAGGTGGGGCATTATTAGTAGAATCATTGAAGGAATTATCCGTATCATTATGGGACAAACGAAAAACTGTAACCAGAATAAAAGGGGAGGAAGCGTCTTCCAAATTAGTGTTTCCGATAATATTTATCTTTGGAGCAGTTCTTCTTATTGTTATATATCCTGCGATAGCAGTATTTTAAAAAAAGGGAGAGATTTTAAATGAACGCAATTAAAATTTTTTGGAATGATGAAGAAGGACTAGAAACAGTGGAGATGTTACTTATTTTATCTGTACTTATTGTCGTCGCATTTTTGTTTAAAGACAGACTTAAATCATGGGTTGAACAACTCTTCGACAAGGTAGAAGATGAGTTAGAATTGTAGAAAGAAGCTAACGATAGGTTGAATTACTTATGTAAAAGGAAAACGGGAAGGAGGATATGATGAAATCCTTCATAAAGGATAACCGAGGTAGTTTCACATTTGAAGCTACACTCGTGTTACCTGCAGTTTTTTTATTCACGTTAATGGGCGTGTTTCTCTGTATTATCATATTCCAAATGGGGACAGCACATTATGTCGCTGAAAAAGCGGCGTCTCAAGTTGCTTATTCGTGGAACAACTCTAATAAAGATTTGGAAACAGGAGAATTTGATAAGCAATTTTATCCAGGACTGGAAGATGACGGGGCCGACGGCTTATATTGGCGTCTTTTTGATAATGATATCCTGCAAATATTTGGATTGGGTGGACTCTTTTCATCAGATGATGGTCCATTAAATAAAAAAATAACAAAAGCTGGAGTTAAATATAATAGCCCATTGAAGGTAGAAATTGATTATAAAAATAACCTAATATACAGCGAGGTACAAGTAAAAGCAACTTCTAATTTATTTCTACCGCCATATCTAAAAAAAATAATGGGGCTTAATAGTGATGAATTAACAGCAACATCTAGTCGGGTTGTTACGGATTCACCAGAGCTTATTAGAACATTTAACTTTTCTAAATATGTCTGGGAAGCCAGTGGGCTTGGGGATGCGGCTTCTGACCTTGTAGATTCTGTAAAAGAATTTATGGAGTAAAACAAAACTACTAAAAAGGAATGTAAATTAATGAATCGATTGATGAAACTTGTATGTCTACTTTTGGTAAGTATAATTTTTATTACTGGTTGTTCTGATAAGAAGGGTGATGAGTCAAAGAGCAATAACCAAGAGACTAATAATGTGCAGGAAGATGAAAGTGAAAACTTAGGCGGGGAGCAAAAAGAAGACGCTGAAGAGGGAGACAATGAACAAGAAAATGATATACCTACAGGCCATCAAGATGGACTAACGATGGAGGAAAGTGGCTATGTCGAGGATGCGGATGATCAATATAAAGTTACGATAAACTCAATTGACAAAGACGGTGATATTGGTATTGATCCATCGATATCCAATTCTGATGCATATGCAGTTGCTAATTTAACTGTGGAAAATATTGATGACCATAGCTTTAATGCAAAAAGTATTTTCTCCCCCTCTTTTAGTGGCTCAACGGAGGTTTATTCGACAACCATTAACGACGTACTATTCGATATAGATGAAATCAATGTGGACCTGTTAGAGGGTGAGATAGATCCGGGAGAATCAGTGACAGGAGACGTAGTATTTGGAATGGATAAAAATGAAAGTAAAGACGGCAAATATTATTTCGAGATCGGTACGAAACAAGATCAAATTATCCAAGCTGCAAGATGGGAACTAGAAGAAAGTGATTTGGATTAAGGTATCTGCCTTGGTTCTCAGGGATTTAATATAAGCGAAATCATGTCAATGAGATATATTTTCCGGTTTGGAGGTGAGACGGTGAAAAACATAATAAAAAAATTTTTATTTAAGGAAAAAGGATCAGTATCTATTTATGCGATACTGATCATACTTCCCATATTTTTACTTAACGCTTTATTCATTGATACGATGCGAATTATTTCAGCTGAGCGGCAGATTGAGAATGCTATTGATACCTCACTTCGATCTACGATGGCAGATTATAATGAAAAATTAGCTGCTGTAGGGTTATTTAGTTACAGTGGTGATCAATCCAAAGCAAATGGCGATTTTCAAAAATATTTAGATGAACAATTTTATGATGCTGGTGATTTGGATGGAGCCTTAAACTTATCAAATCCTGGTATAGATACTGCGACTGCAACGTTTGAGACAGATCGTAACTTAGTTGATTACGATGTAATGCGCCACCAAATACTAGAAAGCATGAAATATCAGGCACCTGCACAAATAGGAGAGCAACTATTTGAATTGGTGAATTCGGGGCTAGGAGACTTTTCTGAAGACGATGGAAAAAAGGTTGAAAATTTAGCGGAGTCATACGAAGAGTTATTTGATCTTGCTGAAAAGCGTAATAAAAAGATTGATAAAGCGAAAAAAGAAATAGAGAAATATTTGGATATGTTGGGTGAAGAAGGTGAACTATCAGGAATAGTTGGTCCAGAAAGTAAAGACGCTTTTGATGAAAAGATACCAAAAGATGTACGTTGGATGGAAGGGTTAATTTTCTATAATGATCGTTATCATGAGTTGAAAGAGAAATTGGAGGAAGAGGATGACGATGACGATGAAGAAACTGAAGACGAAGGTGATGATGACGAAGATAAGGAAGACGATGAGGAAGATATAGAAGAGGAAATTGAAAACTATGAGAATGCGCTTAAAGGTCTGAAAAGTAATCATCTAGATTTATTTGACAAGTTTAAAAGCATAAAAGGTACAATAAATAAAGAGATTTTTGGTTTTGTTGTCCCTGGTTCTCCGGATAATTATGGTCCAGCGTCTGCAAAAGACTATAATGATAAAATTGAAGAAATCATGGAAGAAATCAACTTTGATGATTTTGAACTTGATGATAAAGATAAAGAAGAAATAGAGAAAATGAAAAATATGGTTATGCGCGATGAATTTTTCAACGATATTTATACTAATATTGAAGAATTGGATAAGCAGTTTGACACCAAGGGAGGGATGTCAGAGGAAGAAGCCCTCTCAGGTAGTTACGCTTCATATACAGTTTATGATCTAGTAGATGGTTTTCACAAGGTCATTGAAGAACATGTGGATGATGCAACAAATATAAAAAATGAATTAAAAAGCAGAAATAGTACCTACAATACAGATTACGCTGATCCAATTAGAGATCATTTAAGTGTCTATGAAGATTCAAAGGCTTTGATAGCAGAAAGGGAGGAACTAGAAGAAGAAGAAGATAAAGCGGATGAAGGTATTGGGGAATTGTGGGAGTTCCTTACTAAAGGCGTCGACAATATGGGGAAAGATCAAGACACATATAATAGACTAGAAGAAATTGTATCCAATTATGACGCTGTAGTGGATAATGGTGACGTGGATGAAGAAGAACCAAGCAGAATCCAATTTATTAAGGATGCCTTTGAACAATTTAGTCAGTTCACAAAGTTTGTTTCTGATTTCCCAGAATCTGTTCGTAATGAACTATATATAAATGAATATATTATGGCTAATTATGGTACAAGTGAGCCGTATGAATTAACAAGAACGGATGCAGCTTCATTTATGTACGATACCAAGCAGGCACAATTTATTACTTATGGTCATTATACCGCCGGTGCGAACTACCTAGCATTTGTTAAGGATATTGCATTAGTATTATTTGTATTTAAAATGATTGATCTTATATTGTTTGAAGGAGGATTTGCAGGTCCTCTTGGTATATTGCGAGCAGTTGTAAGGGCTGCTGGTGATACGTTAATCGGGCTTAAATCATTGACCACAGGTGATTATGAGTATAAATGGAAACCACTAAAAATCTCGGGAAGAATTGATATGTCAATGCCGTTATTCTTGCGTATTTTCATGATTATGAAATCATTTCAAGGTGAAGATTACAACAATGAAAAAATACGACGTCTACAAGGTGCAATTACATTAGACACAGATGTGGAATTAGATAAAAACCCATCTTATATAGAAGGAACAGTAAAAGGAGATATTGACTTACTCTTTATTCCAGCATTAACGAAGATTCTACCCAATAATACTGGAAAATTATCAGGCAAAACCTATACCATAAAAAAATCTAAGGTATATTCGTATTAATCAGGGAGGAATATAAAATGAAAAAACTATTAATTATTTTACTGGCGGGTGTTTTTATTGCTGGGTGCAGTAACGATGACACTTCCAACGAATCAGATACAGACAATGATCAAGTAACAGATGGTAATGGTACTGAAGATGAAAGTACAGACAATGATGACAGTGAGAGGAGGAAAGATGTATATCAAATTGGAGAAACTGCGAAAACAACCAGTAGTTCTTATGGATTTCCTTACGAGATAACAGTAAATGATTTTGAGGTAACGACTGATGAAGTAGATGGGTATTCAATGGATGATTTTGACTCCTTTGATGACGATGTATTTGTGGTCGTTAATGTCACACTAAAAAACACGGGAGATAAGCCTTTTATACCGAACGATAAGATTTCTGCTCAACTCATTGGAGAGTTAATAAGTGAGACATCTTATGATGAATTCTTTACTGAAAGAGAGGAAGAACTTGAACCGGGTGAAGAAATTACAGGTAATGTTGTTTATTTGACTGATTCACTTTATGAAAATGATGTCGTTTATTTCACTTACGAAGCGGAAGCTACAAAGGAAGAAGTAAAATTTGAACTACCTGTTCCAGAAAAATAAAATATTGAGCTATACCTAAGGGCACATGTTGCTCTTAGGATGGGAAGTTAATAAAATAGCTTCTCACCCTAAGCGTAACAGCAAGCCTAATACCTATAAACGCTGTTTACTTATAGAAAGTAGGTGATTTTAATTAAGCTAAAAAAAGAGGATGGTAGTATTACAGTAGAAGCGGCTTTAATTATTCCTATATTATTAATGTTTTTCTTATTTTTAACAGCGTTAGTAAAAATATCTATTGCTGAAATGGCATTAAAAGAAGCTGTTAGTGAAACAGCTCAAACGGTTGCACATTATTCTTTTTTATCACTTGTTATTGAAGGAGCAATCATGGATGGCACAGAAGGATTTATAGATGATATAGCGGAGGATCAAAAGAAAAACCTAGGCAATAATGAAATTGCTGATTATTTTTTAGATAAAGCGAGTGAAGGCATTAAAAATGCCATTCCCACAACAGGGGAGCTCATTAATAACCATGTTTCAGAGTCCGCTTATAAAAAAGCTGTAATAGAAAAATATAAAAACAAAGTCGGTAATTCAACATTTTTTAGTCCGGACACGATTAGCATTATTGATTCTAATTTTCCAAATACAAATGATATCGATGTAAAGATCGAAGTACAAAATGAACTTCATCTTGTAATGCCCTTCTTCGAAAAGAAAATAAAGATAAAGAAAAAGGCTGTTGAACGTGCATGGGCCGGTAGTTAATAGTTCATTTGAGAGGAGGGTAGAAAATGGCTGGGCATTTTATTATTTTAATATTATTTTTAATCGTAGCTTTCTATTACGATGTTAAAGAACAACGGATACCAAATTGGCTGAATGTGAGTGGGGTATTGGTAGGAATTATCTATCACCTTTTTGTAAATCAATTGGATGGATTTATTCAATCTGTACTAGGAACACTGATTGGTGGTGGCATTTTATTATTATTATATATTTTCAAAGCAATCGGAGCAGGTGATGTAAAGTTATTTGCCGCTATTGGTGCAATTTGCGGCGTATTATTTACGTTATATGCAATTATGTATTCAATAATATTTGCAGGTATCATAGGTCTCATTATTTTATTATTCACGAAAACATTTCTTGTAAATATGACGATGGCAATATTACATATTCTGGAATCTATTCGAGATAGGACTTTAACACCACTAGACGAATTTAAGAATAAAGTATCGAATCGATTTCCATTTATTTATGCAGTTATACCGGGTGTAATGGTATCATTTTATTATATATATATGGCTTAAGGAGGAAAAACAATGTCGGAAAAAATATATCAATATGAAGTTGATTATGTGCAGTCAAATGGATCATATATGAAACTAAGTAAGACAAGTGAGCGTGGTTTTAAATTAGAGGATTTTCAAGAATTGCAATTAAAAATGATCCAATCAAATCGGCTACCCCGATTGGTTCCAATGAGTTTTGAGGATGTAAATGGAGAAATATCTATTTATTATCGCATTGAAGGACTTCGTATGCTGCGTGCAATTGCCAAGGAACGTCCAATGTCCATGCAGGAATTCTATGCATTATTTATTAATATTGTTCAAGCACTTCAGGATGCAACAAACAACTTATTAAGCGATGATCATTATCTACTAAATGAAGATTTTATTTACATAGGTAGGGGCTACCATGAGGTTTATTTAACATACTTACCAATTAAAGACATGAATGATACGACACCATTATATGAAAAGCTAAAAAAACTGTTGCTGAATATGGCCGGAGAAGTGCAAGGTATTAATGGTGCACAATTTAAAATGATTTTAAGCTATATTAAAGATCCAGGCTTTAGTCTGCAAGGGCTCAAGGAATTGTTACAGCAATTACAAGTTACCAAAGCTGAAAATGTAGACGAGAATGAAGGAAATATGGAGTCAGATCAGAAAACGAAACAAATTACGAAAATAAAAAAGGTGAAAAAATTCCCCCCTTTAGCGTCCAAGTATAAGATCTATACCATTTTAATCGGTGTTTTATTAATTGCAGTAAGTTGGAAGCTGTCAGAAGGATCATCATCGAAATTAATGTTAGGTGTTTCAACCGGGTTAACACTTGTTATTATTGCTGGAGTTATTACTTATCTATTTATATGGAGACCGGGTGTGGAACCGATCATCACTGAAAAAGAAGTGAAAGTGAACCAAAAAGCGAATAAACAAGTAAAACCGTTGAAGAATAAAACTGCTGTAACTGTTCCAGATCAACGGGAAAATATTTCAACGAAGGCATTCAGCCAAAATATAAATAGGGTTCATGATGAGCAGCTTAATCTACAGGAAGTGGAAACGGCATCTGCATTACATACTGATGAACGGAAGATAACAAATGAACCTGTAAAAGTACAGGCTTCTCCTGGATTGCGGGATCAAACCATGCTGTTGGATGAAGAGGAATTGTTAGGTAGTGGTCCAACGCAACAAGTAGATAATTACCTTATTGTAGACCGCAATGGAAAAGAAGAGGAAATTAAACTGGATGAAGACAACTTTATTATTGGCCGTGCTGATAAAGGGACAAGTTTTGTAGAAGCTGGGACTGGAATTTCCCGTCTTCATATAGAGTTGGTTAAATTATCCGATATGTATGGCATAAAAGATTTAGGATCTAAAAATGGTACATTTATCAACGATGAGAAAATCATTCCTTATAAAATTCATGAACTAAAGCACGATGATAAGATTCAAATCGGTAAAACAATTTATACGTACAGGGTGTCTTAAACATGAAAATAAAGAAATCTCTCCACGTAGGAGAAGTGAGTACAATCGGTCCAGATAAACAATTCAACGAAGATTATATGGAATGTAGCTCTAGTACGATAGAGACACCGGACGATGTACATATACTAATTATGGCAGATGGCATGGGTGGACATACTTTTGGGGATGTTGCCAGCTTTTATGCTGTGAATTTTATGATGAAATGGTGGAGAGGCAAGGTCCGTATGCACGAAACTTTATCTGCATTCTTTAAAGACTGTCAAAACAATGTGGAGGATGCCTTTCAAAAAATAAATGAAAGACTGATTAAGGTTGGTAAACTGGAAGAAAGTAATATTGGAACAACAATGAGTGTCTTGATGGTTGTGGGAGATCAGTATTTAATTTGTCATGTCGGTGATTCAAGAATTTACCGTTTTAATGATTCAAGAGGCAATGAAAGTAAACCAATGGATGAAACCATTGATTTAAATAAAAATAAAACCTTTGTTCAATTAACTAAGGACGACTCCTGGGCTACGATGCAAGTTGAAAATGGCCTGATGACAATGGAGGAAGCAGTGTCTCACAGTAAAGCACACTTACTTACCCAATGTGTTGGAATAAAGGGATCTGTTGCACCATTTACTGCATCAGGAAAACTAACAGAAAATGACCACTTTTTACTTTGCACAGATGGTCTTTATTCTCTTTTTACAGACGGTGTACTGGAAGAACAATGGAAATATAAAATGGCGCATCAAGCCAGTTTGCAGGATATTGCTGATCATTTCTATGCATTGGCAAAAACCGCGAACCACTATGATGATGTTTCCATATTAATTGCTAATTTCAGTTGAAAAAGGTGAGGGATCGAAATGTTAAAGGAACAAGAAAAATATGATAATTATACGATCCTTAACCATTTGTGTGAAGGGGGTACGTCACATATCTATGAGGTAGTAGATAGGAGAAATCAGACAGCTATTCTGAAGATCGTTAAACAGCCTACCACCACTTTTAAAAGTCAGCTTGACAATGAATCACAGCTATTGGCGAAAATAAATCATCCCAATATCCCGAAACTTTACGATAAATTGATCATTGAAGAACAATATAAGGCAATTGTTATTGAAAAAGTAGAGGGAATGAACATTGCTGACGTCATAGAAAAGGAAAAAAAGTATTTTACAACGCATGAAATAGTACATATCGCAAAGCAAATCGCCAGTCTGATTCAAGTACTGCATTCCAGCGTTCCTAAAATAGTGATGCGTGATTTAAAACCATCTAATCTATTAATCACAAAAGATCAAACGATTCATTTAATAGATTTTGGAACTGCTACCTTTCTAAAGGAATTTCGACCTGTTCAGGCGATGGGGACCATTGGATTTGCTGCACCTGAGCAATTTGAAAATGGCGTACTTGATCTCCGTTCTGATTTGTTTTCTTTTGGAGCAACATTATTTTATATTGCCACAAAAGGACAGAACATCTATACCGTAAATCATAAAAAGATATTAAAGGATTTTGTACCACGTTCTTTGTATAACATCATTATGAAATTGACGGAAACAGATATTGAAAAGCGCTTTGGATCGATTGAAGAGGTTACTCATGCTCTTAATAGAATTAATTGGAGTTGGAAAGATCGTTTCTTAAACTTGATAGGTTAAACAAGGGGGAGAAAAAATGTCACAACAGGATAAAGAGCAATACGGAACTTTACAGGAAATAGATGATGAGATCATCTATGAAATACCTAAAGCAGAAACAAATTTAGTGGAAACAGAGCAATTAGAAGAATTGAAACGAAGTGATCGTTCCTTTTTTGATTGTCAGCAATATAACGTAGGTGAAACGTTGATTCGTATTTATTATAAACGTGATAAACCATATCGAAAAATAAGTAAATTTTATAATGCCGATAAAGCATTAAAGCAAACAATAGCAACGAATCTTCTATCTGTTGAACAGTTGATTGGGACACAATATACAACATTGATTCATCCAGACAATATCTATGTCAACAACGATGGAGATGTGAAATTCGCCCACCGGGGGATTCGCTCTGTATTACCACCGGAAGAAATGAATGCTGTACAGCTAATACATGAAGTTAAAGATATTATATTATATTTATTTACATCCCATGAATATAGGGAAATTAAGGATTCAGAACATGTAGACTCGTCAGAACCTATGGTTAAAAACATTCAAGCCGCTACATCTATCGAACAGATTAGAAAGAGTCTTCAACTCGTTGAAACGTCTATGAATACGAAATCAAAACCACCAGTGCAAAAACCGAAAAATCCAGTAAATGAACAGGAAATACTAAGCAAAGAAGAAAAAATGAAACAACCGAAAAAACAAGTAGAACGGAAGCAACCAAAACCAGGAAAACAACAGAAACAAGTTGAGCCTAAAAAAGAAGCACCAAAAAAGAAAACAACCTTATTAACGGGTTTGTTAATTGGACTTATCATTGGAATGCTTGCGCTCTATGCAGTTAAGGTGATGCCGCTTACGAAGGAAACCACTGCAGCAGAACAGGAAAATAATAAACAGCAGGAAATATTAACAGATGAAAATAAAACACTGCAATCCGATCTGGATAACAATGAAACAATTATCAATGCATATCATTCAGCGCTTGTTGGTGATGTAGAAGAAGCAATCAATTTATTTGAGAAAGCTGACGAGCTTGATGAGAATGCGCACCTAGCTTTAATTGAACAATATATTGAATTAAATACGGTGGAGAGTTACATAAAGCTGGCAGAAATGAGCGATGCATACAAAATCAATGCTGTTGATGGCCTCGTTGGATTAGATAGCAAAGAAGCAAATGATGCAATCCTGGATATCGAATCAAATGAACCGGAAGTCAAAATCGAACAGGCCTGGATTAACAAGGAACATGAGGATGTTATTGAACAGTATAAATCCAATGCTGATAACAAGCGGGCAAAGCTTCTAGCAGCAAAAAGTTATATTGAACTAGAAAATACGAAAGAATCAATGAAGCTTGGAAAAGAATTGAAAAACAAAGACATTCAAATTGCCAGCCTGGAAAAAGATATTGAATTGGTTAAAGCCGATAAAAAAATGAAAAAAGATAAGAAAAAGGACAAAACGAAGAAACTCGAGAAAGAAATTAAAAAGCTTAAAAAATAATAGTTAATATAAAATTATGCTGTATTATCATTGTGCATTGATGATACAGCATTTTGCATAAACTTAAAAAAACAGTTGAAAACAAAACATGAAACGAAAGATACAAGTTGTCTTTAAGTTGCCAAGTGATCAAGTGACTTTTCAATTTAACAACAGTAAGTAAAGAACTTTCATTTATCTATTTTTTAATAGCGGAGAGGAGATTATAAATGAAAAAACTATTCATTATTTTATTGGCAGGTGTATTTATTGCTGGGTGCAATAATGATGAAGATAATAAAACTAGTGCATCAGATAGTAAAACAGATCAAACAGAAGAAGCAGAGAGTGAGGGAGATAAAAACACTGAAAAGAAAGATGTCTATCAAATAGGCGAGACAGCTGTTATAACGAGTGATATGTATGACTTTGATTATGAAGTTACTGTAAACGATTTTGAATTGACTGAGGAAGTTGAAGGTGTAAAAATAAATGAATTTCTTTCCGGAGCAGATGATACTGATAGATTTGCAGCTATTGACGTTACAATAAAGAACATTAGTGATGAAGCATATATTCCAAATGAAATGTTTTCCGCTAATTTTTCTAAAATAGATGAAGAGGCAGGGCACATTTCAGAGGATGAATTTTTCACGGAGAGAGATGAAGAACTTGCTCCTGGTGAAGAGATAACTGGTCCAATTGTATTTTTAGCCGGGATTGATGAAGCAGATACTTTTCTTATGAAATACGAAGTCACGACGGATGAAGAAACACATTTTGAATTACCAAATCCAGAAATGTAAAATAGGGCTAAAAATATTATCATGGGAACTAAGTAGAATACTTTCCTCCCATGATAAATCATATTACTGAAGGAGTTCTATAAAATGAAAAAGCTATTTCTTTGTATGTTACCACTCTTTATTCTCATAGGTGGATGTGGAAGTGATTCAGAGTCAAAAGGAAAAATAATAGGATTGGACGAACTGGATCAAGAAAAGGCAAGGGAAGCAATATTAGATGGTGTAATTGAATTGACATCGAAGGCAATAACTATAGCAAGTCCGACATTGTAGATACAGAAATATGTGAAGCATTCAATATTAATGACAACGATGGATTCACCGGAAACTTTATAAGTTTTTGGAAGACAAATGATAGTGACGGGCAACATCATTTTGTTATAAATAATGATTATGAAATGGAAAATATACCTAACTTCGAAAGAATTGAAGACAGATGTGTATCGCTCGATTAATAATATAGACAAGACAATGAAAAGAAAGATGTATATCAAATAGGCAAAACGACAGAAATAATAAATAATGTATAACTTTCCATATGAAGTGACGGTTAATAGTTTTGACCTAACTATGAAACAAAAACTGGAAAAAATGAATGAAATATACTTCTAAGAATCAAACCTTGAACCAATGGACCTAATGTTTTTGAGTCAAAGCTATTTCAACATAACCTACAACTTTTGCAAAAGAAATACTTACGTTGGTCCGAACTTTTACTTTTTCTAAATGACTGGGAAATCTAATGGGGTAGGAGCAACTGTTGATAATCTTATTACCAAAAAAAGAAAGAAGGATGGTTATTTATGTGTCAACTAAAGAAAATTGTATATTTGCTCCTTGTTTGTATTTTTTTAATGAGTGGTTGCTCAGAGAAAAATACGAATGATGCGTCAAAAAACAATAACCAAGAGAAAAATAATGTGCAAGAAGAAGATGGTGAAAACTCTGAAGAGGAAGAGAATGAACAAAATAGTGATATACCAACAGGACATCAAGATGGACTTACAATGGAGGAAAATGGCTATGTCGAGGATGCGGATGATAAATATAAAGTGACCATAAATTCAATTGATAAAGACGCTGATATTGGTCTTGATCCGTCAAAAGTTAATAATGCTAAAGCATATGCGGTTGCAAATTTAACCGTGGAAAATATAGGTGAACACAACTTTAATGGAAAAAATATATTTGACCCTTCTCTAAGTGGCTCAAAGGATACTTATGTGACAACGATTAATGATGTATTATTTGATGCAGATGATATTAGTGTGGATTTATTAGAGGGTGAGATTGAACCAGGCGAATCCATAACTGGAGATGTAGTATTTATAGTGAGGGATGAAAATGAAAGTAAAGACGGCAAATATTACTTTGAGATTGGTACGAAACAAGATCAAATTATCCAGGCTGCAAGATGGGAACTAGAAGAAAGTGATTTGGATTAAGGTATCTGTCTTGGTTCTGAGTGATTTAATCTGAATTTAACACTACGGATTGATGAGTACCCAATCTCTTGTCGACCGTGACCTTTGATGATTTTAAGCTTGATGATGACAAGAAAGAAATTGAGAAAATGAAAAATATGTTTATGAGTGATGAATTTTTCAACGATATTTATACTAATAAGATAAAGATTACAACAACAAAAAAATAAGGCGTTTGCGAACTGCAAATCAGATTGGATACAGATGTGGAATTGGATAAAAGTCCTTCATTTATAAAAGGAATTGTAGAAGGAGATATTGAACTATTTATTCCAGAATTAACGAAATTATAGCCAATAATTCTGGAAAAACCTATACCATAAAAAAATCTAAGGTGTATTCGTATTAATCAGGGAGGAATATAAAATGAAAAAACTATTAATGATTTTATTAGCAGGTATTTTTATTGCTGGCTGCAGTAATGATGATACTTCCAACGAAGCAGATACAGACGATGATCAAGTAACAGAGGATAATGATTCTGAAGATGAAAACATAGACAATGATGATGGCGAAGAGAAAAAGGATGTCTATCAAATTGGAGAGACTGCGCAAATAACCAGCAGCTCGTACGGTTTTTCTTATGAAGTTACTGTAAATGATTTTGAATTAACTACTGATGAAATTGACGGATACTCAATGGAAGATTTTAATTCCCAGCCACATGAAGACCGTAGATTTGCTGTTATAAATGTAACATTGAAAAATACAGGGGAGGATCGGCTGGTACCAAATGATAAACTCTCTGCACAGCTTTTAGGAGAGCTTACCAGTGAATCATCACTCATTGAATTTTATAAAAAGGGTGATGAAGAACTTGATCCTGGTGAAGAAATGACTGATGATCTTGTGTATATGAGTAGGACATTTTTCGATGAAGATACTATTTATCTAACCTATGAGGCGGAAGCAACTAAAGAAGAAGTGAAATTTGAGCTTCCTATTCCAGAAAATAATAATCAGCATTAAAAATATTGTGTTATAGGGTGATAATAATGCAAAAAATAGATCCCCAAAAATTATTAAAAATGGGAAAAATGTAAAAATGGTTGGAGAGTATCTCAGTGAACCTAGATGCCTATATTGTGAATGGTCACGCCTTCTATTTAGCAATTTACGAAGGTAAATTTTCTTCCGATGAAAAAGGATATGCCGTTCTTTCACCAGATATTAATAATAAAAAAGAGGCCCTGCAAGCATTTAAACCTCATATTTATTACGGGATAAGCAATGGTATTATGGAAGAAAAAATAAAGACCAGAGCTGAATTAGATTTTACAGTCTGGGAGGACATACGCGATTATTTGGAAGGTGTTGTGGAAGCGAATGTTTTAGAGCCAAAATTACAAACCATTTATAGTCGATCTTTAACCATTTTGGAAGAAATGATCAGGTTGCAAAAAGAAATGATAGCATTATGGCATGAGTCTCATTCTTTTTATGAAAATATAAATCAAAAAGGTTATTTCACTGATGAAGATATAGAAACATCTATAAATTTTGGCCCTGTTACAAACTTAATTCAGTATAAGCAATTTAAAGATCGTTACGAGTACAGAGAAGATTTTGATGTGATATATGAGAACCGTAATAATCCAGTGATTCAACCATTTACAACTAATTTGCAGCACCGTGTATTAAAAGCGATGACCAGCCTGGAAGCTGAAAGGGATATTAAAGCGACACTGGATTTGCTTCGAAATGATTGTGATTTGACGAATAAAAGTGATGCAGAAATAAAAGAAATTTGGTTGAAGTACTTTAAAAATGGACTGGATACCCGAGTGAAAGAAATAAAAGAGATATTAAGATATCCATAATGGTTGAAATAAAAGGTTATCTTAAGTCTCTAGAAATCGAATTCGAAGTGGTGAAGGAAATACATAATATGAGATTAGCACAGTTAGATGTTTGAAAGATACTTTTGATTTTAGGTATCAAGCGTTGAAAAAGATAATCGAAGTTGCTGAAGAAGACGAAGTAAATAAACTTACACAGACCTAAGAAAAAGACTCATTTATAATTGGGTTACTTTTCCCGGTATGTTATATTTTCTAATATCTCATCTGGTTACAAACTTTGATATGAATGTTGGTTTGGACGTTTATTTCTTCACCTATATGAGTGCTGTTATAATAGGGATCCCGCTTTTGATTCTTGGTAAAGTCTTTCCGGAAAGAATTAAGATAAAAGATTTACCAATGGCCCCTTTTATGGCGATAGGAACGGTGGTTGTTTATTATTTAATGTAGAGCGTGATGTACATAATTTAACTTTCAGCTCATATCAGCAGAATTAGCAGTTAGACACTAGTAATATATTTGTAATTGGGTTAACATATTATTTTTTCCTTGAAATATGATATTATAATAGAGTAAACATAGGAGGGAATATACGGTGAGCAATAAACATTCACGATTAAACAAGTTTGAAAAGCGTAGAAAAACAACTAAATCTCTTTCTCTTTTACTTATACTAGGCGGCATCCTAATTATATTATTACTCTGTATTTGGTTTTTTAGTGGGGGAGAGGATAAGGATGATCAAACATCTGAAGATCAAAATAAAACAGAATCATCATCAGACGTTTCGATAAATGATGATAGTAAGGATGAAGATGATTCTGGGGATGAAGTAACTAAAGGGGACGAAGATTCATCTGATAAGAATGAAGATGAGGATAAAGAAAAGCAGGATGATGAAGATAAGAATGAGGACAAAGACGAAGACAAAGAGAAGGACGACGAAGATAAAGTAGAGAAAGAGGAAGCAGAGCCTTCTGATGACAACGTTTCTGAAGCATACACAGCTGATTGGAAAGCGGTTGGAACAGAGCAGGAAGGTGACCATACAACAAACTATGAAAATGGCTCACAGGACCGAATTGAAATACAAAAGGCGACTGCAGTGGCTACTGGATTAGATGAAAGCAGTATTGTGACCATATGGGTTGGTAATGATGGAGACCAGAAAGTAGTTTCAACCGTGACAAATGCCGATAAAACAGAAAGTTATCGTGTATTCCTTTCCTGGAATGATGGGGAAGGTTGGCAGCCAACAAAGGTTGAGAAACTAAAATCACTGGACTATTAATAAGTTTGATAATGGAGGCATAACATGACTTTAGGAATCATAGGGGCAATGGACGAGGAAGTAGCGCTCCTTTTAGAAAATATGACGGAAAAAGAAGAAATAACGATTGCTAATTGTTTATTTGTAACAGGAAATTTAGCTGAAAAGCAGGTTGTGTTGTTAAAGTCTGGGATTGGAAAAGTGAATGCAGCGATGGCAACAACGATTATGCATGAACGGTTTTCACCAACACATGTGATTAATACTGGTTCGGCTGGTGGCTTTGCTGATCGTTTAGAAGTTGGCGATATCGTCATCTCTACGGAGGTTGTGCATCATGATGTGGATGTGACTGGGTTTGATTATGCTTATGGACAGGTTCCAGGGCTACCAGCCATGTACAGTGCAGATACCGAACTAATAACGGCGGCGATTTCAGCGATTAAAGGTTTGGATGTACAGTATCAAGAGGGAATTATTGCGACAGGAGACTCCTTTATGGATAAACCGGATCATGTTGCGTTTGTAAAAGACAAATTCCCCGCCATGATTGCGGCTGAAATGGAAGCGGCAGCGGTCGCTCAAGTTTGTTATCAATATGATAAGCCATTTGTTGTAATTCGAGCACTATCAGATATTGCTGGTAAGCAGTCTTCTGTGTCGTTTGACCAGTTTCTGGATAAAGCAGCACGAAATGCTGCACAATTGATCATAGCCATGCTAAAAGCATTATAAGAGGAAAGGAGCACGAATGATTAAAACCATTCGTGCTCCTTTTGTTAGTTAAGGCGTTCCTTACGATAATATTCATGGAATACTTTCATTAAAGCACGTTTTTCAATCCTGGAGACATAGCTTCGGGAGATATTTAACTTTTTAGCAATTTCTCTTTGTGTCATTTCTTTATAATCATTTAAACCATAGCGATAAACAATGACCTCACGTTCGCGATTATCCAGTATGGAAAAGTATTTCTGCATTTTTTCTATTTCCATGTTTAACTGGATAAATTCGAGAATATTTTCATTCTCCGCTTCTAAAACATCAATCAGGCTGATTTCATTGCCTTCTTTATCCTGGCCAATTGGATCCTGCAAGGACACATCCTTTTTGACCTTTTTTAGTGCTCGTAAATGCATGAGTATTTCGTTTTCAATACATCTTGCTGCATAGGTTGCAAGCTTGGTTCCTTTACCGACGGAGAAGCTTTCAACACCTTTAATCAAGCCTATTGTGCCGATGGAAATCAAATCCTCCATATCCTCTCCGGTATTTTCAAACTTCTTCACAATATGTGCAACGAGCCGCAAATTATGTTCAATCAGTTTATTCCTAGCGGCTTCATTTCCATCGTTCATTTCCTGGATACATTTCGCTTCTTCGTCTGGTGGTAAAGGTTGGGGAAAGGCATGATTCTTTACATAGGAAACGAAGAAGAGAGCTTCTTTGATGAGTATAGCGAGCGCACTTAAAATTCCGGACAAATACATACACCTCCCTGGAAGCGTTTATAGATGCAGACTTAGTCAAATGGTTCCCTTGGGCATTTGCCTATAACACATCCTTATGTAAGAGAAGCATGTTTCGTGTCTGTCCGGTAAAAATAATTACGTGTATCTGAGCAGAGATATAAGCAGAAAAAATCCCTATTATTTGATATTATAATAGGGATAGCGTAAAATTATTTTTCTGATTGTGTATTAACAGGATCTGAAACCTTCAATTTTATGTGATAGACATCTTCGATGGATTTCCTCTTCCATTAATAATAGGAAGTCAGGACTTAACTTCAGTTCACTTGCGGTATGGTATGATTCTAACAGCAATTCATCCGACAAATGCTCCATAAAAATAGCACTCCTAATTTTTTTAGTTTACTTCTCAATTAAGCTATTAATAATTTACCATGTTTCGCGGTACAGGACAAGGGACAAGTTATCTACATCAGCTTGTAGATAACTTGTGAATAATCGAAAAAGAGCTCCTATAAAAGGGATAGCAAAGGCAAAGCGAATGTGCATAAAGTTATCCACATTGCGAGGAATGACGGAATTTGTCGAACGATTATTGCAAAAATTATTGAATTTATACATAATTCTACGTGGTATGATCATATCATTAATATTTTGTGGGAAGTAAATTTCACTTCCATAATGGCTTCAGTTATTATAGGATTAGACTATCGTGCAGTTTTGTACAAATTTATGATTTTGGAAAGGTCTTAATGAGGTGTATAATGTGTTAAAGAATTTCTTACCGAATGAACATGTAAAAAGCGTCTTTGAAATACAACCTGATATCTTGAAAGAACAGGGAATTAAAGGCATTATTACCGATTTGGATAATACGTTGGTTGCCTGGGATGTAAAGGAAGCAACACAAGAGGTTATTCAATGGTTTAATCTGATGAAGGAACATGATATTAAAGTAACGATCATCTCAAATAATAATGAGGAACGGGTTAAAGTGTTCTCTGACCCGTTAGAGACACCATTCGTTTCCCATGCTAAAAAGCCATTGGGACATGCGTTCAGGGCCGCTGCAAAGGCAATGGATTTGAATAAGGAAGAGATTGCTGTGATTGGTGATCAGTTGTTAACAGATGTATTGGGTGGCAATCGTGCGGGACTTCATACAATTCTTGTTGTACCGATTGTGCAGTCAGATGCAAAAATCACAAGAATAAATCGGTCGATTGAACGAAGAATTTTAAATTACTTTCGTAAAAAAGGAAAGATAAGCTGGGAGGAATAAGCTTGGAAACAATTTATTGTCAGGGGTGCGGTGCCGAGATTCAAACATCGGAACCAGATGCGCCGGGTTACACACCAACGTCTTCCTTAGCGAAGGAAGATATACTATGTCAACGGTGCTTTCGTTTAAAGCATTATAATGAAATACAGGACGTCTCAATTACGGATGATGACTTTTTGAAAATGGTAAGTACGATTCGGAGTAAAAAGGGCTTGGTCGTACTTGTTATAGATATTTTTGATGTGAATGGTAGTTTTATAAAAAGTCTGCCGAGAATTATTGGTGATAATCCAATTATTTTGGTTGGGAATAAAGTGGATTTGTTGCCAAAATCTACTAATAAAAATAAATTAAGTCAGTGGTTGAGAACTACCGCAAAAGAAGCTGGTGTTAAGGTGAAGGATGTCTTTTTGATATCTGCGGCCAGAGGACACGGTATGGAAGAGCTAACAGAACAAATAGAAATCTTGCGGGATAATCAGGATGTTTATATTACCGGAACAACGAATGTTGGTAAATCAACGTTTATTAATCGTTTAATTAAACAGACAAACGGAATTGGTGATGTGATTACAACATCCTACTTTCCAGGAACGACACTTGGCTTTATAGAAATCCCGATTGATGATCACACGTTTATTATCGATACACCTGGGATTGTCAACAAACAGCAAATGGCGCATTACTTATCTGAAAAGGACTTGAAAGTGATTACGCCGAACAAAGAAGTTAAAGCAAGAACATACCAGTTGAATCATGGACAAACCCTATTCTTTGGTGGATTGGCCAGACTTGATTTTATTAAAGGGGATCGACAGTCATTTGTTTGTTATTTTGCAAATGAGCTACCGATCCATCGTACAAAATTGGAAAATGCGGATGCGCTTTATGAGAATCACCTTGGGGAACTTTTAGCACCACCAACAGAGAAAACATTGGAAACTTTACCGGCATTAACGGAAGGAGCATATCGTATTACTGGTGAAAAAACGGACATTGTTTTTCCTGGATTAGGATGGGTAAGTTTATCTGGGGAGGATGTAACTGTTGTCGCACATAGTCCGAAAGGTGTCGCTACATCCGTTAGAAAGTCGCTGCTTTAGGAGGGGAAATGATGGATTATCGTTTTGCATTAATTGGCTATCCGATTAAACATTCACTATCACCGTGGATACATGAGCGCTTTTTACGAAAGGCCGGTCTTCAAGGAACATATACGATTCGTGAAATTGATCTGGAGGCTGATTTTGAGCAACAAGTGAAGCAGCTTATGGAGGAAAAGATAGACGGATTTAACGTCACTGTCCCCTATAAGCAAAAAATAATGCCGCTTCTAGATGAGATAGACCCGCTTGCAAAGAAAATAGGTGCGGTCAATACTGTAACAAATGAAAATGGCAAATGGGTCGGCTATAATACGGATGGAGTGGGATATGTCCGTTCACTGGAAAGTAAACTTCCTGACTTGCTTCAGCACCTTTCGCAACGTATTTTGCTGATTGGTGCTGGTGGGGCAGCGCGGGGGATTTATTCTGCGCTTGACCATACCGGCTTTACTGCGATTGATATTGCAAACCGTACGAAAGAAAAAGCGGTTGAAATAGCCGGGTTAGGCAGCGAATCAACGGTAACAAATATTCTTTCCCTACAAGAAGCGGCTGAACGCATGGGAGATTACGACGTGATCATTCAAACGACGAGTGTTGGAATGAAACCGAACGTAGGCAAGTCAATCTTGGAGTTGGGGCATGTGAAGCCGACGAGTATTGTAAGTGATATCGTTTACCAGCCGCTCGTGACAAAGCTTTTACAGGATGCCAGACAACTGGGTGCTTCCATTCACTTTGGGCATACGATGCTTCTATATCAAGCACAGTATGCCTTTGAGATATGGACCAATATCAAGGTTCCCATTGACAATATGGATGATGAATTACAACTTACTTTGGAAGGAAGATAATATGTTAACAGGAAAACAGAAAAGATTTTTAAGAGCGAAAGCAAATCCACTCAAACCAATTTTTCAAGTCGGTAAAAGTGGTGTAACCGAGAATATGGTAGAACAGATCGATGAGGCTTTGGAAAAACGCGAATTAATAAAGATAAGTATTTTACAAAACTGTGTGGAGGACAAACATACGGTTGCTGATGAAATATCTCAAGGCGCAGACGCAATTGTCGTACAAATTATTGGTAATAATATTGTATTGTACAAAGAATCCGAGGAAAACAAGCAGCTGCAATTGCCTTAAAGGAGTTATCGAACGAAGATGAGACGTATAGGGATTTTAGGCGGGACATTTGATCCGCCGCATTTGGGGCATTTGTTGATTGCTGAGGAAGTGCGGATTAATCTAGATTTAGAAGAAATCTGGTTTATTCCATCTTACACACCACCACATAAGAACGATGCAAACACAGGTGCTGCGGACCGTATTGCGATGCTTCAATGTGCGATTAAAGGGAATCCTTTTTTTAGAATAAATACGATTGAAGTCGAACGCTTAGGAAAGTCATACACGATTAATACGATGGAGGCTTTACGCGCAAGCAATAAAGATGTGGCATTTTATTTTATCATTGGTGCGGATATGGTGGAGTATTTACCCCATTGGAAACGGATTGATGAGCTTATTCAGCTTGTGAACTTTGTGGGCGTGAAGCGAACGAATTATACAGTGGATGCGACGTATCCGGTTGTAGAAGTAGATATTCCGATGATCGATATTTCATCAACGATGATCAGGAACCGGTTAGCGAAGCAGATTTCGGTTAAATATCTCGTTCCGGATGCAGTAGAAGCCATCATTAAGGAGAGGCAGTTATATGAAAGTTGAGGAAGCGAAAAAACTGGTAAAGCCGCATTTAACAACAGCGCGATATGAACATACATTACGCGTTGCGGAAACAGCAGTACAACTTGCCCAGCGGTATGCTTATGAAGGGTCAATAGAGAAAGTAGCGCTTGCGGCTATTTTTCATGATTATGCAAAATATCGCCCCTTAGATGAGATGAAACGCTGGATTACCGAAAGTTTCTTGCCGAAAGATTTACTTGATTATCATCATGAACTATGGCATGGACCGGTTGGATCCATCCTAATTGATAGGGAATATGGTATTAATGATCCAGAGATACGTGAGGCAATTTACTATCATACGACAGGCAGGGCGAACATGGGGAAGCTGGAAATGATTGTATTCCTGGCAGATTATATTGAACCAGGTAGAAACTTCCCGGGCCTTGATGAAGTTAGAGAAATGGCTCAACAGGATCTGGTAAAGGCATGTTGGATGGTTTCGCGTAATAACATCGATTATTTGATGAAGCAGGAAGCAACGATCTACCCGGATACATTTCATGCTTATAATGATCTAACAAGACATAACGGAGGGAACACACATGATAAAAAATAATGAATTAATTCATAAAATCGCAGCAGCATGCGATGATAAACGGGCGGAGGATATTATCGCGCTCGATATGAATGAGGTTTCATTGGTCGCCGATTATTTTATTATTTGCCATGCGAGCAATGAACGCCAAGTGCAAGCTATCGCGCGAGCCATTAAAGACGTGATGGATGAACAAGATATTAATGTGAATCGAATTGAGGGCTTTGAGCAAGCGCGTTGGATTTTAGTTGATGCGGGTGACGTTGTTTGTCATATATTCCATAAAGAGGAACGCGGCTATTATAACTTAGAACGGCTATGGGGAGACGCAGACCGCGTGTCGTTAGACATTGGTCAGGAAGGTTAACCAATGGCTTATAAACAAATGGCATCATTGTATGACCAATTAATGGCTGATGCGCCATGTGACGCGTGGGTGGCATTCACCTTAGAGGCGTTCAGACGATCGGGCAAACAGATCACACAGGTGGCAGATTTAGGATGTGGAACGGGAGAAATAACCAAACGGTTGGCTAAAGCAGGCTATACAATGCGTGGAGTGGATTATTCAGCAGATATGCTGGCGCATGCAGATCGGAAAGCAAACGAAGAAAAGCTCGATATTCAGTGGCTCTGTCAGGATTTAACAGAGCTAGAAGGCTTGGAGAATCTAGATGCAGCTGTCAGTTATTGTGATGTAATCAATTATATTGTGAGTGAAGATGAATTAGCGGCAGTATTTGGGCGGGTGGCAGGTTCGTTGAAGGTGGGCGGACTGTTTATTTTTGATGTCCATGCTTTATTTCATGTCCAAGAACATTTGATTAATCAAACCTTCGCCGATGTGACAGATGAAGCATCTTATATTTGGTTTTGCGCTGAGGGGGACCATCCTGGTGAGATGTATCATGATTTAACATTCTTTGCTTTGAATGGAACGAATTATGAAAAGTTTACCGAGTTCCACCAACAACGGACTTATTCCATCGCCTTTTATCAACAACTACTAAAAGATGCAGGGTTTGATAATATACGTGTATACGCAGATTTTTCTTTTGATGCGGAAAATATAGATGAAGAAGCAGAAAGAATCTTCTTTGTTACAGAAAAAAGATCGGAATAAACTCCGGTCTTTTTTTGTTTGGGATTAGGTGGGCTCTGGTTAACTTTTAGAGGGGATCAACTTTTCAGGAATGACGCTCAAGTTTTTGGATGCTTCGTTCAACTTTCAGGGATCGATGCGCGACATTCAAAGATGTTCGTTCAGCATGACAGATTGCGCCATATTTTCAAAAAAACTTTTACAAAAAAGAAGGATTTTAATAAAACATGTCGAAATAAACGTATAGAATGATTTTATCCTCCCTGTATCATTCTCCGGCTCTACTACTAAAATGCCACGAAGGATGCGATCCCGTCATGTTAGCCATACTCAAAAAAACTTCTTTTTTTATTATTATCGCCATTGCCGTTGTACTGTTTTTATATTTTACAAAAGAGGATGATCCAAATCATAGTAGCACAGATTTAAATGCAGTCCTTTCAACACCAGTGGAGGCTGAGTCTGAAGCGCAGCCTACTGATAATACGATAGCGGTTGTAGATGTAAAAGGACAGGTAAAGCAGCCTGGTGTGTATGAAATGGATGTCGATTCCCGTGTGAATGATGTCATCGATACAGCCGGAGGATTTACGAAGGATGCGGATCAGACACAGGTTAATCTTGCGCAAAGGGTTCAGGACGAAATGATTATTATGATCCCGAAGGAAGGGGAAGTAGCGGAACAGGCTTCAGGTGAAACAGCGGACGGCAGCGGAAAGGTGAAGATTAATTACGCAACACAGGAGGAAATTGAATCCTTAAACGGTATAGGCCCATCCAAAGCACAGTCAATTATTCAACATCGGGAAGAACATGGTTTATTTAAAACGGTTGAAGATTTGCTTGAAATTTCCGGGATAGGTGAAAAAACGCTTGAAAATATAAAGGATTATATTCAAGTACCATAGCTTATTGACGAATAATAGCAGCGAAAGTACAATTGGTAATATCGTTACTTATTTTCAAGGGGCTATGTCTCGAATGGCCCGCTCGTTAACCTGCGATAAAAAGAAAGCATAAAAGGGGATTGTATACATGGAAAGAATATCCTGGGATCAATATTTTATGGCGCAAAGCCATTTATTAGCATTAAGAAGTACTTGTGAGCGTTTAATGGTAGGTGCAACCATTGTTAGGGACAAGCGAATCATTGCTGGTGGTTATAACGGCAGTGTCTCAGGTAGTGTGCATTGCATTGATGAAGGCTGTTATGTGATCGATGGTCACTGTGTAAGAACCGTGCATGCGGAGGCAAATGCTTTATTGCAATGTGCGAAATTCGGCGTTCCAACGGAGAATGCAGATATTTATGTGACACATTTTCCTTGCCTGCAATGCTGTAAGCAGCTGATTCAAAGTGGGATTGTGACCGTTTTTTATGCAGAGGATTACAAAAATCATCCCTATGCGATTGAATTGTTTGAAGAAGCTGGTGTTAAAACAAAGAAAGTAGAATTAGATTATTTGGCAGTAGATGCTAATTACCGAGAAAAAGCGGATCTCGTTCAACATCTGCTGGAAAAACTTGAAATAACAACCAATAATGAAACAGAACTTGAGCAATTAAAACTGGAAGCGCAACATCTCTTCTCCAAATAAAATAAAAAGCAAGGTGATCATTCCATGAAAGGGTATTGGCATTTTGCGGCAATTGCTGCAACTATGAGTATGCTCACTATCCTGTTTGATAGCTATTGGTTTGTGGCCGGATTCTTCTTATGGCTATTTTATTTGTATTATGATGACCGGTTAGGGAAAGTACCACTCTTCATTTCCTTAACCTGTTTCCTCCTTTTTTCACTCCACATTCCATCTATTACGGCAGACGATTCACATACACAGACATTTACCTCATCTCAAATAGCGGGTGAAATTGTTAGCCCGATTGATTCTACCGAACAAAAACTCGACTTCGTATTTGCGGACGAACAATCAAAAAGTAAGCTATTGGTAGTTTACTTTCCAGATGAAGAAGCCCCACAGAACGCCTTAGAAATAAATCCTAGCCTGAAATATGGTGCATCTTGTGTAATAGCAGGACAGCCCGAACTTCCGGAAAAGCATACAAATCCTGGGCAATTTGATTATCGCCATTTCTTATTGACGAAAGGAATTACCCATCAATTAATTGTAGATTCTCTTGATGATATCACTTGTACTGGTTCCTCCTTCTTACATCGGATTTATAAAAGTCGGACAGCTCTAATCGCACGTGTAGAAAAAAGCATCAGTAAAGAAACTGCTGCATGGCTCAATGCGCTAGTGTTGGGAGATGATTCATTAATCGATGATAATACGGTGGAGCTATTTCAAAAGTGGAGCTTATCACATATTTTGGCTATCTCCGGACTACATGTTGGTTTAATTGTTGCGTTAATGTATTTCATATTGATTAAGCTGAACCTGTTTACGAAGGAAAAGGCACAATGGGTGATGATTTTCTTTCTGCCGTTTTATGCATTAATCGCTGGGGGTGAACCTTCTGTATGGCGGGCAAGTACGATGGTGTTGATGTTCATTATTTTAAACAAAACGAGAATGAATTTAAGCGTGACAGATACGTTAAGTATTGTATTTTTATTATTGATACTCTTTGACAAATATATCGTATACCACATCGGTTTTCAATTATCCTTTATCGTAACCTTTGGGCTTATTCTTTCACGAAAGTGGTTCTCCACTACAAAGCCCCCCTTGATACAAGTCCTGAAAATAAGCTTTGTTTCACAGATGATGATCGTGCCACTACAAATTGCTTATTTCTCAATATTTCAACCACTTTCCATTTTATTAAATTTTATCATCGTTCCCTATTTTTCACTGTTCGTTATTCCTTTTATGTTTATTCTGATGCTAATCACGATTGTTTTCCCAGTGATGATTACACGTCTGTTTGATCGTCTGTTTGTACCGATAAACGATACCGTTATTTCCCTGATTGAATCAATCGACGGTGTGGCTGATTATCCGATGATTATCGGATCCTTTCCAATTGGAGCTGCGATCATTTATTATGTGCTGTTTTTTGTGTTTATGTCTTTACTGCAAAAGGAAAAATTACTGCATGCATTTAAATATGGTTGCGCGTTTAGCATATTAATCATTTGTCTGGCCATTCGCCCTTATTTATCGCCAACAGGAACGGTTACAATGCTGGATATGGGGCAGGGGGATGCGTTTGTGATTGAGTTGCCGTACCGTAAAGGAGTGATTTTTATGGATGCGGGGGCAAGGTTTTCTTTTCAAGATATGGAGCCAACGGATGTTGTGTATAAACAGGTCATTAAACCTTATTTGTACTCGCGCGGGATTAATAAAATAGATGCGATCTTTTTGTCACATGAAGATCTGGACCATATTGGCAGTGTCCCTTTTATGGTAAATGAGTTGAAGGTAGCGCAAATTATTATAAGCGATTATTATGAGATATCGGATCAGGAGGCGTTCGACTGGCAAGAGAACAATGTCAAGGTTGAACGCGCGGCGTTTGGCGAACAAATTGAAGTTGGTGGACAGCAGTTTCAGGTGCTTTCCCCGATGGAAAAACGGGCAACGGAAAATGAGAACTCGCTCATATTGTATACAGCGATCGGTGGGAAGTCTTGGTTGTTCACTGGGGATGTTAGTCTCAACGAGGAAAAGGATCTGATCGAGACGTTCCCACATTTGTCTGTGGATGTGCTTAAAGTGGCTCACCATGGGAGTAACACATCAACAGATCCATCCTTTGTTGAACATATTAAACCTGCTTTTGCTTTAATCTCTGCCGGAGAAAATAATATGTATGGGCACCCGACCCCAGAAGTAATTGGGACATTAGATACAGCCGCTGTTACCATCTTGCGAACGGATGAGGATGGCGCTGTACAATATCGATTTAACCATGACGAAGGAACATTTTATAAGTTTGTGCCATAGTATACGAAAGAAGTAACGGCATATAAAAAGAGACTGACAGCAGCCTCTTTGTTATACGTTTCATGATTATGTTAAATATTGCAAGCATCAAAGCTACGCTGATGTTATTGCGCAATAACGCTCATAATAACACCAATAGCAAAAATTAAGATGAAGAAAACAAATGAGAAACCAAATCCTTTAATGGAATCAACAACATCATTACCTTTAGATTGTACATCTTTTTCAAATTCGTTCACATTTACCCCTCCTATATCAACCATAGTATAAATTAAAACGTAAAAAAAATCTACTCTTGCGTGCAAATCGTTTTAACTTCTCCATTTTTAGAAAGACTTAACAGCTATACTTTTGTTAAGCTGGGAAAATCTATACGTAAGGCCAATATCGTTTCATTTGCAGTTTCTAGGGCTGTAAGTGGAATGTTTATATAGATGTTAGAGGGAAATCACCCACCTTTTAAAATTTCCCTCTAACTATTCCTTGCTATTCCATAAATTCCGTCATACCATTGTTTTATATACAGGAATGGGGTGGGGAATATGTCGTATATGGAAGTTATGCAGCAAGTTAAAAAGAAACAGATAGCGCCAGTATACTTAATTTATGGAACGGAATCTTATTTTATACAACAATTGCGGGAGCAAATTTCAAAGCAAATATTATCAGGCGACAAAGAGAATTTATCGACATATGATTTAGAGGAAACACCAATCCAGGAAGTTGTCACAGATGTGGAGACCTATCCTTTCTTTGGTGAGCGAAAGTTAATTATTGCCACCAATCCGAGCTTTTTAAAAGCGAGACCGGACAGTCTTCCATTTGAGCATGATATAGCAGTACTGGAACAATATGTCAGTATGCCGGTTGACTATTCCACGCTTGTTATCATTGCGTCCTATGATAAAATTGATGAACGAAAAAAGATAAGCAAAGTGCTTAAAAAACATGCGAAGGTTGCCATTTGTAACCCAGTAAAAGATTATGAATTAACAAAGTGGATTAAAAGCCTTGCAGATGAGTTGAAAATTACGATTGCGGATAGCGCGTTTGAAATTTTTGAAACAGAGCTAGCCACCAACCTACAGCTAATGGAGAGCGAATTGACAAAGCTTGCGTTATATGTTGGTGAAGGTGGGACGGTGACAAAGGAGATTGCGGAGGATTTAGTTGCACATACATCCAACAGTTCATCATTGAGACTTGTCGACGCTGTAATTGATCGTAATTTACATAAAGCGATTGCTATCTTTAAAGATCTGGAAAAAATGAAGGAAGAGCCGATTGCTTTAATCGGATTGTTAGCTTATCAATTTCGGATGATTTTACGGGTGAAGCTTTTAAAATTAAAAGGCTATAGTCAGTCGCAGATGCAGAAACAGCTGGCAGCACATCCTTACGTCATTAAGATTGCATTAACGAGGGAGAAGCAATTTTCAGTAAAAAAACTGGAGACCATTATGAGTAGGTTAACCGATGCAGATGCCACGATGAAACAAGGTGGCATGGAGAAAGGACTGGCCTTTGAACTGTTATTGTATGATTTGGTTGAGTTGAAATAAAAAAAGCGATCCGAATTTACCGGATCGTTTTTTTATTACGCACTATGTTCTTTAATTAATTTTGCTAAACGAGCTTTTTGACGGTTACCGTTGTTTTGATGGACAAGTCCTTTTTGAACAGCTTTGTCAATTTTCTTCGTTGCTTTATTGAAGGCTGCTTTCGCGCTTTCAACATCATTAGCTGCAATAAATTTTTCAACATGTTTAATTTCAGTACGCATTTCAGCTTTATATGGTTGATTATGTTGACGTTTCTTTTCATTTGTATCAACACGTTTGATGGCAGATTTAATATTAGCCATTATTTCACCTCCTCAACATATAACGTTTCATTATATTAGGGAACAAGCAACATTTTACCAAAGCGCAGCCATTATTTCAAGTAGCTACCATTAATATACGGATGAAATTGTATGTTTTTATGCAAATTGTGAACGCTATGACTAAATGATAATCGAAAGGTTGTGCCTGATATGAAAGAAGATAACAGGGTGTTGCAGGTTAGAACGGATTTAGCGATTGAAGCAAAGGATATGTATGTGGAAACAGAAGAGAAAGCAGATCAAGCAGGAACGATCAAAGGTGTGACGACAAAGGATAAACAAGAAAACGGTATTCAGATATCCTATGTGGACATTGATGAAGAAGGTGCTGAATTACTCGATAAAAAAGCTGGATCCTATGTGACAATTTATGCGGATGGTGTGAAAAAACAAGATACGGATCGACAGGAAGCGGCCGCGAAAATTTTGGCAAAAGAACTGGAACAATTGTTGATAAAAAATAATATACTTGCCAATAGTACGGGATTAATCGTTGGGCTTGGGAACTGGAATGTAACGCCAGATGCACTCGGACCGATGACGGCGGAAAAGATTCTGGTGACGAGTCATTTATTTCGTCTGGAGCATGAAACCGTGGCAGATGGCTATCGACCGGTAGGTGCTGTTACACCTGGTGTCATGGGCGTAACCGGGATTGAAACAAGCGATATTATATTTGGTATTGTGGAGCAATTCAATCCTGACTTCATTATTGCTGTCGATGCGCTTGCTTCGCGTTCGATTGAACGGGTAAATGAAACGATTCAATTATCGGATTCCGGTATCCATCCAGGCTCCGGGGTTGGAAATAAGCGAAAAGAGTTAAGTAAAGAAACGCTGGGGATCCCGGTTATCGCGATTGGTGTACCGACAGTTGTTGATGCTGTAACCATTGCGAGTGATACGATCGATTTCGTGTTAAAGCATTTTGGCAGGGAGTGGAAGGAAAAGGATAATCCATCCAAAGCACTTGCTCCAGCGAGTTTATCTTTCGGTAACAAAAAGTTTGATGAATCGGATATACCGGACGAAGCACAACGAAAAACATTTATGGGAATTGTTGGGAGTCTATCAGAAGAAGAAAAAAGGAAGTTAATTACCGAAGTTTTAACCCCGATTGGCCACAATTTAATGGTGACGCCAAAGGAAGTCGATGGCTTTATGATAGATATGGCGCATGTGATCGCCAGTGGTGTTAATGCAGCGCTTCACGATAAAGTGGACATAGATAATTTCGCGTCCTATACAAGATAAAGTGTTGTAAGGCTCTATCGAATTTTTCCTGATTAAAAATGTGTTCTAGTTCCTGAAGTGATGTCATAGATTCTATTAAGTAGTGTTAATCATGACTTCAGGAAGGGTGAAACCATGCTTTTAGGAAAAAAGCATAACCGGAATAGACAAGTCAATCCTTTTTACAAGAGAAGCGGTATCTATCTTATTAGTATCGTCGTCTTATTTGTTTCCATTGGTCTATTGACGACAGTGAAACCGGCCTATCGCTTCTCATCACAAGCCATTACAAAGTGGACAAGTGATATAGAGAGCTCTACTTTTTTTTATTTAATAGGGATGGAAAATAGAGCATTTAAACAGGCTTTCCCGCAAGATAAGCATTTACCGAAACTGACTACGACGATTTTTCAAATAGCGACAAGCCTGAAACCAAATGATCCGCGGAGTCTTTTGGGCAATGAATTGCCGGGTTTCTCCAACTTTGACAGTCATATGCTGATTGCTGGGGAAGGTACGGATTATACAAATTTGCCTGTTGAATCTTCACCACCGCTCGAGGACGTGTTAAAGGATCGTGAAGCGGTTGTCGAAAAGGAAGATCCGGAAGACGAGGCTGAAGCGGAAAAAGAAAAGGATAAAGCAAAGGAAGAAAAAAAAGATACGCCCACAACAGGGGATCGTGATGTCGTGTTTATTTACAATTCCCACAGCAGGGAATCCTTCCTGCCACATTTACCTGGTGTGACAGATCCGGATGAAGCACATCACAAGGAAGTCAATATTACAAAGGTAAGTGATCGACTAGCTAAAACATTAAAAGCAAATGGTGTCGGAACAAATGTGGATCACACGGATATCATGAATTTGCTTAATGAAAAAGGATGGGGTTACGGTCAGTCCTACAAAGCTTCCAGGGGTGTGGTGGAAGAAGCACTGGCAACCAATCAAGAAATTCAATATGCATTTGATCTGCATCGCGATTCCATTTCCCGAGATAAAACGACGAAGGAAATTGACGGGAAGGATTATGCGAGAATTATGATTGTAGTAGGGGAAGAATATGACGACTATGAAAAAAACTTAGAACTGGCAGCAGATTTACATTATTTGCTGGAAGAGGAATACCCAGGACTTAGCAGAGGGGTTTATCCCAAAAAAGGTGCCGGAACCAACGGTGTTTTTAATCAGGATTTAACCGATAATGGTTTGTTGTTTGAAATTGGCGGCGTAGATAATAATTTAGATGAATTATACCGTTCCGCGGATGCGCTTGGAGAAGTATTTAGTGAATTCTACTGGGATGCTGAAAAAGTGGATGCTGATGATTAGGAGGTGTTTCCATTGATACGTTCTTTTATTGTTGTTTTACTGCTTGCTGTATTTTTTCTGTCTGGAACGCTTTATGGGATGGATCGTGGCGAAGGTGCTGAAAAGAATGAAGCATTATCATCGCTGAAAACCTCTGATGATCAACAGGATAACTTAGAAACCACGGCCGCAACTACAGAACTGGAAGAAATGGAGAAGATCGAAAAACTTCGGGCGGAGGAAATGAATGAACCGGAACATTTTACTGTAAAAACAGCCTCTTTCCTCGAGACTGCGGTAAAAGGATTTTATGAAGTTGTCGTAGAAATCCTTTATCAGATTTCATCCTTGTTTTTTTAAGCAACTAAGGCATATGCCTAAAGACTTGGCGAATGCCGAGTTTTCCAATTTGCAGGGTCCCACAGGTATGGTGAGGATCCTATTTTTTATTATTCATGTCGATGTTGGAATTGCGAAACTCATGGCTTTACGCATTCACTATAGCAATAACCTGTACTTAAGTTCAGCCGCCCCTGGAAAGCGAAGTGTAGACGGCATGGCGGGGCAATCGGATTCAATTATTAAGACAAATGCCCCTTTACTAAGATAATGATTTATTTTTTCAATAAATGAAAAGGACACATCGCAAAAAGCCCTTACGCCTTTGTCCTTGAATATAAGCAGTTCAGTTGCTATAATCAACCTAGTTATTGCCACCTGAAATTTTAATCTTTTATCAATAAGGTAAAGGACATGTAGGAGTGAACATCACTGATGGTGAAAAAACAGAGAAATGTACGTAATTTTTCGATTATCGCTCATATTGACCATGGAAAGTCTACGTTAGCTGATCGAATTTTAGAAAACACAAAAGCGTTATCCCAACGCGAAATGAAAGAGCAATTACTTGATTCCATGGATCTGGAAAGAGAACGTGGCATTACTATTAAATTAAATGCTGTCCAACTCCATTACCAAAGTAAAAGTGGAGAAGAATTCATATTTCATTTGATCGATACCCCTGGACACGTTGATTTTACATATGAAGTTTCCAGAAGTCTTGCTGCTTGTGAAGGCGCCATTTTAGTCGTTGACGCGGCACAAGGCATTGAAGCACAAACATTAGCAAACGTCTATCTTGCAATGGATAATGAATTGGAGATTATTCCGGTAATTAATAAAATAGATCTACCCAATGCTGATTCGGAACGTGTGATTAAAGAACTGGAAGACGTGATCGGTATAGATCGTGATGAAGTTATTCTTGCTTCAGCGAAGTCAAATATTGGTATTGATGAGATTATGGAACGCATTGTCGAGGCAATTCCACCGCCAGCTGGAGAGGCAGATGCTCCATTGAAAGCACTCATTTTTGATTCGTTATATGACTCTTATCGCGGCGTGATCGCTTATGTTTGTATTAAAGAAGGGTCATTGAAGGTTGGCGATAAGATTAAAATGATGGCAAATGGGAAAGAATTCGAAGTAAATGATGTCGGTGTATTTACACCAAGTGCAACGAGCATGGATGAATTAGTTGTTGGTGATGTTGGCTATATTACCGCTTCGATTAAAAAAGTCGGTGATACACAGGTAGGGGACACCATTACACATGTTGAGAATCCTGCAACCGAAGCACTAGCAGGCTATCGCCCATCCAATCCGATGGTCTTTTGCGGATTATTCCCGATTGATTCAAATGACTATAATGATTTAAGAGAAGCGCTCGAACGGCTGGAGCTAAATGATTCAGCACTACAATACGAGGCGGAAACGTCACAGGCATTAGGATTCGGTTTCCGATGTGGATTCTTAGGTTTACTGCATATGGAAATTATCCAGGAACGGATTGAACGGGAATTTAACATTGATCTTATTACAACGGCACCAAGTGTTATTTATGAAGTAGAAAAAACGGATGGAGAAATAGTTCAAGTAGATAATCCATCTTTTATGCCTGGACAACAAGTCGTCAATGAAGTAAGAGAACCATATGTAAAAGCTACTATTATGGTTCCCAACGACTACGTTGGGGCTGTGATGGAATTATCACAGAAGAAACGCGGACAGTTCGTGGATATGGAATACTTGGATGATATCCGTGTAAATGTGGTCTATCATATACCATTATCTGAAATTGTTTATGACTTCTTCGATCAATTAAAATCGTCGACAAAAGGGTATGCTTCATTTGATTATGAATTAATCGGTTATCGACCGTCAAACCTTGTAAAGATGGATATATTGCTTAACTCGGAGAAAATTGATGCACTCTCATTTATTGTCCATCGGGATTTTGCACATCATCGGGGAAAACAAATTGTTGACAAGCTGAAAGACATTATTCCCAGACAACACTTTGAGGTTCCGATTCAAGCCGCGATTGGAAATAAAATTGCCGCCAGATCTACTATCAAAGCATTACGTAAAAATGTGCTGTCAAAATGTTATGGTGGAGACATCTCACGGAAACGTAAGCTTTTGGAAAAACAAAAAGAAGGTAAAAAACGTATGAAAATGGTAGGATCAGTAGAAGTTCCACAAGAAGCATTTATGGCTGTATTAAAAATGGATGATGATTAATCGGGAGCGGAAGAACTTTGCAGCGCTTTTATAGCTGTAAAGTTTTTCCCTTTTCTTTTGGTTGTCGCTCGAACCGCACTTCCCGCACGAAAAAGGAGGATTTTTATGATAAACGCTGCATATATTCATATTCCATTTTGTCAGCAAATTTGTCATTACTGTGATTTTACGAAGTTCTTTTACAATGAACAATTAGCAACTGACTATATAGAGGCACTTACGAACGAAATAAATGTGAACGTGTCTGGAGAACATAATAAAGTAAAAACGATTTATATTGGCGGCGGTACACCAACTGCTTTAAATATAGAACAATTACGTTCATTGTTGACCGTTATTAATCGGAAATTTGATGTGGCTAATTGTGAGGAGTTTACGATAGAAGCAAACCCAGGTGATTTTGATAAAGAAAAAGCCAAACTACTTAAGGACTTTGGTGTGAATCGCATATCGTTGGGTGTACAGGTGTTGGATGATCAAATGCTTGAAGCGCTGGGCAGATTGCATAAAGTAAGTGATGTATACCAAACGATTGACCAATTACATCAGCAAAACCTCTCCAATATTAGTCTGGATTTAATCTATGCACTGCCAAACCAAACGGTAGAACAATTTAAAACATCATTGGATGAGGCTGTATCATTTCAATTACCGCATTATTCAACGTATGCATTGCAAATTGAACCGAAAACCGTTTTCTATCAACGTCATAAAAAAGGGAAACTGCCACGTCCGCCGGAAGAAGACGAAGTGGAAATGTACCATATTTTAAAAGATACGATGACGAAAAACGGTATACTTCAATACGAAATTAGTAACTTCGCAAAACCTGGATCTGAAAGTAAACATAATCTCACCTATTGGAACAATGAATATTATTATGGACTTGGCGCAGGTGCGTCAGGCTATTTACCAGGGAAACGTTTTATTAACCTTCGTCCATTACCGGCCTATACGAAGCAGGCAATGGCGGATGGTAAGCCAGTACTGCATGTCGATAAAATTGGTTTGAAAGAACAGCTTGAAGAAGAAATGTTTCTCGGCTTGCGGAAAATGGAAGGTGTTAATAAAATCCACTTTGAGAAAAAATATGGATTTTCACTGAATGCATTATATAAGCGGTCAATTGCAGGATTGGTGCAGGAAGGTTTGCTTGCGGAAAATGGGCAAATCATTCAATTGACTGATCAGGGCAAGCTATTGGCGAATGATGTATTTGAGAAGTTCTTATTAGAAGATTCCGACTTAGTACAAGTTGATTGACAAAAAAATAAGGATTTGATAATTTATTAATAGTATTAGCACTCGGAAGGTAAGAGTGCTAACAGAGGTGATCATCATGTTAACCCAAAGACAGTTACTGATCTTACAAGTCATTATTGATGATTTCATTGAGTCGGCGCATCCCGTTGGCTCACGAGTAATTTCCAAAAATGGTAAAATACCATTTAGTGCAGCAACAATTAGAAATGAAATGGCAGATCTGGAGGAAATGGGTTTTTTAGAAAAAACGCATTCTTCCTCAGGGCGAATACCATCAGAAAAAGGGTATCGTTATTATGTGGATCATTTAATGGCTCCTATTCCGGAGGATGCTGGTGTCAATGTCATTAAACATGTTATTCAAGATGGTTTCTTTGAATTTGAGCAGCTTGTACAGATGTCTGCTGAAGTACTATCTAAATTGACAAATTATACATCAATCATTTTAGGTCCGGAATTAGTTGAAACAAAGCTTAAGCAAATCCAGATTATCGCGCTATCAGACCATACTGCTGTTGCAATTCTGGTAACGAATACCGGGCATGTGGAGCATCGCTCATTTTCGATCCCAATCGAGATGAATCCGGCTGATCTGGAGAAAATGGTCAACATTTTAAATGAAAAACTGCAAGGTGTCTCGATCATCCGTTTGTCCGAAGTATTTCAGACAGAAATCACATCATTAATGCAGAAATATATACGTGATTTCGACAAATCCTATGATTATTTAAAGGAGATATTCTTTAATGAACATCCCGTGAAATTATATATAGGTGGAAAATCAAACATTTTAATGCAGCCTGAATTTAATGATGTAGACAAAATTCGTTCCTTCTTTTCTATGATAGAAAATGAGGATAAAATGGCGAGCCTGATCAAACGCACGAAAGATGGCATAAAGGTTACCATTGGAAATGAAAATAAGGCAGAAGCGATTAAGGATTTAAGCTTAATCACTGCTTCTTATCAGCTGGGTGAAAATCAAATGGGTACTATTGCATTGCTTGGTCCTACTAGGATGGAGTACAGAAAAGTAATTACTTTACTTCACGTACTTTCTAACGAAATGACCGATGCATTAGATATGTGGTACAAAAATAATGAATAATCCCAGGCTGCACATTGCTCTATAAATGTGCTTGGTAGTTTATTTCAACTGCTATTCGTGGTATAGTCTTAAATGGCTATTTAATCGCAATCTAAGCTATTTAACAGGTAACAACGCCTGCTTAATGCTTTAGTTTATATTGGAGGTGTAAGTATGGAGGAACATGGTAAAGATACGGTGACTGAAGAGGAAACAAATACTGCTGAAGCGTCAGAGGGTATGGAAGTGATTGACGCTGCGGAAGATCAGAATGTTTCTGATGAGGAAAATGAAGTAGCATCATTGCAAAAGGAAATTGAATCCCTTCAACAGGAAAAAGATGAAATGTATCAAAAAACACTTCGCTTACAAGCAGAGTTTGATAACTTTAAAAAACGTTCACAAAAAGAAAAGGAAGCTGACCGTAAGTATAAAGCGCAAGACATAGCCACAGAATTACTTCCGGCTATGGACAACTTTGAAAGAGCATTGCAAGTCGAGGTTACGGATGCAACTTCAAGCTTGATAGAAGGAATTACAATGGTGCACCGCCAGTTGGTCGATGCATTGAAATCCCAGGGTGTTGAAGCGATCGAATCAGTAGGAAAAACGTTTGATCCTAATATACATCATGCCGTCATGCAAATTGAGGACGACGAGATGGAATCCAATATCGTTGTTGAAGAAATGCAAAAAGGGTACATGCTAAAAGATCGTGTTATTAGACCAGCAATGGTTAAAGTAAATAAATAAATTTGAATTTTACAGTCGTTAAGGAGGAAGTTAAGAATGAGTAAAATTATTGGTATTGACTTAGGAACAACAAATTCATGTGTATCAGTGATGGAAGGTGGGGAATCGGTTGTTATCCCTAACCCGGAGGGCAATCGTACGACACCTTCTGTTGTATCATTTAAAAATGGGGAAAGACAAGTAGGTGAAGTAGCAAAGCGTCAAGCGATTACAAATCCTGACACAATTCAATCGGTCAAACGTCACATGGGTACAGATTTTAAAGTGAAAATTGACGATAAAGAATATACACCACAGGAAGTATCGGCTATTATCCTGCAACACATTAAATCATATGCGGAAGATTACATTGGTGAAAAGGTAGAAAAAGCCGTCATCACTGTTCCAGCTTACTTCAATGATGCTGAACGTCAAGCTACAAGGGATGCTGGAATTATTGCTGGTCTTGAAGTAGAACGTATCATAAACGAACCAACTGCAGCAGCACTTGCATATGGTATTGATAAAGATGACCAAGACCATACGATTCTTGTTTATGACCTTGGTGGCGGTACATTTGACGTATCCATCCTTGACATCGGTGATGGTACATTTGAAGTTATTTCTACTGCTGGTGATAACCGCCTTGGTGGGGATGACTTTGACCAAGTCGTAATTGACCATATGGTACAGGAATTTAAAAAAGAAAATGGTATTGACTTGTCAAAAGATAAAATGGCTACACAACGTTTGAAAGATGCTGCTGAAAAAGCGAAAAAAGATCTTTCAGGTGTATCCCAAACTCAAATTTCATTACCGTTTATTACTGCTGGTGAAGCAGGACCATTGCATCTTGAAATGACACTAAGTCGTGCAAAATTCGAAGAACTATCATCTGATTTGGTAGAACGCACGATGGTTCCTACGCGTAAAGCACTTTCAGACGCTAATTTGGCTGCTAACGAAATCCATAAAGTATTATTAGTTGGGGGTTCTACACGAATTCCTGCTGTACAAGAAGCTATTAAACGTGAAATTGGACATGATCCTTCTAAAGGTGTGAACCCGGATGAAGTGGTCGCACTTGGAGCAGCTATCCAAGGTGGGGTATTACAAGGTGATGTGAAAGATGTCGTATTACTTGACGTTACACCATTATCGCTTGGAATCGAAACAATGGGTAGTGTATCCACTAAATTAATCGAACGTAACACAACGATTCCAACAAGTGCTTCACAAGTGTTCTCAACAGCTGCAGACAACCAAACAGCCGTGGACATTCATGTGTTGCAAGGGGAACGTGAAATGGCAGCAGATAACAAAACGCTTGGCCGTTTCCAATTAACGGATATCCCACCAGCACCAAGAGGCGTTCCGCAAATCGAAGTTTCATTCGATATTGATGCAAATGGTATCGTAAATGTTCGTGCCAAAGATAAAGGAACAAACAAAGAACAATCGATTACTATTAAATCTTCATCAGGACTTTCTGACGAAGAAGTGGAAAAAATGGTGCAAGATGCGGAAGAGAACGCAGAAGCAGATAAAAAACGTCGTGAAGAAATTGAACTTCGTAATGAAGCAGATCAACTTATCTTTACAACAGATAAAACAATCAAAGATTTAGGCGATAAAGTTTCTGATGAAGAAAAAGAAAAAGCGGAAGCTGCAAAAGAAGAACTTAAATCTGCAATTGAATCTGATGACTTAGATCAAATTAAAGAGAAAAAAGAAGCGTTAGAAGAACAAGTACAACAGTTATCTGTTAAACTATATGAACAAATGGCCCAGGATGCGCAAGCAGAACAGGGTGAAGGTGAACAAGGCGAACAAGACGGTGAAGATGTTGTTGACGCAGATTACAAAGAAGTCGATGACGAAGAAGATAAAGAAGATAAAAAATAAAACACTATAGGTCCATGTTTAAAAGTCAAAGTCAGGATTCTCTTGACTTTGACTTTTTTACTGAATTATTTTATCATTATTTGCCTTCATGGAATAAATAATGATAAGATTAACCTTATGAAAGTAGTGTAGCGGGAGAGTGAATTACAAGTGAGTAAACGTGATTATTATGATGTGCTCGGTGTTGGTAAGGACGCTTCAAAGGAAGAAGTAAAGAAAGCATATCGTAAATTAGCCAGAAAGTATCACCCTGATGTGAATAAAGAGAACGATGCTGAAGATAAATTTAAGGAAGCAAAAGAAGCCTACGAAGTATTAGGTGACGAGCAAAAACGTGCGCAATATGATCAATTTGGTCATGCAGGTCCACAAAGTCAAGGCTTTGGCGGTGGATTCGGTGGTGGTGCACAGGACTTCGGTGGCTTTGGAGATATATTTGATATGTTCTTTGGCGGCGGTGGTGGACGCAGACGTGATCCAAATGCACCGCAACAAGGGGCAGATTTACAGTATACAATGGTACTTGATTTTGAAGAAGCTATTTTTGGTAAAGAGACAGATATTACAATACCAAAGGAAGAGACGTGTGATACTTGTAATGGTTCTGGTGCAAAGCCAGGAACAAAAGTGAAAACATGTTCTTATTGTCATGGTTCCGGCCAGTTGAATGAAGAACAAAACACACCATTTGGAAAAGTGGTTAATCGTCGCGTTTGTCATCATTGTCAAGGTACTGGTAAAATCATTCCAGAAAAATGTACGACTTGTAGCGGAACTGGTAAAGTGAAGAAAAATAAAACCATTCATATTAATATCCCAGCTGGTATTGATGAAGGTCAGCAAATTCGCGTTTCCGGAAAAGGTGAACCTGGAGTTAACGGGGGTCCTGCGGGAGATCTTTTCGTAGTTATCCAGGTTAAACCACATGAATTTTTCGAGCGACAAGGCGACCACATTTACTGTGAAATTCCGTTGACCTATTCTCAGGCAGCGTTAGGTGACGAAGTGGAAGTGCCAACCGTACATGGTAAAGTGATGCTGAAGATTCCTGCGGGAACACAATCAGGTAAAACCTTCCGCATGAAGGGTAAAGGTTCCCCTAACGTTCGCGGATATGGTCATGGTGACCAACATATCTTAGTTAAAGTTGTAACACCGACCAAGCTGACTGACAGGCAAAAAGAATTACTACGTGAATTTAATGATATTGGTGGTCATGAAAAGATCAATGAACAAGAAAGCTCTATTTTTCAACGTTTTAAAAAAGCGTTTAAGAATGATTGACGATGTTGTACGCTAACATCGTCTACATAATGTTTTTCAAGGAAATGGGTGGATCGAAATGAAGTGGTCGGAACTTTGCATTCAAACAACAAACGAAGCAGTAGAACCAATTTCGCATATTTTGCATGAATCTGGTGCAAGTGGTCTTGTTATTGAAGACCCATTAGATTTAAAGAAGGAACGTGAAAGCACATTCGGTGAAATCTTCGAATTGAACCCAGCTGATTATCCAGAGGAAGGCGTATATGTAAAAGCTTATCTTCCCATGAACGATGTTTTTGAGGAAACAGTTGAGAAAATCAAAGGAAAAGTAAGCTATTTGCCGAACTATGAAATTAACATAGGCAAGAATTATGTTACGCTAACGGAAATTGATGAAGAAGATTGGGCTACCGCATGGAAAAAGTATTATAAACCTGTCAAAATATCAGAAAATGTTACGATCGTACCAACATGGGAAGACTATGAACCAAGTGCTGATGAGATTATTATTGAACTAGATCCCGGTATGGCATTTGGTACAGGCACCCATCCAACAACCATTTTAAGTATCCAAGCGTTGGAGCAATATTTGGCGCAGGAAGATGTGGTCATTGATGTTGGGTCAGGTTCTGGCGTGTTAAGTATTGCATCCGCATTGCTTGGTGCCAAGTATGTCTATGCCTATGATTTAGATGATGTAGCTGTTAATAGTACGAGAATCAATGCCGAATTAAATCACTTAAAGGATAAAATAGAGGCAAAACAAAATAATTTACTGGAGCATGTTGCTATCAAAGCGAATGTGATCGTTTCAAATATATTAGCGGAGATTATCGTTAAATTTGTTGCAGATGCATGGAATAATCTTGAAGATAATGGCTTGTTTATTACTTCAGGCATTATTCAGGATAAGAAACAATTCGTCATTGATGAATTGAAGCAGCAAGGATTTACAATCTTGGAAATCAATGAAATGGAAGACTGGATTTCAATCGTAGCTAAAAAGGCTTAAAATAGAAAGCTTCTTAAAAAAAGTGGGTGTTAGCGATGCAGCGGTATTTTGTTCCTACAGCAAATTGGCAGGCACATGAGGTTGTAATTACAGGAGATGATATTCACCATATAACTAGAGTCATGCGGTATAAAATAGGCGATAGGATTATATGTAATCATCCGGACGGCCAAGCAGCTGTATGTACCATTACTGAGATAGAGGCAGAGGCAATTCAAAGCCGCGTTGTAGAATGGCTGGAAGAATCCACGGAATTGCCGGTTCTTGTGACAATTGCTCAAGGCTTGCCAAAAGGGGATAAATTGGACTTGATTCTGCAAAAGGGGACAGAGCTTGGCGCCCATGCTTTTATACCTTTTCAGGCCGAGCGTTCTGTCGTTGTGTGGGATAATAAAAAGATAGATAAAAAAATGCTGCGATTCGGTAAAATTGTTAAGGAAGCAAGTGAACAAAGTCATCGAAATCGTATTCCCGAGATCAAACAACCGATGAACCTGTCCAGTCTGATCGAAGAAAGCCAGCATTTTGATGTGAAACTTTTCGCTTATGAAGAAGAGGCTAAGACAGCTGATCACGAATCTTTTGGAACAGTTATTCAGAAAGTGAATGATAAACAGCACGTATTGGTCTGTATCGGTCCTGAAGGCGGGTTTTCTACCCAGGAGGCAGAAAAATTACGGGAAGCGGGCTTTTATTCTGTCCGATTAGGTCCACGGATTTTAAGAACAGAAACAGCGGCAATGTATGTGTTAGCAAGTATTTCTTACCATTTTGAAGAATTGGGGTGTAATGAATGTCAACAGTAGCATTTCATACATTAGGATGTAAGGTGAACCATTATGAAACAGAAGGTATTTGGCGCATGTTTATGGATAATGGCTATGAACGTGTGGACTTTGACCATGACGCGGATGTCTATGTGATTAATACATGCACGGTTACCAATACCGGTGATAAAAAAAGCAGACAAATCATTCGCCGTGCCGTCCGTAAAAACCCAGAGGCAATTGTTTGTGTAACAGGGTGTTATGCACAAACATCACCAGGAGAGATTATGGAAATACCCGGTGTAGATATTGTTGTCGGTACACAAGATCGTAAAAAAATGATCGGTTATATTGAAGAACACCAAAAAACAAGAGAGCCGATCAACGGTGTAACCAATATTATGAAAAACCGTGTGTTTGAGGAAATGGATGTACCAGAATTTACTGACCGCACACGGGCATCACTTAAAATTCAAGAGGGATGCAACAACTTCTGTACTTTCTGTATTATTCCATGGTCACGTGGTCTGCTAAGATCAAGAGACCCTGAAAGTGTTGTGTTACAGGCACAAAAATTAGTTGACGCCGGCTACAAAGAAATCGTCTTAACGGGAATCCATACTGCCGGTTATGGAGAAGATATGAAAGATTATAACTTCGCAATGCTACTCCATGATCTGGAAACAAAGGTAGATGGATTAAAACGTATTAGAATTTCTTCGATTGAAGCAAGTCAAATTACAGATGAAGTCATCGAAGCACTGGATCGATCGGAAAAAATTGTACGCCATTTACACATTCCTTTGCAGTCCGGATCGGATACGGTTTTAGGCAGAATGCGCAGAAAGTATTCCAGTGCATTCTATAAAGAAAAAGTTAACAAAATCCGTAAAGCACTTCCTGATTTGGCGATTACTTCTGATGTTATCGTTGGATTCCCGGGAGAAACAGACAAAGAATTTATGGAAACCTATAATTTTATTAAAGAAGTCGGTTATTCGGAACTACATGTGTTCCCGTTTTCCCGACGTACAGGTACACCAGCTGCACGGATGAAGGATCAAGTAGATGAAGACCTAAAAAATGAACGTGTACATCGATTAATTGAGCTATCAGATCAATTGGCAAAAGAATATGCTTCCCAGTTTGAAGATGAGGTATTGGAAGTGATTCCTGAGGAACGTATTCTTGATGATAATCATCCTGAAATGCTAGTCGGTTACACAGACAATTATTTGAAAGTACGCTTTGCGGGTACACCGGAAATGATCGGAAAAATTGTTCGTGTGAAACTGACAAAGGCGGGTTATCCGTATAATGAAGGCACATTCGTACGTATCATGGAAAGTGCAACACATGCTACTGTATAGTAAAGCTTAAACCTGGTAATTTGGCCAGGTTTATTTGCCAATATATAATAATGCATAGGGAGGACGTTAATCATGTCACAAGAATTAGCTAAATATATTGACCATACACAATTAAAACAGGACACAACGAAGGAAAAAATCAAACAAATTATTGATGAGGCAAAGGAATATGAGTTTGCCTCTGTTTGTATAAATCCATATTGGGTGCCATATGCTTACGAAAATTTACAGGATACACCGGTGAAAGTTTGTACAGTGATTGGATTTCCATTAGGTGCTACATCTACAGCTGTAAAGGTGTTTGAAACGAAACAGGCTATCGAAGACGGTGCCACAGAGGTTGACATGGTGATTAATGTCGGTGAACTAAAATCAAACCATGATGAAGTGGTAAGACAGGATATCGAAGCAGTTGTAAATGCCGCGAAAGACAAAGCACTTACAAAAGTTATTATCGAGACCTCACAATTAACAGATGATGAGAAAGTGCGCGCCTGTCAATTAGCAAAAGCAGCAGGTGCCGACTTTGTAAAAACCTCTACAGGGTTTTCCGGTGGCGGTGCAACGGTTGAAGATGTTAAATTAATGCGCCAAACGGTTGGCGAAAAAATGGGTGTTAAAGCATCTGGCGGCGTTCGTGATCTGTTAACAACGAAAGCGATGATTGAGGCCGGCGCAACACGTATAGGCGCTAGCGCAGGAATTGATATTGTGAATGGTAATAAAGGAAATGCAGATTATTAAAAAAATAAAAATGTATAAAAATATGATATTCAGTTGACCTGCAAGTCGTATTATATTATACTTTATTAAGGCATATGGTAGTTATGTATATGTCTGAACAATCTTGTTTTGTGCTTCGGAGGGAGGGAAATTAGCATGTCAAATTCAACTCGCGTTCGTAAAAACGAGTCTCTTGAGGATGCTCTTCGTCGCTTTAAACGTAGTGTGTCAAAAAGTGGTACACTATCAGAATATCGTAAGCGTGAATACTATGAAAAACCTAGCGTTCGTCGTAAAAAGAAATCTGAAGCTGCTAGAAAGCGTAAATTCTAAAGAGGGTGCAAACGCATGACGTTACTTGAACGTTTAAATCAGGATATGAAGCAAGCGATGAGAGACAAAGATAAACAAACATTGAACGTCATTCGCATGGTGAAAGCAGCCATACAGAATGAATCGATAAAGCTCGGTAATGATACCCTTTCTGAAGAAGAAGAGTTAACAATCCTATCCAGAGAAGTTAAACAAAGAAGGGATTCCCTCCAAGAGTTCAAAGCAGCTGGACGAGATGACCTTGTTAAGAAACTGGAAGAAGAATTGGAAATTTTACAGGTATATATGCCAAAGCAGCTCACAATGGAAGAACTCGAAGCAATCGTCCAATCAACAGTTCAAGAAGTAAATGCAACATCCAAAAAAGATATGGGTAAAGTAATGAGTGCAGTAATGCCTAAGGTTAAGGGTAAAGCAGACGGCTCTCATATAAAAGAAATGGTTCAACGTATATTAAATTAATTTTATTAGAAAACTTGGCGTTCGCAAGTCTATAATGGCGAACGCCTTAGTTGCGCTTATGCAGATAGGAAAGTTTTGCACTTCCCTATCTGCAAATAGAGGATCCTTGTCAAGTATGGCAAGGGTCCTTTCATATGAAAATAACAATATTGTTTTTAATAACATGAATAGAATGGTATCATCAAACTAACTGATTATGATACTATTTAATGGGTTAGCATTGTATGATGCGATAAAATATGAAACCATTTACACGCAATGATCGTATGAATATAGAAGCTGTAAAAGGGGGTGATTGTATTGTTAAGAAATAAAATCGCCATATACATACTATTATTGACAGGAATTGTGTACCTTACTATTTCAGGCATGCCGGAGAAAAGTGCGCAGGCTGCTGATACTGGTGATGGAAAATTGGTTTATGTTATCCCGATTGAGAAAGAGGTGGAGCGCGGTCTGGAAGCATTCCTGATCCGAGCTACAGAAGAAGCGGAAGAAGCTGGCGCAGACCATATCATCTTTGAAATTGACACCCCAGGTGGGCGTGTTGATTCTGCAGGTCAAATTGCGAAGTTGCTGCAAAATCTGGAAATTCCAACTACATCCTTTATCGTAAACCAAGCTTTATCCGCAGGTTCTTATATCGCATTAAATACGGATACTATTTATATGAAGCCACAAGCAACGATTGGGGCAAGTGGTGTCATTGATCAGGAGGGGAATGCTGCAGATAAGAAGGCGCAGTCTGCTTGGATTGCCGCAATGAAAAGTGCTGCAGAGTCCAAAGGGAGGGACCCCCTCTATGCAGCCGCAATGGCAGACCCATCGATCGATTTACCGGAGTATGGTGCAGCCAAAGGAGAATTTTTAACATTAGATCCTACATCTGCGTTAGAAGTTAAATATGCTGAGGGGATTGTTAAGCACCGTACAGAATTATTAAGCGAGTTAGGCTTGTCAGATGCAACTGTAGAAGAAGTTGAAACAAGTTTTGCCGAGGAAGTTGCCAGATTTGTAACCAATCCGGTAGTTATCCCGATCTTGCTTTCGATAGCGAGCTTGGGGCTCATTGTTGAATTATACTCTCCGGGATTTGGTGTGCCGGGTACAATGGGATTGATTGCATTACTATTATTCTTTTATGGTCATATTATCGCAGGACTTGCCGGAATGGAAACAATTGTTTTACTGGCTCTGGGTATTGTACTGATTGTTGCAGAGTTCTTTGTGGCAGGGGGAATCCTTGGTTTGCTTGGTGTCGGCGCTATTATCGGTGCCTTGTTTATGGCAGGATTCGATGTTGGTCAAATGGCTTTAAGTATTAGTATTGCTTTTGTTGTTGCAATCATTGCAGCTGTTGTTTTGTTCAAGTGGGTGGGGATGGAACGTGGTTTATTCAAACATATTATTTTAAGAGGTAGCACAACAACAGAATTAGGCTATGTATCAACCGTTAATCGTTTGGAATTAATCGGCTTAGAAGGGGTAGCAATTACGCCATTAAGGCCTGCAGGTACCGCAGAATTCGATCAGGAACGTTTGGATGTAGTTTCCGAAGGTGTTTTTCTTGAAAAAGATACACCCATAAAAATTGTAAAAGTAGAAGGATCACGTATTGTAGTTAGAGAAATCTAATGTATAATATAAATTAGATAAAAATTAGGAGGAATTTACATGGAATTATATGATCTGATGCCGATTATTATTATCGCAGTCATTTTAATCGCAATAGCCATTTTATTTACGTTTGTTCCGGTTACACTATGGATTAGTGCTTTAGCGGCTGGCGTGAAGGTTAATTTGTTAACATTGGTGGGAATGCGTTTGCGTCGCGTTGTACCAAATCGAGTAATTAATCCGCTCATTAAAGCACACAAAGCGGGATTAACTGTTGAGACGACGCAGCTTGAAAGTCACTACTTAGCAGGAGGTAACGTGGACCGGGTTGTGAATGCTTTAATTGCAGCTCACAGAGCTAATATTACGTTACCATTTGAACGTGGTGCTGCAATTGATCTTGCAGGCCGTGACGTACTGGAAGCAGTACAAATGAGTGTAAATCCAAAAGTAATTGAAACGCCATTTATCGCAGGTATTGCTATGGATGGTATTGAAGTAAAAGCATTAGCTAGAATTACTGTGCGTGCGAATATCGATCGTCTTGTCGGTGGTGCCGGTGAAGAAACGGTTATTGCACGTGTCGGTGAAGGTGTAGTAAGTACGATTGGTAGTTCAGAAACACATAAAAAGGTTTTGGAAAATCCGGACTCTATTTCTCATACCGTATTGGCCAAAGGTTTGGATGCAGGAACAGCATTCGAAATTTTATCAATTGACATCGCTGACGTTGATATTGGGAAAAACATTGGTGCGATTCTACAATCTGACCAAGCTGAAGCAGATAAGAACATTGCACAAGCTAAAGCAGAAGAACGTCGTGCAATGGCTGTTGCACAAGAACAAGAAATGGTTGCTAGAGTACAAGAAATGCGCGCACACGTTGTGGAAGCTGAGGCAGAAGTACCAAAAGCACTTGCTGAAGCATTACGCTCAGGTAATTTAGGCGTTATGGATTATATGAATTATAAAAACATTGATGCAGATACGGATATGCGTGACACAATTGGTAAATTAACGAAAGGAAATCATGATCACGCTGACGAAGATGATGATGAATAATCCGAGTAAGATGCTTAAAGGAGGGGTTTGATGGATTGGATTTTTGATAACTTCTTTATTGTGATTGTCATTATTGCTGGAATTTATGGTTTTCTTAAGGATAAGACGGAAAAGCAAAAGCAACAGCAAAGAAAGTCACAAAATAACCAGAGGCCAACTGCGACTCCATCGGGAACTCCCCGACCAAAGCAGCATCATCAGCAAGAGCATAAACAGAGACAGCAACCGCAGGAAAATGTTCGTACAACGCGATCGGAACAGCAGCAGACAGTTGCTATGAAAACGATCGAGGAACAGCAGAAGGAACAGATGAAGCAGTTTGCTAATAAGTATAAAATAAATGCAAAACAGGCAGGGCAAGAGAAGGCTTCTCATAAAGCGTTCATCGGAGGAAGGGCACGTGACCCGAAACAGGATCAATCCCATACAGCGGTGCGCTTCAAAAAGCAGATGAAAAACAACTTAGGCAGAAAAGGTTTAATTAACAGTATCGTGATGGCCGAGGTAATGGGGCCCCCAAGGGCGAAAAAACCATATAAAAGCATCATCCATGAACGAAATAAATAGACATTAGAAAGCCACTAACAAGTAAGCAAATCAAGCTTATCTTGTTGGTGGCTTTTTTGTTGTCCAGAAATATATCATTTTTATCTATGTCTGAAGGCGAACAAGGCACTTCGTTTTTTCTTGGTTCTTATCTATTCATTTGTTTCATAAATATGAATGAGAGGGGGCTGCATTAGTGAAAAGCTGGCATCGAGGCATTAAACCATGGTTAATCAAATATTTTGCACTACCTTCTGACGTCATACTTGAATTACCAAGAATAACGATTATCGGACAAATTCATGTTTATATTGAAAACCATCAAGGGCTGGCCACATATACGGATTCCGAACTTAAATTAAAAACCAACAAAGGCTATATCCAAATTACCGGTTCTTCTTTTGTTTTGAAAATGATGCTACCAAAGGAAATTCTACTGGAAGGTACAATTAAGGATATTCAATTTTTACCGGATAGCCATTAGTTTATCAAGGAGGAGGAAATGAAGCATATACAGGGAGCTTATTTAAAAGGATATGTTACTGTTCTGGTAAAAGGAAATATGCCAGAACTATTTTTTCAAAAATGTAATGGCAAAGGAATTGCAGTGTGGAATGTAAAAAAGATGGCAGCTGATGCATGTGAAGGAAACATAAAATTAAAAGATATTAAATACATGAAAGCATTAAGAAGAAAAACAAATTATAAATTAAAATTTCTCCATAAGAAGGGTTCGCCGTTTGTACTATCAAATTTGTTAAGAAATAAACAATTGGTGACCGGTTTTTTATTGAGTATGATGCTAATTATTTTTTTATCCAATATTATTTGGGAAGTTAAAATTACTGGTGTCCCTAAAGATATTGAGGAGAAGATAAGCAAACAATTAAATGAGTATGGGATACATTCCGGCTCCTGGATTTTTTCGCTGGATTCGCCAAGCGACATCCAGCAAAAACTGGTCTATGATATTCCGGAACTCCTCTGGGTAGGTGTGGACCAAAAAGGGACAACCTATAACCTGGAAGGCGTAGAAAAAACAATTGTAAAGAAGGAAAAAGTAAAAGGGCCACAAAACCTAGTTGCAACAAAAAAAGGTGTTATTAAAAAAATGTATGTAATAAAGGGCCTTCCAATGGTCCAGATCAACGATTACGTGGAGCCGGGTGATATCTTAGTATCCGGTGTGATTGATGAATCGCTAAAAAGCGATAACAAAGATACCGCACAGGATGATAAGCATCTTGATTATGTTGCTGCAGAAGGAGATATTACAGCGACAACGTGGTACGAAGTTGCTGTCACTGTTCCAATGCATACAAATAAAGAGACATTAACCGGAAATCGGGAGAAGAAATATGATATTCGAATCGGGAAAGTTCGTTTACCTGTATGGGGGTTTGGTACACCGGAATATGCCGCTATTCACCGGGAAACGGATGAAAATCCGATCCGTTTCATAAAGTGGGAGCTACCGATAAGGATTGTTTCCACCACGTTGAGCGAAAAGATGTATAATAAAGAAGAAAGAACAAAAAGAGAGGCCATCATAGCTGGAATGGAGCAGGCTAAACAAGAATTGCAACTGGAATTAGGTCCCGATGCTGTCATTTTATCGGAAAAAGTTTTGCATGAAACGAGTGAGCATGGTAAAGTTAAACTAAACTTATATATGAGTGTAGAGGAAAATATTATACAATCACAACCTATTGAAAGCTCGACAAAAGAACATAAAAATCAAGGAGATTGATTATGTCAGGTAACCTAACTGAAATAGATCTGCAATTAACAAACACGAGTGAAGCATTGGCTTTATTCGGTACAAATGATAAGTATCTGAAACAAATCGAGGCGAAATTGAATGTCTCGATTGTTACAAGAGGAGAAAAGGTTCAAGTATCAGGTTCAGATGATAGTATCGCACATGTACAGGAAGTTCTGTTAACTTTATTGGCAGTAATACGAAAAGGTTTAACTGTTTCGGAGCGTGACGTTGTATATGCCGTTGATTTGGCGGTAGAAGGTAAGATCCAACAATTTGAAGCACTGTTTGAAGATGTCATTACGAAAAATGCGAAAGGAAAATCTATTCGCGTAAAGACACTTGGACAGAAAAAATATATCACAGCAATGAAGGCGAATGATCTTGTGTTTGGCATTGGACCAGCAGGGACTGGTAAGACCTATTTAGCAGTAGTAATGGCTGTTCAAGCATTGAAAAACGGTGATGTAAAGAAAATAATTGTGACACGCCCGGCAGTAGAAGCGGGAGAAAGCTTAGGATTTTTACCAGGGGATTTAAAGGAAAAAGTAGATCCTTATCTCCGCCCATTGTATGACGCGTTACATGATGTTTTAGGTGCAGAGCATACGCAGCGTTTGATTGAACGGGAAACAATTGAAATTGCCCCATTGGCCTATATGCGTGGGAGAACATTGGATGATGCCTATGTCATACTGGATGAAGCGCAAAATACAACGCCTGAACAAATGAAAATGTTCTTGACCCGTTTAGGTTTTGGTTCGAAAATGATCATCACGGGGGATATTACACAAATTGATTTACCTAAAGGGATAAATTCTGGTCTGCAGGTTGTTAGTCACTTACTAACAGATGTGAAAGGTATTTCATTTATATATTTGGATCAAACAGACGTAGTAAGGCACCCACTGGTTCAACGGATTATTGAGGCATATCAAAAGCAGCCTGATCCTGTTAAGAAATGGTAAGACCCCTTAAAAACGGGTCTTATTTCTATATCTAATGCCATAATAGATGGGGTGATGTGTATGAAAGGCTGGAAAAGCAAATGGATCATTATCTTATTTCCTTTAGGTCTTTTAGCTATTTTTCTATTTTTAATCACATTAAATAATGTACATACCGAAACATACGATATAGAACGTTTTAATATTGCTAAAGAAACGATACGATCCCCTGTTACAATTGAAAATGAACAGGAAACTGCACGAAAAACAAGGGAAACCGTACAGGCCGTAGAAGACAGGTTCTCTATTTCAGGCGAAATTACTGCGGAACGCATTGAATATATAGAAGAAATATTTGATGCAGTCTCTACGCTAGAAGAAGAAAATAAAGAGAGAAACAAAAAAACGAAAGATGATAGTGAGCCTGTCCCGTTAACTAACCCTGAAAAAGTACAGCGCCTCAAACAAATCTTATCTGAGGATATTGTTGACGCTATTAATGATCGAACATTAGCACAACTGGTTGAAATGCCGAAAGAGGAGCGTAAAGCTAGTCAGGCCCTTCTTGTAGCATCACTAGAGGCAGTCTTGGACAATGGCGTTCGAACTGAAAACTTGGAAAGTGCTACTGCCAATGTACAAGAGAGTATTAAGTATTCCAAGATAGATGAGAAATTTAAAGAGGTACTTAACGATCTTGGTAAATTTGCTGTAGTTGAAAATTCTTTCTTTGATGCAGATGAAACCGGTGATGCAAGAAAAGAAGCAGCCAGCAGTGTTGAACCTGTGGTGATTAGAGCAGGAGAAGTTATTGTTAGGGAAGGGCATACGATAACAAATGAGATTTATGAGGAACTTAAACGAGTTGGTGTGATGGATAAAGACCGCAATCTTTATCCAGTGATTGGTTTGGCTTTATTTATTCTATTAATCTGTGGTGTAATTACTTTTGAAATGAACAGAATGGCAATCTTAAATAAACTGGATAAAGGTACCCTGACAGCAGTCTTGTTTATTAGTTTCATTGTTGTTACCATCATGAAGATTGTTAGTTTATATACTACTTCAGGAAATGAATTATTTTATATTGTTCCCATTGCGACTGGTGTCTTGCTTGTAAAGCTATTAATCAACGAACGACTGGCGATTATTCTAGCAGGGCTTTATGCCATGCTGGGCAGTATTATTTTTAATGGAGAAATCGCAGGAACATTAAATATGGAAGCGGGAACCTATTTCTTCTTTTCGCAATTGGCAGGTATCTTTTTCTTAATCAATATAAAGGATCGACTAGCTATTTTAAAGTCGGGTATCGGTATGGCGATCGTTAATATGCTAGCTGTATTATTATTCTTATTCCTGTCCTTTGAAAAATATACGTTGGTTGACTTCTTTATTAAATCAGGATTTGGAATCGGTGCTGCTTTTCTTTCTGCGGTTTTAACGATCGGTCTATTGCCATTTTTTGAAGCTGGCTTAGGTATCTTATCCGATATCAAGCTATTACAGTTATCGAGTCCGAATCAACCCTTATTAAAGAAAATTTTGACGGAAGCCCCAGGCACCTATCATCATTCTGTGATGGTAGCAAATTTGAGTGAGACGGCTTGTGATGCGGTTGGTGCAAATGGTTTGCTTGCAAGAGTTGGTTCCTATTATCATGATATAGGGAAAACAGTACGCCCGCATTATTTTATCGAGAATCAAGTCGCGATAAATAACCCACATGATTACATTCCGCCGGGGGAAAGTGCAAAAATTATCATTAATCACCCATATGACGGCGCAGATATGCTGAAAAAGCATAAACTACCGAAAGAGATTATTGACATTGCGAAACAACATCATGGAACAACGTTGCTGAAATATTTTTATTTTAAGGAAAAAGAGGGTAATAATAATGTAAAGGAATCTGATTACCGCTATCCTGGACCAAAACCACAAACAAAGGAGGCGGCAATTATCAGTATTTGTGATTCGGTAGAGGCTGCCATCCGTTCCTTAAAAGAGCCGACAGAAGAAAAAATAGATGAAATTGTATCAGCGATTATTCAGGATCGGGTGTTGGATGGTCAGTTGGATGAAAGTCCTTTGACCTTTGAAGAATTGAAAATTGCACGTCGCACGATTTGTAAAGCACTGAAAGGAATATTCCATTCCAGAATACAGTATCCAACGAAGGAGGAAGCATAATGTTTATTGATTTCCATGATAATACGAAATCTGTACCAACTGATTATGTTGATTTGTTGCAACGATTAATCATTTTCACTGCAAAGAAAGAGGGTGTAACAAAGGAAGCGGAAGTTTCTGTTAATTTTGTAGATGATAAAGAAATACAGGAGTTAAATCGAAACTATCGGCAAAAAGATATGCCTACCGATGTGATATCTTTCGCCTTGCAGGAATCTGTTGAAGGTGAGGTAGATATTATTGGTGAGGATATTCCATTAGCATTAGGTGATATTGTCATTTCTGTTGATAGAGCAAAAGAACAAGCGTTAGATTATGATCATTCCTATGAAAGAGAACTAGCGTTTTTAACCATTCATGGATTTCTTCATTTGCTTGGGTACGATCATATGACAGAAGCGGATGAAACAATCATGTTTGCCAAACAAGAAGCATATTTAGGTGACTTTGGCATTGAAAGGTAAGAAGAAGGGAATTGGGTTATCTTTCGCATGGAATGGTATAGTAGAAGCTTTAAAACAGGAAAGAAACTTTCAGATTCACATTGCCGCAACCGTTTTAGTTGTTGCGGCCGGTATCGTTTTACATTTATCTATGCTGGAATGGATAACGATTATTTTAGTGATTGGCCTGGTGCTTGTTACAGAACTAATTAACAGTGCAATTGAAATGCTGATTGATTATATTAAACCTGAAATTCACCCACAGGCCAAAGTGATTAAAGATATTGCAGCAGGGGCTGTTTTAGTTACTGCAGCTGTTGCTGTAATCGTAGGTATACTTATTTTTATCCCAAAACTATTTCATCTTTTCTAAGAGCCCAACAGTGTTTTGGGCTTTTCTTGTTGCATTTTAGTTATTGATGTCGTAAAGTATCGTGGATTATATGCTATTTTAACGAAATAGATAATCTTTTTAAAGCTTTTGTCGATTATATGAAAGTCGTCTTCATTTGTAGTATTATAAAACTATAAGAAATAACTTCACGGAGGATACAACATGGAAAATCATTATAAATCAGGTTTCATCACGATCATCGGAAGACCCAATGTCGGGAAATCGACCTTTATGAATCAAGTTATTGGGCAAAAGATTGCAATTATGAGTGATAAGGCACAAACAACGAGAAATAAAATACAAGGTGTTTTAACGGAAAAGGATGCACAAATTGTTTTTATTGATACACCTGGTATTCATAAACCCAAACATCGATTAGGTGATTTCATGGTGCAAATCGCTGAGAACACTTTGAATGAAGTCGATGTAGTGTTATTTATGATCGATGCAAAAGAAGGATATGGACGAGGAGATCAATATATTTTGGATCGGCTGCAAAATGTGAAAAAACCAGTCTTTCTTATTATCAATAAGATTGATCTGATTCATCCAGATGATTTATTTCCGTTAATTGATCAGTATAAAGATAAATGTAATTTTGAAGAGATCATTCCTATCTCTGCATTGGCAGGGAACAATGTAGCTCACTTGGTTGACACGTTAAAGCAACATTTGCCGGAAGGTCCACAATACTATCCGGCCGATCAAATAACCGACCATCCGGAACGTTTTATTATAAGTGAGTTCGTCAGAGAGAAAGTGCTGCACTTAACTAAAGAAGAAATACCACATTCCATTGCCGTTGTTTTGGAAAATGTTGAAAAAAGAGAATCAAATGCGGTTTATATTCAGGCAACCATTATTACAGAGAGAAGTTCGCAAAAAGGAATATTAATCGGAAAGCAAGGATCCATGCTGAAAAACATTGGGAAAGAAGCACGCAAAGATATCGAAGGATTATTGGGAACAAAAGTATATTTGGAGCTCTGGGTAAAGGTGAAAAAAGACTGGAGAAACAGGCAAAGTAGCTTGACTGAATACGGTTATAGTAAAGATGAATATTAAAGATGGTAAATTTTTATACTAATTGTTTTTAATGCAAGTGGTCATTCTAAGTAGTGAGTAACATTTTCAAACATGATAAAGAAAGGTGGGGTTTCTTGTGGTCGACATTACCTGGAAAATATTCAGTCAGACGGGAAACATTGAAACCTATTTATTATTAAAAGAGTTAGAAAATGATTTAAATTCAACGGAGCAACAGCAGAATGAACATAAAGATATCTTGTCAATCGAAACAAAATTGTAAACGAATAAACCATAAAAGCACGCGCTTTTCATAGGGGAATGAACGGGAAAGGTGACAGAATGTGCTCGAAAAAATTGATGGATTAATTATTAGAACACAGGACTATGGGGAGTCACATAAATTAGTAACAATCATTAGTAAAAAGCTCGGTAAATTTACTGCGCTCGCAAGGGGAGCTAAGAAGCCTAAAAGCAGAATGGCTGCTGTGACTCAGCCATTCATTTATGCTCGCCTCTTTGTTTATGTTAATAGTGGCTTAAGTACGATTCAGCAAGGGGAAATGATTTATTCCTTTCGTGCGATACGTGAAGACATTATTAAAACAGCATACGCGGCCTATGTGACGGAGCTGACCGATAAACTAATGGAGACTAAGAGCCCCGATGTTTATCTGTTTGATGAGCTGTATCAAACGATGAGTTGGATAAAGGAGCATGAAGATGCGGATATTCCGCTTATGATGTATGAGCTGAAGCTGTTTCACAAAGGAGGATTTGCGCCAACCGTTGATCAGTGTAGTAATTGCGGAAGCAAAGAAACCCCCTTTGCCTTTTCCATTGCAGAGGGCGGGTTCCTATGTAGACGCTGCATGAATCTGGATCCGCAGGCAGTAATGTTGCCAAATGCTGCAGCAAAATTATTAAATATATGTTCCAATGTCGCATTAAGTCAGGTTGGAACCATTTCTGTTAAACCGGAAAATAAAAAACTGCTTCGTGATATATTGGATGCGTATTATGATCAATATGGCGGTTATTATTTAAGGTCAAGAAAGTTTTTAAACCAGTTGGATAAGTTAAGATAGTTATTTTTATCCATCAGCAAATCAGTATAAACTCAATCGACAGTTTTTATTGACAAAGTCTATGGGACAAGGTACTATTTTACATATTGAACAAACATTACGCAGCTATGATGGAGAAGAGTACTTACGAATATTTATTCACAGCGAGTTCGGGAGCGTGGGAGCCGAATAATAGAGTCGTGGGGAATGGCGCTCTTGAGCGATAACGTATAAAGTGGCTCTATTCTGGTAGAGCAAGTAGGGTGGAACCGCGGATTAATACCCGTCCCTATGTCTGTATTCATACATTGAAGCAGGCATAGGGGCGGGTATTTTGTTTTTAAAAATTGGAGGTATCGTAAACGTGAATATCCAGGAAATGATTTTAACATTACAAAAGTATTGGTCTGATCACAATTGTATTATTATGCAGGCGTATGACGTTGAGAAGGGCGCAGGAACCATGTCCCCAATGACATTATTGCGTAGCCTTGGTCCTGAACCGTGGAATGTTGCTTATGTTGAACCATCTAGAAGACCGAATGATGGTCGGTATGGGGAAAACCCAAACCGTTTGTACCAACATCACCAGTTTCAAGTTGTGATGAAGCCATCACCAGACAACATCCAGGATTTGTACTTGGAATCGTTGAAAGTACTTGGCATTGATCCACTGAAACACGACATCCGTTTTGTAGAAGATAATTGGGAAAATCCAACATTAGGCGCAGCTGGTTTGGGTTGGGAGATATGGCTTGATGGTATGGAAATAACGCAATTCACCTATTTTCAACAAATCGGGGGATTGGATGCCAGCCCAGTATCCGTTGAATTAACCTATGGAATAGAACGCTTGGCCTCCTATATTCAGGACAAAGAAAATGTCTTTGATCTGGAATGGACAAACGGTGTAACGGTAAGGGATATATTCTTCCAACCGGAATATGAGCACTCCACTTATACCTTTGAAACATCAAATACAGATATGCTATTTGAATTATTCACGATGTATGAACAAGAGGCTAAAGCGACGATGGAAAAAGGACTAGTGTTTCCCGCGTATGATTATGTATTAAAATGTTCCCACACCTTTAATTTACTGGATGCAAAGGGTGTTATTTCTGTAACGGAAAGAACAGGCTATATTTCCAGGGTACGCCATTTGGCAAGAAATATTGCTAAAGCATATGTTGCAGAGAGAGAACGACTTGGATTTCCTATGCTGAAAAAGGAGGTAAAGTAAGATGACGAAACATGTTCTATTTGAAATCGGATTAGAGGAATTACCAGCAGGATATGTAGATGATGCGGAAACACAACTTGCAGAAAAGACAGCGAAGTGGCTGAAAGACTTGCGTATTTCTTATGAAACAATTACTTCCTATTCAACACCAAGGCGACTAGCCGTTTTAATTCAGGGTATGGCTGAGGAACAGACAACAATTGAAGAAGAGGCGAAAGGACCGGCTGTAAAAATAGCAAAAGACAGTGAAGGAAATTGGACTAAGGCAGCTATTGGCTTTACAAAAGGACAAGGTAAAACCGTTGACGATATTTATACGAAGGAAATCAAAGATACAACTTATATTTTTGTAAAAAAACATATCGAGGGTCAACAAACTGCTGAGCTCTTACCCGAGTTTCAAGCAATTATTGAGTCGATAACATTTGCGAAAAACATGCATTGGGGGGAAGAAACGCTGAGGTATGCTCGGCCGATCAGGTGGCTTGTGGCGATGTATGGTGAAGAAATAATTCCGTTTGAAATCGCACATGTACAAACAAGTAATATTACCTATGGTCACCGCTTTTTGGGAGAAAAAATTGTACTGGAGGATCCGACAGACTACGAGCACCAATTAAAGAAAAACTTCGTCATTGCAGATGCAAAAGAACGGGAGCAATTAATTATTGATGGCATTCATCGTTTGGAAGCGGAAAAGAATGTTCATATTCCAGTCGATGCTGCGTTATTAAATGAAGTCCGTAACTTAGTCGAGTATCCCACTGTATTCATCGGAGCATTTGAAGCTAAGTTCTTGAAGCTACCTTCAGAAGTTTTAATTATTTCGATGAAGGAGCATCAACGTTATTTCCCTGTGGAAGCCGCAGATGGTGAGTTATTACCGCATTTTGTCGGTGTCCGTAATGGGGATGATTATGCAATTGAACACGTGATTAAAGGCAATGAAAAAGTGCTTTATGCACGATTATCCGATGGTCAATTTTTCTATGAAGAAGATCAAAAGCATCCAATTGATTACTACTTGGAAAAACTGGATCGGGTCGTGTTTCAGGAGAAATTAGGGACCATCAGTGATAAACTGGATCGGGTTGTTCATCTTACGAGAAAATTAGCAGTACATTTGAATTTGGATGAAGCAACAACAAAGCTGGCATTAAGAGCCGCAGCAATCAGTAAATTTGACCTGGTGACAAATATGGTAAATGAATTTACCGAACTGCAAGGGGTTATTGGAGAGAAATATGCAAGCATCCTTGGAGAGAATCCAGCGGTTTCAAAAGCAATCCGCGAGCATTATATGCCGGTTCAATCGAATGGTCAGCTGCCGGAATCTCTGATAGGATCGATCGTAAGTATTGCGGATAAATTAGATACCATTGTCGGTTGTATTGCTGTTGGATTAACACCGACAGGATCACAGGACCCCTATGCATTAAGACGCCAGGCTGCTGGCGTATTAAAAATTATGGAGGGTAACCATTGGGATATTTCTTTAGAGACATTATTAAAGGATACTCAAGCCATCTATCGGACAAGTGATGTTGAACAAGAGGATCCAGAGGCTGTTGCAAATAAATTGCATGGATTTTTCCAGTTACGCGCGACCTATTTGCTAAAAGAATGGCAGATTGAACAAGATGTCATTCAAGCAGTGCTTAACAAAGTAATTGGTGTGTTTGAGTATACTTTAGCGAAAGCGAAGGTACTGTCGTCCAAGCGGAATGATGACCAGTTTAAATCTGTACAGGAAGCCTTGGTTCGCATTTTAAATTTATCAAGTAAAGCGGAAACGGCAGAAGTAGATCCCACAAAATTTGTGACCGACTCGGAAGCAGCATTATTTCGCGCCTATGAAGCGGTACAAGAGAAATATCATTCGTTAAATCAGGATAAGCAAGCATCTGAGGCCTTGGCGTGCCTAGGAGAACTGGCTGATCCGATTCATCAGTTCTTTGATAACAATATGGTGATGGCAGATGATGAACAGCTTAGAAATAACCGACTGGCATTAGTAAAAAATATTTCTTTATTAATTAACGACTATGCCGATTTAACAGTCATTGAATGGAAACAACATTTCTAATCTGTATAACCCTGTTTTCCTTTTTGCACTAAGTCAGCTATAATATTACGAAAGTAGTATGACATAAATGCCCTTAGGTGGTGTGAAGATGGAGTTATCGAATAGACAAGAACAAATTATTGAAATAGTAAAGGGAAATGGACCGATTACCGGTGAGCATATTGCGGATCGCCTCCATTTAACGCGAGCTACATTACGGCCAGATTTAGCGATTTTAACGATGGCTGGTTTTCTTGATGCAAGACCTCGTGTTGGCTATTTTTTCACAGGCAAGACCGGATTTGAATTGCTGACAGAGAATATAAAAAAAATGGAAGTCCATGATTACCAGCATGTTCCGGTGGTTGTAAAGGAAGATGTTTCTGTATATGATGCGATATCAACAATGTTCTTAGAGGATGTTGGCACATTGTTTGTTGTGGACGATCATGCTTGTTTAATTGGCGTATTATCACGCAAGGATTTATTACGAGCAAGTATTGGCCAACAGGATTTAAATGCTGTACCTGTTCATATTATTATGACAAGAATGCCGAATATTACGGTGTGCAGAAAAGAAGACGCATTGATTGAAGTTGCCCAGAAGCTCATCAACAAGCAGATTGATGGTGTACCAGTAGTAAAGGATACTGAGCATGGTCTGGAAGTTGTCGGGCGGATCACCAAAACAACGATAACAAAGGTATTTGTTGAGTTAGTCATGGAAGATCATGTATAGCAGGGGATAATTAGAAAAGGGGAAGGGGCTTACATATGGGAGCAAAACCGATTGTTTATGTTTTATCAGATTCTGTTGGGGAGACTGCTGAATTGGTGATTAAAGCAGGATTAAGTCAATTTAATAATGGGGAGTTTAAAATTCATCGCATCCCTTATATTGAAGATAAAGCAACTATTGAAGAAGCGGTACAGTTAGCGAAAGAAAATAATGGAATAATCGGCTTTACTTTAGTAGATCCGGAACTGCGCAATTACACAAATGAACGCGCCGGTCAATTGCATATCGAAGCAATTGATATTATGGGGCCCATGATGTTGGCAATGGAAAAGGTATTTGAAAGTTCTCCAAGACTGGAGCCTGGTCTGGTTCACAAGTTGGATGAGGATTATTTTAAACGTGTTGAAGCAATAGAATTTGCGGTAAAATACGATGATGGACGAGATTCACGAGGTATTTCCAGGGCAGATATTGTATTAATCGGAGTATCTCGTACGTCGAAAACACCTTTATCTCAATATCTGGCCCATAAAAGAATTAAAGTGGCGAATGTTCCTATCGTTCCAGAAGTTGATCCACCAGAGGAATTGTTTGGTGTAGATCCATCTAAATGTATTGGCCTCAGAATCAGCCCGGAGAAATTAAATGATATTCGAAAAGAACGATTAAAAGCACTTGGACTCGGTGATCAAGCAACATATGCCAATATCAAACGCATTCATCAGGAACTGGAATACTTTAATAAAATTGTGGATAGAATTGGTTGCGAAGTGATTAATGTTTCCAACAAAGCAGTTGAAGAAACCGCCAATATTATTTTACAAACGATTAGAAGTCATTAAAAGATGCAGCATGAAATATAATTATATACTCAACTTTCGCAGAGTAAAATTGACAAATAAACCTTGATAGAATTAGGTAAGATGATAATACAACTGCTCAAGTTGACTTTCGATAGAGCCTTTTCGTTAATTTTGACGCTTTTATTACAGCATTTATATAAACTGCGTCATAAGAGCATGTTGATTTCCCAAGAGGTGTGTTATTCGCCGTCCGGAATCGATCCGGGCGGATGCTTTCCGCGGGCACGGCCTCAGCCACCTCGAGAAAACCACTCTCGGGGGTCTTCGGACACGTGCTGGGACTGCGATTACTCGTCCCACCGAAAATCTTTGTTCCCGCTGGAGTCACCGCCCTTCTTTCATCCGGACTGGTAATGCTTATTTAGGGTAGGTACTTTGTCATTTCATCCAGCCAAAGCATGCTTTTATTGGCAAACATTATACTTAGCAGCCCATATACACGAAGACTCCAGCGGGAGGAAAGGCATCGGTGAGACCCCGCAGTGCTTAAGCACAAGGAGGCTCAGCAGCCGCCCGCGGAAAGCGGAGTGTATATGGGGCTGCGGACGACTAAGAAACTTGTTTCATTGTCAGCGTTAAGATCTAACAAAGACAGAATTTATGTCGCAAATTATCCCTTCTTGTGTAAAAAACAACCTTTTATTTTACAAGGTTGTCAAGGGAATTATTAGAAACACTCTAGGTTTAACTTGTCTAACTCTTTAAACGTTTTTTTGATGCGAAAGTTGAGTTATATAGAAAAACATTCTTCGGAAATTTTGTTGAATGTTTTTTCTGCTGTTGGGAAAAAGTAAACAATTTAATAGCATTTTATGTGTATCTGTATTATAATTGTTCTTTGTGTAAAGATATATAATAAGTAGACAGGCATATAATAATAAAAAATATGTACAATAAAGAAGGAATTTAATAGGATTGTGTAGAAATAGATAATAAAGGTATTTTAAATACTATTTTATACGCTTTTTCTGTTCTGTACATTATAGGGTTTATATGTCAACATCATGAGGTACAATGGTATGTAAATAGCTCAAGATCATTAGAACGAGAAAGTGTATGGTCCTTCAGTAGAGTGATAGTGGATAAGGGGGATGTTTTTCGTTTTAGTAAAAATGTCGAATCTTGAAGGATTTTCTTAAGTTATCTCGAATATAAGTTAGCATGGTGATTATATGGCCAATCAGATACCTGAAGAGGTAATAGAAGAGATTCGTAAAGCAAATGATGTAGTAGATGTCATTGGCGAGTATGTACAGTTAAAGAAACAAGGAAAAAATTATTTCGGATTGTGTCCATTTCATGGCGAAAAGACGCCATCATTTTCCGTCACACAGGAAAAACAGATTTTTCATTGCTTTGGTTGTCAAAAAGGTGGCAATGTTGTGACGTTTTTAATGGAAATGGAAAACTTTTCATTTTACGAAGCATTAAAGCACCTTGCCGATAGGGCTGGCGTACAGTTACCGGAGCAGGAATACCGAAAAGAATCTTCACTATCGGGAGAAAATCAGAGCATCCTATCCGCTTATGAATGGCTTACGAAACTTTATCATCATTTGCTCAAGTTTACGAAGGATGGTAAAGCAGGCTACAACTATTTTAAGGAACGAGGTATTAATGAAGAAGCCGTTGATGCATTTCAACTGGGATTTGCACCGAATGTAAAAGACTTCACTGCAGAATTCCTTGAAAAAAAAGGATTTCATCAGCAATTACTTATAAAAGCTGGTTTGCTTTCCTTACAGGATGATCATAGTGTAACAGATCGTTTTCGGGGAAGAGTCATATTTCCGATTCGCAATCATTTAGGAAAGACGATCGGTTTTGGTGGCAGGGCCATCATGGAACAAGAACCAAAGTATTTAAACAGCTCTGAAAGTGAATTATTTCAAAAGGGAAAACTGCTATATAACTTTGATTTAGCAAAAAGGCATATTCGCAAACAAAATGAAGTCATTTTATTTGAAGGATATATGGATGTAATATCTGCATACCAAGCCGGGTTTAAAAATGTTATTGCAACGATGGGAACAGCCTTGACTGAAAATCAAGCTAAATTATTAAGGCGTTATGTGGATACTGTTATCTTATGTTATGACTCTGATAATGCTGGGCTTGAAGGAACTTATAAGGCCGCAGAACTACTGCGCAAAACCGGTTGCCAGGTCAAAGTTACCAACATGGAAAACGGTATGGACCCGGACGATTTCATTAAACAGTTTGGTGCGGAAGCATTCGACAATCAAGTGATTAAAGCAAGTGACACCTATATGGGATTTTATATGCGGTACTTGAAAAAAGATTACCATTTAAATCTTGAAGGGGATCGCATAGAATATGTAGAAAATGTATTAAAACAATTGGCAATGATTGATTCACCGATTGAACGGGAATATTATTTAAAAGAGCTCAGTAATGAATATAGTATTTCTTTAGATACATTAAAAGATGAATTAAACAATAATCGTCAAGAGGCAGGAATTCATAAGGATAAGAGAGAAAAGAACAGATATACTAATAGGGGATCAAGTTTTACCAAACAAAGAAAATTACTACCAGCTTTTCATAATGCTGAAAGACAGCTTATTTCATATATGTTGCAAGACGTGAACATTACTGATAAAGTGCAGGAGGAAATTGGAGCTGCCTTTAATGTGGATGAGCATAAAATAATTGCAACACATTTATATGCCTTTTATGAAGCAGGTCATCCGGCTGATGTTAGTTTGTTTATTGAAAAACTATCAGACCAACGAGTCAAGCAGTTGGTTGCTGAAATTGCAATGGCACCTGTACTCGAAGATATCAGCGATCAAGTAATTCATGATTATATTAGAATTATTCGTGCTGAAATGAGCGATAAAGTAAGTGTTAAATCGCTTAAAGAGGCACAAAAGTTAGCAGAGCAACAGAACGATCCAATTAAAGCTGCGCAAATTGCGATGCAGATCATAGAAATACGGAAACAATGGGAACAGTCAAATTAAATCTTTACGTAGTCTGGAAGGAGGGGGACTCATGGCCGAAAACAAATCTTCACAAACAAAAGATAACGAGCAGGAGTTAACACTGGAACAAGCAAAGGATCAACTACTTGAAATGGGAAAGAAACGCGGTGTGTTGGCGTATGAAGAGGTAGCGGATCGCCTGTCGAATTTTGTGATTGAATCAGATCAAATGGATGAGTTTTATGAGTACCTAGGAGAACAAGGTGTCGAAATTATTGGTGAATCTGAAGATGATCCAAACATGCAACAAATTGCAAAAGAGGAAGAAGTAAATCTTAAGGATCTGAGTGTACCACTAGGTATTAAAATTAATGACCCAGTGCGTATGTATCTGAAAGAAATCGGTCGGGTTGATTTATTATCCGCTGCAGAAGAAATTGAGCTTGCAACCCGTATTGAAAAAGGTGATGAAGAGGCGAAACGGCGTCTTGCAGAAGCGAACCTCCGTCTTGTGGTTAGTATTGCTAAACGATATGTCGGAAGGGGCATGCTGTTTTTAGATCTGATTCAAGAAGGAAATATGGGCTTAATCAAAGCGGTTGAAAAGTTTGACCACCGAAAAGGGTTTAAATTCAGTACGTATGCAACATGGTGGATACGCCAAGCAATTACACGTGCAATCGCTGACCAGGCCAGAACCATTCGGATTCCGGTGCATATGGTTGAAACAATCAATAAGCTAATTCGTGTTCAACGTCAACAATTGCAGGATTTAGGCAGGGAACCAACTCCTGAAGAAATTGGGGAAGAAATGGAGCTGTCACCTGATAAAGTTCGCGATATTCTTAAAATCGCACAAGAGCCTGTCTCGTTGGAAACGCCTATTGGTGAGGAAGATGATTCCCATCTTGGTGACTTCATTGAAGACAATGAAGCAGTATCTCCATCTGATCATGCTGCATATGAGCTACTGAAAGAACAATTGGAGGACGTACTGGATACACTGACAGACAGAGAAGAGAATGTACTACGGTTACGTTTTGGACTTGATGATGGACGTACACGGACATTGGAAGAGGTAGGAAAAGTTTTTGGTGTAACAAGAGAAAGAATCAGACAAATAGAAGCGAAAGCGTTACGTAAATTAAGACACCCAAGCCGCAGCAAACGATTAAAAGACTTTTTGGATTGATATGTTTAGTCATTGGGCACAAGCGGTGTGTGCAATGACTTTTCTATTATGTTTATTCTATAGAAGCCATGATAAAAAAACGCTTCTCGTAACAATTTTTTCATATATTAAAGGAATTTTACTATTTTTTATAAAGTTTCACATATTATGCCTTTAAACTATTTGGATTATCGAGTAAAATATATATAGTCTTTCATTAATGGTTGGGATTACATAAGGAGGAAGCGTAATGAAAAAGAACCCGGTTATCCCTTTTGCAATTATTGCTGTTATTGGGGTACTTCTGGTAATTGTTATATCTGCTGTTGGCATAGGACAGCGAAATGATATAGCTGATGAAGGGAACGACGAAGCTACAGAAGAAGAATCACAAGATGGAGAAACTTCAGATGATCCTGAAGAAATCTTTGAAAGTAATTGTGCAAGCTGTCATGGTGCTGATTTATCAGGGGGAGCAGGTCCTGATTTAACCAAAGTAGGCAGCGATCATTCTGAAGAAGAAATCCATGATATCGCTGTAAACGGAACAGGATCTATGCCTCCAGGAATGGCAACAGATGAAGAAGCCGAAGTTTTAGCGAAATGGCTTTCTGAAAAGAAGTAATAAAAAACATATTTCATGGATAAAAGCTTTCTGATATAATGCAGAAAGCTTTTTCTCTTCATATAAGGAGTTAATAATGTTAAAAAAATTACCACTTTCTGATCGGTTACAACTAGTAGCGTCTTATCTTAGTGCAGGGACAATTTTTGCAGATATTGGTTCTGATCACGCTTATCTGCCATGTTATGTTTGCTCACGTGATAAAACGGCTAAAGCAATCGCAGGGGAATTAAATGAAGGACCGTTTATGCGGGCACAGGAAACTGTTCAATATTATGGATTGACAGAGAAGATTGATGTTCGTTTGGGGAATGGCTTACAAGTAATAAATAATGAAGATAAAGTGAAAGAGGTCGTTATTGCAGGCATGGGGGGCGCTTTGATTAAAACGATTTTGCAGGACGGACAGGAAAAACTAGCTTCCGTCCATCGTATTATCACACAGCCCAATGTGGATGCAAGAAGTGTGCGTCAGTGGCTTTTAGAAAATAGATTTACGATTATAAGCGAGACGATTATAGAGGATCATGGGCATATCTATGAAATTATCGTTGCAGATAAGGGATCAGAGATGAATCCATATGATGAAACTGTGCTTGAGCAGCAATTATTATTCGGTCCACTTTTGTTGAAAAATAGAACACCAGTATTTCAACAAAAATGGCAGGCGGAATATGAAAAACGCAGTCTTATTATTGAACAAATGAAATCTGCAAAACAACAAAACGAAGAAAAATTAACACAATTCGAGAAAGAGTTAGCTTGGATGAAGGAGGTATTGCAGTATAATGACGCATTTAACAAATAATGCTATATTTAACATCATGGAGCAATGGGCACCTAAAAGCTTAGCCTATGAATGGGATAATGTCGGACTGCAAATCGGTTCTTATAATAAGCCGGTAAAAAAGGTGATGATCACTTTGGATGTGCTTGAACCGGTTGTTGATGAAGCAATCGAAAATCATGTTGATTTGATTATCGCGCATCATCCACTTTTATTCAAATCCATCAAACAGATTAATACAGATACACCTGCAGGTCGCGTGATGGAAAAACTAATCAAACATGATATTACTGTTTACGCGGCGCACACGAATCTAGATGCAGCAGAAGGCGGCGTCAATGACATGCTCTGTGATCGTCTGGGAGTGGATGACAGGGAGGTACTCGTTGATACCGATACAGAACGGCTGTACAAACTAGCTGTATATGTTCCGACGACGCATTTGGATACGGTTCGTGATGCGTTAAGTGGGCAGGGTGCTGGCCATATTGGGAATTATAGTCATTGTACTTTTCAAACACCAGGACAAGGAACATTTAAACCACTTGCAGGAACCGATCCTTTTATTGGGTTTCAGGATGAAATAGCATTCGTGGATGAAGTGAAAATAGAAACAATTGTACAAGAACAAAAGCTCTCATCCGTAATTAACGCCATTATTCAAGCACATCCATATGAAGAGGTTGCTTATGATATTTTCCCATTGAAAAATGCTGGTAAAAACATTGGAATTGGCAGGATAGGAACATTAACCCCAGCGATGAATGTGGAGGAGCTTTCGGCGCATGTAAAAGCCGTGATGAATATTTCTCATGTAAGGGTAATTGGAGATATAACAAAAAAGGTGAACAAAGTTGCAATCCTAGGCGGAAGTGGTGAAAAGTACATTCACACAGCCAAGCAAAAAGGTGCAGATGTTTATATTACCGGTGATATGACATTTCATGTAGCCCAGGATGCATGGGTTAGTGGTATACCGGTGATTGATGCTGGCCACTATATTGAAGAGGTCATGAAGCATTCAACGAAAAATCACTTAGATGATGAACTACAGGATGATGCGGTTGAAATTATCGTATCAAAGGTGAATACTGATCCTTTTCAAATGTTATAAAGTACGAAATTAATGAATCAAAGAGGAGTACGTTTATGAATAAAAACGATTTTAATCATTTTACTTTACAGCCCGAATTACAGGAAGTGATTCGCAAGTTGGGATTTCGCGAACCAACAGAAATACAAGAAAAGGTAATCCCAGAAGTTCTATCTGGAAAAAGTGTCATCGGTCAATCACGAACAGGATCCGGAAAGACACATGCCTTCCTGCTTCCTTTATTTAATCAGATTGACACGAATCTCGAGGAAGTGCAATTTGTTATTACAGCGCCAACAAGGGAGCTTGCGACCCAGCTTTATGATGAAGTTAAAAAGATTATCCGATTTGCGGATAAGGATCAGCAGTGTACGACCAAGCTGCTGATTGGTGGTACAGATAAACAAAGAATGGCCGAGAAGTTAAAGCACCCACCCCATATTATTGTAGGTACGCCAGGGAGAATTCTCGATTTAGTTAAAGCGGATGCTGTGTCGATTTATAAGGCGAAGTCCTTTGTCATTGATGAGGCGGATTTAATGCTTGATCTCGGTTTTATTAATGATGTAGACCAGCTACTAGTAAGATCCAAAAAAGATATCCAGTTATTGGTATTTTCGGCTACGATTCCACAAAGACTGCAACACTTTTTTAAAAAGTATTTAATTAATCCAGTCCATGTCAAAATTGACGATCATTTTTCTCCGGAAGCGATGGAACACCACTTGATTGCTGCAAAACATCGAGACATATCGGATGTTATTATTGCGTTATCTAAAACGATTCAGCCTTATTTGGCAATCATTTTTGCAAACAGTAAGGAAAAGGCTAATCAATTGGCCGCCTCCTTGCAACAAAGAGGAATGGATGCGGGTGTCATCCATGGCGGGCTAACACCGAGAGAACGTAAAAGGGTCTTAAAGGATATTCAAAGCCTTCGTTATCAATATGTTGTTGCAACGGATTTAGCATCCAGAGGTATTGATATTAAAGGGGTAAGTCATGTAATTAATGCACAGTTGCCAAAAGAAGAAGATTTTTATATCCACCGAGTAGGCAGAACAGCCCGTGCAGGTATGGAAGGCACAGCAATCAGCCTCTACACAGAAGAAGATTTGCTATTAATTGATAAATTGGAACAAAAAGGTTTAACTTTTACGTATTTTGACGTAAAAGATGGTGAATGGCAAGAAGCAAAGCCTTGGAATGAACGAAAACTAAGAAAAAAAACAACTACAAATATGGACAAAGAAGCATGGAAACAAGTACGGAAAACCAATAAAGTAAAACCTGGTTATAAAAAGAAAATGAAAATGCAACAAGAATCGATTAAAAAACGGTTAACCAAAAAATCAAAGTACAAAAAATAATAGATAAATTATAGAGGGAAACGGGAGAGGTGTTAGTTTTGTTAAAAATTGGATCACACGTATCAATGAGTGGTAAAAAGATGTTGCTTGGATCAAGTGAAGAAGCCGCATCCTATGGTGCAAACACATTTATGATCTACACAGGTGCACCGCAAAATACTAGAAGAAAACCAATCGAAGAGTTGAACATCGAAGCAGGCAGTGCACATATGAAAGAACATGGCATGTCAGACATTGTTGTACATGCCCCCTATATTATTAATATTGCCAATACCACAAAGCCAGCAACATTTGAATTAGGGGTGGATTTCCTCCGGAGTGAAATTGACCGAACCGCTGCACTTGGAGCAAAACAAATTGTTCTGCATCCTGGAGCCCACGTTGGCGCAGGTGCCGATGTTGGAATCAAGAAAATCATTGAAGGCTTAAACGAAGTAGTGGAAAAAGATAAAGATGTGCAAATTGCACTGGAAACTATGGCAGGAAAAGGTACGGAGATTGGCCGAAGCTTTGATGAATTAGCGAAAATTTTTGATGGTGTAACACACAATGAGCGATTATCGGTTTGTATGGATACGTGTCATATTCATGATGCCGGGTACGATGTTGTCCATGATTTTGACAATGTTCTAAATGAATTTGATAAAATTGTTGGCATAGACCGTCTGAAAGTAATCCATGTGAATGACAGTAAAAATGAACGCTCAGCCCATAAAGACCGTCACGAAAATATTGGCTTCGGTTATATTGGTTTTGATGCTTTACATCATGTCATCCATCATCCACAGCTACAGGACTTACCAAAAATTTTAGAAACGCCTTATGTTGGTGAGGACAAGAAAAATAAAAAACCACCGTATAAATTTGAAATTGACATGATCAAAGATGGTACATTTATAAGTAATTTAAAAGAACAAATTATGAATCAATAAAGGACAGGGCATAACGATCTGAAGTCGTTATGCCTTTTTTTAATTGAAAAGATGGCCTAAACCATAGGATTGAATAATTTCTTTAAAAAGCAGATCCGCTTTGTTTGCTGTTCCAGGATCTGTAATTTCAGCTAGTGCGGTAAACATTTTCTTTTGATCATGTGTATTAAACGGATCAACGGTATGGTTTTTTAAATAGGCTACAATCTTCTGGGCTTCGTTTTCGGTTAGGGAAAAATCGTATTGCTTTCCATAATAAAGCAATTCCTCACTTGTTAGCTGCTTTAATTTACTTTTTACCATTTCCTTTATAAAAATAGACATAATCCACCTCCTTTGAAAGGGATTCCTTAGGTACTGTATGCATTCAATTTTTAAATGCAACTTGACCAGCATATTGTCTTCCATAAAGTAACATAATTATATAAGGGAAGACTCCATAAACTATAACCGCACCTTAATATAACGTGCAGGGAGGTTTCATTAATGGATGACTTTAAAAGGGATAAAGAAGGCGATTTACCGGGTGAACACGGAGCGCATACAGATCATAACGATTTTGTTGAAATCGACCCAGACAGCTCCAGAAATGAAGAATTCGCGACTGAAATAACAGCTGATGACTATGATAGCAGAGTAGATAGGGATCATGATGATCATAGCGATGTCAATAGTACGTATGGCTGGATCGGATTGGCATTATCGGTTGTATCTTTTTTCATGATGCCTGTCATCTTAGGTGCTGCAGGAATCATCTTAGGCTTTGTTTCCAGGGCCCGAGGAGCAGATACGCTTGGTAATATAGCGATCGCAGCAGGTGTTATCTCTATTTTAGTAAGATTTTTAGTAATTCCTTTTATGTAACGAAAACGGGGCTGGTACCTGAATAAACCGGCCTCGTTTTTTATTCTTTATATGCTGGAAAGTAATAAAAGACGTGTGGTTGAAGATGGTAAGGGTCAACAGTTGGATTTATCCTTTGGAAATCTGCTATAATTTGGTTGAGGTCTAATTTTTTAATATGATGATGATTCATTTCTTCAACAACTGACAAAACAGTATCCCCAGGCTCGACCTTTATATGCATGATGGCAAAGTCTGTATTCCTCTGGTCTGGGGTATGATATGTGTTAATTGATTCAGTATGCTGGTTATTTTCTGCTAAGTCTTTATATATACTTATAAATAGTAATATAATGAATACATACAAAAGAAATTTTTTCATCTTGTTTTGCTCCTTTTATTGAAACAAATGGCCGTCATCATACGTATAAACAAATAGAGAGAAAGGAGATGGGAGAATGGAGATTTTTGATTATGTCTGGATGGGGTTTGTTATTACTGGGTTAGGCACATTATTCCTACTTGGTGAAATACTAGTAAATATGCGCGGCATTTTTGGTCTTTTAGGACTTGGATTTATGATCGTTTATTTTTCTGCCTTTGTTGAAACGAGCTCCTTTATCATTATGCTTATTATTTACTTTGTTGGATTATTACTGATCATTATTGATGGTAAAATATTAAATGATGGAACACTCGCCACACTTGGTGCAGCAAGTATGTTAACGTCCGTCGCGCTCGCGGCTCCTGATTTAACTTCCGGATTGTATGCTGTTGTTGGTGTGCTTATCGGTGGGGGTGCATCTTTCCTTTTTCTAAAGGTATTCAAAAAAAGAAAAATGTGGACGAAAATCACCTTGAAATATCAGCTGACAAAAGAAGGCGGCTACAACTCAATGAATGAAGGTTATGAGAAACTTGTGAACGAAGAAGCTATAACTTTAACCGATTTAAGACCTGTGGGGACAATTAAAATCCACGACAATAATTATAGTGCCGTTTCTAATGGACAATGGATTGCTAAGGATAGCCCGGTGCGAGTGATCGAAGTAGATGGTACTAAGATACTTGTTGAAAAAATAGAACAGGCTTAACGCAAAAAAATAATTTTCGAACGGAGAAATATCGTCCGTCGAGAATTATTTTTTTATTTAATTATACATAATTAGGGCAAAATGAAGTCGAATGTAAATTTAGTGTTAAGTTTATTGAAATCATCTTTACAAAGTGCTTATTTTCATCTAATAATAATGGTGGATGCGACAGAATCCAACATTTTATGGAGGGGCGGAGTATTTCATTGGATATTGATTTACAAACACTGCTATTTGAATTTATTGGTGGTCTGGGGATTTTCCTCCTTGGTATTAAATTTATGGGAGAAGGATTACAAAAATCTGCTGGTGATCGTTTAAAGGATATCCTTGATAAATTTACGAGTAATCCTTTTTTAGGTGTACTGGCAGGTATTATTGTGACTGTACTTATTCAGAGTAGTTCCGGTACAACCGTATTGACAGTTGGCTTGGTAAATGCCGGATTTATGACATTTAGACAAGCAATTGGCGTTATTATGGGGGCAAACATTGGTACGACTGTTACAGCCTTCATAATAGGTTTAGACATTGGGGAATATTCATTGCCAATTATGGCAGTTGGTAGTTTCTTGTTATTTTTCTTTAAAAATCAAAAAGTAAATGCAGTTGGACAAGCAGTGTTTGGCTTTGGATCTCTGTTTTTTGGTCTAGGATTAATGAGCAGTGGCATGGCTCCATTGCAAAGTTTGGAGACATTTCACGAATTAACTGTGAAAATGAGTGATAGTCCAGTATTGGGTGTAGTGGTCGGAACAGTCTTTACGTTAATTGTACAAAGTTCCAGTGCTACGATCGGAATATTGCAGGGATTATTCTCTGAAGGTGCTATCGAGCTAAAAGCGGCAATACCTGTATTATTTGGTGACAATATTGGAACAACAATTACTGCAGTTCTAGCGGCAATTGGGACTAGCGTAGCAGCTAAAAGAGCAGCGTTTACGCATGTTATATTTAACCTAGTTGGTGCAGTGATTTTCCTTATATTCTTAGGATTATTTACAACGTACATTACATTTCTACAAGGACAGTTTAACTTGAATCCGGAGATGACAATTGCCTTTGCACATGGTAATTTTAATATCTTTAATACGATCATACAGTTTCCATTCATCGGTGCTTTAGCATGGCTAGTTACGAAACTTGTACCTGGTGAAGATACGGTCATTGAATTTAATCCGAAACATTTGGATCCGTTGCTTATTCAACAATCCTCAGCATTAGCGCTGAACCAGGCGAAGGCGGAGATTGTACGAATGGGTGAATATGCACACCAGGGCTTGGAAGAAACAAACTTGTATTTGACAACGCAAAATCAAAAACATGCTGAAATGGGAATGCAAATTGAAGGGGCACTAAATAATTTGGACCGTAAAATAACCGATTATTTAGTTCATATTTCTTCAGGTACCATGTCAGAATTGGAAAGTAATCAACATACAGCATTAATGGATTCTGTTCGGGATATTGAGCGAATCGGTGACCATTTTGAAAATATTATTGAGCTGATTGATTATAAAATATCTAATAAAGTAACCGTGACAGAGGAAGCAAAAGAAGATCTTAATGATATGTTTGATTTAACGCTTTCAACTGTAAAACAAGCTATTAAATCATTGGAAAATAGCGATAGAGAAGCAGCCCTTGCCGTAATCCAAAAAGAGGACCAGATAGACAAAATGGAACGTGTTTACCGTAAGAAACACATTATTCGCATGAACGAAGGGCAATGCAGTGGTTCAGCGGGGATTGTATTCGTTGATATTATTAGTAATCTAGAGCGGATTGGCGATCATGCAGTAAACATTATTGAAGAAGTCTTAGAAAAATAGTATATGGAGGGTTTGCAGTGTTCAAGAAAACACCGGATAAATTTTTACTTTACCTTGTTGATTTTGCGAAACATTTAAATGAAACAACGAATTATTTCGTTAATTATAAGGTGAAGGATGTAGAAACACTAAAGGAATTTGCAAAAATAGTTAAGCGATATGAGTCAGAAGCAGACGAAAAAGTGCATTTGATCATTAAAAATTTAAACGACGCCTTTATTACGCCAATCGAGCGTGAGGACATTCTCCAGTTAACGTTGAATCTTGATGATGTAATTGATGGTATGGAAGACTTCACAGCTTTGATGGATATCCATCAAATCCTGTCCTCAGATAGTTATATTACTGAGTTCGCTGAATATATTTTGAAATCTTCGCAGGAAATTTTGTTATCAATCGAATTAATGGCGAAGGGTCGGTTGAAAGAAGTGGAACCACATGCGATCAAAATCAAGGATCACGAAAGCAAGTGTGATGATTTATATCGAAAGTCTTTAAAAAACCTTTTCCAAACAGAAAAAGACGCAATTAAAGTCATTCAATATAAAGAAATTTATGAAACACTTGAAAATATTGCAGATTACTGTCAGAACGTTGCCAGTACACTACAAAGTATTATTATGAAAAACGCGTAATGAGGGATAATTTATGGACAGTTTATTTATAATCGTCATTTTGATCGTTATTTTTGCACTCATCTTTGATTTTATCAATGGCTTTCATGACACTGCAAATGCAATTGCAACATCTGTATCAACAAAAGCTTTGACCCCTAGGAAAGCAATTATACTGGCATCAGTTATGAATTTTGTGGGGGCCTTAACGTTTACTGGTGTTGCCCAAACAATTACGAGTGGTATTGCTGATCCGTTTGAGTTAAATAATGGTACTACAGTTATTCTTGCCGCATTATTTGCGGCTATTGCCTGGAACCTGATTACTTGGTATTTTGGAATCCCGAGCAGTTCCTCCCATGCGCTCATTGGTGCAATCACTGGGGCTGTAATTGCTTCTGCCGGATTCACTGCCATACAATATACTGGTTTTTTAAGTATTCTTAAGGCATTATTCATATCACCTGTTCTTGCATTCGTAGTAGGCTTTATCATGTATGCAGTCATAAAAGTTGTTTTTAAAAATAGTAATTTGGCAAAAACAAATAAGCGATTTCGAATGGTACAAGTTCTAACTGCAGCTCTACAATCGTATTCACATGGCACAAATGATGCTCAAAAATCAATGGGGATTATAACGATGGCCTTGATTGTAGGCGGGATGCATCAAACAACAGATGTTCCTTTTTGGGTACAATTTTCCTGTGCGCTAGCGATGGCACTTGGAACGTCAGTTGGGGGATGGCGCATCATTAAAACTGTAGGTGGAAAAATCATGAAAATCCGTCCCGTCAATGGTGTAGCTGCTGATTTGACTGGAGCAGCTATTATTTTTGGTGCGACTTTGATTCATTTGCCAGTGAGTACAACACATGTTATTTCTTCGTCAATTCTTGGGGTAGGATCATCGCATCGTGTCAAAAGTGTAAATTGGGGTGTGGCCAAACGAATGCTTTTCACCTGGGTGATTACTTTGCCAATCACCGCATTACTTAGTGGAGTGGTGTTTTATATTTTAAATTTATTCATGTAGATATTAACATCATTGAATGATCCAGAATAAGGCTAAAAAACGCTTATTCTGGATCATTTATCACATAGTTATCGAAAATATTACATCATTATACAAAAAATAATTGTTTGGTATTGAAATCTAACTTTTTTAATGCTATAGTGAATATTGTTGTTTTAGCGTTCTTGCATTGAATTATATTTTAAATAAAAGTTATTGACAGATCTTGTCGTACATGGTAAATTATATTTCGTGCTGTTAATTATAATGTTAAACAGTCCAATACATATATTAAACTTAATTGATTATTCCACAGTAGCTCAGTGGTAGAGCAATCGGCTGTTAACCGATCGGTCGTAGGTTCGAATCCTACCTGTGGAGCCAAATGGCGGCGTAGCTCAGCTGGCGAGAGCGTACGGTTCATACCCGTAAGGTCGTGGGTTCGATCCCCTCCGCCGCTACCATTTATATTATATTTAAACAGTTATGGCGGTCGTGGCGAAGTGGTTAACGCACCGGATTGTGGCTCCGGCATACGTGGGTTCGATCCCCACCGGTCGCCCCATAAATGAAAGATTAGGACCCTTAGCTCAGTTGGTTAGAGCCATCGGCTCATAACCGATCGGTCGCAGGTTCGAGTCCTGCAGGGTCCACCATAAAAGCTCGGAGGAATACCCAAGTTCGGCTGAAGGGATCGGTCTTGAAAACCGACAGGGGTGTCAAAGCCCGCGGGGGTTCGAATCCCTCTTCCTCCTCCATACATATTTTGCAGTATGAAAAAAGTATTAATCCCAAATGGCTCGGTAGCTCAGTCGGTAGAGCAAAGGACTGAAAATCCTTGTGTCGGCGGTTCGATTCCGTCCCGAGCCACCATATATATACGTAATCATCAAGCAGATAATTTGCTTGTTTTTTTATTGTCTAAAATGTTTACGAGCCTATCTCAGTGGGAATATAGTTTTTATAAGATAGATTATCTGAGACATGTTCTGTTGGGCATATTGTTTGCATCAATGAGAATGCTTTGATAATCTTATGATATAAGGATGAGAATCCTTTATAATCATTGAAATATTCAGAGGAGGAAGTTTAATCATGGCAAAATTTGAATTACCCGAACTACCTTATGCATACGATGCTTTAGAACCTACAATCGATAAGGAAACAATGAACATTCATCATACGAAGCATCACAATACCTATGTGACGAAACTAAATGGCGCACTAGAAGGTAATAGTGATCTTGCTAGTAAATCATTAGAAGATCTTATTAGCAACTTGGACGCTGTACCTGAAAATATTCGTACAGCGGTTCGTAACAACGGTGGGGGACATGCTAACCACAGCTTTTTCTGGAAATTACTTTCACCAAATGGTGGTGGAGAACCTACAGGCGAACTAGCGGATAAAATCAACAGCAAGTTTGGTAGCTTTGATAAATTTAAAGAAGCATTCGCAACCGCTGCAACAGGTCGTTTTGGATCTGGTTGGGCATGGTTAGTTCTTGACAATGGTGAACTGGAAATAACAAGTACACCGAACCAAGACAGTCCAGTAATGGAAGGTAAAACACCATTACTTGGTCTTGACGTATGGGAGCATGCTTATTACCTTAAATATCAAAACAAACGTCCAGAATATATTTCTGCATTCTGGAACATTGTAAACTGGGATGAAGTTGCAAAAAATTATAACGAAGCAAAATAAAGATATAAATAAAAAAACACGGGGATCTGCTCTCCGTGTTTTTTTGTGTGTCAAAAACGTCAGTTTTCAATTTTAGAAATAAGGAATCAAAATTACCTACTGTATAGGTGTTACTAAGAAATGGACAATAAAAAGATTGGTAATTACCAAGTTTTCTAATGCATATCTCTATGTGAATCGACCACACTATGATATACAAAAGGGGTCATGAGCTATGCATAAAAGTCTTCAATTTATTGTAGGAAAAATGGATATTAACCGGGATTTGTTATTTTTATTAGTTATTGGCGGTCTTTATTCATTAGGGATCTTCCTTTCTAATACTTTTGTTAACATTTATTTATGGAAACAATCGGGTGATTATATTACCATTGCAGTTTATAATTTAGCGGTTTGTATTTTCCAGCCAATTACATTTATTTTGGCAGGTAAACTTGCAAAGAAAATCGACAGGATTATTGTATTACGCTTAGGTGTGATATTTTTATCGCTGTTTTTCTTAAGTGTATTAATCATTGGGGAACATGCAGCAAAATATAACTTTATGTTAGGAAGCTTATTGGGAATCGGTTATGGTTTTTACTGGCTTGCCTTTAATGTGTTAACCTTTGAGATCACAGAGCCGGAAACAAGGGATTTTTTCAATGGATTTTTAGGCGTATTACAATCTTTTGGTGGAATGGTTGGGCCACTTATAGCCGGAACAATTATTGCCAAAATGACTGCGAATGCTGGGTATACTACAATTTTCAGCATATCTTTTATACTATTTATTTGTGCGGTTTCGTGTAGCTTTTTCCTAAAAAGACGTCAAGCAGAGGGAGATTTTCACTTTGTTCGCATCTTGCAGGAAAGAAAGCATAATAAAAATTGGAAACGGATATTATATGCACATCTATTTCAGGGATTAAGGGAAGGGATATTTCTTTTCGTGATTTCTATCTGGGTTTTCCTAATCACCAAAAGTGAATTCTCGCTTGGTATGTTTAATTTGTATTTATCGGGACTTTCGTTTGTATTTTATTTTATCGTAACGAAATTTATTAAACCGCCGATGAGGAAAAAGGCGATATTAGTTGGTGGGATTATACTTTACCTTGCAATCTTTGTCATCCTGTTTAAAAGTAGTTATCTATTACTCGTTGTATACGCAATATTGATTGGGATTGCTTATCCGATTATTAATGTGCCATACATGTCGATGACCTATGATGTGATTGGAAAAGCATGGAAAGCGAAAGACATGCGTGTGGAGTATATTGTCGTACTTGAACTATTTGCAAACATTGGTCGAATCATTTCCATTACTATTTTTCTTATCGCCGTATCGATGTTTAATGCCGAGAAAGTTATCCCATTATTATTAGTTATTTTTGGTGCTGGACATTTGTTTGTTTATCTTTTCGTTAAAAATATTTACCTTGGAGGGTCCCCCAAAAAAGAAGTTATCATGAAAGAACAAATAACTGACGAAAAAAGCCGCTAAATATGGTAAAATCTAATATAGATAAATTAACATTTTTGCGGGGGATATTTAATGGCCAAAGAGAAAAAGAAAAAGGCACAATTGCCTATTCGGTTAAATATATTATTTTTTATTGTGTTTTTAATGTTTTCGGTATTAATTTTACAACTAGGTATTGTACAAATATTGAATGGGGACTCCTATCGAAGCGAAATCGAACGCACAATCCAGGATACAACGGAGAACCCAGTTCCGCGCGGTAAAATAGTGGATCGTAACCATAAGGTAATTGTAGATAATAAGCCGCTCTATTCGATTACATATACACCTGCAAAGGGTGTTCAGGCAGAAGAACGCTTGAAAGTAGCGGAGAAATTGGCTAATTTTATTTCGATGGACACTGAAAGCGTTACTGATCGGGATAAAAAGGAGTATTGGTATCTAAAACATACCGATGAGGCAGATTCACGATTATCTGAAAAAGAAATTAATGAACTGGATAATGCTGAACAATATAAGAAAACCTTAGAGAAAATCACGGATGAAGAGATTAAAGATTTCTCTAAAGATGAACTTCAAGTAATCGCGGTAAAAAAAGAACTGGATAAGGCTTATTCATTAACACCACAAACGGTTAAGAATGAGGGCGTTACACCAGATGAATATGCACAGGTGGCTGAACACCTGGATGATCTACCAGGTGTAAATGCTACAACAGACTGGGAAAGAGAGTTTAAATCCGGCGAGACATTCAGTAGTCTGATTGGATCCATCACCTCACAAGAACAAGGTATTCCAGCAGACAAGGAAGATTACTTTCTGACCAGGGGATATAGTCGGAATGATCGTATTGGAAAAAGCGGATTAGAAGAGTATTATGAAGATATGCTCCGGGGAAGAAAAGAAAAAATAGAACATACCACAACGAAAAATGGTACGATTCTTGATTCGAAAACGGTTGTAGAAGGACAGCGTGGTAAAGATTTAGTGTTGTCGATTGATATAGATTATCAGGAAAAGGTTGATGAAATTGTTCGTGATGAGCTGAAGAAGGCGAAGAGCAGTCAACCTTATGATAATCGTTATTTGGAAGATGCACTTGCTGTCGCAATCAACCCAAGAACAGGAGAACTTTTAGCTGTGTCCGGACAGCACTATGATAAAAAGAAGAATAAGTATGATAATGCAGCATATAAAGCATTGTACGATGCGCATGTACCAGGTTCCTCCATTAAAGGTGCCACAGTATTAGCGGGGCTACAATCAGGTGTCATTTCTCCTGGTGAAACAATTTACGATAGTCCAATTAAAATTAAAGGGACGGCACAGAAGAGCTCTCTTTCTAAAAACATTGGATTAGCCAGTGATACGGATGCATTAAAAAAATCATCTAACGTATATATGTTTTATATTGCCTTACGTATCGGTGGAGAAAATCGTTATCCATTTCCTGACAATGCTTCAGCTAGGTTTGATACGGGAGCCTTTCAGAAGATGCGGAATTATTACGGCCAATTTGGTCTAGGCGTGCAAACGGGGATTGATTATCCGTTTGAGTCAGTAGGTTATGAAGGGGAAGTTAAAAATGACGCGGGTTTACTAATGAACCTTGCAATTGGTCAGTTTGATACGTACACTACCTTACAAATGGCACAATATGTATCAACAATTGCAAATGATGGCTACCGCGTCCGACCGCATTTTTTAAATGAGGTACGGGAACCAACTGGTGATAAAGATAAAATGGGGCCGGTATTTAAAAGTGTAGGTACCGATGTAATGAATCGGTTACAAATGCAGGACAGTTATATCGAACGTGTTCAAGAAGGATTTCGAAGAGCTTTCCAGGAACAGGGTGGTACTGGTTACAGCTATTGGGGTGGTAAATCTTACGATCCTGTGGGAAAAACAGGAACTGCTGAGAGTTTTTATAAAGACGGGGATAATTTGGTAGAAACGGATAATTATTCTTTAGTCGGCTATGCGCCAAGAGACGAGCCAGAAATTGCTTTTGCTGTTATTGTTCCTTACCTAGGAAAAAATAACCAATATAAGATCCAACATAATATCGGTACAAGACTGATGGACGCTTATTTTGATTTAAAAGAAAAAAGAGATGACGATAGTAAAGAAAAAGAAGATTAAGCAGAAATCCTTCCATCCAAATTTGGGATGGAAGGATTTTATTTTGTTACACATATTCAACACCAAATTAAACCTATCACAAGCAAAAAAACACAGTGCCTGCAATCAGACACTGTGTTTTTGTACAGTAATTGAACCGTTACCTCGTTATTGCTTCAGCTATTTCTTTGAAGCTCATGTCGCTGTTTACCTTAAACTTACCAAGCTGTATTTTTTCACCGTAGCCATTATCTGTTAAGTAAAGATTGAACTTCGTAGAATTATCTATGATGCCGTTAGCTTCAAGTCTATCGCTGATTGTGGAAGATAGTACACCATCATTAATATTAATTGTGTATGTTTTAGTCTCATCTTTGTCTTTTTCGTCATCTTTATCTTTTTTATCTCCTTTACCCTTAGCATCCTCTTTGTCATCTTTTTTCTTAAAAGTTTTTTCTTTATCATCTACTGCTTTGTCTGACTTGTCCGCTTTGTCGACATTTTGTTTATCTTTATTTTGCTCATCGTCTTTCTTCTGATCAGCATCTGGTTTTTCCGCTTCGTTTGCTTTTTGTTGCGTTTTATCATTATTAACAGAAACTGCAATATATTCTTCCTCGGTTACCACGCGATAGCCTTCCTCTTTTAAACTGGAAGTCATCTCGTCAATGGATAAATCATCTGCGGTTCTAACAGAATCATCAAAGTAGAAGATGCCGATCAGCATGATAATACCTGCAGTAAATAAGCCGATAGCAAATGCTCGTACTGGTTGTCTCATATTTCTCTCCCTCTATATGTTCACATTCATAACTTGTCTATTTTAACGTTTATCCTGACCAATATCATCAGACAGTAATTCTTCTTCTAATATTTTAATTTTTTTCTTCATCTGATATGTATCCTGCATCGTTGTTATTGAAAATTGTTCAATCTGGTTTTCCAAATCTGCAAATTTATCATGAAGAAAAAATGATAAAATGAATAAAACCACCGCAACGCCAATCATTGCCATTACTGTAAAAAACATTTATTACCCTCCATTTCTTCGGTTCCACCAATATAGTTTATTCCGTGTATTAATATAACGCACTAAAACGAAATCCGCCATGAATAGACATATTTGTACAAGGCATTGTATTATATGGTACAATATATTTATACCATATAATTGGCTTGGAGAAAACAAAAATATTTTTTATTTTTCATCAGATTCTTGAAAATTTTTCTAACATCTGCTATTATAATTAAGTCTGAAATGAAAAATTTTATCTCTATAAAGCGAGTTTTAATAGTTTGGAGGGAAAACCATGCGCGTAAACATTACTTTAGCTTGCACTGAAACAGGAGAGCGTAATTATATTACTACAAAAAATAAACGTACGAATCCTGAGCGTATTGAGCTTATGAAATATTGCCCACGTGTTAAAAAACACACTTTGCATCGTGAAACGAAATAATTTCAGCGGAACTCTTATCATACAAATTGATAAGAGTTTTATTTTTACACAATAATTCATGTTCAGGTCATGATACAAGGAGGATTAATATGGATAAGCAGAACCTGCGTCAAACAACCATCCAAAAAGTAAAAGAACTGACAACGAAGGAGAAACAACAAATAGAGGAAAGTTTAATTAATCAATTGGTAAGTTCCACATTGTGGCAGCAGGCAAACACAATCGGTGTTACCATGTCCCAAGGATTTGAATGGGATACAAAGGCGATCATCGAGCGGGCATGGGAACAAGATAAAACCGTTTGTGTTCCAAAATGCGAACCACAGCAAAAGAAACTTACTTTTTATCAATTGGATACATATGATCAATTAGAGGTTGTATATTACAAATTATTGGAGCCAAAACCTGATCCGAAGAAGCAAATGGACAAAAAAGCAATTGATTTATTGATTGTACCAGGTATTTTGTTTGATCAGCAGGGCTATCGAATTGGCTTTGGTGGAGGGTATTATGATCGATTTTTAATCGATTTTCCTAACCAAACAGTTTCGTTGGTTAGTGCCATACAATTAGTGGATAAAGTGCCATCAGAATCATTTGATATCCCTGTTCAACATCTGATTACGAATATGTAGGAGGGACTTTAAATGAACGTGAACCGCTACGCTCGTCAGGTATTATTCTCATCGATTCAGGAAAAAGGGCAAGAGATGTTGGCAGGGAGCACTGTACTCGTTGTTGGTGCTGGAGCTTTGGGAACGGTTATATGCAATCATCTGGTTCGTTCCGGGATTGGGAAAATCAGGCTGATTGATCGTGATTATGTTGAATTAAGTAATTTACAAAGGCAGATGCTATTTGATGAGGAAGATGTTCGTCAGGCACTACCGAAATCCGTGGCTGCAAAACAAAAATTAGAAAAAATAAACAGTTCCATTACAATTGAAGCGATTGTTGGCAATGCTACTTATGAAAATATAAAGGAGTTAACAGACGGTGTTGATGTTGTCATGGATGGTACTGATAACTTTTCTACAAGATATCTTCTCAACGACATATGCTATAAAAAAGGTATTCCGTTTTCCTATGGGGGTGTCGTAAGCTCACGCGGGATGACTGCTTTTTTTATCCCAAAAGAGACACCATGCTTAAGATGTATTGTAAAAGAGGGCGCAGACCATGGACAAACATGTGACACGGTAGGAGTGATTTCACCTGCAGTGGATGTTGTTTCATCTCTGCAAGTAACGGAAACGATGAAATATTTGACCGGCAATCAGCAGTATTTGCGGTATACATTGCTTACTTTCGATGTTTGGTTCAATCAACAATACGATATGAAGTTTAAGCAACCAAATCCACAGTGCCCGGCTTGCCAACGGGAGGAATTTCCAGCACTTCAGGCAAAAGCAGCGGATCAGGAAACGATATTATGTGGTCGAAATACTGTCCAGATACATGAAAAAACAGCCATCGATCTTCAACAATGGGAATCTCGTCTCACGAAGGTTGCTACTGTTCAGCGAACCCCTTTTTTATTAAAGGCAGTCGTTGACTCCATCGATTTCGTGTTGTTTCCTGACGGCAGGGTACTTGTTCAAGGGACAGAGGACCCTATTGTTGCCCGCACCATGTATGACCGTTATATTGGTTCGTAATGCATAATTTAAACGAAATTAGAAAATAACTAAGAACACCACGGAAAAGAAGGTGTTTGAATGAGAATACTGATTGTTTTGGCTTGTGCTGCTACTGTATTGACGTTTCTCTTTAAATGGCGTTATCGTGTGGTCAATACTCTACTGGCCATTAGCTTTCTACGTAAGTTGGCTGTTATCATATCCATGAATATGCCTGCGATACGTGCAAAAGTGCTACCAGGTTTATTTAAAACTCAATCCTAGATTTCGTTAGGAGACGTTCGAAGGCATTGATACAATAGGGAAGTTTCCTATCTATATAAAAAGAAGTTGTTACCTAACAACTTCTTTTTATATGCAGTAAAACAGACAATAATGCAGGGAAATGACCTTTCACGATTACTTTCCATCTATTTGAGGAATTAAGTGGCTAATGTATGCCTGATTTTGTTATGATGGATGTCAGGGGGTTGATGTATGTATTTCAATGAACCGTATGCCGTATACGAGTTAGCATATCAATTAGTGACTGACAATCAATATGAAGTATTACATATCGATAGGGATCATCATGAAATATGGTTGGAAAAATATGAAAATAAAGTATCGAAGGTTATCCGTTTAATACCTACAGGATTCGCTTGGAAAAATCATTTAAAGCGGGATATTGCAGTAGTATTTCAAAAGGCGAAAGCGATGAAAACATTATTAACCGGGAAACAAGTGGAACTTTATAATGTTTATATATCTTCAGAAACACCGATAGACGATTGGGAAATGTTTAAAAAACCGATGCAGCTGAATGAAAAGAATCCGATAAAAATGCACGTCTTTTATTTATCGGAAAATGACTTCACAACTGAGAAAACAAGATTTGAACAATCTATTGGCGTCCCCTCCATGAATATGTCACAAGAAGACCCGGAAGAAACGATAGAAGAGAAGATTGCTGAATATCAAACCTATTTAATAGGCACACAGCAAAGCGTGCAAAAAGAAACGGAAGAAGTTTTGACGTTTGGAAAGCCATTTTTCACTTATATTTTATTGGCAATTAATGTGCTTATTTTCCTATTGCTTGAGTTAAATGGTGGAAGCACACAAACAGAAACACTGATCCAATATGGCGCCAAATATAACCCGGACATCATTGATGGACAATGGTGGCGATTGATCAGCTCGATGTTTTTACATATTGGCTTTATCCATCTATTTATGAATATGCTTGCTGTCTTTTACATAGGTGCAACTGTGGAGCGTATTTATGGTTCCTGGCGATTTTTATTAATTTATTTTATGGCCGGAATTGGTGGATCGTTAGCGAGTTTTGCATTTACGACGAACGTTTCTGCCGGAGCATCCGGCGCATTATTTGGCCTATTTGGTGCGCTACTATTCTTCGGGCTGAAGTATAAGAAAATATTCTTCCAAACCATGGGAAGTGGCATCTTGCTTTTAATCGGTATTAATATTGTGTTTGGCTTTACCGTACAGCAAATTGATATGGGGGCACATATTGGCGGATTGATTGCAGGGTTTATCGCTGCTGCAATTGTTCATTTGCCAAAAAAGAAAAGTTTTTTGCTGCAATTTATCGCATTGATTGTTTATCTTGTTTTGGTAATTGGTATAGGTGTATTTGGTGTCCATAATAACTTGAATAGTGATGCATATCAATTAACAAAAATAGAAGCGTTAAATGATCAAGCAAATTATGAAGAAGTAGTCGATGTTGCGACAGAAGCATTGAAAAATGCTGGAGAACTGGAAGCCTTTATATTATTCCAACGATCATTTGCTTACATTCAATTAAATGACATTGACTTGGCGATTGAAGATCTGGAGAGTAGTATCGTGTTGGATAATACGGTTCCTGAAGCACACTATAATCTAGCCTTGCTGTACCATAATACAGGCCAGGAAACGCAGGCAGAAGATAGTATTAAGGAAGCATACAAACTGAATCCGGATGATGAAGGATATTTGGAATTATATGAGGAAATCATTGGTGAATCCCCTGAATAAAAAAAGTGCCATTTCGGCACTTTTTTATTCAGGATATTTTTGGATCAGTTGCTGTTTCTTACCATTGAGTTCGAATAGTACGAGTAAATGCGCTTGTTGTTTATTAAATAAGACGATCGGGATAAAATTGGAATCCTGTTTTTCGTTCAAAGTTGTTGCAGGGATAACATAATTTTTGTATAAACCTTCCCACAATTGACCAATGATTTGGTTGGTTTCAGCTTGTGACAACGATGGAAGTGGTTCATTATCGTACTTGTTTAACGCAGTGATAGGTACGGCGAGGTAGGAATCACTGTCAATATCGAAATAAGAAAATAATTGATGCCAGTGAAACAGCAATTGCTGTTTTGTTGTCTTATCCAGTAAGCTTTTCCATTCTGTCTCTTCGCGGTTTTCAGGTGATGTGAAAGCTGTTAAAGCTGTTTTAGTGGTGTCAACAACATATAATTCTGCTGCTGACATATGTTGAATACTCTTGATTTGATCGTTGGGAAAGTGAATTTCCCCGTGATGAAAGGATATGGTTTGAAATAAACTGCTTTCTTTAACAGATAATGATTCTTTGATGGCAATCTGATTCGTGTCTTGTTTCCATTTACTACGGGCACCTCTTAATTTACCATTCTCAAATAATAAAGAAACATCCTGTCTTAAATACATGCTTTTGTCACTTGTGGAATCACTTGTCCAGTTTATCTTTCGATCTGTATCCATTTCTAAATTTGATTCAGCTAAGGTAAATTGACTCTGTTCATCAAGTGGGAAGTAACCGACAACAGGAAGCGTACTTGATTTCATGAAATAAGTTATACCAATCACACCAATTAATAAGATAAGAGAGAAAAGAACGATCCATTTATTCATTACATTTCATCCTTTGATAAGTTGTCCTTTTTAAGAATATATGAAAGTGGAAGACATTTATGCCATGTGAGTAATTCCTAAACACAAATGAATTTGGTATAATGGAATTGGTGATGAAAATGAAAACGGTTTATGATGTGCAACAATTATTAAAAAAGTTTGGTACGTTTGTATATACGGGAGATAGAATTGGCGACCTGGAATTGATGGAAATGGACATCGATGAACTGTATCAAATGGAATTTATCCAGACAGAAGTGTTTCAATTGGCAAAATTAATTTTACGAAAAGAAAAAAGACAGTTACAAGAAACCAAAAGGAGGTTATACACTTGGCAGATTACATTATCGGAATAGATATTGGAGGAACTACAGTAAAAATCGGTATTATACATAATCATGGTGATATTTTGACAAAATGGGAAATACCTACAAATACTACAAATGCGGGAAAATCTATTATAGATGATATATGGCATTCACTTGATCAACGGTTAACGGAAGAGGCAATCGATCGTTCCACAATTCTTGGAATTGGTGTAGGTGCGCCCGGTTTTATTGATGTGGATACTGGATTTGTGTTTGAAGCAGTAAATATTGGCTGGAAGAATGTGGATCTAACAGATCAATTAAAAGCCAAATCAGGACTTCCAGTCTTTTTGGAAAATGATGCCAATGTAGCGGTATTAGGTGAGAATTGGAAGGGCGCAGGAAATCAGGCGAAAAACGTGATTGCGATTACGCTAGGAACGGGAGTTGGCGGTGGAATCATTGCTAATGGTTCAGTTGTTGACGGCGAGAATGGGATGGCAGGGGAGATTGGTCATATGACTATCGATCCGGATGGCTGGCCATGTAATTGCGGTCGCAGAGGCTGCTTGGAAACGATTGTATCGGCGACAGGGATAGTACGTCAGGCGAAACAAGTAATTACTGGAAATCCTACAAGTAAATTGGCTGCGTTTGTTCAGGAGTACGGGGAAATTACAACGAAGGATATATTTCAATTAGCAGGGGAAGGGGATACATTAAGTGAAAGCATCATTCAGCATACCGCGGATATATTGGGCATGTTCATTGCGAATATGGCCGTTACGCTCAATCCATCTAAAGTGTTAATTGGTGGTGGCGTATCAAAGGCAGGTGGGCAGTTATTAAAAGAGATTATTGCTGCTTTTGACCGATACGCCTTACCGCGGGCTGCTGCAGTGTGCGATATAAGAGTTGCCCAATTAGGAAATGATGCTGGCATGATTGGCAGTGCTTTTCTAGTGAAACAAAAGGAATTAAACGTAAAATTTTAACTAGGATTGCCTCTGGCTAGGAAGATAGGATAACGAGGAGGAAAAGTTTTGATGAGTAGTAACTGGTACAATATGTTGTTACTGCTAAAGGCAAACAAATAAAAAAAGCTAACTTTTTGAGTTAGCTTTTATCGTTATAGGTTTTAATTAACCGGAAATCTCAGAAATAATCGTTGCTATTGAGAAAAATCCAAATGCTACTGCTGCGATTGCTGAAAAAGCCAAAGCAAATAAATTTTTATATTTCAGCTGGCGAATCACGGACACAACTGCAAGTAAAGCAACAAGTAATAGTAAGATTGCTAATACGACATGCATTTATTTCATCCTCCTTGTGTACTTCTTCCTAATTGGTAATGGAATGTCATTTGTATTATTATGTAATGAAACAGTTATATTATTTATTTTATAGTATATTTTAGTTTTTGTCGAGTTATTTCATAAGTTTTTATAAAAGGGAGTGGAAGATGATATGTTGAAAATGAAACAAATGTCATTGGGACCATTGGGAACCAATTGTTATATTGTATATGACGAAGGACAGGCGCTGGTGGTTGATCCGGGAGGTGAGGCAAACCAAGTTATTGCCTTTCTCCAGCAGGAACAGTTATCAGCTCAGGCAATTTTATTAACACATGCACATTTCGATCATATTGGTGGGGTACAGGCGTTAAGAACTGATTTAGGACTAGATGTATACCTGCATCAAAATGAACAGGATTGGCTCGGTAATCCTGATTTAAATAGGTCCGGATCGTTTGGATCGGAGGTCGTCACTGATCCTGCTGAACACATGCTAAAACCAGGTGAACTGAAAATCGGTCCATTCCAGTTTGAAATCATACATACACCTGGACATTCTCCAGGGAGTGTCAGCTTTGTTTTTGCAGAAGAAGGGTTTGTTATTAGCGGAGATGTGTTATTCCAGCAAGGTATCGGGCGTACCGATTTACCGGGCGGAGACATTGATCAGCTAGAGACAAGTATAAGAAATCAGCTTTACGCATTGAACGATTCGCTTACGGTGTATCCTGGTCATGGTCCAGAGACAACGATTAAAGCAGAAAAAAGAAACAATCCTTTTTTCCCTGATCGATCTTAAATTGTGACTATAACCTTTATCAATGATTAAGAAAACCCTGCTTATTTTAATAAGCAGGGTTTTCCTGTTCTTCTTACTGTCCAAAACCTGGTACGAGAATAAACTCTGAATACCAAGTAAATCCAACCATAAAAATGGTACAATAAGCACCGAACAGATACATATACATGCGTTCAGATAATCTCAAATAACTTACTGTAAGGAAAAAAGCCGTTTGTACTAAGAATAATAGTGCTGTTTTTTGCATATCTCCAATAAAAAACATGACTGTAAATATCCCTGTCCAAAAGGCAAGCACACGAAACATTCGATCCATGCTTTTCCCCCTCCTTTTTGGTAACCTTATCAAAGTTATTATAAACCAGGTGAAGCAGATTGTAAATGAAACTTACTAAACAAATGAATTTTTTGCCAGATAGTAACATATTTATCGCTTATTTTCCGACAAAATTCAATCTATATCATTATTCACTTGTAGTGTATTGGTGATGTTATACTTTGATTGCTGTTCTTTTGTAAGGATTGTAAAGTAAAGTTCATATTGATTACCATGGATATCATCAATTAATATGTCCACAGTTCCATCAGGAAATGCATAGCTTACGATATCTTTTTGTTTATTATATTTATCGAGCTCTTCTTTAAATTTTGTACGTCCCATTTGAAATAAGCTTTCTATTTTAACCTGATCTATTTGGTTTGCTGTTATTTGCAAATCATTTCGGTAAATTGCAATGTTGGACATGGTTAAAATAAAAATGAGCGAAGTAATAAAAAGCACATACGATAAGAAAAATCCATGTTGGTTAGTTATAAAAGACAATTGTTTTTTCATAGTGTTCTCCTTGTAATGAAGTCACAGCTGCGCGGATACCATAATCATGGGAGCTAAAAGATAAATCCTTTACATCGCGCAAATAAGTCTCATGCCCCTTTCTATTCACTTGCCTACGAATCAGGTCCTGATATTTTTCAATGGTTACCGTAGTCGTGTCATCGATCACTAATATTAGTGCCGTTTCACTCACTTGGTAATCTGTTGCCTGTATGAAATCATCACGTAAAAATTGAAAAAACTGGTTAATGGCCATTTCATCATACTTGGTTGAATAGTTAGCAGATTTGGTTACATAAGCTAACAACGGTAAACTCATTGCCAGTATCGTGAGCATTAACAGCATCGATATAAAGGTGAACCCTTTTTCATTTTTGTGGATAGCCATAAAGGCAGATCGTTTCTTTGGATTTTTTAACATTTTCCCAGTTTGCACACCCTTTTATCAAGTTTTTTTCTTTTGTGAAATCAAAGGATATCTTTTTGTGTTTGCTGTTTTTTGTGAAATGCACAGGTATTACGTTCGGATCGTCCCATAGAAAAGCTTGTAATTCATCATGAAGTTGGGATGAAATTGTTCGTCGGTCACTCAAGATTACACGTTCATTGTTTAATAGGGAAAAAATCGGAACAAAGGTTGAGATGATAAACATCAGCAAGCTAGTGGCGATTAAAACCTCAATCAAGGTAAATCCATCAGATTTTAACAATATAGCACCTGCCTTTCCCAAGGGGAAAAACAATATGATACGTTCCGTTATTTGTTGTTACCTTTATCGTCCTTGGATTGATGATCGTACCTGTTTCATGGAAGACGATATCTGGTTTTGTTCTTGAATCTATTTTTAATCCTTTGGGATAATTGCGAGTTGCCATGGAGTTACCGTTCGCCTTACGAAGTATATAACGATCATCCAAAAATCTCAGATAGATTATTTCATCAGTTGTGATGGAGGAATTTTGAATATAAAGCACATCAGATTCAAATGTTTTAAAAAACTGTTCAATCTGTTGCTTTTCCAGTGTTGTCAGATTTAATGGGATACTAATGAACAATAGAAGGGACAAAATGCCCATTGCAAAAAGAACTTCTAATAGTGTAAATGCATTATTGTTACGCATCGTTACTTACTGGGTGCTGTGACGACACCATCTTTAAGTATTAAGGCGCCACCGCTTTTACATGACTTCTGATCATTCGTAATAAATTCTGGTACTAAATCATCTAGACTGACTGGGCGCTTACCTTTCTCTAATTGGTAGGCTTCGACTTGGGCTTGGACGACGGAAACAAGTGCTTCACATCCTTTTTCATTCACATCTTTACTCCTGCCGCTCAAATTCGGTACAATTAGTATAATTAATACGGATATAATCATCATTACAATTAGCATTTCTATTAGTGTGAAACCTTTTTCGTTTTTAAACATATTTAAAATCTCCTTTTAAATGGTTTTTATGAGTTGAAACATCGGCCACATCAGTGTTATATAAATAAAAATGATAAAGCTTGCAAGTATGATAAAAAACAAAGGCTGAATAAATGTAATCGCCTTGATTATTTTTCGTTCGATTTCTTCCATCAACATTCCAGCATAAACAGTTAAATCCTTCTCCAATGCCTGTACATCCGCATTATTGCGAAAAATCGTAGTTAATTGTCGCTCCAAAAATGCAAATTGCGAAATTAAGCTTGTAATGTGTAATCCTCGCGTTAATTCTGTTGTCATTAAGGTTGAGTAATGTGCAATGATAGGTAATTTCTGTTGGTGTGTCATATGTTCGAGAATTTCTTTGAAGGACATACCTGTTTTTAGAAGGTTACTGAAGTGTGTTGCAAAGAAAAAAGAGGTTTGCAGCTTTAAAAAAGTTCGGAAAATCGGTACTTGGTTGTAAAGTTTCATCTGTTTCTCAATGGGAACATGCTTTTTCGTCACGTGCCAAACAAATATTGCGATAATGATTAAGATGAGTAGGATGACGACAAGATTACCTAGAAATTCGATGATCATCATGGAGAAATTTACGGTTGCCGAAGCTTCTGTACTTGTTTGAAAGAGGTCTACAAATGAAGGGAGCACGGATTTTTTAATGAAATATAGGAGCACAGAGAAGATAAATAATAATATGAGCGGATATCGCACGATCTGTTGAAACTTTTTTGTGTAATTCATCCGCTGCTCATACATCTCAATACATTTATCGATACTTCCTAGTAGATCGCCATTGGCTTTTACAAAATACAGATAAGATGTAATCGAATGGTTAAAAGTAGCTTGTTCAAAGGCTTTATCAATCGTTAATCCATTTTTCAATGCTGTCGTAATCTGTGTAGCGGGTTCAATCATCTGCTTATCCCATTGAATGGATTCTAATGCAGAAAGTAAGGGATAACCGTTATTTAAAAGCCGATGCAGCAGTTTTAAGAATCGTAATTGAACCTCTTTTGGCAGTTTTTTATTGCGAGTTTTTGTAAACCGCTTCAGAAATATATCCATATGCAAAAGCCTTCTTTCTCAAATGGTCAAAAGACTGGATGGTACTTGCTTTATCACTGGCATTGCTATTCAACGTATTTTCCAGTGACTTTCCATCTAATAACTCCAATATAGCTGCACGTCTTTTCGTATGGTTATTTTGTTGAACGGGTATTAATTGTAATGCAGCAACTGCAATTAATGATTGTTGCAAATCGGTTTGATTAAGTCCCATTTCTAAGAGTCGATGAATGGTTCCTTCAGCATTCTTAGCATGTAGCGTACTTAAGACAAGGTGTCCCGTCAATGAAGCATCAAAAGCAAATTGTGCCGTATATTTATCGCGGATTTCTCCAATCATAATGATATCTGGATCATGTCTAAGGGCGGCCTTTAATCCTGTTTGATAAGTAATGCCCGCTTTTTCATTCACTTGGACCTGCAGAATGTCATTGATTTCTTTCTCGATGGGATCCTCTAATGTAATGGTCTGGTACGATTTTTCTTTTAAAATAGCTTGCAATAAAGCATAAAGCGTAGTGGTCTTACCACTTCCGGTTGGTCCGGTAAACAGGATGATTCCTGCTCGATTTGTAATCCATTCCTTTAATTGATGTAATTGATTTGGAAAAAGGAAAAGTTGTTCCAGGGTGAGATTTTCTTCTTGTGGAAGGATACGAATTGCCAGGCTTTCCGTGTGGTTAATTGGTAGCGTTGATAAGCGAAGGGAGTAGACTTGAGATGTTTCCCGATAGTTAATGACACCATTTTGCGGTTTTCTGATTTCACCAATGTCCATTTCTGATGTGAATTTATAATAGGTTAGCAACAATTGATACTGCTGTATACGGATTCTTTTGTAAAAGATTCGTTTGCCATGGATGCGAAAGTAAATGTCGGTATCATCTGAGAATGGATAAAAGTGAATATCTGATGCCTGTACTTCAAACGCGGCTGTAAGTAGCTTCTTTGATAGGGCTGCGGCAGGATTCAATGCATTTTTCACCTCCTTAAATAATTTGCAACAACTACTATATTCGACATAAACAGATAAAGTCCTTCTTTTTTGAAAAAATTCTTTATAAAAAAATCGAATAGCTTTTGCTTCAACAGTAAAAACTATAAATAGCCATATTGACGAAGGGGTGATTATTATATCGGGAAATGATTATTTGAAGTTTGTGACCGAACAAGTAGTAACTTATATAGATATGCCCCCGGACGAGAGGAAAAAAAGAAAGACAAAGCAAAAAGACACACAAGGAATGTATGTGAATCGCTGGTTTGGTGTACTGCCATTTGTGTTTAAAATATTTTTCAGGAAGGAGCAGTAGCAGGTAATGACCCAGTCATTGCCTGCTACTGCTTTTAAATGAATCCTTCTGTAAGATAAAATATGCCGCCATTCATGACTTCACTAGTTATCTTCGGATTATATCTTTGCCTTATCTCATTTAATTCTTTTTCCATTTGTTCGGGATTGTTATCCGCTGTATAAAAATATTGTAATGTCTTTATTTCTTCTTCTAATGTTTCCAGTGAAGCCTCAGCCCATTCGTGTGATTGGTGCTCGATATAATTGTTAATAACAGATTCAATGCGAAGATAGCCGCTTTTTAACTTGATCATCGGTGAAATCGGATAGCAATAATCAGATATTGTCATGTGCAGGCCAATTTCTTGTAGTCGCTGCATCATATCAGTGTGCATGGTTCCATTTACCAAATGCAGGCCAATCGAGATCAACTCATCTTTTTTTTGTTTACCCTGATAACTGATTTTTATATTGCACACAAGCCAAGGATATAACGGCGTATTGGTATTTGTGTGCACCCTTTGAAATAACTTTGTATATTTTTCATTTTGCTTGAGATGGTTGATAATTTGTTGGAGGCGCGGACTGCCAAAATGAATCCACTCACCTTGTTCATCTCGTCGATTCGGGTTTGTAATTAAAGTGAGTTTCATTGGCTGTCCACTGTTTCCAGTGCTTTTTACGTAATGCCAGTAAAAAGGTCGGTTCATCAAGTCTCTGTCCATTTGCTCTGTTAATTGAACCGTCATGACACCATCATGATTAGCCAGTAGTTCACAATGATGGGATGAGAAATAACCTTCCAGAAAGTCACTTAAATTAGCTATTTCCATCATTTATTCCACACTCCTTGATACTCCCTGAGTTTGTTTAATCATTTCCGATAGGTTGTTTAACTTAATCTTCGCTTCGCCAACAGATGTAGACTCTGCGTATATACCTTGAATTTCGGATTCCATATCATTGATATTCAAATCCGTTAAAATATCATCGAGTTGGCCGATAACCTGCTCAAACAAATTGATCTTTTCATAAAGCAGATTCATAATATGTTCTTCAATCGTTTGCCGGATGGCGAAATTATAAATATGAACATCTTTATTTTGCCCATAGCGATGAATTCTTCCTATTCTTTGTTCGATCCGCATTGGATTCCAAGGTAGATCATAATTAATTAAGTGGTTGCAAAATTGCAGGTTAATACCTTCACCGCCAGCTTCTGTCGCAATTAATACTTGTGCACGATCTTTAAAAAGCTGGCGCATCCAATCTTTTTTTCCACGCTTGAATCCTCCCCTAAAAGGGACAGATGTAATACCGTGCTGCTGTAGATACCATTGTAAATAATGCTGTGAAGCTCGATATTCTGTGAAAATAATTACTTTTTCATCGCCAATATTTTTAATTAATTCAACCGCTTTCTGTGCTTTTACATGATGTGGCAGCTGTTCTATTTCCGTTAATACATCCTCGATAGCAGTTGCCTGTTCCGCTTCTGTCGCCGTTTTTTTGAGTGACAAATAACAAGCTTCCCTTGAGGAACAAAGTTCTCTTAGAAAGGTAATCTTTGAAAATGTGGAGAAGGATGCCACGCTTTCACTGATCTGATCATATACAGCCATTTCTTCTGGTGTAAAATCAATCCACACTGTTTCAATTTTTCGGGATGTATTGTTGAGCGATGTACTCTCTCGTGTATTGCGAATCATCACTTTCTGGATTAGCTGCTTTAAATAGACATCACGTTTTACCTGTGTACGGTCTTTGCCATATTGTTCGAGAAAGGATTCATAATTTCCTAAATGTCCCGGTTTCAAAATAGATACCAGATTAAAAATTTCAATCAGCTTATTTTGCACAGGGGTAGCTGTTAGTAATAAGCAATATTTTTTATTCAATGAACGAACAAATGCATAGTTTTTTGTTTTATGATTTTTTAGCTTATGTGCCTCGTCGATTAAGAGAAAATCATAATCTATATCCAGTATCGCTTCCCGGTGCGGGGATCGTTTGGCTGTATCGATCGAGGAAACGATGATGTCGCATTGCTCCCAGGAGTAATTTTTCCGATGGGCAACGGCTGGAATATAAAATTTTTCATTTAATTCCGTTACCCACTGGTTGACAAGAGAGGCAGGAACGAGTAAAAGGGCTTTTTTAACCATGCCTCTGATCATATATTCCTTTAAGACCAATCCTGCCTCAATCGTTTTCCCAAGTCCCACTTCATCCGCCAAAATGGCTCTGCCATTCATGGTTTCTACCACTAGTTCGGCACATTTAACTTGATGATCCAAAAAGGTGATATGTGGCAGATGCTCTAATGAACGCAATCCATTAAAAGATGGACTCATGGTAGTAAGTTCTACCTGATAGGTCATGCGGAACAATTCCCAAGCGGAAAAGGGACCATCGTTTTCTATTGTTGCTTCGAGGTTATTAATAAAAGCTGTATCTGGCTGCAATTGAATAGACTTCATAATATACACCCTTTTTAAATAGTAATCTTAAGTTGCGTTAAGTTTTATACAATTGAAATCATTTCTATGATATAATGGTTTCGATTATAGAGGTTTTTCTTAGGCGCTGTACATAGTATAACCAAATATGACTTTTTTCATTAAGCGAATGATTACAAGGGGAGAGCTCACATTTTGTGACGCCGAAGGAGCAAGCATCAGCGAATCTCTCAGGCAAAAAAGACTCTTGTGGGACGCGACTCTGGAGAGTGTTTACAAGAAGTAAACCACCCAAGAAGCAAATATGGATATGGATTGAAATTATTTCCAATATCGATATGCAACTTTCTGGTTGAAGGACAGAGATTTCTTTGCGCGGCGGAGAAATCTCTGTTTTTGTGTTTTCACGGTATTCACAAAATTTTAAAAGAATAAGGAGTGGATGAAATGAGTGATCTTAAGCGAACACCGTTGTTTCCCGAATATGAGAAACTCGGAGCAAAGACGATCGACTTCGGTGGTTGGGATCTTCCTGTACAATTTACTAGCATCAAACAGGAGCACCAGATAACCCGAACGAAGGCTGGTTTATTCGATGTGTCTCACATGGGAGAAATAGTCGTTCAAGGGGATAAAAGCTTGGACTTTCTGCAAAAAATGACAACCAATGATGTTGCGAAATTAACTCCTGGACGTGCGCATTATACGTTTATGTGTTACGAAAACGGTGGTGTTGTTGATGACTTTTTAATCTATATGATATCAGAAAATAATTACTTCTTAGTCGTTAATGCTGCGAACACGGACAAAGATTATGAATGGCTAAACAAACATAATGATTATGAGGATGCAGATGTATCGATTACAAATGTGACAGCGGATTATGTTCAATTGGCATTACAAGGCCCGCGTGCTGAGAACATTTTGCAAACGATGACAGACACCAACTTGCGTGAGATCAAATTCTTCCGTTTTAATGACCAGGTGAAATTTGCTGGAATAACTGAAACTGCGATTGTTTCCCGAACAGGTTATACAGGAGAAGATGGCTTTGAAATTTATATTTCTAAATCAAGTGGCAGAGATTTATGGACCGCAGTTCTGAAAGCCGGGAAAAATCAAGGGTTAGAACCAATTGGGCTTGGTGCGAGGGATACATTACGTTTTGAAGCAAACTTGGCGCTTTACGGTCAGGAGCTGTCTCAGGATATTACCCCGATTGAAGCAGGTTTATCTTTTGCTGTGAAAGTAAATAAGGAAGCGGACTTTATTGGCAAAACGGTATTAAAAGATCAGGTGGAAAACGGTCCGAATCGAAAATCAGTAAATATTGAAATGATCGATAAAGGAATACCACGTCATGGGTATGAAGTATTTAAAGGTGAAGAAAATATTGGATTTGTAACATCGGGCACACAATCACCAACGCTAGAGAAAAACATCGGTATGGCTTTAGTGAAATCAGAATTTGCGCAAGAAGGAACAGAACTTTACGTACAAGTAAGAAAACGTACATTAAAAGCTGTTGTAGTAAAATCACCATTTTATAAACGGGAAAAATAGGGGGGAACAGCAATGGAATTTCGTTATTTACCAATGACTAATGAAGATAAACAAGACATGCTGGATACAATTGGTATTCCGTCAACAGATGCATTATTCTCAGATATACCTGAAAAGATTCGATTTCAAGGGGATCTGAATTTAAAAAAGCCTGCTAATGAGCAGCAATTAATGAAAGAATTGTCTTCCATGGCAAATAAAAATGCGAATTTAAAACAATATAGTTCATTTTTAGGTGCTGGGGTTTATGATCATTTTATCCCATCTGTTGTTGATCATGTGATTTCCAGATCGGAGTTTTATACAGCATACACGCCATATCAACCGGAAATTTCCCAAGGCGAGCTACAGGCGATCTTTGAATTTCAGACGATGATTTCCGAATTGACAGGTATGCCGGTGGCTAACTCATCCATGTATGATGGTGGTACCTCACTTGCTGAAGCGGTGAACTTATCAGCGGCACAAACGAAGAAGAAAAAAATTCTCGTATCGAAAGCAATTCATCCAGAATCAAGAGCTGTTATAGAAACTTATGCTAAAGGACCAAATCTTGAAATTGTGGAAATCGATCATCAGAATGGATTGACCGATTTAGACCAATTAGAAAGAGAATTAGACGAAAATACAGCAAGTGTTGTCATCCAATATCCTAACTTCTTTGGCCAAATCGAACCATTACAACAGGTAAAGGATTTGATGGATCAACAGAAGAAAGCGATGTTTATCGTATCAAGTAATCCATTGGCACTTGGTTATTTAACACCACCAGGAGAATTTGGTGCTGATATCGTAGTAGGAGATACGCAAGTATTCGGTATCCCTGCGCAATTTGGTGGTCCGCATTGTGGATATTTTGCAACAACGAAGAAATTAATGCGAAAAACCCCGGGCCGTTTAGTTGGGCAAACAACAGATGAAGATGGTGTTCGTGGTTTTGTATTAACTTTACAGGCAAGAGAACAGCATATTCGTCGTGATAAAGCCACTTCGAACATTTGTTCCAACCAAGCATTGAACGCACTGGCAAGCTCTGTTGCAATGACTTCCATTGGAAAACATGGACTAAAGAAAATGGCTGCATTAAATATGCAGAAAGCAAGATATGCAAAACAGAAATTGGAAGAAGCAGGCTTCACGGTGTTTACCAAAGGAGCTTTCTTTAATGAGTTGGTTGTCACGTTGCATAAATCAGTTTCCGAAATAAATGAACAGCTATTAGATCAAGGAATTATTGGTGGCTATGATCTAGCGTTTGCTTATCCGGAACTGAAAGGACACATGTTAGTTGCGGTTACAGAAATTCGTACAAAAGAAGAAATTGATGCTTTTGTAAAGGAATTGGGGGATATCAATGGCTAATAAAGACTTTCCATTAATTTTTGAACGTAGTAAACCAGGTAGAACGAGTTATAGTCTGCCAGAATTGGATGTTCCGGAAGTGGATCTTGATGCTGAACTGGACGTTGCCTATATTCGTCAGGAAGCACCGGATTTACCGGAAGTGAGTGAACTAGAACTAATGCGCCATTATACAGGGCTTTCTAATCGGAATTATGGAGTAGATTCCGGTTTTTACCCACTTGGCTCTTGTACAATGAAGTATAATCCAAAAATAAATGAAGATGTCGCTCGATTAGATGGGTTTAGCCACATTCATCCCCATCAGGATGCAAAAAGTGTTCAAGGTGCATTAGAAATGCTCTATGATCTACAAACCGCATTAAGGGAGATTACAGGGATGCATGAAGTTTCACTTCAACCGGCTGCGGGCGCACAGGGGGAGTGGACAGCACTAATGATGATCCGTGCTTTTCATGAAGCAAATGGCGATTTTGAACGCACCAAAGTCATTGTACCAGACTCCGCACATGGGACGAATCCAGCATCGGCAGCAGTAGCGGGATTTGACGCGGTTACCGTGAAATCAAATGATAGAGGTTTGGTTGATTTAGAAGATCTTAAACGGGTGGTAGGAAAAGATACGGCAGCCCTGATGTTAACCAACCCGAATACATTGGGATTATTCGAAACGGAAATCATGGAAATGGCAGCAGTTGTTCATGGTGCCGGAGGAAAATTATATTATGATGGTGCAAACCTAAATGCAATTATGGGATATACAAGACCAGGAGATATGGGGTTTGATGCTGTCCATCTAAATCTCCACAAGACTTTTACAGGCCCGCATGGTGGCGGTGGACCGGGCTCTGGCCCAGTAGGGGTATCTAAAGAATTAGAACCTTATTTACCAAAGCCAATCCTTGTGAAAGCTAATGATGGCTATAAATTTGAATACGACAGACCCAATTCAATTGGCAGGGTGAAACCGTATTATGGTAACTTTGGAATTAATCTTCGAGCCTACACGTATATTCGTACAATGGGTGCAGAAGGTTTGAAAAAGGTCAGTGAATTTGCAGTATTAAATGCAAACTATATGATGCGCAAGTTGGAAAAAGAATATGAATTACCGTATAACCAGCACTGTAAGCATGAATTTGTTCTATCTGGTAAGAAACAGAAGAAATTGGGTGTGCGTACACTGGATGTCGCGAAACGTTTGCTTGATTATGGATACCATCCGCCAACCATTTATTTCCCACTTAATGTGGAAGAAGCTTTGATGGTTGAACCAACTGAAACTGAATCTAAAGAAACGCTGGATGGTTTTATCGAAACGATGCTGACTATTGCTGAGGAAACCAAGAACAATCCAGAGCTGGTGCAAGAAGCACCGCATAATACAATTGTAAAACGGATGGATGAAACAACAGCAGCGAGAAAACCAATTCTAAGATACAATAAAGCAGATTAAATAAAACATACCTGGAGCATTAGCTGCTCCAGGTATGTTTTAAAGATGTCTATTTTTTTTTAACTTTTCCAGTCCATTTCTTAAAGCCGCCTTGTAGTTGATTGATGTCTTCATAGCCCTTTTTGTGCAGGAGCTGTGCAGCTCTGCCAGATCGTGATCCACTCTGACAATAAAGATAGACAGGTTTATCTTTTCTGAGTTCGACCAATCGTTGTTTCAATTGTGTCACTGGAATATTTCGGGCACCAAGAATATGTCCTTTTTCAAATTCCTGCGGCTCTCTCACGTCTATTAATTGCGCTTTACGATAGCCTTCTCTAAACTGATCTTCCGTTAAGGTTTTTAAATAAGTCCGCTGTTTGAAGAAGCGGAACACAGTAACCGCGATTAGGATTACTAATACAAATATAAGAATTGTTAGCATGATTGTCCCCCGTCTTTCACTTTTATTCATCCTCTATTATATGGTTATTTTGGTTTTTTTTCAAAGATTAGCGAATATGAAGTGAAGTTACTTGAATTTTGATGTTCAATTGAGGGGAATACACCATTTACATTTATGCAAGTGATAAAATGGACTACTTTTAGTATAAGATGCATTTATTACTTCTATTAGCTATATTTTACTGCTTTTATTATTGACAAAATCAACACTTTTTGCTTTAACACCATATATAGTGCTTTTTTCTAAAAGTTATACAAGATATTGTTCTAAGCTGTTGAATTATGGTATTGTATAATGAGCGTGTTATAGTAAATAATGAATATTTTTTGATAGGATAAAGGAGCGGTGAAATGTCGACTATTGTAGAATCGATCAGGGCAATTGATGTTGCCTCATTAAATCAAGATATTAAAATGTATCCACAGGTGCACCCGATTACGGAAGATATGAAACTAACTCATAAAGGAGTTTCCCGTTTAGTTATGCTCGATCGGTACGCTTTTAAAGATACTGAAAAGAAAACACTAAAGACAGGGGATTTCGTTGTTTTAACAGTAAAAGCAGATCCGAAATTTCCAGCACGTGGGACAGGCTTTATCCAATCTATTGACTGGGAAAACAAGGTAGCAGCAATTGAGGTAGATCCGGACTTTGTTTCAGTACTGGATAATGAAGATGAAATAGCAACTGGTGTAGTCCATCGTAGTTTGGATGTTATTGATAAGCCGTTAGAAGTGTTCTATGAACAAATAGCCAAGAGAAATGCAACTGGGCTTTCAAGCGTGGAAGAAACGAAGGAAAATCAACAAAAATGGTTCAATAAATTTAATGAAGAATTAGCAAACTTGAATTTTATACCAGCAGGCAGAGTGTTATATGGTGCTGGGGCTGAAACAGATGTGACCTATTTTAATTGTTACGTCATGCCTTTCATCCGGGACTCCCGTGAGGGTATTTCCGATCATCGTAAACAAGTGATGGAGATTATGAGTAGGGGTGGAGGCGTCGGAACAAATGGATCGACCCTAAGACCGAGAAACACATTAGCAAGAGGTGTTAACGGCAAATCATCCGGTTCTGTTTCATGGCTGGATGACATTGCGAAGTTAACACATTTAGTGGAACAGGGCGGTTCAAGACGTGGGGCTCAAATGATCATGCTAGTTGATTCTCATCCTGATATTATTGAATTTATCATTTCAAAAATGCAAAACCCAAGAATTCTTCGATATTTAATTGAAAATACGTCGGATGAGCAAATAAAACGTCAGGCACAAGAAAAATTAGATTTTATCCCTTTAACAGACACCGAATCCGATCTATACCAGGGGATTGTGAATTACAGATCCATGCCTGGATTAGGTGGGTTTACGGAAGCGGCAATTCGTGAAGCAGAGGAAAAACTGACGACAGGCGGAAGGTATTCCGTTCATAACTCAGAATTTCTTACAGGTGCTAATATTTCTGTATGTTTAACAAAGGAATTCATGGAAGCTGTAGAAAATGATGATATGTATGACCTTCGTTTCCCTGATGTAGAAAATTATACGCCAGAACAAATGAAGGCATATAATGAAAACTGGCATGAGGTTGGAGATGTACGGAAATGGGAAGAAATGGGTTATGGTGTACGCGTTTATCGTCGTGTCAAAGCAAAAGAACTATGGAACTTGATTAATATTTGTGCAACCTATTCCGCAGAACCGGGTATCTTCTTCATTGATAATGCGAATGATATGACAAATGCAAAAGCCTATGGAGATCAAGTAGTTGCAACAAATCCATGTGGTGAACAACCGCTCGCAGCATACTCTGTTTGTAACTTAGCTGCAGTTAATCTGGCTGAAATGGCTGATAAAGATACAAAAACAGTTAACTTTGAAAAGTTAAAACAAACGGTGAAAACAGGTGTAAGAATGCAGGATAATGTAATTGATGCAACACCTTATTTCCTAGAAGAAAATAGAAAGCAAGCACTCGGTGAGCGACGTGTCGGATTAGGTGTTATGGGTATGCATGACCTGCTGATCTATTGTGAAACAGCTTACGGTTCGCAAGCAGGTAACAAGTTGGTTGATCAAATTTTCGAAACGATTGCAACCACAGCCTATCGTGAATCGATTAAACTAGCCAAAGAAAAAGGAAGCTTCCCATTTTTAGTCGGAAAGACAGATGAGGAAACAACAGCATTAAGAGACGCTTTTATTCATACAGGCTATATGAAACAAATGCCTGAAGATATTCGAGAAGGCGTGCTAGCGTATGGTATTCGTAACTCACATCTATTAACCGTTGCTCCAACCGGTTCCACTGGGACAATGGTTGGCGTATCAACTGGACTAGAACCATATTTTTCCTTTTCTTATTACAGAAGTGGAAGACTAGGTAAATTTATAGAAGTAAAAGCAGATATTGTGCAGGAATATTTAGATCGAAATCCTGATGCCGATCCGGATAAGTTACCAGAGTGGTTTGTTACCGCAATGAAATTACCGCCTGAAGCACATGCGGATACACAATGTGTTATTCAGCGATGGGTTGATAGCTCCATTTCCAAGACGGTGAACGCACCGAAAGGATATACAGTGGATCAAGTGGAAAATGTTTACCGTAGATTATACAATGGTGGTGCGAAAGGTGGAACGGTTTATGTGGATGGCAGCCGTGACTCACAAGTACTAACTCTAAAAGCAGAGGATAATATAGTCGGTGAACAAACAGAACTATTCACTGAAACAGAACAACCTAAAGTTGTGTTAATGGATACCATCCAGGAACTGGGAAACACGAATGTAACGATTGGTTCTGAGATTGGCGATACATGCCCAGTGTGTAGAGAAGGAAGTATCGAGGATATTGGCGGCTGTAATACATGTACAAGTTGTGGTGCACAACTGAAGTGTGGATTATAAGCGTATTTATACGGAAAGGATCAACAGACAAACGTTGATCCTTTCTTCTTGCTGTATCAAAATTACTTGTCTAATTTGCAAACATCCTGTATCCTCATAGGTAGAAACATTGTTGCCTTGACTAAAAACTATTCTAGAAATGGGGGGAGACATTATGCCAACGCCGAGTATGGAAGATTATATAGAGTTGATCTATAACTTAATTGACACAAAAGGCTACGCCCGTGTATCAGATATGGCTGAACAATTAAGCGTACATCCATCGTCTGTAACAAAAATGGTTCAAAAACTAGATAAAGATGCGTACTTAAATTATGAAAAATATAGAGGGTTTGTATTAACCGAAAAAGGGAAAAAAATCGGTGAACGTTTGGTGTTTCGTCATGAGCTGTTGGAAGATTTCCTTGAAATAATTGGTGTAGAGAAAGAGAATATTTATGATGATGTAGAAGGAATAGAACACCATCTGAGCTGGAATTCGATTGATCGGATTGGAGATCTTGTAAATTACTTTAAAGCCGATAAGGAACGCGTGGTTCATTTAAGAGAAATACATGCAAGAGATGAGAAATAATTGGAATCCGCACGGTTGCACTCAGGCAATCGTGCGGATTTTTAAATTATAAAAACGTTCTATTTACTGTCCCCCATGCTTACACTGATAGAAAAGCGTAATCTGTATAAGTGTCTAAAAAAGTACAAGGGGAGAGGGCATGAAAATTGATGGTGTGTTTTCTGGTGGTGGGGTCAAAGCCTTCGCATTTGTTGGTGCACTCGAAAGTATCGAGGAAAAGCAATTACTTTTGGAGCGTGTAGCGGGAACCTCAGCAGGAGCGATTGTTGCTTCCTTAATAGCAGCTGGCTACCCTTTTAATGAAATAAAGATATTGATGGATAAATTGGACTTAAAACAATTCTCAGATCCACCGTCGTTAACAAAAATAATTCCATTTAGTAAATGGTTTTTTCTTTATTTTCAACTTGGGATCAATAAAGGTGATAAGCTGGAAAATTGGCTGTACAATCAGTTAGCAGCCAAAGGTATTTATACATTTAGTGACTTGAAACCAGGTTATCTTAAGGTGATTGTCAGTGATCTATCATTAGGGAAGCTGGTTGTTATCCCAGATGATTTAAAAAGGGTTTATGGGATCGAACCCAACTATTTTCCCGTTTCTAAAGCTGTAAGAATGAGTGCAGGATTTCCTTATTTTTTTATGCCGAAGAAATTGCCGGGTAAATCGAATAAAAGTATCATTGTTGATGGTGGCTTGTTAAGTAATTTCCCCTTATGGGTATTTGAAAAAGGGGAATACAAAAGAGAACGTCCTATTTTAGGTGTTAAATTGACTGGATCAGTCGAGGAGCAAAATCAGCCACGGTATATTAAAAATGCACTGGATATGTTTCATGCATTATTTTCAACAATGAAATTGGCACACGATGCCCGATATATTTCAACCTCAGACAAAAATAATATTATTTTTATCCCCGTAAATGATGTTCAATCCATGAATTTTAAATTAGATACAGCTACCAAGGAGCAGTTGTTTCAGTCCGGAAGGCAAAGTGCTGATCGTTTTTTAGCACGTTGGCCAACATAAAAAAAAGACCGTGCTTTTAAAACGAAGCCCGGTCTTTTCCTTTTGGTTTGTTTCCATCAATCACACGCAAATGCGTTGGACGTTTACCTCTTTTCTTCTTTTGAATGCCCTGCTTTTTATTGGCATTTACAGTATAATTTGCGGGTTTTTCCTGCTTGTATTTGGCTTTTGATTGTTTAACTGCCTTTTTATATTTCTTCATTTCATTGGGAGTGGGTTTCTTATTGAGAAAGACAAAATAGATTACCGCAAAAATGACGATACCTACACCAATCATGATAAAGATACTAGTAAAAAAGCTCATGGTATTAGTGAATAGCTGTGTAATTAATCCAACAGCTGCCAAACCGATGATTCCAGCAATCAATACGGGAAATAACTTACGAGCCATCTGTTTGTCCTCCCTTCTATATTAGATGATGATGCTTCTATATATTATATACCACAATTAACTTGCTTTATATCATGATTATCGCAAAATAATCAAGAAAGCTGGTATTACTCTAAATTCTTTCCTTCTTAATCTAAAATTATTCAAGTTTATTTATTTTCCTTATCTCCAATTTTACTAGAAATGTGTCAAGATAACTAGTTAAGTGTTTGTTAAATTTTTCTTTTTCAGATAACTATATACTTCAAATGGTTTTTGATTGCAATTAGCGTAGTTGGCAATAATAAGATTGGAGGTGTTGGATATGAAAAAAGATAGTCATTCAGAAAAACAAGATAATTTATCAGGCATATTTTCTAAAGCATTGCTAACGGGTTTTATTGGCGGTTTACTATGGAGTGCTTTTGGAGTTATTATGTACTATTTTAAATTCTCTGAGGTAGGACCAAAATCGTTTTTATTAAGATCATGGCTGACTGCTGAATGGACAAATGGTTGGCTTGGGGATGTCCTTTCGATTTTGCTGGCCGGTTTCATTTCATTATTGCCAGCTGTGATATACTTTGCTGTATTTAAAAAAATAAATTCCATGTTGGTAGGAATACTTTATGGGGTAATCCTCTGGGGGTTGATCTTCTATGTGTTACATCCCTTATTCTCCAATGTTCCGCAGCTTACAGATCTCCAATTTAAGTCAGTTGTTTCCAGCATATGCCTATTTGTATTATATGGTGCATTTATTGGATACGCTATTTCTTTTGATTATCATAATATGAAAGTTAGAGAAAAGCATCGAAAGCAGGCAAGAAGCTAACCTTTTAAACAAAATCGTTATTCAAATGAATTGGTTTATGATAAACTAAAAAGCAGCTGCAATAAGTTGTAAATTACATAGAGAGGAATGAACCCATGGAGAAACTTACAAAATTAAGAGATGCACTTGAAGCAAACAATTTAGATGCCATTTTAATTACAAGCCCAATTAATAGAAGATACGTTACGGGCTTCACTGGAACAGCTGGTGTTGCTATTATAAGTACAAACGATGCGCGTTTTATTACCGATTTTCGGTACACGTCACAAGCAACAGCACAAGCTAAGGAATTCAAAGTTATCCAACATAAACAAGTGATTGAATTGGAAATAAAAGATCAGTTAAAAGCACTGGATGTCAAGCGGTTGGGCTTTGAAAAAGATACGATCACATTCAGTCAATATGAAAAATATAAAGCAATATTCGAAACAGAATTAGTTCCCGTAAGTGGTATTGTCGAAGCACTCCGTTCCATTAAAACAGCTGAAGAATTAGCGATTATGAAAAAAGCAGCAAAGATAGCGGATGATGCATTTGAACATGTTCTAGGCTATATTAAACCAGGTGCGAAGGAAATTGATATTTCTAATGAACTGGAATTTTACATGCGTAAATTAGGTGCGACTTCTTCTAGCTTTGATACGATTGTTGCCTCGGGCGAACGTTCTGCGCTTCCACATGGTGTGGCATCAGATAAAGAAATACAATCTGGTGAACTGGTTACCTTGGATTTTGGCGCATTGTATCAAGGGTATTGTTCAGATATCACCCGTACGGTAGCTGTTGGGGAAATAAACGAGCAGCTGCGTACCATTTATGATACAGTATTAGAGGCACAATTACGTGGGGTAGATGGGATTAAGCCAGGTATTACTGGAAAAGAAGCTGATGCGATAACGCGTGACTATATTACAGAAAAAGGCTATGGTGATTATTTCGGGCATTCTACCGGACATGGGGTGGGGCTTGAAGTACACGAAACACCTAGTTTAGCTTCTCGGTCAGAGCAAAAATTAGAGCCTGGTATGGTTGTCACTATTGAACCGGGTATTTATGTTCCAGGCGTTGGCGGTTGCCGGATTGAAGATGATCTCGTTGTAACAAATTCAGGTAATGAGCGCCTAACGTTCGCGAAAAAGGAATTAATCCAACTATAAGCTCACAATCAAGGAGGAAACACATGTGATTTCAGTTAATGATTTTAAAACAGGATTGACAATTGAAGTGGATAACAGTATTTGGCAGGTGTTGGAGTTCCAGCACGTTAAACCAGGTAAAGGTGCTGCATTCGTTCGTTCTAAGCTTCGTAATTTACGTAGTGGTAACATCCAGGAAAAAACGTTTCGTGGTGGAGAAAAAGTAAACAGGGCACATATTGATCATAAGAACATGCAGTATTTATATGCATCTGGTGATACACATGCCTTTATGGATACAGAAACGTATGAGCAGCTTGAAATGCAGACAAGCCAAATCGAACATGAATTAAACTTTATTCTAGAAAACTCGGAAGTATCCGTAATCATGTATGGAGGAGAAATCTTAGGTGTTGATCTGCCAAACAATGTGGAACTTGAGGTAAGTGAAACAGAACCAGGAATTAAAGGGGATACAGCAAGTGGCGGCTCGAAACCTGCAACATTGGAAACAGGTCTTACGGTACAAGTTCCTTTCTTTATTAATAAGGGAGATAAACTTGTGATCAATACTTCGGATGGAAAGTATGTTTCCAGAGCTTAATAATTTACCAAGATTAGAAGCAGTCCTATTTGATAGGGCTGCTTTTTTTGCGAAAAATATAAATTGGCTTAGACAGGTTAGTCATAAATTGCTTCATGTGACATACATTTTACTATAAAGCTACAACTAAAAACGGGGAATGTCTATGGAAGAAATATTACGCTTGTTTCCAATTGAAATGAGACAGGCCATCCAAATTAAAATTGCGGGTAGATGGCATCTGCTTCAGGAAATTCGTTTTCGCTTAGATCAGCCAATCGAATTCATCTTTGATAAACACATTGAAACGATTGAAACAATCAGACCTGAAAAGCAGGACAGCATATTTGTAGTCAATCAGCTTAGTGAATTCTCATTGTATCGTATGGAGGATGAACTTCGCGAAGGTTATATGACGATTGAAGGCGGTCATCGTGTTGGATTAGCTGGTAAAGTAAACACGCGCAACGGGGAAGTAAAAGCGATTCAGTATATTACATTTTTAAATATTCGAATTGCCAAAGAACAAATTGGTGCAGCATTACCAGTACTCCCCTATATATATAAGCGCAATTATTTTAATACGCTTTTTGTTGGCCCGCCGCAAACAGGGAAAACAACGTTGATTAGAGATATAACCCGATTAATTGCAACAGGTTGGAAAAACGTTGCAGCAAAGAAGGTCGGTGTTATTGATGAGCGTTCTGAAATTGGTGCAAGCATCAAAGGTATCCCACAGCATGATTTAGGACCGAGAACGGACGTTATGGATGCGTGTCCGAAAGCAGAAGGTATGATGATGATGATCAGATCTATGTCTCCTGATGTTTTAGTTGTAGATGAGATTGGCAGCAGGAAAGATGTGGATGCGTTACTTGAGGCGATCAATGCTGGTGTTACTGTTATTTGTTCGATCCATGGGCGCGATTTAATAGAGCTAAAAAGAAGACCCTCGTTAACCAGTTTATTTCAACAAAAAGTTTTCGAACGCATCGTTATTTTAGAAAGGCATACAACACCGGGCCATATTCACCGTATTTATAATCAGAATGAGGAAAATATTTTACAGAAATCGAGGCGCTTATCAGATGAAATGGATAGGAGCACTTCTTCTTATAGGCACAACTACATGGATGGGGTTTGAATGGAGTAAACGGTTATCCAAAAGACCGAAGCATATTAGACAGTTTAAAAGTGCACTGCAAATATTGGAGGCAGAGATTTTATATAGTCAATTACCATTACAGGACGCTTTTACGGTCGTTGCTAAACAAATCCCGGATCCAACAAAATCCTTTTTTGAATTACTGGGTCAACATATGCAAAGTGAAAATACGGAGCTATTTTCACTATGGAATGAAAGTATTGACCAATTGATGCAGATATCGTATTTAGGCGATACAGAAAAGGAAATACTAAAACAATTTGGGCGTACATTGGGACAGCATGACTTCTACCAACAGCAAAAGCACATTCAGCTTACAGTGAACCACTTGGATCGGGAGCTGGAAGATGCAAGGGATAATCACAATAAATATAACAAAATGGCAAAGAGCTTAGGATTTCTATGTGGGTTATTTATCGTATTACTGCTCATTTAGATAGAGAGGGGTAGATCCGTGTTTACCGATGCAACTATCTTATTTCAAATTGCAGGAATTGGAATTATCGTGGCATTAATTCATACCATTTTAAAACAAATGGGAAAAGAAGAGATCGCTCAATTTGCCACATTACTCGGATTTATTATCGTCCTTGTCATCGTAATCAATGGCCTTGATGATTTGTTTCAACAGATTAAATCTGTATTTCTTTTTCAGGGGTAATCAACATGGACATCATACAAATTGTGCTTCTCGGGATTATAGCGAGCATTTTATATATTGTTTTAAAAGACATTCATGCATCCTTTGCATTTTTTCTTATCCTGATAACCGGAATCATTATATTTTTAGCGATCATTCAACAAATTGGCACCATCCTTACGTTAATCCAGTCTCTAGGTGATAAAGCGAATGTAGAAGGCATGTACATGGAAACGATCTTAAAGATTATTGGCATTGCTTATATTGCTGAACTAGGAGCAAGTCTTACCAAGGATGCTGGTCTTACTTCGGTCGCCACTAAAATTGAGATGGCCGGTAAAATTTTTATTTTATTATTGGCCGTACCGATTATTACTGCGGTCATTGAATCTATTTTAAGTTTTCTACCTACCACTTAGTTACAAAGCTTGGAAATAAAGGAGGCAATTATAGTGAATGAAACCAAATAAGTTGTTCATAGCCATTTTATTCACTTTAATTTTCTTCCTGATGGGACAAGCACCTGTGACAGCAGAATCAGAATCGGAATCGGAATCGGACGATAACAACGCAGAAGATACCATTTTAGACGATATCTCATTTGACCATGTGGAGTCTTACTGGAATGAACTTGTAGATGAATATGGGGGTTATATACCAGAACTACAAAAAACAGGGATCTATGATTTTATTAAGAGTAAGGGATCCTTTTCGATTAAAAATACCGTTTTCGGATTTATTGAATATTTATTTCACGAGCTTATTTTAAATGGTAAATTACTTGGGTTATTGCTTATTCTTACATTGTTTTCTATCGTATTACAAACGATGCACACTGCGTTTGAAGGCAGTGCAGTCAGTAAAATAGCCTATTTTGTTGTGTATATTGTCCTGCTGTTTATTGCTTTAAATAGTTTTTACGCGGCAGTTGGGTATGCAAAAGAAGCCATTGACACAATGAGTAGCTTTATGATTGCCTTACTTCCGCTTGTACTGGGGTTAATGGCATCGTTTGGAAATCTTGCGGCAGTATCCTTTTTTCATCCGATTGTCATTTTCCTTATTCATTCCAGTGGTGTGCTTGTTTCTAACTTTATTTTACCATTACTGTTTTTTTCAGCATTGTTACTGATTGTTAGCAGCTTAAATGAGAATTATAAAGTAACCCATTTGGCAAACTTATTTAAGTCCATCGGTTTAGGTGTCCTTGGCGTGTTTTTGACGATATTTCTTGGGGTGATGTCTGTACAAGGAGCTGTTAGTGCTGTACAGGACGGTGTAGCTATGAAAACAGCTAAGTTTATTACTGGAAATTTCATCCCGGTTGTAGGCAGGACCTTTACAGATGCTGCTGATACGATGTTAAGTGCCTCCTTATTATTAAAAAATGCAGTCGGGCTCGTTGGCGTTATTGTCATTTTGTTTTTTGCTTTATTTCCGGCAATTAAAATTTTCGCCATAGCGGTCATATATAAAATAGCGGCAGCTGTGTTACAGCCAATTGGCGACGGTCCTATCATAACAAGTTTAAATACGATCAGTAAATATATTGTTTATATTTTAGCCTGTTTGCTGGCGGTATCATTTATGTTTTTGTTAGCCATCGTCATCATTGTTGTGGCGAGTAATATAACACTGCTCTTACGATAAGGTGATAAAAAATGGATTTGCTTATTCAATGGGTGACACAAATCATTGTATTTTTACTTTTGGCAGCTGTCATTGATTTACTCATTCCAGCTACTGCGATGAAGAAGTATATCAGACTTGTGGTTGGGCTGGTTTTAATATTAATCTTCTTAAAGCCGGTATTCTTTTTATTTAATATTGATATTCATCAAGCGCTGGAAACCTCATTCTCACAGCTTAATCAGGAGAAATGGAAAGATGAATCTGTAGAAAATTTAATAGAAATGCAAAAAAGTGAAATAGAAGGCACACAGGATGCATATATTTTAGAACAAATGGCTGTCCAATTAAAAGATATAGCAAAGGATCCTTTATTAGAGAAATTTCAAATAGAAATCGCACATATAGAATTTCTCTTTTCAACTGAGAATAACTATACATTTGAGGATCTGGAGGAAGTCATTGTATATCTTCGGGAATCAGACGGCGGGGAGGGAGCAGTGAATGCGATTGATGAAGTGGTAATTGACACAGATGACGACCCGATAGTTCATGAAGAAGGACAGGATGATGAACAGATCAAATCACTGTTATATGAAATATGGGAGCTTCATGATAAGAAGTTGACGGTGAATTGGGAGGGAGGGGCATCTTGAAAAAAAAACCGGAAGAACTATTCAATTCAGAAAAAGTAAAGGAAAAATTGAAAAATCCATCGAAGAAAACAAGGTATATTATCGTACTTGCGCTTGCAGGCTTACTGCTGCTCATTATCAGTAATGTATTTAGTACATCAAAAAACGAAACGGATACAGATGCGGACTACCAATTGGATAGTCAAAACCAGCAGCCTGCGCAAAAATCAGTTTCTGAAGAAGAAACAGCGACATCTGATGTAAACGAATTAGAAAAAAGCTATGAAAAGGATTTGGTGGAAATGTTGAACAAAATAAAAGGCGTATCTGAAGTTGAGGTAATGGTAAATCTAGATTCCACCAACGTGAAGGTATATGAAAAAAACTTAGTGAAAGGTCAACAAACAACAGATGAATCGGATCGTAATGGCGGGACAAGAAAAGTGGAAGACAACACAGAGGATTCCCAAGCCGTACTAGTTAGGCAGGGAGAAAAGGAGGTGCCGCTGCTCATCCAAACTGAAAAGCCGGACGTTAGGGGTGTGTTTGTTGTAGCAAAAGGCGTAGACCATGCAACAGTAAAGAAATGGATGATTGAATCTGTCTCACGTGTACTCGATGTTCCAACACATAAAATATCTGTAATGCCAAAAAATTAAGGAGGAAAAAAATATGATGAAGAAACAAACGGTATGGTTGTTAACAATGCTTAGTTTAATGATTGTGTTAAGTGCTTATTACATGCTTTCAGATGGAAGTGAAAATCTGGCCTATATTGATAATGGACAGGATAGTAAGCAGGAAGCGGTACCAACGGATTCAACAGAAGCAGAGGATGACTCGGAAGTAACAGATATTACGAACGTCGCAGATGATGAATTGTTCACAACCATCCGCATGCAGCTACAAGATGAGCGTAATATGAAGAAAGAACGGCTAACAGATGTGGTTGCTTCCAGTAGTTCCACAACGAATGAGAAAGACGAAGCTTTAAAAGATATAGATGTGCTGGAGGACTTGTCATCCAAAGAGGTGATACTGGAAGAGTCGATTGCAAATGAAGCAGAATATGAGGACGTGTTAGTACGTTCAGATGAAGACAAAGTACATGTTCATGTTAAAACGGACAAATTATCTGGCGAAGAAGCAAATAATATCATGCAGATAGTAAGAGATGAATTCGGTGAAATTCCCGTAGATGTAAATTTCCAGACACCTGAAAGTAAATAATAAACTGGTAAAATCCGAACGCTTTTAATGGTTCGGATTTTTGATTCGCATTGAACCAATAACATTGTTATAATTATATAGATGACAATGGTTAAGTTTCTTTTTACATAATGGAATTACTTGCTTTTGGATTAATTCTTGATGTTTACTACTTGTTTATCGTAATATGTAATAGGAGTTATTCGTATCTAATTACAATAGAATGAAAATGAAGGAGTGTCATATATGTTAAAAATTGAGGAAATACGTGAGATCATTGCATTGATTGATCAATCATCCATTAACGAATTTACTTATGAAACAGAAGGAACGTCAGTCTCATTGAAAAAGTCATCAGAGCCAACCGTTGCCCAGCATGAAAAAATTATTGCTCCGATCGATCATACACAGGTGGCGACACCGACAGTGCAGCAACCGTCAGCAAATGGGGAGCAGACTGAACAGCCTGTTGTAGAAAGTGAAGTAGCTTATGATTATGAAATTGTTTCCCCAATGGTTGGGACACTCTATGCTGCATCATCACCCGAAAAAGATGCATTCGTAAGTCAAGGCAGTAAAGTAACAAATGATACCGTTGTTTGTATAGTAGAAGCAATGAAATTATTCAATGAAATTGAAGCAGAAGTTACTGGAGAAATTGTAGAAGTATTAGTTGAAGATGGCGAGCTGGTGGAATATGGCCAACCGTTATTCAGAGTGAAGAAAAACTGAGGGGTGAGCATGTGATTAAAAAACTTCTAATAGCAAACAGAGGAGAAATTGCTGTAAGAATTATACGAGCATGTAAAGAATTAGATATAGAAACAGTTGCCGTATATTCAGAAGCAGATAAAGAGTCATTACATGTTCAACTGGCTGATGATGCATATTGTATCGGACCAACATTGAGTAAGGACAGCTACCTTAATTTTACCAATATCATGAGTGTTGCCACCCTAACAAAAGTTGATGCTGTTCATCCCGGCTATGGTTTTTTAGCCGAAAATGCCGATTTTGCGGAGATCTGTAAAGCGTGTAATATAATCTTTGTAGGACCGACACCGGAAGCCATTCAGAAGATGGGTATCAAAGATGTTGCAAGAGAAACAATGAAAAATGCAGATGTCCCAATTGTTCCAGGTTCAGATGGCATTATCGAGAGTGAAGAACAGGCGAAAGCGTTGGCTGGAGAAATCGGGTACCCAGTGATTATAAAAGCTACTGCAGGTGGCGGTGGTAAAGGGATCCGGGTAGCAAGATCGGAAACGGAACTTATTAATGGTATTCGGATTACACAGAAGGAAGCAGAAACAGCTTTTGGTAACCCAGGGGTCTATATTGAGAAGTTCATTGAAGATTTTCGTCATGTAGAAATTCAAGTGTTAGCCGATACACATGGAAACGTCGTCCATTTGGGTGAAAGAGATTGTTCGATTCAAAGAAGACTACAAAAGCTCGTAGAAGAAACACCGTCTCCCGCTATTACGCCTGACATTCGAAAGGAAATGGGAGAAGCGGCTGTGAAGGCTGCAAGAGCAGTTGACTATACAGGTGCTGGAACCATTGAATTTATTTTTGACAGAAAAAGCAAGGCATTTTATTTTATGGAAATGAATACACGTATTCAAGTAGAACATCCCGTGACGGAAATGGTTACAGGAGTTGATTTAATCAAAGAACAAATCAATATTGCAAATAATGAAGCCCTTTCGTTTACACAAGAAGAAATTACATTTGAGGGATGGGCAATTGAGTGTCGGATAAACGCAGAGAATCCATTTAAAAACTTTATGCCTTCTGCTGGTACGATTGATATGTACCTACCGCCGGGTGGATATGGTGTAAGAGTGGATTCCGCAGCATACCCAGGGTACACCATCCCACCATATTACGACTCGATGATTGCAAAGTTAATCACATATGCACCAACACGTGAAGAAGCGATCAAACGGATGAAACGCTCATTAGATGAATTTGTCATTGAAGGAATATTTACAACGATTCCTTTCCATCGCCTCATAATGGATCACGATGTTTTTGTGAAAGGCGATTTCAACACAAACTTCCTAGAGGAACATCCGATTCTGGAAAATGAGGAATAAAGTGCTTTACGTTTTGGATCGCAGAAAGAAATTATATCCACATTTTCTTTCTGCATAAGTGCAACTAAGGCTTTCGCCATAGAGCCTGGCAAAAAGCCAAGTTTTCTAATATTTACTAAAATGAAGGAGTGAAAACATGAGTGAACAACCTTTATTGAATGTAAGTGATGACACTGGTTTAGGTAAAGTGGAAATTGCCCCTGAGGTAATAGAAGTTATTACTGGCATTGCAGCAACAGAAGTTGATGGACTTTTCGCTATGAGAGGAAATTTTGCTACTGGTGTTGTAGAACGTTTTGGAAAGAAGGCGCATAGTAAAGGGGTGAAGGTGGAACTGACGAATTCGGGCATACTTATTGATCTGTATGTTGTCCTGAATTTTGGTGTTTCCATTCCCAAAGTAGCAGAAAAACTGCAATCTAACATAAGGCAGACATTAAAAAATATGACTGCACTGGAAATCGATGAAATTAATATTCATGTTGTGGGTATCCAAATGGATGGAAAAGACCAAACAGATGAATATGACGAATAGATTATGTGTGTCAGAGGACCTGATCCTCTGACATTGTTTTTTAATTTCTATTTCCCGTTAATCATGTTATTATTTGTAGGAGATATGTTCAGAAGGAGCAATGAAAGATGAATCGACACACAGCAAGGGAAAAGGCATTTCAGATATTATTTCAACTGGATATGAATGATTTTGAACCAAAACAGGCAATGAATGATTTTTTAGAGGCAGAAGAACACGATATGTTTTTAACATTGCTAGTTGAAGGAGTTACAACAAATAAGCTCGAAGTGGATCGTATCATTTCGGACAACCTTGCGAATTGGTCATTACAACGCCTCGCATCTGTTGAAAAAACTATTTTACGCGTGGCCACATATGAAATTCATTATATGGAAGACATACCTACAAACGTTTCCATCAATGAGGCAATTGAATTAGGTAATAGATACGGAGACGAGAAGTCAGGCAAATTTATTAATGGCGTATTGTCAAAGATCATAGCATAAAGGGGATGGAAGCTATGTCAGCTGAAGTTATTAATGGAAAAGAATTAGCACATGAATTACGAATGGAAATGAAAGAACAGGTCAGTCAATTGAAACAAAGTGGTATCACACCACATTTGACGGTTATTTTAGTAGGGGATAACCCTGCATCAAGGTCCTACATTCGCGGGAAAGAAAAAGCAGCTGCTGAAACAGGCATGTCTTCGGATGTTATTGAACTGCCCGCATCCACAACAGAGGATGCATTACTGCAAGAAATAACAAAATTAAATGAGGATGCGTCTGTACATGGAATTTTAGTCCAACTACCGCTCCCAGATCAAATTAGCGAAAAACAAATCATAGAAGCGATTAGCCCAGCTAAGGATGTTGATGGTTTTCATCCGATTAATATTGGGCGGATGATGACCGGAGATGATGCATTCCTTTCATGTACACCATACGGCATCGTAACGATGATTAAATCCAAAGCTATTCCAATCGCAGGGAAACACGCGGTGATTATTGGGCGCAGTAATATCGTTGGTAAACCTGTAGGACAATTACTGCTTAATGAAAATGCTACAGTTACCTATTGCCACTCCAAAACAGAAAACCTGAAGGAATTTACGAAACAGGCTGATATATTAGTTGTTGCTGTTGGAAAGGCACATGCAATTAATCAGGATTATATTAAAGAAGGTGCCACAGTGATCGATGTAGGTATTAATCGTCAGGCAGATGGTAAGTTAACAGGAGATGTAGACTTCGAAAGTGCGCAGGAAAAAGCTGCTTATATTACACCAGTACCTAAAGGTGTTGGCCCAATGACCATTACAATGTTGTTAAAAAACACCATAAAAGCAGCAAAAGGATTGTCCAGTCATTGAGTGATAATTACTTAACGGTTACTGCACTGACGAAGTATATTAAACGTAAGATGGATACAGATCCACATCTAAAAAACATATGGCTTAAGGGTGAAATTTCCAACTTTAAACACCATAGCCGCGGTCATATGTATTTAACAATAAAAGATGACCAATCGCGTTTACAATCTGTTATGTTTGCCGGGAATAACCGGTCATTGAAATTTGTACCTGAAAATGGTATGAAAGTGTTGATCAAAGGTGAGATAAGTGTTTTCGAAGCATTTGGTCAATACCAGTTGTATATTCAACAAATGGAACCGGATGGCATTGGTTCCCTTTATTTAGCTTTTGAACAACTTAAAGAAAAATTACATAAGCAAGGATATTTTGCAGAAAGTCATAAAAAGGAAATACCTGTGTTTCCTAAGCACATTGGAGTAATTACTTCACCAACCGGTGCGGCCGTACGTGATATCATTACTACCATCGAGCGAAGATATCCAATTGTTAAGGTAACTGTTATTCCAGTGTTGGTACAAGGAACACAGGCAGCTGCAGCTATTAAACGCGGGATAGAAAAGGCCAATGAAAAAGAATTGTTTGATACATTAATCATCGGTCGTGGCGGTGGATCTATCGAAGAACTGTGGAGCTTTAACGAAGAAATAGTCGCCCAAGCTATTTTTAATTCCAATATCCCAATTATTTCTGCTGTCGGACACGAAACAGATATGACAATCAGCGATTATGTTGCTGATCTTCGTGCCCCAACACCAACCGGGGCTGCAGAGCTTGCAGTGCCTTCTCAGCACGAATTAGTGGAACGAATTTACACATTGAAGCGCGCGTTGATCAGAGAAATGAATCGGGAAATCATCAATCACAAAAATAATTTGCAACGTTTGAAACAATCTTATGCATTTCGCTATCCAAAACAGCTTTTAAATCAGAAGGAGCAGGAACTGGATAAACATGTGGAAAGTTTACAGCGTGCGATGCTAAATAACAACCAGCATAAAGAAAAAGCATATAACAATATGCATACCCGTCTATTGACACAACATCCTAAAAAACAGCTTGAACAAGCTGCAAAAGAGCTAAATAATCTCAACTCAAAGCAGCAGGATGTTATGAAACGTATTTACGAACGTAAAACGATGCAATTAACCAATACAATGGATAAGCTAATGCTGTTGAATCCTTTAGAAATCATGAAGCGTGGCTTTGCCTTACCGTATACTGCTGCAGGGACTATTATTAACACAACCAAGCAAGTCCATGAACAAGATAGGATAACAGTGAATATCAGTGATGGTACATTATATTGTCAGGTCGAACAAATAGAGGAGGATAGCCATGACAACTAAAGATGAAATTACCTTTGAAGATGCGCTCGAAAAGCTGGAAACAATTGTTGAAAAACTGGAAGAGGGCGATGTGCCCATCGAAAAAGCGATCAATTACTATCAGGATGGCATGAACCTGTCCAAACTGTGTAACGATAAATTGAAAAACGTACAGGAAAAAATGACACAAATCATGAATGAGCAGGATGAATTGGAGCCGTTCGATATACAGGAGGAAGAGTAACTGTGCAGGAGAATCTGAAAACATATATTGATAAATACAAACAAATAATCAGTGATAAATTGTCTTCATCTCTTCACGGGCTTTCCATCCCGGGACGTTTAAAAGAATCCATGGTTTATTCGGTTGAAGCGGGTGGAAAGAAGCTTCGACCGATCCTTTTGATTGCGAGCTTTGACGCATATGGCAATGATGTAAATAAGGCCATTTCTGCAGCGCTTGCGGTCGAAATGATACATACATATTCACTTATTCATGATGATTTACCAGCCATGGATAATGATGACTTTCGTCGGGGGAAGCCAACAAACCATAAAGTTTTTGATGAAGCGACTGCTATTCTTGCAGGCGATGCATTATTAACCTACAGCTTTGAACTAATTGCTACGGACACGAATTTGAAGCCCAAACAAAGCGTGGATTTGATTACAATGCTCGCAAAATCAAGTGGACCTAAGGGGATGGTTGGTGGACAAATTCTTGATATGGAAGCTGAACAACATCCAGTTACATTAAAAGAATTAGAGCATATTCACACCCTGAAAACCGGTGAATTATTACAATTTGCCATCTATGCGGGAGCATACCTTGGAGATGCAACCGAAGAACAGCTTGAGCATTTAAAGGAGTTTGCATACTATTTAGGGCTAATCTTTCAAGTACAGGATGATATCCTTGATGTAACTGGTGATCCAGATATACTAGGTAAACCGGTTGGCAGTGATGAAGGGAACGAGAAAAGTACGTATCCCAAATTATTAGGTATCGATGGCGCTATCGAGCAAAAAAAATCATATGTTCAAAAGGCGAAAGATGCGTTAACAAAAGCGAATGCACAATCATCTATCTTAATGGATTTAACTGATTATTTTAGTCACCGGGATCATTGATCAATGATAGAACATCAGCAAAAAATATGTTATAATTAGTGTATAAAAGGGATGGTGCAGTATTCTAGTCAGTCCCCCATTTCTGAAGGCGGGCCTAAAAATCCGCCAAAGGGCACATCGATGAAGTTCCTTGTGTTGGCTTGAGGCGCCCAGCCTTGGGTCAGTGCTGGGAGTTAAGGTTTTTGGGCGATCCACAAAGGCATGTGGGCGTTGACCCGATTACCGCGGAGGCCCATCTCTGTAGTAGTAACTAAGCCTAGGAACTATTATGGACTGGGGTATGAACCTGTACAATTGGGTAAGGGACACCCTTTTCGCAGCGTAGCCTGCCTTGAGTGGTGTGTGAGGGGATTAGAACAACAAATAACAAGCTGGGTGGCCACTGGTTTCGTTATTTTTATTTCTATGAAATCACCACTGCAAAAGAGGCTAGGAAGTGGCTAAAGACTGTTGAGGAAAACTCCTAGACTGTTCTAAAGACATTTAAAAGGGATTATAGTGTGGTCTAAGTGGTAATCCAGTCTAGCTTTTGGTGACAAAGCTAAGGCAAATTTAAAGGGGAACCGCCTTTATGGCAACATAGGGTATTTGCTTGGGAAAACCTACTGGACCTAAGCCACAGTTTTTACCTTTTGAATGACCATTCCTTTCATTAATTATATGAAATGTTCGAGGTAAATTATGAAATCACAAATAAAGCGTTCAATTAAATTCAGTGTATCTATTGCCGTTATCACTTTTGTGTTAGCGGCTATTTTTTCAATTATATCTTCGTCACTGCTCGATGGTGTCGTTTGGATTGTTGGTTTATTTATTGTATTGGTTATTGTTTTGATCGGGGTTGCCTTTGATGTGCTGGGAATTGCGTCGACAGCGGCAAACGAAACACCATTTCACGCAATGGCGGCCGAGAAGGTAAAAGGAGCAAAAGAAGCGGTTAACATTATAAGAAACGCTGATAAATTTGCCAGTTTTTGTAATGATGTGATCGGGGATATCTCAGGCATAGTCAGTGGTACAGCTACAGCTATCGTTGTGATCCAAATTGCTGGTTTGTTTCAACATAATACGTCAACATTGCAAATTGTTTTGTCAGTTGTTTTGACAAGTATTGTAGCTGCGATTACAGTTGGTGGTAAAGCACTAGGTAAATATTTTGCAATCAATGCATCAACGAAAATTATTTTCTTCGCAGGTAAGGTCATTTATGTTTTAGAAAGTAAATTTAAATTGAAAATCTTGCCCAAAAACTAAGTATAATTGTAAAGGACTTGCTATTATTGAACAAAAAGCGTTTAGATATGTTATTAGTGGAAAGAAATTTAGCTGAAACAAGTGAAAAAGCAAAACGTTACATTATGGCTGGTCTTGTATTTTCTGAGCAACTACGAATGGACAAGCCAGGCATGAAAGTGGATGAAAGCATCCCGCTTACGTTGAAAGGAAAGAAGCTTCCCTACGTGGGGCGCGGTGGCTTAAAGCTGGAAAAAGCATTAAAGCATTTTGAGATTTCTGCGCAAGATAAAATCATGGTCGATGTAGGATCGTCTACCGGCGGGTTTACAGATTGCGCATTGCAAAACGGCGCAGTTCTTTGCTATGCAATTGATGTTGGGTATAATCAATTGGCTTGGAAATTGAGAAATGATGACCGGGTAAAAGTGATGGAACGCACTAATTTCCGCTATGTCACATCTGAAATGCTTGATGTCGGTAAACCGAACCTGGCAACCATTGATGTTTCTTTTATATCATTGAAATTAATGCTACCTGTATTAAAACAATTATTGACCACCAACAGCGATATTGTTGCGTTAATTAAGCCCCAATTCGAGGCTGAAAGAGGTCAGGTGGAAAAGAAAGGAATTGTGCGTGATAAAAGTGTTCATTTCGACGTATTAAAAAAGATTGTGACATTTGCACAAAATGAAAAATATGATTTATACAATATAACGTACTCCCCAATAACCGGTGGCGACGGGAATATCGAATTCTTAGCGCATTTCGGATGGAAGAAAGATAATAAAGGACTTGTCTTTTCGGATGTTGAATTAGAAGCGATAATAGCGGACGCTCATATCGCTTTAAAATAACATCACAATGATTACAATGAGAGGTGTCAGATGAGTAAAATTCAACGGCATATTAAAATACGTGAATTAATAACAGAAAAAGAAATTGAAACACAGGACGATCTTGTTGATCGGCTAAAATCTCTGGGATACAATGTAACGCAAGCAACTGTTTCCAGGGATATCAAGGAGCTCCATCTTGTGAAAGTCCCCTCAACCAATGGCACGTACAAGTATAGTTTGCCTGCAGACCAACGCTTTAATCCACTGGATAAATTGAAGCGTTTAATTATGGATGCATTTGTAAAAATCGATAATGCCAGTCATTTTATCGTATTAAAAACACTTCCAGGTAATGCACATGCAGTAGGTGTGCTAATTGATAATTTAGATTGGGAAGAAATAATGGGATCTATTTGTGGGGATGATACCTGTCTAATTATTTGTAAAACAGAGACAGATGCACAAATCATTAAAGACCGATTCATTGATATGTTATAAGTTTGTGGACAGTGAGGTGAATATACATCATGTTAACAGAATTATCTATTCGTGATTTTGCAATAATAGATGAAGTGTCCATCACTTTTAATGAAGGTCTCACCGTTTTAACAGGGGAAACCGGAGCAGGTAAATCAATTATCATTGATGCTGTTCAATTATTAGCTGGTGGAAGAGGATCCGTAGAATTTGTGCGGCACGAGGCTAAAAAGGCAGAGATAGAAGGTTTATTTACCATACAAAGTAAACGCCATCCGATATATAGAATAGGTACATTATATGGTATAGAAATTCTAGATGAACAAGTTGTCTTACAACGGACAATTACAGCGAATGGAAAAAGCATATGTCGTGTCAATAGTAAATTGGTGACCTTGGCTATCCTTAAAGAATTCGGCAAGACGTTAATTGATATTCATAGCCAACATGAAACACAATCACTAATGGATCCGGATAATCATATTGATTTTTTGGATTTGTATGATGTCATATTAATGACACAAGCTAAAGAAGAATATACGAACTTATTTAACAAATTATCTACACTAAGAAATCGTTACAAAAAGTTAAATGATAACGAGCAGGAAACTGCTCATCGATTGGATTTATTAACTTTCCAGATGCGTGAGTTGGAACAAGCGGAATTAACGCCTGATGAAGATACTGTACTTGAGGAAGAGCGGAGTTCCCTGGCTAACTTTGAACGTATTCATACGTCGCTCCAAGATGCTTATAATGCGCTATATGGCGAGCAACGTGGTCTTGAATGGTTGAATAAAGCCCAGCTTGCGTTACAGGATAATCGTGAATATGATTCATTCATCGGGGAAAATGCTGAGGAATTATCCAATCATTATTTTGCTTTGGAAGAATTATCTTATGATATTCGTAACCATATTGAGACACTGCAATATAGCCCCAAACGTTTAAATGAAATTGAATCACGATTAAATGAAATAAATCGGTTAAAAAAGAAATATGGTACAACTGTTAATGAAGTACTTGAATATATGGCAAAAATTGAAGAAGAAATAGAAGAAATAACCAACAAAGACTCTCATTTAACGAAGTTAGCCGAGCAAATAGAAGAGATACAAAAGGATGCTTACGTTGAAGCAAAGCATTTACATGATTTACGTAAACAATTTGCAGAAGCACTAACAAAAGATATCCATAAAGAGCTAAAAGGATTATATTTGGATAAGGCAACCTTTTCCATCGCATTTGATAATGAAAATGATATCAATGGCAAAGAACCGTTATCACTACACAAGAACGGCTTTGATCATGTGCGCTTTTTGATCTCAACGAATCCAGGCGAGCCTTTAAAAGACTTGACAAAGGTGGCCTCCGGTGGGGAGCTATCACGAATTATGCTGGCACTTAAAAAAATATTTGCTAAACATCAGGGCGTTACAAGCGTTATTTTCGATGAGGTGGATACTGGTGTCAGTGGTCGAGTGGCCCAAGCGATCGCAGAAAAGATTTATCAAATCTCGACAGAGTCACAGGTGTTATGCATTACCCATCTTCCTCAAGTTGCTGCTATGGCAGATACGCATAAGTTTATACGAAAAGAATCCAGAAATAACCGTACAGCGACATTGGTATCGGAATTAACGGTTACACAGCAAATTGAAGAATTAAGCAGAATGATTACGGGTACAAAACTTACTGAAACAGCAAAAGAGCATGCAAAAGAGCTGCTTGATTTAGCAGCATCATTTAAAACAAAAAATAGCGGATAAAATGTTATAAATAGCCAGATGATATAGTATCTGGCTATTTATTTTTTTGAATAAATATTGCCCCAAAAATTCCCCCCTTAAATAGTAATTATAGGCAGGTATGAAACGAAGAGGACACACGCCATCTACTTATTCATAAAAGGCAAATTTATAAAAGGAAAAGATACACATCTTTCTTATGTTTCACCAGTTTAAAACATGTCCTTGAGGGTCAAATTAGAAGTACAGAAATAAAATGAAGGTATGGGTTAGGAACGAGGAGAGATGATGAAAATTGAAATATATGAAGCATAGCCGAATATGGATAGGTATTGTACTTTTGATGATATTGTTAGCTGTTCCTTTTTATCCCCCTTTACAGCAATATCTCTCCATCCCGAATGAAATTGTTACATTTAATAAGTCTCTGGTAGAGGTGCCACAATTGGGTGAGACTGTTCAGGTTGATACCTCAGAAGAAAATGTTGAAGCAATTGATTCCTCTGCTTTCTATGCACAGGAAACAGGAGATAGTGAATTGGTATACCAGGTAAACGGTTATCCCATTAAAAAGGTGGATTTATCCGTTCTAGACGATATAAAGGTCGTCCCTGGTGGTGAATCAATTGGTGTACAGTTGCATACTCGCGGTGTCCTTGTAGTTGGTCATCACTTAGTAAAACAAAATGATGAAGCACTATCCCCTGGAGAAGATGCAAAAATAAATGTAGGCGATGTTATTTTAAAAATTAATGGTGACACAATTAAAGACATGGAAGATGTAAAACCCTATGTTGAAAAAGCAGGGAAAAAGGGAGAAAAGTTGTCTGTGACCGTAAAAAGGGGTAAGGAAACCATTGAAACAAAGCTTGAACCCGTGCTTGATAAAAAAGATAATGACTACAAAATTGGTTTATATATCAGGGACTCGGCCGCAGGTATCGGAACAATGACTTTTTATGAGCCAGAATCTAAGAAATATGGTGCATTGGGTCACGTTATATCTGATATGGATACCAAAAAGCCAATTGAAATTAATGATGGAACCATCGTCCGTTCTTCCGTTACCTCGATTGAAAAAGGTAATAATGGTTCACCAGGAGAAAAACAGGCGAAGTTTTCAATACAGGATAATAAAATTGGTTCAATTACTAAAAACAGTCCATTTGGCATCTTTGGCAAATTAACAGAAAAAGGCGAGAATAAATCGAAGCCAAAAAAATATGATAAACCATTACCCATCGCATTATCCCATGAAGTAAAAGAAGGTCCAGCAAAAATTTTAACCGTTCTTGAAGATGAAAAGGTGGAAGCTTTTGATATTGAAATTATCAGTAGTATTCCACAAAAATTTCCAGCAACCAAAGGTATGGTTATCCAAATTACGGATCCAAAACTGTTAGAGAAAACGGGTGGGATAGTACAAGGCATGAGCGGAAGTCCAATCATCCAAAATGGAAAAGTGATTGGTGCTGTCACACATGTATTCGTCAATGACCCGACATCAGGTTACGGTGTCCATATAGAATGGATGTTACAAGATGCAGGGGTTAATATATACGGGGATAAACAGAAAGAAGCGAGTTAAACAATGGCTTGTAATGGATTTAACCATTACAAGCCATTTTTTTGAATGAAATAAACAAGACTTATTGCTTATTCCAATTTTTAAAAAAGGTGCTATACTAAAAATAATATTATTCGACAAAAGATTTTTAAATATGTTATAAATTATCGAATCATGTCGTAATGGGTAGTAAATGAAAGCAAATCAAAGAAATGGCGAAAAATACCAAAGTTTTTCGAAATAAAAGAGGATAATTAAAACTTGTGTAGAATAAGTTAAGTGGAGAATAAGCTAATTACATGAAGGAGGAAGTTTTATGGAGAAAACAACAGTTTGTTTAGTAGATGACAACAAAGAACTTGTGCAACTAATGGAGGAGTATTTTGACGAACAAGATGATATTGAAGTCATTGGGACTGCTTATAATGGAAGAGATTGTTTGGAACTAGTGGAGGAATTAGACCCGGACGTTTTATTATTAGATATTATTATGCCTCATATCGATGGTTTGGCCGTATTAACACATATGAAAGAAATGGAAAAAAATAAGCCAGCCCATGTGATTATGCTAACTGCATTCGGTCAGGAAGAGGTAATGAAAAAAGCTGTTGATTTAGGGGCATCTTACTTTATTTTAAAACCATTTGATTTAGACAATTTGGCTGATCAGATTCGTCAGGTACAAGGAAGCGCGGTAGTCAGCCCAAGCATGAATAAAGGGCCGAAAAAAGCGAAAAAGAAACAGGATTTAGAAGCAAACATTACTAATATTATTCATGAAATAGGGGTTCCAGCACATATTAAAGGTTACATGTACTTACGTGAAGCAATAACAATGGTTTATAATGATATTGAACTTTTAGGGTCAATTACAAAGGTACTTTACCCGGATATCGCTAAGAAATTTAATACAACTGCGTCACGTGTAGAACGGGCAATTCGGCATGCGATCGAGGTTGCATGGAGCAGGGGAAACATAGATTCCATTTCCGCGCTGTTCGGCTACACCATTAGCATTTCCAAAGCAAAACCGACCAACAGTGAGTTCATTGCAATGGTCGCTGACCGATTGCGATTGGAACATCGGGCAAGTTGACGTTGATATGACGGCATTTAGGCGCAGGCTATCGCACATCTATGCCGACAAACTATGGACGGACACCTACAAGTAAACAGGCGGACACTAATAAACGCCCTTATTTATCGGAGTATCGAAATATTCCAATAGATAGGGGCGTTTTTGCGTTGAATAAATTTTTAATTGAGATTGACCGTTACATGTATGACTGTACAGATCGTAATTTATCCACCAAAACCATGCGGAGTTATGATCAAACTTTGCGTCTGTTTCAGCGATACTTGACGGAAAAGCAGTCGATAGACAAGCCGGAACAAGTTAAATCGGAACATATACGGGCATATTTTACGTATATCAGAGAGCGTGGTAAGTATAACGCACTGGCTGACGATAGTATGCGCGACGTCAACGGGCTTCATAATCGAGGCGATGTAGGGCGACCGGTCAGCGAAACTACACTCGCCAATTATCAGCGAAATATTGCAGCGTTTTTTAGCTATCTTTACCGCGAGAAGGCAATTCGGAAAAATCCTTGCGAAGGAATCGAAAAGATAAAGCCACAGCGGAAGGTAAAGGCGTTATTATCGGAGAATGAGTTGGCGTTGTTTTTCCGGAGTTTCGACGTGTCCAAGTTTCACGAATTTAGAACATGGATTATAGCGAGGATGATTCTCGATACTGGGTGTCGCATAGGTGAATTAGTCTCGATAATGCCGAGCGATATTGATTTACGTAATGGGGCGCTATTGCTTCGGAATACGAAAAGTAAGCATGAGCGATTTGTTTATTTTTCACATAAGATGGGGAGTAATTTGCGTAGTTGGCTAGAATATCGAGATAGATATACGAACAGTCAATACGTGTTTCCGTCAATCAAGGGAAATATGTTGGACATACGGACAGTAGGCGCGTCGTTTAAGAGGCACAGCAAGTTAGTCGGATTGGACGTACAACCGCACCAATTGCGGAATAACTTTGCGAAGTACTACTTATTAAACGGCGGAGATTGGAGTACATTAAGCCGAATCCTGGGACATTCCAGTGTGGATGTTACTCAACAGGCTTACTTAGACTTTACCGATCAAGAGGTCGGAAGGAAGTACCAAAAGCATTCGCCGCTAAATAACCTAGATATTTAAAACACAAAAAAAAGGACGCACCGCAACGGTAATTAAACCGATACAGAACGACCACCTATTGTTATTGTATCTGAAAAATTGCCGAACTGCAAGGCTTATTTAAGTGCGCCCAAAAAGGGAGCAAACGACAATGACGATATATCTGGACGAATATAAGACGTTCGACACTACGCAGGAACTTAATTACAACATATCGCAGCATGAGAAGACGCACACCTCGCAATTAAACGCCACCTGCCGATCCGTACTGCGGTTCATTGCGAGGTATTCGGTGAAGTATTCCGGAGCGTCGCACTTAAAGGCACAGACAATAGCAGACGCCTTGGACGTATCAGACCGCACTGTTAGGCGTGTATTGAAGCGATTGGAGGCGTTGTTTATCATTAAGCGGATCGTTCGCATACGGCCGAAGTCAGGCGGACACGGGGCGAATATTATCCAGATATTGCCGTTTGTGTCAGAGCGATTGTCAGAGCGGGAAGTAGACGTCAAGGCATGTCAGGCAACGGACAAGGCGGCTGATTCCGAGTATGAACCTTTATACAAGCGAGATACCTATACATACGTATTAGAGTCCGCAGGCGAACGCAATAATATCCCGGAGGTACTTCATACGGTATTGTCTCCGTTTTACCGAGGTGCAAACCTCCGTAAATATGTCGGTATTGTTTTCCGTGCAAAGACTCCAAAGATACGTCTGGAATCGCACGCAGACGAATTTAAGGCCTGCATAAGCGATTGCATACGCAGGTATAAAAACGGTAGCATAGTGAACCTGGACGGATATATGTATGCGGCCGTCCGTAAGTTATCGAGAAACCTATTTATAGGCGTTGTGTAAAGGATATATGCTTGATAGATCAACGCTAATAGGTGCGATAAGTGGCGAATACTGAAGTACGGTAAAGCGTTGAAGTGTTTTAGGGGATGACGGAAGAGTGTACGAAATTACACATAAATTGTGAAAATAATCACATACTATAACGAGAATATTACCGGGCAAGCCGTTCACTGGAAGGACGACCTCGAATAAAAGGGGGGCGAAATAGGCGGAAAGCAAGCCGATTAGACATCGCTAGTTGCCTCCGCCTTCAATTTAGCGTATAATGTCGCACGTTTTACTCCGGTTAGTCGGCAGATGTCCGCGACACTCATGCCGTTATCGTCCCTATTTCGATGTAATTTGATAGCTTTTTGCATTTCCTTGTCGCTACTACTTGCAGGCCGTCCCATATGCTTTCCGGCAGCCTTAGCGCGTTCTCTGCCTTCCGTTGTACGTTCGACTATAAGGTCACGTTCAAATTGTGCGAACGATCCTAGGACATTAAACAGTAACGTATTAATCGAACTATTGGCGTTGCCTGCCTTAAACTCGATGTTTTCCTTTAGGAATGCTATGTTTACGCCACTTTTGATTAACCCCGATACAATCTTATTCAAGTCGATGATTGAACGTGCCAGGCGGTCTATTTTCGTTACATAGACGGTATCGCCCTCTCTTACGTAGTCCAACAAGTCCGCCAACTTCTTACGGGGTGAAGTCGATGTTCCGGTTACCTTTTCGACAAATAGCTTTTCGCAGCCTTCTTTTAGTAGTAGTTCGCGTTGTGTCTCTAAGTCCTGTCCTACAGTAGAAACCCTTGCATAGCCTATTTTATGTCCATTGTTGTTCATTTGAATAACCTCCCAATTCCTTTGCCAGTGGCTTTACCGGCGAGTCGTCGCATGATCCGTTTGAACATCTTGCCTTTGCGTAATGCGTTTATGTCGTTGCTTATCCGTAACATTCGATATAGTTTATTTTTCATTTCATCATCTCCTTTTATGTCTATTAGTTAGCTATCTTCTATACTTATAATTATAGACTAACTTTTAGACATAGTCAAGAGGATAAAACACTTGATTAATGAATGATTTATATTATGTCTATAAGTTAATACTTTTAGACGATTATACGGACGCGATTATACGCGGAATTGTAGGTGGTTTAAGCGGTAGTATCCAAGCGCAAATCAAGCGACATTATAAGCGTACTACAAGCGTATGCGAGCGGGATTATGCGCGGTTTATTTCGGGGATTACACCCGATTATATGGCAGTTTGCGGGACGATTACGGACAGGCTATGCCGAGGAGTAGTCGATAGACAGTGCCGGCTGTCGTCACCCAACGGACACCCATCGTCACTCATACACACACCGTCACCAACAGATACAACGAACACACATCGGAGACGTATCATCGCATCGTCCCCATACGTAACGAACAACGTAACAGGAGGGAGGAGACAGACAGGACGACGGAGGGACGAACGAGGGTAACTGATGGTAGGGTATCGGCAGTAGCAGCGCGAACAACACACGGAGTTAATCGGATAAATAATAATTAATATTCCGGCCGGCTCAACTTGTATAAACAATAAATAATATTCAGACAACTATTCGTTTCAACAGCCCCGGGGGCCTCCTCCCCACCGCCCGCTCGTCGGACGCCAACAATTTGCTGTCAGAATTTCGAAGGTAGGGGGTAAACTCCGCAGGATAAATCGTCACATCATAGCGCCTTTATACCGTTAGAGTACGTTTACCCTCGGAACGGCGTAGGTCGGCTGTCATCGTTCGATAGGTAAGGAAAAACGTTAGGTACGCGTGTGTTACCTTGCATGCCGTGCGTATGAAGATGGACGTTATAACCCTTGCTTATTTTTCGTTATGTTTGCGCTTCTCTATCGTCAGCAACTCGCCAACCTCTACGTCCAACGCCTCGCAGATGCGCTCTAACGCGTCCTTAGAGTAGCGCTGCGTCATATTACTTGCTAGTTCGCTGACTGTTCGCGTAGAAAGACCGGTAATGTCTGCGAGTTGTTTTTGCGACATGTTACGTTCCTCCAATATAGGGCGAAGTTTAACCTCGATAACCTTATTATTTATTTTTACATCTGATTTCGTCACAACTTCACCTGCTTTCGTTAAGCCTTCGTTACTGTATTGTCATTTTAACATAAATTACGGTAAATGTAATTATTCGTTTGACATTACGCTAAACGTAACTTATAGTATGAATGCAGGTTACGTTAAACGTAATAAAATATACGGGATGGGAAGCGCATAAAATGAATAAATTAACTTGGATTGGATTTAAAACATGTAAAAAAGGAGAATGTAAAATGTCAAATGCAGTGTGGATAGGTGCGGATGGATTAACGGAAGATATCAAGGATGACTGGGGCATGACCGCAAAGGATTTGGCGGAATTAGAGGAGAGAGTCGCAAATGAAAACCGAATAATATCCGATTATATATATTCGTTCATACACCCAGCGCAATTGCCGCAATGGCTCGAGAATATTATTTTAGATCACGACTATTCCCCGGAGGATTTAGATTTTATGACGGAAGAGTTGGGGAAGTATAAAAGGCTCTAGCGCTGCAACGCCGGAGCCGGAAAGGATGTTACCTTATGTTATTAACTGCTATTATAATGAAATTACGGAATGTTGACAAGGTGGATGCGTTTTATATGACGATGTTTACTGCGTCGTTGGCATTTATGTACTGGACATTGATAAACGGATAAATTATCGAATGGCATACTTTTTTTGCGGATTTTTCGGAACTATCGTATATTTGAGACGGTAAGATCATATAAAAGGGGATGTTAATATGAAAAAGTTATTTGTACCATTGTTAAGTTTTGCGTTTATTCTAGGAGCCTGCGGTAATACCTCCAACGAGGAAGGAACCGCAGAAGAAAACGTTAGTCAGAAGGAAATAGCGGAGGTCAGTTCCGAAGAAAGTACCGATGTCAAGGAATCTGTGGAAATAAGCGACGACACTGTGGAGGATGACGATTATAAAATAGTTGTTAAGGACGTCGAACAGATAGACGGGAACTACGATACGCAAGTACTAGCTTTGGAAGTAGAGTTTACGAATAAGTCGGAGGATTCTATCAGTCCGTGGATGTCAAGTTTGATTAAGGCTAACCAGGAAACAGACACGACCGTAGAACTATTGGACGGAGCGAACGGACTTTTTCCGGATGATTACAAGCCGAAGTTAGTAGAAATGGGCGATTCCGACGTTAAAGGTGGAGGAACGACTGTTGACGCTGTTATCGGTTATGAAATAGAGTATCCAGGTGAGCCGGTGCAACTGATCGACTTTAACGGATCGGATACTCCGGAGACATTCGAAAAAGTAGTCGAAACAGAATAGGCTGAATATCTTACGTTATAAGGATAGCAAGAGGCGCTGATTGACTTCGGCGCTTCTTTTTTTACTTAAAATAAATTAGTTTCACTTCACTACTTTTAATACTTGCCCTTATGCATACTAGTAAGTAGATATTCCTTTAAAGGATAATTAACGTAACGAAAAACGAAAGTTGCGGCAAATTGTCGTGCCTATTTTTTTACACAACTATTAGTATTTTACTAATCGGATACGGAAGAGAGGGGGAGTCGATAATGACAATCGATTTTGGCGTGTTCAAAGCGATCCGAACATTGAACAGCTTAACACAAACGGAAATGGCTGCACGTCTAGGAGTATCGCAACAGTTAATAGGCTTTATCGAAACTAAGTATTCTGGAATATCTCCGAAGGTAGAGCGGCGCTTTATAGAAGAATTTGGCAAGGCGCAAATTGAATATGTCCGTACGATAACGGATGTAATGAAAAGCGGAGAATTTGATAAATAACTTCGTTCCAAATGTCCCATAATCCGCCGAAATATTGGTATTAGTAAGCACACTGAACTACGGAAAAGGCTAAGCGGTATTACTACTACGTCCGTTTAGCAAACGAAAGTGCTAAAATCGAAAACAAACGTTATCATACCAACGGTTACAGGCGTTTGTCCTTAAAGGAAGGGTATAGAACGTGCTAAAAGTATAATGGCGATGACTGGAAGGAATCGCAGTGTCTTAAGGTCTTGGTATAACGGTAATTGTACACAATTAAGGTCAAGATACAACGAAATAAACTAAAACCGTTTATTCCGTAGACTATTAAGTAAATTCGATATATATATATTATCGATGGTCTTAGGTTTAACCGATAAAAGCGTAATATCCGGTTGTTGTAGTTGATCGAATATAAATATAAGGCGAGGAGAGGTTGAGCGATGGAAAATCAGATAAAAATAAACGTAGTAGATTCGATTATGGGAAGTGGGAAAACGTCCTGGGCGATTCAGCGAATGAACAAAGGAAATCCGTTGGATAAGTATATCTATATTACGCCATATCTGGACGAAGTTAAACGGATCATAGCAAATACTGACCGCGACTTTTTTGAGCCAAATAATAACAATAAGGACGGCAGTAAGATGTATAGCCTCAAGCAGTTAATTGTAGACGGTAAGGACATAGTAAGTACGCATTCACTATTCCAAACGGCAGATGATGAACTCATTGAGTTATTGGATGGCGCAGGCTATACGCTAATACTGGATGAAGTTATGGACGTTATTGAGCGGGCAAACGTCACGCAACGGGATATATCCGACTTAAAGCGGTTAGGGCATATAGAAGTTGAATACAACCGCGTAATACGGTTATGCGATGATTATGACGTACAGGCGGCATACTCTTCTGTTATGCGACTAGCCAAGGCGGGCAACCTATTCTATTTCCGTGGGAGATACTTAATATGGGCGTTTCCTCCGAGGGTATTCAATGCGTTCAGTGACGTATATGTAATGACGTATCTATTTGACGCACAGATACAGCGATATTATTTCGACCTATACAACTTCGAATATAAGTATCACGCAGTCAATCACGATGGCGATCGGTATAATCTTGTGGAATACGATAAGCAAGGCGAGAATCGCGAGGAGTTAATGGCGCTAATCAATTTATACGAAGGTAAGCTTAATGACGTTGGTTCGCTCAGCGCCACGTATTTACGTAATTTAACGGCTGATAAAGAGGACGAAATCAGGAAAAATATTTATAACTACTTCCGTAATGTAGTTAAAGCTAAGTCGAAGGAGATTATATGGACGACGGTCAAGGATGCTAAGACGGGACTCTCGGGTAAGGGATACGCAAGATCGTTCTTACAGTGTAACGCAAGAGCAACAAACGAGTATCAGGACCGATGGGCGTTGGCTTACGTATTTAATAGGTTCATGACTCCAACCGAAATATCATTTTTTCAAGATAACGGGGTAACCGTCAATGAAGAACTGCTCGCAGTAGCGGACTTGTTACAGTGGATCTACCGTTCCCGCATAAGAAACGGAAAACAAGTAGAATTATATCTCCCGTCAGAAAGAATGCGTACAGTCCTTAAAGCATGGGCGAATTACAAAATATAAACAGAAGTTATAACAAGGCGCGGCCATTACGGCTGACGCTTTTTTATGTTGGGAGGAGACGATTACAAGATGACAAACGAATTATGGCGGATACAACCAGGATTTATTGCCGGGTATACAGAGGACGCCGATTTAATCCAACGAATACGTCGTTACAAATTCAAAAACGATTGGCAGATCATGGCGGAATATAGTAAGCAAAATAAACGAAAAGCTGTCCAATTTAAAATACCAATTGAACAAAGGCGACAGGCGGAGAGAATGTTCGGTATAAAACTATAGGAGGAGATTATATGAAATGTATTATCAAACGCAATACATACGCAAAGGGGAGCTTTTCAAAATCCGAATTTTGGACGGAAAGGAAGGACGGCAAATTTAATCCGTTATTGCCGATAGAAAACGGACACCGTACAAAGTTAACGATATCAGACGCAGGCTACCAGATAATAAACGCAGCGGGTGAAGTTGTTTCCCGTGGACTAGAAACGGAAGTATTTGCGATAGTAAAACTGGCTAAAAGCCGACGCATAACGTTAGAACCGTTGCAGATCGAAATTAATACAACTACCGAAACAATCGAAATGTCATTCGATGAATATAACGACCTTTATGGAGGTGCGGACTTGGGGCGGATTAATAAAAGAACGTTTAAAGCATACCAGATAAAAGGCGACGACTATACGGCCATTGGGGTATTGGAACATTCCGGCAAGGATACGAAATCCATTGCGTCGCTATACTTCGAAGAAAAACTAAACAACCGGGAAGCCTTCGAAACTCTCGGCGAATATGTAAACGAACAGATAGGCAGCAATGACTACGGAATTGTAATGTTAACAGATTTTCGAATGAATAAATGGAACTATGAAAAATACGAGGGTGTGATCCGATTCCATTTAAGCAAATACACGTCAAAAATGGAAGGAGTGTGGCAGTTAGCGGAACAAGCCGAGGAAAGGCGATCAAGTATTACAGAAGTTTTCGACGAGGGCGAGGCGGAATACATTGCGTAGTATGACAACAACAAAAAAAGGAGCGTTTTAATATGAACGAAGAAGAAGAAGAAGAAGAAAAGTTATTCACCGTTGCAGATGTGAATGAGATCGTTGAACGGCGTATGGCTAGGGCAAATAACAAAATATATAAATTAGAGGAAGAAGTTATTCAATTAAAATCAAAATTAAAAGGGGATAGATAGTATGTCTAAAACAATTCATGGTAATTATACAGATTTTCCATCGTTACATGCAATTTCTAAAAAGGCGGAAGCGAAAAGAAGTGATTATGTAAGCAAAAAAGAAGGATTAAAAAATACCGATCGTTATAACGATAACGAAACCGAGCGCGAATATCAGTTGGAGGAATTAGAAAAAGATTACGACGCCAATATGGACGCCATGCAGGAGGAATATGACGTCGAAATCGCAGCGATTGAGCGCGACCTGGCAGAGCGAGCATTTTCTACAGACGCAGGCACTCCGGAAGAACAGGCGGCGGCAGAGAAATTAATCGGGAACATCGGCGCACAACTTGCAACGGCGCCGGTATCATCCGACGTGTTTGACCTATTAGCGGACAAATCGAAGGTATTTAATGATGCGGAACGGTTAGCAATGGCCCAACAGATCGACGCGTTAACCGAGCAAGCATTATCGCGGGCGATTAGCCAACAGTCGAAAGACGATATAAATCGAAATGCGGACGCGATCCGGCAGGAATGTTCAAAGGTGAAGGGATTCCAGGATGTCGCAGAGCAACGATCACGGATAAAGGAAATCAAGTCGAAAACTGGCCCGGTAGGCATACAAAGAATGTTCGACTATGTCGCGGATCGAGCACAAAACGGATACGCCGCCAAACTAAAGTAAATTCGAAAGGTGGAATATAAATGACAGACGAAACCCCGGAAACAACGGAGGGAACGCGGGATAACTTTCAAAAGTATCGAGATGCGTTTCTACGTGAACAGATGGCAATGAAGGGCGTCAAACCGGACGAAATGGACAGCGCCCTTACATTCGTTAATGATCGACTAGCGGATGATGAGAGCAACCTCGAAGGCGTAATGTTCGATTTAAGGGTACAGATGCGTCTGGGTGGTCGTAGGAAATACGCCGACCCTAGTATGGGAAATGGCAGCAAGGTTAAACCTCCGAGGAAAGATGGATATGACGTCGGTCGGAAACTGTTCGACAAAATAAGAAATAAGCCAAAGATTAGATAAAGCGAATATTTCCCGCTAGAACGACTATTGTCGGAGGGAAAAGCGTTATCGGATGGCGTACCATGTTCGTTCATCGCGCGGGGTAGTGCGCTGACTGCCCCGTATTTACTAATAATCGAAAAGGGGATAAACAAAATGGCAGAATTAAATGTAAAATATACGAAATATGAGCGATACACACCTTTTATGATGTATGAAATTGAATTGAACGGAAACACATACGATAAAGGTCATAAGCAGCCGTCTAACTTACTAGAAGGCGTCGAAGAAGGATTGAATCGACTGCTAAGTAGTTTGGAACGGGAGAATAAAGAAAGCGAAGAGGTTACAGTATCTGGCGTAACATTAAACGAAGGAACACAGCAGTATTTATCAGATAAATATACGAATAATGTAGAAATCGGAAATATTCTATTTAAGTAGACGAGGGGTCGATATATTGGCGAATGAATATGTAATAGTCCTATACGATACGAAAGAATTTACGGAATTTGTGGAATACGTAAAGCAAACAGGCGGGAACGTTATAAACTCGAATATTACAGAATATGGCAGAGGGATTCGAGTTACATACCGCCTTCCTACCAGAATGAAGTAACAACGAATAGATACGAAATGAGGCATCCTTTGGGTGTCTTTTTTTATTACAAAAAACGAGGAGGAATGCAAAGTGACAAAGACTTATAGGCACGATGGGGCGGACATTATTCATATATTAGTTAAATACGTAGAACAGTCCTCAAGTAGGTTAAGGGATAAACCTGGCGTAGATTCTTTCAAATACGCAGCGAAACAAGTCGCAAAAGGTGCGGAAAAACTTCGCAGATTAAAACTTAGTCCAGAAGATAGGCGACATATCTCACTGCTTTATGCGGCATTTTCAGCCTTGAGGCAATCTATGGAAGCAGCAGCGCGAGGCGATGTAGCGATGTATTCCGAAAAGATGAGACAAGCTAATAGTCTTATGGGCGATTATAACAGAAGGTGCTCCGGATGATAGGGGACGTAATAGTACGTGTTGGGGCAGATATATCAAGCTACCAAAGGAATCTGACCAGGGCGCAAAATAGAATGATGGCATTCGGAAAAACTTTGACGTCTATCGGTACGGCTGGCGCCTCAGTATTTGCGACGCTCGGGGTTGCGACCACTGCCGGTATCGGAATGCTCGTAAATGAGGCAAGGAAATTTGAAGACGCCTTTACCGGAGTGCGAAAAACGACAGATGCAACGGAAGCAGAGTTTACGGCGCTATCAAGAGGCATACGTGATATGTCGCTAGAGTTGCCGGCATCGGCGGTTGAGATCGCCAATGTCGCAGAGGTTGCCGGGCAGTTGGGCGTAAAGAAAGACGATATCCTGGATTTTACGCGAGTTATGATCGATCTGGGCGTTGCGACGAATATGTCGTCTACAGATGCGGCAACGGCATTAGCGCGGTTTATGAACATCGTCGGAACTAGCCCGAACGACGTAGAACGGCTGGGGAGTACCGTTGTTCATCTCGGAAACAACTTGGCCACTACGGAAAGTGAGATCGTAAACATGGGGCTACGACTAGCCGGTGCGGGCAGGCAAGTCGGAATGTCAGAGGATCAGATACTTTCGTTTGCGGGCGCACTTTCGGCCGTTGGAATTAAAGCCGAGATGGGCGGCTCCGCGTTCTCCCGAGTAATGCTTAACATGAACACTGCCGTAAAAGGTGGCGGGGAGCATCTCGAAGGGTTCGCCAAAGTAGCCGGTATGTCCGCAAGTGATTTCGCACATGCTTTCGAGACTGACGCAGCATCGGCGATTATGGCGTTTATCATAGGATTGGGCGGCATATCCGATTCCGGGGGCGACGTCGCAGCAGTACTTGGCGATTTAGAACTCGGAGAAATCCGTGTTAGAGATACGTTGATGCGTGCGGCAGGTGCGTCCGATGTATTCACGGAAGCGCTAGAACTCGGAAGTGTGGCGTGGAGGGAAAACGTAGCGCTGTCCGAAGAGGCGGAAGAGCGTTATAGGACGTTTACTTCCAAGCTGAAAGTATTAGGAAACAAGCTACTATATATCGCGCAAGTACTCGGCGTTCCGTTTATGGACGCAATGAGTAAGGCAATTGACGCAGTGACTCCGTTCGTCGACAAGTTAGTCGAAATGGCGCAAACTCTTGAAGAAAATGGCGGTAAGGTTAACAAGTGGATCGTAATAATCGGTTTCGCTATTCCGGTATTATCCTTCTTAACCGCAGGGTTACTCGCACTATTGGCAGTAGCAGGAGTCGTAACGACCGGAATAGCAATGTTAGCAGGTGCGCTAGGGATTTCTATGACCGCAGCAATCGGGTTAGTAGCTGAGATAATGTCAATAGTCGTAGCAATAGGCGCAGCAATTGTGGCCGTAGGTGCGTTCGCTGTTTACTTAGTTACGCATTGGGACGAGGTAGCGCAAAGCACTCGTACGTTGGTGAGTAACGTAATCGGATACCTAAGCGAGTTACCTGGAAAAGTAGCGGAGATTGCTACAAATGTCGCGGAGTCTCTTTATAATATGATGCCGGATTGGGTACAGGAATACATACAAGAAGGTGCCCGTCTAATTACCGAAAAGTTTCAGTGGCTGACGACCACTATACAAGAAATATTGAACGGTGATTTCGAAAAAATAGGCGAGATATTCGCTATGCTTGCACCAACAATTGTCGGGATTATAGTCGGAGGTCTGCCAGGAATTATCATCGCAGCTTCCCAATATTTACCCGCGATTGCTGGCGCGATACTAGAAAATATAGACTTGATCGTAGAAACTGTCGAAATGGTAGTTACCACGTTCCTTAACGGAATAACCGAGTATCTTCCGAAAATCCTGGAGGCTGGCGTTCAGATAATCCAAAAAATCCTCGAGGGAATTGTCGTCGCGCTTCCTATAATTATCGAGGCAGCAATGACGATACTTACGACAGTCGTGGAGACATTGGCGGAAAATCTACCGCTAGTAATTGACGCCGGAATGGAAATTTTAAACGCAGTTCAAAAGGGAATTTTAGCGGTTCTGCCTATTATCGTCGAGGTTGCTACCCAAATAATAGACTCACTTGTTCTTGTAATAACGAAATTATTGCCAGTTGTGTTAGAGACCGGAGTAGAAATTCTGCTTATGCTGATCGACGGAATTACAAGCATTCTTCCGGAATTAATTAGTACGGCAGTCAGTTTGGTTGAAATGATAGTCTCGACAATCATCGACCTCCTTCCAATTTTGATAGAGACTGGAATTGACATTTTACTCGCGTTAATAGACGGAATCGTAGCCACTTTGCCTTCGCTGATTAATGCAGCGATTGACCTAGTTCTAGCGGTTGCTGGCGCAATTCTGGACAATCTGCCGATGATTTTAGAGGCGGGGGTTCAGCTACTACTGACGCTGATTTCTGGAATACTCAAAATAGTTCCGCAGCTACTGGCGGCAGTATTCACGATCGTAATTCAGGTAGCAGCCGCAATCATTCGCGCTTTACCTCAAATATTGCAGGCCGGAGTCGAACTTGTTTGGGCGCTAATCAAAGGGATCGGCCAAACAGCGGGCGAACTACTTTCCGCAGGTTACGATTTATTGACCGATTTAGTCGTGAAATTTGCCGAGTTTGTTCCGAAAATGCTCGATAAAGGTGTCGAATTGATAGGGGCGCTGATTGACGGAATTATCGGTATGGTCGGCGAAGCAGGATCAGCAGTTGCGAAAGTCGGAGAGGGACTTATTTCGAGTATTGGCGGATTCGTCGGTGATATGTTCAGTAAAGGTAAAGACCTTGTCGGCGGGTTGAAGGACGGGATTAACAGCGCGAAAGATTCGGTGGTAGAAACCGCGACAAAAGTCGGAAGTAGTGTTGCCGGTGCGTTTAAGAAATTCTTCAAGATCAAATCGCCTTCCCGCCTAATGCGGAATGACGTCGGTAGAATGATTGGCCGCGGATTGACCGAAGGAATGTCCGGAGAAATATCGACTATCCAGAAAATGGCGAAAGCAGTGTCGTTAGCAGCTACGCCCGATCAGCCGAAGTTAGCCGGATTCGAAGTCGGTGATATGCGCGGTTATGCCGGAAAGGTTTCAGCGCAACTTCGAGCAGAAACGAGCGGATTTAATATCGAACGGGATGATGAAGCAAGCCTTCTCGGAGAAATCCGCGATGAACTACGGAATCAAAAAGAGACGATCGTTCGCATTGAAGGTGACAACGAGGCAATTCGCGCATACGTAAATGAGCGAAATGCCTTAGATGTCTTCATGAGTAAATTCTAAGGGAGGTATTTCGATTAATGAACAACAACAGCGTCCTTCGGGGCGCTTCTTTTTTTATGCAAAAAATCAACGATATTATAAAAACCGCTTGCTATTACGGAATTAATGCCGTACAATGAAGCCAACAAACTTACCTCGGTACTCCGATAAAGTACCTTGTAGGCTATCCGACAAACATACGCCAAACTACCGTCACACCTACCGAATTACTTCTACGTCGTCTATAAACAGTGAGTTCATTGCAATGGTCGCTGACCGATTGCGATTGGAACATCGGGCAAGTTGAAAAAATTAAAAGGCATAAAAATATTACTGTAGTTAATTGTACAGTAATATTTTTATGCCATGATTGCAAATAATAAAGTATAAAACTTATTTCACAAGCGCAGAATTATGGAGTTTAAGCATTAAGGGCTTGGCGATAAGCCTAGTTTGCTTATTTATCTCCAAAATAAGCAGTATACAGAGATTGAATTGCCCGATCTAAATCGTCGGCAGAAATACCAAACATCATCGAAACTTCTGATGATCCCTGATTAATCATTTCGATATTTACATCTGCATCTCTAATTGCAGTTGTAGCTTTTTGTGCAACGCCAATGGTTCGTACTAGTCCTTCACCGACGACCATGATCATTGCTAAATTACGATGCATTGTCACGGTGTCAACGGCCAGTTCTTCCTTAATTCTTCGTAAAATGATGGCTTCTTTCTCAAAGGGTAATTTTTTTTCCCGGATGATTACAGACATATCATCAATTCCTGAAGGTGCATGTTCAAAGGAAATTCCCTCATCTTCAAGGATTTGCAATAATTTACGGCCGAAGCCAATTTCTCTGTTCATCAAGTATTTACTGACATATAGACTACAAAATCCACTGTCACTGGCAATTCCAACGACACATTTTTCATCCGGCTCTTTGTCCGCTACAATCATTGTTCCAGGTGCTTCTGGATTATTCGTGTTTTTAATACAGACGGGAATTTCTTCCCTGAAAGCAGGGATGAGTGCTTCATCGTGAAATACAGAGAAGCCTGCATAAGATAATTCGCGCATTTCCTTATAGGTTAAGGTAGTAATTTCTTTTGGATGATCAACAATCGTTGGATTAACGGTATAAACAGAATCAACATCAGTAAAGTTCTCATATAAATCAGCTTTTAGCCCTGCCGCAATAATGGAGCCTGTAATATCTGATCCTCCCCGGGAAAACGTAGCAAGCTGGCCTTCTTTTGTAAATCCGAAAAAACCTGGAATGACTTGAATGCCATCCTTCGCTCTCAAATTATGTATTTTAGGAAAACTTTCCGGTAAAATTTGTGCGTTGCCAGGTTCGTCGCTAACAATTAAGCCCGCGTCTTGCGGATTTAAATAAGTTGCATTGATGTCTAATTGCTGTAAATAAGCACTGACAATTTTTGCAGAACTATCCTCGCCAAGTGCCTTGATGGCATCCATTTTTTGAACAGCGGGAATTTCCTTTGCTAATACGTCCCGAATCGATTGTTCAATATCCATTAAAATGGTATTAGGCAATTGTAACTCCAGAACAATTTCTTTAAAACGTTGGAGGATAGATTCCAGGTTATCCTCATATGTTACGTTACTTAAGTATGCATCTCCTAACGCAATTAGCATATCAGTAATTTTCACATCTTGTTTGTTTCTTTTTCCAGGAGCAGATACAATAATAAATTTTCGTTGCGGATCATGCTTTATGATTCTGCCAACTTTTTCTATTTGTGTCGCACTCGCTACAGAACTTCCACCAAATTTTGTTACTTTTACTGTCATTTTCCTTATCCTCCTGGTCATAAATTGAATGAGTTGCTGATAATAATAACATAAATCAGCCAAAAAATGTTCTTAACATTCAATTTTAAATAAAAAAGATGGTTTTTCACCATCTTTTTTAATCTCTTCGTTTATTTTGTTGTTTTAGCTTTTGTTTATTGCGGTCACGATGTACAATAAATCCGCCAATAAAGCCAATTCCACCAAGAAATAGTAATAATCCCACTATAAATTGAATGCTTGGATAAAAGAATAACGGGTAAAATTCATTGAATATGCTATCACGCATCAGCTTTATTCCAAAAGCAGCAATAATTCCAGGTATAAAAACGATTGCGATTGCAACAAATCTAATCATTTCATTTCTCCTCATAAAGATGATCCATCGGCCAACATTAAATAGTATATCAAATTTTTGTGAAGATAGGAACAAAAGAACGTTTGCAATAAGGTGCAGATTACCGTATGATAAAATCATGCAAAATCATGCAAGGTGGGATGATATGAAGCGAGTGCTTATTGTCGGAGCAGGTAGAGGGGGAAGTGCGTTATTTAAAATTTTACATGCTGTAAAACGCATGGAAATTGTTGCAATTATAGATCGTAATCAACATGCCAAAGGCCTCGAATTAGCGAAAGCGCATCAAATCCCGACTGACAGCAATTGGGAAAGTTGGATTGACAGTGATATTGATATCGTCATTGAGGTAACCGGAAGTGAAGCTGTTTTAGCGGCATTAATGAAACGAACCCATCATGATACAATTGTTATCCCTGGCAGTGTAGCATACATCATCTCGGAATTATTTGTTGAAAAGGAATCTTTGTTGAATCGAATAAAATACCAGATGAATAACCAGGAATTGATACTCAACAATATTCGTGATGGGATGATTGTCATTAACAATCAGGGAAGCGTACAATTTGTGAATAAAAGCGCTGAGAAAATCGTCGGTTATGCAAAGACAGCATTTGAAGGTAAAAATATCCGTACCATTATTCCGAACACCAAATTACTTGAAACATTGAGAACTGAACAACGTGAAATTAATCAGAAGCTTCTATTGGAAAATGGGAAAAATATTATTACGACCAGAATCCCAATTATAAATGGGGAAGAGCAATTAATTGGTGCTTTTGCTACATTTAAAGATATTACAGAAGTGAAGAATTTAGCTGAGGAAAATACGGATTTGAAAGAAATTAAGACGATGCTTGAAGCAATCATTAAATCCTCTGACGAAGCGATCAGCGTTGTGGATGAAAACGGTAAAGGATTAATGATTAACCCTGCCTATACTCGCATTACTGGGTTGAAAGATAATGATATTATTGGTGAACCAGCTACTAGAGACATATCTGAAGGCGAAAGTATGCATCTGAAAGTATTGCAAACAAGAAGAGCGGTTCGCAGTGTCCCTATGAAAGTAGGACCTTCCAAAAAAGATGTGTTAGTAAATGTTGCACCTGTAATTGTAGATGGTAAAATTAAAGGCAGTGTTGGTGTTTTACATGATGTAACTGAAATTCGCTCATTGACAAATGAATTAAAACGCGCAAGACAGATTATTCGCAACTTAGAAGCCAAATATACATTTGCTGATATTATTGGTAATTCCCATGAAATGCGGATAGCAGTGGAACAAGCAAGAGTCGGCGCAAAGACACCTGCAACGGTTTTATTGCGTGGGAATTCCGGAACTGGAAAGGAACTGTTCGCACACGCCATTCACAATGAAAGCGATCGCAGGCATAATAAGTTTATACGTGTAAATTGTGCAGCCATTGCAGAATCTATATTGGAAAGTGAATTATTTGGTTACGAGGAAGGTGCGTTTTCAGGGGCAAAGCATGGCGGTAAAAAGGGCTTATTTGAAGAAGCAAATAACGGGAGTATTTTCCTTGACGAAATAGGTGAGTTATCATTAAACATGCAAGCAAAGCTCTTACGTGTGTTGCAGGAAAAAGAGATTGTTCGTGTAGGTGGGGCAGAATCAGTTCCTGTTGATGTGCGAATTATTACAGCTACCAACATTAATTTAGAAAAAGCAATTACAAATAAAACATTTCGTGAGGATTTATACTACCGACTTAATCGTTTGCCGATATTTATTCCTTCATTAAACGAGCGAATCGAAGACTTGCCAGAATTAATTCAACATGTTATTCAAAAGACAAATCAGGATTACGGAAGAAATGTTCTTACTATATCCGAGGATGCATTGATTAATTTGAAACAACACCACTGGGCAGGAAATATAAGAGAGTTGGAAAATATAATTGGGAGAGCAATGATCTACATGGACATGAATGAAGAAGTTATTAAAAAAGAACATATTCCAGCGTTCATTTTGCAATCATCACAGCATCCTAGTCCAGTACATACCAATCTATCCAACGAACACCAAACATTACAGACAGCACTAGAACAATATGAAAAGGATTTTATCTTTAACAGCTATGAACGAAATCACTACAATAAAACCAAGACAGCCAAAGCATTAAATATATCTATTCGAAGCCTGTATTATAAGATGGACAAGTATCAATTGGAATGAAAAAGCATGCATTAATTTGCGTATGTGCAATGTTATGCAGTATTCCGTTTTGGTAAATGAAGCGCTTTCAACGTTGTTGAATTGGCATGCTTCTTGCATTTGTCTCTATAAGTAAATGTTGGGAGGAAAAATGCACAACAAGACAAATTAAATTGTATCTGTTGCTAATGGGCAGATACAACTGCTGTTATGAACATTGCCTTTGATCTTTTGGAAAGGAAAGAGATCATTAATAATACTTACTTTAGTAACATCTAAAATATTTTAGGAGGAATTCAACATGGAAATATTCAATTATATGGAAGAATACGATTATGAACAATTGGTTTTTTGTCAGGATAAGAACTCAGGACTGAAGGCAATTATTGCTATTCACGACACCACTTTGGGGCCTGCTTTAGGTGGTACCAGAATGTGGACGTACAAAACGGAAGAGGAAGCAATTGAAGATGCATTGCGCTTAGCAAAAGGAATGACTTATAAAAATGCTGCAGCAGGCTTAAACCTGGGGGGCGGTAAAACTGTTATTATTGGTGACCCCAAGACAGATAAAAATCCGGAAATGTTCCGTGCGTTTGGTCGTTATATTCAAAGCTTGAATGGTCGTTATATAACTGCGGAGGATGTCGGCACAACCGTTCAGGATATGGATACCATTCATCTGGAAACAGATTACGTAACAGGTATTTCACCGGAATTCGGTTCATCAGGTAATCCATCACCAGTAACAGCTTACGGTATCTATAAAGGAATAAAAGCGGCTACTAAAGAGGCTTTTGGGAGTGACGCTTTAGAAGGTAAAACTGTTGCAGTTCAAGGGGTAGGTAATGTTGCATTCACACTGTGTGAACACTTGTATAAAGAAGGTGCGAAATTAATTGTAACGGATATTAATAAAGATGCGGTACAACGTGCGGTAGATGCTTTTGGAGCTGAAGCAGTAGACCCGGACGATATATATGGTGTGGAATGTGATATTTATGCACCTTGTGCTCTCGGAGCAACGATTAATGATGATACGATCCCACAACTGAAAGCAAAAGTAATTGCAGGATCTGCCAATAACCAATTAAAAACACCAGAACATGGAGATATGATTTATGAAAAAGGTATTGTTTATGCGCCGGACTTTGTGATTAACGCTGGTGGAGTGATCAATGTGGCTGATGAACTGAATGGTTATAACGAATCCCGTGCAATGAAACAGGTGGAAACCATTTATGACAGTTTAACGAAAATCTTTGAGATCTCAAAACGTGATAATGTACCGACGTATGTTGCAGCAGACCGAATGGCGGAAGAAAGAATTGAATCCGTCAGAAAATCAAGAAATCAATTTTTATTAAATGGACATCATACACTTAGCAGAAGATAAATACCGGGAAGGTGAACAGGTTTGGATTAAACGGAGGTTAGAGCATTGCTTTCACACTACCGAACACTCGTCATTAATCCCGGATCAACAGTTACAAAAATCGGTGTTTTCGATGATGAGAATTGTATATTTGAGAAAACGATTCGCCATCAAACAACTGAGCTGGGGAAATATAAAAGCGTGATGGATCAATACGATTTTCGTAAACAGGTTATTCTTGATCAATTGGATTACGAGGGGATTAATATATCTAGACTGAATGCAGTTTGTGGCAGAGGTGGATTACTGAAACCAATTGCCGGTGGTACCTATGTGGTTAATAACCCTATGTTGGACGATTTGAAAATGGGCTTTAACGGTGAACATACTTCTAATTTAGGTGGAATAATTGCATATGAAATAGCAGAAGGACTCAATATTGGTGCATATATTGTTGATCCAGTTGTTGTTGATGAAATGGAAGATATTGCCAAATTATCTGGTATTCCAGAAATTCCAAGAAAAAGTATATTTCATGCTTTAAATCAGAAAGCTGCCGCCAGAAGCGCTGCGTCCGACTTAAATGGGTCCTATGAAAATCTCAATTTGATTATCACACATATGGGCAGAGGCATCACAGTTGGTGCACATCAAAATGGAAGGGTCATCGATGTAAATAATGGATTACATGGGGAAGGGCCTTTTTCACCGGAAAGGGCAGGTACTGTTCCGGTAGGTGATTTAGTTTCTATCTGTTATTCCGGTGACTATTATCAGGATGAAGTCATGAATAAAATTATTGGTGGCGGAGGTTTGATGGCGTATTTAAATACAAATGATGTGCTTGAAGTTGAAAATAGAATTGTATCCGGAGATCATAAAGCAAAGCATATATACGATGCGATGGCATATCAAGTTGCCAAGGAGATTGGTTCAATGGCTGCCGTTTTATCGGGTAAAGTAGATGCAATTGTATTAACGGGCAGGTTGGCATATGGTAAAGCGTTTGTTGAGGCCATTACAAAAAGGGTAAAGTGGATTGCTGACACGCTTATTTATCCAGGTGAAAATGAACTGCAGGCATTGAACGATGGTGTATTACGGGTGTTACGTGAAGAAGAACGTGCAAAAGTATACCCAAATTAATAAATGAAAAAGGAGTATACAATAGATGACCAAAGAATATGATTTAGTCGTCCTTGGCGGAGGCACTGGTGGATATGTGGCAGCAATTAGAGCCTCCCAGCTGGGAATGCAAGTAGCAGTGGTAGAGAAAGGCGAGTTGGGCGGAACCTGTCTGCACCGTGGTTGTATCCCATCTAAAGCATTACTGCGAAGTGCAGAGGTGTTTAAGCAAACAAAGGAGGCCAAAGATTACGGTATTGAAGTGAAAGACGTGTCACTAAACTTCGCAAAGGTTATGGAAAGAAAAAGCGGTATTGTTAATACATTACACCAAGGTGTCCAAGGATTAATGAAAAAAGGAAAAATAGATGTATTTAACGGCTTCGGGCGTATTTTAGGACCAAGTATTTTTTCTCCAATGCCTGGAACCATTTCAATTGAGTATGAAAATGGTGATGAAAATACAATGATTGTGCCAAAAAATGTCTTGATCGCAACTGGATCGAAACCAAAATCACTTCCCGGGTTAGAAATAGACGGAACCTATGTGATGAGTTCTGACGAAGCGTTATTTATGGAAGAATTGCCCACAACTATCCTGATTGTCGGTGGCGGTGTGATCGGGATTGAATGGGCGTCCATGTTGGCAGATTTCGGTGTGAAAGTTACGGTCGTTGAATATGCAGACCAGATTTTACCCACGGAAGACGAGGCAATCGCGAAAGAAATGGAGAACCTTCTAACAAAGAAGGGTATTACTTTTATAAAGGATGCGAAAGTATTAGCAGACACATTGACGAAAGAAAACGGTGTGTCGATAGACGCTGAAGTGACTGGAGGAAATCAAACATTTAAAGCGGATGTGATGTTGGTTTCTGTTGGACGTGAAGCAAATACGAGCAATATTGGTCTACAGAATACAGATGTTGTCGTTGATCAAGGCTTTATTAAGACAAACAAGTATTTTCAAACCAAAGAGACCCATATATATGCAATTGGGGATGTTATTGGCGGGATGCAATTAGCGCACGTTGCCTCGCACGAAGGGATTACGGCTGTTGAGCACATGGCTGATCAGAATCCCTTGCCAATCAATTACGACAATATTCCTACCTGTATTTATTCCAATCCGGAAGCTGCTAGTGTTGGGCTGACAGAAAAACAGGCAAAAGAAAAAGGCTACGAATTAAAAATAGGAAAGTTTCCATTTAAAGCAATTGGTAAAGCACTGGTACATGGGAATTCAGACGGTTTTGTTAAAATCATTATGGATAAAGACACCGAAGATTTATTAGGTGTGCACATGGTTGGACCTCATGTGACCGACATGATTTCCGAAGCGGGACTTGCAAAAGTACTCGATGCTACCCCATGGGAAATTGCCCACACCATCCATCCACATCCGACACTTTCGGAAATTATGGGTGAAGCAGCATTGGCAGTGGAAGGAAAACAAATACACGGTTAAATGAACAAACAAGGAGGTCATTTCATTGGCTGAAGATCGTCATAAATCATTAGGGTTAACAGATGAACAAGTCCTGGATATGTATAAAACAATGCTTTTAGCAAGGAAATTAGATGAAAGAATGTGGCTGTTGAACCGCGCAGGTAAAATACCATTTGTTATTTCGTGTCAAGGGCAGGAAGCCGCACAGGTTGGAGCAGCGTTTGCGCTAGACAATGCGAAGGATTATATTGCCCCCTATTATCGGGATTTAGGTATCGTATTGGCGTTTGGTATGACAGCTAAAGATCTCATGCTCTCGGGATTTGCGAAAGCAGAAGATCCTAACTCTGGTGGTAGGCAAATGCCTGGTCATTTCGGGCAAAAGAAAAACAGAATATTGACCGGTTCATCTCCGGTTACGACACAACTCCCGCATGCTGTTGGTGTTGCATTGGCAGCTAAAATGGAGAAAAAGGACTTTGTCTCATTCACAACTTTAGGTGAGGGATCCTCTAACCAAGGGGACTTCCATGAAGGTTTAAACTTTGCTGGTGTTCATAAACTACCTGTGATCACCATGGTTGAAAATAATAAATATGCAATTTCCGTACCTGTTGAAAAACAGTTAGCTAGTGAAAATGTTGCAGACCGGGCTATAAGTTATGGTATGCCCGGATTTACAGTGGATGGCAATGATCCTTTAGCAGTATATGAGCATGTGAAAGCGGCAAGGGAACGCGCCATTAAAGGGGAAGGTCCTACATTAATTGAGGCGATAACATATCGTTTGACTGCCCATTCAAGTGACGATGATGATCGTCACTACCGTGAAAGTGAAGAGGTAGAAGAAGCAAGAAAGAAAGACTCTTTGATTACATTTAGCAAGTATCTCAAAGATAATCGTATTTTGACGGATGAAATTGAACTGGAAATGAACAAAAACATTGATGTAACAATCAATGAAGCAACAGACTATGCAGAAAATGCAGCATATGCAGATGCTGAAAGTGCTTTGAAATTTGTATATGAAGAAATGTAAGGAGGGGAATCAAAATGCCAGTAATGTCATATATACAGGCGATAACTTCTGCTTTAAAAGAAGAAATGCAGCGGGATGAAAAAGTGTTTATATTAGGTGAAGATGTTGGTAAAAAAGGCGGCGTCTTTCGAGCGACGGATGGTTTATATGAAGCGTTTGGAGAGGAGCGCGTCCTTGATACACCACTTGCTGAATCCGCTATTGCAGGTGTCGGAATCGGTGCTGCGATGTACGGCATGCGTCCAGTGGCAGAGATGCAATTCGCTGATTTTATTATGCCGGCTGTAAACCAGATCGTCTCCGAAGCAGCCAAAATTCGCTACCGTTCCAACAATGATTGGGATTGCCCTATTACAATACGGGCACCATATGGTGGTGGTGTTCATGGGGCACTATACCATTCCCAATCGGTTGAATCCATCTTTGCCAATCAGCCAGGTTTAAAAATTGTTATGCCTTCAACACCTTATGATGCGAAGGGGTTATTAAAAGCATCCATCCGAGATAATGATCCCGTACTGTTCTTTGAGCATAAACGCGCTTATCGTTTATTGAAAGGTGAAGTGCCTGAAGAGGATTATGTACTTCCTATTGGTAAGGCAGATGTGAAACGTGAAGGCTCAGATATTACAATTATCACCTATGGATTGTGTGTACATTTTGCACTTCAGGCTGCGGAAAAAATAGCTGAAGAAGGTATCGATGCGCACATTCTTGATCTAAGAACCGTTTATCCGCTTGACAAAGATGCAATTATTGAAGCTGCGAAAAAGACAGGCAAAGTATTATTAATCACAGAAGATAATAAAGAAGGAAGTATCATCGGAGAAGTAGCAGCTATTATTGCCGAGAACTGCCTATTTGATTTAGATGCGCCTATTGAGCGGTTAGCAGGACCAGATATACCCGCCATGCCCTATGCACCAACAATGGAAAAGTATTTCATGGTGAATCCGGATAAAGTGGAAAAAGCAATGCGAGATTTGGCTGCGTATTAAGTTGAAAAGGAGGGGTATACCATGGCTGAAAAAATAAGCATGCCTAAATTAGGTGAAAGTGTAACAGAAGGAACGATCAGCTCCTGGCTAGTTAGTGTAGGAGATAAAGTAAATAAATATGACCCAATTGCTGAAGTAATGACAGATAAGGTGAACGCAGAAGTACCCTCATCGTTTACGGGAGTGGTTAAAGAACTTGTAGCTCAAGAGGGGGAAACAATAGAAGTAGGGCAATTAATGTGTTATATCGAAACAGAAGAGACTGTGGAAAGCACAAACGCTCAAAAGGCGCCTGCTGAGCATGATTCACAAGCAAACGTTTCTGAGAAAAATGCAGCTGATCCAGATAAATCTATGAAAAAACGTTACTCACCAGCAGTACTTAGGTTAGCTCAGGAAAACGATATTGATTTGGATGCGGTAGACGGTACAGGTCGTGGTGGTAGAATAACAAGAAAAGATATCGAGAAAATAATCGCATCCGGTCAAATACCTCAAACCGATGTAGTAAGCCCCACCGCGAGTGAAAAGGAAGTTGCCAGTGCACCGGATAATACGAAGGGGGCAGCTGAATCAAAGCAAACAACACAAGCAGGTGATATAGAAATCCCTGTAACAGGGGTACGCAAAGCCATTGCACAAAATATGGTGCGTTCAAAACAGGAAATACCTCATGCATGGATGACTGTGGAAGTTGATGTGACTGATTTAGTTAAATACCGTAATAAAATTAAGCATGATTTTAAACAAAAAGAAGGCTTTGGACTAACGTTTTTTGCCTTTTTCGTAAAAGCAGTAGCACAAGCACTGAAAGAGTATCCACAGCTTAATAGTACATGGGCAGGAGATAAAATCATTCAACGCAAGGATATTAATTTATCCATCGCCGTTGCAAGTGATCAAGCATTATATGTCCCTGTCATAAAAGCAGCAGACGATAAAAGTATTAAAGGAATTGCAAAAGAGATTTATGAGTTAGCAATGAAAGCACGATCAGGAAAACTAACAGCGGATGATATGCAAGGCGGTACATTTACCGTAAATAATACCGGCTCCTTTGGCTCCATCCACTCCATGGGCGTGATCAATCATCCACAAGCAGCGATTCTACAAGTTGAATCGATTGTCAAACGACCGATGATCATTAATGACATGTTTGCTGCTAGGGACATGGTTAACTTATCATTATCATTGGATCATCGAATTTTAGACGGACTTGTCAGTGGTAACTTCCTGGCACGTGTCAAAGAAATTTTGGAAAATATAAATGAAGAAAAGACAACTGTTTATTAGTTTTTTTGGAATTTAGCCGATATAAACGAATTTTATTCCTATTATATAGTTTATATAAATTGAAATAGCAAAGTAAAATTGATAAGCTATTAATGAGATTAAAATACTTAACTATAATAAGGGGATGGATGTTTAGATGGATTTCAATTTATTCATGAATGATGTCGTTGACGCTGCTCGTAAAGATATAAAAGAAGCTGGTTATGAGGAGCTTAAGAGCACAGAAGACGTAGATAAAGCACTTACTCGTGATGGTACGACTTTAGTCATGGTTAATTCTACGTGCGGATGTGCTGGTGGGGTTGCTCGTCCGGCAGCAGCAAATGCTATTCATTATGATAAAAGACCGGAACACTTGGTTACTGTATTTGCAGGACAGGATCGCGATGCGACTGAAAAGGCTCGTGAATATTTCGAAGGATACCCACCATCTTCTCCATCTTTTGCCTTCTTAAAGGATGGAAAGATCGTTACAATGTTGGAGCGTCATGATATCGAGGGTTTCAGTGCAGTTGATGTAATCGGAAAACTTCAAAACGTATTCGATGAATATTGTGAAGAAGTTTAATTACTAAGCTTTTTAATAGTAAGGCGTATTATATTGGTGATAACGAGGCTGACGCTATGTTAAAGTAGGTCAGCCTCATTTTAATCAAATAACTGGGGATTCCAAGACAAAAGGGAGATTTTATACGTGAGGATTGGCTATCGAACGATTAAGACCGCAATAGGCGCACCTGTTGCTATTTCGATTGCACAATTGTTAGGAGTTACAAACTTTGCTTCGGCAGGCATCATCACAATTTTATGTATTCAGCCATCGAGAAAGAAATCATTCTTAAGTGCTTGGCATCGGTTTCTTGCTTGTATTATCGCAAGTGTCTATTCTTTTATCTTTTTTGAAACACTAGGTTACAATCCAGTTGTTGTTGGTTTAATGTTAGCAGTGTTTATTCCGACAGCGGTTTTCCTGAAAATCACGCAGGGCATTGCAACAAGTTCTGTCATTATATTTAACTTATACAGTGCATCCTATCTAAACTTCACGTTTTTGTTCGATCAATTCTTTTTAATTGTCGTTGGGATTGGTACGGGGTTGTTGTTAAACTTTTACATGCCTAGTCTTGATAAGCAATTAAATGGAAAACGCAAAAAACTTGAGGAAAACTTTCAAATTATTTTACTGGAAATTGCGCTTTATATAAGAGATAAGAATAAAGCCTGGTCTGGAAAAGAAATTACCGAATGTGAAGCATTATTTGAAGAAGTCGATGAACTGGTTGAACGGGATCGCGAAAATCATTTATTACGAGAGAAGCATCCATATTACGAATATTTCACAATGCGTAGGGAACAATTTGAGCTATTGAAACAAATGCTTCCACTCGTAACGAAATTACCGAATAAATACTCCATATCGGAAAAAGTAGCCCAGTTTTTTGAGGATATTTCGAAAGCTGTTCACCCTGGGAACACTGCATCTATCCATTTGGATGCATTGGAGCAATTGCGGGAAGAGTTTGATCAGGAAGATCTCCCATCCACACAGGATGAATTTGAGACACGCGCGAATTTATTTCGCTTACTGCATGATATTGAAGATTATTTATTGTTGAAAAGCAAATTTAAAAAGAGTGATGTAAAAAGAAAAAAAGAGAAAAGACCGGAAACTGAATAGTTTGCTGCCGGTCTTATTATATCTCTATAGGGGTCTTAAAGAATCATTGCCAACCCTGTTGTAAGTGTAGTTAATAACATTGCTATAATCATTAGATATACGACAAATCGTGTTTTACGTTCTCGTGATGATCTTTTTTTTGCTGCAGGTTTTCGATTCTGTTTTGTAGACATCGTAAATCCTCCTCTATTACTTAATGCTAACTTGTATTTTATCGTTAAATTGAAGATTGGACAAGTGTTAGAAGATAATTAATAAAAGAAATATGGAATAGGAACACAATTGATAATAAATTGGGAACGACGACGTTAACTCGTAGAACTTTGACAAAACAAAGACTGAGCGGGGTTTTATCGCCAGGTTAAAGAGCGATAAATGTCTCACCTGAATGAGTTTCGTTTTATTACATAAGTTATTTTTTAGGAGGAATTAAAAATGGTAGCAGTAAATCAAGATAGATTAATCAATGAATTTTTTGAACTGGTCAAGATTGATTCGGAAACAAAAAATGAAGCTAATATAGCGAAAGTATTAAAACAAAAGTTCACCGATTTAGGTGTAGATGTTTATGAAGATGATACGATGGAACAAACGGGGCACGGTGCAGGAAATTTAATCTGTACATTGAAGGGAAATAAATCTGGGATCGATCCAATCTATTTCACATCGCATATGGATACTGTTGTTCCTGGAAAAGGCATACAACCTTCTATTCAAGACGGCTATATTGTATCCGATGGGACGACGATCTTAGGTGCTGATGACAAAGCAGGACTTGCAGCAATTTTTGAATCCATTCGTACCATAAAAGAAAGTAACCTGGAACATGGGGAGATTCAATTTGTTATTACTGTAGGAGAGGAATCTGGTTTAGTGGGAGCTAAAGCACTAGATCGTTCCTTGATTCATGCGAAATATGGCTATGCAATTGACAGTAATGGCGATGTTGGTGATATTATTGTAGCGGCGCCTACACAAGCAAAGGTGTTTGCAATAGTAAAAGGAAAAACCGCCCATGCGGGGGTAGCACCTGAAAATGGCATTTCAGCAATTACACTTGCTGCAAAGGCAATTGCTAAAATGCCACTCGGACGTATTGATGAAGAAACCACTGCTAACATCGGACGATTTGAAGGTGGCAAACAGACGAACATTGTTGTCGATCATGTAGAAATTTTAGCTGAGGCAAGATCGCTTGTACCAGAAAAGATGGAAGCGCAAGTAGCGAAAATGAAAGCAGCATTTGAATCTGCTGCTGAGGAACATGGTGGAAGTGCTGACGTCGATGTAAAAGTAATGTATCCTGGTTTTAAACAACAGGCGGGGGATGAGGTTGTGGAAGTAGCCCGAAATGCCGCAAAAGCAATTGGACGTGAAAGTAAACTGCAAAGAAGTGGCGGGGGTAGTGATGCAAACGTCATCGCAGGATTTGGTATTCCAACCGTTAATTTAGCTGTCGGTTATGAAGAGATTCATACAACAAATGAACGTATTCCTGTCACTGAGCTCGTTAAAATCACAGAATTAGTAACAGCGATTATCCAAGAAACAGCGAATAAATAAAAGTGGGAAGAACCCTTCAGAATGAACGATTCTTGGAGGGTTCTTCCTACTTTATGTTATAATTAAGAAGGAAGAAACATTTGATCTAGAAGGATGGAATAGCGATGACCGATATAAAACAAAAAAAGGGACGCGTTATTTTTCATATTGATATGAATTGTTTTTATGCATCTGTAGAAATGGCATATGATCCGGAATTAAAAGGTAAGCCATTAGCGATCGCCGGAAACCCGGAAGAGAGAAGAGGAATTATTGTTACAAGCAGCTATGAAGCAAGAGCAAAAGGGGTAAAAACGACGATGCCCTTATGGCAGGCAAAAAGACTTTGCCCTGAGTTAATCGTAATGCGCCCTAATTTTGAACGGTATCGCATAGCTTCAGCAGAAATGTTTAAAATCCTTGCTGATATAACCCCTTACGTTCAACCGGTATCAATTGATGAAGGCTATATGGACGTTACAGATAACCAGGAACAGCAAAATGCACTTGATATCGCAACCAACTTACAGCAAAAAATATTAAATGAACTTGATCTACCATGTAGTATAGGTATCGCCCCAAATAAATTTTTGGCAAAAATGGCTTCAGATATGGAAAAACCACTAGGAATTACTGTCCTCAGGAAAAGAGAGTTACCACAAACTTTATGGCTATTGCCAGTTGAAGAGATGTATGGGGTTGGAGAGAAAACGGCTGCCAAATTGCATGCTATTGAGGTAAAGACCATTGGGGATCTTGCTGAGAAAGACGTCTATCAACTCAAACAAGTCTTAGGAATTAATGGAGAACGCTTAAAAAACAGGGCCAATGGAGATGACGATAGACCAGTGGATCCAGATGCTATTTATGATTTTAAGAGTATTGGTAGCTCACAAACACTGCCACATGATACAGTCGATGAAACGGAAATACGTAATTTGCTACATCAACTCGCAGATAATGTGGAACGTCGGGTAAAACGGAAAGATGCCATCGGCCGAAGTGTACAATTAATGATCCGATATCATGACTGGAAAACAGTAACCCGTAGTAGAAAGTTGCAAACCTATATAGAGAGTAAATCAGACATACTGCACATAGCGAATGAATTATTGCAGCAACACTGGAATTTAGAACCGATTCGTTTACTAGGGATTACGCTTCAGGATGTGGAAGAGAAGCAAAACGTGGGTCAGCAGTTGGATTTGTTTACGTATGAAAAGTTTGCCAGGAAAGAAAAATTGTATTCAACGATCGATGCTTTATCGGATAAATATGGGAAAGATACATTTAAAACATTCAATGGTAATAAGCGGGATCAAGAACAACCAAGAACTAGTTTTCAAAAGGATTTCCTTGATGATTATAAAAAATGAAAAGGGAAAAGAGACGGGTAATGCGGTTGTATGATGTGATAGATTTTTCAATTCCCATATAAAAGCACAGCAACCAATTTTGGGTGCTGTGCTTTTATTATATATCTGAAAGATCCTCAACTGACCACAATCCGTCTTATTTCATGAACTTTTTCATAACAGACTGTCCTAATTTACTGCCGGGATACCTAAATGGAATATCGAATTTGGTCGTTTGTTTTAAGATACTTTTACCATGTGAGAAAGTGTCAAATCCATATTTGCCGTGATAAGCTCCCATACCACTTTCTCCGACGCCGCCAAATGGTAGATAAGGATTTGCCAAGTGGAAGAGCGTATCGTTAATTGCACCCCCTCCAAATGATAGATACTGCATAATTTGTTGATGGGTTTTATCATTTTCTCCAAAATAATAGAGTGCTAGCGGTTTTTCGCGCCATTTTATCTTTTCTACCGCATCTTCCACATTCTTAAATGTAAGAACTGGTAGAATAGGTCCAAATATTTCCTCCTGCATAATAGGGTCCTCCCAGGAAATTTTATCAATGATGGTCGGTTCAATGGTTAACATTTCCTCATCTGTTTGACCGCCATGCAAAATGGTTCCAGTAGATAAAAATTGTTCTAGGCGATTAAAGTGTTTCTGGTTGATAATCCGCACATAATCCTCATTGGCTAAAGGATCTTTGCCATAAAAAGCTTTAATTTGTCTTTTCATAGCTTTCAACAGTTTAAATTTAGCCTTTTCATGTACATATAAATAGTCTGGTGCCACACAAGTTTGACCAGCATTTGTAAATTTTCCCCAAACGATTCTTTTGGCTGCAAGGTTTATGTTGGCATCTTTATCGACGATGGCAGGGCTCTTACCGCCTAATTCAAGTGTTACCGGTGTAAGGTGCGTACTTGCTTCCCGCATGACACTTTTCCCAACCTCTGTACTACCAGTGAAGAATATATAATCAAATCGCTCTTTTAATAAGGCTTGACTTGTTTCCTTTGCACCTTCTACAACGGTAAAATAGGAAGCATTAAAGGTTTCCTGTATCATTTCCGTAAGCAAAATAGACGTAGCTTTCGCATATTCAGAAGGTTTTAATACAATACAATTCCCGGCACTTATCGCACCAATTGCAGGGGCAAGCGCTAGCTGCAATGGATAGTTCCACGGAGAAATAATTAGGCTCACACCATAAGGTTCTTTCAATATAAAGTTCTTTGAGCCTTTATGTGTGAACGGTGCGGAGACTTTATCGGGCTCCATCCAATTTGATAGATTTTTAATGGCAAAATCTATTTCCGTATAAAGGAATCCAAGCTCTGTTGTTAATGTTTCATGTTGGGACTTATTTAAATCTATTTTTAATGCTTGATAAACTTCTGTTTCAAAGTCCTTTAGCATCTGTTTTAATTTAAGTAATTGGTCTTTTCGAAAATCATAGCTTAATGTGTTGCCATTCATAAAATACGCGCGTTGATTGGCAACGATTGAACTGATTTGTTCCACTTGAAACCGCTCCTCTATTTAGAATCTATTTGTATGTGATAAAAGTCATACGCCAGCTTAGTATTGGGAAAAACATCACGGGCCTGCCTTAATAAATCGATCTGATCTTCCTGTTGATAACGTGATGATATATGTGTTAATACAAGTTGCTTAACGTCAGCAGCTTTGGCAAGGGAGGCAGCCTGTGTTGTAGTCGAATGAAAATATTGTTTGGCCAGGTCTGCCTTTGTATGGTCAAATGTTGCCTCATGAATCAGTAGATCTGATTGTTCTACAAACGATTGGTGCTCATCTCTTGCCCGTGTGTCACCAAGAATACTGACGATACGCCCTTTTTTGTCAGGACCGATAAATTCCCTACGATAAAGTTTTTGCCCATCCGGCAATTGTGTGATTTCGTTGTCTTTTATTTGTTGATAGATGGGTCCCGGCTTAATACCTATTTCGAGTAATTTATCAACCAACAATTCCCCGGGTTTATCTTTTTCTACGATCCTAAATCCATAGCTGGGAACAGCATGATCTAGTAGTGTTGCATATACGATAAACTGACCATTCTCCATTATTTTTCCTTCGGTAATCTCAATAATAGATAAAGGATAAGTCAAATGACTTCCGCTAGTCTTTAAACTCGTTTCAATATATTCCTTAATCCCGCTTGGCCCATATACAGTCAAACGATCATTCCCCCCTTGAAAGGAACGGCTGCTTAACAGTCCGGGTAACCCAAATATATGATCACCATGCATATGTGTAATAAAAATAGTGTTTATTTTCCCCGGTTTTATTGTTGTTCTCAGTATTTGCTGTTGTGTCGATTCGCCACAATCAAACATCCAAATACATTTTTGCTCCTGTAGCAGACTTAATGCGATCGCTGATACATTTCGTTCTTTCGAAGGAACACCTGCACCAGTCCCCAGAAAAGTGATTTCCATTGTGATTCCTCCTGCAAATTAATGCCATCCGCGTTTATATTGGGTGGGTGCTTCCAAACTTTGTCGCAGTTCATCAGCGGCCATTTTTGCCCAATATGGGTTTATTAATAAAGCTCTACCGATAAATACAAGGTCTGCGCGATTATTTTGCAAAATTTCTTCTGCCTGAATGCCGGTTGTAATTAAACCGACTGCACCTGTCGCAATCATTGTGGATTGCTTGATTATCTCACAACGTTTTACCTGATAGCCAGGGTAAGTTGAAATGGATGCCGGAACGACACCGCCTGAGCTGCAATCTATTAAATCGACTGCCTGATCTTTCATTTGTTTCGTAAAATAGAGGATATCCTCTATTTTATTTCCTAATTCATGATATTCATCAGTTGAAATACGAACAAATAGGGGGCCGTCCCAAACCTTTTTAACTGCACTAATTATTTCCGATAGAAGACGATAACGATTTTCTCTTGTTCCTCCATATTGATCCGAGCGCTTATTGGATAATGGGGATAAAAATTGATTTATTAAATAGCCGTGTGCAGCATGTATTTCTACTATATCAAAGTTTGCTTTTTTTGCACGCCTTGCAGCATCAGCAAATGCCTGTATCGTATTTAGAATATCTGCAGTGGACATTGCGATCGGTTCTTTAAATGATTCATTAAAGGCGAGTGTGGATGGTGCATAACCCGGTGACTCCAGTTCTGCCTTTCTTCCAGCATGTGCTAATTGGATCCCGGACTTCGCACCATAAGCATGAATTTGTTCGTTTAATTCGGTGAATCCTTGTATAAATTCATCATCCCAAATACCGAGATCCTGTGCAGAAATTCTACCTTCAGGTTGAACAGCTGTTGCTTCTGTCATGACTAAACCTACTTGGCCAACTGCACGGGAAATATAGTGGGAGAAATGGAAGGGTGTCATATGCCCGGTTTCTTCTACGGATGAGTACATACACATGGAGGACATCACAATCCGGTTTTTAAGTGTTAATTCTTTTAGATTAAATGGTGAAAATAACTTTGTCATTCTAATACTCCTTTATTTATCTGCTGTTCTCGAAATGCTAAAGCTTGATCTGGGACATCCGTGAATAGACCACTACACTTGTTATGTAAACACTTCGATATACGGTACATTTTATTAACGGTGTATACGCGTAATGGCATATTGATCTGTCGACACTGTGCTGCCAATGAACGATTAAGCAATCGATAGTTGATATGAAGATCGGTAGCACCGAGTTCCTTTGCGGCAGTAACAAGTTTTTTATTTCTGCTCGAAGTTAAAAATGCAACATGGACCTTATTGGAAAAGTGTTTCATGCGTTTAATGCTGCTTGGATTAAAAGACGATAATATGGTACGATTTAATAATTGGTAATAGTCTATCATTTCGTAGGCAATCGCCTCGATATGCAGATAATCTATTTTATTATTTTTAAGCTCAATATTTAAGCTTAATGATTTATCCTTGGCCCATTGCAAAAACGTGTCAAGTGAAAGAATCGAAGTACCTGAGAACTTATTTGAGAACCATGAGCCGGCATCAAGCTGCAACAGTTGCTGATAGGTAAAGTCTTTTATGTATCCAGTACCATTGGTTGTACGCTTTACATGTTCATCATGGATAATGACCGGAATCTGATCTTTTGTTAGCTGAATATCTGTTTCAATCCCATCTGCATGCATCGCGTAGGCTAACTCAAATGCCGGCATGGTATTTTCAGGTGTATATTTGCTTGCACCCCGATGTGCAAATATCTTTGTCAATATGATTCACCTCTAGTTTGATTGTGTTTTATTTCGCGTGAAAAGTCAATTTAGACACAAGGAGGAATTCAAATGAAAACCTGGCAAACGAAAAAAGAATTAACCGATTTATTGTGCTCGCTCGTTAATCATCAAAGTATTTCAGGGACAAATGCTGAAATTGCTTTAGCTGAGTACTTATACCATCTATTAGCACAAAAAGCCTATTTTCAAACACATCCAGATCAACTGAATTTACACCCGCTTGATGATGGTAGGCATTTGTTGACAGCTTTAGTAAAAGGAAAGCGCGAAACAAAAGATACAGTGATTTTATTGAGCCATTTTGATGTCGTTGGTGTGGAAGACTATGGTTCATTAGAAAACCTGGCATTTCACCCCATGGAATTGACCAGTAAAATTCATCAGATAAAGAGCGAATTACCGCAAGCCGTTCTGGAGGATATCGCTTCAGGTGACTGGCTGTTTGGCCGTGGCACGATGGACATGAAAGCAGGCTTAACCATTCATTTATCCATGATGGAGAAGGCGATAGAAGGAGATTTTGACGGGAATATCTTATTATTGACTGTTCCGGACGAAGAAGTTAATTCAAAAGGCATGTTAACAGCACTTCCAGTTTTAAATGAATTAAAAGAAAAAGAGAATTTGACATTTAAGGCCTGTCTGAATGGAGAACCGACATTTAGTAAATATCCTGGTGATTCGCATTATTACGTCTATACCGGATCCATTGGTAAAGTATTACCAGGATTCTATTGTTATGGAAAGGAGTCTCATGTTGGTGACCCATTTGCCGGTATCAGTCCAAATGTCATGATTAGTCATTTATCCAAACAACTGGAATTGAGTGAGGAATTTACCGAGCGTGTTGGTGAGGAAATTACCCCGCCACCAATCAGTTTAATGCAACGGGATCTAAAAGCAGCCTATTCCGTACAGACACCTCATGCAGCCATCGCGATGTATAATATATTATTTTTAAAACAAAGCTTTCAGACATTAAATGATAAACTTTTAACTGCTGCAAAAAATGCGGCTTTAGAAACTGAACGCTTTGTGACACAAAAAGCAACAGCCTTTGCAAAAATAGCTGGTGAATTTTCTATGCCGGCAGCAAAAATTCATGTATTCATGTATGAGGAATTATATGCCGAAGCTGTAAAAAAATACGGAGAAGATGAGATTGTCCGCCGACAAAATTTATTATTGAGTGATCGAGAGTCAGGCGACCGTGATTTCTCAACCTTACTTGTTCAGGACTTAGCAGCAATGTGTAAAGAATTAACACCGATGATGGTATTGTTTTACAGTCCACCATTTTATCCAGCGGTATCCTCCCATCAGGATCCGAGTGTCACACGAGTAATGGATGAGATCCAAGCATATGCACGCAAGAATCATCAAATGGATTTAACGATAGCTGAGTTTTTTACAGGACTTTCAGATTTGAGTTTTGTTGGTCCAACGACTTCAAATAGTAGTTTGAAACAACTAACAAAGCATATGCCGTTACAAAACAATGGTTTTGTTTTTCCTGAAAAAGTAATGGAGCAGTTGACAATGCCGATTTTAAACATTGGACCGTTTGGCAAGGATGCCCATCAATGGACAGAACGATTGGAGCTTGATTTTAGTTTTAATGAACTGCCATCTATTATTACTGAAGCAATTCACAAGTTGTTGGCGTAGTATTTCAATGACTATTCGTCAATAAAGGTGTAAAATAAAAGTAAGATGAAGAAATCTTCATTAACTAGTTGAATGATGAGATTAGGATGGGAATTTATATTCGTATGCAAAATAATTTAAATGATAAGAAGATCATTGTCACAGGCGCGTCCAGCGGGATCGGGGAACGGTTAGTATGGCATATTGCCAAAAGGGGCGGTATACCCGTCTTGCTTTCCCGTTCGCTGAATAAAATGAGAGAACAGCAACAGCTATTAAAACAGGAGTTGCATGCGACCAGTTTTGTTTATCAAGTGGATATATCCAATGAAACAGAATTGAATGCAGTCATGTCAACTATTATAAAAGAACATGAGCAAGTTCATGGATTGATTAATAATGCTGGTGTTGGGGTGTTTGAATATGTAAAGGATACGGAATGGCATGACATTGATCATATGTTTCAGTTAAATGTACTGGCATTAATTCAGGCTACGAAGCTGATCGTACCGCACTTTCTGGAGCAGGGTGAAGGGCACATTATCAATATCGTGTCACAGGCAGGTAAAATGGCCACACCAAAATCGGCCATATATGGGGCAACAAAACATGCAGTACTGGGGTTTACCAATGCCTTACGATTGGAAATCAAAAGCAGTACACTTCATGTTACAGCAGTCAATTTGGGCCCGGTTCGAACAAACTTTTTTATTCAGGCTGATCCGTCGGGTGTCTATCAAAAAAATGTAGACCGCTACATGCTTGATCCGGATATTGTCGCGCAAAAGATAGTTCGAAAGCTTTTTACGAATAAACGGGAGATAAATTTGCCGTTATGGATGGAAGCAGGAAGCAAAATGTATCAGCTTTTTCCTGGGATAATGGAGCGTCTATTGAAAGGGCAATTTAATAAGAAGTAGGAAGGTGAGAAAATGAAATTAACTGTAACACCTGAAGCTGCGGCGCAATTACAGCCACTCAATGATCAGACATATCGCTATTTGTTGTTGTGGTACGATATCGATGATTGTGGATGCGGGGTTAATGGTGTTCCAACGATTCGATATACAAATGAAAAAAGTGCTAGTCATATGGAGATAGAGAATGCTGAATACCCAACATTAATTCATAAACAGCAGGCTATCTTTTTTGCGGATGATTTGAAATTAGATTTTGCCAATGGTACTTTCCGTCTATCCAGCCCAGAAGAAATTTTAAATCCATTTATAGCGCAAGCAAGCGTCTGTGAAGTTAACCCTTAGCGAATTGCATTAGTAGCTTGCGACGCACATGACGTGCTTGTACTACCAATAAAGGATGACCATTCGGTCATCCTTTATTGGAATACTTATCTATGATCCGTGTATTTAATTGGTTTCGTCAGTTGTTGGATTGCCAGGTACGTTTCATTTGTTAGTGCCTTTGCATGGTCGAAATCGGTATTTTCTTTCACTTGTTCACTGGAGCTTGCTCCAAATACTGCACTTGCGACTGCCGGGTGTTTAAGAACATATTTTAAGGCTATTTCATTACAGGATGTCTCACTCGTAAATTGATTGGAGATGTTATCAAAAATAGCGAAAAGCTCTTTTTGTGAATAATCCAAATAGCCACCTTGACCTTTTTTTTCGATTTGTTTCTTTCCATGCTTACTTAACATACCTTTTGCTAATGGACCACGGGTAAATACACTGATCTCATTTGCGTGCAAAAGATCCAGCATTTCTTCCTCTGGTCTACGGTCTAACAAATTATACTGCATCATTACCGCATCAATAGAAGATTTTTCAACATATTCACGAATCACGTTGGGTCTGATCGAGGAAATACCGTATGCACGGATAAGGCCTTCTTTTTTCAATTCCTCGAACGCTTCAATTGATTCATCAATTGGATCTTCTATTGTTCCCCCATGTAACATATAAAAGTCAAGATAATTTGTCTGTAAACGGTGCAAACTATCTTTGAGTCCGTTTTTAATATGTGCTTTGGATGGATCCCAGTACCAGTCATTCTTTTCCTTGTTAAAATGATTGCCGACCTTGGAAGTCAATACAACTTGTGCGCGTTTACCCTGAATTGCCTTGCCGACGATCTGCTCATTTTCCCCAAAGTTATATAAATCAGCCGTATCAAGATGGTTAATTCCAGTATCCAGCGCTTGATCAATAATATAGCTTGCTTGTTTTGCGTCCGTTCCGATGGACATGCAGCCGAGTGTTAATGCCGATACATAAATATCGGATTTGCCTAATTGGTTTTTAATCATGTTCCAGCCCCCATTTTCTCTTCGGTATAATCCCATTGTAAGAATAGCTGTTTGCGATTACAACTATTTCACAATCAGATTGAAGCAAACTATGGTAAAATATAAAGAAGAATCGTTTCAGCGTTGCACTTATATAATACACAGGACGTGCCAGCGCAGGGAAACAGCATTAAAAGTTAAAGGATGAACATAAATGAAAAAATTTGAAGAAAAAACAATTAAAACTGAATCCATTTATGATGGGAAAATTATAAAGTTACAGGTTGACGATGTTACATTGCCAAATGGAAAAACAGCCAAAAGGGAGTTGGTAAAACATCAAGGGGCTGTAGCCGTTATCCCAATTACAAAGGATAATAAAATTGTCTTTGTCGAGCAATACCGGAAGCCTTTGGAAAAATCAATCATTGAAATTCCTGCGGGCAAGTTAGAACCAGGAGAAGAGCCGGAAGCAACTGCCGTTCGTGAATTGGAAGAAGAAACTGGTTATACAACCCGTGAATTGTCTTTTGTTACATCATTTTATTCCTCACCTGGCTTCGCTGATGAGCTATTGCACATTTATATTACAGATCAGCTTGAAAAATTAGAACATCCCGTTGCTGGAGACGATGACGAATTTGTTGAAGTATTGGAATTAACATTGGATGAGGCTAAACAATACGTGGAAGAAGAACGCATCCAGGACGCGAAAACGAATTATGCTGTTCTTTATTTACACGCATTGGGGCAGATGTGATGGCACTGCAAACATACTTTGCGGATATGCATATTCATATTGGACGTGATATGTATCAGAAACCAGTTAAGATTACTGGATCAAAAAGCTTAACACTAACCAACATATTAAAGGAATGCAGCCGTAATAAAGGCATTGACTTGGTTGGTGTGATCGATAGTCACGCACCAGCGGTTCAACAGGAAATCAGACAATTGATAGGGGCGAAAGATGCCTATGAATTAACCGATGGTGGCATCCGATTTGAAAAGGTTACCTTATTACTCGGATCGGAAATAGAGGTCTATGATGAAAGCTGTCAAGGGCCTATCCATGTTTTATGTTATTTTCCAACCTTGGAGACGATTGAGCGTTTTTCTCAATGGCTAACAACTCGAATGAAAAATATTACGCTTAGTTCTCAGCGCTATTATGGAACAGCAAAAGAACTGCAATATAAAGTGAAAGAACTGGAAGGGATCTTTATTCCCGCTCATGTGTTCACTCCGTTTAAAAGCATGTATGGAAAGGGTGTTAAGCGATCGTTGACAGAAGTGCTTGACCCCGATTTAATTGATGGCATTGAGCTTGGATTAAGCTCAGATACAGGTATGGCAGATCAAATAAAAGAGTTGCACGATTATACGTTTGTATCGAATTCAGATGCACATTCCTTGGCCAAGATTGCCCGTGAATACCAAGAAGTGCTTATGGAAGAACCATCATTTAAAGAGTTTTATTGGGCATTGCATCAAGTGAATGGACGTGAAATCACACGAAACTTTGGAATGAATCCACAACTCGGAAAATATCATACAACGGTTTGTAAGGACTGTTTACATGCGCTTTCTCCGGAACAAAAGCAATGCCCAGCATGCGGTTCAACGAAGATTATTAAAGGGGTAGCAGACCGGATTAAGGAATTAAAGGATACGAAGGAAGTTATCGAACGTCCGCCATATTTATATCAGGTACCATTAGAATATTTACCGACGCTTGGACCGAAAACCTTTGAGAAATTGTTAAGTCACTTTCAGACAGAAATGAATATAATCCATCATGTTCCAATGTCGCAGCTAAAAACAGTTGTACCGGAAAAACTAGCACAATCTATTATTCATATGAGAGAGGGTAAGTTAGCCATAAAGGCAGGTGGCGGTGGAAAGTATGGCAGCATTACTCCCATAAATTAGGCGAACAAAAAATAAAAAATAGATATTTTGGTATTATTCATCGGAATGCTTCATAGTTTTATGATAGACCCATTTATGGAATGGAGGATTCCGATGCAAACAAACAAAGTACTTGTAATGAACCACATAAAGGAACATGCGACCATTTATATTTTCATGATTATTTTATTTTTAACTGGGATCATATTTGGCGCTATTATTGTAAATAGCATGAGCTTTGTACAAAAACAGGATTTGTTTTTCTATCTGGAACGTTTTTTTGGACAAGTTGTGGATGAGCAACAGCCGGGAAGTACCGAGTTATTAAAAGACAGTTTCTTTTACCATGCCAAATATTTATTATTGTTGTTTGTTTTGGGGTTATCGGTTATCGGTTTACCAATTGTCTGGATTTTGCTATTCATAAAAGGGCTGGTCGTAGGATTCTCAGTTGGTTTTATTGTAAATCAACTAGGTGCTAAGGGCTTATTACTTGCTTCATTATCGATTGCACCACAAAATATTTTAATTATACCAGTCTATATTATTGCTGGCAGTTTATCCATGATATTTTCACTAACTTTATTAAATAAACTTTTCACACGCAGAATTTCTCATTCCATCTTCCAGCCGTTCGGAAGATATATAACAATTTTTATTTTTTTATTAGCTGGATCATTGATTGCAGCAGTGTTAGAGGTCTATGTTGCCAATGGGGCGATGGAATCTTTGATTAAATCATTTTACTAATAATGAAACTTAGATTATAATTGTTATAAATACAATGTGAGATTATACTTTGACACGCAATTCATTGGTGCCTATAATATAGATGGGCTATGAGGGAGGGACTTACCATGGAACATCGAATTGATCGGATAAAAAAACAACTCCATTCGCAGAGCTATAAGCTTACACCCCAGCGGGAAGCGACAGTTCGCGTATTGTTAGAACGAGAAACAGACCATCTAAGTGCGGAAGAAGTATATTTATTAGTGAAAGAAAAAGCACCTGAAATTGGTCTTGCTACAGTATACCGTACTTTAGAATTATTATCGGAATTAAAAATTGTTGATAAAATTAACTTCGGTGATGGTGTCTCCCGTTATGATCTTCGTAAAGAAGGAGCAGAACATTTTCATCATCATCTCGTATGTATTGAATGCGGTTCTGTTGAAGAGATTGTTGACGATTTATTAAAAGATGTAGAAGAAGTAGTACAAAATGATTGGGGATTTCAAGTAAAAGATCATCGCTTGACTTTTCACGGTATTTGTAAACAATGTCAGGAAGCAGCAGTGAAAGCAAACTAATCATCGATGACTCGAAGCCTTTTTTCCTTACGGGATGAAAGGTTTTTTATTTTCACATAGGTAAGAAAAAACTTACCTATTTGCATGAGCGTAGGCGAATGCCAAGTTATCTAATGGCGATTCTGGAAGGACTTTCAACTCTTTTTACGCAAAAATGTGATTTACAAATACATGGAAAAGGGTTACATTTAAAATACAGCATTATTAATTATAGGTTATATGTATAATATCGGTCATTTTAGGCATATCTTTTATAGTAGAAGCTATTTAAAAGGAGACATGCTCTATGGGACGGATCGTGTGGGACACATCGAAGGTATTTGTTATATTTATAGCCTGTACATTTTTATTTTACTATGGCCTACGTGTCATGCATTCGGAGTATGAACAATATCATCGTTATGATACACCGGAGGGTGCTGCAGTAAAGGTATTTAATGAAGATCAAAGCTTGATTGATCGCTTGAATTTATTTTTTCGACTAGGGGAGTAAGAAACATGCTGACGTATGCCTTTGAAGATTATTTTCATTTTCTGCAAATAGAAAGAGGGCTTTCTGAAAACACTTTAACATCCTATAAAAGAGATTTAAGCAACTATATAACATATATTGATAAAGTGGTGGAAAAGTCAATTTGGGAAGATGTCGTCAGAAGTGATATCGTTCATTTTCTTTATATGTTAAAGGACGACGGCAAGTCTTCGGCAACGATCGCACGACATATTGCTTCCATACGTTCTTTTCACCAGTTTCTAATTCGGGAACAAATTGTACACCAGGATGCAAGCTTACATATCGAAACACCAAAGAAGGAAAGAAAGCTTCCCGATGTATTATCGGTAAAGGAAGTTGAATCATTGCTTGCATTTAGTGGAAATACACCATTATTATTGCGCAATAAAGCGATGTTTGAATTACTTTATGCAACTGGACTGCGCGTCAGTGAATTAATTACATTAAAAGTTAGTGATATCCACTTAACCATGGGGTTTGTACAATGCATGGGTAAGGGTTCAAAAGAAAGAATCGTTCCACTTGGAAATGTAGCAAAGCAGGCAGTTGAAGATTATTTAGAACATGCTAGGGGAATTCTAGTGAAAAGAAAACAAGATGATAATATTCTGTTTGTGAATCAACATGGGCGGCCACTATCGCGCCAGGGTTTCTGGAAAATTCTAAAAGCAGCGGCTGTGCATGCTGGCATTACGAAAGCAATTACACCACACACATTGCGGCATTCTTTTGCCACACACTTACTTGAAAATGGGGCAGACTTACGTATCGTTCAGGAAATGTTGGGACATGTAGACATTTCTACGACGCAAATTTATACCCATGTGACAAAAGCGAGATTAAAAGATATGTATCAAACCTATCATCCCCGTGCATAGTTTTTGTTGTAAGTCGTCTGACATCCTACAACGGTAATAAGATGCATATATTTATCTATCATTGGGAATAGAAACAGTAGGAGGTATTCATAATGAAACAACATTTTAAGCGTGTATTTTTAATTGTAATGGATTCGGTTGGAATTGGAGAGGCTCCCGACGCTGAAAATTTTAATGATAAAGGTGCCGATACATTAGGTCATATTGCGGAGCACATGAACGGACTTGATATGCCACATATGGGAAAATTAGGCTTAAGCAATATTAAAAAAATACAAGGCATTGAAAAAGCTGCTATACCACAGGCACATTTTACAAAAATGCAGGAAGCCTCAAATGGAAAAGATACAATGACAGGCCATTGGGAGATTATGGGGTTAAATATTCAACAACCTTTCCGAACGTTTCCTGATGGGTTTCCGGGAGAATTAATCGATGCATTAGAGCAAAAATCCGGTCGTAAGATCATTGGAAACAAGCCTGCTTCAGGTACCGTCATCCTCGATGAACTTGGTGAAGAACATATGAAAACCGGCGCTCTTATTGTGTATACATCAGCAGATTCTGTATTGCAAATTGCAGCACATGAAGAAATTGTGCCGATAGAAGAACAATACCGCATCTGCGAAATTGCCCGCGAGTTGACATTAGACGAGAAATATATGGTAGGTCGCGTAATTGCCCGACCATTTTTGGGTAAACCGGGTGCTTTTGAACGGACAGCAAATCGGCATGACTATGCATTGAAGCCTTTTGGCAGAACAGTTATGAATGAGCTTAAAGATGCTGCGAAAGATGTGATAGCCCTAGGAAAGATCTCCGATATTTATGATGGAGAAGGAATTACGGAAGCCATCCGAACCATCGATAATGAGGACGGTATGACAAAGGTAGTTCAATCTATGGACAAAGATTTCACTGGGATCAGTTTCGTTAATTTAGTTGACTTTGACGCAAAATATGGCCATCGCCGTGATCCAGAAGGCTACGGAAAAGCACTGGAACAATTTGATGCAAGACTTCCAGAAGTATTGAACAAACTGCGGCAGGATGATTTATTGCTAATTACGGCGGACCATGGAAATGATCCGATCCATCATGGAACAGACCATACACGGGAATATGTACCGTTAATTGTTTATCATCCGGGCATTAAAGAAGGAAAGGCATTACCGATTAGGGATACTTTCGCAGATATTGGAGCAACCATTGCTGATAACTTTAATGTAAAGATGCCGGCATTTGGAAAGAGTTTTTTACAGGATATTAAATCAAAGGGTGAGCAGTCATGAATCAAGAAGCGATGAAAGAAGCTAGTTCGTATATCCAAAGTAAATTATCAATTAATCCGTCTATCGGCTTAATTCTCGGATCGGGACTAGGCGTTTTAGGGGAAGAAATCGAAAACCCAACGATTATTCCGTATAAAGAAATTCCGCACTTTCCGGAATCCACTGTAACGGGTCATAAAGGTCAGTTGGTTGCCGGTACATTAGAGGGTAAACAAGTTATTGCAATGCAGGGTCGCTTTCATTATTATGAAGGCTATTCCATGAAACAAGTGACCTTTCCGGTTCGTGTTATGAAGCAACTGGGAATTGGATCGGTAATTGTTACGAATGCTGCAGGTGGAATCAATAAAAGCTTCAAGCCTGGTGATTTAATGTTAATTACCGATCATATCAATAATATGGGAGATAACCCACTAATTGGTGATAACGATGAAGCATTCGGCGCCCGTTTTCCAGATATGTCACAAGTCTATGATAGAGATTATATACAGCTTGCACAATTCTGTGCCAAGGAGCTTGGACTGTCGATTCAAAAAGGCGTATATGTAGGAAACACCGGTCCTGCTTACGAAACACCAGTAGAGATAAAAATGCTTAGAACATTGGGAGGCGACGCGGTAGGGATGTCTACAGTTCCTGAGGTTACCGTGGCAACACATGCTGGTATGCGTGTACTAGGTATATCTTGTATTTCCAATATGGCCGCCGGCATATTAGACCAGCCATTAACACACAGTGAAGTGATTGAAACAACGGAAAAAGTAAAGGAAACATTCCTGCAATTTGTAAAAAAAGTCATTCATAAACTATAAAAGGGCTGATAGAAAATGCGTATGTACGACATCATAGAGAAAAAAAGAGATGGTCATGCATTAACAAAAGAGGAAATTAATTTTTTTATCGATCAATATACAAATAATAACATTCCAGATTATCAGGCAAGTGCTTTATTAATGGCGATCTACTTTCAGGATATGACGGAAGCGGAACGTGCAAATCTGACAACTGCCATGGTGGAGTCAGGTGACCAAATTGATCTCTCTGCTATAGAAGGTATAAAGGTTGATAAACATTCGACTGGTGGCGTAGGAGACACGACAACATCTAAGAACATAACGATTAAATCAGACGAAAAAACATTCTCCTTAAACTTCTTTGATTGGCTAACAGCTCTTGTTGAATGCGTATCTAGTACATTTTACAGCTACCTTATAACAATCGACAGCAAGCTAAATTCACCAACTTATTTCAGTAAATTAACAAATATTTCATTAAGCACTCACAGAGACTACAAGCAAAATGGAAGCATTCCGTCCTACGAAAACTTTACCAATATGCTTTCTTCTGCAGGTCGCACCGTAGACGATTATATTAATTTCATAAGAAGCAAATCTTTGCTTTGTAGTGAGGAAATATTGATTCAGATAATGAGTGACGCGTATGCTATTAGAAGAAACTCAAGAAGAGCAGTGAGCAATTACTAGGAAAGGTTGATAAACTTTATGAACGCAGTGGATATAATTAATAAAAAGAAGAACGAAAACTTAACTTACGATGAAATCAAATATATGGTTGACGGATATACAAATGACTCTATACCTGATTATCAAATGTCAGCCTTCTTAATGACAATTTACTTTAAAGGTTTATCTCTTGATGAAACTTCATGGCTTACTGAAATCATGGTCGATTCAGGTGATCAAATTGATTTGTCATTTATAGATGATGTAATTGTAGATAAACATTCCACAGGCGGAGTTGGAGATAAGGTTAGTCTCATTATAACTCCTATCGTCGCGTCATTGGGGATACCAGTTGCTAAAATGAGCGGAAGAGGATTAGGTCATACAGGAGGAACTGTTGACAAATTAGAAGCGATCAAAGGGTTTAAAACAGAACTTAGTGATAAAGAGTTTGAGGACAATGTTAAGAATGTCGGAGTCTCAATAATTGGCCAATCTAAAAACTTAGTCCCAGCTGATAAGAAGATATATGCGCTAAGAGACGTTACTGGCACTGTGGATTCTATTCCGTTGATTGCAAGCTCTATTATGAGCAAGAAGATTGCTGGCGGTGCAGATGCTATAGTACTGGATATAAAAGTGGGCAGTGGTGCATTCATGAAGTCGGAAGAAAGAGCAGAAGAACTTGCTAATACTATGGTAAGCATAGGTAATAAGCTTAAAAGGAAAGTCGTTGCGATTCTGACACGTATGGATCAACCTTTGGGAAATGAAGTTGGAAATTTAAATGAAGTACAAGAGACCATAGACGTACTAACGGGCAAATTGAAAGAGTCAGACGTTATAGACGTGTCTGTAGAAGTAGCATCTCAGATGGTACTTCTAGGAAATAAAGCTGACAACATCGACAAAGCAAGACAACTTGTAAAAGATTCGATCAGTAACGGCAAGGCTTATGATAAATTTAATGAATTTATTACAGCTCAAGGCGGAAACATGGATAGTGTAACGGGTAATGATAACGTTAAGGAGCTTGTAGTTAAAAGCGATAAGAGGGGTTATATAGAGGGTTTCGATACTCAGGATGTAGGGCATGCAACCTCTCTGCTTGGAGCAGGTAGGCTTACTAAGAATGATGTTATAGATCCTTTAGCTGGGATAACGGTAAAAGCTAAAATTGGAGATGAGATAAGTAAGGGTGATGACTTGTTTGTGATAAGAACAAATCACGATAATGCCGATGATTCGATTAATATATTAAAAAACTCAGTTAGGATATCAGACAGTCGAGACATTGTCAATAAGTCGCCAATAATTAAGATAATATCATCATGAGGTTAATTAAATAGAGCAGGGAAGAGGTGGGGAGGACTAAATGGTTCTCCCCTAACTCAATAGGGGAGACATATGTTAATTAAAATGTTCCTTTGTTTAGTCTACGTTGCAATTCTTTAACAACCAAACTAGGATTAGATAATTTTCCATCCTGAACCGTACCGAGATGTTTCTGTAACTGTTTTATAGTGTTGGCTCCTAAACGACCATCTTGGGCAGAACCGACTTTCTTCTGCAACTTCTTGACCATCGGACTAGAGCCATTTCCAAATGTAACTCCAATGATTTGTTTTGTGACAGCATTGTTTGGTTGATTTGAGATAACTCCATCAGCGGTTGTCTTTAATACTTTCTGAAGCTGTCGAGTTGTTCCATTACCCCAAATGCCGTCGATTTTTAAATTGCCCGCAGAACCACTCAAAGCCTTATATGTTCCTTTACCAGCCAATCCATCATTAGTGATCCCAGCATCTTTTTGAGCATTCCTTACAGCTGTTTCTGATGTACTTCCAAAATAGCTATCAACTTGTTTTGCAGTCAAGTATCCTTTAGCTTTCAATTTGTCCTGTAATTGCTTTACAGGATTTCCGTATTGACCATTTCTAAGAGTGGGAGTACCATTCCAGCTACCTGTTACTTTTATCCATGTTACTTTAGGTTTAGTGGTAGTGGATGAACCAGTTTGTGTTTTGTTTGGCTTAGATGTTTTATTAGGTACCTTAGCGCCACCCTTAACTCCTAAATAATCCATAACAGCCTGTGCATCAGCCTGTGCCATGTCTTCAATATACTGCGACTGTTTGCCACCAAAAATCAACTCAAAGTCACTGGCTGTATCCATAAAACCATGCTCGACTAGTACAGCAGGCATGTTAGTTTCTCTATTGATGTGAAGATTCGTCCATGAACCACGCTCACCTGCATGTAAGCCATTGCCATGAGTACTGTATCCTTTGGCTTTAATATGCTTAACAACAGTTTCTGCGAGTTTTTTAGATTCATTAGATGTGCCCCAATAAAAAGCACAACGACCTGTTCCTCCACCAGCATTAGCGTGGACAGAAAACACTACATCAACGTTCTCTCTGTTGTATAAATTTGTTCGAGTGGTCAGTGGTACATCAGCTTTATTTGGCTGTTGACCAAGGATGACTTTAACACCATTTGCTTCTAATATATCTTTAATACGCATACCTAATTTAGCGTTGAAGCTGTGCTCAGCGTATCCTTTACCACCATTATAAACCCCTTTTGATGGGGGGAATGTATTACTCCCATGCCCAATATCTACTGCTACTGTTTTAACCATTAATAATCGTCTCCTTCAATTTTTATAAACACAAATAAGGACACATCCCAATCGAGACATGTCCTTACTGATTAATCATTAAATTATTATGTAATATTTATTTATTCTTCTTTGGTTTTGTATATGTCCGAGATAATTCAGAGTCAGAAATACCAGAAACAGTAGGGTCAGTTACAGAGTTAAACACACTGACAACAACCAAACCTAACAAGTATGGATTGCTGTATGCAGACTGAATCAAATCAGCTATTGAACTCCAAGTGGTCAAATCCCCAAATGACAGCCCCACATATGCAAGAATGGGAGTTAATACTGCTAGTAATACCTGCGCCCAGAAAACTGGATTCTTAGCTCTAATTTGCCAGTTGATACCTTTTTTATTTTTATCCATAATTTATCAATCTCCTTAAATAAATTTAATTGCCTTAATCTATTCCTTAAGTCCCGTATGCTTCACAGTTGAAATACTTATCAGTGTAAATATCGTCATACTAGTAAACGTAATAGCCCCAATTGTTGGGAAATTCAATATGTAACAAATACTAAACGTAGTATAAAGTAATGCCGATAACACTAACCCTGTTATTCTAGTCGCATTATTATCCACCAACATGCCGATCGCTTTAGTAACCCCTGATATAAAGAACGCCATTGCCCACATATATTGAGGCATAATGGATAGTAACAACCAGTATAAATTTGTTATACTATTGTCTGCAGGTTGTAGCATATCAGGAAATAAAAATAACATTACAGCAGTTAAAATTGAAAATAAAGTTACAAACATTTCAAAAATGGGAGGTGATTTTGCGGCTTTATAATTGTTCACCTTATTGCTTATCTCTTCTAATTTAATCTCTTTGTCATCCAATTTCAGGCTCACTCCTTTCTAATTTTGTATGAGCCATATAACCAATGAAACCACAGCAGTCACAATCCCACCTATTAATGCTGTAGTAAAGCTTCTTTTCATCCATCTACTTTCTTCCTTGATTTCTTCAATAGATTTAAAGATTGTAAGCAATTTTTCAACAGTGGAGTCTTTGAAAGACTGCAAGGCAGCTAATCTTTTGTCGTGACTGTTTAATTTGGCTTCATGTTGGTCGGCTTTCTTCTGCAAGTGTTCAATGTCCCACTGAGTTTTATCTGACACGATCACCACCTCTAATCTCCATAATTTATTTCTTTCTGTACATCTCTAAGTAAAACCAACATAAATCTCTCCTAGATTAATTGACTTGTGTGAAACTCCTTCCTTTTGTGTTCTTTTGTGCCGTTCTCAATAAAGTACACATTTATTGTAAACTTGTACACAATAAAGAACACACTCCTTTTTATTCCATAAAAAATAAGCCTGATCTATATCAGACTTAAAAATCACCTTCGTTTATCTACCGAATGCTTACATTTACTCTGTTTTACTAACTCATAATTCAGATAAAAACCTTCTTTTATTGGAAAACTTATATTTGACATAAAAAGAGCACCCCAAAAGGGATGCGCCTAATTATTTTCTCCTTAAATATTCGTTTCCTCTTTCCGTTATTCCATTAATCATCTGATCTCCAGCTCCGACTAAACTTCCGAACTTAGCATAACCATTTCTCTCAATAATCGTAAACTCATCCAGAATATCAAATGAATGCACTCCATGCTTATCAGCTAGGTCATTTGCCACTTCAATTGTTGAGAGTCCTACAAAATCTCCACCTTTGATCTTCAGTAGTATTTCTCGTATTATTTTATCATTATTCATTTTACCTATCTCCTTTTTATTTGGTTATATATAATATAGCAGATAGGGTAGGGTAACTCTTGAATAATGACGATTAATTTAAAATATTTTTATTTTCATACTAAACTTTAGATAACCAGTTAGTTGAGTATGCCTTGTTCTTTCCATGCATCAAATTGGTCTTTCCACATTGGTGTGGTAGCTTCATGATTATACAAAAAAACATATTTGAATAAAAAATCGGTCTCCCCGAACATCTTAATAAACGATTCTTTTGTAATACTGCATTCATGCGCGTCCAACCATATCTCCCCAAATCCGTAAGGGTCTCTCGGGAGTTTATCTAATTCATCCATAAAAATATCCTCCTTACCATGAAATTCCTAAATTTACATTACAAACTGCATCAGAATCTGAAAGGTTAGTAACAATAACGGCTACCCTTTTTGTTACTGGTACTTCCATCGTTAAAAATGACGGTCTTGCCAAAGTCGTTGATGTTTCTGCGGTTATTTCTATGTTGTTTCTAACAAGATCGTCGGTTACATAACTATAAAAATACGCAACAGCTTTACATTTTTGGTCACTAGATACGTAAAATGATATTTTTTTAGCGCCTAATAATTCATTATCCCTGCTTAACGTAGCAAATGTTTTCGAGGAACCTGACATTATTTGCTCTTTGTCAGCTAATACAATTCCTTTACTATTACCTATATTTATAGTGGGTATCCCATCCTCAAGATTACTCCCAGTAAGTTTAGTATCAAGAGTTCCTTCTAATTTCTTATTCGTCTCCAATAGGCTTTCATTAGTAGTTTTCAAAGCAGCAATAATTTCAGCCTGTGTACCTTTAATTGACTCCAACTCAGCCTTAACATCTGCATCTTTAACATTTTGCAAATCAGGAAATATCACATCTTTTTGATTTGTCATTTCTACTTTTTGTACATCTACAGGTTCGGGGAGGTTAGATATACTAACTTCACCGTCAACTGTCTGTACTTCTTTTTGATTTGTAACTTCAACTTTTGCATCTTTAGTCCAGTCAGCCACATCTTTCCAAGCCTTCTCTAAATCCTTAAGATCAATCTTAGTCTCAGCCATTTAACTCCTCCTCCATTTTTTCTTTTTAACATTAAAAAAAGAGTAGGGGAGACCTACTCATCAATATTTACATCAATCACATCAGCATCAAACATATAGTTCATGAAGTCGGCTAATGTACTGTCCTCATCAAAAGCATAATCCTCATCATATGACTTGTCTGCATCTATCCAATAAGGAAGTATAATACCTTTTGAAGTTGCAGCGCCAAGTAAAATAGCGAATCGTATTAGCTTCTCATTTTCTTCTCTTTGTCTGTTATATTCCTCTAATTTTCTTTCATTTTCTAATCGTTCTCTATTAGTTTCGATCTCAATATGTAAATCAAACAAATACTGTTCAATTTTATCCACCCATATATTTTCATGAATCCACTTGCCGTCCTCATATACTTTTATCGTAGCGTTGTGAAAGTCTTTGTTAAAATCATATCTGTCATCATAAATGTAAATAGTAAGTGAATGCTTGTTGAATAGGGGAAACTTAAATATAAATTTATCATGTATATATGTATCAACTGTAGTCGGAATTGATTTCATATCTCCAAGATTGTAGTCTAATGCCAGTTTGATTATGTCATAGGAATTATGAACGATCGCAAGTACATTTACGTCCGTTGCTGATATTGATTTATTTTTAGATGTTACACTTTCTTCTTTTCTTACTATGTAGGATGTATGAGAATCAGACTTTGTCTGCGTCCCAACCTTGTTATAAATAACTCTATGTGACTTTTCTATAGTGTTTGATTTTGTATTAGACGTAACCGACCTTTTGATCTCTAAGTGATACCTCATACTTGATTTAGATATATTTGTTGAGTATATTCCATCTGACTTATCAACTGTATGTTCTACATGTGAGTTTGATTTGTTGATTGACCTTGCGCTAAACCTGTATACTGAATAATCCACATGTGATTGTGACGTTGTTTGTGAGTTGATTGACATACACTACTCACCTCAATCCAGACTAATTGTGTATCCATTTTCACCAATTACAAACTGGTCTCCTGATAGTATCTCTCTTGTATTTTTTAATTCAGTTAAGTCTATTAACTCTTCCGCTGAATAGATTCCTATGTGGGTTACAATTCCATAATCTTCTTCGGAAATTGGAAAGCGAACTTCTGCTTCATTCTTAATTTCTCCATTCTTTGAATACTGGAATTCTATTGATTGCCTTTCATAGCTATCCTCAGTCACTTCAGTCTCGACATCTGTAAATAATGCTACATCAACTGCCCTGTCTGTAAAATTCTCTTCTAGTACCTTATTTTTCAAAAAATTAGTAAACGCCATTTTATCTCTCCTTTGACAATATAAAAAAGAGGGGAGACCCCTCTAAGCTTTGCTTGCTTATTTAATTCCATGAGTTAGCTGTATGCTTGTTCGAACTCGGCTGATTCCCCGAGAAATACGCATCTAATCCCGGAGAGTTATTGCCAGTTACAAATATTCTGTAAGTTGTAGCAGTTACCCATATACCGTAAGATGGCTCATAATCTTCTCCCCATCCTCTAAGCAGATTTCCCGTTACTGCTCCATTGGATGAATTGGTGGTAATTCTAATACACTGAGATCCTGCTTCACCGGGATTCTTTCGCCCAGAACCTATAATTGTGTTACCGGATATCGTAAAGCCTAGAGAATTGGTATGAATATGTATGCCATATGTAGTTGTTCTCTTTACGGAATTGCCAGAAATGGTTGCTTGTTGACAAGCTTGTATGCTCATTCCTTTTCCTCCGCAATAATCTATTGAGTTGCCTGAAATTGTAAGCATCTGAACACCATTGGCAGATATTGCGTTTGTACCAATATTAGTCAATGAGTTACCATCAACTACCAATGAATAGCAGTCCCGAAGAGACAATCCCGATGCTTGATTCTCATGGATAACGTTATTAGAAACAACAGCTCGACTTACACCTCTTAAGTAGACACCAACAGTATTTCCTTGTTTCTGAGATATGGTATTGCCACTTACAACTACCCCATAAATCCACACATCTTTTTCACTTTGAATACGAATAGAGGACGAGTGAGCTCCTCCTCCACGAATAAGATTATTAGTGATTTTAAAGTTATATACATTCTGACTTTTGTTTGTCTGTACACCATCTACATCTATCGTATTATTCGGGTTGCTAGAATGTTTAGGAGGAACAACGTTTACAGCTGATCCACAATTGATAATATGATTATTAGATACGATTAAGTGATTCCAACTGAATGCACGTATAGCTTGCATAGTTAAGTTTTCAAATATATTGTCTACAATAGTTATGTATGAATGCCATCTTCCAATAGTGGCAGCATGAGAGCCAACTCCTCTAGGCCAAGCTCCAGATCCTCTTGTTCCAGACTCTCCAAAATAGCACCCTTGGACTAAAACGTTATGACACTGCGTGTTGTCATAGCCTCCAAATGCTCCAAAGTAGCCTGCCCCTTTAGCTAAGTCTAATTGAATTGCTTCGGAGAATGAACGTCCACCTGTATCTATAAATCCAAGAAATTTACAATTCAAAAACTGAACTTCTCTACTAGAATTCAATTCGATAGCATGCGATCCAGCCACATCTTTGATAGTGAGATTTTTAAAGACTATATTTTGAGAGTGTCCAAAAGCAAAACAGTTTGCCATCTGAGGGAATTTCACACCGTTGTAATCCCATACTCCGCCATCTACTGTAATGTTGGAGTTGCCGTCATACTTCGTGAATTCATCATCTGGCATACCATTTGCCAGCATGTATCCACCAAACTCTTTTAAAATTGTAGTTTGCTCACTAAGATGCAAGTGGGTATTCATTTTCACTCTGAGTGTACTCGTAATCTTAAACACTCCATGTGGAAATGTAATCTTGATAAACTTGTCTTTCTCAGCAAGGTTCATGGCATCCTGTATAGCCTTGGTATCATCGGCTTTTCCATCACCTTTAGCTCCAAAATCCAACACGTTAACTTCACGAAGAAATCTTTGATTGATTTTTTCTACTTCATCATCTACTCGTTTGTGTATTTGAGTGTGATCAAATCTCAATCTTGCGTCCAAATTGTCGAATAGCTGACTTTCATCCGAGCTAAGAAAAGCATCATCTACCATTTTCTGATCGGCATCTAATCTCTTTTTTAGTGATGAGTATTTTTTCTTATTTAAGTCCTCATAAGCTTCTTCAATTTTTTCTTGTTCTGAATTAATTCTATCTCTGGCGACAGGAAATACTTTGCCATTTCTGTCGGTACGAACATCCAGAATTTCATCTGGTTGTGGAGTTTCACGTATTAGTGTATCCACTCGATTCTTTTGTTCGTTAATCAACCTGTCAACATCTTTAAGTTTGTCGTTTAATGTCCAGCCGTCTTTATAGCCTGTCACGTATATTCTTGTGTCAGGGAAGAGGTAGGCGCCTTCACCTAAATAAGTGAAAGTTAGCGATACTCCTTGTTTTGAATCATGAAAAAAGACTATGCCATTAACATAGTCTACTCTGAATTGATTTTCTTCTATTTCTCCATCAGTTATTTCGTAATATTCTTTAATTTGAACCCGATTAAATCTATTTGGAATTTCCGTTAACAAAGCATAATTCCTGTTTAAGGATAGTGTCTCAGTAATTTGACGGAACGGATCGCCTGTGGTGCCGTTTCTGCGCCTTGCGATTACTGGATCGTTGTATATTTTTGGGATGTTCACTAAATCACCCTTTCTTTATTTATCATTAAAAAAGAGCAGCCATATAAAATAGCCGCTCATTTTATTCCTTCTGTTTGATCAAATCTTCCTGTCCTTCTGCTATTAAAATTGCATTGACTTCTTCTCTCAGCTGTGTAGGGACTCTATTGTAATCCCACATACCACGAATAACATACGTTGCGAAAAGCAACGCTAACATGCTTCCTTCGTACACATCGTCACCCCATTTCAATATTCATTATTTTCTCGGACAGTTCCATAATAGCGATAGCATTCATCTCATCATCCGTCAATTTATCTGGTTTATCATTCGCTTCAGCTTTCAATTGCCTTTGTTTATCTACGTCTTTAATCAACTTACCATCCACATATTTAAATATCTCTGAGTTCCGTAAAACTTCATGATCTTTCGACACTTCAATAGTCTGCTCATTTTCGTTTCTTAACGACGTAGATGAAGTTATGCTCACATATCCATCTACGTCCGTCAAAAGGTATATTTTGATCATTTGCACAACTCCTCTAGTGATTTACCATTCATAAATTGCCCTTAAAGCCATATTCCTGTTTTGCCCCTGACCATTAGTGTCATGACCGACAAGTCTTTCTCCACCGCCTCTAATCGTGAAATATTTCATAACTTCATTGCCATCCCAATTTCCGCTACGCAAATAAACCCTAGCTCCATTGCTGCTAGTAGCATTCACAGATGTGTTTTTTGAGATATAGGTATACTGCCAGTCACTGTCGGTTGCTCCATCGCCTATAACATAGTTACTCCATTCTAAAATCCACCCATTGTTGCAATACTCCAAGGGCTTCTCTGGGTATAATACGTGATCCGACCTCAAATAAACCGCCCCAGACCAAAGGAGTCTGTTTTCGTTTCTTACATTATAATTTCCTTTTGTGATCTCCCAAATACTATCCTCCGGTTGGTATACAGTGGGCTTGTCACCTTCGACCATTTGAATACCATCACAATGCACCCAATTGCTATCTCCACCCGATATTTTCACATCCAAAGATCCACCTATTTGAAAGTTGCTTGGAACTGTAAAAGTAGAAGAACGTCTAACAACGGAATAATCATTTGGTACAGTTTCAAATATTTCGTTTATTAACCTAGTTCGACCACCAGCTGCGTTTATAACGTCCACCTCAAAGCGTGGCTTGCCGGGCGGCTGGTTCCATTGTCTTTTGAAGAAGCCAGATATCGTAAATTTAGCTCCACCACCAACGCCTTCATAAATATATTGTCTAACAAAGTTTGCATCTTTTACCGCTATCGCTCTGTTACCATGTATAGCAAGTGCTTTCGCATCCTCTGGAGCGAATTGGGTAACAATTTTAGGTTTGCCTGTGATGCTCCACTTATCGTTAATTGTCTTATCGATATCTACCCAGTTATGTTTAATTGAATCAGCGCTAGAGTATCCCGGTTGCATCATCTCAAACGAATGATCTTGAATCATGTTACGGGCTGGTGTGACGCTATATTCAACATTGGACACATTGTCTTGAAGAGTGAAGTCTCCATCTTTTGCTCTGAAGTTTGATCCAGTAATGTTGACCCCAGTAATATCTACACCAGTTAAAGTGCCTGTTTTCATCTCTGCTGCATTCAAGTTTCTAATGTTAACTTTACTTGCATCAATTTCACCAGCTATAAGGGAAGAGGCACTAAGATTGACTACACTTATTTTGCCAGCATCAAATGTTCCAGCAGTAATCTGAGACGCTGATAAATTAGCAGTCAATACAGAATCTGCTTGTATCTTGCCGATTACAGCTGAGTTGCCAAATATCTCATTTACATTTAACTCTTTAGCTGTAACACTGCCAGTGACCAATTTGCTACCATTGATAGCAGTGCCAGTTGATCCGTCTGAGTTGATAAATGAAACTAAGCCTGTGACATCCATTTTATTTACATCAATTTTTAATCCTTCAGATGACAAGTTAAGTGAATTTACTATGCCGTCTCTATCCACTTTTAAATTAATATTTTCTGCATTTTGTTGGATAGACGATTCAGCGATAAGCATGCGACTGCCTATATCTTCTGGTGCTTGTTGATATGACGTAGCCATATTTCCTTTTTCAAGCTGTGGCTGATACATGTGATAACTCATTGCTGTGCCGTCTGGTCTTGCATTATCTGGTCTTATATACAAGCGTGTTTCGTATAACACTCTGTCATCAGTCTTAAAAGTCCATTCTAATCTTTTAAATTTGTCATGGTATTCAGTGCTAAATCTATTAGCGATATAGTTTGATCTATTACTTCCGTCATCATCATATGCCCACACAAGCATTTGCAGATTAGCAATCCCTCCACCGTGGTAATACCACATGGAAAAAGTGTATTCTGCGTTTGGTTCTAAGCGCATATAGTATTTTCCATTTTCGTCAATCGGGTTAATCGCATATTCAGTTCTTTCTCCGACTGACCCTACATACGAGATCACACTACGCCCCTCTATAAAGGTTCCTTGTACCGATCCCCAGTTTGCCTGTCTAATAACAGGTGAAGAACTAGGGAAATTATGAAAATAACTGTTTTTTATATTTTCCAAACTTGCAGTTTCGTAATCTGTCCAGCGCCACAGGTTTCTTCCACCAACAGAAATATTGCTAACACTTGTCTCAATTCGGTCTGCTTTGACGGATAGGCTGGCAACTTGCTCACTTATGCCATCTATTCCACTACTAATATCACTAACGCTGCCTTCGATTCCATCCGCTCTTATACTTAAATCAGCTATTTGACTCTTAGTGCCATCTACATCAGATTTAATATTAGACACGCTACCTTGAATACCCTCAATAGTCACATCTAACTGACTCATTTTATTGCTGTATACAGTAGTGTCTAGCTTATCTCCTAGTTGAGTATTCATTTCGGTTTTAGTGTATACTTCAGATTTCTCTGCTTTGAGAGATACACCTTCGGCTAGTATAGATAAGTCAGCTTGAGTGGTGGAAATTCTGTCTGAGATCGTTTCAAGCTGTGCGTCTGTATCCTCTGGTGCTGCTTCCCAATCTGTGGCTTTATTTCCTTTTTCTAATTGAGTGTTAGAAAATGTACACTCGCGCATTTCTTGTGAATACTTACCGTGATGAACCCTTACTTTAGTTGCATCACCTGTGTTGAATGTTTCATTTATGTTGTTGTCTATGAGTTTTACAAGTACGCTTCCATCCTCATGATAAACGGCTGTTCTACCATACTCCACGCTTGCCGTTATGGTGTAATCTGTATTTGGCTCAACGTCTACCCAAAATTCCAGCCTCGTACTCGGACTTCCGTTTTCAATTATCTTAAACTTATAAGGAGTAATTATCTCAATGCTCGATGCCTGAGTTTTCTCCCACTTGTCATAACTTCTTAATAAATTCCTGCCACCAATAACCAAAGCTTCGAACTCTTTTTTAGTAACTGATAAATCAACCCTCTCAGAAGTCGCTTGTATCAAGGTTTTATTAGCCTCAATTTCAGATAAAATTCCACTTTTATCAGTTTGATAAGTAGTGGAGTCTAATTTGGCTTCAATAAGTCCAGCTTGAATTCCAATCTGAGTCGAGTTTTCGGAAATTCTGCCATCGTGTTCGGATTCGATCCTTTCAATCTCTGCTGAAATCCCATCAGCTCTTACACTAATAGCAGTTACATCTTCTTCAATTCCATCAATAGTGTCGTTAAGACTACTAAAGTTTCCTTCCAATCCATCAGCTCGCAATGATAGGGAGGTCACATCTTTTTTTATTCCTGTCACTTCACCAGTAACAGCATCAACTGTAGCTTCAGTGTCAGATACTTTGCCTAAGATTCCATCAATGGTTGCATCGAATTCAACGAACTTGTTTTCGTATACTTTAAATTCTTCGTCCATTTCTTTTTTTGTGTATATCTCAGACTTATCAGCCTTAAATTCTAATCCTTCTGCATGTATCTCTAGGGTTGATTCAGCATCTGAAATACGACCGGTTAAATTATCTACTGTAGACTGTTCTGCTTTAGCTTCCAATCCTTTTGCAGTCAGTGCGATTTCAGCAACGTTACTTTCTACAGATTCAATAATTCCTGCCTTGTCTTCTTGGTATATAAAGTCATCAACTTTTCCATTTATTAGACCTTCTTGAATTTCTAGCTTGGAAGAGTTCTCGCTTACACGACCATCTATCCGTTCTACAACTTCGACGGCAGCTGATATCTTACCTAATGCATCATCAACGTCTACAATTGTCTCGGTAATCTTTCCATCTAAGTCACCAATACGTTCTTGCAATTCTTCAGCTCGGTTATTTAAATCTGCAGCTACATCTTCTAACTCTTTTATTCCTTCTTCAATTTCTGCCTTCTCTTTACGATAAGATTGCTCAGACTTCTCAATATGTTCTGCGGCACCCTCGAACCCATCTTTCAATCCTTCAGACATGTCAAATAAGTCTTTGATTTTTTGATCGATATTCCCAGTCTGCTTGTTCAATTCTTTAAGAATCCGCTCACGTTCAGCCTGAATCTCTTCTTCTGTATATTCTTTTCCCTCCAGAACAGCATCTTCACGCATTTGTTCGATTAGGTTGTCTATTTCTTCTTTTGTTTGAGCAAGTGGAACCCACTCATCCTTAGCCTCATCATACCGCATTAACCTAGAGGGATATTGCGATGTATCTTTCCAAAGTCCACTCCTTGGTATTTTAGTAGGAGGTGTGTCTTGTTCTGGAATATACGTTTTGGTTATAGTGTCTTCAACATTTGGAATGACTTCATTCTCAATACGATCCATTTCAGAATCAACATGTTCCATTCTGTCGTTAAGATCGTCCAGCATTTCATTGAGTTCTCTTTGAAGCTTTTCTTCTAACTCGCCAATGATCTTGTCAGTTTCTTTTTTATTATCACTGGCTTCAGTATCGATTGACCATTTTTTTCCGTCCCAAATCCTAGTTTTGCCATCTTCTAAACTTATCCAAACATCAGTAACATTAGGGTTTTCTGGCTCGTCTCCGACAGAATGGAATGATCCATTTACTTTACCCTTCAAGTTGACATCTGTTCTGGGCTGATAGGGGGTGGAAGTAGGATTGTCATACTCCTCAATGCTAACCGGAGATATCTGAACTTCTCCGTCGTCAACTCCTAAAGTCTCCTCGTCTAATTCTTCTTCCCAATCTTCTTCTGGGTCATCATCAGATTCAACAACAGATAAAGCCATAGAATTAAATGTTGACATCAATCTTGGTTCTGACGATGCAGTAGCAGGGGAGGGATGAACAGGCATAGAAATGTTTAATCCACCGACTCCATTAAATCTAACAATATCGGACAATAAAATACCGTCTCTGTTGACATCTTCATCAACACGACGGTAAGCTTGAATTCCTATTGTATAATATAAATTTGCTGGGACAGAAGGGTAGGTAAATGCTCTCGTACCATACGATACACCTTTCTGATCCTCTTCGCCCATTTTAGAACCAAATTGATATGATTCATTATTTATGGAGTGATGAAGATAAATGTTAAATCCATCTATATTGTCTGCGTTTTTATTTGTCTTAGCATGATCTGGATAGTCCCACTTTAAGTTCAAGTTTACAGAACCATCGTCATTATCCTTGTGACTTAACAGTAGGGGGGTAGGTTTTGTTGGCTTTTCTGACAGTCTGTCATTACGTAAATTAAAGTTATATGCTGCCTTATTCCAATTAATTTTACGCTTATTATGGTCGGTGTTAACTTTGTCAATGGTGTAAAATGCATTCTTTATTTTCGACTCATCCGATTCCGACTTTTTAGCATTAGAGACGGTAACACCGATAGATGGAGTCTCATAGTCAAAAATTATCTGCGAAAGATTGGCTTTAATATCAGTGCCAATCCTTTTATGGTCGATATGTATCGTGTCTCCAATTCCAAATCTGCCCCAATTATGTCCCTCACTGACCATTTCAAAAAAGTTAACCAAACCCATACTTACATCAATTGGAGGGCTATTTACTTCTTTAATTTGTTCTAATCCAGCCTCATATAGATCGCTTTCGTCAAATTGGTTGTCGTCAGTCCATTCGTCTACTTGGATAAAGTTAAACAATTCGTTTCGTTGATCTTTATCAAAGTGATTTTCAATTTTCAGATCTTCACGTAGTTGTTTGACGCTTTCATCAATTATATTTATTTTCTTCTCAATTGCATTAACCTTTGACTGCTGGATCGATATTTGCTTATTCTTATTGCTACGATTGATATTTAATGCACTGGTAGTTTCGCCGATATCTTTGGCCAGTGTAATTGAATCTAGGATTATTTCCAGCTCTACTTTTAATTCAACTAATCTGTTATCCTCAGTCGTCATGTCCGATTGCAATTCGCTTTTTTCTTTTAGGTAATCACCAAATTCATCTTTTCTACCTGATACGTACCTATTATACGAAATCAATGCCTTGGCCAAGTTGTCACTCATGTATTCACTATGAGAAATAACCTTGCCATTTTCATCCATTTCGAACGGGTATAGAAAATACGAAAAGTCATCTATGTAAGGTTGACCAGTAGGGTTGACAGAGTTTATTCTCATTCCATCGCTACCATATACATAAAGTCTTGTTACGATCTCATCAGCATCAATATTCTCATCAATGTTTTCAATATATTTGCCATATCCAACTTTAAATCCCTTATTAACCTGTAATTCCTCTTCCTTATAAAAACTTACTGTTTTATCGACTGTGTCAAAAACGGCTTTCCCTTTAAATGTATCAGCAATTTCATAAATAAAATCTAACTTAGTTTGACTCGATACTTCAAATTTCCGATGCTTCAAATTGAATTCTGGATTAATATACCCTACAGTCCAGTCAGTTCCGTTAAGAACATCTTGCATAACCATCAAACAGTTCATACTCGTTTCTTCATATTCAATCATTTTGTCATACCACAGTTGGTAACCTAATGAGAAGCAACCTATATTTAAATCGTCGGAGTCATCCGACACTTTCCCTATACTATTTATAAGAAACCATTCAATCTTTCCATCATTGACAGATTTAATAAGGAATTTTTCTTTAAATTTATCAGCGTGAGGATTTCTAACATTTTTATTACCTATGTCAACATAGAAGGGAAGGGTGAAAGACAATTCATTTATCTCACCATAGTTAACCGTCAACTCTTCATCTTTAATATGTTTTAATTTAGCGATCACAGTTTTATCTGGCTTTGCCAAAAACAGAGATGGCTTATTTGGCTCTAAACTATTTCTATTATACAAAAGCATTTACCTCCTTCCTTGATGTGTCTAAGAGAATATGTATTTATATCTAAATTGAAACTTAGCGTTGTTTGTGATTGTCAATATATTTCTTCCGTAGATCAGTTCTAGATAATTGTCATTAAAATCATCATATCTATACGTTCTTTCTTTATCCGTTTCGATAATTTCATTCTCGCAATCTATATCAAGCTTTTCTCCTATTTCTATATTTTCTAATTTGAACTCTTGATTTCCATTTGTACGATTAAATATGGTTATATCACCGTCGCCAATCTTTTCAATCCAAATATCAGGATAAATGGAGAAGTGGCCATAGTTGTCTAATTCTATATCTGTAGTTCCCGTTGTGTCATCATTCCACGGCTGATAAATAGGCGTAGCAATGTCACGACTGTAACCTTTGCCGGAATTGCACCGCATAGAAAGTTTCAAGTAGCCTTGCTTGAGGCCATAATGCATCAACTCTATCCCATTGACGGGAATGACATAATACACTCTTTCCGTGCCATTGCTATAGTCATCCTCATCCTCACTGAAATACAAGGGTTGATAATAATCCACATTCAGCCATCTGATCACTTCATCAATCAACCTGTCATCCCAGGTTCTCATGAACGCAAATTCCAACTCTATCGTTCTAGGTTCTTCTGATACATCTATGAAGTAAGGCTTTTTTCTTCCACGTATATAAACTTCGTTGATTGTTTTACTCGCCACAACTTCCTCCGACTGCAATCCACCTGAAATTGTAATGTTCTCTATGCCAAAATCTGTTGATTTTATACCTGCAAAATTAAAATATCTGCTTTCTCTAATCAAATTTGAATACACCACCTCATTAAAAATAGAGTCAACCCAAATGGACTGACTCTATAGCTTGCTTATTAAATTTTACCGCCTTTTAGCTTGACTCCTTTGACGATATTCTTCCAATTCATTTCTGTCTCTTTTCTGCTGCCAGTAGTATTTTCGATATTAACGTGGACTATAGTATCTCCACCTTCTTTTACTTCAGTAGAAGATAGGGGAGGGGACTTAACTTTTCCTATTGAGTTAACCATACTTCTAGTCATGTCAATTGCTTTTAGGAAATTGCTAGTATCGTCCTTATTTAGAATTATTTCTTTATCATGGACAACTGCAATCCCACCACTATTCTTCTTAACAGATGTCATTCCACCCGTATCGAAAGAAGGGACTTTCATACCTGTAAAGTTTTTTCCACCCATATAAGCATTCATTTGACTGATTGATCTTTTTAGGTTGTTTACAGTACTCTTGCCAAGGGCATCTGTCATGCTACCAAGTTGCTTATAAAATGAATCTAATTTATTTTTGATACTCTTTGTATTGCCATCAATGATTTGAGAACGCATATCAGCGAATGCTTTTTCATCGTTTATTAAATTGTCATACTTAGTCTCAATTTTTTCTTTTTCTTTACCAAGAGCATCCTTACGGTCATCCATGCCTTTTTCATGCTGCATGTCATCTATGGATTCATCTAGCTTTTGAAGTTCCTCAGTTAATTCTTTAATTTTCTTTCTAGCAGCACCCGAATCATTCATTGACAACTTAGATATTTCATCCTCTATTTCCTGACGATTTTTTTGCTCATCTCTTAATTTTTTCTTGTAATCAGCTTCTTTTTCTTTGTCATCAATTTCCTTAAGAAGCTTATCAACTGAATCAAGAGCAGCATCTTTCTGAGCTTGAAGCGCATCCTTATACACAGATGTTAACTTTTCAGCCATACTGATTCGCTCCTCTAATACTGCTCTTTCCATATTCCACAATTCAATCTGACGATCTCTCAACTCATCATTTAAGTGCATCTTTTGAGCTTTTGTTAGATTCTTATTAGCTTTAATTTCTCTTTCAAGAAACTTAATCGAATCTTTTTGATACTTAGTTTGATCTTTCATTAACTTTTCACGCTTAAGCTGTTGTTTTGCCCAAGCATTCGAATCTTCACTATATCTAGATTGATAATAATCAACCTGAGCCAATCCTTTTTCAAGCTTTTCTTTAGAATGATCATAAGCTGCTAAATGAGATTCAACAATCGCAAAATACAATTCTTCAATCTGATCATTTATTTCCGTTATATCACCCTTAAGTCCAGCTAATTCAGATTTAGCTCCATCAACATCCTGTTGTCCCTGTGCTGCAGTCTTGGATAAGTCTTGTATATAATCCATTGGATCAATAGACTTTCCGTTACGCTCAATACCTATATGGATATGATTTCCCGTTGAGCTACCAGTACTTCCAACTCTGCCAATCTGCTGGTTTGCACTTACATTTTGACCTTTCTTAACCTTAAGATCGCTCAACATATGCATATATTTAGCAACTGTTCCATCGTCTTGCTGAACGACAACCCAGTTACCTGCAGTAGTGGAGTATCCAGCTGTTGTTACCTTGCCAGCACGTAGAGCCTTAACGGGATCTCCGGCTTTTCCGTTAGCAAAGTCAACCCCGTGATGCATCTTGCCTTTTTTTCCAGTAACCGGATGAGTTCGCTCACCATAAGGCGATGTAATCTTAAAGTTGTCAAGATAATAGTTAGCAGCCTTATTCATTGACTTGCTAGATGAATTGACTGTTTTCTCTGTAAAGGTTAACGCTTTACCAAAGCTCTTTAAGTTTTTCTGAACTATTTTTACATAGTTTTGAGTTTCCTTAAAAGGAGGAACTCCGCCATATTTACGGACGTTACCGGGGCCTGCGTTATAGGCAGCCAATGCTTTAGTTATGTCTCCACCGAATGATTTCAATTGTTGAGCTATGTATTTAGTTCCACCCTCAATATTTTGAGCTGGATTATACGAATTCTTAACACCTAATCCTCTAGCTGTACCGGGCATTAACTGCATTAAACCTTGAGCGCCAGCACCAGACCTAGCTTTAGGATTCCAATTTGATTCTTGCTGTATTATTGCCGCAACTAAAAATGGATCAACACCATGACGTTTAGCGGAGGCATTGATTTCTTTGGCGTATTTACCAGAATATTGTCCTTTTGACGAGCTGGCAGCTGTTGTAGTTTTACTTGTACTTGCAACACTACTCAGAACACCAGTAGGTACGATTGTTCCATTCTTAATCTGTTTTTCTAATTCACTAGCTTGCTTTTGTGTCAATCCACGCTTTTCTTTAAGTAGCTTAATTTCTTTTTCTAGTGCATTTCTATATTGCTTAGAATACTCTGGATATTTAGATTGAATTGATCTTTGTTTTTCTAGTTGTAAGTTCAATTCTTCTAATGCTAATTTAAACTTTTCAGCTGCATAGATAGCACTTTCGTACTCTTTGGTCATTTCATTGACATCTTCGCCAGACTTTTTAGCTTTTTCTCCAGCTTTTTTAGCTGCATTCCCAGCCTTACCAGCATTCTTTTCTGCACTACTACCGACTTTATCCAAGTTCATAGCTATGCCATTTGAGTCTATATTTAGAGCTTGGTCAGTAACTTTATTAAACTCAGCATTTACTTTCTCTAATTCTGTATTAATTTGATTTCTATTTCCAAGTAAGCCAGTTCTAAGAATTGGCATCTCTACAACACGTCTTATTGGGTCGTCCGATACTTCAGCCATTAACTCTTGTGCCTGAACATTTAAATCAACTAATCCTTCGCCAGTTACTTGAAGATACTTAGACCAAGCTCCGGCAAGCTCGTTGATTAAATTACCTTCCACTTTAGCCTTAGCTGCAGCTAACGTATTAAAATTTCCCAAGTCTATATCATAAGAATCATTAAGAAAGTTGTATAGTTGTTTGTAACCACTCATTGACTCCTTTAAGAAATGCTCATCATTTTCAAGCTTTTTTCTAAGAACATCAGTAGCTGTTTTACCTTCACTGATAGTTGCTTCTTCTAATTTTTGCTTTAATACTTTTTCATTGTCAAGATACCCTAGTAGTTCTGGATATTTTTCTAATATAATCCCAATAGAATCCGCTGTTAAGCCATTTCCTTCATTTAACTCATCGATAATACCATTTAACTCAGATATGCTACCTGTAGCTTCATTATATGTATCCATCAGTTCTTCCATAGCTGTTTTCGAGTCTTCTACAGCTTCCTCGTTGTCGATAAACTGCTCAGTTACCCAATCTACTATATTTCCAACTTCGTCAAATTTAGGCACTTGGCCAGCCACTGCATCAGCACTCAAAGCGAAGGCATTAGCAATATCGTGCTGTTCGTATCTTAATCCTCCCATTAAGGTGGCTAGATTACTTCCTTCTATGCCAGCTTTTCTAAACTCATCGCTTAATTTTTCCCAATGAGCATCATCGTCAGGACTAATATTAGATATATCCTTCATCTTAGATTCAACTAGTTCAATCTGACTCAAATCTAAGTTTTCAATTGTAAATCCGTCACCTAACTCGGATTTTAAGTCAACTATTCTTTCAGCTAACTTGTCAATTTCATCAATAGAAGAGATGCCTTCTTCGTTTACTATGTTAGCTATGGTGCCCACATCTACAGAGGATAGATCATCAAAGTCAGAAATTATAGCGCTAATTGTTTGATTTGTACTTTCCTGAATCTCATACATACTGTTAGAGGCTTCAATGGAGGCGTTAGACGCATCAGTAGCGTAGCGATTCCATCTCTCAATGTCATTCTCAAGACCGCTTTCTTCTCTTGCCTTGAGCTTATCACCAGTTCCATCTCTACTCGCAGCTAATTTATCAGCAGCATCATTGGCCAGCTTAGTCCACTTCTCGAGATCCTTTTCTTCATCTTCCATCTGTTGTCTATACTTTTCTAGATCCTTATTATTATCTTCAAGAGTAGAAGGGGCTTCGCTTCTTAACTGGGACTGTTCTAATTCTATTTGTTTTTCTAGTAAGCCCACATGTTCGCGTACAGCTTCTGAACTAGCAATGATGGCCTCACCTTTAGCGTTTTCTCCCGTTTTGATACCCGGAAGAAGGGAGGCTATTTCATTTTGCAACCTAGCATATTCTTCTTCTTGTTCATTGTCTCTTTCGACATTAGATAATTTTTCATAACTATCAACTAATTCATCTATATTTTCCTTTTCATTTCTTATGGAGTTTACTGATGTTTCATTTTGCTCTCTTAGTTCTTCTTTTTTCTGAATCGATTCCCCGAGAAGATTAATTAATTTCTCGAGAGCAAATCCAGCAGCCATAAAAGCAGCTCCGACTACAGTAGCTGTGGCTAATCCACGTAACGCGTTTTTGAATACTACTGTTTTAACAGCAGCTCTATCCATAGATTGGCTCAATCCTACGGTGGCAAGTTGAGATCGTTTCATTTCGCCTGTGCCAAATATAAGGGCAGTAGCTAATGTACGAACTTTTGTGCTTAGCCCAACTGTAGCTAATCCAGCAACTCCCATTACAGGAGCCATTACGCCTACAGATTTCACTAATCCATCTGCTGAACTAGTAAGTCGTGCAATTCCTTCAGTTACAGAAACAATTCCATTAGTAAGAACTGCATCTCCCATTGATCTACTTAATTCTACCCCGGCATTAGAAAGCCTGTTGTATCTAGCTTCCAATGACTTGGCGTATTCGGACTGCTCACGCATTGCCGATCCTTGGGAGTGGAGAGATGTTTCTGTTACGTCAAGAGCTGTATCATATTGTTGCATCAATGTTAAAAATCTAGAAACTTGGAATCGTCCAGCAACATTTACGCCAATATTCTGTTGCTGTTCAGCGTTAAGAGAATCCCACTTTCCGGCTAAATCTCCAAGAATATCATCAACATCTCGCATACCACCAGCAGCATCTTTTGTACTGACTCCGACAGAGTCTAAAGATGCCACGGCTTCATCGAGTGTTGTTATTCTTGTGTATAGAGTTTTCAGGCTATTCATTCTGTTACTTTCACCATCTCTGGCTACTGACCATAACTAAATGGCGAAGAGGGTACTCCTTTAAGTGGTCTGGTTACCTCTGACCCTCTTTCTACATTTTTGTACAATAGGTTATATATGTAGTTCAGACTATATCATCACCCAATTATGCTAGGGTGTCCTACGTGTAGTCGTTGCGGGGAATATTTTGGATAATTTTTTGTCTACATCTTTATAAATATCTTGCTCCCATATCTCTATGTAATTAAATCCATATCGTTCAAAGTCTTTCTTCTTTCGAACATCTCTTTCCATGTTAGCGGTTTGTTCTTGATTTAATGGTATTTTGTCATTCCCATACATACTAGGATTTCCGTGCCAATAATTTCCCATGACTTCAATAATTAACATTTCTTTGGGAATGAAAAAATCCGCAAAATATCTGCGGAAAAATCCCTGCTCCTGCATATATTTAATATCATTATCATCAAGCCACTCTCTAACCATTCTTTCTGGTCGCGTTTCTACTCTTCTATCAGCAAGGCTTTCTCTGTATCTTCGATTTCCTTCATACCACGATTTTGAAAACCTTTCATTATGTAAAGTGTTTTCTTTCCAGTATTCTATACGACAAAAATCAGAACAGAACCTTTGATGTTTAAAATTGTAAGGAGAAGAGCAAGTGTAAAAATCATTACAAAACTCACACAGCTTATCTCTATCTCCGCCTTTCCAGTTGTTAGCATTTTCACCAATTAAAAAAGTAGACTGCCATTTTTTCTGACAGTCTACTGAACATACGACACTATCTGCATTTGCTGGTATCACATTATATGATTTGCCACACATAGTGCAAGTTTTGTCTACTCGATTATATTTTCTAATTGCATTGAGTTTACCTAAACACTGCAGAGAGCATGTCGCTACACCCTTGGTTATTTTCTCTGTTTGTGATTTGGTTTTATACACCTCTACACCACATATATCACAAAAATAAAGACACTTAAATCTGCTACGTATGTATATCTTCTCCTTTTTTATTATCCAAAATATTCTTCCCACAGGATTACCTTCCCCAAGGCTTCCCCTGTTATAGTAAGATGTTCACTAATCGGTTTCCCGATTAGGCGGCAATAAGTTTACCGATAATATTTCCTGATTCTCTGGTCGTGATTCCAATAGCTGCCGTATGACCAATTAAACTATCCAGACTTACACCAAATGTATTAGCAGTTGCTGCTGATTTCATCATTGCATTACTTAAGTCAGCCGTACTAATAGCGTAGTTGTTGTCAACTTCATTAAGACGATCTATCAGCGACATACTGTCTTTTGCTTCGATATCAAAGGCCTTAAGTCCGGCAGTGATCGTATCCATTCCGTCACTTGGTGAGAGATCCGATATGTTACTTAGGATGGTTGCAGTTTTCGTCAAATCCATAAGCATGTCTGGCTCGTATCCCTGTCGGGAGAAGTCAGTCATTGCCTGAGAAACATCTGCTACACGATTTCCCAGTTCTTGAGACAGGTCGATACTTTCCGTTATCAGCTTGTTGTAAGTCTGTGGAGTTGCATCCATGACTCTTCTTAATTCAACCATTCTTTCGTCAAGCATTCTTACGTTATCAATTGCAGACTTCATTCCGCGTAGGGGAGCATAGAAGGCCGTCATCGCGCCCATCCAAACTGGGACTCTCATCGCTGCAACCTTCAATGATTGAAGCATACCCATTTGACTTGCGGTAGCTTGTTTTATTTCCTGATTCTGTCTATGTACTGCACCAGTTGATCTATCAATCGTTCCAGTCAACTTTAGATTTTCCGAACTATTCTTACTAATTAAAGCAGACCATTTTCCAGAAGTTTCATTAACATTGGACTGTATTATCTTTAAACCCTTCAAAGCGTCTTGCTGTTTCAATACAGTGTCCAAATGCTGTCTGGAGTTAGTGTCGAGTTGCTTTAAATTATTAGACTGACCAATTTTAGTGCCCATCTTTTGTTGTTCTTCTGAACGCTTTCTTTCAAGAGCCAATAACTCCTTATTATTTTTTAGCTCTTGGGAAAGTCTATCGTTTTGTGACTTAACTTCTTTTTTATTTTCCTCTTCAGCACGCTGTCTTTCAATGGACTGCAATTCCCGATGATTCTTCAACTCCTGAGAAAGAACCTGATCTCTTTCTCTGAGCTTCTTAGTAGAATCCTCAATGGTTTGAATCGATTTCGGACTTATTATTTCTTTTCCGGTATCCTTATCCAATTCAGGTGCAAGTCTTATTTTCTTAATCTGATCATCAGCAGTTTTCATCGTAACCATATACGATTTTATTTTCTGTTCTAATTGACCAGTTTTATTTTCAACTAATGCGACGTCCTTAACTACTTTCTGAGTAGATCCACCAAATTGACTTTCCAGATTCTTTATAGAAGAGAAGAGGGCGGAGTTATTTTTCTCAATTCCACCCATATCCATCTTCAGGGACTCGTTCATAGTCTTCTTAATACCAGCCATCTGAGCTTGTATTTTCTGATCTAATCCTTTTGTATCCACAGTTAACCCAATGTTATGTAATTGACTTTCCATTCTTTTTAAATCTGAGTTAATCTTACCTATGGATTTCTCTGCGTCAAGGGAGGCGCTAATCAATATCCCTAAATCTGTTCCATTATTCATATACCGAAATCACCAACTTTCATATAAAAATGCACAAAAAAAGACACCCACAATAAAGTGAGTGCCTTAAACTTAATTATAAAATTACATACAAAAATGCCCTACACATCAACGTAGGGCATTAACTTTCATCAATTTACACAACTTCTTCTAAATCCTGCATGTATTCCAGTGGCGTACAACATTTAAACGAGTATCCATCCAAATCTAAAATTCCACTCTTTTTATCCCAAGTAATTAAATAATCTGCATCAGATGAGTATGCAGCTTCTACTAACATCTGGTCATCTGGATCATTTATGACAGGTATTAATTCTCTATCCAAATGTCTAGTATTAGTTGACTTACCTTGTTGGAATAGGTCAGTAATATTTATTAGCGCCTGTCTCGTTGACTCATAGTCAAGTCCCAGCGAGTTACAATGTCGCTTCATTATATACATCAGTTCACCAATAAACTCTTGGGAAAAGACAATCCTGACACCATTTTCATCTAGTGTGGCAAGTAGATTAGCACTATCTGACGTTTCTTCACCAAATATTGCGCCAATAAATACATTTGTATCTACCACAATTCTACTTGCCATCTTTGATATCCTTTGTCCACTTCAATACGTCCTCATATGTTACATTCTTCTTTTTCATTTGGGTTTGCATTTTATGCCTAAGTTTTAGAAAAGAGTTGGATTGAGACACCCTTGTGTCGTGAGCTGTAGCTTGCATCTTTTTATCCTCCTTGTCCTTACACATACACATCACATCCTTCATAGAATTATGTATATGCATAGAATTGACTTTAATTACTTATAGTATACCAGAATATCTATGGCATGTAAAAGATTGCAGATAATTTGAATTAAAGAAGAGAAAAGGATTCGGATCAACCTCTTATTTATAACGATGATCAGTCATTATCTATCCCTGTGTTTATATTATAATACTACCCAATTAAAAAGTCAAGGAAAATTCAAACAAATAAAAAGCCATCCAATCAAGGATGACTTGCCATGTATCACTCTACTACTATTACCTGATTGCATTCTGTGATCTTATCGTTGTCAGGAGTCGTAATTTCATACGATTTTCTACCGTCTGGTTTGAGTTCTTGAGAATCAACAGCATAAGTCCAGTCAGAGTCAACTACATTTCCGTCTGCATCTAAGTAGTCAACTTCAACTCGGATATGTTTATGAGGCTTGGAGTCATTATTTTTAATAAATCCCTTTGTTTTCATATAGCCTTTATCATGGGTACAACTTTTATCCTGTAATTCTAATTGCCCATCATCAGATTCGTCATTTTCGCTATTTGAATCGTCAAGTGAAGGGGCAACGCCTGACATAACTGCCGTCTCAGCCGGATCAAGAATAGTCTTTTTTATCTCTACACTATCTTCATTTAAGAAATCAGAGAAAGGGTACTCGATTGTACCATCTGAGCTAGAGATCTTAATGTCACCGATAGAACATTTGACATTGTTTTCACCGCAATCAGTTTTGTTGGTAATATCTCCAGTTTCAGTCAATACTGCGAGCGACTTACCTAGATCCATAGCAACGCTTATCTGATCGTCGTCTGTCATATCAAATAAATTATCTTCCGTTCGATTAAACACATTATAAACGTAATGATCTTTTGTGCTCTGATCTTCATCATAAGATAGGAAAGAATGCACATCCACGCCACTAACAGTCGAATCTCTATCCATCTTTGAAGAAAACTTTTCTACAATCTCCTTATAATCGTCATCTGACATAGAATTGCATCCGACTAATAACATAATAATTGCAAAAAAGGGCAACAAATAAATCTTTTTCATATAATTAACAACTCCCTTTAATAACTGACATATTTAACATATATTATAATGTCAACAAAAGGTTAAGTCAATCACTATTCAGAAAAATACCCAACTTTAGTCCCCTATATCCAAACTAATATGTATATTTTAAATTTCGAGATAGGGGACTAATAGGGGATAAAAGATGAATTTTAACCAAATATGTTATTACGTTCCTCTTCAAAGTCACGTAAATCGTAATGCTGAATTGTCGTTGACACATCAGAATGGTGTGCGATGTATTTGGAAACCATCTCTAACTTGACACCTTGCTCCAATAAGTAGGTAATACAACTAGCTTTAAATAAATGCGGATTAATTCTTCTGTTTAATATGTAAGATAAATTTTCTGAACAGAAGTAATCTGCCCATGAAGATGACATTTGTCCAAAAACCCCGTTATGTTTTGTAGTAAAAATGTAGTCACTTTCATACCCACGCTTTTCAACCCACAACTTCATGTAATCATACGCTTCCTTGTCAATCATGTATGGTTCGATTTTCCCATCTTCTCCAGAACCTTTAAGACGAACGTTATGACTCATAATAAAACTCTTATCTTCAGGGAATGGGTCTTTTAATATACTCGTTTTAAATTGAATAATTTCACTTCGACGAGCACCGACATTGAAGGCAGTAGCAAGCCATGCCATACCTAGGTAATTCTTATCTTTTTCCAATATATCCATCATTTCCTTGTACTCATCATAAGTCACCTTTATTTTTTCGTAAACTTGATTCTTAGGAATAGCTGGTAATCCTCTAGTCAGGTTCCTAAATGAACTGTAAGTTTTTACTTCATCAGCTATAAAATTCTCTATATAATTCATCAAACTAGAAACGCATGCCTTTTTAAAATTGATACCACTGGAAGACATTCCTCTATCTTTAAGAAAAGACATATATCTCAACATGTCTCTTTTGGTTAATTCATGCATTGGTTTATTGTTTAACGAATTAAGCAGAAAGTAGCCAAAATGTCGAAGTCCAGATGTATATTGTTTTCTAGTTTGAGGAGAATGGTTTTGTGCAGACAAGTATTCACCTACAAATTCTCTGTACTCCTGATTAACTTCTTTCCACATTTCATCTGTGACAACTGGCATCTTTTTAGCTCTTTGCCTTAGCATATTTTTTTCTATCTCTTTACTCATATTCTCCACCATTTCTATTTAATTGTATATCCTCGCGCACGTAAACCAGACTTCATGGCTTTTACGTGACTTAGGGTAAGCTGCATATGCCGAACAGATTCAAACATAAATCTTCTTGGCTGCAGGTATTTATAAGCCGTATTACTCCTGTTTGTTTTCCAGTCGTACTCGCCATGACCATTGGAATCACCATGCTCAATCAGACCAGCTATAGGTTGGCCACTATTTGCACCTTTTGTTATATTTTGAATCAGCATAGTCATTCCGTACCCAGTTCTATCTATTACTGTGCCAACAACATTGCTTGGATCTGCCAAGCCACCACTAGCTCCACGTCGTTGATGTTGATAAGGGTCATATGCATCATATACTTCGGTTTGTGTTTTTTCTGACATAACTTGTGAGGTAGAAGGGAGTACGTCTTGATTCATTACATCTTCCATATCACTTTGAATAGCTGCAAATAGATCATTTAAATTACTAAAATTTCTAGCCATACTTAATCAAATCCTTACTCATTTGAGTCGATTTTGACCTGTTCCTGCAAGTGCTGCTTCAGTTCAGGTGTCTTAATATCTAAATTCTTAACCTCGTCTTGCATGGTCTTAAATTGCTTCTCTATTTTTCCATTTGTTTCAATCATCTTAAATACCTTTTCATAAACTTTTGCTATTTCATCTTCCAGCATCATTTCCATGATTTCATCATAATATCTTGAGTTATATAGCTTCATAAAAAATTGTATATTCTGCTTTGGATTTTTAGGGAATGTAAGATCTGTAAATTCACGAATTATTTCAGCATGTACGAGGGGGAAGAATAATCCATCAGACAACTCAATACCCTCATCCTCAGCTTGTTTTACACTTTTAACTAGCTCTTGAACGCATTGATCGATTCTTTCTTTGGCAAAGAAGGGGGTTAGTTTTACTTCATATCTTTTTCCGTCTATATAAAATTCAATTGACATTGTTTCATCAAACTTTTTATTATCTTCATTTACCATCTTAATTAACGGTAACTTTCTTACTGTTTCTTTGTTAGCCATTGTTTAAAACCTCCGTTTTATCCGATTAAAAAAATAGGGAAGAGGTTTAATCCTCGACCCTATATATTATATTGTTACTTTATTTTACTTTTAAAATACTATTCTTCCGGTTCCGGCTCAGGTTCTGGTTCTACTACAGTAACCTCACAGGTATCTCTCTTAGACGAATCTGCAGTACTTGATACAGTAATTTCCGCAATTCCTTCTGCGACAGCCTCAATGTTACCGTCACTGACCGTAACCACTGAACCGTCACTTGATTCCCATTTGACACCTTTTTGAGCAGTGGAGGGGGAGACGGTAGCATTTAACGACTCAGTATCTCCAATATTTAAATCTAGCTGATTCTTATCCACTTTAACCTCAACTACATCGCTGTAGTTTGTCTCAACAGAAATAGCTTCAGACAAATCAGACTCACCAACATTGTTCACTGAACTTACTTGGTATTTATATGTAGTGTTAGGCGTTAATCCCTTGTCTAAATAAGACTTTTTAGGCAATCCAGTGGCAATCTTTTTTCCATCTCTATATACATTATAAGTTGTTGACATTAATTTCATCCTTTCGGAATGCCCTAATCCCTGCTAATTCCAAGATAGATCAGCACTCGTATCGCTCTTAGAATCAGCCTTAAGATTTACGGGCTGCTTAGGGTGTATCCTGTCCTTCTGGAGTACTTTCAAAGATATAGCTAATATAAGTAGAGTGTCCAGCACTATCCTTGAAGGCTGCCATATCAAATACTAACTCTAACTCAGTAGGCTCAGTACCTTCCATTGTAAAAGTAAAGTCTGCTTGAGGACGTGCTTTATGTACAGTTACGTTGACAGGATAGTCCAATCCATCCTCCTGAGAACGAGCAATTCCTTTTCCGTGAAGCTCAACTTCTTGAGGGAATTTGTCAGTACGTACTTTAATCTCCTTAGCGCCTTTAGGGGCTGCATATTGATAGATGGCAAATACTTCCTTACCGTCGGAACCTTCAACTGTGCCATCTTTATCGGTAAATTCGGCATCCACTTCATCACCAAAGTCTCTTAAACCTTCGATCTCGAATACTGAAACTTTACCAATAGGCTCTTTGGTTAAAGTAATCTTACCGTCATTAACCTTCAATCGATCTGTCTGAAGAATCTCGGCAGTAGTTTCGTTGATAAGTTCATCACCAGCAATATGAGCTAGTAAGCTCAAATCAACCAATGGGATAGTTACGTTAAGAACAGATTCTTTCTCTCCGTCAAACTCCATGAGTTTAGCCATTCCACGACCACCCTTGATTGGTGTTCGTTCAGCAGTTACCTCATTCGTACTTGCCAATGCGTAGTCAATAAATGATACTGGTTTCTTTGTTGCATAGTTTAAAATAGTTAAGTCTAAGACTTCTTTAATACCATATTGCATTAATTTTTCCTCCTTAAAGTATCTAGGTCAACTGGAGTTGCCCAGTGTTTCATTTTTTTAATATCTTTTTCTTCCATATGGGGGATATGCATATGCGTACTATGGTAATCATCCCAAACCATCAGTCTTATGTAGTTTTCATATAACTGGTAAATGGTTAAATCCCATACATTTAAAAGATTTATATTATTGCTATGTGTAGATACAATTGAAGCTAAATCGTGTAGGGCAAGACCCTTGTCTTCACCTTTATCTTTCCTTAGCTTATCTTTCATTTTTGCAATTCTGTCAGCATACTCTTGAGCCTTGCTGTTTGCTGGCTTGTATCCACCTTCAGATTCTGAGTCATCACCTAGATAATTTTGAATCCGAATCACTTCTCTAATTTCCTCAAACTGCTCTGGCGTTATATACGTCTGAACACCATCTTTATAAATAAAGAATCCGTCTTCATCTATACTGACATCCTCTTTAAACATGACTCCCATAGCATTAAGGAGTACATCTCTAATATTGTGATCATTTATTGCCAGCGCATGGATTATGTGATAAACATAAACTCCAGATAGATCCTGACCTTCCTCAACGAGACTATCTTTTTCTACAAGAAAGATAGAAACCATACTAGAATGCTCTTTTTCGCCAATATCCAAAACTTCTCTTAACGTTAAAGGCCATACCTTAATTCCTCCGACATCAATTGGATACCCAGCCATCATTCTCATTTTGTAGTTTTCTACCACTGAAAATCACCGTATTCAAAAGTTGTAGTGTATCCAAAGTACCCTTCAGGAGCACCTAGATTATCACCATAAACAAATCTAACAGTTCCAATATTTTGGAAATAATAGTTAGACATCTTAGTCCCGATATGATCTGTAATCCAAGCCAATCTCATGTCTACATCATTAAATTCACGATGCACAAATACGTCTATGTTGAATGACTGTATAGAACTAGCATAATTACCTTTAAGGGCGTTTCTTGGACTTTGATAAAAAAGAATTCTGCATATAGGATCATCATCCAACAGTCCATCAGCAGTGGGTGAGAATCTGATTCTATCTTCGATTATGTCCCATTTTTCATTCATATCCAGAACATCATCTTTAGTGGGAGAGAGGGGGTTATCACTCATGCTTTCAGGCTTATAATAAAGAAGTCTTAGCAATTCTTCGTCCGTAGAGAAGGATTTATAAACTTCCTGCAACAATGCCCTCATCTTCATTTAGATTACCTCCCTGATTTCCTTCACTAGATTACATGACTCCATTACATGGTTTTTGATGTTCTTGTGAGCACCATCCATAAATAACATTCGATTATACAAATGTTCCAGTTTAAGTAGCAGCACATAGCATTGATAGTTATCATGAACTTCAGGTATGACTTTATCTAATCTGTAGATTTCGTCTTTTATTTTTCCGACATGTTTATATCCTTCTAAATCGCTATTCTCGAACAAATACAATATTTTAAATATCTGATTCGTGTAATAGTCGAATAGATTATCTATAGTTTCCTTTTTATGTTCCACTTCCGATCATTCCAAACTCTTATGTAGTAGTTTTCCTAACAAATAACTCAACAACACCTTTACCTTTAAATACATTAGCTTTATTTATGTTGTAAACTTGATAAGGGGCATCAAAAACATCAATTTTAGTCTCCAGCGTAATAAGGTGAGATTTGTCAAAAGGTATTTTTATGGACAATGTCCCTTCAGGCATATTGACAACTTTATCTCTGCTATACATTGACTCTGCGCTCGATTCAACCACACATGATATTTCATGATTTTTATCATCGTGCCACCCATACTCAGGACGACCCAATTCATCGAAATCTTTGATGTATCGCTCGCCTTTTTCAACTACTGTAAATGTCTCATTGCATACCGCCATAATAGATTTCTCATATATCCTATTAAATGTAGGCATATCTAAGACAAGCCAATTCAGATCGTCAAATAGCACAATATCGCCTTGATTAATATTTCCTTTAGAGAATAGAATCGTCTTATTTATGCTTTTATGAGTTGTTTGTATAATAATTCTCTTATCAACACTATTGACTTGAACATTGTATGACTCAGGCGACTGATCTAATAGGTCTCCAAATGCATCATAGGCTTCTTCAAATGAATCCAATTCAAATCCACTCAAATACTTGTTATTAGATGTCATAAGATACCAGTCTTCACTCATAGTAAGAACCGTCCTTTAATTTGCCCATCATTTCATCAGCCTCATCAAACGCATCATGATAAGCTTTCGCAATTATGCGTTTACTGTCCGCCATTGAGGTTAATTTGATATCCTTACCAACGATATTGTTTATCTTCATAACTCTATCTTTTTCTCTGCCAAGATAGTGCTTATACATCAATAATCCCAATACAGTTATTTCAGGACGAATTAGATCCCTGTCAAACTCGCCGACCGAATCATTATAATCCAATGAATCCAACTCTAATTCAAAGTCTCCAATTGCTTTCAATAAGAACATATCTTCTAACTCAGAATGCAACACAGTAGTTGACATAAATTCTGTATGAAAACTGTCTACTACTAGCTTCTTTGGTGTGGCCATTTACACCACGTCCTTAATCATATTTAAATCCAGTGTAATCCTCTAAAAACTTAATCTTAGAGTACTCATTCAATTTTTGTCTCTGAGATTCCTCAATCATGAACATCTTTTCAGCTCTAGTAACTACTTCCTCTGTGACATGTTTCTCAAATGTCTTCTGAGTTTTGTACTCTAACAGCTTTTTAACCTTATCCGCTGTCAGTACATTCTGCACATCCTTAGATCCATCGGTCTCAAAGCCCAATTCAACTCTAGCTTCTTTATCTTCAACATAAATCCTAGCGTGAGATCCGATACCATCCGTACCAACAAACATAATATTATTATCATTAACTTGAGCCATGACTTCACCAAATAAAACTCTACGAATGCCCTCAGATGGAAGTCTTACAGATCCATTTGATTCGATGTTTCCAAAATATAAGTCCCATCCACATAGATTGCGTACTGGAACTTTCTTTTCTGCACTTATTGTCATTCAATATTTCCTCCTTTTAATCCTAAAAGTAAGAGCAGGGAAGGGGAGACCAACTCTACTCTTATTCAATATATATTCTATCTAAACCTCTACCTGATACCTCATATCCCAAGATACCCCTTGGATAAAATATAGAAAATCTTCTTTGACAACATTTTGCTTGCCAAACTGAAAGTGATATAGACTATGACATGATTCGCATAGTGTTATGCCATTATCTATATTCACTCTATTTTCAATATCCCAACTGTATCCATTCAGATGATGTGCCTCTAAAGATTCACCCAATTGACCGCAGTGTTGACACGTATATCCATCTCTCACAAATACAGAATTTCTCCATTCGTGATACTCTCTATACTTTCTGTCAGCCAAACGTTCTTCATCGGTCTTATCGTGCTTCCAATTCGGATGGTTCTCGCCGTTTCTTTCTGGTCTTTTAACGCCTTTTAGCTTATTGGATATCTTCCTTTTCCCACACTCTTTACACCTTTTGCCTTCTTTGAATTTTCCGAAAGATATTTTCGAAACATTTCCACATTCACATATGTAGTCAAGTTTTTCTCTATTGTTTTTATAAGTAGGTGATAGAAGGGTGCACCCATTGTCTTCGAAATACTGCTTAACGTCTTCGTATTTTCTTCTGTATCTTGCGGACATTCTGCTTCCCATACACCCTCTACACCCTTTTGCAGTTCTAACATCTCTTAGAGTCTTTCTTGTCTTTCTGCCACATATACAAATTGCATCCATAGGCGTATCAACATTAATATACTCGTCCTCTAAGAGCGTAAAACCATTGCTGAGAAAAACTTCTTTTACATACTCAATATCGTACCTTGTGTTTCTTTGACTCATTTATTTAGGCTTGTGGAGCATCAAAGTTAGTATCAGAAATGATACCAATAGCGTCGGGTTGCGCTATTCCGCTTCCGATTTCGAGGTCAAAACGTGTAACTTCTTCACCATTCTCTACATGGAATCCAGTCGCAGAAGTAAGATCTCCACGTTGAACAACCTGTAGAGGCGAAATCATTCCAGAATTCTTAGGAATAACATACATTAATCCTTCAGGAAGAAGTGTAGTATAGTTATCACCAGCAGAATTTAAAGTAGTACGGTCATATTGGTTAGGCAACTCTTGAACAGGAGCGCCACCATACATTCCCAAGAATCCAGCTTGACGAATTTCTTCTAGTGCTGCATCAGAGAAGTTCTTAGGAGCATTTTGTCCAAAACCATTGAATCCATTAACTTGAGAGACAACTGAGTAGTCACCAACAATAGATGGTCGACCATTACGACGAACCTTTGTTAAAACATCATCAACACTTTCCTTCAGAATTCCGTCAGTTTCAGCAAAGTATTTTACACCAGTATGATTTTTTACTTCATTGTACAGTGTAGTCAATACATAGTTCATTGCCTTGTTATGCATATCAGTTTTAACCTGCTCGATACCTTCGGATACTTTGTTAAGATTTCCAGACAAAAGTTCACGATAGTTAATAGCAAAACCACCAGAAATGGTTTGAGTTGCCATTGGAGATTCTTCCCATTGAACAGTAGAAAGCGGCACGTCACCTTGACTAGCTTGGAAGCCAGAACGAGTAGTGTGCTTGTATTTAGTCAACATAACTTGATCAGCATAGCCAACCTTTGTAAATTTGCCCATAAAATCAAACAGATCAATACGAGTTTGCAGCGGGGATTCTAAAGCGATACGTACATACGAGTTGATCTCAGCTTTAGCAAGACCATCACCAGCATCAGCCTTGCTCGATAAATCAGCGATATGCTTCATTACTGTATCAACGTTCTTGCCATATTTAGTTGTATCTTCACCTTTAATGATAGCAGAGAAAATTTCTACTGCCTTTGAGTTTTTGTTTATTTTAGTGTTAAAGTTCGCATCTCGACGAACGTTATTTAATTCAATTCCGTACATGTTCTATTACCTCCGAGTTTAATATTTTAGTTTATGTATTATAATATTACTTAATTATGCTTTAACAATAGCCTCTACGCCATTAGGTGTTTTAGCAGTTACTTCCAGTTGAATTGCATGATCGTCATCTTCTCCAGCTTTTACCCATTTACCTGTTCCAGCTTCAACTACTAATTTGTCGCCTACGGCAGATTGGCCGGACAGGGCAGCGGTACCTACTTCAACAGGAAGTTCTTTTGCATCATGAAGTAAGAATGCACGAACGAATTCACCTTTTTCTACTTTAAAGTCAGCTGAGTTACGAATCTCCGGCTTATCAATGATGTTAAATACTACAAATAATTCAGTACCCTTTGCGCCTTCTGTGTCAGGTAGGTTGGCTTCCTTTGCTACTTCATCCAAAGTTACAGCTAATCCATTTACCAAATCCTCCTGTGCCTTACAACGCGGGTTGTTACGAACGTGATTATAAGCACTAATTGTTACAAAGTTAAACATGTTTATATTCCTCCTATAAATTTTAATTTATTTTTTATTTTACAAGTTATTTTATAGCAACTCGTCAATAGATGATTCTGTATCTTCCTCAAGTATGTCACCAAAAATATAACTATTTTGTTCAGACTTTTTATCTTTATCGTCTTTATCTCTTTTCTTCTTATCTTCGTCTTCAGTAGCTTGTTTTTTCTTACGATCTTCCACAATCTTCTTGGCAATATCTGAGTTGATTTCATTTACAATTTCAGATACTTTTTCAGCAGAAGGGGACTTAGAGAAAGTTTCAATTTTATCCTTAGAAACAGATTTCTCCTCATCTGTGTAAGCGGAAAGTTTTTCATTCAGTTCTGCAGCTAACTTCTCGCCTTCAGCCTTCTGTTTGAATTCACGAAGCTCATTTACCTCACCCTGAATTCCTTCTAATTCTTTCTTTTTATCATTCAACTCTTGGATAACAGTATTAAGCTCATTGGTTTTTTTCTCTAACTTTCCACCTAGCTCATTTAACTCAGTATCCTTTGTACCTGCTTGAACTTTTAGCTTATTGATCTCAGTATCTTTACCATCAATTTTGCTATTTAATTCTGCAATTAACTCTTTTGACATTTTCTTGTCCTCCTTAAATTTATTTATCTCTAACAGTACGGCACTATCGTCTGCGGGAGTTTCTGATAATATTGCATGACCTGAATACTGATACTCCATAGGTACTCTGCCAGCCTCTTTCCATCCATCTTCATAAATGATGTTTTTGTGAGGGTGAGAAGCGCATATCTCAACTGAGCTTTTAACCTGCTCGAATTCATTAACTTCTTTAATCCACTTTATAAAATTAGGAAATCTCTGGTTGTAAAGATGACCGTATCCAACCAATACAGTTTTCATTTCTTTATTTATTTCAACATTTTCAATCTTGGCGTCATTCATAGTCCCTACGACAACAGAATTCTGAAAGTAAACTTCTCCATCGTCATCAACATAGACATCGCCATGACCTAAAGGCATGTCAAAATCATCATCCACAAACTCTGCAACGATAGGTGAGCCGCTAATTGTACTTATCTGTTTTTCTACATACTCTCTTTTCCAACTAATTCCATTTTTGTTATATTCATCAGGAGAGCTATATATTTCATGCATCACAATTCTGATAGGAGTTATTCCAGTTCTTTTGTTATTCTCAGCCACTTCTATATACATTTTTCTCACCACCTTTAAAGCTGCCGAGTTTATTCAACTGGATTGCTCCCATTATTTTTATTTTTCATTGTATTTTCATTATCGCTATCATCATTAATCGGTTTCTGATCAACTCCGTCTTTATTAGTTTGGGTGAATGCAGTCTGATTCGGAGGATACTTTTCAGTAAACCCTTCTTCTTTTTCATAATCCAATAACGACAAATAAGCATCTGAAGACATGCCAGTGCTAGATATCCAAGCGATTAGAGACCCACCACCATGTGTATATAACTCTTTCATATTACGGATCATATCTTTACGGTTAACGTGTGTGATAGGCATGTAATAGACTTCTATGTATGTTTTACTATCATTTATAATGTTGGCATTAATAACTTTATTAAATTCCTCTTGAATCTGTTCTTGCCAGCTAAATAATTCAGATGAAACCAATTCTAAATTGGACTTCTGACCAGATAAACTTCCACCTTGACCGTTTAGCGCACTACCAGCAAATCCTAAACTGGTAGATATCCTATTGATTAACTCGTCCTCACCTTTGACTTTTAACATTTCAATGTTTGTAGTTAATTTATCCAACTTCGTACCAGATGCGATTGAGAAGAAATTTACTCCTTTGGTAGCACCTTTTGTGAATAAAGCTGATTTAATATTGTCATGCTGACGCTTTTGTTGTTTTGTAGTCAAAGAAGACTGACCACTTTTTTCACCTTCTGGAAAAGTTTGATATATAACCGTACTATTTACGTCATCTAATACTTTTCTTTTAGTGTCAACAAAATACTCGTCGTATAACATGTCAACATACCCAGCCATACCTAATGGGCGACCCCATCTTTCATCCATTTTAGATCGTATCTTTACAGTAATGGTTCTATCATTGTCCAATATTGCCCACTTTTTATTAAAATCAGCTTTATACGCTTTATACGCTCGTCTGATTTCTGTGGGATATCTTAACAACTTTTTAGATCTTCCTTTTCCAGTAAATTGATCAAAATATTCGCAGTTAAAAGCTACTATGTAAGATGAATTTCTAGTTCCTACAATCCGACAATAGTCAGTAGGGAGGGGGATTGCACTACAAACCACTTCAGAATTTAACTCTATAGAATCTATATCCTGATCACTCATATGTTTAGGAAAAGGTTTATTTTCCTCAGTTTCAAAATAGTAAAATGATATACCTTCTAACGCCACCTTGAAAAATATATCCCTAGCAATCCTTTTATCTTTCATTTTTAATAAAGTGTCATTAAACTTTTCTCTATTATCTTTAAATCTGTTATGATTTTTGTTTTTACCATGCACAATTTTATCCAAAGTAGGGAGGGCTACCATATAATCTATAGTATTTGTGTATATGCCATTTGAGTTATATAGTATTCTTGACGCATTCCTCAGTTCTTTATTGAATTGCATTGGTCTTTTTAGCCAAGTCTTTACACTATCAATGTTAATGCCAGTAAATCTTCCACCTACAATAATAGATTCAGTCGTTAGATCCATATTTAATTCATAATTATTTTGCTCACTTTCAGCCATTCATTCACCTCCTAATTGAAGAAAAAACCGAATTCGTATTCTTCACCGCTGTGTGATTCATCTTCAAAGTTCTTGATAAACCATAACCCATAAGCGACAGCGGAATATCTGTCTTTATCAATCTTCCTAACAACTTGCTCAACAGTGTACTTTCCACTGTTTAACTCTTTTAATTTTAAGTTAGCAATCTCCTCAATCAATATGTCTGTCTGCATAAAAGGGGCAATCCTCTTCAGATCATCATCATCATTTATGTCATAATTAGCATTATCAACTTTTTCTAATAGCAGTAGCTTCTGAGCTTCCACCATGTCGATAAAGTTTATTATTATGTCGCTATTGATACCTTGAGAATGAAGGTCGTAGACTATCTTTTCAGCATCACTGCTTTCTGGAACCCTATCTGTGTTGATTGTGCTCCAACATCCAAGACTATCTCCTGTTTTCGGATCAAATGTTTCCTTAAGAACCTCATCAATGATAGCTGTTCCCAATCCATTCCCATCAATTACTACTTTTGAAGCATTGAATACTTTCTTTATTTTTTTCAATTCAATAGCCTGTGACTCAAAGTTCAATCCGTTCGGCAGGTTGATAATATTTACAAGTCTTATATGTTTTATTCTTCCGTTTTTTGTCCTATCAAGCTTAAGAACTGCTATGGAAGACTGGTTATTTGATGTGTCGTCACTTCTAGCAACGTCCATAGCCAATATATATTCACTTCGCCCATCTGTTTTGTATTCCGGCTTTGTCATTACCCTTAAATCCATGACCTTTTTAATATCTACAAGAGCAGAAGAACTTGCACCGACCCAACGACTTTCATAGTTTAAAGCAAAGAAAGTGGGGGAGAGCTTCTCCTTTTTACTTAATATTTGAGATTTCGTTTCACCCCTACCGAAAGAATGAGCCAATTGCCAATCCGATCCAATCAGAAATACGCCCTTTAGGTTAATCATGTCTTTATAGAGAGCTATGTTTCTATCGTATTCGGATGTGCCTCTGAACCAGCTGGTCGTGAAGAAATTAATTTGTCCATTCATCTCTTCAGGGTTTACAGCTGAATTTTTCCCAATAGTTCTTCTTGGTATATTTACAATCGGCTCTAGAACATCCTGAAAAAGATCATTGTTTATTTGAGCAGCTTCTTCGACGTTTAATCTTTTTCTTCTTGCTCCCTTTGTTGATTGCTGGTTTGCCAAAACATCTATTCTTCCGCCAGATGTGAAGACAACTTCCACGCTATCCTTGGAGGATCTATACGTTTGAACTTCTTCTTTAAGGAGAGGGAAGTGCTTCATTATTTCCCTATGTTTCTCATCAACCAGTTTAGCTGCGTTCTCTCTAGTTTGAGCTGTCATGGATATATCAATATCAGGAAAGAATATTGCAGCATGATACATTCCTAGTATTTCGAGGTATGTCTTGCCATAACCACGCGGAAATACGCCATATGTAGAGAGAAATCTCGACATAGCTCTAAGGAATACACGCTGGTCTAAGTCAAGTCTAATTCCACCAACTTCAGGTGTTATTAAGTCGAAAAATAAATCTGGATAAAACCTACCCCAGACAACAAAATCTTTATACTTATGAATGTTTTTTGTAAAATTATCATCCTCAGTTTCACTTCTGCCTTTAACATGTCCGACAAACTGAGGCTCGTTCCTATTGTGTCTATTCCTGGTGTGTTTGGCGCTTTTAGATTGGAAGTTGCCGTGAGATGCCATTAATCTCCTTCCTCCTCTATAATTCCGTATTCGTCCTCGTATTCAGATTTTCTTTCCTCATAAAATTCATACACATCTTTGTAGTCAATTAAAGACTTCCCTTCTAGGTCTCTGGCGTAATTAATGTAACTCCAAATAGTGAAATCAACCTTATCCTTTGGCCTTGACTTGAATTGAGGTAGTATTGATATGATATCCTCGACTTGCTCAGTGGCTCTGACTATCTGACCAACAGTATCTAATCCATCCGTCAGATCAGCTTGAGATAATTGAGAGGGATTTATTTTAGCGTCTGTAGCTGCCTTGGAAGCAAGTGTGCCCCATTCCTTGGCATCTTTAACATCGCCTTTCGCGGTTGAAAGCTCTTCCTTTACCCGATATCTGATGTAAGTAAATAGAGCCTCCGTATGCATGGATGTTTTTTCTGGATAGTTGTTTTTAAGTACTGCATATTTTCTTTCGAACAGTGTATACTCTTCCGGTGTATATCCAGATCCCCATCTATTCTCCATAACATCTAAATCCACATAGTTGTCATTTTCTTTAGTTTTCTCTAGAATAATACTGTCTCCGAAATCGCTGTTATCCCATGATAATCCTCTATACTGAGGAAGTGAGTTGATTTGTCTAAAGTAATTACCAGATACGTCACAGTCGTCCCACAATGACTGAATAAAAGGTTTATTCATTGCATGTAGTATCATTAAGACTATTTCATATCCATTTTCCCCATTGGACAGATTGCCGACGCAAGTTACACACATATGGAACCTTCCATCAGGATAAAGTGGAGAGTTATCACATTTATAAAACCTTTGCAGAGTCAAAACTTTCTTACACTCCACACATTCTTTTTTTGGCTGTATTTTATTTTTTTTAGTTGTCAATCCTTACATAACCTCCTTCAATTCTATTCCCTTTACACTATAAAACTACCTAATAAAAAATAAATCGATGAGAATAGGAGAGGGGAAGGGATGTTAAAACCTCTCCTAAGTTAGTCGCGATAGCTAATCACAACATATCTCTAAGTAGTATAAGAAAATCAAAAAAGACTCTCTTAATCGATACCCAATAGAGTCTAGTCAGTATTGGATATCTCAAAAAGAATCTTAGTGTACAAAAAACCGGTAATCGCTTTGCGAAAACTGGATGCTCCTTTTACATCTTGGTAAATGAGCTATTTTATGGTGACAGGTCGGCACTCCTGCATCTCTTTTAGCTTGGCGTTATCTTCCGACGGAATAATTAACCGACTTTTGTTGCATTAGCCAAGCGCGTGGGGAACCTTTCCCACCTCACCATGTATTAAAAGTTGACAATGTTACACATTTTCTAGAACATTATAAAGCCTTCCTAGCAAGGCGCTCAGAGTCAACTGTCCGAGCATATTTTAAAGATCGCACTTATGGAGGCGAAATTCCAATCCGCTGGTAGCTATCCAGATTTTTTATCGTCATGAAGACGAAAGTCGTACATTGGTTTGGTTAAGATAAAAGAATCCTTTTATAACTTACTCTTCTGGATCTGGATTATCAGTCTTCAATTCATCTATCTGCGCCTGTAATCCTGAAATTAAATCATCTACCTCAGACTTAGGGTATACGTCACCTGAATTGGCTTTATCAGCTACCTTACCAGCCAGATCATCAACAGATGTTGCGGTTGCTAATCCCGATACATCTGGAATAGAGGGAGTATTAGTTAAATCATTATAGCTATGTGTGTGGCTATCATCGGCTTTTTGTCCAACTAAATCAGTTAACGCGCTTATATCAGTGTCTACCTCTGCGAGTTTTCCATCTACGTAATCACCATCTACAAATCCTTCTAAATCACTCTTTTTAGCAATTTCAATTCCTGCCATTATTACACCACCTGTTCCACATAAACTTTATTATCTTCTATGTACATTCTAGAATTCTTGTTTTCTTCATCAAAATAAACATTGTCGTTTTCATCAATATAAATAGGGTCGGTAGGGGAGAATATAATATTTCCATCTTCCAATTTTACATCTTCGCCGCCAGAACCCGTTCTACTAGAGCCAAATCCACCTAAGAAATATCCTTGTCCTAACATTATCTTCCACCTACCCAAAAATACTGAATGTTATCTTCTAAGAACTTAAATGACTTAACATATACGTCAGACTGGTCAGTGGAAAATCCTATTCCAGACTTTAAGAAAATTGGATCGCTGCCATTAATACTTACGGTAGAATCTCCTTCATTCATCAAGCTGAATTTATAAAACTTAGAAGCTGTTGGTAGTATTTCTTCATTTGCTACACTAGTTTTAATAGAATCCGTTCCATGAAAACTTGAACCATATTGCATTTACATCTCTCCTTTTTGATTATAATAGGGAGGATGTACTATTCACCATCTTCATCCTCGTTTTGATCTTCGTCTTTTAATTCAACGGGTGTGATACGCACAATGGAGTAGCGCTGCACCACGACTGCTCTCGATCCACTTCCTAATGCAATCATATTGTGCTTGCTATCATTCAAACGTTCTGCAATCTCCTCAGCATCATAGTTATCAATCGTTAAGTTTTTAATGATACCATCATTCATCTTTACCTCAACTTCAGCCAATTTTACTCACCACCATCTTGTTTGGCATCCTTACTGTCTTCTCCTTCAAATCCGCTATACAAATGTTCAAATGCAACAGCTTCTTTGCCATCCCATTCAACTTCGCAGTCCTCAACTGAATTCTTAACAGACTTTAAAGCGACCTGTGAGTCTCCGCCATCAATTACAATTTTATCCTCATAGAACTCTTGCATAATTTTCCGAAACTCTTCAATATCAACTTTAAGATCTAAAGTTCCATTTTCTTTTATTTTTGGTTCATCATCTTCATTTAAATGGCTGTGATCCTTACGAATTTCCTTTTCTTCTTTAATAATTCTATCTAATTTTTCTTTTAACTGATTAGCTAACCGTGTTCTATGTATAGATTTCATACCTTTTAGAGGCATTTTTTCTAGTACGGACACACAATTTCCAACCTGAATATTTTCTAACTTTAATTGCATTTTATTTCCTCCGTTTATTCCAAATTATTACTGATAATTATCTTCATTATTTCTGTTTAAAAGATCAGTTTTAACCTCAATATCACGTATGATCATGTCTTTTTGACCTAATTCATAAGCATCCTCAAATAATCCACGTAAAACAGCTAATTTTTCATCATTGGTTTCACACTCAAGAACTATTTCGAAGTATTCTTCTGTAATTTGACAAGCTTCGCAGTCACATTCTTCATCATTTTGATCATCTGGAAAGTTGTAGATATCTGCCATTCAAATCATCCTTTAATCATATTTTGAAAGAAAGGGGAGAGGCGTATGTAATTTTACACCTCTACATTATAATGTTACTTAATTAATTTTTAAATTTAATTATGTACTCGCATTCCATTCCATAATTCTCGTCAAATACAATAAACTTTTGAGAAGGGGAACCACCAAATCTTCCTTGTGTGGCATAATCATCCAATCCAATCAAAGATCCATTTACTAGAGTAGTAGTTTTCCCATACTCTTTCATATAATTATGGTGCACATGCCCACCCACAATAAAGTCAGGCACATAGCCCAGTAATTGAGGAAGTCTTGTCACAGCTTTATCGGCTTGATCGAAGTTTCCATGAACAAACACCATTTTGCTGTCAAAAATATTAGCTTCCACATAGCCATCTTTATCGACGATCATCTCAACATTATCTAAATGACTTAACCTAGCTTCTAGAAACCAAGGTACAAGATACTCAAAGTTTTCGCTTAGGCCAACATCCGACTTATTGGGTGATGTACGTGCATGGTTTCCGATAACATTGTAATAAACAATTTTAGGGAAAACACTTGCTAATTTGTTAATCACTTCAGCTAATCTTTCAGATGCATGCTGGATTTGTCCAACCAAGGTCTCGTTCGCTTGCACTCTAGCCGAAACATGAATCAGCCCATTTATTAAATCACCAAGTTGAGCAATGTGCAGCGTAGATATGTTATTTGTTGTGCCATGTCTGATGATTTTGTCAACTAATTCTCTTACTCGTAAGTCGAATATTTCTTTATTGTATTTATTATGATTGTTATCAACTTCACTCCCAAAATGCCAGTCGCTAAACAATGCTAACCCATGTTTCTCATCATTTACATGTATTTTATATTTTTCATGAGGATGAAGAGGCTTAACTTTCTCCAATTCAAAAATAGATTCACGAACGTCTATTTGAATATTTTCGAATCTGGCGGAGTTACGAAGCATTTTTTGATACTCACGCTTCTGATCCTGCTTACGAATCTTCTCTTTTTCTTGCTCAATCCTAGATTCTTCATATAAGGCTAATCTTTCCTGATCTAAGCTATTTTGCAATATGTAGTCTTTCCAACGTATATACAATGAGTAGTCTTTTCTCCACTTGCTTTCATCGTAATTAGTTCCCGCAGCTTCATTCAATAGGTTAGTGATAGTATATTTATCTATGTCATAGTCATCTTTGTTTTCAAACAGTCTAATATGATAGTCGTCTACACTTTCTCCGTCTCGCTTATGCAAAAATTCAGGCAAAGTCATTCAATCACTCACTTTCCTCTACGTCTTCGATAACGTCTTTTTGAGTAATTGCAATACTAACTTCAACACCGCCAGCACCGATCTTCTTCAGTGCTTCTGCAATATCGAAAGTTTCACCTTCAGTTGCTTTATTTGTAGAAATTAACTTTCCCAGTTCTGGATCATATAGTCCTTTATTTTTAAATTCTTTCGTAATGTTAGTCTTGTACATATTTATTACTCCCTTTTATTCTATTTTTCTAGACTACCAAACTAAATCATCAGCCTTTTGCGCCAATTTTCCCCTAAAGTTATGAGTCAAAGTACACACTTTGACGTAATCCTCACCTTCAAAGTGCTCTATGTATGGAGTAAATCCACTTTTAGAAGGGTTCTTCAGGTCTATTTGTCCGTCATGGCCAATCATTATAACTCGGCACGAGTCATGTATTCTGGTTAATAGCTTCTTTAAGTCACCTTTAGTAAAGTTTTGACTTTCATCAATTACAACTACCTTGTTGACAATATTTGTTCCACGTAGGAATACATGGGAATTGGCTTCCACCCATGTGTTTTCATTAATCATGTCATTATTAGTTTCTCTCTTCAGAGCAAATCTAGAATCTTCGTTAATCGCTGACAATGCATCTAACAGTGGACTAATATACTTAGACTCTTTCTTTTCTACCCCACCATCTGTGTACCCGAGAGTTCCTTCTTCAACAGGGTTAAATGTATATAATAGTCCATCTAAATCATTTCTTTTATCTGCAATTAGTAACCTTGCTGATGCGATAGCTAGTGTCGTTTTACCAGTCCCAGCTTTCGCATTGCAAATTGTAAAAAGGTTGTCAAATACACTATCCACATAAACTTCTTGTTCGTCTGTTAACTCTAAGCCAAAAAACATATTATCTTTCGGTCTGGGCATGTATAATAGTCTCCCTAAGTTTATTTAGGTATCAGTGAGTGGAGGGGAAGAGTGCCCCTTACTTCCACTGTAGACACTCTATTTTTTATGTACTGTTATTTTAAAATTAATTATTTTACTGATTCTTTCAATGCTTTACCTGCTTTGAATGCCGGAACTTTAGTTGCCGGAATATCAATCTCAGTGCCGTCCTGTGGATTACGTCCCTTACGAGCAGCCCTCTCACGTACATCAAAATTGCCGAAGTTTAAAATCTGAACCTTTTCTCCACTTGCTAATGATTCTTGAATTGTTTCAAATACAGCATCCACCAATTGAGTTGCATCTTTCTTTGAAAAATCCACCTTACCTGCTACCTCTGTAATTAAATCTGTTTTGTTCATCCTTTTCATTCTCCCTTTTGTTAAATTTTATTTATATTATAATGCTACTTAATCAAAAAAATAGGGAAGAGACTACTAATCCTTTATTTTTGTAGTTTAACTTTCGCCCTTCCTATAAAGACCATTAACGTTTTTATAAATTGAAACGGGAAAAGCGTTGGCATTACTGGTATTTCAAGGTTTGGTTGAAAAAATGTCACGCAATATGTACTTAATTTATCCATTTCTTTGTCGTCTTTTCCTCAATTTAGCATCTTCTTTAACCTTTTCACTCTGGCAATCTGAGCATCTAACCTGTCTAGAGTTAACGACCCTGAATGACGAATTGCAATCTGTGCAATTTCTTTTGTTTTTAACGTTGGCACCCAATGATTCTGTTAGTACATCACCGAATGACTCCCATAAAGTCGTCTTTGCGCTACTTTCTTTTTCTCCATATAAATACTCCACCAATGTGTCGGTAATATATATTGGATTATTATTTATCTTGAGAAGCTTATCTCGTATAAACTTATAAACATATAGCCTATCATTGCTCTTGCGAACGTCGTCGTCGCTTATAAGCCACTTCTTTCTTCTATCTAAATATGTATATCTTTCTATTATTTCACTATCTATTTTTGTTCTTGGATTCCTCATTAGCATCTTATAATCGAATTTACCTGCAACTTTCGTAAAGTAAATACGTTTATTTGGTATTATGTAGTTGAGTCTATTTACCGCACTGTCATTAATCTCCTCCACGTTCTTATTGTCTTTATCCTTCGCAAAGATAAAGAAGTGGGGGACTTTGCTTTTTATGTATGAATTTATCCTGTCATTTACATGCTGCGGTCTAGTTGGCATATATAGCGTTTTTGCATAATCTATAATAAAGTTATTTTCCATGCAAAGCCATCTGACAACATCTAAATCAACATCCTTACTGTTCCATATCTTAGTTATGTTATTACTTACTTCTCCAATGTTCGCATGGAAAGCTTTTATTAAGCTGTCATATATTTTAGACTCAGTTATTTCCTCTTTAGGCGCGACAGCCATCTCGTAATACAGTGGGACTATGCCTTTCATATTTCTTTTTGCAACCCTAACAAACGTGGGATCATCAACAACCAGAGCTTTGTCCCCATCAACATCAAATTGGAGCATTTTACTTATAGTGTCATGGATGCTGGTATAGATGCCATCCGTAATAAACCACTTATCCAAAGTCTTACTTTTAACATTGTTTTTAATGCTATGTTCTCGATACAAGTGAGGGGATCTAAGTACATCAACTTCTCCTTCGTTGTATAGCTTGCAATAAACATTGCCGTCGTGCAATAAACCTTTGGGGTTATTGTCTCCCAAAAACAAGTACTCGCAGAACGCATACATGTCTGGGCATATAAAGGTGTATTTGCCATCAATATTGATTCTGCCAGACTTCCCATTCCTTACAAGACTTCTCTTAACATCTTTAATTGATTGCTTCGCATGAATATCATTCAATAATTCTGGATACATCTCCAGCGCTTTTTGAAAATAATTTTTTCTTGGATTACCTTCATTTGCACCTAGTACTCTCAGCATGGTTTCTTTATCTGAACCGATCTCAATAATGTCCTCAATAGTGCTTTGTGATATCTCATCCAATTCTTCGTCCGTTATATCAGAGAGTGTCTGTATCATCTGGTAGTTTAACTTGGCTTCATTGAAGACGTCTTCTTCTTCATTTAATTTAGCTGCCTGACAGTTATACTTTATAAATTTATCTTTGTAATCATCCCAGCTACTGTAGTACTTCCACATTTTAAATTGGCTTTTTGTGAATATGATCTGTATATCATCTTTCACTATATCCCATTCTTTTCCGTATATATCAGTAACTTTTGTCGCATCGTTATCTTCAGAGAATTTATCGAAAGGGAAGGGGACGAGTAATCCTTTAATAAACGGTAGTCTAACCATAAATGACTTATCATTCGATTGGGGCAGTATCATTCCCGCTCCATCTGTATGCTCGATTGGTACGTCCATTTTCTTTCTAGCTATTTCATAGCTATCCCTATCTATGTAGTCAACCAAACCCTCTACATTTGTCTCTAAATCATCTACAACGATTGTTTTGTCAATGTCAAACCCCTTTATTTCAACTGAAGCACTGTTAGTTAAAGCTATGTATGCAAGATACTTGTTGATATTACTTCCGCCTTGCTTATTGATATCTTTCACACTCAGCCCGCATGAGATGGTGTTTTTATGCTTATTCCATGAACTTTCTTTTATCCAAACGCCTTTCTTTGTTCGTATTTGACCAGCACTTGATGAAAAGTATATGTATTTTTCTCCATTGTACATAAATCCGTTATGTATTAAGTCACGAAGAACTTCAAAATAATAGGCTCTAATCACCAGTATTTCTTCGGTTAGGCTATTCGTAAGAACACCGAGCACTCTAGTTAAGGTTGTTTCAAATACTGATATGACGTTTGCCTCTTTAAGTTGATCCCCGTCCAAGTTCCTCATATCTCCATTATTATTTTTAATAAGTTCGACATTTAACTTCTTTTTCAACTTTCCAATCCTAGACTTGATAAAATGTTTTCTGTTTGGATTATCGTCCTTTAAAGATTTCAAATAATTAAAGTAACCGTAAGACCTCATCAGTTTTCTATGAATAGATTGCTCTACCTCATTATAGAATGCAGAGGTATCTAGAGAGTACATGTGTATTTGTTTTTGTAAGTCCATCGCCAATCAATCATTCCTCCCATTACTATACTATAATAATACCCTATAATTAAAAAATAAAACGATCATATGTAGTTTCCGTCCCAGGTTCTTCTAGGAGATCGTCAACTCCTTCGCGAAATTTTGACTCTAAAATTAAATCAATATTGTTTAGTCCTGTTTCCTCATCGATAAATATATTCAACATTTCTCACCTCCTTATTTTCGGCATACATATATTATAATGCTACCCAATAAAAATGTCAAGCCCTCTATAAATCACAACCTATTGAAAAATGGGGGATAGTTTATCTTCTTATATACAGATCGATTTAAGGCACCTGTAGAGGTAGTTATGCTATATAGATGTGTTCATTCCAATCCTATATTAGAACGTTAGCCAGCATATCTAAATCGTCTCTAAAGTATATGTTCAATTGAATGATTAATATATTATAATATTACTTGACTTAATTTAAAATGTCTGTATAATAAATATTATAAACGACAATTGAAAGGAATTAATAAATATGAATAACGTATATGAATTAAATAGAAATGAAGTATATGATGATATTGAAACATTCCTAGAGGATTTGAAGCATGGTAGTGATAAGACGCATCAGAGGTATAAAGCGAGCATTGAGTTGTTCTTTAACTGGACAGAGGATAACAGATACACCAGTGGAGATGTTTATTTTTTAACACCTATAGATATTACTAATATTGAATATACAACAATGCAGAAGTTCAGGACATTCCTAAAGGATGAGAGAAGGTACGCCAATTCATCTACGAACAATACAATGACTGCTATTTATTCTTTATTCACTCATCTGAAGAAGGTTAAGAAAAACAAATACAAGATCCAACCAGATGAATTGAGGTTGAAAAGTTTAAGTTTGACTGATGAGAATCATCACGGAGATATTGACTGGGAAGAGTCTGATAAGATGATTGAATATGTTAGTGGACTACCTAATAAAAAATTACCTAAAGTAAAGGCTGCGTTGATTCATACAGCAAGAATGACAGGTATTAGATTAAACGGTCTGCTGGGTCTTGACTATACAGATCTACGCAGAGAAGGTGGAATGTGGGTATTGCACCATGCAATCAAAGGTAAGAAACATGCACAAGCTATCCGAGACGATCTGGCTGAGATGTTATTAGATTTAAGAAAAGATGAAAATGATAAGAATGAGAAAGTGTTTAAGTTATCCAGTAAGACAGTGGAGAGAATGATGAAGGAGATCAATGAGGCTATTGGTATTGATGAGAGTAGACAGGTTGTATTTCATAGCATTAGAAGATTATATGGCGGGGAAACATATGCTGCTTCTGGCAATGATATTATGAAGGTTAAGGATTATCTTGGCCATAGTTCGATTGATACATCTAGAGGATACGTTGAAAGAAGTCAAAACCTAAAGGATTCCCCCGCTCTATACATTGGGTTAGATATGGATGAGTCAATGGTAGATCACTTGTCTGCAGATGATTGGAAGAAGTTATTTAAAGAAATGAGTAGAGGGTCACAATATGAAATAATTAACAAGATGAAAGAAATGGGAATGAGTCATTCTTAATTGAATGGCTTTTCTGTTTGTGTATTTGACAAATTTATTAGGTGATATTATAATACATTCAAGGGAGTAAAAATCCATGAAAATTTTACACTTGGGTTTTGCAAAAAAAGATGTTTTTTAAACAATTCCATGATAAAAGTACAACACATAGAGCGTAATATGAGAAATCATATACAGGACGTGGTTTACGGTGATTTTGCATATAATTAAAAACACAAATCTGTGAAAATTTTTCTTTTTGACCCTCTAATTTTTCAAAAATCCATGCTCAAAGTACAACATATTACTTCTATATTATTAGATCTATTAATACTATATTATTCTCCGACAGCTTTATAATTGTTCTTTTTCATTTCATTCAAAGAAAATTATACGTGTCGATGTTGAATAAAACTGCTTGTTGGCATGTGTTGTGGTGTGTTTTACATGAATTATCTTATGTATTGGTTGTTTTGTAATTATAAAATTAAAAAGGGGTGTCTAAATGTTTGCCTTTTCTAAGAAGCATACTTTGATTAATGGTAATTGGTTTACACAAGGTGAATATTTCTACTTTAAAGATGGTGGGGGTGAAAAATTATTAGCTTTATATCTAAATTTGCAAAAGTTTATACGATATGATCAATTTAATTTTAAGTCTGATTTAAATTACGTCACATCTATCAAGCAAATTTATGACTCTATGAACGAATATGGAAGGTTGGTCAGCATTGATGATGTATACGTGCTATTAAGTAGATTAGAAGAATTGTCTGTTGTTAAGGTAACGTCACATAAGAATTTCAAGTCTAAAAATAAGAATAGCCTATATACAAAGGAGTTGCTTATTATAAATGATTTGGATTATATGAAGTGTAGCTTCTATATGTCTGTACCACTAGATATAATCAGGTATATGCTGGAGAATGGGCTAACTTACAGACATGTTTCCTTATTTTTATTGATGAACAAGTGGACTAATAATCCAGAAGACAAGTGTTTTATTAGTGTAAATAAATTAGCAGAATGGATAGGTTATAGTAACAAGAGTGTACTTAAGTATTATGCCGATATGAATAAATTAGGAGTGATGGCAAGTTACCTGAAGAAAGACAATAAGGGTCATACCAAATATGAACACTTCTTACTTAGAGATATGGACGATATTGACTCGTTTAAGAAGTCTAACTATACAGCTATGAATAAATTTAGAGAATAGCTCAAGTGCATCATCTACATAGTTAGGTGTTAGATAAAATATGATATATAAAATTTGTAACTCAGATTAATTTCTGGGTTATTTTTTATGGATCGATAGACAGTGTATCGAATGAATGTAGGTGCAGCATGGATTATACTATTAATATGCATCATGTATAGGCTTAAATTGACGTATCGACTACTTTGTCTCGAACAAACATAGGCTTGGCAAGGGTTATACGGTGATTATACATAGCTTTTTGTTAAAATGAGTAAATATTGGTGTAGTATGATATGAGGAAAACTATTGATACTATTGACTTCATTCGAGACGCTCCCGAGACCGTTTACGAGACAAAATTTGCATAATTTACGTATATATTTATATTTTAATTTATATTATTTTACATTTAATTTGGCTAATTTATATTGAGCGTGGAAATGGAACAGTTGGCCTTATATATGCGGAATATTCTATATTCATGGACTTTTCAGACCCCCCTCTAATGGGTGAAACCCTTTGATACCATTGATATTTACTGTCCTACTAATATACGTTATACCGACAGTTTCGCTGATAATCATTGGTGTGACAATGTTTATGATTAATTGGAAAGTATATACTTTAATGTAATAAATTAACTGACAATAGACTATACCGCTTGTGTGTACCACCTTAAATGTAAAGCAAACTTTACTTTTCGCCTTAGTAACACAAAAATATAATTGCAAGTATTATAATATAAAAGGTACTAAATATTAATCACTACCTTGTATTAAACAGTAGTATAGATCCAATATAAAATATAATAAATATCCATAAAATTGTATAATCATACTAACTCTGTCTCACTCTCTCGCCACTCTGTCCAATAAATATATATAATACAGTCAATATAAATCAATAAGTAAATGTAATCATATAATCTCAATCAAACTAAACCTATATTTCAATTGTATTATATATAAAATTAAATAATAAAATAAATATAAAAATAATATTATAATATATAAATGTAACCGAACATAGGCAAGCACATCATGAGCAACACATACCCATATCATCATGCAGTCACATCACACACATGCACCATGTATCAATAGGCATAGGCAATCAATAGTATCAATCATACTCATGCACGTTAAGCCTATGCATGCCACACACTCTACTCTATTACGATCTATCCTATATACTCTAGTCTATCCATTCAATCACACATACAATCGTACAATAGGCAGCCAATCAATATATAATATAATTGTATATAATGCACAATCAAATGTATCAAAGTATACACAATCAACAAACTTTAATTATATACTCAATTAAGTCAATATATACTTGTATAAGTATATGATTCGTGTTATAATATACTTATACAGAGTTAAGGAAAGGGATTGATTTCCACTGTCCAAACTCTAATCGAGTATCAGCTTACTAATGAACATTGACAATCTTATACAACTATCCTATCAATAGGAATGCTACTCATGGACAAGAAAAAGATGCACGGATCATTGCACGTTATAGCATATGGAAGTATGATAAGCATACGATACATGGATAAGATGCCATGAACCAAGTAACATACCATAGCATGAAACAGTAGCAATCACATTGTATTATCATATGAATGCATTATAATCTATATAGTATATTGATATGGAAATACAATAAGAAGGGAAGTAATAGCAATGAGATACAATCAAAAATTAGCTACAATATGTGATTACTTGCAAGCAATTGATAAGAACGGTTTCTATCATGAATTATTAGACGAGTATTCCAATGGTGAAATAAGTTTAACCGATGCATTAGAGGAATGTAAACAGTCATTAGAATCATTAAAGCATGAAACAGATGTTACAGACGCAAGAACAATACAATCATTTATAAACTATATTAACTACTAAGCAATTACATAATTATAAAAGGAGACAATACAATATGAATATAGAACAATTTAAACTAGATTTAATAGATGAGGGCTACCAACTAACAAATAATATACATGAAGGCATATGGATACTGACGGACGGTAGTATGATTGACGGTGTATACGACATGGGAAAGCGTTCCGAGGAACACAGAATGATGGAATCATTCACCGATATAGACAGGTATGACGATTCATTCTGGGACGTTGTAGTAAAGGAATATAGTCTTGTCATGATCATTCCAGAGACTCAATGCATTCTAGTTAAGCCGTGGCAGACAGTCACACAGGAACAACAATCAATAATGGATCAATTAGGTTATGAAGTAGAACAATACTAATATTTTTTAATTAAAATTAAGTAACAATATAACGAATAAAGCACTTGCATTTACCATTAAGTAATGTTATAATATAATTATAGCAAGGTTAGGAAATACAAAATAAATCAACTCAAAGGAGAAAATATAATGAAAACTTTACTCGGTGTATCACTATTAATTAAAGTATTGATTGTCCCAACGTTTGCAGGCGACATTGCAGCTAATGAAGTGTTGAATTGTGAGGTTGTTCCACTATCAGAATACGGATTCGAGCAACAATCAGAATATCATGAGTATGTTTGCAAGAATCCAAGAAATGACGCTGATTTTACAATTATCTATGATGTATCTGACGAATACAAGTTAGGCGATAATCTTACAGTAGGACTTAATAAGCATAATGAAGTAATTTCAATGGACAAACAATAGTAACTAAAATTAAAAGGAGAATGATAAAAATGAGTTACCCAAAAGCATATCAACCAGAACGAGGGTATAAGTATCAAATATTAGTCAAAACGCCTTACGATAGAGCATACGAGCATTGCGACTATGCAGCGGACAGGAAGGAATTTAAGCATTTAACAAATGAATACAAATTAGCATATGGTGCAGGATATGAATTTAAGCCTATATTACTTCCACAAAAATATTGGAAATAAACTATATTAAAAAGGAGATAAATAAAATGATAATACAAGCTAACGAACAAATGGCAAAGGAAATTAAAGTTGATACTCTAAAATTAAGATCGCATATGTTAGACATGGCATATGATGGAAAAGAGGGCTTGCCACAATGGAACGGCATAAAATCTGGCAGCTACCTTAACAGAAAAACATCAAAGGAGTACGTTATCAATAAATTAAATAATCTAATTGACCATAAAGCAATTAATATTACATTACAAGAACAATGCCGAAAAGCCGTAATAATAATAGATGAAAACATGAACGAATGGGAAATAATAGATAGGCTTATGAAGCATGGAATACATGGTTATTATTCCGGAAAAGTAATAATAGATTAATCAATTTTATTTACCTAAAATTAAGTAGCATTATACTATAAATAATGCTTGCAATTACATTAAGGTGATGTTATAATATAATTAACAGTTAAGAAGTAATAAAAAATAAATCAATTCAAAGGAGCAATAAACACTATGACAACAATAATACATCTATCTAAAAACATTCAAGAGTTACCCAAGCAAATAATAAATTGGGAAATAACACCCGAAGAGGTTAAGGAATTTATAATATCAAACGGCACAGATTATAGGGTTTTCTCAAGTCAGGAATTAATAATATATAACGGAATGAAAATGATAGCAAGTTGCACAATAGGTGGTATTGCAGACATGGAAGACGATACAAGGTTTGATATAGAGAATTGTTGGACAGAGCAAGGCAACATATGGATATAGCTTTAAACGCTCGCATAACAGATTAAAAGGAGGAAATAGCATGAGGGGAATAATAGACAAGATACAATCATATGAATTAGTTGATTACGGAATAATAATAATGTTTATCATATCATTAATAATATTAAATATAACTTGTTACAATCTATAATTAAGTATCTTTATAGTAAAATAAATTATAAAACACTTGACTATTAACTCATATGAGTATATAATAAAGATAGTTAAAAAATACAAATTAATTGGAGGTTTTACATTATGAGAAAAATAGAGAATCTGACAGTAGCATTTAAAAAAGAATTGTCTAACATTGAACTAAAGGGAATTGAAATAATAATAAATGAGAATAAAGAAATCCCATCAACTGATAAATTGGGAATGGCGTACACATCATCAAGCAGCTATGGAATGTATAACGCATGTAACGAACAACAATACTATGATGGAATAATAATAAGCCATTTTGCAATAACGGAAAATAATATGCTAATTATGGCATGTCATGACAATAATGAAAACTACACTTATTACGAAGTGGAAGACATATAAAAATACAAAATACATAGGGATTATTTACTCAATCCCTAACATACATAAAATAAAATTTAATTATAAGAGGTGAAAACACTATGAATAAAGAAATTAACTTCATTGATCCATATGAAAATAAAATCAGTCTAATTGTAAATAATGGAAGTGTAACATTTAAGGCGTTTGGTCGTGAAACTTTACACCCTGCATTTATGATTAATGATATTATTGAAGTATTGGAAAATGATTACAATTGTAAAATGTTAGCGAATATCGCATAAATAAAATTTTTTAACTACTATTAAGTATCATTATAGTATAATTGGAGGTTATTAAATGGTTATTGCAGAGGTGCGCCACGTATGGAAAAAAGACATTAACGGCAAGGCTTCATTGTATAAAGAGGTGTTAGTCAATGGGAAATGGTATGAGTTAAATTGCGAGGGTAGAATAATATGATTAAACGGTTTTTAATTGGTCTGTCACTATCTGTAATTATGATAGCAGGAATCGCAACGGATAGCACAGTACGAACAAGTAATATAAGCGACACTATGAAGCAATTACAAAGCAAGTCATGCAGTAATTATATTGTCAATAATGAACAGATTAAATGTTAATTAAATACAGGAGGTTTTGAAAATGAAATTTTATACAGTTATAGCTCATTTTGATTTATCAATGCATACTGAATGGGAAGTTAAAAGCTTTACTAGGTTAGAGAATGCGAGCAAGTTTGGCAAGGAAATGAAACAGAAATTTTTAACAATGATCAATGGGAGCAAATTAGATCAAATGGAAAGCCATGAGGACGATAGAGGGGAGCCACAATTCTATAACTTTTATGGTGTATGCGAATTAGGCGAAAACTTTGCAACGATTGAAATTAGCGAACAGGAATTTGCTGATTAATTTAAAACTATAATTTTATTAGAAAAAAAAGGGGTCGGAGTGTTATGGAAATAGAAAATGTGCTGAAAGTTGTTGACGATACTATTGAGCAAATGAATAAAAATGCAATGGATTGCTTACAAGAAAGAGATAGAAAGAATGCTAAAAAATATATGCAATATGCAGATGGGATAAGAATGGTTAAAGATAATATCGAATTTAATTTTAGCAATTAATTAAATAAAAGTCACAATTTATTAAAAAATTAAATTAAAAGGAGAATGTAAAATGGAAAAAGTAAAAGTATCTATTTTAGGAGAAATTGAAAATGATGAAAAATTATATAGTGTGGCAATATTCCCTGTAGGAACAGAGATAGCTTCATACACTGAATTTGGTTTCCCTAGTCGTGAAGACGCTGAATTTCATGTTAGCGAAATGATGGATATTGAAATTATTGAAACGGAAATTACAGAAGAATTTTAAGATAAAAACAACAATTTAAAAGGAGAATGATTATAAATGGAATACAATAGACAATCAACAATTGACTGGTTAGAAAATAATCAAATTAATGGAGCATTTGAAGGATTTCCAGAAAACAACTTAAATTTTAATGAGTTAAGCAATGAAGTATTAGAGTTTTACTTTTATGAATCAGTGTTACCAGAACGGTTAGAACAAGAAGAACAAGAAGGATAAAGCAAAGGAGAATGATCCACAATGAAAAAGGATAACAAAAAAACAATGTCAGAACTATTATCAGAGTATAAGCATGGAAGTGATCAATATGAAACACGTTGCAACAAATGCTTATCGTACTTTGAAAGTGATGACGAATTAGAACTATTTTATGAAGACGCAAACGACTTAGAAACAGGATTTAAAGGTTGTCCAGAATGCGAGACAGATAACTATTTAATGGACTTGAATTAAAAAAACTACATTTCAACTTAAAAATTAGGAGGAATAAAAATGAATACAATTCTTATAGATTTTAGCAACTTAGAAAACGAGGTAAAGCAAAAGGAAGTTGAATTATTACATGGTGAAAATTTATCTATGTTCATTAAGGATAAGTCTAATAACATATATGAAGCAGAAAAATATTTTGTAGGAAGTTATTTAGATGGGTTGCAATCAAACAAAGCAAAGGTAAGCTTTCATAAAATTTTGAGTAAGAATATAGAAGCAGTGGAAAACCTTAGAATGAAAAAACTAATCGGATAAAATCAATATTATATTAGGAGGAATTGGAATGATTATGGCACAATCGCAATTAACAAATTTGGTAGACAGCTTAAAGTATGGACATGGAAATATAATTAGTAAAAATGAAAACTATGCAATAACAAAACCTTTAAATACATGGGATACCAACTACAGACTTTACGACAAAAAGGAAGGATTAACCTATCTTATTGATTGTGAGGACGTACAGGAAAACGAGGAACACTTAAATGAATATGGAGGTATCTTATTTCAAAGTCTTATAAACCTAGAAATTGAAGAAATTAAAAGCATATCATGGAAAACTGAAAAAGATAATTTTTATTAAACGACAAATAGGAGGAATGTAAAATGATAGCAATTAAATGTACATATTCAAATGGTGATACATCTACAACAGACATAAACGGCACACTAGAAAGCGCAAAGGACTACTTTTTAAATCAGTGGTTTAACTTTGGGGACACGGAAGAAAAGCCACACGATGATATGCAGCAATGTATAAAAGTTGAATTAATATAAAATTATTATTGGGAGGTTACGACATGAATATTAATTATAATGGTCTATCAGATAATGAGCAGGAAGTAATTGCAGCCACAATCAAGAATGGTTTTATGCATGGAATGATTGAAAATTTACATTGGAAAATAGGCTTTGAAACGCATGACTGGGATAGTCAAGACGATAATTTACAGCACATTGCACACTTAATTAAAGAACATGATTGCACAAGCGGTGTTTATCCATCATGGAAATTAAAGTTTGAAAGAGTATAAACAATATAATAATGGAGGTTGTCAAAATGAAAGCAAATGCTTATGTAAAAATTGAGGAATCACCATCAAGTGGATATATTTCCATCAATGAGATTATATTAGAAAATTATATTGATGAATCTTATAGGGAAAATATAGAAAGCGCAAAAGAATTTGATTTTAGAAATAAAGTAGAAACTTTGGAAGGTCATAAACTAAAGTATTTCTTCATGACAGTTGAATTTGACGGACGTAAAAAAAGTATTGCAGAAAATGACATTAAGCAATCATTAGAAAAGCAAGGGTTAGTCACAAAGGTTGGCAGTAGCATGTTTGGCGGTTATTATCTACCAACAGAATATTTGCAAACAACTTTAAAAGAACAACTTAACAAAAGAAAAGAATTAATTAGCCAGGGGAAATATGAATTAATTGCATAAATTCATTGTTTTATTCAGAGGACAACAATAAATTATATGGAGGTTGTTAAAATGAATTGGGTAAAAAATAGCAATTTTAAAGATTCTATAATAGAAAGAAGAAGCAAACAAAAATATTACGATATTAAAGTGATATACATGGACAGTACAACATATACAGGTATTTGGGCAAACAATCCAGAAGAAGCAAAAAGCAAGGCTTATTATAAGTTTTTAGATGAAGATATAAGGAAAATAGAAATTCAATAAAACCGTTCTTATATTGAAAAATAATTGGAGGTAATGAAAATGAGTTATGAGTATATTGTGTCTTTTAACACTGATTTCGGAGAAGTTAGGGCAGTTATCGAGAATGATGAACCTATAGAAGATGATAACACGTTGTACATGATTGCTTTAAATAAGATAAAAGAAAGTAGCGTTATGCAGATTACAGGCGAGTTAGACGAGTCGGACATTATGGAAATATAACAAGTTAAAACCATTACTTTATTAAAAAATTGGAGGAATTAAAATGATTGAATTAAATGAAAGAGTTGAGATTACACAGGGATATAGAACTGGTGATTTAGCAATGGTTATCTATGTTGACAATGACAATAATTTATGCAAAGTGGAATTTGATGATTATGAGTTTTATGGTTACGATATAAGCGATATTAGAAGTGTTTACGCTTAATTCAATAAAACAAATATTTTAAGGGGTGGTTTGAATGAATGAAAAAGCAATGAGTTGGATTATTGAATTATTAGAGAGCGGTGAAGTTGAAAAAGCAAAAACTGTATTAAAAGATACTAAACACAGTATAGAAACAAAAAGAAGCAATGCAAAAAGTGGAAGAATATACATTTAAGTTGAAATTAATCAATTATGGGGGTATGGCACTATGAATTTATTAACCAATGATCACATTAACTTATTAAAAAGTAATTTTGTATTAAGGAGTAAGTTTAATGTAAACGAATTTAGCTTTGACTGCCTAGAGGGTGAATGGCTAGTTACTAAAAATAACAACCATATTGACGTATTTACTTTTAGACTTATGGAAAATGAAGAGTTTGAACAGACAATAAATGATATATTCTATAATACTGAAAAGGTAACATTTCAATAAAATCAATCATTTAGGGGTGGTATAAGATGGATCAACTAATAAAGGGTAGCAATAGTTATAATTTTCTTAAATACATGCTTGATATAGCAAATGATTTAAAAAAGGAAGGGTATATAATAACAAGTGATATGACTATTAACGATGTAAGGGAGATTTATTTCAGTCAAGAGAGGGCAGAACAATTTAAAAATAATCTTTAAGGGGTGATACAATATGTTTAAATTTATGAACACCAAAGAAAGATGCTTAGATTGTGGGGAAAAATTAAAAAATGAAACTCATATAATAAAAAATAAAGATGGACAGCATTTTTGTTCTAATTGGTGTAAAGACAATTGGAAAATGGATATTGAATAAAATTAATCATTTAAAGAGGTGCAATGATATGGAATGCAAAGTTTGCGGACACAAGCATAATATAATAAGCTATGATCATTATGAGGTATCCCATGCAAATACAGAAGAATTTATTCACATTCAAGGACATTTTACAATTGATTGGGGCAATGGATATAACAATTCACAAAGAGAAGTTTCTTTATATGCTTGTCCAGAATGTAATACTGTACAGATGGAAGTTTAAAACAATATTATAATGATGTGTAAACGATATGAAACAATTTACAAACATTCCTTGTGACTTATATATCCATAAGGACGAATTGCCAAAGATGGAACAAGGAGAACAAGGAACAGGCTACAAAGAAGTGACCAACAATGAACAGTATATACTTTATAGTAAACATGCTTTCCTGCAAATAACAGAAAATGAAATAATAGATAAAAACAGTTATAAAGTATTATTCATAATGGAATAAAATCAGTCTTTAAATGGAGGTAATTACAATGGATAAATTGAATAGCTTTATTGAAAACAGATTAAAAGATGCGGAATCATACACAGAAAAAGCGGACTGTTTAGAGATAATAGAAATTACGTTGCAAAGTGTAAATAAGTTGAATGACAGTATTAAGCAACAGCTAGGCAAGCACTGGGAGCATATCAATAATGCAGAACATTTTAGATTACATGAATAGTGGCCGTGATTAATTATAATCAAAAAAATTTAACCATAATTAGGTGACTATATAATACATTAGTATAAAATAGTAGGTTTTTTATTTCCTACTTTAAGGGTTGAAGCACCATTCAATTTTTAAACTAGAAAATAAAATAAATCAATGTATAAAAAGGGGTTGGAGAAATGGGAAACATCATTCTAGTGCCCATATAAGCAAGGCATGCAGGCTTTAATGTGATATTGATACTAGCATACAATAGTAGTTATAAAACCGTCAAAGTCGCTTATATCAAACAGTACAAATACAGTCTAAAATTAGCAAAAAATAAATTTAAAATAAGCAACTTTGAAATGATTACTATAGAATTGAACAAATTCATATAACAGCACTACTCAAATATCGCTGCCATTTTCAACAAGCGCGGCGGGCGCGGGCGGCGGCAGAAAATAAAAATATAATATAAAAAGGGGAAATTTAAAATGGAAAATGTATATTACTTTTATAACGGAACGGACAAACCTTGCGAGGTAGAATTAGACGAAATAATAATACAGGATAGTCTCATGGGGGATATGTTGGAGAGTTTCTGGGAAGATCACTCAGACTATGAGACAGACAAGGATAGTAGATACAATGACGCTATGGGCATTACTTATGGAGTTTTGAGGAATCCAACGTTACAAGATTTTCAAGACATCAATGGCTATCACGGATTATCTCAAGAGGATTATTTAGAAGACTTTTTAATATATAGTTTTGCATAAATGAAATCCATATAACAGAATCTGTATATTATCGCTGTCATTTTTGTAATAAAAATATTTAATTTAAATTGAATAGAGGTGTTCATTATGAGGAAAAGTCCACCATTAGGAATCAGAAAAAGAGCAGGAGCCAATTATAAACATGGCGGTTGTTTAATGTATGTGGTAGCAGGAATTAGTGTAGTTATTATTGGAATTGCAACTATGATTTAATGGAATAGTTACTTTATAGGAGGGTAAACATTATGGAGGAATATAAATGTGAGTCTTGTGGGGAATTTGTCAGAGAGGATTTTGGAGTTACCGCACTTAACGGTGAGTGGGTTTGCGATAATGATAAATGCAGAACATTAGACAATAATAATGACTCTACGAATAATCTAGAAACAGTGTGGAACCAGTTAGATAATGCCGGAAGAGCACAATGCAGCAACAGACAGTAGGGCAAATCATGAAGGAGATTCGCAACGGTAAAGTATTTAGGAATGGATTAATGAAAATCAAGCTATATGACAAGGATAAAGACACATTCCAAGTAGACAGTTACTTTAATGGTATGGATCTCAGGGAGGTGCTGTCCGTTGTAACAATAAGAAGAATTATAAAGGACAATATTAAACAATATTATATGGAGGGGTGAAAATGAATATAATAATAGATAACACTATATGTACAGTGCAGTATAATAAAGTATATTGTAGCTATTCCGATTATATTAAGGTTCATAACAGATCTAAGGAGTTATTTAAAATGTGGTGTAATAAAAATGGCATTAATCCAATCTGATAAAACAATCCTTTTAATTCATATAACAGCAAGGGTGAAATATCGCTGGAACTTATGCAATATTAAAAATAGGGAGGTAGCATTATGAAGAATGTGAGGAGGTTTTTTAGATCTAAAACATTATGGGTAGCTGTTATTATTTTAATTATAGTAATATTTTCTTATGGTGAGGGTCGGTAATTCGAAGAGTAGATTATTTTTTTGGATATAATTAGGTGACATTATAATAAAAAGAGAAAAAGGGGATATTAAAAATGAATAACTTATTAGCTAAAAAGGAACTAACAGCCGAGCAATTGTCAATGGTGCAATCTGAAGCAGGAAGAAAAGAGAAGTCAAAAGGTGTAGCGTATGCGCTTTGGTTTTTCTTTGGTGGGATTGGCGGTCATAGATATTATGCAGGAAATATCGGCTATGCAATCGGAATGACATTGACAGTCGGTGGTCTGGGTTTATGGACATTAATTGATGTGTTTCTAATCGGCAAAGCTATCGAAAAGAAGAACGAGGAAATCGAATTCGAAGCAATCCAGCAAGTAAAATCATTGGCTAAGTAATATAAGAGTTTAAAGTGGCTGATACGTTGTATCGGTCACTTATACATAAATAAACAAGGAGGTTGTCTAATGCGGTTGGTACACATAATAAACCATTACTTATTTGACACAGACACAATTAAATGGTCAGATGCGTTATTCTATTATGGAATAATAATAATAATGATTATCGTTTTAATTTGTACATTTACAGTTGGATAATTAAATTAAAATTATCCTTGACTAATCACTCAATCGGGTATATACTTAATTGAGTTAATACTAACGAGGATGATCGAAATGTTGAAGTTAAGACTAAAGAGTTATTTAGAAAAAAATGATATTACACCTTACCAATTGGCCAAAATGACAAAAATTAGAATGGCTACAATTTATGGATATGTAACAGAAGAAAGAAGAAGTATCAATTTAGACAATCTGGAAAAAATCATGAAAGCATTAGAGATTGAGGATATTAATATTCTGATTAAATAAAGAGGGTGAAAACATGTTGGTTAAAGATCATGATAAAAGTAAGGCAATAATAGAAACTGATTATAATTACGAATTATATAGAGAGATTAAACAAGTGCCAGAATCAAATTATAATATGGAACTAGATGCATGGGTATTAGATAAGAAGTATATTAATGCATTATTAAACAATCTAAAAAACATGAATTTATCTGTCAAGAATACCGTTGACCACACAAGACAAATCGGCTATTGCAAAGAAGTATTAAGTGAGACAGTAAAAACGATTAAGCTGTCCGTGGTAAAGGAAAATAAAAAGACTATTGTCGTTAATTTTGACTTTGATTATGGGGTGCTTAACACAATTAAAATGATTGAGGGTAGCAACAGACGATTCAATGGCAAGGATAAGTCGTGGGCAATCAGTAAAGACGAATTACAATGGCTGCACACTAAGCTAGATGAATTGAAATACGTTGACACAAGCGACTTAAATCAATTTATTTCATGTAACAGCCAACCCGAAATATCGCTGGGAGATTTCCCAAAAATGGATCGAACACCTTTTGACTTTCAAATTGATGTAGCAAATCAAATGTTGAAGGAGAAGAAAATTATTAATGGACTTGAAGCAGGCTTAGGGAAAACAACAATTACAGTAATGGTTACAGAAAAGATTCAGTCGAAGACGGTAGTCATCTGTCCGGCATCGGTAAAACGTAACTGGGAGAAGGAAATCCGTATTGTTAATCCAGATGCAGATGTGGCTATTTTAAACGGCAAGGATGAATACAAGACAGCTCAATATCTGATTTTGAATTATGATATTTTGGATCGTTTCTATATGGATATTAAGAATGATAATTTTGAGACTCTTATCTTTGATGAAGCACACAAGCTAAGAGGTATTACAGGTAAAGGAACGCCATCATCGAAAAGAGCAAAATTTGGAATGGCATTGACTGAAAATATGGAGTATGTATTTCCGTTAACAGCAACACCATTTATCAATCAGACTAAAGATATTTTTAACCTATTAAGTATTATTGATAACTCTATGGCTAATAATTGGTATGCTTTTGCAAACACTTATTGTGGAGCAGAGAATAACGGCTTTGGAACAAGTTATAACGGGTCTAGTAACCAGTCCAACCTATTTGAAAGGCTTTATCCTCATGGTATGATTAGACTGCGTACAGAGGATCATATCGACTTGCCAGAACGTATCAGAAATTTTATCCCATTAGACATTAACTTAAAGCAGTATGAAGCTAAAATCCAGAAGTATATGGATGAAAGAGATAGTTACGAGGACAATGGACAGCACCTAGTGATGTTCGGAGCAGCGAGAAGACTATTGGCCAAAGAGAAGGCAAAGCACGCTGTGACTATGGTAAAAGACTTGCTAGAGCAGAATAAATCAGTCGTAGTGTTAAGTAACTATACAGATGTGGTAGAAAGTATCGCAAACAAGTTTAAAGAAGACGCTGTTATTATCGATGGTAGCAAAACGGATAAGCAAAGACAGGATTCGGTGGACTTGTTTCAAGATGGAATTAAAAAGGTATTGGTAGGTAATATTGATGCTGCAGGTGAAGGTATTACATTAACCAAGTCGCAACACATGATTGTTGTTGACATGCACTGGAGTCCAGTTTTCATGAAGGAACAAATGGAAAAACGTATTCACAGAATTAGTCAAACCGAACCTGCTAACATTCATTATTTATATGCAGTGGGTGCGAAAATTGACGAAAGAATGGTCGAAATGGCAGAGAAGAAAATGAACGATGCAAGTATGATCCTAGATGGCGCAAAGGAGTCCTTTGTAGACGAATTGATTAAAAGTTTGTAAAATGGTGATAATACGTATAACAGGAAGGTGGAAATATCGCTGTGAATTCTAGGGAAATTGAAAAAATGTTCAATAAGGAGTCTATGGAAAAGAAGAAAATAGGCTCCAATGTTCATAGGATGACTGGTAAGGGCAAACGGGGTGGAATTAAGGGAGGGATAAGGTTTGCCAAAAACAATTTTAAAAGGTATGAAAAGAATTCAAAGGTAACTACTGAAAACATTTTTGATAATGTTATTCCTTTCAAAGAATTTAAGACGTATGAAGAAGATCACCAACAGTTATTCTTATACGAATGGAGAAGAAGATACTCAAACTCATACATACAGAAAGAGATGCAGCTATCTATAAACAAATATAATAAACTAATCGAAGAACTTGATATAGAAGATATAGAAAGGGATGAAATTTATATGTTAAGTAGCGAAGAAATGGATGAGGCTAAACAATACGTCATACCTTACCATGAATTCAAAGAGCTACCGGACTATCAAAAATTTGAGCTGATTGATCATTATATGAAAGAGCTTAAATTAAAAACGAGAGACATTGTAGAAAAATGGAATAATAAGGTATCGCAAGGTACACTTAGTACCCAAAAAAGTAATTGGAAGAAGTCATATGAAGAATGGCTATCTAGAGGAGGTAACAACATGAAAGAGAGTAGATATACCAAAGAGGATGATCAGAATCTTCAGTATTTATTAGGTGGGATTAAGGAAGATCCTACTGTGTCGGATACAACAAGCGCTGACACAGCGGAAGATACAGAAGAAATTAAGCAAGATAGACGTAATGAAAAACATACAATCTCTGAAAGAGCAGAGTCGGAAAGTAGTTCATTCACGGTCAATGATGATTATGACGAGCATGTGACAGAATCATTTAAAGTGGAAATCAATGGAAATTATATTGGAACAAACTTAAAAAACAGAGTAAATAATTTAATGGATTTAATTGGCAATTTAAATAAATACGAAGTTCGTATAAATATAAAAGAAGTGGAAAACAGTGGTAATTCAACAGAAACAGAGATTTTAGAATCAATTGCAAATTTGTTAAAAACATATAATAAGCAATAATACCCACTTATGCCAGAATGTGTCGATTATTGTCTTGACAGTGTTGTTAGGTAGCATTATAATAAAGTTATCTTATCAACTGGTACTTTTATACCATTCTTATGATCGGAAAAGAGTTCGCTTGGCTACAGCAATATTCTTATAACCTTAAAAGGAACACTTGTTCTATTTGTGAGAATGGTGTATAATATTACCAAACATTAGAAGGGGAGAGATCAACATGACAGATTTCAGAAAAGAGAAGGAAACGTTATTTGATTCGATAGGACTGACAAATATGGATCACAGGGTTTTACTAGATTTTTTAATCAAAACATCTGAGGATCTACTAGAGTTTGTTGAGTTTTTTTTGTCGGAAAATTTGGGGATGTGTATAAATAAGTACAGAATTTTTAAAAAGGGAAAGGTTTACATCGAATACATCATGTTTGCAAAGGAGTATGCAGCGAGTAAGAAGATTGCCTTGCAAAACATACTACAAGAACCTATCAGCGCAACAAAGGTGTCGCTTGTGAACGGGATCGACCCAAAAATAATATACAATGAACATAAGCTTAATATCCATCACACCTTCATTAGCCTACACAGGAACATAATCAATGGAACTACTAGTGCTGAGTCAGAACTCTTTGATTGTGATCCTAAATACCTACTAATATGACTTTCTAATAAAGAACTCATAAATAACTTTATAATAAACTTACCTAAAACCGCCCCTTTTCTTTAATTGAGTATCTTTTTATTGAAATTATATTGACTTTAAGGTTATAAAGTAATATAATGTGTATATACTATAATACTAATCAAAGAAAAGAGGGTGGTCATCATGATGAAAATGTACAATGCAAAATATAAAGAAATCTATTTAGAACTCAAAACTTCGGATAATTATAGAATTAACTTTAGGTGGATGTTTTCGAAATCATTTGAGTTTGAACAAAGATTCTCAAGAGATCTATTTGATTTTAGCGCAGATCAACTACGCGAATTCTTTTTGAGTAGAAACTTCAGTAAAAATACAACAGCAATTTTTTTAAGTATGATTGAGGACTACGTTAACTGGGGTATTAGTACAAATAGGACAATTAGTAAGGATAGCCAGTTTGACAAGATTGATAAAGAGTCTTTCATTGAAGATATTTCCAAACATCAAGCTAAATTTCTGAGCAATAAGCAAGTAGAGGAGATCTCTGGAGCTAAGATTTATGGATATAAGTATGCTCCACTAAGAAACAAACAGGATCAGCTAATGGTTTATCTTGCATTTTTAGGTGTTACAGGTAAGGGAAACCATTATTTATTGAATTTAAAGATGTCAGATGTAAATGAAGAAGAGTTATATATTAAAGTAGAAGACGGTAGCAGAAAGATTCATTTAAATCCCTTTGCGATCAACTTAATCAAAGAGGCTCATCAAGAGAGAATTTATTGGAAGTATATGGGAGAGAATTCTAATTTTAGAGGACACGAGTATTCTGAACTAGTCGAGTCAGATTATGTATTCAAGAAAGCCAACTCTGGAGGAAATCCCGAAACCCCAATGGGTAACGGTAGTCTCAGAAAGAGATTAGACGCAATTAGAGATCATATTGGCTTAGAAATGAGTTTTAACTCGCTTGAGAGGTCAGGTATGATTTTTCTGGCCAAAGTAATCTATGATAGAGACGGATATTTGAATGCAAAAAATTTAAAAGATTTGTTTGATAAATATAGAGTAAAAGATGACATGCAATCAAGAAGTAAGCAACTACAATTTGTAAGAAGAGAAATTCCAAAAGTTTATAAAGAATATGAAAATGAAAATCTTGGCAGATAAGAAGATTGTTGACCGCCGACATATATTGGTTGTCAGCGATCTTTTTTAATTATAATTAAGTAACATTATAGTTGACTTTCAATATTAAGTGTTGTATAATAAATTTAAGATAAAAAAAGAAGCCAACTCTAGGAGAGATTGGCTTTAACCAAAACAGTAGAGATGACCTGTTAGGGTTATGTCGATATTATCAGAGATAGAACAAATTATCAAGCATGAATACGGTTCTATGTAACAGCCGACCTAAAATATCGCTGGCGTTTATGGTAAAATACCGGAAGGATGGATTAAAAAATGATTTCATATGAACCACTATTTATAACATTAATAAAAAAGAAAATGAAACTAAATGATCTTAGGGAAAAGGGTATAATCTCATCGGCCACACAATCTAAGTTTCGCAAAGGTGAGAGTGTAACTCTTACAACAGTTCAGAAGGTCTGCATTTTTCTCGATGTCCCAATTCAGGATGTAGTGGAAATAATAAGCGAAGAATAAAATTAAGATACAAGAAGGGTGGGGTGAAGATGAGATTGTTTAAACGGAAGTCTAAAGAAAAGCAATTATCAGAATCAGAACTGTATGCGAAAATGGGGTCGCTAGGAGTATCGCCAAGATACATGGAGCTGTATCTAGAGTCAGCAAATAAAATCAAGGATCAAGAAAATATCTACAATAAATCTAATTAAAACAATTATTTTATAAAAAGGTAGGATCAAGGGAGGAGGAATGAATTGATAACAACGGAAATTAAAATGAGAAGGTGCAGAGGATGTGGTGTTATAAAGCCCTTAGAGTCAAACTACTATGGGCAATGGGTTTATCCTAAGACCAAAAAGAAGTATTTTAATTACCAGGGAAAATGTAAGAAGTGTATTTCAAAACAAAACGTGAAATGGCAAAGAAAAAACATTGAAAAAACAAGAGATTTCAAAAGAGAGTGGGGAAGAAGGAATACCGACATTACTAGATATCACGCTAGAAAACCACAAAGAAAAGAGTATATGAAGGTCTGGAGAAAAGAAAACCCTGATAAAATTAAGCAATATAATTTTTATAGGCAGATGAATAAGCATCATGATATAACAGAGCGGGAGTGGAAAAGTTGCAAAGAACATTTTGATAACTCATGTGCTTATTGCGGTATAAGTGATGGGATGGCAAAAGAAAGATATGGAAACTACTTGCACAAAGATCATGCAGATCACGATGGTTCTAATAACTTAAACAATTGCATTCCAGCTTGTAAATCGTGCAACAGTAGCAAACATAACTTTGTGTTAGAAGACTGGTACTTAGAGAGCGAATCATTTTCTGAAGGAAGGCTAAATAAGATTAACAACTGGCTCAGCAGTGAATATAAAAAGCACATGGAGGGGAAGAGTGTGACAATTAAAGTATCTTTAGATTAAATTGAATCTTTTAAAGGAGAATCTATAATGTATAATATATTAACAGTAAAACAATTGAAAGATATGTTGAGATCTTATCCAGACGATTATAAAATTTTCGTTAATCCAAGAACAGAATTTATTGACGAGGTTTCTCCTAGTGATTTGAAAGTAGAAGATGTAAAACTTTATAAAGATGAAGAGTTTGGAAATGTATATGGAATAGACAATAAAGACGGAGAAGGCAAGCCTTTTAAAGCATTGATTATTGAATTATGAAATAGGCAAATTAAAATGGAACTTTTAATATGAAGCTAACAGGAATGGGAGGTTGTGATTATGCATCAATATCAAGCTAACACAAAGAACAAAAAAATGTTTGAATTGATAGATAAGCTGGATGAACACAAAGAGGAAATGGAATATTATGCAATCGGAAGAAGACCAAGCAACCGATTAGACAAGATTGAATCCAATGCAATAGAAATAGAGAAAATAGCAAGTGAAATCCAAAATCAAGTAAAATCTATGCGTAGAAAGTAAAACGAAATAAATTAGAGATTCTAAGTAAAAGGAGGCAATTGAATGAAGAATAGACTGTTATTTACAACAATATTGATTTTAATATTTTTAATTGGATGTGGTCAAATTGGTAGTACAAAAGTAAGTGCGGGTTTACCCAGTGGATTTGAATTAGTAAGTGAAGATGAAATTAATCAGGGAGATGTGTACAAGGCTCGCGAAACAGCCACGGGATGTTATTACATCTTTGGTACTTCAGGTAGTGATTATCGTACCACTGTTTCAATTGAGCAGATGACCATCGAAAAAGACGGGGCTAGAATACCTTATTGTGAATAGAGTTCCGACATAATAAAACATGCATTTCAAAGGAAGGGGAGAATATTAAAATGAGCAGAAGTAAAGAGACCATACTCGCTGAAATCGAGTATTTGCAAGGGGATGTTGATGAAAAAGAATTGGAGATTAAGTATTTAAAAGATAAAATAGATAAATTGGTGAATAAGTTGTCTTTAGGCTTGCATAATTAGTGAGTTAAAATAATCAATTTATAAGAATTGAGAGGGGAATTGCAATGGATCAAGATAGAGCTAATCAAATTAACGATTGTTTCGTAGATATTGTTGGAAGAAGACCAAGAATGGATGAGAGAGACTTTATCAATGAGCATCTACCAAGAGAAACTAAATTAGAAGCTGAGGAATGGGGATGGAGTGACACTGAAGTAGGGATCAAGGTTTTCAAATGGATCAAAGATAACAAGGAATTGGTTTTATCTAAATAAAAGAATCGTTTGATCGGAGGAGATTATTATGGAAAATAAAAATGACAAGCAGAGAAGCGAATATTTTATCAAGTATATTATCAATGGTGAGAAATTTGATTTCAATGATTTTAAAACACAAGAAGATTTTGATAATTATAAGAAGGAGATAGAGGAGTTCAATAAAGAATCGGATACAGACAAATAAAAGAGCGATTTGATTATAAAAAAAGGGGTGGTTATGTGATTATGGGAGGAAGTAGAAACTGCGGGAAAACAACTGAACTAATAAAGATTTCCCACGAAGACCAAAAGTATATTGTATGTTCTGACAGAAGAAGAGTCGAACATGTCTCTCGTTTGGCTCGGCAGATGAATCTGGATATACCTTTCCCAATTGCTGTTGATGAACTACCATTAAAAGGTGAATATATTAAAGACGTGTTAGTTGATGATATTGAAGATGTGTTTCTGTCTTTAGTTGGTGTACCGATCTATCAAGCAACTTCAAGTATGGGATTGTGGAGGTTGGACAATTGAGAGTAAAAATAGGTGGCATCTATACAGTTAGCACAGACAAGACAAAGTTTCATCCAATGTTTTATGACATTCTAGGAGAAAAAGTTGTTGTTACGGGTGAGTGGTACTTAGGAAAATATCCGGTTGAATTTATAGATAATCCTAATTTGAATACAGTTGCACAAAGAGTACGTGGAGATTTATTAATGGAGGTAAAATAGAATAGTAGATGAATTAGTCAAATAAGTATAATATTAGATGAATCAATCGAATAAAATTCTTGTTTTATACAGGAGGTGATAATATGATTTATCTAATTGTTGATAAGAGAGACGAGCAAATTATTAAAATTAGTGATTATGAAAAATATAATAACAAACTCGAATCTCTAGGGTCGTATCCAGACTGCAACTATTTTCATATGATGGGCTTGAATGAAGCCGATTGTTCCGAAATGAGATATTTATTGATGGACAGTGGAGAAGCAACGTATAAAGATTTTAAGTTTGTTGAAATTAATTAAATACTGGCAACGACCAATATAGGAGATGATTGATATGATTTTAAATGAGTCAGAAAAAGAATTACTAAGAAAATTAATTGAAGACGAGAAACACAAATTAAGTAAAAGAGTGGATGCTTTTTGGCAAATGTCTCAAAGAGATGGCGATGACTCAATTTCTGAGCACTCCTACGAAAAGAAAAAGAGGGAATCAAATAATACAATCAGTACTTGTAACGATATTTTATCTAAATTGGACTTATAATACTATTCAATAGAAGAGAGGTGATAGAATTAATCAATTTCATATAACAGAAACGTCAAAATATCGCTGGAGATTTAAAAATAAATTAAAGCATATTTTTTATTGACAATTAAGTGACTTTATAGTATAGTAATAAATAATAACAAAAGGGGATGGTTAAATGCTGATAGAAGGACAGCAAGTACTGGTAAAATTATTTGGAACAAATAAAGAAAAGTATAAGAGTTTAGGATATAGTTTCAATGATGAGGATGATAATTTACTTATAGCAGCTGAACATTTACCAATATCGAGTCAACAAGTATTAAATTTTAAATGTGATGAATGCAATGAAATACATACTAAACAGTATCTTGCACATTTTGTTAATGGGTCTGGTGGAAGGCCAAAAAAGGATATATGCGGCAAGTGTAGGGCAACAGCAGCAAAACACAGATATCAGAAAATAGAAAGAAAGATTAAAGTGTATGGGTTCACGTTAAAGGAGTGTTATCAAAAGATGGTTATTAGAGAGAAACAGGGATATGAAGTACTCCACCCAATTCAAAAATCACAAGGGATTATAGATAAGTATGAAGGGTTAGAAAGAACATATTACTTTGTCAATATGGAGTTGACAAATTTTTTTAAAGCTAATTAGGTAACAATATAGTATGTACAATAAGTTAAAATACGGATTTTAATGAAAGGGAGATAAGAATGAGCAATAAAGAGGAAATGGTATCAGGAGGCAAAATAGAGCTACTCACAGACGTTTGCAGTCTTTTGAATGGTAAGCTTCAAATTATTAATAAAGTCATGCATGACGTAGTCGAAAATGAGTCAAATTTAAAAAGTGGTCAGAAAAATACAGATTTAATCGATTTGGCAAATGGAACTAACATTATTATCGAAAGTAGAAATGAAATTGACAAAAAGCTGAATGAATTAAAAGTTAATCATGGAATTAAATTGAGTTAATTGATATAACAGTCGGCTTTAAATATCGCTGACACATATAAGGAGGGAATTTTGATGGAAGATATATTTGATGATATTGAAAAGAGCTTTACATTATTTAGAGATGTAATCAAGCAGTTTCCAGACAGGCATGGACATAACATTCAAGAAGTCAGCAGACTTGACCGTGAGCAGCAAGACTTGCTTCATTTGATAGAGTTTATTCCCATGAATGCTTATCAGGGCTGGAATACAACTCAAAGAATCAAGCACGTCAGACGGGACAGAAGAAAAGTAAAGGAAGAAACTGAATTACTGGAGCCAATTATTCCATTGCTAAAGAAGTATCGGCAACAATTAACTGAGATGGATAAAGTTATTGGCGAGATTAGAAAAGTAAAGAAACGCCAAGAGAATAGGCAGTATACATGTAAGGGCGATAAGTCACTACAAGAAAACTTCGACAAGGGTAAATTAGTCACAATCTAAGATAAGGGGAGATCATCATGAACAAATATAAAGAAATAGAATCTAAGTTGGTATTTACACATCATGGAGATGAAAGAAAGTTACATCCAAAAAGGAAAGATATAACTAAGAATCAAATAATAAATACAATCATGAAGGGCACTCTTGGATTTGCCGGATCGAAACGATTTAAGAAGAATTATAAAGGAATAGAAGTAATTTACAAGAAGGATGGCCAAGGAAATATAATAGTTATAACGTTCTACAAGGTGAAAGCATCGTATTTAGATAATTTATATAGTTTAATGGATAATAGCTTGACAATTTAATTGGGTAACATTATAATACATATAGGATGAAGATAATAAAAAGGATGGGGTTAAAAAATGGATGTTAATCAAATGGTAGACAATTTACAGAGTCAGGTTAATGCTCTTAACGAAAGTTTGGCTAAGGAGAAGAAGGTGTCTACAGAGTTCGAAAAGAAGTTGCTTTATAAATACTTAGGAAAAGATATGGTTAATTATTTCAAGAAATATAAAGCTATCGTTGCAGGCGGGGCAGTAACAAGTATCTTCACTAACAGTGAGATCAATGACATTGACGTATACTTAAGATCTAAAGAGGATGTAGCAGCATTAATGGAAATCATGTATGACGACTTCTATATTGCAAGTCATACAAAGAAGGCAACTACATTCATTAAGACGGTGGATGAGCAAGAATTAAAGATTCAATTGATTCATTATAATGTATTTGGTAGTGTGGATGATGTATTTGAAGCATTTGACTTCACAATCTGTATGGGAGCATTTGATTTTAAAAATGAACAATTTAGTTTCCATCATAATTTCTTTAAACATAATTCGCAACGAGCATTAAGATTTAATAAAAATACTCATTTTCCTCTTATATCGGTTATTAGAACGAAAAAGTACGAGGAGAGAAATTATACAATCTCAAAGCCAGAGTTATTTAGAGTCATTATGAAATGTATGGATTTAGAGATTAATTCATATGAAGAGCTAAAAGATCAGTTGGGAGGTATGTACGGAATTTCTTATGATCTACTATTTCAGGATATTGAGGATAAAGAGTTTAGTTTAGACAAAGCAATTGATCATATCGAAAATTTACATATGAGTGATGAGTACTTTGAAGCGAATGATCCAGTTGTATTCAATAATGTAGATGAGTTGATTTCAAGTGCAACTGGGTTGCCAATTAAATATTTTAAGCAAAATGACAATAAATATGTATTAAGATTCAATGGGAATATCGAGACATTAAGTACGATTAAGGATAATATGATCGAGGTTGATATTAGTGAAGTATTTCCAGCTGGAACAAAACTTTATAAATATGTCAAAGAAACAGAAGTTGGATTGATCAGCTTTTATGATAAAGACTTCAAGTACGAATTAGATAGTGATATAGTAGCCAAAGAAAAAGTTGGACTGTTTTTTAACACATATGATAATCGCACAGACTCTACCTATGCTGATGACGGTGGTGTGCTAATTGAAGTAAGCGTTAATGCTGAAGACTTTGCTGGTGTTACTTCAAACCACTTGAGATTTAAAAAATGCAAAGACGTTAAAGTTATTGAGAGACCGAGCAATAATGATAAAAAGGATGAGGGAAAACTAATTAAATCCCTAGGAAACTTAGGAGATTGACTTTTTTTAAGTAAAATTAAGTAGTTTTATAGTATAAATTCACCATTTTAAAGAAAGGGAGGATATAGATTATGGCCACATATTTCACATCGGATCAGCATTTTTACCACAGGAACGTTTTAAAGTTTGAGGATCGGCCATTCGACTCTGTAGACGAAATGAATCAAGGAATGATTGACGCATGGAATGATACTGTAAGACCAAGCGATACAATTCACCATCTAGGAGACTTCTGCTTCGGAGGATATGATAAATGGGTATCGATTTTAGATCAGCTTGACGGAAAGATAATATTATATAAAGGTAATCACGATGACTCTAAGACATTGAAAAAACTAGTTCAGAATGGGTACTTTGAATATATCCATCATGTGGGCGATTATTTTAAGATTAATGGTTATCAGCTTTGGTTGACCCATTACCCTATGGAGATTGGAATGAGACCAAGAAAGTTTAGTCTGCACGGACATATCCACAGCACACCAAGCAACATGTTGAATCAAGTAAATCTAGGAGTGGATAGTCCATTGAATTTTAACAGAAGGTTTGGCCAGCCAATTTCTGAGCATGAACTAGTAGAGTACCTGGATTACATCAACCCACTAGTAGAAAGCGAATTTCAAAAAGAAAGAAGTGAATGGAATGTTTAATGAAGAACAGTTACATGACGTAATTGCAGGGTTCATAATAAAAGATTTCAGAGAGCAAGGAATTGCATTCGGAATTGATGATGAAGGATTTAATTTTGAGACCAGAGAAGATGCAGAGAAGTCTATTAAAAGAGCACAGGAAATGGGATATAATAAATGGTTGTTTAACGGAGAAGAGACTATAGATATTGTTGATAATAATTAAATTAAAATTTGTCTTTTAATGGAGGGAAGAGAAATGGATAAACGATTTGAAGATGGATGGAACGAAGGATTTAATGAAGGATTTTTTGAAGCAAGGCAGTTTTATAATAGTGATGAGCAAGTAAAAGAAAGTGATGGAAAACTGGAAGAGAAAGCAGCGAAAGCAGAATATCTTGCTAAGTTAGAACAAAAAAGAGCTAGTAACATATCTAAAAAGACTCAGCAATATAAGCAGACTTTAGAAGAGATAAAAACCTATATGGAAACCGATGCTGAAATGTTCTTGACGGATGAAGATAGATTTAAAGGTATACATAATGCATTGACAAAATACTATGAATTACTCAAGGAGGGTGACGCTGAATGATACGAACAAAGAAGCAAGATCAAGATGTGTCGATGATCAATCAAATTATTAAATTGGAAAAACAAAACCAACGCTACAAACAGGCTTTGGAGGAATTGGAAAAAATAAGATACAGCGTAACGTGTACCCCAGAAGAGATTGGTCGAATTGTTGATAAAGCACTCAAGGAAGGTGAAGCTGAATGACTGATGAAAAACAATTTATAGACGATACGGGATCTAAATTTAAATACGCATTAGCTTATTTATACTACGGATGGGACGAGGCTGAATATAGCAATGATCTAGATGAATTAGATGAAATTGCCAAGGAAATGATTGCAGACAATAGTGGAAAGCCTCTAATAATCGTAAATGCAAATGATGAAATTGTAAGAGAATATACAGAAAGAAAAAGATAGTTGAAGGAGGAATAGGGATGAGGGAAATTAGTTTTAGAGCGTGGGATAACGAAAACAACCACATGATTGATATAGCTAGATTCGATTTTGCAGATTATACGGTCTACTCTCACCTATTTGCTTGCGAAGGTTATCTGGGCGAGAATTTAAAAATCATGCAATACACAGGTTTAAAAGACAAGCATGGAAAAGAAATTTATGAGGGTGACATTATAGAATTTTCCCGTGGTGACGATTGGAGAGAAAACGAACAAAAACAAGGGATTTCTGAAGTGGTTTATTCAGAACAGATAACGGCTTTTGCTTACCATTATAAGGCGAAATCTTCATGGGGCACTGCTTATGATGATGTTGTCTGCGCTATAGGAAATATAACTGACCAATGCGGTGATTTAGAAATCATCGGAAACACATACGAAAATCCGGAGCTATTGGAGGAATTATAAATGAGTGAACAGATAGATTTAACTGGTGCTTCGGTAAATATTTTCCTAGAAATAGACGGAAAGATATATGCAGTCGCTTATGAAAAGGACAAATACGATGCCATATGCCACATTATTAAAAATGGTGCTGAACACATTATAAAAACTGATAAAACACAATTAGAATTGGTTGATTTTATAGGAATTGGAGGGTGATAGTAATGACTGAAAAAGTAAAAGTTACACAGAAACAATCCGATTGGTTAGACAAATATAAAAGCGACAAGGAAATAGATTATGCGATAGATATTCAACCACACAAAAAACGACCAGACAGTCCTATTATTGATTGGTCAGCATCAAAGGTAGCGAGAGCATTGTATGATGGTTATAAAGTAGAACCGAGGTTTGAAGTTGGGGATTGGGTTGTGCACGACTCATATAGCAAACCTGAGAAAGTAGTTAGGGTTTACCCTGATGTAGTAGAAACAGAAACATTAAATGATAGACAAAAACGTTTTCGCCATGCCACTGAATCAGAAATCACAGAAGAAAAAGAGCGTAGATTCTTCGCTGAACATGGGAGAAGACCGTGGGAACTGAAGGAATTTGACGAATTGAGAAATAAAACGAATGACCATAGATACACGGTTACAGAAGAATTTGATCAATTAGAAGTTACTTTGGAAGACACTTATTTAGACAGAACGACTTTATTTAAAAGTAAAATTAAAAGTGACTTTTACGTTGTATGCTTCGTGGAATCAAGGTTGGACGTATAGCATGAATAAATCGGAGATTGAACGAATTCATCTAATTAAAGAATTAGCCAAGCACGGACTAAAGGCAGAGACATGGGAGTTAAATTATGAGTTGAAAAGAAAGCTGTCTGCAGCCAGAACAATGGATTTAAAACCAATGGGAGGCAATTAGAATGAGTGAAATTGTAGAATCAAAAACGTATGAAATTGACGAGTTGGAAAAAGTGGAAGTTGAAACGCGTATTGACAACCCTAATGGCATTGAAACAACGACGATTATTATCTATTTAGAAGATGGATCATTCAGATGTTTCTCACACGAAAGAGAAATGTAATTCGCAGTGTGATTATTAAAACTTAAGCCAATGGGGTGGTAATCGGATACTGGCATGGCACAATGACCAATGGTATCAAATAATCGATGTCAATATGGTTTCAAAATCATTTCTGTTATGCAACTATGATTGGTGGGCTTCTGATATATGGGTGAGATGGGATGATATTGAGGATTTTAAGAAGAATGATATAGATTAAAACATGGAATTTATTGCATCGAACAAGATTACAGGAGGTAGTATAAATGTCAAAACTAACAGTTGAAGTAAAAGATATCGGAGAGGTAAGTGACGGAAGTCATACATTTAATGAGCTTTACGATCATCGGATGGTTTTGTTTTCTATTATTTGTAACCAAAATAAAGATAAAGCTTGGAAATCTAGATTGCACGATGATGGAACAATGTTTGACGATTACTTCATTGTAGGAATCACTACCGACGAGGGGGACTATACATATCATTATCATGTGACATATTGGATGAATTTTGATGTTAAAGAATTGAAATGCGCACCAAAATTGGATGGTCATAAACCAGAGGATATATTAAGGCTGTACAGCTTACTTTAGTATGAATAGATTGTGTTAAAACACAACTTTTATTGGAGGTGAATTCTATTCAGGAATATTGGAGTAACTGTTTAATAGAGGCGATGAGAAGATTTGTTTTAAGTCCTGTAAATATTAGAGTGCATATCACATGTAGGGTAAGAGATGCTCCCAAATATTTATTTAAAAACAAATCCTTTCCTCATATCTACTGGAGAGACAAAAGAGATGGCACTTGTTGGCATTTTACATATAAGCGAGGACAATCACTTCTAGGTCAGCTTATTCACAAAGGCAGGGTTGAAGAGTTTAGCTTACGTCGGAGAATTGGGTAGTCAATTAAAAATTAAACTTTAAAGTAAAAAGGAGAATGGAAATGGAAGCTTTGAGTGAACCGTTATTCGAGATCAATCAAGAAAGTAAATATTACAAAACAAAAAAAGAAATAAAAGACAGCCGACCGAAGATGCATAAAATATTAAAGGAAATAGCAAATGAATTTGAATTTAAGTTAGACGACTTTGCTCGTTATGGAGCAAGAGGCTTTGGATTTTATCAATATACAGATTCATACGAAAAGTATGAAGACAAATTAACCAAGAATGCTGACAGAAATGGAGTACATACGTTTAAGAAAGCTACACAGGAGTATAAGGCTATTAGTCCGAGATTAGTAGAAATTGAGAGGATTGAAAACAAGGTAAACCCTTTTACTCTCCATGATATTTTTGGATTGAACAATTTAAAAGCTTCTCAGTGGCTAGGTGATAGATTCTTTGTTGAAGTTAAGTCAGCGGAAGAAACAAAGAAGAAAGTAAGTGATCCTAAAAGGAGCATAGAATTTGAGATTGAGCCTGTGAAAGAAATATCTTATAAAGAGTACTTACAGTTACTCATGGACAGAATTGATGATTGAAGAAGGAGGATGAGAGTGGACATTTTTACAAAGATTGTAAACGAATATTTACTTAAAGATGAAGAAAACAAAGAAGAATTGCTAGAATTCGCAAATGCTGTATCGGGTCAAATTATGAGTTCAGAAGGTGAAGATAATGAATAACGAACTGAAGCTAAAGCATATCAAAGAAGATGGTTCATTACGCACACCTTATGTAGTGTATCAAGGAGATAAGAAATTAGGAAGCTTCACAAATCGCATAGCAGCTAATAAGTTTATGAAAATGGTTGATGAGTTACGTAGATATGATGCGTTAGATTAAAAGTGAGCTTTTAACTGGGGAGGAATAAAAATGAAAGGTTGCATTTATGCAGTATATAACGAGAAGAATAGAGTAATTGGTTTATATGCCAATGAAACATGGGCGAAACGTAAGGCAGATCGATCAGATAGTTATCGAGTTGAAACATATGTTCATACGGAAAATAGAAAGATGATAGAAATGGCATAATTTATGACGAGAGATGATTAAATGAAGGCTATATTGCTTGAAGATTATAATTCAGGGATAAACGATTACTTCTACAAAAGAGGTCAGGATGTTGATATTACCGAATTAAAGAGCTTTGAAGATAGCTATGCTGTTTATCGCTATGGTGGATTGGACTGGATACCTAAAAGTATAGTAAAAATTATCGATTAGAGATATGCAGTAAGACGACAGAAACTAGAGGGGAAAGTTAAATGAAGGTAAAGATAAGATTTTTAATGGAGTTCCCGTATGACAATCAATTTTTTAAACCGCTTGATGAATTCGTATTAACAGTTGAAGATGCTACTGAGTTGGTAAATGCAGGTATTGCAGTTATAGATTATATATATACTGATTAAGAGGATAAATTTATCAAAAATGATGAGGTGATAACATGAGGTATGCATTTTATGGCAGGGTGGAAGAAACACAGTACAATCCACATATGGCAGACTGCTTTGGCACTAAAATCCCCACATTGGGAAAGTGGAATAAACTAATGAAGTGGCAAGTTTTTTACAGTAAGGATAACGTACATATCGAAATCAATAGTGGAGCTAAGATTGATATAAGCGGTGAGAGTGTTTGCATTGAAAATGTGCAATATGATATCGAAGATGATTCTTATAAGTGTTACACAGATAAGATTATATCAAGAAAAGATGGCAATATGACAAGACAACAAGCAGAGCAAAAAGCTGAAGAACTAAGAAATAGAGGTTTTTTCAAAAAGTTATTTGGCAGATAAAAGGATAGATTTATTAGGGAGTGATAGCTTTGAGTAGTAATATAGAACAGCAACTTCAAGATATTGGTTACAAATTAGCTGAAGCTTGGAATTGTGGAGAGATTGAGAGACATGCTCAATTGATGCAAAGAGTTCGCAAATCAGGATTAAACGCAAAGGGCTTTGATTATGTATTGGATGTATATCAGAAAGCATTAAAATGAATATTTTATATAATTGCAAAGTGTTATTTAGACCAGAATTGATTATTCCAGACAGAGATATTATTAAGAACATAAAGTTTAAGGAGGGTTTTAATAATGATGGTGAGTATATTAGGCGGAATAATCCTTATGTGTGCAATCATGACTGTAGGTATGTGGGTAGCTTATTTGCTGGCGCAACTACCAGATAATTTTGTTGATCATGAAGATTATGATAGAGATTAAACATGAACATGAGGTGATGAAATGGATATTAAAGAAATAATGGAAATGCAATTTAAAGTATTAGCTGTGACTGATAGCAAGCTTGAAGAAAATAATATGTCTGCAGACAAAGAATTTAAAGAAAGGGTATTTGATAATATTCAATATCTTAGACGTATGGAGAAGTGGATAAAATAATTCATTTATGGGGTGAAAACATGCCAAAAATACACAAGGTCACACTTTATCTTACTGACTTTGAAGAAATGGATAAAAGAAATATCGAGGTCGTCTTAGAACGTATGGCAGACAGGGAGGATATGAGTTTGCATATCGCAAAGCAAAATGAATCAGAAGTATTTGAATGGGACGATAATTTATTCATTAATAAGCGAGACGCAAATGCAGATGATTTTGAAGCGTATATGAAGAAGGGTTAGAGTAATTAACTTATGAGGAGGAACTATGCTAAAAATTAGACAGTCCTATCATGGCACAGGTGGCAGAGAAGGATACAAATATAAAGTTTACAATGACAAGGGCAAAAAGATTGGAGAAATTAAAGACTTTCCAATTGATTGTCGGTATGGAGATATAATCAAAATTGGCGATGGTCTATATACTTTGACATCATCTTATGACTCTGATAACCCTAGACACGAGAAGTCAGAAGTAATGTTTCATGAATTACAACCATACGATCCTAAACCTAATTTCGACTTAGGTGAGGTGATTTAATGTCATTAAAGATTGGAAATAAGGTGCGAAATATACATGATAATACAGAGGGCAAGCTAGTATATTCCACATTCGGTGCAAGTATTACAGGAGCAAAAGTAGATGAGGATGGTAATAGGATGCGTTTTCAAACTATAGGGCAGCCAATACAAGAATACGAGAAAGATTGGAAAAGAGTATATAAGTTTAAATATAACATGAGGTGAAAACATGAAGAAATTAAATGAAAAGAATAAAGATGAACTTCTTAACAATTTGATAAGTAATATTGATCGGTTAATACCTATGGCAAAAAACAATGATGAATATGTTAAATTCTCAAGAATGCGCTTAGATGTATTAGATGTTTGGCGTGAATCTATAGATAATAAGGTTAGTCAAAAACAGGAGGAAGAACAAATAGATGAACAAGTATTAACAACCGGGCAGATGATCGATCAACTTAAAGTTGGAGAAGAGGCAGAGTCACATAGTCACGGATATATCCGAGTAAGAAAAAATCCAGATGGATCAATAACACAAGCGGGCGCTGGGAGAAAGGTGGTATTAGGATCTGGTGTAACAGATTGGGAATGGTCGGTAGTTCCAAACTATGTAACATTTGGTGAAGCAATGATTGTTTTATCAAGAAAAGGAAGGGTTCGTTTCCATTATAGGGATGAAAATGGTGTTGAAAGAGAAGTACCGATAAAGAACTCGTTTAATGTCAGACATAGTTTCAGAGAAGATATAAGATGGTTTGATCTTATAAACGGCAAATGGACAATCGAAGAAAATCATCAGAATAAATAATGCACCGTAAAAGTTTGTGAAAAGCAACATACATAAATCGTTGATTTAATCGTCTTTTAATTTTCAATTCACAATCTTTTTCGAGATAAAATACTGGTTTTAAATAGGAGGATCAAATGATAAGAGAAGTTCAGAGGAATTCAGTCTATCGTCATTATAAGGGTAAGTTTTATTACATATTAGAGATATGCTATCATACCGAAACATACGAAACATTAGTTGTATACCATGCACTAAATAGTGAAGGTGATACATATGCAAGACCATTAGAGATATTTATATCAGTGGTAGAAGAAGGAGTTAATAATCCAACAGGACAACAATATAAATTTGAACTGTTTGAGGATGAAGAATAGACTTTGACCTCAGCTATAGATGTATACTATAATTATACTGCTATAAAGGAAGAGGTGGAGACAATGATAGATCGATTACAATCATTGGAAGATCGTTATAACAGATTAAATGAAATGCTTAGTGACCCTGAAATTATTGGCGATACAAAGAAGTTACGTGAATACTCCAAAGAACAATCTGACCTAGAAGATGTCGTAATGACATATCGTGAGTATACAGATGTTTCATCCCAGTTGAAAGATGCAAAAGAAATGCTGGAAGATAGCTTGGACGATGAAATGTATTCGATGGTAAAGGTTGAAATCGATGAGCTTACAAAGAGTCGGGAAGATTTAGAAGAAAAGATGAGAATTCTTCTACTGCCGAAAGATCCAAATGATGATAAGAACGTAATTATGGAGATTCGTGGTGCAGCAGGTGGAGATGAGGCGGCTTTATTTGCTGGTGACTTGTATCGAATGTATTCTAAGTACGCTGAGAATCAAGGATGGAAGACTGAAATAATGGAAGCTAATAGTACAGGTGTTGGCGGATATAAGGAAATCACTTTTATGATTAGTGGTAAAGGGGCATATTCAAAATTGAAGTATGAGAATGGCGCACATCGTGTTCAGCGTGTTCCTGAAACAGAGTCCGGGGGAAGAATTCATACATCTACTGCAACGGTAGCAGTGTTACCGGAAGCAGAAGACATAGAGGTGGACGTTCATGATAAGGATATTCAAGTAGATACGTACCGTGCAAGTGGAGCTGGAGGACAGCATGTAAACACAACAGACTCTGCAGTTAGATTGACTCATAAGCCAACAGGTGTAGTTGTTTCTATACAGGATGAAAAGTCTCAGATTAAGAATAAAGAAAAGGCTATGAAGGTGTTACGTGCTCGGATTTATGACAAGTATCAGCAAGAAGCTCAATCTGAAATTGATCAAAATAGGAAGTCTGCAGTTGGCACTGGAGATCGTTCAGAGAGAATCAGAACATATAATTTCCCTCAAAGCAGAGTAACTGATCATCGAATTGGTTTGACGTTGCAAAAATTAGATCAGGTATTAGAGGGTAAGCTAGATGAATTCATTGACGCATTAATAATTGAAGAACAGGCAGAAAAAATGGAGCAAATAGGTGAATAATATGGAACAATTAAAACAATATGAAGTCCTACAATGGGCTTCTCTCCTTTTAGAGAAACATTATAGAGAGTCAAGAGTTGCAGAAATATTACTTCAGCATTATTTGAATGTATCTAGATCGAAGTTTTATATGATGATGCGTGATCCAACCCCTGAAGATATTGTAGCTTTATTTAAAGAAGCTGTTACAAAGCATGCTATATCAGGCATCCCAGTTCAACACATAACAGGAGTGGAAGAGTTTTATGGTAGAGAATTTAAAGTTAATGAAGATGTACTAATTCCAAGGCCAGAAACAGAAGAGCTTGTGCATCATATAATAGAAGCTGTAGGTGATCAGGCTCTGACAATCGTTGATGCTGGCACTGGAAGTGGGATTATAGCAATTACATTGTCGTTAGAATTACTGAATGCGAAGGTGTATGCAACTGACATATCTACGGATGCAATAAAAGTTGCTACAGATAATAACGATAATCTTCAATCCAATGTTACTTTTTTAGAAGGAGATTTTTTGCAGCCACTAATTGATGACGATATTAAAGTGGATGTTATTATATCTAATCCTCCATATATTGATCAGAGAGAAGCGGATTCTATGTCAGATACAGTGAAAAGCTTTGACCCTAAAATTGCATTGTTTGCTGAAGATGATGGTTTGGCAGCTTACAAGAGAATCATCGAACAAGGCAGGCATATTATGAAAGATAATTCAATGATGGCGTTTGAAATTGGCCATAAACAAAGTAAATCTGTTACTTCATTAATTAAATCGACCTACCCAAATAGTAATACATATACGATTAAAGATATAAATGGTAAGGATAGAATCATATCAGTAGAAATTGGAGGTGAGTGAATGCTGGATTTTAAAATTGTTAGCGATTTTGAAGGAACTTTAAAAATGTTAGGTAAGAGTATTGATAATGAAGATGATGAGGCTTTGAGTTTGGCAATTATGTTAGAAGGCGAGTTTGGATATATAATACGTGATCAAATCGATACAACGAATGACGATGATAGATTTTTTATTAGTGCCACGCTGAATACCTTTAACAATTTATTGAATGCAGTTAATGACAGGAAAGTTGCAGATGTGATTGAACGTATCAGAGATGGTATAGTTGACATTATAAAGGGAGAAGAATTAATGTAATTGAGCAATATTTAAATTCTTTGATTTCATTGTTGACATTTTTATTGGGTAGTATTATAATATAAATAGACAAAAAATAAAAATTAAAGGGAGAGATATTAATGAAATTCGGATTAAGAGAAGTTGTTGACTTGAAAGTATTCAATGAAAGTGATGAGCTTGTTACTGTACTTGACACAAGCAGGGAGAGTTTCATTCAGTATATTGGAGAAGATGAAAAGGGTGTAGGATATGTCGGTGTTAAAGATGCACTGATCGACTTAAACTTTATCAAATTCATCTCAGACGAGAGTAGCGAACTTACAGATTATGAAAAAGCCATTAATAGCAATATGAATACGATTGAGCTAGGTGGTTCTGGCAACAGGAAGTGCAAATTGGTTGGTAACAGCTATGCAAGATCCAGAGATAGCGGAGGAGATTGCAAATATTTAATTGAAGCTCCTAATGCAGAGGTTATCAATCGACTGTCAATTGAAAATAATACATATGATCCATCTGATTTCGATATTCTTTTTAAAGTTAAACCTTATAATGATAAAGGTTCACTGTTTAAAATTCATTTATAAATAATGCTTGACTTTATTATTGGGTAACATTATAATAGATACATAGTCAAAATAAAGAAAAGGAGATGTTGATTAGTGATTATTGAATGCAGAAACAATGATGAGATAGGGGCAAGGAAATGGAAAATTGCTTAGAGCAGCTATTAGAGGAAATAAGTGTTAGAAAATCTTCTCACATGGAGTGGTGCGACGAATCATATGGAAATAGTAATGAACAGAGACTAATAAGAATTAAAATAAAGGAATTAGAAGACATTAGAGATATTGTTATTGATTATTGTCACAAGGAGAGAGAAAAATGACCTATTCTTTAAAGAATAACACAATAGTAAGAACGGATGACGGAGACGTTATGATTGTTCCTATTGAAGTATGTGGAAATGACCAACAAAAAGAGTTTTTTGCTTTCGGGGCAATGTATATGAGTAACGAAGGTGATTATCCGTTTGAAATTCAATTTATTGATGAAGATGATAAGGAATTGATAAAACGCCTCAACAATGAAGTTGGAAGGGTTTTAGAAATAATCGAACCAGTTAGCAACAACTATGGGTTTTAAATACCACTTTTTCTTTTGCAGGTTGGCGTTATAAAATATTAAAAGGAGGAATAAAAATGAGCAAAATAATAACAGTAACAGCAAATCAAAACTATGATTTTGATGGCGATGAGATTTATAAAATGGTTAAAGGTCAGGAGTTTAAACTAGAGAGATTATCAGATCGGGAATGGGAGTTTAGACTAACAGATAAGAATGGCATAACAACATATGTGGGGGATGACTTTTTAGGACAGTTTATGGACTTTAAAATGGATGAAATGCCTGAGTCAGTTGCAGTATATCTTTATAATGAAGAGCATAAAGAAGATCATTTAAGAGATGGTACTTTGAGGGTGCTTAAGAGTCCATTCAAAGAAACACTTGAGTTACATAAAGTATTGCAAGAATTAGAGCAAGGAGAAGGGATTTCTGCTGATTCGATAGATTTAATTTTAAACAATCATAGTGACTTGTTACCCTACTTGGATGACGAGGTCAGACTACAAAAGAAGCTTGAAACATTGGTTTTTAAGTCTTGAAGATAAGAAAAGAGATGCAGAGTGGAGAGTATAGGCTTGAATGGAATTCTAGATAAAATGCGATATAGAAGAGGTGATAAAAAATGAAAAAAGCAACATTAATAACAATAACATCATTATTAGCAATCGCAGTACTGTTCCTTGTATCTGTTTATGGATTTGGATTTTTACAGCGAGAAACAGCAGACTTTCGAGGGGAAACGGGTCAAATCGAGGATACAAAAGCTAACAGTGATTATCGCATAGCTTCATATGACAGCTTTTACGATTCGTGTGCCAGTGTTCAATCCATAGAGAGCAAGATTGTTAATATGCAAGATGAGTTAGAGGAAACTGATGAAGTGCAGCGTGAAACAGTACTTAAAACGTCAATAACAGCTGCAAAGAATAAAAGGGCGGAACTTATTTCATCATATAATGCAGACGCACGTAAGGAAGCAACGCAAGGACAATTTAGAGCATCAGACTTACCTTATGAATTAAATGAAAACGAGGAGGAAACAATTTGCGAAGCTTACTAAATAAAGGCAGTCTAGCCATTTTAATGTTAGTTTTATCGGCAGTTGTATTATCTGCATGTTTGGAAGAAACATCTCAAGACAAAGAAACGGGAATACAACAGAATACTTATACCAAGCTATCAGAAAAGGAACCAGCTAAGGAGATGACTAACCCGAAAACGAGGGAAACTATCAACTTTTTTACAGACACTTGGAATAAGAAAGATCAATTAGCCTATGTCTATCTGCAAAACTCTGATGGAGATATGATTGGTTACTATGTGCTAGATGGGCCTCCTGTATCAATGTGTACGTCATTAACTCCGAATTTTAGGGTAGAAAGTGGTTCAAACGGAAAGGTAGTCACTCCTGCGCCGGGAACAGATGGCGTATATCGTGGCGAAGAGGATTGCAGCAGGTATTATGCAAAAGATGCTACTAGTGGTGCTTATGTAGAGTTTACTGTAGGTATGGGGATCAATATGTTGCTTTATACTGAGCCATTAACAAATCATCCTAATGTACAAAGCTTATCACCAGAAGGAGAATGATTTACAGTAAAATGTAAGTTTGATTTGAACTATAATCTCAAATAAAAAAAGGAGATGGAATGAATGGAACTGAAAAGATATACTCACCGTCACGAGATGGTCATCAGGGAGCAAGTTGGTCTATATGTAGAAAAGGTTGCGGATGGAATTTATTTGATAAAGAAAGACAGATTAGGATCTAAGAGTGGTCAGTTCATTAACTCTGATACATTATTCAGTAGAATGGGTCATTATAAGAAGATAGCAATAGACGATGAGTCAGGAATTACAGCAATCTTTGATAGCTGGGAGTAAACTTTATTGAAAAAAGTATTTTTTTAATCAATATAGGGTAGCAATATAGTATAATGTTTGTTACACTAAAGGAGTTGGTTGGTTGGCCAAGAGAGATGAAGATAAAGTATTGTACGATTTATTGGCTTACTTTGATAAGAATTATGCAGATGCAAGCATTGAACAAAAGAACATGTATGTCAGAGGAGTTTCTGATGCACTGTCTTATGTGTACCACGGCAGAATGAAGCCACGCTAAACAATAAAAAGGGGGAATTGAGTTGGACATAAATAAAGGTGACATAATCATTGTTAATATGGATCGTTTCGGTGGTGAAGGATTTAAAGAAATGGAAGTTTTTAATCCGACTGGAGATACTGACTATATTGAATATGTAGGAGAGCATTTTCTCGCTAAGTCATCATCAGGTGAAACCCATGTGATCAAAGAAGGCGATTATAAGCTTAAGGAAGATGATATTATTGATATTGCTGATAGAGTTAGAGTTCCAAAGACAAATGGCACTCAAAAGGAATGTTATATCGTAGTTGAAGTTGATAGTACTAATCGGGGTATATGTATATTTGATGATTTTGGCCATAAGATTTGGTATCAGAAGCATACCGTCACAAAAGTTGAAAATGATCCAAACAATGAACAGTTACTTGATATGGTAGCATCTCTGTCCTCTGAGTTGATTAAGGTAAAGAATATAGTGGTTGATTTGGTTAGTAAGCAGCAAGACGTTAACGACAGAATCATGTCTGATTTATTAAATTAACGGGACATCATTAAGGGTGGTGGTTATTTTCTGAAGGTTATAGGGTGACATTATAGTATATAAAACAAAAATTAAACTTACAAGAAAAAAGGGAGAGATTTATTGATGACAGAATTACAACCAACTTACGGAAACTTTAAACTACGAGGTATTGTACGACAAATTGGATTGCCATTTGCATTTAACAAAGGAACAACAGGCGGAGGACTAGAGTATAGACGATTAAACTTTATGATTCAAACAAGCAAGAATAACTTTGTTCCAGTTGAGCTATTTGGTATGAAATTTGACGAGATTACAATCACACCTACTGACAAAAAAGATAAGCAACGTAAGAAAATCACATATAGCGATGATGTATACAAGGATATTGAAGATGGCTGGGAAGTATTTATGGGAACTAATGTAGGAATCGAACAAGATGAAAAAGGTGGTAACATTAAAAAAGTATTAGCTCCATTCGATGCGATCGAAGAAATTCATAAAGGATTGGAAGATGGAGATTCTGTATTTGTTAATGGAGGAAAACGATTCAATGAATACAAGGGAGATACGCAGCAGAGTTTTGAAATTCGTTCAATTTACCATACATCTGAACCCATTGACTTTGACGCAGAAGGGTTTGAAGAACAGTCTACTTTTGACCAAACATTGGTTGTGACTGGAACGGAATTAGATAAGAAAACGAATCGACTGATTGTTAATGCAAATATTATCTATGATAAAAAAGGGTTATTTGTTCCATTTGAATACTTTATTGATATTACTCGATATAAAAAGTTCGCTTTAAACTTACGTAAATTCAAATTTGGCACACAAATTAAAGTTTCTGGACTAGTACATAGTACAACAGATATGGAGACTATCACTGAAGAGACGGTTGTTACGGACGAATGGGGAGAGGACTTACATCAGTCTAGCGGTAATGACATTATCCGAGACACAAATAAATCACTTGAAATTACCAAAGGATATCCTGAGACTATCGAAGAGAAAAAATACTCTGAAGATGACTTTAAAGCAGAAGAAGTGGATGAGGCATTTCAAGACAAAGAATTAGACGCTGGCGAGTGGGGAGATTCAGACGATTCGTCTGACGATGATCCATTCAAGTAGGAAATAGTCAGACAACAAATCAAATAAATACATAAAAGGGAGAATGATGATTAATGGCATTTGTTAAACCAGATAAGAAAAAAGAAGGAACTAAGTTTTTATTTTACGGATACGCAGGAAGTGGGAAGACTCCAACTGGATTGTCTTTCCCTAACATCGCACTAGTTGACTCGGATTCAGGTACTAACTTCTATGATTTAGATAACGTAGTAGTTAACTCTAGCACATTATCTTTCAAAGAGCTTAATGATGACTTAGATGAGTTAGAGATGGATGACGAGTTGTTTGAATCAATTGAAACATTTACCGTAGATTCTTTAACAAGATTCCACAACAACATGATTCACGCTATGAATAAGATCGCTGAGAAACGTGCGGTTAAGAATAGTCGAGATGCAGAGGGTGAAGGACTTTCATTTAAAGAGTATGGAAAAATGAAAACTTATTACGGAGAATTCTTTGCTCGTATGCTCAACTTTGCAAAACAAGGGAAACATTTAGTCTTTATTGCTGAACAAAAGGATCAAAATGAGAATTCTGGTGGTGAAATTAAGAAGATCGGTGTTATGCCGGATGGTCAAAAAAAGATAGAACATGATTTTGATGTTGTAGTCCGTACATTTAATGATGAGAATGGAAAACCTAAAGGTCTTGTTGAAAAAGATCGTACCGGAACATATAAAATTGGCGAAACAGTAGATAAACCTAATTACCAACTATGGAAACCTGCGATGGACAAAGCGTTGAAAGGTAAGCAGCGTAAAAAAGAAGAGATTAAATCCCTTAAGGATGTTGTCAAAGATGAAATCGAAGTGTTGGACGACGGGGAGTCACTAAAAGAAGAATTACGCAAGGCGGCAGACGCAGTTATTAAATCTGGTAAAACAGATGAATTAAAGGCTAATTTAGAGGGTGCTGTAGGCACGATTAAATATAAAACGTTGACCGAACTAGAAGACATTAAAAAAGCTCTGGAAGCAGTCAAGTCTATTAAGTAGAGGTGCGAAAATGGGAAGTAACAACAAAAATAATAAATTAAAAGACGCATTTTATTATACAATTGGTACTTTCCTCATCACCTCATTTATTGTTTTTATTGGCTATGGGGGTGCAGTTATCACAACTGGCTCCCAGAAACCTACATATAAAAGTAGTCCTAGTCAATTCACTAATGATAATATCCGAAAGCGTATGAAGGTGCATGAGGAGAATAGCTTAGAAGGTAGACTAGGTAGGTACAAAAACTTAGTTTCACAGGCTGACAGCAAAATGTATGAGGACAATTTAAAAGAATTAGTAACAAAGGAAAAGAAGAGATTGGCCAAGGTTAGAGAAAAGAAGCGTGAAGATGCAGAGGCTAAGGCTAAGAAAGAAGAAGAGAAAAGATTAGCTAAAGAGAAAAAGTTAGCTGCAGAACAAGAAGATAAAAGAGAGCAACAACTACAATTATTAGCTGAAAAGAAAGAGAAGAGTAAGAAAGAATCTAGGTCTAAGCAGAAACCTAAAGAAAAAATCAAGAAAAGAAAACCTGTTGAAACCAACACTATGACAATGGAAGCTACTGCATATGTAGCATTTTGTGACACACAGTGCACAGGAACAACTAAGGAAGGTACAGATGTAAGTGGTACTATTTATCATCCAAGTGGCAATAAGATTATTGCGGTTGATCCCAATGTAATTCCGTTGGGTACAATGGTCGAAATTAATGGAGAAAAGTACATTGCGGACGATACTGGTGGGGACATTCAACAAAATAGGATTGATATTCTAGTTAATTCAGAATCAGAAGCTAGGAAATTTGGCAGACAGAATGTTGAAGTTAGGATTTTACACTAAAAGGAGGAAGATAAATTGGGAATTATTTATAAAGGTATGCAATTAGATGACATTTCGATGACTCACAAGGATCAAGTTTCAGCAATCGATGCTGTCACTGAAGCTATGAATAGTAGCTACAGTTTGAATGGCCTAAATGAAGAGGCTAGTAAGCAACCGTATAGTTTAGGAGAATATGCTTCATCAATTACGTCAAAAGCTAAATATCCTCAGAATAAAAGTGATGGAGTAAAATTTGACAATATCCAAACTGATAAGATTAGCTTTGCAAAGACAAATAAAGATGCACATCAGGCGTTATTAGACGAAATTCATGATACTTACATCAGAAAGAATAGAGACTATGGTAGTAGTTTTTCAGAACAGTATAAAGAGTATGGACTGCTGTCGCTCATCATTAGGTTAGATGACAAGTTTCGTAGATTAAAACAATTAAACGAAAATGAAGCTTTAGTAAAAGAGAGCGTAGAGGACACGCTTCTCGATGCAGCAAACTATGCAATTATGGGAGTTATGGAGTTACGTAAACAGAAGGAAAATTAATAACATAGGGGGAATACATAGCGTGGATCATAGCTTAAATATGAAAAAGAAAGCCCTAGTACTTGAAGATGAGGAATTAGCTACAGATTTTTCAGGAAATATTGGAACAATTGTAAGCTATGACAAAGAAGATGATGAAGGCTACGTTTTTTATAAATTGACATTTACCAAAAAAGGTCTATACGACGAATGGTTCCATGAAAGTGAAGTCCAGTTGATCAATGACTAGGTGTAGAAACGTAACTGATAACAAAATATATCAGAATGTAGAATCATTAATGGACAAAATGGGAGATAAAGTGAAGTCAGATAAGCATTTGCTAGTATTATATTACAAATTTGTCGATAAGATTGATATTGATAAGGATAATATGAGCACAAAACAGTTCTTATCTGATGCTACATCTCCCATTGACATCATTAATGCAAAGTATATGTACGAAATTAAGGATTATTAGGTAGTATTATATTATAACAACTTAGAAGGTGAACATTTTTGAAGTATAAAGTTGGTGATGTCGTAATGATTAAAGATATAAATTTGAAAGGATCTATAACAGATGTATATGAGAGAAGGTCAATTAGTATTTTAGGTGACACCAAGACGGTTAAATATAGGGTGCAATGCAAAGGCCAGCCATTAATGTTGTTTAGAGAAGACCAATTATATAAGGAGAGTGAAGAAGTGAGGGAAATAGATAAAGATGCTGACGTTCCTTTGAAGCTTGAATTAGAGTTGTTGGATACATTGATTGAAGGTAGTTTGGTCAGAAAGAATAAGAAAGAATTTGAAGAGTATATGGAAATGAAAAGAGAAAAACAAGAACGATATGACAGTATGAGTTAAAGGAGTGACTATATGAAGTGGTTGGATGCGATTCGTGAGTTTGAGATCAGAGTAACCGGAGGATTTGCGTATTACTTTTTAATATGCGTGACACTTGTAACAGTTGGAGCATTAGGGGAAATTATTGATTTGGTAATTGATTTATTCAAATAAGATGACGATTTTAATTAAAATACTAATGATTTAGACTAGGAGGAATTAGAATGAAATTTAATATTGAGGAAACGAAAAACCTATTAAACCATGACAGTCAAAGCATTATCTTTAATGCTGCAGGTAGGGAGATTATTAAGCTCAGTCCTAATGGGGATATATTCGTAAATGGCAAACTAGTGGAAAACGATAAAGAAGTGGTGGAAGGCATGAGGGAACTGATAACTAATTCATAGTTAGTATAATCGAGTCTCAATCTAATTTTTGAGGAGTGATGGAAATGAAGGGCGATACTTTTAAAGATAAATATTGGGATGAAAAATTACAAATATATTGGGCTGGATATAATGGATGTGAGTACATAGCATATAAAGGATCACATCAAATATTTGAATATCCAACATGGGAGTATCCAAGTCCACCATCTAGGATAATTCAACACAATGAAAGGATCGAGAGTGAAGATGATTTTGAGAGTGCATTAGATAGTAGAGAGTGGTATACAGCACATTATACAAAATCAATTGATGAGTCTTTTAACTTAGATTTTACAGGCGACTCTAAATAAAACACAGATTTTACTTGAAGGAAAGATGGTGAGTAAAATATTTAATATAAAATTGCCTATTACCTACAATAGCTTCAATCATGAATTTGATATGGAGGTAGGAGAAGTCGAAGGTATGTTGTTTATAACAAAAATTAAAACCAGAAAGCAACGCAACTACAGGACACTTAAACAATTCTATAGAGAAGTAAATAACATTAAAGTAAACAAGGTTGACGAGATGCTTGAATCTTTTAGTAGGTCTGAGAAAGACATTTATAAGCAGCTTGAAGATGAGGATAACTTAATTGAAAAACTTGGTATTGATAAAACAAAAGTTGCTGAATTTTTCAAGGAGGAATTAATTAAAGAAATCAAAGAGAAGGTGTTTAGATAGCCAGATACAATTACGGTTTTAATGGGAAAGGATGTGTTAAGGTGTCTGACTCTAATCAATTTGATGATAGAAATAAAGTATTTTGGCTAGGTGTAAACGGAATGGAGTATATTTCATGGGAAAATTCGCGGCAAATTATTGAATATGACCCATATTATCATCCATTACCTTCAAGTGTTATTCATTATCAAAAAAGGATTAATTCAGAAAGCGATATGTATGAAGCTCTAGAAAATGGCGCTTGGTATCAAATTGAAGGACTCAAACTGATAAATCAGTGATTGTTACTGATGGTTTTAAATAGAAAGGAGTTAGAGAAATGAAAAGCACAAAAGAAGAACGCATTGAAGTGGTAAATAAGCTAATCAAATTCATATCAGAACGTGGTCGAAAATTCTTTTACTCAAGCAGCACAGTGAATATGGATAATGTTGATAGCATTGCATTCATGAAATTAATAAATGGTCGTATTTATTTCGTTGATGATTACACACGAAGAGAGATTGCTGTAATAAATAATTATCGAGATTGGAACGGATTTAGTCATGGTGGAACACTTAGGGCTTTGATAATAGACTTCGCAGAATTTATCCGAACTGGTAAATACACTAATGGAAACAATGGTTACGGTGGACTGTACTGCCCCCACTGGGGTCATAGCGACGAGATTCAGCGGGAAATAATTGATTATGCAAAAGAGATTGGGTATTTAAAATGACAAAATGAAACCTTAGAAAGAAGGGTATTTGATGGATGAGCTAACTATTTCTGACATTGAAGCGGAAGTACAAGAACGAATGGAAACGCTGGAAAGACAGGATAGACACGAACGTTTGAATGAATTGCAATTATTTATGGATTGGCTATTATGTGGCGACGATTACACGGGTTGATTATATTTCCGATCAAATTTTCGTTTTAAAGAATTTAAAGAGGGAGTAAAAACAGATGAAGACCATTACAGGGAAAGTGAACTTTGTGCTACAAGCATATTCTTTTCAAGATTTTCTTCAACATATGGACAGATATAACTGTGAGGTGCTTGATATTAAACGATCATTCACCTCTTATATAGTGACTGTCAAAGGAACAAATGAAAACTTAAATCACGCGAGATGGTTTTTCAAGCACTGCGGATCTATTATTTAATCATAGCTAAATAGTTTATGTTATAAACTCCCCATTTTAATAAGAAAGGAGATTGAGAGTGATGCATAGGATTGTAAACATTCCTTTGAGCAACACTTACGGAAATGTAACTGCAATCAGAGATAGCGACAAGTTTTTCCTGCTACTAGATGACTACTCAAGTACTGATAGAGTTGAAATTAGTGCAGAGTTGTTTTGGATGATTGAAAGCGAGTTTAATTAAAAGAAGAATTATATCCTAAAAGGAGAGATGTTAATGGATGATGCTAAGACAATTACCGTGGTGACTGGAGATGATTGGTCAGGAGTTTATATCGATGGACTGTTAGACAGAGAGGGTCACTCTATTGATTGCAGCGACATGCTTGAAATTATCGATAGCTACAAGTGCTTTAAGAACGTTGCAGATTATGAGATCGACTTGGAGTATCTAGAAGATCTAGGGAGTTTACCTTATAAATTCGAAGATATTCCAAAGGAAAAGTTATTTAAATAAAACTCTGTTTTAATAAGGAAAGGATGAGTAAAAGTTGAATCAATATGAAGGACTAGAAAGTTTATTCAAACAGATGGAGTCAGAATTGCGTTATTTAAAGCCAGCCGAAAAGCAAAGTGTAAAGAAGTTTATGATATTCGCCTTTGAACGTGGAGAGAGTTCGACAATCAAAAAGTATTTATAATTAAAATACATATTTTAATGGGAGGTTAAGCAGATGAAAAAAGTAGTAAATGGACTTCTATTTGACACAAGCCAATCGACTCATATCGCAAAATACAAGGATACTATAAAACATAAAAACATGGTAGGAACATTCGATTTAACCACAGAGTACGATTTGTATAAGACAAAAAACGACAGATGGTTTGAAGTGGCGCAAAGATTTAATAAACTCAATGTGCTGAATGATGATCAGGTCAAAAAACTTCTTGTAGACAATCCCTGCATTTACATGGAGCATTTCACTATAGAGGAAGGATGAATAAACATGCCAAATTATCTAAAGAACATTGACCAAATGGACGAATTAGGGAATGCCTTTGAAGAAAGAAAGTCTGTCACAATCAACATTTACGGAAAGAAGATTCAGGTTTATGCATTTACGACATTAGAAGAAATCGAGGAAGAGTATGGCACAAATTTAGATATGATTGACATCTTCAGAGCAGACTGGAAAGTAAACGAATGAGACAAGAAATCAAATCTAGACACAGGGGCTGTGATAGATGCGCTCTCAAATGTGAAAACCCTATAACCATAACTGTATATAGTAAAACAATTCGAGGTCACAAAGACTGCATGCACTATATGAGGAATCAAATAGTTCAAGAATATAAGATTAAACAAAAACTAGGAGGAAATTAAATGCTTAAATTCGATAACATATCAATTGAATACAATTATGAAACTTTAGAAATGGCTAGAGGTAAAGTTAATCCAATCGCAATTGAAGATGAAAGAGATGGCGAGGACACGATTGAATTGACACTGGATCAAGCAAAATGGTTACGAGATAACATCAATTACATAATTAAGAGATTAGAAGACTAGAGGTGATTAAATATGCACAAGACGTTCAAAGAAGACAAGATTTGGATGCACAGCTCAAAGAAAAAAGGATATAGATGGTGGCTACATTGGGGCAAGACAGCTTGGCATTATGAAGGATATCTCGGCAAGAACGCGAATCACAACACCATTAGTTGCAACTTAGGCGGAGAAGAGAATGATATTCAAGTTCACTTTGGTATCAAGAGGCTATTCAACTTTTATTTCGGTGTAGAAGACTTCTTTCCGCGTAAATTAATGAGCAAACTATTTGGCTATGATTCTAGAATGTATGGAATTAGCCTGTTTGAAGAATACATTAGTATTGAGTTTCACCGAGATGATATGGGATATAGCGAAGGTTGGCGTGGATATCACAAGATGATTGATTGGAAAAGTATATTATTCGGTAAGCAGAAATTTGATAAGGAAGAATTAGGTGAATACGGTGTCTATGTAGATATGCCTGAAGGCAAATATCCGGCTAAAGTCAAGATGTTTAAATCAACATGGACACGTAAAAGATTTATTAAACCAATTGAAATGATTCGAGGAGATATCACTCCTGCTATAGCCATACCAATTCCCGGTAAAGGTGAGAATGCTCACGACATAGGTGATGATGCTATTTATTCATCAACAATTCCGGCAGATTCGCCTCAAGAAGCAGCGGAAGAACTGGCTGAAAGTGTAATGGAGACTAGAAGGAAATATGCAAATGAAAGTTGGGTTCCACGGGATGGATTCGAGGTGAACAAATGAAGATATTTTCATTCTTTAAATTCTACTATTACGTAATCACAAATAACTCTAAACAATACAGTTTGGCAATGAACTCTCAATCTTTTACCATTATCGCCATGACACCTGTGGTATTAATGACGACCTCTTTAATCTTAACTGGAATACTTATTTCTTTAGAGGTAATGTTACTCAACTTTTTATTAATACCATTATTTGTGCTAAATTTATTTTTCGTGATGACTGTAGGTGATGAGGGGCATGTGTTGAAGTGGAAGAAAGAATCTGAGCGCATACAAGCTAGAAGAGATGAGATAGAGCGAGAACTGGAACGTAAAAGAAGAGAGCAAGAAAGAATCGAACGAGAAAGAGAGCGGTTAAGAAGTCGGAGGGAGCTTGATGAAGAGTTTAACAGATTGTGGCAGGAATATATGGAGGCAAAAGAACAATATCAGCGAGACTATCAACAAGGACAGCGCAGGAGTCACTTCAATATAGACAGAAACATGAAAAATGCTATGCATCTACTAGGACTAAACGAGGGATTCACAAAGAAAGATGTTAAATCTGGCTACAGGAAAATGTCTAAGATACATCATCCAGACGTTGGCGGATTAGAAGAAAACTTTAAACGACTAAATGTAGCCTATCAATATATAATGGATAGAATTTAAGGAGGAAATCAGATGAAGTCATTTGATTGTACAGTAGAAAGAATAGATAAGTATATTGTGGAGTTTGACACAGATGTAATCAATGAGGAGTGGATGGAAGAGTTTCGAGAGTTTATGTATGATTTTTACACCTTAGAGGAACACGCAGAACATATCGCACAACATAGAGCAAGATTCGGTGGAAAGTTTATAGAAGGCTATGGATTTACTTTAGAAAACGGTAAAACACCATATTGGGCAGATGAAGATCGCGTAAATAAATCTATCAACATCAAGATTATCAGTGACGACAATGAGGCTTATGTCGATATTAAGTAAGGAGTTGAACTAATGAAGGAAGAAATCAAATTTCTAAAAGAATTGCAAGATGAATTAAAATATCAAAGTGAATATGACTATGACTCACAGGCATCACCACGTTTCTGGACGATTATGGATTATAGAACCGTACCTACACATCCTGAATACGGAATGGAGCGAATGTCCTATTATCACAATGATGGAGACCATACAGAGTTTGAGACAATAGCTGAGTTAAAAGAATATTTGACAGATTATTACTTAGATGATAGTAAAGATGACTTGCTGGCAAACTTAATAGCAGATCCTGATGCGAGTCTCGATGGATTATGGGAGTATGTAACATATTTCCTTAACGATGATGGGTATTTTGATGAATGTCCAGTCAAGGAAGAGGAGTTTATCGCACCAAATACAATGTTTTTAACTAAGGAAGAAGCAAAGAATCATCTTAGAGTTAATCATTATCACTATTCGTCCAAAGCACATACATACGCAATGACAGCTTGGAGAGCACCAAAGGTTGCTAAGCTACTAGATATATTAGAGACATTCGATTGGGATTCAGTAGGAGATGATACGAATGGTATGGGTTAGTATAGTTACTGTTGCGTATTTAATAGTTGGTCTCACTTATGCCCACAAGACAATAAAGGGATTAGAGAAGATAGTTGACAGCTACGAAGCAGGAGAGGAATTGTCCGAAAGCGAAAATGAACTATTAGATGAACTTAATGATGTCAATAAAATGATCGGAAATTCTGTTCTAATTATATCTGTGGGTGCCACGTTTTTCTGGTTACCGATATTTATATTTGATCGATTTAGTAAATAATTTAAGGAGGAGAAGAGATGAAAATATTAACTGACTATGACCAATTGGTTGGAAAAACAATAGCATTTGCACATATGGCTCAATTTGCAGATCAAATAACACTTGCTACGACAGATAATGAGGTGTTAATGGCAGATATGGAGAGTGTAGACGAGTCTCTTCATGATAAGGAAATTACTGTATATAGTGAAGGAATGGTAATGAACAGGTTAAATTATGAACCCTATCTTAGAAAAAAGTTGAGTGAAATTGGTGTGTTTGATTTAGAAGCATATAAAGAAGAACGGCAAAAGCAAATGGAAGAAGCTAAACGAAAAAGAGAAGAACAGAAGAAGATAAATGAAATTAAAGAATTTGAGAGACTTAAGAAAAAATTTGAAGGTTGATTCAGATTCTGACAGAAGAGGAAGAAAGGGATGACAAGAATAGAAAATCAATTAGACTATAACGAAATCGTACAATTTATGAAAGAATTTGAGGTCGATTTACTTAACAGATTTGGAGAGTTAATTATTGATGAACCTACAAGTACATATGCATGTATCAACAATTGTAAAGATATTGATGAGGTAAAAACACGAGTGGTGTACAATCTTTGTCGTCCCATTGGTAAGGGTTTGGATGCTACGCCAGCAAAAAGGTTGTTGAACAGGTTAAATAAATATTTTGATACTGACTTAACTAAAGAAGATATGCGTTTAATGTATCAAGAACTATGCTATGTACGTAAGTTAGACGAATTTAAAAGTTTCATAAAACGAGGATTTCCAATGGATGAATTGATGATTAAACAGGAGGAAATGTAAATGAGTATGCAGCAAGGAGCAAGGACAGTGGATGAATTGCTAGATGTAATTAAACCATTGGCTAAAGAAATGATTGAATTCAATGATTGTGGCAATGTTGTCAGAGAGATCGAAATCTATGTAGATAGAGATGGAGACTTTGTTATTACAAGCGATTAAAAAGGGAGGTATGAGTATTGTATTTAGATAAGTTTCCGGTAACAACAAAAAGAGATGAATATAGAGTTATATTAAAAGAGAGAAGAGACTCACTTTTTGGCAAGTTCCTACATGCCGAAGTCTACCTGAGACTACCATCTCGCTTTACAAAGAAGTCAAAGTGGAAAAAGGTATCAGGATATGCGCCACTGCATAAAGAAGGATGGTGGAAAGATGAGTTTTATCGTGGTAGATATGTAGAATTGGCAAAGGTAGCAGTTAAAGACTATGAGGACTGGCTGATTGAACAGGAAGAGAAATCACGATCTCACGAACAAGGCATAAAAGATTGGAAGAGTTGGGATGGAGATATGCGTTAAAATCAAACATTTATTGGAGGTGAGGATAGTGACATTTAAACTGCCAGAATCATATTACATAAGACAAAAAGAAATACATGACAGGAAGTATATCAATTATAAAGGTGATAAGATTCATGTCAGTGAGTTTAGGGACAAATCAATTACTTCGGAGATGAAGAGTAGTATGAGAATGAATTCATATGCTCAAAGTGATTTACCTCCTAAACTAACAGATACAGCATTGATTGAAACTGTGGAATACTATCTAACTCAATGTTCAAGACCGAGAACACCAAGTGTGACATACGATGATGCGATTGTTCACAACTTGGTTCCAGAGTTAATAAATAGACTTAAGGAATATAAGGAGGTATGAATCGAATGAGTTTAGATGAATTAATTACACAAGGGCAAGATATTGACTCAAATCTATATCATTGGTTCGGTAACATGGCTTGGTACGGATGGATAATGTTTGTTGTTTGCGTGATACTTTCCATCCTGATGGTTACTGTTTTCTTCTTTGATATGAGCATTGAAACTCTACTTGGTTCTTTAGCAGGTCTCGTTCTAATGGCTATCATTATGTTTATCATTGCATTTTTGGGAACGAAGGTAGAAACCAATCCTGAATATACAAAATGGGAAGAAGATGCATTAAACTACATTGAGAACCTACCTCAAGAGAAGTACGAAGTTGTCTATATCAAACTTGATCCAGAGTCAACCACTGATGTAAGAGGAACATTCTTCTTATTTTCTGGAAGCATTCACTCTAAAATAGAGAAGTCAACGCCTGTAACTATAGCTTATAAGGTTGATGATGAGATAAGATATGAGACATTTTGGACTAAAACAAACATGAAGTTATCAAAAGATGATAAGCCGTATGTAACATTTAAGAATTTACCCAAAAACTTAGGACATGGAATTGACAAAGGCTGGTATAATCCAACGGTACATTTGCCAAGTGATTATGAGTTTATTGATATTAAATAGGGGGTTGATTAGATAAGACAGAGAAAAAACGAAGAGATAACTAAAGTGGTCAATAGAACAGTTGAAGAGTCAATTGCATGCAACAAGTGCGGCAACAGTATTGTAGCTAATCTTAGAGATGGCGAAGGCAATTTTAATCAAGACCTCTATCATGGCATTGATCTTCGTTTTGGGTATGGAAGCAACCATGATTTAGAGCATTGGAATTTTGATTTATGCGAAGATTGTTTGGTCGAATTTGTTAAAACATTCAAGCATGTGCCATCTGGTTTTTACTTAGATACAAGCTACCTAAATGTTGAAGATGAGAGCGAAGAACATCAGAAGTTATTTGATCACTGGAAGAAAACCGGGGAGTGGAAGAATTGAAGTATAAGACGTATGATGAATTAGTAGATTTGGCAAACATTTTTAACTTGGAATACATAAATGAGGTTATTAAAAAGAATTATCCAGATAAACCATTAATTGGGGAGGAATGTTAATGTTTGATGACTTTATGATGATATGCCCATATTGCGATGAGATTTATGAGGATGAGGATGATTTTTTCTATCATATGACGATGTGTGATGAGGTTGATACTTTTGAATTGAATGAGGAGAGATACTAATGGAGAACTTTCTATATTATCTAGCAGAATCTAAATATAGCATGTATTTTTATCTATTCAAACAATCAGCACGAACTTCAGGAGAATGCTTCTCACGTATCAAGGTGGATTCAAAATATAAGCAATTATTGGACACTATTAATAGATTACCGAATAAAGAGCAGCAAAGATTAAGGGAGATTGAAAGACAATATTTTGAAGATGCACCCTATGTCAATCTTAAGTAAAATAATACTTTTAACAGATTGACAAATACTATTGACATTTTTATTGAGTAGCATTATAATACATATAAGATCAAATTGAAGGTGGTGGTGAACTTGGCAAGGCTTTATAAATGTCCGGAATGCGATGACAAAGACATTGAAGATAATATGGTCATTGATTATATTGGCAAACAAAAGAAGAGATTTCATCCAAAGTGTCATAAGAGGTTTTTAGCTGAGGCGGAATTTAAGCGGGTTGAGAAGAAGGAAATGGATGAATTGGTTGAGACAATTAAGGATATCCATGATATTAAACTTATTCCTAATCAATTTTATTCTTTCCTTCAAGACATTCGTAATGGCAATGAGCTATTTGGCAATGTAGGAACGAAGAAGTCAAAGCAGGGTTATAGTTATGCTCATATAGCAAAAGCATACGAGAGTAATATTGATCAAATCAATTGGGCAATGAATAACAGGCAGTTTAAGAATGATTTGGTGATGTTAAAATACTCACTTGCAATTATAAAGAGTAATATCGATCAGGTAAGTAAGCATCTCGAAGAAAAGCAAGAAAGAGAGGATCGGTTTGAGAGATCTGAGGTTGATCAGGATATTGGCCACGGTATTAGTGATGACATTAAGTACAAAGAAATTGATGACGAAATGGATATTAGCAAATTTCTGTGAGGTGAAGTCATATTATTAAAGAATTTAAAGAACCATCGAGTAAGCATGAACAGCTTTTAGTTGGCTTCATGTGGAATAATCCGCAATTATATAAGCAATTTAAGAACCATAATATTATCAAAGAGACGTTTACAAGTAATAGATGGTATACGTATTATAAACTCGGAGAAGTCATGTTTAATAATGGTGTTCGAAGTTTTGATGAGGAAACTGTAGTCTCATTCTTGGACTCTAGGAAAGAAACTAGAAAATCGTGGAGTGACATGTATTATGATAACGGTGGATACGAAACTGTTGGGCTAGTAAGGGATCTATGTCATAACGAAAAGAAGAATGAAGAGTATCATCTTAGCGAAGTCCAAAAGTATGAAGCGCTACGTAAGTTCTATAATAATGGATTAATTAATGCTGAAAATAAAATGTTAGTTAAGAACTTATGTGACATGACATTGAAACAAATTCAAACATACTTCAACCATAGATTCAAAGATGCTTTTCAAAACGTAAATCATGGTCAAGTAGAAGTTGTAGACCTAATCGACAACGACATGTATGAGACTATTGATGAGATGGATAAAGGCACAGCTATGGGAATACCTTTTACTGATTGTCCTAGACTAAATAAAGTTACAAAAGGATGGCAACGAGGAAACTTAAGTATGGTCGTGATGCCTAGTGGTGTTGGTAAAAGTACGTTCGTTCGTACTATATTTATTATGACTCTTATAAACCAGAACGCAAAAGGGATTGTGTTTGTGAATGAAGAAGGGGCTAAGAGTTGGAGAATATCTATTCTAGCTGTTATTGCAAATACTGTGCTTAAGAAGAAGTTGAATAGGGATAAGATATTTGAAGGCAAATATGACGACTACACAAAGGGGACACTTAGAGAAGCAGCTGACTGGCTTATTGCCAACAGGCCAGACATGTTAAAGCTTATCATATTGAAGAAGTATCGCTTTGAGGATATTATCAGCTATACAGAATACTATAAAGCTTTAGGCGCTACTCATATGATTATTGACACATTCAAGCAAGACGGAGCAGAAACAGACATTGCAAGATGGGAGGCGTTATCTAACAACGCTCAGGAGCTATATGACATGGTTAAAGAAGAAAATCTGAATATGGGAGCAATAGCTACGCTTCAACTGAAAATTGGTAAAGTTTTTAGATTTCTCAATCATGATTCTGTGGGCAAATCTAAAGAGGTGGTGGAAGTAGCTGGGGTTACTATGCTAGGTAGATTACTCTTTGCGGACGAGTATGAAGGCAAAAAAAACGACATTAGTCCATTCAATTTCGTTAAGAAAAACGGAAAATGGGTCAAGGAAAAGTATCGTCTAAACGAAGACAAAGAATATGTTATATTCTATTTTGGAAAGTCTCGATTCGGGAATGTCCAACATCAAATATTGTATGAAATTGACTATGCGTACAACACATTGAAAGAGGTAGCTTGGGCACACCATAAGCCAGATGCTCCAGTGGGTTATTAATGAATAGCAGGGAAGGATGTCGGTGAGTGAGTTAAGAGAAATCAAAGAAGAAATATTTAACTGTGGCTATGTTCCCAAACTACTAGAAGATCTTGGTTGTGACTATGTAGAATTAAAGGGGAATAGGTTTGAAGCTATGCTTCCACCTCAGTTTAACTCGGACAACAAGCGTAGTGTACAGGTTTATAATGATGAGAAGTTAACGTCTGCTGTAAGAAGTAGAAATATTAAAGGCGACATATTCACTTTAGTGGCTTATCTTATGACAGAAGAAACTGATGAAGAGTATTTAAATAAGCAGTTGTATAAGACAAAGAGTAAAATCATTGATGTTCTAGGTATGCATGAGTTCGCCAATAGGCAGTCTGTCCCGAAAAATGATCCAAATAGTTGGCTCAAACAGATAAAGGCGAAGCAGAATAAACGGATTATATTGTCTGAATTGGATCATAATCCAGTATTCCCTGAATCGGTATTAGATGGATTTGTAAGACACCCTCATATTAAGTTTTTAAAAGATGGAATAGATGTGCAGGTACAAAAAGAGTTTGATGTGGGATTTGATATTTCGACTGAAAGGGTAACATTCCCTATCAGAAACGTAGACGGGGGTATCGTTGGAGTAAAGGGCAGAAGAACTAAAAAGGATGATGATTCAAAATATCTTTTCTTGTATCCATTCAAGAAGGCTCAGGAGCTGTTCAATTATCATAGAGCAGTGGAACATGTGAAAGAACAAAATGAACTTCTGATTTTTGAAGGCGAGAAAAGTGTAATGAGGGCATATTCATATGATTACTTTAATTGTATGTCAACTATGGGTGCTGAAATTACGAGAATACAAGTAGAAATGATATATAGAATTAATCCTAATTTAAAAGTTGTACTTATGCTGGACAAAGACAAGGAAATCGACGACATAAAGAAAATAGCAAGTGTATTTAAAGAGAGATTTGATAAAGTTTGGGGAATGTTGGATCGAGATGATTTATTAAACGGCAAGGATTCACCTGTAGACTTGGGTAAGGACACCTTTGATCGACTATACACAAATAATATTTATCCAATCAGACTAAATTAATGCTTGTATTAAGTAACATTATAGTATATAATAAACATATTGAAGAAAAGGGAGTAGATTATCATATTAGAATCATACAGATTTTTAACAACATCAGGGTATATGAATGAGGCAGAACTGGAAAGACATGAAGTAGTTGCGTTGCTAGTGCGTAACGGGGACAAAGTAATTCGTACATATAGAAAACTAAAAGAAGAGTGGGTTGAATTAGTTGACTTTAAGAACCTTATTGATTGATTTGCCAGAGTACATGAATGAAAACATAAACACACGTTATTTATTACAACAGAAGGTATTTGAATTTGTTGATATGAGACCAATCAAATACATTAAAGACTATAAGGTGTTATATAGATCAGATAAAAATACAGCTGTACACATTGAGAAATTAATTAAAGATTGGGACTTAGAATACGAGGCATGGATTCCAGTATATGACAGTAATAAAGCAAGAGTAGATTGTATTAAATCAATGAGTATCAAAGCAGATGAAGCTTTAATCTTTTATAGCAACAAAAGGAAAGACGAAGATATTGGCAATAAAATTATGTTAGATCAATGTGTTAACAGTTTTAATACATACTTGAAAATTTGCAGATTAGATTTAGGAAATAAGATTAATTAAGGAGGTGGAAATTATAAACCAACTAGCGCAAGTAGTTGCTTATGCACCAATAATTGCTATGTATCTTATATTTTTATTCTTTCCTGATAGTAAATTGGGGAGCAAATGGGTAGCAAAGATTTATCTAAAATTAGAAAATCATTTGTAAGGATTATAAACAATAAAAAGGGAGATATTTAAATGACAAAAACACCTACGCAGAAACAATATGAAGACGCGCTGGAAGTCGTACAACAGTATGAGAATCGTCAAAAGGATTTGGCTAAATTGAATAACGACTTAGGTTACTGTTTGCAGTAGTTTAATCAGGTTAAATTTGATGTAAGTGAAGATAAGAAAGAAGTGACTTTTACTGGTGTAACTAAGGCTGGAAAATTGAAATTAACTAAATCGATTGCTAGATCGGGAGATAAATTCGAACCCGTCATTGGCAAGTTGATCTGTGTTAAGAAGGCACTAAATGAGGATGTAGAATATATTGATAAGTTTGTTGAGCGAGTTGAGAACACTGTTTGGGTATGCAATTCACATAACACACTCCCAACAGAAGTTCAGACCGATGATATTTGGAATAATATGATTAAAAAAAGTAGAAGAAGAGGTCTGGTTATAGATTAAAAGACATCATTTATTGAAAATAGGGTGATTGAAAATTGATAGTAATTAAAAACACTGATAACTATGTAGAAAAGGAAGCAAATATGTTTGGAGATTGCGAGGAGACGCTAAAGTTAATGTCAGAAGGTCGTATTTTTAATATCGAATATCACAAAGAAGATGGAAGTTTTCACATCTATGAAAAGTGTGATGAATACTTTGGTGAAAAGTTAACTTTAAAAATGTGTATTGATTTATCTGAGCTGTTTTCAAAGATTGCAGAGAAAATAGAATAAAAATGAAGATAAATGGAGGTATGTCTAATGAAAAAGTATTCAAAGATTGTAAGACATGGGAAAAGCAGCACACACTTAACCATCGAAGGCAATCCAGAGATTGTAGTGATGGAGAAGTTTGATGGAGCCAATGCCAGCTTTAAACTTGAAGATGGCACAGTTAAAAGTTTTAGCAGAAACAAAGAGTTGGATGAAAATGATAACTTGAGAGGGTTTCGTGAATGGGTGCAAGATAATGTAGAGACGAATAGGATATTGAGTGAATATATCTATTACGGAGAGTGGCTGGTAAGACATAAGTTGGACTATGGAGATAACGAAAGACAATTTTATTTATTTGATATCTATGACGAGAGAAGTGAAGAATATCTTCCAATTCATGTCATTAAAGCAGAGTCTAAAAGATTGGGGTTGAATCTTGCCCCAGTGTTTTACGAAGGAGAATTTCAATCATTAGACCATATTAATTCATTTGTTGGAGAATCTAAATTAGGCGACATTGGAGAAGGTGTGGTGGTTAAGAATTACAACTACAAAGATAAGTTTGGTGATCAAGTTTTCACTAAGATCGTATCTGATCAATTTGCAGAAAAAGCTCAGACAAAGAAACAAAAACTTCCACAAAACACAAACGAGTTAGATGATTTCGTTGATACATATTTGACCAAACCTAGAGTAGAGAAAATGTTGCATAAGCTTGTCGATGAGGGAATATTAGATGAAGAATACGATATTTCAGATACGGGAGTCATTTTAAAGAATAGTGGCAGTAGAATCATAGATGATATTCTTGAGGAAGAATCTGATTCACTAATAAAAATTGTTAAGAAGAAAATTGGTAAGAAATATCCATCAGTGGTTAAAGAAGTGATTTTAGAAACTAGATAATTGAGTAATATTATAATACATAGCAATAAAAAGTATGTTTTATATGTAAATCAATAAGTCTAATAAGGAGGAGAGCAAATTTGAATAAAGAAAGTAAAACAAGAATCGTAAGTATACATGTAGGAGAAGCACTTAAATAGATTGAGGAAAGATATGGTGAAGAAATTAAATGCTATGCAGGTGTAAGTGAAGTAGATGGAAAAATGGAAATTAAAATAGAGGATTAATAAGAAATATAATTTAATGGAGGGGAAGCAAGTGTACTCACTTGGTAAAAACCACGAAAAAATCTGGAAGATATGCGTGGAAGGATTGTCCGCCAATCCAAATGACGAACTGTTGCTTAATGTATCACAAGTTTTAAGAGACTACGACAAGAAATATGGTATTGGTTATAGAATTACACAAGGAACTATTGATGCAAGCAAAATAAATATAATTTAATGGAGGAATCATAAATGAATAATGCAATGATTGCTTATCTTAAAGAATTGAATAAGAGTGTCACTAGATCGGATGAAGTTGTAACGCGATTATACTACGGAGACAGTGAGTACGTAGAAGACTTCTCTTATTTTGCAAATGAAGATTATATGTCTAAGGGTTTACTTGAAGCAATCAAAAACAAGACAACATTAACAGATAAACAGAGTATGGAATTGCAATATTTTGTTCAGGAAGATGTGATCAGCTAAGTTAAAAGTTCAATTTTAATGGAGAGGAGGCGAACAAACAATGAAAAATGACATAGTAAGTGCCGTCAACAGATACAAGCGCCAACTAGATAAAGAGTCTAATATTTTGATTATGGGTATGGATAATCCAGAGCTAATACTAACTGATGTATTCTTAAGTGAAAGCAAACATCAACCTTATTATAATCACGCAACAAGAGCTATAGATAAAGCTGGAATATCCCACCATCAACTACAAGAAGAGTTGTTTAATAGAGTAAAGGAGTACTTTACGCAATTTGATCCCGAGGTGGATTTGGAACTGGCTTATAAAAATTCATATCCAGCTAGTGTAACGGTTGAATATAGAGGTTATGGACTACTTTATTTTAGCTTTTATTATCACACATATAGGGATATACGAAGATCAAATCAGAATACATATGTTCCTCAAGAGATTGAAAAAATCCAGTCTCAAATATTAGATAAAGAAGAGAAAATTGAAGAATATAGGCAATTTGAGCAAAACTTTCTGAGAATGTTACACCCTAAAAATTACCGATCAAATGGTATGAAATTGGCTTGGCTAATAACAAGAGACGCATTTTCAATCTTAAAGCTCGGAAGAAAGAAAGTTAAATCAAACATTGAAAAATACATTAATGATCGCAACAATGAAATAGCAAGATTAAAAAATGATATACAAAGAAGCTATAAAGGTCTTGCAGAGTACAACAAGGTTAAGGTTGGTCTAGACGAAAAGTTCGAGAAATGGTCAGGAAAATTTACTGAATTAGGGTATGAAAAGGAAGAATTATAATAAAATTTAACTTTATTGAAAAGGAGATGAATGATTTGGGGATAGATACTATGACCTTAGCAAAGACTCTCTTCTCGTGGAATTTGATTGAAGAGGTTAGCAGGGAAGATGACAGATTGAAGGTAAGATGTACTGATGTGGATTTAGCTGATCCAGATGATGATTATACTGGAATGATTAGATATTTCATTGACAACGATTATATTGAAGCAACAGAGGACAGTTCTATTTATGTAATAACCGAATGGTTTTTTAACATAGCCAAAGAATACACCGAAAGAACAAAGTAGAAATGAAACTTCGAATTTATACGAAAAGGATGTAGGAAACTTATGAAGGATCTTATGACGGTATTGCTACGCTGGTTTATCCCAATTACTTTGTACTACATAGCTTTTGGGTTGATGGACAATACTGGCTGGGAGTCGTTGCTAATTGGATTGTTATTTGCAGGCGGTGTGTTGATTAACGTTTTAAGCCACACCAATAAGAATTAAAGTTTCGATTTAAAATGAAAGGAGATCGACGAAAATGACCAAACAAACATTTTACACAAGTGAATCAGGAAGAGAGCGCTTTTGTAATGGCGAGGTGTTCCCAGCTTCTGATAACAAAAGGGGCGAATTTACAATTGAGTTTACTGTTTCGCCAGACGAGGTTGTCGATAGAATGGGAAGTCTCGTAATGATTGATACAGGAAGTCAGGCGGATTTATAGAATGGGGGATAATAGATGGTTATAGCAGCATGGATACTATTAATTTTATGTATACTGGCGGTTTTAGGTAGCGATCTAAAAACTAACTTTGGTGGAATCCTTGTATTCTTTGGATTGTTAGCACTGATATTTCTATCAGCCACAATTATATGGGAAGACTTGCATTCAGTAAAAGAGTTGTGGCAATTGTTCTAGGAGGTGGAGAATATTAAACTGTCAGGCTACATATCTAAATTGCAAAAGATCATAGAGGAGCATGGAGACATAGATTGTGTAGAGTGGATAGATTATGATTATTGGGACGATGCGTCTGAAGGTTGGTTTGAGCCATACAGCGATGATCCAATAGAGTTTGTGTCTGACTTTGCTTATTCGTACACTGACACGAATGGAAATAAACAATACACGAACGTCAATTCAAGTGGTTATATAGATGGACAGCGAGAGACTGTATTTGTAGTAAAAGAACTTTGAATAAATTGATGATTTTATAGAATTGGGTAATTAATATTATAACAATCAAAAAGGGGGAAATAAAAATGGATGATAACAAAATTGAGCAACTGCAATTGAAAGTTAAAGGGCTTGAGGGTGAAATGGATAACTTATATACATGGATAGACAAGACAACAAGTGAGTTAGTGATATTGACTGAAACAGTAGGACAAAAAGCAGATAAATTAGATGTGGGTAGCATTTTTTCAGAAATAGATAAACAACAAGCAAAAAAGAGGGTTAAAATGACTGAAATAGAAAAAACAAATATATTAAAACAACAAAACATAAACAAAATTGCAGAAGGTGTTTTGGGATATACATGGGATGAAGATAAAGAAATATGGAAACATTCTACAGGATGGACTAATTTCTTTAATCCATTTGATGCGAACGATGATTGTGAAAAGGTTAAAGAAAAGCTCAGAGAAGACGGCTGGCTTATTACCATTCAAGATAAAGTTGATTATTTAGGTGACTATATTTCATCGGGAAAGTTATTTCATAAAAGCTTTAAGACTACAGACACTCATTATACGGAGGCTTTAAATGATCGTTACACAGTATGTTATTTAGCACTAAAAGCATATAAAGTTAAATAATATTATATTAAATATATAAAAGGAGTGAAGCCATGTATAAGACAAAGACTTTTCCTTACAGCATAAATTATCAACAATGGCTTGAACATATTCAATGTGTCACACCTATTGAAATTGCATCGGTAGTAAAGTTTGATGACGGAGTATTAGTTACATATAAACAATTAGACTAAAAGCGCTCTTTTAATTAGAAGCGGAGGTGAAAAAATGGAAAAAATGATGTTTCACTGGGAAGATAACAATGGAAATACGGGCAAATTCAAAGTCTCATCTTTTTCGGTTGAAGATTGCATTAAGACTGCCAATACAGAAGTAGGCAGTAAGGCAGAAATAATAGATTATTATTCTATATAAAACATAGTTTATAAAGGAGTCAGTAAAATAATGCCAGAAAAAGAAAATAAGTCACCTTTATTAGAGTTATATGGCGATAATGCGTTTGATTTAGCGCTTGAAGAAATCAACAAGTTAAAAAGAAATTCAAACATACCGTTTGACACTGAATACGTAACATTAGGCATATCCTTTATAGCACTGAAGGCTAGTGAGATATTTGAAGAAAAGAAATCACGTTGCAGTTTAACAAGTTTAGTAAGTGAAAGCTTTGGCGAAGCAGCAATTTGTACATACAATTAAGTTAAAAACCAGAATTTATTGGAAGGAGTGAAGACAATCAGACTATCGTCAGAAAAAAGAGTACTAGAGTATAAATATGATAATGAGACAGAAATGGAGTTTCACGAACATGCAATGAAGCAGGAAGGCTGGATGGTTACGTCTAGAAATAATATGTTTAGGGGAAAATATTGGCGACAATATTCACAAGAAGTGCGACAAGGAGCATTTTTGTAGTTGGATACAAGTATAAGGAGTGAATGAATGTCCTATAGACGACCTATGATGGGTGAGTATGTAAATGTTGTAGACAATGAAACTATGCACTCAGTTGGCAAGGGTAAGCTAATTCATTTTACAAGAGAACAGATAGTAATTGTGCATCTGAACAGAGGTTATAAGATGATGTTCGATGCAAGGGTGAATCATTTTGAAGGATATGAGCCACCTGTCATGTTAATTAAGAAGAAGGAAAATTAGTAAAAAAGGAGGAGATACAATGATAGAGACGATGAGTTTAACAGGTGGACTTGATATATATTCATTCGGAGAGAGGTATCAGTCAGACAAATCACCCCAAGGAAGAAAGGTGCGCTTTCGAAATAAAGGTGGATGGGAATCGGATACAGAGTATGCTCACAAGTATCTCATCAATGAGGGTGACATATTAACAGTTGAAGAGATTTATGTAGGTAGAAGTAGCTCTGAAGCAGAATTTAAAGAGCATCCGAATATTACATTTAATACAGTGATGTTTGAAGATGTATCTGAAATGCCATTAGGATTTATAAGTGCAAAAATGGATACCACAAATTATCGAAAAGGAAAGGTCGAAAATCAGATACAGTTCCAAGATACAACTATTGAAGCCGATGATTTTGGAAGAGTTCTTATCAACGGTAAGCAAGTCCGAGATGTGGATGACGCACAGGAAATGTTTAATGAGGAATAGATGATGAGTAAAAATATCAAATTTTATATAGATAGACAATGATATATAGAGGGTAGTGACCAATCACTAGAGGAGAATATTAATGAATACATATGAAGGATTAATTAATGATATTGAGGTTATTTTTGACAAGTTGGATGTAAATAAAAATACTGGTAGGGAATTCTTAGAGTTGGCTAAGACATTGGAGCTGACATATGGATTATTAAATCAAGTTGATCTTCCTTCACGCTTGGTGCATCAAAACAGGTTGTCGGCAATGAAGCGCACTTTGAAATGCCAAATAAACGATGTCAACAAAGTAAAGACAAAATTTCTAGAGAAAGGCAACCAGAGACAGTATTATGATATTTTGCTAGGATTTGAAAAACTGGTGAAGATTAATCAAAATATAGAGACTAGCATAAAACAACAAAGTATTCTGCCGCGATGGGATGAAGTCATAAATCAAAAAGCAGATAAAAATATAGAGCTTATTGAAAAAACAACTAAAGAGTCCGGTCAAACTATTGGCAATGCGTTAAAAACAATTTACTCAAGAATTAAAACTGTAGACACTGCAGTGGATGGATTGCTAGAAGTCGGCATTGATGTAAAAGATAAGACTGTTGATCAAATATTGAGTGAGCTTGCTGTCAAATGGAATCAGTTAGATGACGACATGAAAAATAAACTGTCAGTTAAGATTGCTGGTCACTATCAGTTGTCAAGGTTCAAAGTTTTACTGGATTCACTAGGTGATGGAGATCGTCAAATTGTTAACGGAAAACTGAGTGCAGGTGAAATAATAGTTCCGAAAGAGAGTGTGTGGCAGACTATCAAGTCTGACGAGAATAGTGGCAACCTAGAAGTGTTCATTAATGGAAAGATGGTTTTATCAATCCATGCCAAGAATTTAGACGCTTTGGGTAATGAAGAGATCAAAATTGATTGGAAGAGCGTTATTAAAACAGCTAAAAAACGAGAGTTCAAAGACCAACTAGCAGAGATTAACTCCGATTTAGAAAAGCAAAGATACATTCAGAGAAGCTGCAAACTTCACACCAGAGAATACCGTGAATCATTGGAAAAAGAAATTGAATTGCTAAAGAAAAAGAAAGAATTGACACAGAAACAACAAGAAGACCTGTTACGAGATAATGAATAATTAATATTACATAATCAATTATCTAAAAAGATTGTGAAATACAACACGTCTAAAACACCCATACATCAACATTTTAATTTTAGATTCACAATCTTTTTTCAGATAAAAGTCGAGTTTTAATTGGAGGTGGGTAGTATCACATACAATAAAAGGAAAGTGCCTTCATATTGTGACAGCTGTGGCAGCAAGGCACACATATACGATGGAATATGTCTGGCTTGCGGAGAGATAAGGAATAAAAGGGGCTTCAAAGATCCAAATCATTCGGATACGATTCAAGTAAAGCCTAAACTCGGAAAATCATTGGTGTCAATTGATGCTAGCAATCAACTAGTAAAAGCACATTTGAGCGATTTAGGAATCGTCACTACGGATAGCCAAGGACACGCTAAAGGTTTTATAGAAGTTCTGAGTAACATACGGAAAGTTTGGGATCAGCTAGATGATTCTGAACAATTTATGTTATTGAACTCAATGGGTCTAATTAACAAGAAATACAAATCTTAAAACAAAATGGAGGAACAGCAATGCCTAAATATCGTAAGAAACCAGTGGTAATTGAAGCTATTCAGTATTTACATAATGACAACAGAAAAGAATATGAAAGTTTTGTTGATGACGGTTCGCTCATATATGACGAAGACACACTAGATAGAGCATATATTAGAACACTTGAAGGAGATATGAAATTAAGCTACGGAGACTATATCATTAAAGGGGTGAAGGGTGAATTTTACCCCTGCAAACCGGATATATTCGAATCAACTTATGAAGGAGAATATAGTCAGCTTAATGTGAATGAAAATGGGAAGAATTAGGAGGGAGTGAGTCAAATGAATGAGGAGTCACAGCCAGTTGTCGATATGCTTAATGCAATTGACACTCAAATTAAAGAGGAGCAAGAGTTAAGAAACAAGGTTCCATCACATAGTGAAGATTATGCCGATTCAATGGAAAGAGAAATGAGCTTGCTAGATGATAAGAAGTCATTGTTTGAATCGTATGAAGATGTACTTAAGGAGGGTGGCCAATGATAGTTAGGGATTTGATTGAAGAATTATTGCAGTTTGACATGGAGTCGGATATTGAAATTGAAGTTAAGTCAAATAGTGATGAAGAAACGTCTGATATTCGTGTTGAGAAGTTTGTTTATGCAGATGAGGTTAAGTTAATTGCCGATTTAGATAGGTATGAATTAGTGGATAAAGATAGATATGAAGAGATGGAAGATGGTCTCGAAGAGTTGTATGAAATAAAATCTATACTTTAACTTGACATTTTTATTAGGTAGCATTATAATACATATAGAGTCAAAATAAAGGAGTTGATGTGTTGGATTGGAAGATTAGAGGGCAAACAAAAAGTAAAGCTAACTTTACATCTTACATCGGTGAAGTACGAGGGATTGATAATATTAATGAACATCTTAACCCTTCCGTATCCAATGTAAATAATCCATTATTGTTGAAGAACTTACGTCAAGCAGTAGAGAGGGTGATGCATAGTATCAGTAATGGCGATAAGATATACGTCGTTGCTGACCCGTAGTCAGATCCTGATGGTATTACCTCAACTTACATTATGGTGGATTATTTAAGAAAGCATGACTCGGCTGTTGAGTATATTTTCCATCAAAGAAGTCAGGGGCATGGAGTGGAGTATTCTAATGTGCCAAATGATACAGATTTACTCATCATACTAGATAGTAGCTCTAACTCAGTTGAAGCCTGTAAGAAACTATCCGAATCGATGGATATAATAATCATTGACCACCATGAAATTGACGTAGATAATCCACATGTACTACTGGTAAATCAACAGCAAGAGGGGTGTGATTATCCAAATAAGAATATATCAGCAGTATTATTAGTACATAAATTTGTTGAGTTAATGGACTATAATTTCAACAAGGTTGATACAAATTATTATTTAGACTTAGTTGGATTAGGCTTATTGGCAGATTCGATGTCAATGTTGCCTTTGGAAAACAGATGGTATGTAAATCAAGCGCTGAAACAGATTAACAATGTAGGCTTATTGGCTTTGATTAAAGCTAAAAGATTGAATGAAAATAAGCTTACCACGTTTGATTTAAACTTTCAGTTAATACCATTAATTAACTCAGCAGCACGAATGGATAAATTAGAAGTTGCATTGGAATTATTGTTTGAGAAAGATTTTAAAAAGGCTAGGAAGTTGGCTGGCCAAATGATTGATATGAACATAGAAAGAAAAGAAATACTTGAAGAGCTAACAGAGCATTGCTTATACATAATGAAGAATGAGAAGTTTATTATTTGTGTTAGTGATAAGACCAGCAAAAACTTTAATGGGCTGGTAGCGCAAAAACTTCTTTCTCAGTTTGGCAAACCTGCTATTGTATTGCAGAGCAGTAGTAACTCAGGAAGCTTTCGTTCTCCTAGTGATATTAATCTAAAGGAGATACTAAACTCTTGCCCATACGTTGAGTATGCAGCAGGTCACGCGCCAGCTGGAGGCACTCAGATACTACCTGAGAACATGGATAAGTTTATAGAATGGATTAATACTGAATTAGATTACGTAGAATTAGGTAGTAATATAGTATATGACTTAGAAGTTGAAGAGGAAAATGTTGACTGGGACTTAATAGAAAACATTATGGAATTTGACTTGGTTCATGGGAATGGAAGTCCACCAATAACATTACGTATTAATAATATGATTGTAGATGATCGAGTGTTATTTCCTAAGTCTCAGGAACACGTGAAAATTATCACTGAAGATATAGATATATTGAAGTTCAGTGATCCAGAATATGCCGAGGAAATTGATACATTTGATATTGTCGATGTAGTAGGCACCGTAAGCAAAAATGAGTTTGGCGGAAATAAGAGAATGAATCTTATGTTAGAAGATTATAAACTACATGAATAGGGGTAGATTTGGTGGAAAAAGTTAAGATAAAGAAAAGAAACGGGTCTCTCGTTGGCTTTGATATAGATAAAGTCACTCAGGCTATCAAGAATTCGGGAGAGGAGACGGAAGAATTTGGAGAAAAAGAGTCAGAAAAATTGTCTCAGCAAGTAGTGAATAGATTGGGTGAAATAAATGAACTCACAGTGGAGAATATTCAAGACCTTGTAGAATCTGTTTTACTTAACTCAAAATATAAGACTACAGCTAAAGCGTATATCATTTATAGAGAGATTAGATCAAGAGAACGTAAGCCAAATATTTTTAAACAAAGAGTTAATTTAAAGCCTTATGAATACCCACAGCTAATTGAGTATCAACATGCAATTCAACATTCTTACTGGTTACACTCAGAGTTTAACTATACTTCTGATATCCAAGACTTTAAAGTGAACGTGTCAGAGTCAGAGAGGAATGCAATTAAAAACGCAATGCTGGCTATCGCACAGGTAGAAGTGTCTGTAAAAAACTTTTGGGGTGACTTACATAATCGTATGCCTAAGCCAGAAGTTGGGGCTGTAGGAGCAACATTTAGTGGAAATGAAGTTATTCATCATGATGCTTATTCTCACCTTCTAGAAATTCTAGGACTAAATGATGAGTTTGAGCGTATTCAAGAGATTCCCGCCTTAGCTAAGCGTGTAAACCATTTAACGCAAGCAGCTAAATATGCAAAATCGGAAAGTGATAGAGATTTTACAATTTCACTGATTTTATTCTCCTTGTTTATTGAGCATGTATCACTGTTTAGTCAGTTTTTGATTATTATGGCATTTAATAAGCACAGAAATATTTTTAAAGGTGTTTCAAACGTAATTGAGGCGACAAGTAAGGAGGAACAGATTCATGGTTTATTTGGAATTGAATTAGTAAATATTATTCGTGAAGAAAATCCAGAGTGGTTCGATCAAGATATGTCCAACAAGGTTTACGAAGCTTGTCAAAACTCCTTTGAATCTGAAATGGAAGTTATCGACTGGATTTATGAGGGCGGAGATTTAGACTTTCTTCCCAAAGAAGTGGTGAAGGAGTTTGTTAAAAATAGGTTGAATAATTCGCTTAGAGATACTGGATTTGAACCTATATTTGATGTTGATGAAGGCAAATTAGAAGAAACAGAATTTTTCACAGATGAAATATTGGCAACGAAGCATGTTGATTTCTTTGTTAAAAGAAGCGTCAATTATACAAAACGAGCAAAAAGTTTTGATGCTAGTGACTTGTTTTAATTGAACCAACAACAAAAACAAAGATATGCGAAGTTGTATCAGATAAAATAAAGGAGATAAAATATATGACATTTGAATGGTTAAATAAAGATAGCAGACATTTTTTAAAAAGTGGTTATTTAGAAGAAGGGGTGTCCCCCGAACAACGTATCCGAGAAATTGCAGATAACGCAGAAAAAATCCTGGGCATCAAGGGGTACGCAGATAAGTTTTATGACTATATGAGCAAGGGTTACTACTCACTATCATCTCCAGTGTGGGCTAATTTTGGCAATAAACGAGGTCTACCTATCAGTTGTTATAGTGTTGATATACAGGATAATTTCGGAGATATTATGAGAGCTGCAGGTGAGGTAGGAGTAATGAGTAAGCTAGGTGGAGGGACTGGAGGGTTCTTTGGTAAGCTTCGTCCACGTGGTGCTAAAATCAAAGGTAACGGAGAGTCATCGGGAGCAGTGCATTTTGTAGAATTGTTCGAGTCTCTTATGGATGTAGCGACTCAAGGTTCAGTTCGTCGTGGAGCGTTCTCGCCATATTTACCCGTAGACCACCCCGATATCGAAGAGTTTCTAAAGATCGGAACAGAGGGAAATCCAATTCAAAAGTTAACCCATGCTGTAACAGTAACAGATGAATGGATGCAACAGATGATTGATGGAGATACTGATAAACGAAAAATTTGGGCGGGAGTTCTACAACGAAGAGTAGAAATGGGCTATCCGTATATTTTCTTTAAGTCCACTGTAAACAACAATACAGTCGATGTGTATAAGGATAAAGGTTTGGAAATCAATCATTCTAACCTCTGTAACGAAATCACATTGCCAACCAATGAAGAGTGGTCGTTTGTGTGTTGCCTATCATCAATGAACGTACTCCACTATGATGAGTGGAAAGATACAGATGCAGTAGAAATATTGACCTACTTCTTAGATGCCGTTATGGAAGAGTTTATTGTTAAATTAGAAGCAATGCGCGATTCAAATGATGAAGAAGAGCGTCAGGCATTTTATTTCATGAAGAAGGCGTATAATTTTGCTAAATCTAACCGTGCATTAGGTCTAGGAATTCTTGGGTATCATTCATATTTGCAATCCAATATGATTCCATTCGAAAGTATTGAGGCGAGTCGTAAAAATATTGAAATCTTTCGATTGATAAAAGAAAAGTCATATAAAGCTTCAGAAGAATTGGCTGATATATACGGAGAACCCGAGTTGTTAAAGGGTTATGGTAGACGTAATAGCACCTTGATGGCAATCGCACCTACGACTAGCTCAGCATTTATTCTAGGACAGGTCAGCCAATCGATAGAACCTTTATTCTCTAACAGTTACGTTAAAGATTTAGCTAAAACTAAGGTTACTGTACGCAATCAATATTTAAAAGAAGTGTTGGCTAAGTACAAAAAAGATAACCGAGAGACTTGGAGTAGTATCCGTGATTATGATGGCTCAGTACAGCATTTAGATTTCTTAACTGAGCATGAGAAAAACGTGTTTAAAACGTTCAGTGAGATTGATCAATACGCTATCTTAGACCAAGCAGCTATGAGACAACAGTTTGTTGACCAGTCCCAGTCGCTTAACTTAATGATTAATCCAAGTACATCAGCCAAAGAGATTAATAATTTATATATCTTTGCATGGCAAAATGGAATTAAAACCCTCTATTACCAGCATGGTACAAATGCGGCACAGCAATTCAACAAAGACTTAAATTGTATTATGTGTGAAGCATAAAAGATACCTATATTAAAGATGAAAGGGAGAAATATAATGAACAAACCAATCTTATTTACAAAACGAGGCTGTGTACCTTGTTCAAGCCTGAAGCGCTTTTTATTAACGGAAACAGAACTGGACTATGAGGAGATAGATGTTGATAAAGAACCTCAAGCATTAGAAGAATATGATATTATGTCTGTGCCCACAGTTATCATTGGAGATAAACGTGTTACAGGGTTTTCCCCACATGAGGTTATGCAGTTAATTAACGAAGCTAAATAGACTTACATAAATATTATTATAGTACACAATAGGGAGATTAATTTCTCCCCTTTCTACATTACAAAAAGGGATGGATATAAATATGAACAAAATGGATGAAATGATTATTGTAGTACCAAGAAAGAATTTGTTTGAAGATGAATCATTAGCTTTCCAAGGGGTAAACTCAAGCAAGGAATTGCTATCTAAAGTTGTAGATAAAATAGATGGCAATTTCAGTATTATGCGTCGAGGTAATGCTGAAGAGAATGAATCATTTAAGCAGCCAATACCATACGCAGTATTGAGAAAAGGCGACGATGTATTCATTTATGAAAGGCTCCAAGGTGGAGGAGAGGCTAGACTCCATAACCAGTTATCACTAGGCGTTGGCGGTCATATGAATGGTACAACTGACTATGAATTTAATGACCTACTCTATGAGAATCTGAATAGAGAATTAGACGAAGAATTATTTATTACTGATCAGCATTTTGACATTAATATTATTGGATTAATTAACGACGATGTTAATGAAGTTGGCAAGGTTCATATTGGTTTGTTAGCAATAATTGAATTAACTGAAGAAGTGCATGTAGAAGTTAGAGAAATAGATCAGATTAAGGGTGGTTGGATTCCCATTAAACAATTAAAAGATTCCAAAACATATGACAACCTCGAGTCTTGGTCTCAGTTTGTGGTAGATATTTTAAACAAATAACATCATGTAGCATGGACTAAATAAAGTTCATGCTATTTTTATAAATAAGCTTGACATTTTTATTGGGTGACATTATAATATAGTTATAGTCAAAGTTAATTAATGAAGGGAAGAATGAAAGATGAGAAAAGAAGATCTATTAAGGAAGAATTATAAGCAAGTTGCGTACAAGGGTAGGGGTGAAGATGTAGATACAGTTTATAAAAGATTCGATAATGGCAATATGAGGATCGTACAATACGACAAAGAGATTATAGGGGGAGGATTTAGAGAAGCTTTCCTAAATAAAGATCAGGTCAGCCAGATTTTTATTTAGCATCCAATAAAATTACAGTTTTATCTTAAAACCCTCTTCAAGTAGGGTAGTAAAATGGAGTAAACCAAAGAAAATGGGAGGACTAATAATGAGCAATGTAGAATCATCAATATACCCAAATAAATTCATTGACTTTTCAGAAGGGTATGAGGTAAGCAATGACAGAGTGAATGAAACTATCAATAGAATCATATCAGATATGACCGTAGACGAGAAAGTGAATACGATGACGGTGTCAACTGGCAATACAAAAGTCAATGTAACTAGGGATAGGGATATGGACACTTTGATTGTTGAGGTATATAAAAATTACCAAAGAAAAACTATTCGATTAGACGAATTAAAGGAGGAGGAGGGGTAATAATGAAGGTGTTTAAAATGAATGACATTGATTATGTGGCAGCAAAGACATCAGAAGAAGCTAAGAAGTTTTATGGAGAATTATGCGACTATACTTATGAAGAAATTCAAGAAGACTTTGAGGGAGAAGCTAGTCTGCAAGAAAAAATGAACGTTCTTCTAAGCGAATTATCTGAGGACGATACAGTTAGAGTAGGAGACATACACATGAAACATAGTATGCTTTGGGTTCGCAAGTCATTCGAATGGTTTTTAGAAAATGATAGTCATAATAACGAGCCATTTGTAATTTGTTCTATGGAGTAGATTACAAACAATATTTTACTAAAAAAGAGGTGAAACAAATGGAAGGAATCTTAAAGAAAATTACATATGACAATACTGAATTTGACCTTCATGTAACAGTAAACGACTGTAATCCACTTCTAGTAGATGCTGTCATAAGCAATGATGAATACAACTACAATTTCTCAGGAAGCTTCAGTACTGTCAAGGGTTTAAAACAATACATTGTAAAGAATTTAGATGGTCATTTTAATCATCACAAGCATAGTCGTCAGTATAACGAGTTAATAGATTGGGATGGAAATCTGGATGGTGTTTTATACGATTAATACTATATTTTAGCTAAAATTAAGTAACATTATAATACAAGGGGTGTAGTGATGAAAGTAAAAATTAAAGGAAGTATTTATTTAGAGAATGATAGTTTTCAGTATATATTAAAAAAGTATAGTGGCAAGACAGATAAGAAAGGTGTTCCAACCTATGAGATACTCGGCTATTTCAGCTCTCTCGAAGCCAGTATTATGAAGATATTCCGTATGAAAATTAGTGAAAGTAAAGCGAAAGATCTAAAGGAGTTACGCAAAGACATTCAGATTGCTAATGATGAGATCAGAGAGTTGTTAGGTGCAGAATATGAAAAGAAACGACCTTGATGAGCAAAGACTGAGATTAAAAATAGGAACGATTCTGGTAACAATTGCATGTTTTGTAGCATTAGCTGCGGTTACATTTGGAATTATTTTCTTTAACTTTTGGCTATTATCATCTGTCTTTAGCTTAGGCACTGACTACATAAAAGTATTTTGGGTGGCATTATGTTCATTTATTATAGAAGTATTATTTATATTAGGATTTTATATTACAAGCAAAAGAGAGGATTGATTAATAATGATGGAAGAGGAATTTGATGATATTAATACTGATGAAGAAATTGACATTAAAACTCTAGAGGACTGGAAAGTTGATAAGTACGTAAACCGAGTAAAGAAAAATAATGAAGAGATTAAACGATATAAGGAAATTATGGATAAGCAAGTAGCCGATCTGAAACATCAATTCAAGCATAAAGAAGAGGCGCTAACTAAGGAGAATGGGTATCTGTTATCCACGTTAGGACAATATGCTAGAACTCATAAATCTCTCCAGTCAACCAAGACAATGTTCAAACTACCCATGCTGAATGGTGATGTGGTTATTAAGAAGAGTGTCCCAAAACCTCAAGCACCAAAAGACGACATGGTGGATAAATTTGAAAAAGAGTTTCCTGAATATGTAGAGAAGGTTGTCACCAAGAAGGTGAAGTGGGCAGATTTCAAGAAGAAACTTATTGTTCAGAGTGATAAGACATACATCAAGGAAACCGGGGAGAGTGTGAGTCACCTGATTGACACTGATGCAAATCCAGAAGAAGTAATTATTAAGTAGAGGAGAGGTAAATTGAGTTGTTTTGATTTGCAATATAACAATATTATTAAAGAAATTATGAAAAATGGAGAATGGGATAAGAATTCTAGTGTCAGAACCAAATGGGAAGATGACAGCCCTGCCTACACTAAATCAATTATTTCTCAAAAGATGAGATTTGATAACTCTGAACTACCAATTTTAACAGCTAAAAAAGTTGGCTGGAAGACTGCAATCAAAGAAATGCTTTGGATATGGCAAATGAAATCTAACAAAGTACAGGATTTACGTGATATGGGTGTGAACATATGGAATGAGTGGGAACTTGAGGATGGTACAATTGGAAAATCATACGGTTACCAATTAGCTAAGAAGAATAGAGAAGTCGGAACTATCACTACTACACTCCGAGGAGGAAATGATGAGGTTGTTTTGTCCTGTCAAGAAGCAGAATATGTCGATCAGGTTGATTATCTGCTAGATCAATTGGCAAGTAACCCTACGTCACGTAGACATATGACAAATCTATGGAACCCAGATGAATTAGATGAAATGTCACTTACTCCATGCGTGTATGAGACTCAATGGTACGTCAGAGGAAATAAATTAGACTTAGAAGTGCGTGCCCGATCAAATGATATGGCACTAGGCAATCCGTTTAACGTATTTCAATATAATGTACTACAAAGAATGATAGCGCAGATTATAGGATATGAGCTAGGAGAGTACGTCTACAATATTGGAGATTGTCATTTTTACGAGAAACATATAGATGGTTTGACTGAACAAATCAATCGTGAAACTTTTAAAGCTCCTAAGCTTTGGATTAATCCAGACGTAAAGAGTTTCTATGATTTCACTATTGATGATTTCAAATTAATTGATTATCAGCATGGAGATAAGATTGATTTTGAGGTAGCAATTTAATTATGGAAATATCAATTATAGCTGCTATAGGAAAAAATAACGAAATCGGATTAAATAATAAGCTACTTTGGCACATCCCAGAGGATATGAGCTGGTTCAAACTTCAAACAATGGGCAAAACAGTAATTCTAGGAAAAAATACGCACCTCTCAATAAAAAAGCCTTTAAATGGACGGGTTAACGTGATCTTAACAAGAGACGAGACCTATCGTCCCCAAAAGGGCGTAATCGTCTGTAATGGCATCAAAAACGCCTTGTATGAATTTAGACATGAAAAAGAAGTGATGGTATTGGGTGGAAGCGATATATATCGCCAAATGCTCCCATTTGCCACTAAATTATATTTAACTAAAGTAAATCACGAATTTGAGGCTGATTCATTCTTCCCAGAAATTGATTATGATGAATGGGATGAGTATTATTACAAAAAAGGTAAAGAAGATAGTAAATACAATTACAGTTTCCATGTATATTCAAGAAAATCATTTGACAGTTTAATTAGGTAACATTATAATATATATATAAGGGTTGCATTATCGCAGCCCTTCAATTTTAAAGAAAGGGGTAATGTACTTGTGCAATGCTTGCGATACAATAGGTAGTCAACCAACTAAATTTGTAAATCTACATGTTCATTCTTGCTATTCATTGTTGGATGGAATGAGTAAGGTTGAAGACATAGTTGAAAAAGTTAAGTCACTGAAGCAATCTAGCTTCGCCATAACGGAGCATGGAAATGTGTTCTCTGCTGTCAAGGCTCATAAGCTTGCAAAACAACATTCTTTGAAGCATATATATGGGATAGAATTTTATGTAATAGAAGACAGGTTTGTTAAAGATCCTAAGAGAAAGTTTTATCATCTAACTGTTCTTGCTAAGAATGAAAAGGGCAGGGTAAATATTAACGAGTTGTCATCATTAGGTTACATTGAAGGATTCTACTCAAAGCCAAGAGTTGATCATCAGCTACTCAAGGATCATAAGGAAGGTTTAGTTGTACTAAGTGGATGTATGGCCAGTGAATTTCAGCAATCTTTAGCTGGTGGCAAGATAGGTGATGGAGACATTGAAATAACATCATCAAATATTGAAAAAGCCAAGGGGATAGCAAGATTCTACAGAAGCATATTTGGTGAAGATTATTACTTAGAAGTTCAGTCTCACTCAGACTACAGACAACAAAAGTTGAATCGTGCAATTACAGACATATCTAGAGATTTAAATATTCCAATTGTAGTTACAGCCGACTCTCACTATGCCGATGAAGAAGATTTTGACTTGCACGGCATCTTTATACAGATTGGCCAGAATAGAGAATCAGGAGAAACGTATAAAGATGGGCAGTTACAATCCGAGAAAGAAGCAAGGCAATTGTTGAAACCTGCACTGACAGATGAGGAAATTGATGAGGCAGTTAGAAACACATCAGTGATAGCTGATAAGTGTAATGTTAATTTGCCTTTATCTGCACCTATCATACCTCACATTGAGACACCCAAAGAATTCGAATCTGAAGCAGACTACTTGAAGCATCTGTGTGTGAAGGGGTGGAACAGGCTTAAAATAAATAAAAAGCCGAATAGGGATGAGTATCAGAAACGACTACTGTTTGAATTTGATGCTATTACCAAGATGGGATTTGAGGGGTACTATCTACTGGTTGAAAGTTATGCAAACTCTGTTAAACGAAGAGGAATTGCAAGAGGTAGTGGTGGAGGAAGTCTGGTCGCATATTTGACCAATATCGTAAACATAGACCCAGTAAAGTATGGCCTTTACTTTGAGCGGTTCATTGACGTAGGAGCTTTAGACTTGTTAGAGCGTGGAGAGATGACCAGAAATGACTTGAAGATACCGGACTTTGATTTGGACTTTGGCAGAGAAGATAGGGATGTAATCATTGATTTTATCATCAACCGTTACGGGGAAGATAAGTTTGTTTCATTGGGACAATTTGGATACATATGGGATAAGACTGCGATCAAAGATGTTGGTAAGGTTATGAAGATTCCATTTGGTACAACTAATAAAATAACTAAACTACTTGAAGAAGATACAATAGAAGAGGCAATCGAAGATGGGAGACTGAAAGAATACGAAAAAGAATATCCTAAACTATTCGATTACGCTAAGAAGATAGCTGGCACACCAAAGAGTTTTGGAATACACCCTTCCGGTAAAGCTGTAACAATCAATACTATGACTGACTATACTGCTGTTGGCAAAAAGGATGAAACCTTACTATTCCAAGGAGATATGCATGATACAGATGATCTGGGTATAGTTAAGATTGACATACTTGGATTAAGAACAATTGATGTAATGCATGACACATTAGAATTGATAGGGAAAGATGAAGATTATATAGCTCCACAAAATTTAAACTTTGAAGATGAGAAGGTTTTGCAGGTATTTAGAGATGGGAATACAGCCGGAGCCTTCCAATTCGAGAGTAAAGGAATGCAGAACACTCTAAGGAAGATGCAGCCGAATGGATTAGACGATTTAGGAGTAGCAAACGCATTATTCAGACCCGGAAGCATGAAGTTTATCGATGATTATGTAAGAAGAAAAAATGGAGAAGAGAGTGTCACATATCTTAATGACGATGTGAAACCCATTCTTGAAGTAACATATGGAATAATTGTATTCCAAGAGCAATTAATTGAGATTGGCAGATTGGCAAACATGAAAAATCCAGACTTATTGCGTCAAGCGACTGGAAAAAAAGATGCTAAACTGATGGCTAAGGTAAAACCAGAGCTAGTCAAAGGATTGGAAAACAGGGGTTGGGATGATGATAAGATTAATGAGTTATGGGATATAATGGTAGAGTTCTCAAAGTACTCATTTAACAAGTCTCATTCCTTTGCATATGCCATGATTGCATATATGACAGCTTTCTTGAAAACTTACCATCCTAAAGAATTCTTATGTTCATTATTGAATTCCTATATCGATGGAGGAGGTCAAGACAAATACGATGATATTGAAAAGATATTTAATGAAGCTAAAAGATTAAATGTAAATATAAGGCTTCCAATTGGTCTTAGCGAATCTAATGACAGGTGTTATATAAAAGAAAATGATGTAGTCTATGGAATTCATTTAATAAAAGACTTGAATGCTGAATCAGCTAGAGATTTACATAGTCTATCGGATAATCACTATGACACATTCACAGAATTGCTTATCGACCTAGTTGAACATACCGCAGTAAAAAAGAATCATATAAGTCATTTAATTAAATTAGACTTCTTTAAAGAGTATGGAGAGTCAGAGAGACTTCTTGCAATATATAACATGTTCCAAAATGGAAAAATGAAATACTTAAAAACATATGTAGATAAAACAAAAGTAAAACGTAGAGAATTATTGTTGGAATATGAAAAAGAAAATGGTGATATTATTAAATTTCCTACTAATGAAAAAATAATGTTTCAGAAAGACAAGTTAGGATTTGCTTATACAACACTAGATGTCCCACCATCTCATTGTGTCATTGTAGGAATCAATGATAAATACACTCCTATATGTAAGTTCTATCAGATTAAGACAGGTAAAGAAATTTCAGCAAAGATAAAAAAGAAAACTTTTTTCACCAATCAAGGTGAGCTGTGTTCTGTAGGTGATTACATAGAAATAAGAAATACATTCAAGGACTTCAAATGGCGTAAAGGTGAGAGTGGGTTTTACCAAGACGAGTCAGAACAGGAGCTGTTTGTAAGTAGTTTACAACACATTAAGTAGCTTTATAATATAACAACTCAAGCAAAACGGTCTCAGTAGGCTAGTCTAGTCGCTTACTAAGACCTCTGCTCGACTCATAAGGTGATAATTCCTGATGTAAGCCCAGTATATGCTTAAATTGGGATTTATATACGTATTAAAGAGAGGATGTGTGAAATGAATCAAGTTAAAACAGCTCTTTTATTATCTTTAACAGTTGCGACATTGGCTGTAGTTAGCATTTTACTGGCAATTGCTACGATCTATGTATCGTCAATTAATATAGGTTTGGGCATCTCGGCAGTATTTGTATCATTATTTATATTCTTTTACTTATTGACTCTATTTATAGATATTTTTTTTGAAAATAATTAGGTAGTATTATAGTATAATTAGGAGGTATGTTTATTGGCTAAAAAAATAGATTATGGAAAACTATTTGAGGAAATGTTTCAAAGCAGTAGCGAAAATCAAGGCCTATTCAATTTTAGAGTAAGGGATGTTAATAGGATGGCATTAAAACCGGGGTTCACTACCCCAAAAAATAAATATGATTTCATTCTTTACAATCAGCCATTTTTATTTCCATTAGAGCTGAAGTCAACCAAAGAGAAGTCCTTTAGCTTTAGAGGTGAAAATCCAAAGATTAAGCAACACCAAATTGATGCTCTGACAAAAGACAATAAACACAATGGTGTAATTGGCGGATTTATATTCAACTTCAGAGAACCAGAAGAAAGAGCCTTTTTCGTCCACATAGAAGATTTTAATAAATATACGCGAATAGCCGAACAAAAAAACAAAGGCGTATATCAAGGTAGGCTAAATGAAAAATCAATTCCATTACATATAGTTGAACAAATTGGGGTTGAGATAAGAAGCATAAAGAAGAGAACACGCTATACATATTTCATTAAAGAAACATTAGATAGATTAATTGATAAATATGGAGGGGAGGATAAAAATGAACTACAATAGACCAATTAAAGGAAGTGTTAAACCATCAAATAATACGAGTGAAGAATCAATAAATAAAATCAAAGACATATTAGTTAACTTATCAATTGATTACATAAAAAATAATAGAAATATTACCAATTAATAGACAGGATTCTTCTTGTCTATTTTTCTTTTATATGCGATAATATTAACCAACAACACTAATAAACAATACTATTAAGGAGGATGAATAAATGTCAGAAGAACAAATATATGGAGTGTATATCCGAGTTTCTACAGATCAGCAATTCTCTCAGGGTGACTCAGTAGAGATGCAGACTAACTTAGCTAAAGAATTTGTTAAAAAAAACGGTGGAGTAATATATGGCGAACCTTATATAGAAGGTGGAGTCTCTGCCTCAAAGACAAAATTAAAAGACAGAAAGAAATTGATGGAATGCTTGAATGATGCTAAGACCGGATTGTTTAATAATTTAATAGTTTATAAGAGGGACAGACTGGCACGTAAGACAGAAGATTCATTAGCTATTAGAAGTATGCTAGAGTCTGCTAATTGCTCCATCCACTTTACTGCATCAGGAGAACAACAGATGGATCTAAATGATCCGTACTCTAAATTGATGGAGAATATACGATCATCTTTAGATGAAATAGAATCTGCTCAAATTTCCGTTCGCGTTGGAGATACGATGTTTGATAAAGCTAAAAGAGGAGAGTTCTCTGGTGGTAATGTGACATATGGATATCAAAACAATGATGGAATGTTAACTCCTATTGAATCTGAAATTCCCATTATAAAGGAAGTAGAAGACTTATATATGGAAGGATACGGAAAATATTCAATAGCGAAATGGCTAGAAGGACAAAGTATCAGAGGGAGAGGAAAGCGTCACTCCAGAGCAACAAAGCTAAAACAACATAAGCGAAGTTCGGAAAAGTGGACTATAGATAACATAGATGCAATATTATTTAACAAAACTTACTCAGGCTATCTATTGTATAGGAAGAAGAACACAGATGGGGAGTTTGAAACTATCTGTGTTAAGTCGGATCAGATTGAATCAATTAGAAGTGAAGATACTCAGAATAAGATTGACTTAATACGCAAACAGAGGAATGAATCCAGAATGCCAGCAAGGAGATATAATACTTCATTCTTATTAACAGGTATTTTGGTATGTGGAGAGTGTGGACAAGAATACGCCTCACGAACCGTTACAAAGAAAAATGGAAAGAGATATTCTTATTATGTATGCAAAGGTAGAAGCGGAAATCACAAAGTTCATACATGTAAAAGTAAAGCATATAAAAGAGAAATATTGGAACAGTTTGTATTAGAAGAAGCAAAGATGTATTTGAGAAATTTTATTGACTCCAACTCTCACGCTAAGATTAAGGAAGGACTTGAGGAAAAAGACGAGACTTTAAGTTACCAATTAGATGAAGTAGCTCGACAGTTGTCTAAAGCACAAAAGGATTTTCAGTCAATTAGCAGATTGTTATTAGATTTAGACACAGAAGATGATATGTACGAAATGATGAAAGAGATGTATCAGGAGCAGCAAAAAGAAGTTCTACTCAAAATGAACAACTTAAAAAAGTCCAAAGAAAAAATAAAAGATGAGTTAGATGTTCAAGTTGAGGAAGAGATAAATATTAATGATGTAATAGATCAGCTAAAGGATTTTAATAAAATAATTGAACATGCACCTACTCATACTCAGAAACAGCTATTGGAGAACTTATTTTCCAAGATTGAAATCGATGGAAAAGGAAATGTATCATACTCCCTAACATTTTCAATAGAAGGCAACAGTGCTACTGTAGGCTTTGGATCAGTAGGTGAGGTAAAAGACGATGAGGAAAATGGTGTTATGTTTATAGGTGGCGTAGGAGACACGACAACGCTTGTTTTAGCGCCGTTAGTAGCCTCGTTAGGTGTACCACTGGCGAAAATGAGTGGGCGAGGGCTCGGTCACACAGGTGGGACGATAGATAAGCTGGAATCTGTTCCGGGATTCCATGTAGAAATAACGAACGACGAATTCATTGAGCTAGTAAATAAAAATAAAGTAGCCGTAGTAGGTCAATCAGGCAATTTAACACCAGCAGATAAAAAGATCTACAGTTTACGTGATGTTACAGCAACAGTCAACTCTATTCCATTAATCGCCAGTTCGATTATGAGCAAGAAAATTGCCTCAGGCGCTGATGCGATTGTTTTGGATGTAAAAACAGGAGCAGGGGCATTTATGAAGGAACTTGGCGATGCTAAAGCTTTAGCAGAAGCAATGGTTTCTATCGGAAATCAAGTAAATCGAAAAACGATGTCGGTGATTTCTGATATGACGCAGCCACTCGGCCATGCAATTGGGAATGCGTTAGAAATCAAAGAAGCTATAGACACGTTACAGGACAAAGGTCCCGAAGATCTAACCGAATTATGCTTGACACTGGGAAGCCAGATGGTTGTTCTTGCAGAAAAGGCGGGGAGCATAGAAGAAGCGCGAACAGTATTAAGGGAAAACCTTACAAACGGAAAAGCGTTTGAGCATTTTAAAACCTTTATCAGGTCCCAGGGTGGCGATGCCAACGTTGTAGATAACCCTGAATTATTGCCGCAAGCAGCTTATCAGGTGGAGTTACCGGCAATGTCGTCTGGTACCGTAGCAAATATTATTGCTAATGATATGGGTACAGCAGCAATGATGCTAGGCGCAGGTCGGGCCGATAAGGACTCATCAATAGATCTGGCTGTTGGCATTGTGCTGCATAAAAAAATAGGGGATCCGGTGAAAAAAGGGGAATCCTTATTAACCATTCATGCCAATCGGGAAGCGATTGAAGAAGTAAAAGAAAAACTATATGAAAGTATTGAGGTTTCCGATTCAGTCGTTCAGGCCCCAACGTTGATATATGATACAATAACAAAGAAATAGACGTAAAAGCACACCTTTTTTGGTGTGCTTTTCTGTATTTTTATGTCCACTTATCAGCGTATAAAAAATATTAACTTCGGCAATCCTAGATGTATATTGATTGTTGGAGGTAAAACGATGAAAAAATACTTTTTGATGGGCAGTATGATATTTTTTATGCTGTTTAGTACAACTGTACCTGCATTCGCTGAAGAAAAGGGGAATGATGCTAGTACAGATACACCGAAACTTGCAGAAGATGCCAACTCAGCTATTTTAATGGAACGTGATACAGGGAAAATGCTTTTTGATAAAAATGCGAATGAGAAGCTTCCTCCAGCTAGTATGACAAAGATAATGACGCTATTATTGATTATGGAGGCCATTGACAAAGGTAATTTAAAAATGGATGAAATGGTTCGTATAAGTGAGCGCGCATCATCCATGGGCGGATCACAGGTTTTTCTTGAAGCGGGAGAGGAAATGTCTGTTAAAGATCTATTAAAAGGTATCTCCATTGCTTCGGGTAATGATGCAAGTGTAGCCATGGCAGAAAGAATCTCCGGCAGTGAAGAAGCATTTGTTAAAAAGATGAATGAAAAGGTGAAAGAATTAAATTTAAAAAATACCAAGTTTCAAAACACTACAGGACTACCAGCGAAGGATCATTATAGTACAGCATATGATATGGCGGTTATTGCCAAGGAATTATTAAAATATGAATCCATTACCAAATTCACGTCTGTCTATGAGGATTATTTAAGAAAAGGAGAAGACAATGAATTCTGGTTAGTTAATACAAATAAGCTGGTGAAATTTTATCCGGGAGTCGATGGATTAAAAACCGGTTTTACCAATGAAGCGAAATATTGCTTAACAGCAACAGCTAAAAAGAATGATATGCGAGTGATTGCGGTAGTTATGGGAGCAGAATCGCCTAAAAAACGCAATGCTACCGTATCGCAAATGCTTGACTATGCATTCAATCATTTTGAAACAAAACAATTGTTTAAGAAGGATCAAGTCATTACAACATTGGAACTTTTAAAGGCAGAAAATAAACAGATCAATATCGTTGCATCAGAATCAATTAGTACAATTCATGAAAAAGGCGCAGATACTGCTGATATTAAAGCACAGGTAGAACTTGATAAAAACTTGGCGCCTCCAATGGAAAAAGGGGATAGAGTAGGTACGTTATATGTGAAAGACGGCAAAAAGACATTGTCTGAAACACCTTTAACGATCAAACAAGATATAGAAACAGCGTCCTATTTTACATTTTTAAAACGATCCCTGCAAAAAATGGCGAAATTTAATTAACAGCTTCTAACTTTATCGAATTTCTTCTAATTTTGTCATCAGGCAGGAATTGAGCTGCCGATCTAGAAATAGAACATAAAGTGCATGTTCAAAAGGAGGAAATTAGATGGGACTAACTTCCACATTTAATGTGAAGGAAGATGTGTTAATTGTAAGGCTATCGGGAGAACTGGATCACCATGAAGCAGAAGGGTTACGGAGTGAATGGAAGGATATGTTATATCAAAATGCCGTGAAGCATATCATTTTGAATCTGGAATCAGTGACTTTTATGGACAGTTCTGGACTGGGTGTTGTACTTGGAAGGTATAAAGAGGTTCTACAGCTTGGAGGGGAAATGGTTGTATGCTCCATTTCTCCACCGGTTAAACGATTGTTTGAAATGTCTGGTATCTTTAAAATTGTCCGCTTAGAGGAGAATGAACAATTTGCATTAAAGACGTTGGGGGTGGCATCATGAAAAATGAAATGTTTATCGAGTTTTCTAGCATAAGTGAGAATGAATCCTTTGCAAGGGTGACGGTTGGATCTTTTATTACGCAATTAGATCCAACGATGAATGAATTAACGGAAATAAAAACAGTTGTATCAGAGGCTGTAACAAACGCAATTATTCATGGGTATAACAATGAAGCACACCATAAAATTGGTATTACCTGCACCATACAAGATCATGATATTGAACTGACGATTAAAGACAATGGCATTGGGATAAATGATATCGACGAAGCACGTCAGCCGCTATATACTTCTAAACCTGAACTAGAAAGATCTGGCATGGGCTTTACAATCATTGAAAACTTTATGGATTCTGTTGAGGTTATTTCACATCCAAACCATGGAACAACCGTATATATGACAAAGCAGCTTGCGAAAAATAAAACGGTTATGAATCAGTGATGCCTATGAATGCAAATGTCAAAAAGGTTCATAAAGATGCCTTAACAGATGAACAGGTGAAGGATTATATATTTAAAAGCCAGCATGGGGATAAAGCGGCAAGAGATATATTGGTTGAAAAAAACATTCGACTTGTTTGGTCGGTAGTCCAACGGTTTATTAACCGTGGATATGATCCGGACGATTTATTTCAAATTGGTAGTATTGGATTAATCAAATCTATAGATAAGTTCGATCTATCCTACGATGTTAGGTTTTCCACGTATGCTGTGCCAATGATTATTGGCGAAATCCAGCGTTTTATCAGGGATGATGGTAGTGTGAAAGTCAGCCGCTCCTTGAAAGAGACGGGGAACAAAATACGTAGAAAAGGGGATGAATTAACCAAACAACTCAGCCGGTCACCGACAGTAAATGAAATTGCTGAAGCATTAGAGATCACACCAGAAGAGGTTGTGCATGCACAAGAGGCTGCAAAATCTCCGCATTCGATACATGAGACTGTTTTTGAGAATGACGGGGATCCAATTACATTATTAGATCAAATAGCGGACGAGGATTCAAAATGGTTTGATACACTTACACTTCAGGAAGCGATTAGGGGGCTGAATGAGCGTGAAAGACTGATTGTATACTTACGCTACTATAAAGATCAAACGCAAACTGAAGTAGCCGATAGACTAGGGATTTCACAAGTACAAGTATCCCGACTAGAAAAAAAGATTCTGTATGAAATGAAACTGAATATCGACCGCTAAAATCACCACTTTTGTGGTGATTTTTTTTCTTTGCTTGCAAGCGTACGATATTTTTTTGTTCTGTTTTTAATGGCATACAAGAGACAACACCTTGTGTAAACGCATAATCATTGGTATAATAAGAATATAGTTTGAAAATTTTAAATAAATTTTATGATTCTTCTTTTACATTCATATTTTAGAAAGATAGAAAATCAGCACTAGAAATAACCCAATCATTCAGCTAGAAGGCCAAGGCATTAAAAGGTGAAACTTTGTGAAATAGTGATCATGTATAACGAAGTGAGAATTGGGTTTCCCCATTAAACGGATAGATACAATAACCAGCACAAAAGGAGATTCTAGAAATGCTAAGAAGCCAAACCTATCGGAACAAGGTTTTTCCATAGCTACTCACAATGTATTTAATAGTCGCTTTCAAATCATTTAACGTGCGATCAAAACATTGGAGGAGAAATAATGAGAATTACAGTTGTAGGAGCAGGACATGGTGGAACAACCATAGCAGCAGATCTGAAAGAGAAAGGCCATTTTGTAACATTATTAAAAACTTCTCGAGGTCTGCATAATGAGCATTTTGAATATCTAAATAAAAATAATGGTGAAATAACGATTTTGAATGGCTTTAAAGAGACTTCGGTGAATTTAGATGTAGTGACAACAGATGTAAAATTAGCAATAACGGATGCCGAAATTATTATTATTTATGTCCAAACAAATTATCATGAACAAGTCATCAAACGGATACTGCCTTTCATGGATGAAGATCAAATTGTACTGTTAGAGCCCGGCTATTTATCAACAGCATATTTTTTAAAGCATCAATCGGATATGAATATTACAATTGTAGAAGCGCAAAGCTCTCCCATAGATTGTAGAATTGTTGAACCGGGGAAAGTGAAGGTATTGTTTAAGAACGTGAGAAACCCTGTTGCTATATTTACAAATAAAAATAAAACAATGATCGAGGAGAAGTTGAACAAACTTCAATATAATTTCGTATATCTGGAGTCTGTGATAGAAGCGGCACTTCATAACCCGAATTTGATTGTCCACACCATCGGTGGCATTATGAGTATTCCCAGGATTGAGCATGCCAAGGGTGATTACTGGATGTATAAAGAAGTGTTTACACCACATGTATGGAATTTAGTTGAAAGCCTTGATAATGAAAAAATGGATGTACTTGAAAAAATCGGTGCAGAAAGGTTATCTTATGTGGAAGCATGTAAGTTCCGTAATTTTACAGATTTTACGATAGACGCTAAAGAGGCGTTTTTTAGTTATGCTGAGAATAGTTCACCGGAAGGACCTTTTGTTGCAGACTCCAGATTCATAACGGAGGATGTCCCTGAGGGGTTAGTGTTACTTGAATCATTAGGGGAGATGTTAGATGTTGAAACGCCAACCTGCACAGGTTTGATCAACACCGCCTCCGCTGCTCTTAATAAAGATTTCAGGGAAAGTGCCAGGACGGTAGAAATATTGGGAAAAGAAAACTTGGAGAAAATAGTTGGTTCACTAGCTGTTCCGCTGAATTAATAAATCATTTTGAATTTGAATATCCCACATCAGCTTAAAAAATTGATGCGGGGTATTCTTTTTTTAGTTATACAGGTTTTTCGCAAATTTTAATTGATAAAAATAGTATTTCTGACAAATACTATTTTTACACGAGCGGGTAAAGGATGAATTTACAATGACTGAAATCGTTTATTTGCGTATGAAAAAGACCATTGGAATATCCAAAATGAAGGAAATTCACTTAAAAGATATTGCTTATCTATCTACATCGTCGACAAGTAAAAAAAAGCTGGAGGATGTACCGATTTACAGGATCACAAAAAAGGATAAAAATATTGTCATTATTGACAGCTTTTTAATTATCGATTATTTAATCCACACTTTTTCAGAAATTGAAGTGCAATTGATTGGTCCAACACAGACGATTATTCGGATTAATAAAAGCAAAAAGGCACCATCCATATTCATCGTTGTATTCATTTGGCTTTTATTGTTTATTGGAACTGCAATGACGATCATGAATTTTCACTATGATGTTAGCATGCAGGAAGTACAACAAAAGCTTCATTATTTGTTGACCGGCGAACGTAATGACTATCCTTTGTGGATTCAAATACCATACTCCCTTGGATTAGGGATGGGGACACTCCTGTTTTTTAATCATTGGTTCAATAAAAGATTTAATGAGGAACCCAGTCCACTTGAAGTGGAAATATACAACTACCAACAAGATCTGGATAATTACCTAAACCACCATGAGAATAAGTTAAATGATACAAAACCTCCTCGTTAACGTTTTTGAGGTATTTATAGGATTTGCCGGAGGTCTTGCTGTTGGTGGCGGTTTTGTTGCATTTATAACCGTATTAGGGATTATTCCAAGATTAATTCAACTAAGTAAAACAGATCGAATGATTAAAGTTTATGGGGCATGTGTTATTTTTGGATTGGAAATGGGTACCTACTTATCTTTTACCGATAGTGCAGTCAACGAACCTGTACTGTTATTAGTACTTTGGGGACTACTGCATGGTATTTTTAATGGCATGCTTGCCGCCGCATTAACAGAAGTGTTAAATGTATTCCCTGTCATCTCAAAGCGAATTGGTCTTGAGGGGCACTTACTGTGGCTGCTAATGGCAATTGTTTTCGGAAAAATTGCCGGATCCCTGTTTCAATGGACGATATTTGTTAAATAAATGAGTAATATTTAAGAGTGGAGTGAAGGACAGTGCCAGACACAAAAGATAAATATCCGATTTCTGCAGACATAAAAGACAATCAGAAATTTATGAAAGAAAGAGTTGGTGTAGGTGTTTCCTATGATCTAGGCTTTCGCGAAGTCGTCGTACTTAAAAGAAAAATACAGCTTTACTATCTTAATGGTATGGTTGATGATCCTAATATCATACAGCTTTTAAAAATACTAATCGAAATTAATGATAATGAAGTTGATAAGAAAAAAGTATATGAGATCGTGGAGAACCGTTTGGTGAATGAGTCAGTAGAAGTTATTAAAACAATGGACGAAGCGGTAGACCAGATGTTATCCGGCTTAATTGTGATCTTCATTGATGGAGAGAAGTCCGCATTTGTTGTTGATGTACGTAGTTATCCTGGCAGGCAACCAGAAGAACCGGATACTGAAAGGGTAGTTCGAGGTGCAAGAGATGGCTATACAGAGAACATCGTCATCAATACATCACTTACTAGAAGAAGGATACGAGATGAAAGATTACGAAATGAAATGTTAAGCGTAGGAGAACGCTCTAAAACAGATGTATGTGTTTCTTATATTCAAGATGTGGCAAATGATGACTTAGTAAAGTTAATCAAGGATAAAATCAGAGCCATCGAAATTGATGGTTTAACCATGACGGACAAGGCATTAGAAGAGTTCATGGTAGAGCGTGGGTGGAATCCGTTTCCGCTCGTCAGATATACTGAAAGACCAGATGTGGCCGCAAACCATTTATTCGAAGGGCACGTTATTGTTACGGTTGATACATCACCAAGCATTATTATTTTTCCTGCTACTTTTTTTGACCATTTAGAACATGCGGAAGAATATAGACAAACACCTGGCGTCGGTACATTCATTAGATGGGTACGTTTCTTTGCAGTTATGTGTTCGTTATTCCTCTTGCCACTTTGGCTATTATTTGTTATTGATCCATCCTTATTGCCAAAAGAACTTTCTTTTATCGGGCCTAATGAAACCGGAAATATTCCTATCGTGATACAAATTTTAATGGCGGATATCGGGGTTGAATTTTTACGTATGGCAGCGATTCATACCCCAACACCCTTAGCTACTGCACTCGGATTAATCGCTGCTGTTTTGATTGGACAGATTGCGGTTGACGTAGGTATGTTTTCTCCGGAAGTTATCTTGTATGTATCCGTCAGTACGATCGGTTCCTACGTTACACCGAGTTATGAACTAAGTGTGGCGAATAAAATACTGAAATTATTTCTTGTGCTCATGACTGCCTTCTTTGGGGTCGTCGGTTTTACAATTGGATTTACCCTGATTATCTTCTTTTTAGCTAATTTAAAATCTTTGAAAACACCTTATTTGTGGCCATTTTTACCCTTTAATGCCATGGGGATGCTGCACTTTATATTCCGTATCCCTGTGCCCTATTCAAACGTTAGACCAAGTATTGTCCACCCAAAAGATAATTATCGTCAACCTACTAAAAAGAGCTAATCCTATGGTTAGCTCTTTCGTTTTTTACTTCAATATGGTAAAGTATTTAAACAATTGATTGGGGGGAGAATCACTTAAAATGATAATTGATCATCATCCATTTCAGGTAAACGATCATGGCCATTTAGAAATAGGGGGCATGGATACAATTGCTTTGGCAGAAAAATATGGTACGCCACTATACGTTTATGATGTGGGCATGATTCGTGCTAATTGCCGCGCATTTGTAAATTCCTTTAAAGATTTAGGCGTGACAGCAAAAGTCGCCTATGCAAGTAAGGCGTTTTCTACCGTCGCCATGCTACAGGTCATGAAGCAAGAAGGAATGTGCCTTGACGTTGTGTCTGAAGGAGAATTATATACAGCATTACAAGCTGGCTTTCCTACAGAAAACATCCACATGCACGGCAACAATAAAAACGAAGCAGAATTAAGCATGGCGATCAAACATAATATTGGCTGTATTGTTGTTGATAACTTTTATGAAATAGCACTGATTGAAAACATTTTGGAAAAAACGAATAAAACAATGGATGTGCTGATTCGTGTTACTCCTGGTATTGAATCTAATACACACCAATATATTATGACGGGGAATGAAGATTCGAAATTTGGCTTTAATCTGCAAAATGGACAAGCGGAAGAGGCATTTCAATTATTACATAATCATTCGCATATTCGGTTTAAAGGGCTGCATTGTCATATCGGATCACAAATTTTTGAGGCGGATCGTTTTCTCGCTGCTACAGATGTGTTATTTAATGAAATATCCAAATGGAAAACGTTATACGGCTATACACCTGAAGTTTTGAATTTAGGTGGCGGATTTGGTATTCGATATACAGAGAAGGACGATCCATTACCTTATCATATTTATGTGGAGGAACTTGTTAGCCAGGTTAAGCAGCATGCCGAAGTGCTTCACATGGCAGTCCCCGAAATCTGGATTGAACCTGGTCGTGCAATCGTTGGTAATGCGGGCATTACACTGTATACAATAGGTGCGATGAAGCAAATACCAGGCATTCGTCAATATGTTTCTGTTGATGGTGGATTAACGGACAATCTAAGACCAGCACTTTATGGAGCTGAATATGATGCTGTTATTGCGAACAAAGCGAAGGAAACAACAACCAATGATGTATCAATCGCGGGTAAATGTTGTGAATCCGGAGACATGCTTATTTGGGATTTAGCGGTTCCTACAGTCGAGCATGGCGATATACTTGCAGTTTTCTCTACAGGGGCTTATGGTTATTCTATGGCAAGCCATTATAATCGTTTGCCAAATGCCGCAGTGGTATTTGTGGAAGAAGGAATAGATAAATTAGTTGTTCGCAGGGAGACATATCAGGACCTTGTCAAAAATGATTTATCGTATGAATAAAAAGCAAAAATAGACGCCAATTCGACCTTATTGGTGTGAAAAATAGCTATAAAATGATAAACTGAACATGATTTAATGATAATGATTTAAAAAGGGGATGTCATCATGACTAAAAAAGGATATATTTTAATGGAAAATGGTAACAAAATCGAATTCGAACTATTTCCGGAAGAGGCTCCAAAAACGGTAGCCAATTTTGAAAAACTTGCAAACGAGAATTTTTATGATGGATTAACTTTTCATCGTGTTATTGATGGATTTGTCAGTCAAGGCGGTTGCCCGAATGGCAATGGTACAGGTTCAGCCGGTTATACTATCAAATGTGAAACAGAAGGAAATCCACATAAGCATGTAGAAGGTTCTTTATCAATGGCGCATGCTGGAAAAGATACGGGAAGCAGTCAGTTCTTTATCGTTCATGAGCCACAACCACATCTTGATGGTGTCCACACAGTATTTGGACAGGTTACATCGGGTGTTGAATATGCGAAAGCAATGAATAACGGTGATGTCATGAAAGAAATGAGAATATCTTAAGCTATCCCGTGTGCATTCTCAGCATTAAAGCAGTTTTACTAAGGAAGTAATACATGAATATTTTTGATATGGATATTTATCTATTCCTGTATTTACTATTTGCTGCAGCACCAATCAGTATTATTTTACATGAAATTGGACATGCATTTGCAGCGAAAATTGTAAATGCAGATAGTATTATGATATCAATTGGAAAAGGGAAGCGATTAAAAGTAATTTTTTTAGGAAGAATGCAATTGGTTATTTACACTGCTTTTTTTCTAGGTGGCTTAGCAGAAAGTAAACGAAAAACGCCTTATAAACCAGGAGAAATTGTGTGGATTGCTATTCTTGGACCAATTACTAATGGAATGGTCGCATTCCTTTTTTATGTGCTGAATGAAATATATCCAAATAATTATTTGCAATTATTTTACTGGTTTAACGTCTGGCTTGCTGTTGTTAATATAATTCCGTTTAAATTAAAAGATAAATATACGGATGGATACATGATTATGCAAGTGATCTTGGGAAATAGTATTAAAAAAACGTGAAACAAGCGAATATTTCCCTATGAAAAGCGATTGTTTGACAAAAACATATAATCATGCATAAATATATTAAAGATGGAAAGTGTATACAAATACATTTTTTCTGATACAGTAAGGGATATGAAAACTCAAAAAGATTGTAAGTTAATGAGGGGTATCTATGTTAATTCGTTATAAAAAGAATTTAGAAAAGATTGCAATGGGATTACTTTCTTTTATGCCGGAAGAGAAAAAAGAAGTAAAAAAATTGCAGCAAACAATAAAAGAATATGAATCAAATCCGGATTGGCACCTTTATTTATGGAAAGAGGACGATGTTATCGGTGCTATCGGTGTGAGGATCGATAATGAAATCAATGCTGTTATTCAGCATGTGTCTGTTAATCCTTCCCACCGTAATTTGGGGATTGGTAAGAAAATGATCAATGAAGTAAATAAACTTTATCAGGATAAGTATGCTGTCTGTGCGGCTGATGATGTTCAGTCATTTTATAATAAATACACAGAAGCAGAAGAACAGGATGAAGCATAGTGAAAAAGCCAGCCCCAAAATTCGTAGGGCTGGCTTTTCAACTACTATAAACAGATATTGCCTGAGCTAACCTATAACCAAGCAGCACCAACAATAACGAGAAGAATGAACAGTACTACGATTAACGCGAAACCGCCACCGGCTCCATATCCATAGCTTTCACCCATAATCAAATTCCTCCTTTTTTCTTCTGAACATAAATGTTTTGTGGTAACATTTATCTTACGTTAATAACCTATGATGACATTGGTCATCATGTATAGGCGTTTATGACAAAACATAGGTATTTTTCATATTTAGCTATTATGTTTGCACCCATTAAGAAAGGAAGAAACGCGATGAATCAGGCTTACCAAGTAAAATTAGATGCATTTGAAGGTCCCCTCGATTTATTACTTCATTTAATTAATCAATATGAAATTGATATTTATGATATTCCAATGGCTGAAATTACTGAGCAGTATATGCGTTACATCCATACGATGCAACACTTGGAGTTGGATATCGCAAGTGAATATCTTGTTATGGCAGCAACATTAATAGCGATCAAGAGTAACATGTTATTACCAAAGCAAGAGGTCTTTGAAGATACGGACGACTATGAAGAAGATCCACGGGAAGAATTAATGCAACGTTTAATCGAGTATAGAAAGTATAAAAATGTGGCTGAAAGATTAAAAGAAAAAGATATGAACACCAATCAGATTTTCACCAGAGCACCAGTTGTATTTGAAGCGTTTAGTGAACAAAAGCGTCCAATGGAAAAAGGGAATATATCCATCTATGATATGCTTGGAGCGCTAGGAAGAATGTTTGAGAGAAAAAAATGGAATGAACCATTAGATACAAAAATAGAACGAAGTGAAATTCCGATTGAACAACGTATGGAAGATATTTTACAATCCGTTAAAAAAGAAAAGGATGGGGTTTCCTTTGACCAATTATTTCCTTATTATTCCCGTTCCCATATTGTGATCACCTTTATGGCTTTATTGGAATTGATGAAGGATCATAAAGTATATTGTAAACAAACAACGCACTTCGATTCATTGTACGTGTTTTGCATGGAGGAATAAGGATGGAATTAACAAACTTAAAAGCTATTACAGAAGGTCTTTTATTTGCAAGTGGCGACGAGGGCATTGCATTAAAGCAATTATCAGCCATATTGGAAATTCCTAGTTCTTCTGTGGTCCATATTGTGGAAGAATTAAAATATGATTATGAAAATACAGAGCGCGGATTGATGATCATGCAGTCACATGACGTTTTTCATTTAACAACCAAGCCAGAGCATAGTGAGTATTTTAAGAAAATGTTAGAAACACCGACATCAAGCAAAATGTCACAGGCAGCACTGGAAACACTTGCTATTATTGCTTATCAACAACCAATTACAAGAACTGAAATTGAAGAAATCAGAGGTGTGAAAAGTGATCGCCCGGTCCAAACATTGTTAGCAAGATCCTTAATTGAAGAAGTCGGAAGAAGAGAAAGTATTGGGAGACCAACATTATTTGCGACAAGTAAAGACTTCTTAACCTATTTTGGTTTAACTTCCTTAGAAGAATTACCACCATTACCAGAATCAGCGGATACGGAGGATGTGGAACAGGAAGCGGATTTGTTCTTCGATAAATTTAACGGTCAAATCGATGAGGATGTTACAAAATGATAGAAAAACCCTTGTGTCTAAAAGCCACAAGGGTTTTTCTATCTCTTTTTTTGTATAAAAAGCATTCGGGTGCCTCATACTTACTATCAAAAGTAATATTGGCGGTGTTGTGAAAGTGTGCAAAAAAAATCTTTTGGTCGTTGAAAAGGATATTGTAGCGCTGTATGCAGGTAATTTAAATGAATAGTATGCATGAAATTCTTGATGTTATCACTCGTTCGAATGAGAGCGCTGTTCTGGCGACAATAATAAATGTGGAGGGGTCTGCCTACCGAAAGACGGGAGCAGCGATGTTGTTTATGGAAAATGGACGACAGGTGGGTATGATAAGTGCCGGGTGTCTTGAGTCGAACTTGGCAATTCAGGCAAACAAGCTATTGGAGGGGACATCGATCTGTTCACGTATGATTGTTTACGATATGAGCGCTGAAGATGACCTTTCCTGGGGGCGTGGGGCTGGTTGTAATGGTAACGTCCATATGCTGTTGGAAACTGTTAATCCAGTTCTTAGGGAACAGTTGTGCATCGTGAAGGAGTATCTTGACAAAGGCATTCCAGTTGTCTCTTTGAAAGTATTAAAACAAATTCCCGGTGCAATAGATACCGCTTATATAACACAGGATGAGCAGATATTCGGAAATCAAAATATAGTTTCGCAGCAATTGATGCTCACCGCACTGGAAGAAAGAAAATCTTGTATCATTGATGATGCTGAAGTAAATACATATTTACATTTTTTTAAACCAAAACCACGTTTGTTTATTTTTGGTGCAGGCCCTGATGCAAGGCCATTTTCTCAGGTAGCGGCACAGACAGGATTTAAGGTTAACATATGGGATTGGCGTTCTGCCTATAAAAGTCACGATTATTTTCCAGATGCTAGATTTCTTGGGAGTGAAAGGATTTCAGAAACCATAGAAAATCTGGATATGGTCGCAAGTGATTCAGTGATATTGATGACACATGATTTTCAAAAAGACAGAGAGATTTTACATGCTTTATTGAAGCAAAAACAAATAAGCTATCTGGGTGTATTAGGGCCACGCAAGCGCACAACGCGTCTACTAAGTGGCGCAACAATTCCGAAATATCTTCATTCTCCCGTGGGATTAGCAATTGGGGCTGAGGGTCCCGAAGAAATAGCGATTAGTATTATCGCTGCACTAATCCAGGCGCAGAGACAAGGTTAGGAAGAAAGGAGTTTACCCTTGAGACAAAAAAGGATAATAGGTATATATCTGGCAGCGGGAGAAAGCAAAAGGTTTGGAGGTAATAAACTGTTTTCAAGCGTAGGAAATCACCATCTTGGTAGTTTAGCTTTGATAACAGCATTAGACTCCCAACTTGATAAAATAGTTGTCGTTACTACGGAAAAGGATCAACTCAACTGGGTCTCACCTGAATTATTCCAAAACTACCAAGAGAGATGGTTTCATGCCACATCTATAAAATCTACATACGGCCAATCCTATTCCCTGAAATGTGGCTTACAATTTGCGGACAAACTCGGTGCTGATGCTGTATTAATTGTGCTGGCAGATCAACCGTTCATTTCAAGTGAGATGATCAATAAAATTATTAGACAGTACCAAACAAGTCAATACCCGTATTCCTTTATTGCGGCAAGTTATGCTGGGATAACACGACCACCTATATTAATCTCGAGTGAAATGTTTACAGATCTTTATCAGCTTCAAGGAGATAAGGGGGCACGTTATTTAATCCAAGACCGAATGAATGAAGGCGGAATCATTGAATTTACGGACAACATGTGTTTTTTTGATGTTGATACGAAAGAAGATTATAAGTACTTACTCCACAAACTTAAATTAAAATGAAAGATAAACGTTCCAAGCAATTTGGAGCGTTTTTTTGTGTGCAAACAATGATTTAATTAGATCAAACACCTAAGAGATGGATATTGCATATGCTCTACAGAGGTGATCAAATGGATAACGATAAACAATTATATTTAGAAAGTCTAATGGCGTGGGGAGAGGAAGTAAAAGAAACTTTACAGGAAGCTGACATACCAGAAAGAACATATTTAACCTGTAAAGAGCAGATCGAACAATGGCAGCAACGCATGAACGGGCATCTGGAATTAACTGCAGAAATTTCAGATGATGATGTGTATGCTTTCCAAAGAGAAGGATCTCGGATCGTAGAATCGGTGACGAATAATGAAATAGATCGTAAGGAAATGAAAGCAGTTCCGATTGGGAAGCACAAGTTACCCCCCTTGCCATATGAATATAATGCACTTGAACCATATATTAGCGAAGAAATCATGCGATTGCACCATGACATACATCATCAATCATATGTTGATGGCTTAAATAAGGCTGAAAAAGAACTATATGGAAACAAGACGGATAAAAGTGTCATCAAACATTGGCTAAGAGAGCAGGCGTTTCACGGATCTGGTCACTATTTACACACCATTTTCTGGTTTAATATGACACCTAACGCAAGCAAAGAACCAAAAGATGACATGCTAAAACTTATCGAGCGTGATTTTGGATCTTGGAAAAAGTTTAAAAGTCTTTTTACAGAGGCTGCAAATTCTGTAGAGGGTGTTGGCTGGGCTGTATTGGTATGGGCTCCCAGAAGTGGTAGGCTTGCAATTCAAACGTTTGAAAAACACCAGTTGTTTCAATTAGCGGACACGATCCCTTTATTGGTTTTAGATGTGTGGGAGCACGCCTATTATTTGCAATATAAAACAGATAAGGAATCATATATTAATAATTGGTGGAATATTGTTAACTGGAATAATGTAAATAATCGCTGTCAGAAGGCTATGAAGGTAATGTGGCCATTGTATTAAGGATCAATAGGGCTTCCTGCAAATATTAGTATACATGCATGATATTTTAAATAACAACCCATAAAGCAATGGAAAACAATCATATGTGTTTTTTCCCCTGCATATCATATACAGACACACTACTTGTGAGAGGAAGCCTGCCATGCGATTCATATTATTTATGCTAACTATATTAGTGTTCAGTTTTATTTTTCCGGAAATTGGACAAGCAGCACCATCTGTATCAGCAAATAACGCAGTATTAATAGACCAGTCTACTGGAAGGATACTATATGAGAAAAAGGCGAATGAGCAACAGTCGATTGCAAGTATTACTAAAATCATGACTGCCATTCTTGCGATTGAATCAGGTAAGTGGAAGGAAGAGGCAAAGACTAGCAGACGAGCTATATACACAGAGGGTTCTTCTATTTACTTAGAACAGGGAGAGAAAATGACGATTGAAGATTTGACATACGGGCTCATGCTGAGATCTGGAAATGATGCTGCAGTAACAATTAGTGAGCACGTAGGAGGAAGTGAAGAAGGCTTTGTTTATTTGATGAATGAAAAAGCACGTTGGTTAGGAATGCTGAATACGAATTTCGAAAATCCACATGGACTTGATTCTGATCATCATTATTCTTCGGCCTATGATATGGCGATACTCATGCGTTATGCAATGGATAATGATCAATTTAAAAAGGTCACCGGGACTACAACACATCAAGCAGATAATAGAACCTACAGCTGGCAGAACAAAAATAAACTATTAACACAGTATTATGATGCTTGCATTGGTGGAAAAACGGGTTATACAAAAAAGACTGGTCGGACCTTGGTTACTGCGGCACATAAAGATGGGGTGGATTTGATTGCTGTTACTTTAAATGCACCTGATGATTGGCAGGACCATACAAGTATGTATGAATGGGGATTTGATCAATATGATTCAGAGGGAAATGCAAAGCAAGAGGAAACAGTATTGGAAACCAAGCACCAGGAGCCAAACGAAAATCATTTTTCACATGACTTTATCATCATCTATAAACGGATTCTTGGGTTGGAATAGCTATGGTTAATATCATTTGGGCATTTATGGCGATTATTGGTATCGTTTATGCCATGTTTAATGGAACCATGAACCAAGTCAATAAAGCGATCTTTGAAAGTGCCAACGAAGCTGTTACATTAGCAATCGGCTTGATCAGTGTGCTTGTTTTTTGGCTCGGAATTATGAATATCGCTGAAAAAGCAGGTATTTTACAAGTGTTGACAAGGTTACTACGCCCGATCGTTGTCCGTTTATTTCCCGAGATTCCAAAGGACCACCCAGCAATGGGGTATATTCTATCTAATATCACAGCTAATATCTTTGGTTTAGGAAACGCAGCTACACCGATGGGGATTAAAGCAATGGAACAAATGAAACAACTAAGCGGAACCGACACAGCATCCAGATCGATGATTACATTTTTAGCCTTAAATACTTCTGGTTTAACATTGGTTCCAACGACGGTTATCGCTATCCGCATGCAGTATCATTCCATAGCGCCAACAGAAATCGTTGGAACAACAATTATAGCGACAGTTATATCGTCACTTAGTGCGATTTTGATTGACCGCTTGTTTTACACTTTTAGTAAATAATTGGGGGAACGGGACATGGGGATTATAACATCAATCAGCACATGGTTGATACCGTGTTTTATATTACTTGTACTTATTGTTTCAACATGGAAAAAGGTTCCTACCTATGAATTATTTGTTGAGGGGGGAAAGGAGGGGGTCAAAATAGCCTTTTCTTTACTTCCTTTTTTACTGGGGATGATTGTTTCTATTTCCATTTTAAGAAGTTCGGGGGCGTTGGAAGCCTTTGTCAACCTCATTTCCCCTTTTCTAGCATTGGTGGGCATCCCGCCGGAAGTTGTTCCACTTGCATTTGTCAGGCCGATCTCAGGCACGGCTGCACTGGGGATGACGACAGAATTGATCGCGACCCATGGCCCTGATTCGTTCTTGGGAAGGTTAGCCTCGACGATGCAAGGAAGTACAGATACGACACTCTATATTCTAACCATCTACTTTGGAGCTGTAGGAATTAAAAAAATGCGATATGCGCTTAAGGTTGGACTGTTAGCGGATTTAATTGGTATACTTGCATCAATTATCATTGTTACAATTATGTTTGAATAAGTCTTTTGAGTAGCGTTGACACTAAGTTAACGCTATTATTTATGTAGTAAAAAAATAAATGAACATGTGGTGGGTATTATGAAAAAATCATTGGAAAGATTACAAAAGGTCATTGCACAGAGTGGTGTAACATCAAGAAGAAAGGCCGAACAACTTATCGTAGATGGAAAAGTAAAGGTGAACACCAAAATAGTAACAGAACTAGGAACAAAAGTATCTGCTAACGATAAAATTGAAGTAAATGGGGTACCCTTAGAAAAAGAGCAGTCAGTATATTATATGCTTTATAAACCGCGCGGCTTTATTTCAAGTGTGAGTGATGATAAAGGTAGAAGGGTTGTTACAGATTTACTAGCAGGCATACCGGAACGTATTTTCCCTGTTGGTAGGTTGGATTATCATACTTCCGGCATATTATTGTTAACGAATGATGGGGAATTTGCGAATCAACTGATGCACCCCAAATATGAAGTGGACAAAGTATATTCAGCGAAAATAAATGGAATTCCAGGAAAGTCCGATTTAGCTAAGTTACTAAAAGGGGTTAAATCAGATACGGATGTTTTAAAAGCGATCCATTATAGCATATTATCGACAGATACGAAAAAAAATACGACGATGATAGAGATTACTTTACGAGAAGGAAAGAACAGACATGTTAGAAGAATGATGGAGCAGATTGGCTACCCCGTTTTGAAACTAAAACGGGAAAAGTACGGAATGTTGACACTGCGAGGCTTAAAGCCTGGTGAATACCGTCAATTAACACCAAAAGAAGTGAAACAAATACGGAATATGGCAGCAAACTAAAATTGTTAAATAAAAGTCAAAATTAACCAGACATTAAGATGTTACAATGGGTTGGGAGAGTGATCCGTGTGAGCTTGGAACAAATGAAACAAAGCAAAAAAAAGAAGAAAAGAAATCGGCTTATTTTCAGATCATCCGTTTTAGCTGTCTTGCTCATTGCAGTCGTGTTTGCATTGGTCTCTAACTTTCAAAAAGATAAAACCATATACAGCAAGGGAGATAAAGCACCGGATTTTCAATTACAACAAATTAATAAAAACAACGAGATGGAAACCGTCCGGTTAAGTGATCTGAAAGGAAAAGGGGTAATGTTAAATTTTTGGGCAACGTATTGTCCACCATGTGAAGCTGAAATGCCCTATATGCAAAAATTGTATCCAGAATACGAGGAAAAGGGTGTAGAAATTGTAGCTATCAGTCTTGACGCAACACAATTGGTCGTGGATCGTTTTATCGATAAGTATGACCTTACATTCCCAATTCCACACGATACAAAAGGGGAAATAATGGATCTGTACAAGATAGGACCGATTCCGAGTACGTTGTTTATTAAACCCGATGGAACAATCGATGAAGTAGTAAATGGCGCTTTAACGCTTGAAAAATTAGAAGGACATTTACAGGATATTCAGCCGGAAGAATAATAGGTGTAACTTTTTACTATTGAGAGGGATTTGAATGAATAAAATAAAATGTGAATGTGGACACGTCAATCCTGAGGGAACAGTTCTTTGTGAGGCATGTGGTAAACCGATAGAAGGAAACCAACATATTGAAGGAAATGATAAAAAAAAGCTGCTTAATATGCGTTATGATGGTTCAGCGAGAAGGTCCCTGACCTATAGAAAATCCCCGATTGATAAAATTTGGGCATTTTTCTCTTCGGTTAAGGTTGGTATATGGTTAATCGTTTTGACATTAATTGCTTCAGCAGTCGGTTCTATACTCCCGCAGGAAATGTACATACCTGCAGATGCGCCATCACGCGATCCTGCAGTCTTTTATGAAGACCGTTATGGTATATTCGGTCTGATCTTCTATCAGCTTGGATTCCATAACTTATATAGTTCGTGGTGGTACATGATCTTAATTGCTTTAATCGGTGTTTCTCTTGTAATCTGTAGTATAGACAGATATGTTCCTTTGCGTAGAGCACTTAAGATGCAAAAAGCAAAACGACATGAAACCTTTATTAATAGACAACGTCTGTATAGTGAAACAGAAGAAGCGGTAACAGATGAGGATATTGAAAAAGTTAAAGAGAATCTGAGAAGCCAGCGCTATAAAATCCGGGATGAAGATGGACATATATTAGCTGAAAAAGGAAGGTTTTCCAGATGGGGTCCATATGTTAACCACATCGGATTGATCATTATTTTACTTGCTGCATTACTCCGAATGACACCATTGTTCTATTTAGATGATTATGTTTGGGTACGAGAAGGCGAGCAAATAGTGATCCCTGGAACGGATGGGGAGTACTATATTAAAAATAAGAAGTTCACACTGGAAACATACGATGAGAGTGATGAAAAGTTTCAAGCGTCATTGGATAAACAAGGGGAAGAGATCGCCAAAAATTATCAGACCGATGTGGTTGTTTATCAAGCACAAGAAACAGTGCCCGGTGCTGAACCGAAACTTGATAAAATTCTAGAAGACGACATCCGCATGAATCATCCGATTAAATTCGGCGGATTTACTTTATATCAGGCTGGTTATCAGCTAGACGAATTTACAGATATGTCTTTTAAAATTTATAATACTGCGGATGATGATGAAAAGGAATTAGATGCATTTACAATTGATTTATCATCTCCAGAACCCGAATATAAATTAGACAATGGCTTTAAGGTTGTTGTTGATCAATATTATCCGGATTATGTACTGGAAGATGGTGAACCTAGATCGGAAACAAAATATCCAAGAAACCCAGCATTTGTATTATTTATTTATCCACCAGATAGTGATGAAGCAGAAGTAAGCTTTATTGGTATTGGTAAAAATATCGATGCAACAGGCGAAAATAAATATAAAGTCGGCATTCAAGATTTCAATATGCATGATGTTAGTGGTTTAACAGTCAGACGTGACTATACATTACCATTTTTCGGTGTAGGAGCAGCTATCTTTATGATTGGTGTTATTCAAGGCATGTACTGGCAACATAGAAGAATATGGATCCATCCGAAAGGTAAAGGTGTATTATTAGGAGCACATACAAACAAAAACTGGTTTGGTGTTTCTAAAGATATAGAGAAGGCAATATCTGGTACTACAATTAAAATGGTAGATGACCAACAGGAATTAAATAAATAGAAAATGTTAAAAAGGAGGATTTCTCATGGGTGATTTACTTAGCATAAGTAGTACAATGCTTTATACCGCATTTATACTTTACCTTATAGCTACGTTTTTCTTTGGCGCTACAATCATCGATAAACGTACTAGTAAAAAGGGTGGTAAAGCTGAAAAAATAGGAATTACACTTACACTTATTGGATTTGCTGCTCAAATCATCTATTTTATAACAAGATGGATAGCAAGTGGACATGCTCCTGTAAGTAATTTGTTTGAATTTGTTACCTTTTTTGGTATGGCAATGGTATTAGCGTTTATCATTCTTTATTTTATTTACCATTTAACTATCCTCGGATTATTTGCTTTACCTGTTGCAATGATCGTCATTGCATATGCAAGCATGTTTCCGACAGAAATATCACCACTGGTACCATCCCTGCAAAGTCACTGGTTATATATACACGTGACAACAGTGGCATTGGGTGAAGGCTTATTAGCAATTAGTTTCGTAACTGGACTGATTTATTTGCTAGGGCAAATCGATCAAACTGTTCGCAGTCTACGGACCTTCTTTTTAGAATTGGTTTTATATAGCCTAACATTAATAGTAGGATTCGTTATTATTACAAGTACCTTTGGCCTTTTGGATTACGAGGCTACATTTACAGTTCCAACAAATGGTGGTGAGGCAGCAACTGCAGCTTATCACTTACCGGCGATTGCTAGTCCGAATGGAGGAACATTAGAAACAGAAAATGCGATGAAGCCTTGGTTTGAAACACCTGCATGGATGCATGGCGCAGATGCAGGTAGAAAATTCAATACGGTGATCTGGTCGTTTTTCACGGGATCTATTTTATATATTCTAATCCGATTGATCATCAGAAAACGGATTGGTGCAGCAATACAACCGCTGCTTAAAAAGTCCAAACCAGATTTAATGGATGAAATTACGTATCGTTCCGTTGCTATTGGATTCCCTGTGTTTACATTAGGTGGAATAATTTTCGCATCTATTTGGGCACAAATTGCCTGGGACCGGTTCTGGGGCTGGGACCCGAAAGAAGTTTGGGCCTTGGTTACCTGGTTTTTCTATGCTGCTTTCTTACACTTAAGGTTGTCAAGGGGTTGGCATGGAGAGAAGACCGCATGGTTAGCTGTAGGAGGATTTGCGATCATCATGTTTAATTTGATTGCTGTTAACTTGGTTTTAGCAGGTTTACATTCCTATGCTTAAAATTTAACTGTAATGCGAGGCACCATTTAATATTAAATGGTGCCTTGTTTTTTCTTTCACAATTAGGCTCATATCGTTTATACTTTAGATAGTGTAGGTACAGAGGGGAGAATTTCAATGGATCCAAATGCAAAAATATTAGTAGTAGATGACGAAGAAAGAATTCGACGATTAATTCGAATGTATCTGGAACGGGAAGAATTTGAAGTAGAAGAAGCTGAAGATGGTAATGAGGCTTTAGAGAAAGCACTCAATAATGATTATGATGCAATTTTATTAGATATTATGATGCCAGAAATGGATGGTATTGAAGTTTGTGAAGAACTTCGCAAGGAAAAAGCAACACCTGTCATTATGTTAACCGCAAAAGGTGAAGAATCGAACCGAGTGCAAGGATTTGAAGTGGGCGCAGATGATTATATCGTTAAGCCTTTTAGTCCTAGAGAAGTCGTCTTACGTGTAAAGGCAATTTTGCGAAGAGTAACTTCATCTTCCTACAACAAGGAAAATACTGCCGCAAAGAATATGCTTGTGTATCCACATATAACGATTGATCATGACGCATATCGTGTTACGGCAGACGGAGTGGAAGTAAATCTGACTCCAAAGGAGTATGAGTTGCTTTGCTTCTTGGCAAAGTCACCGGATAAAGTGTTTAACCGAGAGCATCTCTTAAAGGAAGTATGGCAATATGAATTTTTTGGTGATCTAAGAACGGTTGACACACACGTGAAACGTTTACGAGAGAAATTAAATAATGTGTCCAATGAAGCAGCAAAAATGATCGTTACGGTTTGGGGTGTTGGATATAAATTTGAGGTAGATGAGGACTGATGTTTTGGCGTAGTGTAGTTGGCAAACTGGCCATCACCATTTTATTACTAGTCTCTTTTGTATTATTTATACTAACCGTTTTATTACTTGAGTTCTTTTCAAATTTCCATATTCAGGAAGCGGAGAAAGATATGATGCAAACAGCTACGAATGTTTCCCAGTTGGTTAAGGAACATGATGATAAAGATTTGGTGATAGAAATGGCTGAAGGCATCAAGGACCCTGCCGGTCGTGTGGCGATAGTTTTTGAAGATGGTGAGTTATGGGTATCTGGCAGTGAGGATAAAGATTTAGCCAAACTGGAGAAAAATTGGGTGAAAAATGAAGACGAATTGTCAGCTGTCCTAACAAAAAACATAAAAGTGAAACAACAGATGAAACTGCCTGGTGATGAAGGGAAAGCAATGATTGTTGGTGTTCCGTTATCAGATAATAATGGTGCTGTATATGTTTATCAATCATTAGGTGTTATTGATCAGACCAAGGCAGAGACGACAAAAATAATCTATTTGGCAGCAGGTATAGCCATCATATTAACGACCATTTTTGCTTTTTTCCTATCTACGCGTATCACTTCGCCACTCATAAAGATGCGAGAGGCAGCTGCCGACTTAACAAGAGGAGAATTCAATACGAAAGTTCCCATTTTGACACATGACGAAATTGGTGAACTGGCAATGGCCTTTAATCGGATGGGACGGCAATTGAAATTCCACATCAATGCACTAAGACAGGAAAAAGAACAATTATCCAGTATTGTTAGTTCAATGGCAGATGGCGTCGTAACATTAAATCGTAACGGGGACATGATTGTAACAAATCCCCCCGCAGAAAATTTTATCGAAGATTGGTATTTCGAAAATAATATCCAGATGAATGATGAGACGAGAAAATTACCAAAAGAGCTAAATCAGGTTTTACAAAAAGTCGTTAATGGTGAAACAGAAGTAGTCTATGAAATAAGTCTGCAGGGGCGTAATTATGTCATGATTATGACTCCATTATATGATCAGTCTTATGTCAGAGGAGCGGTAGCTGTTATTCGTGATATGACGGAAGAACGCAGACTCGATAAATTGCGTAAAGATTTTATTGCCAACGTATCACATGAATTACGTACGCCCATTTCATTGCTCCAAGGATACAGTGAGGCTATCGTGGACGATATTGCTGAAAGTAAGGAAGATAAAAACGAACTGGCAAAAATCATATCTGAGGAATCTTTGCGAATGGGGCGGCTTGTTAATGAATTATTGGACCTTGCTCGGATGGAAGCAGGGCAGATTCAATTAAATAAGGAAGAAACGAATGTGGAACTATATATTGACCGGATTATTAGAAAATTTAATGGTTTAGCCAGCGATAATCAAATCGAATTAATATTATCTAAAAGCATAAAAGAACCCATGGTAATATTCGATCTTGACAGGGTCGAACAAGTTTTTACCAATTTAATTGATAATGCAATTCGTCATACGAGGGTAAATGGTTTTGTGAAAGTCTTTGTGGAGCGTAATGAACTTGAATTACATGTTTCTATCTCAGATAACGGCAGCGGTATTCCTGAAGTTGATCTGCCATTTGTTTTTGAACGTTTTTATAAGGCAGATAAATCGAGAACGAGAAACAAGGAAAAAAAAGGAACTGGTCTTGGGTTATCGATCGCAAAAAATATTATTGAGGCACACCATGGTACGATTAGTGTTAAAAGTAAATTAGATCAGGGGACAACCTTTAGTTTTAAAATTCCCCAGTAAGATCTATTCGCAGTAGCTAAACTGTGATATGATCAAATCGTAATTAAATTTGCATATAATAAATAGATTTTGGTGTTATTACTTAAAAGGGAATCCGGTGAAAAACCGGAACTGTCCTCGCAACTGTAAATGATAAACGAAATAAGCATATACCACTGTATGGATCACCATATGGGAAGGGCTTAAAGTAGGTGAAAGTCATCAGTCAGTAGACCTGCCAATTTCTTTCGTTTCCATGCTTCGGGGATCAGAGCAATTGGGACAACCGTCTACATAGATGATCTATTATTTATGTCCCGTTTGTCTAAAAAGCTGACTCCAAGGTTGAGTCGGCTTTTTATATTGAAGCCAAAGCCGAAACTTGCAAATTACAAATATCAATGAAAAGGGATGAGGAAAATGAATAAATGGTTATTACGATTCGCTTCCGTTCTGCTCATCATTGGCATCATGGCTGGCTGTTCTTCAGATACAGGCTCAGATGACAATGCATCAGAAGGTACGTCAACACAGACCGAGGAGCAAACAGAAGAACAGGATAACACAGAACAAAATGAAGATGCCGTAGCAATAACCATTTCAAAAGATGATGGGGAAGAAGTTATTGATGAAAAAGAAGTACCGATCGAAGCAGATGCTATTTTAATGGACATATTAAAAGAGAATTTTGATGTAGAAGAAGAAAAGGGATTTATTACTTCAATTGAAGGCGTTGCTCCTGAGAAAGATGAAGAAAAAGCATGGATGTTCTTTGTGAATGATGAATTAGCCTCTGTTGGTGCAAATGAGTATGAACTAGCTCCTGGTGATGAGGTTACTTTTGATTTACAAGCTTGGGAATGATTGTAAATGAATACCTATAAATTAACACTGCTGGCATTACTTGCCGCAATGGCTGTAGTGGGAAGATCTGTATTTGCCTTTCTTCCCAATGTTCAGCCTGTTACCTCTATCATTATTATATGTGGCCTGTTCCTAGGTCCTTTTTCAGCAATCATATTGGCAATACTGACTACATTTCTCTCCAATATGTTACTCGGTATGGGAATCTGGACCATTTGGCAAGTTATATCATGGGGTATTATTGGTCTGATAAGTGGATTGCTTGGAATGATCCCCCGGAAAATCCCGATCTTTCTTATTGTTTTATTTGCGATATTTAGTGGGTATTTTTACGGGTTTATTATTTCTTTAACCACCTATCAGATAACAGGTAAATTTTGGCCATATTATCTTGCCGGTTTACCATTTGATACGAATCACGCCATTGGGAATGCCGTTTTTATTATTTTACTTTATCCAATTATCTCGCACTTTTTGAAAAAGTACGCAAATAAGCGTTTTAATTTGCAAAATACCAACTAAAGATGGTTGGTATTTTCTTTCGTTATTCATCAGTAAATGATATGGTTTAAAGTATAATAATAAATTATTCCTCAAATTTTAATGGATCGCCATCAAATGTGCATCTTGAAATTTTGATGGAATCGGTGGGACATCCATCATGTGCATCAATTACATCTTCTTCCAGGGTTTCTGGAATAACGGCTGTTCCGGTATTTTGATCGATTACAACATAGGCGATGCTTTCGTCATCATAATCAAACATATCTGGTGCTGTTGCCCCGCACGCACCACAAGCAATACAGGTTTCTTGATCGACAATCACGTATTTCGGCATATAACAGCAATCTCCTCCTATAAAACCTTCTTAACGGCTTAACTATATTGTAAAACTGTTATCCATTTATTACAACTAGCTTTCATCTATTATTTGATAAAGCATACTATTTTCTAACTAATGAACGATTCTATCACACGGAGAGGAGATCCACCATTGCTACTCAAAGGAATGATACTAACATGCAGCTCACATATTCAAGCAGAACGTACCATATCTTCCATCTATCATTTGCTAAAGGGCAGGAAATCGATCCAAACCGTTCAAGATGCGCACATTTACCAGCTTGAAAAGTTTTATGGCGTTTACAAATCCTTAAGTAAAAAGACGTTTGACCAAAATGTGCTTGAACTTGAAAATAAACAGTTTCTCCAGAAGAATGCCAGTGACGATTTACAATTTAAAATAACAACGGCGGGCAAGGGATGGTTAAATGAGCATAAAGATAACCTGCCACTTAACTATTTTAATGGACTAAAATATGCTGATACGGCAAAGTGTTTCTTTGAGCGACTTATCTTATTAATCCAGACCATTACCAATAGTAGAAAAAACCACTACTCATTTATTCCCGTCATTGATAAAATAGCTATTGAGGACTGGGTTAGAATGATTTATAGACAAGCAAAAGGATCTGAAATGCAATTACTAAAGAAGATTTATGCGGAATTATATCGTTTATTACAGCATTTCACAGCGCAAGAGGCAAATATATTTGTTGATCGGCTAACGGGTTATAAACAATACGGGATGAGTTTGGAGCAATTAGCTACATCATACAAGCGGGAAACAAGCGATATACAGCTTTTACTCACAGGTATCCTGCAAGCGATGGTAGCTATCATTCAAAAAGATATAAAGCAATATTCATTTTTATCATTTACCTTGAAGGACCTATCACCGTCCAACTCCATTACAAATTCTGCTTATGCCACATTTGAATTATTAAACAAAGGACACACGGTCGAACAAATCGCTCATATTAGAAATTTAAAAGGAAATACGATTCAGGATCATATAGTAGAAATCGCTCTGTATGATGCAACATTTCCCATTCATAGCTATGTAAGTGCACAGGCACAACAAGAAATTATTACAGCAATCCAGCAAACAAAATCATATAAATTAAAACAAATTAAACAGTATATCAGTGAAGAGATCAATTATTTTCAAATTCGCCTTGTCCTGGCAATAAATCATAATATACTACAGGCTGGTGATACAAATGCATAAACAAAACATATTAGAGAATAAGTTAAAAAAACACTTTAATTACACTTTCTTCCGCGTTGGTCAAAAAGAGATCATCAGTGATATTATGCAAGGTAAGGATGTACTAGGCATATTGCCGACAGGTTCCGGAAAGTCGATCTGTTACCAATTACCTGCGATGCTTCTAGAAGGGGTTACGATCGTGGTTTCCCCGCTGATTTCACTTATGATTGATCAAGTAAAACAGTTGAAGGCGATTAATTACAAGTCTGTTGTTGCTTTGAACAGTTTTATGGATCCGATGGAAAGAAGGCGGGTTTATCGTCAATTACATACCTATAAACTTATTTATGTCTCCCCAGAACTACTGCAGCATGAAACTTTGTTAAAGGCGTTAGAGAAGATCAAAATCAGTCTGTTTGTGATAGATGAGGCACATTGTATTTCCCAGTGGGGACATGAATTTCGTCCAGATTATTTAAAGCTTGATGCAACGATCGAACGTTTTAATTATCCGACTACATTAGCATTGAGTGCTACTGCAACCAAGCATGTACAAACCGATATTATAAACGCATTGCACAAACCTCATATCAGTAAACAAATTTATCCGATGGATAGAGCAAACATCGCATTTAATGTACAGGAAGTGCAGGATGATCAAGAGAAAATACGTACGATCACAAATCTATTGAAGCAATATCAAGTACCAGTGCTTATTTATTTTTCCAGTCGAAAAATGGCAGAGAATGTTGCTGTATTATTGTCAGAAAAAGTTCCAGAAAAGCGAATTGCCTTTTATCACGGCGGCATGGAACAAATGGATCGGATAGCGATTCAGCAGCAGTTTATGAATGATCAATTAGACATTATTTGTTGTACCAGTGCTTTTGGTATGGGAATCAATAAAAACAATATCAGATTAATTATTCATTATCATTTCCCACTCCAAATTGAATCATTTATCCAAGAAATCGGACGTGCTGGAAGGGACGGTAGAGAAAGCGTTAGTCTGCTATTGATGTCACCGAACGACATCCATCTTCCGGTACAAATAATAAAAAATGAACTGCCTTCAGAAAATCAATTGATATTTGTATTTAAACAGTTAGCCAACTTATATCATGGTGAAGTAAGATTACCAACACAGGATAAACAAATTGAAAATTTATTTGAAATAAATGAAACACAGTGGCGATTTTTGCACTATCAATTCGAGAAACATGATATGATTGTGCAACACAAGATTTTCTATCAAGCGGAACAGTGGAGCGAAGCATATCAAAAAATAAAAGCGCTGATTAAGCAGCGGTCCATACTTAAAGAGCAAAAGTTAACCGAAATGCTGGATTGGATTCAACAAAAGAAATGCTTGCGGCACCACTTGTATAAGAACTTTCAATCCAACTATACGGATCCTACCGCTCAATGTTGTAGTAATTGCGGCTTTTCATGGTCAGCATGGCAACCGGAACAAACGGATATAGAACGCTTGAATGCTACAAACTGGGAAGAAAAATTGAAGCATTTATTGCTCATTGGAGAATCAAATGAATCAAAGTGAAATCATTAAAAATATGTCTGATTCAGAACTGAATAAGCAGGTTATTTTTTCACAATTATTATTGTTCGTCATCAGTGTTATTACTAGTTTTTTACTGTTTGATAGCATGTCCGATTGGCTACTGTATTTTGCATGGGATGTAAAAGATATATGCTACTATGGAATCTTTACAGGCTTTATCATTGTTGCGCTTGATTTATTATTAATGTTTATTTTCCCTAAAAAGTATTATGATGATGGTGGTATTAATGAGCGGATTTTTAAAAATAAATCGGTCATTTATATATTTGTCATTGCACTGGCGGTTGCCATTTCAGAAGAATTATTATTTAGAGGTGTCATCCAGTCCGTCTTTGGGTATATATTTGCGAGTATTATCTTTGCGCTCGTTCATGTTCGCTATTTGAAAAAACCTGTTCTATTCATCTCCGTATTATTTGTAAGTTTTTATATCGGATATATGTTTGAAATTACAGGAAATTTAATTGTAACCATTGCAGCACATTTTACTGTAGATTTTGTATTAGGACTGGTTATTCGCTTTCAAAAGTGAGGTGCTAAAAAGTTGGATAATAAAACCAAAGCAACGGAAGATTTGCAACAACTATTGAGTGAAGTGAAAAAGGCAGAGAAAGAACATAAGCATACAGCAACGGAACAACATGAATTTCATGACACAGACCTGGACCGGAGGATTGATGTTCTGGATTTACCTCCGAGAAAAGAAGTGCATAGTAAGAAAAATAAACGAACACAATTAAAATTGAGTAGTCCATTAACCCGTTTTATCTTCGTTATTGTCGTGCTTTTGAGTGTCTTAATTTTGACGTATTATTTAAATAGCGAAAGTTTTTGAATGAATAATTTTGTTGACATTCCTATGATATTCTGTAATAATAAAAATAATTTAATAGTTGGTACCTTTAAATCAGTCCGAGAGACTGACAAGGACAAACGGAAAACATACGTTTAGGTAAAGTATATCATTTTGCTACACTTTACTGACTTATTGTAAAAGACGGCTCCTTGTCAGAAATGGCAGGGGGCCTTTCTTTGTTTCAGATCGTTACTTCCTTGGTACCAGCCTATCACAAACACAGGGAGGGAGAATTATATGAATATTAATAAATTTTTCTAGATCGAAGTGAATAAATATGCTATAATTTTTATAAATATACATCATTCTATTCAGCGAGGTGGAAATATGAAACATTTTTTACATTTAGCAAATGGCTCAAAGTTTTCTGGTAACCTATTAACGGAAGCAAGTGGAGGGACCTTTAGTAGCGAAATTGTTTTTTACACAGGCATGACGGGATACCAAGAAATTATGACAGACCCATCCTATTTAAACCAAATTATTGTATTTACTTACCCATTGGTTGGAAATTACGGGATCAATGAATTTGATTTTGAGAGTAAGCGACCAGTTGTAGCTGGAGTGGTCGTTTATGAAGGTAACATGAAACATTCCCATTATCAGGCAAATGATTCGTTGCAGGCGTATTTGGAAAAATGGAATATACCACTTTTAAGCAATGTAGATACAAGAGCGGTTGTGAAAAATATTCGTACGGATGGAACAATGGAGGCTGTCATTTCACCATCAGAAGATTTTACTTTTGATTGTCACAAGAAAAAGGATGAAATGGACATTGAAAAAGTTTCCACGAAAGAAATCATACAATATGGTCACGGTGCAAAGCATATTATTCTAATGGATTTCGGATATAAAAAGTCTATTTTGCAGTCTTTACTATACTTGGATTCCCGTGTGACAATTGTTCCTTATAATACTTCCTACGAACAAGTGAAGGCATTAAAACCAGATGGTATTGTGCTTTCAAATGGGCCTGGAAACCCAAAACAACTTCATTATTTACTGGATAATATTAAACAAATCATTACGAACTACCCGACGCTTGGTATAAGTATGGGACATCAATTAACTGCCCTTGCTTTAGGTGGAAATACGAAAAAGATGTTGTTTGGGCATCATGGTGCAAATCACCCGGTACTTGAAATAAAAACGAATAAATTGCATATCAGTTCACAAAATCATGGTTATGAGGTAGATGAGTCAAGTTTAGAAGGAACATTTCTTCAGGTACGCTTTCGTCAAGTAAACGATCGTACAGTGGAAGGTCTGATACATGATGTTTTGCCGATTTTAACGATTCAGTATCAACCTAAAGCAAACCCAAAATCTGTAGAAACCATTGAGATTTTTGAGGAATTTCAACAAAATATTAATGCGTTTAACGGGGGGAGAAATATTTATGCCTAAAAACAATACTTTAAAAACAATATTAGTTATTGGTTCAGGTCCAATTGTGATTGGGCAGGCAGCAGAATTTGATTATGCAGGAACGCAAGCGTGTCTAGCTCTAAAAGATGAAGGTTATCGGGTTATCCTTATAAACAACAATCCAGCAACAATTATGACAGATGATATACATGCAGATGCAGTATACTTTGAACCATTGACAATAGACACATTAGAGAAAATTATAGCGAAAGAAAAACCGGATGGATTATTAGCTACATTAGGTGGTCAGACCGGATTAAATTTAGCTTATCAGTTGGATGAGCATGGAATACTTGCGAAATATGACGTTAAGTTACTCGGAACCCCCATTGAGTCCATTAAAAAGGGAGAGGATCGTGCGTTATTTCGGCAATTGATGTTTGAACTTAATGAACCAGTACCTGATAGTGAGATTGTACATACATCGGAGGAGGCAGTTGACTTTGCAAATAAGATTGGTTTTCCGATTATTGTTCGACCTGCATACACACTAGGAGGAACAGGAGGAGGAATTGCTGATAATATAAAAAACTTTAAGGAACTTATTCGAAGTGGGCTTCAGGAAAGCCCGATTACTCAATGTTTGATTGAGAGAAGCATTGCTGGCTATAAAGAAATTGAATTCGAGGTGATGCGTGATGAGAACGACACATGTATTACCATTTGTAATATGGAAAACATTGATCCTGTAGGTATCCATACTGGTGATTCGATGGTTGTAGCACCGTCCCAAACCTTATCAGATAACGAATTTCATATGTTGCGGTTAGCTTCGATAAAAATTATTTCTGCACTTGAGATTATCGGAGGTTGTAATATTCAGTTTGCGCTTGATCCAAATAGCAAACAATATTATCTTATAGAAGTTAATCCGCGAGTCAGTCGTTCATCTGCCCTAGCTTCAAAAGCAACAGGTTATCCAATTGCAAAAATCGCAGCAAAGCTCGCGGTTGGATATCATTTATCAGAGTTAAAAAATCCAGCTACAAGTAATACTTATGCAAGTTTTGAACCGGCTCTGGATTATGTTGTCGTAAAAATGCCGCGCTGGCCATTTGATAAATTCACCACGGCACACCGGCAACTGGGAACACAGATGAAAGCTACTGGAGAAGTAATGTCTCTGCATCGTAATTTCGAAGGGGGCGTTCAGAAAGCGATTGATTCTCTTGAACTAAAGACAATTGGTGTTCAGTTGCTGGCATTGAAAGATTTGGAAGATCAAAAATTGTGGGAGATGCTGAATGAAAAGACGGACGAACGGATTTTTGTCATCTTTGAATTACTTCGTAGAGGTGGGAGTATAGAAAGAATCCAACAGGTAACAGCGATAGATAACTTCTTTTTACAATCTTTTGCTAACATCATTTTTCTAGAAGAAGAAATAGCTTCAAAAAAGATGTTATCTTTAAATGCAGAAGAAATGTATATATATAAAGAAAAGGGGTTTTCAGATCGTTATTTGGCTTCCGTCTGGAATGTTTCCGAGCTTGATGTAAGAGCCTATCGGAAATCACTGGATGTAATAGCAACATATAAAACAGTTGATACATGCGCTGGGGAGTTCGAATCCCATTCAAATTATTATTATTCGACTTATCACGGGGAGAACGAACAGGTAAAAACTTCTAAAAAAAAGGTGCTTATCATAGGCAGTGGTCCCATTCGTATCGGGCAAGGAGTTGAGTTTGATTATTGTTCTGTCCATGGGGTTTATGCATTGCAACGGGAAAATATTGAAACCATTATGATTAATAATAATCCGGAAACAGTAAGCACAGACTTCGCTACCGCGAATCGTCTATATTTTGAGCCACTTACTTTAGAATATGTCTTAAATGTCATTGAGTCTGAAGAGATCAAGGATGTAATCATTCAGTTTGGTGGGCAGACAGCTATTAACTTAGCAAAGGGACTGGAAGATTATGGCGTAAATCTTCTAGGTACTTCTTTCGATGTATTAGATCAGCTTGAGGATCGGGATCGTTTCTATCAATTATTGGAAAAACTTAATATCCCACATGCCTCTGGAGCTATTGTAAATAACACTAAAGAATTGTTGAAAAGTGCTGGGGAGATAGGGTTCCCTGTTTTAATCAGACCTTCGTATGTGATTAGTGGACAAGGGATGCAAATCATCAATACATCGGAGGAATTACAAAATCGCATCAATATTGGAGCGGATCTGACTTTTCCACTTCTAATGGATTCTTATATTCCAGGGAAAGAAGCTGAAATAGACCTGGTTGCAGATGGATCAGACATTTATATTCCGATCATTGCCGAACATGTAGAAAAGGCTGGAGTCCATTCCGGTGATAGTATGACTTTATTCCCTGCCCGTTCTCTATCAAATATAACAATTGATCAAATGACCTTAAGTGCCAAAAAGATTGTCCAGGAATTGAAATATAAAGGGTTAATGAACATCCAGTATATTATAAAAGACGGGGAAGTATATGTATTGGAAGTAAATCCAAGAGCCAGCAGAACAATTCCAATCATTAGTAAAATTACAGGTGTCCCATTGGTGCAAGCTGCTACCAAAATTTTGGAAAACAATGACACAATTGCACAGGTAATAGAACTAGAGCAAAAAGAATTAATAAAAGATATTCCATATTCTGTAGTGAAGTATCCCGCTTTTTCAACATTTGCTTTAAGCGGTCTGGATCCAAAAGTGGGACCGGAGATGAAATCAACTGGCGAAGGTATTGCAATCGGAAAAACGATATCAGAAGCCTTATCAAAGGTATTCCATGGTCAAAATACGAAGCAAGGTAAAGGTATTTATCGGGCTAAGCATGTTGAGATTGATGATGAACTGCAACAATATATAAAGGATTCAGAGTTTGTGATAACAGATACAGATTTCGATAGTTGGTTGCAAACTGATGATGCAGCGATTGTGTTAGCTTATGGATCGGACTTGGAGGACAAGAAACTAAGGCTTTTAGCAGCAAAATATAGACTTTTGGCTTTTTCGGAAGAAGAGAGCTTTAAGGCTTATCTTCTCTCCTTAAATAATACCGAACTGGGTGTCGTTTCCCTGCAAGAATGGCTAAAGCGTGCTAAAATTACCTTTGCCGGCTAAAGTTTGAGGTTTTTAATATGGTTAAATGGAGAAAGGAGCTCAATTGGAATTTAATGAGCTCCTTCCTCTTATTGTAATCATCCCGTCATCAATATAACAATATTATTTTCTATTCCAAAAACGTTGTTGAGCGATTGCTGAGACAAATTCATTCCCGAATTCAGGATTGTTTGCGGCAAAAACGACTCCAGCTAGGTTATTAGTTTTGGAAGATTGAATATAAGACTGGCCAGTAGTGGCAACACCAATTGGTTTATAGTGTTTATACGCATCATTGACAAAAGTCATGACATCTTGATGGAATTTTGCTTGATTGTCAATGTTTCCTCCAACTACATAGAATGAATCGTATAGTACCGGATAAGTTGAAACAAATGTTTTTTCTACCTTAACAGTTGTACCATCAGTCCCGGTGACAGTGCCAAGATTTTCACTGATAACATCTATAAATACGCCATACTTTTTCAGGACATTAAAGGTATTACTTACCTCTTCACTATTAAAACCATTACCAATCAGAACGCCAACTTTTTGTGTGTATGCGTAATGCGGTGTATTTACTTCACTAAGAGCGGGGGAACTTTTTGTCACTGAAACATGAGATCCTTTTGGAGGATTGACACCAATGTTTTCTGCAATTGCCGTTGCCATTCCGGTGTCTACATTACCGAACATATCGACAACCTGCTGTCTGACAGATTTGCTTTTGACATATCCAAGGTGAAAGTTGAACGTTTCCACAATGTTTTGTTTCTCAACAGGTGACATGCTATTCCAAAAAAGTCTCGGCTGTGAAAAGTAATCAAAGAACGATTCACTCGGGCGTTCCCTTGTTAAGTGTCCTTCTACTTTTTCGGGATAATGTGCAAATCCACCTTCTTCAGGAGGGGTCTCTGCTGGTGTGTTTCCAGCTAAAGAATTTTTATGGTAGTTTACTGAATCAACATCTATTCGATATTTTGAGTAACTCTCCCTCTGATTCGTGTTAACTTCAGCAACTGGCTTGTTGATCGGTATTTCATTAATGTTTCCTGTACCAAGGCGATGATAATCCGTATCTCTGTAAGCAAAGGATCTACCTTGAAGAACAGGGTCATTGGTGAAGTCAATCCCTGGAACAATGGTAGACGGGTCAAATGAAGCCTGTTCTTCTTCTGCAAAGTGATTATCAACGAGCCGATTCAACGTCATTTTACCGATGAGCTCAACAGGAACGACTTCTTCCGGCCACAATTTTGTATCATCCAAGATGTCAAAATCATACTTGAATTCATCTTCGTCAGCAATTAGCTGCACACCGAGTTCGTATTCTGGATATGCGCCGCACTCAATAGCCTCATGTAAATCCCGTCGATGGTAATCCGGATCCACCCCTCCAATAATATTAGCTTCATCTAGTAGCAAAGAGTGAACACCAAGCATTGGTTTCCATACAAATCTGACAAAGGTTGCTTTACCTTGTTCATTTATAAAACGAAACGTATTGACAGGGTAGCCTTCCATCATTCGCCAGCTTCTCGGCCGACCACGATCAGACATAAGCCACATAATAAAATGCGCAATCTCCTGATTGTTAGCGATATAATCCCAGGTATTATCATGTGCGATAGTGGCTTGTGGAACATCGGTTTTTGGATTTGGTTTAACCGCATGTACAAAATCTGCAAATTTCATGGCATCCGCAACTGCGAAGACAGCAAATGAGAGTGCCAAATTATCATAATTTCCTTCTTCTGTGTAAAATTTGGTTGCAAAGCCACGAATATCGATTGCTGTATCCTTGGAGCCTTTACTTCCTATAAAGTTGGAAAATCGAACAAACACAGGTGTTTTGCAACCAGGTTCTTGCAGGAAAGCGGCTTTCGTGACATGTCTCATGGATTTATATAACTCAAATTCTCCATATGCTCCGTCACCTCTTGCATGAACCACTTTTTCGGGGATTCGTTCCCGGTTAAAATGGGACTGTTTTTTATAAAAATGAAAGTCTTCAAATAATGTTGGACCGCGTTTTCCTGCTCTTAATGACCACCTATCATTCGAAATTTTTAATCCGGCATCACTTGTTAGTTTCTTGCCTGGTCCGGTATTTTTTTCACGGTACTGATCCAGTTGCTCATCTTTACTATTTTCATCAACTTTCTTTTTGTTATTTCTTGAGGATGGCTTATCATCCATGTCATCACTATCCTCTCGTTTGACTTTTAACCCCTTTATATATATATATGTATTTTTAATGAACTAAGAACATTTTTTGCTACGTTTAGGAATACAGCTGGAGAAATTATGTAAGCAATAAACATCGAAATTCGATTTACGGGAATAAAACTATTAAAATTTAATGTGTAAAAAGTACTCCATTTAACTTGACAGTGACAGTTTTACAAGACATTATAATGTGGTAATTCTTAGGTTGAAATGGGATATATAGTCGGGGCGGAGTTGAATACTTTTCACTCCTATCAATCTATATGTATGATATAGAGAGGTAGTCCTATTCTAAATAAAAGATATATCATAAACATGTATCAAGTACTAGTTATCTTTACATGCTATTCCCGAAAGAAAATGTTACAATTTCATTAAATACATATGTGTATGTGAGTGAATATCTGGTGCTTTTGACCGGAAGTTAAATAAAATAATACATTTCTCATGTTCAATAATGAAATAGCAAGCATATAGTATATAAAGTGAAAGCTTCAGTCAGTGGGAGGGTATCGATGTATTTCGCTATTTACCCTTCAAACTGTAATAAAAATGGCTAGTTAAAGGAGGATACTGCATGCGAATTGAAAGGGTGTCCGATGATCAATTTACAATATTTTTGACGTTTGACGACTTGGTTGAACGTGGATTCACCAAAGAAGACTTATGGCATGATGCATCAAGTGTCCAAAGTCTATTCAGTGATATGATGTACGAAGCCAGTTCGGAGCTTGGATTTGAATTGGAAGGCATGCTTCTCGTTCAGGTACACATGATGCAGGCGCAAGGGATGCATGTCATTGTCACACAAAAATTTGAAGATATAGATTGGGATGAAGACTTCATTGAAATGAAAGTTACATTGGATGAAAGTAATGAATTAATCTTTTCCTTTCTTGATTTTGAAGATGTCATCCAGGCGGCTTCATCTTTATCCAATCATGCAATAGAAGGTGGTCAGGTCTATTTTATGGATCATCGCTATTACATGCTTTTAAATGATGATGATCTTGATCATAAAAATAAAGAGGATATGATCGCTGTCATGTCCGAATACTCCATTCCAAGTATTATTACATCATATAGACTAAGGGAATACGGTAAAGTTATTTTTGAAGCAAATGCTGTGAAACAAATTATTCATACATTTTACGACAGAAAATAAAATGAATTTCACTGTTAAAAAATGGTTTAAACGAAGTGAAACGCAATCGTTTACATCATTTTTTGATATACAATAAAAGCACATTTGTTTTATTGCATATTTATCTTGAAGGTGTATACTAATCACTGAGTATAGCTATTTTATTAAATATTTATTGATATTCTAGGAGGTAAATTCATGGTAGCCGATAAAGCAGCAGATTCTACCAAAGAGAATAATGAAAAAATGGACGTATTAGCTTCCACACGAACTGTGGTAAAAACAGCATTGGAAAAGCTAGGATATCCCGATGAAGTATTTGAACTATTAAAGGAACCGCTTCGGATGCTCACAGTAAGAATTCCAGTTCGTATGGATGATGGGTCAATAAAGGTATTTACAGGGTATCGTGCACAGCATAATGATGCGGTAGGGCCTACAAAAGGTGGCGTAAGATTCCACCCGGATGTTACTGAAAAAGAAGTAAAAGCATTATCAATATGGATGAGTTTAAAAGCTGGTATTGTTGACCTTCCTTATGGCGGAGGGAAAGGCGGTATTATCTGTGATCCGCGTGAAATGTCATTCCGGGAGCTGGAAGGATTAAGCCGTGGATATGTTCGGGCAATTAGTCAAATTGTTGGACCTACGAAAGATATACCAGCACCTGACGTATTCACAAACTCACAAATCATGGCATGGATGATGGATGAGTATAGCAGGATTGATGAATTTAATAGTCCAGGTTTTATTACTGGAAAACCAATTGCTCTAGGTGGGTCTCATGGTAGAGAATCTGCGACAGCAAAAGGTGTAACAATTTGTATCAATGAGGCAGCGAAAAAACGGGGCCTTGATATGAAAGGTGCAAGGGTTGTTGTCCAGGGATTTGGTAATGCAGGTAGTTTCTTATCTAAATTCCTCTATGATGCCGGTGCAAAAGTAGTAGGAATTTCAGATGCTTATGGTGCATTACATGATCCGGAAGGCCTTGACATTGATTATCTTTTAGACAGAAGAGATAGCTTTGGCACAGTAACTAAATTGTTTAATAATACAATATCAAATCAAGAATTATTTGAACTGGATTGCGATATTATCGTTCCAGCTGCAGTCGAAAATCAAATTACTGCCGCGAATGCACATAAAATTAAAGCGGATATTGTAGTGGAGGCAGCTAATGGTCCTACAACAATGGAAGCAACTAAAATTTTAACTGAACGCGGGATATTATTAGTACCTGATGTAATGGCTTCCGCTGGTGGCGTAACCGTTTCTTATTTTGAATGGGTACAAAACAATCAAGGTTATTACTGGTCTGAAGAAGAAGTTGATAAAAAACTTCACGAAATTATGATTAAATCGTTTAATGCGATCTATAATACAGCGCAAACGAGACGTGTTGACATGCGGTTAGCTGCCTACATGATTGGAGTAAGGAAAATGGCAGAGGCTTCAAGATTCCGCGGTTGGGTATAAACGAATCGATAATTTTAAGGCCGATAAACAAAACATATGACGAAAAAACTCTTATCATGTATAGTGAGATAAGAGTTTTTTCGTCATGGAAAGAGAGATTATTAAAGGAAGTGTGTGTAGTTGAAGAAAGAACAAGTGATTATTATTGGTGGCGGTCCTTGTGGCATGTCTGCTGCGATTGCATTACAAAAACAGGGGATAAACCCGTTAATTATTGAAAAAGAAAATGTTGTTAGTACAATCTATAATTTCCCTACCCATCAAATGTTTTTTAGCTCCAGTGATAAATTGGAAATTGGAGAAATTCCATTTATTACAGAAAAGCAAAAACCTGTAAGAAATGAGGCATTGGCCTATTATCGAACAGTCGCAGCCAGGACGAAGCTACGAATTAATGCGTTTGAACGGGTAACGGAGATCAAACAAGCTGCTAAGCAATTCACACTGAGTACAGTGAAAAACACGCAGGAAGAATGCAACTATATTGCAGATAAGGTGATCATCGCTACCGGATATTATGATCAGCCGAATTATATGATGATTCCAGGGGAAAAATCACCTAAAGTAATGCATTATTTTAAAGAATCCCATCCTTATTTTAATAAAGATGTTGTTGTTATTGGTGGTAAAAATTCAGCCGTTGATGCAACACTCGAACTTCACAAGGCCGGGGCACGTGTAACAGTCTTTTATCGCGGAGAATCTTATTCAAAAAGTATTAAACCATGGATTTTGCCAGAATTCGAATCATTGGCTAACAAAAATAAAATAAACATGCATTTTAATGCGGAAGTAACAGCGATAACGAATGAAATTGTCCATTATACAGTAAATGGAAAAGAAAACACATTAAAAAATGATTTTGTATTTGCCATGACAGGGTATAAACCGAACCTAGAATTTTTAAAGGATTCCGGGATCGACATTAACCCAGATAATGGAAAACCGAAATTTAATGAAGACACAATGGAAACAAATGTCCCAGGCCTTTATATTGCTGGTGTAATTGCAGCGGGTTACAATAATAATGAAATTTTCATTGAAAATGGACGTTTCCATGGTGATAAAATAGCAAATTCTATTATAGGTGACTAAATAAAAATGATAGCAGTCAATTGACTGCTATCATTTTTATTGTCAACTTTCAAATACCTTTGTCAGCTCATTGAAGTCATTCGTGTTTTCCAATGCGACTAATAGTTTGATTCGTGCTTTGGGACCTGTTAAACCATGCGCGAAAATAACCCCCATCTCCTTCAATTGTTTGCCACCGCCGTCGTATCCATAGGTAGGTTGTACGATCCCTTGGTAGCATCGAGAAACTAATATGATTGGAACATGATGAGCAATCAATTCTTGAAGTGGTGGCAACATCGCTTTTGGTAAATTACCCTGGCCAAGTGCTTCAATCACCAAACCATCCGGATTAGCTGATTGTATCGCTTGAATAATTTGGGCATCCATCCCTGCATAAGCCTTTAATAAAAAAACATTACTTGACACTTGATCAATGGACTGGGTAGAACGTGCCAGGATCGTATGGTGAAAGATAACCGATTCCTTTGTAATAATACCTAGTGGTCCATATTGCGGACTTTGGAAGGTGGCCACATTGCTGGTCGAAGTTTTCGTCGTGTTTTGTGCGCTGTGTATTTCATCGTTCATAACAACTAATACACCTTTAGATGTTGCTTCGGGATCCGCAGCCACCCGAACAGAATTAATCAGATTGTACAATCCGTCAGCACCTATTTCATTACTCGACCGCATAGCACCTGTTAATATAATTGGTTTATTTGTTCCCAGAACCAAATCCAAAAAGTATGCCGTTTCTTCTAATGTATCTGTTCCATGTGTTACAACAAATCCATCATAAGAAGGAGTCATGTTTTCAATCTTTTTAGCAAGCTGAAGCATTTGTACTGGTGTGATTTGTGGAGAAGGAAGGTCAAATGCGATGATTTCATCTACATTAGCATATCGACCTAATTGCCCCGATAAGTTTGATAATGGATGTACGTCTGTTGGTTTCACTTCACCGGTTTCTTTATTTTCCATCATGGATATCGTTCCACCAGTATGAATAATTAATATATTTCTCATTACGATCACCTGCTTTAACAAAATTCATTTGCCTGTCGTTAATGATACGTTAAAATGACTTTGCATTCAACGGTGTGTGCTTTCAAGTATAGCTTGCGTAGAAATATCATTTGAAAGTGAAATAATAGGAGTTAAACTTCAGAATTACTTCAAAGCGCTCTCTGAGAGGAAATATCACGATGTATTTGGATTAAAGTAGCCTTATATATAATTAGCTTTATAATTTATGAATAAAATTGGCAATTACTCAGAAAATAGATAGCAGAACACATTGTCAAGACAGGAGGAAAAAGTATGACCTATGTAAGGGTACCTATGATTTATATTATGATATGTTTTATGTTTTTAGCATTGTATGCATCTATCTCCCCGAAACCTGTAAACGCTTTTAGTTCACAAGTCATCCAACAAGGAGCAGTCGGTGATGATGTTATTGAACTACAAGCCAGATTGCAATATGTAGGGTATTATAACGGAAAGATAGATGGGGTGTTTGGGTGGGGGACATATTGGGCACTACGAAATTTCCAATATGAATTTGGACAAGAAATTGATGGGATCGCCGGACAAACAACCAAGCAAAAATTGATCAAGGCTTCGAAATATGATGAAAAACACGTGAAATCTCAAATCAATCAAGGAAAGAAGTTCACGCATTATGGTGGTGATAACAATAATAAGCAAACGACACCAGCGAAGCAGGAAAATACCGGTGGTGATGAAGGAGCAGCAACAGCCAATACCTCTGTAAATGTTCCAGAGGGATATTCACAAAACGATATTCAACTAATGGCAAATGCAGTTTATGGTGAAGCAAGAGGTGAACCATACGTTGGTCAGGTGGCAGTTGCTGCAGTTATTTTAAACCGAGTGAAGAGCCCGACCTTTCCAAATAATGTTTCCGGTGTCATTTTTGAGCCAAGAGCCTTTACTGCCGTCGCTGATGGTCAAATATGGCTCACACCTAATGATACAGCAAAACAAGCAGTACTAGATGCAATTAATGGCTGGGATCCAACTGGCAGCGCGGAGTATTATTTTAATCCTGATACCGCTACATCCGCTTGGATTTGGTCCAGACCACAGATCAAGAAAATTGGTAAACATATATTTTGCAAATAGAAAGGTGTGATTAGTAATGGTTAGATGGATCTTAGTAGCAGTACTTACGATTGGAATTGCAGGAACTGCCTTTTGGGGTTATCAGGAGCATCAAGAAAAAAATGCGGTACTTATACAAGCGGAAAATACGTATCAGCGGTCCTTTCATGAGCTTTCTTATAATATTGATCTGTTACACGATAAAATCGGAACAACCCTAGCAATGAACTCTAAACAACGTTTATCGCCACAAATGGTAGACATATGGCGAATAACCTCTGACGCATTATCGAATGTTGGCCAATTACCACTTGGTTTACTTCCTTTCAATAAAACAGAGGAGTTTCTTTCAGATATTGGAGATTTCACGTATCGGACTGCAGTTAGGGATTTAGATAGTAATCCACTTTCAGATAAAGAAAAGCAATCGTTCGAAGACTTATATAAACAATCCGGAAAAATTAAAGATGAATTAAGACAGGTACAGCATATAACATTGAAAAATAATTTACGGTGGATGGATGTTCAGCTTGCATTAGCAAACCAGGATGAACAGACGGACAATACGATTATTGATGGTCTCAAAACCGTGGAGAAGACAGTAGAAGGGTATTCAGAAACCAATGTTGATTCTGGTCTTATGGGAACATCTACCAAAGATCATCAATTTAAACATTTACAAGGTGATAAAATCAGTGAATCTGAAGCATTAAAGAAAGCCAAATCATTATTTAATGTAAAGGATAATAACAACATAACAGTGACAAAAAGCGGTGATGGATCCGATATACCAACTTACAGTGTTTCTTATCGTAATGGCGATGAAAACGCCTATATGGATATGGCGGAGCAAGGTGGACATCCATTAACACTTTTAGTTGATCGCCCTGTACAAGACAAACAAATAAGCCTAAATGATGGCCAAGATAAGGCGAAAGCATATCTTGATAAGTTGGATTTTGAAAATATGACCATTTTTCAAAGCGACGAGTTCGACAATATCGGTGTTTATTCATTTTTGTATAATCAGGACGGTGTCCGTGTTCATTCCGATGCCATAGAGGTCAAAGTTGCTTTGGATAACGGGGATATACTTGGATTGACTGCACGAAACTATTTTATGAACCATACAGATAGAGATATACCAAAACCGGAAATATCGAAAGAAGAAGCAGAAGACATGGTAAACCCGGATGTGAAAATTCAGGAGGATTTCTTAGCGGTTATTGACAATGATTTGGGCGAAGAAGTTCTAGCATATGAATTTTTAGGTACTTTGGGTAATGAGACCTATCGTATCTTTATCAATGCCATGGATGGAAAAGAAGAAAAAGTGGAAAAGCTCGGCGGAACTGAAATTAATTTCGCTGGCAATTTTTAAAAATAATGGAGGGAGGGATAATCCCTTCCTCCATTATTTTTATTACTTGGCAAATAGAAAACATAAAACTTACCTACTGCATAAGCGCAACAGGGGCTTTCATATCAAAGGCTTGGCAATAAGCCAAGTTTTCCAACAAAAGATACGAACCTCATGAAAGTTTAATGAACAATAGAAAAGTAATGCCCAAATTTTCATGGTTATGTTATGATTTAATAGAAGTAGGTTAAACGAAAACTTGGCAAATGCCAAGTTTTTCTAATGAACATTTGTGTTATGAGAGGAATGAACACTATTAATGGAAAATACTAAGATTGCAATCGCGATAGATGGACCGGCTGCAGCTGGGAAAAGTACTGTAGCAAAGATTACCGCCGAGAAACTTTCGTACATTTATATTGATACTGGCGCAATGTATCGTGCATTGACATTAAAGGCACTGGAAAAAAAACTTCATTTAGAAGATGAAAAAGCCTTAGTTGATTTACTAAGTGCAACTGAAATTGAGTTAAAACAAACGGATAATGGACAAATCATTCTATTGGATAAGGTAGATGTCACAAATGAAATACGCTCACAACGCGTAACCAACCATGTATCCTATGTTGCCAAGCATCCTAATATTCGTATGGAGATGGTTAAACAGCAACAGGCTTTGGCAGACAAACGAGGCGTTGTAATGGATGGAAGGGATATCGGTACGCATGTACTTCCAGATGCCGAAGTGAAAGTATTCCTGATTGCTACGGTGGAAGAACGTGCGAAACGGCGATATGAAGAAAATCTTCAAAAAGGTTTTCCCTCTGATTTAGAAGAATTGAAAAAAGAAATAGAGCAAAGAGATTTGATTGATTCAAAGCGGGAAGCTGCGCCGTTAATTAAAGCAGATGATGCCATTGAAATCGATACAACGTCACTAACGATTAATGACGTTGCGAAACTTATTTTAACAGAGGCAAAAAAGGCAAAAAGTACCCAATCTTAAACTACTTTACTTGACAAATAATTGGAATTATTAGAAGTTATTTAAAAGAAGTTTTTTAAATCCGCAATATTTATGATATAAGTATTGTTTATTAAATTATTGGACTGTATTTTAGGAGGCTAATGACATGAGTGAAGAAGAAAAAGAAATACCAGCAATAAATATTGGTGATACATTAACAGGGACTGTCGTAAAATTGGAAGAAAAACAAGTATTAGTTGATATTGGCTATAAATCAGAAGGTATTCTTCCTATCAGTGAATTATCGAACCTTCATGTTGAATTAACAAGTGACGTAGTTCAAGAAGGCGATGAACTTGTATTAAAAGTAAAGAAAATCGATGATGATGAAGTCATTCTTTCAAAAAGAGCAGTAGATGCCGACAAGGCCTGGGCTGCTTTAGAAGAGAAATATAATAATAAAGAAGTATTTGAAACGGAAATAAAAGAAATTGTCAAGGGTGGGCTCGTAGCGGATGTTGGGCTTCGCGGATTTATGCCTGCGTCCCTTGTTGAGACTTACTTCGTAGAGGATTTTACAGATTATAAAGGAAAAACTTTATCAGTAAAAATTGCAGACTTGAACAAAGAACAAAATCGAATTATTTTATCTCATCGAGCCGTGATTGAAGAAGAAGATGAAATCAAAAAGGTTAAACTGCTTCAAACATTAGAAGAAGGACAGGTATTGGAAGGTACTGTTCAACGAATCGCTGGATTTGGGGTTTTCGTTGATATTGGTGGTGTGGACGGGCTTGTTCATATTTCCCAACTAGCACACGAACATGTTGAAAAGGCATCCGATGTTGTGTCTGTTGGTGATACGTTGAAAGTAGAAGTATTATCAATAGATCGGGACAATGAACGTATTTCCCTTTCTCATAAAAACACATTGCCAGGTCCATGGGCTAATATTGAAGAACGTATTTCTTCAGGCGACACCTTGGAAGGGACAGTAAAAAGACTTGTTAATTTTGGTGCATTTGTTGAATTAGAACCGGGGGTAGAGGGCCTTGTTCATATCTCAGAGATTGCTAACCGACATATTGGAACACCACAAGAGGTATTAGAAGAAAATCAACAAGTGAAAGTTAAAGTACTCGATATCAATGAAAAGAATGAACGTATTTCCTTAAGTATTAAAGAATTAGAACAGGAACAAGCGGAAAAGGAATTTAAACAATATGAAAAAAATGATGAACAATCCGGATTTCAGATTGGGGACTTCATTGGGGACAAGTTAAATAAATATAAATAACATGACAAAATCCTTCCATGTCGGGAGGATTTTGTATATTTCATTCCAATACTAGAGATAATGCTACTGGTGGTGATTATGTATGACTAGTGGCATTATTTTTTATTGGTTTAGCTGGATGATTTGGATTATCATTACATTTTTTATGCGGAAAAGTAAGAAAAGAACTGCCTTAGCATGCTGGCTTTTGCTAGCAATTTGCTGTTCCAATATTTCTATTGAAGTGGATGGATTCCATTTTTCCATCATTTTATTATTATTGATCCTAGGCTCGCTTTTAATGCTGGTTCAACAATCACGTTTGGTTTATCATCTATTTTCGTCATTTACAATTACGATAGGCTACGTATCCATGCTGTTATGGGAAATAAATGCACCGGTATGGATTATTTTTTCAAGAGTCATAACGATTTCCCTCTTACTTGTAATGGTTACCATCCTATTAACAAAAAAATTCTATAATCAACTGGGTATTTGTGTATTGGGTACGTCTTTTGGAGAATTAATATATCATTTCATTTTGTCCGGTTATGGTTTGCGTGCGGATGCAGGTGATTTAGCTTTTCTTGATTGTCTCTTGGTGGCTGTAATGTTACTCATTGGTTTAAAACTATTACAGTGGGCAAAAATCAAGCTTTTCAGTAGTTTACACAACTTTAGAAATGTAGTAAGGCATCCCGTCCATCGGTTGAAGTTGTAAGAAAATCCATTGGGTGACGAATTTAAAAGGCAAGACAAAAGCTAGACTGCATTTACACTAAAGTCCTATCAATGTAAAAAAACAATTGTTTATGTTAGCTAGTTTTGCTAGAATGAATTACAGTAAAAGTAAATAGAACGTTATTAGAGAGGATGTTCCTTTCATGAGGAAATCTGTTGTTGCAATTGTAGGAAGACCAAACGTTGGTAAATCAACTATTTTTAATCGATTGGTTGGCGAACGAATATCTATTGTAGAAGATACTCCAGGTGTCACGAGAGATCGAATTTATGCACAAGCCGAATGGCTGACACATGTTTTTAATATTATTGATACAGGTGGTATTGAACAAGGTGATGAGCCGTTATTAGTACAGATGCGTCAACAAGCTGAGATTGCTATTGATGAAGCAGATGTAATTGTTTTTTTGGTGAACGGCAAAGAAGGTATAACAGCAGCTGATGATGAAGTTGCGAAACTTTTGTACAAATCGAATAAACCAATTGTGCTTGGTGTGAACAAAATAGACAATCCGGAAATGCGAGAAACGATTTACGAATACTATTCATTAGGATTCGGTGAGCCATTCCCGATCTCCGGTTCACATGGGTTAGGACTGGGAGACATGCTGGACGCAATAATAGAGCGTTTTCCGGAAATTAATGATGAAGAAGAAAGTGAAGATACCATTCATTTTAGCTTGATTGGTAGACCGAATGTTGGAAAATCGTCACTTGTTAATGCGCTACTAAATGAACAACGTGTCATCGTAAGTGGGACAGCAGGTACAACCCGTGATGCAGTCGATACGCACTTGCGCAAAGACGATCAAGATTTTGTAATTATTGATACTGCTGGAATGAGAAAACGGGGAAAAGTATATGAATCAACGGAGAAATATAGTGTATTACGCGCGCTAAAAGCAATTGAGCGTTCAGATGTTGTTCTGGTTTTAATTGATGCCGAAACAGGAATAAGAGAACAAGATAAGAAAATTGCTGGCTATGCACACGATGCCGGTAGGGCGATTGTGATCGTCGTAAATAAATGGGATACTATTGAATCCAATGAAAAGGCAATGAAGGAATTCGAAACAAAGATACGAGCGCACTTTCTTTACTTGGATTACGCACCGATCGTTTTCTTATCGGCAAAGTCAAAAAAGAGATTGCATACACTGATACCGGCAATCAAAATAGCGAGTGAAAACCATGCAAAACGAATACAAACGAATGTTTTAAATGACGTAATTATGGATGCGATCGCAATGAACCCTACACCGACAGTGAAAGGAAAACGATTAAAGGTGCTTTATGCTACCCAAGTTTCTGTCAAGCCACCTGGTTTTGTAGTATTTGTGAACGATCCTGAACTCATGCATTTTTCTTATGAACGATTTTTGGAAAACAAAATAAGAGATGCCTTTGGATTTGTTGGAACGCCAATCAAATTATTCTCAAGGAAACGACAATGAGGAGGAAAACCATTGAATAAAATTGCAGTATTAGGTGCCGGAAGCTGGGGTACGGCTTTAAGCGTTGTTCTGGCAGATAATGGGCATGATGTGCGATTATGGTCACATCGACAAGCACAAGTAGAAGAGATTAATCAAACACATAAAAACGAAAAATACTTGGAAACAACGATTCCTGAACAAATCACTGCATTTCATGGCCTTGAAGCCGCTGTAAAAGACGTTTCAGCTATCGTAATTGTTGTCCCCACAAAAGCAATTCGCGAGGTGTGTAAACAGCTAAATAACGTTCTCGAACAGCCTATTACGATTATTCATGCATCTAAGGGTATTGAGCCGAAAACATTAAAAAGAGTATCAGAAATGATCAGTGAAGAGCTTGATAACTACGCCTACGAAGATATCGTCGTTTTATCTGGTCCGAGTCATGCTGAAGAAGTAGCATTAAGACATCCTACAACAGTTACGGTGTCATCCGTAAATATCAATAATGCAGAATTTGCACAGGACTTATTTATTAACAAATATTTCCGAGTATATACAAGCCCAGATATTATTGGCATTGAACTTGGCGGCGCATTGAAAAATATTATTGCTTTAGGTGCCGGCATTTCTGATGGTTTAGGTTATGGTGATAATGCAAAAGCAGCCTTAATAACAAGAGGACTAGCCGAAATTGCCAGATTAGGTACTTCGCTAGGTGCAAACCCGCTTACCTTTTTAGGCTTACCAGGAGTGGGGGACTTGATTGTAACATGTACTAGTATCCATAGTCGTAACTGGCGTGCTGGAAATCTGCTCGGAAAAGGGAAAAAGTTAGATGATGTACTAGATCAAATGGGTATGGTTGTAGAAGGCGTTAGAACGGTTAAAGCTGCATACCAATTTGCAGAAGAACAACAAGTAGAAATGCCAATTACAACGGGGATATATCAAGTATTATTTGATCACAAAGATCCGAAAGATGTTGTTGAACAATTAATGAATCGAACCAAACGGGAAGAAATGGATGATCTTGCCGAGTTGCTAAATGAACGGTATGCCCGATAACATAAAGCCATCACCCTGCATATAATGCTGTTGACTTCATATTGCAGGGAGGCGAGTATGTGAGTAATTTTCAAAAGGGTCTGTTTGACAAATTACAGCAAAATACAAATATTAATCCAGATGATGTTTATAAAGTTGCGGATTCTGTTAAACATGCTAATTTTTCAGATGAGAAAACAGTGAGAAATTTGGTTCGTCATTTAGCTAAATTAGCTAATAAACCGATTTCACAGGAAAAGGAAAATAAAATTGTACAATCCATCGTTAAAAATAAGATGCCGGCGGATATGCAATCTTTGAATCAAATTTTTAAAAAGTAGTTATACTGGGCAAGTGAGGATACATTCATACGTATACTTGCATAAAATAAATCGCACAAGCATTCATGGATAGAGCTGCTGTGGATATTGTTTAGTCAGACCGGGATGAGGCTAGCCCCCTTCATTCCGGATTTTTTTAATATAATATTCGGACAATATTATATTAATACTAGTAAGATGTGGCATGTGTTATAATACTTGGTGCAAACTTACATGGTAGGAGTGAAGCAAATGTCAGTATCAATGCTAAAAATGTGGATTTCATTTGCAGGAATGATTTTATTGATGTTAGCAATCGGTTTAATCTTGCTAAGCAGATATAAACTAAAAGGATGGCTAGCGAGAATTGTATCTGTACTTGCATATTTATCATTAATTATTGGTGGATTAATTATTATTTATATTGTTTTTAGTGGCCCGACTGGATAAGTCACTAGGGAGGATGAGAACTTGAGATATACATATATTCGAATAGCGGGGGTATTCATGTTAACCCTTATTTTAAGTGGATGCCTTTACCCGCAGGATAAATTAGAACAAAATCAATCGCCAAACGAAAGACAATTAGAGCTTGTGCAATCTGCTGTTGACCAATACAGAGAAGATAAACAAGGTTTGGTACCGATTAAAACAAAAGAAAATGATACACCCATTTTTCAAAAGTATTTAATTGATTTCAGTGTGTTAAAAGAAAATAATCTAATTGACCAGATCCCGGGAAACGCCTATGAAAAAGGGGGACATTATCAATATACATTATTAACTCCGGAAGATAATCCACGCGTAAAATTGATCGATTTGCGGATTACAGAAAAGGTGCGCCGGGTTAATGTACAATTGGATATTTATCGCAACGAGCATATTTATCCGCCATACGGTAAAGAAATCGCTGATGGAATATACAATATTGATTATAAAAAACTTGGATTTGATAAACCAGTCACCGTTGTAAGTCCATATTCACAGGAGAATTTACCGATTGTCATGGACGTTGACGGAAAATTATATGTAGATTATCGAATTGACTTAACGGATGCACTGGAAGCATACGAACATGATTATAAAGAAGGAAACGATATTCGTTATCTTTTAGCAGATAACACACCATTTGTCCCTATCTATTCATTGCCATACACCATTCAAGATGGTGAGCCGGTATTTATGACAGAAAAATAAATAAGATATTTATCATATTCACTCCCTTGTAACATATATTGTTGCAAGGGTTTATTTGTTTTTACAACCGATTAGAAAACGTTTTTATCATTTTACACCTATTTAAGGCATATTTTGATAGGACAACATCATAGACTTGTAATGTTAAATGTTCGTTTTTTATTATGAATTAAAGTACGGAGATCGGGAGGAGATCTTTTGGAGAAAATCGATATTTTTAAAGATATTTCAAAGCGGACGAACGGAGATATTTACCTAGGTATTGTAGGTGCGGTCCGGACTGGTAAATCAACATTCATTAAAAAATTTATGGAGTTGATTGTCCTGCCAAATATCGAAGAGGAAAGTGAACGTGCGCGGGCACTTGATGAATTACCACAAAGCGCTGCAGGAAAAACTATTATGACGACAGAGCCTAAGTTCATCCCAAATCAAGCCGTCACAGTAAGTGTGGATGAAGGGTTAGATGTAAATGTAAGACTTGTTGATTGTGTAGGGTATGCAGTTGAAGGTGCAAAAGGATTTGAAGATGAGAATGGTCCGAGAATGATTCATACGCCATGGTATGAGGATTCTATTCCATTTCATGATGCAGCTGAAATCGGTACAAGGAAGGTCATACAAGAGCATTCAACGATCGGGGTAGTTGTAACAACAGACGGATCAATCGGCGAGATCCCCCGTGCAGATTACGTTGATGCGGAAGCTCAAGTGATTGATGAACTAAAAGAAGTGGGTAAGCCATTTGTAATGGTGGTTAATTCCGTACGACCTACAAGCCAGGAGGCGGAATTATTACGTCAGGATTTAACGGAAAAGTATGACATTCCTGTCTTAGCGATGAGTGTAGAATCCATGTCGGAGCATGATGTCTATAATGTTTTACGAGAAGCACTTTATGAATTTCCGGTGCTTGAAGTAAATGTGAATCTGCCGAGTTGGGTGATGGTGCTTAATGAAGACCATTGGCTAAGACGGAATTACCAAGAGGCAATACAGTCTACAGTGAAAAATATTAAAAGGTTACGGGATGTCGATGAAATTGTTGGGGACTTTGGCGAATATGATTATATTGCTAAAGCAAATATAGCTGGTATGGAAATGGGTGAAGGGGTAGCGGAAATTGATTTGCATGCTCCGGATCACCTGTATGATCAAATTCTAAAAGAAATTGTAGGAGAAGAAATCCGCGGTAAAGATCATTTACTGCAATTAATGCAGGATTTCTCCGTTGCTAAACGTGAATATGATCAAGTATCTGGTGCATTACAAATGGTAAAGCAAACCGGGTACGGTGTGGCAGCTCCTACTTTAGAAGATATGATATTGGATGAGCCGGAAATTATTCGCCAAGGATCCAGATTTGGTGTTCGATTAAAAGCTGTAGCGCCCTCTATTCATATGATTAAAGTGGAGGTCGAATCTGAATTTTCTCCAATTATCGGTACAGAGAAACAAAGCGAAGAGCTTGTAAGATATTTAATGCAAGACTTTGAAGCAGACCCATTATCGATTTGGGAATCTGATATTTTTGGCAGATCATTAAGTTCGATTGTTAGAGAGGGTATTCAAGCAAAGATTGCATTAATGCCTGAAAATGCAAGATACAAGCTAAAAGATACACTGGAACGAATCATTAACGAAGGATCCGGTGGTTTAATCGCAATTATCCTATAGCAGCTTTAACAAGCTGCTTTATGGATTTTATTTTATAGATTCGTCTAATAACTCTCTGACTCACGAGGGTTATTTGTCGTTTTAAAAACTTTTTATGAAACGGCAGGAATTAACGCTTACATGTCGTATAACTATTAATGTGGCGTTACCAGCTTATACTAACCGTTTTTAAACATTGATTAACAATTATATTTTTTCCAAAAGATTAACTTTTTGTCCTGTTTTAAGCGGTATTTTAGCTTTTTTAACAAAAAATGCGGAAAAAATGGTAGTTATTGTTGAATTTTGTAGCAAACTCGGTTAATATAAGCCATGTCATCTAATGATTCGGGTGGCTACAACGTATAAATATAGGCAATTTGGTAAACAAATGGTTATAAGTTAATTATTTGTTCCGATGTCGATTGAAACTATTTGGGAGGAGGTGAATGTCATGAACAAAACAGACTTGATAAATGCAGTAGCAGAAAAAAGCGAGCTTTCTAAAAAAGACGCAACAAAAGCTGTTGATGCAGTATTTGAATCTATCATGGATTCACTTAAACAAGGTGAAAAAGTACAATTAATCGGATTTGGTAACTTTGAAGTACGTGAGCGTTCAGCTCGTAAAGGCCGTAATCCGCAAACTGGAGAAGAAATTCAAATTCCAGCTAGTAAAGTCCCTGCATTCAAAGCAGGTAAAGCCCTTAAAGATAGCGTAAAATAAATATTATTTTACATAGGGTTTATTTAAAAGGGTACGTTAAACGCGTACCCTTTTTTTTCACTGTAAATAATAAATACAGCACTGTAAATAATAAGCAGGAGGTAAGGTAATGGACAAACAAGATCCGAAAACAGACTTTTTTGTTGTTAAAGCATTAGAAGATGGTGTGAATGTGATCGGTTTAACAAGAGGAACTGACACCCGTTTCCATCATTCAGAAAAGCTGGATAAAGATGAAGTGATGATTGCACAATTTACCGAACATACCTCTGCAGTAAAAGTGCGAGGAAAAGCGATTATTCAAACAAGTCATGGTCAATTAGACAATAAATAACACCGGTTGTTTGATGGATCGTTTGCTGCCGGTATTCTTAATTATGGATCATACATAAATTATGCTATAATGACTACAGTAATTATTGAATCAATGAAAGGGATCAGGTGATTTCTTTGAATACATCTACCATGGAAATTCGACACCTAAAAGCGCGAATTGAAGACAAAATATACCATTCATACCTGAAAAAATATATACCAAAACCTGTGATTGATGAAGAAAAGCTGATCATTTTAGCTGCAATTATTAATAATACACATTTATCCACTATCCAGAAGGAACAATATATTATTACAACGATGCTTGTGCAAGTTGCTCTAGATACACATGAACTGGTGCCAGTATCAAATGACCCCAATGAAAGTAATGAACTTATTCTTTCAAAACAGTTGAGTGTTTTGGCAGGTGATTATTTTAGTGGGTTATATTACTTACTGCTGGCGGAAATTGAAGACTTTGATCTTATTCATATATTAGCATCAGCCATCAAAGAGATAAATGAAAACAAAATGAAGTTATATTATAACGAAATAAATTCACTGCGCGATCACATTCAAATCTTGGGTAAAATTGAATCCTTATTGATCCTCCATGTTGCCGATTATGTAAAAGACGTAACGATGGCTCGAATAGCAGAAGAGTGGGTCATGATGAATAGATTATGCCAGGAAAAAAGCAAAATGAACAACAATGATTTTTCTTCATTATTATCCAAAGAGTTAAACGTGGATACGATGTATGAAACGTTGTTGCATACGGTTGACGATGTAATCAAATTAAACGCGATTCACGTAGATAAAATGCTGGTAAAACTTCCTGCCTCACAGGTAGCATTCAAAGTACATGCTAATGTAAAATTAAAAGCGTTGCTATATAATTGCACAACGATAGCGGAAGAAGGGTGAAGAATGCCTGAACAATCAAAAGAGGAACGTGTTCATCACGTTTTCGAAAAAATATATACGAAATATGACACGATGAATTCTATCATCTCATTTCAACGTCATAAGGCATGGCGTAAAGATGTAATGAAACGTATGCAAGTAATAGAGGGATCAAAAGCACTTGATGTGTGCTGTGGTACTGGGGATTGGTCTTTAGCACTTGCAGATGCGGTTGGTACAGATGGAGAGATAACCGGGTTGGACTTCAGTGAGAACATGCTATCCGTTGCTATCAATAAAAAGCAGGAATTGAATCTACCTCAACTGCGCTTCCTTCATGGTAATGCGATGAATCTACCTTTTGAAGACAATACCTTTGATTGTGTCACCATAGGATTTGGTTTGCGCAATGTCCCTGATTATAAGACTGTATTAAGAGAAATGCACCGCGTTGTTAAACCAGGTGGGAAAGTTGTTTGTCTGGAAACATCTCAACCAACGTTAAGTGGATATCGGCAATTATACTATTTTTACTTTAAATTCATTATGCCGCTGATCGGCAGAATGTTTGCAAAAAGCTATAAAGAATATGCATGGTTACACGAATCTGCAAAGGACTTTCCAAATAAAAGAGAGCTCAAGCAAATGTTCCATGATGCGGGCTTTTCACTTGTCCAAGTAAAAAGCTATACTGGTGGAGTTGCAGCAATGCATATGGGCTTTAAAACATCATAACAGACAGACACTAATTATTTTATAAAGGTGACACACATGAAACTTGCTAAAACATATGGGTATTTAAAAAAAGACTTAAATATAATTGAAGATGCTTTAAATCAGATGATTCAAGCTGAACATCCCGTATTGCGTGAAGCATCAACCGAATTACTCGAGGCTGGAGGGAAGCGAATTCGTCCTATCTTTGTTTTGTTGTCTGGACAGATCGGGAACTTTGATATGGAAAGAATTAAAACAGTAGCAGTTTCACTTGAATTAATACATATGGCAACACTCGTCCATGATGATGTGATAGATGATGCAGCAATCCGCAGGGGTAAGCCAACAATTAAAAAATTGTATGGAAACCGTGTGGCGATGTATACAGGCGATTACATTTTAGCACGGGCATTGGAAGAAATAACTACTTTAAAAGAAGCCAAGGTGCATCGTTTACTATCAAAAACGATCGTTGAAGTATGTATCGGGGAAATTGAACAAATCAAAGATAAATTTAAATGGGATCAGCAACTCAGAGACTATTTACGCAGAATCAAACGTAAGACTGCCCTGTTAATCGCAACCAGCTGTAAATTAGGTGCAATTGTGACCGGTGTAGAAGATAAGTATGCGAATAAACTATATCAATATGGCTATTATATTGGTATGTCCTACCAAATTATCGACGATATCCTTGATTTTACTTCTTCAGCAAAACAATTGGGCAAACCAGCAGGAAATGATTTATTACAAGGAAATATTACGCTGCCGGTACTTTATGCAATGAAGGATCAGACTTTCAATACATTGCTAAGAGAAACATTTGCTGACCCGGAACATGTTCGTGAAGAAAGTATGGAAAAGCTGCTTCGTGCACTACAACAAACAGATGCAATCGAACAATCCTATCATCTCAGTGACTTGTATTTGCAAAAAGCCTTACAGGTTCTGGATGATCTACCGAATTCTAAGGCAAAACAAACATTGCAGGACATTGCCACCTATATTGGCAAAAGACGGTCTTAATTCAATTGTTTTTTTGTGCAGAATTTGATACTATTTTAACGGTGAACAAAAATTACATAATACATGAAGAGGTGTACCAATGGAAAAGACATTTTTAATGATTAAACCGGATGGCGTACAACGCAATCTAGTAGGGGAAATTGTAAAACGTTTTGAAGCAAAGGGTTTTAAACTAGCAGGTGCGAAACTGATGGTTATCTCAGATGATTTAGCGAAAAATCATTATGCAGAACATAAAGAAAGACCTTTCTTTGGAGAACTGGTTGAATTTATAACTTCCGGACCTGTGTTTGCAATGGTATGGGAAGGTGAAAAAGTAATAACAACTGCACGTGATATGATGGGTAAAACGAACCCTCTAGAAGCGGCTTCAGGAACAGTGCGCGGTGATTTCGGAATGACGGTAGGGAAAAACATTATTCACGGATCAGATTCTGCGGAGAGTGCAGCGCGTGAAATTGGTTTATTCTTTAATGAAAGTGAAATTACAAACTATACAAAACAGGATAGTGCCTGGATTTACTAAACCATAAGTTAGTAACCTCCGTTATCAATTAACGGAGGTTTTTCTCTAACTTCCAGCTGATAAGGAGAAGAAAAATGCCCGAATACATCGATTTCATTTCTCGAATTAAATTAAAATTAGGGATCGATTTAAATTTATATAAAGAAACACAAATGAGGCGCCGAATTACTACATTAAGAAATAAACGAGGGTATCCTGATTTTTCATCCTATTTCACTGCTTTGACCACTGAGGAAACTTTATTACAAGAGTTCCTAGATCGGTTGACCATCAATGTTACAGAGTTTTATCGGAACCCAAAAAGATGGGATATATTGCAAAAAAGGATACTTCCGTTATTAACCAAACAAAATAAGCAGATGACAATTTGGAGTGCGGCTTGTTCAACAGGAGAAGAGCCTTATAGTCTGGCGATCATGATGAAAGAAAATTTTCCGAATATTGCATGTCGAATTATCGCAACAGATTTGGATGAAAATGTATTAAAAAAGGCTAAGCAAGGTACATATCAAGCACAGGCGCTCAGAGAGTTGCCCCCAACTATAAAAAAGAAATACTTTGCTGAACAACAGGGAATGTATAAGATCAAAGATACATTGAAAGAAATGATTCGTTTCAAGCAACATAATTTGCTCGCGGATGCTTATCCAAGTGATGTTGATTTAATCGTATGCCGGAATGTGCTTATTTATTTCACAGATGATGCCAAGGCAATTATCTATCATCGTATGGGAAAAGCGCTTCGCCAGAGCGGGGTTTTATTTGTTGGCAGCACAGAACAAATATTTAGTCCGACAAACTATAATTTGGATTTGATTGAAACGTTCTTTTACCAAAAGGTCTGAATTAAATAGGATCATCTTGTTTTAATGTATAGATTTTAATTTTTTTCATAGATTTTCACCAAAAACAAAAACAAATATGATATAGTAATGAGAAAAACTTTGTAACAATTTAAAAAGTCTAATAAAGGAGAATGTTCATTGCGCTACTTAACTGCAGGTGAATCACATGGGAAGCAACTAACAACTATCATTGAAGGGATTCCGGCTCGAATGCCCCTTTTGAAAGAAGACATTAACGACTCTTTATTACGTAGGCAAAAGGGCCATGGCAGAGGCAAGCGGATGCAAATTGAAAAGGATCTTGTCGATATTACAAGTGGTGTCAGACATGGTTCTACACTAGGTTCTCCTATCTCCCTCGTTGTACATAATGATGATTTCAAGCATTGGATCGATATTATGGGAGAAGATCCAATCGAGGAAGACAAGGAAATTAGACGTGTTGTCTCCAGACCAAGACCTGGACATGCAGATCTAAACGGTGCAATTAAGTATGGTCACCGGGATATGCGTAACGTGTTGGAAAGATCATCTGCCCGCGAAACAACTGTACGTGTAGCGGCAGGAGCTGTCGCCAAAACATTATTAAAGCAATTAGGCATCGAGGTTTGTGGCTATGTAAAAGAAATTGGTGGAATCCGCGCTACCGAAATCAATTCTCTCTCTATGGATGAACGTAAAACGATTTCTGAGGCATCACCTGTGCGTACGCTGGATAAAGATGCGGAAAAAGAAATGATGGACGCGATTGACCAAGCGAAAAAAGAAGGTGACTCTATCGGAGGCGTAACTGAAGTATATGTTGAAGGCATGCCTGCCGGTGTTGGTTCTTATGTACATTATGACCGTAAACTGGACAGTAAACTAGCTGGAGCTGTGATGAGTATTAATGCATATAAAGGCGTCGAAATTGGGCTTGGATTCGAAACAGCAAGAAGAAACGGTAGTCAGGTACATGACGAAATCGCCTGGAATGAAACAGATGGTTATTACCGAACAACAAATCGATTAGGTGGTTTTGAGGGTGGAATGACTACAGGCATGCCAATTGTCATTAAAGGTGTTATGAAGCCTATACCTACTTTAATGCTTAAACCCCTACAAAGTGTCGATATTGAAACGAAAGAGCCTTTTAAAGCAACAGTGGAGCGATCTGATGCATGTGCAGTTCCTGCAGCTGCAGTTGTGATGGAGCATGTTGTTGCATTCGAACTGGCAAAAGCAATCACCGAACAATTTCCAAGTGATCAATTTCCGGCATTGCAAAAGGCAATCGCCGATTATCGTGAAGAAATCAGGTGTTTTTAGTGGAAGAAATTCAGGTACATGCCTCATCACATACGTATCCTATTTTTATCGGGGCAGATATCCGGTTTCAGCTCGATCAATTATTGACTAAGAAATATGCTTCCATATTAATTATTTCAGATGATGTGGTTGCTGATTTGTATTTGGCCGATATCATAGAAACGCTATCTGCAGATCATGTTTACCATTCGATCATATCAAGTGGAGAGCAATCCAAAAATGTGAAGGCATTTTATCAATTACATACAGATGCAATCACATATGGATTGGATCGTCAATCTTTGATTGTAGCACTTGGCGGTGGTGTGGTTGGAGACCTGGCAGGATTTGTTGCAGCGACATATATGCGGGGAATTGATTATGTTCAAATTCCGACAACCATACTTGCTCACGATAGTAGTGTTGGAGGAAAAGTTGCCATAAACCATGAATCAGGTAAAAATTTAATTGGCAGTTTCTATCCACCAAAAGCGGTCGTTTATGATATAGCAACACTTCATAGCTTAACAGCGAAAGAAATTCGTTCCGGCTACGCGGAATTGATCAAAGAAGCTTTAATTGCAGATAAGGACTTTTTTAATAAAGTTATTCAAACTAAACTGGACACTATTACAAATGAGCAGCTACAAGAACATTTGCGTTCAGGTATTGATATTAAAGCTGCTATCGTAGAGATCGACGAAAGGGAAGCTGGCGTCCGAATGCATTTGAATTTGGGTCATACGCTGGGACACGCCATTGAAGCAGAATTAGGGTATGGCAGTCTGACACACGGAGAAGCCGTGGCAATTGGCTTATTATTTTCACTTTATCTAAGTGAAAAAATCTTTTCCGTTAAATTACCATATGGTGCTTTATTCAATTGGTTAAAAGCGAACAACTATCCAATGGATGTATCTTCTTTTGATGAAGATGCACTCATTCACAAAATGAAATCTGATAAAAAAACGATTGATAAGAAAATCCAAATGGTTTTATTAAAAGATGTCGGCGTGCCGATTGTTAAAGAAGTAGCAGAACTGGATCTCAAAATCTATTTAAAATCATTTATTAGAAAGATGGTGAACGCATGATACGCGGTATTCGAGGGGCAACTTCAGTTATCGAAAACGAGGAGCAACAAATTATTACTGCAACAAAGAAATTAATTGAAGAAATGGTGAACAAAAATAATATTCATGCAGAAACTATCTCGCATGTACTTATTTCTGTTACAGATGATATCAATGCAGGTTTTCCTGCCAGAGCGTTGAGACAGTTCAACGGTTGGACATTTGTACCTGTAATGTGTATGAAAGAAATTGATGTTCCAGGCAGTCTCAAGCGTTGTATCCGAGTTATGATGGTTGCACAAACAGATAGCGAACAACAGGACATTAAGCATGTTTATCATAATGAAGCAATTAAGCTGCGTCCGGATTTAATTAAGGAATCAGGTGAAACAAATGAATAATAAATCAATACTCAATGAATTGTCGCCCTATAAACCAGGTAAACAGGTAAAAGAAATTAAAGAAATGTATGGTCTGAATCAAATCGTTAAATTAGCCTCCAATGAAAACCCTTATGGCTTTTCGGAAAATGTAAAAGACTATGTCTTAAACAGTATGCATGAATTTAATATTTATCCAGATGGCTATACTTCTGAGTTACGGACAGCAGTAGCTGCAAAATTAAAAATAAATGAAAAACAGCTGGTTTTTGGAAATGGTTCTGATGAAATTGTCCAAATTATTTGCCGGGCATATATATATCCGGGTGTAAATACCGTTATGGCAACACCTACATTTCCTCAATATAAACAGAATGCACTTATTGAAGGTGCGCAGATTAAGGAAATACCAACCATTGATGGCTATCACGATTTAGAAGGCATGCTAACTGCCATTGATGAGAATACCAATGTAGTATGGCTTTGTTCACCAAATAATCCAACAGGTAGTATTATAGAAAAAGAAACCTTACATAGCTTTTTAGACAGATGTCCCAAAAACGTGCTGGTTGTGTTAGATGAAGCTTATTATGAATATATGGAAAGTGACTTAGATGCGAAGATGATTGAACAGTTATCAGCATACCCCAATCTGGTTATTTTACGAACCTTCTCTAAAGCATACGGATTAGCTGGTTTAAGGGTAGGCTATGCGGTTGCTAGTGAACAATTAATAACGAAGCTAGATGTGGCAAGAGGGCCGTTTAATACATCCACACTTGCTCAAAACGCAGCATTAATTGCCCTTGAAGATGATCAGTTCATCCAATCTTCAAGGGCGAAAAACAATGATGTAAAACAAGCGTTTCAGCAATTTCTAACTTCGATCGGCTGGCATTACTATGATTCACAGACCAACTTTCTACTCGTATCTACACCGATAAGTGGCGAAGCTGTTTTCCAATATCTAATAGAAAACGGATTTATCGTACGCCCGGGAGAATTGTTGGGCTGCCCGAATACAATCAGAATTACACTTGGTCATGAATCAGATATGAAACAAATACAGGACCTATTATATCAACTAGATCAAGAAATAAGTAAGGAGAACGAGTAGTGACACGTACTATACTAGTAGCGGGTTTAGGATTGATCGGCGGTTCATTAGCTAAAGGAATAGCAAAGGCGGAAGAGAATCATGTTATTGGCTTTGATGTAAATGCTGAATCAACTGCATACGCAAGAGCAAGTGGTATCATTGATGAAGTAGCTACCGAGTTTACGGAGGCGGCACAACAAGCGGATTTTATTATCCTTGCCGCTCCTATTTCAGAAACAATCCGCTTATTGGAAAAATTAGATGCTATTCCTTTTAAACGGGAGGTCATCGTTTCAGATGTATCTTCCGTAAAAAGCACGATCATTCATGCGGCAAATAAATTAACGAATCAGCACATGACCTTTATTGGTGGGCACCCGATGGCCGGCTCACATAAAAAGGGAGTTCAGGCAGCCAAATCACATTTATTTGAAAATGCGATTTATGTCTTAACACCCGCATTTAGAAGTTCGTCAGCTAAAATTGACGCATTGAAGGATGTTTTAATCAATACAAAAAGTAATTTTATTATACTAAATCCCAATGAACATGATGAGATGACCGGGGTTGTTTCACATTTTCCGCACTTAATTGCTTCTTCCCTTGTACATCAGGCTAAAAAATGGGAAGATACCCATGCATTCTTGCCTAATCTGGCTGCAGGAGGCTTCCGGGATATTACAAGAATCGCCTCCAGTAATCCGGAGTTATGGCAAGATATTTTTTATCATAATCGCGACAAAATGTCACAGTTATTAGACGAATGGATTAAAGAAATGCAATTTGTGAAGCAATTAGTTGATGAAAATAGTAAAGCAGATATGATCGAATATTTGCATCTGGCTAAAGTCTACAGAGACGGGCTAGGTAAAGCGGATAAAGGGGCTATCCCAGCGTTTTATGACTTGTTTATTGATATAAGGGACCAGACTGGTGCAATTGCTTCTGTCACGCAATTACTTGCCGATAAACAGATCAGTATTAACAATATCCAGATTTTGGAAATGCGTGAAGGTATTACGGGTGTTTTACGTCTGAGCTTACCAACCAAACAAGCCTTAAAAGAGAGCTCCAAACTGTTACAAAGCTACGGTTATGAGATCATGATTCAGCGGTAGTACACGAAGGGAAGGGAAAGCTATTGAAAGAGGTTAAATTGCAATCCAGCCATCATCCTTTGTCAGGAGAGCTGGAAATTCCTGGAGATAAATCAATTTCTCATCGGGCAATTATTATGGGATCTTTAGCAAGTGGAAAAACCAAAGTGACAAACTTTTTAGATGGAGAAGACTGCATGCGCACAATCCATGCCTTTCAAAAAATGGGTGTGTCGATTGAAAAACAGGATACAACTGTAACAATCGATAGCAAGGGGGCGGCAGCATTAACCGAACCAAAAGAGCCTTTATATTTTGGGAACTCCGGTACAACGGCCAGATTAATGCTTGGCTTATTAGCGGGATTGCCTTTTTTCACTTCTGTTTATGGTGATCCATCTTTGTCTATCCGTCCAATGGATCGTGTACTAACTCCATTGAAACAAATGGGTGCACAGATTGATGGAAGAGAAGCGGGAAGTTATTTACCTTTGTCTATACGTGGAAAAAGCTTACAGGGGATGGATTATACATTGCCTGTAAAAAGCGCTCAGGTTAAATCAGCTGTCTTATTTGCCGGCCTACTCGCAAGTGGTGAGACAAAGGTAACCGAGGAAACGTCTACAAGAAATCATACGGAAAATATGCTCCGTGCGTTTGGTGCAGATATAACCGTAAATGGTACAACAACAACGATTACGAATAAGCAGACGCTAACGGCAAGTGATGTACAAGTACCAGGAGATATCTCCTCTGCAGCCTTCTTTTTAGCTGCAGCAGCAATCGTTCCCGACAGTCAATTAACATTGAAAAACATCGGTTTAAATGAAACGAGAACAGGAATATTGGATGTTCTGCAAGCAATGGGCGCAAGCATCCATTTAAGCAACCAGCAAACGACCAATGGAGAGTTGATGGGTGATGTAACGGTAAAGTATGACAAACTGCATGCTACAACAATTGATGGGAGTATTATTCCACGTCTAATTGATGAAATACCTATTATTGCCTTAATCGCTACCCAAATAGACGGTACAACAATCATAGAAGATGCGGAAGAACTGCGCGTGAAGGAAACAGACCGAATTGCAGCAGTAGCTGATGTGCTGACCACGCTAGGGGCAAACATCGAAACGAAACATGACGGAATGGTGATTCATGGTAAAACAAGGCTCTCCGGTGGTAAAATCGCATCTTACAACGATCATCGGATTGCTATGATGGGTGCAATCGCTTCATTAGTTGCGCAAGGCGAAGTAATCATTGATGATATTACTTCGGTCGCTATTTCTTACCCTAACTTTTTCGAGCATTTACAGCACATTAAGAATGAATCTACAATTATGTAGGTTCATTTCTTTTATTTGAACATGCAATCGCTTTTCTGTATGATAAACGATAGGTATCGTATATCAAGGTGATCGTAGAAAGGGTGCTCGAGATGGAGACCATTATGGAAGCAGTTCGTTTAATGGAAAGCAAACAATCAGAAAAGGCAATCCAGTTACTGGAAGATTATTTACCAGTAGCGAATGAAGATGAGAAATATACCATTGCAGATTTATTTACACAGTGGGGATTTTTACATGAGGCAAGAGATATTCTTTCCGACTTATTACAGCAATATCCAAGCGAAAGTGAATTAAAGATCATGCTTGCAGATATATACGTAGAGTTAGAGGATGATGAAAATGCGATTCATTTATTAAATGAAATTGAGCAAGATGATCCAGACTATGTTTCAGCTTTGATACAATTAGCAGATTTGTATCAAACACAGGGGCTTTTTGAGGTTGCCGAACAAAAATTACTTACGGCAAAACAAATAGACCCGAACGAGGTCGTCATTGATTTTGCGTTGGGCGAATTGCTGTTTTCTATAGGCGATTACAGTAAAGCAATTATATATTATCAAAAGATAATACCCAAAACGAAGGAAGTAGCAAACATTTCTATTAACGACCGGCTTGCTGAAAGCTATGCAGCGTCAGGTGAGTATGAATTGGCATTATCGTATTATCAGGATATTGAAAGTGAGAATCCGGACACAATGTTTAAATATGGCGTTACGGCATATCAGGCAGACCGTAAAGATATTGCGATTAAAGCATGGGAACATGTTATAGAGCTGGACAACTATTACCACGCTGCGTACACCAGGTTATCAAATGCCTATAATGAAGAACATATGCCAGAAGAAGCGTATGCCACAGCGATTAAAGGAATAGAAGTAGATGAATTTAATAAGGAGCTATTCTTTTCTGCAGGCGTGTTTGCTCATCAGTTTAATAAAGTGGATGAAAGTGAAAAATGGGTACGTAAAGCAATCGCACTGGATCCAGATTACAAAGAGGCTATTTTATTCTTAATTGAGCTATTTAAAGAACAAGATAATTTTAATGGCATAATAGAATTAGTTACTGAGGTTAAAGGGACGGGCGCTGATGATTCATTATATGAATGGGAGATAGCTAAAGCGTATAATGAAATCGAATCATATAGTGATGCATTAAACCACTATAAAGAGGCATATAATAGCCTAAATCAAGATAGCGACTTTTTAAAAGAATATGGTTATTTCTTAACAGAGGAAGGGAGGATAAACGAAGCTATTCCTGTCCTTAAATCCTATTTGGATCAAGAGCCGGTAGATGGTGAAGTGGAGGAGTTTCTTAATCGTTTGAAACAAACAAAAAGAAGCTAATAAGGTTTTCAATAAGGATCATAAAAGGGGGATTTCATTCCATATGCAAACTCCTGTTTCCGTGCAAGATAAAAAAGCATTTATTCAATGGTTTTTAAATCATTACCAACTTAAAAAACGGGAAAGTGTCTGGATTTTGAATTATTTGGTCAATCATCATGATCTTTTAGTTAACGTTCATTTTGTAAGGGATGCAAAATTTTGCCCCAGAGGTATTGTCATGACAAGTCACTGTTCCAATGAAGCTCCTTTTCGCTTTTATAAAAATCATTTAGTTACAACAGATGCAGAGAAATCTTTTCATGATATACGTTTAAATCAACAAGAACCATTATATTTACAACTAAACTTTGACAAATCATACCAAAACGCAAGCTATGTAGCTGTGTTAGAACAAAATCCATTTATACCTGAAGAATATTTCATAACCAAGGACGACAAAGTAGTGGCAGAGAACCTATTAAACCAAACACTTTATAATTATAAAAAAAATATATTAATGCGCGAAATCAATCGCTCTTTAGACAATATGGATCAGGGGAAATTCATGGATTTAACCGCCCAGTTACAAATACTGGAAAAAAATCAACCGCCATTGCTGATGCAATAGGTTGATTTTTTTTGTAGAAATGAGATAAGATTCAAGTAGTAATTAATATTTATCCAATGTTGTTTAACATAAGGAAGAAAGGTAGATACTAACATATGAAATGGAAGAAATCAGATTTGAACCAGTACAAGCAAGCAAAAGAATATATTGATACAATTCTTATCCCATTAGTACCTTTTCATCTGTCAAATGATAATACGATGGAAAAAAGTGCATTTCAGAGTGAAGTTTTATCTGTTTTTACTAATGAGATCGAAAATGAACTTTCAGGCAGAATCATGTTAACACCAAATTATTCTTATTTAAAGAGCGCTGATCAGGAAATGGAAGTGGAACGATTAAATACTTGGGTGTATGATTTACAAAAACAACCATTTAACCACGTGTTCTTTGTCACTTTTGATGCCGCTTGGAAAAAGAATGAACAAGCAATGCAGGGCACTTTAGTGTGGCTTCCAGGGCTTCATTCCGGTGACTTGCACAATAAAGAAATGCATGCGCTCATTCGAGATCAGGTAGAACAAATTGGTGAATTAATCCGGTCCTATTGGTAAGATGTCCTATTAGTTAAAAAGCAAAAAACATTGCATACTATCCTACTTATCAAACAATATATTTTCGACAAAATTGAATATATATTGACCATGCAAACAGTTTGCGCTATCATAGTATTGTCCTAGTAATATGATATAAAATATAATTGTCCGTGATTAATGTAAAGAGGGGGGAAATCATGAGTGAAAAAAAGCAGCAAGTATCCCGTAGACAGTTTCTCAATTACACACTTACAGGTGTAGGTGGGTTCATGGCAGCAGGCATGCTTGCTCCTATGTTACGAATGGCAGTTGATCCGGTGCTTAAGACTTCATCACATGGTGATCTTGCCAATGTAAGTTTATCTGTCGATGACATTACTGATGAACCGCAACGTGTTGATTGGAAGATTGATCAGGTTGACGGGTGGTATGAATCCGAAGTAACAAAAACAGCGTGGGTTTATAAAGACGAAAATGATGAAATATTAGCTTTTTCCCCAATTTGTAAACACCTTGGTTGTTTCGTTTCATGGGAAGGTAGTGAAGATTTTCCAGATGAGTTTTATTGCCCATGTCATGGTGGACGCTACTATAAGGATGGGACAAACGTTCCTGGAACTCCGCCACTAGCGCCATTGGATCAATTTGAGCAAAAAGTAGAAGACGGAATGTTATTCTTAGGTGAAGCAAAAGAACAAGGGGAGGCGTAATCGTTTATGCTACAGAAAATTTATGATTGGATTGACGATCGTATAGATATTACGCCGATATGGCGCGATATTGCAGATCACGAAGTGCCAGAACACGTTAACCCTGCGCATCATTTCTCAGCGTTTGTATATTGCTTTGGCGGTTTAACGTTTTTCGTAGTTGTTATTCAAATTCTTTCTGGAATGTTTTTAACGATGTATTATGTTCCAGATATTGAAAATGCATGGAAGTCGGTATATTACCTGCAAACAGAAGTGGCTCATGGTCAGATAGTTCGAGGGATGCACCACTGGGGCGCAAGTGTCACTGTAGTTATGTTATTATTACATACTTTACGCGTATTTTTCCAAGGTGTTTATAAAAAGCCACGTGAACTTAACTGGATGGTAGGGGTACTTATTTTCTTTATCATTCTTGGTTTAGGTTTTACCGGTTATTTATTACCATGGGATAACAAAGCGTTTTTCGCGACTCAGGTTGGACTTGACATTGCTCAACAGGTTCCATTTATAGGGGAGCAGTTGAAAACTTTATTGGCAGGAGATCCTGAAATTATTGGTGCACAAACACTAACCAGATTCTTTGCGATTCACGTATTCTTCTTGCCAGGGGCATTATTTGCACTATTGGCAGCGCATTTTATATTAATACGTAAACAAGGGATTTCTGGACCACTATAAAAAGGAGGGGAAAGCTGTGCATAAGGGTAAAGGTATGAAATTTGTCGGGGATTCACGAATCTCTGCTGAAAAGAAGCCAAATATACCAAAGGACTATTCCGAATATCCTGGTAGAACAGAAGCTTTTTGGCCTAACTTTTTATTGAAAGAATGGTTGGTCGGTGCAGTATTTTTAGTTGGATTTCTCTGTTTAACTTTAGCCCATCCAGCACCATTGGAAGGGATGGCAGATCCAGGTGACGCAGCGTATATACCATTGCCAGACTGGTATTTTCTATTCTTATATGAACTCTTGAAATATAATTTTGCAAGTGGCCCATACATTATTATGGGAATACTGGTATTACCTGGTCTTGCTTTTGGAGCGCTATTACTTGCGCCGTTTTTGGACAAAGGTCCTGGACGTAGACCACAACAAAGGCCAGTTGCGGTTGGTATGATGATGCTTGGTTTAGCATCAGTCATCTGGTTAACTTATGAATCAGCTTCTGCAGTTGATTGGGAAGCACGTGCAGAAGAAAATAAGCCAGTTGCTGAAGCAGATGTAGAAATTGATGAGGAAGATCCTGGATTTGCAATTTACGAAAATAGTTGTATGCAATGTCACGGTGATGATTTATCAGGTGGAGCAGCTGCTCCTTCACTTATTGGCACTGAACATACAGCCGATGAAATTGCTGACATCGCACAAAATGGTATAGGAGACATGCCCCCGGATCAATTTTCTGGTAGCGATGAGGAATTAGAACAACTTGTTGACTTTATTGTCTCCGTAAACGAGGAAGCAGAATAAATAGAAGTTAAAAGTGTTAAAAAAGACACCTTTGCCATAACTATTGGTGAAGGTGTCTTTTTAATTCCAGGTTATGGAAAGGATTTACATATGGCTATGATTAGATATATCTTACTTAATAAACGTTTCTTAATTGCACTATTTTTGATCAACCTGGTAGGGACAATTTATGGCTTTATATGGTATGAAAGTCAGCTAGCAATTACGCCGCCCATTTTTTTGATTTTTGTTCCCGATAGTCCGACAGCGAGCTTGTTTTTCACGATTTTTTTGTTCTTTTTTCTATTTAAAAAAAACACACCCTACATAGAGGCACTCGCGATCATTACATTGTTTAAATATGGTGTATGGGCAGTTGTCATGAATCTGTTAACCTTGATCGTTGATGGATCATTGGGTTGGCAAGGATATATGCTGATGGCTTCACATGGCGCAATGGCCATACAGGGGCTACTGTATGCTCCTTTTTATAAAATACAGCGAAAACATATTTTTGTTGCTGCGGTTTGGACCTTACACAATGACGTGATCGATTACGTGTTTGGCATGATGCCAATTTACGCTTCATTAATAGAATATAGGAATGAAATAGGTTATTTTACATTTTGGTTAAGTATGATATCCATATTTATTGCATATAAATTAACCGTGCAAAAAAATGCTTCATTATAGTAACTGTTATATATTCAGGTCGCTTTACATATACATTAGTGATTAAACTGTATATGAGGTGATCTCTATGGCAAACAGGTGCAGGTACATCCGATTTTTTTTTATACTTTTCATAGGGATATTTATTTTTCTTCACACCGATCATTCTATTGCTGCAAGTCCGACAGCACCAACTTCTTCTGAAACCTCCACAGAAAACACCGATCTAGGACCCTTGTTGTGGTCTGTCTTGTTTATCGGTGGGAGTATTGCTATTACATTATCTTACGTCAGTTGGAGAAAATACAGGGGGGAAGTTAAAAAAGGAGCTAAAAAGGACAAATCAGTTGACTAAATCCCTATCTTTGACTATTGTTGACCTATAGGAAATATCTAAAATATGTGGAGGAATGTAAATGTTTGGTGGTCTTGGTGGTTATCTTATTTATATCGCTCTTTTGATGATTATTCCGATTTGGGCACAATCAAAAGTTAAAAACACGTACAAAAAGTATTCAAAAAAAGCAACTTCTTCTCATATGAGTGGGGAAGAGGTTGCTCGAAAAATATTAGATGATAATGGTTTGTATGATGTGCAAATTGAAGAAACGCGCGGGGAGCTTTCTGATCACTATGATCCGAGGAAAAAAGTAGTCAGACTGTCTTCTAAAAACTTTCACGGTCATTCCATGGCATCTTCTGCAATTGCTGCGCACGAGGTAGGACACGCCATTCAGGATGCAGAGTCCTATGCCTTCCTGCGATTTAGAAGTGCATTGGTTCCAGTAGCAAACTTAGGTTCAAATGCTTCTTACTTTTTAATTATTGCAGGTATCTTAATGAGCAGCATGAACCTATTGCTGTTTGGCATTATCTTTATGTCAGCTGCTGTACTGTTTCAAGTAGTGACATTACCAGTTGAATTTAATGCTTCTAATCGGGCAATGGGACAACTTGTTTCATCTGGAGTTATTCGCAATAATGAAGAGCGGGAAACGAAAAAAGTCTTGAATGCCGCTGCATTAACGTATGTAGCTGCCGCGCTTGTAGCTGTTGCAGAACTATTAAGATTCATTATGATTTACGCAAATAATGATTAAAAAGGATGGCATCTGGGTAACTACCCTGCCACCCTTTTTTATTTTGGTCAATCATCTATCGGGTTTTTATTTTCATCCAATGTAAATCCTTCACCTATTACATCATGTACGGTGCTCAATGCCACAAATGCATGTGGATCAATCCCATTAATAATACCTTTCAATCGGACGACCTCGTTCCTGCCAACAATGCAATATAAAACATTTCGCTTCTCGCCTGAGAAACTTCCCCTGCCATCAAGTACCGTTACCCCACGATCCATATCTATATTTATCTTTTTGGCAATTTCATCGCTGTAATTTGAAATAATGGTTGCACCTTTAGCTGAATACGCACCCTCTTGCATAAAATCAATGACCCTCGCACCAATAAAGACGGCTACAAGTGTGTACATCCCTTTTACTAAATCAAGTGCGACGAAAACGGATGTTGTGATTACGAGAAAGTCAAATAAAAACATGGTCTTGCCCATGCTCCAGCCGACATATTTATTAACAAGCCGTGCAATGATATCTACACCACCTGTCGTGCCGCCATATCGAAAGATAATGCCGAGACCAACCCCAATGAAAACACCTGCAAACAGGGCTGCTAATGTCATATCGGATTGTAAATAAGTCTGAAATGGTCTGATTTGAAAAACACTTAGAAATATGGAAACGCCAACAGTGCCGATAACCGTATAAAAAAAGGTTTTCCTACCAAGGAATCGCCAACCAATAAAAAAGACGGGCACATTTAAAACAATATTCATAATTGCAGGGTCCCAGTCCCATAAAAAGTAAAATAATAAAGTGATCCCAGTAAATCCACCTTCACTAAGATTGTTTTGCATATTAAAATGTACAATACCGAACGAAAATATCGCTGCACCTAATAAAATAAATAGGATATTTTTAATTCTTAAACCAAAAATCATTTTTTTACCTCCAAACTTCCTTATTTTCAATATCTCCAATAAATGCTTTCATTATGATTAGAAAACCTAAGTCACAATACAATCATACTTTTAGAATGAATAATTTGTCAAAATACGACAGATTCGCTAACATAATAAAGAGGTATAAAGTGAAACTTCATTCAGTGGGAGTTTTACTGCCCGCCAAACTGCGATAAATACGAAATAAAGGAGAATGAAATATTAGTACACCAATATATAATACAAAAGACATACAAAACCGGGTAGATTCGTATATTTCACAATTCAAAGAAGGATATTTTTCTCCTTTAAGCCTGATGGCCAGGTTGTCAGAGGAAGTGGGAGAGCTTGCAAGAGAGGTCAATCATTACTATGGAGAAAAACCAAAGAAAGCAACTGAACAAGAAAAGACGGTAGAGGAAGAGCTCGGTGATATCATCTTTGTTCTTTCCTGTTTTGCTAATTCGCTTGATATCGATCTTTCAGAAGCGTTTGACATTGCCATTAATAAAATAGAAACGCGTGACAAAGATCGTTGGACGAGAAAAGACAATCATAATTAATTAAATAATACTGGAGGTACAACAACAATGAGTATAAATGTAATTATCGCAGGTCCACGTGGTAAAATGGGATCTGAAGCCATTAAAATGGTAATGAAGGATGACAATTTAAATCTGGTAGCTTGCATTGATCGGAAAAATAATGGTAAGGCCGTAGATGATATTGTCGATATTTCCAATGTAAATGTTCCGGTTTTTGATAATGCTTCCGATTGTTTCCATTCGATCGATGCAGACGTCTTTGTAGACTTAACTGTGCCAGAAGTTGGATATAAACACGCATTAGCGGCACTCGAACATAATCTCCGCCCTGTGATTGGGACAACTGGCTTTACGGATGAACAATTAGATGAACTAAGAGCCATCGCTATGGAAAAGAAAATCGGCTGTATTATTGCTCCCAATTTTGCAATTGGCGCTGTATTGATGATGAAGTTTTCCCAAATGGCAGCACGTTACTTCCCTGATGTTGAAATTATCGAAAAGCACCACGATAATAAATTGGATGCTCCTTCAGGCACTGCTAAAAAGACGGCAGAACTTATCAAAGAAACACGAGACTATAAAATCCAAGGACATCCAGACGAAAAAGAAACGATCCAAGGAGCACGAGGTGCGGAATTAGATGGTATGCATATTCACAGTGTACGGCTGCCTGGACTTGTTGCACATCAAGAAGTTATTTTTGGCGGCTCCGGTCAAAACCTAACGATTAAACATGATTCATTTAATCGTGCATCATTTATGGAGGGTATCAAGTTTTCAATTGAAACAGTGATGGAATCAGATCAGCTTATTTACGGACTAGAAAACATACTATAAGGGGGACCATGATGAATATTGCACTTATTGCCCACGATAAAAAGAAACAGGATATTATTGGATTTAGTACTGCCTATAAACATATTTTGGCTAAACATACATTGTTTGCAACAGGAACTACTGGAACAATGATTTCAGAATCGACCGGACTATCCATACATTTATTTCAATCCGGTCCGCTTGGTGGTGATCAGCAAATAGGTGCAAGAATTGCTAACAATGAAATGGATATGGTCATCTTTTTCAGGGATCCATTGACCGCACAGCCACATGAACCGGATATCAGTGCATTGATGCGCTTATGTGACGTTTATAAAATCCCACTTGCAACCAATATGGCTGCATCAGAAATATTTATTCGCGCGTTGGATCGCGGTGATTTTCAGTGGAGAGAAATTGTCAAAGCAAACTTAAAACAGGACGCGAAAAAATGAAGATCGGTATCACTTGCTATCCAACAGTAGGTGGGTCAGGGATTATTGCCACCGAATTAGGTATGCTTTTAGCAGAGCGTGGAAATGAGATTCATTTTATTACTTCCAGTGTCCCTTTTCGTCTAGATAAAATTCATCCACAAATTTATTATCACGAAGTGGAATTAAATCACTATCCGGTTTTTCAATACCCTCCATATGATTTAGCATTGGCAACTAAAATGGCAGAAGTGATTGACCGGGAAAAATTGGACATACTACATGTCCATTATGCCATGCCCCACGCTATTTGTGCGATTTTAGCAAGGGACATTGCAGATCATGAAGTAAAAATTGTAACGACATTACACGGTACAGATATAACCGTACTGGGGGTTGACCATACATTTAAGAAAATGATCAAACACGGTATTGAGCAATCCGATGCTGTAACTGCTGTTTCTAATAGTCTTGTTCAACAAACGAAAGAAATGCTTGGCAGTAAAAAGGACATTTCTGTGATCTATAATTTCGTTAACGAAGCGGAATATTTTAAAAAAGATCTGCCTTCATTAAAAGCGGAGTATGGTATTCCAACGGATGAAAAAGTAATTATTCATATTTCAAACTTTCGGAAAGTAAAACGTCTCGATGATGTGATCAACACCTTCAGACTAATTAGAGACAACGTTAAAAGTAAGCTTTTATTAATTGGAGATGGGCCTGAATACGCTGCATCAACTGATTTAGTCAGTCAACTCGGGTTGACTGACGATGTTTTATTCTTAGGCAAGCAAAAAAACATTAGTGACTTATTGTCCATTTCTGATTTGAAACTACTATTATCAGAAAAGGAAAGCTTTGGCTTGGTATTGTTAGAGGCAATGGCATGCGAAGTCCCTTGCATTGGAACTAACGTCGGTGGTGTACCCGAAGTCATCGAGCATGGAAAAACCGGTTACCTGGTTGAATTAGGAGACGTAGAAAGTGCATCTAAATACGCTGTAGCGTTACTAAATAATGATAAAAAGCTGGATCGTTTTTCTCAGAATGCCCGACAGCATGCGGAAAGCGGCTTTCACTCTTCGAAAATTGTTAATCAATATATTGACATTTATGATAAAGTATTAGTAAATGATCAGATACAAAATGACTAAGAGATGGTGATAACCGTGATGACGGAAGCATTTTTAATGGCCATGCCTGTTATTAATCAAATTGAAAACCAGGGTCACCAGGCCTTTTATGTTGGTGGTTGTGTTCGCGATTTGCTACTCGATCGTCCGATTGGGGATATTGATATCGCCACATCGGCCTCACCAGCTTTTATTCAGCAAATCTTTAGCAAAGTGATTCCTGTCGGGATTGAACATGGTACAGTAATTGTTCGACATCATCATCAGTCCTATGAAGTAACAACATTTCGTATCGACGGAGACTATACAGACCAGCGTCATCCGGATTCGGTTGAATTCATAGATCAAATTGATAAAGATTTGGAACGAAGAGATTTCACAATTAATGCCTTGGCAATGAACAAAGACGGCGTGATAACGGATTTATTTGATGGGCAAGGGGATTTACAAGCAAAACTCATTCGAACGGTTGGAGACGGCTATGAACGCTTTACAGAGGATCCATTACGTATGATCCGCGCTCTTCGTTTTACCAGTCAACTCGGATTTACCATACATCGCCAAACATTAACAGATATTAAAAAAGTAAAACCGGCGATCGAGGGCCTTGCGATTGAACGAATTACAAATGAATTCACAAAGCTATTTGCCGGGGAGTACCTTCCAATTGGAATAGCTTATTTAAAGGACACAGAGATTTACAAGCACCTGCCAATATTTGCAGACTTCCCTGAAATTATTTGTTCCCTGCCGAACGCACTGAAACCTTTACACTCCTTTGGCGAGGTAATTGCATTGCTGCATGTTATTGAACCAAGGGTCAGTGTTGCACAGTGGATAAAGGAGTGGAAATGCTCCAATAAAACGAAACAGGAAGCCGCTCAGTTGGTTAATGCTTTGGAACAATATAAAAGAGACGGACTGAATCAGTGGATGATTTATCAATTATCCGAATCGTATTACGGTGGATTGAACAGGTTAATAAATATATTTAATCCCAATGAGCCAATTACCGTAGACGCGTTGGAACAAATTGCTCACCGCCTGCCAATCCAATCCAAACAGGAATTGGCGATCAATGGGAATGATTTAATTAATTTGTTCCCCAATAGACAAAAAGGACGATGGCTGCAAATATCGATCAATCAGATTGAAAAAGAAGTTGTCTCAGGCAGACTAAAGAATACGAAATATGATATAAAGGAGTGGATACAATGGAGTCCACCCGAAACAAACTAATCGAGCTACTCGCAAACAATCAGGATGATTATATTTCCGGACAAGTTTTATCGGACAAATTGAAAATATCCCGAAGTGGGATCTGGAAACATATGAAAGAGCTTGAAAAAGACGGATACACCATTGAAGGTAAGTCTAAAAAAGGCTACAGAATTCTAGACTATCCAGATAAATTAAGTGAGAACACATTACAATGGGGATTAAACACCAAATGGATTGGTAAAACAATCATACATAAACAATCGATCCCATCAACGCAAATTATTGCGCATCAAGTTGCGCTTGAAGGTGCATCGCATGGTACTGTTGTTATCGCTGATGAACAGACAATGGGGAAGGGTAGAATGAATCGCCACTGGCATTCTGGTAAAGGGAAAGGGATATGGCTCAGCATCCTTGTTCGACCTGATATATTACCTTATCAGGCGCCACAATTAACTCTTTTAACTGCAACGGTTTTAGCAGATGTATTACGAACATGCACGACAGTAGCCCCTTTAATTAAATGGCCAAACGACATATTAATTAATAACAAAAAAACGGCCGGCATCTTAACAGAAATGCAGGCGGAACAGGATAGAATCCAATATGTGGTCATCGGCATTGGCTTAAATGTCAATCAGACAAAAAGCGATATGCCTGAAGACATTGGGCATCGGGCAACTTCATTGCAAATGGAAACAAATAAACATTGGCAACTAAGAGAACTAGTTCAAAATATTTTAACCACATTTGAAAACACCTATGATTCCTACATGGAAAATGGCTTTCCGGAAATTAAGGATAAATGGGAAAGCTTCGGTTTCAAAATTGGCGAAAGTATCTCCATTAAAACAATGCGTGACAAGTGGGATGCCACATTTTTAGGAATTGCTGCAGATGGTGCTTTATTAACAAAAGCCACAGATGGCACAACGAAGAAACTGTATTCGGCAGAAATAGATTGGTTCAAAGAAGGGGAAAATTAATTATGCTGACAAGATTGGATCTGCAAAAAATGAAAGATAATCAGGAAAAAATAACGATGGTCACTGCCTATGACTATCCTTCAGCAAAGACAGCTGAAGTGGCCGGTATTGACACGGTTCTTGTTGGAGACTCACTGGGGATGGTCGTGCTTGGCTATGATTCGACCATACAGGTAACAGTTGACGATATGATACATCACGGGAAGGCTGTAAAACGTGGTGCTCCGAATACATTTGTAGTTGTGGATATGCCTTTTATGTCCTATCATATTTCCATAGAGGAATCATTAACAAATGCAAGAGAAATTTTTCAACAAACAAATGCACAAGCGCTCAAGATTGAAGGGGCAACAGAAGAAACCCTGCTCTTGATTAAACGGTTAACAGAGGCAGGTATACCGGTTGTTGCACATCTGGGATTAACACCACAAACAGTGAATGTGTTAGGTGGGTTTAAGGTACAGGGTAAAGACAGAGCAGCAGCTGCAAAACTGCTTACTGATGCACAACAGGTGGCCGAGCATGGTGCTATATCAGTAGTACTAGAATGTGTTCCCAAAGAACTTGCACAAATTATTACAGAAAAAATAGACATTCCAACAATAGGCATTGGTGCAGGGATTGAATGTGATGGTCAGGTTTTAGTCTATCATGACATATTAAAATACGGTGTTGACCGCCTGCCGAAATTTGCTAAACCCTATGCAGACTTTAATGAAAAAGGTACGGATGCAGTGAAAGCTTATATTGAAGATGTGAAGGATAAAACCTTTCCGCTGGATGCATATTCTTTTTTAATTAAAGACAAGGAAATTTTACCAAATAAGTGAAGTAGGGATATAAAATGGAAATTATTCGTTCAATCGAAGACATGCAAGTAAGGTGCAAAGCATTCAATCAGCAGCACAAACAGATTGGTTTTGTTGCGACAATGGGATTTTTTCATGATGGTCATATAAGTCTAATGAAACAAGCAAAGTCGGAAAACGACATCGTCGCGGCCAGCATTTTCGTGAATCCTCTACAATTCGGTCCAAACGAAGACTATGAACAATACCCTAGGGATGAAGCGCACGATATTTCAATCGCTGAACAAACCGGAGTAGATATATTATTTATCCCGGGAGTGGAAGACATGTATCCGAAGAAAATGAGCATTCGTATGCATATGGAAGAACGGGTAAATGTATTGTGTGGAAGATCAAGACCGGGGCATTTTGACGGCGTAATCACTGTACTGACGAAATTATTTCATATTATACAACCAAATAGAACTTATTTTGGTATGAAGGACGCACAGCAAATAGCTGTCGTAGATGCGCTGATTAATGATTTTAACTTTCCAATTGAATTGATTGGTGTTCCTACAGCCAGAGAGCAGGGTGGCTTAGCAAAAAGTAGCAGAAATGTTAATCTGCGGGATCAAGAAAGAGAAGAAGCTGTTTGGTTATATAAAGGATTAAACAGTGCCCGCCAACTGGTAGTTGACGGAGAAAAAAATCCTGATATTATTGTTAAAGAGGTCATGGACAAGATTACTCACAATACAACTGGGAAAATTGACTATGTTGAACTGTTGAGTTATCCAGAACTAGAGCCTGTGACTGTAATTGACCAGCAGGTAGTTTTAGCAACAGCAGTATTCTTTAAACATGCCAGATTAATCGATAACCTTCTATTTAATGATATTGGGGAGTTAATCAATCGATTAAAATAGGGGGGAATTGTATGATACGCACTATGATGAAAAGTAAGATCCATCGTGCACGTGTAACAGAAGCCAACCTGGACTATATTGGAAGTGTCACGATAGATGAGGGCATTTTAGAACAAGTGGATATTTTACCTCACGAAAAAGTACAAATTGTGAACAATAATAACGGTGCCCGTTTGGAAACATATGTTATTCCTGGAAAAAAAGACTCAGGCGTAATATGCTTGAATGGAGCAGCAGCAAGACTTGTTCAAAAGGGGGATACAGTTATTATCGTCTCCTATGCACTTATATCAGAAAAAGAGTTAGCATCGCATAAACCAAAAGTTGCTATTATGAATGAAAAGAATGAGATTGCGCAGCTTATTGAAAAAGAGCCTCCATTAACAATGATGCAGGATTTCGTATAAAGGTGTAAAACTCTTATCAGTATTCATGATAAGAGTTTTACTTTTAGCAGTAAGGAAAGGATAGGTCTATTTCTTTCTGCTCTAGCTAATACACAGCGTCCTTGTGCGTCGTGCGTGTTTAAAGGAATGCTACTGAAGCGATTATCGAAAGTGAAAAAGGAATTTTTCGTTGAACGAAGGCAATTCGCCTAAGGCTTGACGAATGCTGCGTTTTCTAAATGTACGATACATAGGGAAAGGAAAGTCAGGTGGAAGTTTTGGATAAATACGTTGTAATTGACCTGGAAACGACCGGGCATGCTCCGCTAAAAGAGGACAGGATTATAGAGGTAGGGATTGTAGTTATTGAAAATGATCAAATCATGGACAGCTATTCCACTTTAATTAATCCTGAAAAACCTATTCCTCCCTTTATTACGAACTTAACTGGAATCATCGATGACGAAGTAGCTGATGCGCCACTGTTTCAAGATGAGGCTGATGAAATTATCAATATTTTCCAGGATAGCTATCTCGTTGCACATAATGTGCCATTTGATTTAGGGTTTTTAAACGTAGAGCTTACGAACCATGGCAAACAGGCGTTGGATAATCCAATATTAGATACGGTTGAACTCGCGCGAATATTATATCCGAAAGCTCCAAGCTATAAATTAGGCCAGTTAGCAGCGTATCTGGATATCCAGCATGAAGATCCACATCGCGCCTTGTCAGATGCCTTTGTAACAGCAAAAATATTATTAAAATTAAAAGAGAAGCTGGCAACTTTACCATACGAGACAATCCTTCACTTATTAAACTTGGAGAAACTGTTTAAATCTGATGTATACCAATTATTAATGGAACGGGAGAAGGCATTAGCATTTTCAACCGTTGTTAATAAAGATATCGACGTATATAGAGGGTTGGCATTTAGGCATATGAAAGATGAAAAGCCAGCAAACGTTGCATTGAACATTTCCTTTGGAGAATACTTGGACGAAATTTATGAAGCTGACGGAACCATGCAGCAGTTTATGAACAAGTATGAAAAAAGAACTGGTCAACGGGAGATGTCGGAAAATATTTTTGATGCGTTTCAGTTACATCATCACGCGTTAGTTGAAGCGGAAACGGGGACAGGGAAGTCACTTGCCTATTTAATTCCAGCAATTTATGAAGCAGTAAAGACAAAAAAAAGAATCGTTATCAGCACCTATACAACGCAATTGCAGTCACAACTTTTAGATGAAGAAATACCATTAATCCAAAAATTGGTCGATATCCCCTTTACAATTGCATTACTAAAAGGGAAGAATCATTATATCAGCCTAGAAAAGTTTGAACGTGAACTAGATTCCTCGCGCCATGATAATTATGATATCGCCCTCACCAAAGCGATGATTCTTGTTTGGTTAACAGAAACGGAATCTGGAGATATAGATGAAATACAATTACCTTCAAGTGGTTACTTTTTTTATAAAAAGATTTCCACGGATTCAGAAGGTTTTATAGATGCACATTCGCCTTGGTTTTCCAAGTCATTTTACCAAAAGGCCCGAAAAAAGGCACAACAAGCTGATCTGGTTATTACAAACCATGCGTTATTATGTACAGATATGTTTAATGATTATCAATTTTTACCGAGCTATGACAAAGTAATTATCGATGAGGCACACCACATTGAAGAAACTGCTTCTCGTCACTATGGAATGAAAATCGATTACATGAACATGCAATTTATACTCAATCAAATTGGAAGTATAGATGAAACGAAATCACTGGGAAATCTAATAGGAGCATATGATCTTGGTCCGAAACAATTACCTCTGGAAAAATGGGATGATATTTTTTCACAGGCTAAATACGAAATTGATGATTTGTTTCGTTACTTGTATCAATATGTTGTAAAACAGCAAAGAAATGATAAATCATTAAGTGATATAGGGAGAACGCAGTACCGGTTTGATCCAGAGAAAGAGGATAGCGATCAGTGGCAAGTGATATTAGAAATGGTAACAAGACTAACCTTTTATCTTCGTGATTTAATTCATATTCTTGCATTAATTGAGCAACATTTAGATAAAAAAGAAGCACTCGATAAGTATGATAAAGATGATTTAAAAGGTAATATGCAACTGCTTCAATCATTTATTGATGGGCTTGAACAATTATTCCTCATTGAAGACACCGTTCAACAAGTCAAATGGATTGAAATAGACATGCATGGGTCTAAAAATGCGGTTTATTTATATAGTGAACCGACAGATATCTCCACTTTGTTAACGAATGACTTTTTTGCTAAAAAAGACAGTGTAATCCTGACCAGCGCCACACTGACAATGAAAAACTCATTCTCGTTTATTCAAGAGCGCCTAGGGCTACCAACAGAACGTTTGATAACGGAGAAAATCACGTCGCCGTTTTCTTATGAGGATCAAGTGCAGCTGATGGTGCCGAGTGACTTTCCAGATATAAAATATGGAAACCAGGATGACTTTATTTATGCAACGTGTGAAGCAATACTATCCTTAGCAGAAATTACAAAAGGAAGAATGCTCGTCCTGTTTACTTCCTATGATATGCTAAGAAAATCGCATGCGCTTTTAAAAGAAATAATGGATACCGATAAATATATGCTTATTGGTCAGGGGATATCAAGCGGAAGCCGATCCCGTTTAAAGAAAAATTTCCAAACGTTTGATCAAGCGATATTATTAGGTACCAGCTCCTTTTGGGAAGGCGTGGATATACCTGGGGAGGATTTATCCTGCTTGATGATTGTTCGGTTGCCTTTTCAGCCTCCAGATCATCCCATTTATGAAGCGAAAGCACAGCATCTAAAAGCAGCTGGAAAAAATGCTTTTATCGATTTATCTTTACCAAATGCGGTAATTAAATTTAAACAGGGATTCGGACGTTTAATACGATCAACAAATGACCGTGGCATTGTTTTTGTCTGTGATGCAAGAATAGTAAAAGCACGTTATGGTAAATTCTTCACTGAATCGATTCCGAACGTTCCATTAACATTTGCATCCACCCAGGAACTCATGACAAAAGCAGAAGAATGGTTCTAAGTGCCATATTTGAAAAGGATATAGGGTTAATTACACTTATGTAGACTAAAAAAATATACCGATACAGCTGTATCAGTATAATAAAGTATGGTATAGGTTAGAAGTTATTTGTGAAAATAAATAAAGTGATATAATGGAACCGCGCTTCATTTATTACTACCTTTATTGTTAGCGGTATTGCGGTAATTATGAATAGCAATTTTTGATAAATGAGGCAGATTTTACTGGGGGAAATATAATAATGGGTGAGAATAATGATAAACAATAGCTATTCACCGGATAAAAAAAGAAGTTGGTTCTTCTGGAGTTTAATCATCATTTTAATTATACTTATTATCGGCTTTATTTATGCAGTATTTTTATATTATGATGTAAAAGGATCAAAAACGGAAGGATTCGCTGAGACCGAAAAACAAATTTTAAATGCGACATCCATTACGAAGATTGACAAAATTGAACAGTTCAATGGTGATGAAGCATATCATGTTATCTTCGGTAAAGATAATAAAGATGAAAAGAAGATCATTTTTTATCCTTTAAAAGGGAAGGAAAAAAACTTAACAACCATCAAACAAGCTGATATTGTCTCTGAAGATCAGATAGTGAATGATTGGAAAGCACAATGTGAGCAGTGCAAACTCGTCAAAGTCGTTCCAGCTTTAGTGGATGATAAAGCGCTATGGGAGATCACCTATAGTGACGAGTCAGGCAGGTATGTATTGGATTATTTATCACTATACGATGGTTCACGTTATGAACAATATCGCTTCAGGCGAATGTTTAAATAAACAGGGGGGTTCCACCATGGAATTAGCAAATAGGGTAAAGACATTAACACCATCTTCAACGTTGGCAATATCTGCAAAAGCAAAAGAGTTAAAACAACAAGGGCTTGATGTAATTGGACTCGGTGTCGGCGAACCCGATTTTAATACACCGGGATATATCCTAGATGCAGCGAATAAGGCGATGCAAGACGGAATGACAAAATATACACCAGCAGGCGGGACGTTAGAACTCAAACGAGCCATTGTAAACAAGTTTAAAGCCGATAATGAGCTAAGCTATGGAACGGATCAGATTATCATCACAACAGGCGCTAAACACGCTTTATATACCTTGTTCCAGGTTCTGATCAATGAGGGCGATGAAGTAATTGTTCCTTCCCCATATTGGGTAAGCTACCCGGAACAGATAAAGTTAGCCAGCGGCAAACCGGTTATTGTTGATGCATTGGAAGAAAATGATTTCAAATTAACCCCTGATGAGCTGGAAGCAGCGATTACCAGTAAAACCAAAGCAGTTATTATTAATTCACCCAGTAATCCTACAGGCATGATGTACAATCAGGAGGAACTTGAAAAACTTGGTGAGGTTTGTCTAAAACATAATATACTGATTGTATCCGATGAAATTTACGAAAAGCTTATTTATACAGCCGATCATCATGTGTCTATCGCAGCATTGTCTCCAGCGTTAAAAGAGCAAACAGTCGTGATTAATGGCGTTTCGAAATCACATGCAATGACGGGCTGGAGAATTGGATATGCGGCAGGATCAAAACAAATTATTAAAGCAATGACAGATCTAGCTTCCCATTCAACATCTAACCCGACCTCTATCGCGCAATATGCGGCATTAGCAGCATATGTAGCGGATGAAGATCCAATCACAGCGATGAAAGAAGCATTTGCAGAAAGACTTGATCGCATGTATCAATTAATTATTGATATTCCTGGAATAACCTGTGTTAAACCAAAAGGAGCTTTCTATTTATTCCCAAATGTGGCCGAAGCAGCGTCTGAAAATGGTTTTGCAACGGTTGATGACTGGGTAAAAGCACTACTCGAAGAAGAACAGGTAGCGCTCGTTCCTGGTTCCGGATTTGGCTCACCAGATAATGTACGTTTATCTTATGCAACTTCTATCGATATATTAGAAGAAGCGGCAAAACGCATTAAACGCTTTGTATTAAATCATCAATCCTAAACATACGGAGGTTATTTTTTTGAAAACAACAATATCACAAGCAGCAAAATTTGTGGATAAAACAGTAACAATTGGAGCATGGCTGGCAAACAAACGTTCAAGCGGCAAAATTGCTTTCTTACAATTACGTGACGGTACCGGCTTTATGCAAGGGGTGGTCGTTAAAAGTGATGTATCTGAAGAAACGTTTGAATTAGCGAAAAATATGCATCAGGAAACCTCAATGTATATTACGGGAACAATTGTAGAGGATACAAGGTCACCATTTGGTTATGAAATGCAAGTAAGTGACATTGAACTCATACATGAATCAATCGATTATCCAATCACACCAAAAGAGCATGGTACAGAATTTTTAATGGATCATCGCCATTTATGGCTTCGCTCCAAAAAACAGCATGCTGTAATGAAAGTACGTAATGAAATTATTCGCTCAACATACCAATTCTTTAATGAAAGTGGGTTCGTTAAAATTGACCCACCAATCTTAACTGGATCATCTGCAGAAGGAACAACTGAATTATTTCATACAGAATATTTTGGGGAAGAAGCTTATTTATCACAGAGTGGGCAATTATATTTAGAAGCTGCTGCCATGGCATTTGGAAAAGTTTTTTCATTTGGTCCTACATTCCGTGCAGAAAAGTCCAAAACACGGAGACATTTAATTGAATTCTGGATGATCGAACCGGAAATGGCTTTCGTTGATCATGAGGAAAGCTTAGAAATACAAGAACAATATGTCAGTTTTGTCGTACAATCTGTATTAGAAAATTGTAAGTTAGAGTTAAACATTTTAGACCGCGATCTATCTAAACTGGAAAAAATTAAAGCGCCATTTCCTAGAATTACCTACGATGATGCCGTTGCATTATTAATTGAACAAGGGTTTACAGATATTAAATGGGGAGATGATTTTGGCGCTCCGCATGAAACAGCAATCGCCGAGAAATTTGATATGCCTGTATTTATTACAAATTATCCGGCAGAAATTAAGGCCTTTTATATGAAACCACATCCGGATCGTTCCGATGTTGTACTTTGTGCAGATTTAATTGCTCCGGAAGGATACGGTGAAATCATTGGCGGATCCCAACGAATAGACGATCTGAAATTAATGAAAGAGCGTTATGAACAACATAATTTAACAGGCCCAGCGTACGAATGGTATTTAGAACTGCAAAAATATGGCAGTGTACCACATTCAGGATTTGGTTTGGGATTAGAAAGAACAGTGGCATGGTTATCTGGTGTTGACCATGTAAGGGAAACAATTCCATTTCCACGGTTGATTAACCGTTTATATCCATAAGAAAGACAGACACATAATAAAACCCCTTGCATCATTTGCAAGGGATTTTATTATGCACTGCAGTTTACTTTTCATGCTATACTATTATCGATGAGGTGCTATTTAAATGAGTAAATCTATTCCTATCCAAGAGATTTTATTGAACCAATTGCATATACCCGCGAAATTACTAACAAGCTATACGTCTTATGGGTTGGATGAAAAAGATGTTATCGTAATTCTACAACTGTTTCGTTATTTAAAGGAAGGCAATGACTTTCCAACACCATATGAAATTGCAAGCAACTTAACCATAGATGAAAAAGAATCGGCAAATATATTACGGAAACTTATCCAGAAAAACTTTTTATCGATTAAACAACAAAAAAACGAGCACAATCAATTAAGTGAAGCCTATTCCATGGATCCACTTTGGGAATCGCTTTATTTAAATACAGAAGAACCGGAAGTGCAAGCAGAAGGGACCATTTTTATTTTGTTTGAACAAGAATTTGGCAGACCGTTATCACCATTTGAAATTGAAACCATCAACGCTTGGTTGGATGAGGACGAAATCTCGCCGTCCCTAATTAAAGCGGGACTTCGCGAATCCGTTTTGATGGGAAAACTCAACTTCAAATATATTGATCGCATTCTTCGGGATTGGAAAAAGAAAGGCATTCACTCTGTTGAACAAGCGCGTGAAGCAAGCAAAAATTTCCATGATAGACAAGTTATTAAAAAAGATACTACAAAAAAGAGGGATACTTCATTTTATTATAATTGGTTAGAAGGAGAAGACTAAATACGATGCTGAATAAAACACAGATAAGGTATTGTTTAGATCAGATGAAAGAGATGTTTCCGCATGCGGAATGTGAACTGGTTCATAAAAACCCATTTGAGTTAGTCATCGCTGTTTTGCTATCAGCGCAATGCACAGATGTACTTGTCAATAAAGTAACAAAAGAGCTCTTTAAAAAATATGAAACACCAGAAGATTATTTGGCTGTATCATTAGAAGAATTACAGCAGGACATTAGGTCTATCGGATTGTATCGAAATAAGGCGAAAAATATTCAAAAGTTATGCCAATCTTTAATTGATGAGTATAATGGAGAAGTTCCAAATACAAAAGAGGAACTGATGAAGCTTGCAGGGGTAGGCAGAAAAACCGCAAACGTGGTTGTGTCTGTTGCGTTTAATGAACCTGCGATAGCGGTGGATACACATGTTGAACGTGTGGCCAAACGATTAGGCATTTGCCGTTGGAAAGATTCTGTACTTGAAGTAGAAGAAACATTGATGCAAAAAGTGCCAAAGGACGAATGGAGCGAAACACATCATCGCCTGATTTTCTTTGGTAGGTACCATTGTAAAGCAAGAAATCCCAACTGTCCGGAATGTCCTTTGCTGGAAGTATGTAGGGAAGGAAAAAAGCGAATGAAACAAGAAAAGAGGTAAACTTCATTGTGAAGTTTACCTCTTTTTTATTTGGTTCCGATTCATTTTATTCAGTATCATCTGCTGCATCATCATCTGGCTGTTTATCTTGATCATTATCCTGATCGCCACTTTGATCTTCATCTTGATTTTCATCTTGGCCTTCATCTAGCTGATCGTCCTGGTCATTATCTGGTTCCGGATCTGGTTCTGGTTCTTGGTCTGAATCCTCATCTCCACCGGAGTCACCACCAGAATCATCCCCTGGATCCTCACCGGAATCTCCATCATCGTTATCACCATCACTGTCTTCTGTTTCATCGTCTGGGATGGTTACGGAGGTACTTTGTGAACCGCCTTTTGCTCCATCTTCCTTACCAATAGGAGTAACGTTAATCGTGTACGTTTCACCAGGTGAAACCCCACTTATTTCAATTCCATTCGAATCAGTAGACTGTTTCTGACCATTAACATCTATTTCAAAAGATGCGGTTGGACCATCATAATTCCAAGAGACATCAATGAGGGATGCATCCTCTTTATAGTTGGCACTTAATCCACTGACAGATGGTATTTCTTCCTCATCTTCATCGTCACCATCACCCGGCACCTTGACTTTTGTCGATTTAGGATCACTTTTATCTGAGCCACTCACTGCAACGACTTGTATATTATATTCTGATCCTTCATCCACATCGGATATTTCCATCGATGTGTCTTCGGTTGAAGACAAAGCTTTCATTTCTCCACCATCAACACTAGCGCTTATTTCAAATGATACATCATCATCCGAGCTATAATCCCAACTTACCTTTATTGCATTTGCGTTTTCATCATATTTAGCCTGAAGTCCTTTTACCGGATCAAGAGCTTCAAATTTCTCAGATGCTTTTTTCGGCTCATTGCCTTTAACAAATAGTTCTTTCACAATTTGTGAGCTTGGTGTGTTGTCACTTGGCAATGCAGCGGGATTAGATCCTTTTTCAACACCGACCTCAACGACTGAATCAGGTTTCTTAAAGTCTGGTGTTTCAATATCCTTCGATATCTCTGTCATTGTATTTTTAAAGAGGGCATGTGGTATCTTGGTATCTTTCAATGGTCTTCTTTTACCTTCATGTCCAGTCCAGACAGAAATCGTATAGTTAGTTGTATAACCACTGAACCAAGAATCAGGACTGCCTTCCACATCAACTAAGTTGGTTGTTCCTGTCTTTCCGGCTACATCCAACCCTGGTATATCAGCCAATTGTCCTGTACCCTCACTAATGGCTGTTTTTAGCATATCTGTAATCATATATGCCGTATAATCGGACATTGCTTCCTTAGGCTCCGGTTTTAAGTCAATCGTTCTTCCATCTGGAAATTCAACTTTAGTTACTGCATACGGATCATTGTAGATTCCTTCATTGCCAAACGCGCGATACGCACCAGCCATCTGCAATGGACTAACTTGCGTTTCTGTTCCACCAATCGCGTCCGTAATAGAAACCTTATCTTCATAAAAGTTAATGCCTAATCCTTCCGCAAACTTTTTCGTATTAGCATTTCCTACTTCTTCCATTACTTTAACTGCGGGAACGTTTAATGATTGACTTAATGCATAACGCGCTGACATCCAGCCAGCATATTGTCTATTCCAATTTCGGATTGCTTTGCCTTCTGTTCCAGCAATTTCGTATGGTTTATCATCATTTATTTGCTGATAGGTTGACATTTTATTATATTCGATTGCCGGGCCATATGCCATAATTGGCTTTGCATTTGAACCAAGCTGGAAAGTGCTATTAATAGCATTATTTGTTTCTCGTATACCTTTACTGTTTCTACGCCCGCCAACCGCTCTTATTGCACCATTTTTAGTATCTAAGACAACCATTCCAGCTTGCATTTCATCATCTGGATATGGAATAGGGTTCTCATCACTATCCTTTAACAGAAACTCTACGTGATCCTGTATACTTGGATCTAATGTCGTATAAATTTTTAGCCCGTCTGTGTAAATATTTGCACCATCTAGTTTTTCGCTAACTTCTTTCTCTACTTGTTGAACAAAAGACTCATACTGCGAAGAATTCGGCTGTTCATCAGTTAAGAGAGAGGCGACATCAACTGATTTCGCTTCATCCGCATCATCCTGCGAAATTTTACCATGTCGAACCATCAAAGTTAATACAGTATTCATTCGCTTTTCCATTAACTCTGGATTTTCAAATGGATTATATGCTGATGGACGCTGTGGCAGCCCTGCTAGGATAGCAGCCTCTGGTAATGTTATATCATTTAAATCATCCTTACCAAAGTAAATTTCTGCAGCTTTAGCCGCACCATAAGCACCGCTACCATAATAAATTTTATTCAAATACATTTCTAAGATCTCTTCTTTAGAATATTTACGTTCCAGTTTAAGGGATAACCATGCTTCCTGGACCTTTAACTTCAGCTTCTTTTCTGGAGTTAAGAATGATTTCTCCACAACTTGTTGTGTAATCGTACTGGCACCCTCTGCACCAAAGCCACGTTTAAAGTTAGCAACAACCGCACCACCAATTCGTCGCATATCAATACCAGAATGCTTAAAGAATCGAGAATCTTCTGTTGCAGTAACAGCATCAACTAGAACGTCCGGTATATCATCATAGGTTATTTTCTTACGCTTCTCATCACCTAAATTGACAACCGGTTCACCATCCTGGTCATAGACAGTGGATGAAAAAGAATCGGTTAACTTTGCTTCGTCTAAACCAGGTGCTGTCACGATCCAAAAAGTGACCAGAGCACCAACACCAATTCCAATTACTAAACATGTTACGAAAAAGGTTAATAATATTTTCTTCCATAGCGGTTTCTTTTTTGTTTTCTTTTGTTTTCTTCTTGCTGCACGAGTTTGGCTATTATCTGCCATTGCTCAATACCTCCGTCTCTAAAAATAAAGCTTATCTATTATTTCCAGGTAATCAATTCTTGCCTGATATTGAAATGGAATAAGATAGCCATCTTGTTTGATGCATTCATATGGAATAGACTTTCTACCTCCATTTAGTTGGTCATGCCAATGTGGGAAGAATTTTTCCGCCTGCAAAAGGTAGGTCTCATTGAATGCTGCAAAGCGAATGATAAAAAAACAAATCCCTCCATGTTCCACAATGGATTCCATATGTTTCAACTGATGATCATGAATGTTAGCTAAGGGAAATAATGTTTTATTTTTTGTTTCCTTTGCTTCAAAATCAATATGCCTTTTACGATACAAACCATTATAATCGGTTGTTGAAGCCTGTTTGAAGTAGCCTTCTGTAATAACAGCAGCGCTTCTCCTCGGATAGTTTACTTTTACAATTTGAACTGGTGTTGGCTTTTTATGAATTATTGCCGTATTTGTGTCTAAATAATACTGATTTGTCGTATTAATGTCTTCTTCCAACGTCATTCCCCGATTACTATAACTTTTTCCTGTGGTTTGCGCTGATGATGTTTGTCGGAATGTTGTTCGTCTTTGCCCGTTTGGATAATTCATCAAATGTTCCTCCTAGCATATTACAGTATCATATCAGAAAAAAGGGGGCTTAATAATTTTATCACAGTTTGTATTCCTTCCTACATTATATAACAAATCGTAACACCACGCATATTACTAACTAAAATAAGAGGGGAAAACTATATGATAACGATAGCCAACTATGTATATTTGTTCACAATTTGTTCAAAGGCATCTCATATGGGCGTTGGTTAAATATATTACGAAGGGATTTATCTAAACTAAGGGGGTACCAATATAAAAAGGATTTGCGAGCGCAAATCCTTTTTATATCATATCGTCATACCTTACGTAGCAGGTCGGTTTGGACCATTCAATTTTTTATCACCTTTTTTTAATGACTTGTCTGCATGCTTGTCCATATCCTTCTGATTCTGTTTATTAGGCTTCAAAAAATAACCCCCTTTAATGTCTAGTGTGTCTACTTTTACAGAATTAATAAGGATTTGCACTGGATTTGTTTGTTTTTTTCTAGTTTTGTCGAACACGCAGGATAGCATTCACACTTAGCGAATAGATACATGATGCAGATAAAAGGAATGGAGGAGATAATAATGACTATAACAGAGGAAATCGTTATCCCGAAAAGTGGTGTTAATAAGCAGGAATTTGAAGCTTCATTAGAACGCATTTCCGATCAGGTCCGATGGATGGATCAAGAATTAGCACTGCAGGTGGATAATGCCATTTGGAATGGTTTTCAGAACCAAGAAAATGAAATCAGTGATGCGAAAGCGTTTGTTAAAAACGTACGCGTAAAATAGATGCCAATGTGAATTAAACATGATAAAGTAGAAACAGTATGTATATAGTTAAAGGCGGTCTATAGAATGGCATTAAAAGAACAAACGGAGCAATTAAAACAACATTTAAATAATCTGAAAGATATATTTGAAGCGAATGAACCACCAGCAAACAGCAGGGACAAGCCTTTTTTTCTAAAGGTAAAGGAAGAGACGCTTCCAATTTATGAGCTTTTAGAAGAATGGGAAGCATCCGCCCTAAACATCGTAAAAGAAAGAAAAGCAGATATCCATCCACATCAAATTACATCAACAAGAGAAAATATGGAACTACTTCTCATGCACAGCTATTATATTGATGTAAGGCGTAAGCGTTATATGGAGCTTCATAATTCTATTCAATATATATTTGACCAATTATTAAGAGAACTGTCCTAGCCTGTGAATGTTTTACATTTAATAATCCATCTCTTATAATTACCTTCCACATCATATGAAGGGGGGAATGGAATGATGACCAAAGACCAATTAATTGAAGAAGCAATCAAAATGCGAGAGAAAGCTTACGTACCCTATTCAAAATTTCCTGTTGGCGCTGCACTAGTAACAAAATCCGGGAAAGTATATACGGGCTGCAACATCGAGAATGCAGCATTTCCCGTAACCTGTTGTGCAGAGCGTGTCGCCATTTTTAAAGCCATTGCGGATGGGGAGGTAGTGTTTTCTGAAATGGCAGTTGCAGCTGAGACAAAGAGACCTGTGCCACCCTGCGGATCCTGTCGCCAGGTGATGAGTGAGTTTTTTGATCCGAAGATGCGTATCCATTTAACAAATCTGGAGTATGAAATAAAAACTGTTTCTGTGGAGGATTTACTGCCTTTTTCATTCCAACCAGAGGATTTATTAAGCGATTAGTATGGTAAATTCATGTTAAAAAGAGGAACTGATTTTCAGTTTCTTTTTTTAATGTTATACTATATATTAAGTTTTAGAATAAAATGTAATTTATATTAATAAACTTTAAATTGATATGATGTCAGTATTCAGAAAAAAAATCATGTGAATCTATGAGGTGATAAGATGAGTTTAAGTCGTGTTCAGCTAAGCGGAAAGGATATACTAGAAAAAGATTTTAAAACAACAATGAGAGGCTATAATCAAGAAGAGGTGGATGAATTTCTAGATGTTGTGATCCAAGATTATGACGTATTTAAGCAAGAAATGGAAAGGTTACAACTTGAAAACGACCGATTGAAGAAGAGCACAACAGAGCAAACGACGAGGACAAGGGCCCCACAACAAAATACACAGGTCAATTACGATGTACTGAAGCGTTTGTCCAACTTGGAAAAAGCAGTTTTCGGCAAAAAATTTGCTGATGCAGATGTAGATGCGGATCCAGAAAACTGATCAACAGCTGATAAAACATTTTTTTACATTTGTTGAATATATCCATGAAGTATGTTAAAATATATCAAGTTAATGTTAAATACTCAGGTAATCGCTGCAATAACATGCAGAGGAAAGTCCATGCTCACACAAACTGAGATGTTTGTAGTGTTCGTGCTTGATGAAATCATAAGTCAAGGTAGCGTAAAGCTAACGGCAGGGAATAGTCCTACGTCAAATCGATATGGACTAACACCCTTGAAAGTGCCACAGTGACGGAGCTGAAATGGAAACATTTCAGGTGGAACGAGGTAAACCCCATGAGTGAGCAACCCAAACAATGGTAGGGGCATCCTTGATTAGGGAATTCAACCGAAAGAGGGACAGGTCTATACTTGTAGATAGATGATTACAACCAACGTACGAGGCTGACCACCGACTGCAGTACTATGGAACAGAACATGGCTTATCGAGTATTTAATGGTCTATCCACACCAGTAAAACCTTTCTATGGCATGATTGCTATAAGAAGGGTTTTTTTATTTTTTTATGGTAAACTAAAACTACATTAATTTCGAATGAGAGGAATTTTTATATGAAGGATGTAACGTTAATAGCAACTGCAGCAATGGGGCTGGAAGCGGTTGTTGCAGATGAAGTAAAACAATTGGGGTATGATGTCAATGTCGAAAACGGCAAAGTTATTTTTCAAGCGCCAGTTTCTGCCATTCCACGCTGCAATTTATGGTTACGAACAGCGGACCGGGTTAAAGTACTTGTTGGGCAATTTAAAGCAATGTCTTTTGATGAACTGTTTGAATCAACAAAAACATTACCATGGGAAGATTATATTGCCGAGGAAGGGAAGTTCCCTGTTATTGGTAAGTCTGTACAATCAAAACTTTACAGTGTCCCAGACTGCCAGGCGATTGTCAAAAAGTCAATTGCAGAGCGGCTAAAGCTAAAGTATGGGCTTGCCTCCAAAATGCCGGAAAGCGGTGATGTTTATAAAGTGGAGATCGCTTTGCTGAAAGATATGGCTACACTCACGATAGACACTTCAGGCGTGGGATTGCATAAGAGAGGATACCGTGTTGGACAAGGTGAAGCACCTTTAAAAGAAACGATGGCTGCAGCGCTCTTAAAATTAACAAACTGGAAACCGGATAATACGCTAATTGATCCTTTTTGTGGTTCAGGTACAATCGCAATCGAAGCCGCCTTAATCGGACAAAATATCGCGCCAGGATTTAACCGGGAGTTTGCTAGTGAAAATTGGCCATTGATTAAAACCAATGATTGGGATAAGGCATTTGAAGAAGTGGAAGATAAAGCAAATTACGACCAAAAGTTGGATATCATTGGATCCGATATCGACCATAACCTAATAAAGATAGCGAGTGATAATGCAACTGAAGCGGGATTGGGCGATCTTATTTCCTGGAAGCAAATGCAAGTGAAAGATTTATTTATCCGAAAAAATAATGGTTATATCATTGGTAACCCACCATACGGACAACGTTTGGGTGATAAAGATGAAGTCGCCAAGATCTATAAAGATCTGGGAAATATCATGAATCAACATCCTAGTTGGAGCGTTTATATTTTGACTGCATTCGAAAACTTCGAAAAGCAATATGGACAGAAGGCAACAAAAAAAAGAAAATTATTTAATGGTTTTATCCAAGCTAACTATTATCAATACTTCGGCAAAAAAATTAAAGAACAATAAATATCTTTCGATGTTATCAGGATGATACATGAAAAAGGAATCGTTCCCTTAGGAATACTTTTGGGTGCAAAAAAAGCGGTAATCAATAAAGATTACCGCTTATATATACTTGCCTATTAATTTTTAATTACATTTGCAGCTTGTGGACCACGTTCACCTTCAACAATTTCAAAAGACACTGACTGCCCCTCTTCCAAAGACTTGAAGCCTTCTTCCTGAATTGCTGAATAGTGTACGAATACATCATTACCTTCTTCTAGTTGGATAAATCCATATCCCTTTTCTGCGTTAAACCACTTTACTACGCCATTTTCCATTGTCTAATCCTCCTAAAAACTATCACGTTAAACGTGTTAATACAAAGTAGATAGATAGAACGTTAAAAAAGGCAGCTTCTATAGAGGTGTAGGATCGTAATTACATCCACTTCTATAGAAGCTGCCTGTGTCATTAATGATCCCATACATCCTCTTTGCTTGATTCTAATATAGCTTAATTAGTGGACTGCGTCAAGATATCCAATTTATTTTCCGCTATTATTTCGGGTCATCCAGCATATATAATAAAACGTTTAATAAAATCATTTACAGGGTGAATTTTCAATGCAAAAAAGGTACACTAGAATATAGATGTAAAGTGAGGGGGAAGGAATATGAAAACAGATATTGAAATTGCACAGCAAGCTGTTCTCAAACCGATTCATGAAATTGCAGAGGGACTTGATTTAACGAAAGAAGATTGGGAACCATATGGTCACACAAAAGCGAAGCTATCTGATCACTTATTAAATAAATTAAAAGATCGTCCGGATGGCAAAATCGTATTGGTAACCTCGATCAATCCAACACCTGCTGGCGAGGGGAAATCCACTGTAACCGTTGGATTGGGACAAGCACTAAATAAAATTGGTGAAAAAGCAGTAATCGCTTTGAGAGAACCTTCACTGGGCCCTGTCATGGGAATGAAAGGCGGTGCAGCTGGTGGTGGTTATTCACAAGTACTGCCAATGGAGGATATAAACCTGCACTTTACTGGTGATCTTCATGCGATAACTAGTGCAAATAACGCGCTGTCTGCTTTCATTGATAATCATATCCAACGTGGCAATGACTTAAATATCGACCCACGAAGAATTGAATGGAAACGGGTTATGGACATGAATGACCGCGCCTTACGACAAATTGTTGTCGGTCTAGGTGGCCCATCGCGTGGCATACCTAGGGAAGATGGATTTAATATTACGGTTGCTTCAGAAATTATGGCTATTTTATGTTTGGCGACTGATCTTGATGATTTAAAAGACAGAATCTCAAAAATTATCATTGGATATACGTATGATGAAACACCAGTAACAGTAAAAGATCTAGCTGTCGAAGGTGCCTTAACATTACTATTAAAAGATGCGATTAAACCAAATTTAGTACAGACTACCGAAAACACAGCTGCAATTATCCATGGAGGTCCATTCGCCAATATTGCACATGGTTGTAATAGTATTATAGCAACAAAAACAGCCGCTAAATTAGGAGATTATGTTATAACGGAAGCAGGATTTGGAGCAGATCTTGGCGCTGAAAAATTCTTGGATATTAAATCCCGTGCTGGAGAATTTAATACAGATGCTGTAGTGATTGTTGCTACTGTCCGCGCATTAAAAATGCATGGTGGTGTTGCGAAGAATAATCTGCAAGTCGAAAACGTAGGGGCATTAAAAGCCGGAATGGCAAATTTAAATAAACATATTGAAACAATCGAAGCATTTGGTTTACCTTATGTCATTGCAATAAACAAATTCCCAACAGACACGAAAGCGGAAACTGAATTTATCGAGTCTTGGTGCAATATAAGGGGTATCGATGTTGCATTGACAGATGTATGGGCAAATGGTGGAGACGGCGGTATTCAATTAGCTGAAAAGATTATCCAGAAGACGGCAAACACTAAAAGAAATTTCAAACGGATTTATGAGTTAGATGAGGCATTGGAAACAAAGATCAGAAAAGTAGCCCAAACGGTGTATGGCGCAGACGATATCGAGCTCTCTGCAAAGGCCAAAAAGCAAATTGCCTTTTACGAAGCACAGGGATGGGGAAATCTTGCAGTATGTATGGCTAAAACGCAATATTCACTGTCAGACAATCCGGCGCTTGTAGGCAGACCAGAAGGGTTTACAATTGCTATCAGGGAGTTGCGCCCATCTGTTGGCGCGGGGTTTATGGTCGTTTTAACGGGTGATATGATGACGATGCCAGGCTTGCCAAAAAATCCAGCGGCTTTAAATATGGATGTCACAGAAGACGGAAAAATCGTTGGGCTTTTTTAATGGAACAAGATCAACAATTACTGGCGATACGCAATTATATATATCATTTATTTCATGAAGATGTAACTGGTCACGACTATTACCATATGAAACGGGTAGCAAGACTTGCGAAGCAGATTGCTAAACAGGAACATGGACATGCGTTTATTTGTGAAGCAGCTGCATGGGTTCATGACGTTGGTGATCATAAACTATTTATCAATCCGGCTGTAGCGTGGAGTGACTTGCTAATCTTTTTGCGATCAATACATGTAACAGAAAAGCAAATAGACCAAATTGCGGATGCTGTTAAAAATGTTTCGTTTAGCAAGGGAATATCAACTCCTAGCACGTTAGAAGGAAGGATCGTTCAAGATGCAGATCGAATAGATGCCATTGGAGCGATCGGCATTGCCAGGACATTTACTTATGGTGGGGCTAACAACCAACTCATACATCATCCAACGCAAAAAGACACATCCTTCCAGCATTTCGATGAAAAATTACTGAAGTTAAAAGATTTAATGCATACAGAAACAGCGACAGCAATTGCTAGAGAACGGCACCAGTTCATGGAACAATTTTTAGTACAGTTTATGCAAGAATGGTAAAAAGGCAAGCAGGTGGCATGAAGCCTGCTCGTCTTTTTCGTATGATTATACATAGGACATTTCTTTACTCCTCGGGCTACTATGAAGTGAAAATAGACGGGATATACGTTCCCTTAATGAAAAGTGCATTAAAAAAATAACTAGGAAAGAGAACGGTATTGAACTTACAGAGGAATCATTAACTACTTCGATTTATGTTTATGTTACAATGGAGGCAAATAGAAGTTTGAAAATGAACAGTTTATAATTGGGGGAGATCTCATAATGAATGGGGAACAGGCATATTTAAATTTAGGTAAACACATATTAGAGAATGGCAATAAGAAAGGCGATCGAACAAATACAGGAACATATTCCATATTTGGACATCAAATGCGTTTTGATTTAAGTGATGGATTCCCATTGTTAACGACAAAAAAAGTCCCATTCCGATTAATTGCCAGTGAACTGCTCTGGTTTATAAAAGGCGATACCAATATTCGTTACCTATTAGAAAACAACAACAACATTTGGAACGAATGGGCATTTGAAGGATGGATAAACAGTAATGAATATAGTGGCCCTGACATGCAGGACTTTGGAATTCGCAGCCAACAGGATGAAGCATTTAATAAGAGCTATCAGCAACAAATGGAGCTATTTAAAGAGAAGATACTTCAGGATGATGAGTTTGCGCATAAATTCGGTGACCTTGGCTCTGTATATGGAAAGCAATGGCGCCAATGGAAGACTTCGCAAGATGAAACAATTGATCAGTTAAAAGAAGTTATTGAATCGATTCGAAACAATCCAGATTCCCGCCGACATATCGTTTCTGCATGGAATCCGGAAGACATTCCAAACATGGCATTGCCACCTTGTCATACATTGTTTCAATTCTATGTTGCAGACGGGAAATTATCGTGCCAGCTATATCAACGAAGCGCAGATGTGTTCCTCGGTGTCCCATTTAATATTGCCAGCTATGCTTTATTAACCTATTTAATTGCACACGAGTGTAATTTAGAAGTAGGGGAATTTATACACACTTTAGGCGACGCACATATTTATTCTAATCACGTGGAACAAATAAAAACACAGCTCAGCCGGGAAATTCGTCCATTTCCACAACTGAAGATAAACCAAGAGAAAGGATCTATCTTTGATTTCGAATTAACCGATTTTGAAATCATTGATTACCATCCACATCCGGCAATCAAAGCACCAATCGCTGTATAAAAATAGTAGATAGTAGGAGGTAGGTATTTTTTATGATTTCACTGCTCTTAGCGATGGATCGCAATCATGTCATTGGTTTAAATAACGATTTACCATGGCGTTTACCAAAAGACTTGCGTTTTTTCAAAGAAAAAACAACGGGTAATACCATTATAATGGGAAGAAAAACATACGAATCAATGGGGGGCGCCTTACCTAATCGAAGAAATGTCGTTATTACAAGCTCGGAAAATCCGTTTCCAGAAAATGTACATGTTATTCGTAATTTAGAATCTATTCGGGAATGGGATAAAGAAAGTCCAAATGAGGAAGTATTTGTTATCGGCGGTGGGAATATATTTAAACAAATATTACCTTTTGCTGATCGTATATACATTACGTGGATAGATCAAGATTTTGATGGCGACACTTATTTTCCAGAGTTTTCGGAGCTTGACTGGTCATTAACATCAAAAGTAAAAGGGGAAAAAAACGAAACAAACCCTTATGATTATTATTTTTTACAATATGATCGAAAACAATAAATCATGTGAGGGGATTTCATGGAAACATGTGGAATTATTCTTTCCGGTGGTAACTCTACTAGAATGGGAACGAATAAATCATTACTGACTATTAGAGACAAAACGGTAATTGAATGGATTTCGGCTGAACTTAACGCTTGTACAGATAAAGTAGCACTGATAGCAAATGAACAGGAGCAGTATGAATTTCTACATTTAGAAACATATGCTGACCGATATATAAATAAAGGACCATTAGCGGGATTAGAAGCTGCTTTATATCATATAGATGCCGATCTTTTTGTAATTGCTGCCTGTGATATGCCATTTGTGAATGGACAAGTATACAATTACCTATTGGAACAAATTGAAGATTTTGATGCAGTTGTACCTGTCTATAATAATCGAATCCATCCGCTCGCAGGTATTTACAGAAAAAGTGTACTGCCAAAAATACAGCAGCAAATAGAGAAAAATAATCTTAAAGTAAGGGGTTTTTTTGAACATATTAAGGTAAACTATATAAGAGAATTCATCCCTATACCAACTACTATATTAGAAAAACATTTTTTTAACATGAATAATCCTGCACAATATGAAGAAGCAAAACGTTTTTGATTTGGTTTATAGGGAGAAATCATGTTAAAATGTAAACGATCGATGATCAAACATGGAAAAGTATGGTACAGTAATGAACCAAATATTTCTTTTAAATGATACATCCAATAATAATTTAATTAAAAAGAAGGTGTGCATATGTTATCAAGTATTGGAGTGCCTGGATTAATCTTAATCGTCATTCTTGCGTTGATTGTCTTTGGTCCGAAAAAACTACCGGAAATTGGTAAAGCTGCGGGTGACACATTACGTGAATTTAAAAAGTCGACCAAGGATATAACCAGTGATGTTACAGATGAAGTGAATGAAACAAAAGCGTTGATTAAAGACGAGGATGGCAAATAATACATCGGAGTGATGAATATGTTTAGTAACATTGGTATGCCTGGGTTAATACTCATTCTAATTATCGCATTAATTGTATTTGGTCCCTCTAAATTGCCGGAAATTGGTAAAGCAGTTGGCAGTTCTTTAAAAGAATTCAAAAATGCTACAAAGGATATTATGGGTGATGATACAAAAGATAACAAAGAAAACAAGTCATAATTGAATTACTTTAATTGGACGAGGGTGTAAGGGGGCTACCTTACATCTTCTTTTATGCTTTATTGCTGGGAGAGTGAAGAAATGTCTGAGGATCAACAAACAGAAATCGATAAAGAAATGAATTTGACCGGGCATCTGTCCGAGCTAAGAAATAGACTTATTGTAACGGCTATATTTTTTGTTGCATTTTTTATTTTGGGTTTTGTCTATGTGAAGAAGATTTATAACTTTTTTGTTGAGGATATAGATTTCAAATTAACAGTTATTAGTCCTGGTGAAATTATTTGGATTCATTTTACCATGGCTGGACTAGTTGCGATTGCGATAACGATACCTTTATTAGCATTTCAAATATGGTCATTTATTAAGCCGGGCCTTACGCCTACGGAGAGAAAGGCATCACTTGCTTATATCCCTGCGCTATTCCTGTTATTTATAGGTGGTCTTGTGTTTGGATACTATATGTTTATTAAAATGATCCTGCCTTTTCTACTTTCTTTAAATGATGGTATGTTTAATGAGATGTTCACAGTAGATAAATACTTTAAATTTTTACTGCGCGTAACATTACCATTTGCATTCCTGTTTGAAATACCAATTATTGCGATGTTCTTAACAAGTATTGGTATACTGTCACCAGATTTCATGCAAAGAACCCGAAAATATGCTTATTTCATTCTCGTGATTATTGGGACAATCGTAACACCACCAGACTTTGTATTACAGCTCGTTGTTGCTGTACCATTAATTATCCTGTATGAAATCAGCATTCAATTGTCAAAAATTGTTTATCGTAAAAAGATGCGAAAGCATGAAAAGTTTATGAACGAGGGTAATGAGGAATAATGGGGTGAAATAATTGCGACCGTTTTATCAATTTTTATTAACGTATCGAGGAAAAAAACAGGCTGATGACAAAAGTAATCTTGCTGATTGGGCATTTTTTGATCATAATTTCCCCAAGTACTCCAAAGATTATAATGAAATCAGCAATTACTTAGAATGGAATAGTCCCTTTATCAATGCATTGGTTGTATTTGATGAACTTTGGGATGTTTATAAAATTGAGAAATAATTTCAAAAGGCGCTGGTATAATTACCAGTGCCTTTTTATGAGGGAAATAATAATTTCAAAAATCAATCCACTTTATTGAAACTCTATCATTTGACATTCCATCACCCGGATTCATTAACAAGAACAATACATTAATCCACCGAAAATTTTTTGCTTTAATATAGTATTATTTAATCGGATATAATCTCTTAAAAGCATATGTGAAAGGTGGTACAAGAATTCAAACAAACGTTTGATCAATTATCAGAAATTATTTATAGGCATTGATATATCCTAGCAACATGAAGTGAAACTACATTCAGTGAGAGGGTTTTACTGTCACGCTAAACTGCGATAAAGTTTCCTTATTCCCTTTTTTTCGCTAATAATTTGCCCGGTGAGATGTTTATTTTGTGGAATCTTGCGGTTGCCCGGGAAATAACTATTTATTTCTTCTCATTTATCTGTTAAGTCATTTTGTATAGCCTACACGCTTTACCTCTCATTACGTACAATAATCTAGAGTGATGATGAGTGATTTAAGGGGGATTAACATGGTATTACCAATTTATCAACAAAGAGGTCAATATCCACCAATGCAGCAGTTTCGAAATCCGAATCCTAACATGTATCCACAGCCAAACCTGAATAGAGGGAATGTACGCGGTCCAGGTCCCAATAAAATACAAGATATGGTACAACGATTTGTTCAACCCTCAGCAGGGGGTAATATAGGCAGTAGGGTAGCTGGTGGTGGACTATCCCAAACATTAGGTAATGTGCAACAGGTATTAAAGGTTGTACAATCAACTGCTCCAATGATTCAGGAATACGGGCCAATCGTCAAAAACATTCCAGCAATGTATCGGATGATGAAAGCAATTAAAGATGTAGATAGTACAGACAGTGAAACGGAAAATAAAACCAACACAACAGAAACTCAAAACAGCACAATAGCAAAAGAAGTGGTAGCAGATGAGCCTATAAAAAGAAGCGGTGAGTCTACACCAAAGTTATTTATTTAACCCAATAAGGCACAGTACTTGATTTTTTTTGCAATTAGCGGAAAAATAGGGGTATCATAGTGTTAATTGGAGGAAATAAAATTGACTAATCATAAAGCTTTAGCAACATTTGCAGGTGGCTGTTTTTGGTGTATGGTTGAACCATTTGACGAGCGTCCAGGAATTATTAGTGTCATCTCTGGATATACTGGTGGAACAATTGAAAACCCAACGTATGAACAAGTTTGTTCAAATGAAACGGGACACGTAGAGGCCGTGCAAATCACATATGATCCGCAAGTGATGTCCTATGAACAGCTTGTGAGTACGTTTTGGCAACAAATCGATCCAACCGATCCAGGTGGACAATTTAACGATCGAGGCGAATCTTATCAAACCGCCATTTTTTATCATGATGAAGAACAAAAACAAGTTGCAGAGAAATCCAAACAGGAATTAGAAGCAAGCGGAAAATTCACAAAACAAATCGCAACAAAAATTATTCCCGCGAAAACATTCTATCCTGCAGAAGAGCAACATCAAGATTACTATAAAAAACGGTCCTCACATTATCGATTATATAAAAAAGGATCTGGAAGAGAAGACTTTATCAAAGAAAATTGGCAACAACCTGTTGATAAATCAAAACTAAAAGAACAATTAACGCCTATTCAATACAGTGTAACACAAGAAAATGGAACAGAAAGGCCATTCCAAAATGAGTATTGGGACAATGAGGAAGAGGGAATTTATATTGATCTGATCTCTGGCAATGTTTTGTTTTCTTCAAAAGATAAGTTTGATGCTGCGTGTGGTTGGCCAAGCTTTACCAAACCGGTCGACAAATACGAAGTAACGGAGCACACTGATGAAACTCATGGAATGATTCGCACGGAGGTAAGAAGTAAAACTGCCAATTCACATCTCGGACATGTGTTTGAAGATGGCCCGGTTGAAGCTGGTGGGCTACGTTATTGTATGAATTCAGCAGCAATGAAATTTATTCCTAAAGAGGAAATGGTAGAAAAAGGGTATAAAAAATATCTTTATTTATTTAATTGACCATAATTTTATTATGTTAACTAAGTAAAATAAGTATGATAATACGGAGGGCTCGAATAAATGATTCACCTAAACTGGGAAGACAGAAAAACAATCAAACAAATAGAATGTGTTCATGCTGATGCAAAGAAGTTTATCGTTCATAACAAGCTTACACCTGGGAAGAAGTATGATGTGAAAAATGAAACAGATGAATTTTATTTTATTATTGATAACAGCCAGCGAATAGGTGGCTTTCTCAAAGAATATTTTAAGGAAAGAGAATAGCGGGGAGTTTATCCTGCTATTTTTTTCCTTAAATTTACACAATAATGTTTTCTATTTTGTCGTTTAGTGTTATAATTCATTTACTATTTTAAATAATAGGATATAGTGACATGTTTTTCAATTCTATGTAAAGGGATGATCAAGATGAAGACAATCTATTTTGTTCGACATTGCACTGCTGATGGACAGCATAAGGATTCTCCGTTAACGACTGTAGGAATGCGGCAAGCACACTTACTTTCTATGTTTTTATCCGAACAAAATATTTTTGTTGATAAGATTATCTCAAGCCCTTATTTACGTGCGATTGAAAGCATCAAACCTTACGCGGAATCAGCAAACAAAAAAATTGAAATTGATCAACGCTTGCAAGAGAGAATACTGAGCAATGAGCCGATAGACGACTGGTTGGAAGTATTAGAGCACTCCTTTAATGATCACCAATATTCCTTAATTGGTGGTGAATCTGCTAATGATGCGGTTCAAAGGGCGAATACACTACTGGAGCCACTATATACCGATGATCATATTAAAAACATCATTTTAGTCAGCCATGGAAATCTATTAGCATTATTATTTCAGCAATTTGATAAAAGCTTTGGCTTCAACCAATGGAAAGAACTAAGTAATCCCGATGTATACAGATTAAACATAGCAGATGAAAATACGTCATTAGAACGCATATGGAAAAGCAATTAAATTTCCATGTTTCGTTGACATAATACGCGAACGTATGTTTATTATTAGCGATTTATCCCCAAAGTAGCATCCTTTAAATCTTATTAAATCTCTCCATTTCTTTCTACCCATTCATTATCATTATTTATTCAAAGAAGAATCTTTTACTTTTTTACCGTAAATAAGCTATAATAACATCATGAATCATTTCATTTACGCGTATGAAGGAGGAGAATAACTTGGCTTTTATTATTACATCACCTTGTAAGGATGAAAAATCCGGAGAATGTGTCGAAGTGTGTCCAGTGGATTGTATTGAAGAAGGGAAAGATATGTTTTATATTGATCCTGATATATGTATCGACTGTGGGGCATGTGAAGCAGTCTGTCCGGTTGAAGCTATATTTATGGAAGATGAAGTTCCTGAAGAAGAAACACCATATATTGAATTAAACCGTAAATTTTTCCAGGAAGGTTAATATAAAAAAAGTGCAGGCACTTAACTAATTCGTGTCAAAATACCGCTGCCTTTGTTAGACAGTGGTATTTCATCTTTTGCACTACTTAATAGAGAAACGATTATATTTTTTATGGTCCTTTGAAGTTTGCTCTTCGATATGATCCACTTGAATAAAGGGAGTGAGTCCCGACTTTAACGCCCCGATATATTCGCTAACATAGCTACGATCACCTTCCACTTCCAATTCAACCGTACCATCAGGTTTGTTTTTTACCCAACCAACTAAATTTAATTCCATCGCCTTTTGCTGTGCAGAATATCTAAAACCAACACCTTGCACACGTCCACTTATCGTTAAATGCTTATTCATTATCTCATCACCTCTTCTACCTTATATATACTATATTACCTTTTTAACAAAGTTCAAAACAGGAGTCCTATAACAATTAAATATTGAAAAGTATTTTTTTATAAACAGATTGATGCTATAATACGTTTTGTGATTAAAATAGATCGACACGATTTATTTATAAGAGGGGAAAATTATGTTAAAAAGAATAAAACTACCTGGTTGGATAACAGTCATATTTTTACTAGCTGTAATCATAACCGGCATGGGACAATTAACACAAGCGGGTATAAATAAATCAAAAAACCAAACAACAGATAAAAAAACTGAAAAACAACAAGATGAAAAATATATAAGCACCAAATATCCGGGACTAACGATAACAACAGAAACAACAAACAAAGATACGTATACGTCAGCAATTAGTACACTCTTAACAGAAGATAAACAAATTAATAAAACCATTCAATTATGGATCAATGAACAGAAGAAAAACTTCATGACAGATATAAAAGAAACCAAGAATATTCCTACGGATGGGCACAAAGCTCATTTAAACATCCAGGTTGATACAAATAAAGTAACAGAGGATATATATAGTCTGGTGTTTAGTTCGAAAACATATACTGGTGAAGCAAACGGCATCAATATCGTAAAAGTGTTTAATATAGATCTGAAAAATAATACCTTTTTACATATTGAAGACGTATTAAACATAAATAATGATACATTATCAATGATGAGAGAATTAGTCGATGAAGAGCTACAAAAAAATGAAGATATCTACTTTTATGTTATCGACGATGCACTAGAAGAAGTGATAAACGATCCCAATAATTGGAAATGGTCCGTTAATAAAAAGGAATTCACTTTTTACTTTGATAAATATGAAATTGCGACAAGAGAAGCAGGACCTATAAAATTAAAAATTCCACTTCAAAAAGTCTCCTTATATTTAAATAAAGATATTGAGTCCTTGTTGCAAATGCCTGAAGAACAGCAAAAAGAAAAAGAGAAAGAGAATATCATTCAAGAAGGTGCAAAGTTAGATTCCAATGGAAAATATGTTGCACTTACGTTTGATAACGGTCCAAACCCAAAAGTAACACCAAGGGTTTTAGAAACATTGAAGGAACATGGAGCGACAGCCACCTTCTTTATGTTGGGGAGTCAGGTGGATTACTATCCGGAAATTGTTGAACAAGTAGCGATTGAAGGGCACGAAATCGGTAATCATTCGACAAATCACCCAGATTTTACAAATCTCAGTACAGAAGAAATCCACCAAGAAATTGACAAAACAAATCATTTAATTGAAGATGCAATCGGAACCAAGCCAACGGTTACCAGACCGCCATATGGTGCTTATAATGATGACCTGATAAAAATAGCTAAAAATAATGAATCGCCAATTGTATTATGGTCTGTTAATTCGCTAGATGAAAAGACTTTAAACGCTGATGCAGTACAAAAGGAGATAACCCCAGGCTCAATTGTGCTAATGCATGATACTCTTTCTACAACAGCTGACGCGCTACCTGAATTATTGGATAGACTTGAAAGGGAAGGGTATCAGTTTATTACTGTGTCGCAGATGTTAAATTTACAGGATCAAAATGGAATAGGACCGTATGATGGTAAAGTAAAATAGCAGCTTTGAGTAGCTGCTATTTTTGTGTGTAATAATACTTTTCACTGATCGATGTCTTAAAAACAACGAAATAATTATCGGATTTAGGAAAAGGATTTTGGGGCGCTTAATCCACATGCAGAAGCATAAAAAGAATAGGTCAAAGAATTAGGACACATACCAGAATGAACTGTAGCCATACAAAATCAAAATAGGCCAAAACAAAATCCTGATGCAAATGCGGATGGAATATTATACAGCAATAACTATAAAGTCGTTGCATGAGAATAAGCATTATGCAACATAGTCGAGCAGCAAGATCATTTTGCGATTTATTTTAGTGAATCTATATTAATTTATAGCGTATTTTTTAATTCTTGTCTCACTATCCAGAGTATACTTTACAATGAGATGGTAAATTGCGTTTTATTTATAACTTCCGATAATAAATATTATGTAAACTAGAAGAAGTAATTATTTAAACTATTAGTTTTAACAAGAAAATCTTAACTCCCTCTCTTTTAAGGTCTTTTGAAACAAGAAAGTATAAACTAATTGATGTAATTCTAAATCATCTATTTGTACTGCGAAATCTGGTAATGTGTCAATAATACCCCGTTCAACGGATAACCCTTCTTAAAAAACTCATGCTCATGCAAATCAATAAGGCTATATCCCATTGAATTCATGATTCATAATATCATCCAGATAAATATCGATAATTCAGGCGGCACTTCTCAGCATCTTTTATCACCGGGTATATGCCACGAATTTGAACCATACGTCCCCTACTTTCTACTGATACCACAACTGTCGAGCTTAAAATTCATTCTCTTTAAGCTATTTTTCAATTGATTAATTTTATTCATAATGAATCGTCGTTCTTGTTCTATCTATTAATTTAAGAATTGTATAAACTACTGTATATAAATTATTTGATATCAAACATTACCATGTAATTAATTCACAACAAATATTACACTATATATTAGTCTAAATCATCTAACACTCATAAAGTTTGACTATTTCATCTTACTTTTGTTATATTCGATTATATAATCCAACTTCTCTGTACTTTGGATATGAAAGGAGATGTTTATACATGTCATATGAAGTCTCTATCTTCATCATGGATATAAGTAATTCATCTAAAGAAAATATTGGGAATGAATTAAGTGAATATCTACAGCAATTAAAAATTAGCATTGCTGATTGGACCCAAAATATTGTTGTGACAAAGATTAGTCACCGTGCTGGTGATGAATTGGCCGTTGTATGTAGTGGCTATGCCTCAGCGTATACACTTGCTTTCTATATAAGCCATATTTGGAAGTTCACAGATCATAAACCTTATTTCGGCCTATCATTTGGTGATATTCAAGAGGATTTAAGCATAATAAACATAGAAACTTGGATTCATCCATTAATGAAACAAGCAAGAAATGCCAATGATTACCTGAAAGAACAACAGAACAGATTACTATTTCGCTTTGCATTACCGGATTTTTCAGGTGAAAAAGGCTTCACCGTTTTTAGCAAACAATTCGAAACATTAATCAATACCAGTTTAACTCTAAAGCAAGAACAAATGAACGAACAAACCGAAATACAATCTCTCGTCTGTTCTTTATATTTAATGCTCGGCCAACAAAATAAGGTAAGCCAATATCTCGAAAGAACAACAGCTACGATATCCCATCATATGAAACAGGGTAAAACGCAAGTCATCTTGCATGCTTTTTATGACATTGTTAAGGTGCTGGATTCATTAGATACACAAGATAAGCATCGTCTAACGGATCAGTTGCAAACAAACATTAGACAAAATGTATTGAACCATCTACACGATTATTTTCCTAAAGAAAGGAGATTATAATGACTGTACTATTGCTCCTTCTCGCACATTTAATCGCTGACTTTTGGTTGCAATCGGATCAAATGGTGAAAAATAAACTAAAACATTTAAAAAAACACTTATTCCACCATCTACTAACAACAGGAATCGTACTTGCTGTTATATGGGGTCACCAATACGAATTTCAACATATAATCTACTATTTTATTCTACCTTACGCTTTTATTATAATCACACATCTTTTGATTGATTTGTCAAAAATAAAAATAGTAGATTCCATTCCAAAAGGCACAACAGATAATATGAAAAGACTTGGATACTTTTTATTAGATCAAGTATTACATGTCATCATGATACTCCTAACCTGCATTCTTTTCTTCCCTATGAAAGCTACAAAAATGGCAGCGGATCTTTTGGACTTGTATGGGATAAGTAGTTTAAGCCCGTTCAACACAGCATTATCTATGATCATCATTTACATTTTGGCTACAAGTGTCAGCGGCCATATCGTAAAATATATCATCGGTTCATTGCCATCAGAGTTTGCCAACTTTGAAGGCGAACTTACATTGAGAAATCAAATGAACAATGTAAAAGAAAAAAATCAACCTAAAACAGAAAGCAATTTTACGGAGGAATATCATTATTTTACCTACTCCACCCCGCTTCGTTCGCGCGGAAAGCTCATCGGCTATATAGAAAGGTTGCTTGTTATTATATTAACAGCGATCGGAGCATACCAGTCTATTGCTTTTATTATCGCAGCCAAGTCGATCGCACGATTCAAACAGTTAGATGATCGAAACTGGGCCGAATATTTCTTATTAGGTACACTATCTTCTATCTTTCTAGGATTAGTGCTCGGTCTAGTTGTACAAGGAATCATTATGTAAAAGATAAGGATTCATTAATTAAATTGGCGATATTATAACCATGTGGTCGATTTCCACCAGTTTGTTTTGATGAAGATCCATAATCTCATTACATATTAATTGCTCATAAGGCAAAATAAACGGATCACAATCCACACTTTCCTTAATTACGTCTGTATTTAATCCGAGATTAACCTTTTACATGACTTACTCTTGTTTATCCGTAAAATGAAGTACGGTTGGCTTATTCTTCTTTTCCAGCGTCGCTTTATATAAGCTAATATCACCTGTTTGTGGCACCAAGCCATTGGAATTGATTTCAATATTTTTATTTAATGCTATCGTCCATGCAGCTTCGTTATCATCCATTAGCACAACAGCAAGTGTGCCAAATTGTTGAATGTGATCCCAATCAAATGATTCTGTTTTGCCGTTTTCAATAACAGAGATCCCTTCTGTATTACTGATAACTTGGGCATTATTACCTTCCCACTTGCCTTGAATTTCTGCCCCGACATAGTAATAAGAGCTACCTCCACCACGGTCACCATAAGTGCCAACGAATTGTTGAATCGAATTATCAGTAGCTTTGTAAGTAGCTGCGGCCACATCATTCTCTAACCACTCCACATGAAATGTACTTTGTGTCTCATAAGGTAATCTTTCTTTCGGACGGGCTAGAATATAGTAATAGGACCTGTAATAAACTGCTTCACCACGCTCTATATCTTCTTTAATTGAAAATACATGTTTCATGTCGGGCGAAATGCTAATAACATTTTTTATTTGCTGGTTACTTTTAACCAACAATACTGTATTAACAATAATGAAAATGATCAAAACACTAGTACCAATCATTTTCCACTTTTTCGTAGGTGTAAGTAAGAACAAAAGTGCTAGGGCCAAACAGATTACACAAACCATATTGATGATGTAAAAAATCCGATTATCGACATACGCTACTTGAAACCTTGTATGTACGTAAAAGTATCCCATTTGCAAACAGAAAAAGCCAATTGCAATAAGTAAGAGTATCCAACCTATCATTTTTATATATTTATTCTTCCGTCTCATTCGGCTCCACCTCCCTAGAGAAATCCCAAGTTTCCCCATTATCATTGGAAACAAATTTCCCCTTCACTTCCCCACCTCTATAGTCACCATTAGGGCCTTGGTTGACTAAAACTGCCAAATGGTCATCTTCTTTAACCGGTATTTCCGCATTAACAAAAATTTCTTCGTATTTTGTTGGTATATGAAATGCTGCTTGCTGCCATGAATCTCCAGTATCTTGCGTCACATAAACGTCCGGTTCTTGCGGATTTATCGTCCCAAAAGATAAAAATCCAGTATTCTCATCTATAAATCCACCATCCGAGATTAATCTTGTTGCACCTGAATTGTTTGTTTCTTCCCAAGTTTTACCACCATCATGCGTTAAAAAGACAATCGAAAGCTCTTGTGACATGGTACGATCGCCAGAAATAATGACATATCCAAATTCATCATTGATAAAATCAACTTTTCGGAAACGGATAGCGGGAAATGGTTCCGCAACAACCGTATCCTCCCAAGTTTTACCCTGGTCAACCGAGTAAGTTAATATGATTTTTTTACTTTCCCAGTTTACGCCATCTGAATATAAGAATGCGACACGACTTTCTGTAAGGATATAGCTATTATCAATTAGTTCTTGTTTGTTCCCATTGTATTCCCCATCAAATACATTCTCTAATTCAATCGGCACTTTCGTCCAACTCTCTCCCCTGTCAAATGTGATGTTTAGCTCATCGTTATCTAAGGAGTAATCAATAGTATGAGCAGCATGCAGTGGTTGTTCCTGCACTGTCTCCTGCTCTTGTGCATTTTGTGCAGTTGGGTTTTGCGGCAAAGATGCGGTTTTAATAGTGTTTTGATAATAAATCAATCCGATGATTAAGCCAATCATCATAATGCCAGCTATGCCAAGAATAATATGTTTCAATGTAAAGGCTCCTTTGTTATCACTATAAAAAATCCTTCTCTTACAAGAATATCAGAAAATAAAACCTAAATATACGATTTATAAAAAGATATAGCACGTTTTATTGCATATTGTAATTCTTGGAAATTACCTCATTTCCTGCTTGCAGATGATATTTCTAAAAGTAGAAAAAGCATCTGTTTCGGGTAAGAGTAACTTTTTTTACCAGTACCATGATACAAGCGTATTCCTTTTCATGAATAAATCCCTTTTAAAAGACTCATCTTAAGGCTTAGGAGGTGCTAAAATGGGAAGAGACCGTCAAGAAAAAAAGTTAAAAGAAAGTGGACGCGTGGAATCAGACCGTGATGTGGGTCTTCGCTATAAAGGTGCAACAAAAATGTCAAGTCCTGAAGAAGCAAGAAGATTAAACGATGGAAAAAAGTAAAAAGGAAAAACAATCATCTCAGTTCTAGGGGCTAAAGTATAAAAAGCACACGAATTGGGGATGCAAATCGCAAATGATTTGCATCTCTACTTTTTAGAGAAGTTAATTTTACAACAGATTTATCCTCTTTAGGAGTCGAGTGATATTGCAAATTTGATACGCAATATAACTGACAATGCAGTGATTGCTCCTACAAAAAATATCCGTAGAAGATTAACTATTTTAGAAAGACCTTTAATAACCGCTACCGCTACGAAGATCGTAAAAGCTATATCTCCAATTCATGAGTATACAGTGGAATATTCCAATGATCAATCAACTCAATAATTGATTTCAAGCTGCCAATGGATATGATATTTCTAATGAAAGAGAGGATAATTGCATTAAAGTTATTCTAACGCCCTAGTTCCAAATAGAATATAACTTCATTTATTTCCACTCCACTGTTCTTAGACAGGTATATTCGCTAATAGCTTATATTATAGAGGAGTGATTGTGATGGAGCACTTTGACTGGCAAATGTTTTTATTTGTAGGTACATCCCTTGCCCATGATGTTTGGGTACATTGGGGATTTCCTCAAATTTACTACTGGGAACTTAGAAGGGACAGCTTAAAATCAATAAACACCAAAAATAATTGTAAAAAGATATGACGAACATACCTATTCTCCATTATTTTACATGCATCAATAAAGATACTTACTTCCCTCTCGCACGCTTAACTTGGGCAGTGCATTATCCGCTATGAACTGTTTTACTGATAATGGATTTGTCTTAGAATATTCTCTTAGAGCCCAACCTATTGCTTTTTGAATGAAAAATTCTTTGCTCGCTGCATTTTGTTTTATGTAACGATACAATAGCTTTTCGTTGGTTTTTGCTTTGTACTTTAATTGAAAGAGAATTGCTGAACGTTGCAACCATAATTGATCCCCGTAGGCCCAGCCTTCAATCGTTTCCACTATTACTTCAGGGTTATCCATCGCAATCCTCCCCACAGCCTTCTGCGCAAGCATGTCAACCGTGTCCCACCATGATTTTGTAGAGATAAGCCATTCCAATAATGGAAGATGTTCTTTTTGAAGCTTTTTTAACGACTTTTCTATATAATCAAGTGCAACATTTTGATACTCGCGTTCTTTCTTCTTCCACAACGCTAGAACCAAGTCAACTTGGAAAGATTCTTTCAAAATGCCGCTTTCCTTAAAATATATTTTTGTTAATTCTCTTCTTGCTGGTGTTTTAATGCCGATAAATACAAATTTATTTTTCATATAACTTTCCATCTGAATAGCTTGTTCCCTGTTACGATTTTGTTCAAATAATGTAACAAGCAATTCTAACTGTTCCATTCTATAATTCCTCCCGGTAACTAATAAACACCTGCTAAAATGTACTTTAAGAACGCATTACTTGGACTCCAGCAACCGGTCATCAACAGAGATATTTTCGTTTAGTTCCATCAACTTTTCAATAAATGTCTGCTGGTGCATCGGAGATATTGCGACAACATCAAATTTTCCACATGTAATTTGTATTCGATCCAATGATAACGCAGGTGAGGTTAGCGGTGTTTTAGCTCTAATAATTAATTTGATATCTTGAATTTGAACAGTTTGCCTGATAGGACCGTAGCGGATTTTAATTTTATCTTCTGTAATTTTATAATCCGTTTTAAACCAGAACCACAATAAAATCATTGCAAATAGCAGCATAACTAATAATGCTATCGTATCGCCCTTCAGTAGCGAGACAACAATCCCCATAATTGATATCCCCCATATAATGATCGAAATCCACAAATCCTTTTTTGAAGTGAATAACAAGATTCATTCCTCCCTCTTATTCATCTATATTCCATTATAACGGTTATTTTCCTTCTCTGCCAAGTAACGAAAGAAATACTCAAAAAAGGAAAAAGACCATCTACTAGGATGATCTTTTTAATGATTTAATTTTTAAATTGTGGCTCTTCAGATTGAATGTATTGTAATCTTGCATTTAAATTATCAAGCACCGTTTGTTGCTGCGTAGCCATGTTTTGAAACATTTGCTTTGCGTTTTGATCTTCTGTTTCCAATGCAAATCCTTTAATACTGGCTAGTGCACTTTCACAACTCGCGACTGCTTGCTGCATTTGTGTTCCTACGGTCATTTCAAATCACCTCCCGTTCATTATAGTCCCCATTAAAGCGATTCATATAACCATCTTTTTGGGAAATAACTTAATAATGTACAGGAAGGATGTTAATTAATCGATTTGCTTGCCCTTCTCATAAAATTGCTCCATATCTGCTTTAGGAACCAGATCTCCACCTGTGGCCCAGGCAATATGTGTTACTTGTTCACTATTTATGTCATGTTGCTTCATATAATTTGTTTGCTTTACCCGATTAGGCCCAGTCAGTCCGGCTGTTGCAGAAGGCTCTAGGTAGATATTTTCACTATCTACAAGTAAAGTAAGTAAGTTATACAAAGTGTTATCCTCTACCGTATAGATACCACTGATTAAATGTTCACTGATCGATGTTGCAAAACTTGATGGTCGACCAACTGCTAAGCCATCTGCATCTGTATGATTATCAATGCCAAAGTCTTGCACACTTACTTTTTCTTTTTCGCCTGTCAGCAACCCAATTAAAAGGGCTGGTGAATGTGTTGGCTCAACAAAGAAGCAATGTACATGGTCACCAAATATTTGTTTTAAGCCAAATGCAATACCACCCGGCGCACCACCTACTCCGCATGGTAAATACACAAATAATGGGTGTTCTTTATCCACTTTTATCTGCTTTTCTTGGAGTTGTTTTTGCAGGCGAAGTGCAGCAACACTATAGCCTAAAAATAGATGCTTGGAATCCTCATCGTCTACAAAATACCCCATAGGATCAGCAATTGTCTTTTGTCTGCCCTCACGTATCGCCTCACTAAAATCTCCAGCAATTTCATAGACTGTTACTCCCTTGGAACGGAGTAAATCCTTTTTCCATTGCTTGGCATCTGCAGACATATAAACGGATACCTTAAATCCTAACTTTGCACTCATTATTCCAATGCTTAATCCAAGATTCCCTGTGGATGCTACCCCTATTGTGGATTGCTGAAATAGTTCTTTCATTGGTTCACTGGAGAATATCTCATAATTCGATTCTTTGTTAATGAGACCTGCCTTCATTGCCAATGCTTCAGCATGCTGTAAAACCTCATAAATGCCCCCTCTTGCTTTGATAGAGCCTGCAATCGGTAGCTGGTTATCACATTTTAGATATAACGCACCATCAATGGCTAATGCAGCTTTTTGCTCCAATTCTGTTTTCATCGTAGCAATCTCTTTCAGTGGGGATTCAATCACCCCATTCGTAGACTTTGTTTCTGGAAATTCCTTTTTAAAAAACGGAATGAAACGTTCCCATAAACTTTCAGCCTCTTCCATATCACGTTTAGACACCGGCAATGGTGGCGAATCTGTCATACATTTCAAATTAGAATTCAACCAAAACACAGGACCCAAATCAATAATATCCGTTAATAATGGATATTTACTTTTCCATATATTTAAATCCCTTTCTGAAAATACCATGTTAACCTACCTTTCTACACACAACTTATTCATACGTGAAGTTATATTTTCTAAATAATCCTTACCCAAAATTCCTGTTCCGCCCCGTATGATTTCTGTCTTATATAATACGGATGGTGGTGTCTCCGGGTTTTTATCTATCACAATAAATGTTAACACTTCTGTCCTATGCCCATCAATTATAACAGTTACCACAGCTGGACGATAACTATTTGTAAACACACCTTCACGCTTGTATAAATAATCGATTGCCTGATTAGGCACTTGATAAACCTTTCCTTCTACATGTTCGTGTTCAGCTTCTACGATGTCTGCTTTTCCACCATCTGCTGTACTGTGGGAAAATCGCAAACCGTGTTCTTCTAATAATCCCATACCCTTCAAATCGAGAAAGTAATGATCAACGTTGGCTTTTTTGAACCGTTCATCATCCATACAGGAACCATATGCATAATAGAGAAGCTTGTCTTTTTGTAAATAGTTATATACTTTCCAATCGCCAAATGCGATTTTATTTGTAGCCTTGAATGAGGAACGTCCGTTTATATAGGTAATCGCTTTGATAGACTCGCCCTTATCATTATAAACATCAAGTGTTATTCGTTCATACAAATTATTTGTACCGTTCATTTGATAGCCTTCCAGTTCATCGATCGATGCTAGAACCGAGGATGACACTTCATAAACTTCTCCAATTACCTTTTCAATATCATGCGATTTCATTACTGGATACCCACAATCTGTATCGAATAATTCACCATGTACCCAAGTCTGCTTCAATAAGCAACTAGCGTTTTGTAAAAAGTGATGATTAGATTCCCCATCTCGCAATGTGCCGTATACAAAGATTTTTGGCATCTAAATTCCCCCTTTGAAAACTTGTTTATACAGTTTACGTTAAAAATACAATCAAATAAACTGTTTATCCCCGACGATTCAATATACCCCCTCCTAACATCAAGATACCCCCACGTTGTATAAAAAACAAAATACATCACCGCTTAAATATATTGTTTAATATACACCCGAGGTAGGGGGTATATTAAAGACGTTCGTTATAAAGAATGAGTTTGCACCTTGTGAAAATTACCCCCTGGGAGGTATTATTTTGATGTAATTATAGTATTTATCCTCCCCTCGCTTCAGAGGCATTCAACAATCAAAAAAGCTGTCACACTTTTTAGTGTAACAGCAAAAGAACTTACAATAATTTAGCTAGATTTTTAAATTCCAGTTCCGTAAACTTTTCCTCGACACGTGTTTTATCAAACGCCCATATGGCACTGTCTAAATGACAACTAATAGGTACATCACACTTTATCTCAGCAAGTTCCCGTGATAAGTGCAGCATGTCCATATTATTTTTTATTTTTGTTTGAACGCCCTTCGGTAATTGATCCATATTTTCTAACAGTTTATCTATCGTTTCATGTTCCTGCAAAAGTTTCGTAGCCGTCTTTTCCCCGATTCCTTTAACACCAGGATAATTATCTGCCGAATCTCCCATTAATCCTTTTAAATCTACTATTTGATTTGGGTATATACCTTTTTTATCATAAAAGTTCTCCTGATTGAAAACTTCATAATTACCCTGCCCTTTGCGCATAATAGCGACCTGTATACCATCATCGACAAGTTGTAGTATATCCTGATCACCTGTCAAAATAATTACATCATCATCCACACCATACAATTTTGCTAAGGTTCCAATACAATCATCTGCCTCAAAGTTTTCTAATCCGATATTTGGCATATTAAAGGACGCTACTACCTCTTTAATTAGTTCAAATTGGGGAACAAGTTCTTCAGGTGGTGCAGGACGGTTCGCTTTATACCCATCATATAAATCGGTTCGGAATGTTTTACTTCCCATATCCCAGCAGCAAATAACATGTGTTGGGTTAAATGTATCTACGGCATCCAAAAAGTAACGCATAAATTGATAAACACCATTCGTTGGCATACCTTTCGTTGTTTTCATATAATTACCCCGGAATGAGGTAGCAAAGAATCCTCGGAACAGCAAAGCCATTCCATCTACTAATAATACACGTTGTTTCTCCATCCCTTACATATCCTCCTTGGCATACTGATTTAAAATCGCCTCTAATTTACCTTGCTTGTTAACTAATGTTGTCATATCTACAGGTGAGGATAGCATTTCTAAATAATCATCCATATGCTTCTCCACATATTGCGTTATATTCGACTTAACGATGTTAGCAATCTCATCCCATTGGATGCGATATGACTCATTCATTATTTTAGAATTATTTTCTACATATTGTTTGGCGAATGGTTGTAAGCGATCATAAATAGCTTCTTTCATTCGTTCCTTTTCGTTTTTCTCAAAGAAAGCCTTTGTTCCTTTAAATAGTGAAATAGCCTTATCAAATTCCGTTAGATCCACCTGTTGAAAAGCCTTATCATATTCTGGCGTTTCGATAGGCATAGCTTCAAAGTTTGGTAATGCCAAGGTATTATCGATCTGTGTACTCATTTCCGCTAAAACTTTATAAAATTCAGCTGCCTGTGATTGAATATATGATTCAACTCGTAGGGAAACAGCTTGTATCTCTTGATGTAATTCAAATCCAGCATAATCAATCAGATCCTGTGCACTGTTTCTTAATTGTTCATGGGCTTTCCGACCGGATTCTGTAATGGTTGTTGGGTTAAAGTACTCCTTGAACATATCATGAAAACGAATGGACAACCTTTCCAGTACATAGAACAGTTGTTTTGCCACTTTTTGTTGAATTTGATCAGCATAGACCCCTATTTGCACGTCAGAAATTTCCTGTATTAGCTGTGCTTTTTTATTTAATAAATCGTTCTGCTGGGCGGCTTTTTCTTGTTCATCCAAATGCAATGATTCCGTGTAATGTTTCATTGTATCGTATCCCCGATTGATATCCCACAATGTGGATTGAATGGTAAGTGCAGATAAGTCATTATAAATAAATTGATAAAAGTCTGTCTCAAAATGCTGCATTTGCTCATTTAGGTTATGCTGCGCTAGTTTATTTTGTAAAGATTGTTTACTGGATACCGGGTAAAGCCGTGGAAAACGAATACCTAGTTGAATCAATTGCTCCTGCACATAATTGGTCACCAGTAGGAGTTCTTCATCGTCTGTCGCTAAATCTGCCGCATTAATCATGAAAAACATTTTATCTAATTCGAATGATTCTTTTACGCGCCCTAGCTGCATCAAAAAGTCTTTATCGGCACGTGACAGCGCATGGTTATAGTAAGTAACATAAAGGATCGCATCCGCATGTTTTATATAGTCAAAAGCCACATTTGTATGCCTGGCATTTACAGAATCTGCTCCTGGTGTGTCCACTAATGTAATCCCATGCTTGGTAATCGGACAATCATAGTATAAATCAATCGATTCAACGAAACTCGCCTTCGTCTCATCGGAAACATAGGCAGCAAAATCTTCCAGCGAGAGATTTACGGTCTTTCCAATATAATGCTCGTTTCCGGGAAAGCCTGTAATCATTGCCTGTAAATAGGCTTGATACATATTATTTAATCGCGGATCGTGTTGTAGATTATTAGCTTGTATCCATTGCAATAGCTCAGACAAACTACTTTCCTTTGGCGAGAACTTTTTTGTAATTAACAGTAAATCATTTTTTAACGTATTATGATCTTTCAAGTTCACTACGACGGTACCATGTTTGTAGGATTCTGTAACTGGTCGGATTCGATTAACAGTAGCAGTAGTTGGGTTAGGAGAAACAGGTAATACGCGCTCCCCAAGTAATGCATTTGCAAACGATGACTTTCCCGCACTGAAAGCACCAAATAAAGCGATCGTATAAGCACGATTTTCCAAACTGAACTGTTTTTCCTTTAAATCATTTATAATTGCCTGGAATCCTGGTAAATCATGTATGGCATCCATTGTTTGCGAAACACTTTTCAATACATCTTCCGCTGACTGTGTCTGCTTCACCGGCGCTTTTTCAGTTGTTTTAGTTTCGTGATCAGTCAATTGAATATCTAGATCGTTAAGCGTTTTTTGTTCATCTGCTTGTACAATCAGTTGTTCCTTATCTGCTATTCTATCTTTGAGCGTTTGCCAAACCACTTGATCTGGCACTGGCGCAGTCATTTGATTGGTAAGCAGTTTTATTTTCTCATCTAATTGTGCTTGAAGTGTATTGCGTTCATTGACGTTCGCCTGCGCCTTTTTTAGTTCTTCCAATTCTGTTTCGTATGATTTTATTTTGTCTCTGTTCTTGGTCTGAATTGCCTGTTCCACTACTCCCCAAAAAGAGCGTGCCTTTTTTCTAAACTTGCTTTTAATGTCTGCAGCCAATTCATTTGTATAATTTAATAAGTAGTCCCCATTGATTTTGGCGCCTGGTTTGAGCACTTTAAAGAGATCATCTTTTGTATAAGAAATGGTTATTTCCTGTCTTATTCGCTCCCGCAATGTTGGATCCAATAAGTCATATTGCTTTAATAGCTGATTAAACTTGTCGTGTAACTTCCACTGTACAGCTGCTTCTATATTTTTCCGTAGCGGTGTTAAAAAAGCAGATAATCTGGCATCCTGTTCCTGTAATGTTTTTTTCTTTGATGCAAATAAGCCTACCTTGAAATCACTTTGCTGTGAGGCAAGAAATGCTTCTGCCTTGTCTCGTAAATCCGAGGGCATCAAATAAGCATTTTTGAGTGTATGATTTAAATCTCTCTGAAAATCCTCCTTTAAAGATAGTCTCTCATTTTCTATATCTATTAATTTTTGTTCAAGCTCACTTACACTTGATACCTGTTTTTCCGTTTCCTGCTCATTTTCCGTATAACCTGCCATTTTATCTTCGTATTTTGTTTTTAAAAAGTATTTGTGAACATCAACTACTTGTTTTACGGCATGATCAATATTAAGATACGCTTCCTTGTCGCTACGCATGATAGAAAACAATTTATCTTTTATCTCACTAAACTGACTATGCTTGGCGTCATTATCAAGTAGGGAAGCATAATAGATATACTTAGGGGTTATTTTCCATTGCTCAAAGGTTTGTTTAACGCTCCTGTCAAACGCTTCAAAGGCAATTTCTGTTTCATCATGTTTATCAACCTGGTTGATAATGACATAGAATGGAATCTTTTTCTCCTGTAGCATTTGAAGAAATCGTAAATTAACCTCTGATTGAACATGATTATAATCCATTACATAAAACAACACGTCTACAAGATGCAATGATGCTTCAGTCATTAAACGATCCGCATCATCTGCGGCATCAATACCTGGTGTATCCATGATAGCCACACCATCAGGAAGAATCTTCTTTGCTGTACTGATTTCCAGCTTTTTTATCGAATCTTTATCTTTAGAGTACGATTTTATCATTTCCATATCATATGGTTCTTTATATTCTATCGGATGCCCATGATGAAAGTAAACACGAGCCAGCCCTTCACCTGTTGTGATTTTCACAACGTTAGCGCTCGTCGGGATTGGGCTTTTTGGTAAGATTTCTTCACCTAGAATCGCGTTAATCATTGAAGATTTTCCAGCAGAAAAATGACCAGCAAAACTGATCATTAATTCTTTTCTTTTCAGTTTTTCATATAATTCTTCCATTTTCGCTGCATTAATTTCATCATGATTATTTTGGATGACTTCATAGAGAGCTACAATGTGCTCAAGATCCGTTTGTAAATGTGTTCTTTCTTTTACCATCAAGGTGTTCATGTCCTTTCTCATATGCCAATAATTAGTTTCTATTATACGTAATTTCACACAGTATTTCTAGCTAATATATGAGAAGGCATACTTTCATCGATTATTTATCGTTTTCTTCTTCTAATTCCACAATTAACCTTGTTGTTATAAAGTCTAATAAATCACCACGGCTGATGACACCGACCACTTTATCCTCATTTGTTATGACGGGGATCTTTTTAAAATGATACTGCGATAAGATTGTTAGTGCAGCTTCAATATTATCGTCCGGATGAACGGCCTGGATATTTTTCTTCCGCATGATTTCTTTTACCGGGTGGCTGATGGAATAACCAAGCTTTTGTTGCAGATTCTCTCTTTCATTCACCAAGATAAGTGAAAACATATCATATACCGTTCGAGCACTAGGCTGCAAGAAACGAATAACGTCACCATCACTGATCATACCTTGTAATTTATTATCAGAATCAACTACCGGTACACCACCAATTTTATGATCAACCAATGTTTTTAATAAATCTTTTACCGTTGTATCTTTCTTCACACTAATAACATCTTCAATCATAAAGTCTTTAATTTTCATTGTATACTACCTCCATTTTTTAGGAAAAATCATGGATACGGATATTAACTTTGTAACTAGCGCTCTTAAAGCGAATGGAATGATGGGAGATATTCATTCATTTACAATCATCACCATCAATTTGTAACCCTATACTTTTACTTATATTTATATGATTTGATCTACTTATACGATAACACTAATCAGGAAAAAAATGAATTAATCCCTTCTTAGTTTACATAATAATATTATTGAACCCTTGGATGAAAGATTAGAAAAAGCTTTGGCGATTAGACCAAAGCTTCTCGATTCTTTATACAGGATATACACCATGTTTTCTTTCCGTGAACGTTATATTTTTCGCTTCGTAGATAGAAAAACGGCGTACTAACTCATTTCTTAGTTTTTCTGGTTCAACCACAGCATCGATGACCATTTCAGATGCCAATCGATAGATATCGATATCGTCCTTATATTCATCCTGCATTTTTTTAATGAATGCGGGCCGTTCTTCTTCAGGTAATTCGGCTATTTTGTTCGCATACACAGCATTCACTGCTGCTTCAGGTCCCATTACAGCAATTTGTGCCATTGGCAAGGCTAGACAGCAGTCTGGTTCAAATGCAGGACCTGCCATTGCGTATAAACCAGCGCCATATGCCTTTCTGACAATTACTGAAATCTTAGGAACTGTCGCTTCACTCATTGCCGCAAGCATTTTTGCACCATGGCGAATAATTCCGGCTCTTTCTACCTTTGTACCAATCATAAAGCCTGGAACATCAACTAAGAATAGCAATGGGATATTAAATGCGTCACACAGCTGAATGAATTTGGCTGCTTTATCCGCTGAATCTGGAAAGAGAACGCCACCCTTCATTCTTGGTTGATTCGCGATAATACCGACTGATTTACCGTTCAACCTAGCTAATCCAGTAATTAATTCAGGTGCGAATTTCTTCTTTACCTCACAAAAACTATCCTCATCAATTAGCTTTTTAATGAGATCATGCATATTAAATGCAGCATTTTGGTTCTCCGGGATTAATTCCGTAATGGTTTTCTCTATAGATTTGATTTCCTTTGGATCAACTGTTTGTGGCTTTTCCCGAAAGTTGGCCGGGAAGTAGCTCAAATACTTTTGTATATAGGTTATTGCCGCTTCTTCCGTCTTGACCAATACATCTCCACAGCCAGAGACAGAACAATGCATATTGGCCCCACCCATTTCCTCGAGACTCACTTTTTCACCAATTACTTTTTCTGCCATTCTGGGTGAACCTAAGTACATCGAGGCGTTCCCGTCTACCATAATGACAATGTCGCAAAATGCCGGGATATAAGCACCACCAGCTGCTGATGGACCAAATAATAAGCAGACTTGCGGCACTCTACCAGATAACTTGATTTGGTTATGGAAAATCCTTCCCGCACCACGACGGCCTGGAAACATTTCAATTTGATCGGTAATCCTTGCGCCAGCAGAATCTACCAAATATAGCATTGGTATTTCTAACTTTTCTGCGGTTTCCTGAATACGGATAATTTTTTCCACCGTTCGTTTTCCCCATGATCCAGCCTTAACAGTCGAGTCATTGGCCATCACGCAAACAGATTGCCCGTTGATCTTTCCAATTCCGGTCACCACACCATCCGAAGGTAACGCATCATCCAAGCAATTGGCAAAAAATGCATCCTCTATATTCATGCCATCATCAAATAATAATTCTAATCGTTTTCTAACAAACAACTTCCCTTTTTCTTCGTTCTTTCGATGGTATTTTTCTTGCCCGCCTTTTTCTATTCCTTCTATTCTTTCTTGTAGTGTTTCAACATATGACATGAGATAGCCTCCTACGATTACTTTCCCTGATATTCGGGTTTTCTTTTTTCCTTAAATGCTGTTAAACCTTCGATCCGATCTGTTGTTGGAATGGTTTCCTTATAACATAAATGTTCAATCGCTAACCCGGTAGCAATATCTGTTTGGATTCCTTTATCAACGGCCACTTTGGCTTGACGAATTGCTATCGGTCCATTTCCTGCAATTACTTTTGCAAGTTTTAATGCCTCGTCTAATAAGTGGTCCTTCTCTACCACCTGTTCAACCAAACCAAGTGTCGATGCTTCCTCTGCTATAATAGGCTTGCCCGTAAAAATTAATCGTTTCGCCTGACCAATTCCAATTAATCTCGTTAAGCGCTGCGTACCCCCAGCCCCTGGAATAATTGCCAGAGATGTTTCTGTTAGACCAACTTTGATATGTTCAGCAGCAATTCTTAGATCACAGGCCAACGCCAATTCTAATCCTCCACCATAGGCAGACCCATTCAATGCAGCAATGACTGGCATCGGCATCTGAGCAATTGCAGTAATTGTTTCCCCGATGAATTGTACTGCGTTAATCACTTGTTCTTCTGACATACCTTTTCGTTCTTTTAAATCTGCACCGGCACAAAACACCTTATCTCCAGCACCTGTAATAATCGTACAATAAATCTTCGGATCATGATTGATCTTCTGAATGACATCATCTAATTCCTGTAATAATGCTTTTGACAATGCATTTGCTGCTTCTGAACGTTGGAGAGTAACAACTGCAATATGCTCCTCAACAATCTTTAAATCAACAGTATTCACCATATGTATCTCCTTTACCTGATAGTGTCTAGCAAAACAAAGCTTTACGTCATAAAATTATGACGAAAGCTATCGTTTTGTCAGTTCGTATTCATTAAAGGTGTATTACTCAATAATTGCAATCACATCACCCTCATTGACAAAATCACCTTCAGCTACTTTTATTTCTTTTACTGTTCCAGCTTCTTCTGCCCCAATTGGTATTTCCATTTTCATTGATTCCAAGATAACAATATCCTGATCTTCTTCAACGCTTTCTCCTTGACTGACTGTGATTTTCCAAACACTTCCTGCCATACTTGCCTTTATTTCCTCCATGATAACGCCTCCTAATTTGTTTTAAACTGTTGGTAAATAATGTTCTTCGACAAATGCTGTTGTTGTGTCTCCCGCCTTAAACCGGTCACTGTCAATAACTTTTAACAACATAGGTATATTTGTTTTAATTCCTTCAATTTTATATTGTTGAAGTGCTTCTATTAATTGCTTGATTGCTTCATCTCTTGTAGATCCTTTAACAATCAGTTTCCCAATCATTGGATCATAAAATGGTGTTACATCATAATTTTCTGTCACTGCCACCTCATTACGGATCCGTTCACCAATGGGCTTCGTAAATGTTGTAATGTGCCCAGGGGATGGGAAAAAGGTTACTGGATCCTCCGCATAAATACGTACTTCAATGGCATGGCCATCTATCTTAAGATCACCTTGCTCAATGGTTAGTGCTTTCCCGTTAGCAATATGAATCTGTTCTTCTACAATATCCATTCCGGTTATTTCTTCTGTTACTGGGTGTTCCACCTGGATTCTTGTATTCATTTCCAGAAAGTAAAACTGTTCCTGTTCATCAACTAAGAATTCAATTGTTCCTGCATTGGTATACCCGAGTGTTTTTACAGCATTGATAGCAGCTTCTCCCATTTTCTGCCGCGTTTGATCAGAAATAAAGGTTGATGGTGCTTCTTCAACTACTTTTTGATTTCGCCGTTGAATCGAGCATTCCCGCTCAAATAAATGAACGACATTGCCATGCTGGTCAGCTAAAATTTGTATTTCAATATGGCGTGCATGATCCAGCTTTTTCTCCATAAACATGGCACCATCACCAAAAAATGTTTGGGCCCGTTTGGAATTCCCGGCAAATGCTTTGATTAATTCATCATCTGTATGGACAACCTGCATCCCAATACCGCCACCACCAGCTGATGCTTTCAACATGATTGGATAACCAATTTCATTTGCTACTTTCACCGCATCTTCAGCAGTATCAATAACACCATCAGTTCCTGGCACGATGGGTACTCCCGCCTCCTGCATTGCTGCTCGTGCGGCAATCTTACTGCCCATTTTGTTCATGACATCTCCTGTTGGACCAATAAATATAATGCCTGCTGCTGTACATTTCTTCTCAAATTGATCATTCTCACTTAAAAAACCATACCCTGGATGAATTGCATCTGCGTTTGTTTCTTTTGCGATTCTCAAGATCTTCTCCATGTTTAAGTAGCTTTCAACTACACGTGGAGGACCAAGTAAAAAGCTTTCATCCGCCATGAAAACATATGGTGCCTTTTGATCTGCTTCAGAATAAACCGCTACAGTTTGAATACCTTGCTTTTTACAGGCACGGATAATTCTCGCGGCAATCTCCCCACGATTTGCAATGAGTATTTTTTTAATCATAAACGATAACCCCCTGTCGCTTTTGTTATTACTTTCTCGTTTTCTGTAAGGCGTTCTGGATAGATAATCGCTGCCTGATTGGGATATGAATTGGCTTCTCTTCAGCATTATCTAGCAACCTAGTTGTCTGGCAATAACCATGCGTTGTATTTCGGAAGTACCCTCTCCAATTTCTAATAACTTAGCATCCCGTAAATATCTTTCTACCTCGTATTCGCGCATATAACCATAACCACCATGGATTTGGATTGCCTGATTTGCTGAACGAAAGGCTGTTTCAGTAGCATATAACTTGCCGTAGGCTGCTTCTTTACTAAAAGGCTTATTATTATCTTTTAACCAGGCCGCTTTATGAACCATGTTTCTAGCAAGCTCTACTTCCATAGACATATCAGCCAATTTAAATTGAATCGCTTGGAAGCTAGAAATCGGTTTGCCAAATTGAGTACGTTCTTTGGCATAAGCTAAAGCTTTATCAAGTGAAGCTTGTGCAATTCCTAAGCCCAATGCACCAATGGAAATTCTTCCACCATCCAATGTATATAAAAATTGATTGAACCCTTTTTGTGGATCGCCAAGTAAGTTTTTCTTTGGTACACGTACATGATCTAATACAATTTCTGCAGTGTCTGATCCGCGGACGCCCATTTTGTCATAATTACTCGTAATCTTGACCCCTTTTGTATCTGTTGGAACAATGATTGCAGAAATAATGTTTTTTCCTTTGTCATTTTTTCCAGTTACAGCTGTTGCAATAATTGTTTTAGCAAAACTGGCATTTGTAATAAAACATTTTTCGCCATTGATGATATAGTCATCGCCATCTTCAACGGCTGTTGTTTTCGTACCACTAGCATCTGAACCTGCATTGGGTTCTGTTAAACCAAAGGAACCTAATGCTTTCCCCTCAGCTAAAGGCATTAGAAATTCTTCTTTTTGTGCCTCAGTTCCAAAATAATAAATCGGGCTAGCTCCAAGTGAAACCGCGGCTGCATAGCTTAATCCGGTGCTCCCACATACCCGACCAATTTCTTCTACAGCTAAAGCATAAGAGATGGTATCTCCGCCAGAACCGCCGTATTTTTCCGAAAACGGAATTCCTAATAATCCCAGCTCACCCATTTGTTCAAAGATGTCCACCGGAAATTTTGCTTCTTTGTCAATTTCAATCGCTCTAGGTTGGATCACTTCTTGAGCAAAATCTCTGACCATTTTTTTAATCATTGTCTGTTCTTTTGTTAGTTCAAAGTTCATGGTATACCTCCTACGATATGATCTTGAAGACCGACTGGTTGGTCTGTGTGTGTAAATAAAAATAGTATGTACTTTTAAGTAGAAAAGAATGGTTTTTCAATTAAAACTTCTTCATATCCGCCATCAGTAATCGTTTCCACTTTTAAAACCGCATGCAAAATTAAGTTGACATATATATCACCAATCTCGTCAATTGATTTCATACCAGATTGCCGGTACCATTTATAAGTCCAATTAATCATTCCTAGTATTGCCATTGCTGTAATTTCTACTGGAAGTTCTTTGCGAAATTCCTGATTTTGTTTGCCTTCATCAATCGCTCGAACGATCATTTGTTTAAATTGATCACGTTTTTCCTTTATCAATGTTTCATATTCCGGCTTCAAATAAATACTCTCTTGATAAAAAACAGCGATATGTGGTTTGTATAAATCAAATACCTTCACAAAGTCCTTAATTATCGCCTGTAATTTTTTTGTCGGCGATTGATACGTTTCATTCGCAATGGTTGCTTTTTCTAATACATATGAAATAAACGTATCGTGAATGACAAATAATAATTCATCTTTTGATGTAAAGTGATGGTAAAATCCACCCTTTGAGGTACCACTTTTTTCAACGATTTCATTCACTGTAACCCCATGAAATCCATATGTTTCAAACAAGGGCAAGGAAGACTCGATTATTTCTTGACGTAAATCCGTTACAACCCCTCCTTCAAACCATTTACCAATACTTTATCACATTTCCTTATTAATATAAAGCGTTTTCATTTTACGATATATTATAAATTCAGGTGGACGATTTATCTACGTCCACCTGAATACCTCTTAGATTTCATTTGTGTCATCAAACGGTTTTTGATATTTTGCTTCTTTCCATACCTCGTTCACTTCACCATCATGATCTGCATCAATCACAAATGACCCATTACTGTAACGGTCACTTGCTGATAGTTCCAGTGGAAAAATACTTTGCGTTTCTCCCTTTGTTGTTTCAAAACATATCGTATCCTGCTCATTAACAGCAAAAAAGCCTCTAATTTGGTGTGGTTTATTTTTAAGTTCTCTAAGCATCGTTAATCCACGTTTTGCACGGGTCGTCTTTTCAAATTCCTTTAAATTCATCCGTTTACACGCACCTCGCTGGGTGACTACCACAAGCGAAGGTTCGGATAAGTCGTTAAATACTTGTCCATTCGCAACATATTCTCCCTCTTTTAACTGAATCGCTTTGACTCCCCTTGCTCGTTGACCAACTATTGTTACCTCAGACTCATGATACCATAATCCATTGCCTTTATTGGAAGCAAGAAATACATCAGCATTGCCATCAGTTTGATACACACTGATAAGTTCATCGTCATCTTTCAGATTGAGAGCGATCAATGCTTTTGAATGCCGCTGTGCATCATAGATTATTAATTCACTTCGTTTAATCATGCCTTTTTTCGTGAAAAAGATCAGATATTGATCGGCTGTAAACGAACGAATTGGAATTGTTTGAATGATGCGTTCTTCCTTATCCAATGGTACGACATTCGATACATGCTGACCAATATCCCGCCAACGAATTTCCGGCAGTTCATGGACAGGCAACAAAACAAACTTTCCTTTGTTCGTAAACAAAAGCAGCTTATCTGTCGTATTCAATTCGATTAAATCAAGTAAATGATCGTCATCCTTCATGGCAAATCCTTCACCATTCGATGCACTATAAGAGCGCAAACTGGTTCTTTTGAGATAGCCGTCCCTCGTTGCCGATACCAGTACATCTTCACTGGCAACTGTCACTTCAATATTAATTTTTAATTCCTCTATTTTATCTTCAATGACTGTACGTCGCTGATCTACGAACGTCCTTTTAATTTCTCTTAAACCTTTTTTTATTGTTTGGAGAAGCTTATTTTCACTGGCTAAGATCGCTTCAAGTTTTTCAATTGTTTCTCGTAATTCCGCAGCCTCTTTTTCTAGCGATGTAATATCCGTGTTTGTTAATCGATATAGCTGTAGCATCACGATAGCTTCTGCCTGTGCATCTGAAAAATCGTACTTCGCAATAATTTGCTCTTTTGCATCCCGTTTGTCTTTTGAGGCCCGTATGGTTGCAATTAATTTATCTAAGATTGAAATTGCCTTGATTAATCCTTCAACAATATGCGCTCGATCTTTTGCCTTTTTCAAATCATAGGTTGTTTGTCTTGTGATAACTTCTTTTTGATGAGCAATATACGCATCCAGCATGCCTGGTAATGACAGCAATTTAGGTGTCTTATCCTGAATGGCCACCATATTAAAATTATAAGTAACTTGTAAATCCGTGTTTTTATAAAAATAGTGAAGGATCCCATCACTATCAGCATCTTTCTTCAGCTCAATAACAACACGAAGTCCAGTTCGATCGGTTTCATCACGAATTTCTGCAATGCCTTCTACTTTACGGTCAATTCGCAGCTCATCCATTTTTCTAACCATATTTGCCTTGTTTACTTCATATGGAATTTCGTCGATTACGATTTGCTGACGATTTCCGCGAACATCTTCTACCTTCGCTTTTCCCCGGATGATTATTTTTCCTCGTCCAGTTTCGTAAGCCTTTTTAATACCATCAATCCCCTGAATAATCCCGCCAGTTGGAAAATCTGGCCCCTTTATAATCGTCATTAATTCTTCAACGGTTACCTCAGGCTTATCAATTCTTTTAATGACTGCATCAATAACTTCAGCCAGGTTATGCGGGGGGATATCTGTTGCGTATCCCGATGAAATCCCCGTTGAACCATTGACAAGTAAGTTCGGAAATTTAGCCGGTAATACGACTGGTTCCAATGCCGTTTCGTCAAAGTTAGGGATGTGATCTACCGTTTCTTTATCTATATCCCGAAGTAGCTCCGCAGATATACTAGAAAGACGTGCTTCTGTATACCGCATCGCTGCCGGGGAATCACCATCAACACTACCATTGTTACCATGCATTTCTACTAATGTATTTCTTAATTTCCAATCCTGACTTAAGCGAACCATTGCCTCATACACTGATGAATCCCCATGTGGATGATAATTACCGATAACTGTACCAACTGTCTTCGCAGATTTACGGAACATTTTATCATGGGTATTTTTTTCTTCGTGCATCGCAAATAAAATTCTCCGTTGCACAGGCTTTAGTCCGTCTCTCGCGTCCGGTAATGCTCTTTCTTGAATAATGTATTTACTATACCTTCCAAATCTGTCACCGATAACTTCCTCTAATGGAAGGTCTAAATATTTCTCAGGTTGTGACAAACCAACCCCCCCTTATTATATATAAAATAATGATTTATTTTTGTTGTTCATGAAACTATCTAATAACCATGACCAGCCAAGCTAGTGGAACATCCCAGAAGTTCTTCCTCATTTACAGTCTGTATAAAACCGAACGATTCGATATGTGTTAAAAAAACGTTGATTTCCACTGCAGGAGGACGCTTTCCGCAGGCATGGCTTGAGCCTCCTCGTTCCAATCAGCGAGGTAGTACTCCGATTTAATGAATAATTAAATGATGGTGTATCTTTTATTTAGGACTATGGATAAGTTGAAGCGCTTATGAAATAGGCTCCTATGAATCAAAACAGTAATGCAAAGTGGCGAAAATGAAAATCCATCCTAGCAACTGGAAAACGCGAGACTCCTGCGGGAAAAAGGCCTTGATGAGACCCCGCAAAGCGTTAGCTTGAGGAGGCTCATCAGCCGCCCGCGGAAAGCGAGTGTATTCCAGTTGCGGCAATCAAAGAGAATATTTTTTCTTCACACCTTTTCAAATATACAATTTTTCATTTCAAGGTTTTGGAAAAGATTTTTGAAACATACACAAACCGCTACTTCCGCTTTTCACTTTACGTATGAAGTTTGTCGTTTTCTAATATATTGGCATCTTCTTCGAGTCCAAACGCCACATTTTTTTCTATCCATTTCCTTCTTGGTTCTACTTTGTCGCCCATTAATGTCGTCACCCTACGCTCAGCTCTGGCAAGATCCTCAATGGTCACACGGATCAATGTGCGTGATTCAGGATTCATTGTTGTTTCCCATAACTGATCTGCATTCATTTCACCAAGCCCTTTATAACGCTGAATATTATAACCGGTTTTAAACTTCGTTACAGCCTTTTTCATTTCCGCTTCATCCCAAGCATAGACGATTTCTTCCTTTTTCCCTTTCCCTTTGGAAACCTTGAATAGAGGCGGGAGCGCGATATAAATCTTCCCAGTTTCGACGAGCGATCTCATATACCGATAGAAAAATGTCAGTAACAATACCTGAATATGGGCGCCGTCTGTATCCGCATCTGTCATAATAATGACTTTATCATATTGAACATCTTCTAAATCAAAGTCCCCACCTACACCTGCGCCAATCGTGTTGATTATCGTAGCAATCTCTTCGTTTTTGAAAACGTCTTCCAGTTTTGCTTTTTCCGTATTAATTACTTTTCCTCGAAGTGGTAAAATTGCTTGGAATTTTCGATCTCTACCTTGCTTGGCCGATCCTCCTGCAGAGTCCCCCTCCACAAGATAGAGCTCATTCCTTTTCGCGTTTTTAGATTGTGCTGGTGTGAGCTTTCCACTTAATAACGTATCTTTTCTTCGTTTTTTCTTTCCTGTACGTGCATCTTCTCTTGCCTTACGTGCAGCTTCACGCGCTTCTTTCGCTTTGATCGACTTTCTAACTAATAATCCTGCTTTATCGGGATTTTCCTCTAGGAAATAAGTCAATTTCTCAGAAACGACTGCATCTACAACAGAACGGGCTTCTGCTGTCCCAAGCTTGCCCTTTGTCTGACCTTCAAATTGTAACTTTTCCTCAGGTACACGAATCGAAACAATCGCAGTAAGCCCCTCGCGTACATCCGTACCTTCCAAATTTTTATCTTTTTCTTTTAATAATGCATTCTTTCTTGCATACTCATTAAATGTTCTCGTAATTGCTGTCCTTGCACCAGACTCATGTGTGCCGCCATCCCCAGTTCGCACGTGGTTTACAAAAGATAACATACTTTCTGCAAAACCATCGTTAAATTGAAAGGCAAAATCTACTTCAATCCCCTGCTGTTCACCTTCAAATGAGATAACCTGGTGTAAGGTATCCTTTTCCTCATTCAAATAATCTACAAAAGACTTCAGTCCATCCGGAAATTGAAAATCTTCTTTTTCATCTGTACGTTGGTCATTGATTTGAATCTTTAAACCCTTTAATAAAAACGCGGATTCCCGTAATCGCTCAGATAATGTTTCGTAATTATAAATGACGGATGGAAATATTGCAGGATCCGGTTTAAAATGAATCACCGTTCCCTTTTTGTTTGTTTTTCCCTTTTTCTCCAAAGACCCTACTGGTTTACCACCGTTTTCAAATCGTTGATAATACGTATGACCATCACGATAAATAGTCACATCCAACCACTCAGACAGTGCATTTACAACAGAGGATCCGACTCCGTGCAGTCCTCCACTCGTTTTGTATCCACCTTGACCAAACTTTCCTCCGGCATGTAAAACAGTGAAAATAACCTCTGCAGTCGTTTTCCCAGTACTATGCATTCCTGTCGGGATACCCCTTCCAGAATCCTCAACAGCAATGCTATTGTCTTTATATATGGTCACTTTAATCACGTTTCCATAACCTGCTAAAGCTTCATCAACAGCATTATCAACAATTTCAAACACTAAATGGTGAAGACCACGTAAATCCGTACTGCCTATGTACATGGCTGGTCTTTTTCTAACAGCCTCTAGGCCTTCTAAAACCTGGATGGAATCATCCGTATATTGTGTCGTTAATTTAACCAATGATCATCGTCTCCTTCCAAAAAAATCACCTAGCATATTCATCTCCGCGTGGCTAATTCACCCGTCTCTCTACAGACGGGATAAGTGCCCATCAAGCTTCGAACGCGGATGATACACGACGTCCTGTGCGTCGTATGTGCAACTACGGTTTAAACCTCATTTGAACCAAGTCTTCTTTATCATAATAGAACAATTGTTTGATATTGTAAATTACATCTTTGATTATTAGGGAAAAATTCCATGCAGACACCATTTTAACCCCAAACTTGATGATAAGTATACTATAATTGTTAAATGCCTGCACTTGAGCCAAGGAAAGCAACTGTTCATCATTCTGTCAGGCAGCAAAAAAGGATGACCTCTTGCTGTCATCCTTTTGGTTTTATTTTTTTACTAAAACCGAATGTACTACCTTAATACATCTATCCATAATTACCTTGAAGCCCTGCTCTTTCAAGTAATGATATGCCTCTTCATTCACGACACCTTGCTGTGCCCAAAAGACCTTACAATCCGTCAAAGCTGCTCCCTTCGCAATCTGAGGCAAGTGTTCCGGCCTTCTAAACACATTGATAATGTCTACTTGATCTGGAATAGCTGCCAAAGACGGGTATGCCTTTTCCCCTAAAACTTCATCCAATGTCGGGTTAACTGGTATGATCCGGTAACCGTTCTCTTGCATAATCTTTGCGATTTGATGTGATGTTCTCTCCGGGTTTGCTGATAATCCAACAACAGCAATGGTTTGTGCTGTTTCCAAGATTTCTTTCATCGTTTCATTTGTTGGGTTTTCCCAAGTCATATATTACACACTCCTTTATCTTTCCAATAATCCTTTTTCAATTAGAAATGATTTTGCAACATCGTGTGGCGATTTGTCTTCATAATCTACTTTATAATTCATCTGCCGCATTTCTTCATCCGTTATTTGACCACCTAGTTGATTTAATACGTCTTCTATCTCCGGATACTTTTCCAATGTTTCCGCTTTTAATAATGGTGCTCCCTGGTAAGGCGGAAATAAATTCTCTGGATCATCCAAGGTTACTAAGTCTAATTCTACCATATAACTATCAGTTGCGTAGGCATCAATGATATCTACCTCACCTTTTGTTAAAGCTTTCTCCCGAATACCAGGCTCCATTGTTTTTACATCTAGATCAAGATTATACACGTCCTGCATGCCTACATAGCCATCATATCTGTCATTGAATTCTAGGGTGAACCCTGCTGTTATATCATCCTCTATTTCTTTTAAATCACCGATTTCCTTTAAATCATATTGCTCTGCCAGTTTTTTTGTAGTGGAAACGGTGTAGGTGTTGTTGAATTCCATTGGTTCTAAGAATGTCATATCATATTCTTCCATCATACCATCTCTTGCTTGCTCATATACTTCGTTTGCTTGGTTACTCTTAGCATCCTCATCTAGATAGGTGACGAGTGCTGTTCCAGTAAATTCTAAAAACATGTCAATACTATCCTGCTCCAGTGCGTTAAATAAAAAGGAAGTTTTACCAAGTCCCTCCTCTAATTCCACGTTTAAATCAGTTTGATCCTCGATCAATTGCTCATACATGTTAATAATAATTGCTGGCTCTGCGCCAAGCTTACCCCCGATAATAATATCTGCTTTTTGGGAAGTATTTATGAGTAATGGTGTGGTAACAACGAGTATAGCAATTACAATCATAGCAATAAATGACTTAAAACCTGCTTTTTTAGAAACACGTTCGAATCCCCGCAGAATAAAGTCTAGTAAAATCGCTAATAACGCTGCCGGTATAGCACCGAGCAGGATAAGATTTACATCGGCGCCCCGATCCAGTCCTAACAGGATAAGCTTTCCTAAACCACCTGCACCAATTAAAGCTGCAATGGTTGTCGTCCCTACAATCAGAACCATGGAAGTCCGAATACCGGCCATAATAACAGGCATGGCAATTGGTAATTCCACTTTTGTTAAACGCTTCATCGAATTCATCCCCATACCAACTGCAGCTTCTTTTAATGCTGGGTTTACTTCTTTAATACCAGTATAAGCATTTCTGAGTATTGGTAATAGACCATAAGCAGTAAGTGCAATAATGGCAGGGGTTGTACCAATGCCAAATATCGGAATTAAAAATGCAAGCACAGCTAAACTTGGGATTGTTTGCATGACAGCAGATATGCCAATAATCGGCTCCGCTACCCGGGGATATCTCGTTAACACTAAACCTAAAGGGACTGCAATCAGGATGGCGATAATTAATGAAATAAGGGATATTTGCAAATGCTCCCAAATCGTTTCCAGTAACATATCCTGTCTGTTTTGAAAAACGGAAATAAAATCGCTCATGATTGAATCACCCCGTTTTCCAGTTTCGTCTTACTCTTCAAGTAATCAACAATGACCTGATAGCTTAATACACCAACCAAACGATTATTTTTCACAACCGGAAATAAGGGGTGCTTACTAGTTTGAATAGCTTCTGTAGCCTTATATAACGGCATATCGTTTTGGAGCGGTGTGATTTCAATTGATTTCGTGTCCACTACCGCGCCCACATACTGGTTAGATTCATCTTTAATAATAAACATCCCTTCTCGTGGGTATGTGTCTTTCTCATAGTCTGATTTGGATATGACAAACTTTTCGGATTGATCCGCAATGACATCGACAGCTGTTTGCCATGGAGATTTTCTTTCTCCAATAAAATCCTTTACGAATTGTGTTTTGGGATTCAATATCAATTCCTGTGGCGTATCAACCTGAATCACTTCCCCAGCTTTCATCAAACAAACCCTGTCACCTAATGCCATTGCTTCATCCATATCGTGTGTAACAAATACGATTGTTTTCTTGATTTCCTTTTGTATTTTACTAATATCCGTCTGTAGCTGCTCCCTGCTAATTGGGTCCAGTGCACTAAAGGGCTCGTCCATCAGAATAATATCCGGATCAGCAGCCAATGCCCGAATAACGCCTATTCGCTGTTGTTCTCCCCCAGATAATTCCCGCGGCATTTTTTTTCGATATTTATTTGCATCAAGACCAACCATCTCCAATAACTCTTTACTACGGTCCCATATTTTCCTTCGTTTCCATTTTTTTAATTCGGGGACGATCGCGATATTCTCTTCGATGGTTAAGTGTGGAAATAACGCTATTTCTTGCAATACATAGCCAATATTCCATCTTAACTCGTGCATGTTGTACGCTCTAATATCCTTATTATCTATGTATATATTTCCAGAAGTTGGTTCAATCAAACGGTTGATCATTTTCATTGTTGTTGTTTTTCCACAGCCACTCGGACCAATTAATGTAACAATTTCCCCTTCATTTACTTTTAAAGTGAAGTCTTTAATCGCTTTTGTTCCATCCGGATAAATCTTATTAATTTTATCAAACTCGATCATATGTTTCTTCCTTTTCAACCCCATATGGATGAGGTTAGTTTATTTTAATACAAACAATGATTCATTACCCTTTTCTTTCCATATCAAAACCTTTTGCACGCTTTCATTCATAAAAAAGTCCTATTCACAATATTAAAGGTTCTTTCCATCTATAGTTCGTGCTAAAATATATAGATACAATATATTTATTTTATCATAACGTAGAAAGTAGGAACAATTATGGAATATGTAATTTTTGCTATTAGCGCTTATCTTTTAGGATCTATACCTTCAGCACTCATTGTAGGGAAAGTGGGTTATAAGAAAGATATACGTCAGTATGGAAGTGGGAACCTTGGTGCAACGAATACATTTAGGGTATTAGGTATGAAAGCGGGTATTATTGTTACCTTGACAGATATATTAAAAGGGACGGTTGCGACCATTTTACCTTTGCTTTTTGGTGTTGATTTGCTGCAATTAGTCATCGGCTTATTCGCCGTTATTGGTCATACTTATCCGTTATTCGCCGGATTTAGAGGCGGCAAAGCAGTTGCGACGTCCGGTGGGATTATTCTTGGATTAAATCCATTATTATTTCTTATTGCCATACTAACTTTTATTGTGACATTATACTTATCTAAATATGTTTCGCTATCATCGATGATTACGGGGATTGTAACTGTAATGGTTTCCATTATTTTTAGCGATGTGCCTTTGATTATTTTAACTTCCATATTAACTTTGTTTGTTTTTTATAGACACCGGGAAAACATTAAACGGATTAAAAACAAGACAGAACCAAAAATAACCTGGATGTAAGCTCCTTCCCTAAAAACCAATACATTGAATAATACCATGGAATTCAGTATACTTTAACTATATACGCATGTAGAAAGGGGATATTGTTATGGATAAAACCAATACATTCCCAATAAAAAAATTACCAACTAAAGCGCAGCGTCATCAACTATTTGGTTCTGTAAAACCAATTAAAAAAATAAAGCCTATCGAAAAAGAAAAGATGGCTGATTTACAAAATGTAAAGAAAGATTTTTTATTTAATCTTGATGCCGTTGGGGTGTCTAACGTCAAGCATCCGGTTACCATATATAGTCATATGCAGCCTTCAACACAGACAAGTATTGGAACTTTCGCATTCACGTCCAGTTTAAAACATACAAATAAAGGAACAAACATGAGCCGGTTTACGGAGCAATTAAATAAATATCATGAACAAGGCTTTATTGCCGACTTCATGACGTTAAAGTTATTTACAAAGGAACTAGCGGAAAGATTGGAACAAAATGACGCGATGATCGAAGTAGCATTTCCTTGGTTCTTTGAAAGAAAAGGTCCGGAAACTGGTATGTCAGGTATGAACCATGCAGACGTTACGATTCGTGTTACGTATGACCAAGAACTGGGACATACAATCGATACGTCACTATCGGCCTCCATCACTACTTTGTGTCCTTGTTCTAAAGAAATAAGCGAATATAGCGCACATAATCAGCGTGGGGTCGTAACGATAGATGTGTCTTTACCACCTGATCTTAACGAAGCGGAAACAGATTGGAAAGCAGAACTGCTGGAAGCTGCCGAAAGTAATGCAAGTGCCCGTTTGCATCCGGTTCTAAAACGACCTGACGAGAAGGCAGTTACTGAACAAGCTTATGAGAATCCGCGCTTCGTAGAGGATATGGTTCGGCTTGTCGCAGCAGACCTTTATGAAATGCCTTTTGTATCGAAATTCAAGGTCATGTGTCGTAATGAAGAGTCCATCCATATGCATGACGCGGTTGCAGAAGTTAGCTATGATAAACAGCAACCGGAAAAAGAGTAATAGGGTTCGCTATGAAGTATTTATTTATCGGACTTATTAAATTTTATCGTAAAGCAATTAGTCCTTTTAAACCGCCTACCTGCCGATTTTATCCAACTTGTTCAGAATATGGATTAGAGGCTGTAAGACGTTTCGGCGCAATCAAAGGTGGCTACTTAGCAATAAAAAGAATAAGCAAGTGTCACCCACTTCATAAAGGTGGAATTGATTTAGTACCGGAGAAAAAGGATAAAGAACTGTAAATTCATTTTCAGAGGGGGATTTTGGATGAAGCTAGATATAAGTCAGGAAGCTGTGGATTGGTATAGAACGGAACTGGATATTGACGAATCGAAGACGTTACGTTTTTTTGTTCGTTATGGTGGTGTTGGTGGCAAAATTCCCGGGTTTTCATTAGGGATTACGTCTGAGCAACCAGAAGCTATACATGCTTCAGCAAAATCAGCAGGCATAACCTTTTACATCGAGGAATCTGATGCATGGTATTTTGAGGATAGTGATTTAGAAATCAAACTCAACAAACAATTAGATGAACCAGAATTTAATTATATATAAAGTGAAACTATAAAAGGCGCTGATTTCAGCGCCTTTTATAGTTTGAAATGATTGATTTGTTCCCATTGGTTTTCGTGCATTAAAATTTTCTTTTGTCGATCGCCGAACAAATCAAAATGCGGATATTTTTTATCATAATGAATCCAATTTTCTTCCAGTCCATAGGTCTTGCCCCAGGCAATTAGCCTATCTAAATTATTGCAACCAACCTTTGTAACGGTATTACAACCCGGAAAACGATCGTCAAGCCAGTAATGTGTTAAGAAGGAAATTTCACCGTTCTCAACACCTTTCTTCCATGTCTGTAATTCATCTCTTTTGATTCCGAAGGCCATACCTTATTCCCCTTTAACTTGTCTGGCGTATGCTTCATGCCAGTCAGGGTATGCTTTTCTTAATGATAACGGACGAAACGTATCTTTGTTAACGATCACATGCTCAGTTGTTCCGCTAACCGCAACATCACCAGCTTCATTCAAAACATCATATGCGTATACGGTACGAATACCATTATATTGTTCTATCCATGTTTCCACGTAAGCTGGTTCACCATATCTTATGGGTTTTTTAAATGACATGGTTGCATCAATTACGGGTGCAACAACATTGTCACTTTCCATATCGGCATATTTAAACCCTAAATGTTCGATTAACTTGGTTCGGCCAATTTCAAACCATATTAGATAATTTGCATGGTAAACAACGCCCATCTGATCTGTTTCCTGATATCTTACTTCGATTGGTGTACGTACTTTTTCCAAATCGTTTTCCCCCTCGTCCATTTTGTTTACCTTTATAATGGTATCACAAATAAAGGAAAAATTAATGATTGATGCTTTAAGAAAACTTGGCATTCGGCAAGCCTTAAGGTGAATACCTTAGTTGCACTTATGTAGCAAAAAATAATTATACGATTTCATTTACGAAAAAAGCCTTAAATCACAGATGCGATTTAAGGCTAAGACTAAGCTGCATTCAAGCTTTATTGACGCTTTTAACCGATTGATGCATTCTCATTTCTAAACTTTGTTCTATTTTCTCTAGAAGCAGCTGGTCTTTTAAAATTTGCTGACGATTTTCACTGACAAGTTCATCGAATGTGAGTCTCTTTTTTAAAGAAATGGCTATTCACTCCTTTTATTAAGAAGTATTGCCAATTCTGTTATTTTTTACACAGATCGATAGGAATGATCTAAAACAGTTACCCAATTACTCATTCCAATTCATCCAACATTTCTTCCATAAATTCATAGGTCATCGGTCCAACTTTCTTTGGTTGCTGGACCTTTCCATCTGTGCCAATAAAATAAGTGGTTGGTACCGTTATTGCCATATACGTATCGCCAACCTCTGAATCTTTATCTAATGGTACCGGATAAGTATATTTATGTTCATCAATATAATCGTGTACTTTCTTTTCATTGGTTTCTGAGGAAGTTAAATTTACGGCGACGATCTCGACATCATCACCATGTTCATCATAAAACTCCTGCATCTCAGGCATTTCAACCTTGCAAGGAGGACACCACGTCGCCCAGAAATTTAAGATAACCTTTTTACCTTGTAAGTCAGATAGTTTAAGCGTTTCTCCGGAAAGAGTTTCCAGTTCAAAGTCAGGCGCCATATTTCCTAGCTCGATACCATCATCAGCCCCTGGAGAGGTGATCATAGCACCTTCCACATCCGGATCTCCACTAACATCATATTCATCGGGGCCACGATCTGTTTGTTTATCCTCGTTTTTCTGTACGATATTAAAGGTTACGATTCCAACTAACACGACCAATACAACAATCCCAATTATTCGTTTAGACATGAAATATTCTCCTTAAGATATACTAAAGTCATTTTTTATGTTTCATCATAAATGGTATGTGTATTTACTTCATTTGTAAAGATAATTACATCATTGTTCGTAAAGAATTCATTTACAGACAAAACAATAGACCCTTCCATCATCAATCATGGAAGAGTCTATTACTCTAATACTAACAACTATTATGCTTCTAATTTTTCACGTAACACCATTTGCAGGATGCCACCGTGACGATAATAATCAATTTCGACATCACTATCAAAGCGCGCAACTACTTTAAATGCAGTCGTTTTCCCATCCTCATCCACTGCAGTAACATTAACGAGATCATGTGGACGAACGTTTTCATCGATTTCAATGTTAAATGTTTCTTTACCAGTTAATCCTAGCTTGTCAGCACTTTCCCCTTTTTCAAACTGTAATGGCAGTACACCCATCATTACCAGGTTTGAACGGTGGATACGCTCGAAGCTTTCAGCAATAACTGTTTTAATTCCTAATAGGTTTGTTCCTTTTGCTGCCCAGTCACGCGAAGATCCCATACCGTAATCTTTTCCACCCATTACGATTAAACCAGTATCGTCTTCCTGATATTTCATGGCAGCATCATAAATAGCCATAACTTCTCCTGTCGGCCAGTAAGTTGTATATCCACCTTCAGTCCCAGGAGCCAGTAGGTTACGGATACGGATGTTTGCAAATGTACCACGCATCATAATTTCGTGGTTACCACGACGTGAACCATACGAGTTAAAGTTTCTCGGTGAAACACCTTTTTCCTGTAAATGTAGACCAGCAGGCATATCCTTAGCAATGGCTCCAGCAGGTGAAATGTGGTCGGTTGTAACCGAATCACCGAACAGTCCAATTGCCCGTAAATTGTTTAACGGGTTAACCGTTCCTGCTTCTTTTGACAACCCTTCAAAGAATGGTGGATTTTGAATATAGGTTGATTCAGTATCCCATTCAAATAAAGGTTCATCTGTTGTATCAATTTCATTCCATCTTTCGTTTGAATTAAATACATTTTCATACTCTTTACGGAATATTTCAGGTGTTACAACGGTTTCTACTTGTTCTTTAATTTCTTGAAGTGATGGCCAAATGTCTTTCATATACACATCATTTCCATCTTTATCCTTACCGAGTGCATCTTTTGTCAGGTCAATATCTACTGTTCCAGCTAATGCGTAAGCAACAACCAATGGTGGAGATGCCAAATAATTCGCTTTAACTAATGGATGGATACGTCCTTCAAAGTTACGGTTTCCGGATAGAACAGAAGAAACAGTTAAATCATTTTTAACTATGGCTTCTTCAATTTCCGGTAGTAAAGGACCAGAGTTACCAATACATGTTGTACAACCATATCCAACAAGATTAAATCCTAATTTATCCAGGTAAGTGTTTAATCCGGAATCTTCCAGGTAACGTGTAACAACCTTAGAACCTGGTGCTAGTGATGTTTTTACATAATCAGGAACGTCTAATCCTTTTTCCACTGCTTTCTTCGCAACCAGACCTGCACCAAGCATGACGTACGGATTAGATGTATTGGTGCATGACGTAATCGCAGCAATCGCTAATGAACCTGTGTTCATCACAGACGAGTTACCATTTGGATGTTCAATGGTAACTTCTTTATCAAATTCAGATTTTTTCAATCCGAATCCTTGGTTACCTTCAGGAGCTGTAATAGCTTTATTGAATTCTTTTTTCATGTTTGAAAGTGAAATTAAATCCTGTGGACGTTTAGGACCAGATAAGTTTGGCTCTAGGTCGGAAAGATTAATTTCGACAACCTGGGTATATTCAGGGTCTTCTTGATCAGGAGAATACCATAAATCATTTTCCTTACAGTATTTTTCTACTAAATCAATTTGGTCTTCATTACGACCAGTTAGACGTAGATAACTCAGTGATTCTTTATCCACAGGGAAGAAACCACAAGTTGCACCATATTCCGGTGCCATATTTGAAATCGTAGCACGATCTGCAAGTGGCATATCTTTTAGTCCTGGACCGAAATACTCCACAAATTTACCAACAACCTGCTTTTCACGTAAAACCTGTGTAACTTTTAAAGCCAAGTCTGTTGCTGTTGTTCCGTTTGGAAAGCTTCCAGTAAATTTAACACCAATGACATCTGGTGCAGGGAAATAAGATGGTTGACCAAGCATTCCAGCTTCTGCCTCAATACCACCAACACCCCAACCGAGTACACCTAGTCCATTAATCATTGTTGTATGTGAGTCTGTTCCTACTAACGTATCCGGGAATGCATCATATTCTCCGTTTGCATTCTCTTTCCCATGAACAACATTTGCGATATATTCCAGGTTTACCTGATGTACAATACCTGTTGCTGGTGGAACTGCACGATAGTTATCAAAAGCTTTCTGTGCCCAGTTTAGAAATTCATAGCGTTCACCATTACGTTCAAATTCAAGATCCATATTTGCTTTCAGCGCATTCGCCGTTCCGTATTGGTCAACCTGTACAGAGTGGTCAATAACCAAATCTACTGGAACTTCCGGATTGATTTTATTAGGTTCACCACCAACGTCAACCATGGCTTTACGTAAAGAGGCCAGGTCAACGACTGCAGGTACTCCAGTAAAGTCCTGTAAAATAACACGAGAAGGTTTAAATGGAACGTCTCCTCCCCCACTAGCTTTGGTTCCCCATTTTGCTAATTCTTCGACATGGCTATCTTTAATTTGATGACCGTCATGCTGTCTTAAAACTGATTCTAAAAGTACACGAATGGAAAATGGCAAACGTGATACTTTCCCTAGGCCGGCTTCTTCTAAAGCCTTTAATTGATAATAGTTATACGTTTTTCCGTTTAGTTCAAACTGTTTTTTTGCATTATATGCATTTGTTTTCCCCATCTTGTTAAACCCCTTTCATCATACTCTTATCCTAATAACAGGACATAGATAACCCTTCATTAAATCATTGCATAGTTAATCGAGCGTATAAAACAACTCTATAATATATCTTATATGAAATGATAGGATAAGACAAATGATTCATAGGCTTCACCGTATACGAATTTGTTATTCAACCTGATAATAAAAACTTATACCAAAACTCCAGTGAATATTTAATTAGTTATAAGAAGGGGTTTTTAATAATTAGATAGGGAAATTGATTTGAAACGTACTACCTTTTAGTTCGTTATTGGCTATTTCCAATTTCGCATGATGTTGTTCGAGAATTTGTCTGGTTATCATGATACCTAAACCAGTTCCCGTCTTTTTTGTAGTGAAAAAAGGTTCCCCTAATTTATGAATTAAATCTTCTGGCACACCCGGACCTTCATCAATTACCTTGATGTTAATAGATTCATCGCTAGGATGTATTTCTATTTTTATCATCCCTGCTTCATCCATCGCTTCAATGGCATTTTTCAATAAATTAATCAGCACTTGCTTTATTTGTGAGCGATCACAATAAATGTTTACATCATTTACCGGATTAAATAGGATCACAATATTATTCAAATTTGCTTGGGGTTCTAGTAATATGACAACGTCTTCAATCATTTCACTTACGGATTCCTGTTTTCTCTGATCTGTGAGGGGCTTGGATATAAACAGTAGTTCAGATGTTATTGTTTCCATCTTATCAATTTCATCTATCATAATATCGTAATATGTCTCTTTACGAGGTACGCCAGCTTGCAACAATTGTAAGAAACCTTTTAATGAAGTTAATGGATTACGGATCTCATGAGCAATGCCTGCCGCAAGTTGGCCGGCCACAGACATTTTTTCAGAGCGAATCATCAATTCTTCCGCATCTTTTCTATCTGTAATATCGACAAGCGATAGCATATAATAATTTTTACTAGTTGTTTGATCTTCCATTTTTTCAACCGTGCACTCTGTCCAAATGTATTTCCCGTTCTTATGAAGCACATTCACATTAAATATTTGATTCATCTCTGAATCCCTCACAATATAACGCTTTACATCTTCCGGTGAAATAATATCATTCCAATGCATTCCGATCAAATCCGCTACATTGTAGGCTAATATACGTTCAACAGATTTCGAAACAAATAGTAATTCCTCTTCGTCGTTTAATAAAATAATAATACCATTATTATATTGATCAACCCACGCTAACATATTAGGGGGTAAACTTGATAAACTGGAAAATTCAGTTTTGCCTTGTTGGCTTTTTTTATATTCGTATTTTCAGTATCCATTATATCTCCCCATTCTTGACATTATTTTCCAATACACTTTAACATAGATATTTCCTTTATGATTCATAATTAAGCAACATTTGTACCTATAAATCTACTATATGATAAAATGAATGATAATATGACACTTGTTCGTCAGATTAAATCAGACTATAATACTAATAATGAGTAATTTATATTTCATGTATCCAATTATTAGTAATAGTACTATAAACAGGATGAAAAATAAATGAAATAGTAAATATATAAAGAATTAGGTGAAAATATGTCAATCTTAATCATACTCTGGGGGTTCTTATTAATAGGTCTAATGGCAATCGGTGGTTTTTTTATGTTTCGGAAGTTTCTTAAAAAATTACCTAAAGAAGACGGGAAATCTTTAATGGACTGGGAAGAACATTATATGGAAAAAACGAAACATATGTGGGAACAGGAAGAGAAAGATTTGTTGGAAGAATTAGTATCACCTGTCCCTGAACTGTTCAGAGATGTTGCCAGACACAAAATTGCCAGTAAAATTGGTGAAGTAGCATTAAATAAAAAGTATACAACAATCACCCAAGAAATTTTAATTGAGGGCTATATTATCGCAACACCAAAACGGGATCATAAATTTCTACGTAAAAAGTTGCAACAAAAAAATATCGATGTCACCCCATACGAACAATATTTTGAACTGTCTCCAACAGACTATTCTTGGAGACAAAAATATACCAAATAAAAATGCGCCTGCTTTTTTTAAGCGGGCGCATTTTTTAAGCGGGCGCATTTTTTAAAATAAGGAATTTCATACTATGAATTGGCAACCTTTAATGTCTTTTCCAATTGTAAATACTTATACAGCATCGATAATCGCCATGTGACAATCATGCCAAATGCCAGTAAAAAGAACATGCCACTTGTTTCACCTACAGATATAGTGCTGCCAATCAGTAACTTCATACAAATTCTAAATATCAACAGGCCAAAGAGGATAAATACAAACGATTTCGATGGTATTAAATAAATATCTTCATCACGAATTTCAAATTTAGATGTTTTAATTAAAAATATCGAACATATTATACCTACACATACGGCTTCAAGTACTTGAAACCATTGAATTTGAAACTCCGGAAAAATAAACATCAATGCACCTGTACTCATAAATAGGGGTGGTAAAATTATTTTTTTAACAGATGCTGGCTTTTTTGCGACCCTTAACCGAACAAAGATCATAGTAACAGTCATAAAAGCAGCAACTACTGTACTCGCAACTAACCAAAACATATTCATCACTCTTTTCGTCAACAAAGTCTCCTAGCACGGAGAATGAAATATTGCGATTTCTATACAAGCAATCATTAAACCACTTATTATCGTAGTACAATTCAATTTAAAAATCCATTAAAACCCTTGAAAACCAATCAAACCAGCCAAGAAGGAAGTAAGTTTTGTCATCCAGTCAAAGAATAATGCAACACCAAAGAAGATCATAATATATCCGCCGATCTTCACTATTTTTCCGCTATACTTTTTAATCCATTTGATTTTTCCAATGAAAAAGGATAGCAATAGAAATGGAATGGAAAATCCTAAGATATAGCTAACCATCATCACCATCGCCATTTCCGGATTCGTTGCGGATAAAGAAAGTACGATCGCAAGAATGGGTCCTGTGCATGGTGTCCACCCTAAAGAAAAGGCCATCCCGATCAAAAAAGAGCCTACAAATCCTGCAGGGCGATTTTTGAATCGAACCTTTTTGTCTTTCATTAAAAATTGGAAATTTAATATCCCGACAATAACGAGTCCAAAGAATATAATTAGAATGGCACCTATTTGCCTGATGATCTCCTGATTTGCCTGCAAAAATCCAGATACAAACGATGCGGAAAAACCAAGCATTATAAAAATACTGGAAAACCCAACAAGAAAGAAAATCGTATGTAATAGACTCTTTCTACTTAGTCTTTTATTATCATCTTGTACTTCACTCACACTCATTCCGGTAATATACGATAAAAAAGCCGGGAACAGAGGTAATACACATGGCGATATAAAAGATAAAAAACCTGCTCCAAAAGCAATAAAAATATTGATTTCAGACATCATTATCCCCCTTCCAAACAAAGTGCTACGCTCAGTTTAACAGAAATTCAATCATGCAACAGCAAATGAGTTTGACAATTAGTCGACTATTCTTTAGAAAGTTAGCATTCGGCAAGGCTTCATGGCGAAATCTTAATCGCACATATGTAGTAGGAAAATTTTATTCTCCTATCTGCCAAAAAAACCACTTTTCTGCTTATCTTTCACAGTAAAAGTGGTTTTTAAGAATGTTCTACCATTCCAATTTTGATGCGTAATGAAAGCTTAACTAGCAATAGTTATAGTAAGATGATTGCTATTTTTTCTCATTTTGATTATTCATTGAACGCATCATTTGGTTGATTTTCTTTTGCGATGGTTTTTGACCCATCTGCATCAAAAGACTGGCACATCAAGTGTTCAGCCGTTATCTCCGTCACTTAATCTAGTGAGAAAATTTTATCATAGTGCAATACTATTGTCAATTTTTATAAGGAATTTGGTTAAGTATTTATAGTTTATCGAAAATATTATGGTCATTAGCTCTATATATACGAAAGATAAACCTCCCCGTCCAATTTGACGGATGAGTGTACAAAATAACGAACGCAGTTAAACATTATTAAGAACGAAACTGGCTCACACAGAGGCGCATAGAACGACGTTTCACACAAAACTATACCTGTATCATTCAGAATGAACTATAACCCTCCTGCATACCTATAAATGATTTCTGGTAGCTGTCCGCTGAGCCTTACGATTTTTGTACACAATAAAGAATACATGTGTACTTTAAAAAGAACATTATGTGATCGTTACCTCAATAACATCATTAATATCAATTCTCATATTGTCTATATGCAAGCGACCATTTAATACATCGATCTTATCCAATTTACCCTTAACAGTGTGAAAGTCATAATCGACAAAGTATACAACCTCTACAGTAAGATGATCTTTCAAGGCAATCTGTAACTTAATATCAAACTCTTCCCTTTGCTGTTCATCTATAATCGGCTTCGTCTTCTTGTCATCTTCCTTCCACAATTCATCTAACATCTGAATATGCTCAGGCATCATTAGTGAAGTCCACTTCTTAGTACCTCTATCATTCACATCCATACTATCATCCCTCCACGGTTAATAAGAACAATTGTTCTTATGATAACATGAGTTTAAAATGAAGTAAATGTGAACATTAAAAAATCACCTCCCAATATTAGGAAGTGATTGGATTGTTTATTTTTCTGGTTCTGTTAGATCATCTACATAGCTCCAAGTAGATTCAATTTCAGTGTCACCCATGATTTCTTTGGCTGCATCTAATAAATCTTGTGTTTCTTTACTATCTGCTCTCTCAGATGAAAATAAGACATCATCAAGTGTTAAAGGATTATTTATTTCAGTCATTTCGTCATTTGTAAATTCTAATCTTCTAACCAAAGAACCTACATCATTTCTTCCTTCAGTTTTTATTTCTATCCACTTTTCTTCATCATTTGATGCAGAAACCTCATAATCAGATACACTTTTGGTTCCTTGATCAACCATGATAAACTTTTCTTTAGTTATATAAAAATGCGTATCTTCATCCTCAGCGTTATCGTGTTCATTAATCCAATGTCCTATTATAGCAGTTTCAGGACTAGATATATCTCTTTTACCTCCGCAACCCGCTAATACAATAACAAGCAATAATGCCATAACTATTAAAACTTTTTTCACTATGCAATCCCCCTTCGCAATAATAGGTATATTTTACCACATGATTAGGAAGAAAGGAGGGTTTTTAGAAAATTTTTAAGAATATAATTTGAACAAAAGCCAGCATAATGGACAGTTGTCTAAAAATTGTTTATAGAAAGAAAATGCAAAATAAATAACGCAAAAAAGGGTGTATACCAAATTAATGATATACACCCTAGTGTCATACTTTATAATGTTATAGTTTACCTTTATTCAATCGTCTTTGTAACTCTTTTATAACCAAACTTGGCTTACTTAACTTACCGTCTACAACTGTACCAAATCGCTTTTGCATGGCTGATATTGTATTTTTCCCCATGATTCCGTCCTGAATGACACCTAATAACTTCTGTAGCTTCTTGATAACCAATGAGCTAGGCTTACTAAGAACACCGTCTACAGTTGTGCCAAAGTATCGCTGCATGGCTTTAATCGTCTGTACACCTAAATATCCATCAACTTTAAGATTAGCTTTAGCTTTACTTGTAGTAGATCCAGATGGTTTACCACCTTTAATCTTAGATAGCAAAGTTGTATTCTGACTAGCTGTACCAGTATAATTCTTGATACCGTATTGCTTAGCTAACTTCTTCCTATTGGTCATACTTGAATCCATCTTCTTACTGTTCATATAATCGACTAATCCAAGGTTGCTTGTAGGCTTAGTGGATTTCTTTGAGGTGTTTTGTGAAGGTTTAGATGTAGTAGTACTTTTACCGCCAACTGCTTTCTTTAAGTCAGCCATTCTGAAGTTTTTACCAGGACACGCTGTAGATGCTAACTCATTGTGACCAATAATCTGAGATGTAGAATTAACATTAGGCAGCTGAGTCATAAGCCATTTATTCAAGGCTACACCTGAGTTAAATTGTGCTGCAGTCATCTGTTGCTTAGTAAAGTCACCTTGATAACCTACACCTATCGTATGACTATTATGACCACCTACATGAGCGCCTACATTCATACCACGACCCTGATAAATCTTTCCATCAAAGCCAATCCAATAATTATAACCTATACCAGCCCATCCATTGCTATTCTTGTGAAAGTTGTGAACGTCTGTGATGTTCCATGTTTCATGCGCCATATGATGCTGTACTATTTTATCGATACGGCTTTTATTGATTGGTGCTAATGATCCTCTAAATGCCAAGTTTGGTTTGATAATATTAACCATTAATAATCGTCTCCTTATTTTCCCATAAAAAATAGGACTGCCAAATTAATGACAATCCTAGAATTATGTAGTTGTTTTTACTTGCTGAGTTTCTTTAATTCCTTTATTTCCTTCAAATACTCATCTGCATCCTTAGCTTCCTTGGTGACACTATTATTCTTGAACCAATTCCACAATGTAGCTCCAACTGTAAATACTGCTGTCAATCCCATTTCTAATTCTTCATTTTCAAATGGTAATGGATTCATACCTGTCATCACTAATATTTGATTAATTAAGGCTACTATTAATACAGACGTTCTAATGATCATTGCTTTATTCATTTACACTCCACCCCAAAATTTAATTAATAAAACAATCAAGGTGATAAACCCGAATATCCACCCTGACCAGTTTCTAATTGCCAATCCAACGCTATTTCTTCCTTCTTCCTTAGCTTCTATCGCATCTACTCTATCCTTGACCACACCAATTTCTTCTCGTAAACCGTTGTACTGTTTCATTAGTGTTCTGGTTTCTCTCATTTCACTTCTTAGTCCATGAAATTCTTGCTGCATGTTTCCAATTAGCTCGAACAAATCTTTATTTGTATACCACTCATTTTGCTCTGGCATATCAACCCTCCTACTGTGTTAACCTTTACCTGTATTGCTCCATAAAAAAAGCACCCTCTATAGGTGCTGATAAATTAATGTTAAATTCCTGTATTTTGATACATCTGCCATATAGTATTGGCAAAGCCTTGTATTTTTTGAATGCTTTCTATGTCGGTTGTAAGTTGACTAGTCTTCTCCATTACCTTTCTCCATTTACTTTTAGCCTCTTCTTGATTTTTTGATGCACTTATCGACAATGCTTCTTTTAACACTTCTAGAATTTCATCCTGTTTGTCAAGATTAGAAGCTAACAAGGGGACAACCTCATTCAAACCTGCAGTATTTGATTCTATATTTTTTAAGGTTTGTAACATTTCTTGCTTGTATTTCTCTTTTTCTCTCTGGGTTTCTTCCATGGCTTCATGTACTTCCTCCATGCCTTCGCTCATTTGTTTTGCAATATCCGACATATCTGGAGTCTTATATAGAGATGAATATAGCCCTTTAAAACTATCGCTCATAGTTTCCCCTCCTTGCCTACATCATACGACAAGAAGGGAATTTAAACCATAAAAAATACGCCCTACTAGGCGTTTATCAAATCTTCCTGACCTTCTGCTATTAAAATTGCATTGACTTCTTCTCTCAATTGTACTGGGACTCTATTGTAATCCCACATACCACGAATAACATACGTTGCGAAAAGCAATGCTAACATGCTTCCTTCGTACACATCGTCACCCCATTTCAATATTCATTATTTTCTCGGACAGCTCCATAATAGCGATAGCATTCATCTCATCATCCGTCAATTTCTCTGGTTTATCATTAGCCTCAGATATTAATTGCTGTTGTTTTTCTACATCTTTAATTAACTTACCATCCACATATTTGAATATCTCCGAGTTACGTAAAACTTCGTGATCTTTTGGCACTTCAATAGTCTGCTCATTTTCATTTCTTAGTGACCTAGATGAAGTTATGCTTACGTATCCATCTGTGTCGGTCAAAAGGTATACTCTAACCATTCGCACACCCTCCTTCTACCATTCATAAATTGTCCTCAAAGCCATGTTCCTGTTGTCATTTCCATTCATCAATTTACCGTTATTGTCATGACCGGTAATTCTATCTCCACCGCCCCTAATTATGAAATATTTTAAAACTTCGTTTGTATTACCACTACGCAAATAAACCCTAGCTCCATTACTACTAGTGGCATCTACAGATGTATTTTTCGCAACATAAGTGTATTGCCAATCGGTATCAGTTGCACCGACACCAGGATTATAATTACTCCACTCTAAGATCCAACCGTTTTTACAATACTGCAAGGGTTTCTCTGGATACAGTGTATGACTCGCTAATAAATAAACCGCCCCATCAGCCCAAAGAACCCTGTGTTCGCCTCGCACCTTATAATTGTCTTTGGCTACCTCCCAAATACTATCCTCCGGTTGGTATACGGTGGGGTTATCTCCCTCAACCATTTGAATGCCATCACAATGTACCCAATTGCTATCTCCGCCTGACAGTTTTACATCCAGTGAACCGCCAATTTCAAAGTTGCTCGGTACTGTAAATGTGGCAGAACGTCTGACAACGGAATAGTCAGTCGGTACAGTTTCAAATATCTCGTTTATTAACCTAGTCCGACCACCAGAGGCATCTATAACATCTACCTCAAAACGTGGCTTCCCGGGCGGCTGATTCCACTGTCTTTTGAAGAAGCCGGATATAGTAAATTTAGCTCCACCGCCAACACCTTCATAAATGTATTGTCTAACGAAATTTGCGTCTTTTACTGCTATCGCTCTATTGCCATGTATGGCAAGTGCTTTTGCATCTTCTGGAGCAAATTGAGTAACGATTTTAGGATTACCTGTAACACTCCATTTATCATCAACTGTCTTATCAATATCTACCCAGTTATGTTCAATTGAATCAGCACCTGTGTATCCCGGTTGCATCATTTCAAATGAATGATCTTGAATCATGTTTCGAGCTGGTGTGACACTGTACTTAACGTTGGATGTATTATCTTCAAGTGTAAAGTCACCATCTTTCACGTTAACATCGCCAAACGTACCAGTAGCACCTGTTATATCCCCAGAAAACTTAGCGTTACCTTTTAAATCAAACCACGCAACAGGATTCCCATCCTTGTCGTACTGGACAAATCCATTGGTCCCGTCAAACTCAATACGCGCACCACTATATGCTGTTTGAATTGGTACGGAACCAACGTTTATTATGCCTTCCATTAGGTTGTCGGCATTCTTGGAAAAGTCATTTGCGTTTTTTTCTGCTTTATCGGCTTTTTCCTTAGCATCCTTTGCTGCATCTTCTTTTACTTTTTCATCCTGTTTATCAGCATGATCTTTAGATTCTTTTTCAGCTTTATCTGCTTTATCTTTAGCATCCTTCTCGATGTCTTCCGGCGCTATCGAATGATCACTAGCTACATTACCTTTCTCTAATTTGATTTTTCTAAATGCAACGGAACCTTCACCATTGAATTGTAAAATTATCCTCGAATATGCTGACGAATCTATCACTTCTTGCGGCACTTTTGTGGAGTTCGAAAATTTTACCCATTTGCCACTAGATAATTTATTAACATCACCTTCGACACGAATTATATTATTACTTACGTATCGTAATTGAGCAAAAGGATATTCCGATAAAGAGTCACTTAGTTGTTTTGCTTCAAATGATAATGTAAAGGTTTCATCACCCTCTATATCATCTAATGCAGTTGCACCTTGATTAGAATAAATCTGCCATTGTGCCCATCCTGAATCATCATTTCCGATAACTATTTCACCTTTTGATATTGATCCACGGGCGCCTGTACTTGCTTTTGTGAATTTCCACAAACTAGTGTCTTGCGGCAAGCTATTCTGGACATAGTTCCTACCACCAACAATCACATTGTCATATAACGGACTCCAACTATAATCATTAGGATCATCACTTTCTTTCGAAGTGTCTTTATTATAGGCTAATCCTAAATACCTTTTATCGTCTGGACTATCACTCATACCATTACCTTTAATATCATCAGCGTATCTTATCCAAGTGAAAGTAGGTTTTCCATCACTACCTTGGGCACCAGGCATGCCTTGCTCCCCTTCAATTTTCGCCCACTCATAATCATCATAATCATCCGATTCAACTGGTGATTTCTTGTTGTAAGCTAACCCAATATACTTTTTATTATCGGGTAAATTACTCATGCCACTTGTTGGACTGTCAGCATATCTAACCCAAGTATATAAGGTTTGACCATCGTTACCTGGTGGTCCCGGAACACCCTCTGGGCCACTTGGACCTTCAACCCACTTCTCTTTAGTTTCATCCCAACGTTTCCAAACATCAGATTCACCCGACGTATCAATCCATAATTGCGTTTTATCATCAGGTGGTGTAGTACCTTTGTGAATAGCTTTTTCTGCGTATTGTTCTGTAAATGATTTTGATGCTTCTAGGTTAGCTATAGCCTGTTCAATACGCTTACGTTCTTCTTTTGTAAGGTTATCATCGCCATATTTCATAGCTTTTTTCATGTACTCAACCGCTACCGCTGCTGGTGCTTCTTGCTTCTCTATACCTTCTAATTCATCAAACTTATCTTTAATCTTAGTAATAAGAGTTGGACGTGTTTGACCAAATGTACCCTCGAGTCTAAATCCACCCGGCTCGTGTACTTCCATGAAATTTATAATAGGTGCAGTCATAGTTAATTCCCATGATTTATTAACTATCTGCACTCTATCGCCTAAATCAAAATCTTTTTCATACTGGAAGGGGGTTATCTGCTGTTGTTTCGCTTCATAACGTCCAGTAGTTTGTGCAGGATGTAGATACCCTTCGTGTGTATACTCATATGACTTTCTAGTTATTGGAGTTAGTATTTCAGCCTCTAAAGAGAAGACAGTTTCCATTTCACTTAATTTTTCATTACCACGCTTGATAAGCATTTCTTCAATCTCTTCATCGGTTAACTCTTCCGCCGTCTCTTCGTCTTCTGTGCCGATATCTCGAGCATCTACAAAGGTTTCTATTCTATCCCAACCAGCAGCATTACCTAATTCAATTATCTTACGACCTACACCTTCCCCTTGACCACCGACATATCCGACATTCTTATAATCTGCATCACTATCTATAAAGTTCTGGGATTTAATCGTTTCAAATTCTGGGGAAAAGAAAACAGGGGAATATCCAAACTCGTTATTCTGTGTAAGGTTTTTAGCTTGGAAGCAATCAAATACTAGTTTCTTGGTATTGAAGTTAACAAATATCCCCCAACCTAATCCTGACTCAATAGATATCTTTTCCAATTCTTTTCCGATATCTTTAAACCTAGATTCCCACACTACATGCTCACCTCGGTTTTGATTGGGTGCAATTTCTAAGATATCTAACTTCCTACTCTTGGCTGCAGGATCTATAAAGTTATTATAGACATAATGCTTCATGACTGTTTCAGCATCGCCTGATTTCCGATCATGGGATGTACTACTAGGAGGAATGCTTATGCGCCTATTCATAATACCATCCATAGTTAATCCAGTTAGTTTAAAGTTTTCACTTTGTTTTCCTGATTCGTCTAAATCTATTTCTCTTGTAAGGATAATACCAGCCTTGTTTTCTTGTTTATTTAGGGCAATAATATTACCCTTTTGGAAGTTATCAGCACCATGCATATATCTGTTTATGTGCAATTCAAACGTACCAACGCCATGATAGTTTCGTTCGTATTGCAATGACTGGTAGCTGTCTGTTTCTCCCAGTAAGTCTAAAAATTCATTATAAACTCTTATAGGCATACTCAATAGAAATCATCCTCCTTATGCCAGCTTAGCAACTCTAATTCGGCTAAATCGCGTATCTACATCTACATTCATTTGATAAGACGTTATTCTAAAGTCAACTTTGTCACCTTTTTTAAGGCTATCGAACCCGTTAACAGCTATGAAGTTGTCCATTCCGTCACTAAATAGCTTAGTACCCAACGGGAAGCTCTCTTTACCATTAACGTAATTGTATACGTGCAATTCTGCTCCCACTGGTATCATATTATGTTCAAATGCCAGTTCAACCCAATAGTTATAAACCCCATCTGCTTTCGCTGTAAACTGCGTTCCACTTGTAATCTCATTTTGTTTATCTTCTTCGATCGTTCCAAATTCCAGATGTACTGCATTACCCATAGATGTGTTTTTAGTAATGGTTTGTGGTGTACTATTCATCGTTTTAATAAAGGATTGGTTAGGCATAGTAACCATACCTAGTTCATTAATCCCTAACCCTCGATAAATATTATGCAACGGAATATACCCACACACATTATCGTCTGCTCTTTCGTCCGTAATAGCTGATTGCTCAATATAAGATTTGCCAGCGACAATCCGCACTTGCGCCACGCTCATTTCGTGTACGTAACTATCACGTGTAATTGCTGGCGGTGCTGGATTACTTGCAGGTGTGCCCTTTTTAATAACTGCCTTAATACTTCTTTCTGCTGGATCACTATTGAACCGAATTACAATACGATCAATACGGTCATTGTTGTTATCAGCTATGTCGTGCTTCATAGTTATAGTAGAAGAGTTTTCATACATGTAGCCATTAGCAAACATGTACCCTGCTCCTAGTGATACATCCATATTTGTTTTGGCTGTTACTTCTAAGTCAGGTAAACTAGCTGTGTTTGATACACCGTCACCAATTATCTGAGCATGGAATCTAGCAAAATCTGCTGCTTGGTAAATTCGTTCATCATTTTCCGTACTATCGTAAAAATAGGATTTTTCCATTTAATCATTTCCTTTCGTAATATAAAAAGCACCCCGGGGTGGGATGCTTTTCGATTATTTTACTTTATCTTTTATTATAGCGCCCCGCAAAAAATTGTCCTTATAAGTTAATTTTGCCTTATTTGCGAGTCACCACCTATATAAATACCTGAGCCTTTACCGACACTAATTCTTGTCCCGTTGGACTTTAATTCTGTATTTTCTCCAATTGTAGTAGAACCAGCGGAATTAACACTACCACCGGTGACTAAGACAGGTGCAGTCATCTCGGTTCCTTGAATTACTACCTTGCCACTTGCATGGTCGAACCTTATGCCTTTCACTGCTTCTAAGAAAGCTCCTATTACTTCCAACTCACCTGTATTAGCTGAAGCATCTACTATTCCTGAAGCTTCATTGAATATTTCTTCAAAGTCCTTTGAACTATTAGCCTGCTGTAACTTTTCTCCAATCTCCGGTTTTTCAGAGATAGCTCTGTCGAAAAACCGCTTAACTACCGGTGTAGTAAATTCTGTAAAATAATTGGTTGCTAATGAAGTCACAATAGAAACTGTGATAGGATCCATCATATCACCCCCTCCTATCTAACTCTATTCGACAGGAGAAGACAAAACCCTTCTTTTTACCCAGACCTTTTTACTACTTCGCTACTATCGATAACCAGTTAGTTGAATAAGAAAATATACAAATTAACCTTCATCGCTTTATCAATACGGTTAAGTCACCCTCAAAAACTTTTTCCTCCTTATCATTGAAAGTAGATAACAATACCGTAAGGAAACCCGTTTCATTCTTTGTTTCTTTTTTGTCAATAACCTCAACAATGATATGTAATTCATCATCAGGATACACTGGCTTTATAAATTTAATATTATTCATTCTTGTTCCAGCAATAACATCCGCACCATACTCGCCTTCTTCAACCCATAACTTAAATGAAATAGCCAGTGTATGTATTCCAGAAGCAATTATTCCATTAAATCTTCCCTGATTTGCTTTCCCCTCATCCAAATGCATATATTGGGGGTCAAATTCACCTGCAAACCTCACAATATCCTCTTTTGTTAATTTATGTGATTTAGTTTCGAATACATCTCCAATTGTAAATTCATCTAACTTCATACAAAACACCTCTTAATTATTAGTTAACACTAGTACTTAATCTAATTTTAACATCTGTTATTAAGAGTTGGTACTAATTTTTTTTCTTGTTCAACTAAACTCCTGTGTATCTACTCTGCCAGCTAACAGCTACAATAGCGTTCCTATCACCTGCATCAGCAATGTGTTCTATTTCATTTTCTCCAATTTCTAAATTAAACAATTCCGAGTTATGATCTAGATAACCAAAACCTTGCTCAATTGTATTATCTCGGTATATTTCTACACGTTGCTGCCCAGAGGCTGTATTGATATGCAATATCTCATCATCAGCAATAGATCGGTTAATCCGAATGTAGTCCCCAGTTGTTTTATTAATGATCTGTGGGTTAGTTGTCGCTCCATGTATATCGATTGTAACTGGAGCTGGTACATCACCTTCATTAAATAAGGTTGTCCTACTACCTGCCACACCCAACTCAAATGGAAATGTCATAGGTAGTTTGAAGTTACCTACATACGATTGTAGTGACCTAGATGTCTGATTCAGATCCATCCAGTAAGGACTAGGACACTTCCAATTGATCATAAACTTTTGCCATACATCCTGAGAACGTTCCGGGAATACAGGTGAACCGTCAAGCGCACCCATGATTTCTTTTAAATCCCCGTCCAATTCTAGGGTAATCTTGCCTAGCCCTAGTTTAGGATTGCATACACGCAATATGTACCTGCGGAATTCTCTTATACTCTCAAAATTTCTTTCCGTTATAGATCCTTCCAACTCAATAAACCTTGGTTGTAGCAATGTATCAATATAATTGTCACCATCCTGAAAAGGAGATTGTTGGCTTTGTATATCAGCGTCAACCTCACCAATTCCAGTTAGTGACTCAATGAGAAAAGGTGATAGATAGAATTCAATCTGTTCACCTCTGCCATTTTCATAAGTCAATCTTCTCACTTATCTATCGCCTCCACTCTGCCGCTAATTGACGACTAGCTTGTTTTATTTTTCTTGCATTATCAGCTGGTGACGTTGCATCTGGACTGTTTATAGTTATGTGTTGATTTATTTCTTTTCCTCCAGACAACTGAGTAGCTAAGAATTCCGTCAATTGAGTAACTGTTTTACTTAAATACTCGATTTGGTTTTCCATACCACTATTATTAATCTCATGCTCCACTTTCAACACTTCTTTATTGGCTCTAATTGTGTAAGCTGCACCAGAAAATGTACGTGCCAGCTTATCAATTTCATCGGTCATAGCTCCATGCGTTCCTTTAGCCATAGATACAGCAGACTTTTCAGCTTCCTTAGCTTCGTCATCTATACCGATTGCAAATCCTTCAGTAAAGTGACCACCAGTAATAGCCGTTTCCTTAGATGGAGATGCAGTTTTAATAGCACCTCTTAACGCACCTAAAGCGGACTTACCTAAACTCCAAGCTGCTGACCAAACAGAACCACTTCCACTATTTATAGAACCTCTAAATCCAGCAACAAAGTTACTACCAGCTCCACTTGTTTTTACGCTTTTCAGACCGGATACACCTTGACTAGCCACACTTACAGCTGTAGAAAATGTCGCACCGCCCCATCTACCCAAGCCTATTTTAAATAGTGAACCTGCCTTACTACCACCGCCACCATCTGTAGTTGAACCTAATCTACTAGTTACATTTGATGATAGCAAACTTGCAGCAGAGTTATTCGCTCCGGATGTACCTTGCAATCCAGATTTATGAGCTGTACCTTTATCTTTACCAGCCTTACTAGATTCAGGACTACCTTTTTTGATCTGATTCAATAAATTATTTGTCAGGTCTCTTCCGGTAATCTCATTTAACTTTTTAGTACCACTTAATCCAGCATTATGAGATGTACCCTTGTTTTTACCGGATTGATTGGCTTGTCTATCACCTTTATCCACTTCATTCAATACTGAATCAATTAATGTTTTAGCAGCACTGGCGTTTTGCCCTTGCGTGGAAAAAATACCTTTTCGATGTTCCTCACCTTTTTGTTTTCCGGACTTGCCAGTTTTATCAGATCCCTTATTAAATTCAGTTACAATATTATCGACTAAACCAGTAGCTGTAAATTTGTTAGGTTCTCTTGTACTGTCAAGACCCTCCTTGTGCTTGTCACCTTTATCCTTACCGGCTTTTTTAGATTCCTTTTCACCTTGTTTAAGAGCTTCCACAGTTTCACCAGATAACTCTTGAGCCAAGCTGAATGCTTCATCAGTGCTATAACCCAAGCCTTCCAGATACGCTTGCAACTCATCACCATTAAGTTGGATACCCTCTTTAACTAGCTCCAATATATCTAACTCTTTAAGCATTTGAAAGATAACACCGTCACCAGTGTTAATTTTTTCATCAATAGCAGCTATTTGCTTATCAATTTCCTTTTTGTTAGCACCTTGTTTTTCTCTGTTTTCTTCAAGTTGATCTCTTTCCTTAACCAACTCACCATGTTTCTTCTGGATTTGCTCAACAATATTACCTTCTGCTAACTCAATATCATGAGTTTTTTCAAGACTTTTAAGTCTCTCATGAGTTCCTTCGCTGAGTTTGTCAGTTTGAGAATCTACCAGTGAATTAACGCTACCATATAATTCTAACTCTTTAATTATGTAATCTTGAGCTTCTTCCATTTTTTCATTTTGTGAAGTTAGTTTATCGTATTTTTCTTGTTGCTTTTCGTTTAATTCACCGTTTTTTTCTTTTTCAGCGTCAAGGTTAGCTAATGTTTTCTTATTTTTAGCCAATTTTTCCTCAAGCGTGGTTAACCCTTTTTCGCCTTCTTCATTTATTCCAACTTGTTTGAGAAGGATATTCCCTGCTTCATCCAACAAAGCCTGATTTTTAGCGATTTCTTCCTCAGTGTTGGCAATATTTTCTCTGCCTTCTTCTTTTTTCTTTAATAGTTGATCAACTTGATCTTTATAATTTCCCTCTATGATATTTGTTAGCACATCTTCTTCGTATTGTAGAGCTATACCTTCCGCTGTATTTAAGTTTCCATAGTGTTTTTCTTTCTTGATTTTCTTGAGTCGGTCTTCAATTTCTTTTTGACTCATTTTGTTGGCTTCGTTGTACTCTGTCAGCTGTTTATCGAGGTTACCTTGCTCTCTCTTCTGCTTGGTGATTTTCTTCTGTAATTCTTCTTGTTCTTTTAGAGCCTTTTGTCGTTCTGTATCTAGTTCAACTAGTGACATTTCGTATAGTGTATCTATGTATTCTCTTACAGCTTCCGTATTATCAACAAATGCATTGCCTTGTGCTGATACAGATTGCTCTACATCTGGAGACTGTGCGATAATATTATCATTTGCCTCAAATAACTTTTTCAATTCATCTTTAGACAATCCAGATTTTTTAGCAAGCTCATCATACTGTCCTTGGAGTTTAGCTACTTCGTCTGAATTTTTTGCATTAGCTATGCGATTGTTCAAATCGTGTAACTCTGCTAATTCATCGTTGCTTATCTTTGCTTTATCAGATAATTTATCAAATGTATCAGCATTCTTTTCTAGTTCAATAGCTTGATCTGATAATGATTTAGCATTGTCAAAGTTAGCTTTCTCCATTTCTTCTGTATGCGTTTTTGCCGCATATATACCTAATCCTAGTGCTCCTAATGCTGCAGTTGCTCCAACTATGGCTAAACCAACCGGGCCTGCAAATAACATGAGCGCGCCAATAGCAGCAGTTAATGTTGCCACCGCTGTAACTACACCTAATATTCCTGCTGCAACTACCGCTGTTTTAGCAATTGTAGTCATTGTTGCTTCATCCATCTCAGATAATCCAGTAACCATATCAGTTAAACCTTCTACAGCTGTACCAAACATTGGTATTAATTTCTCGCCAAATTCAATCTGCAATCCTTCGAATGCCGATTGTAGTCTAGTTACCGCACCTGCCGCATTATCCTGCATTGTTTCAGCCATTTCACTAGCTGCACCTTCAGAGTTGTTCAAATCCTCGGTATATTCTTTGAGTGTGTCTGAACCTCTATCAAGTAATGCTGACCAACCTGCAGTGGATTCTGAACCAAATAGAGTTGCCAATGCAGCTGTCTGCGCTTGACTAGACATTCCGTCTAATCCACCTTCAAGCTCAGCTACAACCTTGTCCAAGTCTTTCATATTACCATCGGCATCAAATACATTAATACCTAAATCCTCGATTAAATCAGCTGCTTCACCTGTTGGCTTAGATAGTCTAATTAAACCTTGTCTTAACATTCTTCCAGCTTTTTGACCTTGTATACCAGCATCACTCATGAGCATAGTTCCAGCTGCCATATCTTCTAACTCTAACCCCAATGTGTTTGCTATTGGAGCAACTGTAGCCATAGCGTCTCCCATTTGCTCAACATCAGTATTTGCATTACTTGCACTTCTTGCCAATACATCTGAAACTCTTCCAGCTTCGTCTGCTTCCATTGAGAAACCAGAGATAATGTTAGATGCAATATCGGCTGCACGTCCTAATTCCATATTAGAAGATGCTGCTAAATCTAATAGACCTGGCATAGCTGCAGTGATTTCATTTACTTCAAATCCCGCCATTGCCAAAAATTCCATTCCAGATGCGGCTTCTGAAGCAGTAAACTTTGTTGTCCTTCCAAGCTCTTTAGCCTGTTTCTTCAATGAATCAAACTCAGATCCAGTAGCTCCAGAGATGGCTTTTACCTTCGACATTCCACTCTCAAACTCCATGGTAACGCCAACAGCATCTTTCATAGGCTTAACCAATCCAGCAAATGCAGCACCAGTAGTAATAGCCACTCCCATGCCAATGGTACGCATACTACCTCCAACATCACGAAACTTTTGGTCAAATTCCTTAAAGCTCATACCCGTCTTCTTAGCTTCAGTGCCAAGCTGGTTCATCGCTGTCTTGGTTCGCTTTAATTCGCCTTCAGTTTTCTTCAATTCTGAGTTAGCTTTGCTCAGTCTAGTTGCTAATTTTTGAGTTTCTATATTATTTTTACTAGTCTTGCTTGCAGCGTCATTGTAGGCTGCAGTTAATTTCTTAACCTGATTTCTTTGCAAATCTAACTGTCTGGTTAATACTTTTACTTTTCCTTCATTGTTCTGAAGCCTATTACCATACTTGTCAGTCTCATTTTTAGCAGAAACCATATCATTCTTGACTGTCTTCATTTGCCTAGACAAAGCACTCATATCAGATTTAAACTGACTAGTATTAGCTGTTAATTTAACACCTAAATTTTTTCCTGCCATATATTTTATTCACCCGACTTCCTAGCCGATAATTTGATCAATCGTAACTGGCTTATTAGATTGAGGTTTATTTTCTTTTGTTCCGTTGCTTTGTTGTCTATGAGCCAACATTTTCATGTGCCAAATAATGTCCATTTCGTCTATTTCATTTTGAGTGAATCCAATCTCCATCAAAGAAGAGTACATGTCTTTTACAGACTCACTCAGGCTGAGTTTTTTCCTTCGTCTGCCTTTGTGTCAACGTCTCCCGCTAACATTTGTGTAGCTGTCGATACCTGACCTAACACAAAGAATGTTGTGGCATAAATTGTTTTTAGTAATTCGCGCGCATCAACACCATTTTCAAACTGATCAATCGTAAATTTTTCTCCAAATACTTCACATACAAATTGGATATATCCATCAAGATTGCTAATATCAAATTCATCTTTTTCAATTACCTGTGATACTTCTACTGCCTGTCGAAACAAGCCACCTTTAATGGATGCAGGTGTTGTAAATCTTTTAGTCTTACCTTCTATTTTTAAAGCGATTGTAAAATTTTCCATATATTTTAATCTCCTCTTGTTTTCAAATTTAAAAATGCATAAAAAAATAGAGAGTCAACTTAATGACTCCCTTAATCAATTATTCTTCTGACCCACCAGATGTATTACCTTGTACTGCTCGTGCAGTTGCTTTGTCATACACAACTTCTTTAAACCAATCTGCCGGAGTAACCTTGTCGCTATCTAGCTGCGCTTTCCAGTTACCGTTATGCTTTAATGGAGTAAACTTCATTGTCAATTTGGCATCTTGGCTTTCAACTGTACCCTCATCTGTTTTGTGCTCAGTTTCTGCTAGCTCTGGCTTACCTTTTAGCAACCAGTAAAATCGGTGACCTCCACCTTGGATTTGAGCTTTAAATCCTAATGCAATTTCAGCTGCATCATCCGAAACGTTGGAGAATACAACATCTCCCTCAGTATCATTCCCAAAAATCTTAGTCTGGATATGCTGAGGTAAATCAACTGCTGTCAATTCAACATCAATATCGCCCAAGCTGTTAAGTACAGCAAATGCGCCATTATCAGCGTACTTAGTATTAGATTCAGTATTTGGAGTTACAGATACGTCCACCGCACCTTCCATCTCTTCAACTGCTTCGTACTCTACTGCTGTCTTTGAATCTTCTGTAAGCACCGCAATGTGAAAATCACTCAATCCATGAATTAGTTTTGTTTCTTTTTTATCCGCCATTTGTAAATCATTCCTTTTTTTATAGTTTTATAGGTAAATATTTTTTGTAAATCTCATACCTCTATGATATAACTTGGTATCTTCTTCATATAAATTTTCTTGATCATACTTGTGATAATCTAATTGTTTCATTGTCATAGCTACCTCTTTAGTAATCGTTGTCTGATCCACAATTGTTTTTTCATCACAAAAAATACTGATTTGAAAATTAACAATAGCCATACTTAGCTCATTGTCTTTAAATTTCTCATCAGCATTTCTAATTTCTGTATATACAATTCGCGGAAAACTAGCAGTGTGCTTAGCAACCATGTTATGGAAGCCACCAACGACCAATCTAGTTAATTCCTTGTTATTTTTTAATGCTTGTAGTAGTTCTACTTGAGCATCGTATTGTGTTAAATTAGACATCGATAACCTCCTCAAATTTCTTCAGCATTGCTGCATAGGCTTCATTTTCCCCTAAGTCGCCACTTCTTTCTATGAATGGCTTTGGTGGCATCTTACTTGTACCCCATTCCAGAAACTTAGCTCTCCATCTAACCTTTCCATTTGGTCTAACAATTAGTTGTGAACCTTCATCTCCGTCATACACACGTCCTACAATAATATTGTCCTGGATATGTGGCTGATCCTTTGTGGATCGATTAACGCCTTTGCGTTGATAGTCGGCTATTATCTCTCCACCAGCTTTCAATGCTTCAGCTTCAACTTTTTGAGCGTTATCGCCAGTTTCCTCAAAGTATTGGATTAGATCATCAAAGCCTGTCATTTCCATATGTAATCTACTCATTTGTACGCACTTCACTAGCTAGAATTTCTAACTCGATATTTCTTTCTTCAAGATTATTGATAAAAGTAATATCATACATACGATCACCAAATTTAATCTTCATATCATCAGTGACATGCTTGTTGTACCTCATTGTTATCCGTGCTGATACATCAACAGCATTGGCTCCAGCAATGATAAACTCATTACCTCTGATAGATTTGATCTCAGCCCAAACCTTGCCAATATCAGCTACATCAACCAAATCTGTTACCCAGTGACCTTCATCAGTTTGATAATCTTGTTCTTGTTGAAATGAAATACGATTGCGATATTTAGCAGGATTAATTGACTTCACGTGAGTCACCATCCAACTCAATCTGAAGTAGCATAGATGAAATTGTGTAATCTAAATCATCATTTTTGCCTACTAGGTTTCTGTTTTCATACCAACGAGTAGTTAATAAGAGAACAACCATTTTATAAGCATGATTGTCCTCTTTGTAGTCAACATTTGTAGCTGATTTTATGTACTGCTTTGCTGTATCAATGAGTGACCGAATGATTAAATCCTCATCATTTCCATCTACTCTTAAGTATTCTTTTGCTAGTTCTAACATTAGCCATCACACTCCCTTCTACTATGCTTCAGGAGTTTCCTTTGGCTCAGCTAAAGTAGCGTAAACATAAGCATCTACATCAGATTGTTTAACGTCAAAACGCTCAACAACTTTTGCCAACGTTTGGTGCTTAGTAAATCCAGCTTCTTTAGAGATAGCCACCTCATAAACTCCACGGTCAAAGAATTTAATAGCCTCTACAATTGAGCCTACATAGATAGGAGCCTTGCCTGATACGTTTGGTAGCTCAGCATCGTTAAACACATGCACCACACGACCCTGTAATAGTTTTTGAGTAGGATTAGCAGGATTATCCTGTAGCAATCCTCTTCCGTTTTTATCTTCCATAGCATCCAAATACTGGAATCCAGTCTGATTGGTAACAACTGTTGCATTTTCAGCAATCGCTGCATCTAATTCTTTATTGAATAAAGCTTTAATGTCCTTAATGGTAGAAACTGACTTAGCTGTTTTTCCTTGTTTTAATGCTGCAAAAATCTTAGCATTTTCAGTTTTGATAGCCTTTTTAGCAAAATTACGGTTTAGATAATTCATAAAGTTGCCTGCTTCATCTTGTAGGAAAGCATTGGACATAGGCGTGATTGCACCATAAGCCGCTACAGAATACTCAACGTTAGTAAATTTTGGAGCTTGCTCAGCTAATCCATCATTATCTTCATCAAAATTAACTAGCTCAGTAACATTTCCACCTTTTTCAACTGGGAATGAGCCGGACTTCGTGCTAGTTGGTACAACATCCACCAATTCTTTAGCAGATTTATAGCTACGTTTTAACTCTTCAATTGTAGTAGAAACTGTCTTAGGTACTAAATAGCCACCATCTTCGTCTGGACTTGTGACAACTAATGCTCTTTCCTCATCTGATAATTTAACTCCACGAATTGCATTAATAAATGCTTGACGTTCTTCCACTTTATCTGCTCCCTTGTTATCTCGTTTTTCGTTATTAATTTTGTCGACAATTTGACGCTCTTCTTCTTTGTCCAACTCAACCTGTAATTCAATTTTCTTTTCTAATGAGCGTACTTCTTCCATTTTTGTTTCTGCATCAGTTACTTTATCTTCACCAAGAAAACCTCTAACTTCTTCTTTTGTGGAAGCTAATAACTGTCTCAGTTCTTGTACTTTATCCATTTTACATTTCTCCTTTTAGTTTATAAATTTGATTTTTGACATAAAAAATAGAGCCTATAGCTCTAATTCGATTAACATTTTTTGTTTGTTTATTTGATTTTGTTTCCTTTGTTCTTGGTACTGGTAATTATCTAAGCTACGTTGTGCAACAATTACATCAGCTGACTCATAAGCTGGGTACGTTACAACGCTGACATCAGATATATCTTTAAAGCGTTTGATTGTTCTTATTTTTATATCACTATCAACATCCCTTTCGATCACCTCTGCATTTTCATCTTCATAATCAAGACTGAATGCAAAGCTTGACTGACTGATATCCCCTCTTTTCATTGACTCCATTAAATCCCTAGCGTAAGAAGTGTCTGGTGGATCGATGGTGTACTTTAACCCGAATTCATCTACCTCTAGGGTGAGTGTACCGCTTGTTGATCTACCGAGTACCATATTTGCATCGTGATTGATCAATGCAGTCACCTGACTAATATCAGCGTTGTCTAAAGCTGTAGGATCAATTCGCTCAGTGAATTCTCCAATATGTGGATGGTACATAACACCACTGTATGTGTTAAAACGTAACGCATAGCCGACAATGACATCTTTTTTCTCATCATCTTCGCCAATTGATCTAATCTCAATTTGGCTATCTAACATTCTAGTTTCCTGTTCCTTCATTCGTTATCACCTCCTTTAGAGCCTGTCCTATCATAGTTAACCCCACTCACAGCATCTGCTAGGCTGAGATAACTACCATTAACTATAAGTTGATCTGAGCCATCTAAATGAGGTAAATCAATTTGTTTTCTAGCTTCTGCTGGAGTCATAACACCCTTTTCCACTAGTATAGTTAGATACTCTGCTCTCTCTTTGCTATCTGATCTCAATATTACATCTACATTAAATCGGAAAAAGTAACCTTGATTTATTTCATTTGAGGTTAGTAGTTTGTAGGTTAACTCTTGCTCATAATTAGTGAGGATAGGCTGAAGTGTGTCAATATAGAAGGATTTATTTTGATGCTCTATGTTGCTATTGGTTGAGCGTTCTAAATCTCCCAATTGATGTGGCTTTATTCCAAATGCTGCTGCAATTTGCTTTATGTTTAATTGGTTCAATTCGACAAAATCGGAATCAACCATATTAGTTGAAATTGATTGCCAATCGAATCCCACAGGAAGTGGCATTACTTTTCCAGCGTTAGAAATTCCTCCGCTAATTCTATTCATTCTTTCCTGCATTTTTTTCTGTTTTCCTTCATCTAAATCTCCAACATATTTCAGAATCCCGGACGAAAACATACCACTCGAAATAAATTTGTTGGTATATTCCTGGCTAGCCTGCGCATTCGCTACGAGTGTACCTAAATAATCCTTAATAGGCATTGGAGTAAATCCATCACGTGTTAATCCTATAAAATGAAGAACCTCCGAGGATTTAAACTTATACATCTTCCCATTTTTATCAGTATACAAAAAATAAACGGCATGAATTTCGTTACTAATGATTCCTTTGTCGTCTATCCACGTCTCAACTTTTGACATGTCTAATGGAATTAATGATTTAATTTTCCCAGCATCCTTACCAACTTGATGATAGTCAATCACTATGACTGCATGTCCATAATAACTGCGATTAAGTTCAACTATTCCCCAAAATGTACTAGATGACATGTATGGATTTGGTCTCAGCTTTAACAAATTATACAAGTAGTGGTCACTCTCTTTACTTGTACCAGAACCATCAGATTTATGTAGTTTCAACGGTAGTTTACTTACATTTTCACTTAAAATTTTAAGGCAGCTATATACTGTAGACTCCTTGGCTTTGTCTGCTGACATTCCATCTAAACTAATACCTAACGCCTTTGCAAATTCTTTATCTTGCAAGTCATACTCGGTACGTGCTACTGCTTGCTGACTCCTTACTTCTCTTCCAAATAACTTCATTTATTTATCACCTCTTTTCTGGCTTCGTCCATTTCATCAATCCTATTGCAGACAAAATAAAGAGTGCTCCCGATACAAACAATGCAGCAATTGGATCAATCAATGCAGTTGCCAATATGATCAGTAGCACTCCTATTGTCACTAGGATTTCAATTATGTACTTGCTTATAAGTTTCATTAATCACATTCCTCTCATTTACATATCCAACCAATCATCTATTGCAGTATTTGGATCATAGTCATTGTTATTATTTAAATGCATTGCTCTTTTGTGAGCGTTGATTAAACTAGCTATCGGATCAATTCTTTCTGTTGACTTAGATTTATCTAACCGTATATCTTCATTAACATTCTTTGTCACAACAGAATTGGCAATTGCCCAGGTTAAAACTGGATTATCATTATGATAAATTTTATTTTGCAATACTGATTCTCTAAAATTCTTAGTAGGCTCAGATAGTGACATGATATTCTGCCTTATCTCTACCATTGTGTAGCCATTTGCAGTCATTTCTTGAGCATAGTAATGTCCTTGGTGTGGATCATACGCAATCTCTTCGACATTCCAATTATATTTTTCTACTTGTTCCTCGATGTACTTAGTCATAAAACGATAATCAACGGTTGCACCTTCTGTTTCTGTCATCCAACCTTGATTAACCCATAATTTATATGGAACTTTGTCTGTTTGGATTTTCTTTTGTAGTGTTTCAGATGGGATAAATGAGTGGCTAAACACAGCATACTCATTGTTTTCAAGAGATATGGAGAAGGAAACTGAGGTTAAATCTACAGTAGAGCTTAAATCGATTCCGATTATTACATCCTTGCCATGTACATCTGGAATATCAATTTTACGTTTCTTAACTCCACATGCAGCCCATTTATCTAAATTCATGTAGCCGCCTATTTTAGCGTGATACCAAACGTTCATGTTTTTAACGATAAATTTTACCATGGATTCTGAGTTACCTAGAGCCTTGTTGTATATCTTTTCTAAGTCTTCAAACCCTTCCTTAGTTGAGCAAACTATAGGATTAGCTTTGATCCAATTTGTCTTATCATGAATATCGTCACCTTCATCTAACTCATTAACCATTGCAAAGTAATTGTCATTTTCAATTGGATTGTTTGGATCGAGAAGTTGAGTAACATAATCGTACTCAATGGTATATGCAGGATGTGTGAGGTTGAAACCAGCAGTAGTTATAATTGCTAATAATGCATTATCTCGACCAATCATACCTGTTTCGAGGACATCTTTAATTTCAGTAGTTGGCATCAAATGAAATTCATCAACTATGCCTGTGAGTGGATGTGTTCCGTCTCCAGTCTTTCCGTCTTCCTTGGAAAGATAAGCCATTTTAGAATCAGATTTAGGGTGTTGTATTTCACCATTAGCTACTCTAAACTTCCCTTGTAAATCAGATGAATTTTGCAACATCCACTTTGCTTCATCCCATACTAACTTAGACTGTTTAGTTTTGGTTGCTGCACAATATACCTCTGCACCTTGTTCTCCAAGAGCCATTAAATCATAACTTCCAACCATAGCTAATCCTTGTGATTTAGCGTTCTTCCTACCTTTTTGCCAGTATAAATAGTTGAATCTACGATGACCTGTATCCTTATGTCTCCAACCATAAATATTTCCATATACAAACCTCTGGATAGGATGAGGATCAATGTATGTCCCTGATAATCTTCCTTTTTTATGCTTAAATAAAGTCATCCACAACATAAACTTTAATGCTTCTTGTTCATCAAAAATGTATGGAAAATCATCATTTCCGATACGATTCAAGTCACGTATAAACCGTGTACAGGCTTGCTTGTGCTTGATGCATGAGGTGATTGTATTGTCTGCTACATCGATACAATATTGTTTTAATTCATCCGTAAATGTCACAGAGTATCACCGAACAATGAAAGTTTGTCGCTTACCTGTTCTAATTTGGTTGGAATAGCTAATTTAGCTCTTGCTGATGGAGTCAATCCTATCTCAGCCATTACTTTTTGCATCTGATCAAATAATGCTTTCTTTTTGGTATAAAGAGGATGAGGTATAGTGTTCGAGGCTCCAGACTTGTTGGTATGCTCCATCATCATTCCATCACGATTGATGATCTCTGTCATTTCAATATAATCACGGTATGCGTCTGCGAACATTGCTACGGAATGAATGTCAACATTTTTCAATACATCATTGTGCTCAAATTCTTTGATTAGTTGTCGGTAAATTTTTTTAGCTTCAGCTGATAGCCAAGTTGGTGGTGTGATACGTTTACCTTTAATTTTGTCATCTGAAAATACTATTTGTTTTTCCGCTTCTTTCCTTGATTCGATTTCTGATTTCGTTAATTTATTTTTATTGCCATCTACTAAGTGCATGTGAATTGGTTTAGCTGGTCTACCTTGTCCCATAAATAACACCTCCCATATGTTGATTATTTTTATTTATTGCGTCTATATATTGAATCCCATTTACTGTATTTATCTACTTTCACGCGAGGAAGACTGAGGTGGGGTTTTTAAGCTTTTTAAAATTAACTTTTCCTATACGCCCCGTTCCCATTTTCTATATTTCTACAATCTACTTTTCAAGATTTCCTATTTTATGTAATTTACATTCTCCTCTTTCTATATTTCTCGATATTCTATATTTCCATTTCCTGCACCAAACGCATTCCTATTAACGTAATCTAATTCTTCCAATATACTTTCGTTTCCTTCTTCCAACTTAGCTAACCGATCACTCAACTCTTTCATCAAAGTATCATCACACTTACACATTACCTTCACATCCTTCTATTAAAGTATTACTTTTTATTTCTGTTCTTGTATTGTCTTTGATATCCGTATACTCTTTAAACCTAGCATGTTCATTTCTATTATTAAATCCCGCTCGCTCAAACTTATCTTTCAATTTAATAAAGAGTGGTTCCTCAGTATAAAGCTGTTCACCATCTGCAAAGGTTCTCATGCCCACATCTTCTGTTTCTTTACTCTCTACATAGTTAACCTCAAAGTTTACTAAGCCATTACTACCTACATCTTTTGTCTTCCAGTCAAATTTAATATCTTGTTTCCCTACAATTTCCACACCGTCAATGAATACTCGTGGTGTTCCGTTTACCTTATCTAATACAATGACTAACTTATTATCATTTACAATCATCATCAACCAATCTCCTTCTATCTATTATTACTATACTTTTTCCTATCGTCTACAGTCTTCTGGTTATGACATCCATGACAGAGCATCCATAGATTGCTAGGATCTAATCCCTTGCTCTTATCAAACTCCAATGGTATGTAGTGATCACATACATCAGCCTGAGTAAACCTCTTATCCTTTAAGCATAGCTGACAAAGGTTTCCATCCCTTGCCTTTACATACTGTCTAACCTTCTTCCAGTTACTACTCTGATAGAACATCCTACTCTCCTTGTTCCGTTCATACTTATCGTACTGCTTTACACGCTCATCTTTATGCTTAACACAATAAGCTCCATCACGAATCAACTCACCGCATCCATATGACAAACATTGCTTCCATGGCTTCTTACTCTCCATTAAACTCAGCCTTCAACCTATCCATACGCTTACCCAAACCAGCCTTAGCCATCTTGATCTTAGCCAGCTGTGATCTACTCTGATCCACACTGGTCAATCCTTCCAGCCTCTTATACATTTTCCTGACAGTCTCTCGCTGCTTCCTAGCTCCTGCGTCAGTAACATAAGCAATATACTTATGATCACAATGACCACAATTAAAGTATGTTTCTTCTATTCCATTACCGTGTTGCTTAACTTTAGGAACGATAAGAAACTCCTTCCCACATTCATCACATAAAACTATATTATTATTCATCTGCTCATCTCCATAAATCTCCACACACGCGCCACTACTGCACCCATCGTACACCCTACTACAAACGCTATAAATAACATCTAATCTTCCCCTTTAATTGTTTCGTTCGTTATAAGGTTTACTCAGCCCGTGAGCAATTGTCACTTTCGTTCTTTATATAAAACAACACATAATATAAAAAGACACCCACAATAAATAGTGAGTGCCTAACTTAATTCCTTATTTCAATCTATCTTCAATCTCCAATGTCGGAAAGTATTCTCCATATTCATTGGATTCTGCATCTGATCTATCCATAGTAATTGTACCAATATCTGAAAACTCAATAGTTAGCTTCTCCCAACCTTCATGATCTAACAGTTCGTCAGACAGCTGACTATATCTAGTTACCGCTAAATCTTCAATAGTAAATAATTCGAATTCACCCAAATTAATTACTGCCTTGATTTCTTCATTTTCAATCGTTGCACTAACTAATTCATCACCTTCACCTATACCTGTATATTCGATGATCTCTCTCAACTCATCTTCAGTCATAGATTGTGATGTATCATCTATTGATTCTTCTTGTTCTTCTGATTCATCATTTTCTATATCCTCAGTGTCTCCTAATTCTACTACTTCTTCCTCTGGCTCTTCTTCTGGTTCCCTGCTAATATCTTCTATCTGATCAGTTTGTCTATCTTCCTGATCCTCTTCTGCTGGCTCGGCACCTCTTTGACCACATGCACCAAGTAGCATAATTAAAATAATTCCAACACCTAATACTTTCTTCAATCACAATCTCTCCAATACACTATTATAAGTACTGGACTATTATGGCTGATTCGGATAATATTTGCAATGCTTTTTAGGTATAAAGACACCCACAATAGTAAGTACCTTTAAAGTAAGCTTATTGTTTTTTGTATTCAATCAAATACGAACCCATCACGCTATCCACTTCTTCTACCTTGACGACGATATTGTCACCTTCTTCTACATCTGGATTTTTACTTGATACGAAATTCAGATGTTCGCCTGCCTGAATGTTATACCCGAAAGCACTGTCTGGAACAAACTCATCAACCTTAACGGAAACGGTTTTTCCTTCTAAGTTCTCCCCTTCATTCAATGCGGCTTCAAACTCTTCGGTAGTATAGTCTGGTTCTTCTGAGCTGCATCCAACCATTACAATTAATAAAACTAATAAAATTCCTAATACTTTCTTCAATTCTACCAACCCCCAAAAATTATCTATAGCTTTATTATGAATGAATTGGAAAAAATATGCAATATGAACTAGGTAAAAAGACACCCATTTATGTGAGTGCCTTTAATACTACATGTTTTTTAAACTTTCTAGAGTTACTTCAATACTAACTCGTTCGGAATCTAGTTCATTCTCAAGGTCAAAGCTTTCTTTCCTAAGTCTTTCATAATCACTTACCAATTTATCGAGATTAAAATAATTTTCGTATGAAGCCAATGAATTTGAAGTTGCTGGGGAGTTTATCACCCTTGTAGCCGCATCTTTTAGTACAAATGCCTTGTAGTATTCCGATTTCTTAGCTTCATTTTGATTATTAATTTCACTCAGTCGGTCTTCAAGCTCTTGAATAAGAACCCCTTTTGCTTTATTATAATCTCCCATCTCTAACACTCCTCATCAAATATTATCCTACACCTACCAATATTCTACAAAAAATGTCATTACCCTTCTTTTTACCTATTAATGTTTCTATGTAATACCAATCAACTGTCGCTTAATGCTAAACTTTCTGCATCTGTCTAATTATCATAAATTTTATATTCAAAGACTAAATTGTTATGATCACCTTTTTTATCTGCATCATTGATCTCTACAACCTTTGTTACTGCAAACTTACCTGCTTTATTCATCCAAACTGTATAATCTGCCAAGTATGGATTTCTAACCCTTGAAGTATAATCAACATCGTCAGTACTCAACTGATCCTTTTGGGGGAAATCAGTGATTTTATTTCGAAAAGAACCGATCCTCTCAATGTTAGTACTATCTTTATAGGCATGTATATTTGTTCTACCAGATTTAGTCCACCTAGTGGTAAAAGCATATTCACCTGTGCCAATTTTATACTTCCCATCATTATGCGAGTAATTAAAGTCAGCTTTTCCTTCGAATTCAGGATTCGAGTAGTTTATTTGATCTAAATGAACACTATAATTTATCTCATTAAAATTTTCCATTGAAAATGGATTTTTTCCGACTGGTGGCAGTTTCTTTAAATCTTCACTCCAAATGCGACCCAATAATTTTTTAAAGTTGTCTCTGTTAACGCCATCGTTAAAATCCTCATAGAGTAATCCTTCTAGAGATTCTGGTGTTTTTGCATTAGGGTTATTTCTGATTATAGGTATAATATGTTCTTTATTTCCCTTTGAAATTTCATTTGATATTATTGTAGCTTCAATACCAACGCCACCAATGTTTTTATTGGCTTTCTCCACATATTCCTCAGTACAAATACAGAGTACCATCTTTGCATCGTTTAAACCGTTTTTCATGAATTCATTTAAATTACCACCTAGTCTTACGCTCCATTGATCAAGAAGTGCATCGACTCCACCCGTAACCCTCAGATCATAAGCTAATTTTTTAACCCATTCTTTGTGTTCCTTACTATCATGAGAATAAGAGATAAATAAAGTTGGTGCTTGTGTATTCAAAATAAAATCACCCCTATTAAAAGATGATTCTATTTTACCATATTTTCTAATAATTGTGGTATAATCAACATATCCACCGTCATTAATTGATGGAGGTGAAGGCTTATGATACATAAACCTGTTCGTGTACGAGCATATAAAAGATTTCGTCTAGGAGTCTTAGAGTACGTTCGTGAACATTATCGTTCTTATCCTACAAGATAAGGATAATAATTCGCCCAATCAAGATCAAATTCTCCATTTGTTTTTTTGACGGTGGAGCATTAGTTTATTATGTTCTTTTCCAAGTGCTAGTATCTTTACCCAACAGCTTCAGATGCATGTTTAATTTTCTCTTTCCTAATGTCATCCATAACATCCAGAGCGTCCTCATAAGTTGTACCTGTACGCCTCATCGCATCTTGCATCTGTTTTCTAAGCTTCTTTAATATTTCTGATTGTGTAGTCATTCTTCATCATCCAGTTTACTCAAAGCTTCCCGATTATCTTCAATTGTTTCTTTGATAAGTCGTTCCTTTACTCGGTTAAGCATCTCTCTAGCTGATTCCCTAGGCAATTTTCCACTCTCAATATCTTCTACTTCCTGCAGGGCCTGAGCTAGTCGCTCTGATTGTTCCTTGTCCATATTATGTAGTCACCTTTCGATTACAAAAAGCCAGCCCAATATTGGACTGACTTCACTTATTTTTGTTCTATGTAAATCTAGGTAATTGCTTTACTTTCATTATGTAATATGTTATATTTGATATGTATATAATAATTTAATTAATAAAATTAAATGTTAACCCACTTCAACATCTTTATATGAGAACCCGATTATGATATTCTGAATCGACCTCGTATGTACTTCTAATTTACTTGCCCACAAATTATAAAAATTACCTTTAGTACCTTCCCATTCTAACCAATCTGTCTTAATAGCTATCACGTCATCTTTGGTCAATCGCTTTTTACTCCTATTAGCCAACGTCTGTTTAGTTATCGGGCATTGGTATTGCTGTTCTCTAGTGGTTAATGCCAAATTAAACACTGAATTATTTGTTGTATCATTATCAATGTGATGCACCTCTAAGCCTTGCTTCCTCCATATTGATTTATCCTTTCCAGTCCTTGCCATCATAACTAAATTATGTATAGATATTCTTACGGGTTCACCAAATTCATCATAAATAGTGGCGTAACAATAAAGTAATGAATTAGGATTGGCTGTAATCCAAAATTGTTTCTTGTTGTTCCATACCCTACCGTTTTCCAAGTCGCAATAATAATTGCTAAACCCAGGAATCGGATAAAGCTCTAATCCATCTTCCACCTCAATTAAATCATCTCTAAATTTTTCTGTACTCATACTTAACACTCTCCATATTTTTATTTAGCATGTAATCTCTTACACACTTTTTGCGACTTCCATATTATTTAACGCATAATAAAATCCACCTAAATTAATAGATGGACTCTATACACGCTAAATAGGGATATGGAGTCCCCAAAAAGTGTATAAAATTAAACACAATAAAACATCCAACACCAAAAGGGGATTAATGATGTCAGATGCTTTATTCTGTTGGGGATTAAATCGAGGGAAAATAATATTTCATTTCAATTACAAATCAACTATTGCTATTCCATTTAGTTGATGTTATAGTATAAATGGATAGTTTTTAACAAATTTTAAAATAAAATAAATAAAGAGAGAAAGTCGCCTACTTTGCTCAATGGCATTCAGCGCTGCAACAAAATTAGTATACATTTGCATTCCAGTCTCTCTTCACTTAGTCACCTATATCAAACTATGAAACTACCGATAAACACTACACTTTCGCAATTTTATTTGTTTTTTTCGTGCACCTCTTTAAAACTATTCATGAATATTGTCTTTTGCGTCTTGTATAAGTGATTCATTAACCGCACTACTCCACCATTTTTACCATCGTCATTAGCAATTTGATACAAAATAGAGTACATAGTATTCTTATTAATCTTCAGTCTGTTAAATTTATCATCATACGTCCCCATTACATCTTCAAGTTGAATAAGCATTTCCTCTTCTGAATCAGCATAAACAGCTGCATTACTAGCCTTCTGCGATTCTTTAGCCATATCCTTTGTATTATCTATCTGCCTGCGATTAGCAGCATTCTTATCTGCTTTGACTAATAAATCATTCAAACCAATATTGTTTCTCTTTTTCCCTCTACCCAGATTATTCATGATCTCATATAAATAATCCATCGGACAGTCATAATGAGTCAATTTTAATTTTGGCTGATTTCTCTTATTTTTTGTGTGGTCAACATTCTGCACATACTTCCAAAAGTTTGGTTTAACAGGTGCATCGTTCGCTGTTTTTAATTCTAATTGCCCTCGAATATTTCTAATTTCATCATTCAACTTCACGTCATATTGACGTTTAGCATTATCGATTGCACAGTTAGATAAAATAGCTAAAATATCCAGTCGCTTCATCAAATCAACAACATCACTATCGCTCTTACTAGCATCATTGTTTAATTTATCCCAAATTAACGAGCAGGCAATCTGAGCCAAATTAGATGTTTCTCCTATTACAGTTTTTGATTCTGCCATTAAATTGTCCATTTCTGCTAAGTCATAATTGGTCATAACATATTCGGTAGGATCATCTGCAATTCCATTCTCACATACATTGTAGTGTCCAAAGCATTTGCCACCTAGCTTATTCATAGTTGGATTTTTAAACAGGATCATCGTATCAGAATCCATGTCTGCTCCATTTAAAATATTTAATACATTGAATCCGATTGTATTTATCATGACTACATGTGGCGACAAATTGAAATATCGTTCTATATCGTCATTTCTAACATTTTGCACCTGCAAAACATTATTCATGCTAGTATGAGGCGACCTGAATCCCGTATAAGTTTCATTGAATCCATCATCACCAAAAACTTTGGTGTATACTTGATTACCTGTTAGCGCCATCGGTTTAGTAATTGTTTCACCTACTGCATGATACAAGTATTCCACTCCACAGCTGAAAAGAGTTACATAATCACCTTCCAATAACAATTTCCCACCTTTTACATAGTCCACATACTTTTTAATAGTAGACTTACGGAAGTTTCTAAACACTTCTGTATTTACGATATTATTATTTTTGTTATACAGGTCAACAAACATCTGATTGCTGTTAATATCATTCTTTTCCGTCTCCAGATACTCAATAAAAACTTTATCTTCATTTTTCAAATCCATTATGTAATCACGTTCACGCTGACTCAGTTTTAACATATCTTCTTTGTTTGCCGGTAATGTATTCAACATCTGGTAACTCGTATTATGTAGTGGAATTTCTTCCTCCGTATAGCCTAGTTTTGTACCCTTGTCATGCTTCACTACCCCAAATTCATTGTTATTGTGACGCACAGCCTGCTTCCACACCTCATACATATTAGCTTTACCATTTGTCACCTCATGGAATTTTAGCGCTTTAAGACAACTAGGATTGATGATTAATTTTATCTCAGTTACTTTAATCTCATTATTAAACATATCTGTCAGATACCAGTTATCATAATCCTTTTCGTTTGCTTCAGCATATTCCTCAAAGAACAATTGCAGGTTCGCGGAGAAAGCAGCAGCCTTAAAAAAATGTGACCTTAGTAATTTCATTGATGTGCCCTCATCAAACTCACCGCTATCCAACATTGCCTGACCGTCAAATATTTCATTTACAACTGTATAACCTTCAACCTCAACACTCTCTAATTTACCATCAACCTTCTCAACAACATTAACTGTTTCTTTAAACGGTAGCTTTACATCATCAACTATTAGTATGCTGTCTGGATCAATTGTGATAGTGTCCTCGATGCCTGACATAACAAGTGAATCATAGCTCTTCAAGCCCGGCAAATCCACCTTAGCACCTGTTTTAAACGTCAATCCCATATGACTCCACTTAATCATAGTGTCATACAAGTCTACGTTAATCATCAGCGCTTCTCCTTTTCTGGATTTTGCTGAGCTGCGTTTATAAAATTTATAGTTAATAGTTGTGATTTCACCAGTATCATAGTCCAAATAATCAATTTTACAGCCATTTTCATACAGGTTATATCTCAGATCCTCAGCAGTGACACTATCCCACTTTTCATCTGTACCATTTTCCTCAATGTCTAATTTAACCCAATCAAACCAGTCAATACTTTTGTGTATCCGTTCAATATCATTATTAAGCTTTTTCTTTTCTGCCTGAGTTTTGGCTTTATTTAATTTATCCTCAGCTTTTTCTAGTCGATCATTTTGGTCATCAACAATACTAGGAATAATCCCCAGTGTTTGCTGTCCGCTTTTAACATTCTGGTTAAATCTAACGTTGATGATATCGTTGCTTAATTGCTTACTTTTCTTTCTCATGATAAATGTAGTTAATCCTACTTTTTTGAGCTTAATTGATTCTAAAGAATGCACCAACATTCCAACGTAATTAGATTTAATATTGTTACCTCTGACCATATGACTATGGATATCTGCTGCCTCAATCGTTTGTATGTACACACTATTATTTTCCATTATATTATTTTCCCCTTTATAATTTAATTTTCTATTGACCTATGTAAATCTGTTTGGTATACTTTTATGTAGTTAAAATTAATATGTTATTATGTTATATTTTTATAGATTAATTGAATAGTAGACTAAGTTAATTTGCGTTGTGATCGGTTTTTGATCACATAGGCCGAGACTTAAACGGTTTTTGTTTAACGTCGAACATGTTTTGACCTAAGACCGTTCTTTGTACCATCTAGCCAATTTTTCCACTACGTTCCAAAATCGTCTACCTGCGGCAAAGAACCAAACCGCTGGTTATTTTCATTTATGTACTATGTAAACATTGACATACCAATACTTTAAGTTGATTTTATAAAATAAGGACGTTTAGTAACAATTGTTTAGGTTTAGGTATTGTTAGTGAATGTCCTTTTTTCTTTCACTCAATATCAAAATCAAATTGCCCACCTTCGAATATATTCTCTATAGCTTGCGTCACTTTATCTTCTTCTTGTTTTCTTATTTCCTTTTGTACGTTCACATCAGTTTCTCCATCAATCACATAATAAATTATTTGCTTAGTATACTTTTCTAATGAGAAGTTACTTCTTAATTTCTTCAACTTTTCATTTGCGATGCTTTTTCCTTGCCTAGCCTTAGATTGTCTTTTGATTGCATTATCTAGCAATCTTGCACAAAGTAATCCATTTAATTCATTTTTATAACCTTCCCTATCAGCATCTTCTAAGTAATTGATTAACATATCGTCCTGCTCAGAGCTTATGTACTTTCGATTTGAGGTAATTCTATAACTCATGTATGTATAATTGATATTAATCTCATCATCATTCTGGAGGTTAAACTGCAATGTATTTTTGAAATTCTTCCAGTCCCTCGAGAACATCACATCATTTAATCTTTTATATCCCATCTCAATTAGTAACTGTTTTTGACACCTTAAAATAAATTCAACCTCATTATCTGTAGCAACTCTATGCTTACCTTCTTTTGTACAGATTGTATGTACCCATTCATAATGAATGACCGAACGTTTTACAAGGTCGTTTAACGCTGTCTTTATCGCCGCGCTGTAGTTACTATTTGTAGTGTTGAAGAAATCGTATAAGTATTCCTCTTTGATATTTATATATCTAGAAAACCTTGGTACATTTTCATTACAGAATGAATAATTATGATTGACCATATTAATTTTTCTAAGTAGTTGGCTCCTTGTTATTATTACAACTTGATCCTTAGATTCTGCTAAGTGGTCAGCTATCAACAACTGGATCAGTCCTGTAAATACATTACCACTGCCACTAGTAGCCGGCTTAGGTTTCTCATAAATCTCCTTGACTATAAATTTATGACCTTGTTTATCCAAGAGAACATACCTTCCAATCTCCTTCATCTGAGCTTTCTTGCTGTTGGAAGTTTTGGGTTTAATCTCCAGCAACTCACATAACTCCTTGTAGTTCTTGATTACTTCACCTACTTTTAAATTGTCTGTTTTCACCTATGTAGTCCCCTTTATAAATTTTGTTATAATATCGTTTAACTATTCACCTTCATAGTATAAATTTCAATTTAACCACCTCCTTAAAATTCCCCCTTGACTATTAACTTATATGGGTATATACTCAATTAAGTTAATAAAATAAGGATAGCGAAAGTATATAGATAAAAGTATCGCATTCCTCAATTGTAAACCCTCCGATAATAAAAGTCAAGGGTTATTTGGCATTTATATTAATCTGTATTATATAATGGAAAAACAGGCCTGGTATCCCAAGCCCCGGAAATATTAGTTAAGTTAATTCCAACCTTTTATTCTATGATTCTATACACACCAATTGGATCAACTGCGATGTTAGGATATCCAACTGATGCGAAAACGTCATACAATTTGTTAAACTCGTCAATAAATGAATTTAGAAAGTTGCTCATTGATTTTTCTTCATTTAATTTGGATACATCCAGAGTATCGCCGAAGTCTGCAAATCTATCTCCAATATTTTGGCTTTTATTTTGAGGTATTTTAGTAATCTGACATACCATTTCCCATTTATGATCAGGAGTAGTTCCATACTTGAACGTTAAGTCTCTCATTGTCTCTCTAAGATATTTTGGCTTTACCAGACCTGTCAATATTGAATTCTTCTTGTTTTTCAATTCGATTATAGTTAAGTCATCATAAACTTCAGTTATAAATTCCGAAAATAACTGAAAAGTGTCAGCATCGTCACTTTCAGATTTAATATTAAAAATTTCTCCAATCTTGTCCCATTTACCCAGCATGGAAGACAGATCCTTGTAATCATAAATTTTCATATCGCCAGAGATTTTGACAAACGACTTATTACTTATCTGAGACCTGTCTAAGTTTGAAACATCTTTTAAATTCTTTCCCATTAAATCCACCATTGCGCTAAAAGCATGATCATGAAGGACTTTATTTGACTGGTTGTTTTTTGAGTACTCATACTTACCATTTGCACCCAGTTTAATACCTAGCATTTCTGCTACAACTCCAGTGTTAACATTACCTTCTATATCTCCAGTGTGAGTGGATTCTGATCCAATTGATTCGATCAATCCACTGTCTAATTGAGCTAGAATTGATTTTACTTTTTCCTCATCATAATAAATAAAGTCTCTATACATTTTCATCCTCCTAATTTAAAACAAGAAGTTTCATCTTAACGTATCATCTATTAGCTCATTTTGCAGCGAGTCTCGGAAAATTATCTCAATAAATAATAAGAATCATTATTTTCAGTCCCGGCTTCACACATAAATACTCGATCATCACCAAGTTTAGACATCTTAAAACGTTGTACACTAACACTAAGATTTGAGCCTATCCCTTCGTAAAAGTTGTAAAAATAATCTTCTAGTTCATCTTCGGTATTAATTAATGAGACCAATGTAGTCCTGTGATCCATGTTAGTTAATCCTATTGCATTAAATAGAGCTTCTTTTTCATAATTAAAGTTTGTCATTTGGTATATCCCCTTTTTTATTATCTGTTAAGTTAAAATGTCAATTTTATCGTATTTTATTTTCGAAATACCCTTTACAATAGATAAACAATATTATATAATTGATTTTAGTTGAGTTAGATTATATAATGCTACACTTATGAAAATAGTCACTTCTATGTAACATTATATAATTTTCGTTCGTTTTGGTCAACTAGTCTTATAGATTATTTTTATTCTTCATCAAACGATTCCCAATCAGCTTCAATTACCTCTAATACTTCAACTCTTTTGCTTTCTCCATCAGTCTGTATCAATGTTAAATCAGCTCTTAGTCCGTTTGCGCTGTACGTTGATTTGTGTTGCTCCAATTCCTCCTTAGAATCTGCTACTACTGATACTAAAATTTCCCCATATACTTTTGCCATTGTTATATCCCCTTTGTGATTTATAGTTTTTTGTTCGTTATAACGAATTATACACTAGCTAAAATATTAATACAATCCCTCGTATGAGTATATATATACCTAATCGAGTAAATGATTTGCTTATATTATTGGTCATACTCTGATTCATCGTAATAAAAATCTATATCTTTCACAAACCTAGTACTTACTTCACTGTCTGAAACAAAAACATTGTCCCAGTTAATGTCTTTATATGTGTTTTTTCTTAGTGTGTATATAATTTCTCTATCATCTGTACTTTCAGCATCTGTAATATTCCACCATATATTTACTTCTTCAGGAGTATATTTATCATACAACTCTCTAAAGATATAAGCAGAATCAACATGTCTTCCAAATTCATCTTCCGTTGTGTTGATAGTGACTGAAATTGATGTTTTTTCTAGTTCTTCTATAATATCTGTATCGTCTTCATCAATCTCGCCACTTCCCAGCATGTCAACTGTCATTTCTTTTCCGTCAAGAGCTACTAATTTCTCAATGCGTTCGTTTCCATCCGCATCTGTTTCCCCTACTTGTTCAGTGACAACCTGTTCTATTTCTTTTTCAAATTCTGTTGCCTCTTTCATCCATTCTACCTGACTGAGTTCATCTTCAGGCTTAGAGCTACTTTCAGTTTCTTCTTCATGACTTCCACACCCCGCTAGTACAATTCCACCTGATAAGAATAATGTTAATACAGCTTTAGTAAATTTCACTCACTTTCCCCCTATTTTTCTAAACTCTGTCTGATCTGATCGAGTAATTCCATTTAATACATTATCCACTTTTACAATTAAATCATAAAACTCCGTCATTTCACTGTCATTATCCCATCCTCTATTAATATAGTACTGCTTATAGTGAGCAACAGCCATGCTGATAATAGCCTGTTGTTCAAAATCTGACACCTCTAAGACTCGGTTGGCGACCCTTCCTGAGTCGTCCTTTTGATAGATAAACTTTGCCCCACCTAAATGATTAGAAAGTTCCTGTCGTACCTCATATGCACTTATACCTTGTTCTTTAGCTTGTTTGATCAAATTAATCCACTCCTTATCTAAATGTGTCATATGAACCACGTCGAAATACCTATAAATAACATTATACCAATTATTCCGAAAAAGAATAGTGCATCTGATAATGTAATCGAATCTTCATCAAAAAAATAATTATTGATAGCTCTGATCATGTTGTTTCCTCCTTGTTATTTCTTAACTAACTTCATTATTGCACATTATAATGTGCAAGTCAATGCTTTTACCTAAATATTGCACATCATAGTGTTAATTGTTGTATACTAAAGTTAGTCGAATTAATGGAGGATTAATATGATAAAATTTAATTTGCGACATCATATGGATAGTAAAGATATAACTACTGCTGATCTAGTTGAGAAAACAAAAAAATTAGATCCAAATAATAAAGGTGTGCATCGTAACACCATCAGTAAACTATTAAATGGCAATAGCAACGGCATACAATTTGAAACATTGGATTTGTTGTGTAATGCATTAAAATTGGAATCATCAGCTGAGTTAATCGAGTTCGTTAAAGATGAATAGTATTATGTAATGTGACTGTATGGCTATATGCTGTGCAGTCATTTTTTTATCATCGGCAAGTTTGCCTAACGTATGACTACATCCACCATAAAGACCCAAATTACTATGCAATATATGGCTGATATGTCTTGACTTTATGGTCTCCCTAACCAGCGTGGAGGAAGCTTTGAAAACGGCTTGGAGCATGGTTTGGCTACCTGCTTTCAACTAACAAAAATAATTAGTAGAAAACAGATAGTCAATTACAACCAGCTAGTTATCAGCCATGTATCCGTATTGTCGCACCCTATTTATTGATGGAATTCCTTCCAAACAAGCCTACTGTGTCAAGTATCCCTAACAGTTAAGGTTAATGTATGATAATGATGATATAACCCTGTGTGGCTTATCCTACGTGTCCGTAGACACATACCCTTCCTTCGATCAGCACTAATGTAGCTTTCACATTTCGGTACAATTGGAAATAGGGAACCAATTATCTGTACCTATCCTCATTTATCTGCAACGCCTGAGTCATGGCTATCAGTTTTATTTTATAGTTGTGCTTCTGGCAGTCCACAACTTGGTTAACACCTTGCATACCAACGATTAAGATGGTATAATACAAGGTGCAATGCCTATTCATTATGGTGTGTGTAGAGCTTGCATTTCACTTTCGGCTGAGTGGTGTTGGTAGCACCTCTGAGCCTTTTTATTTGTTCATTTTTTGATTTGATTTCTTCTAGTTTTAGCTATATTCATCAGTGGACTACTGGCAATTGCTTTGTCCAGTAGCTCATCGTGATTTAAAGATTCCAAGTAAATCTGTGTTGTGCTAACATCGCTATGCCCTAGTAATCTTGATAAGCTATAAATATCCATTTTGCTTTTAACGCATTGCACAGCATAGTAATGCCTAAATTTATGCGGATGCACATCTTGTACACCAGCCAATTCTCCTGCTAATTTTGCTACTTTCCATAAGCCTACGTGTGACATCTCTTCTCCCTTATAGTTAAGAAAATAAGTGTCTGACTTAACCAGCTTATCCTTAAAATATTTCCGTTTAATCCGTTCATACTTAATTAATATTTGCCGCAAAGCAGGTGATATATAGACAATTCTTTCTTTCCTCCCTTTCCCAATTACAAGCATATTGATATTTTTCACAGCGTCACTAGGCAGATTAGTAATCTCTATTGCTCTCAATCCTGTATCTGCCAACATCGCAACAATAGCCTTGTTCCGTGCATTGATATAATCTTTATAGTTGAATGCATCAATCATTGAAACAACCTCATCAGATGTGAAACCATCACGTATTTGCTTTGCCACCTTTGGTAAAGCCACACCTTTCATTGGAGACTCAGTAATATATTCCTCTGATACACACCAATTAAAGAAGGCTGCAACCATTTTTGCCATGCTTATAATCGACTGTGGCTTTAAATTAGCATTATGTTTCGTTTTAATATAAGCCTTCATATCGTGACTTGTAATGCTCTCTAATTGCTCTATCCCTCTCTTAATTGATAAATACTCATATAACTGTTTATATTCCTGACGCTTATTCTTCATCGTTTTTTCTGTAAATCCTCGAGCTAAACAATAATATTCGTACTCGGTTAATATATCTTTAAGAAACACAAAAACGCCACCCTTCTAGTTATGATTTGGTTAATCATTCCTAGATTAAGTGACGTTTGTGAAAACTTAACCATTCCAATTTTGATGCGTAATGAAAGCTTAACTAGCAATAGTTATAGTAAGATGATTGCTATTTTTTCTCATTTTGATTATTCATTGAACGCATCATTTGGTTGATTTTCTTTTGCGATGGTTTTTGACCCATCTGCATCATCAACGTACGAAGCATTTGCTCATTAATTGGTGGATTCTTTTTTAGATAGTTCATCATATATTTTCTGGCAATGAAAAATCCAAGAGCAACACCAGCTATTAACGCAGCAATAGCTATTAAAACGATCCAAATCGTGCTCATTCAAGCCTTCCTCCTTCGTGTTGTCTCTTATACATTATAGTAAATCAGAGGTAAGAATACAATACCTGTTCATCCGGATATTCACTTGTTGCCAAAATAGGTGATATCCATCCATAATTAGACGTGTTTTCGCCGATAATAAATAAATTCAGCTGAAATTGGCGCAACGCCGGAAATAATAGTTCTTCTGCATCCCCTAATGTTTTACATCGAAACTTTAAATGTTTTTCACTAATATGTAAAGCAATATATTGTTTATCTTTATATATTTCGATTTCCGAATCTTTTATATTCAAATTAGAACGTTTTTCGTAGTTATTTTTAATATGGGAAGTCAATATCTCTTTAGGGAACCTTTTTGTTATATAATCCTTTTGTCTTTTCAGATCTTCTCTATCCGGATCATTTTGAAAATCTCTATAAAATAGATATAATAAATGGCTTTTATGAAAGTAATGTTTTGCTATTTCATCTATCACCCAAAAAATAGAATACTCTTGCATCATAATCTTCCCCCTTTTATTTTCTATTATACAGAAGAAGTTTCAGAATAATGTCAAAATATAGGGCGTATATCCACTAATTTTGTCGACTGGCTTATATAGGTAAAAAAGATGGTTCCATTGATAGGAACCATCTTTGCTTTTATTTAATTTAGTAGAGCGTCAACGTGTTTGATTACATTTTCAACCGTAAACCCATACTCTTCTATTACTTTATCTCCATTTGCAGAGGCACCAAATGTATCAATCCCTAAAATAGCACCATTGTCTCCTACATAGCGTTCCCATCCAAACGGAGAGGCCATTTCAATAGCTAAACGCGCTTTTACCTGTGGAGGAATAACTTCATTTTTATATGCAGTATCTTGTTCCTGGAAACGATCCCATGATGGCATACTAACGACACTTACATCGATTCCTTTATCCTTTAATGCCTTCTGTGAGGCTACAGCTAATTGCACTTCAGAACCTGTTGCCAATAACAATGCATCTGGTGTTGCTTTTTCAGATTTACTTACAACATAGGCACCTTTCTTAACACCTTCATAGGCATGGGCTTTTGTCCCCTCAAGTGTAGGAAGGTTTTGTCTTGTTAATACAAGTGCTGTCGGCTTATCTTTAGATTCCAACGCCAAACGCCATGCTGCCTGTGTCTCATTACCGTCAGCAGGTCGAATTAATGATAGCCCTGGAATTGCCCGAAGTGCTGCCAAGTGTTCTACCGGCTCATGTGTTGGACCATCTTCTCCTACTGCGATTGAATCATGTGTAAATACATAAGTAACAGGATTATGCATGATTGATGATAAACGAACAGCAGGACGCAGGTAATCACTAAATACGAAGAATGTCCCAGCGTATACTTTCAATCCACCATGTAGCGCCATACCATTTAATGCTGCAGCCATTGCATGTTCTCTTACACCAAACCAAATGTTTCTGCCTGCATAATTCTCACGGGTGAAATCCGATTCGTTATCCATGCTCGTTTTATTTGAACCGGCTAAATCGGCACTACCACCAAAGAAGTTCGGAACAGCATCCGCAATTGCATTCAATACTTGTCCAGAAGAAGCTCTTGTAGCAAGTGTATCTTTTTCTGGTTCATATACAGGTAATTGTTTATCCCAATCAACCGGTAATTCCCCATTCATTGCAAGCTTCAGTTCTGCTGCAAGCTCCGGATATTTTTCTTGATAATCCTTCAATAATTGGTCCCAATTCTCTTCGGCATCCGCGCCAGGTTTAACGATTTTATCATTAAAGTCAGCATATACTTCCTCGGGCACGTGAAAATCTTCATGTGTCCATTTATAATATTCTTTTGTTAATTTTACTTCATCGCCGCCTAGTGGTGCACCGTGTGAAGCGGATGATGCAGATTTGTTCGGTGAACCATAACCAATCACTGTTTTAATTTCAATGAGCGTTGGCTGTTCTGTATTTTCCTGTGCTGCTTGAATAGCATTTCTAATTTCAGTTAGATCATTACCGTCTTCCACACGAATAACCTGCCAACCATAAGCTTTAAAACGCTCTTCTGAATTATCAGAGAAAGATCGGTCCAGATCACCATCAAGTGAAATATCGTTCGAATCATATAGGGCAATTAACTTACCTAATCCTAAGTGACCTGCGAGTGATGCGGCCTCGTGAGAAATACCTTCCATCAAATCGCCATCACTAATTAATGCATACGTATAGTGATCTACTACGGATAGATCTTCTTTATTAAATTTAGCTGCTAGATGAGCTTCTGCCATAGCCATCCCAACTGACATTGCAATTCCTTGTCCCAATGGACCGGTCGTTGCCTCGACACCGTCCGTGTGATGTACTTCAGGATGTCCTGGTGTTCTGGAATCCCATTGGCGGAAATTCTTTAGATCATCAATTGTAACGTCATAGCCTGATAAATGAAGCAAACTATATAACAGCATTGAACCATGACCTGCTGAAAGAACAAATCGGTCACGGTTAAACCATTTTGAACTTTTCGGATTATGTTTCATAAAATCTGTCCATAATGTGTATGCCATAGGAGCTGCTCCCATTGGTAAACCTGGGTGTCCGGAATTGGCATTTTCAATTGCATCAATTGAGAGTGTACGAATTGTATTAATTGATAGTTGTTCGTTTGTTTTCGACATGTAGTAATTTAACCCCTTTCACTATTAAACGCTTGTATCCTATACTATTCTATAATGAAACTTGTTCAGCTACAAGTTTTAACGCAATATTTTGTTTGATTGTTCGATTTATTGTCTTATTTTTCTAATCCTTCTTATTTTTCTCCTGCAAGTCACGTACTTTTTGCGGTGTAACATCATTTCCTTTTGGATCCACTACTGTCATGGATTTAAATTGGTTTTTAAATGAACTGCGGACATTACCCAAATATTCCTCCCGAAGCTCTATTTGTTCCTTTTTTTCCTTTTCGGTTAAACCTTCAGCTTTTGCCTTTTTTGCTAATGTATTAATCCTAGCTAACTTTTCCTTTGTTATCATTTTGTATATAAACCCCCTAACAAAGTTAATCATACGATCTAAAAAAGCAGAAACATGGATAGTTCCTGCTTTCTCATTTTACTTATTCTATAGACGATAATCAAGTATTTCGAAACTCCTGATATCTGCGGTGTACGGTTGCTTTAGATACAGGATGTCCTAAACCATTCAATGTTTTAGCGATTTCTGCAAAGGTAAGATTGTTATCCCTTAAACGTACAACTTCTTCAATCGGAAAAGCGATTCTTTCCCTGCCAGGTGCTTTGTTCTGATTTGACAGATTCTGACTTGGGTCATATCCCTCGGCGATCGCCTTATTCATTCCCCTTTTAATTTTCATGTTGTGAATCTTTCGTTGGTATTCTTCCACAATACCAACAATTTGTAACACCATCGAATCTGATTCTGAAAGCTCTAATTCCCCGTCATGCATTACTGTGAAAATTGCTATATCTAATTTTTTTAATTGATGAAACAAGGCAATTTTAGTGTTTCCTCTTGCTAGTCTCGTCTCATCCTGTATTAATAAACAATCTGCTTTTGAGTCAGAAAAATAATCAAGCATTTTAAAAATTCCCGGCCGCTCTATTTCATATCCACTCTGTTGTTCTTCGATACAATCAACAACAATAAATTGATGTCGCGATGCCAAACGAAGCAATTCCTCTTTCTGTCTGGCTAATGAAGTTTCCTGTGTTTTTTTATCCGTACTAACCCGGCAATAAAGTATAGCTTTCAATGGTAATACCCCTTCTGACTAAAAAATAAGATCAACTCGTTATCATTGTAAAATATAAAAAACCTAATGTAAATGCAAATGTAACTAAGTAAAAGACATCTATTTTGGTTATTTTCCCAAACATACAAAGTCCCCCCTTACCCATACTAAGAACCTCTGTTCGTCATCAAATACAGTATCGCACGAACAGGTGATCCTGTCAACGTTTTTTCGAACGAATGTTTGCTTTAGCAAAATAGAAATGATAAACTAGTATTAATAAATCCTATGTGTGAGGTGGAAACTAGATGACTAAACTATCAAAAAGACAACAAATGATTATGGATTTCATTAAAAATGAAGTGAGTGCGAAGGGGTACCCACCGTCGGTTCGGGAAATTGCTGATGCTGTTGGACTTGCTTCAAGTTCTACTGTACATGGACATCTTGAAAGGTTGGAAAACAAAGGATATATTCGCAGAGATCCTACAAAACCAAGGGCAATCGAGATTCTCGATCATTCGGAAGAGGGAAATATACCTAAAGATGTAGCGCGTTACGCACCGGTAATAGGTAAAGTCACTGCAGGAATACCTATTACAGCCGTAGAGAATATCGAAGAGTTTATTCCCCTCCCAAGCTCCAGTTCAGGGCCGGATGACAATTTATTTGTACTGGTAATTGATGGTGAAAGTATGATCGAAGCGGGTATTCTGGATAAAGACATGGTGATTGTCAAACAACAAAATGTCGCGGAAAATGGTGATATTGTTGTCGCTATGACTGATGAAAATGAGGCAACCGTAAAACGTTTCTTTAAAGAAAAGGATCATATTCGACTACAACCGGAAAACGCTACAATGGAACCATTGATTTATCCAAATGTCATGATTTTAGGTAAAGTGATCGGATTATATCGAAATATCCACTAGATTTAAACCACTTGTGAAAATGCTATTGCGTAAAGAGGTAAAAAAATCTCATTCAGATATACTTTAAAGTACATCTGAATGAGATTTTTTTATTACACGATACTAGTTGCTTTCTCTTCAATCAGATCGTTCGTGGAAGGTGTTGCAATGAAGTTCCCCCAGAAATGTCTTTCACATAATGTACAACGTTCGGTATAGATAGTAACGTTCTTCCTAACACAATACTAAAGACCCAAGCAGTATAAAATGGTTTGTTTCATTCTAGTGCACTTCCTTTTCGAGCATATCGTATAGCTAAAAAATTTATAAAATAAAAAGGTACTTACCTTTAATGAAAATTAATATGGCTTTTGACTTCAGTAGCTCCTTTTTGTAGTTTAGAATGTATACTGGTACACTAATAAGGTAAGTATTATTTTGGTTTGAATTTTTTAAATCAGATTTTGGCTTTCACAAAAATTGTATTAGGAGCTGATATCATGCAAAAGGAACAGTTAGATTGTGTCAAAAATGGACAAGGCTTCATCGCTGCACTCGATCAAAGTGGTGGTAGTACACCAAAGGCTCTAGCACTTTATGGTGTCCCTGAAGATTCATACTCCGGTGAAGAGGAAATGTTTGACCTCGTTCACGAAATGAGAACACGTATTATTACTTCGCCTGCTTTCCATTCGGATTCTATTTTAGGCGCTATTTTGTTCGAACAAACAATGGACCGCAAAATTGAAGATCTTTTTACTGCAGATTATTTATGGAAGAAAAAAGGCATTGTTCCCTTTTTAAAAATTGATAAAGGACTAGCACCAGAAGAAAACGGTGTGCAATTAATGAAGCCTAATCCTGGATTAGATGCGTTATTAAAGAGAGCAAATGAAAGACATGTTTTTGGGACAAAAATGCGTTCTGTTATTAAAGAACCAAACCCTGAGGGGATTAAAAAGGTTGTAGAACAACAGTTTGAAGTAGGTAAACAAATTCTTGCTGCTGATCTTGTTCCAATTATTGAACCAGAAGTAGATATTCACAGTAGTGACAAAGAAAAAGCTGAGCAACTCTTAAAAGAAGAAATGTTAAATTATTTGGATGCGTTAAATGAAAATGAGAACGTGATGTTAAAATTGACTATTCCAAATGTCAATAATTTCTACAAAGAATTGATTGATCATCCGAAAGTTATCAGAGTGGTTGCTCTTTCCGGTGGCTATCCTCGTGAACTAGCCAATGAAAAATTAGCTGCAAACCAAGGTCTGATTGCTAGCTTTTCAAGAGCATTATCTGAAGGGTTAAGTGCAGATCAAACAGACGAGGAATTCAATACATTACTGAAGGACTCAACCAAAAAAATCTACGATGCTTCCATAACTTAAAATAATGTATTATCAAATAAAAAAATGCAACGTGATGTATTTCCATTACATCCGTTGCATTTTTTTTGACATATTTGAGAGTAACCATCGTTATTTGAATGAAAGAAATACCGTTATATCAACCTTAATACGCTGTCAAATATTGCTCTCTTTCCCAAGGATGAACAGTAGTACGGAACATATCCCATTCAATTGCTTTTGCTTCTAAGAAATGTTTATATAAATGCTCACCAAGACCTTGACGAATCACTTCATCCTCTTGTAATTCTTTTAAAGCATCCATTAACGTTGCTGGTAAATCTCTAATACCCTCTTCTTCACGCTCTTGTTTTGTCATCGAATAAATATTCTTATCGACTGGGGCTGGTGGATTTATTTTATTCTGAACACCATCCAGGCCAGCTGCCAATAGTACTGCCATTGCCAAATAAGGATTTGCCGTTGGGTCGACACTTCGTAATTCAACCCTTGTACTTAATCCCCTTGAGAAAGGAATTCGAACAAGCGGGCTGCGATTTTGTGCGGACCAAGCAACATAACTTGGCGCTTCGTAACCGGGAACTAATCGCTTATACGAATTAACCGTTGGATTTGTAATCGCTGTATAGTTGGTAGAATGCTTAATTAATCCTGCAGTAAATTGATATGCCGTTTCGCTCAAGCTCAATTCAGCAGCTTCATCAAAGAAAGCATTTTTCCCGTCTTTAAATAACGACATATTCACATGCATTCCGGAGCCATATACACCATATAAAGGTTTTGGCATAAATGTAGCATGCAGATTATGTTTTCTGGCTATCGTTTTAACTACCAATTTAAATGTTTGTACATCGTCACAGTGTTTCACTGCTTGCGAATACTTAAAGTCAATTTCATGCTGCCCTGGTGCGCCTTCGTGGTGAGAAGCTTCTATTTCAAAGCCCATTTCTTCCAATTCTAAAACAATATCGCGTCGGCAATTTTCACCAAGGTCTGTTGGCGCTAAATCAAAATAACCACCACGGTCATTTAATTCCAATGAAGGATCACCATTGGCATCTAACTTAAATAAAAAGAATTCTGGCTCTGTTCCAATGTTAAAATCCGTGAAGCCCAATTCCTCCATTTTCTTTAAGTTACGCTTTAAATTATATCTTGGACACCCCTCAAATGGTGTGCCATCCGTATTATAAATATCACAAATAAAACGTGCCACTTTTCCCTTTTCAGATGTCCATGGAAATACGATAAATGAATCCACATCCGGATATAAATACATATCTGATTCTTCGATACGAACAAATCCTTCGATTGAAGACCCGTCAAACATCATCTTGTTATCCAACGCCTTATCTAACTGTCCGAGGGGTATTTCCACATTTTTAATTGTTCCAAGCATGTCCGTAAATTGTAATCGAATAAATCTTACGTTCTCTTCTTCAATTTGTTTCATAATATCTTTCTTAGTCAACCTCGCGCTCATCTTTCTCCTCCTAGTGTTTTATAAGGCTTTTTTATGAATAACACCCATTATAATTTGGATGTATTACCTTTGTACAAGTACTCTCTCTTCGCTATTCCCTATTTAAGTAATAAATAACCCTTTTCTATCATTACTTTGATAGATCCTACTAAAGCAATTTTCACATGTGCATAAGTAAGCCCGCCTTGCACAAATGCAATATAAGGAGCTTTAATGGGGCCGTCGGCAGACAATTCGATACTTGATCCTTGAATAAAGGTACCTGCAGCCATGATCACTTTATCGTCATAACCTGGCATCTCACTCGCGTATGGTGTTACATAGGAATTAACTGGAGAATGCTGCTGAATAGCCTGACAGAATGCTACCATTTGTTCCGTATCATTGAAAGTAACAGACTGAATCAAATCGGTGCGTTTCGCTTGATAATGTGGAGATGTTTTATATCCAACCAGTTCAAGAAAACGTGATGTAAATACCGCACCTTTTAAGGCTTCCCCCACAATATGAGGTGCTAAAAAGAACCCCTGATACATTTCCTGTAGCATATTAAAAGTTGCACCAGTTTCTTTACCAAGTCCGGGTGCAGTCAATCGGTTGGCACATTGCTGAATAAGTTGTTCGCTTCCAACAATATAACCACCAGCACGAACGATACCCCCGCCCGGATTTTTAATCAATGAACCTGCCATAATGTCAACACCAACATGTAAAGGTTCTTCCGCCTCTACGAATTCACCATAACAGTTATCGACAAACACAATTAATTGCTCATCAATTTCTTTTACAAATGCAACCATTTCCCTAATATCATCGATCGTGAAAGATGGTCGATCATCATATCCTTTGGAGCGCTGAATGCCAATTACTTTCGTATCAGTGGTAATTGCGCTTTTAATCCCGTCATAATTTATTGTTCCATTATCATTTAAAGCTACTTGATTATACTTTATATTATAATCCATTAAAGAGCCCGCATTACTTCCCCTTATACCAATAACTTCTTCCAATGTATCATATGGTTTACCAGTAATATAGAGTAATTCATCACCAGGCCGTAATAGGCCGAAGAGCGTGGTTGATATCGCGTGTGTTCCCGAAACGATTTGCGGTCTAACGAGCGCGTCTTCCCCGCCAAATACTTCTGCATATACGGATTCAAGTGCATCACGCCCAAGATCATCGTAGCCATAGCCGCTAGTGGAATTAAAATGACTATCACTGATGCGGTTATTAATAAATGCATCCAGTACGCGTTTCTGATTTATTTCTACAATCGTATTTATCTTCTGGTGTTGTGTGCTGCATGCTGCTTCTGCTTGTTTTACTACTTCTTCTAACATCTTCATCCTTACTCCTTTAATAAACCTTGCAATGGGTGGTTTTGTCTGATATATCCTTTTGCTACATATTTATTTTTTTCTTCATCAAAATATTTATTAATCATAATGGTTTCATGTTCCAAACGATTCATTATCTTACCTTCATCTGGATTTAACTCGAATACATATTTATCCCATTGTCCCTGTAAGACTTGCTCAATTTTCTCCAAGAGCTTTTGTAGGTCTTCCTGATCGTAGGCACTAATGACGATAAATGGATAATTCTCTGGTATAAGATCATCCTCGTATAAATCCTTTTTATTATAAATCGTCAACATGGGTATCATATCCGCATTTAATTGATTAACCGTATCTTGATGTTGTGATTGATCAAGATGAGAACTGTCTACAACGTGTAATAACAGATCTGCCTCCGTTACTTCTTCCAAAGTCGAACGGAAAGATGCTATTAAGGCGGTTGGCAAGTCCTGAATAAATCCTACTGTGTCTGTAATCAAAGTTTGGAAACCTGATGGTAATTGTATTTTTCTTGTTAATGGATCTAGTGTGGCAAACAATTGGTTTTCTTCAAGTGAATCACTATTCGTTAGACGGTTAAACAATGTAGACTTGCCAGCATTTGTATAACCAACAATTGCGATTTGAAATACATCATTCGTTTTTCTTCGTTTACGGTATTGTTCACGTTGCTGGCCAGTCAATTTCAGCCTTCTTTTAATATCGAATATTCTTCTTCTAATATGTCGTTGGTCCGTTTCCAGTTTGGTCTCACCCGGGCCTCTTGTACCAATACCTGCGCCTAATCTGGACATGATCAACCCTTGCCCATGTAATCTCGGCAGTAAGTACTCCAATTGAGCAAGTTCAACCTGAAGCTTGCCTTCTTTCGTTTGGGCGCGCTGTGCGAATATATCTAAAATAAGCTGGCTGCGGTCAATGATTCTAACTTCAAATCGATTGCCTAAATTCCTTAATTGTCCAGCAGATAATTCATCGTTAGAAATTACCAAATCGATATCCAACGAATCAATTTCTTGTTTTATTTCATCTATTTTTCCTTCGCCAATATAATTAGCAGGATGGATCCGGCTGCGGTTTTGTGTCATTACTTTTTCAACCGTACCACCTGCTGTCCCGCTCAAAGATATTAATTCTTCTAAAGAAGATTGAAAACGTTCATCATTTTGTTGCGGCAATTTTACTGCAATAACGAGTATCTTTTCTTCAGACATGATTTCCAACCTCTTTCTACAGCCAATCTACCTTCATCATAACAAAGCTGACCCCACTTCACAAAAATACTTGTGGGTCAACGTTGGTTATAGTGATGATTCACTTGCAAATCTTGACCTGTTAATTTAATAAGATCTTCGGTCACATAATTATCTTTGCACAATAAACGGACAGCATGCATCCGAATGCCGTGTTCAATTATATTTCTGACATAGCGGGCATTGGAAAAATTTCTGGTTGTTTCTTGTGTTTTTTTTAATAAATGGGAGCGCAATTCTCTCTCCGCTTCTTTTGTAAGTTCATATTCTCTTTCCGAAGCCATTTGCCTAGCAATATCCATTAATTGATCAACCTCATAGTCCTTAAAGTCTAAAATGAATGGAAACCTCGATTGCAGGCCAGGGTTTAGTGTTAGGAATCGCTCCATTTCATAAGGATATCCTGCCAAAATTAAAACAAAATCATTATGATTATCTTCCATATGCTTTACAAGGGTATCAATTGCTTCCTTCCCAAAATCCTTTTCACCACCGCGCGCCAGTGAGTAAGCTTCATCAATAAATAGGATCCCACCCATCGCCTTTTGAATCAATGCCCTGGTCTTTTGCGCGGTTTGCCCGATATATTCACCAACTAAATCGGCTCTTTCCGCTTCTATAAAATGCCCTTTTGATAATAAATTCATATCAAAGTATATTTTTGCCAGCTTTCTAGCAACCGTTGTTTTACCTGTTCCAGGATTACCTTTAAAAAGCATATGCAGTACTTGCTTCGTGCAAGCCAATCCAACTTCCTTACGTTTTTGATTAATTACGATGGTCGCATATATTTCTTTTATCGTTTGTTTCAATTTATTCATCGCAACAAAGGATGAAAATTCCAGATCAATATGTTTAAATGGACTGTTTTCTGTAAAATGTAACTGACTTTTACTTTCAGACTGTGACCGTGTTTGGTGCTGTAACACGATATTTATTTGCCCATCTCTCTTGCGGCTCATTTGTGTCTCCACGCCATCACTCCTTCGTCAATGTAGTATACGCCCCCATTAAAAAAGGTGTGACAAACGCCTATGTAAAAATGCTATTTAAAAACGGACACATGATTGTGCCCGTTTTTTATCTTACTCTTTTTCAAGCGAAACATTTTTAACTGGTGCAAAAGTGGATATTGCATGTTTAAAAATAAGTTGTTGCTTGCCATCCGTTTCCAGTAATACCGTATAATTATCAAATGCTTTAACAATGCCCCTTAATTGAAATCCATTGGTTAGGAAAACGGTAACAGATACGTGTGTTTTCCGTAGCTGATTTAAATAAACGTCTTGAATGTTTGTATTTTGCGCCATGTTCGTTCCTCCCTTTTATCTATCTATATAGTTATTTCTATTTCTTTTTTAATAATCCTGCAAGATCAGCAAAAATCGTGCTGAATTTTTCATTTATTGTTTCAGGTTTCACCTGATACCATGTTATATCCATTTTATTTTTAAACCAAGTATATTGTCGTTTTGCATATCTTCTGGAATTTCGCTTCAGCAATTCTACTGAATCCTTAAGCTGCTGTTCCCCTTTTAGATATGGAATCAACTCCTTATAACCGATGGCTTTCATGGATTGACAGTCTTCAAATCCTTGCCTGTATAAGTATTTTACTTCTTCCACCAACCCGTTTTCAAGCATTACATCAACCCTGTGATTGATTTGTTTATATAACAGTTCCCGTTCCATATCCAAACCTATTAATAAGAGATTGTATGGTGATCTTTTTGACTGTTTTTGTTGGTAGGCCGTCATCGTCATTCCTGTTGTTTCATAGACTTCTAATGCACGAATAACGCGCCTGTGATTATTTGGATGAATCTTTGCCGCCTGTTCCGGATCTATATCCTTTAAACGTTGGTATAGTGCCATGGCGCCATCCTCATCCAATATTTGTTCTAAACGGGTTGTAAAAGCATCATTTCTTTTTTGTTCGGAAAAATTATAATCAAATAATGCTGCCTGTATGTATAAACCACTTCCGCCAGCAATAATTGGCAGTTTGCCTCGGGAAGTGATTTCATCGATATACTTTTGGACATAATATTGAAAATCAGCCACTGAGAATGCTTCATCGGGATTTTTGATATCAATCATATGATGCGTAACACCTTGCATTTCATCTTCCGTTATTTTAGCCGTACCAATATCCATGCCTTTATAAACTTGCATCGAATCCCCGCTAATAATTTCACCATTAAATTGTTTTGCAATATCAATACTCAATCTGGTTTTACCAACGGCTGTTGGGCCCATAATCACGATGACGGTTTTCTTCATAAATATTCCCCTATATTACATTGTATTATTCGTATGCCCGGTATGCTTGAAGCATCCAAACGTGTTTCTCTAAGGTTGCTTGTATGGATGTCAGCATGTCATCCGTCGGTTCGTCTTTTAATTCATTGGCATACGGGATGCCTTGCTGACGAATTTCTTCAATAATTTGCTGGAAATCAGCGATGAGTTGCGCAATGATTTCGTCTTCTTTATCATCCGCATTCGCCTCTTCTAATGTTGCTTCTTTTAAATACTTGCTCATCGTTGCCAGTGGTTTGCCCTCGATCATCAGGATACGTTCTGCCACTTCATCTAAATCCTCGGCAAAGCGTTTGTACAATTCTTCAAATTTATCGTGTAATTGAAAGAAATGTCTACCTTGGACAAACCAATGGTAACGATGTAATTTCACATACATCACAAATTGATTAGACAATAGTTGATTTAAAAAGTTTATAAGCTTTTGATTATCCATTATACACACCCCAAAGACATTTTTTAACTAGTCTTGGCGCCGTTTGCCCTAATTATACATGATTACATGACACGCTTAAACATTTTCTCCAACTCATAAGTACTAAAATGTACGATGATTGGTCGACCGTGTGGACATGTAAACGGATCAGTGGTCTGTCTCAAATCCTCCAGCAGTCGAAACATCTCCTCCTGATTCAAATAATGATTTGCTTTTATGGACCGTTTACAGGACATCAGAATAGCTGCGTCTTCTCTGATTCCTTCGACACTAATTTCTTCTTCATGCATAATTTGATCAATCATTTCCCGGATTACTTCCTCTTCAAAACCTTTCGGAAACCAACTTGGATGCGAACGAACCACATAAGTCTGGTTGCCAAATGGTTCAAAAAACAAGCCAACTTGCTCTAATTTATCTTTATATTGCTCGATAAAAATAGATTCTTGTTTCGAAAATTCAAAGGTTAAAGGAAGTAGTAATTGCTGTGATTCATTGATCGTTTGTCCTAATTTCTTCTTGAAAAATTCATATTTAATTCGTTCCTGTGCCGCGTGTTGATCGACCATGTACAGGCCATTTTCATTTTGCGACAAAATATACGTTCCCTGCAATTGCCCAATCGGGTACATTGCCGGTACACGTTGTATTGGCTCTGACCGCTGAAATTGCTCCGTCATGGCATCTCTTTCCGGCGCAAAGGCAGGTGTTGGTGGCTCATTTCCCTGATAGTTCGGCAATTGCTGATCTTTACTTTCCTCTATTTCAGCGTCACGACCACCTTGCTCTTTAATCACTTGATTCTGTGACCATGGTTGTTGCCAAATCTTTGATTGTTCAGGTTTTGGTACTGCATCGAAATTCATTGCATGCTGAAATGTTTTTTCCTTTTCAACCGGTTTTTGCTCCATCTCTGGAATGAGTGTTATTTCTCTGAATTTATTCCTTATCGTTTCTTCTATTGCTGTAAACAATTCTTTATCTTTACTAAAACGTACTTCTAGTTTAGTTGGATGTACGTTCACATCAACTAATATGGGATCCATGTCAATTTCGATAACTACAATTGGATAGCGGCCGATCGGCAGTAATGTGTGATAGGCGCGAATGATTGCTTGTGATAATGGGATACTTTTGATATAACGACCATTAATAATCGTCGAAATATATGATCGGGATGCCCGGGTCACTTCGGGTTTGGCAATATACCCTTTAATCGAAAAGTCGAGCGTCTCCTGCACGATAGGTAACATCTTTTTAGCTGTGCCCATCCCATAAACATGTGAAATCACCTGCAATAAGTCTCCTGTTCCCGCTGTTCTGAAAAGACCTTTGCCATTGTGGGTTGCTTCAAAGCGTACTTCAGGATGTGACAACGCTAAACGGTTCAACAAATCCGTAATATGTCCTAACTCTGTATGCAGGCTTTTCATATACTTTAACCGCGCTGGTGTATTAAAGAATAGATCATCGACAGCAATCTCAGTTCCTCTTCTCGCATCACTTTTTTTCTTATCGATTATCTTTCCACCTTCTAAGGTCAACCATGTTCCTGCAGCATCCCCTTGCGATGTTTTAACTGTTAACCTACTGACAGACGCGATACTCGCCAGGGCCTCTCCTCTAAATCCCAATGTCTTTACACGAAATAGATCTGCTTCATTTTTAATTTTACTTGTAGCATGTCTGAGAAAAGCATGTTCACAATCTTCCTCTGCCATTCCTCCACCATCATCCGTTATTTTAATAGACTGCAATCCAGCTTCCATCAATTCTATCTTAATCCACTTACTGTTTGCATCGATACTATTTTCTACTAATTCCTTTACAACAGATGCCGGTCTTTCGACAACTTCACCAGCCGCTATTTTATTTGCTAATGCATCAGGTAATTGTAAAATGGTCATGCAAACAAACTCCTTCTTACAGATATTTTTATTTCGTTACTTGCTTTTGCAGCTTATATAATGCATTCATTGCTTCTAATGGTGTCATTTCAAATAGATTTAAGTCTTTTAGTTCTTTCATCACCTTTTCACCGGCGACTGGAATTTTTTCTTTTTTCGCTGACTTTGATTCCTCCACAAAGAAGGACAATTGACCAGCTTCTATTTTTTCCGTTGTTGGACTTGGTTTATCATTTCCTTCCAGCTGTTGCAGAATGGTACTAGCCCGTTCGATTAATGCACCAGGTAAATCAGCCAGTTTGGCTACATGAATTCCATAACTTTCATCTGCCGCACCATCTTTAATTTGATGAAGAAAAACAACATTTCCTTCATGTTCTTCTGCCCTGACATGAATGTTTTTTAAGTTGGGTAAGGAATTCTCTAATGCTGTTAATTCATGATAGTGAGTAGAGAACAAGGTTTTCGCCTTGATATTATTATGAATATATTCAACGATGGCTTGAGCCAAAGCCATACCATCATAAGTGCTTGTTCCCCGTCCTATTTCATCCAGTAAAATTAAACTCTTATCTGTTGCATTTGCGATTGCATGATTCGCCTCAAGCATTTCCACCATAAAAGTACTTTGCCCCGCAACAAGATCATCTGCAGCGCCAATCCGTGTAAAAATTTGATCAAATAAAATGAGATCTGCTTCATCACAAGGAACAAAACAGCCAATTTGGCCCATAATAACGGTTAAAGCCAGTTGTCGCATATACGTGCTTTTACCGGACATATTCGGTCCCGTGATTAATAGAATACTTTTTTGCTGATCCAATGAGATGTCATTTGGAACAAAGGTGTTATCCTGCATTACTTCTTCAATAACTGGATGTCGTCCATTCTTAATGCATAATTCATTGTCAACAAATCGCGGACGCTTGTAATTATTCGATTCACTAACGGTTGCAAAAGCTTGTAATACATCTATATTACTAACAACCTCTGCCAAATATTGTAGCTGGGGAATGTGTTTTTTAATTTGTTCGCGAACTTCAATAAATAAATTGTATTCAAGCTCAACACTTTGTTCTTCAGCTTCTAATATGAGTTGTTCTTTCTCCTTGAGCTCCGGTGTTACATACCGCTCCGCGGTTGTCAATGTCTGTTTACGCTCATATCTGCCCTCTGGAAGCAGGTGCAGATTCGCTTTAGTTACTTCAATATAGTAACCAAATACCCGATTATACCCGATTTTAAGTGATTTAATATTTGTTTCCTGCTTTTCCTTTTGTTCCAATTCTGCAATCCATTTTTTACCGTTTCTCATTGCATCACGATAGGTATCAAGTTGCTCACTATAACCATCTTTGATCATTGATCCATCTTTAATCGATATCGGCGGTTCATCTACCAAGCTTTCATTCAATAACGTTACAATATGCTCGGGAAAAATCAACTCATCTGCTAAAGATTGCATGCGAGCTTGTTCAAATTGATGTAAGGTCGCTTTTAGCTCCGGTATCCTTTCCAATGACGCCTTTAACTGAATTAGATCTCTTGCGTTCACATTTCCAAACGCAATCCTTCCAGCAAGCCGTTCTAAATCATAAACTGATTTCAAACTCTCTCTTATCGTATCCCGTTCCATAAAGCTTTGGTAAAATTCTTCGACAATATCAAGCCGTTCTTCAATTCTAGCTTTACTTAGCAAAGGACGTTCCAGCCACTTTTTGAGCATGCGGGATCCCATTGCTGTAACTGTTTTATCAAGTACCCATAATAGACTGCCATGCTTTCCTTTTTTTAATATCGTTTCAGATAACTCCAGATTCCTTTTAGAATACATATCCAGTGATAAATAATGATGCAGTTGGATAATTTCCGCTTGTTTTAAATGGTCAAGCGAGCGCTTTTGCGTCTGCTGGATATAATTTAATAATCGACTGAACGCTTTCATCAACCGCTCATCATTTAAGTTTTCACATAGATCCCTGTATTCCGCATTGAAATTCACTTCATCCTGATAAGAAAGTGTTATATTTAATCGTTCACTTAATTGATTTTGTAAATCCTCTGGTAAATTCGAGGAAATGACAATTTCTTTTATCGGTTGGTTATATAATTCGTGAATAACAGCGTCCCAGCCATCCTTAATTAAGGCAAGCTGGTTTTCGCCAGTCGATAAATCATTGTAGACAACGACATACGTGCCATCTTGAAAATGTGACAGGCTAGCAATATAGTTATTTTCCCCTTCACTTAACATATTACTTTCCATGACTGTCCCAGGGGTGATTTGCTGAATAACCTCTCTTTTCACAACCCCTTTAGCGGTCTTAGGATCTTCTACCTGCTCACAAATCGCTACTTTATAGCCTTTTCCGATCAGAATCTTTATGTAGTTTTCTGCAGCATGGTATGGTATACCACACATTGGGATCGGTTCTTTTTGCCCAGGATCTCTTTTTGTTAAGGTTATTTCTAATTCCTTTGATGCTTTAATTGCATCCTCATAAAACATTTCATAAAAATCGCCCAAACGGAAAAATAAAAAGGCATCTTTATGTTCTGCTTTAATTTTTAAATATTGAACCATCATTGGTGTGTGCTTAGACATCATTCATCCTCCAAAAACTCACTTATGCTCATGCAATTATAGCATAAAGTGAACCATACAAGCGATTGTCTGAACCCCTTTAACCTATTTTATCGCAGTTTAACCGGCAGTAAAACCTCCACTTCAAAAATATAAGTGGCACCGGAACTTTTAGGTGAGAGATAACTGCCTGCACAAGCCCGATTGGTTTAACTATCAATCGGCGTGAGAAAAGAAAAACTCCCACTGATTGGAGTTTCACTTTATAAAACACGCTTCTTGCAAAGGAACAAAAAATTACGAGAGAAATTAATCCCTCGTAATTTTTCTAGTCTTTTTCATTTAAAAAATCGGGTTTAACATCATGCAGTTCATCATCTTTTAGTTCAAAATCCCATTGATCATCATCATCGTCATCATCAAATTTTCCATGATTTGGATTTACTTTCACACTAAGTCTTGTTTCACCAATTATCTGTACGATAAATTCCCGTTCCGTTTCAACTACGATTTTGTGCCCTTTATTTGCAATCTTACACTCCAGACAGTTAGGTTGTTGAACAACCTTAGCAATCACATCGTAATCCTCATTCAGGCAATTATCATCCTTAACAGATAATGGAACAACATCACAATAGGTTACTCTTTCAGTTACGACCTCCGTTTTTGTATTATCATTATACGAATACCAAACGTTGATATCATAGCTCCCATTAATTTCTACGGAATCCTTTGATTTCTTTTTGGCATTGTATAAATGATTGATGACCCAGCACCCTAAAATACTTGTTGGATGATGTGATGGTGCGATATTATTGGATGCTTTTGTGAACTTGCGACCCTTGCCACAGACGGCTTTTGTAATGATTTCTCTATATTCTTTATCAAGAAAAGTCATAATTACTTATACCTCCTCATTTTTCATAGTCATTTTATGCAAGACAAATACCTAAAGTGCATAGCTATTTTATTCTGATGGGAAATTATCAATTTTCCGGACCGTATCATTACACAAAAGGAACATTGCGTGAGTAATAATCGCAGACCCTAAAAATTTTTACGGAAATTTAAAGCTTGCGGCTTAAGGAGTGATGTTAAGTCAAGTTTTCTAATGAAAGCTGATAAAGGCATGATAATAACAAAAAAACAAGGCAGATAATATTCTGCCTTGTTTTTGTTTAATGACATCCTGTACTTTTTTTAGTTTTTGATCCTGTTTCACCAGACAATAAATCTCCACCTGTTGATTCAATAACATGATTTGTTACTTCTCTTGCTATCGTTCCGGATACAAGTTGTAGTACATCATTGACCACAATTTGTGTTTCCTTAAATTCCTGTACAACCGGTATTGCATCGATTTCGTCCTGTAGACGATCAATTTCTTCTTCCATCCGTTTTAATGCTTCTCTTTTTTCATAAGCTTGAAAATTAACTGCTTGTTTCTGTAATGCTTTAATTTTCGTTATCAGCTTTTGAACCTTTTGGTTATCATTAATTTTTGCTTCAACTTGTTTGAATCGATCGATTTCATCTGTATTTGCAAGCATATTCGCTAAGTCTTTTGCTGCATCAAGTACTTGTGTGCGTGTATATTCAGCCATGTTAGTTCACCTCAACTGTATTTTCTACCATTATACCATTTAATGACCATGTTTTCGTGTCCGTAATTTTCACTTCAACAATTTTGCCAATTGCTGATTGTGGACCTTTAAAATTAACTAATTTATTTCGCTCTGTATAGCCGGCCAGAACATCAGGGTCTTTTTTACTTTCACCTTCAACAAGTACTTTAACAATCTTATCATCATAAGTTTTCATTGATGCTGCAGATTGTTTGTTGACAAGGTCGTTCAGACGGTATAAGCGTTGTTTCTTCACTTCTTCTGGAACGTCATCCTTTTTACGTGCAGCTGGCGTACCTTCACGTGGTGAATAAATAAACGTGTATGCTGCCTCAAAACCAACTTCTTCTACTAGTGTCATCGTTTCTTCAAATTGCTCTTCTGTCTCATTCGGGAAACCGACAATAATATCTGTGGTTAACGTTGCATTTGGCATCGCTGTACGTATTTTATGAACCAATGCCAAGTAATCTTCCCTTGTATATTTTCGATTCATTTTCTTTAATATTTCACTGCTTCCGGATTGTACCGGCAAATGAATGTGGTCCAGTAGATTGCCCCCTTGAGCTAATACCTCAATTAATCGATCATCGAAGTCTCTTGGGTGGGAGGTCGTGAAACGAACTCTCGGGATATCAATCTTATGAATATCATTCATTAAATCGCCTAATCCATATGTAAGATCTTCGAAGTCTTTTCCATAGGCATTGACGTTTTGCCCCAGTAATGTCACTTCCTGATAGCCCTGTGCAACCAAACGCCGTACTTCCTGGATAATGTCATCGGGTCTCCTGCTGCGCTCTTTACCACGTGTCATTGGCACGATACAGTACGTACAGAATTTGTCACAGCCGTACATAATGTTAACCCATGCTTTAATTTTACCTTTACGTACTTTTGGCAGATTTTCTATAATATCTCCTTCTTTAGACCATACCTCTACAATGTTTTCTTTACTGAACATTGCTTCTTTAACCAGGTGTGGAAGACGGTGGATATTATGTGTTCCAAAGATCAAATCAACATGCTGGTGTTTTTTTAGAATTCGGTTTACCACCGATTCCTCCTGTGACATACAACCACAAACCCCAAGAATTAAATCTGGTTTTTCCAGTTTTAAAGGTTTTAGATGACCGATTTCACCAAACACCTTATTTTCCGCATTTTCCCGGATTGCGCATGTATTGAGTAAAATGATATCCGCATCATTTGTATCTGCAGTAGATTCGTAACCCATTTCCGTTAAAATTCCGGCCATTACTTCTGTATCATGTTCATTCATTTGACAACCATATGTACGAATAAGGAATTTCTTTCCTTCTCCAATGTTTTCCATGTCTTCAGGGATTCCAAAATCATAATGAACATCTATTTTATCGCGACCGCGTTTACGGGCTTTATTCAAATTAGGTGGCTCGTACGTTGTTTCAAAATACTTGGCAAAGTCGACACTTGTCTTTTCACTTAAAGGTTTGTCCTGATCGGATTTTCTGTCCGCAGTCGTCACCTGTTTAATCTGCGCTTGCTCTTTCCGTTGCTGTTCGTTCATAACAAAACTCCTCCTATCTTACGTATACATACATTCCTCTAGTATAAAGGCTATGATTCAATTTAACAATACATCTCGCCTAAGTACAAAGAAAAAACCTTCCAATATTAGAGGAAGGTTACTAAATTTGTCATTATCATCTTGGTTCTACAATCAATTTAATTGCTGTTCGTTCCTCATTATCAATCATAATATCTGTAAACGCCGGAATACAAATTAAATCGACTCCACTTGGTGCGACAAATCCTCTTGCAATGGCTACCGCCTTTACGGATTGGTTAATTGCGCCCGCTCCAATTGCCTGCATTTCCGCTGTGCCGCGTTCCCGTAATACATTTGCGAGTGCTCCTGCTACTGAGTTTGGATTTGATTTTGCTGAAACTTTTAATACGTCCATTACTAGTACCTCCTTCATATCCTAATGTAGTTCTATAGCTACTATATTCCTGGAGATGTTAGCTTATTACCCTATTATGCATCAATGATTCCAAAAATTCAATTTACCAAGATTCAACTAGAGCGCACTACTGATTATCAATTGGCTAAATTACTACATGACCTATCTTACAGTTCAAAAGGCTTAACCAAAAAACGGATGGTCGTCATTAATTAAAATCCGCTCTACTTTTGTTGCTTTTCCACTATTGTTATCAATCGTCACTACAAACCCGTTTAGTTGTTTTCTTCCCTGCGTGGTAATTTCGAAACGTACAGGTAGAGAAGTCAAGAAACGTTTCATTACTGCATCTCTTTCTACACCTAAGATGCCATCATAAGGACCGGTCATCCCTACGTCTGTTATATATGCTGTTCCTTGCGGTAATATGCGCTCGTCGGCTGTTTGAGTGTGTGTATGCGTTCCTACTACCGCGCTGACCCTACCGTCTACATACCAGCCCATTGCTTGTTTCTCACTTGTCACTTCTGCATGAAAATCAACAAAAATAATATTCGTTCTTTCTTTGGCTTCATCGATTAATTCATCCATTTTTCGAAATGGATCTTCAAGTGGGGCCATGAATGTACGCCCCTGCATATTAATAACAGCTATTTCAGTACCGTTCAAGTTAACATAGGTGATGCCCTTTCCAGGCGTTCCTTCTGGGAAATTTGCTGGACGAATCATATTTTTCGCGTCATCTATAAACTCGAAAATCTCTTTCTTATCCCATGTATGGTTGCCCATCGTAATAACGTTGGCACCCCATTCTAAAAATTGTTTGTATATTTTTTCTGTGATTCCTTTTCCGGAGGCAGCATTTTCGCCATTTATTATCGTCAAATTGGGGCGGTATTTGTCTTTTAATTTTGGTAAATATTCTTGTACTGTTTCCCTGCCCGGCGAGCCAGTGACATCACCGATAAACAATATTTTCATCCTGTAATCATCCTATCTCATTTATTAGTATTTGTTTTTCACAATCATTATTTCATGTCAAAAAATAAAAGCGACCACATGGCCGCTTTTACCGCATTAAATCATTTTGCATATTCAACCGCTCTTGTTTCTCTAATTACAGTTACTTTAATATGACCTGGGAAATCGAGTTCTCCCTCGATCCGTTTACGAATATCTCGTGCGATACTCACAGATTCTATGTCATCAATTTCGTCAGGTTTTACCATAATTCGTATTTCTCTTCCCGCTTGGATGGCAAATGATTTCTCGACTCCTGCAAAGGATTCAGAGATTTCTTCAAGCTTTTCTAATCGCTTGATATAGTTTTCCAATGTTTCACTTCTTGCACCAGGACGTGCAGCAGATAATGCATCCGCAGCAGCTACCAGTACTGAAATGACGGAAGTTGCCTCTTCATCACCATGGTGGGAAGCAATCGAATTAATAACTACCTCATGTTCCTTGTACTTCATTGCTAATTCTTTACCGATTTCAACATGGCTGCCCTCTACTTCATGATCAATTGCTTTTCCGATATCATGGAGGAGACCGGCTCTTCTTGCCAATGTTACATCTTCGCCTAGTTCTGCAGCAAGTAATCCAGAGAGATACGCAACCTCTGTAGAGTGCTTCAAGACATTTTGACCATAGCTTGTACGGTATTTTAGGCGACCAAGAATCTTAACCAGGTCCGGATGCAGACCATGTACGCCAACTTCGAATGTTGTTTCTTCACCAATTTCACGGATATATTCATCAACCTCGCGTCTGGCTTTATCCACCATTTCTTCAATTCTCGCCGGGTGGATTCTGCCGTCCTGTACTAGTTTTTCTAGTGCCATACGAGCTATTTCCCGTCGAACTGGGTCAAAACCAGATAGGATTACTGCTTCTGGTGTATCATCAATAATTAAATCAATACCAGTCAATGTCTCCAGTGTTCGAATATTACGCCCTTCACGTCCGATGATTCGACCTTTCATCTCATCATTAGGAAGGTTTACAACTGATACAGTTGTTTCAGCAACGTGGTCTGCAGCACAACGCTGTAAAGCCAACGAAAGAATGTTTTTTGCTTTTTTATCAGCATCTTCTTTTGCACGATTCTCAGCTTCTTTCACCATTAACGCCGATTCGTGTGTCAGCTCATTTTCGAGCCGGTCTAAAATAATTTGTTTGGCCTGGTCTGTTGTATATCCTGAAATGCGTTCAAGCTCCGTTTGCTGCTCTTTTTTCATAGCTTCCACTTTGCTTTCCATTTCTTCAATTTGTTGTTGTTTCTCCGTTAGTGATTGTTCCTTCTTCTCTAACAAAAGTTCACGTTTGTCCAGTGTTTCACTTCTTTTATCCAGATTTTCTTCTTTTTGCATCAGACGATTTTCTTGTTTCTGTGCCTCTGCACGACGCTCACGAAGTTCTTCCTCCGTTTGCTGGCGAAGCTTATGATTCTCATCTCTTGCCTCAAGAAGTGCCTCTTTTTTAGCGGCATCTGCATTTCGGTGCGCTTCATCAACTAACTGTTTTGCAAAAGTTTCCGCACTGGAAATCTTTGCTTCAGCAATTGATTTACGAATCAGATAACCAACAACAATACCGACGATTAGGATTAAAGCAAGCAAAATGAAGATGATTAAAGTATTGTCCATGATTTCACCTCCCATTGCTATAAAGTTGTACAATTCATTATTGTCGGCATGTACCATTTTCAATGCATTAATAACAATAAATCTTATAAATGAAATTATAAAATTATACATGTTAATTTTAATTGTCTCTCTGGATAATGTCAAGGAAACGTCATAACTAATCCTGAATCATACATATTAAGAAAATCACAAGCACCTGTTCTAACAACATACAAACTGGAAGTATTCTGACAAGATAAAGGAAACGCGATGAATGGTAGCGAGTCAACGTTAACTTATCGTAGGGAAAATTCTGAAGTTTGTTAGTGTTGGGCACTGGAACTGGACATAGCTATCCTTAAGGTTAATATACTATATACTCTTTTTACTAGCGAAAAATCCTTTACTATTATAGAGTAAAGGATTGCTTGGTAAGATGGCTTTTATTATACATCAAAACTCTCTTGCTCAACTTCTTTTGGTTTTTCCGCTTCTTCTTTAATCTCGTCTAACTGATAATGATCTCGAATCGCTTCATGTATTTCAGCCATTATCTCTTTGTTTTCTTTTAAAAACTGTTTGGCATTTTCACGTCCTTGACCAAGTCTTTCTTCTTTATAGGAGTACCATGCGCCACTTTTAAGCACAATATCCAATTCTGAACCAATATCAAGGATTTCACCTTCTTTAGAAATTCCTTCTCCATACATAATATCGACCTCAGCTTGTTTAAATGGCGGTGCTACCTTATTTTTAACGACTTTAATTCTCGCTTTATTTCCCATAATGTCATTACCCTGTTTTAGTGTTTCTGCACGACGAACTTCTAGTCTGACAGATGAATAGAATTTAAGTGCACGTCCACCTGGTGTCGTTTCCGGGTTCCCAAACATAACGCCTATTTTCTCCCGTATCTGGTTAATGAAAACAGCTGTAGTTTTCGACTTGTTTATGACTCCAGACAATTTTCTTAATGCTTGAGACATCAGACGGGCCTGTAACCCAACGTGGGAGTCACCCATTTCACCCTCGATTTCCGCCTTTGGAACCAGTGCAGCAACCGAATCGACAACTACAATATCTACCGCACCACTGCGTACGAGCGCCTCAGCAATTTCCAGTGCCTGTTCTCCAGTATCTGGCTGAGATAATAATAATTCTTCTATATTTACACCTAGCGCACTTGCATAAGTTGGATCTAATGCGTGTTCAGCATCAATAAACGCCGCATTTCCACCTTTTCGCTGTGCTTCAGCAATTGCATGTAATGCTACAGTCGTTTTACCAGATGATTCCGGGCCATATATTTCTATTACCCTACCTCTTGGATATCCACCTACTCCTAATGCTACATCCACTGCCAAAGACCCACTAGGTATTACTGCTATTTTTTGGAGATCTTTTTCTCCTAGTTTCATAATAGAACCTTTACCAAATTGCTTCTCTATTTTACTTAATGCCATATCTAAAGCTTTTTTTCTATCGCTCATAGCATTTACCTCCTCTAATCAACTATTTACATCATACATTGTTTTTAACAGTTTGCCAAGCAAAAAAACGAATAAACGTTCCGTTGTTTTTCCATTACCATTTCTATCAAAATGCCTTTTTAAGCATAAATTTACCTACAAAATGCAATTTCAACAAAAAACCACGGGAAACTTTATGATTTTAAAGTTTTTAAAATGTTTTCCAAACCTTTTAAAACAGTTCTTCTTCTAATAGCATTTCGATCGCCCTGAAATAAATATTTGTTCACCTGTTGCTGATTGCCAGTACAAATAGCCATATATACTGTTCCCGTCGGATTCCCTTCCGTTTCCTCAGGTCCCGCAACCCCAGTGAAGCTAATTCCGATTGTAGCATTTAATTGCTTACGTACATTCATGGCCATTTCTAAGGCACATGCCTCACTAACGGTTCCCTCTGTTTGAATCGTTTTTTCAGAAACACCTAGTACATTCTGTTTCACCTTTTCGTCATAAGATACAATGCCCCCTGGACACACTTCAGACGCTCCGTCAACAGAGATTAGTTTACTTGTGAACATTCCCCCTGTAAGACTTTCTGCAGCTGCCAGTGACTGTCTTTGTTCTTTTAACAACTTGATAACCTGTTGCTCGATCGTTTCATCATCGGTACCATAGAAATAATCGCCAACCCTTTGGAGTATCTGTTGTTTCATGTCCTCCAACAACACATTTACTTTATCTGCTGTACGTTCTTTTGCTGTTAATCGAATAACGACCCCATCCTGTTGGGCAAGGGGGGCGATTGTAGGATTTGTTTGTGCATGGATCAGATCACGTAACTCGTGTTCCAGGCTAGATTCACCAATTCCGATGAATTTTAGCACGACTGATTTTATGATTTCTTCATTTCCGGTAAGTTTTATTAAGTATGGCAATACATCGTTACTTACGAGTTGTTTCATTTCCCTTGGAACGCCCGGCAGGAAGATCCATGTTTTATTTTCATGAACCACAATCATTCCTGGTGCCATCCCTACTTTATTGTCAAGCACCTGCGCACCATTAAAGATGCGTGCCTGTCTGCGATTGTTTGGCGTCATCTCTACTTGTCTTTTAGCAAAAAAACGCTCGATTTTTTCCATGGAAGGTTCGTGTTCAATCACATCAAGATTACTTATACGATGAAATGCTTCACGGGTCATATCATCCTCAGTAGGACCGAGTCCGCCGGTTACGATGATGATATCTGAACGTGTTTGCGCTTGGGAAAAAGCACTTTCTACCCTTTCCATGTTATCGCCTACAACCACATGATTGTAAATGTTAATCCCAATTGCAGCCAGTTTTCCCGATATCCACTGTGCATTGGTATTTGAAATTTGGCCTAATAACAACTCAGTTCCGACAGCAATTATTTCCGCTTTATAATGTTTCATTACTTCGACTCCTTCATAACATTCCAGTTTTTAACAAAGTAATCATATCCAGATAGAACCGTAAAGAATAAAGCGATATAAAGCATGATTGTTCCGAACGGAAATCCGACATAGGAGAACGGGAAATTATGAAGCAATAAAGCTGCTATTGCGACCATTTGTGTAGCTGTTTTTAATTTCCCCATATTACTTGCCGCTAGAACGATTCCTTCACCTGACGCAACGAGACGGAGACCGGTTACCGCAAATTCCCTGCTAATAATGATAATAACGACCCATGCAGGTGCAGACCCCATTTCCACTAATAAAATAAGTGCAGCGGAAACGAGTAATTTATCTGCCAGCGGATCTAAAAATTTGCCAAGGTTAGTTACAAGATCATATTTTCTTGCATAAAAGCCATCTACCCAATCTGTAGCTGCCGCAATGATAAACAATAATGCTGCAACAAAATGGGATACAGGCAGTTGTGAATCTCCAATTTGCCACGCTCCCCAACTAAATGGAACGCTTAATAAAATGATAAATATTGGAATTAATATAATGCGTGATAATGTAATTCTATTTGGTATATTCATAAGTGATTTCCTTTCGATTACGATTATGAGATATAAAACCCTTCCATCTGTAAATCAGGAAGGGTTTTATCCTATCTTAAATAATACATTATTAGAGCTGTTTCTCAAAGGACGTGAACTGGGCAGCCAAAATTTTATTCATCTGTATCGTTTTTTACATTGATTGTAATTTTTTGTACATTTTGCTCTTTGGGGTCTACCGCGTACTCCAGTTCCTCACCGTTGATGGTAATGGTAAGATCAGGTGCATAGCCAATGCTGAAATAAATTTCATCTTTGCCTGACAAATCCAGTTCCAATGGGGAGTCGTCTTCATTAAACAAGGCATTATGGAAGGATTCATCATCGCCTTTCACCTCAAGCCATGTGCTACCACTGGATTCCAATTTTAATTTAACTTCGTCACCTGCATTGGTTAGATCAAACTCCGATTTTCCTCCATTTTCTTCCACTAGTTCGAGTTTTGATTCAGATTGGTCGTCTTCTGTATCTCCATCATCTGAATCTGCGTCATCTTCAGCCTCTGTATTGTCATCGTTTGTATCTTTTTCCGACTTGTCACCAGCTTGATCGTCATCAGAATTATTAATAATTACTTCGTTATCATTATCTTCACCTTGAGGTTCAGAACCACCTTTTGATGTTGTTTGGCTATAAAGAACAATAGCCGCAATAATAATACCAATTATTAACAACACGACAATAATCGTTGGGATTAAGGAATAGATAGCAGGACTCTTTTCCGAACTCGACTCTTTCTTTGTACGCTGCATACGAGAATATTTAACTTCACTATCATCCTCTGTCTCTGTCTTGGGTATATCATCGCTATACTCCGCTAATAGTTCATTTGGATCTAATCCAACTGCAGTTGCATATTCTTTCATAAATGCTCTTGCATAAAATTTACCAGGAAGAATTTTGAAATTGCCTTCTTCTATCGCAACTAAATATCTTTTCTGGATTTTTGTTGTTTCCTGCAAACTATCCAGTGATATATTCTGCTCTTCTCTGGCCTCTTTTAACTTTGTACCAATTTCCATAAATAACACCATCCAATTTAAAAATCAAACATTGAAAAGCCATTTCCCTGATTCATTTGTTGTTTTTCAACAGGTTCATACGTAATCTCTTCGTCTTCATGATTACGTAATTCAATAATATAATCGAAGTCATCCATATTATATTCCGTTGCCTGTACAAATATATCCGGGTGCTCCACAACTTTAATAGCCGGAAGCTGCATAATTTCACGGATTAACTGCCAATGTCTTTCATTTGATCCGCGTTTTGATACTACACCATCGATAATAAAAATATTATCTTCATTATATTCCCCTTCAATCAACTGATTCCTTAACGTTTGTTTGAGCAATGTACTGGAAACAAATAACCATCTTTTATTTGCAGAAACACTTGCTGCAACCACCGATTCCGTTTTTCCGACCCGTGGCATGCCACGGATACCAATTAATTTGTGGCCTTCTTTTTTAAAAAGTTCAGCCATAAAATCAACTAACAGTCCAATTTCATCGCGCACAAATCGAACCGTTTTACGGTCATCTGCGTCTCGATGAATGTACCTACCGTGACGTACGGCTAATTTATCTCTTAATTTTGGTTTACGTATCTTGGTTACTTCAATGGTATCCATTGTTTCTAATATCGATTTCAAACGCGTAATTTGCTCATCATATTTAGCAAGCAGGAGCATCACTCGTACAGAGTCTTCCACTCCATTTATTGTAATAATGTTAATCGATAACATCCCTAATAAAGAAGATATGTCTCCTAACAACCCAGGACGGTTATTTTGAATTTTGTATTCAAGGTACCATTCTGTTTTCTCCATAGTAAACTCCCTTTTACCAAGTTATGTTAATCAACAAATGAACAAATAACAATATATCTCTATCTATCATAAATGATTTTGCCTAAAGTAGAAAGTATTTCGTTATAATTTTAAAAATAAAAAAGGGCTATATAAAATATACAGCCCTTTCATCCATTCTAATCCTTTGTATTTCCCTGATTTTGTACCAGTTTGATCATTGTATTTGCGATCGCTTGTTGTTCATCTTCAGAAGCGGCATTCCAGAGCTCTCTTAATACTGCCTCTTCATCATTTTTAGCATCAACACTTTCAGCAAGGTAATCGCCAACTTCATGCGCTACATTTGAAATGGTTTGTTCACTCATCCCCTGCTCCATCGCCTGATCAATTTTATTAGCTAAGAAACCTTTCCATGATGAAAAATCATCCATAACTGACATACATCTGCCTCCTTATTTACTTACATGTATAGTATTTGAAATCTGTTGATGCTTATACATGAAAAGTATGACAGATCATTTTACCAGGCACCGTCTACATTTAAAATTTCACCTTGTATATAACTTGACTGATCATCCAGTAAAAATTGGACTGCATGCGCAATTTCCATCGGTAATCCGCTGCGATTCATAGGGATTTCTGCAATGAGTGCCTCTTTATCCGCTTCCAGCAAATGTGCATTCATTTTTGTTTCAATATAACCAGGGCTAATAGCATTTACCGCAATTCCGCTTGGTGCCACTTCCTTTGCCAAAGCCTTAACAAAACTATTTTGCGCACCTTTTACGGAAGAGTAGACTACTTCATAGCTTGCCCCTCGATCACCCCAAATGGACGTAATGAATATGATCTTACCGAATCGCCTTTGTATCATTTCGGGTAATGTTTTTCTTGTTATCAGCCATGGCGCCTTAACATGTAAGGATAACATATCATTCATCACTGCTTCCGGTGTGTCCTGAAATAATCCGAAATGGGCACTGCCACTGGCAAAGATAATGTAATCAATCGGGAAAACGAGTTCCTGCAATAGTTTCTCTATGCCCGCTTGCTGACGTAGGTCTGCCTGTAATACGGACAGAATTGATTCTTTCTCCAATCGACTTCTGAGCGCATGCATGCTATCTTTATTTTGATGATAATGTAGTATCAGGTGATGCCCTTCATTCGCTAACCGCTCAGCGATTGCCATTCCAATGTCTCCACTTGCACCGATAATTAACACATTTTTCCCCATCATCAATCCTTACGCTGAAGCGATTGTACAAACCGCCAGCCGATCCTCACTGATCCAATTTTGCACAAACTGATTTGCTTCTTCCAATGTTAAGGCTTGGATGGCAGGTATAATCTGGAAAAAATCAACTCCCAATAAACGATATTGTGTATATTGGCTGGCGATAAACTCTAAAGAATTCATGGCTCGCAACAATTTACCAATTCTTTTCTTTTTCATCCGCTCAAACTCCTCAGCTGAAAGGGATGCTTGATTTGTAGTTTGCAATAATTCCTTTACTTTTCCCGCAAACTTTTCCGGCTGATCTGTGTTACCACCAATAAAAGAGTAACCAAAGTTTTTCTCTATATTTGTTTCAAAATAAAAACTGCTATCGATCAACGCTTCGTCATACAATGTTTGATAAAATGGCCCCCCTTTTGAAAAAAAGTGGTCCATTACCATACTTTGCAGTAAATCCTTTTTCAAAAACGAATCCCCGCTCAGTTCCGTAACCGATTCTTTGATTCCAACTGTACATTTTGGAACAGAAACCGGCATGATAATTTTATTTTCTTTCTTAACCACTTCTGTTGGCTCATCAGGAAACGCTCGTTCAATATGGTCCATTTTCTCAAAATCTTTTTTTGCCTGGTTATCTTTAATAAATTGCATCATTTTTGAAGCATCAAAGTTTCCGGCAATAAACAATATCATATTTTCCGGATGGTAAAATGTATGGTAACAGGTATATAAGTCATCCTTTGTAATCGTATTAATCGAATCCACCGTACCTGCAATATCAATATTTACCGGGTGGTTTTTAAACATGCTTTTGATGGTTCCCATAAATGACTGCCAATCAGGCTGATCATCATACATTTTTATTTCCTGTGCGATGATCCCTTTTTCCTTTTCGACAGATGCTTCCGAAAAGTAAGGGGCCTGAACAAAGTCAATTAAGGTTTCCACGTTTTTCTCAACATGGTTCGTTGCAGAAAACAGGTAAGCCGTTTTTGTAAAAGATGTATAAGCGTTTGGTGATGCACCTTGTTTACTGAAGTCAGCAAATACATCACGATCTTCTTTCTCAAATAATTTATGCTCCAAGAAGTGTGCCACTCCTTCAGGAACTGTTGTTTCCTTATCTTCACCAATGGGTACAAAAGTTTGATCAATCGAACCATAATTGGTAGTGAACAGTCCGTAAGTTTTTGCCATTTCCGGTTTTGGTAACAAACTGACGGTTAAGCCATTATCCAGTTTTTCCGTATAAATGACTTCGTTAATTTCCTTGTATGTCTGCCTAGTCATTGGACGTATCTCCTTCACTTGTTAATAAGTAAACCGTGTCTTCCTCTAATTTTCCCGCTACAGTTTCAACGTCTTTTAGCGTTACTTGCCTGATACCAGCTATTAATTGTTCTGGTGTCATTTTCGTGTCAGCAACGACTTGCTGGTATAGTAACTCAATAATACCTTGTGGATTATCGAGGGTCTCCAATAATTGATTGACAATTAAATCCTTTGTTTCGTTTAATTCTGTCTCGGTAAAGTCTCCCTGTTTCATTGCGGTCATCTGTTCTCTAATAATGTTTAGGGCTTTATCATAATCTGTCGGAGCAATTCCGCTAAAAATTAATAATAGTCCTTTATGACTTTCAAACCGGGATGCGGCATAATAAGCAAGGCTGTTTTTCTCCCGCACGTTGATAAAAAGCTTGGAGCTCGGAAATGCACCAAACAGTCCATTGAACACTTGTAAGGCAAAATAATCATCATCACGATATGTTGTATTTGTCCGGTAGCCGATATGCAGTTTTGCCTGTTGAATGGCTTGTTTTTCAATAATTTCCTTTGGTTTGTCTACCTTTTTATTTACAAATGTTGCATGCTTTGCTTGGCTGTTTACAGCCTCCCGTTTTATTACAGAAGTTATCTTCTCCCCTATAGCTGTTTCATCAAAATCACCTAACACATAAATATCCAGTTGATCTTCACTTAACATCTTCTGGAAATATTCATATAAATCGCTTGCTGTGATTGTATCTAAATCCTCTTCATAACCATGTACATGCAGCTGGTATGCCTCGTCTTCACACATTTCATCAATTAATCGTGTGTTTGCATAGCTCATTTTATCATCTTGCAGGGCGCTCATTTTTTGTCTTAATGTTTCTTTTTCTCGCGTAAATACGGTTTCATCAAACGCGTCGCCTGATACATTCGGCTGGAATAGCAGTTCACTGAACAAGTCGATGCCCTCCTCGATAATCGAGGTCTCTTGGGGAATAAACTTCTGATTTGCCAGTTCAAAACGAACACTGATGATATGGTTATCCCCTTTTTTGGATCCATCAACAGACAACACTGCGCCATACAGTTCATCTAATTTTAATTGCAGTGCTTTTCTGCTTGGATAGCTCTTTGTACCCTGCTGTAAAATATACGGCAACAGGGCTCTCTTTGTAATTGTTTCCCGCTCAAGCGGTGCTTTTAATTTGGCAACGATATTCATTGTTTTATACTTTTTTGTCTGAATAAAATGCAGATTTAAGCCATCTTTATTGATTATTTTTTCCTCAATCGTATTCATAGCATCCTCCAGTTAAATATAATCATTTGTTCGTTACATGTTATTCTGTACCTATTTGACCTATGTAATCCATTATAAGGCAAAAAAAACTGACTTGCTAATATAACAAGTCAGTTTTTTTAATCTAGGTGGTAACTAGCGCCTTTATCTAGTCCCTTTGATATACGGTTCCCCATTGGCTCGCGGTGCGTCTGCACGTCCGATAAATCCGGCTAAAGCGAGAATGGTCAATACATATGGAGCGATTAATAGGAATACTTGTGGTACATCGGCAAGAAATGGAATGCTTGCACTAACGACACTTAAACTTTGAGCAAATCCGAAGAACAATGCCGCCCCCATCGCACCTAACGGATGCCATTTCCCAAAAATCACAGCTGCCAGCGCCATAAACCCTTGACCTACAATTGTAGATTGAGAAAAGTTCGATGCGATCGTAAGTGCAAATACAGAGCCACCTAAGCCGCCTAGGCCCCCAGATATAATCACTGCAATATAACGCATTTTGTAAACACTTATCCCATTCGTATCTGCGGCCATCGGATGCTCACCAACAGCACGCAAACGCAGACCAAACGGCGTTTTATATAAGATATACCACGCGATAAATGCTAAAATAATCGCTAAATAAGACGTTAAGTACATACTTTTGAAAAACATTGGTCCAATAATTGGAATATCAGAAAGCAACGGTATGTTTGTTGTATAGAAGGGTTCCGAAACCATATCAGTCTGTCCCTTACCGTACCATTGCTTCGTTAAGAAGACGCCTATACCCAGGGCTAGAAAGTTTATCGCTACCCCACTGACAACCTGATTGGCTCTAAATGAGACTGATGCTACAGCATGGATAATCGAAAACAAGGCCCCAATAATTATTGCTATAATAATAGATATCCATGGTGTCCATGCCCCGAGCACATCAGCAAAAGCAAGATTAAAAACGATTCCCACAAAAGCCCCCATGACCATTAAACCTTCCAGACCAATGTTTACAACACCGGAACGTTCACTGAAAACACCACCCAACGCAGTAAATATCAGGGGAGCGGAATAGAATAATGCGGTCGGTATAATTGATTGCAATATTTCTATCATTTATTTCCCCTCCTTTTTAAAGCGAAGTAATGCCCAACGAATAATGTAACTCGACGCTACAAACAAAATGATTAAAGCAATAATGATATCAACAAGTTCAGTGGGGACACCAGCGCCAGTTGGCATTTGTCCAGCGCCTTCTTTTAATGCACCAAACAAAATCGCGGCCAGTACGACACCAAACGCGTTGTTACCACCAAGAAGAGCCACAGCAATTCCATCAAAACCAAGATTTGTAAACCCCGACATGACTGAAACGGTACCATATGTGCCAAGCCCTTCCATTGCACCACCCAAACCAGCAAACGCCCCAGCAATTACCATGGATAAAATAATATTTTTACTCACGTTCATTCCCGCATATTTAGAAGCGTGCCGATTAAAACCTACTGCTTTTAATTCATACCCGATTGATGTTCGTTGAATAATAAACCACATAATTATTGCAGCAAATAGTGCGATAAGAATCCCATAATGCATCCGGGAAAAATAAGTAATACTCTGCAGCCATTCCGATGCTAAAGAAGCCGAGCCATGAATTTCCGCTGTTGTCGTTTTTTTTTCAGTTAATACGTTTCTAATAATTGCGTTCATTGAATATAACGCGATATAATTCATCATAATCGTTACAATTACTTCATGGACACCCAATTTTGCTTTTAGAAGACCAGGAACAAAGCCCCAAACGGCACCAGCCGCAGCAGCAGTTATTAATGCAAGTGGTAAATGGATATACATGGGGGCATCAACCGCTAATCCTACCCAAACAGCCGCAAGCCATCCTACCATGACTTGTCCTTCCGCACCGATATTAAATAAACCCGAACGAAATGCAAATGCTACCGCTAGTCCAGTAAAAATATATGGTGTTGTTCGTCTGATTGTTTCACCTAATGTATATTGATCACCAAATGCGCCGTTCCATAATGCAGCATACCCTTCTATTGGATTATGGCCTGATATAAGCATAATAATAGCACCAGCAATTAGTCCAAGGATAACGGATATAATTGGTATTAAAATAGAAATTAATCTATTTGTCGTCATTGGTTTTCACCTGCCCCGTTCACCTGACTGCCAGCCATTAAAAGACCAAGCTCCTGTTCGTTTGTCTGCTCAGGATTTAATTCGGCAACAACTTCCCCATCAAACATCACTGCAATCCGATCACTCACATCCATAATTTCATCCAGTTCAAAAGATACTAATAAGATCGCTCTCCCTTTATCGCGTTCTTCTATTAATCTTTTATGAATAAATTCTATCGCCCCAACGTCCAAGCCTCTTGTTGGCTGCGCAGCAATCAACAAATCTGGTGATCGATCAATTTCACGTCCGATGATCGCCTTTTGCTGGTTTCCTCCAGATAGTGCACTTGCTTTCGTATATGCACTTGGTGTACGGACATCGTATTCTTGAATGAGTTCGGTTGCCTTTTTATAAATTTCTTTATAGTTTAATATAGTTCCCTTTGAGAAGGGTTCTTTATAATAGGTTTGCAATACCATATTCTCTCCGATTGGATAATCCAGTACAAGACCATATTTATGTCGGTCCTGTGGAATGTGACCAATTCCGCTTTCAGTTACTTTTCGTGGCTTCAAATTAGTGATGGGTTTACCCCTTAACTTAATTGTTCCGGATTCTGCCTTCGTTAAGCCAGTAAGTGCTTCAATCAATTCGGTCTGTCCATTGCCGTCTATTCCTGCAATACCTACAATTTCGCCGGCTTTTATTTCAAGGTTTAGTCCTTTCACTAATTCAACTTTTCGCGTATCCTTTACAAACAAATCCGCAATCTGAAGTACTACTTCTTTCGGATTGGCAAGAGTTTTCTCTGTCGTAAAACTCACTTTTCTGCCCACCATTAATGAAGCAAGTTCATTTACATTCGTATCCTTAACATCAACCGTACCTATTCCTTTCCCCTTGCGCATAACGGTACATCGATCACAGACTTCCATAATTTCTTTTAATTTATGTGTAATTAATATAATTGACTTTCCCTCACGTATCAGGGCATGCATAATTTCAATCAACTCTTTTATTTCCTGCGGCGTGAGTACTGCAGTAGGTTCATCGAAAATAAGAATATTTGCCCCCCTGTATAAAGTCTTGAGTATTTCTACCCGTTGCTGCATACCTACAGAAATATCACTAATTTTGGCAGTGGGGTCTACTTTTAGACCATATCGATCAGAAAGCTCCCGGATTTCCTTTTCAGCCCGTTTTATATCAATTTTACCTGATTTTCTTGTCGGCTCACTACCTAAAATAATATTTTGTGTTACAGTAAATGGTTCGACTAACATAAAGTGCTGATGGACCATACCAATACCTAAGTCATTTGCGATATTCGGATTGGTAATATTAACCCGTTCGTTATTTATGCGAATTTCCCCTTTTTCAGGCTGATATAATCCAAACAGTACATTCATTAACGTAGACTTACCTGCCCCGTTTTCACCAAGCAAAGCATGAATTTCCCCTTTTTTCACTTGCATAGTAATATCATCATTAGCCACGACACCGGGAAACTCTTTTCGTATATTTAACATTTCAATTACATATTCCACTCATCCTCACCCCTTATCGCAGTTCCAGGCAGTAAAACCCCCACTGAATGAAGTTTCACTTGATATATTTTATTATGAAACATAACAATAAAACAGAAAAGGCTGTGAAACCAGCCTTTTCCAACTTATAACCTTAAAGTGAGTCAACAAATTCTTTCGTCTCATCGCGCGTTTGTGGTACGTCGATATCGCCATCAAGAATTTTTTCCTCCCATTCATTTACAGTGTCAATAATTTCTTCAGTAATTGCTTCTTCGTTTGTTGTTGCGAATCCAATTGCATCATCTTTTAAGCCAAATTCTAAAAGTTCTCCACCTGGAAAGTCACCATCCATAGCTTGGTTCGATACATCTTCTACAGCAACATCAACACGTTTGATCATAGACGTTAATGTGACATTGTCATCCCCAATTTGGCCTTCATCATACTGATCTCGGTCCACACCAATTACCCAGATATCACGATCGGGATCATTTTGTTTAAGGTCTTTTGCCTGATTAAATACGCCATTCCCTGTTCCTCCTGAAGAGTGATAAATCACATCTGCACCATTACTATACATGTTTGATGCAATAATTTTACCTTTATCAGGGGCACCAAATGATTCTGCATATTCAACTTCAACCTCAATATCAGGATTTACTGACTTTACACCAGCAATAAAGCCTGATTCAAATTTATTGATCAGTGGGGAATCTATCCCACCAACAAAGCCTACTTTATTGGTTTCTGTTTTCATTGCCGCTGCGACACCAACTAAAAATGATCCTTCATGTTCTTTAAACATAATACTGGCAACGTTTGGCGCGTCAATCTCGTCATCAACAATTGCAAAGTGTTTATCATCATATTGACCTGCTACTTTTTCAAGGTCCTCTTTCAACTCAAATCCAATTCCAAATATAAGATTGTAATCCTCACGAATCAGACGATTTAGGTTAGGCATATAATCTGCCTTATCATTCGACTGCGCATAGTCAATCCCTTCCCCTTTGGAATAACCATGTTCTTTTCCCCATTCCTGTAGCCCTTCCCATGATGACTGGTTAAATGATTTATCATCAACACCGCCGATATCTGTTACCATTGCTGCAGTGAAATCTTCTGTATCACCATCTTTATTATCAGAATCGGATCCTTTGTCATCTGATCCACAGGCAGCTAGTAGCGTACCAAGACTCAGAATTAATACAAACATGGTAATAAATTTACGATTTTTCATGTTTAAACCCCCAATAAGTGTATTAACATTAATCTTATAAAACGCTTACATATTCAGCCGTTCTTTTTACAACCATCACCTCCCCAAATATCATCATAAATGCATTACAACCGCTTTCTCAAAACATGGAAACGAAACATGTCGGAGCGGAAATAATTAGCAGAGTAAAGTACCGGCTCGTCCTCATCCGTATAGTGCATTTGTTTTAATAACAATAACGATTGTTCCGGATCACAATCTAAAGCATTATAAATACGATCATGGTAACTGATCGGTTCAATATAGGTCACTGCATAAGCAATCCGTTTGTGCGAGTATTCCTCCATTAATTTAAATAAAGAGTCTTGTTTATGCACATGTTCTAATGGGATCAAGTCACTAGGTATTTTATCAATACAAAATACTACCGGGCGATTATCCGCCGTTCTCACGCGTTCAATAGTCGCCAGAGAATCAATTTTCTTTGGTGCAAATTTCTCCATATCTTCATCCGTTGGTTCCAAATATTCTGTTGTCAGATATTGTGAGCCTGGGGTTTTACCAGATTGTTTAATCATCGATGTCACACTGGTTAATTCTTCTACCCCGGATGAATAAATCGGTTTTGAATTAACAAAAGTACCTACACCATGTCTTCTCGTGACTACATTTTCCTCTTCTAAAATACGTAACGCTTCCCTTAAAGTCGCCCTTGACACGCCGAGTAATTTAGACAATTGAAATTCAGAAGGCAATTTTTCCTTCTCCTTATATGTACCACTTTCAATATCTCGTTTCATTTTATCAATAACCTGGAGATATAAATGCCGTGAATCTGATTTTATGGACACAAAAGTCCTCCTTTTTCATTAATATACGACAACAAGAGATCTGACCTCTGACGTATGACAGTATACCCTACCGTCAATATACCATTTTCATGCATATAAATAAATAGTTAATAGAAAAAACACACCATTCTCATGATAGTACTTTTTGGAAAATAAAAAACGGCACTGCCAAACTGCGACAAATATTTCCTGTCTGCTAAAAAAAACAGCACATCCCAAATGAGCTTTCTTTTTGAAATGTACTGCTTTGTTTATGAAATTAAGATGTTATCTCTTCATTTGTTTGACCAACAAGCACGGTTCTTGGCTTACTTCCTTCGTAGGGACCGACAATTCCCCTATCTTCCATCGCGTCTATTAAACGTGCTGCACGTGTATAGCCAATTCTGAACCTCCGTTGCAGCATGGAAACACTTGCAGTTTGCCTTTCTGTTATGAGCTGAACAGCATCGTTATATAATTCATCATCCACGTCTTCTGTAACTTCATTCGTATCCTCGGGTATCATTTCTTCCTGATAGGACGCTTTTTGTTGATCTATACAATGATCCACAATCCGCTCTACTTCTTCATCAGATAGGAAAGCCCCTTGTACACGTGTCGGTTTGGAATTTCCAACAGGCATAAACAACATATCTCCTCGCCCTAGTAATTTCTCGGCACCACCGGAGTCCAAAATGGTTCTTGAATCGGTAGCAGAAGAGACACTAAAAGCAATTCGGGATGGAATATTTGCTTTAATGACGCCTGTAATAACATCGACGGACGGACGTTGTGTTGCAATGATTAGATGAATTCCAGCTGCACGAGCCATCTGAGCAAGTCTCGTAATAGAGTCCTCAACATCACCAGAAGCTACCATCATCAAATCTGCCAATTCATCAACAAGAACAACGATATATGGCAGATTAGGCTGCACATCTTCCGGTTCAGTAGTTTGATTATATTTTCGAATATATTCATTATATCCTTCTATGTTTCGCGTTCCAGTATCTGAAAAGAGTTCATATCTTCGCTCCATCTCTGAAACTACCTTTTTCAAAGCTCTTGATGCTTTTTTAGGATCGGTTACGACAGGAGCTAGTAAATGTGGTATCCCATTATAAACGTTTAGCTCTACTTTTTTAGGGTCAATCATCATCATTTTTACCTCGTGCGGTTTTGTACGCATTAAGATAGTTGTAATGATACCATTGACACATACACTCTTACCACTTCCGGTTGCACCAGCAATGAGCAGATGTGGCATTTTATTTAACTCTGCCATAACAGCATCCCCAGAAATATCTCTACCCAGAGCGAATAATAGTTTGGAAGTTTGTTTATTCCAAGTACTATCCAGCACCTCTCGCAAAGATACCATCGCAATTTCCTGATTAGGAACCTCTATTCCGACCGCGGACTTACCGGGTATTGGAGCTTCAATTCTAATATCTTTGGCTGCAAGTGCCAGTGCTAAATCATCGTGTAGACTAACGATCTTACTTACCTTTACCCCAGCTTCCGGATATACTTCATATTTCGTAACAGCGGGGCCCACGTGTACTTTTGTCACGCGTGCTTTCACACCAAAGCTAACAAAGGTACTTTCCAGTTTTCTAACCGTTGCTTGGATTTTGGATTTTTCCTGATGCTGCGAGTTGTGTGCCGGTTCAGCCAGTAAATTTGGTGAAGGCAATTCATATTCATAATTCTCTACTTCTGTCATTGGCATGTCTTTCAAACTACTATCTTCCAGATCCTCTAATTCTTCGTCAGGCACATTTTCTGGTGCCACCGCTTGCTTGTCTGTTTGCTTTTCCACAGATGCATAAGCAACATCTGTAAAGTCCTGAATAACTGGCTCCTCGTATACGATATCATCAACCACCTGCTCAGGTACCAGTTGTTTTTCCTCTTTGCGATTATTTCTTTCTTCTTTTGCAGTCTGTCGTTTGATTTTAACACGCTGAAATCCCTGTTTGCATTTTCCTCCTATTTTTGCGAAGAAATCACCTAACGAAAACTCTGTCATAAAGATGATCCCAATAATAATAGAAAAAACGGAAACTATTTTTGCACCCGCAAGTGAAAATAGATAGTAGCAAAATGCGAATAATATCGCTCCAATCAAACCTCCACCTGTCTGGAGAGCAGTAGCCTGTCCTTTTATATATAAGAAGAAATTATTCCACGTTTCTTTTAGAATGGATACGTCACTAGAAATTAGCAGTACCTTCTCCATGCTTTGAATATGGGTTAGAAGCAGTACGCCAACAAATAGAATATAAAACCCGATTATTTTCTTATTGGAAAAATCAGGATAACGTCTCTTGATAAGTAAAATGACTCCCGTAACAAGTAAAAATACCGATGCCACGAAATACCAGATTCCTAAGAAGAAACGAAAGAATTGCTCGAGACCACCCGGTATTGCACCATCACTGATCGCACTCGCACCACTACCAAATATAGCTAAAAATATAAATAATAACCCTAACAGCTCAAATTTCACTTGTTTTTTCAGTTTATTACTTTTACGCTTTTTTCTTTTCTTGGCCAATTTCTCACCTCTTTTGCTCGGAAGGTTATACATGAATAGTAAACCCCTGCCTCATAATTGGCAAGGGGTTATGTCTTACATAGTTACTTACATTATACCACAAAATCATCGATAACATGATAGGCATCAACGTGTAAAAAAGGTGCCAGGCTGATACGTTTCTTTTAGATAATCCTGTGGATCCGTCGATAGCAGTTGTAATAATTGATAGGAGCCATCCGTAGTCTGTTCTACATATAACGACCGTCCTTCATGCGTGATAAATCTCCTTTTGGCATATTCTTCCGGATCTATGGGATAAATATCTGCTTCTGATAATGGTGTATATAAAATCATTGTATCACCGGGCTCTGTCTGTCATTATCATGAAGTAATTCCTTCATCTTTTGCATCGCTTCTTTCACGCCACCAACAGCATCGATCAAGCCATATTCAACCGCGTCCGATCCTATCACATTCGTCCCAATATCCCTTGTTAAATTTCCTTTTGCAAACATTAGTTCTTTAAACTTTTCTTCTTTAATATTCGAGTGGTTAACAACAAAATTAATCACTCGATCCTGCATTTTATCTAAGTATTCAAAGGTTTGCGGTACGCCGATCACCATCCCTGTTAGTCGAACAGGATGTATCGTCATGGTTGCTGTAGGTGTAATAAAAGAAAACTTAGTTGCAACAGCAATTGGTACACCGATCGAGTGCCCACCTCCTAATACAATTGAAACGGTAGGTTTTGAAATGGATGCTATCATTTCAGATAAAGCTAACCCCGCTTCAACATCACCACCTACTGTATTTAACAAGATAATGACACCTTCAATTTTTGGATTTTGTTCAATCGCAATTAATTGTGGAAGCATATGTTCATACTTTGTTGTCTTATTTTGTGGTGGAAGCTGAATATGCCCCTCAATTTGACCAATAATAGAAAGGACATGAATATTTGAATCTGGTGCCTGTGGAATGGTCGATTGACCTAATTGTTGAATCTTTTCTACAATTTCAGATGAACTCGATTCCTCTTCAGGGTTTTGCGTTTCTTTTTTTTCACTTTCATTTTTCATAACGGACACTCCTTCTTTGTTGCACATACTTATTAGTAGTATGAACGAAAAGGAGTAGTAACATGCATAAGAAAATACCGGCTAAGATGCCGGTATTATTTGAAAGTAAATAATTAAAAAGCCAAGCTGTATAATGCTGCATTACAGGTTCAGTTTTATTGATCTATTAACTGTTTTAATTCTTTTTCTTCCTGTTCTTTAAGTGGCACCAATGGTAAACGTACACCACCGGTTTCGATACCTTTCATTTGTAATGCCGCTTTTACCGGGGTTGGTGATGGCGAGGTAAATAACCCTTTCATAATCGGCAACAACTTCCGATGGGTTGCTGCTGCTTGCTTTACCTTCCCTTGCATAAAGTGCTGCACCATTTCATTCATTTCATTACCGATAACATGCGAAGCAACAGAAACAACGCCATCTGCCCCAAGTGCTAACATCGGCAATGTTGCCCCATCATCACCACTATATACACTAAAGTCTTCATTCGTGCTTTCAATAATATCCGAAACTTGATCCAGATCACCACTGGCTTCTTTTACAGAAACGATGTTCTTTATCTTGCTCAAGCGAATAACGGTTTCGGCAGACATATTCACAACAGAACGGCCGGGAATGTTATATAGCATCACCGGCAATGCAGTTACATCTGCAATGGCTGAGAAGTGTGCATATAATCCCCGCTGGTCCGGTTTATTATAGTACGGTGTTACAAGCATGATCGCATCAACGCCAATCGCTTCAGCTTCCTTAGTTAGCGCAATGGATGCTGCTGTATCATTGCTGCCAGTTCCCGCGATAACAGGCACACGGTTATTTACCACTTTTACAACATGTTTGAATAGCGTGAGCTTTTCTTCTGTTGAAATTGTTGGCGATTCTCCGGTAGTTCCTGCAATTACTAATCCCTCGGTCCCGTTCTCTAATAAATATTCCACTAAAACGGTTGTTTGTTCTAAATCAATATTTCCCTTGCTATCAAATGGTGTTACCATTGCCGTTAGTACTTGACCAAAATTCATGAGGTTTCACCTTTCTTCTGATGAAGACAGAAGGTGTCACTACGAATAGCGACAGCATAAGTCTTCAAATTAACAATTTAATTCAATTGATTTCCATTACTTAACTCAAATACATCATGCAACGCATTTATTGCCAGTTTTAAATCTTTATCATGTATGAGTACCCAGATTGTTGTATGACTGTCTGCCGATTGCAGTATTTGAACACCTGCGTTGGTTAAGGCTCCGACGATTCTGGAAGCTACACCAGGAACACCAGTCATTCCTGCACCAACTGCTGAAACCTTTGCACAGTTTTTGGTAATCTCCGGGTGAAAACCTAACGTTTCTAAAATCTTTACCGCCTTGTCGGTAAAAACATCTGGTACAGTGTATATTACCCCGGTCGGAGAGATATTAATAAAGTCGACTGAAATTCCAGCCTCGGCCATCGCCTTAAATACTTCGGATTGCATTCGATAGGCTTCTTCTTTTGTCTGTACCTTGATCTGTGTAATGGATGCCATATGCGCAATACCAGTAATCAATCGTTCCGTGATGTCCATCCCCTGCACCCTGGACGAGGTAACCAATGTGCCACCATCCTGTGCATAAGTAGATCTGACACGCATCGGTATTTTAGCCTGCATGGCGATCTCCACTGCACGCGGGTGAACGACCTTCGCTCCCTGGTAAGCCAAATTACAAATTTCTGTATAAGTTACAACATCCAGTGGACGGGCTGTCTCCACAAACCTTGGATCGGCAGTCATGATTCCATTCACATCTGTAAAAATTTCGATTCGTTCAGCCTGTAATGCAGCACCCAGTGCGGCTGCACTTGTATCACTTCCACCACGGCCAATCGTCGTTATTTCACCGGATTCCGTTTGTCCTTGAAATCCGGCAACCACGACAACATCATTGTGTTCAAATTCCCGTAGAATTCTCTCGGGTTTAACGGCTTTAATTTTTGCTTGATTAAAATCTTCGGAAGTAACAAAGCCTGCCTGTGCACCTGTAAGTGCAGTTGCATCAATATGATTTTTTTGCAGTTCATTTGATAAGACAACAGACGATATAATTTCTCCACAAGACATCAGCAAATCCAGTTCGCGATTTGCATTTTTGTTTGCGGGAAAATCAACCAGATTTAGTAACGTATCTGTTGCATATGGATCCGGGCCTCTACCTAATGCAGATACAACAACAACAAGTTTATATTCTTTCACTAGTGCATCTTTAATATGTTTAATAACGTGCTCTCTATTTTCTTCTGATTGTACAGAAGTTCCACCAAATTTTTGTACTAATATCTGCATGATTACACCTCTTACTATAAAGTTCGATTATCGCCAATAATTTTCAATTAAAGATTCCGCAATCTGAACGGTATTCCATGCAGCGCCTTTGATCAGATTATCCGATACTACCCACATGTGAAATCCTTTATCATAATCCAGATCTTTCCGCACACGACCGACAAATACATCTGTTTTATTTGCAGCACTTAACGGTGTCGGGTATGTCTGTGTGTCCGGATTATCTTCTAATACGACTCCCTCTGCACCTTCTATTACTTCCCAAATATCTGCTACGTTTAAACCTTCTTTTTCGATTTCCACATAAATACTTTCAGCATGCGATGTGAAAACAGGTAATCGTACACAAGTTGCTGCGACTGAGAGTGACGGTGCATGCATAATCTTTTTCGTTTCATTAATCATTTTCATTTCTTCAAGCGTATAGCCGTTTTCATGAAAAGTATCGATTTGCGGAAGTGCATTAAATGCAATCGGATAATGTTTCTGATCCCCTTTTACTGGTAATAACTCAGCTGTCATTTCTTCTTTATTTAAATGTTGCTGGGTTTGATTTTCCAATTCGTCACATGCTTCAAGACCTGATCCAGATACGGCTTGATAAGTTGATACAACGATACGACTGAGACCAAACGCTTCTTGAAGTGGCTTTAAAGCGGCAACCATTTGAATGGTTGAACAGTTTGGATTTGCAATAATACCTTGGTGTTTTTCGATATCTTCTTTATTCACCTCAGGGACAATAAGTGGTACATTGTCATCCATGCGATATGCACTCGTATTGTCGATTACAACAGCACCACGTTTTACTGCTTCCGGCGCCAATTGTTTAGAGACAGAGCCTCCAGCAGAAAATAATGCAATATCTACCCCTTCAAAACTCTCTGGCGAGGCCTTTTCTAGTGTCAATGTTTGATTTTTAAATGAAATCGTTTTTCCTGCTGATCTTTCAGAGGATAACACTTTTAACTCATTTATCGGGAAATCTTTCTCTGCTAATATATCGATAATCTTTTGTCCTACTGCACCCGTTGCTCCAACTATTGCTAGATTATAAGCGGTTTTTACTGTCATTTATATGACTCCCTTCACAATGTCTAACGCTTAACTACCTACTAGTCTACTATTTTATCATATTCTAATCAATATGCGGAATGATAACCGGTTGGATTTGTTCATTTAGTAATGCTTGCTCTACTGTATCAACCAAATAATTCATATCTGAGACCAGTGAATTCGGCTTCTTATACGGATCATCTTGACCATAAGGAATAAAATAAATATATTTACTAGCCATTAATCGCATTAAATTAACCCCATTTAAACCAAGTGCATCATTTGTAGCAATTCCTAAAACAACTGGATGCTGATTTCTCATTGTAGCCTTCGCTGCCATTAAAACTGGAGAATCTGTTTGCGCGTTCGCCATTTTGCTTAATGTATTTCCTGTTAATGGCGCAATCACCATACAATCGAGGGGGGCAGCCGGACCTAGTGGTTCTGCGTCAGGCATCGTTGTTATTACACGTTTTCCCGTAATCTCTTCAATCCTTTTAATGTGGTCATCAGCTTTACCGAACTTCGTATCCGTTGATCGGACTGTATAGGTCACAACTGGAACAACTTCGGCTTTCTCCTCCATTAATCTTTCTAATTGCGGGAAAATCTGACTATACGTACAATGTGACCCCGTAATACCAAAACCAATTCGTTTACCTGCTAAAGACATACTAATCCCCTACCCTTTCATTTAAAAATTGTTTAATGACGTCGGCCAATATTTTACCAGCCGTTTTAGGTGCTACAATTCCCGGTAAACTTTTAGCTAAAATTGCTTGAATACCACGCTGCTGAGCGTAATCAAAATCCGTGCCGCCAGGAATCGACGCTAAATCAATAATTAATGCATGTGACTGTAGCGCTTGAATTGCTTCTCGATTGATTACTGGTGAGGGAATGGTATTAATTAATAAATCACATTGATCGGTATACTTAGCGAGTTTGGATAAAGGAATCGCTGTCAGCCCCATTTCCGTAATTCTAGCTAAATCTCCAATACTGCTTGCACTTACAGATACTTTGGCACCAAGCGCAGAGAATTTGTTCGCCACCGTATTGCCAACTCTCCCAAATCCGGTCACAATAACACGTGACGCATGGATTGTATAATCGGTATGCTCGATTGCCATCATGATGGTTCCTTCTGCTGTCGGGATAGAATTATAAATGGCAACGTCGTCCCTGTTTAATAAAGGTATTAGCGGAATATTCGCCTCCGCTGTGGCACTGGTCAAATAATCATTTGTGTTGCCCGTGAAAACCAATGTTGATTTGGGTAAATGCTGAAACCATTTTTTACTTATTTGAATCGGCTGATCTGAAAAGACGGTTTCCACATTTCCTTCCCCATCTGTGCCTGTAATTGGTAAAACAACGGCATCTAATTGTTCCAATTCCAAATCATCAAAGTCAGTTTGCGTCAGACCAGTGAAGCCTTGCTCTAATTTATCAAAGCCTACTAGCGTAATTCTCGTATTTGGTAAAGATTGCAGCTGCCGGATTAATTCCAGGTAACGTCCGTCACCACCAATTACTGCAATGGATTGATTCATATTTGTAAACACCCTCCAAACATCACGCTAAATTGATTTCCATATAGCTTATGAATTAATAGGGCGGGGGTGCTAGGTCGTTTTTAAAAAGAACGTAAAAAGGCTAGTATTACAAAAAGTAATACTAGCCTACTACATTATTCAAAGCTATCTGACTCAACGATAATCATATCTTCGCCGATCTTTTTAATCGAACGCCAGCGAATTTTTGTTTCCTCGCCTTCCTTAACAAGGCCAAACCACTTATAGTTCGGTATAACAAAAGCTTCAATGTGACCTGTTTTTTCATTTATTTCGAGATCAGTTTGCCCCAGTATACCTAATCTGGATCCGTGAACCACATCGACAATTTCTTTACCGCTCATTTCTTTGTAGCGCACAAAATCTCTCCTTCATCTTATCAGTTACTTTAATATATGCGAGAATAAATAACCTATGTTGATTCCATAGGTTATTTCGAAGGTTTTGGCGCAATTAATGCTTCAGAGGGCGATTGCTTAAATAAATCCTCAATGATCTGCTTTATAGATTCGTGACTTACTGCATCAATTTCCTGAACCATATCATCTAATGTACGATGACTTTGCAGTAGCAATTCATTTCTTCCATTACGACTCATTCGACTACTCGTACTTTCCAGACTAAGCATTAAGTTTCCTTTAAGCTGTTCCTTGCTGTTGGTTAATTCTTTATTGGTCAAACCATCCTGAATCATTGTTTCCACTGTTTGGTTGATTGTATCTTTTAATAATGGCAATTGATCTTTACCTGTACCAGCATAAATCGTCAATAACCCATTATCAAGAAAGGATGAATGATAAGAGAAAACAGAATAAGCTAGTCCTTGTTTCTCTCGAATTTCCTGAAACAGTCTTGAACTCATACTTCCACCAAGTACGTTATTCATGATAATTAGGCTGTAAATATTTTCATCCCCAACAGCTAAACCGTTATAACCAAGACATAAATGTGCCTGTTCAGTATCTTTGTTACGCTCAATCGAGTGATTAAAGAAAGTTGGTTTTACAATTTCTAAATTTTTATGATCGGATGTAAACGTGCCGAAATAACCATCAATATCATTAATAAACGATTCATCTACATTTCCTGCGACAGATACAACAACGTTATCCGGTGTGTATCGTGCATTAATATAGTTCCTTAGAGTTTCCGGTGTAAAGGTTTTTAAATGCGTTTCTGTTCCCAGAATTGGGTATCCTAAGGGATGGTCTCCGTAGGATGCACTTGCTAATAAATCATGAACAATATCGTCTGGGGTATCTTCATACATTTTAATTTCTTCATATACAACTTTCTTTTCCCGTTCCATTTCTGCTTCATCAAAAGAAGAATTAAAAAACATATCCGCTAAGATTTCCAATGCATACGCTTTGTGTGTATCCAGCACTTTCGCATAAAAACAAGTATATTCCTTGGATGTGAATGCGTTGACCTGACCACCAATTGAATCGAACGCTTCGGCTATATCCTGTGCACTTCTCGTGTTTGTTCCTTTAAAAAACATATGTTCCAAAAAGTGGGAGATGCCATTATTCTCTTCTGTTTCATTTCTTGATCCAGTTAAAACCCAAATCCCGATTGTTACGGATCGAACCGCCGGAATATTTTCCAATACAATGCGAAGACCATTCTTACTTGTGTGTTTTTCTATCAATGTTATTCCTCCTTGGTGATCAGAAGATGTTTACCACCTATCCTCTAGGTCCTCTGAACAACTTCTTATAAACTAAAATGGACCGATTAGCAAAAAAGCTAACCAGTCCTTCATCATCATTTCATTCTGACATCGGTTAGATTAAAGATCCTACATCAGGATATGTATACTGCACACTCCATTTGTCGTTATCTTTCTTCATTTAATAATGATTCAATCGTACCAATTTGATAATCTTTCGCTTTTATATCCTTAATTAAAGCATCTAAGCCTTTTGCTATAGGTGGGGTTGGATGCATTAGGATTGTCGCACCACCATGTAATTTACCATTAACTCGGTTTAGCATAACAGAAACAGATGGATTTTTCCAATCTATTGTATCTACTGTCCATAAGATAGTTTCCATATTCATATCATGTGCAGCTTTAACAACTTCATCCGTATAACTTCCGCTTGGTGGTGCAAACCATTTTGTTTTTTTCCCAGTGATAGCTTTCAGGATTTCATTCGTTTGACTAATTTGTTCTGCATTTTCCTGATAAGAAAGTCTGGCCATGTTCGGATGATTGTAAGCGTGGTTCCCGATAATATGTCCCTGTTCGTCTATCATTTTTACATACTCAGCATTTCCCTTCGCCCACTTACCTTCTATAAAAAAGGTCGCTTTAACTTTATTTTCCTTTAATGTCTCTAATATTTTCGGAATGTTTTCCGTTCCCCAAGACACATTAATTAAAAGAGAAACCATTTTTTTATCTGGATGACCACGAAATATCGGTGAAGCAGGTAATTCATTTAAATTCACTTCTGGCGTGACTTGATCATAAACAAGTAGTGACTGATTAAATACGCCATCCTTTTTCATCCTTTGATATGACTTTTCTATATTCACTTTGATACCATTTCGTCCAGGTGTCTTTTTCCACACCCGATCAATAACAGCATTTTGGGGCGCTTCAGCATACGTACTGCTTTTCTCTTGAATTTCTTTATATAAAACATCCTCCGGTTTTGTTACAGTTGATATCGATTGGATATCGTTTGTAGCGAAAGGATTATAGTCGGTATTAAAAGCGATAGCAACAATAATGACAAAAACAATCAGGTTCACATACTTCATATACTTACTCATCACAACGCCCCCTCTCATTCATTATTATGAGCAAGGGGGACAAGGTATGTATAATAATAATAAATAAAAAAAGAAACTGGTTAGCCAGCTTCTTGTTTCATTGCGATTATTTCTGTGCCTGTTCTTTTCTTTCTCTTTCCTCTTTTAATACTGCTCTACGGGAAAGATTCACACGACCCTGGTGATCTATTTCTTTTACTTTAACCATGATTTGATCACCTATGGTAACAGCATCTTCCACTTTATTTGTCCGTTCTTCAGCTAATTCCGAAATATGAACCAAGCCATCTTTTCCTTTAAACAGTTCTACAAACGCTCCGAACTTTTCAATTCGTTTAACTGTTCCCAGATACATCTCGCCTACTTCAACTTCTCTTACAAGATCTTCAATAATCTTCTTAGCCTGTTCATTCATTGCAGACTCTGTCGATGAGATGAACACACCACCATCTTGCTCAATATCAATTTTTACACCAGTTTCTTCAATAATCTTATTGATCTGTTTACCGCTTGGTCCAATGACATCACGGATTTTTTCTGGTTTAATTTTCATTGTGAGTATTTTCGGTGCGTATTCAGAAAGCTCCGATTTAGGCTTATTAATCGTTTCAAGCATGGATTCTAAAATATGCATACGACCTGATTTAGCCTGGCTCATTGATTCTTCTAGGATTTCTTTAGATAAACCGTCAATTTTAATATCCATTTGCAGGGCTGTAATACCTTTGGCTGTTCCCGCAACTTTAAAGTCCATATCGCCAAGCGCATCTTCCATCCCTTGAATATCTGTTAATATAGAATAGTTTTCTCCAGATTTCATTAGACCCATTGCAATTCCTGCTACAGGCGCTGTAATTGGTACACCTGCATCCATCATCGCCAACGTACTTGCACAAATACTTGCTTGTGAAGAGGATCCATTTGATTCCAATACTTCAGAAACAAGGCGAATTGTATATGGAAAATCAACATCAGACGGAATCACTTTCTCAAGTGCACGTTCACCTAACGCACCATGTCCAATTTCTCTTCGACCTGGTCCTCTAATTGGTCCAGTCTCTCCTACACTATATTGCGGGAAATTATAATGATGCATAAACCGTTTCGTTTCTTCCAAATCCAATCCATCTAAAATTTGCACATCACCTAATGCTCCAAGTGTACATATGCTTAATGCTTGGGTTTGTCCACGTGTGAACAGTCCTGAACCATGTGTTCTTGGTAGCACCTTCACCCGGGATGCCAATGGACGGATTTCATCAATTTTACGACCATCAGGACGTACTTTCTCATCCGTAATGAGGCGGCGTACTTCATCTTTCACCATTTTATCTAGGATCGATTTTACTTGTTTTACTACATCTTCTTCCTCTTCAGCATATGTTGCAAGCACTTCGTCTTTTACAGTGCTGATCGCTTCTTCTCTCGCATGCTTTTCAAACACTTGGATCGCTGCGACTAATTTATCCTTTGCTTCAGATTCAACTTTAGCTGATAGTACCTCATCCAATTGAAACAAAGAAACAGGTGATTTTTCTACACCAACTGCTTTGATAATTTCTTCTTGAAATTCAACCAAACGAATAACTTCTTCATGTCCAAACATGATGGCATCAAGCATTACTTCTTCAGAAACTTCATCAGCTCCTGCTTCAACCATGTTAATCGCATCTTTCGTTCCGGCAACTGTTAGTTGAATATCACTTTTCTTTTCTTGTTCGACTGTCGGGTTAATAATAAACTCCCCGTCAACTCTACCGACATTTACACCTGCAATTGGTTCTGCAAATGGAATATCGGAAATGCTTAACGCAATGGAAGATCCGATCATAGCGGCAATTTCAGATGCACAATCCTGATCAACACTCATCACTGTACTAATTACTTGTACTTCATTTCTAAATCCATCTGGAAACAATGGGCGGATAGGACGATCAATTAATCGGGAAGACAAAATAGCTTTTTCACTTGGTCTTCCTTCGCGTTTGATAAATCCTCCAGGTATTTTTCCAACTGCATATAATCGTTCCTCATAATTAACAGTTAATGGGAAAAATGGTAAGTCTTTCGGTTGCTTTGATGCTGTTGCTGCAGCTAATACGGATGTGTCTCCGTAATGAACCATACACGCACCATTTGCTTGTTTTGCTAACTCTCCTACTTCGACAGTAAATGTATTACCGGCGATTTCAGTGGAGAAAGTTCGTTTTTCTTCTGACATATATTATAGTGCCCCTTTCAATAAACTTTCTAACTCTTATTTTATAGTTAATAAGCATAAATGTAAATTTTATGTAGTAAAATGTCTGCAAATAAGTGAAAAAAGCAGGATTTCTCCTGCTTTTAAAGTAACTATCGACGTAAACCAAGTTTTTTTATGAGATCGCGATAACGAATAATATCATTTTTACGTAGGTAGTTCAATAAATTACGACGTTTACCAACCATTTTGAAAAGACCTCTACGCGAATGGTGATCTTTTTTATGAACACGTAAATGTTCATTTAATGTAGTAATTTCTTCAGTAAGTACAGCAATCTGCACCTCTGGAGAACCAGTGTCGTTCTCATGAACTTTATGTTCATTAATAATTTCATTCTTACGTTCTTGTGTGATAGCCATCTGGCCCACCTCCTATTAATATGTTATATCCCCATTCCCCTAGCAAACGTCGGAGATACGATTTGCCAAGCGATGGTTTTACCTTTATAAGCTTAACCTTTTTCGTGGTAAATTGCAAGTACAGTAACTATTTATTCGTTGAAAAATAATGACGAATATCCTTCTCATCGTTTGCAATTTGTTCCACCAAGCTCTCAACATCATTAAATTTCAGTTCGTCACGTATATATTTATGCCATTCAACGAGTAACTCTTCACCATACAAATCATTGTTATAATCAAAAATATTCACTTCAAGCACCGGTTCGCTTAGTGATGAAGTAAATGTCGGTTTTAAGCCCAAGCTTGCCATTCCTTCATAGATTTCATTTTTATAGAGCACTTTAACTGCATAGACCCCTATTTTAGGCAATAATGCATCCGGATTTACTTTTAAATTAGCGGTTGGATACCCTAATGTCTTCCCCCGCTGATCTCCCTTTACAACAATACCATCCGTTATAAGTGGTCTACCCAGTAAATAATTTGTATAGTCAACATTTCCCGACTTAAGCAGTTCTCTTATTTTTGTTGAGCTTACTTTCTCCCCGTGATCCGTAACTTGATCAATGGTTGTATGAGTAAATGCCCCTTTTGCATCGTGTTCAATGGTTGTCATATTACCTGCACCTTTAAACCCATAGGTATAATCAAATCCGGCAATTAAATGTTTAATGTTTAAACCAATGATAAAATGATCAATAAACATTTCTGGAGAAAGTGAGGATAGTTCTTTATTAAATTTAATAATATACAGACGATCGACATTCATCCTTTGTAAAATATCCTGTTTTTCCCTAATTGGTGTAATATACTTGACGTGTTCTACACCTTTTTTTAATACAACAGATGGATGTGGATGGAATGTAATCACTGCGCTTTCCATCTTTTTTTGCCTTGCCTCTGTTACCGCAGTTTCAATTAGCTTTTGATGCCCTTTATGTACACCATCAAAAAAACCGATTGCACAAACTGTATGGGGTAATTCTTCCAATACCAATGAATGGGGATAAGTTAATTCAATCGTTCTCATATTCCTTCACCTACGCTTTTACCCCTGAAAAACACGAACAGGTTTTATTAGGTCCGGCTTTTCGGGATGTATTTGATATATTGCTAATAGTTCCTGATCACACAGGACGACAAACGGATTCTGCTTTACAATTTCCTTCGGTTTAGCCAGTTTTTGTCCATACAAAATCCTTTTTTTAGTGTCTTCATCAACATTCAGGCGATCCAAATGGTTCAGGCCTTTCATAATTGGTTCCAACAATTGCTTTTGCGTATTATTTTCAACTGCTGTCTCTATCATATCAAAAGTTACTGTATTTTTCTTTGTAAACGGTCCTGTTTGTGTACGTGTTAAATCAGACATATGGGCGGGATATCCTAACGTTTTACCCATATCCACACATAATGTTCGAATATATGTACCTTTTGAACAAACGACCTGCACACGAAAAGAATCATGCTTTTGTATTACTTGTGGCAATCTCGTAATTTCGTATATCGTGACTTGTCGTTTAGGACGTTCAACCGGTATGTTTTCCCGTGCATATTCATATAACTTTCTTCCGTTTACCTTTACAGCCGAATACATGGGGGGAACTTGTGTGATCGTACCCGTAAATGATTGTAGCATATTTTCAATATCTTCTTCAGTAGGGGGATTGGTTACTTCTACTTCTTCAATCGTTTTTCCGTATGCATCTTCGGTTTCAGTGGTTTTACCTAACATAACTTCTGCTTCATAAGTCTTTTTTGTATCGGTTAAATACGGCACAATTTTTGTTGCCTGTCCTATGCAGATTAATAGAACACCTTCTACTTCCGGATCAAGTGTGCCTGTATGTCCAACCTTTTTCGTTTTTAACAGTCTGCGAATAATCATGACACAATCATGCGATGTAAATCCTTTTGGCTTCCATAATGGTAGTATACCATCCATCCCAACACCTCCTATATATCACATTATTTATTTGAAAACGCACGGAAAAAATCTGACTCGTTAAAAAGCGAGTCAGATTCATATTATTCCTTATTTAAATCCCGTAATAACGTATCGATCCGATTCCCATATTCAAATGCTTCATCAATTTCAAACGTAATTTCCGGTGTTTTTCGCAAACGAATTCGTTGTCCAATTTCTGCACGGATAAATCCATTTGCTTTAGCAAGTCCCAAAAGTGACTCCTGTTTTTCCTGGTCATTGCCCAGTACCGAAATAAATACCTTTGCTTGCTGCAGATCTCCAGTTACCTCAACATCTGTAACAGTAACAAATCCCACTCTTGGATCTTTGATTTTACGAGTCAGGATATCGCCTAGCTCTTTTTGCATTTGAACTGCAACACGGTTTGCACGTAAGTCCGCCATTCTTATTCACCTCATTAACAATTCATCCGGAAGTGGAGTTTACAAGCGTTCTATATTCGTAATTGTACGTTCCAGTTCCGGAAGTGTATCAATTATACTTAATGCCTCTTGAATTATTTGTTCTGCATGGTTTCGTTCTGTTGAAATCGTAACAATTCCAATTTTAGTTCGTTGCCATAAATCATGATAATCCAATTCTGTTACTGCTACATTAAGGTCTTTTCTTAACTTCGCCATGAGACGTTTCATAATAGAACGCTTTTGTTTTAATGAATGTCCTTCATACATCATACACTCCAGTTCCGCATATATGATCATTTGCGCTCTATTTCTTCCATAACGAACGCTTCGATAACGTCACCTTCTTTAATGTCGTTAAAGTTTTTCACAGTGATTCCACACTCATAATTTTGTGCCACTTCTTTAACATCATCCTTGAAACGTTTTAAAGCAGCCAATTCGCCTTCAAATTGGACAACACCGTTTCTAATGACTCTTACACCAGCGTCACGTTTTATTTTACCATCTGTGACATAACTACCTGCAATGGTACCAATTTTAGATACTTTAAATGTTTCACGAACTTCTGCTTGACCGATAACTTTTTCCTCATATTCTGGATCAAGCATCCCTTTCATCGCTGATTCTATCTCTTCAATCGCGCTATAGATTACACGGTGTAGTCGGACATCTACTTTTTCAGATTCGGCAGCTTTCTTTGCATTTACATCCGGACGCACATTAAATCCGATAACAATTGCATTAGATGCAGAAGCTAATATAATATCTGATTCTGTAATAGCGCCCACGCCTGTATGAATGATTTTTATATTTACGCCTTCTACTTCAATCTTCTTAAGTGAAGAGGAAAGCGCCTCTGCAGACCCTTGTACATCCGCTTTAATAATAATATTGATTTCCTTCATTTCACCTTGCTTGATCTGTTCGAATAAATCATCCAGACTGACCTTTGTTTGTGAGCCACGGGATTCCAAAATATAATCCTGTTCACGAGCCTCTCCAATTTGTCGTGCTTTCTTTTCATTTGTAAATACAAGGAACTGATCCCCTGCTTGTGGAACACCACTTAAACCTGTAATTTCCACTGGAGTGGATGGTTTTGCTTCGTCCACGCGCTTACCCAGATCACTAACCATCGCACGTACTCGTCCATGTGTATTACCTACAACAAGCGAAGCACCAACCTTCAATGTACCGTTTTGGACTAATAATGATGCAACAGGTCCGCGACCTTTATCCAATCGTGCATCAATTACAGTACCAAATGCACTTGCATTCGGGTTTGCTTTTAATTCCTCTACTTCTGAAACAAGGAGAATCATTTCTAATAGATCATCAATACCCTCTCGCTTAATTGCTGATAAATTAACGAAAATCGTATCTCCTCCCCAGTCCTCGGGAATAAGTTCATGCTCTGTTAACTCCTGCATTACACGATCTGGATTAGCGGCCTCTTTATCCATTTTGTTCACCGCTACAATGATTGGTACTTCAGCAGCTTTAGCATGGTTAATAGCTTCAACTGTTTGTGGCATCACACCATCATCAGCAGCTACAACTAAGATTGCTATATCTGTGACTTGTGCACCCCGGGAGCGCATGCTTGTAAAAGCAGCATGTCCTGGTGTATCAAGAAATGTTATTTTTTTACCTTTATTTTCAACTTGGTATGCACCAATATGCTGTGTGATACCGCCTGCTTCAGCAGCAGTTACTTTTGTATCACGAATGGAATCAAGCAATGTTGTTTTACCGTGATCAACGTGTCCCATAATGGTTACAACAGCAGGTCTTTCAACTAAATTCGCTTCGTCTTCCTCTTGAATATATTTATCAAAATCTGTGTCTTCAAGAACGATTTCTTTTTCTACTTCTACATCATATTCAGCACAAATTAATTCGACAGCATCATCATCCAGATCCTGGTTTTTTGTAGCCATCGTCCCCATCATCATCAATTTTTTAATGAGTTCATTTGCACCTTTATTCAGCTTTTCTGCTAGTTCACTAACGGTTAATACACCATGATACGTGATATGTTTTGGTGTTTCTTTAATAACCGGTTGCTTAGGCATTTGATTGTTATTGTTACCTCTGCCTTTTCTACCCCTTTGGTTTTTATTCTTATACCGATCATTTTTTTGTTGGGGTTTATTTTGTTGTCCTTGATTCCTGGGATTGCTGTTGGGCTTTACTTTATTACCTTGTTGCTTATTTTTATTTCCTTCATTTTTAACAGTTTGTTGCGCTGGCTTTTTACTATCTGCTTGCTCACGGTCAGCGCTGAATTTTGTATCTAGTTTTGCTTTTGTATCATCTGAAATAGTCGACATATGATTCGACACTTCCACTTTCAGTTCTTTTAAATGATTAATTACTTCTTTACTTGACGTATTGTGTTGCTTCGCATATTCATATACACGCATTTTACTCATACGTTCACCCCCGAATTTGATTACCCGAGTAACGATTTAATCTTAGTAGCAAATCCTGCATCTAAAATAGCAATGGCTACTCTTTGGGATTTTCCGATAGCATGTGATAATGTTTCCTTATCATCTACTATTACAAATGGTATATCATAAAACTTACATTTGTCCGTTAGTTTCTTTCTTGTTTGTGGTCCAATATCACTTGCTATTAATACTAACTTTGCCTTTTGCTGTTGGATGTCCTTCACAATCGTTTCTTCACCCAATGCACATTTTCTTGCACGATAGGCAAGCCCTATCATATTCAAATAATTATTTTTCATGTTGTTTACCTTGTACCGTTTGTTTTAACGCTTCATAAATTGATGGATCAATCGTTGTGTTCAACTGCTGTCCCAGCGCATTTGTCTTTTCGGCTTTTGCAATGACGTCCAGGTCAGACGATACATAGGCCCCCCGGCCATTCTTTTTTCCGGTAGGATCGACAAATACATCCCCATCCTTATTCCGAACAACACGAATAAGGTCTTTCTTGGGTTTCATTTCATTTGTTATAACACATTTCCTCTGAGGTATCTTTCTATTTTGTACCATACGAGACCCTCCCTAGTAAAACAAATCATCATCGCTATTCGATTCAATAGCTTCGTTTTCTTCTTTAATCAACAGGCCTTCTTCAATCGCCTCTGTTTCACTTTTAATATCGATTTTCCAACCAGTTAATTTAGCGGCTAATCTTGCGTTTTGACCACGTTTACCAATTGCTAATGACAATTGGTAATCAGGTACAATTACTGTAGTTGCTTTTGCATCTTCATCGACAAGCACATCAATCACTTTAGATGGGCTTAGTGCATTTGATACGTATACAACCGGATCTTCAGACCATTCTACAATATCTATTTTTTCACCTTTTAATTCATCAACGATGACTTGAACCCGCTGACCTTTCTGGCCTACGCATGAGCCGACAGCATCAATTTCAGGATCTGCAGCATAAACGGATAATTTTGAACGGTCACCTGCTTCTCTTGCCACAGACTTAATCTCCACAATTCCATCATAAATTTCCGGAACTTCCATTTCGAAAAGTCTCTTTAGTAGATCAGGATGGGCCCTGGAAATATAAATTTGTGGACCTTTACTTGTGTTTTCAACTTTGGAAACAAATACTTTGATCCGATCATGTACATGATATTCTTCAGAAGGCATCTGCTCGGCTTCAGCCAGTTTTGCTTCTATTTTTCCCAAATTCACATAAACAAATCTAGGGTCTTTCCGCTGAATAATCCCTGTCATGACATCTTCTTCACGATCAGAATATTCACTGAAAATGACACCTCGTTCTGCCTCCCTAACACGTTGTGTAACCACTTGTTTAGCTGCTTGGGCTGCAATACGACCAAAGTCCTTTGGTGTTACTTCCACCTCTATAATGTCTTCTATTTCATAATTCGGATCTATTGCCTTTGCTTCCTCTAAAGACAACTCCAATTGTGTATCTTCCACTTCTTCTACAACTGTTTTTCGTGAAAAAACGCCCATTTTACCTGTTTCTTCGTTTAATTCCACCCGTACATTTGTAGCGGACTTGAAGTTTTTCTTGTAAGCAGAAATTAATGCTGCTTCTAACGCCTCTAAGAGCACGTCTTTATCAATTCCCTTTTCCACTGCTAAATTATCAATCGCATCGAACAATTGACTGCTCACTTTTTTATTCCCCCTTTAGAACGCTACAGCAAGTCTTGCTTTTGCTACTTTTTCAAATGGTATAGTTACTTGCTGGTTTCGCGTTTTCACTTTGTATGCAATTGTTATTACATCATCCGTAAATGATTGTAAAATACCTTCATACGTTTTTTCACCATCAATTGGTTCATATAGCTTGATGACTACATTTTTATTCAAATTGTTTTCGAAGTCTGCCCTTGTTTTTAACGGGCGTTCAACACCAGGTGAAGACACTTCCAAAAAGTAGGCCTCTTTAATCGGGTCAGCTTCATCTAGCTTTTCACTTAATAACTCCGAAACGTCACCACACTCTGTTATGTCAACTCCGCCTTCTTTGTCAATATAAACGCGAAGAAACCAGTTGGAACCTTCTTTTACATATTCAATATCAACTAATTCAAGGCCCTTCTCATCTAAAATAGGCTGTAAAAACCCTTCTGTTATATCAATTGCTTGAGAACTCATCATACATCCTCCTTTACTTCACTTTTGTACAAGTACAACTGCATGTTATTTTGTAAGTTGTTTCTTATTATTACCATCATCTCTTTTTTCATTTTCTTTTCTTAAAATGAAACTTCATTCAATAGAAGCTTTCGACGCACAGGACGTGCTAATACAGGCGTTGACGCGTGACGTCTCGAAGTTAATCTGCTTCCCATTAAATGTTAGTTGAACTGCCCGCCATTCTGCGATAAATATAAACCCCCTGCCGGAAGTTGTGGCAAGGGGAAGTTTAACGCGAAATAGAATAGAGGTATGAAGAAAGAGTGGGTTTTGAGCCCACTCTTTACAATCCGTCCGTATCATTTCTTACCAAAAGAAGTATATCACAAAGATATAAACGATGCAACAAGTGAGATAGAGATGTTATATCCTATATGACATCCATTTAAACCAATTTAAAACAAGGACAATTGATTTTTTTCTTCCATGCCTTCTAAGCATCCATGATTATCCAAATATTCCAGTACCGTTTTCGAAATCTTACTACGCTCCCGCAAATCTTCTTTAGATAGGAATTCTCCTTCTTCACGAGCCTGGACAATGTTCAATGCTGCGTTTGTACCTAATCCGTCAACAGCGTTAAATGGTGGAATTAGAGTATTGCCGTCGACGATGAATTCCGTTGCACTCGATTTATAAAGATCAACCTTACTAAACGTAAACCCTCTTTCCCACATTTCAAGGGAAATTTCTAATACGGTCAACAAACTTTTTTCCTTCGGTGGAGCATCATTGCCTTTTTCTAAAATATCGCTAATCCGCTGGTTTAATGTTTCTGGTCCTTTTACCATGGTATCAAGCTCGAAATCACTTGCACGTACGGAAAAATAAGCTGCGTAGAATAAAATTGGATGGTGTACTTTGAAATAAGCAATGCGAACTGCCATTAATACATATGCCGCAGCATGGGCTTTCGGGAACATATACTTAATCTTTTTACACGATTCAATATACCAATCCGGCACATGATGTTTTCTCATTTCTATAATCCATTCATCCTGTAGACCTTTACCTTTACGAACAAACTCCATGATTTTAAAGGCCAGTGATGCATCTAAACCTTTATGCATTAAATAAACCATGATATCATCACGACAACCAATAACATCCGGCAATTCACAAATACCATCATTAATTAATTCCTGTGCATTTCCCAACCATACATCTGTACCATGTGACAAACCGGAAATAATAACAAGTTCAGCAAACGTTTTCGGCTTCGTATCTTCTAACATTTGCCTAACAAACCTTGTTCCAAACTCTGGAACACCTAAGGTACCAGTTTTACAATTAATTTGTTCAGGTGTGACACCAAGCGATTCTGTTCCAGAAAATAACTTCATAACTTCAGCATCGTCCGTTGGTATCGTCATTGGATCAATTCCGCTTAAATCCTGTAGCATACGAATAACGGTTGGATCATCATGACCAAGTATATCCAGTTTTAACAAATTACTGTCAATGGAATGGAAATCGAAATGCGTTGTTTTCCATTCACTTTTCCGATCATCTGCAGGAAACTGGATCGGTGTAAAGTCATAAATTTCTTTATCATCTGGGACAACAATTATCCCACCCGGATGCTGTCCGGTTGTTCTTTTGACACCTGTACACCCCTGTACCAGACGATCCACTTCTGCGTTTTTATAAACGAGTTGTTTGTCGGAAGCATACCCTTTTACATACCCATATGCGGTTTTCTCTGCAATCGTACCAATTGTGCCGGCACGGAATACCTTGTCTTCACCAAATAATACTTTGGTATAATGATGTGCTTTGGGCTGATATTCCCCTGAGAAGTTTAAATCGATATCAGGTACTTTATCTCCCTTAAAACCAAGGAAGGTTTCAAATGGGATATCTTGCCCATCCTTCACCAATTCCTCATTACAGTTTGGACAATTTTTATCTGGTAAATCAAAACCACTACCAACAGACCCGTCTGTAATAAATTCATTGTATTTACACGCTTTACATACATAATGTGGTGGTAAGGGATTGACTTCTGTAATTTCCGTCATGGTTGCTACCAGTGATGAACCGACTGAACCACGTGAACCGACAAGATATCCATCATCCAATGACTTTTTCACCAGTTTATGAGAAATTAAATAGATAACGGCAAATCCATTTCCAATAATGCTTTCCAACTCTTTTTCCAACCGATCTACCACGATTTGTGGAACAGATTCACCATAAATATTTTTCGCCCGTGTATAACAAAGGTTCCGCATTTCTTCTTCCGCACCTTCGATTGTAGGTGTAAACAGGCCATCCTGAACAGGAGATATATCCCCAATTTCTTCAGCAATTTTATTTGTATTCGTAACAACAATTTCACGTGCTTTCTCTTCTCCTAAAAAGTGAAAACAGTCCATCATTTCTGTTGTCGTTCGGAAAGGTGTATCCGGCAATGTTTGACGATTTAATGGATTACCTGCCTGTGATGCAATTAAAATTTGCCGATATAATTTATCATGATCATCAATATAATGAACATTCCCTGTTGCTACTACCGTTTTGTTCATTCGCTTACCCATGTCAACAATCTTTTTGATGATATCAAGAATTTGGGATTCGTTTTGAACAAGGTCCCTTTCGATTAAATGTGCATAATTTGCTGGTGGCTGCACTTCTATATAATCATAGAATTCCGCAATATTTTCCGCCTCTTCGGCAGATTTTTGCATCATTGTTTCAAAAACTTCCCCTTTGTCACACCCTGAACCGACAATAATACCCTCACGTAATTCTTTTAAAAGGGATCGCGGAATCCGGGGCACACGGTAAAAATAATCAATGTGCGCCATGGAAACAAGCTTATAAATGTTTTTTAACCCTGCTTGTGTTTGCGCCATTAATGTACAGTGATATGGACGCGAACGTTGGTAAGCATTCCCTTCACCCATATGATTGTTCAATTGATTATGATTTATAATTCCTTTTTCCAGTGCTTTTTGAATCAATTTCCAATGTAAATAGCTTGTTGCTTCTGCATCATAAATTGCCCGATGATGCTGTGTCAGTTCAATATCTAAAAACTTACATAGTGTATTCAAACGATGGTTCTTTAGCTCGGGGATGAGAAAGCGAGCAAGCTCTAAAGTATCAACGACCGGATTTTGAACCTTATCATAATCGATTCTTTTATAACCCTGATTTAAAAATCCAATATCGAAACTTGCATTATGCGCAACAAGCGTATCCTCTTTTACCCATGCATGGAAATCCTTTAATACATCATCAATTTCCGGTGCATCTTTAACCATATCATCTGTGATTCCCGTTAAATCAGTCGTTATCTGGGCTAACGGATGATGTGGGTTTGCAAAGGATTCGAAGCGATCGATGATTTCCCCTTGTTTGATTTTGACGCCCGCTAATTCAATTATCGTGTCATATACTGCTGAAAGTCCAGTTGTTTCCACGTCAAAAACGACATATGTTTCCGTTTCAAGCGCCCGATCTTCCACATTATATGCAATCGGAACACCATCATCAACTAGGTTTGCTTCCACACCATACAATACCTTGATATCGTTTTTCTTTCCGGCAAAATGTGCCTCGGGAAAACCTTGTACACCCGCATGATCTGTTATTGCGACAGCTTTATGTCCCCACTTAGCAGCCTGAGTGACAAGCGCAGTTGGCGAAACGACGGCATCCAATTGACTCATCGTTGTATGTGCATGTAATTCCGCCCGCTTTTCATCTTCGGGCGCCTCATCCTTTCGAGATTCGACTTTCACCTCATGGATGTCATTCGCCATCATGGCTAATTCATTCGTATACATGTCAGTCTGGATACTACCTCTTGCTTTTATCCACATGCCTTGTTTGACCGTTTCAAATTTCTTGGCATCTTCGTCTCCCTTTGAAAACATTTTAATTTGCAAGGAGTCTGTATAGTCGGTCGCTTTAATAATCAAAAGACTTCTGCCAGAACGTAATGCACGAATATCAACGGCAAATACATAGCCTTGTACGGTTATTCGTCGTTCTTCATCCTGTATTTCCTCCATTTGGATGGCTTCGTCTTTTATTTTATAACCAAGCGTCAATGGCTGGTTATTATTATTGGCTTTATCCTGATCTCGTTTTTCTTTTTCCTGGACCGTTTTTAATACCATTTGCTGATCTTCCAATGCCGTCTGTTCTTTAAATCTTTGAATATCAGCTTCTTCTGTTTTTATTTCTATATGAAGGGAATAAGATAACGCTCCTACTTTTTGACAATAGTTTTGGAATTTTTCTTCTAGGCGTTTTTTTAGTGCACTTGCTTCTGCCTCATTTCTAGCAGTTAACTGAAGCTTATTATTATTTACCTGGGGTTTTTGGTTCATCACTAAATCTTTATACGCAGGTGATAAATGCGTTTGGGATTGTATAAAACTTTGCCAATAGCCACTAATATTATCAGGTGAACATGTTTTATCATCTGTAGTAATCGTTAAATCGACCATAGCAAATTGTTGAAATGTTTCTTGAAGTTTCATTATCATATATTGATAAATACTTACTGGCAATATATTTTTCAAGTGAACATGAAAATGCCATGTTTTGGTTTGTTTGTATACTTCCAATTTGTTTAAATAGCTTTCAGCAAAATAATCTGTAATATACGATTCCGGTATTTGCAGTTGTTTCAATAATAAATTCATTTTTTCCTGTTTCGATATATCCATTTTCATTTCCCCCTATTGCAGCTAACAAAAGGCCAATTATGGAAAACCCTTGTCGTTATTATTGACAAGGGTCCCATTTTTAAATGATGTAACTATTTCAACTCTTAGTGGTAACTATCGTCTGCGCCCTAAAGGCTAGTGATAAGTACCACCTCAAGTTTCCTTTATAGGAATAGACGTTGTATGTCATTCCAGGTAACGACAATCATTAATAACATTAATAACGCAAATCCAACAAAGTGAAAAATACCTTCTTTTTCCGGTGCAATCGGTTTTCCACGAATTGCTTCAAAGCCGACAAACATTAATCTTCCACCATCAAGTGCAGGAAGCGGTACTAAATTAATGATCCCTAGGTTAATACTTAACATTGCTGTCCACATTAAGAAGTTCATAAAGCCCGTTTGAACGACTTGGTCTGTAGCATCATAAATACCTACAGGTCCTGATAACATTTCAATCGAGACCTGTCCCGTAACCAGCATGCCCAGATTAGTTAATATCATTTTCGTTGTGTCATAGGTTTGTGTAAATCCGTATTTAAACGTACCAAGAAACGACTTTTCAAATGCCTGGTATACGCCAATTTGTCCAATTGTTTCCCCAGGTTCAGCTTCTACGCCTTTTGGAACAACTGTTGTTTCCTCTTCCTTACCATCACGCTTCACAACCAAGTTAACTTCTTCATCCGGGTGTTCTCTAACTACCGAAGTAAATTCTTCCCATGTTGAAACCGGGGCGCCATCGATTTGTACAATTTCATCCTTCGATTGTAAACCGGCTTCAGCTGCTGGACTATCTGATTGAATATTATCAACGATGGCCTGTTCAGTTGGAACCCCTTGTATAAGACCAAGACAAATAAAGATTACGATCGCCAAGATAAAGTTCATCATTGGACCAGCAAAAAGTTGCATTGCCCGCTGTCCAACACTTTTAGAGGCAAACTGCCGATCATATGGGGCGATCTGTGTTTCTCGTTCATCCATTATAAAGAATGCTTTCGGGTCTACATCAAAGCTGAGCTTTTCATCCTCTTCATCAACCTCATAACCGTCAATTCTAAGTGCGTGATCCAAATCAACATGCTCCACTTCAATGACGCGTGCATTTGGATGCTTTGATTTATTGTTGACGATAATTTTATCGACTTTCCCTGCTTCATTGAATTCCATACCAATATGATGACCCGGTTTCAATTCAATAATTTCAGGATCCTCACCTGCAACCCGAACATAGCCACCAGCAGGAATCAGACGAATGGTATACAATGTTTCATTCTTCGTAAATGAAAATATCTTTGGTCCGAATCCAATTGCAAACTCACGGGCCAACATGCCAGCACGTTTCGCAAAGATTAAATGACCGAATTCATGGATGAAAACAAGCAGCCCAAACATAAATATAAACGCTATAACTGTGGTCAAAAGAAGCACCTTCCTTTTATCGGTGTAGGAATGCCCTACACGAAGTAGGGTAGTTCGGTATTGCGACAATGTTTTCAACCGCAATCTAGAACGTCACATCGCGTACTTAACCGAACCCCATCTGAATCGCCGTTCGTGTTTCCTTTATCTCATACGGTCCCGCCTAGGTCTTACGGCAATAACTCGTAGCGTACACCTTTGTTATTCAATCAAAACTATATAAAATGAATGAAGTGTAACAATGGTAATACAAATAATAAACTATCCAGACGATCTAGTATACCACCATGTCCTGGCAAAATATTACCGGAATCTTTCACATCATAGTGTCGTTTAAATGCTGATTCCACCAGATCACCGAGCTGTCCGACAAGAGATACAAGCACTGTTACTGCGATCACAATGATCATTGAATAATGGAACGGGTGAACGAGTTGAAATATAACACCTACAATACATGCGGCGATTACTCCACCAAGTGCACCTTCAATGGTTTTATTTGGACTAATTTCTGGCCAAAGCTTTCTCTTGCCCATAGAACGTCCTACAAAATAAGCACCAGTATCCGTAGACCAAATTACAAATAAAACAAAAATAATGTAATTTAACCCAGCACCTCTTGTTTCAATCAAATAATAAAAGCCCATCCCTACGTATATCATTGCTAACATCAAAAATCCAGCATCATCAAAAGTCAATTTGTTTTTCAACAATACCGTAAATATCAATAGTAGCATAGCAAAAATCATGATTACTTCTAACTTAGAAAGCATAATTCCAGGAATAACATCTCCAGAAATCTGTAATAATAGCGTCCACAACATCACTACCGTTAACAGTGCCGGGATAGAGTAAAAGTTGATTTTACGCATCTTAATCAATTCAAATAAACCGATTGTCGCTAAAAAGTAAACAAATATCGTGAAGGGCCAATCACCATATATGACAAAGGGTAAAAATATAATTAACGCTAGAATGGCTGTAATAATTCGTTGTTTCATATACCTTCCATCACCTTAAATGCCTCCATAGCGACGTTTTCGCTGTTGATAATCCAGGAGTGCTTGTTCAAATATTTTTTCATCAAAATCCGGCCAGAATACATCTGTAAACCAAAATTCAGTATAAGCCAATTGCCAAAGCAAAAAATTGCTTAATCGTTGTTCACCACTTGTACGTATTAATAAATCCGGGTCAGACATCCCTTTGGTGTAAAGGTACTCCGAAAAGACCGCTTCATCCAGTGTATCAACCGTTAGCTTAGAACATTCGATATCATGTATGACTTGTTTCATTGCTTGCATAATTTCAAATCTACTACCATAGTTTAATGCAAAGTTTAATAATAATCCATCATTATCCTTCGTTTTTTCTTTCGCATACTGGATAGCTTCTTTTGTATGTGCCGGTAATGCTCCAGAATCCCCTATCATATCAATCCTTACATTTTTCTCAATTAATTCTGGTAAGTAAATATGTAAAAATTCTTTCGGGAGCTTCATCAGAAAGTCAATCTCCGTTGTAGGTCTCCGCCAATTTTCAGTGGAGAATGCAAACAGCGTTAGAATTTCCATGTTATGCTTCGTTGCTGATCTAACAATCTTTATGACGGAATTAATTCCCTCTTTATGACCTGCTATTCGTGGCAATCCACGTTTTTTGGCCCAGCGTCCATTTCCATCCATAATAATTGCTACATGTTCAGGAGGGCTATCCAATACTTTATTTATTATATCTGTTGTTTGTTTGTTCTTAAAAAAAGGAAGTCTCATCGACATAATTTATCCTCCGAATTTTGTTGATCTTATACAATCCTTTCAACATAATCATTATGAAGGAAAAAAGAATTATATTACCTATTCTATTAGGATGAATTCTCATTATAACACGATAATACATATTTAACGATTGTTGAATAAGAAAACAATAGCCCCCTTAAGAAAAGAGGGCTATGACACTTATTTTTTCATGCGTCTAAAAACAGGCTTTTGCAGTAATAATTATTCTGATTAAACTTCCATCATTTCTTTTTCTTTTTCTTTTACATATTGATCAATTTTAGCAATAAAATTGTCCGTTTCTTTTTGCACAGTTTCCTGCGAACTACGTAATTCATCTTCTGTCAGATCGCCGGTCTTTTCTATTTTCTTCAATTGCTCGTTTGCATCGCGACGAACATTTCTTACTTGCACACGTGATTCTTCAGCGTATTTACCAACAACTTTAATTAAGTCTTTACGACGTTCTTCCGTTAACGCTGGAATGTTGATCCGGATTACATTACCGTCATTGGATGGTGATAATCCTAAGTCTGCTTTCTGAATTGCTCTTTCCACTTCTCCGAGTGCACTCTTATCATACGGTGTAATCATCAACAATCTAGCTTCTGGCGCTGATATGTTTGCTAGTTGATTTAATGGTGTGGAAGCACCATAATAATCCACATAAATACCGTCTAATATACTCGGATTTGCCCGACCAGCCCTGATTGTGGCTAAGCTTTTAGAAAATGCCTGCACAGCTTGGGCCATTTTGTCCTGCATTTCCTTGATAATTGATTCAGACATCTTTATCTCCCCTTAATTGTCGTCCCGATTTCTTCACCTTGAACAACTCTTTTAATATTACCCTCTTCAGTAATAGAAAAAACAACTAATGGTATATCATTATCCATACATAATGAAGATGCTGTCGAATCCATAACACCTAATCCTGCATTCAACATTTCCATGTACGATAATTCATCATATTTTTCTGCGTCTTTATTAAGCTTCGGATCGGCAGTATAAACGCCATCTACATTATTCTTTGCCATTAAAATGACTTCAGCTTCTATCTCAGCTGCTCGAAGTGCGGCTGTTGTATCTGTAGAAAAATACGGATTACCGGTTCCAGCAGCAAAAATAACAACGCGTTTTTTCTCTAAATGGCGAATTGCTTTTCTTCTGATATATGGTTCGGCAACCTGACGCATTTCAATGGAGGTTTGTACCCGAGTAGGTATACCAATATTTTCGAGGCTGTCCTGTAAGGCCAATGAATTCATAACCGTTGCTAACATTCCCATGTAATCAGCGGTTGCACGATCCATTCCCATTTCACTGCCTACTTTTCCTCGCCAAATATTTCCCCCGCCAACAACAATAGCAATTTCCAGGCCCATTTCTGCTACTTCTTTCACCTGATTTGCTACGGATTGAATCACTGCTGGCTCGATGCCATACCCTTGTTGACCACTCAAAGCTTCTCCGCTTAATTTCAGTACAATTCTACGGTAACGAGTTGTTGTCATATTAACCTCCATAGAAATTTTATGTTTTGTTAGTTATAGTTTTATGTTTTTTCGAGCATTCTGTCATGGATTTTCCATCGATCAATGCCGACGTTTTTACTGAACCAAACGTTTGGAGAAATAGGGAACAGTACCTGCTCCCTATCCACTTGTTACATTATTGCTTCATTTGACTTCTAACTTCTTCAGCAAAGTTTTCTTCACGTTTTTCCATACCTTCGCCTACTTCGTAACGAATGAAAGTCTTAACAGTAGCACCTTTATCTGCCACATATTTTTTCACTTTTTGATCTGGATCTTTAACAAAGCTTTGGTCTAACAGGCAAATTTCTTCAAAGAATTTACCTAGTCGGCCTTCAACCATTTTTTCCACGATTTTCTCTGGTTTACCTTCATTTAAAGCTTGTGATTTCAATACTTCGCGTTCATGATTTACTTCTTCTTCTAAAACCTCATCGCGAGAAACATAACGTGGGTTAACTGCTGCGACGTGCATTGCGATATCTTTAGCAAGGTCGCTGTCAGTCGTACCTTCCAGTAAAGAAAGCACGCCAATACGCCCATTCATATGAAGGTAAGCACCAAATGCATCATTATCTGTTTTATTCAATACTGTAAAACGACGTAATGAAATTTTCTCACCAATCGTTGCTACTGTTGAACTAATATGAGCTTCAATTGTATTTTCTTGTCCATCAAGCTTTTGTTGCAGTACTTCTTCAACTGTTTCTGGTTGATGTTTAACAATGTGCTTACCAAGGTCTGTTAACAATTGTTTAAACTGGTCATTTTTTGTTACAAAGTCTGTTTCACAGTTCACTTCTAATAGCACCGCTGTATTATTATCTACTTCAATATAAGTAGACCCTTCCGCAGCGATACGATCGGCTTTCTTCGCTGCAGATGACATACCTTTTTCTCGTAAATAATCAATTGCCTCTTCAATATTTCCGTCTGTTTCCTGTAATGCTCTTTTACAATCCATCATACCTGCGCCCGTTTTTTCGCGCAGTTCCTTCACCATTTTTGCAGTAATTGCCATGATATATCCTCCTTAAGATATCTAAATGATTATACTCGTGTTCTTTCTTTAAAAAGGGTGATAAAAGGTTCTTCTCCTCTTATCACCCTTTCCTTTTCTTAATAATTAAGCTTGATTTGATTCAACTTCAGTTTCTTCTTTTGCTTCAACAGATTCTTCGACTGGTGCCTCTTCTACAACTTCTTCTGGCACTTCTTCTTCCTGTTTAACTTCCAGAATTGCATCAGCCATTTTTGATGTTAATAGTTTAACCGCACGAATAGCATCATCATTTCCTGGAATAACATAATCGATTTCATCTGGATCACAGTTTGTATCAACAATTCCAATGATTGGAATGTTTAATTTATGCGCTTCAGCGATCGCTATACGTTCTTTACGTGGATCAATAACAAATAATGCATCAGGGATACGTTTCATTTCCTTGATTCCACCCAAGAATTTAACGAGACGATCTTTTTCTTTTAATAATCCTACAACTTCTTTTTTCGGTAATACTTCAAAAGTTCCATCTTCTTCCATACGTTCAATGTCTTTCAGACGATTAATACGCTTGCGAATGGTTTGGAAGTTTGTAAGTGTTCCACCCAACCAACGTTGGTTAACGTAGAACATACCTGAACGAGTTGCTTCATCACGCACAGAATCCTGTGCTTGTTTTTTCGTACCTACGAAAAGGACCGTACCACCATTTGATGCGATTTCCTTAACGAACTTGTACGCTTCATCAACCTTTTTCACTGTTTTTTGCAGGTCAATGATATAAATACCGTTACGTTCCGTGAAGATATATTTCTTCATTTTCGGGTTCCAACGACGTGTCTGATGTCCGAAATGTACACCAGCTTCTAACAATTGCTTCATCGATATTGCTGCCATAATTAATTCCTCCTAATGGTTTTTTTCCTCCGTTTAGATCATCTTTGCATATTGACCAGTTACTTGTTTGGCACCAAATAAACAAATTACTAAACGTGTGTTTTTTTAACATGTTCGCTAATCTTTACGAACATAGTATTTACACCACGGATTACTATACCATATCGAACATATGGAAGCAAGTATTTTTTATGTTGTATGCAGTTTAATAATTAATGCTGCTTCTGTTTTTCCACAATTCAACTTTTTGGCTATTTCTGTTTCTGTCAAACCTTGATCGTGAAGCTGGAGAACCTTTGCCTGTAAAGACGCCTCCACATGATCGGTCTGCTCTACATCCGGTAATGAAAATGGGTCATCATTTATCAATGTTTCCTCGGATGCATGGTGTTTAGTTACACCTGATGCTTCATCCGTCTCATGGTTAGAGGAGGAAACAGCCAGTTCTGCTTGTAATCGGTTATTCTCATCTTTTATTTCTGCTAGATAGCTTTCAAGAAGTGCTGTCGTGTCATGAATATTTTCATGTTTTAGCTGTTGGTTTTGCTTAATTAATAGATAGATTGCAAAAATCGTGATGATATGTAAAATAAAACTGATGGCAAAGATAAATGTCACCATAGCTTGCACTCCCTTCTAAACAGCATATAAATTTATCTTCAAGCAAATTTTTGAATTTTATTAAGCTCTTTTCTCAATTTAAAAATCGCTTTTTTGTGTATTTGTGAAATCCGTGATGTTGTTAAATCCAGTACTTTCCCAATTTCTGTAAGTGTTAAATCTTCATTATAGAATAAACTGATGACCATTTGCTCATTGTCGGTTAAGGATTGAATGCCTGCTTTCAACTCTTCCTTCATTTCATTTTGCAGTACGTTTTTTTCAGGTAGTAATGCCGAGTCATCTGGAATAGTATAACCGATCCCCTCTTTCAGTTCACCGCTGTCCCCTTTTACTTTTTCTTCGATGGACATTATATTAGCAAACAGTGAATCTTTGATGACAGACTCGACTTCCTGTGTAGGCATGCCTGCTCTCTCGGCGATTTCTTCAGCCAGGGGAACCCGATGATAGATTTGTTCTAATTCACGCGAAATTTGTTCGATTTTTTTTGTTTTTTCCCTTGTGGCACGTGGTAGCCAGTCCTCTTTCCTTAACCCATCCATGATGGAGCCGCGTATTCGAAAAGATGCATAGGTATCAAATTTCAAATCCCGTGCTGGTTCAAATTTATTCAGTGCATCATACAACCCGATTAATCCAGTGCTTATAATATCGTCTTTATTGACATTCATTGGCAGATGACTATATATTCTCTCTACATGAAAGTTGACTAAGTACATATAATACTTAATTAATTCATTCGCAGCATCTTGATCCTGATTTTTTATCCATTCGTCCCAATGGAATTCGATAGAAGATTTCACTGACATATTCCCCTCCTTCCATCATCCTATTTATAGAAATAGCATTCATTCTAGTATATAGGCTGTTTTCTTAGATTGGGACTGCACCAAGGGTTCGTCCCAGCAAAAAAATATGCTTTTTAGTAAATGATAGATCTTAAAAGTAGTTATAAATGCCTTTCTCCGCTTTCCGCGGAAAGCATCCACCCGGATCGATCCTGGACGGCAGCAATAACTCACACGTCTTGGAAAATCACCCTGGTCTTATGTCGTATTTTATCTCAATAGCAACAAAGTATATGGATGGAATCAGTTATATATAATTGACTTCCCTATTTACTTTTCGAATTTTTAACTTAGCTGTAACCGGATCGAACTCAATCGTTCTACCAGCATTCCCCCCTAAATCAGATGAAATAATAGGAATTTGACATGCTTGTAATTCCTGTTGAATCGCCTCTGCATTTCTTGGGCCGATTCTCATAACGTCCGAATTAGAAGCGAACTGAAACATTTGGGCGCCACCAGCCAATTTTGCTTTAAGCATGCTTCTTCGGGCACCTTCTTCGACAAGTTTATTGATTAAAATAGGGATCGCTGTATCCGCGTATTTGTATTTATTAATATTCGTTTGTTTTGCTAAACTAGACTCCGGGAGCAAGACATGCGCTAGTCCTGCTACTTGCTTGATCTCATCATAGAGCACTGCACCTACACAAGAGCCTAAACCGGACGTGCGAATCAAATCTGGTGCTGTAATAACTTTCAAATCTGCAATACCGACGACAACAATCGTTTTAGTATCACACATCTTCATTGACTCCTAACGCATGAAATATCTTTTGAAATGACGAAGGATCGGGCAGCAAAAGGAAATGCCCATGCACACCGTTTTTTGAATCATTGTGATTGATCTTGGTATCAATGATAATTGCAAAATCTGTTACCTGTGATAATTCCATTAAACCAGCTGTTAAAACGGCTCCAGCCATATCTGCGCTAAAGTACGGTACAGATGGTTGCATATTAATATGCATGAAGTCAGACAATGCGGATAAGTATGACCCTGTTAAAATGTTGCCCGTTTCCTGTAATACAGAAATTGCTACTTCATCTAAAGAACCATCGCTAAACAAATTGAAAGTAACATTGTTTGTAATTTGTTGGACTAAGTTTTCTGCTTCTTCCATGGTTAAAATGAAAAACACCGTCCCTGGTGCATCACCCTGAATGCGAAAAAAGATAGCGACGATCAATGCTTCTGGTCCACCAATCAGTTCCATCATATCGTCATAGCCCACAACATCAATAGATGGAACCTGCATATCTATTTTTTTATTAATTAATTTCGCCATCGAAGTTGCTGCATTCCCCGCACCAATATTTCCTATTTCACATAAAACATCCCGTTGTTCATCTGTAAGATTTATGAATTCCATGTCTTTTATCCTTGAACCGATTTCAATTCGATCATGTCATCGGATTTTAGTACTTTTTGTAAATCAAGCAGGATAAGTAAACGGTGGTCCAAATTTGCTATACCCTTTATATAATCCACATCCACAGCACCGACAACCGCTGGTGGGTCCTCCATTGTGTCTTCTGGAATATCCAGCACATCGTTGGCAGTATCCACAATTAGACCGACTTCCATTCCATCAAAATAGACGACAATAATTCGGGTCGATTCATTGTATGGCGATGATTTAATGTTAAAACGCGTCCTTAAATCAAGTACGGGTATAACAACACCACGTAAATTGATCACTCCTTTTACAAAATCTGCAGTTTGTGGAACCCTCGTTATCGGAAGCATACGTTCAATCGAGGCAACTTGTTCTACACCTAACGCATATTCTTCATCTTGTAACTGAAAAACAATTACTTTTTGATCCGATTTTTGATTTTCCATTTTTATTCTCCTTTATAAATGATCTAATCGCTCATCTATTCACTATATGATCCATTGTTTTAGCTATTTCGTGCAATGGAACGACTTTGTCAACACAATTTGTATCCACAGCAGCTTTTGGCATCCCATATACGATTGCAGTATCCGCTGCTTCCGCAATAACGACAGCATCTGGATCACTATTCTTTAATCGTTTAATTCCCTCTGCCCCGTCGCTCCCCATTCCTGTTAAGATAACTGCTAATTTATTCACTTTTAATGTTGCGAGTGAATCAATAAGTACGTCTACTGCCGGTCTAAACCCCAAGTGCGGTTTCTCCTTCGTTAATTCAATCTTAAATGATGTACCCGCTTTACGCAGCTTCATATGATAATCACCAGGAGCGATGTATGCGGTATGGTCTTGAATTACTTCTCCATGTACTGCTTCTTTAACATGAATCCCAGTTAATGTATTAAGACGGTCTGCAAGTGATTTAGTAAATGTCTTCGGCATGTGCTGGACGATTAATATGGGTATCGAAAAATCTCTAGGCAGATCCGTTAATACTTTCTGTAATGCACGGGGGCCACCAGTCGATGTTCCAATTGCAATCAGTGTTTTTTTAATTGAGGCGCCTCCCTTTTCATTGTCTAAATCATGTTGCCCTCCGACATCATTGAAATTCACATGAAAAGTCATCCATTTCCCCTCGCCGTCAGTAGTTGTTTTAATCTCTGTACAAAAGAAACAGGAGTTATTTTATTTCCACTATTGGCCCCGGATAAATAGTTGATCGTCAATTGTTTCATTGCCTTAGATACAGCCGTTTTATCATTAAGCAGCACAAACGGCACTTGTCTTCTCACCGCATGAGATACATTTGCATCATCAGGAATAATGCCCATCATTTCTATTTCAATTTGTAAGAACCGAAAAACAACTTGCTGTAATCTTTCAAGTGACTTTGTTCCATCCATTTGAGAGATGGAACGGTTCATAATCACACGTATCGGCATGTCCGGCTGTTCATGTAGTACATGCTTGATCATACCGTATGCATCCGTTATTGATGTTGGCTCCGGTGTAGTGACAACGATGCATTCATTAGACGCTAATACGAAAAACAAACTATCAGCTGTTGCACCGGCACCAATGTCAAAAATAATATAATCATACAATTTCATGAGTGAGTAATATTGCTCAAAAAAATAGGCTTGCTCTCGTGAGTTCATTGTAAAAAAGTGATTTAACCCCGAGCCACCTGCAATATAAGAAAGTCCATTTGGCCCCGTTTCTATTATGTCATGAATAGATATTTGTTCCTGAAACATATCAATTATTGTCCTTTTCGCATGCAACCCCAGTAAAATATCGATATTCCCCATGCCAACATCCAAATCAAATAATAATACCTTTTTATCGTTTTTAATTAGTTCCAAAGAGAAATTAAGTGCGATATTGGACTTTCCAACACCGCCTTTTCCACTAATAATCGAAATTGTCTTTGTTCTGTTTGACTTTGCTGTTTTATCAAAATGCCTTCTTAAATTTGCCGCTTGATCATTCATGATCATATCCACCTACAATTAAATCACTGATTATCCCTGGTGACGCATGACTTAAATCATCCGGCACATCCTGACCATTTGTAAGATAGGAAATACCAATTTGATTATCTAATACGATGTTTATCATACTTCCATACTGCCTTGTCTCATCAACTTTCGTGAAAATCAGCCCTTTTATCGGCACATGATAAAACTGTTGATAAATCTCCGTCAAATCTTTTGGTTTAGCAGTTAGTGACAATACAAGATAAGTTGCATGCTCCTGACCTGTTCCTAAACCTTTCTCTAATTCCGCCACATATTGTGCATCACGGAAATTTCTACCAGCAGTGTCTACAAGGATTAAATCGTATTCTGCAAATTGTTGGATTGCATCCTGATAGTCTTCATTTGTATAGACTACTTCCATAGGCACATCTAAAATTTGCGCATATGTCTTTAACTGTTCAATAGCGGCGATCCGGTATGTATCAGCTGTTATAAAGGCTACCCTTTTATGATGCTTCAACATGCTGTTTGCGGCTATTTTGGCAAGGGTTGTTGTCTTACCTACGCCGGTCGGTCCAACAAAGTGAACAATCTTATTATCTTTCGTAATACCTTCAAAAGCTAATCCACTTAATCTTGTATTTATTTCTTCTTTTATAGTGCGTAGAATTTGCTTCATATCGGGCTCTATCCCATTTGATTCCTGTTTTTTTACCACTGCATTGATGATATCTTCTGCATATCGGTGATCCACTTCCTGATCCAGTAAATATTGATAGGCAATTTGATAATCTGGCTGATAATTCTCTTTTTCTCCTTGTGACTGGAGCGCAACCATCTTTTTCAAATGCTTCACCTCCTGCAGAACAACTGCAGTTGTATCAATATCTGTGGATGGCACGCTTTGGTTTATAGCATTATTTCTTTTATCCTGGTTAATTGGAAGCGGATCCGGATCCAGTGCAGCAACCACTTCAATCCGCTTCTTTTTGAGGAAGCCGAATATACCGCCATGCTGTATTTCCTTTGAATTTAAGATGACCGCTTCTGGTCCAAGTTCCTTGCGAATTTCGTTCATGACTTGCGGCATCGTTGGACCTGTATATTTTTTTACCTTCATGCAATATTCACCACCCCAACACTTTGAACCGTTACAGTTGGTTCTAATTCATTATAAGATAAGACAACAACCTGAGGTAAAAAGCGATCCAATAACTGTTTTAAATACATGCGAATTGCTGGCGAACATAAAACAACTGCCGTTTCTTCCTGTATGGTTAATTTATCCACTTCTTCACGAATGGTTTTAATAATCGTTTGTTGTGATTCCGGATCCAATGATAAATAATTGCCGTGTTCGGTTTGTTGGATACTTTCAGCAATCATTTTTTCAACCTTACCAGAAACAGTAATTACCTTCATAGATTGATCGTCGTGTGCAAATTGTTTTGTTATTTGTGCTGATAATGCCTGCCTTACGTATTCTGCCAATAGTTCGGTATCATTGGTCATTTTCGAGAAATCTGCCAGTGTTTCAAATATAATTGGTAAGTTTCTAATCGAGATGTTTTCTTTCAGCAGCTTAGCTAACACTTTTTGAATATCTCCAATTGCTAATGGCTCTGGTGTCACTTCACCTACTAGTAATGGATAACTTTCCTGCAAATGATCGATCAGCTGTTTTGTTTCTTCTCTTCCCAGTAATGTGTGTGCATGCTGTTTAATCACTTCTGTAATGTGTGTAGAAACAACAGATGGCGGATCCACGACTGTATATCCGGACAGTTCAGCTTCATCTTTATGTTCCTCTGTAATCCACTTGGCTGGTAGCCCAAACGCTGGTTCTTTTGTATCAATTCCCTCTATCATATCATCAGCAAAGTCCGGTGCCATTGCTAAATAGTGATCAAGCAGCAGTTCACCGGTCGCTACTTCATTTCCTTTTATTTTTAATCGATATTCATTTGGGTTCAGTTGAATGTTATCGCGGATTCGTACGACAGGTATAACAATCCCAAGTTCAATGGCTAATTGTCTACGAATCATAATAATTCGATCCAATAAATCTCCACCCTGATTGGCATCCGCTATTGGAATCAATGCATAACCAAATTCGAATTCAATCGGATCCATATTTAATAAGCTGACAACATTCTCCGGTGACTTCATTGCCGTGCTTTCGGTTTGCTCCTCTTCCTCTACGTCCGGCATTTCGGGTTTACTTGATTGTTTTAACAATAAATAGCCACTTAGTACCAACAAACCAGCTATGGTCGTTGTTAGGAAAAAATTAATCGGTGTGAAACCAAGTAAAAAGATGGTTCCTCCGGCAATAAATAATAGTTTCGGATATTGTAATAACTGATTGGACACTTCTGTGCCTAAATTACCGGTACTCGTAACCCTCGTTACAACTATTCCTGTTGCTGTTGCAATGAGCAATGCTGGAATTTGACTAACCAACCCATCACCAACAGTAAGACGCATAAACGTATTGATTGCTTCACCAAAAGACATGTCCATTTGGACCATACCGATAATCAAACCAAATATAATATTGATCAATACGATAATGATACCCGCTATGGCGTCACCCTTCACAAATTTACTTGCCCCATCCATTGCTCCGTGAAAATCTGCTTCATTTTCTACTTTCTCACGTCTTTCTTTTGCTTGCTGTTCAGATATTAAACCCGCATTCAGATCAGCGTCAATACTCATCTGTTTTCCGGGCATGGCATCCAATGTAAACCGTGCAGCCACTTCAGAAACCCGCTCAGCCCCTTTAGTAATAACGATAAATTGAATGATTACCAAAATAATAAACACAACAAAACCAACCAATGGATTATCTCCAATAACAAATGAACCAAAGGTGTCAACAACCCCGCCTGCTTCAGCTTCAGATAATATAGATCTTGTTGTCGATACATTCAATCCAAGCCGAAACAAAGTTAGTAGTAATAATAGAGAGGGAAAGACAGAAAACTGTAAAGCTTCATGTAAATTCATGGAAACTAATATAACCATAAGTGCTAAAGATATATTACATAAAATAAGTATACTTAATAACCATCCAGGTAGCGGGATGATTAACATGACAATAATTAAAATGACACCTAAAAGAACGGATAAATCACGGGCCTTCATGCTGGTCTCTCCTCATTACTAAACTTTTTTCTCTAGTCGGTACACATAGGCCAGAATCTCTGCAACAGCCTGATAGAATTGTTCAGGAATGCTATCACCAATATCAATGACACTATATAAAGAACGGGCAAGTGGTTTGTTCTCAACCGTAATAACGCCATGTTCTTTCGCTATTTCCTTTATTCTCTGTGCCGTTTTATCCACACCTTTGGCAACTACGATAGGGGCACTTGCTTTTTCTTCGTCGTATTTTATTGCAAGTGCAAAGTGTGTGGGATTCGTAATGACAACATCTGCTGTAGGTACTTCACTCATCATACGACGTGTCGCCATTTGTCTTTGCTTCGCTTTTATTTTCGATTTGATTAATGGATCTCCCTCAATGTTCTTGTGCTCATCTTTTATATCCTGTTTCGACATCTTCATGTTTTTTTCAAAATCATAACTTTGGTACGCATAGTCAAAAACAGCAAGAAAGAGTAAAGCAACCGTGGCTGAAATACCCATAATAACCGTTATTCTGCCGAAGAAAGCCAATGCATTTTCTGCATTTTTAAATGCAAGCATCATCATCTCATCTTTGTATATCCAAATTACAAAAAAAGTGATCGAACCAATAAACACAATTTTTAATAAAGACTTTAATAATTCCACAAGTGCACGAATAGAAAATATCCGTTTGGCGCCCTGGATGGGATCAATCTTCTTCAAATCAGGTTTTAATGGCTCCCCTGTAAAAAGAAATCCAATCTGCATCAGGTTAGATGCAAATCCAGCAACAATAACTACCAGCATAATCGGTGCCAGCATTTTGGCGGCTTCCATCGCTGTGCCGGAAAGAATTTGATGCAATGTATTTTCCGTCAGCTCCCAATGGATAAATTCAGTAAAAGACTGTTCATATAGTGTTGTCATTGTATTTTTTATCGAACTACCAAAGATAATTAATGTCATAAGGGCAGACAATAATAGAATTGCCGTATTGATATCCTGGCTCTTAGCAACTTTACCCTTTTTTCGTTCATCCTGTCTTTTTTTCGGCGTGGCCTTCTCCGTCTTTTCACCTGCAAAAAATTGTAAATCCAGCTTCAATTGCAAGTTACCCACCTCCGAATAATTGCATCAATTCCCGCATTGTCTCAAACATAGTTGCAAATAAACTTTTAACAAGTATCATAAACAAGCTAAGAAAAAGTAAAATAACTACAAAGCTTACAAAAATCTTCAATGGCAAACCAACGACAAACACATTTAGCTGTGGCACTGTTCTGGCGATAATGCCTAACGCAATATCAACTAAAAATAAACAGCCGACAAGTGGGATCGACATCTGAAATGCAATCAGAAACATTTTATTGAAGGAATCTATAATAAAATCAGCAATGGTCCCATCATGAAAAGGTACAAATGCATCAATGGGTATGAAATCATAACTATAAAAAATACCATCTATTAATAAATGATGACCATTCACCGATAATAGAAATAACAAGGCAATAATATAGAAGTATTGTCCTGTCAAAGGGCTTTGTGATCCGGTCTGTGGATCAATAACGTTCGCAATCGCAAAACCCATCTGAAAATCAATAAATCCACCGGCAATTTGAACTGCAGACAAAATAATAAATGCGATTAACCCAATCAAAAGACCGACTAGGGCTTCTTTTAGTAGTAAAAATAAATATAGCTCATCAATGGCGATGGCAGAAACGTCGATCGTATAATACATAATAAAAGCTAAGAAAAAGCTGAATCCGATTTTAAACGGCATGGGTATCGTCCGATAGGAGAATAGTGGCAAGGTAACAAAAAACGCTGCTACCCGAACCAAAACAAGTAAAAATACCGGAATACTATTTAAATTAATTAAATCTAGCATCATCTAACCTACAAACTGATTTAAATTTTGAAATATGTCGGCAGTAAACTCGACCATCTTGGTTAGCATCCATGGCCCAAAAAAAATAAGACCAACGAAGACGGCAACTATTTTTGGAATAAAAGCCAGGGTTTGTTCCTGTATTTGGGTTGTCGCTTGAAAGATACTAACAAGCAACCCAACAGCAAGCGCTAATATAAGCAATGGTCCACAAACGAGTAGTATTGTATAAATGCCTTTTTGTGCAAGTGCTAAAACAAATTCACTGCTCATGTAACAAATCCCCTTTCCTATTCTTTAAAAGCTGTCCAGTAAGGAATGCGTAATTAAATACCAACCGTCCACCAAAACAAATAGTAGTATCTTAAACGGCAAAGAAATCATTACAGGTGGTAGCATCATCATCCCCATCGACATAAGCACACTGGCGACAGCCATATCAATTACCAAAAAGGGAATAAAGATTAAAAAGCCCATTTGAAACGCTGTTTTTAATTCACTAATCGCAAAGGCCGGTACCATTGTTGTTAATGGAATATCCTGGATCGTTTCCGGTTTCTCCATCTGTGTATAGTTCATAAATAATGCTAAATCCTTTTGTCTGGTATGTTTGGCCATGAATTCCTTCATTGGTTCACTTGCCCGATCATATGCCTCATCCAAGGTGATTTCTTCAGCGAATAAAGGCTGTAGTGAATCATCATAAACTTCACTAAACACTGGCCCCATGATGAAAAATGTTAGAAACAGCGCCAAACCTACCAGTACCTGATTAGGTGGCATTTGCTGAGTCGCCAATGACGTCCTGACAAATGATAAAACAATTATGATTCTTGTGAAACTCGTCATTAATATAAGAATGGCAGGTGCCAAAGATAAAACGGTTAATAACAATAATAATTTAACAGATGTCGCAACAGATGAAGGGTCTGATCCAGCAAACATATTCACAAATTCATTCATGCTCATCTTCCTTTTGCTTGCGCTGGTTAATCATTTCTCTTCGGTTTTTCTTTAATTTATCCAGCTCTTTGATAAAAAGCTGTTTAAAATCACTTGTACTATTCTTTTCATCTGTTTTTGATTGTAGAAATGTTGGTAACCATTGACTTGCCTGGGATGCATCTCCAGCCTGTTCATCACTATGTAATAGGTCCTGTTTTACTTGTTCATCTGTTATTTCTTGTAGCATTTCCACGTTCTCTCCAACACCTACTAAAAACACCTGGCTTCCAATCCGAACAACCTGAATCGATTTATTTTGTCCAACAGATATACCACCCAAATTTTCCAAGGCTTTTACTTGCTGAAACATTTTATTCCTTTTACTGAGGAACTTGATCAGTAAATAAATGAGCCCAAGCACCAAAATTAATGCAAAAACTGTTTTTATGATGCTAAACAGCAATGATCCCGTCTTACCAATTTCTGATTTCTGATCATCTTGTTCTGTTTCTAATTCCGTTTCCGATGTGGAATCACCTACATCTTCTTCACAGGCAGCTTTATCTTCCAAACAATCTATCACACTAGGTGCCTCTGCATCTACATTACTTGTAAAACCAAACAAGAAAAGAATGGATAAAATACAGGTGCTAAAATATACTTTTTTATGCAACATATTCACTCTTTTCTTAGTTTAACGCTTTTTGAATGGCTTCCATCACACGGTCGGCTTGGAATGGTTTGACAATAAAATCCTTTGCCCCCGCTTGAATTGCATCAATAACCATTGCCTGTTGTCCCATCGCCGAACACATAATAATCTTCGCTTCTGGATTGATCGCTTTTATTTTCTTTAGGGCGGTTATTCCATCCATTTCAGGCATCGTGATATCCATTGTGACAAGATCCGGTGTTAACTCTTTGTATTTTTCTACCGCTTGGGCACCATCCTCAGCTTCACCAACTACTTCAAATCCATTTTTACTTAAAATATCCTTGATCATCATACGCATAAATGCTGCGTCATCTACAATTAAAATTCGTTGTCCCATAAAAGTATCCTCCTAAAATAAAATCACTTTAATTTTTTTAATCGATCTGTTTGACTAACAATATCTGTTACACGCACACCGAAGTTCTCATCGATAACAACAACCTCGCCTTGCGCAATTAATTTTTCATTTACTAATATATCTACAGGTTCCCCAGCCAATTTATCTAGTTCGACAATCGATCCGGAAGAAAGGTCTAAAATGTCCTTTATCGTACGTTTTGTTCTTCCTAATTCAACTGTGACTTTCAAGGGAATATCCAAAAGCATATCGAGATTCCGTTGTTCGTTTTTGTTTAATTTCACTTGCTCAAATTCAGAGAACGCTGCCTGTTGGATGGCTGCTTCCTGATCGCTACTGCTTCCTAATAATTGTGGATCTGCTTCAAGTTCTTCAATTGTATCCGGTCCCTCGGATAGGTCTTTTGTTAAATCAGATTCAACCAAGTTCGTTTGTTCCTCTACATGGGCTGCTGCCATTTCTTGCGACGGTCCATTTAATAATTGATCAACCATTTGTCTGGCAAATTTGATTGGCATAAGTTGCATAATCGCCGAATCGATAAGTTCGCCAACCTTCAATTGAAAAGAAACTTTTACAAAAGCATCTGCTTCAAAAGTGGCTTCAGCAAGATCTTCATCATGTGGATCTTCCATTTTAATCGTCGGTGGTGAGATATCCACCTTTTTGTCAAAAACGGTCGACATACTTGTTGCGGCCGCTCCCATCATTTGATTCATCGCTTCCTGAACTGCACTTAAATGAATATCATTTAATTCCTTGTCAGGTGATGCACCATCTCCCCCTAACATAATGTCGGAAATGATTGCTGCATCTTCAGCTTTAATGACGAATACATTTTTACCCGTAAAACCGGCTGTATAACTTACTTCAACACTGACAGGCTCAAATACAATTTGCTGTTTCAAATCTTCCTTTTGAATAACAGAAACCTCTGGTGTCGTTATTTCTACCTTTTGATTAAGTATCGTTGATAATGTTGTTGCTGAGCTACCAAAGGAAATATTACCAATTTCTCCTAGTGTATCTTCTTCAATACGCGTTAATTGTTGCTTTGGATCTGTTAATTCCTCAGTCAGATCTTCACCAGAACTAACATTCAATAGTGCATCAATCTCTTCCTGGGAAAGCATACCATCATTCGTCATGTTCATTCCCCCTTTTTTATTTCTTCCAATACTTGTACTGACATTTTGTTTTTATACTTACCGGCCTGAACATAAAATTTAGGCTCGTTATTTATTGCCAGTAAAAGCGGATCGTCTATCGATTGATTTAATGCAATGACATCATCTTTATTCAGGTGTAGAAATTCCTGAATATTAATCGTTGTTTCTCCCAATATTGCCTTCGTGTCAATGCTTGCTTCCTGGACGTTTTTTGACAGATTTTCATATGCTTCCATGTCTCTGTTTTTAGTTCGCGTTTGCATCCAGTAATGGGTCGCCAGTTTCGGAATAATTGGCTCAAGTACAATATGTGGAATACAAATATTTATCATTCCGCTTGTCTCACCGATGACGGTATTGAATGAAACCACGACAACTGTTTCATTCGGAGCCACCATTTGCATAAATTGTGGATTTACTTCAAGTTCTTCTAAAACCGGTTCGATATCCACGATGGTTGACCATGCTTCTTTTAAATTATCAATCGCTTTTTCAAATAACTGTGTCATCAGTAATGTTTCAATTTCTGTTAAACCATCCGCTTTATTCACGCCGCTTCCTTTACCACCAAGGATTCGATCCAACAGTGCATAAGCAATATTAGGATTTACTTCCATAATTAGTCTGCCCTCAAGTGGAGCCACGCTATATGAATTTAACACTGTCATTTTAGGCACAGATCGGATAAATTCTTCATACGGTACTTGGTCTACAGAAGCAACAGAAATATTTGCATAGGTTCTTAAATGGGCGGAAAAATATGTTGTCAATAACCGTGCATAATTTTCATGGATTCGGGAGATACTGCGAATCTGATCTTTAGAAAATCGAAGTGCCCGTTTAAAATCGTATACACGAACCTTTTTTTCCTGTTCTTCCTTTTTTAATTCTTCTGCATTCATTTCACCTGAAGTTATTGCGGATAAAAGCGCATCAATCTCGTTCTGTGAAAGAATTTCATCCAAAACTACTCACCTCCAAATTGGAGCACATCCCTTTATTGCAGGATTTTACTTATTGTATATACATCTGTAACTTTTCCTGCTGTCATCACTTCGTTTGTTTTATCTCGAATCATTTTTTCTAAATCAGTTAATCCAGATTTGAAATCTGCTTCATCCATTTCAGCTAATTCTTTGATGATAATATTTTTTATTTGAAAATCCCGTTTACTGATTTCTTTTTGAGCGGCTTTACCATCCGTAAGCATTTGAAACTGTATCCTTACGAAACTGCCATCTTCTAGGTCTGTTGTCATTTCAGGTGTTTCATAGGAATAAGCAACCACGTCATCAATGGAAGCATCGCCTTCTCTAGGCTCATCCTTCATATTTAATACGACGATAAACCCGGCAATGCCACAAGCTAGTAAAATCGCAAGGGAAGTAAGCATGACTTTCACTAATTTACGCATGATTTACTTCATCCACCCCCTTTAATGATTGTTGCAAGCCGATTTGTTGATAAAACGCGGTAATCAATTGAACAACTTCTGTCTCCCTATTTTTAACAACTAACTTTTTGCCATTTATTAATGTAATGGTTGTGTCTGGTAATGTTTCGACCTGCTCGATCAATAAAGCATTCAATGTGAATAATGAATCATTAAGTCGTGTTAATTGAATCATATAATTGGCGGGAGTACATCCGCCATTGCGGACGCACTCCCTACCTCCTTATTATCGTTTTAAGTTCACAAGCTCCTGTAGAATTTCATCTGAAGTTGTGATGATTCTCGTATTGGCCTGGAAACCACGTTGTGCAGTAATCATCTCTGTAAATTCCTCAGCAAGATCAACATTTGACATTTCCAGGGTACCACTTGCGATCGAGCCCGCGCCGCCTGTTTCTGCAGTGGTTAAGCCATTATACCCGGCGTTATTTGTTGTTAAAAATAAATTACTTCCAATTTTATCAAGCCCTGCAGGATTGGAAAACATTGCTATCGCAATTTGTCCAGCACTCTTCGTTCCATCATTATCAATAAAATTAACCGTTCCATCTTTTTGGATATTGATACTTTGCGCATTATCAGGAATATTTATTTTCTCTCCCGCACTATTCTGTACGAAATAGCCATCAGCATTAACAAGGTCTCCGTTATTGTCTAAATAGAAGTTTCCTGAACGTGTATATGCTGTCCCATCTGGTGTAGTTACCGCGAACATCCCGTCACCTTCAATAGCAAGATCCAATGGATTGCTTGTTGTTTGAAGAAATCCTTGTGTATGGATATTGTCAATTGTACCTACTTGTGAACCAAGTCCAACTTGTATCGGATTAACTCCTCCACGGCCACCAGCTGGCGCTTGTGCTCCCGACATGGTTTGACTCATCATATCTTGAAATGTTGCTCGACCTTTTTTAAATCCGGATGTATTGACGTTGGCAATATTATTTCCAATGACATCTAATTTGGTTTGAAAACCTTTCATTCCTGAAATTCCTGCATACATTGAACGTAACATAGCTTTTTTCCCCTTTATTGGTTTTTTATTGACGCCGTATCATTCATTCAACAGCGCTTTTGGCCTCTCTAACTGAGTCCAGCCTATTCATCGATTAAAATCGTGCCATTGATATTAGTAAAAATTCGATTTGTTGCTTCTTCTCGGTTCATTGCCGTTACAACGGTATTATTCTTCGCGCTCACAAGTAATGCCGCTTTGTTGGTCACAACGAGTGAATCGGTTATTCCTTTTTGTTTGGCCTCTTCCATCTTCTCACCAATTGCCTGCCATTGCTTGTCATTGATGTGGATATTTCTCTCCTCCAATCGCTCGGTTGCGTGCTTGCTGATTTTTAATTGCTGTTGTTCAGCTAAAACATCTTTAAAAGAACTTTCATGATTATCATTCTTTGATGTTTTTGCTGTTGGAAGCTGCAATGCTTGATGGGCTGGTACCTGATGAATGCGATGATCCATATTACTCACTTCCTTCATCTATTTCTGCTTTCACCTGTAAAATAGAATCCGCATATATTTCCTCCCCATTTTCAAGCTCCAATATAGCCCAGCCTTCTTCTTGACTAACGGCAACAACTTTACTTGTTATGACACCCAGCTTTTCTCCAGTTTCCTGATCGTGAGCCTCGTAAGAAACATCCTTACCAACCATGTGACTATACTGGATCACCGGAGAGATTAATTGACTTTGTACGAGCGTGTCAATCGAATTAGCCATATTCATCATTTGTTCCAATGAACTGAATGTAGCCATTTGAGAAACAAACTCTCGATCGTCCATTGGGTCTAATGGATCCTGATTCTGTAGTTGTGTCATCAATATTTTTAGGAATTCATCCTTACCCAAATCTGTGCCCGATGGCTTCTCTGTCGGTCGATTCTTTAAATATAATGTTGGATCAATGGTCGTCATTACTTTCACCTACACTTTCTCATTCATTAACAGTTCATGAAACTGTGCTGCAAAATCATCATCTGTATCAGCATTTTCACGTTCATCTTGGTTCGAATGACCAGACTGACTTTGCTCCTGATCCTTTAACTGCTGGTCTTTTTGTTCCCGTTCTACATCGTGTCCTTGCTGCAATGCTAATTCCTGTTTCTCAATGACTACCTGTTGCGGGGAAAACATACTTCTTAGTTGATGCATATTTGATTCCAGCATATTTTTGGCCGCGTGAGAGTTTACGATTATTTTTACCGTCATCTCACCATCAATTTCTGTTAATCGGACCATCATCTCCCCTAGATTATGAGGTTTTAAAGTAATGGATAGTTGATTCATCCCATTTGTCTTTGCTAAAAATGCACTAGTTTTCAGCACCGATTGAAACTGCTCTAACAATTGCTTATCGGATGGCAAAGGTTGGCTCTCGTTAATATGAATCATAAATTGCTCAAGCTTAGACATCGGCAATGTCGTATTTGTAACCGATGGATGCCTCATTACCGGATCCGATTGCGAATGATTCTCCAATGCCATATGAATCCATTTAGAAACATCTTTCGTCGTCACTTTTGCCGCAGCGTGATATTGCTGTTTCTCAGCCAAATGTTCCCTTTTATTAAACGCTTGTATCAATTCTTTGACTCGTTCTCCATCTTTCGTTTCCTCAAGGTCTTCCACAGCTAAAACTTGTTCTATCCCTTTTGATGCCCCGGATGTTTTCTCTAAATCCGACCATTGCTGTAACAACTGCAATATTTGAGGAGCAATTTTTGTGACATCCTGTTTTCCAGTGATTTGTGACAGTAGTGCTTCCATTTTCGTAAATATTTCAGTAAACTGCTGCTTTATTTCAGCTGATTCTTCAGCCACCAATTGACCTTGAACAGCTTGTAGCAGTTCCGAATTTAAACACGGATGATCGTTCTCGATTCTATCCATGTCATCAACCAGCTCGTTTTCCAGTGCAACAGCCTGCCAATCCTCTGGCTTAAATATGTCCATCATCAAATTTAATAAATGGGGTTGCACTTTCTTCGTAATTTCTTCCTCCGTTATTGCATCTGTATCAGATATAATTGGATCCCCAGTATCTGCAAGTAATGCTTCCGGTAGTACGCCATTCATTTCGATAGCCTGTTCATTGTTTAATAATGATTGAAATACAAAGCCCTCTGTCTCCGGGATTATCTGATTTGGACTATCCATCCGACCTTTAGCTGGCTGCATTTGTTGTAACAGCATAGCGATCGCATTCATTGGTACACCTCCCTTCAAGTGAAATGGATTGATTATTCTTCTTCCTCATCTATTATTAACTGTGTTAGTTCCGCCGCCTTCTCTGGATCCATTGCTTCCATTATTTTACCCCGTACCTTTGGAGATACTGCCTCCAATATTGCAGTCGCCGTCTCCTTCTCCATGTTTTGTATAATTAAGGCAGCCTGTTCACTGTCCATATCCTTGAAGGAACCAGAAGCTGTTTTTAACGGATTATCTGCTTGTTTATCTTCAAGAGAATCTGACGTATCCTCCGCACTATCCGAATTACCTTCCAACTTTGCTTGTTCGTGTTCTAATTCTTCTATGGTAGCTTCTAAATCTTCCACCTCTTGATTTAATTGTTCAATTTCCTCATCTTTACTTGCTAGCTTATCCAGCATCTGATTTTTTTCCTGATCTTTCATTGGTTCCTGTTCAGTTGTAACAAGCGCTGATATAATGGGAACATCTTCCACTTTTTCTTTGGTCCAATCCAGTACACTGAAACCGGCAATCGACAAGATGAAGATGGTAAGGAACAAGATAATTAAAAGTGGAACGATGATCACAAATAAAAACCATAAGATCGGGTTCATTTTTTTCTTTTCTTTTTTGGTATCTTCAGCCATCTACTTCACCCATTTTTATGCAATAAATATTGTTGAATTGATACTTCATCCATCAATGCATTTTCCTCTTTTTTAAGATGTTCCGCTTTCTTTTGATTACGGCCTTCAATCATATTTTCAAATTTCTTTACTTCTACATGTGCATCTGTTAATTTTATTTGCTTCGATTCCATCTTGATCCGTGCTTCCTGCACTTCACTTTGTAATTTCAAAATACGCTTATTTAGCGTTTCGATATAACTAATTTGTTCTCTAATGATGTCTATTGGTGTTGTTGTATGTACATAATTTTCATAGGATGCTTCTGCATCTTCCTTTTTTCTCAGTAAATGGTAAAATTGTTCAGCTATTTCCTCGAAAAGTTTCATTGAGTAATGATATTCACGCTCAGCGTTTTTCTTCTCATTTTCACGCACATTCAGAATTTTCGACAATACAAATGTCTCAGCCATTAGTTCATGCCTCCATTAAGCAGATCCTTCATCATTTCAATTGATTCATCCAATGTTTTATATTCAAAAACATCCTGTTTTAAAAATGTCTGTATTTTGGGGTAGTAAGCAATTGCCCGATCAATTTCCTGGTCTGACCCCCGTTTATAAGCACCAATGTTTATCAATTCTCTATTTTGCTCATAAGTCGCCATAAGTGAACGAATTTGCTGTACCGTTTGTTTATGCTCATCATCAATGATTTGATTCATCACCCTGCTAATCGACTTTAATACATTTATTGCCGGGAACTGACCGCGTTCGGCTAAACTTCGATCCATAACAAAGTGTCCATCAAGAATCCCCCGGACTGTATCTGCAATTGGTTCATTCATGTCGTCCCCATCTACGAGAACTGTATAAAATGCAGTAATGGTACCATGCTGATTTGTTCCCGTTCGTTCTAATAACTTGGGTAATACAGCAAAAACGGAGGGCGTATACCCTTTGGTTGTTGGTGGCTCACCTGTGGCAAGACCGATCTCTCTTTGCGCTATAGCAACACGTGTTACAGAGTCCATCATTAAATTCACCTGATAGCCCAAGTCGCGAAAATACTCACTGATTGCTGTTGCGGTGTATGCACCTTTCATCCGCATCAGTGCTGGTTGATCAGAGGTCGCCACCACAACGATAGACCTTTTCAATCCTTCTTCTCCAAGATCCTTCTCAATGAACTCACGTACTTCCCGACCACGTTCACCGATCAGTGCAATTACATTAATATCTGCGCTACTATTTCTAGCAATCATACCCATCAACGTACTTTTACCAACGCCACTCCCAGCGAATATCCCAATTCTTTGACCTTTCCCAACGGTTAGCAATGTATCTATTGCTTTCACACCGACTTGGATTGGTTCGTTTATTGGCGGGCGCTGCATTGGATTTGGTGGTGACTGTTCTGTCAAATAATTTGCTAACCCTTTTGGTAGTGGCAGTTCATCAAGCCGATTGCCCAATGAATCTACCACCTGGCCTATGAGACTAGGTCCTATTTTCACACTCAAAGGCTTTCCCGTTGATTCAACAAGACAGCCTGGTCCAATCTCTGATACCTCTGCATATGGCATAAGCACAATCTTCTCATTATGAAAACCAACGACCTCTGAAAGTATCGGTGGCCTACGATTATTGGACGAATGAATGTAACATACTTCGCCAATATTTGCTATTGGTCCTTGTGATTCGATCATCAGACCGACAACACGTAACACTTTTCCATATCGTTTGTAAGTATCTGTTTGTTTGATGGTAGCAATTAGTTCATCCAAATTGTTCATTGTTTATTCTCCGTTGCAATCGTATGTAAGGCATTCCGTATTTGCTGCAGCTGTGTATCCACACTTGCATCAATTTGGCCAAAAGGGTGTTCTATTAAACAACTATTTTCAGCAATGTTTTCCCTTGTATAAATTGCTAGTTTTGCCTCGTTTTCCAGTAGCAGTGCTATCTCTTCTTTTTGTTGCAAAACAACCTGATAATTGCTAGGATGCAAATAAATTGAAATAATCGGCTGATCTTTAATTTCCTTTATTGCTGACTTTACTATTGTTAAAAAGGTGTTTGGATCAACTGTTAATTGCTTGTCCAGTACCTTTCCAGCGGTATGAATAGCTAAATTTATAATTTCCTCACTGCTTTTTTCTACTGTTGCATGATAGTCCTTCAAAGCAGCAGTGGTTAAATCGTTTGCCTGATGTAACAGTTGTTGATATTCCTGCAAACCCTCATCTTTACCCTGGCTGAATCCTGCTTGGAAACCTTCTGCCTTCGCCGCTTCAATCCACTGCTTTTTTTGAGACTCCCATTGTTGCTTTTCTTGTTCAACCTTTTCCTTCGTCTCTTGAATGAGGATATCTCTTTCACTCAAAATAGTTTCTAGTTCATTTCGCGCTTCCTCTAATTCATGTTCGGATTTCTGCCCTACATTTTGGTCGCTAGGCGCAGTATTCTTTTTTGATAAATCAATAGCTTTAATTTTTATCTGTTTTTTTTCTTTCATCGGTTGCTCATTTAAATTAGACAATGATATCGTCACCACCGCCACGTGCTATTACGATTTCCCCGATATCCTCTAAACGCCGTATAGATGTAACAATTCTCATCTGTGCCTCTTCCACATCGCGCAGTCGGACAGGTCCCATATATTCCATTTCTTCTTTGAAGGTTTCGACCATCCGTTGTGACATATTTTTAAATACTACATCTTTCACTTCTTCGCTGGCGACTTTAAGGGCGAGTTTCAGATCATCGTTTTCCACTTCTCGAATAACGCGTTGAATGGCGCGATTATCAAGGATAACAATATCATCAAAAACAAACATTCTCTTCTTAATTTCCTCAGACAATTCGGGATCCTGAATTTCCAGGGTATCTAGTATCGTACGCTCTGTACTACGATCAACCTCATTGAGCACCTCTACAACTGCCTGAATTCCTCCGGTTTTAGTATAATCGCCTGTCAATGATGAAGCAATATTACGTTCTAAAACCTGTTCCACCTGACTGATTATTTCCGGCGAAGTAGAATCCATTGTCGCGATTCTCCTCGCAACATCTGCCTGCATGTCCTGTGGCAGTTCCGAAAGGATTAGTCCGGCTTGTTCTGAATCCAGATAGGATAAGACAAGTGCAATGGTTTGCGGATGTTCACCTTGAATAAAGCTGAGTACTTGCTTCGGATCCGCATTCCTTGCAAAATCAAATGGTCTCACTTGCAAGGAAGATGTTAGGCGATTAATGATCTCCGAGGCCTCCTGCTTACCAAACGCTTTTTCCAATACTGTTTTTGCATAACCAATACCGCCTTGGGAAATATAATCCTGAGCAAGTGCCAGCTGATGGAATTGATCCAGTACTACTTCCTTCTGATCCGCATCTACCCTTTTTACAGATGAAATTTCCAGACTCATCTTTTCAATTTCATCTTCTGTTAAATGTTTATAAACTTGTGCAGATACATCTGGCCCTAAAGAAATCAAAAGAATAGCTGCCTTTTGTTTGCCGGTCAATGCTCCTTTCACTTTTGCCATCTCATCTACCCCCTAGTCTTCCCCGATCCAACTTCTTAACAGCTTCGCAAAGTCTTCCGGATTCTCTTTTGCAATTTTCTCTAGTTGCTTTTTCCGAACAACGGCTTCTGGTTCTCGTGTTTCTGGTATATCTGGAACGTCCAGTTCCGCTTCACTTGGAACACTTTCTTCAACATAGGTTTCTTCATAGATTTCTTTTTCTTTTCTGTTTTTCAATAAAAGCACAACCAATACAATGATGGCCAGTAAACTGATCGCACCGATAACATAAAGCCAGGTTGGAATCCCTGCTGTTTCTGCTTCTGGTGATGTTTGATTTCCACTGAATTCCTGAAACACAATCGATGTTTTTTCTTCAGGATCCACTTCACCATATTCTTTATCTATCGATGTACCAATAATTGAATTTAAAATAGAATCAATACCATCTTCTACGGCATTTTCATCCTGTTGTGTTAAATATTGAATTTCTTCACCACTCGCATCTTTCACACGATCAACCGCAACTTGTATTCCCAGATCACGAACTTTGTACGGACTTTCCACAATATCTTTACGTATTCGATTGAACTCATTATTTATGGTTTCTTTTACCATTTCATAATCGCCATCACTGTCTTCATCCGTTCCTGGATAATTGGCTATGTCTTCCTCACCCGTACCAGCAGTGCCGCCATCCAGTGGCTCCCCTGTATACGTTTCCTGGATGGATTCAATGCTTACCGGAAGGCCTTCCATATTTTCCAGATCAACTGGCTCAACCAACTCTTCAGTGCGGTTTTCCTGAGTGAAATCGACATCAGCAGTCACGGAAACAATTACTTTTTCCGTCCCAACCATTGCTCCAAGTAACTGCTGAAGTCGGCGTTGGATGTCACGCTCAATTTCCTGTTTAATCGTTTGCTGATGTGTAAAAGCATCCTGAGCAGCATATGTACTTTCTGAATTGCGATCAAAGTATTCAAAGTATTGATTCGTAATCACAATATTTTCAGCCGGCAAATTCGGTACAGCCTTTGAAACGAGATGATATAGAGAATCAATCTGATTTCCTTCAAACTGATACCCTGGCTCTGTGTTTAGCACAATCGATGCACTGGCCTCTTCCGTTTCTTCACTTACAAACACAGGTTCTTCAGGAATGTTTATCATCACTTGTGCATTTTCGATTCCTTCGATCCCTTTCATTAGATTGGCAAGTTCTGTTTGCATTGCATCTAGCTTCATAATATTAAATTCATTATCCGTAATACCCCAAGATGTGTTTTCACTAAAAAAAGAGTAATCTATATTCCCACTTTCGGGAATGCCTTGTCCCGCAAGATCAACAAGCAGATCATCCACCTGATCTTCCGCAACACTAATCGTAGTACCGCTATCCTTTAATTCATAAGGTATTTTTCTTGTATCCAATTCTGTTTTTATTTGTCCGGCCTCTTGAACTGACAAATTATTATATAAAGGAACAAATTTCGCATTCGTTGTAAAAAGGGTTAAACCAACAATTAAAATTACAACAATTAAAATTGATCCAATAAAGATACCCCGTTGGCTTTTGGAACGTTTCTCCCAAAATTGGATTGCGGAATCTTTCCATTTCATCATTTTCTCTTTCATAATTTCCCCCACCAAAATGCTTATACTTGCATGCGCATCATTTCATTGTAAGCGTCAATTGCTTTTTTTTGAACTTGTACCGTAGTCTCCAAAGTAATACTTGCTTTCTGAGCTGCGATCATAACTTGGTGTAAATCTTCATTATCACCATTAATAAAGGCAGCTGTCTGTTTATCTGATACATTCTGTAAGTCATTTACTCCTTCAATGGCCGCTTTTAATGTATTTGAAAAACTGGATTGTGATGCTGCTGGTGTAGATAGAGGTCTATTCATTTGTGAATTGGTTATTTGTAACTGAGGTATACTATGTATTGATGAACTCATATAATTTGCTCCTTATTGATTTATTTTCCAATTTCCAGTGCTTTTAACAACATGTTTTTACTCGCATTCAAAGTCGTTATATTTGCTTCATAAGACCTCGTGGCACTCATCATATCAGTCATTTCCTTTAAGGGATCAACATTTGGCAACTGCACATAGCCAGCTTCATTGGCATCGGGGTGATCCGGATTGTATTCCAGCTTAAAAGGCGTGCTGTCTTCTGTTATTTTAGCAACCTTTACACCTGATCCAGTCTGATTATTTGTAGTAGCTGCCCCTAAGATTGATTTAAAACTTCTCTCCTGCGGTTCCATGACAACCATTTTCCTTCGATACGGCTCCGTTTCTCCATCACCATTAACAGTGGCTCTAGTTGTTTGTGCATTGGCAATATTGGAAGAAACAACATCCATACGGAGACGCTGAGCAGTCAAGGCACTGGCATTGGTATTAATGGCATTAAATATTGACATGATTATGATTAACTACCTCCTCTTATTACTGTTTGCAGATCACCAAACTTTCCATTTATACGATCTACTAATGCTTGATAATAAATTTGGTTTTTGGCTAAGTCTGCCATTTCCTTATCGATATCTACATTATTTCCATTATGGTTAAATGTTGTCTGATTTCTCGCTACTGTTTGATAGGTTGAATTTTTATCATTACTAAATGCTAAATGCTTTTCTTGGGTTCTCTTTGCTTCTGTACCATTTGTTAATACATCATTTAAAACATGTTTGAAAGCTACATCTTTAGAATGATAGTTTGGCGTGTCAACGTTTGAGATATTAGATGAAATTGCTTGATGCTTCGCAGTTGCATAATTCAATGTATTTTCTAATGATTGTATCGTTCCATTAAATAAGTCCATCATCATCCACCTTTTGCTTTTATTAAAACTAAATAACGCCCAACAAATATTGTAAGTCATAAGTGCTACAAAGTCTATCATTTTTCGACATTTTCTTCAATTAGAAAATAAAATAGCTTTTTTTGTTAGTTCTTAAGTCACAATTAAGTACACTGATCACAAAAAAGAGAGGGCTCTATATTCGACGAACAGCTCATTATTCGTTGTATATCAATTCTTTATCATCATTTGTCGAAACAGCATAACTGGCTAGTCTTTAATGCCCAGTTATAAAGCAAATTAAAAAAGCTGGGGTTACCAGCTTTTTTAATAGAAAGTATTCGCTTATCTTGAACGTAGTTTTTCAAGTTCAATTAAAAATTTATCATTCAATACTTTAATGTAAGTACCTTTCATTCCTAGGGAACGAGACTCAATTACACCGGCACTTTCCAGTTTTCTCAAAGCATTTACGATAACAGATCTTGTTATACCAACTCGGTCTGCAATTTTACTTGCTACAAGAAGTCCTTCATGACCATTTAATTCTTCGAAAATATGATCAATCGCTTCTAATTCACTATAGGATAATGAACTGATTGCCATTTGAACAACGGCTTTACTTCTTGCTTCCACTTCAATTTCTGCACTTTTTTCATGTAAAATTTCCATTCCAACAACGGTTGCGCCGTACTCTGCAAGTAATAAGTCATCATCATTAAAGCTTTCTGTCAGACTACCTAAAATGAGTGTTCCCAAACGTTCGCCGCCGCCAATAATTGGTACAATAGTTGTTAATCCATTTTTGAATAGCTCGCGATTTTCAACTGGGAAAACTGTAAATGAACTATCAATATCAAGGTTAGCTGTCGTTTCTACTATACTGAATAAACCTTGTGTATACTCTTCAGGGAACCGTTTTTCTTCCAGCATGCTTTTCATGCGTTCGTTTTCGATCTCCTGGTTGATAGCGAATCCAAGTAATTTACCTCTTCTACTTAAGATAAACACGTTGCCTTTAATAACGTCCCTTAATGAAGCAGACATGTCGTTGAAATTCACCGATTTTCCTGTTGCTTTCTGTAACATTGCGTTGATTTTTCTTGCGCGATCTAATAGTTCCATAATAATCCTCCATTTCGATAATTAAATAATTATTATCGTGTATTGTATTTGTTATAGTATAAATTGACTTAAATCTTTATCCTTCACAATCGTGCTCAATTTATCATCGACATAACTTGGTGTTATTTCCACGGTCTCCATCGTAATATCCGGAGCTTCAAATGATAAATCTTCTAAAAGCCTTTCCAGAATGGTATGAAGCCTTCTCGCCCCGATGTTGTCTGTTTCCTGATTTACTTGAAATGCAATCTCTGCAATCCTTACTATAGCTTCGTCAGTAAAAACAACATTTATACCTTCTGTTTTCAATAGTGCCTCATATTGCTTTAATAAAGCATTAGAAGGTTCCTTTAAAATTCTTTCGAAATCTTTAGTGGTCAACTTTTCCAGTTCTACACGAATTGGGAATCTGCCTTGCAGCTCCGGAATAAGATCTGACGGTTTTGCCATATGGAATGCTCCTGCTGCAATAAATAGCATGTGATCTGTTTTCACAGGACCGTGTTTTGTGACAACGGTAGACCCTTCAACAATCGGCAACACATCACGTTGAACACCTTCTCTTGAAACATTTGCACTGTTATCCTGTTTAGCAGCAACTTTATCAATTTCGTCGATAAATATGATACCGGATTGTTCGGCACGTTCAATTGCTTCTTGTGCCGCCTCTTCCATATCAACCAGCTTTTGTGCTTCCTGCTGTGTTAACAGTTTCCTGGCATCAGATACTGCAAGCTTTCTTTTCTTTTTCTTTTTTGGCATAAACTGCCCGAAAGCATCCTGCATATTCATGCCCATTTGTTCCATACCCGATCCTTGTAGCATATCAAACATGGATGGAGGTGTTTCTTCCAGTTCCACTGTAACCAGGTGATCTTCCAATTCCCCTAGAGTGAGCTGATGCTCGATTCGTTGTCGCTTATTCATTACTTCTTGATCTTTATTTTCTTCTTTGGCATCATCGTCTTCCTCATTTGCCTGACCAGAAAAAAGCATTTCAAAAGGATTCTTTGTACCATTTTGTTTCTTGGTCTGCGGAACGAGCAATTTCACAAGTTTTTTGTTTGCTTCTGCTTCCGCCTTCCCTTTTACTTCTTCCATTTTTTCTTCTTTAACCATTCTTAAAGCCATTTCAACGAGGTCACGAACCATGGATTCAACATCCCGTCCTACATACCCTACCTCAGTAAATTTGGTTGCCTCTACTTTCACAAACGGAGCACCTACAAGCTTTGCTAATCTTCTTGCGATCTCGGTTTTACCTACACCAGTTGGTCCAATCATCAAAATATTTTTCGGGACTATTTCTTCTTTGATTGTTTCATCAAGCTTCATTCTCCGATAACGATTCCGTAAAGCAACCGCTACTGAACGCTTTGCTTGCTGCTGCCCTATTATATACTTATCCAACTGACCCACAATTTGTTTTGGAGTGTATTCAATTCCCATACTTAGGATAAACCTCCTTTTAATCAAGTACTTCTAAAGTAATCTGATCATTTGTATATACGCAAATTTCTCCAGCAATTTCCAGTGCCGTTTGTGCTATTTCCTTAGCAGATAATTCAGATGAACGTCTAACCAATGCTCTTCCGGCACTTAAAGCATAATTCCCACCAGATCCAATGGCAAGCATACCATCATCTGGCTCGATCACTTCACCTGTTCCGGAAACCAAAAACATATTCTCTTTATTCATTACAATTAACATGGCTTCCAACTTGCGCAATACTTTATCGCTTCGCCATTCCTTTGCTAATTCAACAGAAGCGCGTGCTAAATTACCATTGTATGCTTCCAGCTTTGCTTCAAATTTCTCAAATAGTGTAAAAGCATCTGCAACGGATCCTGCAAATCCGGCTAAAACCTGGCCATTAAATAAGGTACGGACTTTTTTTGCTTTATGTTTCATGATCACCGCGTCCCCTAATGTAACCTGACCATCGCCGCACATGGCGCACTGTCCATGGTGCATAATACCGAAAATCGTTGTCGCATGCATCTCATTTGTCAATACCATCACCTCTTTCACCCAAAGTTAATCATTTGCTCTAGGATGCGTATTCATATATACATCACGTAAATGATCTTTCGTTACATGTGTGTAAATTTGTGTAGAGGATAAACTTTCGTGACCTAACAATTCCTGTACTGTACGAAGATCAGCACCCTCATTTAACATATGTGTCGCGAATGTATGACGCAATTTATGTGGATGAACACGTACTGTTAATGCTGCTGTTTCAACCATTTTGCTCAAAATTAATCGAATTCCTCTGGTGGTGAGTGGATTACCCCGAGCATTTAAAAAGACAGCATTATTTGTTACCTCAGCTTTTTGAAGTAACTGTTTTCTACCGTCATTAATATAGGTCTCAAGGGCATTGGCTGCAAACTCTCCAAAAATAGCATAACGTTCTTTACGACCTTTTCCGTTAACAAACATGGTACCAATCGAAAAATCAATATCTTCTAGTGACAGTCCCTGACATTCGCCAACCCTGATTCCAGTAGCATATAACGTCTCCAAGATTGCCTGATTTCGTTGCCCCAATGGTTCCGAAGTATCATTTACTGCAAATAATTTTTCTAATTCCTCCATATAGAGAAATCCAGGAATTGGTTTACTTGCTTTTGGTAAGGTAATTCCAATAAATGGATTAGTAGTTGTTTTATTTTCACGTTCCATAAATTTGTAAAAGCTTCTTAAAGCAGATATCTTTCTAGCAACAGATCTTCTACTTAATTGTTGGTCATAAAGGCCCGTTAAAAATAATCTAACAACACGCTGGTCAACTTGATTTAGATCGTGTACCGCTTCACCAGACAGGAATCCGAAGAAATTTTCCAGATCATTCTGATAATACTTTACCGTGTATGGTGACGCATTTTTCTCTATTTGTAAATATTCTATAAAAGCTTCCATTTCAGTTGTGAAATACTGCACTTTTCCACCCCATCAAACAGCGAATAAATCATACCATAATAATTTACCAAATGCAATTCATTTAACATAATTGCAACAAGATTCTGAATCAAGCACAACCATAATATACCATAATTGTTCGACTTATTCCATTATTTACTCAGGAAATATGCTGTCAAGTAGATAACCTTACCAATGCGTAATTATATCTGTTTGAAGGTCAATAGTCAACAAACAAACAAAGCCACTGTTTAGAAAATTAAGCAACAGTGAAAAATTTGTGAATAAACGCTATCTAGATACTGTTATTGACAACTTTTTAATTAAATATTCCTAGTTCATTAATCTTTTCTTTCGTTTCCTTTGTTCCAAGTTCATACAGTTTACGATACAGACTTAGCATGTGGGCATCATAGCGACTTCTTTCATCATCTGCACCCCATTCATTAAAAGGCTTGGTTAAATACATTGTAGCGTTTTTTGAATCCTGATCTTTTTCTCTAAACAATGCTTCTATATCCTCTTTTTCTTTTTGATTAGCAATAATTTCAAATTCAATTCCACTATCTGGAATTGACATCTCTCTAATCTCCTTCGTATCAATCGTTACAAAATAATGTTTTTTATCTTCCATGATATAACCCTCCTCTACTTTATTGATTCCCTTTTATCAACAGTTAAAACTTTTGCAAATAAAAAAATAAAAGCTGCTCACGCTAAGCGGAGCAGCCAAAAATTAATTTTGTGTCTTTTCTTTGTATTCACAATTTGTACATTGTATTTGCGTTTCTTTCTTGCTTTTCTTTTCAACTAACAAAGCGTCACATTTCGGACACGGTCTTGCTATTGGTTTATCCCATGAAACAAAATCACATTCCGGGAAGCGGTCACAACCGTAAAAAGTTCTGCGTTTCTTCGATTTTCTTTCAACAATATTACCCTCTTTACATTTCGGGCAGTCTACACCAATTTCCTTAAGAATTGGTTTGGTGTTTCGGCATTCTGGAAAATTGGAGCAAGCTAGGAATTTCCCATACCGTCCCATTTTGTAGACCATTTCATTTCCACATTTCTCACAAGTAATTCCTGCGGGTTCATCTTTAATCTCTATTTTTTCCATTTCTTCTTCCGCTGTTTCTAAACGCTTATGGAAGTCCTCGTAAAATTCGTCAATGACTTTTACCCATTCCACTTTACCGTCTTCAATCGAGTCAAGGTCACCTTCCATTTTTGCTGTAAAATCAACATCAATGATTTCCGGGAAAAACTCTTCCACCAGTTTGATCACAATTGTTCCAAGTTCAGTTGGAATAAATCGCTTATTATCAATCGTCACATATCCCCTGCGCTGAATGGTATCCAGTGTCGGTGCATAGGTCGACGGTCTGCCAATTCCCATTTCCTCCATTGACCGGACAAGTCTTGCTTCCGTAAACCTTGGTGGTGGCTGTGTAAAGTGTTGGTTTGGAATAATTTCTTTTCCATCCACGACCATACCTTCTTCCAGATCCGGCAGTAGTTTATTCTCTTCTTTTTTCTTATCATCTGTACCTTCAACATAAACTTTCATAAATCCGTCAAATTTAATTTTCGAGCCGGTAGCTCTAAATTCAACGTTATTATTCAGTAAATGAACTGTCATCGTATCCATGACAGCCGGTGCCATTTGACTTGCTAAAAACCTTTCCCAAATCAGTTTATACAAACGATGTTGATCACGGGATAAAACATCTTTTAATGATTTTGGACTTCTAAGTGTAGAAGTAGGACGGATTGCTTCATGCGCATCCTGTGCCCCTTCTTTTTTCTTGGCTGGTTTATTATTTCCTAAATATTGTTTACCATAATTTTCCTCGATATACCCTTTGGCCTCTTCCTTGGCCGTATCCGAAATACGTGTTGAATCTGTACGCATATAAGTAATTAAACCTGTAATGCCACCAGCTTTTTTCCCTAAATCAATTCCTTCATACAACTGTTGTGCAACCATCATCGTTTTACGTGCCCTGAAGTTAAGCTTTCTTGCTGCCTCCTGTTGAATAGAAGAGGTGATAAATGGTACTGCAGGGTTCCTTTTGCGCTCGCGCTTTTTCACCTTATCAACCGTATACTTTTTATTTTTTAGTTGATTTATGATTTCTTTTACATCAGATTCAGTTTTTAATTCTTGTTTCTTTCCATTTATGCCGTAAAAAGCACCCTCAAATACGTCCTTATCTTTTTGAAAGTGGCCCTCGATCGACCAGTATTCTTCAGGTTTAAATTGTTCGATTTCCTGTTCGCGGTCATAAATCATTTTTAAAGCAACTGATTGTACACGACCAGCGCTTAGTCCCTTTTTTACTTTCTTCCATAGTAACGGACTGATATTATAACCAACCAAACGGTCAAGAATTCTTCTTGCTTGTTGTGCATCTACTAAATCAATATCAATTGACCTTGGGTTTTTAAAGGATTCTTTTATCGCATCTTTCGTGATTTCGTTAAAAACAACACGGCAATTCGAGTCAGGATCCACATTTAAAATGTGCGCTAAATGCCATGCAATTGCTTCTCCTTCTCTGTCGGGGTCAGCCGCGAGATAGATTTTCTTGGCCTTTTTTGCTTCTTTTCTCAGTTCTTTTAATATATCACCTTTACCACGAATGGTAATATATTTTGGTTTAAAATCATCATCAACATCAACACCCATTTGACTTTTAGGTAAATCACGTACATGGCCCATCGATGCTGTTACTTTATATTTTTTACCGAGATAACGTTCTATTGTCTTCGCTTTGGCGGGCGATTCTACGATTACGAGATTATCTGCCATTGTATTTCCTCCTACATCTGAGGTCATCAAAAATAATTTGAGAAATCCTCATTAATACTAAATACATCTGATAGCTTTGTCAAATTTACTGTTATTTAATGCTTTTATATGCGTAAGCGATTTCCTAAGTGTAAAATAAATTTCTGCCTATCGTTTCCCAATCAACTAAAATATCAGCTGGCTCATGCACCAACTTTGCACCATCCTGTATCATTTGATGACAACCCTTTGTTTGTGGGAGTAAGGGAGACCCTGGGACCGCATATACTTCTCTTCCTTGATCCAGCGCCTGATCGACCGTAATCAATGTGCCACTCCGCTTCGTTGCTTCAATCACTAATGTTCCGAAGCTTAAGCCGCTTATAATACGGTTTCTCTCAGGAAAGTGATATTTTACAGGGGCCGTATCGGGCGGATATTCAGAAAGTACTAATCCCTGATCAACTATTTTTTCAAATAAAGCAATATTTTGCTTTGGATAAATATGATGAAAGCCCCCACCTAAAACAGCAATCGTTTTTCCTTTGTTTCCCAATGAAAGCAGATGGGCAAAACTATCGATCCCGATTGCCATCCCACTCACAATCAACCAATCTTGTTCAATTAATGGCCTAACAATATGATCCATTTTAAGTTTGGCTTCCCTAGAAGGATTCCTTGTTCCAATCACACTTAATGCTGGTAAATAGGATAATAGCGAGGAATCGCCCAAAGCATATAATACGAGTGGTGGATCTTTAATTGTTTTTAACACAGGTGGATAGGCTTCGTCAACTATTGTGATAACTTGATATTTTTCGAGATCGCGCTTTATTTGTTGTTTTAAATTAAAATGATGAAGGTCTGCATGAAAGATCGTGGCGTTTTTCATTGGTAGAGAATAGTAATGACTAATCATGGAGGAGGATAGCGTATAAATGCCGTTTAATGTAGGATCATGATGGAGAATTTTCCTGATTATTCTTCTGGTAATGCCCTGACATCGGTGTATATGAATAAGTCTTGAACGTAGTGCTGTCAATCAAACACTTCCCTTTTATTGTAATAAAGCAGGAATCTGATCGATTCCTGCTTTTCCATCTTTAATGGGTTTTACATTTTTCTTTTAAATTATTTTCTTCAAGTACTCGGATCATTGTTTCACCCATAACTGCAGGTGTTTCTGCAACTTGGATGCCACATTCATTCATCACACTGATTTTTGCTTCTGCAGTTCCTTGACCGCCGGAGATAATCGCTCCAGCATGGCCCATACGTTTTCCCGGTGGTGCTGTTGCACCACCGATGAAGCCTACGACTGGTTTTTTCATATTTGCTTTTACCCATGCTGCCGCTTCTTCCTCCGCAGTACCACCAATTTCCCCAATCATGACAACTGCTTCCGTTTCCGGATCTTCATTGAATGCCGTAAGAACATCAATAAAGTCTGTACCATTTACAGGGTCTCCACCAATACCGACAGCTGAAGATTGTCCATATCCAGCTTCTGATAATTGATGAACTGCTTCATATGTCAATGTTCCAGAGCGGGAAACCACACCAACGTGACCCTTTTTATGGATGTAACCTGGCATAATACCAATCTTACATTCATCCGGCGTAATAACTCCAGGACAGTTTGGTCCAATCAGACGGGTCTTTTTCCCTTCTAAGTATCGTTTTACATTAACCATATCAATTACAGGAATATGTTCTGTAATACAAATCGCAAGATCTAATTCCGCATCGGCTGCTTCCATAATTGCGTCTGCAGCAAATGGAGCTGGAACATAAATAACAGATGCAGTTGCACCAGTTTTTTCGACTGCTTCTTGAACCGTATTAAAAACCGGAACACCTTCAACTTCTGTTCCACCTTTTTTGGGTGTAACACCGCCAACGATCTTTGTACCATATTCAAGCATTTGTTTTGTATGGAATCTAGCTGTTCCACCAGTAATACCTTGGACAATTACTTTTGTATCTTTATCAACATATACACTCATTTTCGTCCGTCCTTTCTATGCAATCCACATACGTTTTATTTTAATAGATATTGATTTAGCGCCAAAGACGCCAGCAAAATATATCGTTTTTAAAATTACTTAACCATAGAAACGATCTTCTCAGCACCATCAGCCATCGATCCTGCTGATGTTATATTCAGCCCTGACTCGTTCAGAATCTTCTTACCTAAATCAACGTTTGTACCTTCTAAACGCACAACTAATGGGATTTCCAAGCCAACCTGTTTCGTTGCCTCTACAACACCTTCAGCGATAACATCACACTTCATAATACCGCCAAATATGTTGACAAATATCCCTTTTACATTGGAATCGGACAAAATGATTTTAAATGCTTCTGTCACTTTTTCAGCAGTTGCACCGCCCCCAACATCAAGGAAGTTAGCGGGATCGCCGCCATAATGCTTAATAATATCCATTGTAGACATGGCAAGACCTGCACCATTCACCATACAACCAATATTTCCATCTAGTGATACATAGCTCAAATCATACTTAGATGCTTCAATTTCCTTTTCATCTTCTTCATCTAAATCACGGAATGCTTGTAAATCCTTCTGACGAAACAATCCGTTATCATCAAAGTTTAATTTAGCATCCAATGCTAGTACTTCACCATCACCCGTTGTAACAAGCGGGTTAATTTCTGCTATAGAACAATCTTTTTCAATAAATGCCTGATAAAGGCCCATCATAAATTTAACTGCTTTACCTAGCATTTCATGTGGAATATTAATATTAAATGCTAGTCTACGAGCTTGAAAGCCAGTCAGTCCTACTAGTGGATCAATGACTTCTTTGAAAATCTTTTCAGGTGTTGCTGCTGCAACTTCTTCGATTTCAGTACCGCCCTCTTCAGATGCCATTAGCACAACACGAGAAGATGCCCGATCCAGTACCAAACCTACATAATACTCTTTTTTAATGTCGCATCCTTCTTCAATAAGCAGGCGTTTAACCTCTTTACCTTCAGGACCTGTCTGATGCGTAACCAATGTTTTACCTAGAATCTCTTCTGCATATGTACGCACATCAGCTTCATTTTTTGCAATCTTAACACCACCGGCTTTACCCCTTCCGCCAGCATGGATTTGTGCTTTTACTACTGTAACAGCACTATCTAATTTCTTTGCAGCTTCAACAGCTTCGTCCACTGTATATGCAACATGTCCATTGGGCACGTTTACACCATAGCTACGCAAAATTTCTTTGCCTTGATACTCATGAATGTTCATTTTCCATCCTCCCATCAAAATTGACTGCAATTCTATTGTATTAAAAAACAACAAATTTCACAAGAATAAGGAAGGATGTTGTCCTAATTCGATCTATCTCCGATGGATTTATCTGTTCTATATATATAGGCAAACACTTCTGCTACAGCTTGATATAGCTCCTCAGGGATTGTTTCATTAATATTTAATTCTGCCAGCAATTCGACCATAGAAGAATCTTCTAAAATAGGGACATTGTTTGCCTTAGCCTTATCAATAATCGTATCCGCGATTAACCCTCTACCAGAGGCCGCGACGATTGGAGCATTTTCTCTTGTTTGGTCGTATCGCAATGCAGCGGCTTTCTTTCGTTTTTCTTTCATATGCGGTAGTCAACCCCCTGATACGTAGATTTAATGGCTTTTATGCTGGACGATATTTTCGTTTCCGTGTTTTGTGCCAACGGTTTACACACAATTCCGGACAGGTGATAGTCTAAATCTGCTAATCCTTTTTTTAACACAGGTTGTAATGAAGCGTATTGGTCATTAACCTCCATCACATCATTATAAATCGTGACTGTTACGACCCGTTTATGGACATTCATATCAATAACAGTTTGCTTCAAATAGGTAAGATCCAGATAAAAGACGATACGGCAATAATCCGGATCAATTTCTCCATTCCTTGTTTTGTTACCTGCAAATTCAAGTTCAATATCGCTGTTTAACGCCATTCTTTCACCAGGGATCTGTAAATTCACTTGAATAAAATGATTCGCTTCATTTACCGAATTTATTTGCATGCCATTGATGAAGTGAAGCAGTTGTTGCCCTGGTTCGTTCGTTGTTCCATCATTTTTTTGCAATATTTGCAGGAGCATTCCTTTTATGGTTGCAGATTGTTGTTCTACATCAGTATGTAATAATTGATTTTCATAAGCCAATCCAGTAAAACGTAACAGCTGATTTAACTGAGCTAAGAACTGTTCCTTTGGTGCCGCTTGAAGAAATAATTTATCGAGTTTTATCTTTGTTAGTAATTCTTCCGTGTCTGCAAAGCCTTGCTTATCAGTCAATGTATGTAAGATAGACAAAATTTGTTGTGCATGCACTGAATTATATTTTGATATAGTTGCAGCCGATAGTTCTGATGAAAGTAATGGTGTTATTTTCTGGGAAATCTGCTGTTTTAATACAGTGAATTCCTGCTCCGTTAATACTGGGTCCGCACTTGTCTTAGCTAGCTTATTTTCCCACAATTGAAGCATTTCTGTTGAATGACGTTGTAATACCATTTTATTGGAAATTGTTTGCTCCAGAATGCTTACTACCCTCTCACTGTCCATTTCAAAGGGCAATGCTGTGTTTAATAATTGGTTTTGTATATTTGTCGGCGTGATATTGTTTCGCTCCTCAAACGCTTCCCATTGAGATTGCCATGTTGAAAAATCAATTGACATATTCACGAGGCCTGTTGCCTTCAACAAGTTAAAAAGCTGTTGGTTATGATGTTTATTTTCCGTTAAAATCTGTTTGATGATTGTAGACTTGGAATCTAGCGGACGGTCCACCATTTGGCTTAAACGGCCCATAAGCTTCACATTTGTTCTACTTCGTTCTAAAGGCGCGAGTAAAGATTTCATTCGTTCCGTTATTCCGCTCGTATGGTGGGTTAATAAAGCCTGAAAAACCGAATCAGTTATCGGTAACTTTGCCGCGATCATTTCTTTCAGGACGACTTTTGTTAACATTTTGTCCTTTGAACGAGTCAACAAATCAAATGCCTGTGTTAACTGATTTTTATCAAAAGAGATCTTATCATTTATTAGGGACTCAGTCATAGCTACATTTGCTTTCGTTGTTTTTAAGCCCAGTTGCTGTAAAAGGTGTTTTATATTTACTTTTTCTTCTCTCTTCAATTGTTCTCCCAATACCTTTAAGTGAAGGATGTCATCTGTCGCTTGTACTTGAAAATGATACTTCTCCCCAATTGTTAACGGTGTTTTTACTTGGGCTATCATTTTTTGCGAACCGAGCAAAATTTCTGCGTTATTATTTGGATATAGTTTTACTATTTTACCCTGAATGATTTGTCCCGGTCGAAGCGTTTGTTGCTGTGGAGTCACCCTGGAGAAAGCCCCTTTTGTTATGCGCCCAATTCCCACCTTAAGCACCCCTATCCATTAATAAAATCTATTTGATGAAAGATTGTTGCTATTTAGCCCGCTGCATGAATACACTTCGCTTTCCGCGGGCAAGGAACAAGCTGAGGCAGACTAAGTATACCACCTCTGGCAACGTCTAGGACTACGCTAACGCTCGTCCCGCCAAGAAACGTCCTATGGTCAAAGGCTTTGCCAAGACCTTAGGAAAGCGAGCTTATTTTCACTAAGTATGAATAGCAATATTTTATACGGAAAGAGCGTTAATAAACTACTTTTTTTACTGGTGCAAAAGATCTTCTATGATATGGACTTGCACCATTGACCTCCAATGCTGTCATATGATTTTTTGTTCCATAACCCATATTCGAAGCAAAATCGTACATCGGGTATTCATGATGCATTTCCTGCATCAACTTATCACGTGTAACCTTTGCCAAAACGCTGGCTGCAGCAATGGAAACACTTTTCGTGTCCCCTTTTGTTATTGCTTCATGAGTACATGGCAATCCATTAAGGTTTACTGCATCAATTAAAATGTGATCTGGTTTTGGGTTTAGCTGATCGATTGCACTGCGCATCGCTAACTTTGTTGCTTCAAATATATTAATTTGATCAATTTGCTGACTGTCAATGATGGAAATACCATAACTGATTGCCTGGTCTTTAATGATAAAAAAGAATTTTTCGCGTGTTGCCTTATTTAATTGCTTGGAATCATCCAACCCTAGTAGTTTAAAATTAGATGGTAAAATGACTGCCGCAGCAACGACTGGTCCTGCAAGCGGTCCTCTGCCAGCTTCATCCATACCTGCAATATACTGATGTCCATCAGCATAGCCTTTTTGTTCAAAACGACACATCTTTGTGAATTTATCTTCTAGTGCTTTCTCTTTGAGTATCTGGTTTTCATAGCTCTTGATTAAATTTTGCACACCTTTTCTTTCATCCTGTCTCAGATCAGCTATTAAAGCTTCGTTCAGTTCCCCAGCTTTAAATAATTCTTTTAGAACAGCTATTGATTTTTTATCCATATGTACACCTATCTTTCTTTATATCGGTCATTCTCTCTCACACTTGAATCTTACCATAAAGTAAAATTTCATTCAGTAGTGTTTTTACTGCCCACCAAACCTGCGATAAAATAAGACATCCATCCGAAGATGCATGTCTTATTTTTATATTTCTGCTGCTTCCAGCGTTATTTTACCAAGTCGTCCTGTACGCAAGTCACGTAATACGATATCAGAAACCTTTTCAAAGTTCACCTGACCACCACTTTCTAGCGCGCCACGTTGTTTGCCAATTGCCACAAAGATTTCCCACATGTCTTCCATGTCCCGATCAACCAGATAACGGTCCTCCAGCATTGCAGGATAATGTTCCTGCATATATTTAATTACGAACGCTGTAATATCCTGCAAGGAAAGTAACTGGTCCTTAATCGTACCTATTGCCGCTAAGCGATAACCGACAGTCTGATCCTCAAATTTCGGCCACAAGATACCTGGCGTATCCAGTAATTCGAAATCCTTTTTCACTTTAATCCAAAGCTGTTGTTTTGTTATCCCTGGTATATCACCGGTTTTCGCAACCTTTTTATTTGCAAGGCGATTAATTAAAGTCGATTTACCCACATTCGGAATACCGACTATCATCGCTCTCGTTGCTCTCGGTTGGATACCCTTCTTTAACAGTCTCTCCTGTTTTTCCTGGCCGAGTTCTTTTGCCAACTGAATGACATGTTTCACATCTGCTTTATCATTAACATTCACTGCAATCGCGGGGATGCTATTTTCTTTAAAATAAGCAATCCATTTATCTGTTTCCCGCTGATCCGCCAAGTCTTTTTTCATTAATACAATCATTTTTGTTTTGTTTTGTAAAACTTGTTGCAGCATGGGATTCTGCGATGATAGTGGTGCACGTGCATCCACCAACTCCATGACAAAATCAACCAACTTAAGCTTCTCTTCTACCTGACGTCTGGCTTTCGCCATATGCCCGGGGAACCACTGTATTGTCATTTTCAATCCTACTTTCCTATCATTTGCATTCGGTTAATCGGCCAATAAATCAGGCTTGTTTTTCCGACAATGGAATCTATTGGAATGACACCCAATAAACGGCTATCCGTTGAGTTTCCCCGGTTATCCCCTAATACGAGAACATGCCCATCTGGGATGGTTTCATGTTCTCCGGGTAAGTTTTCTAACCTAAAATCGTTTGTTGGTATGACGTTTAATGTTCCATCATCGTTCTGTTCTTCTAGAAATGGTTCATCTACCTCTTCTCCATCAATATACAATAGATTGTCTTTTACTGCTACATGCTCACCAGGTAAGCCAATAACACGTTTAATAAAATCCTTTTTTTCAGATGCATGGAATACCACAATATCAAAACGGTTCGGCTCATTAAAACGGTAATTTATTTTATTTACAATCATTTGATCCCGATCATGTAATGTGGGCAACATAGATGGTCCATCCACTACAATTGGGGCAAAAAAGAAGGTTCGAACGATAAAGGCTAATGCAAATGCAATTAACAAAGCTTTTATCCAATCATACCATTCGCTTTTTTTTCGTTTGGCCATAAATTTTCCTCCGACAGCTAAAATATGTAACTAACTTCTAGTTTAAGCTTTTCCCTTACGAACATTCAACATTTTGTTAAAAAAACAAAAAGGAGCTTGTGCATATTGCCAAGCTCCTTTCCAGTTACGTTTATAATTAGCGACGTTCTTTAATACGTGCTGCTTTTCCACGTAGGTTACGAAGATAGTATAGTTTCGCACGACGAACAATACCACGACGCGATACTTCAATTTCCGCTACTCGAGGGGAATGTACTGGGAAAGTACGCTCAACACCTACACCATAAGAAATTTTTCTTACTGTAAATGTTTCACTGATTCCACCATTTTGGCGTTTGATTACAACACCTTCAAAAACCTGAATACGTTCACGCGTGCCTTCAACAACTTTCGCATGAACTTTTACAGTATCTCCTGCACGAAAATCAGGGTGATCTGTACGTAGTTGATCTTTTGTGATGTCTGCAATAAGTTTTTGCATCCAACTTCACTCCTTCCAAACCAATGCTCATGCCCGTCTATGAGGCAGCGGAACATCGTTTATACGACTTAAGTATCTACTTAAGCACAACAGTAAATATACCATAATGATTGCTTGAATTCAAGCATTTATTGAAGATAATATTTATTGCTTCTTTTTTATTTCATTCAGTAACTTTTGATCTTCATCAGACAGTTCCAGATGATCAAGTAGATCTCTCCGTCTTTCATAAGTACGTTTCAAGGATTCCTTTTTACGCCAAGTTTCGATATTTGCATGGTGACCGGATAATAATAGATCCGGTACTTTCATACCACGAAAATCAGCAGGTCTGGTGTAATGTGGGTGTTCGAGCAAACCTGTAGAAAAGGAATCCTCCGATGCGGAAGCTACGTTTCCCAGCACATCAGGCAACAGTCGAACAACACTATCAACAACAACCATTGCACCAAGTTCGCCGCCTGTTAACACATAATCCCCAATTGATATTTCATCGGTTACAAGGTGCTCTCTAATTCGCTCATCATAGCCTTCATAATGACCGCAAATAAAAATCAAGTGTTCCTCTTGTGCTAATTCTTCTGCTTTTTTCTGGGTATACGGCTCACCTTGCGGACACATCAAAATAATTCGAGGTTTCGCGTTTCTCTCTGCTTGAACTGTTTCAACGGCATCAAATACGGGCTGAGGTGTTAAGACCATACCCGCACCACCACCATAAGGGTAATCATCGACTTTTTGATGTTTGTTAACCGCAAAATCGCGGAAGTTCACCAGTTGATAACTGTATTTATTTTTTTCATGCGCTTTTTTCAAAATAGAAGCGTCGAACATACCATTTATCATCTCAGGAAAGAGTGTCAATATGTCTATATGCATTAATCGAGCAGTCCTTCCATTGGTTCAATGACCACTTTTTTTGCTTCGATATTAACCTCTTTAACCACTTCTTTAATATAAGGGATTAACACGTCTTTTCCATTGGGCTGTTTTACTACCCAAACATCGTTCGCACCAGGAGATAAAATTTCTTTAATCTCTCCTAACTTATCGATCTCATTTAGAAAAACCTCACATCCTATGATCTCATGATAATAATATTCATCTTCCGCCAAGTCAGTCAGCTGATCCTCATCTATTTTTAAATAAGATCCTTTATAAACTTCAACATCATCGATATGATCATAGCCTGCAAAATGTAGAAGATCAAAACCTTTGTGAGAACGATAAGCGTCGACCGTTACCTGAATAGGACTTTCATTTCCCTTTACCAGATATAATCGTTCGCCCACAGCAAAGCGTTCCGCAAAATCACTAATCCGAACAACCTTAACCTCACCACGAATGCCATGTGTATTTACAATCTTTCCTGTATTGAACATCTTTTCAGCCATTTCTCCACCTGCTATTCATCAATCCGAATGACAACATCATCTTTTATGACAATTGCCTTTTCATTAACCATCTCATTCCAATGCGATCCAACTTCAACTTCAACAAGAGCTTCAACTTCCTTTTCAATCATTTCACTACCGATTTCCAGTATATCCAGCTGCTCCAGCTTAAAATCAATTAAATTAATTTTTTCTTTACGTTTGTTGATTTCCTGTTGAAATCGCTGCGATATTTCCTGCTTTGATACGCCTGTCTTATTTTGCAGCTTTCTTTGTTCAAACAGAAGCTGTTGACACTCTTGTTCAAGTCGCATTTGAGATTGGTTAAATTTGTTTTTCAATTTTGTTTTGCTTTTCTCTGTGACAATTTGTTTGATTAAGACTTTCCTCATTATCTTCATCGGTTTCCCCACTCTCATCAAACTCACATTCCAACCTTCGCAGAGATGTTCTTAAAAAGTTCCCTTTTCTTACACTGATAAGAAAAGGGAAAGGAAGACCCTTTCCCTTTTCTACATAATATCCAAATAAATACGTTTTTTACCATCTGTCTTCGCTGCATATACAACCGTACGAATCGCCTTGGCAATACGTCCGTTTTTACCAATTACCTTTCCAACATCGTCTTCATTTACAGTAAGATGATAAACCATTTTAGATTCTTCTTCTGTTTCCTGTACAACGATGTCTTCCGGGTGATCAACTAAAGAAATAACAATAGATTCAATTAGGGATTTCATGATATCACACTACTTTACTATTGATTTTTCTGGTCGTGGAATTTCTTCATGATGCCTTCTTTTGAGAAAAGATTGCGAACTGTATCACTTGGTTTCGCACCGTTTGTCATCCAGTTAAGTGCTTTTTCTTCATCAATTTTAACTTCAACCGGGTTAACTACCGGGTTATAAGTTCCAATTTGTTCGATTTGACGTCCATCACGAGGAGAACGTGAATCTGCTACAACAATACGATAAAATGGATTTCTTTTTGAACCCATACGTTTTAAACGAATTTTAACAGCCATGTAATTGCACCTCCAATAATAATGTTTTACACAATTTTAGATTCTATCAGAAATTTGCAGGTCTGTAAAGTGTTTTTACATTACAACCCTAAAAGTAAATCCAATAAGCGTCCTGATTTTATCTTTTACATGAATGGAAACTTCATGCCCTTGCCTTTTTTACCCTTTTGCATGTTCGTCATTTGCTTCATCATTTTCTTCATTTCATCAAACTGCTTTAACAAGCGATTCACTTGAGAAACGGATGTACCAGAGCCTTTCGCAATCCGTTTTTTCCGGCTTGCGTTCATGATACTTGGCTCCTGTCTTTCTTTCTTTGTCATGGATTGGATAATCGCCTCTACTTGTACAAGCTGATTTTCATCCAATTGCGCATTTTTTAGCCCTTTCATTTTGTTCGCACCAGGGATCATGGCCATCAAGTCATCTAATGGCCCCATATTTTTAACCTGTCCCATTTGCTCTAAAAAGTCATCAAAGGTAAAGGACATCGTGCGCATTTTCTCTTCTAATGCTTTTGCCTGTTTTTCATCCACATTGGTTTGAGCTTTCTCGATCAAAGTTAGGACGTCACCCATACCAAGAATTCGCGATGCCATTCGTTCTGGATGAAATGCCTCCAACTCATCTAACTTCTCACCCATACCGGCAAACTTAATCGGTTTGTCAGTAACAGCTTTAATGGATAACGCTGCCCCACCACGTGTGTCCCCGTCAAGTTTCGTTAGCACAACGCCTGAAATATCAAGCTGCTCATTAAAACTTTCAGCAACATTAACAGCGTCCTGGCCTGTCATTGAATCCACTACTAAAAAGATTTCATCTGGTTTCACGTTTGTTTTTATTTGTTGTAATTCATCCATCAGCTCATGATCAACATGTAAACGACCCGCTGTGTCAATGATGACATAATCATTGTGCTCTTCTTTCGCTTGCTCAATCGCTTTTGTAGCAATTTCGATGGGACTTGTTTCTGTTCCCATCGAAAAAACAGGCATCTCAAGCTGCTTACCCAATGTTTCCAATTGTTGAATTGCTGCTGGACGGTAGATGTCACAAGCAACAAGTAATGGTGAACGGTTATGTTTCTTACGTAAAAAGTTCGCTAGCTTTCCTGTCGTGGTTGTTTTACCGGCACCTTGCAGGCCAACCATCATAATAACGGTTGGTGGCCGATCAGCCACTGCTATTTTACTTTGTTCTCCACCCATTAGTGTGGTTAATTCTTCTTTTACTACTTTAATGACCTGTTGACCAGGTGTTAAACTCTCCATTACTTCCTGTCCAACTGCCCGTTCCTTAATCCGATTAATTAAATCCTTAACAACTTTAAAGTTAACATCCGCTTCAAGCAAAGCAAGACGCACTTCACGTGTCATTTCTTTTACATCTTGTTCTGAGACCTTACCTTTTCCGGTAATTTTTTTAATCGTACTTTGTAAACGGTCGGCCAGTCCTTCAAACGCCATAGAAGGTGTCCCCCTAATCTATTTCTTTTAATTGTTGAATCATTTGCAGTAATGCTTCATTTCCTATACCCATAACTGCCTCCATTTGATCCAGTAGCATGCTTTTTTGATCAAATTTACGATATAAATGCAATTTTTCTTCATAGGATTCAAGCATCGCTTCTGTTCGTTTAATATTATCATAAACAGCCTGCCTGGAAACATGCGATAACTCCGAAATTTCACCGAGTGAATAATCCTCTAAATAATACAAAGACATGTAATTTCGTTGTTTGGGTGTTAATAATGCCTGATAAAAATCAAATAAGTAATTCATTCTGGTTGTTTTTTCGAGCAAATCATCCACCCCTTGTTAAGTGAAATACCTTTACAAACTTATGATACCGAAAAACAAGATACCGGTCAAGTAGATACTTATCTTTACGCTTCTTCCAACAGGTCAGCAAACAACCCATAAACAAAGGCAAGGGCTTCAAATTCCCGTAAATCCTCCACCTGTTCCCCAAGTCCGACATATTTAACCGGAATATCCAGCTCGTTACGGATTGCTAAAACAATACCACCTTTTGCTGTACCATCTAGTTTGGTTAACACGATTCCGGAAACATTTGTAGCTTCAGAGAATGTTTTTGCCTGGTTGAGTGCATTTTGACCTGTTGTTGCGTCTAATACAAGCAGTACTTCATGTGGTGCGCCTGGTACTTCCCGCTCAATCACACGTTTTACCTTTGCAAGCTCATTCATTAAATTCACTTTGTTCTGGAGTCTTCCAGCAGTGTCACAAATTAACACATCTGCATTACGTGACTTTGCTGCTTTGATTCCATCAAAAATAACTGCTGCGGGATCACTTCCTGCACTTTGTTTAACCACATCAACTCCTGCCCGCTCTCCCCATACTTCCAGTTGTTCAATGGCACCAGCACGAAATGTATCGCCAGCGGCTAAAACAACCTGTTTTCCCTGCTGTTTTAATTGATGTGCTAATTTACCAATGGAGGTTGTCTTTCCAACACCATTTACACCGACAACCAATATGACAGATAGTTGGCCTTCCTGCAGGTTCAATAATTCGCTTTCTTCATCATCCCCTTTATAAATATCTACAAGCTTTTCGGAAATGACGTCCTTTACTTCTTTTGTGTCTTTAATATTTTGCCGTTTTACTTCCATTTTAAGTTCTTCAATTAAATCCATTACGGTCATGACACCGACATCAGCAGAGATAAGAATTTCCTCCAACTCTTCAAAGAAGTCCTCATCTACTTTGCGATAGCGGGCGAGCAGATCATTAATTTTCCCTGAAAATGAATTTCGGGTCTTCTTCATTCCTTCTTTATATTTCTCGGAAACTTCTTCTGTTTCCTCTTTATTTTTAAATCTGTCTTTGAATTTTTTCATAAAGCTCATAACCCATATCTCCTTTTAAATTTGTATTTTCTCCAAGGATTGTTGTTTTTGACACAAATCTAAAGCGCGACATAAGAGCCGGTTGTTTCCCGCTGCGGATCGTTGCTTTCCGCGGGCACGGCCTCAGCCTCCTTGCCCCGACAAGGGGTATGACGACGTTGGCCGCAAAGGCCGTTTTTAGTCGGCCTTCATCCCCAGCTCTGCGGGGTCTTCGGACACGTGCTGTTCCCGCTGGAGTCAACGATCCTCCGCTCCCTACAACCATCATAATAGTTTAAAGCAAGCTAATATTGTACTATTGTCAACCAACGTGTTAGCGGAGGTAATACATGCAGACTCCTGCGAGAAAGCGTAATGTATTTTCTGTAGCGGTAGTATATGTTATATCCCAGTTCATATCAAATGCGAAGATTAAAAAGAACAAATCTCATGAAGAAAACATTACTTTTCTATTAGTTCTTTTGTATCTTCTAAACGAACAGATACTAAGCGTGACACACCTGATTCCTGCATGGTCACACCATAGAGTACATCCGCTTCTTCCATCGTACCCTTTCGGTGGGTAATTACAATAAATTGTGTGTCTGCACTATAAAGTTTGACATATTTAGCAAATCTGGACACATTCGCTTCATCCAATGCCGCTTCCACTTCATCCAAGACACAGAAGGGCACAGGGCGCACGCGTAGGATAGCAAATAATAATGCAATCGCCGTAAGCGCACGTTCACCGCCAGATAAAAGTCCGAGATGCTGCAGTTTTTTACCAGGCGGCTGGGCAATAATCTCAACGCCTGTATCCAGAAGGTTTTTTGGATCTGTTAATTTTAGTTCGGCATGTCCACCAGCAAATAATTGTTGAAACACGACTCCGAATTCTGCTTTAATTTGTGTAAATGTCTGGTCGAAGCGTTCCATCATTTCCTCATCCATTTCAGCAATTACAGCATACAGTGTCTGTTTCGCTTCCACTAAATCTGTCTTTTGTTCTGTTATAAATGTATACCGCTCTGAAATACGTTCATATTCCTCAATAGCACCTAAATTTACGGTCCCCAAGTGTTCAATCTGCTTTTGGAGCTCATGAACCGTTGCCTGAGCTTCTTCCATATCCGCTGCCTTTTCATAGGTTTGTCGCGCTTTTTCAAATGTGATCGTATACTCCGTTTGCAAATGGGTCAAGCGATTTTCCAGCTTTACATCCAGCCTGTTGGATTGCACTTCTTTTTGTTGAATCGCTTCGACAAAAGTTTGATGCTGTTTGTTTTTTTCCTTGAGCTCTCTTTCCGCATCCTGAACATTTTGTGTGCGTTCAGATCGATTGGCTCGTTTTTGTTGAATTTGTTGTGTCAATGTATCTTTTTCTTCCGTCTTCACTTGGATCATTTCGTCAATTTCTTCTTCCGTTTCATCGCCATTTTCTATTCCTAGCAGTTCTTTCAGTTCTGCTGCATATCCGTCATATAGTTCCTGCATTTCCTGGAGCTGCACTTGCACGTTATTTGTTTTTTCCTGTTGACTTTTCAAGCGCTCTTCCTGCTCAGCAAGCAATACCTGGTTATCATGGAATGTTTGCCTGTGCTGTTCCTGATTCTCCAGGAAGGTTTCTTCTCGCTTAGATAAGGTGTCAATTTGTTCCTTCGTTTGCTTAATTTGTTGTTTTAATGTATTCAGTTCTTTCGTCAGCTGTTCATCCCTACTTTGCAGTTCTTTTTCTTCTAGGGTATATTGCTGATTATCCTGATCATATATGGCAAGACTGTCATTTAATGATGTTTTTTGCATTTCTAAAGATTTTAATTCCGATTGCAGTTCCTGGACTAATTGTTGCTCAGATGTCATTTTTTCTTCGTCTTCTTCTAACTTTTTTTCCATTTGTGCGATTTGCTGCTTCTGCTCATCCACTTTTTGCTCGAATGTTCTCGTTTTCTTCGCAAATACATTCATTTTTTCTGTAATTGCCTCTAAATCTTTCTCTCGCGTAAATAAAGATTGATTTGTTTTCTTCTGTGCTCCTCCAGACATCGATCCCCCTGGATTCACGACATCCCCGTCAAGTGTAACGATACGATAGCGCCTAAACACAAGCTTAGCCATGTCATTCGCATCTTTTAACGTTCTGGCAATGATAACATGCCCCATTAAATGGTTCACTGCTTTTTGATAGGTCGTATTCGTTGTCACTAAGCGAGAGGCAACCCCTACAAACCCAGGATGATCTACTATTTTAGATTGGACATCTTGTGTAATATAGCGTTCTTGAATGGATCCAAGTGGTAGAAAGGTTGCGCGTCCTTGATTAGACTGTTTCAACCAAGTAATTGCCTTGCGGGCTGCTTGGTCGTCATCCACGACGATGTGCTGTGCTTGTCCACCAAGCACAGTCTCGATTGCTGTAATATACTGGTTAGGAACATCGATTAATTCAATCACAGCACCGTGGATATGCGTCAACTTTTGTTCATCCCTGGCTTTTAATACTGCTTTTACACCATGGAAAAAACCTTGAAAATCCTCTTTCATTTCTTCAAGCATTTCTTTTCTTGATTTGATTTTCTCCATATACTGATAGCCTTGATATAGTTTTGTTTGTGATTCCTGGAAAACATCCCTTTTGGCCTGTAAATCCATTTTCAACTGTTGAATAGCCGCAATTTTCTCCTGATACAACCTTCCCTCTGTTTGTACCTTCGATTCTTGCTGTTGAATGGTTGCCGTTAACGATTCTCTTTCCATCACCATATCCTGATATTTCATGGTTTGTTTATCTTTTTTTCCAGTTATTTGTTCGATACGTTGACTAACTGATTTTTTTTCATTTCTTTTTGCTGCCTGGTTATTTAGGTATTCGATATAGTCCGATTTTAATTCCTCAATTTGCACAGCTATATTTTCTTGATTTCCCGCTAATTGTTTTTCTAATTCTTGCACAAGATTTTTTGTCTTTTGTCTTGTGGCCTGCAGTTGGCTTAAAAGCTTTTTTTCTTTTACTACTTCATCATGTAAATCACCGATCCGGACAGCCGTTTCCTGCTTTTGTATTTCCAGTTTTTGCTTGTTTTCCTGCAGATGTTTGGATCGTTCATTTAAAAGATGTCTTTTCCCTGCGACCTTTTCCAATTCCTGTGTGCTGGTGAGAAGCGTTGTTTGTAGTGCTTCGATGTCCTCATCCAATTGCGCTATGTCATGCCGCTCTTTTTCCAGTACTGCTTCTTTCTGCTGAATTTCTGTTTTTACCGTTATTTCTTTTGTTTTCTCATTTTCTAATTCGGTTACTAAGGCTTGCCACTTTTCATGCAACGCCTCAATTTCACCAATAAGAAAAGCGATCTCTTTCTGTTTCAGGTTTTCTTTCAGCTTTATATACTTTTCAGCCGTTTCAGCTTGCTGCTGTAATGGGTCAATTTGTTGTTCAATTTCGTAGACGATATCTTCTACACGATTAAGATTCTCCTGTGTTTCCGCTAATTTATATTCTGCTTTCTTTTTTCTTTGTTTATATTTCAAAACACCCGCAGCTTCTTCAAAAATCGTCCGTCTTTCTTCTGCTTTTGAGCTTAGGATTTCCTCCACTTTCCCTTGGCTAATAATAGAAAATGCTTCCCGACCAAGCCCTGAATCCATAAATAGATCAATGATATCCTTTAAGCGGCAGGATTGTTTATTAAGATAAAATTCACTGTCACCAGAACGATACACCCTTCTGGTTACACTGACTTCTTCATAATCAATTGGCAGTTGCTTATCCTGGTTATCAAGCACTAATGTCACTTCTGCCACATTAAGCGCCTTTCTTGTATCACTGCCTTGGAATATAATGTCTTCCATTTTGGAGCCACGTAATGATTTAGCTGACTGCTCACCAAGCACCCAGCGTATTGCATCGGTTATATTACTTTTCCCACTACCATTTGGACCTACCACTGCTGTTACACCTGGTACAAACTCCACACTAATCCGTTCAGCAAATGATTTAAAGCCCACGCTTTCTAACCGTTTTAAATACATATACATTCTCCTACCAGAAAAAGAACTATTCCATATTCTATCTTTCTCTTCATAAAATTCACCATTCAATTATTTGGCTTTTTACCGCATCTATTTTATCATAAATATAGTATCATAAGAAGTATGAAACTGATACATAGATATTGCTTTTGCTGTTAAATCAAAATGAAAGAGGTGTTAACATGACTTTAGAGGTTCCGTCCAATGAAAATCTGAAAGTGCTATTGAATGAACTAGCAACACGTTTAAAAGTTGCTAATCGCGGTCTGCTTGATCCGGAAGATTATAATCTCGATAAGTATGAGGATTTAAAGTTTATGTATGATATGGTGGTGCAAAGAGGGCAGCTTAGTGCATCTGAAACACAAGCTTTTATTGATGAATTGCGTGCAGTTAGAAAAAATTAAGTACTTTAAGTGGAAAAGGCTGTTATTGACAGCCTTTTCTGTGTTAAGAAAGATAATTATCCAACGCTGCTTTAGCTGCACGTTGCTCCGCTTCTTTCTTTGTCCGACCAATCCCCATGCCACGTTCTTCATCTTTCACCAGCACCTGTGCAACAAATTCTTTGTTATGGGATGGGCCCTTTTCTTCCACAATATTATAATCAATTGTTTGACCCTTTTCCTTCTGGACCAACTCTTGTAGTTGGCTTTTATAATCCATCGCATGCGAAAAAGCACCAGCATTTATTTTCGGAAAAACATGATCTTCAAGAAACTTTAATGCTACTTCAAAGCCTTGATCTAAATATAGTGCGCCCAGAAACGCTTCAAATACATCTGCCAGTAAAGCAGAACGATCCCGTCCACCGGTTTGCTCTTCCCCTCTCCCCAGCAATATATAATTACCGAAGTTTAATTCACGGGCAAAATGAAACAGCGATGGTTCACAAACGATCGATGCACGTAATTTAGTCATCTCCCCTTCAGGCATTGACTTTTTCTCACGATATAAATATTGGGAGACACCCAATTCCAGGACTGCATCTCCCAAGAATTCCAATCGCTCGTTATCCAAAAATATGTCTTTGCGATGCTCATTCACATAGGATGAATGGGTAAAAGCTTGTTTCAACAAGGCATGATCCTTAAAGCTAATAGACAGCTGCTTTTCTAACTGTGCAATATTCATTCTACATGCCACCTCTAGTATAATTATGCGGAAAGTCCCGCATCATTTGCGAGACTTCCTATTACATCAAACTATTGTACACTGTTAATGTAATCAACTGCATCACCAACAGTACTTAATTTTTCTGCTTCTTCATCAGCAATTTCCATGTCAAATTCATCTTCAAGTTCCATAATAAGCTCAACCACATCTAACGAATCTGCTTCAAGGTCGTCTTTAAAAGATGCTTCCATTGTTACTTTTTCTTGCTCAACGTCAAGATGATCAACAATAAGTGCTTTTACACGATCAAAAATCTCATCCACTACATTTCACCTCCCTTCAATAGAACCGGTCGCTTAAGTTTTTGGTATTACATCACCATACCACCGTCAATATGTATCGTTTGACCGGTGATATAGCTTGCATCATCCGAGGCTAGAAAACGGACTACATTTGCTACTTCTTGAGGTGTCCCAAGTTTAGCAAGTGGAATCATTGCCAACATACCTGCCCGCTGTTCTTCCGTTAATTGATCTGTCATATCTGTTGAAATAAAACCTGGTGCCACTGCATTCACATAAATATTACGCGATGCCAGCTCTTTTGCAGTTGTTTTCGTTAATCCGATAACACCTGCTTTGGCCGCAGCATAATTGGCTTGACCCGGATTACCGGTCACGCCAACAACCGAGGCAACATTGATAATTTTACCGGATTTTTGTTTCATCATTTGTCTGGTCACTGCTTTTGTACAAACAAAGACACCTTTCAGATTGGTGTTAATAACTTGATCAAATTCTGCTTCTTTCATACGCATCAATAAATTATCTTTCGTTACACCGGCATTATTTACTAATATATCCAAGGAACCAAATTTGCTGGTTACTGCTTTAACCATCTCTTTTACATCGGATTCGTTTGCTACATCCGCCTGGACTTTAAAGGATTTCAAGCCCATTTGCTCAATCTCCTGAACAACTGCTTCTGCCCTTGCTTCGCTACCCGCATAATTAACGGCAACGTTTGCTCCTTGTCTTGCCAATTCAATTGCAATAGCCCGGCCGATTCCACGTGATGCTCCGGTTACTAATGCATTTTTACCTTGTAATATCATGTCACGTCCCCCTCCTTGTACCATGAGATAAATTCATTCATGGAGGCTATATCCTGTACAGCGAAGGATTTAACATTCCGATCAATCTTTTTCACTAATCCGCTCAACACCTTACCATTTCCTATTTCAACGAAGGCATCAACATCTTGATCCATCATATGGCGGATCGATGCTTCAAACTGGACCGGCGAGTAAAGTTGTTTAACTAACAATTCCTCGATATCTTCCCGTTTGGTTACTGGATTTGCTGAAACGTTTGCGTAGACAGGAATCGTTGCATCCTGAATACCTGCTTCTTTTAAATACGCTGCAAAAGCTGTATTTGCCGGTTCCATTAATCTAGAATGAAATGGTCCGCTTACGTTTAAAGGAAGCACACGCTTTGCTCCGTGTTCCTTTAAGATAGCAGATGCTTGTTCCATTCCCTTTTTTGATCCGGAAATAACAATTTGTCCAGGACAATTTATATTGGCCTTATCCACTATCTCATCTTTAACTTCTGCCAGCGCTTTGTCGATATCTGCTTCAGACATGCCTAGTACGGCCGCCATCGTCCCTTGTCCTTCAGGAAAAGCATCTTCCATTAATTTTCCACGGGTAGCAACAAGTGGTAATGCCTGATCCAGGGAAAGCGCTCCAGCCGCAACAAGGGCGCTGTATTCACCCAGACTATGTCCGATAGCCATCACAGGTTTGATTTGCTCTGCAGAAAGTAAATGATTTATAACGATACTTGAAAGCAATAAAGCTGGCTGTGCATTTTCAGTAGCTGTCAGCAGCTCTTTCGGTCCTTCAAGCATAATTTCAGTTAGGTTTTTCCCTAATAAGCGGTCCGCTTCTTCAAACTGCTGTTTAACTGCTGGGAAACTTTCGTAAAATTCCTGGGCCATACCGACCTTTTGCGAGCCTTGGCCAGGAAACATGAATGCTACGCGTTTCATTCCTTTTCCTCCTTCTCCTGTTCCATAGATCCGATGGTCGATTTAATTGTTTCAGTCACCTGATATTCTACCATATGACCCGCTTGCTTGATTGCATTTAGAATGGCTCTTCCATTTGACGAACCATGCGCCTTAATCACTGGTGCTGCAAGACCAAACAATCCCGCTCCACCATACTCGGAATAATCCAGCTTACTTTGTAGTCCTTTCAAATCATTTTTCACCATGCCTGCTGCAATTTTCGTTTTCATCGACGACATAAATGTCTCCTTTAACATGGAAAACATCGTCATCGCTGTACCTTCGATTGTTTTTAATACTACGTTTCCACTAAACCCATCGGTAACAACCACATCCGCAGCACCATTTAAAATTTCACGTGCTTCAACATTGCCGATAAAATTTATTGGTGCATCTTTCATCAATTGAAACGCTTTTTTTGTCAGATCGTTCCCTTTACCATCTTCCGTCCCTACATTCAATAGACCAATAGTAGGCTTTTCAATACCTCTTACTTTATTTGTATAGATGGATCCCATGATCGCATATTGCAGCAAATGCTGTGGCTTTGCATCCACGTTTGCTCCAACATCCAATAATAAAAAGCCATTCCCATCTATCGTAGGTAATGTTGGGCTTAAGGCCGGTCGATCAATGCCCGGAATCCGTCCAACAACAAACAATCCGGCACTCATCAATGCACCAGTATTACCTGCAGAAATACAAGCGTCAGCGCGACCCACTTTTACTTCCTTCGCCATTAATACAAGAGAAGCATTCTTTTTGCGGCGTACAGCTCGTACTGGCTCATCCTCACTGGTAATGACTTCTTCTGTATGAATGATATCAATGTTTGTCGTATTTGTTAACAACGGATTTATTTTCTTTTCATCACCAATTAATGTTATATGTAAATCATCTATTTGGGAAACAGCGTCCATCACACCTAAAACAATTTCGTCAGGCGCATGGTCACCCCCCATAGCGTCAATAGCTATTCTCATTGTTTTTTTCCCCTTTTTCGTTCGATTGGAACATGTGGAAATGTCCTGCAAATACTTTTTCATTATCTACAAAACTTTGCACATTTACAATGGTTAACCCTTTTTCATCTTTTCCCTCCACCGTTGCTTTGGCAACCACACGTTCACCTTGTTTTACCTGACGGGTAAATTTAAGTTCGGTGTTAGCAGTAAGGGCCAGTTCATCATTGATAACAGCAACCGCAAGTGAATTTGCCTGGGCAAACAGGTGGTGACCACGGGCTATTTTATTTCGGGAAAACACAAGATCAGCGTCAATATCCAATATGGAAATTGCACGCTTGTCTAACTCTAAATCAATAATTTCGCCAAACACTTCTTCTAATGGTAAAGCTTTCACGGTTTCATTCCACTGGTTTGTAGCAACCGATTTAATTCTTTCCCTTAATTCTGGAATCGAAAGCTCCAAGCGATCCAGACGAATCGTTTGAATACTAACCATAAATTTATCCGCGAGTGCTTCATCCGTAATAAAAGGTGTCTTCTCAATTGTGTCCTTTAATAATTGCTGCCGTTCTGTTTTTGTTTTTCTCATATGGCACCATCCACAATCATTCACTATTATATATACAATCTTTATGACTTGGTACTAATGGTAATATATAATACCAAATAAAATTATGCAAGGGATGTTTTCAATCCAATTTACTTTTTAAAAACGCATCGTTTTCCAAATACTGTTTGAGTGGATAAAAAGCGGCGTCATTTTCCAGTTTATTTGTCTCAATAATCTCTTGTGCATCTTTACGGGCAGTTTCCAATGCACGGTAATCATGTATCATATCCGCAACTTTAAATTCCGGGATGCCGCTTTGTTTCTTACCAAAAAAATCACCCGGTCCCCTTAATTTCAAATCTTGTTCCGATAGTTCAAAGCCATTTGTTGTTTCAGTCATAATTCGCATGCGTTCTTTACCAACTTCACCCTTTGGATCGGCAATTAAAATGCAGTAACTCTGTTTTTCGCCTCTCCCGACTCGTCCCCTTAATTGATGTAGTTGGGATAAACCGAACCGTTCCGCATCATAAATGACCATGATTGTTGCATTCGGGACGTTTACACCGACCTCTACAACCGTTGTAGAAACAAGAACTTGGATCTCATTTGCCGCAAACTGTTTCATGATCTCGTCTTTTTCATTGGCAGGCAGTCTGCCATGCATAAGCCCGACCTTTGTGCCCGGCGGATAAAACTCCTGTAGTTGTTGGTGCAAATCAACCGCATTTTGGATATCCAGTTTATCCGATTCCTCGATTAACGGACAAATAACATAAGCCTGCTCCCCAAGTGAAATTTGTTTTTCGATAAAGCGCAATACCCTTTCAAATGTATTCTCTCTCGTCCAAAAGGTTTCAATTTCCTTTCTTCCCATTGGCATTTCATCAATAACGGATACATCCATATCGCCAAAGGCGGTGATTGCTAATGTTCGGGGAATTGGAGTTGCTGTCATGAACAACACATCCGGATGAAGCCCTTTGTCTCTTAAAGAACGCCGCTGTTCCACACCAAAACGATGTTGCTCATCGACAATCGCAAAACCTAAATCATCAAAGGTTACATCATCCTGTATTAGTGCATGTGTACCAACAACAATGTGAATATCGTGGTTTTTAATTGCAGCTGTGAGCATTTTTCTTTTTTTACCCTTTACCGATCCAGTCAGTAATGCAATATTAGCATGTTCTCCGAATAATGCTGTGAGCGATTGATAATGCTGCTCCGCCAATATTTCTGTTGGCACCATCAATGCCCCTTGTTTACCCGCAGTAATTGCCGCATATAAGGCAACTGCGGCGACAGCCGTTTTACCTGAACCGACATCTCCTTGTAGTAATCGATTCATTCGATACGGTGATTTCAGGTCGGATAAAATTTGATTTAATGACTTTTGCTGTGCAGCTGTTAATGCAAAGGGAAACAGCTCGATAAAATGCTGTACTTTTGCAGGATCATAGTGCTGTGCATTACCCGTTGTAGCCTCTCGTTTTATCTTGCGCAACAACTGCATTTTAAGCTGGAATAATAAAAATTCTTCATATGTAAACCTGCGCCTGGCATGTTTTAATGCGATACGATTCGTGGGAAAGTGCATTGTTTGTGTGCCATCTTTTCGATTCGGCAGTTTATATGCTTCTAGATAGCGCTGCGGAAGCAGTTCAACAATTTCATCACCGTATTCCTCAACAGCATGCTTTATTATTTTCCTTAATTTGTAATTGGTAACATCGCCTTTAACTGAATAAATAGGCTGAATTTCTGATTGTGTATCAGCAGGTCCCAGTTTATATTTGCTCACTGTGATTTGGAGCCGATGCATATCCCACTTACCCGTTAACGTTATCGTGTCACCAGCTTGGATTTGCTTTTTGGCAAAGGCTCGATTAAACATCACCGCTTTAACTGCGATATTTTCAACTTCAATCGTAAATGACAGCCGCGATTTTCGCTTACCAAAAAAAGTGAGAGCGGGATCATGTACAACCCTTCCCTCAATCGTTACTTTATCTTCATGAATTAATTCGCTAAGCGGTTTAATTTCCATCACATCATATCGGTAGGGAAAATAATTTAACAGATCATTCACTGTTAAAATAGGAAAGATTGCTAAATCCTCAGCAAATTTTTCTCCTACACCTTTTACTTTTACAACCGGGTCACTTAGCACGTTTATCACTCTTTCTTATAAAGGTCATATTTATACTGACATACCAAATATTTTTTCTTTAAGCAGTCGCCCTGTCGGCGTGTCTGCTAATCCGCCTTCTCCTGTTTCCCGTAATGTGGACGGCATTGTTTTACCGATTCGGTACATAGCTCCAATCACTTCATCACACGGAATCCGACTGGTAACCCCAGCTAAAGCCATATCTGCGGATACGATCGCAAGCGACGAACCACCTGCATTGCGTTTCACACAAGGTACTTCGACCAAACCTGCTACCGGGTCACAAACCAACCCTAGCATATTTTTTAATGTCATGGCAAAGGCTTCCGCTGATTGTTGTGGTGTACCTCCCGCCATCTCGACGATAGCCGCTGACGCCATTGCACCCGCAGAACCAACTTCCGCCTGGCAACCACCTGCTGCACCAGATATGAATGCATTATTCGCAACAACAAATCCAAAAGCACCAGATGTGAACAAATAACGAATCATTTGATCGCGTGTTGGATTCAATTGATTTTTAACAGCGAATAGTGTTCCCGGGACACATCCTGCGCTTCCAGCTGTCGGCGTTGCGCAAATTGTACCCATTGCGGCATTTACTTCATTTGTTCCCATTGCTTTGCTCACGGCATCCATCATTAAATTCCCTGAAAGCGGTGTCTTTTCTTTCATATACTTCTGAATTAAAACCGCATCCCCACCTGTTAATCCTGTAACAGATTCGACACCTTTTAAGGAATCTTCGATCGCTTGTTCCATCACGTTCAGATTCTTTTCCATTTCCGTATATACTGCTTTACGCGTTTTTTCCGTCACATCCATTTCCTGACGGATCATGACTTCAGAAATTAATATATTTTCTTTCTCGGCTTGTTCAACCAGTTCTGCTACATTTCTAAACATAGGACATGCTCCTTTTCGTTTGACTAGCTTACGATTTTTGAAATTTGAATGATATGCTCCGCATTGTCTAATTCGTGCAATACACGATCATCCACATTCTGATCTACTTCAATAACCATCAATGCTTCTTTTCCAACATCTTTTCGATTAACTTCCATATGACCAATATTAACCTCGTGCTTCGCAAGAATCTTCGTTACAGAGGCAATGGCACCAAACCGGTCATTATGCATAATAAGAATCGCTGGATGATTGCCGGACAATCTTAAAGCAAACCCATTTAATTCCGTGATTTCAACTTTTCCTCCGCCAATTGAAATGCCAATGAGTTCAATTTCATCCTGATCATTCCCAATTACCAGCCTTGCTGTATTCGGATGATCCACGGCCGAACTATCTTCAATAAATTCAACTTTCATATTTTTTTCCTTTGCTATTTCCAGTGCTTTACTCATCCTTGTATCGTCTGTCTCAAATCCTAGTAAACCGCCTACCAGAGCAAAATCAGTACCATGACCTTTATATGTTTTGGCAAAGGATTCATATAAATAAATCCGTGCCCATGTTGGTTCTTCTCCAAATAGATTACGAGCCGCTTTACCTATTCTTGCCGCACCCGCTGTATGTGAACTTGATGGTCCTATCATCACCGGACCAATAATATCAAAAACTGAATTAAATTTCATTTATGATCACCTCTTCGTTCCCCACTATTTTACATACCATAGTAAATTATAACAAAGATGTCCGCATTCGTCAGTTTATCATACCGCTTCGCATCACATTCTGAATAACTTCGAGATGAAATGAAAAGCAGCATCCCTTCCTAAGAAAGGGATGCTGCTTTTGCACTGTTTTACTTTATTCTACAGATAAAATATACGCATAGACAGGCTGATTGCCATTATGAACCTCTACTTCCATTTCTTCATACGTTGCTTCAATATAGCTTACTAGCGCATCCATTTCCTCGTCTGTAACATCTTCCCCTTGTAAAATGGTTATGATCTCATCATCATCTGTAATCATTTCTTTTAACAATAATTTCACTGTTTCTGCTTTATCCTGATCAGTCGCTTTAATTTCGCCATCTGCAATCCCCATAAAGTGGCCATTTTCAATCGTGATCCCATCAATTTTTGTATTACGGACGGCATAGGTAACTTGTCCAGTCTTCACTTGTTTTCTGGCATCATCCATCATTTCCTTGTTTGCTTGTATTTCAGCCTCTGGGTGAAATGCAAGCAATGCACTGATCCCCTGTGGAATCGTTTGTGTGGGAACAACTTCTACATCCTGTTCTGCCAGATCGGCAGCCTGCTCCGCAGCCATAATAATGTTTTTATTGTTAGGTAAAATCAAGACTTTTTCGGCATGTGCCTCTGTAATCGCATCCGTAATGTCTTTCGTACTTGGATTCATTGTCTGTCCACCTTCAATAACGACCGTAGCACCAAGGCTTTCCAGAAGTGCTGTTAAACCTTTTCCCATTGCCACTGTGACAATTGCATATGCAGACTTTTCTTTAGGCGCTTGCTTATTTTCTTTTTCCCCAACAATTGCCCGATGCTGCTCACGCATGTTTTCTATTTTCATATTGATGAGACTGCCATAACGCTGACCCAGTGTCATACATGTCCCTGGGTATTCCGCATGAATATGTACTTTAATAATATCTTCATCTGATACAACTAATAACGAATCACCATGTTCACTAAGTTCATTTCGGAAATCTTCCTCATTAAACGGGTGCTCCGCAATTTTATCCGGTTCAAATTTGACCATGAACTCTGTGCAATAGCCATATTTAATTTCCGACGTATCCATAAAGTCCTGCGTTGCTTTATGATGCTCAGCATTGATCATTTCGTCCATATCAATATCTGACGCGTCTACCGGAAGATCTTCACCTTTTAGTGCAGCTACAAATCCTTCATAAATTGTAACAAGACCTTGTCCGCCGGAGTCAACAACACCAACTTCTTTCAAAACAGGTAACAGATCAGGTGTACGTTTTAAAGAAGCCTTCGCTTCCTCCAACACCATTTCCATTAAAACGATTACATCCGTTTCCTTTTTTGCGGTTGTTACCGCTTGATTTGCTGCATCTTTAGCGACTGTTAAAATTGTACCTTCCACAGGTTTCATTACAGCTTTATACGCCATCTTCACACCACTTTCAAAGGCGTCTGCCAAATCATTTGTGGTAAGTGATTCTTTTTTATCCATACCTTTCGCAAATCCACGGAAAATTTGCGACAAAATAACACCAGAGTTACCTCTGGCTCCCATTAACAATCCTTTTGCGAAAGCCTCTGCTATTTCAGATACATGATTAACATCCTTTTTTTTAACTTCATTCGCACCAGATGTCATTGATAAATTCATATTTGTTCCGGTATCACCATCAGGCACCGGAAAAACATTTAGTGCATCTATTTTGTTTGCGTTGTTTGATAAATGATGGGCGCCAAATCGTACCATTTGTGCGAAAGTAACGCCATCTAACTTTTGAATCGTCACAATACTTCCTCCTCTACAGAAAACAAATGAGCAACGTCTAATCCTTTGCTACACGAACTCCTTGAATGTATATATTTACTGAATCAATAGATAACCCTAGTGATTGATTTAAGGTATATTTAACTTGAGATTGTACATTATGTGCTACTTCAGAAATTTTCGTACCATAACTTACAATAATATACATATCAATATGCAGACGCTCCTCTTCCTGACGAACGATAACACCTCTGGAGAAATTTTCTTTTCTAAGAATTTCAGCAATCCCGTCTTTTATTTGACTTTTGGACGCCATTCCAACAATCCCATAACATTCTATTGCTGCTCCACCGGCAATTGTTGAAATAACTTCATTTGTGATTGTTACTTGACCATCATTTGTATTAAGTTCAATGGACATTCATAATCCTCCTTAAATACCTGTTCAATATATATGCATATTCTACTACATACTAACTTAATTTAAAAGTACTGTACACACTTACATGCAATTTTCCCCCTATTACATTGAACGACTCCACCCGGACTGTCAAGCTATTATCTTTCAGATATGGAAAAGATTTATTGCATTCTTGCTGTACATGTGATAAATTAATGAAGTATTAATATGACACATGTTAGAGTAGGAGGGATTAACATGGCTAGAAAATGTGTTGTTACCGGACGTCAAACCCGCACGGGAAATCAACGTTCTCACGCTATGAATTCCAACAAGCGAAATTGGAAAGCTAATGTACAAAGAGTACGAATCATGGTTGATGGCAAACCTAAACGTGTATACGTTTCTGCGCGTGCCCTAAAATCAGGTAAAGTGCAACGCGTATAAAGAAGACTTGGTTCAGATGACGTTGTGACAAATGTCTTTGGTGGGACGAACCCACGGTGCAGTCCCAGGACGCAGCGCTGAACCTTAGTCACACTTATTTCGAAGTTTGGTGGCACATATTCCCCCGTTTCTACAAGCGGGTGTTTAGTAACGCCGCGGAGATAATATACCAGGGTAGTACACATAACATTAGTAATAGTAAGCAAAAAGCACCCAAATCGGGTGCTTTTTTACATTATGATCGGGGAATATAGCGGTAAATAAGTGCGTTTCTACGGTTCGTTTTGTTTTAGCAAGCCTTTATGACGAAAGTCTTAGCCTGCGCTTATGCAGAAAGAAATAGGCATATACTTTCTTTCTGCCAAAATAAACGAATTATTTTTCCTTTTTAAATGCACCAATTACAACCCTTACAAATCCACCGATAAATCTCGGGAGTTTAATAGTATAAAACTTCATGAGTGCACCCTCCTCTACTTACAAACAAGACTTACTTTGGAATCGCATCACGACTCTTTAATACTAATAATATGCCTTCTTCATACGAAAAAGTACCATTATTTAAAAGAAGCTTGTTTGATATGCAGCGGGTGGAGCCCCAGGAAATATTTTCTTTTTCCAACGGGTAATAAAAACCACTTAATGTCAGTGCTTTTACTTGTTGTGTAAAGGGAATAAATGAAATGTTTGGATACACCTCATTATGGTTAATCGTATGGACCCCAGGCATTGTCATTTCAATCAGGTTAGATTGATCAATCACGATCCCTCTTCCCCCTTTTTTAATGATAGAAAACAACAGCTGTATATTTACAAGTTCATGATCCAATCTGCCACCAGTTACACCAAATAAATAGATAGTAGATGGTTGCAGCATATATGCTACGGAAAGTGCTATTTCCAGATCGGTTTCATTCTTTTCTACTGGATACTTCTTAAAGTATACTGCTTTACGTTGTATAAATGACTGTTCTTGTTCATTAATGGAATCAAAATCTCCTACTGCATATTCAATAGGTATGTTATTTTCTGCTAAAGTTAATGCGCCGCGGTCAGCCCCAATCCAAATATCTATTTCTTCCATAAATAGCTGGTAATCAGGGTGTAGCTCCAAAGGACCGTTGCCCACAATTCCTATCGTTTTCATGACATTGTTACCCCTTGACTGCATCTCGCAACGCCTGGATCGCTTCGTGTCTGTCAGCAGCATTGAATACGGCACTACCTGCGACAAGGACATCTGCACCTGCATCTGTACATTGCTTAGCAGTTTGCACATTCACACCGCCATCGACCTCTAATTCAAACGTTAAGTTCATTTCTTTACGCCAGGCAGCGAGCTGTTCTATTTTCTGTATGGTATTTGGAATAAGAGTTTGCCCGCCAAATCCGGGATTTATAGTCATAATTAACACAAGATCTACATCTGTTAAAATTGGTAATAGCATTTCAGTAGGGGTTGCTGGATTAATCACCACACCCGCTCTTGAGCCACAATCTTTGATCAACTGGATCGTTCGATGTAAATGGACACATGCTTCCTGGTGTACCGTAATAATGGACGCACCAGCCTTAGCAACTTCCGGAATATATGTATCCGGATTCTCAATCATGAGGTGAACATCCAGCGGCAGCGATGTAATTGGTTTGATTGCCTCAACAATCATTGGACCAATCGTAATATTCGGCACAAAATGGCCATCCATCACATCCACATGAATGTAGTCGGCTCCCCCCTCTTCCACATTTTTAATTTCTTCCCCAAGCTTAGCAAAATCTGCTGATAATATAGATGGCGCTATTTTTACCATATTTAATACCTCGGCTTTCTTGTTTCTATTTCTTTTAAAAAGCTTAAATAATGATCATATCTGTAAGACATAATTTCTCCTTCTTCTACCGCTTTCTTCACTGCACATTTGGGCTCTTTATCATGCATACATCCCCTGAATTTACAGTAATGCTTTCTTTCTCTCATTTCCGGAAAACAATCTGATAATTCATCCGTCTGAATCTCATTGAAATCTAGTGCACTAAAACCTGGCGTGTCAGCTACAAGTCCACCCATCACCTGAACTAATTCCACGTGTCTTGTCGTATGTTTCCCCCTGCCAAGACGCTCGGATATCTCGGCGGTCTTAAGCGAAAGCGAGGGTTGTAATGCATTTAAAAAGGAGGACTTGCCTACCCCTGATTGACCAGCAATAACAGTAACTTTATCTTTAAAATAATGATCTAATTTCGGTAAAATTACTGGTGCTTTAGATGAAATTAATTCAACTTCATATCCAATATCTTTATATGCAGTCTGATAATGTTCAATTTCAACTTGCCCTTCATCAGAAAGTTTGTCTATTTTTGTAATAAAAATAACCGGTTTGATCCCTTTGGATTCGATTAATACAAGAAATCGATCCAATAAAGTTGTACTGAATTGCGGGTTAGCAGCTGAGCTAACGATGATCGCTTGATTAATATTAGCGACCGGCGGACGGACAAGTTCATTTTCCCGTTGTTTAATTTCCATAATATATCCTTCATCAGGGTTACTGATATCAAAAGCCACATGATCACCAACAAGCGGGGTGATGTTTTTTTTACGAAAAACACCCCTCCCTCTACATTGATAGACCTTGGTTGCTGTCTGGACATAATAAAAACCACTTAAAGCCTTGATAATTCTGCCATCCGGCATTTATTCACCCTCTTCATATAAAACTGTTTTATTCGTGATTTCATCATCATCACGCGTAATAATGTATTCTGCTTTATCATCGGGAGCGATTGTTAATGTAAATGTAAATTCGGTATCCTCCGTTATTGCTTCTTCCTTATAAACTTCAGAAATATCATTATTCATATCCCCGATATAGATTTTTACAACCTGTTCTTCTTTTTCTTTCTCTTTTTTGTCACCTGAATCATCGTCATTGTCATCCTCTTCCTCATTCTTATCTTCTTCATCTACTGTATCGCCCTCGTCCTCTTCATCTTCCTCGGGCACAGGACTATATGGAACAGTATATGACACAGAATGAGATTCTGGCGGCTTTTTCTCAGGTCCGCTAGAAATGGTTACATCGACTGTGGATCCTTCTTCCAGTTCCGTTTCTGCTTCCGGATCCTGTTTAATTACTTCTCCTTCAGGAACACTGTCTGAATTGTCATAGCTGGTATTCATCTTTAGTTGGTGACTCTCTAAATACGCTTTTGCTTCTTTTTCTGTCATTCCTTTCAGGTTATTTAAACTGACTAGCTCAGGCCCTTTACTCACTTCAAATAATACCCGCGTTTCACTTGGAACGACTTCACTATCAGCTACAGGTTGTATCTGCGAGAGAATCTCACCAACTGGACTATCAGAGAACTTCTCATAAGCATTAATATCATCATAACCCGCATCTTCGAGCAATCCTTTTACCTGGTTGTAATCCCTACCTGTATAATCTTCAAATGCCACTTTTTCTTTTCCTTGACTAATATAGAGTGTGACTGTCGATTTTTCTTTCACTGTTCTGCCCGCCTTCGGATCCGATCGAACAACTAAATCTTCATCGACATCATCGGAAAAAATTGTTTCCCTGCTGATTTCAAGTTTAAGTGTTTCTAATTCTTCCTCTGCTTCATCCAGTTCCATCCCTGATACATCGGGAATGGTTACGTCCTTCGGTTTGATAATTCCCGGTATGAGGAACAGCGCAGCAATTCCAGAAGCAAGTAAGATAAATAAAACGATGAGAATAATCAGCCACTTTTTCTTTCGCTTTTTCTTCTTTTTCGGTGGCTTCTTGTCTTTCTTAGATTCCTTTTTCTTCCCTTTCACATTTGTTTCTTTATCTTCCGGATATGCTTTTGTAGTTCCATTTGTTTGATGAATCAATGTATCCTGATTTTCATCCTGCCCAAACTGATCATCAGTGATGATCGGAATTGCCTTTGTTGCATCTCCAGCTTCTATAGGTGGGGAATATGGTGCAACATTTAAGTTATCTGGATGTAATGCCATTTCCAGCGCATCGTCCATCTCATAAACCGATTCATAACGATTGAATGGGTCTTTCGCAGTTGCCTTTAAAACGATATTCTCCACACTTTGCGGAACATCCGGGTTAAACCGCTTAATCGAAGGTGTGTCATTTTGTAAATGCTTTAAAGCAATTGATACAGGCGATTGTCCGGAAAAAGGAAGTCGTCCGGTTAATAATTCAAACAGGACAATCCCAATTGAATAAATATCAGACTTTTTGGTAGCTGTTGCTCCCCTTGCTTGCTCTGGAGATAAATAATGAACAGAGCCAAGTATTGAATTGGTTTGTGTTAGCGAAGTAGCACTTAATGCAATGGCTATTCCAAAATCCGTTACTTTTACCTGCCCATATGTATCAATCAATATATTTTGCGGTTTTATATCCCGGTGTACAATGTCATTGGCATGAGCATGGGCAATGGCTGCCGTGATCTGCTTCATGATATCCAATGCTTCCTGTACAGCTATTGGACCATAAAGATGTATATATTCCTTTAAAGTCATACCATCTACATATTCCATCACCATATATAAAATATGATCTTCTTCCCCAACATCGTAAATATTGACGACATTCGGGTGTGACAGACTTGTAGCTGATTGTGCCTCCCGGTCAAAACGGGCAATAAATTCTTCATCATTGGCATATTCCAGACGCAACACCTTGATGGCGACATCTCGTTCCAATATGGTATCCCTAGCTAAAAACACATTAGCCATCCCGCCGCCGCCAATAGTTTTAATAATTCGGTAGCGATCATTTAGCACACGACCATTCATCATGACATGTCACCTGCTTCCGGTGAAGGTGCTTGCTGACCATATTGAATGATAATCAGGGAAATATTATCCTCCCCGCCCCGGTCATTAGCTAAATCAATGAGCGCTTGTCCGCTTTCGTTCATTTCCGGCTTTGTTTGTATTACTTCAACCAATTCGTCATCTGTCACTTTATCTGTTAGTCCATCGGTACATATTAATAGTTCGTTGCCTTTTTCAACACTAATTGTTTTCACATCTGGCACAACGCTCTCCTCTGTACCTAGCGCTTTTAAAACAACATTTCTTCTAGGGTGGTCATGTGCCTCATCCTTAGAAATCTGACCGGATTGGACAAGTGCATTGACAAGGGAATGATCCTCAGCAATTTGTTTAAATCCTTCTTCATTTAGCAAATAACTTCGACTATCACCAATATGCCCTATCGTTACAAAATCCTGCATACAAATAGCTACTTCAATGGTTGTACCCATTCCCCGACACTCTTCATGAAGCTGTGCGTGTTCATAAATGGATGTATTGATTTGTGATATTACTAGATGCAACCATTCTTCTGTTTCTTCCGGTGAAAAAAGCTGATTACTATTTTGCCATTTTTCCTGTAGCTGGCTGGTCGCCATTTGACTTGCTACGTCTCCCGCTCTATGACCACCCATACCGTCAGCAATGACAGCTAAAAACTGACCATAATCATTATAGTAAATACCGCCGGAATCCTCGTTATGACTTCTTACTTGCCCCCGGTCCGTCAGGAAAAGTCCTTCCATACTTTACACCCCTTTGAAAAAAGCAATAATAACTGACTATAGATTAAAGTATTACACAAAACAGTCAATAAAAGAACATTATTTTTCACTTTTTACTAGTCGCGTAAGAAAAAAGCCATCTGTGTCATTGGTTTGAGGAAAAATTTGCAAGCCTTCTTGACTGATTCCTGGTGAGGTTTTTAAGTCATTTGGCAGTTCATTGAAAAACTGCTCATCCACTTTATAGTTTAAATGGTCCTCCAAAAATTGCTTCACGACTGCTTCATTTTCCTGTTTATCAACCGTACATGTACTATAAATAAGTAATCCGCCTTTTTTCAATAAAGGGGCAACACCTTGCAGAATATCTGATTGAATGGTTGACAAGCGTTCCACATCGGCTAATTGTTTATCATATTTAATTTCTGGTTTTCCGCGGATTACACCTAGACCAGAACATGGTGCATCAACCAAAATACGATCAAAACTTTCATTTTCATGATACGCTTGAAGTTTTCTTGCATCTCCTGCCTGTGCATCAATAATAGACAATTGTAGCAAGGACGCCTTTTCATCGACCTCTTTTATTTTCTTTTTATGCAAATCATAAGCATAAATATGGCCATTGTCTTCCATTTTCTCTGCAATATGGGTTACCTTTCCACCTGGTGCACTACATGCATCCAGCACATCCATCCCGGGAGCAGCATGAAGCATCTCTGCTACGAGCATCGAGCTTTGATCTTGAATCGTAATATAACCCGCTTGAAATAATGCTGTTTTTAAAACATTTCCCTTCTCAATGATGATACCTTGAGGTGAGAATATGGATTGTCTCGTTTCCAGACCTTCTTCATTTAAACGTTTCATTGCTTCCTCGCGTGTGATTCTCAGTGGCTGGATACGGACAGACATCGTCTTTCTTGCCAGGTTTGCTTCACACATTTCTTTTGCTATTGGGTAACCATAATTTGTAACCCAGCGATCGACCAGCCATTGAGGATGGCTCGTTTCGACGGCAAGTCGCTCAGATTGATCCTCGATCGAGGCAGTATCTGGAACTCCTTTTCTTTGTATGGTTCTAAGCACACCATTTACAAAGGAAGCAATCCCTTTATGGCCACGTTTTTTTGCAATTTCGACGGCTTCATGAATAATTGCGTGATCAGGCACTTTATCTAAAAATACCATCTGATAAACTGACATTCGAAGCAAAGATTTCACCCAGATATCAAGTTTCTTCTTAGGATCCACAAAAGCCGCTAAATAATAATCAATTGTAAACTGCCGTTGGATTGTACCATAGACAATTTCCGTTAAGAGGCCTTCATCCCTTGGATCAACTTGTTTTGTTCTTAATGTGTGATCAATTAATAAATGACTAAAGCCATGATCTTTTTCAATCCTTACTAATAAATCCACAATGGTATTTCTTAAACTGAAATCATTCATATTATTCACCTAGTGTCACGCCGATCTTTATTCGGTCGGCTGCGCCTCTCAAGTACTCTTTAACAGACATTCTCTTTTTACCAGCCGGTTGTATTTCTGTAATCCGGATTCCCTTTCGATTACCGCAAACAACAACAAATGTCGCTTCATCTTTTTGGACAATTTCACCTGGTTTACCTTGATATTCGTTATGATCTATTTCTCCCCACCAAAGCTTCCAAGTCTTCCCTTCATACGTTGTAAAAGCTACTGGCCAAGGGTGTAAACCACGAATATGATTGTAGATTTCCTCGTTGCTGCGTTCCCAATCTACTTTTTCCTGTTCTCTTTTGATATTTGCTGCAAAGGTTGCTTGCGATTCTTCTTGTTGTTTTGGCATTATTTCACCAGCAAATAATTGCGGTAAAGTCTCTAGCAATAATGCTGATCCTGCCTGGGATAGTTTATCATGCATCGAACCAACATGATCATCGTGTTCAATGGTCACTTTTCGTTGTGTTAAAATATCACCTGCATCCAGTTTTTCCGCCATGTACATGATCGTTATTCCCGTTTCCGTTTTACCCTCGATAATTGCATAATGGATTGGCGCACCGCCACGTAATTCAGGCAATAGGGACGCGTGCACATTAATACAGCCATATTCCGGAGCCTCAAGTAGTCCGTTTGGCAAAATTTGACCATAGGCAGCAGTAACGATTAAATCCGGTCCATACGCAAGTATCTTTTCATATTCTGTGGTTAATTTTTCTGGTTGAAATACTGGTATGTTATGTTTTTCCGCTTCTACCTTTACCGGTGGTGATGTCATCACACGTTTTCTTCCTTTTGGTCTGTCAGGCTGGGATACAACTAGAACAACTTCATATTCTGACGATACCAAAGAACGTAAGATTGGAACGGAGAAATCTGGGGTGCCCATAAATACAATACGTTTCATCTATAAAACCTACTTTCTATTCTGCTTTTACATTAGGGAGCTTTTCGTATAGATTGTTCATACTTCGTTTTTTAGAAAACATCCTTACATCAAATGATAGGGTTGCATGTCGACTGTTATGAGTAAATCATCTTTGCGCATTTCATCCGCAAATTGATCGAGTACTTTATTAATATAAAATCGTAATTGTGGTTCATCTTTGTATTTTATCATGCATTGATAACGATATCTATCTTTGATTCGTGGTATGGGTGATGGCGTTGGGCCTAGAATGACTGTATTATTTTGCAGGCTTTTTGCAAGTAACTGCACAATTCGCTGCGATGTTTGCGCTACTTTCACATGATTAGGATGTGAAATGGTTAACAAAACTAAAAAAACATACGGAGGATATTGAAACGCTTTTCTTGTCTGCATTTCTTTTTTATAAAAATCTTTAAAGTTATATTTGCTGGCTAGTTCAATACTATAATGATCCGGTGTGTATGTTTGCACAATAACTTCCCCAGTCAATTCATGCCTTCCAGCGCGCCCGCTCACTTGTGTCAATAACTGGAACGTTTTCTCGGAGGAGCGAAAATCAGGTAAATGTAGCATCGAATCAGCAGTTAGAACGCCCACTAATGTCACGTTTTCAAAATCTAATCCTTTGGCGATCATTTGTGTTCCTAGCAATATATCCGCCTCTTTATTAGCGAATTGACTTAGTAACTTTTCATGGGAGCCTTTTCTCCGTGTCGTATCGACGTCCATACGGATGACGCTTGCTTCAGGGATAAGCGCTGTTAAAGCTTCTTCCACACGTTGGGTTCCAGTACCGAAATAGCGGATTAAATCACTATTACATTCCGGACAAACGGTTGGCATTGGCTCTTCATAGGAACAATAATGACATTTTAATTGGTTATATTTCTTATGATAGGTTAAAGCAATATCACAATGTGGGCATTCTTTCACATGTCCGCAGTCTCTACACATCACAAAAGTAGAATAACCCCTTCTATTTAATAATAAGACGATTTGCTCGCCTTTTTCCAGACACTGTTCGATTTTCTCTTTCAATTTACGCGAAAACATAGTTCGGTTCCCAGCGTGAAGCTCGGACCGCATATCAACAATTTCCACTTCCGGCATCGCTTGATCATTCGTACGTTTACTTAATGTGGCTAATTGATAGACACCCTTTTCAGCTCTGGCGAATGATTCCAATGTTGGTGTTGCACTGCCTAAAACCACGGGACAGTGATGGGTTTTCGCGCGCTTAATCGCCACATCTCTGGCATGGTATCGAGGTTGATCATCTTGCTTGTAAGTTGTTTCATGCTCCTCATCGATAATAATAATGCCAATATTTTCAAATGGGGCAAAAATAGCAGACCTGGCCCCAACAACAACCTTTGCTTCTTTTCGCTGGATTCGTCGCCACTCATCATATTTTTCACCAGCTGAAAGTGCACTGTGCATGACTGCAACTTCCGAACCAAACCGCCCCTTAAAACGATTCACCATTTGTGGTGTGAGTGAGATTTCCGGCACCAGAACAATCGCTTCTTCTCCCTTTTCAATGACATCCTGGATAGCCTGCAAATAAATCTCGGTTTTTCCACTTCCAGTTACACCATGCAACAAGAAAACATCATGCACACCATTTGCGATCCTTTCCTTGATTGGTCTAATGGCTGTTTCTTGCTGTTCTGTTAATACAAGTGGTAAAGTTCTGGCGAATGCTTCGTCATTGTATGGATTACGAAAAACTTCTTGCTTATCGGATTCAAGCAAGGATTTATCGATTAATGCTTTAACGGTACTTGTCGTGGTCTCTACTTTATTCAATAACAGTTTTTGCTCAATTGGTTCCGGATGTTCGATAAAAAATTGAAGTAGCTGCTTTTGTTTTTTTGCACCATTGGATAGCTCGAGAAGCGCTTCCTCCAGTAAATACGACTCTTTTGCTGGCCTGATCATTGTCACATACTTCTTAGTGATTTTAGATTTAACCAGATATTCGATATACACGTCGCCTGACTGTACAGCTTTTTGCAGCTGAGTGTAACTTATCGTTGACCCTTCAAATTCTTCATATGAAATAAAGTCTCTTCCTGCAAAAATATTTTCAAGGTTCTCTGGCAATTCTTCACCGGTTGCACGGACAATTTCCTTTTTATATTTTGACTTTAATGCTTGTGGCAGCATCGCCTGTAACGCGGTTATATAAAAGCTTAACGTTTCGTTGGCTATCCATTTCCCCAGTTCTAACAGTTCTGGTGTTAAAGCGGGTGTCAAGTCCAGAACATCCGATATTTCCTTTAGCTTATCAAAAGATGATTTATCGGTTCTTTCAACGACAAACCCCATTATCTTCCTTGGTCCGAATGGTACAATGACACGCATCCCGTTCGTAAGGATATCGGCAAAGCGATCAGGGATAAGGTAATCAAATGTTTGGTTAATGGAACTGGCTGGTACATCCACAATGACTTTTGCTATATTCACTATTAATCATCCTTCATATCACGATCGATCAATTTCAAAATACTTTCCGCAATCTCCCTTTTTGTTGCTTTGGGGAGTTCCTTTTGTTTGCGAGCTTGATTAACATAGGTAACAATGTTTGTATCCTCGCCAAAACCGGCGCCTTCTGTAGATACATTGTTAATAATAATTGCGTCTAAATGCTTCTTCTCCAATTTTGCTAACCCATAATCAAGCGGGTTTGATGTTTCCGCCGCAAAACCTACAAGGAATTGGTTTTTCTTTATTTCACCAAGTGATTGTAAAATATCTTTCGTTCGCTCCATTTCAACTTGCAATTCACCGGCTTGCTTTTTCACTTTTTCATCATAGGTAATCTTAGGCCGATAATCAGCAACCGCAGCAGCTTTAATCACAATGTCGTTTGCCTGAAAATGATCGTGCATCGCCACATACATATCCTCAGCTGCTGTAACATCAACCCGATCTATCAGCGGATTCGTTGTTTCAATTGCTGTTGGACCTGCAACAAGTGTTACGTCTGCCCCAAATTGTGCTGCTGCTTCTGCGAGGGCAAATCCCATTTTTCCGGAGGAGCGATTGGTAAAGTAACGAATCGGATCGATTTTTTCTTGGGTCGGACCGGCTGATATAAGTACTTTTTTACCGCTAAGCAGTTTATCTTCTGATTGATGGTTGTCAATCACTTTTATAATACTTTCCGGCTCTTCTAGTCTTCCTTTTCCTACATATCCACACGCTAAATAACCCGCACCAGGTTCAATAAAATGATAGCCCCAAGCATCCAGTTGCTTCATATTACGAACGACAGCTGGATGCGCGTACATGTGTACATTCATTGCCGGTGCAATATAGACAGTTGCCATGGTAGCGAGTAATGTCGTTGAAAGCATATCATCTGCAATTCCATTTGCCAGTTTGCCGATCATATTCGCTGTAGCTGGTGCAATAATAACAATGTCCGCCCAATCTGCAACATCAATATGCGCAATTTTCTTTGGATCCTTTTCATCAAAGGTATCGATGTAAACAGGGTTTCTGGATAAAGACTGAAAAGTTAGTGGTGCAACAAATTCGGTCGCATTTTCCGTCATCATAATACGGACGTTTGCACCGGCTTGTGTCAGTTTACTTGTTAATGCACATGCTTTATAAGCTGCTATTCCACCAGAAACTCCCAACAAAATATTTTTTTGGTTCAACATGAGATGGATTCCTCCCCTATTAGGCATTACAATAAATTATTCTAAAATAGTTTATTATCAGGACTCGGGACATTTCAAATAGCTCATTCTCTTGATTGATCTGACTTTTCATTTTCAAATTAGGCTCTTTTCTCAAAGATTGGGACTGCACCATGGGTTCGTCCCAACGAAAAACGTTGTTGTTTTTGCAGATAAGAAAGTTTAAATCTATCTAATCCTGCATAAGTGCAACTAAGAATTTAGCTATGGCCGTTGCTTTCCGCGGGCACGGCTTCAGCCTTCGACGCACAGGACTTGCTAGTGTAGGTGTTGCGACAGGACGTCGCGTACTTAACCTACCTCGAGAAACCCACTCTGCGGGGTCTTCAGACTCGTGCTGGGACTGCGATTACTCCGTCCCACCGAAGACCATTGTTCCCGCAAGAGTCAACGGCTCTACGCTCCAAACAACCATCATAATAGTTGAAAGCAAGCCAATCTTTTACTGTTGCCAAACACCATGTGAGCGAAGGAAATCACGAAGACTCCTGCGGGAACAGCGAAGACGATGAGACCCCGCAGCGTTCTTTGCGAGGAGGCTCAGCACGAGCCCGCGGAAAGCGTAGTGTATTTCCGAAGCGTTAAGATAAGGAAACCTAATTCATTACGTCGCAGCTTCTATCAAACGCATGAATTAAATAGCAACAAAACTTACGAAAAGAGCCTCAAGTTACTTTTAAAATTAGCTTTGTCCCGAGACGAATACTAAAAGAAAGGCCCCCGCGAATAATGATGCAGCGAGGGCACTTCCATGTTATTTTGCTTCTTTGACGTATAACTTTCCGGCTAATATTTCTTCCAGCGCCATTCCAACATATTTTTCCGATTTCGGATCTTCAATCAATGTCCTGTTTGTTTCACTCATTTGTCTTGCTCTTCTCGCTGACAAAGTAACCAATATATATTTCGAGCTTATTTTTTCCTGTAGTGCATCAATCGATGGGTCTAACATCATTTTAATTCATCCTCCAGAATTTTTTTATATTGCTTGGCGATTCGTTCTCGTTTCAAGTGTTCACTTTGAATAATGGACTCAACCTTTGCTACAGCATGATCAACCTGGTCGTTCACCACAACATAATCGTAGGCGTCCATCATTTCAATTTCCTTCCTCGCTTCTTTTAACCGATTCAACACCAAATCATTCGATTCAGTACCACGGCTAACAATTCGATTTTTCAATTCTTCCAGACTCGGTGGGAACAAAAAGATAAATACACCTTCCGGGAAATTTTCTTTTACTTGAAGCGCGCCTTGCACTTCAATTTCCAGAAACACATCATGTCCTTTAGCAAGCATCTGCTCAACATAGGTCCGCGGTGTGCCGTAATAATTATTAACATATTGCGCGTATTCTAACAGCTGATTTTGTTCAATCAGTTGTTCAAATTCCTTTTTCGTTTTATAAAAATAATCTACCCCATCAATTTCGCCTCGTCGTTTCCCTCTAGTCGTCATCGATATGGAATATTTCAAATCCGTTTTTTTGTTAAAAAGTTGTTTTCTGACGGTTCCCTTGCCTACACCGGATGGTCCGGAAAGAATAAATAAAATTCCCTTCTCTTCAATCAACATTGTTCCTCCTAGTTATCTGGAATGCCCTTCATTCATCTGTTACTTCATCATGATTTACTACACGTTGTCCAACTGTTTCAGGCTGTACTGCCGATAATACCACATGGTCACTATCTGCAATAATAACTGCCCTTGTCCGTCTTCCATACGTTGCATCGACTAATTTATTGTTATCACGGGCAACAGTGATAATTCGTTTTATTGGTGCTGATTCCGGAGAAACAATCGAAATGATTCGATTGGCAGAAACAACATTTCCAAATCCTATATTAATTAAACTTAATCCCAATATTACTTCCCCCTTGCATTCTTTTGTATATGTATTTGCCTACTTTTGATCGTTTATATCTATTATATCGAATAAGACGGCAAAAACTCAACTATTTATTCGATATTTTGCACTTGCTCTTTGATTTTCTCTATTTCACTCTTTAATGCTACCGTCTGCTCACTGATTTTTGCATCTGTAGATTTAGATCCAATTGTATTTGCCTCCCGGTGCATCTCCTGTGAAATAAAATCAAGCTTTCTGCCGATGGTTCCTGATTGGTTTGTCAATTCCTTTATTTGTTCCATATGACTGAATAGACGGGTGATCTCTTCTGTAATATCTCCTTTTTCCGCAAGCAGTACGATTTCCTGATGTATACGGGCACGATCAATTATTTCCTTATCGCTAACGATGTCATTGATTCGTGCTTGTAATCGTTCGCGATATTCCCCCTGAACCTGAGCTCTCTGTTTTTCTAATACCTTTACTATATCATAAATGACAGTGATTCTTTTTATTAAATCCTCAATTAAGAAAGATCCCTCTTCTTGACGCATCTTGTTTACTTGTTCACAGGCATTTTCTGTCGTTTTTATTATAGACTCTTTTAATCCTTCCGGTTGATGTGACGTCTCCTGAATAGAAATAATATCTGGTATGGATGTAATAATCGTTGGCGGAATTTCACCTTTTAATTGATAGCGATCCATTGCCATATTGATTTGTTCCATATAATCATCCATCATATCCCAGTCCGTGCTTAGCCTTCTTCGGACAAGTCCATCTCCTTCCACTCCAATATAAACTTCGATTTTTCCTCGCTTGAAATAAGATTGTACTATTTTTTTAATACTGGATTCTAAAAATAAAAAAGTACGAGGTATTTTTGCGGTCACATCCAGAAAACGGTGGTTAACGCTCCGGATCTCTACTGTTACCGTTGTATCTTCTATATGTAAAGTATGCGTACCATATCCTGTCATACTCATTGCCATCTTCATCACTTCCATTCATCTATCCATTATAACGTTAATTACACTATAACGAAAGAACCCGAATCGGTGATCAATAGCTTCCAATTCGGGTTCTTTCATTTATTTTTTTGTGAATCCAAACAAAACTGTTGGCAATGAACCTAATACAATGATGAGCATCCAATCTCTTAACCCTAAAAAGGTCGTATGAAAAATTGGTTGTAAGGGTTGCCAGTAAATAACAACGAGCAACAAAAGTAAGGAAGATAGCACTGCAAATATCAAGTAAATGTTGCCAAACGGATTTCGATCAAATATAGAATGTTCACTGCGACAATCAAACACATGGATTAATTGAGCAATCACTAACGTAGTGAATGCTACGGTTTGACCATAAACCAGATGATCCGGATTGTTTTGATACGTTATCATAAAGGCTATCAATGTAACAATCCCAATCAGAATACCGCGCGAAATAATTTTATAACCTAATCCCCTGGCAAAGATACTTTCACGTGGATTTCGCGGTCCATGTTTCATCACATCTTCTTCAGCCTTATCTAGTCCCAACGCCATTGCTGGCAGACCATCTGTTACTAGGTTCACCCATAATATTTGAACAGGTACGAGTGGTAATGGCATTGCAAGTAGCATCGCGAATAACATTACCAATATTTCTCCTACGTTGGACGCGAGTAAGTATCGGATAAACTTACGGATATTTTCATAAATATTTCGTCCTTCATGAATAGCTGATCTGATTGTAGCGAAGTTATCATCCAGTAAAACAAGCGATGAAGCTTCCTTTGTTACATCTGTACCACTGATCCCCATACTGATTCCAATATCACTGGCCTTAATTGCTGGAGCATCATTAACTCCATCCCCTGTCATGGCAACGATATGTCCTTTATTTTGGAATGCCTGGACGATTTTTAATTTGTGTTCTGGTGTCACACGGGCGAATACATAGGCATCGTCAATCACGTTTTCTAAATCTGTTACAGACATTTGATTTAACGCAGACCCTTCGAGAATCTTCCCATCTTCTGGGATTAGATTAATATCTTTGGCGATTGCATGGGCTGTCCTAACATGATCTCCTGTTATCATGACTGTTTTTATCCCCGCCGTTCTACATTCTTCAATGGCTGTTCTGACTTCTTTTCTCGGCGGATCAATCATCCCAAACAATCCGATTAACGTTAAATCTTTTTCAAGGAATGTCATTTCCGGGTTATCGTCTTTACGTAGTGGCTTAATCCCGATTGCAATCGTTCTTAGTGCTTGATCAGCCATTTTATCAATTGCACGCTCAAAATTACTTTTATCCTGCGCTTTTAGGACTCTTCTCCCCTGTTGATCTAATAAAAACGTGGACCTGGGCAGTAATACATCTGGCGCTCCTTTCGTAATTAGAAACTGCATCTTCTGCTCATCTTCTACAATCACACTCATTCGTTTTCGTTCAGAATCAAAAGGAAATTCCTTGATAATGCGGTATTGATCATTCGCAAACAGCGTTAATCCAATCTTTCTTGCAGCAACGAGTAATGCACCATCTGTTGGGTCTCCATCAATGTAATGTTTCCCTTTTTTCACTTGTAATGATGCATGATTACAAAGCTGACCATATAAAAGCATCGATTCCAGGTTTGGGTATGTTTTATCCAGCTTTTGTTTATTTAAAAAGTAATCCCCACGTATATCATACCCGTCGCCCGTCACATACATATGCTCACCATTTAAATAAATTTCCTTTACGGTCATTTGATTTTCTGTCATTGTTCCCGTTTTATCGGAACATATAACCGATGCACAGCCAAGTGTTTCCACTGCAGATAGCTGACGAACAACTGCCTTTTTCCGGATCATCCGCTGGACACCTAAAGACAGTGCAACAGTAACAATCGCCGGTAAACCCTCCGGAATCGCCGCAACAGCTAACGACACCCCAGCCAGAAACATCTCGTAAACAGGGTGCCCTTCGAAAACCCCAAGGACAACAACCAAAGCTGTTAAAAGTAATGCAACAACAATTAAAATTTTACCTAATTCCGCCAGTTTACGCTCTAATGGCGTCATCAACTTTTTCGTACCTGCCATTAAGGAGGCAATTTGTCCCATTACTGTATGCATTCCCGTGCCAACGACAATACCAATGCCGGACCCTCTCGTTACTAACGTCCCCATAAATCCCATGTTGACCTGATCCTGCGCATCCAAATCATCGGCTTTAATGGAGGTAGCGTGTTTGGTAACTGGCAATGATTCCCCTGTAAGTGCTGCTTCATCTGTTTCAATACTGTTTGATTTTACGATTCGGATATCTGCAACAATCCGATCGCCACTTGTTATTTTTACGACATCACCAACAACGACATCTTTAGAGGGAATGGTTTCCCAATTCCCCTCTCGTAAAACATGAACTACCGGGGCTGATAATTCCTTGAGCTTGTCCAACGATTTTTCTGCCTTTTGCTCTTGAAAGAATCCCATAAAACCATTAATCAACACAATTATCATAATGGCAATTGCATCAATATATTCCCCTAACAATCCAGCCATTAATGTAGCAGCCAATAATACAATTACCATAAAATCCTGAAATTGCTTCAGGAAAATTAGCCATTTGGATATGCTTTTTTGTTCCTCCAGCACATTATAGCCATATTGTTTACGGCGCTGTTCTACCTGCTTAGAAGTGAGTCCTCTGTTTGACGTGACATGCAGCTTCTGCTCAACACGATCTACATCTAATTGATACCATTTCATTCCGCATCCCTCCCAATCAGCCCAAAACTTTAGAAAACAATTAATATCGCTTTACAGGATATGTATGCATACTTGTACTAAAAAATGCTATAATTGCGCAAGAGGTGATCATATGCCGTTTGATGGTATTGTTACACGTGCTGTAACAGAAGAATTAAAACAGGAATTATTACCGGGGAAAATTACGAAGATTCATCAACCAACCAAGACAGAGCTTGTTATAACCGTTCGTAGTCAAAGAAAGAATCATACATTATTATTATCCATTCATCCAACTTATGCTCGTGTCCAATTAACTGCGGACACATATACAAATCCACCCGAACCACCAATGTTTTGTATGGTTTTAAGAAAACATTTGTCAGGGGCAATTATAGAATCTATTGAACAGTATGGCATGGAACGCATCATCACCTTTTCCATACAATCAAGAAACGAAATCGGTGATATGACACAAAAAACATTGATCGTAGAATTAATGGGTAAACATAGTAATGTCATGCTAATCGATAAAGATAAAGGTCATATTATTGATAGCCTGAAACACGTTTCCATAGCTCAAAATCGTCATCGAACAATTCTGCCGGGACAGGATTATAAATTGCCGCCAATGCAAGATAAGCTGAATCCACTTGACATTGACGGGGAAAAACTTGCTAAAAAACTGGACTTTAATGCAGGTAAATTGGAAACACAATTGGTTAATAACCTCGTTGGTTTCTCACCATTTATTGCAAAAGAAATTGTCTATCTGGCAAACCTGGGTTCAATGGAACGCTATATCGAAGAATTCATGCGGGTTCAGCAACAAATCATTACCAACCAATATACACCAACCATCTATAGGGAGAATAAAGAAGACTTTCATGTGCTTCCGATTACTGCCTTCTCGGGTGAACAAGAAACGTTCTCATCGACAAATCAGATGCTTGATCAATTTTATTCCGGTAAAGCAGAACGTGACCGTGTAAAACAGCAAGCAAAAGATTTATATCGATTTATCAAAAACGAAAAAAATAAAAACGAACGAAAAATGAAAAAGCACCTCCAAACGATGAAGAAAGCGGAGGGTGCAGAACGTTATCAAAAACTTGGGGAGTTATTGACGGCTCACCTGCATCTTGTTGCCAAAGGTGATCATCAAGTCTCCGTTGTTGATTACTATGATCCGAATCAACAAGAGATAACAATTGATCTAAATCCGAACAAAACACCAAGTGAAAATGCACAAGGACTCTATAAAAAGTACCAGAAATTAAAAACATCAAAACAAGTTATCGAAAAAGAAATCCAAAAAACCAAACAGGAAATGAACTATTTCGATCAATTAATGCAGCAAATCGACGTTGCAAGTGTTTCAGATCTTGAGGAAATTCGTGATGAGCTCCGTTCTGAAGGATATATAAAAAGACAGGCAAAAGGGAAGCAGAAAAACAAACCGAAAAAACCTGTTCCAGAGGCCTTTACAGCTACAGACGGCACACCAATACTTGTCGGTAAAAACAATATTCAAAATGAATATGTCACAACCAAGCTTGCACATCGTGATGACATCTGGTTGCACACGAAGGATATTCCCGGCTCTCATGTAGTCATCCGTTCAAAGGAACCAGGCGAAGAAACATTGCTAGAAGCCGCACATTTAGCTGCTTATTTTAGTAAATCTCAAGGTTCTGCCTCTGTGCCCGTTGACTATACGAAAATACGCCACGTTAAAAAGCCAAACGGTGCAAAACCGGGCTATGTAACCTACGACAACCAGAAAACATTGTTCGTCACACCAACAGATGACATGACAAACAAATTAAGAAACAAGTAAATTGGATGATTCTTGAAAACACTAAGGCACTCGCCATTAATGGCGAGTGCCTTAGCCTGTTGTGCAGATAAGATAGAATCGTTTTCTTATACAACTTGTGGTTTCAACGTTACATCAATATTGCCTCTGGTTGCTTTAGAATAAGGGCACGCCTTATGAGCGTCTTCCGCTAATTCCTCTGCTTCCTCAGGACTTACGCCTTCTATTTTAATATTTAATGTTGCCGCTATCTTAAATCCACCATCTGCCGGATCTTTAAGAAAACTAACATCTGCGGTTGTTTCTGAACTAATTTTCTTCTTTTGTTTGGAAGCTACCAAATTTAATGCCCCATCATAACATGCAGCATAAGCAGCAGCAAAGAGCTGCTCCGGATTTGAGCCTTTATCTGTTTTATTATTGGCTGGATTAACCAGATTCAAATCAATTAATCCATCATCCGATTTCACATGACCATCTCTACCATTTTTTGCAGTTGCACTTGACGTAAATATTACATCGCTCATACGATAAACACTCCTTTTAATGTATGATACTAGTACTATTCCTTACTTGTAATAAATTTAAACATCTATTTTATAATTATCCTAGCGTATGATATAATTATATAGTTAAATAGAAAACAGGAAAGGGAGGTGAATAGAATGGTTGAACTTTTAAATGGGCTGGCAAACGATATATCCCCAATTTATTTATATGTTAGTATTTTACTGACAATTGTCTGCTCCTACCAATTATTGTCGATTAGTTTAAAGGGAAATGCTGGTAATAACAATGTTTATATCAGAAATTATCATGCCATCAAAGTGCGTTTACTCCCGATGCAGGAATTGTTTGGCGAAATTATCGGAATTCATGACTGGATCACAAAAAAGACAAAGCGTAAAGCAGGACCAGATGATGATACTGACCACCCATCCTTCTCGTTTTTAAGTATACTTTTACACAATCGAGGAGGACAATCATGTACAATCATATATTCACTTTCTTTAAAAAATACAGGTTCGTTGGTTTAATACTTTTATTGTTATTAACCGGATGTCAGTTAAATAGCCCAATTGATGCGAATTCCACCGGTTTTTTTAATCATTATTTTATTTACCCATTTTCACTGCTTATCAAGTTCTTTGCTTCCATGCTTGGTGAGAATTATGGCTGGTCGATTGTTTTAATCACCTTGTTAATTCGCCTTATTCTTATGCCATTCTCATTAAAACAGGTGAAAAGCAGTATGAAGATGAAGGAAAAAATGAATGTAATGAAACCTGAAATGGATGCCATTACAGAGAAATATAAAGATAAGCGGGATGCGAATGCACAAATGGAAAAACAGCAGGAAATGACCAAGCTTTATCAAAAGCATGACATGAATCCATTAACATCTTTTGGTTGTTTGCCAATGGTTATTCAATTTCCAATTATTATTGCTTTCTACTACTCTATCAGACGCACGCCAGAAATCGCTGCACACTCTTTTCTTTGGTTTAATTTAGGGCAAGTCGATTTCATTATTCCATTTGTGGCTGCTGCTATTTACTTTCTGCAGTCCAGAGTCTCTCTTATTGGGATGGAACCCAAGCAACGAAAACAGATGGCGATTATGGGGCTAATATCTCCAGTAATGATTGGATTTATTTCCTTCACAACACCAGCTGCATTGCCTTTATACTGGACAGTGAGTGGGCTATTTCTAGTCTTCCAAACATTAATATCTAAAAAACTATACCAACCAAATAAACAATAAGAAAACAGCACATCGATGGCGATGTGCTGTTTTCGTTGCATAAGTACAACTAAGAATTTTGCTATGGTAAAAGCTAAGTTTTCTAAACACAAAATCTATAAATTGTAACATAATGTACCGCTCCGGAAATACACCACGCTTTCCGCGGGCTCGCGCTGAGCCTCCTCGCAAAAAAACGCTGCGGGGTCTCAGCGTCTTCGCTTTCCCGCAGGAGTCTACGTGTATTTTCTTCGCTGATATTGTGTTTTGTAACTTCATCACATTAATTACTTAAGTATATCAAAACATTAGCTATCGACTTTTATGATGGTTGATTGGAGCGGAGGGAAGTCGACTCCAGTGGGAAAAGCAACAAGTCTTTATGGTGGGACGAGTTAGCGCAGTCCCAGCTGAAAATCCCGCAGGAAGCGATTTTTGCTTTCGAGGAAGTTGAAGCGTTGCCCGCGGAAAGCGACTGCCCGGAGCGGAAATCAACATGCCTTTAATTAGCAGTTTCTATCAAATGTAAGAATTAAAAAGCAACCAAATTTGGATAAGAAAGATTTAAACTTTCTTATCTGCCAAAAAAACAACAACGTTTTTCCGTGGGACGATCCCATGGCACAGTCCCATTTTTTTGAGAAAAGAGCTATTAAATAAATGTTTCATTTGTTAGTGCTTGAATAAAATGATCGACCTGTGGTAAATTTCGTATCCCCTCTTGATAACAAACCCACGTGTCCCTTGTAACACTTTTTCCATTCAATTTTAGTGCGATATTTGGGTAATCATCTTTCATGAAATCAGATACACTCTCAGGCAAAACTGCCATTCCCAGGCCTTGTTTCATAAACTGTCTACATGTTTCAATTTGGTCTACCCGAATCGCTTTCACTGGTTTAATTTCATCCTGATGATGATAAAGCCAATGATCTACTAATTCATGCATACTATCATCACTTTTAAAGGAAATTAATGGACGTTCTTTTAGCTTATTTTTCGGAAAATCTTCCGTATCAAATATGTATAGTGGATCAGCAAATAATCGCTCGGAAATACTTTCTTTCAGCTTCTCTCCACGAATAATACAAACATGATAATTTTTATGATTTCGTTTTATATCTTCACTTATTCCTGTAACTAGATCAATCGATACTTTTGGATATGCCTTTGTGAATTCAGCTAGAATAGATGGTAGAAACCGTTGACTGATAATTGATGAACAAGCAATAGACAATGTACCTTGTACCTCTTGACTAGTTTCTGCAAGCATATTTTTAATCGCCTGATCCTGTTCCAGCATTTTTTTAGCGTGTTCTAGAATCACCTCTCCACTTGGGGTTACGATTAACTTTTTAGAGGTGCGTATAAAGATCTTTTCCCCGAAATAGGTCTCAATGTATTTTAATCGCTGTGTTACTGCAGGCTGGGAAATAAGAATAGCTTTGGCTGCTCCCCTAATTGTCCCTACCTCGTTTAGCTTCAACAATAATGCATAATCATCTATTTTCATATTTACATTCCCCTATCGATAATTAATTGTTATTACCTTTGATTATATACTAGTATTTTACTTATTGCATGAATAAGCATATGCTAATAATATAAAGAAAGATTTCAGTGGGGACTTCAACGCACAGGATTTGCTAATGCAAACGCAAACGTTGACGCGTGACGTCGCAAATTTAGTCTGCCTCTCCCCTGAATGTTAGTTAAACCAATCGGGCTTGTGCGCGCAGTTATCCCCTACATGAAATTTTCAGTTTACCAACTTTTCAGGTGTGGGTTTTATTGTCTGCTAAACTTCGATACATTAAATTCAATAGAAAGTAGGGAATCGCTTTGCAGGAAAAAGAATATGTAAAACAGGTATTTTCAAAAAATAAAGAAGCATATGTACAGAGCACCACGCATGCGAACGGGGATGACCTTTCCTTAATGGTCAAATGGTTACAACCGGATACTACAATGAATGCACTCGATATAGCGACTGGTGGGGGACATGTTGCAAAAAGACTTGCCAATGATGTCAAGGAGGTAACCGCAACAGATATTACAGAAGACATGCTAACTAATACGAGTAGACACTTACAGCAATATAAGAATATCAGTTTCGAAGTTGCAGATGCAGAAGCATTGCCTTTTCAAGATCGTACATTTGACATTGTTACATGCAGAATTGCAGCACACCACTTCCCACATCCGGACCAATTTCTATCTGAAGTATATCGTGTTTTAAAACCTAATGGCCAATTTCTATTCATTGATAATGTAGCAGCCGACAAGAAACCCTTAGATCAATTTATTAACACCTTAGAGAAGATGCGTGATTACAGTCACGTCCGCTCCCTAAAAATTTCTGAGTGGGAACAGCTACTTGAGAAACAGCATTTAACAATCGAAAAACAACAATCCAGGAAAAAGGTATTACCTTTTGAATCATGGGTTACACGAACCTTGGACACGAAAGCAGCACATGATAAGGTAAGTGATTTTATACTGCGTGCGAGCAAAGAGATACTGGAATACTATGATGTAAAATTACAGGATGATCAGATCCAATCTTTTGCGATCGATGAGTGGATGGTTTTATGTCATAAAGGAAAGGTTTTATGAAAGATTGTTGTTATTCGTACCGCCCAGAGCGTCTATAAATGAATACTCACCAGCAGAGGAAATATGCGAGTCTCAAGTTAGGCAAGATCCCGGCAAGGAACGAGCTGAGGCAGACTAAGTACACCACGCCCCGCCGCATGACAAAGTCTGAATAAAAACAATCTATACGAAAAGAACATAAAGAAACAGCTAAGACCAATTATCCTAGCTGTTTCTTTGCATATCTCGTTGTACCATTACAATGTATCCCGCCAGGAAATTAATTGTTGCTTTTCTGCTTCCTGAATTTCACCATCCACCACTAAAGCATCAACCAATAGATCAAAATCTGTAATCGTTTGGTAAGGTATTCCTGCATCTGCAAAATTTTTTTCAGACTTTTGCAAACCATAAGTAAAGATCGCTAGCACGCCTAGCACACCTAAGCCTTCCTCTTGCAATGCATGAGCAGATTCAATTGATGAGCCGCCAGTCGAAATCAAATCTTCAATAACCACTACTTTTTGACCTGCTTTAAATGCTCCTTCGATCTGATTACCTTTTCCATGCCCTTTTGGTTTGGAACGGACATAAATCATCGGAAGATCTAACATCTCCGCTAACCAGGCTGCATGGGGAATCCCTGCGGTTGCACAGCCGGCGATTACATCCGGTTTTTCTTCCATTTGGTCAATCAGCTGAACAAATGCTTCACTGATTTTATTTCGAATCTTAGGATATGACATTGTTAATCGATTATCACAATAGATCGGGGACTTTATGCCTGAAGTCCATGTGAAATAATCATTTGGATTAATTTGTACGGCTTGTATGGATAATAAATCTCTTGCTAGTACTTGGCTTAATTCCATTCGGTTCCCAACTCCTTCATTGCTTGTTCATATGCTTGATATGGATATGCAGCTGTCGTAACACTTCTGCCAATGACCAGTATATCAGCACCGTTTTCACGTGCAAATGACGGTGTAGCAATGCGTCTTTGATCATCTGTATTAGAGTTTGCTAAACGAATACCTGGTGTTACAGTGAGGAATGATGTCCCACAGGATGCTTTTATCTGATTTGCTTCATGAACAGAGCAAACAACGCCGTCCGCTCCACTTTGCTTTGAAACTTTTGCTAGGTGGACCGCGTTTTCCTCTACTTCTCCCGGTAAACGGAGTTCACCATTGATTGTTTCTTGACCCATGGAAGTCAAAATGGTGACAGCAATCAGTTTTGTTTCATGACTTTTCGACCCACTTAACAGTCCTAGTTTTGCCTGTTCGATCATTTCACTTCCACCAAGCGCGTGGACATTTACAATATCCACACCAAGTCCAGCAATATTTTTCATTGCCCTTCTTACCGTCGTTGGAATATCGTGTAATTTTAAATCGAGAAAAACGGGGTGATTATTCTCCTTTAATTTTTCTATAACTCGTGGACCTTCCCGGAAAAAAAGCTCCATTCCAACTTTAACTGGAACACCAATTAATTGATTTGCTGCAATAAATTCCTTTGATGCTTTCCAATCCGGAAAATCGAGAGCCAGATAGATAGATGGATTCATACGGTAATCCCCTTTCCGATAGCATCTTGCACTGTGTTAAAACCATATTTTTTTAATGTATGGGGTAATGCATCAATCAATTCAGGGCAAATAAATGGGTTTTGAAAATTTGCCGTGCCAACAGCAACAGCACTTGCTCCAGCTAGCAGAAATTCCAGCACGTCTTCTGAAGTAGTAATGCCCCCCATACCAATAATAGGAATTGAAACTTGTTGCTTCACTTCATAAATCATTCTGATTGCAACTGGCTTAATCGCAGCGCCTGATAAGCCTCCTGTTTGATTGGCTAATAATGGACGTTTGCTTGGTAGATGAATCTGCATGCCTGTTAGTGTGTTAATCATTGACAGTCCATCTGCTCCAGCAGCTTCTACAGCTGTAGCCATGGCTACAATGTCTGAAACATTGGGTGATAGCTTTACATATACAGGAAGATTGCTCGCCTTTTTCACTCTTTCCGTCACATTCGCCGCCATTTTTGGATCTGTTCCAAATTGAATGCCACCCTCTTTTACATTCGGACAGGATATATTCAATTCTAAGGCGTGAACGTGATCTGTCTCGTTAAAAGCAGCGGCAACCTTTTCATATTCCTCTATTGAACTTCCAGCTATATTTGCAATAATCGGCAGTTCATAGTTTGCTAAATAGGATACCTCTGTTTCAATGATGCTTTCAACACCCGGGTTCTGTAAACCAATGGCATTTAACATACCGGAAGCCGTTTCCGCTACACGGGGAGTAGCATTTCCAAATCGCTCCGAGCCAGTTGCTGCTTTCATCATGATCGCGCCTAATTTACTTAAATCATAAAACTCGCTATATTCACGTCCAAACCCAAAACAACCGGAAGCTGGCATAATTGGGTTTTTAAGCTGTAATCCTGGTAAATCAACCGCTAAATTGTTCATAAGCTTACCTCCTGCGCATCAAATACGGGACCATCCTTACAAATCTTTTTATAGCCACCTGCATCATCCGTAGGAATCACACAGGCAAAGCATGCACCGACCCCACACCCCATACGTTCCTCTAATGAAATGTAGCCCGGTTTATCTTTTAAACTGGCTGTAACAGCCTGAAGCATCGGCACAGGGCCACAGGAGTAATAACGATCGAATGATTCTACGCTGTGTAAAACATCTGTGACAAATCCTTGATCCCCATAAGATCCATCATCCGTAACGATATAAGTCTCGCCAAGTGCACGAAATTTTTCTTCATAAAAAACACTTTTACTCGTTTGAAAACCAAGGACAGAAATAATGTGCATATCAAGCTGCGCTAATGTTTTTCCAAGGTAATACAGTGGTGGAACACCAATCCCACCGCCGATTAAAAGAATCGTGGACTGATTGTCGTTATGAAGCTGAAAGCCATTCCCGCTTGGGCCTAAAGCATCAATAGTCATCCCAACTTGATAAGATGCAAGGTCATGCGTTCCGGATCCAAGCATTTTAAACAAAATTGTAATCGTATGTTCAGTCTTGTTTACATCTGCAATGGAAATCGGCCTTCTTAGCGTATGTCCGCTTACAAGTAAATGTAAAAATTGTCCGGGTACAGCTGTTTGACTCATGTAGTTATTTTCCAGAACCATTTCAACCGTATCTAATGCAATTCGTTTGGTCGATTTAATGCGCATGGTTTCTTTTTTCATTATATATGCACTACCTTTTCCAAAAAGTTTTTTTAACCATCCAAACCTTCTTTATAAACTACCTTACCCGCTACAATTGTTAACACAGGTATTCCAGCCACATCCCAGTCCTGAAAAGGCATATTCTTCCCTTTTGAATAGAAGGATTTTTTATCTATTGTTAATTGCTTGTCTAAGTTGACAAGGGTCAGGTCAGCAGGCTTGCCTTCCTCCAGTACACCGTAAGGCAATCCAAACACCGTTGCAGGCTTAATGGTTAACCAGTCAACCAATTGCTGTAATGTGACTTTTCCTGTTTGTACAAGATGTGTATAAAGTAAAGGAAAAGCTGTTTCCAGACCGACAATTCCAAATGGTGATTCCAGAAAACCTTTTGCTTTTTCATCTTCAGCGTGTGGGGCATGGTCTGTTGCGATAAAATCGATGGTTCCATCAAGTAGACCATCCATCAAAGCTTGCTGATCCGCTTTCGCACGTAATGGTGGATTCATCTTAAAGTTCGTATCACCTGCTTTTACATCGTGTTCATTTAATAACAAATGGTGAGGCGTTACTTCGGAAGTCACATGAATACCAGCTCTTTTTGCATCGCGGATAACACGAACTGATTCCTTAGTGCTTACATGACAAACATGATAATGACAGCCTGCCGCTTCAGCTAGTAAAACATCGCGAGCAATTTGGACAGACTCACTTAGTGATGGTATTCCAGGAATGTCAAGGCGCTTACTTACCTCTCCATCGTGAACGACACCACCATAAACAATCGAATTATCTTCACAATGGGCAACAATCGCTTTGCCGCACGCAGCAGCTTCTTTCATTGCCCGCAACATATAATCAGCGGTTTGTATACCAACACCATCATCCGTAAAAGCAAACACACCTGTTTCGGCCACTTCCTTGATGTCCGTTAATACTTCTCCCTTTAAATCTTTTGTAATGGAAGCATATGGTAACACACGGACAACTGCATCTTTTTCAATGCGCGAAAAAAGGTCCTGTACGGTTTCAACATCACCAGGTACAGGAGAAGTATTCGGCATGGAACAAACAGTTGTAAAACCACCGCTTGCGGCTGCTTCCGTTCCAGACTTGATTGTCTCTTTGTGCTCTCCGCCTGGTTCACGTAAATGAATATGCACATCGATAAATCCAGGGAATAGCATATTGTTTTTACAGTCAATCACCTGATCCGCACTTTCTGAAATCACAGTCGCTATTTGTTTAATTTTCCCGGATTCAATCAATACTTCACACGCTTTTGGTTCGTTGGTAGGTAATAACATTTTTGTGTTTTTCAATAGAATTTTCATTGATAATCCCCCATTCTTGTAGTAGCTCCGTCATAATTGCCATTCTTACATAAACCCCATTATTCATTTGTTTAAAAATTCTCGAACGTTCACATTCTACTAAATCTGTATCTATCTCAACGTCCCGATTGATTGGCGCAGGATGTAAAATGATCGCATCTTTTTTCATTCGTTTTTCCCGTTCTTTTGTTAACCCATAATTGTAAAGATAATTCTCCGTTGTTTCCAATTGCGCTTCATGTCTTTCATGCTGAATACGCAACAGCATGATCACATCACATATTTTCACCGCTTTATCTATCGTAATATACGGTGCTTGTATGGTCATATCTTCAAAACCCGGAGCGGCACAAAGGTATACATTTGCTCCCATTTTCTTTAATGCATTCACATTTGAACGTGCCACACGACTATGTTTGATATCACCGACGATGGCAATATTTAAATCTTTTAAAGTGCCATATTCTTGATAGATTGTTAGCATATCCAGCATACACTGTGTAGGGTGTTCTACTTTTCCTGCTCCACCATTAATCATTGGAATCGATATATGGTCCATTAACGCTTTGAACCAGTCGTCATCTTGATGGCGAACCACTAATAAATTCGCGCCGATTGCTTCAAACGTTTTTGCTGTATCATATAATGTTTCACCTTTATTCGTACTGGAGGATGCCTTATGGAAGTCCAGTACCTCAAATCCTAATTTCCGTTGTGCCACTACGAAGCTCATTTTTGTTCTTGTACTTGATTCAAAAAATAAATTCGCTGCAAATAATTGATCATTTAATTTAAGGTTTTTATGTCGGAACTGTTCAGCCGTTTCGATAATCCCGTATATCTCTTTCGGTTTTAGTTGATCTACTGAAATAAAATGTTGCATAACAATCTCCTACTTTCCTTAAATAGATTATTTTTGCTTTTTTTCCATCTGTATTAAAAAAACCTCTTTGCAATTGGTTGCAAAGAGGTACACGTGTAGTTTTGTATACACGTTTTTCCTAGCAACCTTGTAAATCTCTCTGGATTTATTTAAAGGTTCACGATTTACTTTTCATAGATAGATACTTGATCAATTTTATCAATTTCATTTAAGTGAACAACGATTACCTCTTGTTCAGATGTAGGTATGTTTTTACCAACGTAATCTGCTCTGAGTGGTAATTCCCGGTGTCCGCGGTCTACGAGCACAGCAAGCTGAATTTGTGACGGTCTGCCCAGATCCATCACCGCATCCATTGCTGCCCTTACTGTTCTTCCTGTATACAGCACATCATCGATTAGAATCACCTTTTTACCTGTAAAGTCAACCTCAATGTTTGTTGCATTCACGCGCGGTTCTTCACGATCATCCACCTTCTCTAAATCATCACGGTATAACGTAATGTCCAGTTCCCCCATAGGAATCTTTATATCCTCAATTTGTGTAATCTTTTCCTGTAACCGCTCAGCAAGTGGCACGCCTCGGGTTTTCACACCTACTAAAAGCAGATTTTCTCCGCCTTTATTTTTCTCAACGATTTCATGGGCAATTCTCGTTAACGCACGGTTAATTGCGGCTTCATCCAGCAACACTGTTTTTTTCTTCATTTCACATTCAACTCCTCATTCAAAGGCCTTCATTGCACTTATACTGATATCTTTAAAGGTTGTGCTTTCCTATCGGTATAAAAAAAGTCCCTTTCTCCAGGAGGAAAAAGGGACTATAGTATATGTATCGCTACATGTATACTAATCCGTGTCCTTTTCAGCCTCTCTGGACTATGTTAAAGGGTCTTATTCATTTCATTTATTATGACAAACTACATCTACAATGTCAATACATTTTTTCTATATAGGCTAACGTTTCATGGAAATATGCTGGTGCTTCCGCGTTGAATTCCATCCATTCTTTTTTAGTTGGATGTGTGAATCCAATTGTTTTCGCATGCAACGCTTGTCCACCCGTATCCAACGTTTTCCGCGGACCATACTTTAGATCCCCAACAATTGGAAAATCAATATATCTCATATGCACCCGTATTTGGTGTGTTCTGCCTGTTTCCAATTGACATTCCACATGGGTGTAATCAGGAAATCGTTTGATTACTTTAAAATTGGTAACAGCAGACTTGCCACCATCAACGACCGCCATTTTTTGTCGGTCCTTTGGATCTCTGCCAATTGGCGCATCAATTAATCCTACTTCATGTGAAATCTCTCCATGTACGATCGTTTCGTACTTGCGTGTTACTTCTTTCATGGACAGTTGTTCAGCCAACTGAACATGTGCATAATCATTTTTCGCAACAACCAATAGACCACTTGTATCCTTATCAATCCGGTGAACAATACCGGGGCGTTCTACCCCATTAATTCCGGATAAATCATTGCAATGATAAAGTAACGCATGAACAAGGGTACCATGCTGGTGACCTGCTGAAGGATGCACAACCATTCCTTTTGGTTTATTAACGACCAGTAAATCACTGTCCTCATAAACAATCAATAAAGGAATGTTTTCTGCTGCTATATTTAGTGGCTCTAATGCTGGAATCGACCATGTAACCTCGTCACCTGCCTGGCATTTGTAATTTGCCTTTGCAGGTTCATTGTTAACGAGTACATGTCCTTTTGTTATCCATAATTGAACTTGCGACCGTGAACGATCTGGATTGCATTCAGCTAATAATTTATCTAATCTTATTTTTTCCTGCTCTTCTGTTACTGTGTGATTAAATGTTGTCATTGTTTAACTTTTCCTTTCTTTTTTTCATCGATGATTGTCGCAATAATAATGAGGATGACACCAACCACTAATGAAGAATCAGCTACATTAAAAATCGGGTAATTATAGTTGAATATAATAAAGTCAAAAAAGTCGACAACTTCTTGTCGGAATAAACGGTCCATAAAGTTCCCCAACGCTCCACCAAGAATCAAACTTAGGGATACAGCCAGCAGTTTACTTTCCTTCGCATACTTTTGCATGTAAAAGATAATCCCTACGACGACAACAGCAGTAATAATATAGAAGAATCCCATTTGCCCTTGTAAAATCCCCCAGGCAGCACCCTGGTTCCGATGTGACGTGATATAAAAGAAGTCTTCAATCACCGTTATACTATCTCCATACGCCATCGTTTTTACAATGACCCATTTGGACAGTTGATCGATAACAACGACAATAAATGCGATAATATAGTACCAATACATATCGTTTCCCCCGATTCCATTTCTGCATCTTACTAATTTTAAGCCTAAACGCATATATTTTCAATACATATCAAAAATAGTGAAAAAATACTCCCCTTTGATGAAAGAGGAGTATTTTTGTACAACGAGCCTATGCTGTATAGTTTTCTTTCACAACACTGGCACACCGTGTACATAAATCCGGATAGTCTTTATCTTCTCCAACTGTTTCGGAAGCCATCCAGCAGCGTTGACATTTTTCGCCTGGATGTTTTTCTACAGCAACATCAACATATTTATATGCTTTGGCTTCTTCATTATTGTCTGTTACAACAGCTTCAGAAACGATTAAATACTGGTGTAAGTGTTCCATATTTTTTAATACGGCTTTTGTTTCTTCATCTTTGGGAACAATGGTGATTTTAGCTTCCAATGATTTCCCAATTATTTTTTCATTTCTTGCTTCTTCTAATGCTTTTAATACATCGTCACGAACTTTCATAAACTGATCCCATTTTGCGACAGTCTCTGTAAAGTCTTCCATTTTATTCGGTTCAGGAATATCCGTTAATTGCACACTTTCTTCCTCAACTCCTGGAATATATTCCCATATTTCTTCAGTTGTATGTGGAATAATCGGTGTCAGTAATTTAACCATTGTCGTTAAAATTTCATAATAGCCAGTTTGAATACTACGGCGGCGTTTATTATCTTTTTCCTCGATATAAAGTACATCTTTAGCAAAATCTAAATAGAATGAACTCAAATCAACGGCACAGAAATTATGAATTTCATGGAAGATTGGTGAAAACTCATACTTATCATAGCTTTCTCGAACATTGCCTACCAATTCCCCTAATTGATGAAGCATATAGCGATCTACTTCTTCTAATTCACTTTCCGGAACACGATCCGTTGCAGGGTCAAAATCAGCTAAGTTTGCAAGCATAAACCGGAATGTATTTCGGATTTTACGGTAAGCCTCCGATATTTGCTTTAAAATTTCTTGAGAAATACGTACATCTGCTTGATAATCTACAGACGATACCCAAAGGCGTAAAATGTCTACCCCCCATTGCTTTTGCACTTTAGAAGGAACCATCACATTTCCTAATGATTTACTCATTTTTCTACCATTACCATCCAATACAAAACCATGACTTATAATGGTTTTAAATGGTGATTCACCAGTTACCGCAACTGCAGTAGATAGTGATGAATTAAACCATCCACGGTATTGATCACTGCCTTCTAAATAAATATCTGCTGGACGTTTTAGGTAAGGACGCCCTGCAAGTACTGCTTGATGGGATGATCCGGAATCAAACCAGACATCCATAATGTCCGTTTCTTTTGTAAAAGTCCCGTTTGGACTATGTTCCGATATAAATCCTTCTGGCAATAAATCTTTAGCATCCCATTCAAACCAGATATTTGATCCGTGTTCTGCAAACAGCTTGGATACATGGTCAATCGTTACATCAGTAATGATCGGTGTTTTATCCTCCCCGTAAAATACGGGAATCGGAACACCCCATGAACGTTGGCGTGAGATACACCAATCCTCACGGTCACGAACCATATTATAAAGACGCGTTTCCCCCCATGCCGGATACCAATTAACGCGTTTAATTTCATCCAGAATATCTTGACGAAAATCCTTGATCGAAGCAAACCATTGTGAAGTCGCACGGAAAATGGTTGGTTTCTTCGTCCGCCAATCATGTGGATAAGAATGCGTAATAAAGCCAAGCTTCAATAACGCACCAACTTCGTCCAATTTCTCTGTAATTGCCTGATTTGCTTTATCGTAAAATATACCCTCAAATCCAGGAGCTTCATCCGTAAAGACACCTTTATCATCGACAGGTGAAAGTGCTTCAATACCGTAAGAACGAGCAACAATGAAGTCATCTTCACCATGTCCTGGCGCTGTATGAACACAGCCTGTCCCGGCATCTGTTGTTACATGATCACCAAGCATGATCAATGAATCACGGTCATAGAATGGATGTCTAGCAATGACTCTATCTGCTTCTTCCCCTTTAAACGTTTTTACAACTTGTGGATCTTTCCAATCCAACACTTCGGAAACTTCCTCCAGCAAATCTTTCGCAATAACATATTTTTCCTCGTTCACTGCCACTACCGCATAAATTAAATCAGGATGTAATGTGATACCTAAATTAGCAGGGATTGTCCAAGGTGTTGTTGTCCAGATAATAATTTTTTCGCCACCATCAAGTACATCTTTTCCGTCTGTGACTTCAAATGTAACGTAAATAGATGCAGAGCGTTTGTCCTGGTACTCAATTTCAGCTTCAGCTAAAGCTGATTCTGAGGATGGAGACCAGTAAACAGGTTTTTTACCTTTATAAATATAGCCTTTTTTAGCCATTTCACCAAAGACTCTAATTTGAGCTGCTTCATAATCCTTTGTTAATGTGATATATGGGTTATCCCACTCCCCACGGGCACCCAGCTGTTTAAATTGGGTACGTTGACTGTTCACTTGCCCCATTGCATATTCAGCACACTTTTGTCTGAATTCAGCGATACTCATTTTTTTACGGTCTACTTTTTTCTTTTTTGTGAGTGCTGTTTCAATTGGCAATCCATGTGTATCCCATCCAGGCACATACGGCGCATGAAAGCCAGACATTGATTTATAGCGGGTAATAAAATCCTTTAAGATTTGATTCAGTGCATGGCCAATGTGTAAATCCCCATTTGCGTATGGGGGCCCATCATGTAAAACAAATAATGGCCTTCCTTCTGTCCTTTTTTGGACCTTTTCGTATATATTCATCTCTTCCCACTGCGCCTGTCTTACTGGTTCTTTATTCGGTAAATTTCCGCGCATCGGAAATGCAGTTTTGGGCATTAATAATGTGTCCTTATAATCCATTTAATACTTCCTCCTTTAAAATAAACGCTTTTAAAATTTTGTTGCTTTTTAGTTCTCGTTTTTGATAACAACTGCAATAGTAAGAACTGGTTGTTTTCCGCTGCGGACCGTTGCTTTCCGCGGGCACGGCTTCAGCCTCCTCGAGAAAACCACTCTGCGGGGGCTTCAGACACGTGCTGTTCCCGCAGGAGTCAACGTTCCTTCGCTTCAAACAAACATCATAATAGGTGAAAAAAATATTGTACTGTTGTCAAACTCCATGTTAGCGAAGTGTATTTCCTTAGCAGTATGGCGGTGGGACGAACCCACGGTGCAGTCCCAATCTTTGACAAAAGAAAAAATAAACAAAAAAGCCCCCTACATCCCAAAAGGGACGAGAAGACTCGCGGTACCACCCTTATAAATTTAAACACATGCTTTAAATTCACTCGATATTCTTAACGTGAATAAACCGTCCACTATTACTGTTATTCATAATGGATACTCCAGAGTGATTTTCCAAAGGTGCTGCTGGTCAGGCTTTCACCACCCACTGACTCGCTACTATGCAGCACGCTACCTTTATACTGTCTCTGTCAACGTATTTAGTATTTGTAATATAACTATATCTGTATGAATTATATGTAAAATTCCAGGAGACGTCAAGGTCTAAGACTTATTTTCCAGCAACTCCAGATCTTCGCCTATTTCTTCATCAAATAATTTTTCCCAATCATCGGTCCCAATCATATCCAACTGTGCTTCAACAAGCATCTTCAGACGAGTTCGGAATACCTTTGCTTGTTTTTTCAATTCCTCTACATCCATTGATATACGACGTGATTTACTTAATGCTTCATTGATAATACGATCAGCATTCTTTTCTGCTTCTTTAATAATCAATTTTGATTCCTTCGATGCATTCCCTGTTACTTCTTCAGCCGTTTCCTGGGCCACCAGAATTGATTTATTTAATGTTTCTTCAATATTTGTAAAGTGCCCTAGTCGTTCTTTTAGCTGATCCACTTCTTCGTTTAAATCTTTATTTTCTCTAATTGAAACCTCATAATCTTTGATGATCTGATCCAAAAACTCATTCACTTCATCCTCGTTATAGCCACGAAGACTTCTTGTAAATTCTTTATTATGAATATCTAATGGTGTTAATGGCACATCGGCCACCTCCTCATGGAAATTATACTTCATTTCTTCAATTCGACATTTTTTTGCAGAGTCCTGCAATAACTGCAGATTACTTTAATATAGCTGTTGTAATCCTCCATTTATCTTTTTTCGTTTGCCCATTTACTTCTACTAGCTTGCTTCGTCCTTTTCCACGAACAGATAGTAGATCACCAGGCTGAACCGTAAATTTTCCATCCTCAACAACTTTAAAGTTAACTTTTACATGACCTTTATTGATATGATCCCCAGCGTCTTTTCTCGACATTTGATATATTTCTTTTAAAACGTTATCCAATCGTAAGGAAGAAACCGTTTTATCTGCCTCGACCCAATTTGTTTTATTTTCTAACATCGTAGACAGAGGTGCTTCTTCTAGTCTAACGGTTGCCTTTTTGATGGAAGTCAGATTGACCATCACATAAGCAGCTATTTCGTCAGCCAAAACAATTTGGATCGTACCATCCCCAACAAAAATATCTCCAAGTTTCTTCCGCTTAATGCCCAATGATAAAAAAGCACCCATCACATCCCGATGTTCCAGGGAAATAAATTTGTCCTGGTAGGAAGCTTGAAGTAATGTTAGCTGGAAATCATTTGTTTCTATTGCCTCATAAAACGGTGCGATGATGACACGACCTCTTTCCGCATCCAAACCTCCACCATGTTTATACATCTTTACATCCGGATTGTTTTCCCCTATTAACATGTCGATAATACGCTGTTCTCTTGGATCAAGGAAGTCAGTTAATTTAGCCTGGTAGGATTGTTCCACAATTTCTTTCCAAGATAATACCTGATCAATAAATGGCTGTTCATCTTCCCTAAAATGCTGATAAATATCCATTTTTATCTCCCTTAAAACAATAGCATTTTAAACAGTTCTAATAATCCTGTTCTAGCTAAATAAATGACGAATATTCCTACGATAGGAGATAAGTCAATCATACCTAGTGGCGGAATAATTTTCCTGAATTGCTCTAAATATGGTTCACATATTTTTGTTAAAAATAGGCCGATCGATGATTCACGGGCTCCTGGGAACCATGACATGAAAATATATACAATTAAAGCCCAACTGTATATTTGAAAAGCTATGTCTAATATCCTATAAAGTTCTAACATCTATTCTCCTACCATCCCTTATTAAATTCCTCTTCTTCTACAAATGTCTCTGATATAGTTCCGGAGACATCTACATTATCCGGTGTACAAAGAAACGTTTCCGCACCAAGTTTTTGAATATCACCATCAACCGCATAGACGGTACCGCTTAGAAAATCAACAATTCTTTTAGCTTGATTGTTCTCAACCCGTTGCAGGTTGATTACAACAGCGCGTCTATTAACAATATTATCGGCAATTTCCTGTGCTTCATTATACGTTCTTGGTTCACAAAGGACAACTTTCGAGGTTGCCTGTTGCATACTGGTTAAATTAACGACATTTTGATTCTTTTGCTTCGCTGTTTGTTTTCCTTTTGGTTCTGGTAAAGGTTCCTCATCGACATACTCATATTCATATTCGTCATCCATCGTAAAGTAGTTTTTAATCTTATTTTTAATACTCAATTTTACTTCACCTCTTCATTTTTTACTTTGGGATCATCCAACTAATTTTGTGCCGATTCGAATATGTGTCGCTCCTGCTTCAATCGCAATGTCATAATCGTTACTCATTCCCATTGATAAATATTCACATGGTGCATGCTCAAATTGCTTTTGTTTTATCGTATCCCTCAGTTGAGCTAACTTTTTAAAGTTTTCCTTTAATACTGTTTTATCTTCAACATGCGGAGCCATAGTCATTAGTCCAACCACCCGGACATTTTCATAGGCAGCAATCTCTTTTATAAAAGGCATGACCGCTTCTGGGTTAAGTCCGTGCTTCGTCTCTTCTCCACTAACATTCACTTGTACAAAACAGTCAACCGTTTTCTCTGCTCGCTTATTTATTTCTTTAGCAAGTGAAAGACGATCCAATGAATGAATTGCAGTCACTTTATTAATGACTTCTTTCACTTTTCTTGTTTGTAAGGTTCCAATAAAATGCCACTTCGCTTTATCTTCTATTTGATTGTACTTTTCTACAAAGCCTTCAAGGCGATTTTCGCCAAGGTTTTCAATACCTGCCTCAATTGTCTCTTCTGTTCGTTCTATTGTAACATATTTTGTAACTGCTATTATGGTTATTTCTTCAGGATTCCGATTACTATTTTCACAAGCTTGTCTAATATTTGACTGAATTTGTTCCAGATTTGTTAATACATTCATTATTACCAATTCTCCTCCACAATATAATTATGGTGTATAACCTAGGAATCCTAGCATTCTACCCGTTTCACCATTATCTCTCCGATGTGAAAAAAATAAGTTTTGCTGATCAAACGTGCAATAGTTTGTTACATCTATATTATGACGTAAAATGCCAGATTGTAAAAGGATTTCAACATTTAGTTGCTTTAAATCAAGTAAATACCGATCATTTCCCATATCGGTAACTGTTTTTCCTCTAAATTTTTCATCCATAGAATCAATGACCACATGGTTTACTTCATAAAAAGGCTGAGAAATACAAGGACCAACAACAACAAGCAGGTCTGACTTGTTTACACCTACTTGCGAAAATCGCGCGACCATTTTTTCTGCCATTCGCTGAACCGTTCCTTTCCACCCGGCATGTGCTATCCCAATATATCCTGATACAGGATCGAAAAAAAACAAGGGAACACAATCCGCGAAAAAAGCGGTGCATAGTATGCCCGATTGATTGGTAATCAATCCATCCGTTCCGGTTATTGAGCTTTGGTAGGAAGTGGCGCCTTTACCTTTGTCTTCTTCGCCCACCACTTTTATGTTTGTTTGATGTACCTGTTCACCGGATACCCAATTGTCCATTGAAACATTTAGTGCTTCTGCTAATCTTTTTCTGTTGGTGATGACGTCTTCTATTTTGTCAGATACGTGTAATCCCATGTTTAATGAGTGGAAGGGCAACGCACTCGTTCCACCTATTCTCGTTGTAAAACCTGCTTTTAAATTAGGGTTTATTTTCTGCCATTTTTCGATGTTTAAATAGGATGAGTGATTGTGTAAAAAAGGTTCGCTCATTGGAAGTCCTCCTAGAAGTATACTTGTATCATTCTAACATATTATAGCAATTTTTTTACTTTCCGTATTGTGATTCGATATACAATTGTGGCCCCTCGACATCTTTTACAAGTATGACGTCCGAGCCAATTCGCATGATTTGGTTCCAATAAATAATTAATTCATCCATTTTTCCGAATAGATTTGCCTTCTTCTCCTTAGCAAGAATAATAATTGCCAAAATTTCACCGGTATTCGGATCGATTTCCAAATCTGAGATATGTCCTAATCGTCTACCATCATCTATAATAATAACTTCTTTTAATTGCAATTCTGATAACATGATCATACTATTCACCCCACCTTATGCTTAAATATATGCTAGTGAAGGCTAATTTATATGCAAAAAAAGCAAAAGGAACAGGTTCATTACCCGTTCCTTTTGCCTCTATACTTCTCGCTTATGCTTTTCGCCTCTGAACAAACCTGCTCAGCTTTTCTTTTGTCTAGCTTCTCAGGTTAGAGGCTCGAGACATAAGCAATTGACACTTCAAGTACATAAACCGGTACTTGTCGGTCTCTTGCTTATGCTTTTCGCCTCTGAACAAACCTGCTCAGCTTTTCTTTATTACTCAAACATTTGTTTGTTCATTTGATGGATGGCAGCTTTTTCAAGCCGGGATACTTGCGCTTGAGAAATGCCTATTTCATCCGCTACTTCCATTTGGGTCTTGCCCTGGAAAAATCGCTTGTTTAAAATCATTTTTTCTCTTCCGTTCAACTGGTGCATACCTTCCTTCAATGAAAGCTTATCGACCCAGCTTGCGTCCTCTTCTTTATCATCACTAATTTGGTCCATAACAAAGATCGGGTCGCCCCCATCGTTATAAATTGGTTCAAATAAGGATACTGGATCTTGAATCGCATCCATCGCAAACACAATATCTGAATGGGGAATCCCCATTTCCTCTGCGATCTCCATTGGTGTTGGTTCCTTCGATGTTTTGCTAATCAATTTTTCCCTGACCTGTAGTGCTTTATAAGCTATATCTCGTAAGGACCGGGAAACTCTAATCGGGTTATTGTCCCTTAAGTATCTTCTGATCTCACCGATGATCATAGGAACAGCATATGTGGAAAATCTAACATTATGTCCTAAATCAAAATTGTCTATTGATTTCATTAAGCCGATACAGCCGACTTGAAATAAATCATCTACATATTCACCACGATTATTAAATCGCTGTATGACACTTAGTACAAGACGCAAATTCCCATTTACAAGTTCCTCTCTTGCGGATAGGTCTCCGTCCTGCTGCATCTTAACAAACAACTTACGCATTTCTTCATTTTTTAATACGGGTAATTTTGATGTATCAACACCACATATCTCTACTTTATGTTTAGCCACTATTGTTCAACCCTCCCAGTTGGTGATGCTGTTCATGGACAGTATCTCCGCCTGGGTTATTTTTTATGCAGGGTTATCTTCGTAGAAAACATGAAAATAATGGCTTATTTATAGATGGATCAAGGCTAAACCATTTTATTAAATTCTTTTTTTAGACGCCTGATTATTTTCTTTTCTAAACGCGAAATATAGGATTGAGAAATGCCCAGCATATCCGCTACATCCTTTTGCGTTTTTTCTTCTTTTCCAATCAAACCAAAACGCAATTCCATGATTTGTTTCTCGCGATCATTCAGCTGTGATAGCGCGCTTTTAAGCAGACTTTTATCCACTTTGACTTCCAAATTTTTGGTGATAATATCGTTGTCCGTGCCTAACACGTCGGATAAAAGCAATTCATTTCCATCCCAATCAATATTTAAAGGCTCATCAAATGAGATCTCTGATTTCGTCTTATTGTTTCTTCGCAGATACATGAGTATTTCATTTTCAATGCACCTTGATGCATATGTAGCCAATTTTATTTTCTTTTCCGGATTAAAAGTGTTTACAGCTTTAATCAGACCAATCGTACCAATACTAATTAAATCTTCAATATTAATCCCCGTATTTTCAAATTTCCGGGCAATGTAAACAACCAAACGCAAATTACGTTCAATCAACATCGCTCTAGCAGATTTGTCCCCTTTTGGAAGTAACAGTAATAATTCCTGTTCTTCTTTTTTGGAAAGTGGTGGCGGAAGTGCTTCACTGCCACCAATATAATAGATTTCATCTGATTTTATACCTAATTTTATTAATAGTTTGTACCACCATAATTGTAAACGCAATTTCAATGTGCTCATTTTACGAGTCCTCCTTTACGCAGAATGTACAACTGCTAATTTTAAAATTTGTGGATGAAGCAAACAATGATAGCTTTGGTCCTTGACCAGTCCAGCAAATTGAATGCCGATTAATACATTGCTTGTACTGATAATTTGTCCTTCATAGTAAATGGTTAGCTTTTCCGGTCTGAGTGCAAATAGAAACATACTCTTCCCCTGTACCCCTTGATAAGGAACAAGTTGAATATAATTTCCCCACTCATCCGGCACTTCCTCCATCTGGAGATTTTCATGTGCTGCACGCAATGATTCCCATTCTCCGTCTGAGAACCATTGTTTTAAAAACATTTCATCACAAATAATGACAGGTTTTTTAGTTAGTGGATCCACCAGTTGATTGCCGCTATCAATATATCCGGTTGTTGAATAGCTTTGATCCTTTAATTGTATCGTTACAGGACACTGCTGGTCATAACGAATCTTCTCTTTAACATGGTTGTCCATACGCGATTTTGTAAACAGCCAAACACAAGGGAATCCAATGAATACAAATAGCCAACTAACGGGATCGCCATAACCACTGTTAAAAGTAAGTACACCACTCATGGATAATCCAAATGGGTTTTGAAATAAAAAATGAATCGCAATTAATCCACCTCCGATTGCAAATGTTGTAAAATAAAAAAGTGAAAGTAGTTTCATCATGCGATAAATCGATACAAACCCAAAGGCGCAGAAGATAATAACAATGGAATATAGTAATTTACCTGGAACACTGGTGAATGCGCTATCAGGAAAATAGAGTGAAATTGGTACAAGTAAGGAAGCAACCACCGCACCGAATAACAATCGTCTCTTCCTGGTACCCTCTCTTGCTAAGCCCTTCGTTAACAGGAGAAGCATCAAATCAAGGAAAAGATTTAATGCCCAGACAGCATCAAGATAAATAGTCACTATACCCTTCCTTTCATTAACAAAGTACCCCCTTATTCCCTATTCCTATTTTCATTGCTGTTAAGGATTAAAGAAAAGTATACGCGAATCAATAGGCAAAGTCTGTCACTTCTTGTATGCATATTTAGACTATTTTTAACTAGTTACCAATAAGTTTGTCATGCCTGCACAACAGAGAATAAGGAGTTAATCAAATCATGAAAACAAATAAAAAAGCAAACGCACAGTCTATTAACTGCACGTTTGCTATATAATATTGTTTATTTATTAATTTGTTCCATTTAACGTCTACGGTTGCGATTTCTTAAGAAGGTTGGGATGTCTAATGTATCCTCTTCCTGTTTCGGACGTTGTTGCTGTTGCTGCTGTATTGGTTCCCTAGGTTCCCTTGGCTGCTGCACCTCATCATTCGCCCTTGTAGCGGCCTGTTGCTGATGATTGATTATCGGACGTTGTTTTGGTGCATTTTCCTTTTGCAGTGCTTCATCAAAACCAGTTGCAATTACAGTTACAACGATCTCGTCTTTCAAGTTTTCATTGATAACAGATCCAAAAATAACATTCACTTCTTTATCTGCTGCGGAAGTTACTAGGTCAGCTGCTTCCTGAACTTCATATAAGCTTAGCGATGATCCACCGGTTATATTCATTAATATACCATGTGCGCCATCAACCGATGTTTCCAATAATGGAGATGAAATTGCCTTTTTCGCAGCTTCTGTTGCCCTTGTTTCGCCAGTTGCGACACCAATTCCCATTAACGCAGACCCTTTATCAAACATAATTGTTTTTACATCTGCAAAGTCAACATTAATCAAACCTGGTTTAGCAATTAAATCAGAAATACCTTGTACACCTTGTCTTAATACATTGTCAGCTTCACGAAATGCTTCTAACATAGGCGTATTTTTATCTACAATTTCCAGTAGACGATCATTCGGGATTACAATTAATGTGTCTACTGCGCTTTTTAATGTATCAATTCCAGAAATCGCCTGGGTAGATCGTCTTTTCCCTTCAAAAGAAAACGGACGTGTTACAACACCGACAGTTAAAGCACCTAAGTCCTTCGCAACTTGAGCGATAACCGGTGCAGCACCTGTACCCGTGCCACCACCCATACCAGCAGTAACAAAAATCATATCCGCACCTTGTAGTGCGTCCTCAAGCTGTTCTTTACTCTCTTCCGCTGCCTTTTTACCTACTTCAGGGTTGGCACCCGCACCCAGTCCACGTGTGAGCTTACCACCAATTTGCAGTTTCACCTCTGCCAAAGATAGATTTAATGCTTGGGAATCGGTGTTCACTGCAATAAATTCTACACCTTCTACACCATGCTCAATCATGCGGTTAACAGCGTTATTTCCGCCACCACCAACACCAATCACTTTTATTGTCGCTAACTCATCCATATTTGTATCAAACTCTAACATATTTCGTTCCTCCTAATATGCAAAATTACAAGAGTTCTAGAATCCAATCCTATAAAAATACTTTTAATCAAAGAAATACTTAAATAAATTAGCGATTCCAGATTCTTTTTTCTTATTTTCTTTCGGTTCACTTGATTTCGATTGTTTTTTTACTCTTTTGGGTTTCTGTTCTTGCGTACCCATAATCACAGAAGGGAATAATTCTTTACCTTGTATTTTCGCATTATGATAGGCAAATTGCAATATTCCTACTCCAGCTGTAAACTGCGGTTCTCTAACACCTATATAATCCGGTATTGCAATACGGACATTTGACTGATATAAATCCTGCGCAAGCTCTGACACTCCCTGCATTGCCATTGTACCACCTGTTAAGACATATCCGCCAGGTAAATCCTGGTAACCCATCTTTCTGATTTCCCGTTCAGCAAAAGCAAATATTTCTTCCATTCTAGCTTCAATCATATCAGAAATTTGCAATTGATTATAGTTTTCTTTCGTATTACTGCCGATGACTGAAACATCAAAGGTTTCGTCTTCCCGTGCATCATCATAGAAAGCATGTCCATAATTCAATTTAATGTCCTCTGCTTCTTCGGTTGATGTTCTCAGTCCGATAGATAAATCCTTTGTAACATTATCTCCACCTAAACTAACAACACTTGTTGATGCAAGATGGTCATTTTCAAAAACAGATACGGTTGAACAGCCACCACCAACATCAATCAGTGCTATTCCCATATTTTTTTCATCCTTGGATAATGCTATCGTACCAGCAGCTAGTGGCTGCAGACAAATATCTGATACTTGTAAATTAGCACGTTCCACACATTTCAGTGTGTTATGTAAAACTGTTTTTGAACAGGTAATAATGGTCCCTTCCATTTCTAAACGAACACCAATCATTCCCCTTGGGTCAGTTATTTCATCCAACCCGTCAACAATAAATTGCCTCGGTATAACATCGATGATTTCCCGTTCCGGTGGTACAGAAACAACTTGTGCACCATCAATTACCCTTGTAATATCTTCATCGCCTATTTCCCTGTCTTCGCTTTGCACAGCAACAACGCCATGACAAGGCTGCAATTGAACATGATTACCATTAATTCCTACTACCACTCTTTCAATTTCCATACCCACCATTCGCTCTGCTTGTTCAACTGCATTTCTAATGGATTGTACGGTTTGATCAATATCAACGATCGCACCTTTTTTCATTCCATTAGAGTTTGCTGTACCCACACCAATAATGTTTAGTGAATCATTTAAAACTTCACCAATAATTACTTTTATTTTTGTTGTACCTATATCAAGACTTACTAAGACTTCGCTGTTACTCAAAGAAAGGCACCTCCCAATTCAAAACTATCTGGATGCATGATCAGATAGCTATCCAATTTTCATTATCATACACTTGTATATACTATTTTATAGGAATTGATGTAAAAAAGAAAACATATATAGGTAATTCCACAAAAAACCGCAGATCCCTTTTATTTCCTTGAAAAAATAAATATTTTCTTCCTATATGATTACTTTTGATTCAGCATTATACTATTTCGTAGAACATATAGCTTATATGGCTTTCGTCCAATGATTAAATGTTCGCTGATGATCCTATTCTGTTCCATCATTCGATTCCATTTCAGCTTCCTCTGCTTCTTCAAATGATTGATCAACAGATTCATCGATTGATTCATCTTCATTGTTATCTTCTGAATCCTTATCGAATGATTCAAAATAAACACCTACACCGATATGAATGATCCCCTTACTGTCCGTGTCTAACTGCGACACAATGGAAGGATATACTTTCATTTTTTCTGCAAAATCTCTTATCGTTCCACTTACAACAAATCCATCATTCATATACAGTAATATTTTATGTTTATTGTCATCTGTCGGTTTCCAATGGATCTCAGAAATTAAATTTGTAATACTATCAGGTAATTTCTTTAACTCCCCTGTCATACTATGTAGATATTCCTTGTCTTTAAAATCGAGCAGTAATGGTGCATTACCATTGAAGGAACTTTTCCCAAATGCTTCCAGCGTTTTTCCATTTCCAAGAATAGGATAATAATTATTATCCTTTTCAACATAGCCCACTAATTCGTGTTCGCTGATTTGGATTTCTACAGTCGATGGTAACTTCCTGCCAATCTCAACCGATTCAACAACCGGGTTCTCATTTAATGATTTTTTTATATCTGATTTATTAATCGTCCAAATATTCATATCGGTTGTTAAACCACTTTCGTTAATTATTGATTCCTCAGCAATATAAGAATTACCAGTGACCGAAATTGTTTTAATATGACTTAACGGTGATTGAAGATAGACGATGATAGAAATTAAGAAGAAAAAGATAGTTAGATAAAATACTAAGCGTCGATTAGCCTTTTTTTTGCGGGCTTGTTTCAATTTCGGAATACGATCCTCAATGGAAACAATTTTCTTTTTGCTCATCTCCGTTTCTTCCTTTATACAAAAATTACATAATGAAACGATAAAATATCCGTTTTATTCATGTTACATGAATTATATCACATAATGCATGTAAAAATGTAGTATACCGTGCATTGTTTATCAAGTATTTTTAGAAAACCTGGCTTATCGCCAGACTCTCATAGCCAAAGCCTTGGTTGCACTTATATTGATTCCCCATAAATGGTATGTTTTCCTATCATCGTAAGCAAGCATGACCGCTGTTTTCGTATACTTTGTTGCTATTGATATATACCAAAGTTCGGCCAAAATGATTAAACTTTTCATTTCAACTGTAAATCGTTAAATTTTCCCGTGTTTACTAATATTTAATAATATACCAACAGAGCAAAGGGTTAATGTCAAGGAAGAACCGCCATAGCTTAAAAACGGCAATGTAATACCTGTAACAGGAATTAATCCGATAACAACACTGATATTTATCATGACTTGTATGGTTAACATCATGACAATTCCAAGTGCTAGAAATCGTCCGAATGGATCAGGAGATTCTAAAGAAATCTTTATTCCCCGCCACAATAACACAAAAAATAATCCAATGACAACTGTGCCTCCAATAAAACCAAGCTCCTCACCTAAAATCGCAAATATAAAATCGGTTTGCGGTTCAGGCAAATAAAAATACTTCTGTAAGCTATTCCCTAATCCAAGTCCCATTAATCCTCCGGGTCCAATCGCATATAAAGATTGAATAATTTGAAATCCGTCGCCTAATGGGTCCTCCCACGGGTTTAAAAAGGCAGTAATGCGGCTGATACGATAGGGGGCGGAAAGGATAAGAAAAACAAAACCAGCCACACCTATTCCTGCTAGCCCAAAAAAGTGTAACAGCCTGGCACCAGCAGCAAAAACCATAATCATACAAGTAAGTACAAGCACCACCCCAGTACCTAAATCCGGTTGGAGCATAATTAAACCAAAAACTGTAAAGATTAAAATGATCGATGGAAAGAATCCTTTTTTAAATGACGTAATAAATTTCTGATTCATCGCCAGGTGAGCAGCTAAAAAAATAATGATACCCAGTTTCATAAATTCAGATGGCTGAATGCTAAATGCCCCAACACCAATCCAACTTTGTGCGCCTCCACGTACCATCCCTATACCAGGTATCAACACGAGAAATAGTAGCACAAAACAGCTAAACAATATCAATTTCGCATATTTTTTCCATGTACCATAAGGGATATACATCGTAAAAAACATCGCAATGACCCCAACCCCTGCAAAGAGAACTTGTCTTTTAACATAATAAAATACATCTGAAAATTTGTAATCAGCCCATACCCTAGAAGAACTGTATACCATGATAACACCAACAAGCAATAACCCTAAAACAGTGACCAATAATATATAATCCGGTTTATTTTCGCTTTTTTTAATCTGTTGAAACAAAGAAAACACCCCTTGTCCATTTTTTGGAAAGGGGCTAGTTTATTGCGTTATATGATTCGTTTCTCGTTGTTTAAAACAAGCCCCTACTTCAGTTTATGCACGGCTTGTATAAACATGTCACCTCTTTCTTCGAAGGTGCGGTATTGATCCCAGCTCGCACAAGCTGGAGACAATAAAATAACATCATTTGCTGCTGACATCGCATATCCTTTCACGACTGCAGCATCTACATCTTGAACTTTTACAACTTCAATGCCTGCCGTACCCGCCAATTCCTCCAACTTTTGTGCTGTTTGACCAAACACAATCATTGCTTTCACTTGGGAAAGAAACGGTAGTAAATCTGTAAACTCATTTCCGCGGTCAAGTCCGCCAGCCAAAAGAATGGTTGACTGATGAAAAGAAGCGAGTGCTTTTTGTGTGGCTAAAATATTCGTAGCTTTTGAATCATTATAAAAGACACGATCATTAATTTTATCAATAAATTGCAGACGATGCTTTACACCTGTAAAAGTGGTTAATACTTGTTGAATGCCTTCATTTGTAGCACCACTTATTTTAGCAGCTGCAATGGCGGCTAAAATATTCTCCAAGTTATGTTGACCAACTAACACGATCGCTGCACGTGCAATTACTTTTTCATTTTTAAAATATACATATTGTTCATCAGCCCACGCACCATTTTCCAGCTTTTTACTAACGGAAAACGGGACATGTATGGATACTGCTTTTTGTACGGCTTGCGTAATAAATACATCATCCGCATTATAGACCAGATAATCATCTTCTGTTTGATTGTTAAAGATATTACATTTTGCTTGCCGATAATTTTCCAGCGTTTTGTGATAATCCAAGTGTGCTTCAAATATATTTAACAAAACAGCAATTTTTGGTTTAAAGGATTTAACACCCAGTAGCTGAAACGATGATAATTCCAACACCAAGGTTTCATCTTTAGTTAAGTCTCGTGCAACATCTGTCGCCACGACGCCGATGTTACCGGCAACTTGAACAGGTACTTTGCTATTTATCAGCATCTCATTAACGAGGGTTGTTGTTGTTGTTTTACCATTTGAACCGGTAATGCCTACAATGTCACCTTCAGCAAGCATGCCTGCAATTTCAATCTCTGTGATGATTGCAATACCTTGCTCCTGGGCCTTAGCAAGAATTGGGTTGTCATATGGTATACCAGGATTTTTCACAATTAACTCCACACCGTCCAGAATATCGACTGGATGAGATCCAATAATTACTTCTGCACCGAGTGCATTTAATTCCTTAACAATCGCGTCATTGTCTTTTGCTGACCTATCATTCACACGTACTTTTTTCCCATCAGCTAACAAAGCTTTAGCTGCAGCTGTTCCGCTTTTTGCTAAACCCAGGACAAGTACATGCGAGTAGGGTAAATCTAATTTATTCAACTTAACCACACCTCAATATATATACCAATACCGGCAAAGATTAGTCCAATCAACCAAAATGTTGTCACGACCCGCCATTCAGACCAGCCTAACAATTCATAATGATGATGTAATGGACTCATTTTAAATATTCTTTTACCGGTTGTTTTGAAGGAAATCACTTGAATGATCACTGATAGTGTTTCAATCACAAATACGCCACCGATAATAACGAGAATAATTTCCATTTTTGTTAAGATGGCTATTCCTGCCAATGCTGCACCTAATGCTAGAGAACCAGTGTCCCCCATAAATACTTTGGCTGGATGTGCATTAAAGACTAGAAATCCTAATAAAGCGCCAACTACTGCTAAAGAGAAAATGGCAACCTCATTTTGCGGAATACCATACCATGCCAAAATCCCGAATGCACCGAATACAATCGCGGCAGTTCCAGCCAGCAGTCCATCCAAACCATCTGTCAGGTTTACAGCATTAGAAGCACCTACGAGCATGACAATAATTAAAATAGCATAGCCCCAACCTAGATCCCATACGACACTTGTACCGGGAATTTGAATCGTTGTTGGAAAGTCCTGCGCACGTAAAATAAAATAAAATACAAGTGCAATAATAATCTGGCCAAGCATTTTTTGCTTTGATGTTAAACCTAGATTCCTTTTCATTGCTACTTTAATAAAATCATCTAAAAAACCTAATAATCCATAACCGACAAGTACAAACATAAGTAGCCATAGCTCATAGCCAATTCCATTTGAACTTGCCTTGTATACCATGATGATTGACGTAACAACAATACTGAAAATAATCATCAGACCACCCATTGTCGGTGTGCCGGTTTTCTTATGATGTGACTGGGGTCCTTCTTCTCTAATGCTTTGTCCAAACTTTAATCTTCTTAAAAATGGGATAAATATCGGAGATAAAAGGACGGTGATAAGAAAGGCTATAGCTAATGTCGTTAGTAATACAGTTATATTCACTTCTTCTCCTCCTTGTACAGTGACCGTCCATGTTATTTATGTTCAGATTGAATCATTAATGCTTCAACTAATGATTCAAATTGTAATCCTCTTGATGCTTTAAACAATAGTAATGCTTCATCATGCAAATAGGGCTGAAGTGCTGCTAATAATTCTTCTTTTACGGCAAAGTGTTTTCCTTTGATATAAGGCTTTTCCTTCGTAACAGCAGTAGATATCTTTTCTGCATCTTTTCCAAATGTAAACACTGCCGTGATTGGTGAGTCGATCACCTCTGAAACAGAGCGATGTAATGCTTCCGAATGGTTTCCTAATTCGAGTATATCACCAAGCACAAGCACTTTCTCTTTAAAGCCATCCATTTGTTTTACAACCTCAATCGCTGCTTTCATGGAGGTTGGCGATGCATTATAAGCATCATTAATCATTGAAACATCATGTACTCCCTGCTTCAGTTCAAAACGCATCGCTGTTACTTCTAGCGTAGTCAAAGCCTGTTTCATTTTCTCTTTGGTGATACTTAATGCTTCCCCTAACACAATGGCAAATGCCGCATTTAAGGCATGATGCCTCCCTAATAATGGAATCGTATAGGATGTACCTGACAAACGGAATGTCGTTTTTTTAGTATGGACATCTACATCACTAACAATTACATCATTTTTCTGGTGAAATCCGCATGCAATGTTATGATTTTGTTGTAGCGCAGTATTTAGTAGTGGCTCATCTCCATCAAAAATCACCATACCATCTGCTTTTAATCCTTTGGTTATTTCCAGTTTTGCTTGAGCAATCCCCTGCCGGGACCCCAGAAACTCAATATGAGATTCCCCGATATTGGTGATAATTGCATAGTCAGGTTTGGCGATATTGGACAGTCGTTCAATCTCACCAAAATCACTCATCCCCATTTCCAATACAAGTACTTCCGTATCTTTCTGCATCGATAGGACGGTTAACGGTAAGCCGATATGATTATTAAAGTTCCCATTCGTATAGTGTGTTCTATACGTTGTCTTTGCGATTGCAGTAACAATATCTTTTGTTGTTGTTTTCCCATTGGATCCAGTGATTCCGATAACAATCGGATTAACATTATTTCTATAATGGGTAGCCAATGTTTGCAGTGCTGTTAATGTATCAGCGACTAAAAACACAGGGAAATCTGTTGGCAGAAATTGCGGTAATGGTTTGTTTTCATCCCAAAATGCAGCTACCGCCCCATTTTCAAGGGCTTGCTTCATATAATCATGACCGTCAAAGCGTTCACCAACAATCGGGATAAACAGTGACTGCTTTAGCTTCTGCCGGCTATCTGTTGTAACTGTATTGATTGTGATCGCATCTGCCGCTTCTCCACAGAAATTGGTGAAATGGTTGGACAACCATTTAGTTGTAAACAACATATTAATTCTCCTTCGCTAAGATTGCTTCTCTGGCAATTTCGCGGTCATCAAAATCATGTTTCTCGTGTCCCACGATTTGATAGGTCTCATGCCCTTTACCAGCGATTAAAATAATATCATCTGCTTCAGCATAATCGATTGCGCGTTTGATAGCTGCCTTCCGATCAACAATCACTTCATAATTATCAGTAGCTGTATCCAGTCCATTTACCATATCCTCTAGAATGCGTTTCGGATCCTCAGTCCTTGGGTTATCAGATGTAAAGATAGCCTGATCAGCATATTTGGCCGCGATCGAGGCCATTAAAGGTCGCTTACCGCGGTCCCTGTCTCCACCACATCCAACAACAACATATACTTTTTTCGTAGCAAATTCATTGCTCGTTTTTAAAATATTTTCCAGAGAATCTGGTGTATGTGCAAAATCTACAATGACAGAATAATCCTGATCCGCTTCAACAGGTTCAAATCTACCGCTAACTCCATCAACACTTTCCAGTGCCTGTTTAATAACAGGTAATGGAATACCTTGGGCGATTGCAGCGGCGGCAGCGGCTAACATATTGTATATATTAAACATACCAATTAACTTGCTATTAATATCAATGGTTTCAAACGGTGTATTTAGGCTAAAAAATGTTCCTTTCGAATCAAGCTTGATGTTTTTCGCCATGACCTGGGCTGTATTTTTGCAACCATAAGTGATGACGGGCTGGGCAGTACTTCGTTTTAACAAATCACTGGCAGCATCATCTTCATTAATTACAGCAAACTTTGATCGAGTTGTACGATAACTATTTCCTAATTGTGCAAACAAAAGACTTTTCGCATGCAAATAATCATCCATATTTCTATGATAATCTAAATGATCCTGCGATAGATTCGTAAATATCGCAATATCGTAATCACATCCATGCACCCTACCAAGATCTAACGCGTGGGAAGAAACTTCCATAATAGCCTGATCCACATCCTCTTCCAGCATTTGATGGAATGTCTTCTGCAAATGCAGCGCATCTGGTGTTGTGTTAGCGATCGGATACGCCGTGTCACCTATTTTCATTTGAATGGATCCGATAACACCTGTTTTCTGGCCGTTTTGACGAAAAATTGCTTCCAGCAAGTAGGTTATTGTCGTCTTCCCATTTGTCCCTGTTACACCAATAAGTGGAAGCTTGCTTGTTGGATCATCGTAAAATGTAACAGCAAGCATTGCCATCGCCCTTGTTGTATCCGGGACGACAATGACGGGTACGCTTGCCGCCATATCCTTTTCGGCGATGATAGCAACCGCTCCATTTTCAATGGCTTGGTCTGTATAATCATGTCCATCCACAGTAAACCCAGAAATACAGACAAATAAATTGCCTGATTTCACTTTTCGTGAATCCATTTCTATATCGTTAATAATCACATCTTCGATCGAAAGCTTCGTTTTATAGAATGGTAAATTTGCGAGCATATCGGTTAATTTCATCGTTAACATCCTTCTTCAATTAATATCCTACTTAGGCTTCTACTGCATTGTTTTTTAACGCTGCTTTTATTATAGCAAATTTTATCATGGTTCTCGATTCTTTTTATCAGATAAATAAATTCTCATTTTTGAGCCTTGTTCCACTTTTTCACCTGGTGCTGGTGCCTGGTCGATAATGTAGTCACCTGATCCGCTTGTTTCAATGGACAAATTTGTCATATATTCGGCTAACTCTTCCTTTGTCATACCAATTAAGTCAGGTACTTCTATTTTCGGTTGTTCTGGATACAGATATTCCTTATCCAGCCCATCTGTTCGGGGTTCAACGTTCAAAGCTCTTAAACTATCGCCTATAATCGTTCCTACAATCGGCGCTGCTACCACACCACCGAATTGAACAGTATCTTTAGGATTGTCAATCGCTACATATACAACAATTTCCGGATCGTCAGCAGGCGCAAAACCAATAAAGGAAACAACGTAGTTATTTTGCATATATCTACCATCTTTTCCAACTTTTTGCGCGGTTCCGGTTTTTCCACCGACACGGTACCCATCAACATATGCAGGTCTACCTGTCCCTTGTGCCACAACACTTTCTAAAGCATTACGAATTTCCTTTGAAGTAGATTCAGAAATAACATTTTCCTTCATCTTTGGTTTGATCGTTTCAACTGATTTATTCGTTTGCGGGTCTATCCATTCATTCGCAATGTGTGGCTCATATAAATAACCGCCGTTTACTGCCGCAGCAACTGCCATTACTTGTTGAATCGGCGTCACAGAAACACCTTGGCCAAAGGAAGTTGTCCCCAATTCTACAGGACCTACATTTTCCGGTTTAAAGAGGATACCATTTCCTTCCCCCTGTAGGTCAATACCAGTTTTTTTACCAAAGCCAAAATCATTAATATAGGTAAACAGCTTTTCTTTGCCTAGTTTTTGTCCCAAGCTGACAAAGCCCGGGTTACACGAGTTTTGCACTACTTCAAGATAAGTTTGTTCCCCATGCCCGCCATGCTTCCAGCAATGCAGTTCTGATCCGCCAACTGAAATCGAACCGTCATCAAAAAAATGATCTTTCTCTAAATCGACAGCTTTCTCTTCTAATGCCGCGGCAAGGGTAATAATTTTAAATGTTGACCCAGGTTCATACGTACTCCATATTGGTAAATTGCGATCAAAAATATCTGCGTCCACTTCTTGATAATTCTCCGGGCTGAAATTCGGTCTGGATGTCATACCAAGTACGCCGCCGGTTTTGGGGTTGACTGCAATTGCCAATGCACCATCAGGATTATATTTAGATACAGCAAGATCGAGTTCGCGTTCCATGATTGTTTGTACCTTTGAATTTATCGTCGTCTTTAAATCCAGTCCATCAGCAGGAGGACTATATATATCAGCAAGATTATCCAGTCTTTTTCCCTTCGCATCGGAATAAAAAGAAAGACTGCCTGCTTTACCGCTTAGTTTCTTATCATGATAAAGTTCTAAGCCCATTAAGCCTTGATTATCTATGCCAGTAAATCCCAATACATGTGCAAGGTCGTCCCCTAACGGATAATGCCTTTTGGAATCCTTTGCCAGATAGACACCATCCATGTGAAGCGTCCTAATCGCCAGCTCCTGTTCCTCTGAAATTTTAATCCCAGCTGGACGAATATTAGAACTGGCAGCATTTTTGGTAATATCTTCGTATACTTTATCAACCGATATATCCAAAATGTTAGCTAATTTTTGAGCTGTGTCCTCCGGATCTTTAATTTGTCTTGGAACAACTACAACCGATGGTGCAGTGACATTTTCGGCTAATATTTCATCATTTGTATCAAGTATATGGCCACGTTCCGCTTCGAAGACAATATCCCTTGTCCATAAATTATCTGCTTTAGCCATTAGCTTGTCTCCTAGTATAAATTGGACATAACCCAAGCGCACATCGATAATTCCTAAAATGATGAGACCAAAAAGAAAAACAGTAACGATTCGTTTTCTAACTGTAACAGTGGATACACGTTTCATACTCCATCCCCTTTTCATAGGTAGGCTTGTATTCACTATATGAATTAGCAAAACTGAATAGAACACTGTTTAACTTCGCTTTAGCGGTTGCTTACATCATTCTGTTTCATCATCATTTTTCTTTTCCTTATCTTTTTTCTTTTTCTCGTCAGGTGTTGCCAATTCCACCCCTAAATAGTCACCTTTTTTAAGAACTGTGTTTTTCTTAATGTTTTGCGTGACAACATAGCCATTTCCAAAGGTCTCTACTTTTAATTCCATTAAATCTGCTAACTGCAATACATCTCTGAGTGACCAATCGGTAATATTTGGCATCGTTGGTTTATCCGTTACTAAAAGGACGTGTGTATTCGGCATTAACGTATCGCCTTCCGCTACGTTTGCGTCTACGATTTTCCTGCCTTTACCTATCACACTCACCTTTAAGCCTTTATCTTCTAGTGATTTCTTTGTTGTCTCTGCATTTGCACCTATAATAGATGGCACTTTCACTTGGTCCACAGAAGCACTTTCGCCTTTATCTGGATCGATATTTAAATAGTGAAGGCTATTTTCCATCACATTATTAAATATAAACGATACCGGCAATGAACCTAATTCGTCACCTTCCAGTTCCGGCTGTTTGACAGATACATACATCATTAATTCTGGGTCCTCCATGGGAGCCATGCCGAGAAACGAAAACACATGATTTTCCTTGCCCGTTAAATAACCAGCACCATCCGGATTGGGAATTTGTGCTGTACCTGTCTTTCCCCCAACCGAGTAATCATCCATATGATACATTTGCCCTGTTCCATTTTTTTCATTAACAACAGATTCAAGTAAATCCTTCACCTGCTCAGCAGTTTCCTTCGAGATCGGTTCGCCTACAACGTTTGGGTGTTTTTCTTCAATAACCTCATCGGTGTTGGCATCAACGATCTTTTTAATAACATACGGCTGAAGCATCTTCCCATCATTTGCAATAGCGGTTGCTGCTTTCATCTGTTGAATAGGTGTCACTGTACTCCCCTGTCCAAAAGCTGTCGTTATCTTCTCAGCCGGCCAGTTATAGAGAATATGTCCGGCTACTTCCCCAGGTAAATCAATATCGGTTTTCTTATCAAAACCAAACGCTTCTAAATAAGTGTGGAACTTGTCCGCGCCAATTTTTTCCCAGGCAAGCTTGGATGCAGCGACATTGGATGATCGTTTAAACCCTTCATCATATGAAATTTCGCCCCAACCTTTACCACCATTATGGTCAAAAATTGGTTTCATTTTTTCGTTAGCTTTAAATTTACCAGATTTATAGATATCATCCCCATTGTATACCCCTTCTTCGATCGCAGCAGCCCAGGTAAACATCTTGACCGTTGATCCTGGTTCAAATGGTGTTGATATCGCGTCATTATACCAATTCTCTACATCTGTTGGATCATTTGGGTTATAGCTTGGTCGATTACTCATTGCGATAATTTCACCGGTTTTGGGATTCATCACAATAGCAGTTAAACGTTCCGGATTAAATTCATCCTCTACCTGGGATAAAGTGTCCTCAAGCAAAGTTTGGATTTTCTGATCAATCGTTAAATAAACGTCATCGCCATCTTTCGGTTGTTTGACGATTTCCTTTGGATTTAACAGTTTCTTATTATATTTATCTCGTTGATAGGAAATGTGACCATTTTCACCGCTCAGCAGATCATTCATTTCTTCTTCCATACCGGTTATTCCAGTAATTTCCCTTTTTGTTACGCCATCAATTTCCTCTTCTTCTTCTTTCGCGAACCCAATAATATGGGAAGCAAAAGTACCGTTTGGATAATAGCGCATTGATTCCTTATCAAAATTTATACCTGGAAGCTTCAGTTTTTCAATTTCTTCTTTTTGCTGTTGGGAAAGGTTTCTACCTTTTTTACCGAATTCTACTTGGTATTTTTTACCCTCAATACCTTTTTCTAATTCAGATAAAATTTCACTTTCCTCTATATCCAGTATAGGGGCAAGCTGTTTGGCCGTTTTTTCCGGATCTTTTACGTGATTTGGCTGGTTCGCATCCCCTGTTATAATGGCAAACAATCGATACGTCGGTCTGTCATATGCTAATGTCATTCCATTTCCATCAAAAATCTTGCCTCGTTCAGCGCTCAGTGCATGTGATGATGTCCGTTTTTCTATTGCCAATTCTTTGAGCGAAACATCATTTACTTCACCAGTCACCTGTATATAGATAAACCGGCCAGTTAAAATCAAGAAAATCGCCGCGAAAAATATGACCAAAACACCTGCCATGATGTGTGTTGCCTTATTTTTCTTCATAAACATGCCCCTTGGTTAGTTGTTAAATGCGTTTGCCTGTTTCACTTCAGCATTTTGGATTTTCAATCCTTTTTCCCTGGCAATTTTTGTAATTCGTTCAGGTCTGCTTAATGATTTCATTTCATAGGATAGACCTTCGTTTTTCACTTGCTGATATTGGACGGTCTTCTCCAAATCCTGCAAATCCCGGTTCAAGGTATCTGTCGATGCAGAATAAGAAACAATGAAAATCCCCGCAAGGATTACAACCACGCCCATGAAGGAATATAGAAATTTCTCTCCTTTTGTTAACCATCCCTGTTTTTGAACTTTTACTGCTGCCTTTTGTCTTTGTGTTTCCGTTTGATCTGGCCTTGCCTGCTGCCAACTACGGGCGTGACTTGTACTCATTATTTTTTCCACCCTTCCCCATAAGTAAATGTTTCGTTCCATTCGTTCACTTTTTCAATAATACGTAGCTTAGCTGATCTTGATCTTCGGTTGTCTTCTAATTCATTTCCACTTGCTATCAGCGGCTTTCTTGTTATTAATTCAAATGGAGCCTGATGCGCATCTGGAATGATTGGTAAATTTCTTGGTGTTGCTTTGGCAGTACTCCATTTTTTAAATGCCTGCTTACATAATCTGTCTTCCAACGAATGGAAAGTAATAACAGCAATACGACCATGGATCGCCGTCACTTTTGCCGCTTGGTTAAGTGCATCATTAAAAGCACCTAACTCATCGTTCACTGCTATGCGCAGTGCTTGGAAAATACGCTTTGCTGGATGTCCGCCCTTTCTACGGGCTGGCGCCGGTATGCCTTCTTTAATAATTTCCACCAGTTGGTGTGTTGTTCTAATGGCTTCATTTTTTCGGTGTGCTTCTATTTTTCGTGCGATTTGCTTAGAGAACTTTTCTTCCCCATATTTGAAAAAAATAGCAACCAAATCATTGTAGGGCCAATCATTTACGATTTCATATGCGCTTAACTCCTGCGATTGATTCATTCTCATATCCAGCACAGCATCATGCTGATAACTAAACCCTCGCTCACCTCTATCTAATTGTGGAGAGGATACACCGAGGTCAAATAATATACCATCTACATTTGTTATCCCATGCTGACGTAAAGCTTCTTCAAGCTGTCTGAAGTTTTTATTGATAAATAACATTTGATCCTGATAGTCTGTTAAACGTTGTTTTGCCGCCTCTAATGCATCAATATCCTGATCAAAAGCAACCAGTAATCCACTGTCATTTAATCTAGATACGATTTGTTCAGCGTGACCGCCACCGCCTAATGTGCAATCTACATATGTACCATTTGGTTTGATTGCCAGGCTATTGATCGTTTCTTCTTTTAATACACTATAATGGTCAAACATTTTTACACCCACTTCTAAGCTCTTCTATTACTTTAAATATCAAAATCCATCAGATTTTCAGCAATCTCGGCAAATGATTCTTCTGATTCGTTAAAATAGTCTTCCCATTTGTCAATTGCCCATATTTCAATACGGTCGGATACACCAATAACAACACATTCTTTTTCGAGTACTGCATAATTTCTTAACGGTTGTGGCAGGTTTATTCTCCCCTGTTTATCCACTTCACATTCAACGGCTCCAGAAAAGAAAAACCGTGTGAATGCTCTAGCATCTTTCTTAGTGAGTGGGAGTTTTTTTAACTTCAATTCCAAGTTTCTCCATTCATCCATTGGATATGCGAACAAACATTTATCCAGTCCACGAGTCACAACAAAGTTCTCCCCAAGTTCATCACGAAACTTGGATGGGACAATAATACGACCTTTAGTGTCTATGTTGTGTTGGAATTCGCCCATGAACATATAGTTCGCCCCACTTTCATATTTTTATATTACCACATCCCCCCACTATTCACCACCGGAATTCAAAAAAAATGGTCTAAAATCATAAATTGAATCTTTATGCCTATCTTCAAGGAACACAAAAAAGCTGTCTTCATCGTAAAAGACAGCTTTTTCTATAAGATATTAAAAAGTGGGGGAAGGTGGTGATTAAATATATATCAAGTAATGATTACGATCAAAAGAACAAGATTGACTGGTTATATATTTAATAAAATCCGTCCCATATTCATTGATCCATGGTAATGGATTCCAAATACGTTCCTGTAATCCCCCTTCAGGATGTAGTGTATTATTGATCAGGTCAAATTCATATAGTTCTTTTGCATATTTTTGTTCAAGTACTTTGATTAATCTATCCTGTAAATAGTCAACATCACGGTTTAAATAAAATAGATTTTTATCTGCTAAGTCCCCGAGATCCGCTCCCAAGCTACGCGCGATATCCCTTAACGGTTGATGTGCCTCTTCTATCGTGCTTTTCACGTCTTCAGCAACTTTTTTAATGGAGGGGTTGCTCTTAGCTGTTAACCAATCCGTCTTTTTTTCCGTTACACCTTCATTTATAGCCTGTTCCACACTAATCTGATAACGATCTAGCGCCTTTTCAATGTTTCGTTCAATATAAGTAAAGGATAACCTCGGCACAACCGGTGGCATATTCATATTCAGGATATGGAATGCAGGCTTTAGCACGGACCAATAACTTATTTCTCCCGGTCCGCCAATAAATGCCAACGTCGGAAATAATAATTCCTGCATTAATGGACGTGTTACCACATTATTACTGAGGGATTCTGGATTTTTCCTCGCAATATCCACTAATTCACCTGTTGTTAATCTAACCTGATTTTGCTTTCCAACCCAATCTCCTTGTTGATTTTTCGTAAGCAAAACCCGTTCATTGTTTACATGATAAAACAGGTGTGCATCCTGTTCTTCTACATCCAATGAGATCGTATAACCATCTTGTTTTATTTGAAGAGAAGCATCATAAACACCTGCACTGATCGCAGGCTGGTTTTCTATCATTTGCAGAAAGTGGCTACTCTCCATTCGACGTACCTCGGGATGAGCAGAATCAATTAAAACCAGTCCTTCCTCCTGATAAAGTTGAAAAATAACCCGAGCAAAGAAGTCTGTATAGGTTGTTGATTTCTCAAGACAGCGGAGTATTGTCTGATATAAATCTTTTGTATACTGCGTTTCTTTAAGTTGTTCAAATAATTGATCTACCCACCGCTTACTTTCTGTTTCATCAATTTCTATATGGGAAACAGAGCTTTTATCCAGTACCTGTTGCGGTAGTTTATATTTGTGTATCTTTGGTGGCTCTGACAAGAAGATATGATTCATTTCCGCAAAATCATGATCTTCCCCAGCAATCCAAAATACGGGGATAACAGGTATTTGTAAAGCCGCTTCCTGTTGTTTCGCTAGTTGAATGATCGAAATGATTTTATTAATCGTGTACATTGGACCCGTTAATAAGCCAGCTTGTTGGCCACCGATGACAACAACACTTTTTTCCTGCTTTAACCGGTCAATATTGCGCATCGTTGATTCAGGAGCATCCCATTGTCTGTTAACTGTATGTAGTACGTTCGTTAATTGCTCCCTGTTGAAATTGCGCTCCTTTAAATCGTTCACTCTTGTTGTAAAATTTTCATTTGGGCTATAATCAAAGTATTTCATCACCGACGCATGTTGATTTCGATAGTCCGTAATAAATTGACTTTGATTGTGTAATTGTACTGGTTTGATCTGCATAGATCCAATGCTCCTTTATTTCATAATGTCCACTACGTATTGTACATAAAATCACATTGTATTTCATGTAATTTGATTGACAGTGAAACTTTAATAAAATATCCGCCTGACAATACCAAAGCACACGAGTATAAGGTACATCAACAGAAATAATAAAAAACAAATTCGCCAAAGTATTTTTATCGCCTGCTTCATTTCAACTTCCGTACGCACTTTCCACTGATAATATATAATGATCGTTAATATCACTAATAGTAATAACAGTATCATACCAATAAAACTCCGATCAAATAGGAGCTTCAATAGCATCGGAACAGCAACCACGTACCATATTGTCGTCCAATGAACTGTACTGTGAATTACTTGCCATTTATGTGCATATATTTTTCCAAACAGGAAATAAGCAACAATCGTAGCAATGATCGGCAATGTAATGAAAAATGCGATGATATAAATGAGATAGTCCAGCATAATTTAATCTATAATCCCCTTTTTAACCTCCAAAGCTTTCACACTATGATACACAAATAGAGTATTTGGAATCCAATGATCGTTGTTTACTTGGATAAGGTAACCTGTGATTGCTTCCAGTTCTGTTTCCCTTTTTTCTTTTAAATCCTTTAGCATCGATGATGTATTCTCAGTTGTGTTATTTGCCACCTGCTTGATACGTTCCCACTGCTTGCTCGGGTCTAGCTGTAAGATTAGCGCAGCTTCTTCACACAATCTCTTGGCTAAAGCATTCAGGTAACGATTATGGATAATTGCCCCGTTTTTCGTGTCAAATAATGCTGTGATCGGATTAATCACCGCATTTACAATTAACTTTTCGGTTAACAACTTGGACCAGTCCGTTTCCATATATACAGGGAATTCTAATTGATGAAAAGCGTCCACAAGCCCTTTTATTCGTTCGTCTGCATTAGAAAAGGCTGCTACTCTAATCGATCCTTTTCCTAATTGTGTGATGGTATGGTGCCCTGATTTTAATGCTCCATGATCTACTACCCCTAATAGGATAGGCTGCTCAATCGATTTGATGGCCTGCAGATGACCCATCCCATTTTGTAGAAAAACAACGGGCGTATCCTTATTTACTAAGGCCAACAGCGGCACGATATCAGCTATATGCCCTTGCTTCACACAAACAATGAAACAATCTTCATTGCTAAGCTCATTACTAAGCAATGCTTGTACCATAGCTTTTCCCGAAGCATCTGCGCGTCGTATTCCCTTATGATTTAATGACTCTTTTTGCTGTTCATTTCGAACATACATGGTTACCTGATGACGGGAAGATAAATAGCTGCCTATTAATAAACCGATCGATCCACCGCCAATTATTCCAATACGCATGATTACCCACTCCGATATCTTTCTTTTATTTATAAAGGCTCTATCCCAAAGATTGAGACTGCACCATGGGTTCGTCCCACCGAAACTTTTTGTTGTTTGTGACACAAAATCTATAAACTGCGACGTAATAAATGGCGTCTTGGCTTCGCTTCGGAAATACACTACGCTTTCCGCGGGCTCGCGCTGAGCCTTCGACGCACAGGATGTGCTAGTGCAGACGTTGCCACAGGACGTGGCGTATTTAGTCTGCCTCGCAAAGAACGCTGCGGGGTCTCATCGTCTTCGCTTTCCCGCAGGAGTCTACGTGTATTTCTTCCGCTAGTGTATGCGGTGTTATATCATTTTTCAATTGCTTTATAAAGAAGAAGTCTTTTAGCCACGTTCGAAGCTGGACGTTTAATACACCTGTCTGTTAGTAATAATGCCACAAAGATAACAAGCCGGCCCCGTGATAGTTGATTGGAGCGGAGAGCGGTCGACTCCAGCGGGAAAAGCAACAGCTGAAAATCCCGCAGGAAGCGATTTTTGCTTCCGAGGAAGTTGAAGCGTTGCCCGCGGAAAGCGACTGCCCGGAGCGGAAATCAACATGCTCTTACGTCTCAGTTTCTATCAACCGAGAGAATTAAAAAGCAATAAAGCTTACGAAAACAGCCTCCCAAATAGCCAAAGTCCCGATGTAGGGATGTAATGAATAACAATAATTTATCTCTTTCGTTTCAATCCAAGTCTATTTATATTATAATAGAAGTATAGAAAAAGCCAAATTATTTAAAAATTTAAGTGCAAAAAACAGGAGGTATATTTTATGAATCAAATCAAAGTGGAAAAACTTTTAATCAATTATAAAACATTGGAGAAATTCAAGTTCTTCAAAGCTTATGGTAACCAGGAATTATCGATGATGGAAGATTTACAAAGTAATATGATCGAAAATGATAGTGAATCACCTTTTTTCGGTATTTATTACGGAGATAATCTGGTAGCTAGAATGAGTTTATATCAAATTAAAGCGAAATATGATCAATACTTTGATCCACCTCAGGACTATTTAACATTATGGAAATTGGAAGTATTACCGGATTATCGAGGAAAGGGCTATGGAAAAGCATTGGTTGATTTTGCAAAGGCATATAAATTGCCAATAAAAACAAATCCACTGATTAACTCCAAACACTTCTGGGAAAAAATGGGCTTTCAAAAAGCGCATTATGAGATGGAAAGGGATCTTGGGGAGAACCCACTGATCTGGATGCCTGAAGGTGTGAAGGAAAAAGATGCTTAATAAAAGCAATTGAAAAGACATGAATGTTTACACGCCATTCATGTCTTTTAACATTTCACTCATTGTTACTGGTTTTCACCCACCCCCATAATTTCCCCATTTCCTCCCACGCTTGATCGTATCGCTTCAATTCTCCCTTTAACCTGATATTTTCCTGCTCTAACTGTTCTACAATAATTGCTTGCTCTTGTTGGATAAGCTTATTTTCATCTGGAAAATGACTTTTCATTTTTTCCAGCAATAATATTGCAGTTTCTATTGTTTGTTTTTCCTGATATACAGGTTCTACAGTCGTCCATATGTCATTATTGCCACCTTGTTTTCTTTCTTGCTTCGCTATTTGAATGGCTTCCTGATAGTGTTTACGAATTGTCGCATTCCAGCGAAAACCGCAGGCAGCAGATGTACGTGATAGTTGTTTTGCTACTTCTTTGAAGGCTTCAAGCTGCGTTTTTCCTTCTCGAATATACCCGAGTACCGTTTCAGCTAGCATCATATCTTCATCTTTTGTCCAGGCATCTTGGCGTGTCGCGTTCATTCCATCCCTCCTTATCCTTTTGCTATCAATGTATGCAAAAAATAGGCGTGATAGAATCGCGTTTACTGATTTAGTTAGATAAAAGTCCTTTAACAGCTTCTTTATGTTTAGGAGAATCCCACAAAGTCGCACAATTTCGAACCTCTTCACTCATTAGTGATGACAATGCAAGACTGGATAGTTTCAATTTAAATTGATTTTTTAATAATAGCATTTGCTGATAAGATTTGGATAGGTAAGGTTGAAGTATTAATTCACGATTACCCCATTCTTGTTTTGAAATGGTGCGATGGAGCCAACCGCGCTCCAATAAATATTCCACTTCGAATGTTTCAGCTTCCATAAGCCACTGGAAGGCGAAACTTGAATTAACCTTTTCATATAATAATGCACCACCGCCCCAGCCAGGTATAATACCTAATTGGGATTGAATAAATCCAAATTTCGTGTCTTCTTTGGCAATGCGGATATCACACGCAGTAGCAATTTCACATCCCCCACCCAAGGCGTCTCCATTTAATAAACAAATGGTAGGTACGGGAAATGAAATGATTTCATGCAATACTTCTTTCATTGGATACAGGCGTGAGAATGCTTCGTCCGGAGTTAGTTCACCATGTAAAATTGTTAAATCGCCTCCAGCACAAAACATTTTCTCACCGGCGCCAGTAATAACCAGGAAATGCAGTTCATCCTGCTTGGCCTGTTGAAGAACAGCATGCAATTGTTCAACCATTTCTTTATTTACAGCATTGTGTTTTTCTGGTCTATTTAAACAAATTACTCCATATGCTTGATCATCTCTATGATATTGAATCATTTCTGTCATTGATTTCGTCCTTTCTACTTTTACCTATGTATAAGCTTAGCATAATTTTCGACATAAAAAAACAGACCACATTGATTTGTGATCTGCTGATCTGAACCTTTACGATTACTGACTTACCACTTCTTTACCATCATAATGTCCACACGCTTTACAAACATGGTGTGGCTTTGCTAATTCTCCACAGTTTGAACACTCTACCATGCCAGGTACGTGTAATTTCTTATGTGTACGACGTTGATTTTTTACCTTTTTAGAAGTTCTACTTTTAGGTACTGCCATGACTTACACCTCCTTCAAAAAATGAAAGCAAAATATGAACGTTGATCCTTATTTTTCTTTCTTATTATCCTTAAACAAAAATTCCAGTTTCTTTAAGCGTGGATCGATCGCCTCTTCTTCTTTCACTTCTGAAACTACTTCCCAGTCCTGCCCCTTTATCGGAGCTTTTTCTTGTTCTGTAGCCTCATCAGCAAATACGCGATAAGGAAGTTCTAATAAAATATTTTCCTTTATCCATGGAGCTAAATCAATCACTTCTCCATCAACAGGATGAATTTCATTCTCTTCTTCCTCTTCACCATAATAGGGCGACGTAGAAAACACCTCGTCTGCCTTCACTTCAAAAGCATAAGGCACATCCACCAGTGTACGTGCACAGGGCAAAATTAATTCTCCTTCAATCGTAAATGAGAAAATAATCTGCTCTCCCTGTAGGATACATGTACCATAGACCCGTACAGGTTCTATTTTACGTATATCATTATTCATTGTTTCCAGTTCAGAAACATCTACCTTATCATCAAATGTGAAAGGTCCATGATAAGCACTTTTTTTAATTTGGCTTAATATAAATTTCATTTGTATCACCTCTAGGCAACAAGAGTAATTTTAAAAGAAAAACAGACATTTGTCAACATATTTTCTTTACAGCTATTCAAAGGATTCCCTTTCTGTCATTTGATAGTCTTTTTTTTAAGCAATTTTTATTTCAATTATGCGTTTTAATTGTTTTTTTGATACAATATAAAGCATCATCTTTAAAGGAGCTGAACGTATGAAAGCCTGTGGTTTAATCGTTGAATATAATCCTTTTCATCATGGTCATGCCTATCATATACAGGAGGCTAAAAAGGAAACTGGTGCCGATTGCATGATTGCCGTAATGAGCGGAGCTTTCCTGCAAAGGGGTGAGCCAGCAATCATTGATAAATTTCACCGGACAAAAGCAGCATTAAGCGCTGGCATCGATATTGTCATTGAATTACCTTACGCTTTTGCAGTTCAGAACAGTGATTTATTTGCAAAAGGAGCCGTCCAAAGCCTTGATGAAATTGGTGTATCAAGTATTTGCTTTGGTAGTGAATCTGGTGATATATCTCATTTTATTGACAGCTACAAAACCTTTAAAGAAAAAGCACCCATCTATCAGAAAACGCTCCATCATTACCTGGGAACAGGAATGTCCTTTCCGGAAGCAAGTAGACATGCGTATCAAAAAATAGGATTAACTACCCACGAAATGAATCTAGCGCAGCCGAACAATATACTCGGATTCAGTTACGTAAAAGCAATATTAGAGCATAATCTGCCAATTCAGGCCACAACAATTAAACGAACTAAAAATGATTACCATGATACTAGCATAACAAATCCAATAGCAAGTGCAACCAGTATTCGTAAACAACTACTGGAAAATCACCATATAACAAGCGTTATCAAAGAAACGATTCCCGAGGGAACAATTCAACAGCTCCAGCAATATAAAGAGATTGCTGGAAAGTGGCATACGTGGGAAGATTATTTTCAACTGCTACATTACCGTGTGCTTACAATGTCTTTAGAGGAGCTTAGAGCGATTCATGGTGTTGACGAGGGGTTAGAACACCGGATCAAGAAAACAGCGAGGAAAGCTACCTCTTTTAATGATTGGGTACAGGCCATTAAAACAAAAAGATATACTTGGACAAGACTGCAACGTATGTTTGTACATATCCTGACAAATACAACAAAAAAAGATATTGCGGAAATAAACAAGCAAGCATCTGTCCCTTACATCCGCTTGCTGGGATTAACACAGACAGGAAGGACCTATTTAAATGTCCAAAAAAAGCAAACAGACATACCAATCATCACGAAGCCAAGCCGAAAAATGGATCCGCTGTTTTTCTTAGAAGAAAAAGCAAGTAATGCTTATTACAGCGCTCTCCCGTCGGAACGACTTCATCTGCTCCGCAAGCAGGAATTACAGCCACCCATTATGGTGTGATACAAATGCCATAATATAGAATTAAAAATAAAACCCGCCCTATAAATGGGCAGGTTTTATTTTTATTGTTTCTGTTCCATGTTTTGTAAATAATCTATGGCATCGTCAAATGTATCAACTGGAATCACTTTCATATCTGTTCCAATATCTTCTGCTGTTTTTTTTGCCAGTTGATAGTTGGAATCTTTGGCACCATTCTCGTTAGGAGCAAAGAAAATATCACAGCCCTCTTTATCAGCCGCGACGATTTTTTTATCAATGCCTCCAATGCGCAGCACATTTCCACTATAATCCACTTCGCCCGTACCCGCAATTTGATACCCGCCTGTCAAATCCTTTTCTGTTAATTGATCATAAATTTCCAATGAAAACATTAACCCGGCGCTCGGTCCCCCGATACTGCCACTTGAAAAGTGAACCTCAGGGTTTACACTTACACTACGGTCAGTGACTAATTGAATACCCATACCTATTTTATCTTCTTGATCACTAAATGCTTCTAACGTAATCTCTTCTGTACGCTCTTTTTCTTCCCGAACAACATCTAAGGCGACCGTATCATTTGCTTGTTTTTTATCGATATAATCGGTTAGGTCATCAGCTTCTTTTATCTCATTACCATCAATACCAATAATCCGATCCCCCGCTTTCAGTTTTCCATCAGCAGGCATACCTTCAACAACAGATACAACATAGACGCCCTTATAATCAATGGTTATATCTTTATCAGCTGCTTCATAGGCAACAACTGTTGCCGCCTCCTGGGAGCTTTCCATCACTTGCAACTGGGCATGCATATAATCGTCCTGTGAAATACCTTCAGGAAACACCTGATCAATCGGCAAAATCTCATTATAGGACAAGACTTTTGCCCACACGTATTGAATTGGTGTAGCCTGCAAACCACTTACTGTAACAAGGTGCATATCGCCCTCACTTCGATACCCGTCATCAACTTCAACTATCGGATTTAACGCATCCGCTCCACCTGGTTTATAGATATAGTATGGAAGTTTATAAGCCGATAAAAAGTATGCAAGCACTACGATAACAACTAAATAAATAATATGTTTTTTTGAAAATCTCACGATAACTCCCCTTCCATTCCTTGCTGTGGCACTACATCTATATTGTTTTAAAATACAACAATAACGCTTTTTTTAAAAGTGTATGGCATAAATCGGATGTGTATGAGCGTATATTGATAAAGACTTGTACCAAAAAAGTAATCACAAACAAACATTATTTTACTACTACCAAATCAAGAAGTACAGAGCAAGGCTCATTCCCGGGGGGCTTCATTTTGAAACAGATCATTAAAACATTATTATTGGCAGGCGTAACCATTTTCATCACATTTTCCTTGATAAAATTTCCGGATCAGGCACTGGAGGCAAGTATACGTGGGTTGAATATGTGGTGGGAGATCGTTTTCCCTTCTTTATTACCCTTCTTTATTATTTCCGAATTGTTACTTGCCTTTGGTGTTGTAAAATTTATTGGTGTTTTATTTGAGCCGATTATGCGACCACTTTTCAATGTTCCAGGGGTAGGGAGTTTTGGGTGGATTTTAGGTATGGCAAGTGGTTATCCTACAGGAGCAAAAATTGCGGCCAGGCTTAGAGAAGATAATCAAGTGTCCAAAGTAGAAGCAGAAAGGCTCGTTTCATTTACAAATGCAACAAGTCCACTTTTTATCTTTGGAGCTGTTTCTGTTGGATTTTTCCATGATGCAAGGATAGGCATATTACTGGCAACCTGTCATTACGTTGGTAACGCACTCGTTGGTATCTGTATGCGATTTTATGGCAAAAATGAATCCAATAGCGGAAAATTACCGCAAAGTGATGATAATAAAGCTGTAAAAGCACTAAAAGAAATGCATCGTACCCGTATACAAGATAAACGTGCACTTGGTGAAATTATCGGCGATGCAGTGGTTAATTCCATCAAGACACTGGTCATGGTCGGGGGATTCATTGTCTTATTCTCAGTGCTCATTAAACTGCTTTTTATCGTTGGTATAACTTCTATCTTCACCGTCGTCCTGCAACAGGGGTTGAGCTTATTAATGCTTCCTGCTGAACTCGCACTCCCGTTATTTTCAGGGATGTTTGAAATAACCATTGGTGCGGATATGATATCAGAAATAGCAACCGATACATTGCTACCCAAAGCAATTATCATCAGTTTTATTTTAGGTTTTAATGGATTTTCGATTCAAGCGCAAGTAGCAAGTATCCTCGCTCAAACGGATATTCGCTTTCGACCTTATTTTTTCGCCAGATTTTTACACGGCATATTTGCCAGTATATTAACCATTCTGCTCTATAAGCCGCTCTATCTAAATAAACAGGCCTTCGAGCCAGGCGATATACCAGTATCACAGGATATCACAAACAATATATGGATAAATACCTTAGAACTTTTAAAACATGCAGGCCCATTAATAACCATCGTTTCCCTGGCTATTACTGCGGTTATATTATACAAACGGATGAATAGGAAAGATGCTGCTTGAATCCCGGCAGCATCTTTTCTATTCATACATTGTATTTTTCTTTTAACGCTTTTTCTACAACAGGTGGAACGACATCAGCTACGTTTCCTTGATACTTTGCTATTTCCTTTACAATACTTGAACTGAGAAAAGAGTATTGGTTATTCGTCATCATGAAAAAGGTTTCAATATTTTTATCGAGTTTTCTATTCATAGAAGTAATCTGCATTTCATACTCAAAATCGGAAACAGCGCGTAATCCCCGGATAATAGCCTGTGCATTTTTTTCCTTTGCATAGTCAATTAATAACCCGTCAGAAGAATCAACAGTAACGTTAGGCAAATCCTTTGTTACTTCTTCAATCAGCGCAATTCTTTCCTGCACATCAAATAATGGTGATTTCGATTGGTTATTAAATACTGTTACGATAATCCGATCAAAAATGCTTGCTCCACGCCTGATAATGTCTAAGTGTCCATATGTAACAGGATCAAAACTTCCTGGACAGATTGCTAAACGACTCAATGCGATACACCCCTCTTTTTATGTTGTTGTCTGAAATATTGTTATTCCAATTGTTCCACCATAATTCGCCTTTTTTACCACCTGAAAATCCGAGTGCTGCACTGGAAGTCTCTCAGCTATATCATGTTCACAATAAATTATCCCATTCCGCTTCAACAGCTCCAGTTTAACAATCTCATTTAGAAATTCCCCATAATCTATCGTGCCATATGGTGGATCAAGTAAAATAAGATTAAATTGCAGGTCCCTCTTTGCTACAGCATGTACCGCACGGAATGCATCAGCACGGAATACCTCCGCTTTATCCGCTATTTTCATTGACGTTAAATTCTCATGAATCGTATGTATCGCTTTAGGATGCTTATCAATAAAAATACCATGGGACATTCCCCTGCTGATTGCCTCTATCCCTAATCCACCACTTCCTGCAAATAGATCCAATACAGCCCCACCTTGAAAAAAAGGCCCGATGACCTGAAATACAGCTTCTTTCACCTTATCTGTAGTTGGTCTGGTGTTTTTGCCTGGAACAGCTTTAAGTTGTCTTCCCTTTAAATCACCTGCTATGATACGCATAATTCCACCTCGGATTGACACTATTCGCCATTAATCCTACCATAAAATGAAGCATTAGAAAACGATAGATAGAAAAAATGATATGATATGTATATATTTTTTTGTTCTCGTACATAATAACATGTGAAACAGCATATTGTTAGTTTGGTTGTTTCAATATACGGAGAAGACTTAATTTCCCCATAAGTTCTTCTTCCGGTTTCTCCTCTCCCTTTGCCTTTCTGTTTTTTATTTTAGAAAACGAAGGGTCCTGCAGCGCTTATGCCTGCAGGTTTTTTCTTTTTCACAATAACGAAATGCCTTTGCGGATTCGATAAACCCGCAAAGGCATTAAATTCCCATTTTATAATCATACTCTTTCGCTTTATCCGGTTTTGCGTTTTCAAAGTTCGTCTCCACAAAAGGCTTATAAGAACGGTCAATTTTTGAAACAAATGAAAGCTTTAGTAATCTATGCTCAACATGTTCAAGCTCCGTTTGATCAACATAAAGAACCGCATACTTTAATCTTTTTGATGTATAGATTAAATGTCCATATTTCTTAATTTGTTTTATGTTCTTCATATGTTGAAACCAGACAATCATTCCTTGCCTTTTTATTCTCATATCTTTTCCTCACTCACATCACTTTTATCTTAGTTTAGCAAACGATTTCCGTTTGATCAAATAATCTTCCATAAAGGTGAAGGTTTATCCAACTTAGATTTACGATGCACAGCTGCACCCGCCGCCGCTTCCGCAACCACAACCACTATCAGATAATGCTGCACCATCTTTCGGCGCTTTAATTTGTTCACTAACACTTAAAGCGACATATTGACTAATTTCATCCAACAGATTTTGTAAACTTCGTTCGGCAATTTTAAAGGCCGCTACTTTATCATTCATATCCATTTCTCGTTTAGTAGTTCGAACCTTCTTCATTATTTCATTATAATCCGGATGATAACTGCCAAACCGCTGAATATCTTCGTAATTATCTTTCATATCTATAAAAGCTTTAATAAGCTGTTGTGCTGTTTTGTCTTGATTAAGTACCTGTTGTGCGCTTTTGTATGATTCCATGACCTCAGAGTTCATTATCATTTTTCCTAGCTGTTCTGATGTGTCAAGTATGTCTACATATTCTAATGTAGCTATCATGTTACCACCTCCACCATCATCTTATCACTAATAGAACAGGAAGAAAATACATATGTGCTAATCTTTCATTGCCCCGGCAAATTGGATAAGCATACTAACCATCTGCATCTGATTATTTAATTTCTCCACTTTTTGTGGAAATGTTTTTCCATAGAATTTTTTTGCTTCTTTTTCCAACTCGTTGATTCGATTAGGATCACGTGATAAATAACGGTACCAAACAGGATTGTAACGAATAAACTTGGCAATTTCCGGATTATTTGACACATAATAATAGCTAAATGAATCCACCTTATCCCTCCTTAATCCTGCAGCCAATTGGTCGGTTTATTTGCTGAAGTTGACTTGCTTTTTGATTGTTGGAATTGGGTTATAACTTCCTGAACAGTTGTAATCGTATTATTTAATTGATGAACCTGCGTTTGCAATTTATCGACATCAATGTTTTCCGCCATCTTGATTAAATGACTAAATAGTTCTGATGATTTCTCTTTTTCCTTTGTTCCGGCTTGCTGCTCATTGTTTCCTACTTTATATTGATCCCAATACGGGTCATTTTCCCCTAGCAATACCCACTTTTCATAATGATCCTGCCATGATCTGCCATGCTTTCTTATATCTTTAATTAACGCAGGGTGCTTATTAATAAAATGCTTAAATGCAATCACAGTTGGATCCAGATTGTTATCAGCCAAATGATTCACCCCATCTCTGACTCAATATCTATCATTTGTATTTTATGTTACATTCACCCGGATTGTGCGAAACATTAGTGGCCGCTCTAGTTGCACTTATACTGATATCCTTTTAGCAATGCAAAAAGCCCCACCAAACTTCACGGTGGGGTCTGATAAAACATTATTTATCGCAGTTTGGCAGCCAGTAAAACACCATTGAATGGGGTTTTACTTTATGGTTTGCCTAAAAAGTTTTGTGTGTAGTACAAGTGATGCACACCGACACCTAAATGTGTGTATGCATCATTAAATAATGCTTCACGGTGACCTTCACTATTTAGCCAGCCAATCATAGCTGCGGGCGCATCTGTATACTGCGCTGCAATATTTTCACCTGCAGACAAGTAGTAAATGTCTTTTACCGCCAGTCGTTCTTTTAACCCGCTACCGTCCAAGCTATCATGTGAGAAATAATGATTATCGGCCATATCTTTGCTATGGGTAAATGCCACTTCACTTGCTGTTTCTTCCCATTCCAGTGCCGGCATGTCATACTGATTTCGCATCACATTCGTGAGATCAAATATTTGTTTCTCCATTCCGGAATCAACTTGTTCCCAATCTTCATCAGATAGATCCGGTTCCTCTGGTAAATTACCGCGATACGCTATTTCATAGGGATGATGTTTCAATAACACATCTGCTGTTAATATCCGAATGGAAGATAACTCATTTGTGAAGGTATCAAAATAACATTGAATAAATATATCATCGGTGATTTTTGCCAAAGGACGCATTTCCATATCCTCAGGTTTCAGTTTAAATTGATAGGAAGATACATCCTTATTGTAGGATACTTCATTGGAAAAAGACAGCGCGTCATCAACCGTTTGATAATCCTGTCCTATTTGAATTGGTTCGATATCCAAATCGTCTCCCGTTGCATAAATTGTTACAATTTCATCATCTAATATACCGAACTGAATATATTGTGATGTCTGATCGGTATAGACCCACCATGTGTACCCATAGGCACTTTTATCTTTTCTTTCTGGTTCTCCAAGTGATTCAATGAGCTTATCAGAAGATTGGCCAACCCACTGGTAGATATCCCCATCAAGCGGTATTTTTTCTACTCTTTTTTCTGGTACTGACTTGTTTTCCAATAGATTTTTCTTTTCCTTTACTACTTTACTTATCTTGTCTTTCGCTTCGTCTGCTGGTGGATCAAATTGCTCCAATACAAAGAAGATACCAATAGCAACGAGTGATAAAATAATTAAAGATCGTATAAACCGCATAAAAATGTTCTCCTTTAAATATATTTAAATTTTTTATCTTCGCGGGTCACACTACAAGGTACGTGTGACTAAGGTTCAAGGAATTAGAAAATACTTGAACCAAATCTTCTTTATGTTAAACATCTATATGATTACAAATCATTTTACATTCTACTTTCCCTATTATTTCATAAGATACGCCCCAAGTTCCGTAAATTTGCCTGACACAGTGTTTTCCATTGCATCTTATATGATTTCGTATTATTATAAATGAGTGAGGACAAATATGCGAGGTGAATAAAATGAGACTGGAAAACACAGGAATTGAAGATGTTGTTATTGATTTAAAACCTCTGGATCATCTAACAGGAAAACATGCATTTATTCGTGCTGGTCAATGGGATTATGAAAGAGTAACTTATGATTATAAAATTGGTTCCAAGGAAAAAAACATTACATATTATATTCGTATCCAAGGCTATGCGTTAGAAGGCGATGTTGATCGCGGTGATGCAGTGATTCAACTGATGACTCCACTTCTAGGTAAGCACTATTATCCGCACGGTGTGGAATATGGAGAAGAAGAAAACTTCCCGAAAAATCTAGTGGAACGTGCAAATAACTTAGTAACTAAAGTCGTCGATGAAATTCAGCAATATAAAAAATAATATGCATACAAGTAATAAGGGTGATCACTCATTGTGATCACCCTTATTATGTTCCCAATATAGCTTTAATCATACTTGTTGTTTCCCCGCCGTCATAAAGAATGTATAGTAACAAATAGACCATACATCCTGTTATCGCACTTAAAAACCAAATAATGCTTGTTACAGGACCTATCTTTCTATGTGTTGTAATTTTCCGTTTGAATGCCAATACGAGTGTTACAATCCCAAATACAGCGCCGATCGTTGCCAGCGTGATATGAAAGATCAAAAATATTGTATAATAAATTTTTAAATCTTCTGGACCACCGAAGCTTGTATTGCCGACAAAAACGGTACGGGAAGCATAAATAATAAAGAACAATAATGCGCTGATCGCGGCGGCAATCATTACTTTTTTATGCGCCTTTTTTCTATTTTTGATAATTAACCGCCAGCCGATAGCTACAAGTATGGCACTTAATAAAATAAAAAATGTACTAAGTGTTGGTAAAAAAGGCATGGTTGCACTGTCTCCTTCTTAGAAAACTTGGTTTATCGCCAAAATCTTAATGCCAAAGACCTCTTTTGCTTTTATACTAATGTCTTCATCGTTTTACAAATCGCTTAAATATAAAAATAAACATAAGAATATAACACGAATTTCACAACTCGTGAAACCCGTGTTATTTATTGCCCGCCAATGATCAGTTTTCTGATATTGGTGTAGACGGAAGTGGATCAATGGAACGACTTTCTCTATTAAACCATTTGAAGAAGACGCGTCCCAATAAGATTCCATAAACAATTTCCTGCATTATTTTCATAATAATCCCGCCAAGCTGTTGATCCTCTACCGTACTCATCGGAGAAAACAACTCTGGTCCTGAAATAGAGCCACTAATACCTGTTAAGACGTCGGTTGGCACACATAAGGCCATTGCCTGTATCCATGCACCATCCTGACTATAAGCAGCAAATAGTGGATCAGGCGCAAAAATGATCAAAACACATGCTGGTGTAATTAAAACGCCATTCGCAACGATATAACCGAGTTTAAGTAACGGCTTCATCGTATCAAATTCCTTCAAAGGAGTCATAAGCGGCCACCATACAATAAATGCAGCCACTAAGATAACCAATGAGATCGTTGTGTGTGCAATCGGTGATGACTTTGAAAAGTCAAAGACCGCCGGAATATGATAAAGCGAAAACAATGAATTAAACAGCAGCAATGAAATAAGCGGCTTCGTTAACAGCTTAAGCGCTGGTTTAATGATTGGTATATTAACGATTTTCTTCCAGATCCATGCCGGAATTCCTTTAATGATAAAAATGGGGAATATTAAATAATAAATTGCCATTTGAATCATATGTGCCGTCAGCATTATATGTGATAACAGATCAATAGGGGCTCCTTTGATAGCATATAACAAAAACAAAGCCATATAAAAGTATATCTGCTGCTTGCCTGTTGGCTTTTCATCCCCACCAAATCGATGGCGGTATGGTCCTGTTATTAAATAATAGGCCAAGCCTAAAATAAGTACAAAAGCTAAGAAATAAGGACTCCACAATGCGCGAAATCCAAAAATTTGTAACTCCAGCCACATAATTATCCACTCCATAACACTGATTATAACCTATCCTATATTATAACGCATTTGATCCTTAAACACACACATATAATGTGACAAATTTGTTAGAGACCTTGGCTTTCACCAAGGTCTAATAGCGAAAGCATTGACCCGCTCTTAAATTTGTATCAAACAAAAAGACCGGGTATGATAACCCGATCTCCTTTTTAAATACCTTATATTTTACCACCAGGTAATAACTCCTAAGGCTGCTAGCGTCAACAATGCACACCATACGCCTCCATAAATCATTACCGCTGGCATTTCATGTCCTCTTTCTTTCAAGTGCATAAAATAGTAAAACTGAAATCCAACCTGAACCACTGCCATGATGATAATCAACGGAATAACGAACATCTTCTCCATTGATTCAGATGCGACAATGACAAATGCAATAACAGTAAAGACAATCATAAGCGCAAACGATATTAAATGTTTCTTCAATTCTTCTTTATTCTTTTGCTTTTGGAATGGATCAATTTGATTGGTATTGGTGTTATCAGTCATTTATTAACCCACCTTTCCCATTAAATATACAACTGTAAAGATAAATACCCATACAACATCAATAAAATGCCAATATAGACTGAATGTATTAAACTTCGGTGCGTTGTATAAATTTAATCCGCGTTTCGCATTACGTATCATAAGTCCGATCAACCAGAACAAACCAAATGTTACGTGTCCACCATGGAATCCAACTAATGTATAGAATGCGGAACCAAACGCAGATGAACGGAATGTAAATCCATATTCTGTAATGTAATGTGTAAACTCATATATTTCACAAGTTAAGAATGCAATACCCAGTAATGCGGTAATCCCAAGCCATACTTGCATCTTTTTAAAATTATTATTTTTCATATGATACATAGCATAGACACTTGTTAATGAACTGGTCAGTAACAAAATAGTCATAAGGAATACGAGACCTAACCCGAATAATTCTTCAGATGTTGGACCATCTGCCGCTGAATTTCTCAAAGCAAGATACGTTCCGAACAGACTAGCGAACAGCACAGTTTCTCCGCCTAGAAAGAACCAAAGGCCCAAAAATTTATTTTTACCTTCAAGGGTGGCTTTTTCCGGCTCATTTGGCATTGTTTCAGGATTTAAGGAATGATCTTGACTCATATTAGTCAGCCTCCCTTTCAAGTTCTTCTTTCTTAATGTGGAAACCATGGTCATCTTTAAGCGATCTTACAGCCATACAACCAAGCGCTAACGCCATTCCACCATACAATGCAAGATACCATATTGCATGATCACCATGATAAATGAAGCCGAATCCTGCAATAAAGAATCCAATCGACATGATGAATGGTAAGATCGAGCCATTTGGCATATGAATATCACCCAATGGTTCCGCTGGTGTCATTTTTCCCTTACCTTCCGTTTTCTCAATCCATAATGGATCAAGTCCACGAATAAGCGGAAGTTGCTTAAAGTTATAGAATGGCGGCGGTGACGTTTCTACAGCCCATTCCAAAGTACGACCATCCCATGGATCCGGTGAAGATTTCTCCCCTTTAGCAGCTGTGTAAATAATGTTAATAAAGAACACAATAACAGCTATTGCCATTAGGAATGCACCTATTGTGCTAATTAAGTTACCTAAATCCAATCCTTGGTCCTCTAAGAATACCCAATAACGACGCGGCATTCCCATTAGTCCTAAGAAATGCTGGATAAAGAAAGTTAAATGGAAACCAACTAGGAAAAACCAGAATGTGATCTTACCCATCGTCTCATTTAAAATTCGGCCAAACATCATTGGCCACCAGTAATGCAGGCCGGCAAAGATTCCAAATATTGTACCACCGACAATAACATAGTGGAAGTGGGCCACAACAAAGTATGTGTCATGATATTGATAATCCGCAACAGCGGAGCCTAGCATAACCCCAGTCATACCACCAATTGTAAATGTAGGTATAAATCCTAACGACCATAGCATCGCCGAGTTGATCGTTATACTTCCGCCCCACATTGTGGCAAGCCAGTTAAAGATTTTAATACCTGTCGGTACTGCAATTGCCATGGTTGCTATTGCGAAGATCGAGTTAGCAACCGGACCTAATCCAACTGTGAACATGTGGTGAGCCCACACCATAAATCCTAAGAATGCAATCAGCATCGTTGCGAAAACCATTGCAGTATAACCAAACAATCGTTTCTTAGAAAAAGTTGCAAAAACATCACTAAACAATCCGAACAGCGGTAAAATCAAAATATACACTTCTGGGTGTCCGAATATCCAGAATAAATGCTGCCAGATAACGGTGTTACCACCTAAGGCGACATCGAAAAATGCCGATCCAAACATACGGTCAAACATTAACAGAAATAATGCTACCGTTAATGCAGGGAACGCAAATAAAATAAGTACACTTGTGATGAACGTAGCCCATGAGAATAATGGCATACGCATATATGTCATTCCAGGTGCTCGCATATTAACAATCGTAACTAAGAAGTTAATACCACCCATTAATGTCCCCGCACCGGCTATCTGTAAGCCCAGAACATAGAAATCAATTCCGTGACCAGGCGACGTTAGTGCAAAGGATGCATAGGAAGTCCAACCACCATCCGGGGCCCCTCCTAAAAACCAACTACAATTCAGTAACAATCCACCGAACATAAATAACCAGAAACCCAATGAGTTCAAAAATGGGAAGGCAACATCGCGCGCGCCTATTTGTAACGGCATGGCGGCATTCATCAATCCCAATAAGATCGGCATTGCTGCCAAAAATATCATCGTGGTTCCGTGCATCGTGATCATTTCGTTATATAAACCTGCACTAACAAAATCGTTCTCAGGCTTTATCAGCTGAATCCTGATAACTAAAGCTTCTAATCCACCGAGTATGAAGAAGAAACCGCCGCCAGCTAAATATAAATGTGCAATTTTTTTATGGTCTACTGTAGTTAAGTAATCCCATAACATAGCGCCGAATCCCTTCTTCTGTGTAGCTGCTACACTCACGACTTAAACCCCCTTTTACATCTTTCATTCCTAAATTTATTCATACTATTTACTTGCACTTTCTGGTGCCACATCAGTTGGTTTTAATTGCAACAAGTACTCTGCAATTTTATCTGCTTCATCATCTGAAAGGCTTGGATATTTACCAGTCATTTCATTTCCAGGTTTAATTTTTTCAGGATCCTGAATCCAATCAACTAAGTTTTCTTTTGTTGGTTCCAATATACCGGCAATTTTTGTACGATTACCAAAATCCGTTAGATTTGGTCCGGTTGCAACTGGAGATGAACCAACTGCGTGACAGCCCATACAGCTTTTTTCCTCAAATAATTCCTGACCTTCCTGTGCAACCGTATCTTTCGGTTTTGCTTCAGGATCAAAGTCATTCATATCTTTTGCCCATTGTTCATAATCATCTGGACTTACAGCGATTACTTTAAAGTCCATTAATGAGTGGGACGGGCCACATAACTCAGCACATTTCCCCCAGTAAACGCCTTCTTCATGTGCTTCTAAGAACATCGTGTTTTCGTTTTCAGGGTTCACGTCTAACTTCCCTGAAAGACTTGGTACCCAAAATGAGTGAATAACATCAGACGATTTCAGATGTAAATAAACTTTTTCTCCTGTAGGAATATACAGATCCTGACTCGTTTGGAATTCATCTTCACCGTAGTCAAAATGCCACCAATACTGGTTACCTGTAACATCAACGTTTATGTGTTCGTCAGCCTTTGATGCATCGGCTAAATCAAATGTAGCAATGACTGTAGGTACCCCCATGATGATAACTAAAATAATCGGGATAATTGTCCAGATAGTCTCAAGGGTTTGATTACCTTCCACTTGCTTCGGTATGTAATCTTCCTGACCCTTCTTTTTACGAAAGCGCACTAAGACAATAACAAAGAAAATCATAACTGCTAAGAGCACAAAAGACATAATGACTGTCGTAAGAATAATTAAATCCATTGAAGACTTAGCACCATACCCTTTGGGCACTAGCGCTGTCAGGTTTTCTTTACCACATCCAGTTAAGAACAGTGCTAGCGAACTTAATAGGAATAAAGCCTTGAATTTTCCCATCCAACCTTTCATGTATGCATACCTCTCTTTCTCTATTTCTTCCTTATATATAAATTTTTATAAAGGACTACATTAACTAAATGGAAATTCAATTGTAACAGCAACCATTGAAAAGAACATGATCATCAAATAAAATAATGAATATATAAATATCATATTAGCCCATTTTATGTCATTTTTCATAAAAAATCCACTAATACTCATTGATAACCAACCTATATTTAGAACCGTCGCAATCACAACAAACGTTGATCCCAACGAAACTAAATAAAATGGCAATGGTAATAAACAGGCAATATATATAACAATTTGACGCTTTGTTATATTAAAACCGTGTACTGCCGGCAACATTGGAACACCTGCTGTTTTATAGTCTTCACATTTTTTCATTGCTAATGCAAGAAAATGTGGTGTTTGCCATATAAACATGATTATAAATAATACAATTGGTACAACATGCATACTGGAATCAACTGCGGCCCATCCAATTAAAGGAGGCATTGCTCCGGAGAAACTCCCAATAGCGGTATTCAATGTATATCTTCGTTTAGACCAGACAGTGTACAATACAACGTAGATAAACCACCCTATAAAAGCATACAATGTCGCCTCTAGGGTCGTAAAAGATAGAAGTAGTAAACCGATCCCAGTAGAAATTAGCCCCATTGTAAGAACTATTTTCAAAGGAATTCTTCCCGTTACAGTTGGCCTGTCTTTCGTTCTCTTCATAACAGGGTCGATATCAACATCATACCAATTATTGAGGATACAACCACCGGCGATCACTAATGCACTGCCCGACATTGTTAATAAAAACAAATCCAGATTAGCTAAAAATCCGGCATTGGTAAAATATAACGCCAACCAAAATCCAGTAAAAACAGTTATTAAATTAGAATTGACGATTCCTATCTTAACAAGTGCTTTTATGTCAGATAATAACGTTACATGATGCACTTCATCCGACAGTGCAGGATTTCCGATCATTTGTGAAGATGGTGTCTCCACCTTATTCATCCATATATCCCCCCTTCTCACTTGTCAAATTACACAATAAAAACAAGCATACCTTTAAATTAAGTTTATCTCACTTTGATTAAAGTATCCTTGATTATCAAGTTCATTGTACCACGAAATGATGGAATTGTCTTACACCCCATAGAACAGCGTAAAGTAATTTATTGTAAAGTTTTTATTTACGATGAGCATTTGTGTTGTTTTTATGTATAACAATTCTACTAATTTGCCGTACTTTTTTGAGATAGAGCGAATTACCATCTACTCTATTTCTAGCAAATTATACGGAACAATGCAAGGGGTATTTGCGTTTTTTAATTTGGAAACCACAATAACGTCTAAGAGTATAACAATTGTGTGTCATTTGTCATTTTTAATATGTATTTGATTGCATTATATAAGGATATGGTACTATTATTAAGGTATTGTATCGATCTGTATTTATAATCATCATAAAGTGAGGCTGTACTATGGTTAAAATTTTAAAGATTTTATCTGTTGTCTCTACCATTGGAATGGTCTTTATCCTAATTGGTGGGGCGCTTGTAACAAAAACGGGTTCCGGTGCAGGTTGTGGAAGTACCTGGCCGTTATGCCACGGACAATTTATGCCTTCTGAGATTACAGCTGAACTAGTCATTGAGCTTAGCCACAGACTGGTTTCCGGAATTGTTGGCTTCACTGTTCTGGCACTATCTTTTCTAGCCTGGAAATATATCGGTCATATACGTGAAACGAAGTTTTTAGCTTTTTTGTCTGTCTTTTTTCTATTATTACAAGGTCTTATTGGCGCTGCTGCTGTTATGTGGGGACAATCCGATTTTGTTATGGCGGCACACTTCGGTATTTCACTCGTATCGTTTGCCTCTGTATTTTTACTAACGCTGCTAATATTTGAAATAGATAGGAAATTTGATGCCAACGCATTGTTCATTCAAAAGAAACACCGCATTGAGATTTATTTACTGACAATTTACACAATCCTTGTTGTTTATACAGGTGCTTTGGTACGTCATTCAAGTGCGGAAATGGTTTGTAAGGATTGGCCATTCTGTTCAAATATTTCTCCATTTAATTTTTCTGCATATAGCTTTGAGCAATGGATTCAAATGGGACATCGTTTGGCAGCAGGTCTTTTATTTATTTGGACAGTCCTTTTGTTTATCAAAATGATCAGGAATTATCGTAATAGCCCTGTAATGTTCTGGGGATGGATTACGACAGTGTCCCTCATTGTACTACAAGTATTCTTTGGTGCGATGATCATTTTTACTATGTTAAACTTAGGTATTGCACTCATGCACGCATTGGTTATTTCCTGTTTCTTCGCCATGCTAAGCTACTTCATTTTGTTATCGTCGAGAAGTGCTCAGGCTGAAAAGAAAAGTAAAATTAAATAAGCTTAGAAAAAGCGGGAGAAGTGTTGTATAACTTCTCCCGCTTTTGTTTTATTCAAATTCAATTAATAAATCGTCAACTGCGATTGCTCCCCCACTACTTACGTGAATATCTTTGATAACACCTGAGAATGGTGCCTGTATGGTTGTTTCCATTTTCATTGCTTCAGTAATTAACAAGTAATCACCTTTATTAACCTTTTTACCTTTTTCACAAATTACCTTTATAACTGTACCAGGCATCGTCGCACCGATATGTTTGTCATTGTTTTTATCAACTTTCGGCTTACTATCAATCAATGACTTCAAGCTATTATCCTGAATAACAACCTCACGAGATTGACCATTCAATTCAAAGTAGATAACACGTGTTCCATCCTCTTTTGGCTCAGAGATAGATACAAGCTTTACAATTAATGTTTTACCCTGTTCAATTTCAATTGAAGTTTCTTCACCTAACTTCATGCCATAGAAGAATGTAGGTGTATCTAATACAGAGACATCCCCATATTGCTCACAGAATTTATTATAATCCATAAACACCTTCGGATATAATGCATATGAAATCAGATCAAAACTAGTAACCGGACGATCAAGTGCTTGGAATAACGATTCTCTTGATGCAGCAAAATCAATAGGATTCAATAATTCCCCGGGACGAACTTTAATAGGTTCCTTCCCTTTTAAAATAATCCGTTGTAATTCTTGTGGGAATCCCTGGTATGGCTGTCCAATATACCCCTGTGCAAATTCAATTACTGAATCAGGAAAATCAATCGACTCCCCATGTTCGTAGATTGCATCTTCAGTTAAACCATTTTGTACCATAAATAAAGCCATGTCCCCGATTACTTTTGAGGATGGTGTAACTTTAACAACATCGCCAAACATGTCATTTACCGTACGGAACATTGTTTTCACTTCATTCCAGCGATCGCCAAGTCCGACTGCTTTTGCTTGTTGTTGTAAATTACTGTATTGTCCGCCAGGCATTTCATGGAAATATACCTCCGTGTGTGGAGCTTTCATTCCACTTTCAAAATCCTGATAATAATCCCTTACACCTTCCCAATAATAGGACAGCTTTTCGTAGTTATCCACATTTATTTCTGGCTGACGTGCAGTACCTTCCAGCGCATGATAGAGTGATTGCGCACTAGGTTGTGATGTTTGTCCTGCCATTGGCCCACTTGCCACATCTACTACGTCAACTCCTGCATCAATTGCACGAGCGTATGTGTAAACGCCATTACCGCTTGTGTCATGTGTATGAAGGTGGATAGGCAGATCCGTTGATTCCTTTAGGCTTGCTATTAATTGATAAGCTGCTTCCGGTTTTAATAAGCCAGCCATATCCTTTATCCCTAAAATATGCGCACCGGATTCTTCCAGCTCTTTTGCTAAATTTTTATAGTAGCTTAGATCATATTTCCCTCGTCCAACATCGAGGATATCGCCTGTATAACACATAGATGCTTCCGCGATTTTATTGTTGTTCCGGACAGCTTCTATCGGCAATTTCATACCTTCCACCCAGTTCAAACTGTCGAATATGCGAAACACATCAATGCCTGCTTCAGCGCTTTTTTCAACAAACTGATTAATTAAATTATCTGGATAGTTTTTATACCCAACCGCATTACTTGCCCGTAATAGCATTTGAAATAAAACATTGGGCATTTTTTCACGTAATTTTAATAATCTTTCCCATGGATCTTCTTTCAGGAACCGGTAAGAAACGTCGTATGTTGCGCCGCCCCACATTTCCACTGAAAATAAATTGGGTAACAGTCGTGCAGTTGGCTCTGCTATTTGCAATAAATCCTTTGTTCGTACGCGTGTAGCGAGCAATGATTGATGCGCATCCCGGAAGGTTGTATCGGTCAGAAGAACCTCTTTTTGTTCTTTAAGCCACTCCGCCAATCCTTCTGGGCCTCGTTCATCCAAAATCTGCTTTGTTCCAGCAGGGATTTCTTCCAGTTTATTTATTTTAGGAATAATTAAATTGGAAAAATCCGGTTTTACTTTTTTCTCTGCACCTGGTACGCCGTTAACAGTGGTTTCACCAATATAAGTAAGCATTTTTGTACCACGGTCTTTCCGTTTTGGAAATACGAATAATTCAGGCGTCTTATCAATAAAAGTCGTATCGTAATCACTTGATAAAAATTGTTCATGAACCATCAGGTTTTCCAAAAACGGGATGTTCGTTTTAATTCCCCGAATCCGGAATTCTTTTAAATTACGAACCATTTTATTTGCCGCTTGCTCATACGTTAATGCCCACGTCGAGACTTTAACGAGCAAAGAATCATAGTGCGGTGAAATTATTGCTCCCTGGAAGCCGTTTCCAGCGTCCAAACGAACGCCAAAGCCGCCGCCAGTACGATAAACATTTATTTTACCTGTGTCAGGCATAAAATTATTTAACGGATCTTCGGTAGTTACACGTGATTGGATAGCAACCCCATTAATTGCAAGCTGATCCTGCTCTGGCATACCAATGGATTCATGAAGAGCTTGTCCATCTGCAACCTTTATTTGTGTTTGTACAATATCTATACCAGTTATCATTTCCGTAATCGTGTGCTCTACTTGTACACGTGGATTTACCTCAATAAAATAATAAGCGTCATCCGTAACGAGGAATTCAACCGTTCCGGCGTTAATGTAACCTACTTTTTTCATTAGTTTAACTGCCGCTTCACATATTTCTTCTCGAAGTTCAGCAGTTAGAGACATACTCGGTGCAACTTCTACAACTTTTTGGTGTCTCCGTTGTACGGAACAATCTCTTTCAAATAAATGGACAATATTCCCCTGTGTATCTCCAATTATCTGTACCTCAATATGTTTTGGGTTTTCAATTAGTTTTTCAACATATACTTCGTCATTGCCGAACGCCGCTTTTGCTTCCGACTTTGCACGGTCATAAGCTTCCGATACACCGGCTTCGCTACGAACAACCCGCATTCCTCGGCCGCCACCACCTAATGAAGCTTTAATCATAATTGGAAAGCCATTCTTCTTCCCGAATTCTAGAACATCATTAACAGAAGATACCGGTCCATCCGTCCCTGGTATTACTGGTAAATCAGCATGAAGTGCTTCTGTTCTTGCTTTCACTTTATCACCGAACATATTCAAATGTTCGCTTGTTGGTCCAATAAAGATAATGCCCTCTTCTTCACAACGTTTCGCGAAATCGATATTTTCAGATAAAAAACCGTAGCCTGGATGAATGGCATCTACGCCTACTTCTTTAGCCAGCTCAATGATCCCTTCGATATCTAAATAAGCATCAATCGGTTTTTTATCCTTTCCAATTAAGTAAGACTCGTCTGCTTTATAACGATGATATGAGCTTGAATCCTCTTTCGAATAAATTGCAACGGTCCGGATACCCAGCTCAGAACAAGCCCGAAAAACCCGGATTGCAATTTCTCCCCTATTTGCTACTAACACTTTGTTTATTTGATTTAATTCAGTCATGCTTTTCCTCCCCTATTCTGATGAACAACTTTTTAAGTTACCATATTGTATTTGCCAGATCTTATTCCTATCCGGCTTTAAGATATGTTTTTCCAGACCAGCATTTGTAATAAAAAGCTGACCGGGAAAAGAACAAAACAACAATCACGATACCAAAAAACAGAATAATCAGCTTTATCAATGTCTAGTGCGAGCTTTACAGCTAACCAATCCGGCACCTGAACATGATGCTTGTTCGAAAAATATGTATCCAATGATCCCTTTTCACTATTTCTATTGGAAGTATACTAGAAATATTTTACCTAGTATATCATATTTCAAAAAATATATATTGTTTCATCATCATTTTTCAAACCATTTACTTATTAAAGTAAATGAATATAAATAAAAAACCTTGCCAATTAAATATGCAGGCAAGGCTCTTGCAAAATTTCACAAAGCCAACACATGAATCAACAAAGTTCACACCGAATTCTGCGCTGTCTCATGTAGTATATTAAGCTTCTTCTCTAAATTCCCAAGAAGTGCTTTACCTTCCGTTTCGCTGATCAAGTTCAAACGCACAGCAAAATCGATCTCTCTTGAGAGACCAAACATTTGTGTATCAAGTACTTCTTCATACAACGGGCACTGTGGCATCGTTAAGTTCTTAATTTGAACTTCTATTAGTCGCAAAATTTTATCAGCATCAGCCTTTAGAAGGGCTTGGGCTTTTTCACGATGTGTTATGGTCACCTCGGGCATCATTTCTATCCCCTCCATTAGAAAACTTGACATTCGCCAAGCCTTTGGGCGAAGCCTTCGTCCGACGAAAAGAATTTCGTCTGCGATGTATCGCTCCTTTGCGCGCTTAAAAGAAAGAAAACAGGCACGTGTTTTCTTTACTCCTCAAAAGACTTTCCTCAATACTATATTATCGTTAGCACTGGAAAAATGCAACTAAAATAATGGGATTGCGTGATTTTTATTTTAAATTGGTGAAATCTTCTCAGAGGTCTGCTATTCTTAATATTGATATATATTCTTAGGGGGAAAAATAATGATCGTACCAATTACTGGAAATGTTACATACGCTATAACCTTGGATCCGACGGTTTGGATCTTCGATGACAGAAAAGTATTGTTAGATGAAGCATTCACAGTTAATGCTGTTCCAACCACAGATACAGACGAGGCAGAAAAAGCCGCACAAAGATGGGAACGTGCCGTTTATCCACAGCATATGAAACCCCCGGTAAATAAAAGTATTTCACGACATGAAGGAGAAAAGTTTTTACAAAACTCCTATGTTATGCCCATTATTGATTTTGTCGAGAACGCAGAAATAAAACCGGACGCAACGGGGGCAACCTTGGTTACCAAGGATGGGGATAAACAAATATCGCTTTCTGAATTAAAGTATTGCTATCTTCAATTTGCCAATAAAGGCAAACCACTAAAAGATGATGGCCCAGTATATTTTTATTTTAACGACGGTTCAAATAAAGATGCACCTATCAAAAACGTAAGTAAGATTATCATTAATTAACACTTTGAGGCTGATACACGAATACTGTATTGGCCTTTTTCGTATATTATTTTGCATTCTAACCAAAATAACAGTAGAAAATACTTTTACCAGGAGGATGCAGAATGAAAAAACGTTTAATTATATTATCTATATCTTGCTTGCTTCTTATCGTTGGATGCCAGCAAAAAGACAGCAATTCTTTAGCTGATAAAGAACAACGTAATAATCAGTTTGTTAACGTTAAAAATTCGGACCCAAGAGAGAATCCCGATCTGAAATATAGTGAAATGGCCACACATTTAGCTGATCTGGCAAGTGACGTACCCAATGTTAATGATGCAGCTGCAGTAGTTGCGGGACCCTATGCAGTTGTTGGTATCGATGTAGATAAAGATTTAGACAGGTCACGGGTGGGTACCATTAAATACTCCGTCGTAGAAGCCCTACAACATGATCCTTACGGGAAAACCGCTGTCGTTATCGCCGATGCGGATGTCATGGAAAGGCTCCGCGGGATGGCAAATAAAATCAGTCAAGGTCATCCTGTCTATGGATTTGTCGACGAATTATCCGCAATTGTCGGAAGATACATGCCTGAATTCCCGATAAATGAAAACCGGCCACAAGAACCAGATCAAAACAAGGAAATTATTCCCGAGAAAGACAAAGAAAAAATAGATGATGTCGAAGAAGAACAATCCAATCAAAAATAAAAGAGCTGGCGTTTAGTTTTGATTACTAAATGCCAGCTTTTTTCTGTCTTATTGTTCTGCTTGTTCTTCCAATTCCTCTTTCATTTCATTGTAATAGTTAACACCAAATTGAGACCCTTCTGAAACCATTTTCGCATTTTCGAATTGAGCCAAATCCATATTAGAGGTCTGATCCGGAATACCCGCATCTTCAAACGTAGTCACTTTGTTCTGCTCCGTTTTGTTTTTGAAATAGCGTCGACCAGCTAATGTAGCTCCGACAGCACCGGCTACACCTGCTGCTGAGATAATATAACGTTTTTTCATTAAATCGCCCTCTCTTCTTTTAGCTTATTTATATATTCCCCACATATTTTTATATAAAACATTGGAAAATTTGGCTTATCGTCCAACATAATGGTGATAATATGAGTCCTACTAATAGCTTAAAATTGTTTTTGCATCGGTGTAATTTAATACGTATGCTTATTCTAAATACAAGTCCTATGTTACAATTTAAATATATTATATTTCCAGTTAATAAGAAGCATTAAACGATACATTTATTATAGAGGTGAAGCCATGCAAGTAAAATGTGTTCTTTGTGACCATATAGAGGGATTGGACGACCATTCATTACGTGCTAAACGCTTAAGAAATCGTAGAAATCAAATGTACTTATGTGAAAAATGTTATAAGCGAATTGACTATAAAACAAAACAGCGTCAAGCTACTGGTCATTTCCACCTTTATAAGAAGAAGAAAAAGGAAGACGATCATTACTTTTAGGAAACTTGGTATTCGCTAAGCCTTTAATGGCGAATGCCTTAGTTGCACGATGCAGTAGTAAAATTTAAAACTTTACTATCTACCTAGGTATAGCTAAACAAAAAACGCCCTAAAGGCGTTTTTTGTTTAGCTATTTTGGGCTTTCCGTTGTCTCTCTCTATGTAAGCGAAAGCGATAAATTCCCAGTACCAGTGATATGATAATTAAGCTTTCCGTAATTGGTAATTTAAATATACTAAAGATCGTTATAATATAAACTCCAACAGCAAGCATGATATAAACGAACACAGTTTTTAATGGTGGTAGTTTTTTTGCAAACCCCAACTGGAAGGCAATTGCTGCAAATATATAATTAAGCACAAAAAATATCCAGAATATGTGGGCTGTACCATTATAATGTATGAGTAAATCAAAAATAAGACTAAAATTATTATCCATCTGTCTCCCCCATTATGTTTAAACTCTTTTACCATCATACTAAATCTTTGTAGGTCATGCTAGTTAAAATATGACTTTCGACAAAACTTTTTGAACTTCAATTTAATTTAGGATATACTTAACAATGTAGAAATAGAGGTGTTTTGATGAAAAATATAAACGTATCCATGCTACTCTTGGCAATTTTGGTTATTGCCATGTTTGTATTAGTAGGGATTTCAATCGCATTTCAAAATATTTGGCTGATTCTTTTATTCTTAGTATTGGGATTTGCAATCATGGGTTTTGGTTTATCATTAAAACGGAAAAAAAAGTGACGCCACATCAGTGGGTCACTTTTTTCCTTTAACAAAATAATCGTCTATAATATCTTTTTGAATAACCGGGTTGCATGTAAAAACAGAATTCCGCTTCAACATATTTAGGGCTTCCCCATCAATATTGCCCGTTACACCACCTACTTCATTGACGATAACCATTCCGGCAGCAACATCCCATGGTGATAACGTCATGGTAAGGTAGCCATCCAATATCCCTTCCGCAACATACGCAAACTCTAAAGCTGCAGATCCATATGTTCTCGTACCGCGGACCTTTTTAACTAAACCTTGCATCACGCGTTCATCCACTAATCGATTTTCACACAACCAAAAGTGATTTAAGCTGAGAATAGATTGTTCCAATTTCACATCTGATTTTAATGGTGCCAGTTTTTCCTTATCCTTATATGCCCCTTCGTTTCTTTTTGCATGATACAAAATGTCAGACATCACATCATAGATAAGACCAATTTCACCAACACCGTCCTGATAAATACCAATTGAAATAGCAAAGTTTCTTTTCTGGTGGACAAAATTCATCGTTCCATCTATCGGATCAATGATCCATACCGTTCCATCCAGTGTTTTTAAGTCATCCCCGAACCCTTCTTCACTTAATATGAAATGATCAGGGTATTTATTTTTAATTTCAGTTGCAAAAAACGCTTCTGTTTCTTTATCCATTGTCGTAACAAGATCGTTGGGATTTGATTTTGTATCAATTACGAGCGGATCATTTATTTTATTTCTAATTTGTTTTCCGGCCGCTAAAACCCATTCCTTTGCTTGTGCATAAAGTTGATCACGTAGTTCCAAGTCCATCAGTATTCCCCCAGTACGTTGATATGTCTTATATTGTATCAAAGACCGGAACCCGCGTCATTGTTAACGCGTTAAAAACGAATAAACGACCCGAATATATACATGGCACACTTATTTCTTCGTGGCATATACATATTGGGGTCGTAAATTATGTTTCATCATTTTCAATCTCAAGCCATTGTAGTCTCAGTTGTTCTAATCGCTCTTTTGTTTTAATAATGTCAACCGTATTATTTGCTTGTAACGCGTCGAAAAGTGTTACAAGTTCATAATCAATCTCCATACGAATTACCGGTAGTTGTTCCTCAGCTTCTTTACGTCTGAGCGCCTCCATTACATATTTCAATTCATCCACAACCCTTCATTTTGTTTATCATTTACTTGCCGGTATTGTCATGATTACTTGTTTTTATTTTATGATAATTTTCCAATTTAGTTCATTCATTTTTTTCATTGTGCTACTTACTATATAAATTCCCCTTATTTGCCTGGTTTTAAACCTGATTAGATTACTTTTATTTTATACTATATTATTCTGGAGGTATTTAGCTTGACGTAGCAAAGTATATAATTAATAATTATTATAATGTATGGAGAAAATGAAAGGATGACTAATTTGACATTTAATGGATTTGAAAAAAGGGATTTTGATACTTTTTCTATAGAGGGTTTAGATGAACGTATGGAGGCTATTCAATCAAGAATACAGCCTAAATTTCAACAGATCGGGAGCGAATTAACTGACTTTTTGTCTGCTCATTTAGGTAATGAAGTTTATTTACATATCGCAAGACATGCCAGAAGAACTGTGAATCCACCCCAGGACACATGGCTCGCCATTGCTGATAATAAACGAGGATATAAGAAACATCCGCATTTTCAAGTCGGTGTGTTTGATGATCACATATTCATCTGGTTAGCACTTATTTATGAATTGGACCATAAAAAGGCGATCGCCGAGACGTTTATTAATCATTTTGATGAGATAAAACAACTTCCTGACCATTACGTCGTTTCCCTTGATCATATGAAAAAAGGTGCTATAGCACTTCCTGAATTACAATTAAAGGACGTTGAACGATTTCGCGATGTGAAAAAAGCTGAGTTCCTAATAGGACAACATCTACCTGTTGATGATGAACGCGTCACAAATGGGGAAAAGTTTTTAGAAACAGCTAAAAGCACATTTCAAACATTGATTCCATTTTATCAGCAAGCTTTAAGCGCTAAGTAGATAAAGAGAGAGCATCTATTTCGATGCTCTCTCTTTACATTTTTATCTTGTTTTCATTTGACGCTCGTGCTTTTTTTATCAGATGGTAACTGGAATAACCTGATGCCGATTCAAACGCCGAAAATAACTTCTTCTCTTCACTTTTCGAAGGTACGATTTGTTTAAACCGTTTATACAATAGGATCAATTCATCACGGTTCACACTTTTTTCATAGCCTTTTTCCACTAAGCTAAAAAAGTTTACAACATCCACTACTTCTTCTTTCGTCCATGTTTCATCAATTGGGTAATGATAACCCATCGTTCCTCACCTCACGTTACTCCACTTTTTTTGTATATCTTCCGCTTCCAGGATCATCGATTGAATTAATGTATTTACGGATGGACTATCATGGATTCTAGCTGAACCCTGACCAGCCCAGCCAAACCCCTGTGTGGCTTTTCCATCATAAATAAATCGCTTATTCGCTTCTCCGCTTATGTAATTCCCTATTGATTCATATCCTGCTTCCAATGCTTCTTTTTCTAAAATTTGATCTGTCCAGCTGTTTTTCAAAGCTCTTGCCGGTGATCCAAGCGTCCGCTTAATAACAACCGTTGCATTTTCATCTGCATCCAAAATCGCTTGTTTATAAATTGCATGGGCATCGACGCATTCCTCCGTAGCAATAAATCGTGTTCCCATTTCAATTCCTTCAGCCCCAAGCGCAAGTCCTGCCATTAAACCTTTTCCGTCCACAATACCGCCTGATGCAATAACAGGAATAGACACGTGATCCACTACTTTTGGTGTCAGTACGAATGTGCCGACATCACTTCTCCCCAAATGTCCCCCACCTTCCTGACCAACGACCATCACTGCATCGGCTCCCAGTTCTTCCGCCTTTTCCGCTTGCCTCCTTGAAGCGACAAGAACGAGCTTTTTAATCGGGTGGTCAGCAATTAAGTCCAACACACCTTGTGGATTACCTCCAGTTACAGATATAACCGGTACTTCCTCTTCAACCGCTACTTCTACCATTTGCTCAAAAGGACGGCCATGTTGCCCAATCGCATAATTAACACCAAACGGCTTAGAAGTCATTGTTTTTAAACGTTTAATTTCTTCTCTTAAACTTTCCGGATTTGGAAGGCTCATTGCAGTGATTTGTCCTAAACCCCCAGCATTAGAAACGGCTGCAGCCAGATCAGCATATGCCAAATAAGCTAATCCACCCTGTATTATTGGATAATCAATGTTTAATAACTTTGTTATACGTGTATTCCACCCCATATGTTTATCCCATCCCCTTTGGATTCATATTTACTACAACTATCCTACCACTTTAATGAAGTAATAAAAACAAGAAAGAACTGCAATCTCGATTGCAGTTCTTTCTTGTTTTTATTTTCCGTTACAATTTGGACAAGTGCCATAAAGGGTAGTAACTTTTTCATCGTCATACTGCTCAATAACCTTTTCGCACTCCTGACAAACAATCGTTCCCATTTAGCCCATCTCCTTCATTGCATTATGATAGCGTATTCATATTATATGATGTCACATTAAAAGATGCAACCCCTAATTAGTATAACGCATTAAAAATATACGTTATCATTAAAAAACCTGCTAGCAATTGCTAACAGGTTGTTGACCTTCTGTCTTCTATTCCGTCTCAATTAATTTTGGATCTATTAACTCATATCCCTGATCACGCAGCCCCTCAACAATATCTGCCAAAGCAGCCGCAGTCCAATCGCGATCATGCATTAGTAAGTTTGCACCGTTCCCCAAATATTCGCTGTTGAGCATCATATCCGTTATTTTCTCTTTTGTCTGGTACTCTGGTTCCCAATCGTATCCATAGGTCCAATTCATTAATGTCATGCCCTCATCTTTCGCAACTTGTTTCGTATGGTCCGTATTCGCCCCATTTGGAGCACGGAAAAATTTTGGACGTTCCCCAATTATTTCTTCGACCTTATCATTGACCCTAACAATTTCTTCTTCTTGTTCATCTGCCGATAAATCTGGTAGAAATGGGTGTGTATATGTATGGTTACCAATTAAAAAGCCCATATCATGTATTTCTTTTAATTTTTCTTGTCCTTCATCCGATTCAATAAAATGCCCATTAACGAAAAATATTGCATTAACATCTAAGTCTTTTAACGTTTTCGCCATCTCGACTGCATGCTTGTCTGGTGCATCATCAATCGTTATCAAAGCGACTTCATCATTTGTCTCTTTATCTAAAGGAACAATATTCCAAGTATCAGAAACTCTATATTCCGGATCTGGATCAGCTTCTTGTTCTTTTTCCCCTTGATTATCATCTTTTTTGTGTCCGTCTGACGCACTATCTTCTGCATGCTCCGGGTTTTCTTTCTCTTGGGCGTTATCCTTTTTCTGTTCATTAGTTGCATCATCTGGCTCTTGTTCTTTACTAGCTTGGTTACTGCTACATGCTGATAAAACAATTAGCATTGCCAACAGTGACAGCCAAAATATCTTTTTCATCCGACCCCTCCTATTTTTCTTCTTTTTGTATTCATACCACGCTACCATTATAACGGAATTATCCTTCCTGTGAATACCGTTGTTTTAAAAAAAATCTTTATAGGGTATAGGGTAGATACATTACCATTCAGTCATTTAATTATCCCTATTTAAGAATGATAATATGGACAAAAGGAAATAGTAAAGATACGGATTGGGCGCATAAAGTATTTGATCATTATGCTTTGATATGTTTAAATACATAATTGTGCTTTAAATTTACGATCGCCCTATTTCGATGAGTACTTTTCTTTGTCCTTAGATTCTTATTTGTACCGTTTTACTTAACTGAAAATTTATCATTACAGAAAGGAATTTTGTTTATGAGTAAAGTTACTCGCGTATTTTACATTTCAGCAGTTCTAGCATTTCTATTTGTTGTTTGGGGAATTATTCCTAAGGAAGTGTTACCAAATGCAAATCTTGATACCGTTACGACAGCAATCCAAACCTATTTGGTCGATCAATTCGGCTGGTTTTACTTACTAAGTGCTACAACATTTTTGATCTTTGCCATTTACCTAATCTTTTCCAAATACGGGAAAATAAAATTGGGTAAACCAAACGATAAGCCAGAACACAGTTACATCTCTTGGTTTGCTATGTTGTTTAGTGCTGGAATGGGTATTGGTTTAGTATTCTGGGGCGCTGCAGAACCGCTATCCCATTTTAATATCCCACCGTATGGTGAAGGTGGAACAGCTGAAGCAGCTGCAACAGCAATGAAGTATAGTTTTTTCCATTGGGGATTACACCCATGGGCAATCTACGCAACACTTGGATTGGCATTAGCCTATTTCAAATTTAGACGCCAGTCATCGGGTCTTATAAGTGACATATTGGTTCCCTTATTCGGTAACCGTATAAAAGGTGCCTGGGGTACGACAATTGATGTTGTTGTTGTTATTGCAACAGTTTTTGGTGTTGCAACATCACTGGGCTTCGGCGCGATCCAAATTAGTAGTGGATTATCCTATGTTTTCGGTATCAACCAATCAATAGCATTAGATATGATCATCATACTTATCGTTACGGTATTATACTTAACTTCCGCAATGACAGGGATCAATAAAGGTATAAAATATTTAAGTAACACAAATTTAGTACTAGCCATTTCTTTAATGTTACTATTACTGTTTATAGGACCAACAAATTTTATTTTAAACCTTTTTACATCTACATTTGGTAGCTATATTCAAGATTTGCCAAGTATGAGTTTGCGAATGACTCCGTTTGATCCGGGTAACTCGTGGATCAAAGACTGGACAGTATTTTATTGGGCATGGTGGATTGCTTGGGCACCATTTGTAGGCACTTTTATTGCACGGGTTTCCCGTGGTCGTACGATTAGAGAATTCGTATCAGGAGTCCTGTTAGTACCTACTATTTTCGGTGCAATCTGGTTTACAGTGTTTGGCGGAACAACGATCAATTTAGAATTCTTCCAGGATGCCAATATTATGCAACAAGTAAATGAAATTGGTGAAGAAGCAGCATTATTTGCCATGCTGGACCAATTTCCACTAGGAACGTTCATGTCGATTATCGCGATCCTCCTGGTCAGTATTTTCTTTATTACATCGGCAGATTCAGCAACATTTGTATTAGGGATGCAGACGACTGGTGGTAGCCTATACCCTCCAAACGTTGTCAAACTTATCTGGGGTATTTTGCAATCAGGTGCTGCCGCAGTATTGTTATGGCAAGGTGGTCTACAAGCCTTACAGACCGCCTCCATCATCGTCGCGTTTCCATTTGCGATCATACTGATATTAATCGTTATATCGTTAATGAAGGCCTTTAAACAAGAAGCGAAAGAGATGGAATTAAAAAGGAAAGAATAAGAAAAGGTTAGATTTCTTCTAAATGAAGAGGTCTAACCTTTTTATTTAGAAGTTGCAAATCAGTAACACATATTGACAAATAATTACTTTCCCTACAAATCTGTTGCATTTGGTTAACAGTTCCATAACATACCGGTTGTTAGCCCTTTTATTTGTTACACTATTCTATAGTCAATCAAAATCAGATAAGTGCTCACGCTTACTGTTTGACATCATAGGAAGGTGTTAAAAATCAGGAAAAACTATGCTATTCTATTACTTTTCTTTTTACTTCTGACCACGGGATGCCAAAAAACAGATGCTGTAGTAGATGTCATCACATTCCAGCCCGCAGATTATGACGTAATGCTTTTCACTGATCAATCAAGTAAATCGTTAAAAAATATATATATGGATGCACTTTTAGAACTAAAAGCGGCATACCCGGATGAATTCAAGGGTGGCTTGGAAGAAGAAAAAAACATTGACGAACTTAATTATAAGGTCAGTTCAAATAGCCCTACATTACTTATTTTAAAAAATGGACAAACCATTTCCCGGCTCACCGGAGAAATGTCCAAAACGGAAATAGTGAATGAATTGCAATTAACGATTCAATAAGAAAACAAGCGTGCTGTTAGTTATAACAGCACGCTTGTTTTCTTATATCTGCGCCGCGTTACCATACACCACCCCTCCCCATACTGGGATGATAAGTATCGTCAGGCTTTGAAATAAACAAGAAGGAAGGTTCAAATAAGGCTAGAACCCTACTTGAACCTTCGTCTTCTTTACATTACAACATATGAATTGGTGTACCTAATGCAACTTCAGCTGCTTCCATGGTGATTTCCCCTAAACTAGGATGTGCATGGATAGTAAGTGCAATATCTTCTGCGGTCATTCCTGCTTCAATAGCTAAACCAATTTCAGCAATCATATCACTGGCATTGGGTCCGGCAATTTGTGCACCGATAACCAGTCCATCTTCTTCCCTTGTGATTAGTTTTAAGAAACCTTCACTGTCATTTAATGACAATGCACGACCATTAGCTGCAAATGGGAACTTGGATGCTTTTGCTTTATATCCTGCTTCCTTCGCTCCTTTTTCCGTATAACCTACCATTGCAAGTTCGGGATCAGTGAATGCAACAGATGGTATTGCAAGGTAATCAATTTCGGATTTTTCTCCACCGATTACTTCAGCAGCCACTTTACCTTCATAAGAGGCTTTATGTGCGAGTGGCAGGCCTTCAACAATATCACCGATAGCATAAATGTTATCTACACTTGTGCGGCATTGTTTATCAATTTTAATAAGACCTTTATCGTCTACTTCAATACCAGCTTGTTCTAAACCAATTTCCTCGGTGTTAGGACGACGGCCAACCGTTACCAGTACGTAGTCAGCATCAAGTGTTTCTTCTTTGCCATTTGCCTCATACGTAACTTTCACACCGTCTTTTGTTTCTTCTGCACCTTTTGCCATTGCTTCAGTAATAATTTCAACGTTTTTCTTTTTCAATCCTTTTTTGACGATCTGTGTCATTTGTTTTTCAAATCCGCCAAGAATATCTTTTGCGCCTTCCAGAACAGTAACTTCAGTTCCCAGGTTGGCGTAAGCAGAACCAAGCTCAGTTCCAACATAACCGCCACCAATAACAACCATTTTCTTAGGGATTTCTTTTAAAGCCAACGCGCCTGTTGAGTCAAGTACGCGATCGGAAAATTTAAAGCTTGGTATTTCAATTGGTGAAGATCCTGTTGCAATAATACAGTTATTAAATTTATATGTTTGTGACGTTTTATCATCCATCACTTTCACTGTATGTTCGTCCACAAAGTAAACTTCTCCCTTGACGATATCTACTTTGTTTCCTTTTAATAAGCCTTCAACACCAGATGTAAGCTTATTAACTACCGAACCTTTCCATTCCTGCACTTTGGAAAAATCAACAGTAACTTTTTCTGTAGAAATTCCCAAATCTTTACTGCCATGTGCCTGTGCAGCCATGTGACCAGCCTGAATTAATGCTTTTGATGGGATACACCCAACATTCAAACATACGCCACCTACTGCTCCTTTTTCAACGATGGTTACCTTTTGTCCTAATTGTGCGGCACGGATTGCAGCAACATATCCTCCTGGTCCTGCCCCGACAACCAATGTGTCTACTTCAACTGGAAAATCTCCTACTACCATAATCTACGCCTCCATCATAATTAATTGTGGATCGTTCAATAATCGTTTGATTTGATTCAATGCGAGTTGTGCAGTTGCTCCATCAACAATACGGTGATCAAAACTAAATGATAATGCAAGTACTGGAGCAATAACAATTTCTCCATCGCGAACAATAGGTTTTTCAGCGATACGTCCAATACCCAAAATGACTGCTTCTGGATAATTAAGCACAGGCGTAAACCACTGACCACCTGCTGAACCAATGTTTGTGATTGTATTGGATGCACCCTTCATCTCATCAGATGTAAGTTTACCACTTCGTGCCTTTTCTGCCAATTCATTAATTTCTTTAGAGATAGAAAATATTGATTTACGATCGGCATCTTTTACAACAGGAACGAGTAGACCTCTATCCGTGTCTGCAGCAATACCTATATTATAATAATGCTTGTGAATAATTTCGTTTGTTTCATCATCTACCGATGCATTCAAAATCGGGAATTTCTGTGATGCAGAAACAAGTGCTTTTGCAACATATGGTAGATACGTTAATTTAATATCCTGCTCTGCTGCAACAGCCTTAAATTTCTTACGGTGTGCAACCAGTTCTGTTACATCTATTTCATCCAGCAATGTTACATGAGGTGCTTTCGTTTTCGAATTTACCATTGCTTTTGCAATTGCTTTACGAATACCACTCATTGCTTCGCGGGTTTCTGGATATGCGCCTTGTGGTGCTGTGGCAGTTTGTTTTTCTTCTGCTTGTTCTGTTGCTTCAGCTGTTTCAGAACTATCCTGACTTTTCGCAGGTTGATCACCACTCAAGAAACTGTCAATATCCGCTTTTAAAATACGGCCATTTTTACCTGATCCAGTAACTTTTTGGATTTTAACATCCTGTTCACGAGCATATTTTCTTACAGATGGCATCGCAATCACGCGACTATCATCAGACTGTGCATCTTCTTCCTCTGATTTAGAGTCATCTGCTACAGGCTGCTTCTCTTCTTGTTTTTCAGATTGTTCTTTTTCACCTTTGTCTTCAGTTTCTTCCTCTGAAGTATCCTCTGATTCGTACCCTTCAGCATCAATGGATACAATCGTGTCTCCAACAACTACTACCGTACCTTCTTCAACATATACTTTTTTAACTGTTCCTTGTACCGGTGAAGGTATTTCAACGACAGATTTGTCATTTTGCACCTCACACAGTGGATCATCTTCTTGAATCTCATCGCCTGCTTTTATAAACCATTTAACTATTTCACCTTCATGAATTCCTTCACCAATATCCGGTAATTTAAATTCAAAAGCCATAATTGTTACCTCCCGTCTTTATTTTTTAGAAGTTCATTACTTGATTTACTTTTTCAATAACATCATTGTGATCTGGCAACCAAATTTTTTCTGCTTCAGAAAATGCGAACACTGTATCTGGAGCTGTTACTCTTAATACCGGTGCTTCCAGATGTAAAATTGCCCTTTCCTGAATTTCAGAAATAACTGTGGACGCTACACCTGCTTGACGTTGTGCTTCTTGAACCACTACGACGCGGTTTGTTTTCTTAACTGATTCAATAATCGTATCTATATCCAATGGTGAGACAGTCATTAAATCAATAATTTCTGCATCAATGCCATCTTTTTCAAGCTCTTCAGCTGCTTTTAAACATGTATGAACCATGGCACCATAGGCAATGAGTGTCACGTCCTTACCTTCACGTTTCACATCCGCCTTACCAAGTTCAACTGTATATGCTTCTTCAGGTACTTCCCCACGGAATGAACGATATAGTTTCATATGCTCCAAGAAAACAACAGGGTCATTGTCCCGAATAGAAGCGATTAACAATCCTTTCGCATCATATGGTGTCGATGGTATCACAACTTTAATCCCTGGTTGCTGAGCAATCAAGCCTTCAAGCGAGTCTGCATGCATTTCAGGTGTATTCACACCACCACCAAATGGCGAGCGAATCGTAATTGGTTGTGATTTTGTCCCGCCGGAACGATAACGCATACGAGCCATTTGCCCATTAATGGAATCCATCACTTCATAAACGAAACCGAAGAATTGAATTTCCGGTACGGGGCGATAACCCTCCAGAGCCAGTCCAATTGAAAGCCCGCCAATTGCCGATTCAGCTAGCGGTGTGTCAAATACACGTTCTTTGCCAAATTCATCCTGTAAACCCTCTGTAGCACGGAAAACACCGCCGTTTTTACCAACATCTTCACCAAATACAAGTACATTTTCATCATCTTTCAATTCTACGCGCATTGCGTCAGTTATCGCTTGAATCATTGTCATTTGAGCCATGATTTACTTCGACTCCTTTTCTTTATATTCTTCCCATTGTTCTTGTAGGTTGTGTGGAAGTTCTTCATACATATTTTCCATCAGGTCTGTCACTTTTTGTTTCGGATATTTGTCCGCTTCTTTAATCGCTTCTTTAATATCATCTTTTGCTTGTTCAATCACTTTATTTTCTTCTTCTTCAGACCATAACTTTTTACCTTCCAAGAACGTTCTGAAGCGTACGATTGGGTCTTTTTTCTCCCATTCATTATCAAGATCTTCTGTACGGTAACGTGTTGGATCATCCCCAGCCATCGTGTGTGGTCCATAACGATAGGTTAACGCCTCAATAAGCATTGGTCCGTCTCCATTAATTGCGCGTTCCCGTGCATGTTTCGTGGCAGCATACATGGCCAGCACGTCCATACCATCTACCTGTATACCTTCGATACCAGCTGCTACTGCTTTTTGCGCTAATGTTTTTGCAGCAGTTTGTTGCTCAACCGGCACTGAAATAGCAAAGTAGTTGTTTTGTACAAAGAATATCGCTGGTGCACCATATGCACCCGCAAAGTTCATTCCTTCGTAGAAATCACCCTGTGAAGTTCCACCATCACCAGTGTAAGTAACAGCCACTGCCTTTTTGCCACGAAGCTTCATGCCTAATGCTACACCTGCAGCCTGTACATATTGTGCACCAATAATGATTTGTGGACTTAAAGCATTTACACCTTCAGGCATCTGATTACCGTGGAAATGTCCTCTGGAAAATAGAAAAGCCTGGTATAGTGGAAGACCATGCCAAATTAATTGTGGTACGTCCCGATAGCCCGGTAAAATAAAATCATCTTTCTCAAGTGCAAAATGACTTCCTAGCTGCGACGCTTCCTGACCGGCAGTCGGTGCGTAGAAACCCAATCTTCCTTGACGATTTAATGCAATAGAACGTTGATCCAATACCCGTGTATAGACCATTCTACGCATAAGTTCTTTTAAATCCTCATCCGACAAATCCGGCATATCGTCTTTATTAACAATTTTCCCATCTTCATTTAGAATCTGGAACACTTCGAACTGACTTTCGACACTTTCAAGTACGTGTTTCAAAATCGTCCACCTCTTCCTTTATATCTTTTTAATATTTCCTTCATAGCCTTCCCAAAACAAGTAAAATTGTACCTTTCACTCTAAATCATGTACCCTTATTTGCTGCTATTCAATCTTTAAGAAGGACAAATAAAAATCTGTTATACATTCACCCAAAAAACCATTGGTACAATTCTTAATCCAACTTAAATATTAGCCTATATCATTGAAATGGTCAAACACTTTGTTTCGTTTTATTCATTTTTGTTATAGGACTACATGCACTTCCTCGGTTCCGCTAACAGATTTCCATTCGCTGTTATAATTGGTTATGTTAACTGTATTACTCAAAAGCTAAACTTTTCAATAAAAAAAGAGCTGAATAAAAGTTATCCAGCCCATTTCCTACTTGTTATTTTTTTTCTGTATTATCAGCAAATGTAACATTAATATCTGCTGCGTCATAAAATTCCTTTTTCAAGTCATTATATGCGTTTGTATCCTCATTGAATTGATCATTGGCTTTTAATACTTGTTCATAGCTTTCATTAATGGCTGTAATTTGCTCTGTTAATTCCTCTTGTTCTAATTCTTCTTTCTGCAACATCCCATATAGGTCCTTTTCCTGCTCTAAAGACTTACTGTAAACCTTATACAATGTGCCATACGCCTTAAAACGATCATTCATTACCTTTTGTAATTGTTCTGCTTTCGCTTTTACTTCTTTTTCTTCCAGCTTATCAATTAAAGAATCTGTTTCATTAAATGCTTCTTGTGATTCATCAATGCTTTCCTTTTCCAGTTTTATCGCTTCCGAACGTTTATCGATTGATTTTAACGCTTGTTGGGAAAGTTCTTTTATCTCATCAAATTCTTCCATCCCTAATTTGATAATTTCACCATAAATTTTCTGTTCCTGTTTTTCCAGATCAGTAATATCTTTTTGCTGTTCTTCAAAACCCGTCTCTGCTGAAACGGCTTCTTCTAAATGATTATGTATTTTTTCCTCTGTTGACGCTCCACTACAAGCCGATAAAACAATAATAAAGCCAATTGATAGTATGCTTAGTAGTTGCCTTTTTAACAACACGAAAGGATCCCTCCCTCTAATGCTTTCTTGCATTTTTTATTTTTTTCCAGTATAACATAAGAATTAGTAAAACCTTCACAAAAACTTTAGTTTCACTTTGTGGTATAGTAATTTATGAAAATCCGGATCAATATATGATAAAATATGATTACAACGTATGCACCTGCATGAGTAAGGAGTGAGAAAAATTGATTACAATGAAAGATATTGTTCGTGAAGGTAATCCGACCTTAACGAACATTGCTGACCCGGTGGAAACACCCCTAAGCGATGAGGATAAAGAACTTTTAACTGAAATGATTACTTTTTTAAAGAATAGCCAGGATGAAACGATTGCTGAAAAGTATAAATTAAGACCCGGTGTCGGATTGGCTGCACCACAACTAGGATTAAATAAACGCCTAGCAGCTGTTCATTTCGAAGATCAAAATGGCAAACTTTATAGCTACGGTCTTGTTAACCCTAAAATTGTTAGCCATTCTGTTGAAATGTCCTACCTATCCTCTGGTGAAGGTTGCCTCTCGGTTGATCGACCGGTTGAGGGTTATGTTCCCCGCTACGCTCGGGTGACCATAAAGGCTACCGACATTGAAGGTAATCCAATAAAGTTACGACTTAAAGGATATCCCGCGGTAGTATTCCAACATGAAATTGATCATTTAAACGGCATCATGTTTTATGATCATATAAACAAGGAAAACCCATATCTCATACCGGAGGATGCAAAAGCAGTTGAATAGAGAAAGAGCCAGTTCATCATTGAACTGGCTCTTTTATTCACAGCAATTGAAAGTGTTTTAAGCCATTCATAATGCCATCATTATCCACATGATCCGTCGTATAATCTGCTACGTGCTTCAAATCCGGAACAGCATTGCCCATTGCAACTCCTGTCCCAATCTCCTGTAACATCTCCAAGTCATTTAAACCATCACCAAAAGCATAAGCATTTTCCTGAGAAAACCCAGCTGCTTCAATCAATTTCTGTACCCCTACTGCTTTCGATCCACCACCCGGTAATACATCGCAGGAATAATCATGCCAGCGAATATAGTGAAAAACATCATCTTTTGTTATGAATGCCTTTTCCTGGTCTTGTTCACAAAATAATAATGCTTGATAGATCGTATTATCCTCGAAAAAATCGGGATCTACTTTAGGATATTTAAATTGCAAACTGCTCAGACTCTTTGTAATGTGTGGATGATTACCTTCCGTGGCACGCATCGTTTCCTCATTCATAAAAACCATCGGGTAACGATACGCACTTGAATTACGATATAATTCCTTTAAACCCTTTTGTTCCAAGGGATTGTTGTAAATCGTTTTCCCTTCAAAAACAACATATTGCCCATTAAAGCTCACAAATGAATCTATTCCGAGTTCCTCCCGAATAGCCTCAAACATAAATGGCGCCCTTCCAGTTGCAATTGCTACATATGTGCCATTTTGTTTTAATTTCTCAACCGCCCTTTTTGTTGATGACGGAATTTGCTTGTTTGAATCCAGCAATGTACCATCAATATCAAAAAATACAATGTTATTTTCCATATTATCTACTCCTCATTCGTTATGATAGGCTGTGCTCTAATAGATGTTGCTTTTTCGAAGTAATGTATCTTAATAGTAGGTATAAACTGCATTATGTCTTACCATTTCGGAAAGCGACTGCCCGGAGCGGAAATCAACATGTTCTTATGTCGCTTTTTCTATCCATGGCAACAACGTATACGAAAACAGCCTTATTATATGACCACTATGTATAGGAATCATTTCTCTGTAAAAAATAGATATAGCCATCATTTTACAGTCATTATGAATCTTTTTTATACAATTTGAGTATATTTTATTCCAATATTACCCGAATCGTACTATACTATAAATAAGAGGGATTGGATCGGTAGAATATTTTTGTTGCTTTTCTTAATATTTGAAAGGAGATGTGTGTCACATGTTAAAACGCCTAAAAGAAAAGCTCAAGAAACGCTGGAAAGACTTTTTAGGCCGAGAACGTGTACCAACAACCTGTGAAAAAGACTACCATTGATGTAACCAATCACAACAATTAAGGTATCATAAATAACGTTATCATGCTACGGAAGCGCATGGAACGGAACAAAACGAAATGTCGAGCGGAATCTCAGTTAACATTTGAATGAAACAAGCTATAAGCGTTATTGCTCTTGTGAGCATAGCTTTTTTACGCAAGAAAAAAATCAAACAAAATAGAAAATGAAATTTGTCAGGAGAGATGAAATGGTTTATAAAGTTTTATATCAAGCATTAGTAAACGAAATTCCTGTACGTGAACGCACCCAGGTTCTGTACGTGGAAGCTGATTCAGAACGCGAAGTACGAAATAAGTTGCAAGGCAGAGAAATGAACATCGAATTTATCCATGAATTAGATGAGGCACATTTAAATTATGAAAAACAATCCAGCGATTTTAAATTGGAGAACGTGTAAGATGAAATTTGTAAAAAACGACCAAACAGCTGTTTTTGCATTAGGTGGTCTCGGTGAAATCGGGAAAAACACGTATGCTGTTCAATTTCAGGATGAAATCATCTTAATCGATGCTGGAATTAAATTCCCTGAAGATGAACTGCTTGGTATTGATTATGTCATACCAGACTACACCTATCTCATACAAAACCAAGATAAAATAAAAGGATTAATTATAACTCATGGACACGAAGATCATATTGGAGGAATCCCATATCTCTTACGTGAAATTAATGTGCCAATATATGCAGGTAAGCTTGCACTCGGATTGATACGTAATAAGTTAGATGAACACGGTTTATTGAGAACTGCCAAGTTAAACCCAATTCAAGAAGATGATGTTATTAAATTCCGTAAGACTTCCGTTAGTTTTTTCCGTACCACACACAGTATTCCGGATTCATATGGTGTTGTTGTAAAAACACCTCCTGGAAATATTGTCCACACAGGAGATTTCAAATTTGACTTTACTCCTGTCGGCGAACCAGCTGATATAGCAAAAATGGCTGAAATTGGTAAAGAAGGCGTACTTTGCTTACTTTCAGACAGTACAAATAGTGAAGTTCCCGGATTTACAATGTCTGAGAAGGTAGTTGGTGGAACCATTAACGATATATTTAGCAGAGTTGATGGAAGACTGATATTCGCTACCTTTGCATCAAATATTTATCGATTACAACAGGTTGTCGAATCTGCCGTAAAGCACAAACGAAAAATCGCGGTATTTGGTCGCAGTATGGAATCTGCCATTACACTCGGTCAAGAATTGGGATATATTCAAGCACCTAAGAATACGTTTATTGAAGCCAATCAAATTAACCGGCTTCCGGCAAACGAAGTAACAATCCTTTGTACCGGTTCGCAAGGGGAACCAATGGCTGCTCTATCTCGCATTGCTAATGGAACACACAGACAAATACAAATTATACCAAATGATACGGTTGTATTTTCTTCATCTCCAATCCCAGGAAATACAGTAAGTGTTGGTAGAACGATTAATAAATTATACCGGGCTGGTGCAGATGTCATACACGGTAAGTTAAGTAACATTCACACTTCCGGACATGGTAGTCAAGAAGAACAAAAAATGATGCTTCGCTTGATTAAACCGAAGTACTTCATGCCGATACACGGAGAATACCGCATGCTTAAAGAGCATATAAAGCTTGCTGAGGCTTGTGATATTGAACCGGATCACTCATTTACCATGGATAATGGTGATGTACTTGCATTAGGAAAAGATAATGCCGCTATCGCTGGTAAAATTCCTTCCGGATCTATTTATGTAGATGGAAGCGGAATTGGTGATATCGGAAATATTGTATTACGCGATCGTCGCATACTTTCTGAAGAAGGTTTGGTCATTGTCGTGGTCAGCATTAACATGAAGGAATTCAAAATTGCTTCTGGTCCAGATATCATCTCCCGTGGTTTTGTTTATATGAGAGAGTCCGAGGACTTGATTAATGAGGCACAGAAACTTGTCTCCGGACATCTGGCAAAAGTCATGGAGAGAAAAACAACGCAATGGTCAGAAATTAAAAATGAAATTACCGATACAATTGCACCATTCCTTTACGAAAAAACAAAACGTAGACCAATGGTACTTCCAATTATCATGGAAGTTTAAATGATAATTCACTAGTAACGAAAAAGAGACATGGCTGGGAGCTTCCGGCCATGTCTCTTTTTATAATAAACGACGCAACGATGTTTTCAAATCTGGAAATTCTATTTTTTTATTCGTAAAGAAATCCTTTATTAAAAACTCTCCGTATTTAATAGCCTGACCATAAGAAATATTACCTGGTAATGGTGCCATATCTTCGATGGCTACATCTATGATTGTTGGCTTATTTGATAGAAATGCCTGTTTCATCGTATTTGCCAGGTCTTCATTTTTTTCAATACGGAAACCATCTCCACCGCATGCCTTGGCAAATGCAGCAAAGTCTACCTCGCCTAAATTTGTCTCATAATTTAAATGTCCCATCTCTTGCTGTTCATATTTAATCATTCCGATCTTACTGTTATTTAATATAACAATTTTAATGGGAAGTTCATATTTCACCGCTGTCATAAAATCATGCATAACCATGGAGAACCCCCCATCACCACATATTCCAACAACTTGCTTGTCAGGAAAAGCAATCTGTGCTGCAATCGCACCTGGCAATCCGGCCCCCATTGTTGCTAAACGACCGGAAATCGTAAAATTTTGGTTTGTAAATGGAAAATAGCGTACTGTCCATACGGTTACATTGCCAACATCACTTGATATCACCGCGTCATTTTCAACGACTTGTTCTAACTCATGCATAACCTGAGGTGCTTGAATTGGATGTGATTTCTCTTTCTTCTCCGCTTGCATATGAATATGCCATTTTTTCATTTTCTCCTGATATTTATGCAAATAAGGACTGTCACTTTTTCCAGTAACCATTGACGTAAGCATTGGTAAAACTTTTTTGATATCACCACACAAACCAACCGTAGTTGGATAATAATTGCCGATTTTATCGGACTCTATTTCGATTTGAATTGCTTTTGTGTTATTAGGTAAGAATTCCCGGTATGGAAATGAGGTTCCAACAAGTAATAGTAAATCAGCTTCCATGATAGCCCCATAGGCCGGCTTCGTTCCAATTTGGCCATGCTGCCCCAGGTTTAATTCATGATAGTCCGGTATAATTCCTTTCCCTAACAAACTTAATACGATAGGTGCTTGAATGGTTGTTGCAAAATCAATTAATGATTGACTTGCACCTTTATTACCTCTTCCCGCGAGGATGACCGGCTTTTTCGCATTGTTTATTAAATGTACAGCCTGTGACATTGATTCCTGGTCCGGTATAACGGCAGGTTTATTATACATTGGCGCTGTTAAAGGTACATCATATTTTTGCTTCACTTTAAATAAATCATCAGGAACGATTAATACGGCCGGTCCATTATTCGCATAGGCCGAACGAATTGCCATATTAAGTAAATCAGGCAGTTGTTCTGCAGAGGCTGCACGTTCATTAAAGACAGCTACATCATCAAACATATTTTCTAAATTTATTTCCTGAAAAGTATTCGTTCCGACTTTCGTACTTGATACTTGCCCCACTATTGCTAAAACCGGTACACCATCTTCCTTCGCATCATATAAACCATTCAATAAATGCACCGCGCCTGGACCGGCTATAGATAAGCAAACACCGATCTTTCCTGTCAGTTTTGCATAGGCACTAGCGGATAAAGCGCCGACTTCTTCATGCCGGATTTGAACGAACTGAATTGATTCTTGTTTTTTTCGTAGATCCTCTATCAATTCATTAATCGAATCTCCTGGCATGCCGTATATATGATCGATTTTCCATTGTTCAAGTAGCTCTGTTATAATTTCTCCTGTTCGTCTGTTTTGCACAAGTGACATCCTTTCTATTCCATACAAATAATATAACTACTTGTTCTATTCCCAATTCCTCAAAAAAAAAACCATATCTGCAAGGATACGGTTTTTTTTTAAGGCTATTCTCTAAAAGATTATTGTTTTGTCTGAGTAATGAATCTAAAAGTAGTATAAATTGCGAAGTATCTCAACGCTTCGCAAATAACGCGGGGAAGGGAAACACCCTTCTTTAATTATCATCAATTACAAGATGTTTTTCGAATCGAGAAATATCTATATCAGCGCCAATTACAATTAATACATCATTCTCTTTTAACGCATCTTCTGCGCTTGGCGATACGTTTATATCTTTTCCATGTTTAATCGCCACAACGTTACAGCCATAATTTGCCCGGATGTCAAGATCAACAAGCGATTTTCCAATCATCCTTTTACTAGCCTTTACCTCTACAATACTGTGTTCATCTGATAATTCAAGGTAGTCGAGAATGTTGTTGGAAATAATATTATGGGCAATTCTCCTCCCCATGTCCCGTTCTGGATGGACGACTTGATCAACGCCAATTTTGGTCAGTATTTTTTCATGATAATCATTTTGTGCTTTTACCGTAATCTTTTTAATTTCTAAATCCGTTAGAATAACGGCTGTTAAAATACTAGCCTGAATATTATCTCCGATAGCCACAATCACATGGTCAAAATTCTTGATACCTATTTCTTTTAGTGAAACTTCATCTGTTGTATCTGCAATAACTGCATGGGATGCGATATTTTTATATTCGTTTACCCTATCTTCATCAATATCAATTGCCAGTACTTGCATCCCCTCCATACTCAATTCCTTACAAATACTGCCACCAAATCGTCCTAAACCAATTACAGCAAATTCCCGTTTCATACTACTTCCTCCATCAATCAAACATGCTTTTTCATTCAGTTTACCATACTATTTTGGAACAAAAAAGAAGCAAGTCTGCAATTAGACCTGCATCTTTTCTCTATATGGCATCTAACATTTGAAACTGCGATTTAACGAGACCAAAGTATTCTCCACGTTTAGCCATCAATTCGCTATGATTGCCATTTTCTAATACTTTACCGTTTTCCAGCACAAATATATTATCCGATTCCCTGATTGTTGAAAGACGATGTGCGATAATAATTGCTGTTCTTCCTTTCAATAGTTTACCTAAAGCGGTTTGTATTTTCACTTCTGTTTCTGTATCAATACTTGCTGTTGCTTCGTCGAGAATTAAAATACTTGGGTCTGCCAGTAATGCCCTAGCAAAGGACAACAATTGACGTTCACCTGCAGACAAGATATTTCCACGTTCTTCAACTTCTGTCTCATAATTATGTGCTAAACGCTGTATAAAGTCATCTGCACCAACAACTTTTGCTGCCTCAATGACTTCCTGATTCGTTGCACTTGGACGTCCAAAACGAATATTTTCCATAATCGTGCCGGAAAAAACAAACGTATCTTGCAATACAACACTAATCTTTTGCCGTAAACTATCCAATTGCACATTACGTAAATCGTGCCCGTCAATCTTAACCGATCCACTTGTCGGGTCATAAAAGCGACTAATTAAATTTGCTATCGTCGACTTTCCACTACCTGTATGTCCAACTAAGGCTACCGTCTCCCCTTGTTTGATATCTAGTGAAATTTCATGAAGTGCGATACGATCTGCTTCATATGAAAATTGAACTTTATCAAATGTTATTTGACCTTCCATTTCTGCAAATTCAAAGGCATTTTCCTTTTCTTCTACATTTGGTTGTTCATCTAAGAATTCAAATATCCGCTCTGATGCAGCCATTGCCATTAAGAGTTGATTGTACATTTGACCCAACCTTGAAATTGGATCCCAGAACATCCCAAGGAAAAAGGCAAAAGATACAAATGTCCCGATTTCAATTCCGCCATTACCAGCCCCTAATAGAATTAAGTAAGCACCATAGGTAATTAGTATAATGGTTCCAATTGCATTACTCATTTCAACAAATGGGCTGAACATCGCACTTTTTTTCGATGCAACACGGTAACTCTCAAAGTTATCGGTATTAATTCCATCAAAATACGCTGCGTTCTCCCGCTCCTGTGTAAATGATTGCGTAATACGAATGCCTTGAATACTTTCATTTAAGTGCGAATTCAGACGTGATTGCTGTATTCGTACATTTTGCCAGGAACGACGAATATTTCTTCTTAATTTGGTTGAAATATAAAACATTAATGGAATAACAATCATAATCGCAAGTGCTAATTTCGGACTCAAAGCCAATAGAATAACAATAATACCAATCAATGTTACGACATCCATCAATAAGTTAATAATTCCATTCGTAAACAGCTCCTGTAAGGAGTTTACATCGTTCATAATCCTTACTAAAATTGATCCAGCTGATCTTGTATCAAAAAAACGATGTGACAATCGCTGTACATGGGAAAATAAATGTTGACGCAAATCATAAATCACATTTTGCCCTAAAATATTGACCCATTTTATTCGAAATATATTTCCTACATAGCTGAGTAAATATAGGATTCCAATTCCGATAACAAGATAAGTTAGTAGGGTCGTATCTTTATTTTTAACTGCTACATCAATCGCTACCTTACCGATTAAAATCGGGACAATTAACCTTACCACTGTCGATAGTAGCATAGCAATAATAGCTCCTGGAAGGTACGTCTTCGCATATGGTTTTAAATAAGTAAGCAGCCTTAGCATTTGCTTCCAGTTAAATTGCTTTTCAACTGCCTGATCAATTGTATAGTGAAATCGTTTAAGGTGCCGACTCTCCTCCAGTTTACTTTTTACTTTTACCAATGCCAATCCCTCCTCTATTAAGTTGTTGTATCCATGATCACTTCACGGTCCTGGTATTGAATATCATAAATTCGTTGATAAGCCCCCTTTTGTGTCACAAGGAAGTCATGGGTACCACGTTCCACCACTTCACCGTCCTCCAATACCAATATTTCATCCGCATGTTTAAGTGATGAAATCCGGTGTGCGATAATAAAGGATGTCCTTCCCTGCATGACTTCCTTTAATGCCTTTTGGATTTTAAATTCTGTTTGCATATCTACCGCGGAAGTTGCATCATCAAGAACAAGAATACTTGGATTTATACAAATTGCCCTAGCGATTGCGATACGTTGCTTTTGCCCACCAGATAAGCCCATACCACGTTCACCAAGCATCGTGTCATACCCTTTTGGCATTTCCATAATAAACTCGTGAGCCTGTGCTCTTTTTGCAGCATCAATAATCTGTTCATCCGGCAATTCCGGATTTCCATAGGCAATATTTTCCCGGATCGAAGTAGAAAATAAAAACGGTTCCTGCAGTACAAAACCAATCGATTTACGTAAAGCCTTCAGTTTATAATCGGCAACAGGTCGCTCATCGACAAGTACCTTTCCCTCCTGTGGTTCATAAAATCTTGTGATCAATTGGGTAATACTCGTTTTACCTGATCCTGTTGCACCAATTAGTCCAATGATCTTACCTGGTGGGGCATCAAAAGTAACATGACTTAGTGCCATATCATCATCCGCTAAATAGTTTAATGTCACATCTTTAAATGTTACATGGCCTTGAATCGGTATATCTAGTGCATCTGTTTTTTCCACAATATCCTCCTTCTCTTCGAGGATCTCCAGTAAACGTTCCCCGGAAGCCTTCGCTTGTGAAAACTGGTTGATGACGAACCCTAAATTCATTAATGGCCCAAGAATATACCAAACCAGACTAAAAAATGCTACTAACACACCAAGGCTGATGGCATCAGTAATAACCAAATATCCGCCAAAAGCAAGTAATGCTAAAGCACAAAAATCTCCAATGAATTCCATAAGCGGAAAATATTTGGACCAAATTTTTGCTGTATTAAGATAATTATCTCTATATGTTTTATTACTTGTAGAAAATCGCCCAATCTCAAAATCTTCACGAGATAATGATTTTACAGTTTCCATGCCACTGATATTTTCCTGGACACGCGTATTTAATCTACCAAATGATTTTCTAATCTTTCTAAACGCCGGATGTACCCTTTTATCAAACTGAAAAACAACAAATGCCAAAAATGGCATCGCTGCCATTGTGACCAACGCTAACGGTACCGAATAATAAAACATCACGGATAAACTGAATACAATTAACAATGTAATTCGAATCAGTTCTGCAACGCCTGCAGAAAGAAAAAACCGAAACCCTTCAACATCTGCAGTTAAGCGAGACATAATATCACCGGTCTTTGCATTATCATAGTATTTAAAAGACAAGTTTTGTAGTTTTCCATATAAGGCCTCTCTTAATTCATATACAGTTGCTACCCCAAACAAATCTCCCAAATATTGATGGTAATACGTTGCAAATCCTTTTATAATCATTAAGACTAAAAATACAAGCGCGATATATGGTATGAGACCATATCGATTTTTAAGCACTACCTCATCAAGCGTTTGCTGTAAAATAATTGGATATACCACAGTAATAATCGTCACAAAAAATAAAAAGAACAAAGATAAAAAGAAATATTTTTTATATGGCCAAAAAAACTGCTTTAACTTTTTAAATATATCCACAAAGCGTTCCCTCCCCCACGGATGTTTTTCCGTATTTACTAATATAACGGGTTCCGAAACAAATTTCCAGTTCTTTTACCTAATTTTTAAAAATATTTTTTTAATCCGTATTTTCCGCATTATTCATAAGTAAAGTTAGCCAGTAAACGCAAAAAGTCCCCCTGCACACCTACAAGGGGGTCACCTGTTAGTTCCTGTTCAAAATGAAGATAAACAACCTTTATTATTTATCATTGATTCCTAAAACACGATTCACACGTTTTCTCAACATTCTCATACCACCATCACCAGCTTGGTAGTGTCTTAGCTGGCCTTCCGCATCAAATACATAATATGCAGGAACATATTGGTTATCAAAAGCATCCGCTAGTTTGAGACCATTATCAACGAAGATTGGCTGGGTAATATGATGTTCTTTGGCAACTTCTTCAATCAGTTCAAGATCTAAGTCTTTTTCCGAACGTGGCATATGAACTGCAATCACATTCAGATCATCTTTATACTCATCACGAAATTCGTTCACATTCGGCATTGCTTCTTTGCATAGTCCACAGCTGACTGACCAATAATGAATCAGTGTAGGCTTATTTCCGATAAGCTCCTCTTTTGCGATTCCATTACTGTTTAACCATGTCGTTGCGCCATCAAGCTCAGGCATCTGTTCTCTTAATTTCATCGTTCCTGCCTCCCATATCAGTGTAAGAAAAGCCGGCAGAAAAAAAGAAATATTCCTATTGTGTATGCCGGCTCCTAATGTATATCATCTATATTTATATATGAATTTTATTTCAATTTGTTTCTTATAGTGTTGCCTGACCAGGCTTCCAGTTTGCCGGGCAAAGACCACCCGTTTGTAACGCCTGCAGTACGCGTAGCGTTTCATCAACATCACGACCGATGTTATTATCAAATACAGTTTGATACTGTAATTCACCTTCTGGATTAATAATAAACAAGCCACGGAGTGCAACACCTTCATCTGCAATTAAAACACCATAATCTGTAGCAACTTTATGGCTTGTATCTGCTGCTAATGGATATGCTAATTCACCCAGACCGTTATCACTACGATCTGTGTTAATCCATGCTTTATGTGTATGTATCGTATCAGTGGACACGCCGATTACTTCCGCGTCAAGATCTTCAAATTCGTCATATCTATCAGACATTGCTGTAATTTCTGTCGGACATACAAATGTAAAATCCATTGGATAGAAGAAAAGTACTGTCCATTTATCATCTTTCATTATTTCTTCTAAACTGACTTTGCCAAATTCTTTATTTGGCATAACAGCATCCATTTCAAAACGTGGTGCTTGTGTACCTACCATTCTTTCTACCATGTTCATCCCTCCAAATATAATAACGGTTCCTTTATAAGTATTGCCAGGACGAAGGTCAACATATACCCTAATTAAAGATTCATAAATTCAAAAAAGGCAAAACTGATTCCACTTGCTGGAAACCAGTTTTGCCTTAATCATCCTATTTAGCTTAATCTTTCATCTACCATCTGACAAATAGCATCCGCATTATTACCTTGGGCATTAATTACCGGGCCTTCAATACTTGCCGTTGCATTTCCCATCATATCCTTATCAAGCCCTGTAATCACGCAGCAATCACAGCCGCTTGCGTCTTCCTCCGAATGTAAATCGATAACTTCATGACCCGCCTGAACTAATGCATCCTTTACATCACTAAGCGATTCTTCTACTCCGATACGTGCCATATTTCTCTTCCTCCTTCGTATGAAAATTTACATACCTAGTGTAACGTTTCAAAAGTCTTTTCCAGAACCTTGAAATGATAAATTTTATGTTTGGAAAAAATATGTGCCAAAATATTCTCTTCGATTGCCGCAAATGGAATACACTCGCTTTCCGCGGGCGGCTAATGAGCCTCCCCAAGCTGGCGCTTTGCGGGGTCTCATCGAGGCCTTTTTCCCGCAGGAGTCTCGCGTATTCCATTTGCTAGGATGGGTTTTCATTTTCGGCAGCTTGCATTACTGTTTTGATTCATAGAAGTCAATTTCATAAGCATTTCAACTTATCCTTAGTCCGAAATATAAGATACACCATCATTTAATCATCCACTAATTTGAAGCACTATATCGTTGATTGGAACGGAAGGCGGCGACTCCAGCGGGAACAGCACGTGTCTGAAGACCCCGCAGAGTGGGTTTCTCGAGGGGACTGAAGCCGTGCCCGCGGAAAGCGTCCGCCTGCAGTGGAAATCAACGGTTTTAGCACACAACCAAATAATTCGGACTTATACACGGATTTCAAGTGACGAAGTTGACTCAAATATTTGCTCTGGAAAAGAACCTCTGGTATGCTCCACTAGTTTCTCCATTTGAGAAAAAGATATTCTGCAGGCAAGAAACGAAAAAAACCCTTGCCCATCGAAGCAGGCAAGGTTTGTTATTTATCTTTTATCTTTTACACGTTTTTAAATAAATCGGTCGTATACATACTTTTTTTAAACTGTTTTAAAATTGCCCTACGCGTTAAAATACCGTCAAAGTAACCATCCTTATCTACAACACAAATAAACGGATGATTGATGACAGCATCGAGACCTTCCATGAAACTGCTATCTCTAGAAAGTGAAGGAATATTATTATCCACTACTTCCTGCACGAGTATGTCCGAGAGCTTTTCGATCTCAATACGCTCCAGACCCAGAATTTGATTTAAAATAACTGTCTTGCCTATCGTCCCGACGAATTTATAAGATGAATCAAGTACAGGGACAGCCGAATAGCCTGACTTCACAAGTACTAACAACGCATGTTCTAAAGGATTACTTATTTGTACATGGGCAACTTTTTCGGAGGATATCATTAAATCCCCAACAGAAATATCTGTTATATGTTTGTCTTGAATTGTGCTCATAACCAAACACCCCTTTTCAGAAAACTTGGCATCCGTAAGTCTTTATACGAATAGCCTTAGTTGCACTTACAACGCATAAACGTCACTTTTTTATCCAGTGAGCAGAAATATAAATAATTTCTTTACTGCTAAAATACACTTTTCCCGTATATATTCTCTCTCTACATGAATAGTTTACCATATATTATATGAAGAAACATCTATTCTGCCGCCATTAAATGCTTAATTTTTCCGTAGTACATATCTCTATATCGGTAAATTCCCATGGCATGACGGAGGGATTTTGGTAACATATTGCCGTTTCCGCCACCATCATTTCCAGTCTGTAATAAATTACTACATACAACGATATTCTCTAATATAATTGAAGTCAAAAAATACAGATAACTAAAGTAATTCATTTCGCAAAAAAACTTGCTCTTTAGCCCCTTTTCCGTGCTATAATTTGTATGAATGAACGATCATGAAAGGTATGAAATAATGAATAGAAGATCTTTCTTAAAAAGAACAATTGGCAGTTTGTTAGCTTTGGTTGGATTAGGTGGCGGAACATTTTATTATGCCCGTGAAATTGAACCTTTTATGCTACAAATACACGAAGAAGCAATTACTTCAAATAAAATAACACCCGCATTTAATAACTTTAAAATCATACAATTTTCTGATACCCACATCGGATTCCATTATACATTAGAACAATTCAATGAGCTTGTCGAACAAATAAATGCATTGCAGCCTGATTTAATTGTATTTACAGGAGATCTCGTTGACAAACCCGATCAGTACTATTGGAGCAGTAAATTAACCAATGCATTAAAAGCATTAAAAGCCCCTTGCGGAAAGTTTTGGATATATGGAAACCACGACCATGGTGGATATGGGACAGAGATTATCCAAGATGTAATGGAACAGGCAAATTTTGAACTATTAAAAAATAATCATTCTATTATTGAAATGGATAGCGACCGGATCGTATTAGCAGGAATTGACGATGTCATACTTGGCAAACCGGACTTAGAGGAAACATTAAAAAACGTAAATCCGGATTTGTTCACCATGCTATTAGCACATGAACCGGACTATGCGGATACAACTGTTAATTATCCTGTGGACGTACAATTATCCGGACACAGCCATGGTGGACAGGTTCGCTTCCCTTTTATCGGCGATCTATATACGCCTGCATATGCTGTGAAATATGTCCAGGGTAAATTCACATTTAATCACGACAAACTAACCCTATTTGTCAATAGTGGAATAGGTACAACAAGGCTGCCGTATCGCTTTTTATGCAAGCCTGAAATTCATTTATATACGCTGAAAAATAATAGCTAGCAAGTAATCATGCTCCATTTTCTTAGTGATGCATAGACTGGTATACAACCAATTATTGAAAGGAAGGTTTTCTTTGATTCCAATTTCTTATGGTTATCCAACTGCCTATCGCACATCCGAAAATGGAGATGAACGTATCTTACCCGTCATCCCGTTTCTAGCTGGTCTTGCTGTTGCACCGCTTCTGTATGGGGCATTCCACCATGGAGGCTACTATCCCCCTCCATACTATTATTATGGACCCCCTCCCCCATATTATTATCACGGATACTATTAATAAAACTTGGCATTCACCAGGGCTTTAAGCGAAAGTCCTTTGTGCATTTATGCAGAAAAGTATATAACGCTTTCTTTATAGCAAAAAAGAAGAATGGAAAGCTATCATTTCCAATCTTCTTTTTTATACATTGAACAACTATTTCTATATTATTTCTTGCGTCCAGACAAGCTTTGCGTTACGATAAGGACAAGTTATAATATAAAGAAGGGAGGAACATCGATGGAACAGGATATCCCATTAAGGGAAATTGCCCAAGCTTTATATTCTATTAATCGCCATGCAAAAACAGCCCCAGAGCCGCAACATTTATATTATTTAAAAAAAGAAACCATTAATCGGCTGCTAAAGGAGAATAGAGCAAGGAAAGTAGGTCTTCATTTTTCCAATCATCCTAAATTCAGTAATCAACATTCCACCCTGCTTATCAAAGTGGACAATTACTTTTTCCATATACCTCCGTCAAAAGAAGACTTCAAATCGCTTGAGCATCTGGGAGCATTAGATGAAAATTATCGTAATCCCCAATCAAAGATGTCCCTATCACAAGCCAAGAGAGTAGTTTATCGTTATATTGATTGGAAACCCGAGAAGAAAATCCCAAAGAAGCAAAAAAAATATTCGTCCGCTTATTTCACCCCATCTTCACTCGGAAAAATGGAATGGCCACCACGAAGATCACATCGAAATTAGTAAGATTAAAGACTCCGATTGTTTGATTACTTTCAATTAAGGTAATACACAATTTAAAGGAGGAATCATTATGACTGAATTGAAAGATTTCATGTATGAGCTCGGCCGTTATGCGGAACAAATGCACGTCTTAAAAGATAGGTATGAAAATTTAACTGAAGCAGAAAAAAAGTTAGTGATGGAAGAAGCCCCCGAAGATTTAAGTTCACCTCAAGAAAGATTCGTTCAGGTCTTCCGATGGATGGAAGAATTACAGGAACGATTAGGTATTGAAAACGAGGAATAGTAAAGCGCGTATGAACTCCTTTCATACGCGCTTTTGTTTTCGCTTCCCTTTCAGCAGATAATACGTACTGTACAGTATAAATAAAACACCGCCAAAGATTGCTATCCCTTGTAATAGGATCTTTAACAATGGAATGGCTAAATCCCGCATACTTCCGACAAATAAAATCGTCACGAAGAATAATAGCAGTATAAATAGACTGCAATACATATAGCATAATAATTTTACAGACTGAAGTCTGACAAGCCATTTGATTAATGGTTGTATCATTAAAAAAATCATTCCGATAACAAAAGAAACAAGGATTAAATATAAAATCTTATCTTCGATGATTAGCACTCCTATTTACAATGATTACGCACCTAACTCTCCTATCCACAGTCTAAACGATCTATTTCATTTATATACGCATCACTTTATCATAATCTTCCTGTAAATTTGGTATAATCAATTTAAATGTCTTTTCTATGGAAAGGTGGTTAACATCTTGAATAAGGCCTTTACCTACATAATCATTGGTGCTGCGCTATGGGGAACCATTGGATGGTATGTGAAACATTTATATGCCTTGGGGTTTACACCGATGGAAGTGGTTACATTACGGGCTTGGTCCTCCGCCCTATTGTTATTCATCTATTTATTAATCGTCTCGCCAAAAAAACTGAAGTTGCAATCATTCGCTGATATAAAGTATTTTCTTGGCACTGGTATTTTAAGTATTATTTTCTTCAATTACTGTATGTTTACGGCCATTGAACTATCTACCATTCCAGTAGCCACTGCGTTATTATATACAGCACCTGCCTTTGTTACGATCATGTCTTTTATTTTATTTAAGGAACCATTAACAAGCATTAAGCTCACCTCCTTATTCATTACATTACTTGGTACCTGTTTGGTCGTTGGCTTAATTCCACTTAATCTAAAGGCGCTACAATTGACGAGTCTACTCTTTGGTTTGGGTTCTGGAGTTGGTTATGCCTTCTATAGCATTTTTAGCAAGTTTGCATTAAAGAAATATACAAGCTTAACGATTACAACATTCACTTTTATCGTTGCGGCCATTGCATTAATTCCATTTTTTCCTTATCAGGATAAATTTCACTTGCTACTTCATCCAACCGTTTTATTCTATACATTTGGTCTAGGGTTCTTACCTACAGCCTTTGCATATATTATTTATACATATGGACTGCATCATACAGAAGCTTCAAAGGCTTCTATCTTATCAACTATAGAGCCTGTTGTTGCAACATTGATTGGCATATTTATTTTTCAAGAGGCGTTTACCTGGATACAAATGATCGGTATGGGATGTATCATCGGCGCTGTCATACTTATGCAACTTTATGGAAGCCCACAAAGAAAAGTAAAACTAGGTAAAACCGCAAACAAAAGTAAAAACAGCTCGTCCCACTAATGGGAGAGCTGTTTTAATAAGAAAAATTATTTGCGTTCAGAATTCGCTAACGCCGCTCGTTTCTTATCTAATCGCATTTCAATTTGCGATATCTTCTTTTCATCCTCTAAAAGTTCTTGTCTATTTTCATTAACAAGTTGTTCAAAGGTTAAAGTTTTAGGTCTCATCATATACACTCCTTTATAGTACTATTATTAGTATACCCTATTTTCTTGCTCACAAATCATAATTATTTGAACATTTTGTTAAGGTTTAGTGTCACTATATTACAGTTACTAAACTAATGAGTAAATTCAGAATAAAACATGCAATTGTAAGGGTTTTTCAAAAGATAAACGATTTGGTTAACATAACAAGAGGAAGTGTATGAAATGGAAGATCATTGGGGACGAACATCTAACATTGGGTGTTGCCTAGAGAATTTATATTTTCCTGCTTTCCTTCGCTTTTTCATACAGATTTAATAATCGATCCAGTTCCTGACTAATTGCTATGGACTCCGCACTCGTAAACCCTTTATCTAATGCTACTTCTGTCATTTTATTACGCTGGGATTCTATTCTTACGAGTAGCTCATCGTTCGCATACATTATAATAGTAAACTCCCCTTTCACTCAATTTATATAAATGTAGCATAAATAATCACTGTAATACAAGTTTAAATTTTTTTATTATTTGCTTGAAAATGTGGAACTGGAGCAACTTGCGGAAAGGTTTATATTCGAATAGTTACGGTCACTATGCTAATATATTTATGTAATGTTTTTTGGAAAGGATGTCTCACTTGACTGAAGCAAAAAAGAAAAATGAATGGTTGGAATGGGGTAAAGCTATATTAATTGCTATATTAATTGCCATTTTTCTAAGGTCGTTTATTTTCGCTACTTCCATTGTCGAAGGTGAAAGTATGGATCCAACACTTGAAGATGGCGAGAGAGTAATTTTTAATAAAGCAATTTATATTATCGGTAAACCTGATCGGGGAGATATTGTCATCATCCAAAGACCATTAAAAAATTATGTTAAAAGAGTAATCGGCTTACCTGGTGAAACAATTGAAATTAGTGGTTATGATTTATACATTAATGGTAAAAAATACGATCAAACATTTCTTAGTGAACAAGCAGAAATGGAAACTGGGAATTTCGGACCGATTCAAATCCCGGATGATAGCTATTTTGTAATGGGAGATAACCGTGCAATCAGTAAAGATAGCAGAAATGGTTTGGGGCTTATTAATGAAGATGAAATTATCGGTCGATCAGAGTTTATTATTTTTCCGTTTTCCGATTGGTCCAGAACAAAGTAATAGAATGCGTTATCGTAGTATAAGGGTCGGGCAACGAATGCCCGACCTTCTTAATTTGAGGTTTTATTTCTCATTGTCAAAAATGCAGTATCCGATATTAAGTATTACAAGTCCAAAACAAATGATTCCAAAAGCTATTTCCCACATGAGTATGTGCCTCCTTTATGTAATAAGCGCAATCAATCATATTTTATTTTATGAAAAAACATCCTTCCATATCATCATATCAATTTTCCCGACCTAAATAAAGTAATTCTATGATAAAATAAACCTAATGTCATAATTAGTACACCACAACCGGAAGCAGGTGATGATGATGCTGCACTGTCCATACTGTGGAACAAGCGTCAATGAGGATGAGCAATATTGTATCAAATGCGGTAAACAACTACCTAACGATATGCATCATCGTCTTATAAACAAAAAGCAATTTAATACATATTGGTATATTCCACTCATTATTGCTGCCGTATTCCTAGTTTCTTCCGGTATCTATTATTTTATGCTGCAAAGTAATACAACACATGCAAAAGAATCCTATGTGCAAGGTGAACAGGCAGCACTTGATGCGGATTATAATAAAGCAAGTAAACTGTTTACGAAAGCTTTGGATAAAAAAGATAATTTCGTGCAGGCTGAGACGTCTTTAGCGTTTGCTGAGCGAGCATTAGAAGTAGAATCCTTATTAACCAAGACAGATGATTTACTGAAGAAAAAGGATTATTCACAGGCACTTTCAATCATTAAAGAGGCAGAAAGCAACTTAAATAGTTTTAATGGTGATGCTGTTGCTATGTTAATTGATCAGATTATGTTCAAGCGTAATACCATTAAAATAGCGAAACTGAAGGAATCATTAAAAAAGGATCCCGGTATTGATGAATTGAAAATTTTAATCTGGGAAGCTGATGCAATCAATGACAATGAAGCGGAAGATATGACGAAAGATATACGTAACGAAATTATAGAATATTTTTTTTCGAAGGCAACCGAACAGTTAAACACGAAGCAATTTACAGATGCACAAACACTGATTGAAGATGGTTTAAAATATGCGCCCGAATCTGAAAAACTGCGAAGTCTACAGACAACAATTGACAAAGAAAAGACAGCATTTGAATCGGAACAACAGCAACGTATCGAGCAAGCGATGGATACCGCTGCCAAAGATCAGAAGTTTAATGAAGATGAGGCCATTGAACTGGTATCTGCCAACATTAAAAGTGATAAAAACGGAAAACTAGTCGTCAAGGGTGAGGTTAAAAGTGACGCAACCATTCCCATCAACTCGATATTAATTGAGTATACCATTTATAATAAAAAGAAGTCCGAGATTTTAACGAATGAAGTTTTTGTTTATCCTGACAAATTATACCCAAAAGAGTCAGGGGAATTTAAATTTACACATTTAGACAAAGAAGAAAAAGCTAAAAACTTAACGATTGAGGTAAATAAAATAACTTGGTATACCGATTAAGCATTACAATCAACTGAGGTGAACGTCATGCACAAAAAACAGCTTTTTCCTATTATCACTTCCCTATGCATCGTTATCATTGGCGTAACAGGCCTCATCTTTATGTATGATAAATGGCACACACAAGATATCCCGATGACCAAACCGGCGATCAATCATGTTTCAGAGAGCCTGCAAGCTGTGGATTTAAAATCAATCATACATGAGGCAGAGAAAAATGTGATACAAATTGAAGGGCAAAATCAAGATAGTGTAATTACTGGTTCCGGATTTCTTTATAATCAAAAAGGCGATATTGTTACGAATGCCCATGTGATTGAGGATGCCGACGTGATTTATGTGCGGACATCCAATGCACAAACCTATCCCGCAGCGGTTGTAGGGATTGGTGATGGTGTTGATATTGCTGTGATTCGGGTTCCACAGCTTGCTGATCAGACCATTTTGCCGATAGAAAAAGAAAATTCATCGGAAATCGGCGATGAAATTATTGCATTAGGGAGTCCACATGGATTTCAAAATACGGTTACATTAGGAATTATTTCTGGAACGGACCGCAATTTCGCTATCGATGGCTATGATTATAATAGCGTCTATCAAATTTCTGCACAAATTACACACGGAAATAGTGGTGGTCCTTTAATTAATCGTGAAACCGGAGCGATTATTGGCGTCAACTCTGTTGGTACCGAGGATGGAACCATTGGATTCAGCATCCCCATGAGTGAAGTAGTTGATCAGGTGGAACAATGGTCCAATGAAGCGCAAAATGATCAATTGGATTTTGCCAGTACGTCAGATATGATTCACACACCTGACCCCGAGCAATTTAAAGAAGATGCTTTATACATGATTGATTATTATTTAACAAGTATTGATATTAGAGATTACGTCAACGCCTATACCGTACTAAGTAGCTCCATCCAATCCAATTTAACCTATTCAACATTTAGGGATAATTCAATTGATATACTTGGTTTAACATATAAGAATCTGCAGGCAAATGACGTGGAAGATAACCAACTGCAAGCAAGTGCAGAAGTAACGATCGAAAAAAGAGAAGGAAATAAAAAAGAGGTTAGTAAATCCACCTCAAAATTAGAATTTACGATTGGCTATGAAAATGACCAATTAAAAATACTAAAAATGTCCGATCCGAAAAAATAAAAAATATCCCCTCCCGCCAAGGCTTATGGGCAATAAACATGATATTTTTTGCTTTATTTGATGAAATCGTCCATACACATTCGTTTATGTATCATATAGTGTAAATGTAACAGGCGGGAGGTGAAAATCTATGGGCTACGGTTATGGCGGATTCGGTGGATGCGGATATGAGCAATGTGGCAACCAAGGAAATTCTTTCGCATTAATTGTTGTGCTTTTTATTCTTCTAGTCATTGTGGGCGCAGCTTTTTATTGCTAAACGATTGCTTGTGCTATTATCCAAAAATAATAGCACAGGCTGTTATACATATTGAACAAAAGCGCTAGCGTCCTTACAGGTGTTGAACATTATTCTGTTGCAAATATTTGAGTCAATTTTGTCACTTAAAATCTGTGTGTGTAAGTCTGAACTATTTGGATGTGTGCTAAAACTGTTGATTTCCACTGCAGGCGGACGCTTTCCGTTCCAATCAACGATGTAGTGCTCCGAATTAATGAATGATTAAATGATAGTCTATACTTCGGACTAAGAATAAGTTGAAATGTTTATGATATTGACTTCGATGAATCAAAACAGTAAAGCAAACCACCGAAAATAATTTTCAAACATGTAATTGTTCATTTCAAGGTTGTGGAAAAGACTTTTGAAACGTTCCACTAGTACATCCTGTATGTTCAAAGGTAGACGTGGCTCACTTTGTCGCGAACAAAAGGAGTCGAAAACTTTTATATTTCTTTACTATTGAAATATTGTATCCCCTACAATTAACCAATAATAATTTTCTCTTTTGGATAATGGTACTTCCCACGCTTCTTACTATTTTTAAACATAAACAAAAAGGTGATAATGCCTACCCTGCCAATAAACATCAGCAGCATTAAAATAATTTTACTAGTCATGCTTATCTCACTTGTGATCCCTAGGGAAAGTCCCACTGTACCGAACGCTGAAGTCACCTCAAATATAATTTCCGTTAACGAAAACGGCTCAATCGCAGAAATGACCATTACCGCACTTGAGACAATAATAATCGCCATCAGCGTAACCGTAACAGCTTTTAATAAATCTTCTTCATGAACTTCCCTGTTGAATATACGGATGCTCTCCCCTCCCCTGGCATAGGTGATAATAAAGATAATCACCAACGCAAAGGTAGTCGTACGAATACCACCACCAGCACTGCTCGGCGAAGCACCAATAAACATCAAAAAGGACATAAAAAGATGGTTTTGCTCTGTCAGCTGGGTGATATCCATCGTAGATAGACCACCGCTTCTTGTTGTAACCGATTGGAATAAAGCATAGAAGAATGCCTCATGCCAAGATTTATCCGCAAAGAAATTCGTAATATCCAGTAAAAATATCATAAGCGCACCTATAACAATTAAAGCGAAAAAGGTAACCGTTGTAACTTTTGCAAAGAGGCTAAAACGAAATAATATGCGTTTATCCTTTTGAGAAAAGACAAATTGTTTTACTTCTATTAAGACCGGAAACCCTATTGCTCCAAAGATGATCAATAACATATTAATGAGCTGCACGAAATAGTCATCTTTAAATGGGATAAGTGAGTTCCCTGTAATGTCAAAGCCACCATTGGAAACAGCACTAATAGTCCCAAAAAAGCCATTTAAATAAGCTTCCCCTGCTGTTGGATAATATTGTAGAAAATAAGTCCCTAATACAATAAAACCGATCAATTCGATCGTTAATAATACATAAACAATTTGCTTGATCAATCGGACCATCCCCGAGAATCCGGTTTGATTCTGATCTGTCATAATTAAGCGTCGTTCTTTTAGTCCAATTTTCTTACCTAACAGCAGCCATATTAACGTACCAATCGACATAACTCCGACTGCACCGAGCTGTAAGATAAATCCAAGAAAAATAATCCCCGTGGTACTCAGTGTGTCTGCAAGTGTTATGGAACTTAACCCTGTAACACTTAATGCACTTACCGCTGTGAAAACAATGTCAATAAACGGAACTTCTACCCCATCCTGATAAACGATCGGCAAAGACATAAGCAGTGTTGAAATAATTACTGTAATAAAATAAAAAAATAATAACATTTGCGCTGGGGATAATTTATTTACCCAGCCTAAGAGCCGATATCGTTCATGCATAAGCCTTACTCCTTAACTTACCTAATATTAATTATCCTTTTAAAAAATGACTGTTTTCGCATATACCGACTGCCAATAAAGCATTCCCGTTTATTGTTTCCTGCAAAAACAATAATCTAGAACAGCCAAAGAAATATAATGATAGTATATCAGCCCAATCCCTTGATTGAAACAAAAAGATTAGCCTTTACTGGGCTAATCTTTTATGTTAACTCTTTAAATTTCTCCAGAAGGTCATTTCCTTGATATCCTGCATCAATCAAATTGGTCAGCATTTCTTCAATTTTATGCTTTTGTCTATCTACAATTGTTCCTTTAAATAGAACATTAATATTTTCTCCTATTTCGTTTAGCCCAATTAGTGATGTAATAAATGTAGCATAGTCATTGCTTTCCTTTGTAATTTTCACTTGTAATAATACTTCATGTTTGTCCGCCTGTAATGCTTTAAAAAATGTTAAATAACTTCGTGCTACATATGCTTCAATCACCCAATGGTTTTGCTCATCCTCTTGGTTAATGATTAAGCCATCTTCCAATCTGATCTTGTTTTGCATAATTTCATCATCTTCTTGTTCAACAATTTCAAGTGTTTTTAATTTAAAGGTTTTCATCTATTAACCTCCAATATAGGACATTTCAATTTTCTTGCGATTTCCTTTTTTTCCTTCCGATCTTTCATCAGAATACCGGTCAGTTCTATCTCCCCATAATGCTGAAAGTTCCTGTTTAAGCTGTATATCTGTAAGCCCATTTCTTAATTTTTCTTTAATATTAAATCCTTCGGAAGCAAACAGACATGTATAAAGCTTCCCATCTGCCGATAAACGAATGCGCGTACACGTTCCACAAAAGGAATCTGTTACAGATGAAATAACACCTATTTCCCCCCCACCATCACTGTATTGATACCTGGAAGCAACTTCACCATAATAGTTGCTTTCAACTGATTCAAGTGGCATTTCTTTGTCAATCGTATCAACGATCTGTTGTTTGGAAACGACATTATTTAAATCCCAGCCATTATGGTTACCGACATCCATAAATTCAATATAACGCAGAATGACATCTTTCCCCTTGAAGTAACGGGCCATCGGCAGGATTTGACTTTCATTCATCCCTTTTTTAGCGACCATATTAATCTTCACTTTTAACCCGGCTTCCTGGGCCGCTTCAATCCCCTTCATCACTGGAAGTGTACCGACTCCCCGACCGTTAATTTGTTGAAACACTTCATCCTCAATCGCGTCTAGACTAAGATTCACACGATTCAGGCCAGCAGCTTTGAGCTTTTTTGCCCGCTTTGCCAACAGAATGCCATTCGTTGTCAAGGCAATATCTTTAATTCCCGGTATTGTTAATAATCGAGCGATTAATTGATCGAGATTCTTTCGCAACAATGGTTCTCCACCAGTAATACGGATTTTTTCTACTCCTAATTGGGCGAAAGACTTTGCTAAACGAACGATTTCATCAAAACTTAACTGCTCACTTTCAGATAAAAAGGGATAATCTGCTCCGAATATTTCTTTCGGCATACAATAAACACAGCGGAAATTGCATTGGTCAATCACGGAAATCCGTAAATCCTTCAGCATTCTGCCAAAATGATCTTTGATAGGTTTAATTTCACTTTCCACTGCAATCACTCCTCCTTGTTAAAATGCTTGTTGACCCTCTGATTCAGTTAATAAAAGTGCTTCCACCTGATCACCTTTGTCATAACCACGTGTGCCACCTGGTAAGACCATCAGTGCTGTCGCATGCGCCAAAGAGGTAACCACATTGGATTGATCTATCCCAGATAACTTCAACTTCACTTCTCCATGGTCATATGTAACATAGCTACGTACAAATCTCATAAACGGATTTGGTTTCGGGAACTCATCTGCCAATGTCGCTTGAATCCGTTTCAAGAACGGCTTATTATTGAATAGCGCATGCTGTATAATTGGTCTGGTAAACAGTTCAAATCCAACATAGCACGCGGATGGATTTCCTGATAACCCGAACAATAGCTGACCATCCCTCACCGCAACCGTTGTTACACTGCCTGGGCGCATCGCTACTTTATTAAAAAGCACTTCTGCCCCCAATTCAGCAAAAATAGCTGGCATCAAATCGAAATCTCCTACAGAAACGCCACCCGTTGTAATTAATATATCCACCTCTTCCAGTGCCTGCTCGATCAATGCATAGCTCGGTTCGAATTCATCTGCCATTTTCCCAAAATATTTATACTGGGCACCGGCTTGTTTAATTTGTGATGCGATCATATATGCATTGGAATTACGAATTTTTCCAGGTTCTAATTTCTCATCAACATCTAACAACTCTGTACCAGTAGCAATAACACCTATGATCGGCTGTTTGGCTACTTGCACCTCGTGATAGCCGAACGTTGCCATAACGGCTTTCACTCCAGGATTTATCATTGTTCCTGCATCAATCAGTTTTTCACCCTGTTTTACCTCAGAACCTTCCTGCATGACATTTTGATTTACTTCCATCTTCCTTTTTATCGACATGAACGGTTGTCCGTCAACTTCATAAGCTTTGCATACCTCAAACATGGCAACACAATCTGCACCAGCAGGGATTTTAGCACCTGTCATAATCCTTGTTGCTTGACCTGTTGCTAGTTTCTTTAACGGGACCTGTCCGGCACCAATATGTTCCACAACTTCAAATTCAATTGGATTATCTCGTGAAGCGTTTTCCGTATCAACTGAACGAAGCGCAAATCCATCGTATGGTGATTTATCAAATGATGGAATGTTATTTGTTGCAATAATTGGTTCTGCCAACCTTCGAAAATCGCTATCATGAATCGATATTTTTTCCTTTTTTCCAGCGAAACGGTAATTCATCACTTTTTGGACGGCTTCACCTACCGGAAGCGGTTTGCGTATTTCCACCACATTAGACCAATCCTTTCTTTATTTCCTGCTAGGCGTTAATATTTTCAATAATTAAAGTGTATCAAAAATAAGCTTTAATTGATATGGTTTCCATCCCTATTTCATCTAAAATAGCGAGGCAAGACCGTGGAAGGAAAAAAATAGAAAGTATATTTACATGCAAAAGTTATCAATATAATAGGGAAGATCGATTCTAAAGGAGGATTCTTATGACAGTAGCTAGCCAGGTAAAACAAACGATTGCAGGGTTAAAAAGTGCACAGGCAAGCTTCGAACAATTTGCACTTCAGACGGATAATAAACAAGCAAAAAAGCTTTATCAGGATGCGGCACAGCAAACAATGACCGTTTTACAAAATGTTGAGCCGAGAATGCAAGAAATTGAACAGGAAGAACCACAATACAAGCAATAAATCTTATTTGGGGTTGGTTGCTGCCAACCTCCTTCCTATCTTTGGAAATGAGGGAATAATGATGTATCTGCACAAAATAATGATTGTATTACTTTTTCCCCTTCTACTTATCGGCTGTGGAACCGACTCAGCCAACGATTCAACCAAACATAATAATCAATCAATTGAATTGACCAACACAGCTGCGAACAGTCCGATTGATCAACAACCTGCCAACCAGGCAAAACGAGCACTTAGTCAATATGACGGCATCACATCCGTAAAGGCTGTTAACACGAAGGATGAACTTTTAATTGCAGTGGAAATTGAGCATCACAGACGATTTAAATTGGAAAATACTAGAAAAGAACTAACAAAACAAATGAAAAAGCAATTCCCAAACTTGAAAGTTGAATTATCAACTGACCAAAAAATTAATCTTGAATTAGAAAAGCTGGAAAAGGAACTTCAATCGAAAGCTATACCTAAGAAAGAACTGACAAAAGAAATCAAGCAGCTGATCAAGCTAACGAAAGAAAAGACTTAAAAGAAGAGAGTGAATAGACCTTGGCAGATAAAAAGAAAAAGAACCTACCACCTGTTGCGCAAGAATATCAAGTCTTTCAGCAACAAAGGGAAACCAAAAGAACGCTATTCAAAAACTGCATCAAGGCATTTTTGGTTGGTGGATTTATTTGTTTTATCGGTCAAATCATTTCAACTTTATATATGTATTTCTTCAACTTTACAGAAATGACAGTTGGGAATCCGACCGTAGCAACGTTAATTTTTATTACCATGCTATTAACTGGTTTTGGTGTCTATGATCGAATCGGTCAATTTGCAGGGGCTGGCTCTGCTGTACCTGTTACCGGTTTTGGTAATGCCGTTATTGCTTCAGCTATTGAGCACCGGACAGAAGGATTCATTCTAGGTGTAGGCAGCAACATGCTGAAATTAGCCGGTCCGGTGATTGTATATGGCGTATTTGCCGCCTTTGTTATTGCGCTTATCAAAACGATTTTAACCAGTTGGGGGGGCTTATAATGTTAATTGGTCATCAAACATGGCGATTCGATAAAAAACCTGTCATTATTCAAACAGGCACTGTTGGCGGCCCCTTTGAAGCTAAAGGAAAAATTCCCAATGCCTTTGATCTCTTACATGACGATATCTGGCTTAAACAAGATTCTTTTGAAAAGGCACAACAAATGATGATGGAAGAAGCGTGTCAAATTGCAATTAAAAAAAGTGATATTAGTATCGGACAAGTCAAGTTTTTTATTAGTGGAGATTTAATCAATCAAATTACGCCAACAACCTTTGCAGCAAAAACGATGGACCTTCCCTACTTTGGATTATTCAGTGCCTGCGCGACATCTACCGAAAGTCTTGCACTAGCCGCCGCTATTATCAATGGTGATGGTGCTGACTATATCTTAAGTGGTACCTCCAGCCACAATGCTGCAGCAGAAAGACAATTTCGTTATCCTACTGAATATGGCGGACAGAAACCGCCTACTGCACAGTGGACAGTAACTGGAGCTGGGTGCGCCTTAGTTGCTAAAGAAGGAAATGGGCCTGTCGTTACCGCAGCAACCATTGGTAAAGTCGTCGACATGGGCCTCACAGATCCATTTAATATGGGAGGTGCGATGGCCCCCGCTGCTGTCGACACAATTGAGACGCATTTAAAAGAAAGAGACGTCAATGCTTCCTTTTACGATTTAATCATTACTGGTGATCTGGGGCATATTGGTAGGAAGGTGTCTTTAGATCTGCTAAGGGAACGCGGGATCGATATCTCGGATGAACAATATGTCGATTGTGGCTTAACCATTTACCGGGAAGACCAACCGATTCTTGCTGGCGCAAGTGGCCCGGCATGTTCAGCAATCGGAATGTATGGTCATTTTCTTCGTTTAATGGAACAAGGAGAAGTAAATCGGATGCTTGTCGTAGCAACTGGCTCCCTCCATTCTCCAATGAGCATGCAGCAAAAAGATACCATCCCTTGCATTGCTCATGCTGTTGCAATCGAATCAGGAAGTGACCCATCATGATGTTTTTTTGGGCGTTTGTTGTAGGTGGGATCATTTGCGTAATCGGACAAATTATGTTTGATGTCTTCAAATTAACACCAGCTCACACCTTAACCATTCTTGTTATCTCCGGTGCTGTTTTAGACGGACTTGGATGGTATGAACCACTGATTGACTTCGCTGGGGCCGGTGCAACTGTACCAATCACAAGTTTTGGTAATTCATTGGTGCACGGTGCAATGGCTGAGGCAGAAAAACACGGCATTGTCGGGGTTATTACCGGTATGTTTGAAATTACCAGTGCAGGCATCTCTGCTGCCATCATTTTTGGTGTAATTGGGGCAATACTATTTAAACCAAAAGGATAAAAGGGAGGGTTTATATGACTGTTGGATCACAAGTAAAAAGCTGTTTTTCAACCATAAAGAGCGCTGAAGCATCTTTAAGCCTATTGGCAAAGAAAACACAGCAGGACCAAAGCAGACAAGCTTTTACGCAATCAGCGCAACTGATTTCAGAAATAAAAGAAGACCTAAAAAAACAGGTCATCCAATTAGCAAAAGAGGAACCACAATATAAATAACAATGTAGGAAAGGGTGAAAAATGATGCCGGAATGGCTCACTATTATAGCCAGATCATTTATACTTGTTTCTGTATTATTTGTCATCACAAAATGGCTCGGAAAAAAACAAATGTCGGAGTTAAATATTTTTGAATATATTTCCGGCATTGTTTTAGGTGGAATTGTTGCTATCCATTCTATTGACGCACAGATTAACTTTATATACGGATTACTCGCAATCTTTGTATGGTTTCTAGTTCCTTTCACCATAGAACAAATTTCCTTAAAAAGTAAAACATTTCGTGACTGGACCCAAGGGAAGAGTACAATTTTCATTCAAGATGGGAAAATCATGGAAGATAACTTAAAGAAGGAAGGGTATTCATCAGATGATTTACTCGAAAAGTTACGAGCGAACGATGTTTTTCTGGCATCTGATGTCGAGTTTGCCGTTTTAGAACCTTCAGGCTCATTAAGTATTTTACCAAAGAGGGAAAATCAACCACTAACACCAAAGGATATTGGACTTAAGACTGCACCACAAAAAGAACCACAAACCGTGGTCATGGACGGAAAAGTATTATTGGAGCCCTTGACCAATATGTCGTTAAACACCAATTGGTTGGAGACTGAATTAGACAAAATGAATGTCAGCATCGAAAACGTCTTTTTAGCTCAAGCTGATACAGATGGGCAATTGACGATTGATTTGTATGACGATAAACTCACAGTTGCTGAAGCAACAGAAAAACCCCTTCTACTTGCTTCGCTGAAAAAGTGCCAAGCGGATTTGGAATTATTTGCTTTAGCAACAGAGAATGAGGAGACAAAAGAGATGTATCAAAGAAATAGTGAGAAAGTACAAAAAGCGATTGATTTGATTACGCCTTATTTGGGATAACGAAATTATAATGCCCGACTATAAAAAAACCAACAGAAATGTCTGCTGGCCTTCTCAGCTCTATTTAATCCGTAATGCTACTTTCCCAAATTGATTTGCTTCCCGTAAATAATCAAATGCGCCTTGGGCATTATCTAAGGAAAAAATGCTATCGACCACTGGATGCATATTATAATTCTCGACGTGTTCCAGCATGGCACGCAGCTCCTGTCGGCTTCCCATTGTCGTACCAATTAATCGATACTGCCCATAAAAGAATGCTCGTAAATTAAGTTCAACGTTATCTTCCGTTGTGGCTCCAAAAACAACGATTCGTCCGCCTTTTTTCAATACTTCCAGTGAGCGATTAAACGTAGCTCGTCCCACACTGTCAATTACCAGATCAATCGTTTCGTTGACTAATTCTTTCGGCCAATCACTTGCTGTATCAAGTACAATATCTGCACCAAGTTCCTTCGCCTGTTTACGTTTGTCCTCACTTCGGGAAGTCACAATTACCTTTGCCCCGATATTTTTTGCAAAAGAAATCAAATAAGTGGCGACACCACTACCTGCACCAGGGATAAACACGGTTTCATCTGCTTTTATTTCCCCTTTTGTAAACAATGCCCGAAATCCGGTAAGTGCGGATAAAGCTAGCACACCCGCTTCATCCCACGAAAGATGTGCAGGCTTAGGTTCCACTTGTTCCGCGGACAGCACAATTTTTTCTGCAAATGTACCATTGTCAGGCATTCCGAGGATATCAAATCCTTGTGGTGGTGCATCACTATTATCCTGCCAACGGAGTGCCGGATTAATGATTACCTCATCCCCAACTGTAACACCATTAACACCCACGCCAACTGAATCAATCGTACCGGCACCATCAGACCCTAAAATTAATGCATCGGCTTCAGACCCGCGACGATTGGGCAATCCCAGGTCACGACGATTTAAACCTGCAGCATGAAGTGATACAACAACCTCTCCTTCTCCCGCTATCGGTTCTTTCATTTCTTTCAATTTCATTTCTCCATATTCATGTACAAATGCTTTCAATGGTTTCATCCTTTCTACTAATTCCCTGTATTCCCATACTATATATCAAATGGGTCTGTTTCTGCACAGAAACAGACCCATCCATCTTACTACTCTCTTCCCATACCACGGAGAAAGCCCAGCAGCATCGTAATACTACGATTAACTTCAGGGTTTTTTAACGTCTTCATCAGCCCCATATAGGAAGTGGGTTCTTCTTTTGAGGCTACGCGTGCTTCCCCCATCCCCTCATTGATCTTTTCCACAAAATAAGAGATTTGATCCACTTTCAGATCACCAAGTAGAAAAAATAACTCACTCATATTTTCCAGTGTGGAAGCGTATTGCGGTTTGTTTATTTCTCCAACGACATTTTCCAATGCATCTTGTTTGTGCTTGACAAGCGCATTTAAAGCATCCAATGCGCCACTTTCGTCTAATGTTGCAAGTAGATCAATACCCTTTAAAATCACGTCCTTGTTCTCACTAACTGCCGCTGTCACTTCAGCCAGGTTTTGCTCTTCAATAGCCTCTTCGGAAAATTCCATTCGCTTCATTTCTGTAATTGGATTAGCCATTTTGCTTCACCTGACTCCCTGGGAAAATATAATCGGTCCGTTCCCATTTACGTTTTACCTCGACACCATTTTGCGGCTGGCGGTTACCCCGTCGATGATTGTGACCTGGTAATGGACTTTTTCCCTGCTTTTTAATTACCTTCATTTTTACTGCGATTTCTTTATATGCAGGTGTATTCGTATCCTTATCTACACGGTTATCTGTTAAATAGTTCACTGCCAATTTCCCGTTTGAATTTAAAGGTAAATAAAGTTCTTTTCCGGAAACACGATCTGTAATGTGTACAGGACCTGTTACCTCCCCTGTATGGGAAATCAATTTAACTTCAGCACCTTCTGTCACACCTCGCTCCTCCGCTAGTTCCGGAGAAATTTCAATAAAAGCTGTCGGCATTTCTCTTGTAATGGCTGCAGATTTATAGGTCATATTTCCTTCATGGAAGTGCTCCAGCACCCTGCCATTGTTTACATGTAAATCAAATTCATCATCCGTGTCATATAAAAGCTCATATTCCAATGGATATAAATTCGCCTTGTTATCTTCAAACGGAAAACCATCAACAAATAGCAACGGTGTATCCGTTCCATCTGCAGCAACTGGCCATTGTAAGCTATTATAACCTTCCAATAGATCATAGCTGACACCCGCGAACAATGGTGCAAGAGATGCCGCTTCCTTCATAATCTCTGATGGGTGGGTATAATCCCAATTATATCCCATTGCATTTGCTATTTCTTTCAGGATAACCCAGTCCGGTTTCGAATCTCCTACAGGATCCAACACTTGATATAAACGTTGAATTCGTCTTTCCGTATTCGTAAATGTACCTTCCTTTTCCAGACTTGGAGCCGCCGGCAGAATGACATCGGCAAATTCCGCTGTCCGCGTAAAGAACAAATCTTGAACAACAAAGAAATCTAGCTTTTCAAATGCATCGGTTACATAATTAATATTTGCATCAACAATTCCAGTATCTTCGCCAATAACAAATAATGAAGTCAATTCACCATCGTGAATCGCACGAATCATTTCATGGTTGTCTTTTCCTGGCTCAATAGGAATTTCCGTATTCCATGCGGCTTCATAACGTTCTCTTACCGCATCATTTGCGACCTTTTCATACCCTGGGAAGAAATTGGGCATACTCCCGAAGTCACTGCAGCCCTGCACATTATTGTGACCACGTAATGGATAGGCACCAGCCCCGCTTTTCATATAGTTACCCGTAATGAGTAACAAGTTAGAAATTGCTGTACTGGTATCACTACCCAGTTGATGCTGTGTAACACCCATCGCCCAGCATATAGCCACTTTATCAACACTTACGATTTGCTTTGCTATTTCTTTTAAATCGGCCTGTGAAATGCCTGTTAATGCTTCCGCGTATTCTAACGTAAATTGACTTAAGCTTTCCTTATAATCAGCAAAATGATTGACCCATTCATCAATAAACGCTTTACTTTCCCATCCCTGATCAATAATATATTTGGTTACTGCCGATAACCAGACTAAATCTGTCCCACTCTTAGGCTGGAAAAACCGATCCGCACGTTGAGCCATTTCATGTTTACGCAAATCAAATACGTACAATTTCTGGCCAAACAGTTTATGGGAGCGTTTAATTCTTGATGCAATCACGGGGTGGGATTCTGCCGTATTTGACCCAATTACCATGACCATATCCGCTGCTGCAATGTCATCAATCGAACCGGAGTCTCCCCCATGTCCAACTGTACGAAACAATCCTTGTGTCGCCGGCGACTGGCAATAGCGCGAACAGTTATCCACATTGTTGGTCCCAATCACCTGCCGGGAAAGCTTTTGCATTAAGTAAGATTCTTCGTTTGTTGCCTTGGATGAAGAAATAAATCCAAGTGCATCCGGACCTTTCTCCTGTTTGATTTCATTAAAACGCTTGGCTACATAGTTTAACGCCTCGTCCCATTCCACTTCAGCAAAATGATCTTCTTTTCTAATAAGTGGTTTGGTTAATCGTTCTTCAGCATTCACATAATCCCAACCGAATTTCCCTTTAATACAAGTTGAAATCCCATTTGCTGGTGAATCGTGCTGTGGTTCCACTTTTAAAATTTTACGATCTTTTGTCCACACATCAAATGTACAGCCTACGCCACAATATGTACAAACGGTTTTTGTTTTTTCAATCCGTTCTTCGCGCATGGCTGCCTCTGTATCAGAAATCGCAAATAAACCGCCATATCCGGCCTCCACCTTTTTCGTTACGTCAATCATGGAGCGTAATAATCCCGGTGGCTGATCGGTCATATAACCAGCTTCACCAACCATTGAGGTTTCCATGATCGCATTACATGGGCATACTGTTGCACATTGGCCACAACTCACACAAGAGGATTCATCGATTGGTACATCATTATCCCAAACGACACGCGGTTGTTCACGCTCCCAATCAATCAGCAGTGTCTCATTCACCTGCACATCCTGACATACTTCTACACAGCGTCCACAAAGAATACATTGATCCGGATCATAACGATAAAAGGATCCCGAATTATCCACTTCATACGGTTTCGCCTCAAATGGTCGGGATTGATGCTCCAATCCAAAATCTGCCACCGCATTATGAATTTCACACGTCCCATTGTTATAATCACAAACTGTACAATACAATTCATGATTCTCTAAAATCCGATCCAACGCTTCTTTTTGTGCCCGCTTGGTTGTATCTATTGTTGTATTTACATTCATTCCTGCTGTGATCGTAGTTCCGCAAGCCCGAACGATTTCATGATCAGCCTCAACCATACATGTATCACAGGTTTGTATGGGACCTAAAGATTCGTTATAACAAATCTGTGGTACAAATTCATCCGTTGTGTTAATTAAATCTAATAAATTCTGGCCTGGTTTCGCCAAATATTCCTTTTGATTAATCGTAACAATGATGTGCTCCTGCACGCGATACCTCCTCTATTTATATATATATGGGATTGTTATCCTGTATCCTCTTTTACTACCTTTTAAACAAACTAATGCAATTTTTAAATTACTCATAAAATGAAACTTCATTACTGCGATAAAATACAAGGATATCAATCCCTAATTAATTCAACTATTTCAATTATAGCAAAAGAAAGCGTTCTCGTGAATGGTCTTCTTTGATTATAAGAAATAAACAGCTACAATTGTTGAAACAATCAACCCAAGTATGACAGGGATGAAGTTCTTTCGTACCAGATCCATGACTGACACACCACAAAATCCAGCTATTGCAATGAGTGATGACCAGGCAACAATTGTACCTCCACCTGTCCAGATTGCCCCCATTTGACCAATCGCTGCCAATGTACCTGAATCGATTGAACCTGTTTGTAGCGAGGCTGCTAGTGCACCTGTAAGTGGTAATCCAGAAAATCCCGAACCGTCCAGACCAGTTATAATGCCAATCACCAGTATACTCATTCCAACCAACAAAGCATTTTGCGGCAGAAACTCCTGTGTTGACTGTACAAGATCGAATAAAAACCCCGGTGGATTATCCTCCACACCTAAAATAGATCCAGAAAATTCCGCGCTACCTAAAAAGAAAAATCCCGCAATTGGTATAACTGGCCCCATTGCTTTAAATGCAAAAACAAATCCGTCTGTGATGTGGTTACTAATATAATCAAGTGCATGCTGTCTGCCAAAAGCAACAGTTGATAGTAACAATAATATAACAGCAACCCCACCAATAAACGCCGCACCATCACCACCCTCTAAGCCGCTCATTCTGCCAACAGACAGTTTTGTATAGATCATGTAGATAACGACACCCACTAATGCTAAAGGAACAAAAATCGAAAATAACTTACTCCACGCCATTAAATGACGGGTCCGTACTTCATTCTTTGCTGCTGTAGTCGATTGTAATTTACGGGCATCCTGTTCATTCATCGGATCCCCTTTTTCCCGTATCGATTTCCGATAGAACAAATAAGCTAAAAGAATTGCTACGCCACCTGTAATCAATGATAAGATGAGTGATTTGTCAGCAACAATCGCTGTATCGATCCCAGCAGATTTTGCTGAGAGACTCGGAGCCACCTGCACAATATAATCCGAGGACAATGCCATCCCTTGTCCGGCAATCGCTATTGCAACCGCCGCAGTCATTGCTGGCAGTCCGGATCTTACAGCTGCTGGTACAAGTAATGCACAAATTAAAGGAACAGCCGGTGTTGGCCAAAAGAACAATGATATAACATAGGTGACAACGACAAGCACAAAAAAGGAAACATGCCCATTCACCATCCATTTTTGGATTGGCCGAATCATACGTTGGTCCGCACCCAAATCACGCAAGGAATGTAACAGTGCGATCATAAACGTAATGATTAAGAAGATATTAAACAATTCCTGTGCGGCAACTAAATTCGCATTAAATATCGCTGTAAATCCTTCCACAACGTTCCCCTTATACACCCATGCAATTACAAAAGTCCCCAATAAAGTCGGGAGTACAACTCCTTTTCGAAAAACCATTGTAGCAATTATCATTAAGGTAAAGAAACCATATAACCAATGAGATATTGTAAGTTCCACCATCGACTATCCCCCTCCTCAGGCTGTGCTATAGCCTATGCAGGAGACAAGAAAATGGCGACCTTTTTCACAATTATAGACAGCCTGTTCTCTAATTGATTGTTGTTTTTTCTAAGTAATGAATCATATTTCTTGTCTTACCGCTTCGGAAATATACTTCACGTATCCTAAAGTTTCCCTATATGTGAGATGCAGGTTTTACTGCCTGCAAAACTGCGATAAAAAGAAATATACCTTTTATGTTTTAATCTGGTCAGAGTGGGAATGCATAGAATATACAACAAATAAGGAGGATTCAACATTGAAACCATTCGTAAAAGAATACACTAATGATGAAAAACTACAAATTGACGTGAACATCTTAAAGGACAAAGGGATTGACAAGAAAGATGTTTACATTCTTTCACATGACGACGACAGAACAGACCGTATCGCAGACAATGCCGGTGCAAATGAAATTGGCTTAAAAGAGATGGATTTCTCAGAAGCAGTAGGCAATCTGTTCCATAAAAAAGGGGATGAATTACGTACAAAAGTACAAGAAATTGGTTTTTCCAAAGAAGAAGCGGAAAAATTTGAAGCAGATATGGATGAAGGTAAAGTGTTACTGATTGTAACAAACAATGACAATGTAAATAGTTATTTAGCATAAAGTAATGGACAACCTTCTCAATGAGAAGGTTGTCCATTTATTACTTTTCCGCCTTTTTCTCTGCGTGTACATTACAAAGGAACTTTCCGATTTGCAACTGTTCACCATTGAAGAAGCCATTTTATTAATAGACTGGTTTACAACAGGAACTGCATTGTAAAAGTACAATATTTTAGCTAGCGTTTAATAACACTTTCGGTTGTTTATGAAACAGGAAAAACACACAAATCGTACACAATATAAATGCCGGGAACATGTAGGATATATTATAAACAAATGAGTACAACCATACAGGCTGGCCTTCAATCGCTGAACTGAAGAAAACAACACCAGCAATATAATGGGCGATAAAACGAAGCATCGACCCAATAAATACACCTAAGGTAATATAGGATAAATAGACTCCCGTATTCCCCTTTTTCACTGCTAACTGGATCGGCTTTGCGAAAATACCAGCAACACCTAGTGCAGTAAAAGCAAAACCATAATCAATGAATCCTTGCAGCGGCGTTAATATATATGCTGTACCCACAGCAACCTGTAAAACGCCCCATAAAAATCCCGATATTAATCCACCTTTTATTCCCCAACGAAATGCCACGATAAATATTGGGATCATTGCAAATGAAATAGAACCACCCTGTGCCCAAATTTTAAATTGTAGAAATGGAACAAGATCTAAGACCAAAGCTAATGCAGTAAAAATAGCTACCTCAATTAAAAATAAAATCCTTTTTGAACTCAAATTAAAATTCCTCCCCATCTTAAATTGTACGATACTAAAAATTTGCAACAAAAAAAGCAATGCTGAGGGGAGACTTTCTGATGGGGACGCTCCACGCACATTACTTTTTATTCCATCAAAAAGACTACGATTCCTACGCTAGTACTAACTAACAGGTTCAAAGGGTAAGAACAAATGATGTTCACTCTCAGCCAAATGGCTCCCCCTGCAGGCTTTTCATTTATGCTTTTTTTATTATTCAGCTTTCATTCTACCATATCAATCGTACCCCGACAATATTATCGCACGCATTACTCAAATACTATTTCTGTATCTTCCAACGCCTTGGCCCAATGGTTATTAATCACTTTAACTAGTTCCTCCACGTTGCAGTCCAGATTTTTGGCTGGTATGTTTACTTGCGCATCAACAAGACCTTTATTCACATTGTTTAGCATACTTTTAATACCAGTTGTCCGATTAATAATGAGCTTTGGGTCATGGGTGTAGATACCAAGAAAAACTTGACCACCAAAATTGATAAAATCGATATCAGCAATTTCTTCCCATTTAATTAATCCCGCTCCAATGAAGCTGGAACGATCTATGATTCCCTCACCTGAAACAGTCAGCACAGGCTTCCGATTTATTACTTCTTTTACATAGTAAATCATGCATAATCCAAAGAAAATAATTGTTACAACACCAACGACTCCTAACCATAACGTTTCATCCTCTACTATCGCAAAACCGAGAAAGGCTCCACCTAGCAATACAAACACAGCACACATCACGCCAAGCCAGATCATTCTCCCTATCTTTGGAAAAACGATAAAATCATTCATACGACTGAATCCTCCACTTTTTATCTATCATATACGCGCACATCACATTTGAACAGGGACTTTTGTCCTAAAGGGAAATAAATTCCTCTACATCATTGACACATAATTGAATAGCATGTTCCCAAAAGTCCGGCTTTGTTAAATCAACATTTAAATGTTTTATCGCAAGGTCCTCGACCGTCATGCTTCCGGTATCACGTAATAATGCGATATAGTCTTCTTCAAAACTACCGCCTTGTTCTTTCGCATGTGCATAGATACCAAGACTGAATAGATAGCCAAACGTATAAGAAAAATTATAGAATGGTACACCGGTTTTATGAAAATGTAATTTTGATGCCCAGAAATTCGGATCGTAATCTGTAATCGAATCACTATACGCCTCCTTCTGTGCTTCTACCATTAATTCGTTTAACCGTTTTACTGAAACCATTCCTTGTTTTCGTTCCTCATAAAATCGGGTTTCAAACAGAAATCTAGCATGGATATTCATAAAAAAGGCGATACTACGTTGAATTTTATCTTCTAGTAATGCCACTTTTTCATCTTTGTTTTGGGCATTTTTCACAGATGCATCGGCCACAATCATTTCAGCAAACGTGGATGCTGTTTCTGCAACATTCATTGCATACCGCTGATTCAACCCATTAACATCGTTCATGACATGCTGATGATAGGCATGACCTAGTTCATGTGCTAACGTCGCAATGTTGGATGGTGTCCCTGAATAGGTCATGAATATTCTCGTTTGTTCACTAGCCGGAAAGCTTGTACAGAATCCGCCAGGGCGTTTCCCTGCACGATCTTCCGCTTCAATCCAGCGTTTTTCAAAAGCCATTTCAGCAAAATCAGCCATTTTGGGACTAAACGATCTAAATTGTTCAACAATAAAGTCCGCTCCTTCTGTGTAAGTGGACTTTTTTACTGTTTTTGTTAATGGGGCCCCGATATCATACATACTTAATTTATCTAGTCCCAGTAGCTCCGCCTTCTTCTGTAAATAGTTCACAAAATGCTGTTTATTGTTTATAATTGCTGTCCACATCGCATCCAACGTTTCTTTCTGCATCCGATTCATTTCTAATGGTTCCTTTAAAGGACTTTCCCAATTCCGGTGTTTATATTTCTGCAACCTGAATCCAGCTAAATGATTCAATGTTTGTCCAAATAAATCCGCCTGCCCCTCCCAGGCTTGACTTAATTGTTCAAATACATGCTTTCTGACAGCGCGATCGGGATCGTTTAATTGATTGGATGCCTGCCCAACGGAATATGATTTCACTTCCCCATCTGTTTCAATTTCTACATTCATATTTCCCACGATTGTGTCATACATCTGACCCCACGCATGATAGCCATCCACAGCTAGATCATTCATTAAGATTTCCTGTTCCGCAGTTAATAATTCTTTTGCCTGCTCTCTTGCTTCATTTAAAACAAAGGCGAGCTCTTTTATCTCAGGTTGAACCAGTAACTCCCGCCATGTCGCATCATTGATTAAAACTAACTTTTGCTCAAAACTCGTCTGTACTGCTCCCATTTCCGCCTTTAATTCATTCCGTTTGCCAACTAATAAATTCGCTTTTTCATCTTTAATATTTTGTGCGCTAAGACAACTAACAAAAGCAAATGCCTCACTTAGTTTTTTCATTGTTCCTTCTATTTTTTGAACTACGATGGAAATATTCGGTTCCTTTGGATTAAAATCATATACGAGTTGGGAAAGTTCCTCTATCTCATTTTTAATGTTATCTATATATGTATGAAATGCTTTAGAATCGCTCCCACCGGGAAATATTGCATCCAGATCCCATGTTGGATTGTACGTTGTTTGCATGTTACCACTCCTAAATAAGTTTTTAATTTTGCCCTATCTTTTTAGTATAACGAAATGTCAAATTATTTAAAATGAAAACCTTCTCATTTTTTGTAAATCATGAGAAGGTTTTTTAGCAAACTTGCCACCTGCCGGACCTTTCAACGAAAAGAATTACACAGCAGAAAGATTTCTACTATCCTAGTTGCTCAGATAATGCGATAACTCATTTTTTACTGCTTGTTTTTTCTTTTCCTTTTAGCTGTTAATCCTTTTTCCAGTAGAATTTCTTTTTGCTGATGCCCCGTTTTAGTGACGTAATTGTTTTTAAACCAAGCGATTAAAGTGGCAATAATAGTAAATAACCCGGATACAAACTGCTCGATTAATTCGCTGTCAATCGGAATTGGCGATTTACCAAACATGACCAAAAATTGATTGAGAAGCGCGATAAAGAGTAACACCGTCCGAATAATCGTACCTTTGTCCACGATTTGCACCTCCTGCGAACAAGTCATATACTATTATTTTCAAATGGGTGCAAATTCGGAACGGCTAACAGCTTATGACAAAGATTTTTTAGCCTCAATCGCTTGCTTCAAGGCCTTTTGCATATAACCAATCCCTTTATAATCTGCTAGCGGAAATGTTTTTTTCATCATTTCATCAAAAGCGCCATTTATATAGGGCTTGTATTTTTTCCCTGTTAGAATGACGAGCTCGTCATAATGATCGAGTTGTTTATCTATTACTTGCTGCTTTAACCTTTCGATCGAAATGACTTTTGCATTTCGCTGACCAAATGTCACATCATACGGACCGTCGACCATGTCATCTGGAAATAAAAATCCATGCTTTCCCGATAGGACGACCCACTGATCGGTGAACTGTTCCGCGTACTGCCTGCAAAGTTTATGAAAGGTACTTAAATAGACCTCCTTTGCGGGTGCCTGAGGGTAATGCGCCTCCAGATCCCAAATTTTCTTTTTCCCGCAAGGAATGACGCATAATTTCTTCATATTCAATCAACCTTTTCGACCATTTTTTCTATTATATTATATCATGTCCATCATCATATTGTGGTTTAATGTTATTCATAGCGGGAAAGCCATCAATATGTTAAGTTTCTTATTTCAGCTTGACAATACTAACTTATTAATATATGGTTATATTTAGTAAGTAACAAATTCATGGAGGGATTTATTAATGACAAGAGAAGTATGGAATATTGACACAGCACATAGTTTATTAGAATTCTCGGTAAAGCATATGATGATTTCAAAAGCAAAAGGAGCATTTAATAACTTTGGTGCGGTAATCGAAGCGGATCCGAATGATTTAACGAATGCGAAGATTGAATTTGACGTAGACTTGAGCAGTATTGACACAAGAAATAAAGATCGTGATGATCACTTACGCTCATCAGACTTTTTCGATATTGAGACACATCCAAAAATGACATTTGTCGCAACAGATATTAAGAAAAAATCAAAAGATAATTATGATGTAACTGGCGATCTTACAATCCGCGACGTAACCAAACCGGTCACAGTTGATGTTCATTTCGAAGGACAAAGCAAAGACCCGATGAGCGGCAATGAGGCTGCAGGCTTTACAGGTAAAACAAAAATAAGCCGAAAAGAATTCGGTTTAACTTGGAACGTTGCCCTGGAAACTGGTGGCGTACTTGTTGGAGACGAAGTAACAATTAATATAGAAGTAGAAGCACAGAAACAAAAATAAAAGTAGAATAGTCAAAACAGGTATGTTTTTCAAAACGAAAAACATACCTGTTTTGTTTTAAAACCCTTGATTGGGGTAAACATATATAACAGAGTTTTATGAAGGGAGTAAATATCAATGCGTTTAAATGTTGCACAAAAACTGATTCAGGAACATCTTGTATCTGGTGAAATGAAAAAGGGCGAAGAAATTGGTCTGAAAATAGATCAGACATTATCACAAGATGCCACTGGAACGATGGTCATGCTGGAACTTGAAGCTATGGGATTGGACTATGCCAAAACAGAAGCCTCAGCCCAATATGTCGATCATAACTTGATTCAAGTCGATAATAAAAATCCCGATGATCATCTATTCTTAGAAAGCGCCGCCAAAAAGTTTGGATTTTACTACAGCAGACCAGGTAACGGTGTCAGCCACCCAGTCCACATGCAACGCTTGGCTAAGCCAGGTAAAACGTTGCTCGGATCTGACAGTCATACATGTGCAAATGGATGTATGGGAATGCTTGCAATGGGAGCTGGAGGGATCGATGTAGCAATGGCAGTTGCCGGAGAGCCCATCTATATCAAGATGCCTGAGATCTTCGGGATTAAGCTAACTGGTAAGTTGCCTGACTGGGTCAGTGCAAAAGATGTTATTTTAGAATTGCTGCGCCGCTATGATGTAAAAGGTGGCGTTGGAAAAATTTTAGAATATTATGGTCCTGGACTTGACGAATTGTCTGCGATGGATCGCCATGTTATTGCTAATATGGGGGCCGAACTTGGCGCAACAGCAACGGTTTTCCCTTCTGACGAAGAAATCAGAGCGTTTTTAAAGCAACAGAACAGGGAAGCTGATTGGCAGGAACTTGTAGCTGACAGTGATGCTACATATGATCTTCATGATGAAATTAATCTTTCGGATCTGGAACCGCTTATTGCCAAACCTTCTAGTCCTGGCAATGTAGTTCCGGTTGGTGAAGTCGCTGGAACACCCATTTATCAAACCTATATTGGTTCGTCCGCAAATCCTGGGTATAGAGATTTTGCTATTGCAGCAGAAATTGTCAAAGACCGAACCATTGCCCCGGGCATATCGTTTGATATTAACCCAACATCACGGCAAATGCTGACAAACCTAGTGAAGGAGTTCCATATCGCAAGTCTCTTGCAAGCTGGAGCAAGATTACACCAGGCAGGCTGTAACGGCTGTATTGGCATGGGTCAGGCACCGGCAACAGGACAAAACAGTTTAAGAACAACACCACGGAACTTCCCCGGAAGGTCTGGTACAAAAGAAGACAGTGTCTTCCTATGCAGTCCTGAAGTTGCAGCTGCCTCTGCCTTAACAGGTGAGATCACCGATCCACGGACATTGGATTTTCCTTATCCAACTGTGAAGGAACTAACAAACGTTAATGCACAAGATGATCAGTTAGATGCACCTTTACCAGTAAACGAAGCGAATAAAATAACACTTAAAAAAGGGCCGAACATTGTTTCTATTCCTGAAATGGATGATCTACCTGACACCTTGGAATTACCGGTATTACTAAAAGTAGGTGATAATGTCTCTACAGATGAGATTCTTGCCGGTGGTGCACGTGTTCTACCATTCCGTAGTAATCTGCCTGAGATTAGTAAATTTACGTATGAGGCGGTTGATTCTACCTACGTAGATCGGGCTATGGCTCAAAAAAAACAAGGCGGACATGCAATTGTCGGTGGGTTTAACTATGGGCAGGGGTCAAGTCGTGAACACGCTGCATTAGCGCCAAGATATCTTGGTCTACGGGCAGTCATCGTAAAAGATTACGCTAGAATCCACTGGCAAAATCTAATTAATTTTGGTATTCTCCCACTACGATTTGTGAACGAGGAAGATTACCAAATGCTTGAGCAAGAAGATCTACTCACATTTACAGATTTAAGAAATAAATTCATGCAAGGCAATCAACTCACTGCCACTTTAAAGAATAAAACAGAAATAACATTGGCACACGACCTGTCGCCTCGTCAAAAGGAAATTATTTTAGATGGTGGATTAATTAACTACGCAAAAGCAAAATAAAGAAACGTTGCTCTGGCAACCCTGATCCTATAACGGTTTCAGGTAAATAAAGGGTGCCATCATGATGGCACCCTTTCCCATTTGGTTTCAATAAGAAGCATCAAACGGTTGATTTGGAGTAATAAATGGTGATAAAGTGAAATTACATTCAGTGGGGGTTTTACTGCCCGCCAAACTGCGATAAAATAGAAGAAGAATGGAGTGAATAAAAATGATCATATATTATGATGGTTATTGTAGCTTGTGCCGGACTTCATCAACCATATGGAAGAAACTGGACTGGAGAAACAAGCTCAGCTTTACATCGTTTCGTACTTTAAAGGAATATCCAGCGGAAATGGAAAAACAGCTTTTTGTAGACCACCATGGGAAATGGTTTAAGGGGTTTAACGCAATCATACAAATTGCTAAAATGCTGCCATTACTGTGGATAACGGTACCTTTCCTATACATTTTCAAATGGATCGGACTTGGCTCATTTATTTACAATATAGTTGCTAAAAACAGAAAGATTATACCGGTAAATCAATGTGATGATGATACATGTACGATTCATCCTAATCAAGACCCTTTTTCCTGATCTGTATAACGCACTTCTTCAGCTGAATAAATCTTGACAACCATTTTTCCATTTTTCGATTGTGCACGAATTAATATTGGCTCGCTATACATGTTTTTGAATACAAAGTCCGGCCCCCACCAACTTACTGTCGCATCTCGATTTGGTGGTACATACGGCACCCTTCGGCTATGTGCATAGCGTTCTACAATTTGGATCCCTCGTAAATCGACAGCATTAAACAATGTCGATGATACTTGGCAAATCCCTCCACCAATATCTTCGGCAAGCTCGCCTTTCACAATGACCGGTGCACGTTTATACCCTTTTTCTTTAGTTCGCTCCCCTACCACTTTATTAAAAGAAAATGTCTCCTTCGGAAAGAGAACATAATTATTTATCGCCTCAGCAGCAAGCGCAATGTTGTGTGTTCGTTCTTCATTACTTTTTTTAAAGTATGTAACATATGTGCCAAGCTCCCTTACGCTTATATTCGCTAACAATTCACTATCCACTTCTGGATAGACTGGAATTGTAGGAACATGTAACTTGCCGTTTCCACTATTATAAAATACTTCCTGGAACTTAGTATGAAACTGACGCGTATCTAATGTAACCCCTGCTTTTCCTGGAGTAATTTCGCCCGCATCATCTAAAACGGCATTTTCCGGTGCCTGATATACGCTCTCCTTCAAATTTTCAACTAAAAGCTGATATTTTGTATAATCAATAAAAAGATGTTCTGTATAAGGCAGCGCATATTGTTCGATTTCAAGTTTATCTAAGGTAATATCAGGGTTGACTCTATTAGCCAGCACCTGATCCCCTGGGAAAATCATTAAAACCATGAGTAAAATAATTTTATTCATAAAAAATGATACCTCCTGAACCTAGTATGAGGTATCCCATAAAAATCATACAATATAGAGATTGTTTAAAAAGTCTGGTAAAAATGATACATCGAATTCCTGATGATATGCTTTTCATTGCTCACTTCAAAAAAGGTAAATTGCGAAAGCAAGCAAGCTTAACCCAATTGCGATGACATAGATCCAAACCTGAACCGGAAGACTCGTCTTTAATGAGCTTTTTTCATACGCATTAGATCGCCGTAACTCCTCCTCTACGGTTACACCCTCCTCTTCATATTGCTTCATTTTCTTTTCTTCCTGCCTAAATGCATAAAATGTACCACATATTGCGGCAATAAATAATATTATTAAAGAAATAATTAGTCCAATACTCATGTAAATTACCTCCCCCTTCATTGTAAACTGGTTATTCACATTCATCAATCAAATCTCTTTTCAGTTTGTTCTTTGATTGAAAAACCCACCTAGTGAAATACTAGATGGGTTTTAGCTCCTATTAACGAAAATCTCTTGATTCTTCTAAGCACTCACTTGCAACCCGGTATCCTATAATTGCAGTTAGTACGAATAAAATGCCACATAATATCTTTTTCATTTAATAATTACCTCCTTGTTTTAGAGCCCCGAATAATCTAGGTAAAGGAGCAGGTATTAAAATACGCGAAATTTTCCTTTTTTCAATACTAATTTAGGTCCACCAATCATGAATAATGCACGGTTATCAATCACTTTTTTCATCGCCGTTGCTGGCAAGCCACGTAATTTTGTATCTGTGAAGATAGATCCAATTGCATCTGTATCACCAAGTGACGCTACAGTACCTTTATCATCAAATACAAAGCTTTCAAGTGGTGCGTTGTTTACCAACGCTTTAATATTAGCTGCTGCCACATCTGCTTCCTGCATCGCAAGCTGCGCGGTTGGTGCATATGGGCGTCCTTGCTCTTCATTCATAACCCATGAACAGTCACCAAGCACAAAGATATTTTCTTCGTCAGGGATACGTAAGTCACTGTCCACGTTTACTTTTCCTTTAGTTAATTCAAAGCCGGATTTTCCAAGTACGGAATTTCCAGTTACACCGCCTGTCCAAACAACAGTACCTGCTTTCACCAATTCTTTGTCCTCACCCACAACGAAACCTTCTGGGGTACACTCAGAAATTGCTGCACCAATCATAAATTCTACGCCACGATCTTCAAGCGATTTCTTTCCGTATGCGACAAGTTCTTTATCGAACATTGGTAAAATAGATGGTGCTGCTTCCACATTAATAATACGTGCTTTACTTCGATCAATATCATATTTCTTACATAATTTCGGGATTTGCTCTGCAAGTTCACCAACAAATTCGATACCAGTGAAGCCACCACCGCCTACAAGAATGTTTAAGCTGTTTTCATCGGGATTTTCTTCACTTTTATATTTAGCAAATTGATATTCAATGTGCTCACGGATTAATTGACTGGATTCAATATCCTCAATTGAGAATGCATGTTCTTCCATTCCTTTAATACCAAATGTGTTCGTTACAAATCCTAGTGAAATAACAAGATAATCATAAGAAAGCTCACTGTTTTCCAATACAACGCGCTGTTCATCTTTATTCACTTCTACGACCTCATCATAAATAAGACGTACTCTATTTGGATTGAATACATCACTGATCATGACACGAGCCTGGTTATGACTTACTGTTCCTGCAGCTACTTCGTGAAGCCATGTTGATTGATAATGGTAATTGTGTTTATTAACAAGCACAATCTCCGCCTCTTCCGGACGAAATTGTTGTGTTAAGCGTTTAGTAGTCATCATTCCTGCATAGCCTGCTCCAAGAACGACTATTTTGGGTCTGTTTGTACTCATGAAACATCCACCTTCCTTTTTGTTCTAAGTAAATTCATTGTAAATGACAAAAGCGGTTTAAATTATAAATGATTACAACATTTATTTAAATAAAAAATCGCCCAAACCAGTCAATAATACATAAATGGATAACATATCAATAATATCAAAGTTTCTTCAATTAGGCTAATGATCTTATTGATTTTCTATAAAAATTTCTACACACTATACAAATGCATTGTATCGCAGGTTAACAGACAATAACCCCTCACATCAAAAATGATAGGTAAATGGAAATTTCAGGTCGGATAATTGCCCATAAAGCCTGATTCGTTCAACTAACATTTAGTGAATAAAGCAAAAAATTGAATTAAATTTCACTTTATTAGACTGGTCTTACGGTTATTTCATTTACATTTACGTGCTCAGGTTGGGTTACTGCATATACAATTGCATTTGCAATGTCATCCGTATTCAGTGGCTTTCGATCTTTTAGTTTATTATCGGCAATCAGATCGGTATCGACCATGCCCGGTGATACATTTGTTACCCTGACCCCGGTTCTAGCAAGTTCTTTTTCCAATCCCATGGAAAGTGCCCGTGCCGCAAATTTCGTCGCACTGTAAACCGTACTTGTTTTTGTCACTTCCTGACCTGAAACGGAAGAGATATTCACAATATGCCCAGTTTCGCGTTCGACCATGCCCGGTAGAACTGCATTAATGCCATATAAGACCCCTTTAATATTCACATCAATCATGCTCTCCCACGCTTCTACATTTCCTTCTTTAACTACAGATTCAAGCATCAATCCTGCATTATTCACATAGATATCAACTACTCCAAAAGCATTTCTTGCTTGTTTTACCATATCCTCTACATCGGCTCGATTTGAAACATCTGTTACCACTGCCAATGCTTGCCCATTACCTTTTGCGTTTATTGCTTCAGCCACCATGGTAAGTTTTTCTTTTCTTCTTGCTGCAAGTACAACGTTGGCACCTTCACTTGCAAATTGTTCCGCGATTTTTGCACCAATGCCACTGCTTGCTCCTGTTATGATTGCTGTCTTCCCTATTAATTTATTCATTGTAATTCCACCTCTCCATATTATTCCTTATCTGGATCGTCTTCATTATCTTGGTTTGTTTCTTTTCCGCATCAGTTTATATGTATTAAATGATTGCATTCTTACTTATTGTACGGGTATTTGATTTAACTTTCCAACCTTTTTTACTTAAAAATGGATAAATCAGCTTTTTAAGTAATGATCAATGTTAAAGACAATCTGTCAAAAAAAGCTTGTATCTTATCCGTAATAAACAGATAAGCTACAAGCTTCATCAATGATTAGTGGCAATTTGTTATTCGTTCTCTGTGGCAAGTAAGTGGATAGATTGGAAAAGCAATATTATGCTTCTTTATTGCGTTGTTTTTCTTTTTGTAAATACGTTCTTCCTTTTTCCAGCCATAATTGTTTTGCATCTTGTCTTCGTTGAATTTCCTTGTGGTCCAGCTCCTGAAATTCTGTTTCTGCATAGGTTTTTAACTTATCTAAAGTAGGGAAGAAAATGACCTCAACTTCCCCCGTTTCATTATACGGGCTAATTTGATCAAACTTCTCATTCAGACAAATACCATAAATACGATCCGACCCCTTTAATAATTGGGACAGTGCTTTAGATTGGGTTTTATTCTTGGGTGGCATCTTCTCCAATTCTCCCAAGTAACTATAATCCTGGTCCGTAAACGCAACAGTATCAAACCGCTTCCTACTGTGGTATACCTTCTTGTCGTTTGAATAAATCCAGATAAGTGTTCCGTGAGCCAAATTTCTTCGTAGACCTAGTGTAACCTTTTTCATGATATCATCCTTATGTGATAGAGAAAATTAGCATTATAATACAATTCGATAAAAGCTCCGTTTGTCGAATTTTGCTTACCTCTACTATCTAGTATACACTATTTACGTCTAAAAAGTATAACTTTTGATTATAACATAGCTTTTACCAAAGAAAAACTATTTTTATCTAGATTTTTTCCCTAATTTTCAAACGTCATCTTCCAGCTATAATAATCATTTTCTGGGTTCTTCTCATAGCGCAAATAAGCATTGAATTTATTGCCCTTTTTACTCGTAAATCCCTTCACATGAGCTGTTTTATTTTTCAGCAATGCCTTTACCATTGTTTTGGTAGGCTTCTTTTTCATCGTTGCTAAATACTTATCATTTTTCCAAATAACAAATTTACAGCCGCTCTTCCAATTGCTACAGCCAAATCCTTTATAACCTTCAATGACTTTACTGCCACATTGGGGACAGATTCCAAGTACTTCTTTTGTGCTTGTTGGAGATGCTATTTCATTGATGATTACGTCCTGTCCACTTTTGATTGTATTCACCGCATCATTTGTAAATGTAAATATAATATTTAAAAACTCCTGCTTATTGGCGTTTCCTTTTTGTATATCTGACAGTGCTTTTTCAAGGCGTCCCGTAAATTCCAAATCAAATAGATCTTGAACAGGAAAGGTCTCTACAAGCTTTTTCCCGAGCTCCGTACACCGCAAATTTTTACCTTCGGCCGTAATATAGCCAACATCCTTTAACTTTTTCATCGTATCTGCCCTTGTCGCAGGCGTTCCAATACTAAAGCCAGTTAAAATACTGCCCAGTGTATCTTCGTTGTGCTCATCATCTTCTTTATAACTTTTCCCACACGTTTCCATAACACGCAGCAGTGTTTTTTCAGTATGAAATTTGGGAGGCTTGGTGACATGCGATGTAACTTCCGAATCGATGAAACGCACCATATCTTTTATTTGTACAAGTGGTAATAGATTATCCTTGGACTGGATGTTTTCCACCTTCTTCCAGCCTTCAACCAGCTGGACCTTGCCCTTCGAATGAAACGTTCCTTTCGCATCGTCTACTTTTGTTATTAATTTAGTCTCTTCATATTCGGCAATTGGCATAAATTGCATGATAAACCGATTCTTTATCGCGGTGTAGACAATTTGTTCATCCGCTGAAAGACGCTTTGGTTTTACATAGGTTGGGATGATCGCGCTATGGCTTTCCACTTTAGCATTATTAAACACACGCTTTGTTTTCATAAATTTGATCTCATCTTGATACGGCAAATCTTCCGATAGCGTTTTTAATACTTTCGCTGTTTTTCCTACTAGACTTTCATCCAATGCTGTACTTGAGGTACGTGGATATGTAATAAACTTCTTCTCATAAAGAGATTGCGCAATTTTCAATACTTTATCAGATGTAAAACCTTTAAATTTACTTGTAACATAGCCTTGCAGATTAGTAAGGTTGAAAAGAAATGGTGCAAATTCTTTCTTTTTATTTACTTGCTTATCAATAATTTGTGCGGGTTTGTTTTGAATGGCGTCGAGAATCGATTCCAATGTTTCCTTTTTCTTAAACTTTTCCTTATTTGCTTCTACATAGGTACCTTCATAATCTTTCTCATATTTCGTTTGAAAAGTTGCTTGTAATTTAAAATAATCCTCAGGAACGAAGGTTTTAATTTCCTCATCACGATCGTAAATAATTTTCAATGTAGGCAACAGCACCCTACCAATATTTAACGCCTTCCCTTTCCCCTTCTGAAACTTCAAGGTGGCAACCGATGTTAAATTAATCCCGATGACCCAGTCCGTCCATTGTCTGCTAATCCCTGCATCTCGTAATGGTTTCATTGTTTCATTCGGTGCTATTTTCTCAATTCCCTGGATAACTTCATCCCGGGTCCACTCATTTAACAACAGTCGATAAACAGGCTTATTCAATTTGGCGCGGTAAATAATACTGTCACCAATCAGTTGCCCTTCCCGATCATAGTCACACGCGGAAATGATTGCATCTACGTCATTCCTTTTCATTAATGCATGAATCGTCTTGAGCTGTTTTTGCGCGCCTCCATCAGCTTGCTTTCGATTTCTAGGGTCACTTTTCACCTTATACTTAAATGCAGATGGAATGAATGGGAAATTATCCATTTTCCAGCTAGCCATTTTGCTGTCATAGTCCTTGGCATCATACAGCTCGACCAAATGACCGAAAGCCCATGTAATGATATAGTTATTCCCTTCAAAATAGCCATCTCGTTTTGCTTTTATGTCTAGTGCATCTGCTATGTTTTTTGCGACAGATGGTTTTTCCGCTAGAATTAATTTCATTTTACTCACCCATTTTTTGTTTGTGTTTTTCTATAGCATATCATGTTTCAACTAATTTAGGAACGGACGTTCTTCGCCTGAAAATACAATTACTAGATTTAATAATGATCATTATTCCTTTTATAAGCATAAATTCTTCATACATTAATCAGCGCAGTTAATTTGATTACTAAGCTAACTGCACAAAATTTGCCTGTCATGATATAACATAGAATGAAGTGTTAACCAGTAAGGGGTGAAGATCGTTGTCTACTACTTTTTCTGATGAGAAAGTAGTAACACTCGCAAGATAAATCAGAATATTCAGTACAAGAATGGCTTTATTCCAGCAAAATGTGGACCATTCTCTAGGAATCTATCATAAAGATTTAAAATGGGCGGATATCATAAATGAAACGGCGATTCAAGGATTCCTAAAAGGGAATATAACCCCCCACCTGAAAATAGGAGGGTATTTTCTAAAAGAAATAATTGGTTAAAATTCAGATGTTTTTGTCATTCTTCAGCTTTTTCTTTATAGTACTGTTTTTCTTCCTTTGCACTACTAAACGTTTTTTGTGTTGGATAGTGAGCTTTGGCAAGCGAACCACCACTCACATCTTTCACTGTATTTACAACAGTAAACGCATCTTCATCGAGCTCACGAATCAATTTTTTTAAATAAAACAATTGCTGTTTTGGAACTGCAACATAAATAAGGTTCTCATCGTTTCCATTACCATCATTTTTTCCTTGCAAGATAGTAGTATGGGCACCAAGATTCTCTCGGATAGAACGAGCTATTGATTCGCTATAATCCGAGAATATATGAACAATCTTTTTTGACTCAAAACCTTCTAAGACGTAGTCAGTCACTCGTTTTCCAATAAACAAAGCCACTACTGTGTATAAAGTTAGAATTGGGCCAATAACTAATATTCCACCTGCAACAACTAAAGCATCTAACACCAAGTTTGTTCCTGTTAGTTCCCAACCCAATTTATAATTTAGCACTTTTGCAATAGTGGACGTTCCACCAATAGTACTTCCCGAACGAAAGATGAAACCAAAGCCAATTCCTGTAAATACTCCTGCATAAAGGGCAGCAAGAAGAGGATCACCCATTGTAGATCCAAAGTCCTCCATTATGAACAGAAATATTGAAAATAAAGGAATGGCAGCAATCGATTTTATTATCATCGCCTTGGGTAAGTAGCGATAACCAATTAATAAAATGAATCCATTTGCGATCAAGGTCACCAATGCAGGAGACCAACCTAACTCAAAATAAAGTAAGAGGGATAGTCCGGGGATACCACCCTCTGCGAGCGAGTTGGGCATTGCAAATATTGCCACTGAAAAAGCAAAGAAAAAAGTACCCAGTACCATGAGTCCAAAATCCTTCATATCGCACTTCCTTTTTCTTTCTCTAATTAATAATTAGTATATAAGATTTTATTTTATATTGCACTAATTGAGTGAAACTTCATGGTGTACGATACTCGATGTTCCAAACAAATTATCCATGCCTATTCTGGCATCGGGAGGGGGACATTCTGTAGGTGACTCCCTTCGTCAATCCCTATTACAATCACTGAACAACTCAGTGGAGGGGCCATTGAAAACTACGGTCATTACATTGCAGAGGAACGGCCGGATTTCTTAGTGAAGAAACTCCTTGCTTTTTTGGATAATTAAAGTGGACAAATACCTAGAAGTAGCCGACGGTTTCATTCTCTCCCGACCTAGTTGAAATATATTTATTGCTCTTCTCTACAAACACTAATTATCACTTCCTTGCAGGGCGCCCTTTGTACTCTTTAATTTTCCGTTTTAAAATTGTTTATTAACTTTATCTACTTTACCTAACAGCTTTTCTAAGCCTTCCATTTGTTAGCCAATTCGCTTTACACCATAATTTTCTTTCCATGTATTCAAGTTTTTTGACAGTTCGTCAAGGATTTCTTGTTGAGATAACGTATCATCACCGCATTTCTCGATATTGGGTATTTAATTTTTATAGCAATAATTTGAAATGAAAACATCTATTCCTTTCGAAAGTAAGGAACGCTTTATAAATAATTTCTGAAACATTGATTAAAATAGGAAAGCCTGCCCTTAATTTGGGTTAAAAAATAATAAGGTGGCCAAATCGTGGATCAATACTTAGTATCAGTGATTGTTGGGACACTTGTGGGATTTGTAGCAAGGATTTTATTGTTAAGAACAGATTTCAGACAATATCCCACATATCCAACTGGAAGAATTATCAATCTTTCATTTGGTTTTATTGCCGCTTTCATTGGATCCGTAGCCGTTCCAGCGGTCATAGAATCTGATTGGACAGCAGTTACTTTTTTGGGTCTTGCAGCAACCCAGTTTCGAGAGGTTCGTAAAATGGAAAGGGACACCCTTGAAAAGGTGGATCAAAAAGAGTTAGTAAAAAGAGGTGAGTCATTTATAGAGGGCATGGCGCAGGCCTTTGAAGGAAGAAACTATATGGTAATGTTTACCGGCCTAATTACAACACTGATTTCCCTGTACAACATATGGCTTGCCATCATAATTGGAATTGTTGGGGCTTTAATCATTAGAACTAAAATTAAAGGAAAACTTCTCAATGATATAGCTGATATCACTGAAGGTACTATCAGATTTGAGGGTCCTAATCTTTATGTAAATGATATTCATATCAAAAATGTAGGATTAGATAGCAGTAAAAAAGTGATTATGGAACGGGCGGCAGGTGTCATTGTTATCCCTAAAAACCAAAATAGCATTTTAACTTTATCTAATTTAGGACAACGACAGGCCATATTGCATCATATTTCAAATGTGCTGGGTTCTTACCTCGATTCCGGCGAACCCGATCTTGTCCCACTTTCCAAAAGGGATATGGATGATGGAAGGCTAGCATTATTCTTTTTACCCAAGGAAAAAGAATTCAGCCAAATAAGGGAAGTGTTAAAACATGTCCCTGTTCTCGACAGTGCCATCCGTTTACCCCGTGAGTCAGACAAAGGGAAAGGATGAGTAAATAATTGAGGAGTGAAGAAATGGAACAACCTACCAAAATAATAGCAATTATTTCAACAAAACAAGAAACGATAAAGGCTGGTGGTGCACCAGTATTTATAACAGAAAACAGAGAGTCATTGCAGAAAGTTAGCACTACATTAGAAAAAACGCTTGATGCTTCTGCCCATGAAGTCGATCCAAATACAATGATTATCGTTGCACATTAATAACCAAAAAGGGAGTCCAAATAAAAGCTTGACTCCCGTTACTTTTTTGGCTGTAACTACGCTCTATCTTGATTAATATTATTGTCCACACTTGAATGCAACATAAAAGTAGATTCAGCCTTTATAAAAGGAGAATGACCTAATAATTTAACCGTTCCTACCTCTATTATTTCTATCCCCAGTAATTGAGCTATAGGTGTTGCCGGTTCCACTCCAGTCATCATCTTCTTTAATCCTTTTAAACGGTTCAATAACATCAACCTCCAAATGATTCATATCTTTGAGTTATAATTCAACCACTTTGTTATGGTTAAAGTACATCTGACTCTTCATTAAATTATCAGTCACTACATTTAGAGATAAATATATTGACTGAGGAAAATGAAATCCGTTATTAACAAACTACGAAAAAAAGATATAGATAAGCGCTTAGCCTTAAAGAAAGATAGTCACTGTAACGTAAATCAATAACCCACACATGATTACTCTAAATAACCTGTCATATTTAGCTAGAAAGTTCTTTAAAATGGAGCCGAACCCTGACCACAAAAGTAAGGCTAACCATCCTAAAATAATTGTTAAAGCTATATAAAATACAATAGATTCCATGGAATGATTAAACGGTAAAATAAATGCGCTCATCACTGTTAAAAAGAATAAAATGCTTTTGATATTTATCACCTGTATAATAAAACCGGATAGGAAAGAGGATTTTACATCCTTCGCATCTTTCCCGGAACTTTTTGGAAAACCCACTTGATAGGTTAGGTAGAGCAGATAGACTGCACCAGCTATTTTAAAGTATGGCTTTACAACAGGGATCCAATTGTACATACCTGCTGTAAATATTCCACTTACCATTCCTAGAACTGCAAATCCGATCAAGATCCCGCTATTGAATCGCCATGACCCTACAAAGCCAAACTTTCGTGCTTCATTCATCATTAAAATATTACTTGGACCAGGCGTAATGGATGTAATAATTACATACGATAGAAATGCTATCATGCTCATTAACTCACCTTCTTGATGTATTTACTTCTGCGTGCATTTATTGTATGGTAATGACATCCATAAGTAAAATTGAAATATAAACAACCATTATCATTTATTTCGATACATCAAAAATAGGGAGGAAGTTATATGGAAATTAGACATCTCATAACTTTTCAGGCTATTGTGGAAATAGGAAGTTATACAGGAGCTGCTTCAAAGTTAGGTTATACGCAATCCACGATAACCTCTCATATTCAGGCGCTAGAAGAGGAGATCGGAGGCGCACTGTTTACTTATATAAAAAGAAAATTGCAACTTACTCATTTAGGTAGGGAATTATTGCCTTTAGCGGAAGATTTACTTTCTACTCATGATCAGATCAAGAATATGCAAAGTGCCTATCAAGTCAAGGGAGTATTGCGGGTGGCTGCACCAGAATCTTTAACCATCTCCAGATTAGGTCCCATAATAAGGGAATATTCCTTAAAATATCCACACGTAAAGCTCATCTTAACCAACGGAACATGTGGACAAAACCAGATAGATTTACTCAGCGGACGGGTAGATGTTGCTTTAATGGTCTTCCCTCAATTAAATGTAGAAAAATGCATTCATTATGCTTTAGGTGAAGAGAAAATAGTTCTTGTAAGCAATCATGATGGTCCGGATCATTTTGATGAATATAAAGATAATAGCAAGCCTTTTTTTATAACGAATGAAGAAGGCTGCAGTTATCGGGTCATGTTCGAACAATACTTATTGAAGCATAACATTCATAACTTTCAATCGATGGAATTGTGGAGCATAGAAGCGATCAAACAAACTGTGATGAGTGGACTTGGATTTGCTGTTTTGCCTTATATGACAGTAAAAGAAGAAATTGATAATGGCAAGCTAAAAGTGGTGCGTCACGCTGGAAAATTCGATCCGATTTATTCCCATATGCTGATCAAAAAGAAGAAATGGTTGTCACCCGCAGTAGAGGCTTTTGCGGAACTTGTTTTAGATTCGGTAAATGAATCTAACAAAGATGCGTCTTAATTACATGAGTAGTTAAACAACCCCCCCAAGTTTGATCAACGTTGGGGAGGTTATAAGATCTAGACACGATTTCACACTTCAAATTCCTTTATTTTTGCATTCGGTCTTAACACTTCTTCTGGTTTAAACGTTGCTAAAGGCTCTCCATTCTTTACTTTGTTAACCCAATCATGGTTAGCTAGGGCCCCTTTACCTAAAGTAATCACATCTGCTTCTCCATTTTCAATCATCTCCCCCGCTTTTTGCGGATCCTCCAAATGACCGTTCGCAATAACGGGTACTCCTCCATATTTTTTTGCCAGAGAAGCAAGTGATTGTCCGCTTTTATCGAATGCAGGCTCCCATGCTTTATATTCCGTCACATGGATATAGTCAAGACCAGCTTGCCCTAATTGGCCAAAAATGATTGCAGCATCTTGTTCCTTACCAGCCCACTTGTGTGTGTAATCATTTACTTTTGCTTGCGAAATCCGAATACCAATAGTAAATTCCTTTCCAACTGCTTCGCGAATCGCTTTAGACACTTCTACCGATAAACGGACCCGGTTTTTCGTGGAACCGCCGTATTCATCTGTACGCTGATTTGTATAATCAGTAAGAAAACCATCCAGTAAATAACCATTCGCTCCATGGATTTCAATTCCATCAAACCCCGCTAGCTTAGCGTTCTTGGCAGCATGAACAAACCCAGCTATAACAGCTTGAATCTCTTCCTTTGTCACTTCCCTTGGGGTTGGGAATGGACCTTCCCCCAAATACATCGCTAATTGTTCCCCTTTTGGTTGAACAGCGGAAGGAGCGAGTGTTTCTTGGGCAAAACGATTTCCTTGAGAAAGCGCACCTGAATGCTGTAATTGCATAAAGATTTTCGCTCCTGCTTGATGAACGGAGTCTACTACTTTCTTCCATGCCTGGGCTTGTTCCTCAAAAATGATGCCCGATTGATCAAAATAGGTTTGGCTATACATGTCATCAATATAATTTCCCTCCGTAATGATTAAGCCAAACCCGCCTCGAGCAAAGGATGTGTAGTACGACACCATCTGGTCGGTTACCTCCCCTTCAGGTGTTGCACTGATGCGTGTCATGGGTGCAACACCTACCAGATTATCTAATGTTGTATTACCTAATGTAATGGTCTCAAATAAAGTTTTCTTGTCTGTCATAGTTAAACTCCTTCTTTTATAAAAAATTCATAGGGGGAATCCCGTAATAAGGTTAATATATTATTACCATTAAATTTTTAAACGGATATCCGTGCATTAATTAGAATCCCGCTGAATATTGCGTTGGTACTGTTGTTTCCTTCTTTAATTGTTTAGCAGCTTCCAATGTCCAATAAGGATTTCTCAGCATACCCCTTCCAACAGCAATAAGATCTGCTTCTTCATTACCGATGATTGCATTGGCTAAGCTTGGGTCATCCAGTCTACCGACAGCCATGACCGGTACTTGAAGCGCTTCTTTGATCTGTCTAGCTAACGGTGCTTGGTAAGCTACATGTGTACCTGGTCTCCCCCAAGCTGCAATTTGACCTTCTCCACCAGAAGAGATATCAAACATATCAACACCAGCTTCTTGATAAATTCGAGAAAATTCAATACTTTCGTTTATTCCATAGCCGCCTTCTACATATTCCTTTGCTGAGATACGCATCATTAGTGGCATATCGGTAGGCATTTCCGTTTTAGCTGCTTGAATGATTTCACGGCCAAATTTGGTCAAATCCTGTCCATATTCATCTTCCCTTTTATTTGTAAGTGGGGAATGGAATTGATGAATAAGGTAACCATGGGCTCCGTGAATTTCAATCGCATCAAATCCCGCTTCAACAGCACGTCTTACTGCTTTACGAAACTTCTCCACCATATCTTTTACTTCATCTGTTGAAAGCGTTCTTGGTGTTTTGGACTTTTCGTCGAACGGTATTGCAGATGGCGCTACCGGCACAGCAGCATCTTCTGCTTTGCGTCCAGCATGTGCAATCTGAATACCAATCTTCGCCCCGTAATGATGACAAGCTTCTACTATCTTCTTCAAAGCAGGCACTTGATCATCAGACCATAACCCCAAATCATAATCCGAAATTCTTCCGTCAGGCTCTACATCTGTCATTTCAATCATGATAAACCCAGTTCCACCAATTGCTCTGCTTACATAGTGCAGATAATGCCAGTCAGTGGCTATTCCATCCTTTTTCTCAACGGAATATTGACACATCGGGGACATGACAACCCGGTTTTTTAACTTCAATTCTTTTATTTTGAATGGACTAAATAAATCTAGCATCTACAAAACTCCTTTGTTAAAAAATATATGCATTACGCATGCATATATGTTATATGCTATATATTATCTATGTCAAATTAAAGAGTTCAACCTACCTAAAAAAGTGCTCATTTTGAGCACTTCAATAACATACGTACTTTATAACTTTTCTAATAACTGTTTTAAAATTCCTTCAACATCAATATCAGCAACGTGTGAATTTAGTATTTCACGGAAGGAAACGAGACTTTTTTGTAGTTTTTGCTCCCCAAATTCTGTTAGATGCGTATAGGTACCTCTACGGTCATCTGCACAAATTTGCTTTTCTAAAACACCGCAGCTTTTTGCTTCCATATTACCTACTAATCTGGAAAGCGCACTCTGACTCAAACCGAGCATTTCTTGCAATTGCTGCAATCTCAGTTTTTTATCAGGTGTCTTAGAAAGATGATAAAGCACATAGAATTCTTTTAAGGATAGATTGTACTCGCTCTGCAGTACGTTTTCCAAATCTTTCTTCACTTTATTTTGTATTGATTCTATCGATAACCAGTAATCCATAAAATCATGATTCATTGTCATAATATACGCCTCCTCTTCTGAATCAAAAAGTTTCACGTTTAATAATTAACTATACCAATTACCTATTTACTAAGCTATCCAATAATGAGAGAAGATCCTTTATTTGAAAGACAATATTCAACTTTTGAGGTATTTGTGGGCATGCTGTTCTGTTTAGAATTACCCCAATTTCAATATAATACGATCTATTATAACATACTCGATTTTTTTTGGTTTTCATATAAAAAAGACTAAAAACCCTTGAGACAAAACAAAGGATCTTTAGTCTTTTTGCAATTACTTTTTATGTTTTTTTCGTTGTCCCACCGTAATTTTATTTACTATTTAAATACAACTTACGTCTTACCCAGGATATATAATTGAGCAAGAAGTTTTTTTAGCTAATGGCGTTCCAAGGCATATGTTCTGTTATTCCTAACCCAACTACATTCGTTTAGCTGTATCTCAAATCAATCTAGCTGAGAAGGTCATTTCACCCGCTGCCCAATGTTTAATATTAGACTACGGTGCTGGTTTAATATAATAATGTATTTTCTTTAACTCCAAGTACGCTTTTAAAGACTACTATAGATGAACAACAAATTTCCTACTAGTTAAAACAGATAAAATGCGAAAGCAAGTAAGGATAGTAAGATCGTTATTACATAAATCCAACTTAGCACAGGTATATTCGATTTTAGTGATCTTTCTTCATATTCTTCTGCCCGTTTTAATTCATCCTGAAACGTTTGCCCTTCTTCCGCATATTTTTTCATTTTATTTTCTTCTTGCCGAAACGCAAAAAACGTCCCGCCTATAGCTGCTATAAATAAAACAATTAAAAATATTATCAATCCAATTCCCATTTTAATTGCCTCCATCCATCTAAAATACTGACATATAAACGAATCACTCAAAAAGGCGATAAATCCTTTGTACTTTCATAAATAAACACAAAAAGTTCCTCTATATTTTGTTCTTCCACACTGAAATAGGCCATCCGTGAACTACCCTCCACTTACAAAAGAAAATCACTTTTGTTAAAGTAGGGGCTTCTCGGGTCAACGTAGATACCTCCATTATTTATTTTCATTCAACCACTTTACACTTTGCATCTTTTCATCATTCACATACAGTTGAAAAATATCAGGTCTTGAATAATGCCCAACCACATCAAAGTCTAATTGACTACGGGCAATGTCTTTTAAGTCTAAATCAGCAAATATGATCTCTTCGCGTCCATATACCGGTTTTGCCACATAGTCACCAAGCGGACCTGCAATCGCGCTACCACCTGAACTCATTTCTTCTGGTGAATCAGCGAGATCGTCATAGCATGCCAAATCTGTCGGGTACATATCTTTCGTCACATATTGATTACAAGATAATACGAAGCAGCGCCCTTCCATCGCTATATGTCTTATTGTTGCTTGCCATGATTCTCTAGAATCGGCTGTAGGCATGATATAAAGTTGAACACCCTTTGCATACATAGCCGTCCTTGCTAAAGGCATATAGTTTTCCCAGCAAATTAACGCTCCAATCCTACCATATGGAGTGTCGAACACCGGCAAAGTACTTCCATCTCCTTCACCCCAGACAATCCTTTCTGCTGCTGTCGGTTTCAACTTTCGGTGTTTTCCAAGTAACGACCCATCCGGACCAAAGAATAATACCGTACAATAAAGCGTGCCACCACTTGTTTCATTATCCTTTTCAATAACACCGATAATAAGATACACCCCAGCTTTACGGGCAGCTTTTCCCAACTTATCCGTTGTATTTCCAGGAACAACAATTGCGTTTTCCCAATACCTTAGCCAGTCCTGACGTCCTCCATCAGTGCGGCTCCCAATTTTCGAGCCAAAGGAGAGCCCTCTTGGATATGCAGGAATAAAGGCTTCCGGAAACACTACGATTTTCGCTCCATTTTCGGCTGCTTGATTCGTAAGTTCTATCGCTTTTTCAGTACTTGCTTTTTTATCCATTATCACAGAAGCGGCTTGAATGACCGCAACACGAACATTTTTAGATATAGCTTCATTGTTCATTTGTATGCCCCCTGTCATTTCATATGAAACAATATTAAATCAAAATAAGTCTATTATCTCTTTAATTACTAGTGTATTTATGTCTCCCATGACGCAAAGCATGTTCATCCAAAATAGATTTCATTGCTTTGATTAATATCTCATTCTCCTCTGATGTAGTTTCTCTTTATACTATCCTTCTTTCATTTTATAGGAAAAAAAAGAAATATGGCCATCCAATTTGATATGAATTTACCCATCCACTTCTGTTCTTACGATAAAAAAAGACAACAATTCCAGTTATACACATTGAATATTGTATAACTAGCATTGTTGCCCCCTATCGTTATGATGGGTTATTGTCGTGTACATACTTTCAATGCATCAGCAAATCTTGAAATCCCTTCCTGAATCAGATTTGTTTCTCCACGTCCATAAGTAAATCGTACATACCCTTTCCCAGATCCGAACACACTACCAGGAACAAACGAAACACCCTTTTTCATTGATTCCTCCAGAAGTTGACTTTCATTAAATGCTGATTTAACCCGGCACCATATATGAATGCCGCCTTTAGGTGGAATAAATTCCACTTCCTCATCCAAATACACTTCTAAACTTCTGATAATTTCATCTCGTCTTTTTTTCAGTTCATCCCTTAGCATAGAAATATGCGCATCAAAATAAGGATCTTTTAAAAATTCATCGGCAGCCCATTGTGGAAAAATACTATGACCGAAATCCACTTGTTGTTTCGCATCTGCCAAACGATTTATTACTTTAGATGGCCCGATTACCCAACCGATCCGGAGGCCTGAAGCAACAATTTTAGACAAAGAACTAATATAAAGAACATTTCCGCTTTCATCCATTGATTTTAGTGTTGAAACCTTTTCCCCATCAAAAGATATAAGTGAATAAGGATCATCCTCTACAATTGGAATACCTAGTTCCGACGATATTTCCAATATCTTTTTCTGACGTGACGGATGTAGACTTGCCCCAGTTGGATTCTGATGAGATGTATTCAAAAAAATCATTTTGATTCTATGTTTCTTATACAATTTCTCGACATCGTCAGGATTAATACCGTGTTGATCGACTGGCAAATAATAGACTTTTAAACCCGCAGATTGCAAGAGTGGTAATGAGTAAAAATAAGAAGGATCCTCGATCGCAATCGCATCACCAGGCTTCAATAAACATTGAACGATGAGATGAAGTGCTTGTTGCGCGCCAGACGTAATTAACATCGACGATGAGGAGGTATTAATATTTCTGTATTCTTTTACGTGTGCAGAGATTGTTTCACGTAGTGACGCATTTCCCATTGGGTGATCGTAGCCAAGCGGCTCCATAAATGGGTGTTCTGTAAAAATCGTGCGGAATTGCTCATTTGGCCACAGACTAGGCGATAATTCACCACTAGATAAATTGATAATATTATGTTTCCTGGTTTCAGTACGAATGCGTCGTACAAATGGCAAATTAGGCAAAAAAGATCCGTCTTCCATGTAACGCCCCCAGTTTGGAATGCGTTTATGGGAAACTCCCCATATATCTGTACTAATCCGTGTCCCACTTCCTTTCTTGCGTTCAACAATACCAAGTGACTGAAGTTCATCGTAAGCAGACACGATCGTACTTCGGTTAACACCGAGTTCTTTCGCAAGGATTCGCTCGGATGGTAACATACTATCCTGCGAAAACATCCCTGTTAAAATTCCTTGTTCAATAAAATCAGCAATCTGCTTATATAAAGGTTTCTTTGATGTTCGATCTAGTTTCCATTCCATTTTATTACTCCTTCTACATGTCGAAATATGTAAAATTCAGTTAACCATCCACTTTTTCTAAAGCAAGTATAAGTCCATAAAGTGAAACGCCATCTAAAATAATTGGCATTTCTTTAAAAACTAAACTCCCTCAGATAGATTAGGTTTACTCTCCCACGAATAGCCGCCACGGCTCATCTAATTTTATTAATAAGCTTTACTACTGCATTATTTTCTTTTACCACATCTAAATAGATGTCTACAATACTTCTTTGTATATAGAATTATAGTTACCTCGTATATTTTAATGAATGAACTGCAACCATAAGTATAGACCTACCAACGTGATAAAGAGTGTTGGCACTGTCAATATGATTCCTATTTTAAAATAGTAAGCCCAAGAAATTTTGACTCCTTTTTTATTTAAAACATGTAGCCATAAAAGCGTTGCAAGGGAACCAATTGGTGTAATTTTTGGTCCTAAATCAGAACCGATAACATTGGCATAAATAAGTGCTTCTCTCATCACTCCAGTTGTATTTGTATCAGCTATTGCCAGTGCATCAATCATCACTGTAGGCAAATTGTTCATGATAGATGACAGAAACGCAGCAATAAAACCCATTCCTACCGTAGCTGCAAACATCCCCTGATCCGCTGTTGCCTGTATCATGGTAGCTAGCAGACTCGTTAAACCCACATTTTTCAATCCATAAACAACGACATACATTCCAATTGAGAAAAAGACAATAGCCCAAGGCGCACCTTTCAGAACTGTCATCGTTTTAACAGCAGGACTTCGATGCGCAATAATCAAGAAAATAATAGCTATAGCCCCTGCTATGAAAGATACGGGCATGCCGATAAACTCACTAGCAAAGTAACCAATTAATAAAACGGAAAGCACACCCCATGACAAGCGAAACATAAATAAATCATTGATAGCTTCTTGGGGCTGTCTTAATTGAGAAGCATCATAATCTTTTGGTATGCTTTTACGAAAGACGATGTAGAGCATGATCATGCTAGCCACCAAGCTGAATAAATTCGGCACAATCATTCGGGTGGCATATTCAACAAACCCAATCTCAAAGAAATCAGCAGAAACAATATTCACTAAGTTACTCACGATTAACGGAAGTGAGGTTGTATCTGCAATAAATCCAGACGCCATAATAAACGGTAGTATCATTTTTTCCTTAAAATTTAATGCTTTAACCATCGCTAAAACAATTGGCGTGATGATAAGTGCTGCCCCGTCATTGGCAAATAATGCAGCGACAATTGCCCCTAAAATAGTGACCAGGAAAAACATTTTAAACCCGTTGCCATTGGCAAAGCGAGCCATATGTAGAGCTGCCCATTCAAAGAAACCTATTTCATCCAGAATTAAAGAAATGATAATAAGTGCAACAAATGTTAATGTAGCGTTCCAGACAATGCCTGTTACATCTATCACATCCTGAAAGTTAACAACACCTGTAATAAGCGCTATTAATGCGCCGGCAGATGCTGTCCATCCAATGGATAAACCTTTTGGCTGCCAGATAACAAATAGTAACGTAACTAGAAAAATTAAAATTGCTAAATAAACCAATGTAAAAACCCCTTCCTACTTCTCCGCTCACTCACAAAGTATTCTTTTTCCCCCACTTGCTAATGAGTTGATATCCTCCTTCGGTGAAGGAAGCATATCAACTAAGTGAAGAAGCAACGTGTATAATTGATGCTCCTTATTTATGGAATAAAAAACCCACTTTCCCCTTCTTTCTTCTAAAATAATTTCAGACTGCTTTAGCCGCTTTAAATGCTGACTAATGGACGGTTGACTCATTTGTAGAAGTTCAACCAGTTCACAAACACATAGCGTATCTATTGTTAAATAAGAAACAATCCTCAATCTTGTTTCCTCACTAATCGCTTTTAACTGGTGTTCAGCATCACTAAATGTTAACAAGTACATTCACCACCTTTTAAAGTAACTATTTTATTACGCCTAAGTTAATGTATATGAAGAAGCATAACTCATTATATAAACAATTGCTTATATAAACAACCACTTATATGTAGTTTGATCAAAAAAAGAGAGATAACCATCAAATGTTATCCCTCATAACGCTTATCTTTTTTATATGCTTAGACGCTTAGCTCCAGGTTAATTGAAAAGGTGATTAATGGTGGTGATGCCCACCGGTTTCCTTAGATGGATTATTGATTTCAAAACCCTCTTCTGGAATATAAAAATACTTTACCCAAACCCCATCTAAAAATTCTTCGCGCTTGTCCAACAAAACTTCAATACCTTTGTCGGTTTTAACGACTTCATCATGTTCTGTCGGTACATCAAGCTTGATATCATAATGTGCATGCGCTCCGTGCATATGCGTAATAAATACACGAATCATTTTCCCTTCCGTTTCTTCCGCGCTTAACATTTTGTTTAGTACTTTCGCTGCATTTCGGTTAATCTTACATTTCATGTTCTATTCCTCCAATTTTTCATCTCAATACTATTTTCATTTAACAAAAACTAGGGAAACTTAACGAACATTTTCCTCCTAATTAGAAAACTTGGCTTATCGCCAAGCCTTTAATGGCGAAAGTTTTAGTTGCACTTATACTGGTTCCCTATAAAAGTTATACTTTTCTATCAGTATAAAAAATGTGAAAAAGCGTGCTATATAAAGATGCACGCTTTTGCTCACTTCCCGCGTTAAAACATTTCCCGCGCCAATAAGCGATAAACTTCTAATCTTTTTTCTTGTGAGTGCGGAATGCTACAAATCATTGCTTCATCAAATCCATATTGTTTCTGTTCCGCTAGTAACTGTGTTGCGACTTCTTTAGCTGACCCTACTAAATGCAATTTACGATTTTCCTGAATAGCCATGCGGTCCATCTCTGTCAACGGATAATCTTTAGCTTCTTCAGGTGTTAACGACTGACCAATTCTCCCTTTCGTCAACCATAAACGGGAAATATCCTGTGGTCTCGCTTCAAACTCAGCTTCTTCCTTTGTTTCAGCTGCTGTCACCATATATGCAACATTAATTTCTGGTTTCTCCATAAATACGGAAGGTTGAAAGCTACTTTTATATGCATCTAGAATCGCTTTTGACATTTCTCCATTAAAAAATTGTGCAAAAGAATAACCAACGCCCATCCGCGCTGTTTGCAGGGCACTGTTGCCGCTTGAGCCCAGCATCCAAGCTTCCGGCAAGGTGATTTCTGTTGGTGTTGCGACCATTGAACTGTATAAGCTATCTTCGGGTGCTTCATCACTGATCATTTTTAATGTTGTAGCAAATTTCCCGTACATATCATTCATCATCGGTTGGCGCCCTTCAGATAGCGCGTATATCGAATCTCTATCCCCTCCAGGAGCACGACCCACGCCAAAATCAATTCGGCCAGGAGAAAGGGCACTCAGTGTTTTGAAAACTTCGGCTAATTTTAGGGGGGAATAATGCATCATCATCACGCCACCGGTACCGATACGAATATTTTTCGTTTTGGCAGCTAAATGTGCTGCCGTCACTTCCGGTGCAGAGCTGGAAAAAGACGTTGTTCCATGGTGCTCTGCCATCCACATGCGGGTATAGCCTAATTCATCTGCTAAAACAGCTAGTTCCTCCGCTTTTTTCAAAGCATCTGTAGCCGTATTGCCACTCGTAACTGGTGCTTGATCCAGTACACTTAATTTCATATATTAACATCCCTTCTTCTATGCTTATAAGCATGATTTATTCCTTGTTTGCTTCCTGCTCTTTTTTTAGTTTGTCCGGTGTTACATCATTTCCGAGTGGATCGACCACTTTCAGTCCTGAAAAAGTGTGTAAAACCTGCCCGCGAATCTGACGTAAATAGTCTTCACGCAATACTTGTTGTTCCACTTTTTCCGCGTTTGTTAAACCATCTTCACGCTGCTTCTTTGCTAATTCATTAATACGATCTAAACCTTGAATCATCTTCTTTCCTCTTTTCTGTTGATTTATTATGTTATTGCCGAAAAATGAGGTAAGACATACTCACCCAATTCCTGGATTACTTCTTCTGCTGGACGGCTCCCATGTTTGAGCGAAAACATCATATGATTAACGCCAACATCCTGATAGGCATGAAGATAGTCAAGCAAAAATTTGTGTCCGGATCTGAATCCCGTACCCGTTGGTTTTGGCGCTTCGTTTGGGCGCTCTGATAAATCGATGGACACTGCTTGGGCAAACGGCTTGAATCCACCGGCTGCTTGTTGCCATTTTTTAATCAGCTCCCCCTGACCTTTAACGTCCTGTGCATAAAATAGCCAGCCATCCGTATTTTGTGCCAACCATTCAATCGATTGACCACCATATCCTGTACCCAAAACAGGTATATCAGATAAACCAGGTTTAGGAACTACATCACCTTGGGTCAGGTCTACCCTGTCTGTCTGAATTTGCGGAAATGATTCATGCCATAACTGCTTCATGACTGTTATCGATTCTCTGAATAGTGCCGCTCTGCCATCGTAGTTTACTTTAAATGCTGGAAATTCAATGGGACGGTCTCCGGTTGCAGCCCCAAATAAGAAGCGTTGACGAGATATGCTGTCAAGCGTGGCAGCTGATTTTGCTGAGTGGAGCGGATGTCTTAGTGTTGTGACAATACTCGATGTTCCTAGTGCTATTTTATCAGTATGTGCCGCTACGTATGCCAGAAACATCCAAGGGTCGTAAATACTTCCGACATCACCAAAGCTCGGATCATAGAGCGGGGAATCTCTAACATACAGGGTGGCAAATCCCAGATCTTCTACTTTCTTTGCAAGCTTCATCTGCGCTTCTAAATCCATGATTGGAAAACTTCCTGAATAAGCTTCTAGGGGAAATATGAGCCCCAGTGTTAAACTTTTTTCCTTAAATGTTCGTGCAAAACCATGATGTGATTGAAATTTATCCAATTAATTCCTCCTCATCACAACTCATTTTCATACAACCATTTTTTCATTTAACCATGTTTGCAACCCTTTCACTTGTACCTGAAAACGGTCCGAATGGATTTGATTGGATAAAGATGCAATTGTTTCGCGCTTCAGTACAGTTTTCCACGCCGCTTCCGCCTCATCCATTAAGTCTGCTAACAAACAGCACCTGTCCTCTTTTTCCAAATCAAGCATGTCATCCAGAATACCACTTGCAGAATAAAGTGACTGCTGACCCTCGATGGCAAGATAAATATCATATATCCGAATATCTTCCGGATTTTTCTTCAATTTAAATCCACCTTTGACGCCCGGTACTGACGTAATCAGGTCTGCGTTAACTAACTTTCTTAACAGCTTTTGAAAATAAGTAGGTGAAGTACCCAACTGCTGGCTAATCACTTCTCCAGGCAATACTGCTTTATCCGGCAGCATATTCAATAAAAGAACGGCATACACCGACTGTTCCACACCTGTTTTCATCTGCATCATATCACCCCCCTTTACAAAGTAGATAATCATTGTCCACTTTATTCACTATACCTCATTCGCTTTATTAATGCAATCAAACGACAATTGCATTAAAATTGCTAATGACATGATTAAATTTTTCTGCCTTCTCACTCAACTAGCTATATGGAATTCTTCACAATCCCCTAAACTTAATATTAGCTTTAAGCATGATTACAAAAAAACGCCTTCTTGTGAAAGAATAGCGTTCGTTTATGTAACATCAGCTTTCATTTTATTTTCCTTGCCCGCTCGTGAACAATAAGTACAACACTTAAAATATCAAAACGGTTTTCTTCTCAATACCGGTGGGATTTTCACTCTGTGAAATCTCGTTTCTAAACCTTAATCCAAAGTAATAGAAAATAACACCACGAAACGATCAACACCAGAATGTTTAACTACACAAATGTACAAAGAACTAGTCCCAAGGCGCCTGATATGAATGCTTCTTTTTTAGAATTTGCAGGAATTAAAAAACAAAAAATAAGAAATCATTTTATACTACTGGATATAAACATCGAAGCATCCTGTTTCGCAAATATACGTTTTCCATGATAGAATGTCTTCATTTCAATTGATGTAAATCCAACTTCGGATAACCTTTTCTTCAGTTCTTCATGCGAAAATCCGCTATGAATTTTCGGATGATTTACATTGTTATTTTTGTCAAAATCAATAATAATTAGCTTGCCGCCCTTATTTAAAATATTGTACAATGCTTGTAATATTTTCCTCGTATCTGGAATATGAAGAAGGACAAGTGACATTAAAACAATGTCTGCCTTAAGTTCAGGCGTTTCTTCAGTAAAATCTGAATAAAGTACTTTTGAATTGCTAATTCCTCTGTGAGTAATTTTAGCTTTCGCAACCTCCAACATTTGTTCCGATGCATCTACCAACAAAATCGAATCCACTAAATCCGATAATTCTAAACTAATTAGGCCAGTACCACTCCCATAGTCTATTAAAGATTTTGATTTACTATTTCGTAATTCTGGTCTTACTTCCTTAACTATAACTTTAGCTAATTCCATTCTTTCTTCTGTATCATACTTTTTTGCCATCTGTTCAAAAACGTTATTTTCCATATTCCACTCCCCCTATTTATTAAAAACTAAAGCTACATCGTGGTCATTATAGCAAAAACCAAAACCTTAAGGAACAAATCAGCCCCTCAAACAATTAACATAACATACGCAAGCCGTGAAGAAGAAATAAATGATTATATTTGGAACTATACTCGGAAGAAATGGGGATGGAGTTGCTTTGATGAATATTGGGTAAAGATATATTCTTTTAAAAACTCAACTTCAATTTAAAAAGGCAGTTCAACTTAATGAACTACCTTTTTTATGCTCAATCAGACTTCTCTAAATCCCATTCATTTATTCAACATTATCAACTAAGAATGTTACTATTTCTGGGAAGAATGACAGGACAACTATAAATGCTACCATGATAATTACATAGGGAATAACACCTTTAACGATTTCACTAATTGTATTCCTTTTATCCAGCCCTTTTAATATAAATAGGTTTAGACCAACTGGAGGAGAAATTAATGCCAATTCCATATTGATAACCATGATAACCGCAAACCATATTGGGTCGAATCCTAAAGAAGTTATGATTGGATATAGAATTGGCAACGTAATCACCAAAATTGAAATGGTCTCCAAGAACATACCTAATATGATTAAAACGATATTTATAAGTATAAAAATAACCCATTTTGACACATCTAAAGATAGTGCTAATTGCGTAATCATTTGAGGTATTTGTAGAATCGTCATGGTATACCCTAGCAACTTCGCTCCAACAATAATAAACAAGATCATCGCATTTGTTTTTACAGTTGATAAAATGATTTTTTTAAGAGTTGTCATTTTAAGATTTTTATATACAAAGAAAGCAATCGCAAATGCAATGACTACACCTACTGCTGCAGCTTCTGTCGGAGTGAATATACCTGAATAGATACCACCAATAATGATGACTGGTAAGATCAGGCCCCAAATTGCTTGCCTAGATCCTTCCCATCTCTCTGCCCAAGTCGCTGGTTCGTCCTTAATATGTCTCATTTGATATGATGAGAAGATCATGAATGCTAATGTTAGAACAAGGCCAGGAACAACTCCAGCTATAAATAGCTTCCCAACAGACTCACCTGTTACTGAACCATAAATAATCATCGGTACACTAGGTGGGATTAAAATTCCTAACGTTCCTCCAGCTGCTAACAGGCCTAGTACGTATCTTCTATCATAACCACGACGGACCATTTCAGGAAGAGCCACCGCCCCAACTGCGACTGCTGTTGCTACACTTGATCCTGAAATCGCTGAAAAGACTAAACAACAAAAAACGGTTGCAATTGCCAATCCCCCAGGGAAATGTCTGAACCACCTGCTACCCATTTCATACAAATCTCTACCCACTCCACTTACGACAAGTACTTGACTCATTAGCACATACATGGGTAAAGCAGTTAGGGTAAAGTCATCTAGTGCTGAATAAGATATAATTGGAATTGCTGAAAAAGAAAATGCACCTCCATCAAAGAAAAACAACCCCAATATCGCCAACAAACCTAGCGCAAACGCAACAGGTAATCCAATTAATAATAGTGTTGTTAAACCGCCAGCAAAAAAGAAATTCATAGATGTTCTCCCCCTTCATGCACACCGCCATCAATCAATTGCAATACAAACGCTGCAACTAACAACACGCCACCTAGCGGAAGTAAGAGCTCGGGGAGAAACATTGGTACCCTTAACAGAGACGCAGATGTAACTCCAAGATCAAACGTATGTATAACATGGATAAATCCATAAACCATATATATAATACTGAATACAAGTCCTAACGCATTGGATACATATGCTAAAATGGTTTTCCAAAAATCATTCACATTATTGACTATTAAATCTACTGTTATATGTGAGTATGTTCTGACCGCATATGCTGAACCTAAAAAACAACTTCCAATAATAGCGTAGATTGATATTTCTGTTGTCCATGCTGTTGGTAATCCAAATACTGCCCTTGAAACGATTTCAAAGAAAATGATAAATGTAGTTATTAGAATAAAGATACCCGCAATATAAGCTCCTACCTTTATTAATAAATCAAAGAAATCATATATCTTTTTCATACAACGGCTCCTCCCTATTGATAGGCAACTTTATTCTACATTTACCATATCTAATAATTCCTGACCTACATCACCAGCTTGTTCTACAAATGTATTCCATACTGGCATTGCCGCTTCTCTCCAGATTGGAATTTCTTTTTCAGATACTTCATATATTTCCATTCCTCTATCGATAAGCTCATTCTTCGTTCGATTATCTTCTAATTTCGCTTGATGACGAATCCATTCCTCTGTTTCGCTAGCTTCTTCCTCAATTAACACTTTTTTTTTTTCTGGCAACTCTTCCCAAAAGTCATGGTTTACCGCTAGTATAAACTCTAAATACGCATAATTATTGATCGTCAAATAATGAACAACTTCATTATAATTACGTTGTACCATCGCAGTCGTTCCTGATGTAGCACCATCAACCGTGTTTCTTTGCAGTGCCATATATACTTCTCCCCCACCCATGAATACTGGCGATGCACCATAAGTCTTAATTAACTCGGAAGGAAGATTTCCCATGCTACGAATTTTAAGTCCTTTGAAATCTTCTGGTGATTCTAACGGTCGATTATTGTTAGCAAATTGTGCATAACCATAGTCTGCAAACATCAACACCTTTGTGCCTCTTTTCTCCATCTCGGAACGAAGCTTATCACCAAAATCCCCACCAAGCGCTTCTCCCGCTTCTTCATAGTTGTCAAAAACATAAGGAACGTCAAAAATCCCCATCGCTGGAACAGTCGTAGCCCACATCGTAGAAGAGTTTACTCCCATTTCTACTCCCCCACTTATAACAGACTGATTCATGTCCTTGTCCGTCAGAAGTTGACCGTTAGGATAAACTTGTACGTTCACTTGTCCGTCAGATTTTTCCGTTACATTTTTTGCAAACTCCTCTACCCCAATAGAAACATGATGATCCGGTGGTAGGTTATATGCTAATCGAATGGTAGTTGCCTCATATTCATCCGAGGAAGTATCTGTTTCGGATGAACTTGATTCAGCGGCACCACATCCCGTTAGTACCAATCCAACAATGACGAAAAACAATACTATCTTAAATTTCATATGCAGCGCACCTCTTCTATCGTCCGCTCCCGATTTAAGCGTCGAACTCTTCCCAAAGATTCTTTAGATGAAAGACTTGCCGCAAAATCTGCAGCGTCTAACAGCTTTTCAAAATTAATATTCGTTTGAATCCCCATTCGTTTAAAAAGGTACACGAGATCCTCGGTTGCTAAATTCCCAGCTGATCCTGGTGCAAATGGACAACCACCAATTCCACTTATAGAAGTTTCAAAAATTCGTAAACCAGCTAAGTACGCAGCATAGGCGTTTGCCGCTCCAAACCCTCGCGTATCATGTAGATGAACAGATACAGGTGTATCTCCAGCTACGTCTAGTACTTTTTTAATTAGGCTATCTACTTCATTTGGAGTAGCAATTCCAATTGTGTCCGCAATACCAATTCTATCTACGCCTGCTTTTGTCGCTCTTTCTACAAGTTTTAGAACATTTTCCTCTGGGACATGCCCTTCATATGGACAACCAAAGCTAACAGCAATGGAAAAGCAAACGCGAATACCAGCTAATTTTGCCTCTCGAAGTACGGATTCGAATATTTTGAAGTTTTCATCGATACTCCTATTAATATTTTTCTTATTAAAGGTTTCTGTCGCGGATGATATCCAATTTATTTCATATACTCTACCATGCGCACTCGCACGTTCAAAACCTTTCATATTTGGTATCAAAACAATTGGATCTACTTCAGCTTTTGTGGCCACTTTATTCATGACTTCGGATGCATCTGCCATTTGTGGTACTTTTTCAGGATGAACGAATGAAGTTGTTTCGATTTTGTTAATTCCAGCCGCTATTAATCTATTAATCAGTTCAATTTTATCCTCTGTAGAAACAACATTTGGTTCAATTTGTAACCCATCACGAGCACTGACATCAATAATGGTGACTTCTCGCATTAAATAACTCCTTCCTCTCTGAGTTTTTTGAAATCACTATATGAAAAATCCAAAAATTCTTTATAGATTTCTTCGTTATGCTCCCCTAACTTTGGACCATTCCATTCAACCTTCCCAGGGGTTTCGGATAACTTAGGTACAATACCTGGTGTGACAAGTTTCAATCCATCATCTAACTCAATTTCTTGAATCATGTCACGAGCCTTATAATGTTCATCATGCATAATATCTTTAATACTATATATTCGGCTTGCTGGTACAGATGCTTCATCAAGCATTTGTTGTACTTCCTCAATCGTGTGTTTTCTTGTCCACGCCCCGATGACTTCATCAATAAATTCAACATGTTTAACCCTGTCTTGATTCGTTGCATATTCCGGGTTATTAGCTAGATCTCCTCTATCAATTGCTACCATTAAGCGTTGGAAAATATTATCCCCATTCCCACCAATTACGATATATGTTCCATCTGCACATTCGTAAGAGTTTGATGGTGCAATCCCTGGTAACGTGCTTCCCGTTCTTTCACGTATCGCACCAGTTAAATCGTATTCTGGTAGCATACCTTCAAGTAAACTAAATACAGATTCATAAAGAGCGACATCCACTTCTTGACCCAATTTGTTTTTATCTTGATTTCTAGATCTTAGCGCCAATAATGTTCCAATTACAGCATAAAGCCCCGCAACCATATCACCCATCGCGACTCCTACACGAACAGGTGGCAATTCTGGATATCCTGTTAAGTATCGTAAACCACCAACAGCTTCAGCAACACTTCCAAATCCAGCCTTTTCTCTGTATGGGCCAGTCTGTCCATAACCAGATATTCTCGTTAAAATAACCGATGGATTAATTTCTTTTAATACTTCATAACCTAGTCCCCATCTTTCTAAAGTACCTGGTTTAAAGTTTTCTAACACGATATCCACTTCTTTGACCAAACTTTTTATAATATCTTGGCCCTTTTCTTTTCTCATGTTTACCGTAATTGATTTTTTATTACGGGCCTGCACATGCCACCATACAGATGTATCCTTATGCATCACGCGCCAATTCCTTAATGGATCACCATTAGTAGGTTCTTCAACTTTGATTACCTCAGCACCGAATTCAGCAAAGAGTTTTCCAGCGAATGGTGCTGCAACAATATTGCCTAGTTCAAGAACTTTAACACCTTTCAGAGGCTTATCTTTAGACATCCTATCCCTCCGTTTTTTCTTTTATTAAACTTATAAATCTACTATAATCATTTTCAATGTGCTCTTTCATTAAATTTCTTGCTGATTTTTGATCACAAGCAGCGATTGCGTCATATATTTTTTCATGATCAACCAGGGCCTTATTTACATGCTTTGGATCTGTGTCAACAATGGCTTTTCTATAAAAACTATTCACTCCTCTTAGTTGTCTTAACATGGAAATAAGAAACGGATTCATGCTTGATTCAATAATAATATCGTGAAAACCCACCTTTACCTTGGATTGATCATTTACTTTTAACCCAGTACTATATGTATCTATGGCTTTTTCAATCTGTTTCAACTGCTCTTTTGTTCGTCTAGCGGCTGCATAATAGACGGCAGCTGATTCCATTTCAATTCTGCATTCATATAAATATTGATAGTCAACAAGCGATGGTTTTACTACTTCTACCCCCCCTGTTTTGGTTAAATGTAAAAAACCATCTTTTTCTAGCATACGAATCGCTTCTCGTATTGGACTCCGACTTACATCCAATGTTTGTCCAATCTTTTCTTCAATTAATCTTTCACCAGGTCTGATATTTCCAATTGTTATCTGTTCTTTTAAATAATCATAAACTTGACTTTTAAGTGTTCTTTTTACAATTCCTACAATAATACTCGCCCACCTTTCTTTGTATACAGTATACCGTTTTAAATATATTACAATAATATGAAATAGTCAAATAACTAAATACTTTTGATTTACATTTAAGAAATTAAAATCCTTGTAATATCTTGTTTTATATGGTGGTAAAAAATAATATAACATTCTAATTTTTTACATGTCAGTTCGAAAAACATTTGTACTTTTTTAGTTTTATTTTAAATCTTTCTCGTATTGATTGATATAGAGGATACAAAAAATATGAATATGTTAACTGTGGAACGAGTCGGTGTTTCCGGTTGCATCTTTATAACAAGAATGAAATAATGGAAATATAATCCGACTAATTTCATATGATTAAAGAGGAGGAATTAATTTGAAACTAACAGACTATCATACACCAGAAGAAAGAAATAAAGCGTTGGCTGAGAAGGTAAAACCATTTACTGAGCGGGCAAAAAAACATGACGAAGCAGGCACGTTTCCATTTGAAAACTTTAAAGATCTAAAAGAAATTGGCTACCCTGCCTTGACTGTTCCACAAGCGCACGGCGGCTTAGGGATTTCCCTAACAGAATTGCTGCACCACCAGGAAACGATCGCAAAAGCGGACGGATCTACTGGATTATCGATTGGCTGGCATATGGGAATTACAAAACAACTTGGAGAAAACGATATTTGGGAGGCTGAAAAATACAAAGCATTTGCCCGTGAGGTTGTTGATACTGGCGCCTTGTTAAATAACGCAGCCTCTGAACCAGCAACAGGCAGTCCGACACGAGGAGGAAAACCAGAAACGGTCGCGAAAAAGGATGGAAACGGATGGGTCATCAATGGTCGCAAGAATTTTACCACGCTTGCTCCAATCTTAAGTTACTTCGTTGTCAGTGCTTCCATCGATGGCACGGATCAAGTCGGAAACTTTTTAATTAAACGGGAAAGGGATGGTGTCAAAGTGGATGAAACATGGGATTCCATTGCCATGAAGGCAACCGGAAGTCATGATCTTGTGCTGGAAAATGTTCGTGTGGATGAAGATGACCTTGTCCAGTACCTGACACCAGGAAATAAGCCTGCGACAGGATGGCTGCTTCATATTCCTGCCTGCTATCTCGGCATCGCCCGTGCTGCACAGGAATATGCAATTGACTTTGCCACACACTATTCACCGAACAGTATCAAAGGCACGATCGCTGAATTGCCGAACGTGAAACAAAAATTAGGTGAAATGGAGCTAAAGGTACTCGAAAGCACTCATTTTCTTTATTCTGTGGCTGAAAAATGGGATGCCAGTGATGAAGCAATCCGTCAAACAATGAAACCAGAACTGGGTGCTGTTAAACTATCTGTGGTGAATAAAGCCGTTGAAATTGTTGACCTTTCCATGCGAATTGTCGGCGCACGTAGTTTATCACAGAAGAATCCATTACAACGCTATTATCGTGATGTCCGTGCAGGTTTGCATAATCCACCAATGGACGACATGACAGTGATACAGCTGGCGTCAACATCTATTGATAACTTTAATAAATAGGGAAAGAACGGTTAGCGAGTAAAACGCTAACCGTTCTTTTAAGTTTATTTCGTATCAATTGGTTTTAAGCCCTGTTCGATCTCGTCCCTTTGCGATTCCAAAAATGGTGGCAATGCCAGCGATTCACCTAAATGATCAACATCTTCATCCGTTGCAAACCCCGGACCATCTGTCGCCAATTCAAACAGGATACCATTCGGTTCTCTGAAATAGAGCGAACGGAAATAATAACGATCAACGAATCCGGAATTAGGCAATCTTGCCGCATTTATTTCTTTCACCCAGCGATGCATTTCTTCTTCATTGTCAACACGGAATGCCACATGATGGACACTGCCTCTACCAGGTCGCTCCACAGGCAGATCCCTGCGTTCTTCAAGATGAATCTCTGATCCATTGCCCCCTTTCCCCGTTTCAAATACGAGAATATCCGGCTGATCGGCTTCGTCTGAAGCATAACTTCTTGTTTGTTTAAATCCTAAAATTTCCTTTAAAATACCTGCTGTTGCCGCGGCCGTACGAACAGTCAGACGAACTGGGCCTAATCCAGTAATACCATGTTCTTTTGGAACCGGGCTCTTATCCCAAGGTGTACCCGGTTGAACACCACTGTTCTTTTCATCTGATACGAGTGTTAATCGTTGTCCCTCAGAATCTTCGAACGCAAGTACCTGATGCCCGGCCCTTTCTGTAATCTCTTCCTGCTTTACGCCATATTCCCGGAATCGTTTCTCCCAGTATTTTAATGATGCATCGTTTGCAACGCGCAAAGAAGTGTTAGAAATACTGTTGGTTCCCCGATGTGTTTTGGCAAGCATTGGAATTTCAAAAAAGGTCAGATCTGTTCCAGGGTTGCCAATTTCATCAGCATAGAACAGATGATACATGGATGGACTGTCCTGATTTACTGATTTCTTGACCAAACGCATTCCCAGTATTCTAGTGTAAAAATCATAATTTTCACTCGCATGGGCAGTATGTGCTGATACGTGATGAATTCCTTTAATAATCATGTCAAGTCCTCCTTTGATTCGGTTGTTTTTTGTAGCTTTTTTAGTAAATGCAGAAGCTGTGTTTGCTCTTCACTATCCAGGCCACAAAATTGTTCAATCTGAAATTGCTCTTGACGTGGAACTACTTCTTCGTATAAACGATAACCTGCTGCTGTTAATGATATATATTTTGTTTTCCATTCCTGTTCCCTCATAATCCAGCCCGCCGCTTCCATTCTTTTTAATAATTGTGTAATATTCCCTTTTGTAACTTCTAATCTTTCTCCCAGCTGTTGTTGTGTAATCGGTTGGTGTAGACCAATTTGATTTAGCGCATCAAATTGCGCCATCGTTATTCCCCATTGTTGCAGGTGCTCATTCGATCCTCGGTTACTATGATTATAAAAACGAGCTAGTCGAAGCCAAACAAGCAATGCAAGCCGTTTATCTTTAGTTGATATGAATCTTTTTTCTTGGTTTGATTCCTGCATAATATCGCCTCATCTCATCTTTCCTACAATCAGTATACTACTAAACTGATTAAACGTCAACACCGCTTTCTTTTACTTGCAAAAGCTTATACAGTAAAAGTGCAACAAAAAAGTTGCCACCACCGATGCAGCAACTTTTTTGTATCTTTTATTTTAATATAAGTGCGCTGATTCCTGTGTTTTCATGATCTCTTTAAGTGCAGCAGCCATATGCAGCGTATCATTCCCAAGCTTTGCCAGTCTAAGTAAAACTTCATCATCAATGATTGCTTTATTTTGAAAGCATTTTTCTTCTACAAAAACATATTTAGGAACGAGCATCGCACCCATGTAGCTAAGGATCGGTTTCAGTTGCTGTTCCAACACTAAATAATGTCTCGCTGTTCCACCCGTCGCTAACATGCCAACAATTTTATTTTTAAACACGGTGTTAGGGAGTAAATCCAATAAGTTTTTCAATGTTCCAGGAATCGATGCCTGAAAAATGGGTGTTCCAATAATATAAGCATCGGCTGACATGATTTTATCAATCACTGTTTTGGTATCACCTGTATAATCCCGGTAATCCCTTCCATCGCTAAAGACGAGTTGATAATCTCCTAAGTTAATCAACTCAACTTCTATATTTGTATGTTGCGCTTTTAGTTTATCTAGAACCGCTTCTACCGCAATTCTCGTTTTGGTGCCTACGATAGAACCGGAAATGCCAATGATTTTCACTTCTTTCTCCTCCTGATCGCATGATAAGCCTATTGTATTTTTTCTCTTCTTATATATTATAGTGATTTGCATATGAGAAGATACCAAAGGACCCATTTTACAAATGCTACTTTAAAATATAATAATCTGCTAACTTACATTTTAAGCTTAAACTAAAAAAAAGAATACTTTATTGCTTATATGTCATTACTACCACAAAAAAGAAGCCGTACAGGTTTGACTTTTAATCAGTTTAATACTATACTGATAACAGAATCAAACAGCAGTGGTGGTATTATATCGTACAAAGTCACCCTGCTATGATATAAAAACAATTGGAGGAATTATTATGAAACCTTTAAAAGGTATACATCACGTAACTGCCATTACAAGTAGTGCAGAAAAAAATTATGAATTTTTCACATATGTTTTGGGAATGCGTTTAGTTAAGAAAACAGTGAACCAGGATGATATTCAAACCTACCACCTATTTTTTGCGGATGATGAAGGAAATGCCGGCACAGATATGACTTTCTTTGACTTCCCTAACATTCCAAAAGGTGTACACGGCACAAATGAAATTGCAAAGACTTCTTTACGCGTACCTAGCGACGACGCGTTAACTTATTGGGTTAAACGATTTGACCGATTAGAAGTGAAACATACCGGAATTAAAGAGCAATTCGGTAAACAGACACTTTCTTTTGTTGATTTTGATGACCAGCAATATCAACTGATTTCTGATGAAAACAATCACGGTGTTGCTGCCGGTAAACCATGGCAAAAAGGGCCCGTACCTCTCGAATATGCCATTACCGGATTGGGACCAATCTTCGTCCGTACCAGTCACTTTGATTATTTTAAAGAATTGATGGAAAAAGTATTGTTATTTACAGAAATTGACCAAGATGGCGACTTCCATTTATTTGAAGTTGGCGAAGGTGGTAATGGCGCACAAGTCGTTGTCGAATATAATACGGTTCTGCCACAAGCACGCCAAGGTTATGGAACCGTCCACCATTCAGCATTTCGTGTGGAAGATCGTTCGATGCTTGAAGCGTGGCAACAACATATGGAAAGCTTCCGTTTCCAGACATCCGGTTATGTAGAACGTCATTTCTTTGGCTCATTATATGTCAATGTAGCCCCACAAATTTTATTTGAATTTGCAACAGACGGCCCTGGATTTATGGGAGATGAATCTTATGAAACACTTGGAGAAAAGTTATCTCTACCTCCATTCTTAGAGCCAAAACGGGAAGAGATCGAAAAGATGGTCCGCCCGATTGATACGGTTAGAAGTACAAAGGAATTTACAAAAGAATAAACAGTAAAAGTCACTGTTCAAGCTATGGCAGTGACTTTTTACATTTATATGCACTGACAAACTATTATTTCATTTCAATTTTGCATCCACCTTTTGTATAATCTCCTCTTACTGCGACACCATGAATGCGATTATTTGCTCTAAACGAAAAGGAACCCGTTTCATTGTTGTGAAATGTTTTCTTGAAAATGCCCGGTAAATGAATGGTGACAGATCCATTGTCAACAGTTACATCATAATTTGCCGTATAACTTTGTCCAGTTTTTAACAGAAAGTTATGATCGTAAACACCATTATATTTCATATATTTTAATGTTAATTTCTTCCCAGTGTACCGGGCCCTGAAAAATATTCTTAATGGCAGTTTAACTATCTTTAATTTATACAGAACAAACAATAATGCTAGTCCGAATAATATTTCCAATAAATTCCCCATACAGAACGCTCCCCTTCTTAACTGAGACCACTGAAAAAGTGGTAGATTTTAAAAATCTTGTCTTTTCACCTTAACCTAGCATCTCGAATATACGGAGACTCCTGCGGGAAGTAATTAAGTGGTACACAGACTAAATTCGCGACGTCCTGTCGCAACGTCTGTACTAGTACATCCTGCACGTCGAAGACCCCGCAGGACGGTAGTCCGAGGAGGCTCGACACTCGCCCGCGGAAAGCGAAGTATATTCGAAGATGCGATGGTAGATCCACATATATTGTGCTATGTTTAATTTTTTCAGTGGTCTCATCTTAACTCACTAGGAACCATTACTTTTCCAAATATCTATATAAAGTTGATTTGCTAATGCCTGTTTCACTTTTTATTTCTGCCAAACTGTACTTTTTACTTTCGTACATAGTAATCGCCCGTTGTACATTTGCATCAGGCTTTCTTGGTCGACCTGCTGTTACCCCTTTTTGTTTTGCTTCTGATAATCCTCGTTTGGTGCTTTCACTGATCACATCACTTTGAAATTCCAACAGATGATCTACCATATATTGAAAAGAATAACCGCGAGGATGACTTGTATCAATCCCCTCTTGAATAGACTTTAGAAAAGCACCCCGCGTCTCAAACGAATTTAATAATTCTGCCAGATGACGTGTAGAATCGGCCAACACATAAAGCTTGGTTACGATGATTTTATCACCTTGCTTAAGCTTGCTTATCATGCTATCCAGCTCTATTCTTTTCTTTGCTGATGCATGTGCTTCAGCAAAGATATGTAAACAATCGTTTTCCTGCAATTTCCTTAACTGCTCTTTACATTCGTCATCCTCATGTAGTGGCCGCATATAGCCGATTAACATATATATTCTCCTTATTCTTCAGGTTTTCTTCATCATTATAGCATAATTTCGTCCTGAAAAGGTTCCATTTTGGGACGAATAATGATAAACTATTTCTATTGCATTTTCCTACAGTATACCTCATGCACAAATATCTTGATAAATAAAGGAGTAGAAAGATTTGATTGAAAAAATAAAACAAGAATGGTTTTCCAATGTCAGAGGAGATATTCTTTCCGGAATTGTTGTTGCGCTAGCATTAATTCCAGAGGCGATCGCCTTCTCTATCATTGCTGGGGTTGACCCGATGGTCGGCTTATATGCATCGTTTTCTATTGCTGTGATCATCTCCTTTGTTGGTGGGCGCCCTGCTATGATATCTGCCGCTACCGGGGCAATGGCGCTACTGATGGGCCCTTTGGTCAGAGATTACGGCCTGAATTATTTACTTGCTGCCACTATTCTAACAGGAGTCATCCAATTATTGTTTGGTGTATTTAAAATAGCCAAATTGATGAAGTTTATTCCAAACGCCGTTATGATCGGATTTGTAAATTCATTGGCAATCCTTATCTTTATGGCGCAAGTACCACATTTCCTAGGAATTTCTAATGTAACGTATTTATTTGTCGGGATTACCTTGGTGATTGTCTATACATTACCACGGTTTATTAAGGCCATCCCAGCCCCATTAATCGCAATTATTCTATTAACAAGTATTGCTATTTATGCAGATATTGATTTACGGACGGTTGGTGATCTAGGAACAATTACAAGCTCACTTCCGGCATTCTTCATCCCGGATGTTCCATTTACGTTAGAAACACTCGCTATTATCTTTCCCTATTCTATTGCGCTAGCAGTCGTTGGTTTACTGGAATCATTACTAACATCGTCGATTGTAGACGAAATGACCGGCACGGAAAGTAATAAAAACAAAGAAGCAAGAGGACAAGGCATTGCCAATACAATCAATGGCTTTTTTGGAGGAATGGCAGGCTGTGCAATGATTGGACAATCTGTGATCAACGTCAAATCAGGCGGTCGTGGCAGGCTTTCCACATTTGTTGCAGGTGCATTCTTAATGTTTCTCATTATCGTTTTAGGCGGATTAGTTGTACAAATCCCAATGCCGGTACTTGTTGGCATTATGATTATGGTGGCGATTGGTACATTTGACTGGTCGTCTTTCCGCTATGTCGTGAAAGCTCCTAAGGGGGATGCAGCAGTCATGCTCGTAACTGTCGCCATTGTTGTGTCCACAAATGATTTATCTAAAGGGGTTATTGCCGGTGTTATCCTGAGCGCAATATTGTTTATTGCTAAAATCTCAAAAATAAAAGTAACGAAACAACAATCAAATGCCGCGACTACATTTATCGTTAACGGTCAATTGTTTTTTGCATCTGTTGAAGATTTTATTGGGTCATTTGACACTGTCACAGAAGGTCAGTCAATTGTGATTGATTTTTCAGAGGCACGCATTTGGGATGACTCCGCTGTAGGAGCCATTGATAAAGTCGTTCTAAAATACCGCGAACATGGAAATAAGGTTGTATTACAGGGATTAGACCCTTCCAGTCAAGGTCTTGTTGATAAACTGACCATGACTCATATATAATGAATATTAAGAATAGCATAATCAGTAGAAAGGGTGTAAAACATGTATAAAAAGATACTCTTGGCAGTCGATGGATCAAAGCACTCCCTAAGAGCTACAAAAGAAGCAATTCAAATCGCTTCACTGGTAGATGATAGCAGGGTTGAACTAGTGTTGGTGGCTGAATTTTCGCAAGCAAAAAACGAAATTCTTCATTCTCAGGGAAAAGAAGCATTGGTCGTTTCACGTCGCAAAAAGATATTGCCCGCGATCGAACAATTGAAATCGAATAACGTGTCCTATGAAGTAAATATTTTACATGGAGAGCCCGGTCCGGCAATCGTTGATTACGCAAATAAAAACCAATTTGAGCTCGTTGTCATTGGCAGTCGCGGTTTGAATTCCTTTCAAGAAATGGTACTCGGCAGTGTCAGTCATAAAGTAGTAAAAAGAGTACAATGCCCAGTACTAATCGTGAAATAAGAAAATAAAAAGCATCGCTGATAATCCCAGTGATGCTTTTTCCTTTACACAAACAGAAATCATTTTTCAAGGCTCTTTTCGTAACCTTTCTTAATAACCGGAGTCCTCAGATGTCAGGTTATCCAGCATCTTATAATCATATTGCTGTAGCGGCTTTTCTGCTGGACCTTCTATCACCTCTCCAGTATAAGAAAACCTTGAACCATGACAAGGACAATCCCAAGTTCGTTCCCCTTCATTCCATTCCACCTCACAACCAACATGGGTACAAGTTGTATCCACAATATTTATTGTTCCTTCTTTATCTTTATAAACGCCTTTTCTTTCACCTTTCACACTGACGACAGCTGCTTCATCATTTGCTAAGTCTTTAATTTTTTGCTCTGGTATTTCAAACTTACCTTTAATTAAATGGGCGGCAACATTTGCATTCTGAACAAGGAAGTTCTTCAAGCTTGGATGCACGTTAAGCCTTGATGGCGTATATAATTGCTGAAATTTATTTTTCCCATCTTTCACCAAATCCCTAAATAACAATGCTGCGGCAGTTCCATTTGACATTCCCCATTTTCGGAATCCAGTAGCAATCAAAAGATTGGATTGCTCTGGGGTAACCGCACCGATATAAGGGACTTTATCCAATGTGACCAAATCCTGTGCTGACCAGCGGTAGGCAATATTTTCAAGCCCAAGTGTCTGCCTGCCAAAGGATGCTAATGCTTCATAATGCGTCATCGTATTTTTCCCTTGACCCGTTTTATGACTTTCCCCTGCTATAAGTATCATTTCTTTTCCATCTATCATTACAGAACGGACAGAACGTGTCGGCTGGTCCGCACTAATATACATCCCCCCTGGAAAAGCCTTGTTTGTTTCCGCAGCTACAATATAGGAACGGTCGGCATATAGTCTTGTAGAATAAAATCCGAGCCCCTCATAAAACGGAAAATGGGTACAAGATAAGACATAATTTCCTGTGATGCGCCCACCTTCTTTTGTTAAAACGATCGGTTGTTTCCCTGTTTCCACATTAACAGCTGTTGTATTTTCAAAGATAAGTCCTCCCTTTTCCTGGATAATTTGAATAAGGTGGGACAAATATTTAATGGGATGGAATTGCGCTTGATTTTTCATAACAAGTGCTTGTTTTATGTCTATATCTAGCGGCATGTGATCGATCAATTCGCCCGCAATACCTAGTTTTTCATATGCTTTTGCTTCGGTTTCAAGCTTGCTTGCATATTCGTCTGTAATAGCATATAAGTAGGCATCCTGTTCACTAAAATCACAATCAATTTGCTGTTGTTCCACCGTTCTTTTAATGAAATTAACAGCTTCCATATTCGCTTCATAGTACAATTTCGCTTCGTTTACTCCAATATTTTGTATGAATTCATCGTAGATTAAATCATGCTGGGCCGTAATTTTTGCAGTGGTATGTCCTGTCGTTCCATTCAGCAGTCTTCCAGCTTCTACAATCGCAACCTTGAACCCTTCATTTACTAACAGGTAAGCAGATGTGATACCGGTAATTCCACCACCGACAATCACTACATCAACCTGTTTATCTTGATCTAATTGCGGAAATTCCTCAAAATCAATTGATTCCTGCCAATAAGATACGGGAGATTCTGGTAATCCACTTGCTCTATCCTGCTTATCAGACATCGTCATCCTCCATTCAATTCCTTCATCATTGTTAGGTTTTCCATTTCCCAGTGGACTATACTTTAGCCAACCAAATGGACGTTTGCATTACGGTGGGTTTACAAAAAAACCTTTATCCTGTAATATAGGGGAAGTGAAATTGTTTACCCAGGTAAATAAAAAGGTGGAAGATAACAATGGATAACCTAACCAATCAAAATTTAATTCATATGTTGAACCAACAAAGTCGGCTTTTGGCAAAGGAAGTAAATCAACGGCTAAGTGACCATGGGCTATACGCCTCCCAGTGGTCTATTATTTTTTGTATTGATCGGTTTGGACCAATGACACAAACTGCTATTTGGAAATACTTAAATGTGGAAGCACCAACTGTTACCCGTACATTATCACGCATGGAAAAAAGCGGCTGGATCGTACGTAAACAAGGAAATGACAAACGGGAGCGCGTCATCGAACTGACGGAGGAAGCCAGGCAAAAATTCACGCCCATCAGGCAGACGATGGATCAATTTGAACTGGAAATGTTAGCTGGTCTATCGTTAGAAGAAAAGGAACAATTACAATATTTATTAAGTAAAATTGGAACAACAGGAGAGAATGCATAATGAAAGAAAAGAAACTAGAGAAAATATGGACCAAAAGTTTTATTAGTATTTCGCTTACCCAATTTTTGGTCTTCACTGTCTTTTACACCTTATTAACAACACTACCCATTTATGTGATGAAGCATTTGGGAGGTTCACAGTCAGAAGCAGGTCTGGTTGTTACAGTAATGCTAATCGCTGCAATAATTATTCGACCTTTTTCTGCCAAGATATTAGATATCCTTGGAAAGAAAAAAGGTCTTGTTATTAGTGTCGCTCTGTTTGCGGCAACGTCCGTTATTTATATTTGGATTGATCAATTTTCATCATTATTGGTAGTACGCTTCATACATGGCCTATCATTTGGGCTCATTTCCACTGCGACAGGAGCGATTGCAGCAGATGTCATTCCTGAATCAAGGCGAGGTGCCGGGATGGGATATTTTGCAATGGCAATGAATCTGGCTGTTGTCGCCGGTCCGTTTATCGGGTTATCCTTGCTGCAATTTGTATCATTTCAAGCCCTCTTCATCGTCTTATTTACCTTTATGATCGTTGGTGTGCTTTGTTCCATGATTGTTCGGGTTCCAGCCCATTTAGAAGCTGCCAAGCAGAATGACGTTGTTTCTTTCAAATTAAAATGGAGTGATCTAATTGAAACCAAAGCATTGCCAGTGGCAGCGATCAGTGGTTTGGTTGGTTTTGCATATGCCAGTATTTTATCGTTCATTTCTGTTTATGCGGATTCCATCGGACTCTCCTCCACTGCAAGCTATTTCTTCCTCGTTTTTGCGGTTGTGATGCTTGTATTCAGACCATCACTTGGAAGAGCATTTGATAATCGCGGGGCAAAATTTGTTCTGATACCAAGTCTGTTTATTTTTGCTATCGGTCTGGCCTTTCTAAGCTTTACCAATACGGCCTTGATGTTATTGATTGCCGCAGGATTGATTGGATTGGGATACGGTACATTACTTCCCGGTTTCCAAACAATGGCCATTCAAACAACAGACAGTACCAGAAGTGGTCACGCGATCTCAACCTTTTTCATTTTTTATGATACAGGTATTGCCGCTGGCGCCTTTATCTGGGGTCTCATTGTTGCCAACTTTGGATTTAAAAATATGTATTTAATTGGCGCGTTGTTGGTCATTGTTACGATGTTGATATTCAACATGTATCTTACACGAAAAGAGAAACCGAAGTATGTGAAACGACCAGCAATTTACAATGAAGAAGCAACGAGCTCTAAATAACTTTCATAGAAATGCCTGATACGAAGTGCGTATCAGGCATTTTGGTTTTCCTATTCATTTACGGCACGCGCTCCTATCTATTAAGCGAGCAATCCACCGTCTTTACTATATTTCAGCATTCCTTCTGCCGCTCGATAGGCTAAAGCACCAACCGTACCTGTCGGATTATATCCACTATTATGGGCAAAAGCTGAAGCACCAACTACAAACAGATTCTCCATATCCCACATTTGTAAATAATTATTCACTGCGGACGTATCCGGATCTGCTCCCATAATCACACCACCCGTATTATGTGTGGATTGATACGTCGTAATGTTATAAGGACCAAGCTCGTCCATGGAATCTATGTGATCCGCACCCATTTCTTCAAGTATTTCTCGAGATTTTTTGGCTGTGAATTTTGCCAGCTCCCGATCCTGTTCTTTAAAGTCATATGTCATTCGAATCAACGGATCGCCAAATGTATCCTTATATATCGGATCAAGATCAAGGTAATGATGTTGATATGGCATACTTGCCCCCATCCCATAAACCGATAATGTTTGATTGATATAATTCAGCGAGTTTTCCTTAAATTCTTTACCCCAGGTTGGCGAACCAGCAGGAATTGGGTTGTTTTGAATCGGCCTTGCACCAGTCTGGCCCATGGCAAGATAGCCTCCGTGAATAAAATTCAAGTCGCTATGGTCAAAATTATCTCCATTAAAGTCATCAAGGGTCATGCCTAGTGCTCCAGCACCTGCAAAGTTATTAAACTTCTTATTCTTGAAATAACCTGTCGCATCCCCTTTTTCCACCTGGTATGCGTAATTTTTACCGATTGAGCCTTTCCCTGTAGCAGAATCATAAGGACGACCAATGTCAGAGTTCAATAAGAGTTTCACATTATTAAAAACATAACTTGTCAGAACGACCATATCTGCCGGTTGCTCAATTTCCTCTCCAGTAGTGACATCCGTATAAAGAACGCCCGTTGCTTTTCCATCCTTATGTAGGACCCGTCTGACCCAAGAATGCGTTCTAAGATCGAATTTTCCCGTCTTTTTAGCTACGGGGATAACGGTGACAACAGGATCTGCTTTCGCTCCATACTCACAACCAAACCGCTCACAGAACGAACAATACTCACAAGCTGCTCTCGAAATACCATCCGGATTCTCGTACGCCTCAGATAAATTAGCTGAAGGAATGGTATATGGATGATAGCCCAGTTTTTCAGCCGCTTTCTTAAACAATTTCATTTGTGGAGACTGTAGCATTGGTCCTGTTGGATATTTATCAGAACGTTTTGGTCCGAGCGGATTTTCCTCGCCTGAAATACCTGCCATTTTCTCAAATGTATCAAAATAGGGTTCCAATTCATCATACGTAATTCCCCAATCCTGAATCGTCATGTCAGCAGGGATCTTATCTTTTCCGTAACGATCAATCGTTTGACTACGAATTTCAAAGTCATATGGGAGAAAGCGAAACGTTTGGCCGTTCCAATGAACACCCGCTCCACCTAAACCACTTCCTAGCAAAAACGAACCATATTGCCGCATTGGCAATGCCCGCATTTTTTCATTACTTCTAAAAGTAATTGTTTCCTTCGATAAATCCTGAAACAGCTCACCACGAATCGCATATCGCAATTCATCATGTACCATAAAATAATCTTCTGTATTTCTCTCCTCACCACGCTCTAATCCGACGACATTAAGTCCCTTTTTGGTTAGCTCCGCAGCAATAATACCACCAGCCCAACCTACACCAGCAATTACAACATCTACTTTCGGCAACTTTTTAGCCATGCTTTCACCTCATTTCATCATTACATATGATCTTGTAAACTTGTTGGTTCTATTTCTTGAAAGTCTTTTTCAATGATATCTTTATAACTCATTTGGTTCCCTGGATAATTTCTCATTTTCCAACCATCCATATCCACGTTTCCACCATATAATGGGTCACTATACAGTCCTTCTAACGTCACACTACGCAGTAAATTGAAAAATCCACTTGCGGAAACAGTACTTAAATTCACATTATCCTCCGCAAAATCTTTTAAAATCTCATCCTGTTGATCTGCTTCCAATTCCGTAAATCCTTTATCAAACTTTTCATGGCTGTAATTTTGCAATTCACGTATGCCTATTTTAAAGATTTCCCTACGTTTCATTCTGCCTTGATACCCCTGAACCTCTTCCCCATGGAAAAACGGTGCTTCCATGTAGTCTCTTGCATTAAATCCATAGGAACCTGCCAATTGGTGATCAATATAAAAAGCCACACCTAAATCAGATGCTCCCGGAGCCTTATCGTCCTTTGGAAAAATACGCTCCGTAGCTGCATCAATGACCTTAAATTCTGCTTGGGTAAAATTCATTAACGCCTGGTTGTAATTTTTTTCACCTTTGGCACCTTTTTCAATCCCTTGATTACCCGTCTCTTTCTTCCAGGGGATTACACTTCCTAACGCGCCACCAACTGCAAGTCCACCGACTGCTATTCCGGAGTTTTTGATAAATTTGCGTCGTGACAGTCTCTCTTTCTCTTCCTTATCCAGATGATTATCTTCCGTCAAAAAACTCACCTCCTGTGAACAATTCATTTTATTATGTCACCAGAATTAACCATTCATACATAAAAGTTTTTTGGGCATGATACAAGTAAATTAAATATGGAGGTTACTTAATGATAAAAATACGTAAAATAACAATAATAATGCTTATCATTGGTGTAATTACAGCTCTTTCCGCTTGTACAAATGATGAGCCACGAGCTGCTGAAAATGAGCCAAATGGCGCAAAAACACAAAATGTTGTTGATAATCCACCGGCGGACGGCAGAAATTTAGACAATCCTTTAATTATTCCAAGTGAATCTGGGGATAAGACTGAAACAACCAATGAGTATGGTACACAGTATAAAGGGATGGGGAATAATATTTACAGCACGATTGGCACTTCCGGTATTCATGAAGGCGGTGTTTCTTCTTATTTTGAATCTATCCTGAAAGGAGAAGGCATTACGGGTGTAAAAGTGTTCGTTGTCGATGATTCTATGATTTTGGCACGAAACAATCCGGAAACAACCTCACACGAGTATGACGATATGCAACGCGATTTACTGAGCGGAACAGAGGGTATGGAAGGTAAAGGGGAACCTAAAGGCGTAGAGGGTTCGCAAAATAAAAATGATGATACGCATGATAATTTAAAACAAGCACGAGACAAAATAAACGATATGTTTGATGGGAATGTTAAAATTCTGACTGTCACAAATCCGGATGCAACAGCGCTCATTGACCGGATTAAAGAAGATATCATGAACAATTCCTACCAGACCGCATCAGAGGATTTGCATCAGCTATTGGAAATGAGTAAATAAGAACATTAAAAGTCCCCTGCCAATTCGGAGGGGATTTTTTGCTTTAGTCATCGATTAATAAACGTACAATATTGTCTTCAATCCCCTTTCCCTCCTCTTCATCAAGTAGATTATTAATCATAATTGAAAAGATGAGCACTTTATTTTGCCTCGTTGTTACATAACCCGATAATGTACTCACACTATAAATCGTTCCTGTTTTGGCCTGTACGGTGGTGCCTTCCAGTCGTTCGCTTAGTGTACCACCAATCATCCGCTCGCAATAACCCGCAACTGGCAGAGCATGTAAAAACATAGGAAACCAAACCATTTGTTGGATCGTATATAACAACCTCGAAATTTCATTCGGCGGAATTAAATTGGCATGTGATATGCCGGACCCGTCCCTGATAAAGATCGTATCCGTATTCATTCCATACTCGGAAAGTACTGCTTCTAATACTTCCAAGCCCTTCTCCCAACTCCCTTCCCCGTAAACAACTTTACCCATCTCTTTCAATAAAATTTCCCCGTGTCCGTTATTGCTTAATTTCATAAAGGGAATGAGTAATTCAGATAAGGGAATGGAGTGATGTGTCAGCAATATTTCAGCACTTTCTGGCGTTTTTCCTGAATCCGCTTCTCCTTCCCATAAAATACCATTATCCCTTAATGCCTGTTTGAATAAATTCAACGCATAGCCAGTTGGCTCCCATACTGCGATATATTCTTTGATCGGATCAGCCTTCATAGGGATCATTCCTTTTATCAGGATCGTATTCCCACCGTGACTTCGCTCAATCGTTATATCCGCCTCCAGATCATGTGCCCCCGTTATCGCAGTGGAAACGATTTTTATATAATCTGTGTTTGGATAAATATTGATTGCTGGTGTGTCGCCAATGCGGGCACCAGGGCTCACTCCGATGATGATGGAGCCGGCATCATAGTCCTCGTCTGGTGAGGCCGTTAATGCTGATACCTGTGAGCCATAATAAAATTGTTCATCACTCCAGATCATATCTGGCGATAAACGAACAGCGTCATACCAGGTATCATCAGCAATGATATCTCCGGAAATCTCCCTTATACCAAGCGTATACAGTTGCTTAGCGATCTCTTGGAAATCACATGGCAGCAATGTAGGATCTCCCTTCCCTTTGATATAAAGGTTGCCTTGGAGCCGCTCCCCCTTAAGTAGACCTTCCGTTAAAATTTCAGTCGCAAAAGTATAATCCTTCCCCAATACTAAAAGTGCTGCAGTGGCTGTCAGTAATTTCATATTAGAAGCCGGTCTTAGCCGCGTATCTCCCATGTAGTCATACAACATTTCGCCAGTTTCAGCATTTCTGACGCTCATGCCAATGAAAGCACCAGCTAATTTCGGTTCCTTTTTTATGTATTCGTTTAGTTTATTTTTCATTTATGATGCCCCTTTATGAGGTTAGTTCTGGTTATCCTTATATAATACTTCTAGATGAAGGTGCTGGATTCCTTTTTTGTTGCGCAAGTTTGGCAATGTGGGGCTCAAGTTGCATAATATACCTTTTTAAATATTATATTTTTTCGAGGCCATTGCTGTCGCTATATTTCCGCCTTTCCCCATAAATTCCCATTGATAATTAAATAGATTCTACATACAATAAGAACAAACGTTCCTCAAAGGTGATGAGTACATGGATTATTCGACATATCCGCGTAATGATGTCTTATGTATTGATATACGATCTTTTTATGCAAGTGTAGAAGCGGTAAAATTGGGATTGGATCCGATGAAAACAATGCTCGCAGTCGTTGGGGATCCAAACAGATCTGGCAGCATTGTCCTTGCCGCGTCCCCAGAATTAAAACGAAGATACGGAATCAGTAATGTGAGCCGTTTTTTTGAGTTACCCAATGATCCCGACGTTCATATCATTCCAGCCCACATGGCGGATTATTTACATGTTTCCGTTGAAATAACCAAACTGATGAATCAATATGCGCCGAAAACAGCAATTCATCCGTATTCTGTTGATGAAGTTTGGATAACCGTGAATGGACTCAAGAAATTGTTCGGTGGTCCGTGGGAAATAGCTGAACAAATCAAGTCCGACATGCTCGAAACCTTTGGACTTACTTGTTCGATTGGTATCGGGGATAACAAGTTTCTCGCAAAAGTTGTGATGGATCTGCATGCTAAAAAGCATGGTATAGTCGAGTGTAGGTATGAAGATGTGAAGGAAAAGCTTTGGCCTTTTCCTGTAGAGGCAATTTGGGGGATCGGCAGCAGAATGAAGCGTAACTTGAATCGAATGGGAATCATCACCCTGGGCCAACTCGCTAATTTTAAATTAGAACGTATTAAAAAACGATTCGGCGTGATGGGTGAACAGCTATACTGGCATGCCTGGGGCATTGACTTAAGCCCAGTGTATGGTAACTTCACCAAGACAGAGCAAAAAGGCTTCGGGCATGGAATCTCCTTATTGCGCGACTATACCAAAGACGAGGTCGCCACTTGTATACTCGATCTTTGTGAAGAAGTTTGTCGCAGAGCACGTACCGCGGGCAAAGTTGGGAAAACAATTCACCTCGGTATATCTTACACCAAAGAAACAGCTGGTGGGTTTTCCCGTTCAAGATCGATTACCCATCCATCCAACGTAACCATGGATATTTATCGGATCTGTATGCAGCTTTTCAACCAATTCTACGACGGAAACAGCAATATAAGACATGTATATGTTACCCTTGATCAGCTATTTGAAAAAAGGGAAACACAACTGGATTTGTTTGAGGATCGTTCAAAGAAAAATGATATTGGTTATGTGATGGACGCGATTCGCGATAGATTCGGATCAACTGCTATCCTGCGCGCTTCCAGTTACACCGATGCAGGCATTATATTGGATCGCAGTACAAAAATCGGCGGCCATAAAGCGTAAAAAAATAGCAATTGTTTAATGAAGCAATAAATGAATATGATGAAGTTGCAAAGCACATACCAGCGAAGGAAATACACGAAGACTCCAGCGGGAAAGCGAAGACGCTGAGACCCCGTAGCGTTCTCGAAGTCACTGAAAAAGGGGAAGATTTTAAAAAATATTGTTTTTCACCTTAATCTAGCATCTCGAATATACGGAGACTCCTGCGGGAAATAAGAGATCGACGAGACCCCGCAGGACGGTAGTCCGAGGAGACTCGACACTCGCCCGCGGAAAGCTCAGTATATTCGAAGATGCGATGGTAGATCCGCATATTATAGTGCTATATTTTACTTTTTCAGTGGTCTCAGCGTTCTTTGCGAGGAGGCTCAGCGCGAGCCCTAGGATGCGCGTTAGGATGCGCGTAGTGTATTTCCAGAGGGTATGTTATGTCGTAGTTTCTATCAACTGTGGTAGCAATCGCAACAAACTATGTGAAAACAGTCAAAAAATAAAGCCTCACCTAATCGTGAGACTTTACCCTTTTTTTATTTGTTTTCCGTATATACATGTGGCTGTGGCTTTTTAATAAAGAAAGACAGCACAAGCCCAATAATCGCAAAAATACCTGCAACAATGAAGGAAACATTGACGCCGTGGATAAGTCCATTGACACCCTCATTAGGTATTGCACTATTTGACATAACAGTCACGAGCAAAGCCGTTCCAACAGCACCCGCAACTTGACGCATCGTATTGTTCATTGCCGTACCATGTGGAATTAAATCTGCTGGTAACTGATTTAACCCGGCTGTTGTCACGGGCATCATGACCATTGCAATTCCAATCATTCTAACCGCGTTGACTACTGCTAAATACAGAAATGTTGTCTGGTCATCCAGATTCGTAAACATAAATGTTGTAATCGTGAGAATCGATAAACCGGTAATTGTAAGGTATCTCGCACCAAATTTATCAAACAATTTCCCTGTAATAGGGTTAGCAATTCCCATGATAATAGCACCAGGTAAAAGCATTAAACCTGATTGGAATGCATTGAACCCAAGCATGGTTTGCATTAGTAACGGTAAAACAACGGCAGCCCCAATCATGGCAATAAATGTAACCATGCCTAGTGCAGTTGTAATCGTAAAGATTTTATTTTTAAATACCCTGAATTCCAGGATTGGCTCTTCCAATTTAAGCTGCCTCAGAATAAACCACACAAGTGCTAACGCTCCAATGATCATTGGAACCACTACGTGCATACTTGCCCATCCTTCGCCACCTGCGGAACTAAACCCATACAATAATCCGCCGAAGCCTAATGTGGATAATATGATAGATAGTATATCCAATTTTGGATATGTTTGTTTTGTCACATTTTTAAGTACAAAGTAAGCTACGATAAGGTCAATGATCGCGATTGGCAAGATGACAATAAACAAGCTTCTCCATGGGAACTGTTCGACAAGCCAGCCAGATAACGATGGTCCGATTGCAGGAGCAAAGGCAATAACCATTCCGAACCATCCCATCGCTGTACCACGCTTTTCAATCGGGAAGATCATAAACAGAATTGTTTGCATCAGTGGCATAATAATACCAGCGCCTGATGCCTGTAGAATTCTACCTGCCATTAAAAACGCGAAACTGGGGGCGACGGAACAAACTGCTGTCCCTAAAGCAAACAGGCCCATCGCTGTGAAAAATAATCCTCTTGTTGTAAAACGTTGAATTAAAAAGGCAGTGATTGGAATCATAATACCATTCACAAGCATAAAAATAGACTGTAGCCATTGAGCAACACTTGCATCGAGATTTAAATCTCTCATGATATGCGGCAATGCCGTTGCTAGCAATGTCTGATTCAGGATCGCCACAAAAGCGCCTGAAATCAGCATAATCATAACTGGAATTTTGTTAACTTCCTTTTGTGATTGTGCCGGTTTTTGATGTTCAACCATATTTTTCCTTCTTTCTTTTACATGTTAATATTTATCATGTCATTATATAAAGTGAAACTTCATTCAGTGAGAGTTTTACTACCCGCCAAACTGCGATAAAAATCATATATTTAGTTAGTAACTAAAAAACAGATACAATAGAGCAGGATACCATAACCATTCCCAATTTGAAACTATTTCAACTTGGCAACCCAATAGTAAATAAAATATTTTTGACATGAGGAAGGAAAAACTGCTGATTACGGTATGTTTTATTTTTCGCTAAAAGATACTTTAAATCTTTCTAAATTACAACGATACATTTTCTTCTTCTTTCCCATTCAACATCAATCTAAAATTAATCGTTGCTTTTAATGAATCAGACACAGAACAATATTTGTCTTTTCCCAGACGAATCGCACGCCAGATTTTCTTGCTGTCAATGTCACCATCAATGATAAATGTCACATTAATATCCGTAAAACCCTTTGGCGCTTCTTCTTTTCTGATCCCATCTGTTTCTATTTTTATTTGATCAATTTTTTCTAAATGCGGTCTGAGGATCATCGTTATATCAATGCCAATACAGCCAGCCAAGGAACCTAAAAGCATTTCAGTTGGTGTCGCACCTTTTCCTAGTCCACCGTATGCTTCCGTCGCATCCATATTAATATCGTAACCAGAATCACCTACTGCGGTAAAAGCTCTACCACCTGTCCATGTTGTTGTTACTTTCATTTCAATCACCCTTCCTTTAATAAGTCAAACTTGTACCAGGTCCAAATGGAATGCCTAGCAAATACCAAATAGCAAAGAAGATAGACCAGCAAATAAGAATAATAATCGAATACGGCAACATAAGAGAAATCACGGTACCAACACCATTTTTCTTACCATAACGCTGTGCAAAAGCAACGATTAACGGAAAAAATGGCATTAATGGAGAAATGATATTCGTTGCGGAATCCCCAACCCGATAAGCTACTTGCGTCACTTCTGGAGCAATTCCCATTTGCATGAACATAGGCACAAAAACGGGTGCCATAATCGCCCACTTTGCTGAATCAGCAGCAATAAATAAATTAATCAAAGCTGTAATAACAATTAAAGATATAAGTAATGGGCCACCTTCTAAATGAATAACTTGTAATAAATCAGCACCTTTTACAGCAATAATCGTACCTAAATTTGTATAATTAAATAACGCGACAAACTGTGCAGCAAAAAAGATTAATACAATAAAACCAGCCATTGTTTCCAAAGAAGAAGCCATCAGGTTGGCTACGTCCTTATCATTTTTCACCGTTTTTGTAACGAATCCATAAACAATACCAGGAACTAGAAAAATAAGCATCATAATGAAGACGATACTACTCATAAATGGGGATGTAATAATACTGCCGCCCTCACCTCGTAATACGCCATTTTCAGGTATGACAAGTAAAGCAATGATGATAACTGTGAGTACAACGGAAATATTTGCCCAGCGTAGACCTTTCTTCTCCAGTTTCGTAATTTCACGCTGTTCCGCTACTGGTTCATGTGGCTCGTATTTACCCAATTTTGGCTCAACGACCTTATCCGTAATAATCGTTCCTATAATAACAATTAAAAAGGTAGAGGCAAACATGAAAAACCAGTTATCGGTGGGGTTAACAACATATGTAGCATTTAATATATTGGCAGCTTCTGTTGTAATCCCGCTTAATAATGGATCATTTGTACCTAAAAAGAGATTGGCGGAATATCCCCCCGCTACACCAGCAAAGGCAGCTGATAAACCGGCCAACGGATGTCTTTTAAATCCTAAGAAAATAATCGCACCGAGCGGCACAAGTACAACATAGCCAACAGATGCAGCAACATTTGACAATACACCCATCAGCACGACGATAGGTGTGACAAGTTTCCTTGGTGCTTTTGTAACAGTATTCGTCATTACTGCACTAATATAACCACTTTTTTCTGCGACACCAACACCGAGCATCGCTACCAATACCGGTCCTAGCGCTACAAAAGAGGTAAAGTTTTCGACTACATGTGAAAACATGTAGGCAATACCTTCAGGAAGAAGTAAACTGACCGCCTTTACGGTTAGCATCTCCAATTTCCCTGTTTCGTCATTTACGCCTTCAAAGCTCACACTCGTTCCCATTAAGTAAAGTATATGGGACAAGACGATTACAATGAGGGTAAAGATAATAAAGATTGTCACTGGATGAGGTAATTTATTTCCTTTTTCTTCAATAAAGTTCAACATCCGAATTGATTTAGATGGTTTTGATTGATTCATCTTGCCCTCCCAAAGAAATAATTTCATTCATTAGTATACATGTCCATGTAAATAAAATTCCTTTTTAGTGATATAAATAATCTCTTGTCATCGGTAGTTCATTATTCGGTCCTTTCGTAATCAAAAATTGATGTAAATCTGAAATACCGCAAGTAAAGTTCGCCGCACACGCATTTAAATATAAACGCCACATACGAATAAAACGCTCATCAAATTTCTCACGTACTGCGTCAAGATTCTCCTCAAAGTTACGGATCCAGTGACGCAATGTTAAATTATAATGCCGTCTTAAACTTTCAACATCTACAATGCGAAGATCATTTTGGGACATACCATCAATCAGTTCACGAATCGATGGTATCGCACCGCCCGGAAAGATATATTTTGTTAAAAAGGCATTTCCTTCTACTTCGATCAATCCTGTAATACAATGCAATAATGCGACACCACCATTTGTTAACAATTTATTTGTGTGTTCCATAAAGATCGGAATATTTTCGTGACCGACATGTTCCAACATACCTACGCTAACGATCCGGTCAAATACTGTATTATCTTTGATAAGTTCGCGATAATCAACGAGTTTGACTTCCACATCATCTTGAAGGTTTTCAGCTACAATACGATCTTGCGTTTTTTTATATTGCTCCTCACTCAACGTAATCCCCAATGCCTGTACGTCATAGTGTTTTGCAGCTTCTGTAATCAGATGGCCCCAACCACAACCAATATCCAGCAACTTTTGTCCAGGTTGTAAGTTCAACTTTTTCAAGATATGGTGGATTTTATTCATTTGGGCTTGATATAACGTATCTTCTGGCGTCTTAAAATAAGCACAGGAATAATTCATCGTTTCATCAAGCCAAAGACCGTAAAAGTCATTACCTAGATCATAGTGATAAGCAGCATTTTCTTTGGATTCTTTCGCATCATTCGATTTCTTCTTCGTGAACTGTTTTAATGTCTTGGACTGATTGAGAAAACTATCCTTTTGTTTAAAAATAGTCTCCATCACGTATTCAAGATCACCATTAACCTCTATATCCTTATTCATATACCCCTCAGCTAAAGCAATCATCGGCTCCTTGGCCAGCTTTTCCGTATCTAACGCCTGATTAAATGTAAGATGAAATTTGGGATCTCCTTCATTATAATTTATCGTTGAACCATCCCAAAATGTCACACCGAATGGATCTGTTGACAGATTCCCTAAAACCTTTTTATAAATTGATTTTTTAATAGATATACCCAAACTGATCCACCTTTCCTTCCTATACATTCCTTTTTAATACGTTCTACAAAAAAAGCATCTTCTAATATGATAATATACACATGAAATAAATGACAAAAATAAGCTTATAGGGACCACTTTCCCAAACTTCCATCACGTTCAGTTAAATGACTATATACAAGCTAATAGGAGTCTTTTCGCGTTCGGATTGTCAAGTTGCATAGACATATAGACACTTCCTCTCATCTGTTTGCTTGCTATGACACTTATTAGCACTTGGCGCGATTCTTGCATTAAGATTCATGAGGTTTCTAAAAGGGAGGAAAAATTTATGGATTATCAATTTTCAACATTAGCATATGAAGACCAAATTGCGATCGTGGAAATAAATACCCCGCCTGCCAATACTTTATCAATAAAGGCTATTGCAGAATTACGCACAATCATCAAAAAATTAGATGAGGAAACAGATGTACATGGGATTATTATTACAGGTGCAGGACGCTTCTTTGTTGCAGGGGCAGATATTAAGGAGTTTGTCCCAGCGCTTGGCGATGATCAGCAGGGCTTAGCTATGTCAAAAGCAGGCCAAGCACTTTGTAATGAAATAGAAGCAATAAAGAAACCCGTCATCGCAGCCATTAATGGCCCAGCATTAGGCGGTGGTATGGAATTAGCTATGGCATGTCATTTTCGGATTGCCTCGGAAAATGCTGTACTTGGACTTCCAGAATTAAAGCTGGGATTAATTCCATCATTTGGCGGGACACAAAGACTGAGTAGAATAACAAATACAGCAACAGCATTAGATTTAATCCTTACTGGTAAACAAATAAGTGGCAAAGAAGCCCAGGTACTTGATATCATTCAAGTAAGCGTTCCCAAAGAAGAACTTTTATCTACAGCATTAACGATTGCAAAATCGTTTGTAGATGGGAAAAGTATGACAAGTGTGAAACGGGCAATCGAATGTGTGATAAAAGGCTACAATGAAAACCTTGTAGACGGTTTAGCAAGGGAAAGCAAACAGTTTGCCGAACTTTTCTTAACAGCGGATGCGAAAGAAGGCATTCAAGCTTTCGTTGAAAAGCGAAAGCCGGAGTTCAAACAATCGTAAAGGGAGTGTACAACAACATGGCTGAGGTATTATTTTCTACGAGTGAGAATGGCGTTGCAACCATTACATTAAATCAACCAAAAGCAATAAACGCTTTAACCTATGACATGCTCTTACCCATCAGAGAAAAACTGCTGGAATGGGATGAGAATAATGCAATTCGTATCGTTATTCTTAAAGGCGCAGGTTCCAAAGGTTTCTGTGCCGGTGGGGATATTAAAACACTGTATCAAGCGAGAGAACAGCATCAAGATGCACTACAGGCGGCAGAGCAATTCTTCGCTGTGGAGTATAAAACAGATCAGCTTATTGCAGCGTTTTCCAAGCCGATCATTGCCTTTCTAGATGGGGTCATAATGGGCGGCGGCGTAGGGCTTTCTTACGGCGCAAGCCATCGTATCGTAACCGAACGCACCAAATGGGCCATGCCGGAAATGAATATTGGCTTTTTCCCGGATGTTGGGGCTGCTTACTTTTTAAACAAGGCACCAGGCTACATCGGTCGTTATCTTGCATTAACGGCAATGACCCTACGTGCAGCTGATGTGCTTTATATAAACGGCGCTGACGCTTTTATCCCCAGTGAAAGATTACCAGACTTGCTTAACCAGCTGGAAACGACAAACTGGCATACAGGAAATACTGAAGACATACTGCAACAACACCTGGATTCCTATACAGATCATCCCGGAACGGAAGGGAAATTAGCAGACTTACAAACACAAATTGATCAGCATTTTTCCTATGATACTGTAGAAGCAATCGTTGATTCATTAACAACAGATACAAGTGAATTTGCAGTAAAAACAAAAGAAATGCTTTTAACTAAATCTCCTGTTTCTTTAAAGGTGACCTTAGAACAATTAATCAGGGGTAAAGGGACACTTGCTGCATGTTTGCAAACAGATTATATACTTGCAAAGCATTTTATGCGACATGATGACTTTTTTGAAGGTGTTCGTTCTGTACTTATTGATAAAGATCAAAACCCGCAATACAAATACAAACAATTAGCAGATGTATCCGATGCGTTTGTCGATACATTTTTCAAAGAATTGTAAAATAAAACCCATTCCCTGTTAATTTATAAAAGGGAATGGGTTTTTTAATTTCATTTACGCTTTTTCCGAATTTATTTTGCATTTGATAGAAACTGAAACATAACATAACTTCCGCGACAGAAATACTATTAATTAGCTGCTCGGAAAATCAAAGTTCGTTTCATTCGTCGTATCTTCTCGATCAAACCATCTTTCTGATACTGTTTTCGTCTTTGTAAAGAAACGGGCGGTATCTGGGCCAAACATTTGACCTTCTCCAAACCTGGAATCTTTCCACCCACCAAAATTATGATACCCTACTGGAATTGGCACTGGTACATTCACACCTGTCATACCCACTTCAATTTCCTGTGTGAATTTACGAGCGTCTCCCCCATTATTCGTAAATATCGTTACACCGTTACCTAATTGATGATCATTAATTAGTGAAATGGATTCATCGAGGCTCTCCACTGGAACAATAATACGTGCCGGACCAAATACTTCTTCTTTATACATTTTCATATCAGGTGTAACATGGTCGAGTAATGTTGCATCAAGGTAAAAACCTGCTTTATTTTCTACCTTGGGATTTCTGCCATCTACAACAATATGAGCCCCTTCCTTTACTGCTTCATCAATGGCACGTAATGTTGCCTGTTTTGCATCTTCGCTTATTAAAGCACCGAAATCAGCACTTTCATCGTCATACGCGCCCGCTTTTAAAGCTTCTACCTTTGATTTAAGCTTTTCCGTAAATAATGCTGCAGTTTTCTGTCCTACTGGCATCGCTACAGAAATTGACATGCATCGTTGTCCGGCAGATCCATAAGCGGCTCCAACAAATGAATCCACTACTTTATCAATATCGGCGTCCGGCATAATTACCATATGGTTTTTACCGCCACCATAAGCCGCCACTCTTTTATGATGTTTTGTACCAGTTTCATAAATGATTTTTGCTACTTTGGATGAACCAACGAAACTGATCGCTTTTACATCTTTATGTGTAATGATTGCATCTACAGTATCCTTATCCCCATTTACAACGTTCCAAACACCATTAGGCAACCCTGCTTCTTCCCAAAGTTTAGACAAGAATAGTGCAGAATAAGGTACCTTTTCTGAAGGTTTTAAAATCATAGCGTTCCCAACTGCTACCGCCATCGTACTCATTGCAAGCGGTATCATTACTGGAAAGTTAAATGGTGCGATACATGTCACAACACCAAGGGGTTGATTCATGGAGTATGCATTTATTTCCCCACCAACATTAACAGAGTGTTCACCTTTTATTATATGTGGTGCGCCAATTGCTAAATCCACAGACTCTATTCCCCTACTAATCTCCCCTTTTGCGTCAGAGATGGTTTTTCCGTTTTCTTTTCCTATTAATCTTGCTAATTCTTCTGTATGTTCGACCAATAACTGACGAAATTTAAAAAGGACTTGAATTCTTTTCCCCACAGAAGTCTTACCCCATTTTTTCGCTGCCTGTTTTGCTAAATTTACAGTTTCATCTACTTCTTCTGCGGTAGCATAAGGAACTGTTGCAATTTTTTGACCTGTCGAAGGGTTGTAAACATATCCAAATCTATCATTTTCCCCTTTAAAATGCTGTCCATTTATATAATGGTTTACTACATCCAGTGTCACTGTACCCATCATTATTCCTCCTATGATAATTAGATTATTTTATAATGCATTTTTTAAATAATTACCTTTACAGTTTCATTTTTATGAAGTACCTTATTTCACTTTTAAGTAATTACTGTGATATCTTTTTATCCTGATTGGCTAACATAAGATACGTTGAAGACATGTCTTGGTCGGCATAACGACCTATATTTTCCTCTAAATATTTTATAAGTGTTTCACCAATAGGCAATTCACCACCGAAAGTGTCCGTTGTATGTTTGGCAAGCTTTAGATCCTTTAGTAAAAGCGCTGTCGTGAAAGCCCCTTTATAATATTCATCTTGGGCAATAAAGTTTTTATAGTTTCGGGTAAATGCACTGCTTTGCCCTGTACATAGATCCACAATTTCATATACAACATCATGTTCTATCCCAGCTTGATCAGCAATAGATAAGGCTTCGGCAACGGCCTGTGTATGAATACCAAGCATAAGATTATTAATCAACTTGACAATCGTCCCTGAACCATGGTCTTCACCAACATGGAAAAACCTTTTTCCTATTGCTTTAAAATAAGGAAGTGCAAAATTATATACTTCTTTTTCTCCACCTACCATAATACTTAACGTTGCAGCTTCAGCTCCACTAACACTCCCGCTTACGGGAGCACCTAAATATTGGATACCTTTCTCGTGTGCAGCCTTTGCAACTTTTTGATTTAAATCCGGTGATATTGTACTTAAATCTATTAATGTTAGAGGAGCAACGGCATTTTCGATCAAACCGTCTGGATCCAGATAAACATGCTCTACTATTTGAGGTGTTGGTAGACTTGTAAATATAATACTTGCGTCACTTGGCAGTGTTGCCGCAGCGTAGCCTACTTTACCACCAAGTTTGGAAAAGCGTTCTTCACTTTTCTTGTTTACATCGACACCATATACAGTATATCCGGCTTCCATAAAATTTCTTGCCATCGGTAATCCCATATTCCCCAAGCCGAGAAAACCTATCTTTTCCGTTTCCATTGAAATCACTCCTTACTTTATTTATGACAACACTTTTATATTTGCAAACTTGTCCGTTACGGTTATTTAAGATATATGTTATATTTTCCATATATATTTCAACTTCAGGCAATCCCTTAAATAAAATAGCCTTTATGATCGATAACTTCCATAGCGATTTTTCTTTTTTTGGCAAACAAGTTTGCATAAAGTGGCACCGGTAAAGCTTTTATTTCATCCAGTAAACGCTGTTTATCTAAGTCATCTGGCGACATAGAAGCAATAATCGACACTGCAGCAGCCTCTACTTTCCGGTAACCTTCTTCACATAAAACTTCTGTAATGAGTTGCTCAACGGCTGAATTGTCTGCGGCTCCATCATGACGTAAAAGTGCAGCTTTCATCACATACAATTCCATGATAATGTCTGCAAGTAGTCGTAAACATTCCTGTTCTTTTCCAAGTGCTTGACTACTCGCACTCGGTAGCGCTTTCATTATGATTAATAATAACTCCCCCGAAAATTGGTTAAATGATTGATTGCTTTCCTGCTGCTTACGTTCCTTTTTTTGATTCAGGATTGAAGGATCTTTTTCGTATTGTTTTAGAAAAGATTTTGCAATGGTTAAACGGTTGATTTCATTTGTTCCTTCAAAAATTCGATTGATTCGCGCATCACGATATAAACCCTCTACCTCATATTCTTGCATATAGCCATAGCCACCGTGAATTTGTAATGCTTCATCGACGATACGATCCAGCGTTTCTGAAGCGTATACTTTATTAACTGCACAATCCATCTTATGGCTGGATATTTTCTTCACGACATCTTGCCCATCTTCCAAATGGGAGTCAATTTGATCTAGTAAACTGGCTGTATAGTACGCAGCACTTTCTGCGCCATAAATAGCAATTGACATATTGGCGAGCTTCTCCTGGATCATCGTAAAGTCAACAATTGCTTGTTGAAATTGTTTGCGTGCTTTTCCATAATTAACTGCTAGTGCCAATGATTGTTTCGCCGTGCCAATATTAGCAAATGCCAACTTCAATCTGGCCATGTTCAAAATATTTAGGGCGATATGATGACCTTTCCCCACCTCACCTAATACATTTTCTTCTGGGACCCGTACATCTTCTAAAATCAGTGTCGCAGTCGAAGAACCTTTAATTCCTAGCTTCCTCTCTTCGGCCCCAATAGACACACCGTTCATCGTTCTTTCCACAATAAATGCTGTCATGCCTTTATCTGTTTTTGCAAAAACAACATAGACATCCGCAACATGGGCATTCGTAATCCATTGTTTCTCCCCATTTAAAACCCATCCGTCATCAGAATCCAATATGGCTGTTGTGCTTGCGGCTAATGCATCTGAACCTGAACCTGGCTCTGTTAACGCATAAGCACCTATCCACTCACCGGAAGCAAGTTTAGATAAATACGTTTTTTTCTGTTTTTCTGTGCCGAAATATACATATGGTAACGTACCGACACCCGTATGTATATTAAATGCTACACTAAAAGATCCACTTGTGCCCATTTTTTCTGCAATCAGACCAGCCGTCTTTTTGCCCATCGCCAGTCCCCCATAAGCTTCCGGAACATCTGCGCCAAAAAGTCCCAAGTCACCCGCGTTACCAAACAATTGGCGTGTGGCTGAATAATCATGAGCTTCCAACGCACTCGCTTTTGGCATCACCTGCTTTTCAACAAACTTTTCAATTGTTTTTGCAATGAGTAATTCTTCTTCACTCCATTCAGTAGGACGAGTTGATGTTGTTAATGACGCCGCATTCGGAAAAATCGAATGACTGTTAGAAAGTGATTGTGTTTTCTCCATTTTTTTACTCCCCCTCCCTATTAACTGCTTCAACTGTTACTAATGCAATATTCATGCCATCCCATAAAGATTACCGTTTCGTAAATGATCAGATTAAAGATTGCCTAACTGACTGGACATCTTTACACTTTCCTGACATACTGTCTATCCTTCAATAGAAAATCGAGAGAGTTTGTTATAAAGTGTTGCTCGAGAGATACCGAGTAATTTAGCGGCTTGTGATTTATTTCCTTTTACCTGCTTTAATGTTCGTTCAATATCGTCCTTCTCCTCTTTCGCCATCACAACTTTTAATGCATCACTTCGCTTATGCTGCGTTTCCGTTAATGACCGCTGACGCTCCGGAAACAAGGAAGGTGGGATGTTTTGTATCGAAATGTGATCACCTTCTGTTAAAACAAATAATCTTTCCAGCACATTCATTAATTCGCGGATATTGCCCGGCCAATCATACGTATGCATCAATTGTATAATTGGCTGGTCGATTGTTTTTTCTGGTACGCCATATGCTTCTGCCAAATGATGAATTTTATTTGCAATAATAATCGGGATATCCTGCTTTCTATCTCTTAATGGTGGGATATGAATGGGTATCACAAATAGCCGGTAGTATAGATCTTCACGAAATTCCGCTTTATCTACCATTTGTTTAAGATCCTTATTGGTCGCAGTGATGAGTCTGAAGTTTACTGGAATGGAAGTCGTTCCGCCCACCCGCTCTATCCTTTTCTCCTGAATAACTCGTAATATTTTCACTTGCATCGCCATCGGCATATCACCAATCTCATCTAAAAACAATGTCCCGTTGTGTGCAAGTTCAAATTTCCCAACTTTCCCCCCTGTACTCGCACCAGTAAATGCGCCTTTTTCATAACCAAATAACTCTGACTCCAATAGGTTATCAGGAATAGCAGCACAATTAACACTAATAAATTCTCCTTGACTCGTTATCCCTGTGTCATGGATACCCCTAGCAAATTGTTCTTTCCCTACGCCACTTTCACCAGTAATAAGAACCGTCGCCATAGAATCCGCAGCTTTTCTTGCAATGTTTTTCGTTTCAGAGATGACTAAACTCTCTCCCAATATATCTTCAAAGCGTACTTTCTTTTCCTGGACAGGTAGTGGTTTTTGGATTAAATTTTTCTGTCTATTTTTATCTCCATCTAATAATTCCATGCGCTCAATCACCTGATATATTTCGGATACACCTTCGTATACCAGTATCCCAACTGCACCGATGACCATGTTATCCTTCCAAATAGGCAACCGATGTACCACCAGGTTCTGCCCCTGCAAGCGATGTGCTTGGCTTCGTTCAGGGATTCCCGTTTTTAAAACAACTGGAAGCCGGGTATTGTCAATCACCTGATCCGCTTTTTGTCCGATTGCCTCTTCTTTGGACACACCTACAAAACGACTATAGCTTTCATTAAATAACCGAATGACGCCATCCGCATCAACAACCGCCAGTCCCTCATACGCCGTTTCAAAACCAAGTTCAAACCATTTCACTAGTTCTTTTTCCTCCTGCAAATCCTTAGCTATTGCATGGTTATACTTAAGTAATTCCGCTTCGCCAATCACACCTAGAAGCGCGTTATCTTCATTTACTACATACGTGGGGGTCTCCACTAATTCTGCCATCGGGAAATTCTTTTGCACGGTCCTAGATGTAGGGGTTACCATTTGCTTAATTGATATTGTCCAAGACAGCCCATGCGAAAGTTGCTCCACACAGTCCTTTAATCGTAATAAACCAATGAGACGCCCCCTTTCAACTATAGGAAGCGAGGTACTACCGGCCTTTCCAAGCATTTGCAGTGCTTCATGTAGGCTTGTTGTTTGGTTCAATATAGGCGAAACGTCACCCATCCAATTTTCAACAGCATATTTATGTATCTCCATAATCCCATCCCCTTTTGAAAGTAGAAGAAAAAGATGATAGCTCCACCAATTGAGCGCTCGTTCAATATCAATCAAAGAAAGCACTTACATCTATTAGCAAAATAACCATGCTTTACAATAAAAAAACAACTCCGCTTTTGGAAGTTGTTAAATGCATGATAAAAAGACATAAATAAACATGGACATAGTCAAACATATTTATCTGTATATTTGCACGTAACATCGCCTATCCGCGTAGGTATGATTGTTGCTTAAAATAGGCAGGTCTCCTGGCTCATGGTCATCACTTTTCGAACCTTCCCATCTTCAAATGCTTGAAAACAGTGGATTTATTCGAATCGTTCCCATATACAGTTGCGGGACAGCGTCGGATTTTCACCGAACTTCCCTTTTAAGCAATAAACAAACATGATTATTGCACCTATTCTTCTATTCAATTGTATAAACTATATCACTCCGGTTATAATATTGCAATAATTCATGAAATAGCTGCCTATAACGTCTCCCCGAAAGGGTTTTCCACAGACTTGAAAAAAGTCACCAATTATGGGCCATTGTCATAGTATAGAAAATGTAAATATTTATTAGAAAGAGGGCGATCAAATGGCTGTTTCTTATCTGGATTTTACAGATCCGAACCTGAAGTTTACGTACGATTTGCGTAACAACCTTTTGTTTAAAAAGAATAACCGAAATTATATTGACTCTCTTGGTATAGATCAATTGAACACGATCGGAAATGTCTTCTTGCTCGATGCTTTCATGAGTAAAGGCAATGTCGTCGAGCCCCATTACCATCAAAATGCAACAGAACTGATTTACTGTATTACCGGTGCTGCAATCGTTTCCTTTATTAACCCTTTTACGAATGAATTGAAGAATTTCCCAATTAAGCCAAGACAGGTCGCTAATATTCCCCAAGGCTGGTGGCATTATGTAGAAGCAACAGCCGACGACACGCATCTTCTGGCCATTCATGATACACCATCACTGCAAACTATATATGGATCGGATGTTCTGCGCCTTACACCTGCCCAAGTTTTGGCACATACTTATTGTCTAGATGAGAAAAAAGTAAAACAGACATTAAAACCAATCAAGGAAACGGTAATTATTGGACCACCAAATGATTGCGAGAAAAGGGATGCTTCCACTAATCAGGAGCGAACTACTGAACCTGAAATGCCATATTATGCGAAAGGGCAAAATTATTACGTGCATCCATGATGAGTTAGTCCGTAGAAATGTGCGGCAGTGGGGACATTTATCAGTTTCGTTCCATTTCTATCTGCCGCATACCGATAATTGTACGGGATTCCTGTTAGGTGATGATAGCCTATCTGCGCTATCTAACAAAGTAAGGAGTCTCTCCTGTTTTTGGTTAGGCTCAATATCTTCAAGTTAATCAACCTTTTTATTAACCACTCCACCGAAGACATTTTTATCTATTAATCTATTTATTTCTTCTGTATTGAGACCAATATCCTTTAATACTTCGATCGTATCCGCGCCCCGTTCTCCACCAACATAGTTATAAGCTTGTTCATAGGCAGTTGACTTAATAGGTGAAGCAATTTGTTTTTGAGTTGTACCATCACCTTTCGGAACATTCACCACCATATTTCTAGCTTGTATTTGCGGATGTTGAGCAGCTTCAGAGAATGTCAGAACAGGTTCTACACAAGCTGTTCCATCTTGAAAACATTCCAACCATTCTGCATATGTTTTTTCTAGAATTTTTTCCTTGATCATTAATTTAAATAAGTGAATTTCTTTTTGTTCAGCTAGTTTGTAGGGGATTTCCAATACCTCGCACAGTTTTTGTTGAAATGGCAATTCAATACTCCCCACCGATAAATAACGTCCATCCTTCGTTTCATAATAATCATAAAAAGTACCACCATTTAGTTCCGTTTCCTCGGGTTGCGGTTCCACACCAGAAGATAAATAACCTGGTCCAAACATCGCATTTAATGCGAAAGAAGCATCCGTCATACTGAGATCAACGTATTGCCCCTCCCCCGTCTGTTCCCGATGAATCACTGCGGATAAAATAGCGATCACACTATGCAAAGATCCGCCTGCAATGTCTGCAATCTGAACACCCATTGGAACAGGTGACTGATTTTTACGTGCGCTGTAACCAGCTATGCCAGCAATAGATAGATAGTTATTATCATGACCAGGGCGCTCACGATATGGACCTGTCTGACCATACCCAGTTAATGAGCAATAAATGAGCTTCGGGTTGACCGCTTTTAAGGTATCATAATCCAATCCAAGCCGTTCCATCACTCCAGGTCTGAGTTGTTCCAGAATAATATCAAAGTCCTGCACAAGCGCCTTAACAATTTCAATTGCTTCTTGTTTTTTCAAATTAAGACTAATGGATTGCTTTGAACGGTTTAAATGCTGATGTACCGCTGAATCCCCTCCCTCTATAGGAGGTATCTCCCTGATAAAGTCTGGTAAATCTGGTGATTCGACATGTAAAACCTCTGCCCCTAAATCAGATAGTATCATCGTTCCATAGGGTCCTGGCAGTAACTTTGAAAAATCGAGAACTCTTAGGGACTGTAGCAATCTGCTTTCACCTCTTCAATTGTATTACAAAACCATTTGTTTCCTACACTTCGGATCGAAACAAATGGTTTTTACCATCGATTCACTTAATTCACTTTCTTTGGCCCTGTCCAATTCTTCTCCCTCAGCACGTACTTTTGCAATTTACCTGTAGCCGTTTTCGGCAAGTCTTCCACAAACTCAACTACTTTAGGTGCTTTGAAATGAGCCATCTCAGATCGACAATACGTAATAATTTCGGTCTCAGTAGCTTCTGCACCTGGATGTAGTACAATAATAGCCTTTGGTACCTCGCCCCAATTTTCATCAGGAATCGAGATGACAGCAGTTTCCAGCACATCTGGATGTTTATATAACACCCCTTCCACCTCTGTAGATGAAATATTTTCTCCACCGGAAATAATTAAATCTTTTGCCCGATCCCGGATTTCAATATATCCATTCGGGTAAGTAACCGCTAAGTCCCCCGTATAGAACCACCCATCTTTTATTGCAGCTTCCGTCATTTCTGGTTCCTTATAATAGCCTTCCATCACAACATTACCACGTGTTATGATTTCACCTAGCTCTTCTCCGTCCCACTCAACCTCGTCTCCTTCCGGCCGAACAACCTTCGTTTCCCCGTTAAAAGCCAGTTCAATTCCCTGTCTTGCCTTTATCATTGCCTGTTCATCCGATGACTTTTCATCAAATTCCTTCCGCCATTCACAATAAAGTATGAATGGTGAGGTCTCTGTTAAACCATAGACATGTATCATGTTCAAACCTAGTATATCTTGTGCTTTATGAATAAGTGCAGCAGCTGGTGGTGCTCCCGCTGTAGCCATACGTGGCCTCGTTTTTATTTTCGTATCTTTGGCCACTGGCTCATTTACCAGCATATTAATTACAGTCGGCGCCCCACATAACACTGTAATATTTCTGCTTTCAAATAGATGGAGTATTTTTGCCGGCTCAACCTTGCGTAAACATACATGCGTCCCACCTGTAGCAGTTATTGCCCATACACCGCCCCAACCATTCGCATGAAACATTGGTAACGTATGAAGATACACATCATCGCTCACGATATTAAGGTGGTGCATGAAATTCGCTGCATTCATATAATTACTCCGATGGGTTAACATCACCCCTTTTGGTTTCGATGTTGTTCCACTCGTGTAATTTAATGTCATTAATTGATTTTCATCTATTTCAACTGACGGCAAGTTGTCATAATCGCTGGCATGCTCGAGAAATGCTTCATAATCGACACCTTTTAGAGATGTGCTATTTCCTGGAACAGAAACAATCACAATTTGTTCCAAATTAAGTTTACTTTCATTTTCCTCAATTGGACCACTGAATTCCTCATCAACAATTAACATTTTCGCATCACTATGGTTAATGATATATTCTAAATCATCCGCAGTTAACCGGTAATTTAAAGGTACCATCGTTGCACCTAGCTGACAGATCCCGTAGAAGCATTCCAGCATATAATGGGTATTGGGCAGCATAACCGCTACATGATCTCCTTGCCTGATACCCGCTTCCATTAGTGCGACTGAAAGTTTATCTGTACGCTCTCCAAATTCCTGATACGTGAACTGCTTTTCATCATCAATGACAGCAACTTTTTCCGGATAATACTTCACTGCTCTTCGTTTCCAGTCAATCGGGGTTAATGGGGTGAACATACAAATACAACTCCTTTTTATTTTTTCTGACTATCAGTGTATTCGCTTACATTCTAATCTAATTCCTCTCCCCTTACAAGGAAAAAAAGAAATAGAAAACAAAAAAGCCAGGTTTACCCCGTGTGAATAAACGGCTGAACCTGGCTTTAATATGCAGATTGTTAAAGACTCCATCTGAACTATTCTTCTCTATCGTTAATCTTGTTCTGCAGTCGCAGTTAAATCTTCCGGTTCTTCTTCCTGTGTCGTTCTTCCCCGTTTTAGGAAGAAGGAAAGGACAAGCGCAATCGCTGCAAATATCGTTGCAACCATAAATGCACTATTGATTCCAGCTACTTGTGCAAGATTGCCGGCATGCAGCATATCTTGTTTGTCAGTAGGATCCAAGTTATTGGAAACAATAACATCTTCTATACTGTTCTTTGCTTTGTTGGTCATGATTGTTACAAGAACTGCTGTACCAATCGCACCAGCAACCGCACGAACTGTATTCACCATCGCTGTACCATGTGGATGTAGACGTTGTGGCAATTGATTTAAACCAGCAGTCATAATCGGCATCATAATCATCGAAATACCAAACATCCGAACCGTATATATCGCAATCAAGAAACCATAGCCGGAATGATCGGTTAATCTGGTGAAGAAAAACGTTGTAACAACTGTAATAAGTAAACCAACAATAGCAAGTGGACGTGCACCAATTCTGTCGAAAATTTTACCTGTTATTGGTGACATAATCCCCATAACTACTGCGCCAGGTAATAACATCAATCCTGAATTCATCGGCGTAACGCCAAGGATATTTTGCAGGTAAATTGGAATTAGCAGCATCGGCGCAAACATAGCCACTGTAATCATAATATTAATGACCGTTGTTAAGGAGAATATACCGTTTTTAAAAACACGGAAATCCAACATCGGTCTTTCTTTTGACAACTCCCGCCATATAAATAACCCTAAGCTAATAAAGCCAATAATGATGGTGACCACAACAGAAGTACTGGTCCATCCGTGATTTCCCGCTGTACTGGAACCATATAGTATTCCGCCAAAACCGATCGTAGACAAAATAATGGACAGTACATCGATCTTTGGAAAAGTCTGTTTGGTTACATTTTTAAGGAAAATTGCTGCAAGCACAATGTTAATTGCTGCAAATGGTAAAATGATATAGAACAAAACTCTCCATGAATAAGTTTGTACAATAAATCCTGATAAAGTAGGTCCAATCGCTGGAGCGAAAATCATTGCCACACCAATTAATCCCATTGCACCCCCACGTTTTTCAACTGGGAACAGTGCCAATACTACCGTTGTTAAAAGCGGCATAATAATACCCGCACCAATTGCCTGAATAACCCTTCCTGTCATCAAGGTAGCAAAATCAGGTGCGATCGCACAAATCAATGTACCAATCGTGAAAAAGCTCATTGCTGTTATAAATAATTGCCTGGTTGAAAACTTTTCCATTAAGAAAGCAGTAATTGGAATCAGCACACCATTTACAAGCATAAATCCGGTTGTGATCCATTGCGCTGTACTTTCTGTGATATTTAAATCCACCATAATGGATGGTAACGCCACATTCATTAACGTTTGATTCAACAGTGAAACGAACGCCCCGAATAATATAACTGCCAGGACAGGTCCCTTTTTAATATTCATTCCATTAACATTTATCTCTGACATACTTTTATTTCATCTCCCATTTCCTAGAAAACCTTAGTTGCGATTATCCCCACAAGCTGTTTCATTTGTTTTATCTACTTCATCGTCAAAATTAGCTAATATCTTTTCGGCTGTGTTCCTGAACTGATCTATTTCTTCTTTTGATACGCCATTAAAAAGGTTTTTAATAAATGTTTTTCTACGTGCATACAATTTGACCAGCACACCGCTCCCCTTTTCAGTGATCGTTAAATAGACAACCCTTCGATCTTTATTGTCCCTTGACCGCTCAATATAACCCCCTTCAACCATTTTATCCGTAATACCAGTTAAACCACCTGTCGTAACAGATAACTGCGATGCCAATTCTGACGAGCGTTGTTGCCCTCGTTTTTTTAATATATAAAGCAACAATACTTCAGACCTTGAATAGCCCATTTTTGATTGTTTCTTCCACTCACCCGGCATCTTCTTCATGATTTTTCTAAATATATCTTCCAATGACAAGAAATCATGTTCTTCCATAATGTGATACCCCAACCTTCGTTTTGGTAATAAAAGTATCTTAGCGCTAAACTAATTAGTAACAAGATAGTATTATATGCCGATTTTTCTCACCTGTCAATCATTAATATTCACTTAATATTTATTATGAGATTTAGCCGCTTAAATTCTGTTATGATACATATAAATAGAAGATACATGAAAGGTGGAATTCAGCTTGTCAGATAATCTTAATATCCTGATTATGGGTGGAGATGCAAGGTATTTAGAGGTGATTAGAAAACTTTCTAACGAAGTAGCAAAGCTTTATTTAATCGGTTATGATCAATTAACATTTGATGAGAAGCATGTTAAACAAACAACAATGGAAACAGTTGATTTCGGTATTATTGATGCGATCATTTTACCTGTAGCCGGCACCAATGAAGATGGAAAGATCGAGACAATGTATTCAGATGAAGTGATTTCCCTGACAGAAGACGTGGTTCGTCAAACACCGAACCACTGTACGATTTATACTGGTAACGCTAATGCTTACCTGAAAAATATCACACACGACAAACAGCTTGTTGCTTTATTTTACCGTGACGATCTTGCGGTTTATAATTCCATCCCTACAGCTGAGGGTGCACTCAAGCTGATCATGGAACAGACAGATGTGACAGTCCACGGTTCAAATGTAATGATACTTGGGTTTGGTCGAGTAGGAAAAACCGTTGTGAACCTGTTTTCGTCTGTGGGTGCAAATGTCCGTGTAGCTGTAAGGAAATCCGCTGATATCGCGCGGGTTACGGAAATGGGGTTAACTCCTGTAAAGTTGGAGAAACTCGAACAAGAAATAGTAGGCATGGATACGGTTATTAATACAATCCCCCACCCCGTTATAGATGCAGATATAATCGCAGCAATGGAAACATCCACTTTAATTGTAGATATTGCCTCAGCACCTGGAGGCACAGACTTTGCATTCGCCAAAACACACGGAATAAAAGCAATGCATGCATTGGGACTACCTGGGAAAACTGCGCCTAAATCTGCAGGCAGAATTATTGGTAATGTGCTCCTCGAACTGTTAAGAAAGCAAAAAAAGTAAATCGATGTGATTCTAACGGGTCCATTTCTATCGCAAACATTAAAAATGCAATGAACAATGACCTAAATTGTAGTTATCTTCATTGTGTACTATTTAGGAGGGATTAATTTGAAGGTTAGAAAAGCAAGTAAAGAAGATATAAAAGCAGTGGCAAGGGTTTATGTTGATAGTTGGAGAACTACTTATCAGGGTTTAGTACCATACGATTATTTGGACAAATTATCATATGAAGAAGCGGAACAAAGGTGGCTTACTTTTTTAAATAACGAAAATGACCCCTTTATTTATATTGCAATAAATGATGTAGGAAAAGTTATAGGTTTTGCATCAGGTAAAAGCATAGATAACGAACATTTTGACGGAGAATTATACTCACTTTATCTATTAAAGGAATCTAGAGGTTTAGGTGTAGGAAAAAAATTGGTTTCGGCTATTGCTATGCATTTTGAAGAAAAAGGTATTGCTTCTATGATGGTGTGGGTAATGGAGCAAAATAAATCTGGGCTGGGTTTCTATGAACGTATGGGGGGCAAGAAATATCTCCATAGAAAGAGTGAGTTTGGAGGAACGGTAGTAGATGATGTTGCTTATGGCTGGAAAAATGTCTCCGTATTATGTGTTGAAGAAAAGTAGAACTCAAAAAGTAGCTCAGTTCGAAATGGTGGACTGAGCTACTTTTTATTCGGAGACCAGAATACACCACTTTTAAAGGTTCTGTCTTTTCTACCTATTAACTGCATGTTCATTACATACCCTTGACCCTTCTTAATCTACACTAATTCTTTGTTTTTCTCACTTTTGCTGACAATTGCTGCTCCTGCCAAATCACCAGTAACATTACAAGTTGTAAAAATCATATCTGTTAAAACGTTCACACCAGCTGTCAGCGCAACAATTTCAATGGGAAGTCCCACCTGTGTAAGTACAATGGACAGTCCGATCAATCCGGCACCAGGAACACCTGCAGTTCCGATAGAAGCCAAAGTTCCTGCCAATACAATTGCCAAAATTGCTCCGAAAGTTAATTCAAAGCCAACTATATTTGCAGCAAAAACTGCTCCAACACCAAAATGTATCGCAGAACCATCCATGTTAACAGTCGCTCCGATAGGTAAAGTAAACCTGGAAATAGTAGCATTGATGCCAGCTTTATCGGCAGACTTAATTGTTACTGGAAGCGTCCCAAGACTACTGGATGTTATAAAAGCAGTAATAATTGCTTCTCGAATATTTTTAAAGAACTGCATGACAGGTATTTTAAATAAGAACAGGATGAGCATGTAAACAAGTGCAAATTGAATCGCTACACCTACATAGGAAGCTCCAACATACCTGCTAAGTGAATATAAAACATCAAATCCTTGTTGCCCAATTCTGGAAGCCGCAATCGCAAAAACACCAATTGGCGCATACTGTAAAATCCCTTTCAGAATTCGAAATGTCACTTCTGTTCCAGCATCCAACAACTTCGACAGCATGCTTCCCCAATCACTCACTTTTTGTTCATTCCCATGCTGCATCCCGGAAATGACAAAGCCAATAATCATGGCTACAAAGACAATGCTTAATATATCGCCATTTGCTACAGAGTCGAAAAAGTTTGTTGGTATAATTGCTAGCAGTGTATCAATAAATGACGGTGTTTCAGGCACTTCGACATGGGTTTGTGTCAATTCTAATCCCACCCCTGGGTTAAACAATGTCCCAAGCATAATACCGATTAACATCGCAATTGCTGTCGTTAAAATATAATAGATAAATATTTTGACAGTAACACGTCCCAACTGTTTCGGGTTTGTCATATTCACCGCAGCAATAAGCGTAAAAAGAATTAATGGAACAATAATCATTTGCAAAAGACGAAGGAAAATATCACCGAACGGAGACAACACTTGAGCTTGCGGACCGATAATCAATCCTAAAATTGCACCCAGAATAAACCCAGTAGTAATTTTTAATACAAATGACTTGTCTCTATACCATTTCCATACAGCATACATACTGCCCCTCCTGTGGAAAATAGATTTAATCATCATTTATATGAATCCAAGATAAATGATGTTAGTTAATTAATAATATTCAGATAAAAGGAGGGTTATTACAAGTTATTCCACGCCACTTTCCAATATGAACCTTTTGCACATGTGGGTTTAAAATAAAGTTTGATCATTATATCACTGTGATCTTTCGTAATTGATTATGGAATAGATTGTTTTACCGCCTCAAACTAAAAGAACTCCCAAAATGGAATTATCATTCTTTGTAACCTAAAATCATTTGATTAAATTGGGATAATGGAACGGTTTCAATCTGCAATTCTTCTGCTTTTTTCACTAGGGCATACTCACCATCGTCAGAATGAATAATAACATCAACTTTATAACCATTTGTTCCTTTATTTATCTTTTTCACTTTTATTTGACGAACCAGAATGTCTTCAACTCTTCTTTGTATTCTAACAGGAAGCAGAGCTATATTTACAGACCTCCCTTCCCATTCGGGAATTTCAACAATATTCTTTTCTTGTTTTTCATTAGTAGCAGCTATACTTTGACGCGTGACCGAAACCGTTTCTAAATTTAAATCTTTTGAAACAGCATCAATAAACCACTCATCTGTCTGAATTTCGACTCCCAATTCCTTGGCCTTATCCAATTTACTTCCTGGTCTTTCACCGCAAACAAGCAGAGCCGTTTTAGATGATACACTCCCAGTAACGACTGCCCCGCATTTCGATGCAATTTCTTTCATAAGCACCCTTGGGAAAGGACTTGCACCAGTAAAAACAATGCGTTTTCCTTGAAAAATCGTACTTTTCCCTTCCACATTCGCAGTAGCTTCCACAAAATTTTTGAGCTTACTTGGAGCAACCTTGTACAAAGGCACCCATAAAGTAGGTTTTGCTTTTAAAATGACTTCATAAAGTGCTTTTACATCGTCCAGAGCAACATGTTTTAGTGGTCGATTGATATTATAGAAGGATGATAGATATCCAAGCGAATAAGAAAACAAATCTGGATTTTCATACTTTATAGCGCGTATAGAGTCATAGCATTCATAATCTTCATCCAACCAGCCATAATAAACAAGAAACTTCCGGTCAAAAGAGACATTATGAGCGACAACAGGGTAATTATATCTATTAATAATGTTGCGAAACTGATCTTTCTTTAGATCATCTTCGGAAATATCTGCGTATCCTTCCCCCATGCCCAAATGGATTAATGTCCCGTTTTTGACCTCTGCAATATGCTCGCTTAAAACAACTTCTCCATTCTCTATGACCATTAAAGCAACTTCATAAATGCCCGATTCTACACCAAAATCCATCGTTTCTATGTCTAACAGAATCATATTTTGCAATTTGGTCACCTCTCAGTATTTTAATAGGAATATTTAACACCGTATTTTTCAAGCAGATGGCTATCCAAATCATCTTTACCGCTAAACAGCAAGGATTCTTTTGTAGTTAAGAGATGATAATGGGCACTATATTGGCTTTTCCTGATATTAATTATAAGGGAAAGACTTTTTCCATCCTCACCTTTAAACTGAATCGTATCTCTAAATACAGATTTATACTGATACCTGACAGCTTTGGAACCGTTTTTCTTAACAAGGAACAATGCATTGTTTTTGATATTATGAAACTCTAAATCTTCATCATCGTATAATCCCATTGAACTCCAGTTTTTTGATCCTTCTGTCAAATGAAGCTGCAACATTTCTTCACTCATAAACCCCGTTATATAAACCTTTGTTCCTTTTATATCCAAAATAGCACTTTTTAATTCATTAACCCTGTCTTGCAACACAACTAATCATCTCTCCTTTTTGGTTAGCCAAATATATTTTCATTCTACAATCAGCACTTTATTGAATTGTTACAATCCAGCTTATCGATGTTATTATATCAAACTGTTTTATAAATTATCGACTTTGTTTCAAAGCTACAACACACTCAATCTCTGTCTTCGCGTTATATTTCAAAACAAACTTGGATTCTGATGGCAAAATTTAAATTATAGAATCGGCAAGATCATTATGATTTTATTAGATATCCAGTAAAATTAACCTAGACTTACAACCGTTAACAATTACAAATCATTACAATATTTCCATCAGGATCTCCTATGTTGAACCAGGCAGTATCCGCTGCCCATTCTATTTCTCTTACAATATCAATACCCCTGTCTTTAACATATTGATAAGCTTCATCAATGTTCGGTGCGTAAAAGTTAAAAATCGGACTTGGGCTTATTGTATGTTTGAATCCCGGGTCAAAGGTGTGGTCGTCCAATGTTAGTGATGTTGACCCTACTATCGGTATATTGTAAACAGGTGAAGCCACTTTATCTATATCTACCTCTAATCCTAACAAATCAGCATACCACTTTACCGCTGCCTTCAAATCTGTCACATGAATAAAGACGCTGTTCATCTGATTTTTTACAGGTAAATTTTTTCCCATTTTTAAATCCCCCCTGAATGTTTAGTGAATACTACCCTCGACCCAAATGATGTATTTTCTGCATGTTTTTTGCCGCATAAAATCCGCCTTTAATTGCGGAAAGCCCTTCCATTCCTGGCGTTACAATATAATCAGTAATGCCGTCTTCTAACTGATCAAAAGCAACATATCCCTTATTTAATGCTTTTACGTGCTTATAAATAATCGGCAGTAGCTGGCGTTGTTTCATAACGCCCCCACCTAGGATAATTTTTTCTGGCGATAAAGTAAGAATATAATTCATCAAAGCCTGTGCAATATAGTAACCTTCTAATTCCCAGACTGCCTCATTTTCTGCAAGCAAATGTGCCTTTTGTCCCCATCTTTTTTCAATTGCTGGTCCGGAAGCCAATCCTTCTAGACAATCTTGGTGATAAGGGCAAACACCTGCAAACAGATCATCCGGATGTGTTTGCACCAAAATATGCCCCATTTCTGGATGGCTCATCCCTTCTAAAAATTGTCCATTAATAATCGCACCTGCACCAATTCCTGTGCCAATCGTTATGTATATACAATTTGATAAGCCCTCAGCAGCCCCAAACTTCGCCTCTCCCAATGCTGCCATTGTCACATCGGTTTGAAATACCATCGGAACTTCCATCGTTTCTTTCATGGAATCTAGTATATTAAAATTACGCCACTTGATTTTTGGTGTCGTTGTAATACAGCCATAGTTCGGGGATTGAGTTTGGATTTCTGCAGGTCCAAATGATCCGATTCCCATTGCCGATACGTCATATTGTTTAAAGAAGTCCTTTACATGTTTCATCGTTTCTTCCGGTGTGGTCGTAGGTAGTTCAACTAAATCAACGACATCATAATTCTGATCCCCGACTGCACAAACAAATTTTGTACCGCCAGCTTCAATTGCTCCAAGCATTTTTAACGCTCCTCTCTTTTTTACAAACCATTTACACATGAAACCGTGTCAGCTCTCGATTAGATGCTTTGTACAGTTCAACAGTTCTGGCTCCCAACTGTCATTGGTTTTGATGAGACAGCTGAGTGATGTATTAAGAATGGATTCACCTGCTTTTTCGGACTGTGGAATCAATGCTGTCAACAAATATTTAATAAAAGCACCATGCGTGACGATTAGAATATTTTCATCTGGATGATTGCGAACCACTTCATCTAGGAAGGATGAGCCTCTCTTTATGACGCTATCTGCAGTTTCCATCCCGAGTTCAAACTCTCGCCAATCAGCGCCCCACTTCACAAGACGCTCTTCTTCTGTTGTTCCTTCAATCTGACCACCGCTTCTTTCGCGAAGTCTTGTTTCCAAATAAATTGGTATATCATTACGCTTTCCAATCGCTTCTGCTGTTTGTTGCGCCCGGAGCAGATCACTGGAATAAATCAGGTCCCAATTTTCTTCCCCTATACGTTCGGCGAGTTTTTCCGCTTCTTGTAGTCCAATTTCATCCAATGGAATGTCAGAATGTCCCTGTGCCCGCTTTTCCCTATTCCAATTTGTCGTACCGTGTCGAATAAAACCAATTCTTGTCATATGTATTCATTCCTCCATGAAGTATCGCTAATACTGACATTATCAATTATGTAAGCATACCTTTATTTAATATAAGAAAATTTAATTAAAAAACTTCCAATTAACTAATGCTATTCGAAGTGATTTAGCGTATATTTATAATATAATCGATTTTTGCTAAATTTAACATAGATATTACTTAATTTTTGATTTTTACGGAACCAAACAACACTTTCATCCGTATGATTCATAAGGAATACTTTACCATACATAAAAGGATGTGATCTACATGACCCTTTTCGGTGCGCCAATTGAAAATATTTATTTAACATTACTTATCATTGCAGGAGGCTTAACCGTGCTTTACCTCTTCTTTGGTGACGTATTAGAAGGTATTGGTGAGGCTGTTGGTTTTCTGAACCCTGTACTCATTTTATCTTTTATTACCTTTTTCGCAGCAACAGGATATATATTAGAATTTGTTACACCACTACATAGTATGATTATCGCAGCCATCGCAATTGTACTCGCATTTATTCTGGATACGCTCATGAATGTCTTTATTCTAATTCCGTTGTCTTCTGCGGAAGAATCATTAAGTTATACCGAAGAATCTTTAAGAGGAAAAGTCGGAAAAATTATTATCCCCATTCCCAAAGATGGATTCGGTGAAATTGTAATTGAAAGTAAGTTCGGCATGATTTCAAAGCCGGCCACTGGCATAGAAAACGAAGCCATCGCAGAAGGCATGCAAGTGCTTGTTCTTAAAGTAGAAAAAGGGGTTCTATATGTAGAACCATATGATTATAATGGTTTGGATGCACTTTAATTAAATATATGTTCCAAATGGTGGATTCATATTTTAATAGATATTATAAAAAAATAAGGGGGAAATGAAATGTTTGAAGGAATTTGGATTGTGATTGCAATTGTCGCATTTTTACTAATTGCACTCATTGGTGTTTTCGTTTCGAAATACCGAACCGCCGGACCTGATGAAGCGTTGATTGTAACGGGGAGCTATCTTGGCGGGAAGAATGTACATATTGATGAAGGTGGCAATAAGATAAAAATTATTCGCGGTGGCGGTACATTTGTATTGCCCGTTTTCCAACAGGCGGAGCCACTAAGTTTACTATCCAGCAAGCTGGAAGTTACAACACCTGAGGTCTATACAGAGCAAGGTGTTCCAGTTATGGCTGATGGGACAGCAATATTTAAAATAGGCGGATCCATTAGTGAAATCGCCACTGCCGCCGAACAATTTTTAGGTAAAAAGAAATCAGAACGCGAAAATGAAGCAAAAGAAGTATTAGAAGGCCATCTTCGTTCCATACTCGGTTCGATGACCGTAGAAGAAATTTATAAGAACCGTGACAAGTTTTCCCAGGAGGTTCAACGTGTTGCCTCCCAGGACTTGGCTAAAATGGGATTGATCATTGTATCCTTTACGATTAAAGACGTGAAAGATAAAAATGGCTACTTGGATTCCTTAGGTAAACCACGGATTGCCCAGGTAAAACGGGATGCAGATATTGCAACAGCTGAAGCCGTGAAGGAAACACGTATTAAAGAAGCAATGGCAAACAAAGAGGCCCAGAAGGCGGAGCTTGAGCGTGCAACAGAAATTGCAGAAGCGGAAAAAGAGAATCAATTAAAAACAGCTGATTACCGTCGTGAGTCAGACCTGGCCAGGGCGCGTGCCGACCAATCCTATGATCTGGAAACTGCACGATCCAAACAGGAAGTTACCGAACAGGAAATGCAAATCAAGATCATCGAACGTCAAAAGCAAATCGAATTGGAAGAAAAAGAAATTCTCAGACGAGAAAGACAATATGACTCTGAGGTCAAAAAGAAAGCAGATGCCGATCGTTACGCTGTCGAGCAAGCTGCAACTGCGGATAAGGCAAAACAATATGCGCAAGCAGACGCTAGCAAATATCGTATCGAGACACAAGCCAAAGCTGAAGCTGAACAAGTGCGTGTCGATGGTCTCGCATCAGCTGATGCGCTACGGGCGCAAGGGGAATCAGAGGCAGAGATTATCCGTCTGAAAGGTTTGGCTGAAGCTGAAGCAAAACGCAAAATCGCCGAAGCCTTCGATCAGTACGGGCAAGCTGCAGTGCTTGATATGGTCATGAAAATGCTACCGGAATATGCCAAAGAAGTGGCAGGCCCACTCGGTAACATTGATAAGATTACCGTTGTTGACACTGGTGGTAGTGATAGTAAAGGTGGCGCTAATAAAGTTACCGGCTATGCAACGGATTTGATGTCTACCCTGCAAGAATCACTCAAAGCTTCTTCCGGCATTGACGTGAAAGACTTACTGGAAAACATAGCAGGAAAAAGCAACATGCTCGATGACATCGATCTTGATCGATTAAGATATGAATCAAAAGAAAGCACAGAACAACCAGCAGCAACTGAAGAAAAACAGGATGATAAAGTAGATAAAGAAGAAAAGTAAACATTACGGGGACAGTCCCCCATCTCACTAAAGTGTTAAAGTGATGGGGGACTGTCCCCGTATTCTACTTCTCTAATCAGCAACTTCATTCGTCAACTTACCAATGCCTTCAATTTCAATCTCCACGTTATCTCCCGGGCTCAACGCTCCAACTCCTGAAGGCGTTCCCGTTAATATCACATCACCAGGATTTAATGTCATGACTTTCGTTATCGCTGCAATCACCTTTTCGATAGGATGAATTAAATCATTCGTATTTGAATCCTGTCTAACCTCACCATTCAATGTTAGTTTTATGTTGGCGTTATTTGGATCTAATTCTGTCTCGACACATGGCCCCAATGGTTTAAACGTTTTAAATGACTTTGCCCGAGTAAATTGTCCATCTTTCTTTTGCAAAATCCGATCAGAAACATCGTTACAACATGTGTAGCCAAATACATGGCCAAGTGCCTTTTCCTCGCTTACCTGATAAGCCTCTTTTCCGATAACAATTGCCAGTTCCGCTTCATAATCAATTTTATGATCAAGTGTTGGTAGCTCAATCTTCTCTCCATCTGCAATAATTGCGCCTGGAGAAACCATGAACATCATTGGTTCTTCCGGAATAGCTTTTCCTTGTTCAATGGCGTGTTTCTCATAATTTAATCCAATCACAACCATTTGCTTCGGTGCAACAGGCGGAAGTAGCTTTACCTCTGATAATTGATAGGTTTGATCAAGTTTTTCTGAGTTTCCATCAATGAAATTGCCACTAAGTTTCGTGACCTTTTCCCCGTCTACCATTCCGTACATGGTTTCATTTTCCGCTTCAAATCGGATATATTTCATTTCTTATTCCCTCCACATTGAATTATTTAAATCATCTTTGAAAACTGATTATTTCATCTATCTTATCATGATCCACTCGGAATCTGAAGCATATTGTAAGCAATGGGGAAAAGTGACGCACATTTAGCAGGTCTTATTTCGAAGTTTGGCTCGCTTCACCTGTCTGTAGTTGCGCGTATAAGTAACCCACGAAGATGAAAAATGGATGTCTCCAAAGGCTTGAAATATACCTTTGGAGACATCCTTCTTTTTGCTATTAGCCAATATCTACTGGTTGTCTATTCTTTTGTTCGCTAATATCTGATATCGTTCTATTTTTCCCAGCTTGTATACCACAAATAAAAATAATGCCTCCTACAACGCCCAGCACAACAAGCGGAAGTATCCAACTATTATTGTAATCATGAAGCGCGCCGAATAAAACAGGTCCGGATGCAGCCATTAAATAACCGAATGATTGTGCCATACCGGACATTTCAGATGCTTGCTGACCGCTCGTAGTTCGTAAACTAAAAAACATCATGGATAAACTAAATGCGGCACCTGCCCCGATTCCCAATGATATTACTGCGACAGGAATAAGTACCGAATTACCTAAAATCAATCCTAGTACACCAAAGATAAATAATCCTCCTGTTATACCACTAAGTAATTTCTGGTTAGACATTTTCTCCGCAATAATTGGTACGATAAACGTAATTGGAATAAGTGAAAACTGCATAAGTGAAAGCATCCATCCCGCTGCACTAGCACCATATCCATGCGTTTGAAGAATTCCGGGTAACCATGTTATTAACGTATAAAAAACTAATGATTGCATGCCCATAAATATCGTAATATACCAGGCTAGAGGAGATTTCCATATACTGTGTTTCTCCTGCGGCTTTGTGTCTACTGCTTTAGGTGAATCCGTTTGTTTTCGTAACTGTGGAATCCAAACGAGAAGTGCCGCAATAGAAAGAATACCCCAAAATGCTAATGATCCTTTCCACCCTATTCCAGAAATAGATGAGATTGGCACACTTAACCCAGAGGCTAACGCACCAAATAAATTCATAAATACGGCGTATATACCTGTCATCAAACCAATTTTAAGCGGAAAATTCATTTTAATAAACCCGGGTAATAAAACGTTTCCGATTGCGATTGCTAAGCCAATTAATACGGTGCCAACAAACAATAAAGTGACACCGAAAAAGGAGCGAATGACGAGTCCGGCTGTTAATAAGATTAAAGAAAAGAATATGGTCCATTCCATCCCAATTCGATTCGCAATCTTCGGTGCGAATGGAGAAAGTAATGCAAAAGCCAGTAATGGTAGTGTAGTGATTGTCCCGGCCAGTGTATTGCTGAGTCCTAGGTCCTCACGAATAAATGACATCAAGGACCCGACTGAAGTTAGAGGCGCTCTGAGATTGGAGCCAATTAATATGATTCCTATCAATAGTGCCCAACTAGCTGTTTTGTTTTGTTTATTGCTATCTAAAGTTGCTATATTTTTTTCCAATACTAACCCTCCGTTATATTTGTAAACCTCTTTTTAAATGTATGAATATATTCATTCACATAAGTGGATGCACCGTGTATATCTTGTTCGCAAATAGCTTCCAGTAGTTCATGATGAATTTCGTTATCATAACTAAACTGCGAATCCAACATGATGTCATGAATCGAAGTATAAATAGCATCTGTCATATGTTCATATAAATCTAGTAACACTTGATTTTTTGCAGCTTTTACGATCATTTGGTGAAATGAGATATCTGCGGAGATAAATGCTTCCAGATCTTTTATTTCTGCGGCAGCTTGACACTGTTTAATATATTCCTGCAGTTTCTTTACATCAGCTTCACTCCTTCGTTTAGCAGCCAACTGAGCAGCTTCTCTTTCTAACGCTAAACGAACTTCTAATGTCTCTATTAGACTCGATTTTTCAAAGTGACGATGCAATGCAACACCGAGGGAACTCTTCGAACGGACTACTGTTCCGCTTCCTTGTTTTGTTTCCAAAAGACCAGCATGTACTAACGCACGGATGGCTTCCCTTAATGTATTTCTGCTAACACCAAATTCTTCCATCAATTGCATTTCCGGTGGTAATTTGTTGCCCACTGCCCAATGTCCATTTCCAATTAATTCTTCCATTTGTGATGCTACTTGCTCAACCAAAGATACACGGCTCGTTTTCTTTAACATTTTACACGCTCCTAAAGTTGTAGGATGATTGGTATATAGGATATATTATCACGACTTTATTTCTGTGTAAATTTAAAAGATAATTCACATATATTGCTTCGCTGCCTTATTAATCAAATTATTCAGGTAGTAAAAGGGACGGCTATGTTATCATTAAATAAGAATCATACTAACGAACGATGGCAAGCATAAGAACACGGATATTTGAAGGGAGAAGATACAAATGAAACCAACAGAATCATCGAAACACACCTTATTCACCGATGCATTTACACGAGACCCTTATCCCGCATATACGAGGCTAAGAGAGGAAGCACCCGTTTCCTATGTACTACTTCCAGATGGCCAATACGCGTGGATGATCACGAAATATGACGATGCGCTTGCAGCATTAAAAGATCAAAGGTTCATAAAAGATTTCACAAAACTTACTGGTAACAACATGGAACATAGCAGTGTCTTTAGCCAAAATATGCTTTTTGCGGATATGCCTGATCATAAACGATTACGCGGACTCGTTTCCAAAGCATTCACACCGCAAATGATTGCTGGTATGCGCGATCGTATCCAGGAAATTACCGATGAACTGCTTGATCACATTGCAGATAAAGATAAGATAGATCTTATTGATGTGTTTGCATTCCCCCTACCGATTATCGTCATCTGTGAGATGCTAGGGATTCCGACCGAGGATCGTGATAAGTTTCGCATTTGGTCCAATTCAATGATAGAAGGCTCAAATGGTGAATTCGCTCAAAATATGGAACAACACATGAAGGATTTTGTTGCTTACCTCGGAAAAAGGTTTGCGATTATGCGAGAAAGTCCAGGTGAGGATTTGATTAGTAAACTGCTTGTTTCAGAAGAACAAGGGGACCAATTAACAGAGCAGGAGCTATACGGCGTCGTGTCACTATTAATTATTGCCGGTCACGAAACGACCGTAAATTTAATTGGCAATAGTGTGATGGCTTTATTAGAGAACCCAAAGCAGATGGCTTTATTAAAAGAACAACCAGTATTGATTCATACTGCGATAGAAGAAGTGTTACGCTATAATGATCCCGTTGAATTTAGTACATCACGTTGGGCAGGAGCGGATTTAGATTTCAAAGGGGAATCCATTCGTAAAGGGGATTTAGTGATTGTCGTTCTTAATTCAGCAAATCATGATCCAAATCAATTTAAAGACCCGGAAATATTTGATATTACACGGCAAAAAAGCAGACATTTAGCCTTTGGCAAGGGCATTCACGCTTGTCTTGGCGCTCCACTTGCCCGGTTGGAAGGTGAAATAGCCATTAATAGTCTGCTAAGGCGCTTCCCTAGTATGACATTGAATGAAGATAAGGAAAATCTTGAATGGCGTGCAGGCATGATCGTTAGAGGCGTTAAGGAACTGCCTATATCTACATAAACGATCTAAGAAAAAGAGGAGGAACCTAGCATCAGCCAGATTCCTCCTCTTTGCTATTATTTTATTCTGTCAATAATGGATAAACGCCCTCTTCATCATGTGTTTCTGTCCCAACTAGTGGTGGGTTGAATACACACACCATACGCATTTGCGTTTTTGCCCGAAGATAATGTTTATCGTGTTCGTCTAAAACATAAATTGTACCGGCTTTTAACGGGTAAACATCTCCGGTTTCAATCTTTTCAATTTCTCCTTCGCCTTCGATACAATAAACCGCTTCAATATGGTTTTTATACCAGAAATAGCTTTCAGTACCTGCTTTAATAATCGTGTCGTTTACACTAAAACCAACACCATCTTTTTTCGATAAAAATCTGCGGCTTGCCCATGTTTCACCTGTTGTTTCGTCTTCTGTTCCTACAATATCTTCTAGTGATCTTACAATCATTTCTATCTCTCCTTTGTCGTCTAAGCGTTATATTTTGTAATATTTATTTGTAAATTAGGATGCAAGTACTTGTGCAATACTTTCGTCAAGAATACGCAAGCCTTCTTCCAGTCCTTCGAAATCTATGATTAGCGGTGGAAGGAATTTAACAACCTCATCATTAGGACCTGACGTTTCTACAATTAACCCACGTTTAAATGCTTCTGCACATATGTCAACTGCTAGTGAATCAACGCCAAGGGCGATCCCTTGCATTAACCCTCTACCACGCGCTTCCCCTTTTAATTCTGGGTATTTTTTTATCAGCGTTTCAATGAAATTACTAAGGAATTCTGCCTTTTCTTTAATCGCAATACTAAATGCATCATCTTCCCAATTCTTTAGCGCTTCTGTTGCAGCAATAAATGCCAAGTTATTTCCGCGAAATGTTCCGTTATGTTCACCTGGGCCCCATTGGTCATATTCCGGTTTGATTAGTGTGATTGCCATTGGCAGTCCAACGCCGCCAATTGATTTGGATAGGCAAACAACATCCGGATTGATTCCAGCAGGCTCAAAGCTAAAGAATGTACCTGTTCTACCACATCCCGCTTGAACGTCATCAATGATTAATAAAATATCCCAGCGTTTACAGATGCTTTCCACCTTTTTCAACCATTCTAACCGTGCAGCATTAATCCCACCTTCACCTTGTACCGTTTCCAAGATGATTGCTGCCGGCAATGCCACGCCACTTCCACTATCTTCTAAAAATCGGTCCAAGTAAGCAATTGAATCCTGATCTTCCACATAATCATCGAATGGCATTGATACGGTATGGTGAAGTGGAATTCCTGCACCATGTCGTTTAAATGAGTTACCTGTAACAGAAAGTGAACCAATTGTCATGCCATGAAATGCGTTCGTAAAACTGATCACTGTATCCCGTCCGGTTACTTTTCGAGCTATTTTCAATGCGCTTTCAACAGTGTTTGTACCTGTTGGTCCGGGAAACATTATCTTATAATCCAGATTACGTGGCTCTAGAATGGTTTTCTTAAACTGTTCCAGAAATTCTTTCCTCGGATTTGTTCCCATATCCAAGCTGTGAATAATACCATCATTCTGAATGTATTCAATCATCTTTGCCTGCATTTTGTCATCGTTATGACCATAATTCAATGTACCCGCACCTGCAAAGAAATCAATGTATTCTCTTCCATCTATGTCCCACAGCTTGTATCCTTTGGCCTTTTCAAAAATCGTTGGCCAACTACGGCTGTAACTTCTCACTGCTGATTCAATTTCCTCAAATGTTTTCATCTTCGATTCTGCTACTGCTCCGACTGACACACAAATCACCCTTATCCTTTATTTTTGTAATTTAATTGGTCCTATTCTGAATAGAATTTCCTCTTCATGATCTTCTTCTTCATTTGGGAAATCTTCAGCCAAAATATAATCAGATATTACACAATTACTCTCAAGCTTGTTTGCAAGCCCCCAGAATAAATGATTTGATGGGGTATTTGACGGGGACACAGTCGCTTCTAAATAATCAAGTTGTTGATCGAAATCGCGATTCAGCAATTCAAACAACATCTTGGTTGCTAATCCTTGTCCTTGTTCGGATTCATTCACAGCCACCTGCCAGATGAACAGCGTATCCCTTGTATCCGGATGTATAAACCCGGAAATAAAGCCAACAATCTTCCCTTCTCTTTCGGCTACAATGGATGTTTCGGAAAAAATTTCACACCACATAATATAGCTGTAGGAAGAATTAAGATCCAGGACGCCTGTCTGTTTCACAAGTTCCCAAACCGGAGCGCCATCTTCTTTATTTGGCTTACGAAAATGAAATTTCGTTTCTGGTTCTTTTACATTTACTTTACTCGTTTCAACTGAATAGATGCTCTCACCTCCAAGTTTTTTAGAAAACTTCGCATTCATTATGCCTTTAATCGCGAGTGCCTTCGTTGCCCTTATACATGAGGAAAGTTTTAATTTTTCCGCTCTGTTAAAACAACACATCTATTAGCTTAAAGTTAATGCTTACTTCCGTCAAAACGAATTAAACATCATATAGCGTGATTAATCATTATCAAGTACGTTTAGTGGGGTCTCAGGGGGGAATGCCTTTTAATAGCTGTAAATTGCATGGAATATGCGGAATTTTTAGGAGGTACCAACAATATAGTAAAAAGAGATCAAAAGGTATTAAGCCGCATCCATACAGTTTTCAAGTCTTTATTCCAATGTCATTCATGCAATAATCAAGCATCTTTACTTAGGCACCTGTATTCCAATTCCACAGAAATAATATATACATGCGACTAGATTTCTTTCAAAAGATGTTAATTCTACCTGCATCGTTATGCAAAAAGGACACAACGTCTCCTTTATTCGAGTGACATGATATTCAATCTATAGTATAATCATAGGAATTATATGATTCTTTAATAAATGCTTTAGCAGCCAGGGGGAATAATCATGATAGAAATGAAGCATATCTCAAAAACATATACACGAAAAGGAGTAGAAACAGAAGCACTTCATCAGGTGAACTTGAAAGTAAATGAAGGGGATATTTATGGAGTTATCGGCTATAGCGGCGCAGGGAAAAGTACACTGATCCGTATGATTAACTTTTTAGAAAAACCGACCAGTGGTCAAGTTTTTATTAATGGTATAGATCTTGGTTCATATAGCACGAGTCAATTAAGGGATGCCAGAAAAAATATCGGCATGATTTTCCAGCATTTTAATTTACTGAATTCAAAAACAATTTTTCAAAATGTTGCTATTCCCCTCGTTTTATCTAAAGTAAATAAAACTCAAATCAAGGATCGCGTGTTGGAGTTGCTTGATTTTGTTGGGTTAGCAGATAAGGCTGAAAGCTATCCAAATGAATTATCGGGCGGCCAAAAACAGCGAATTGGCATCGCCCGGGCTTTGGCATCCAACCCTTCCGTATTATTATGTGATGAAGCAACATCGGCGCTGGATCCACAAACAACCGATTCGATTTTAAATTTACTTAAAAAGATAAATGAGGAATACAACATAACTATTTTGATCATTACACATGAGATGAGTATCATTCAAAAAGTTTGTAATCGTGTAGCTGTGATGGAGAATGGAGAAATCATTGAGGAAGGAAATGTTTTAGATGTTTTCGGATCACCTCAACAAACTTCAACGAAAAAGTTTGTTCAAACCGTCATCCATGATGAAATTCCTGCCAGTGTTAAAAATAAAATAAAGGACGTTCCCAACAGTCGATTATTTAAAGTACCTTTTGATCAAAATGACACAAATCCGATTGTGAATGATCTGATTCGAACCTTTAACATTACGGTAAACATTGTTTTTGCGAGTATCAATGAAATTAAGGATGATACGATTGGTTATCTGGTTTTGCAACTTATCGGTGAGAAAGATCTATTAGAGAAGGCTGCAGGCTATTTAAGCCATCCTGAAATTGGCGCGAAGGAGTTGGCTAAATAATGTTTGAAACAACAGTTACCATGGATCAGTTTATCCAATCCATGATCGATACATTTTATATGGTTGGATTTTCACTTGTGATCGGTTCTATCATTGGTATTCCACTTGGCATCTTGCTTGTTGTAACCCGCCCCGGTGGCATCATTGAAAGTAAACTTTTTTATAAAATAATGAACCCGATTGTAAATATATTCAGATCGCTGCCATTCATTATTTTACTCGTTGCAATTATCCCGTTCACACGGTTAATTGTCCATACCTCGATTGGAACACCGGCAGCAATCGTTCCGCTTATCATTTATATTGCACCATTTATCGCTCGGGTAGTAGAGAACTCGATCCTGGAAGTGGATGATGGAATTATAGAAGCGGCAGAATCCATGGGAGCAACGCCATTCCAAACCATCTGGTATTTCCTTATCCCAGAGGCCCTGGGTTCATTAATTCTAAGTTTAACAACAGCGACAATTGGATTGCTTGGTGCCACTGCGATGGCAGGCGCAGTTGGTGGCGGCGGGATTGGTGATTTAGCAATCAGCTATGGCTACCAGCGATTTGATTCCTTTATTATGCTGGTTACAGTAGTTGTTTTAATTGTATTTGTCCAAGTTATGCAGTCGTTTGGTAATTGGCTTGCCGCTAAAGTAAGAAGAGAATAGAAAAAACGCGTCACCAATAGGTGTGACGCGTTTTTTCGTTACTATTGAAGTTCTTCTGGAATAAACCAGTAATCACTATCATTATGTTCTTCCATATATTCCTTAAATTCATCAGATTCGTAGGCATCTTTTACAGCTTGTGCCCATTCACTGTCTTCGTCATCTCCATTAACAACAACGACTAATTCCAATTCCTTTAAAATATCTTCGGAAAGTAAGCTAGTAGAAGCATCTAAACCGGATGAATATACAATACTTCCAGGAATAACCCCATAATCCAAATCATCCATTGATCGTGGTATTTGCGCTGAGTCCATTTCAGTAATTTTTATATCCTTGTAATTTTCTTCGATATCTTGTTGTGTTGCTTTGACTAGTTCCACATCATCTTTAATTTTTATTAAGTCTGCTTTTTGCAGTAGTGCATACGCTCTGGCGGCATTGGATGGATCATTTGGAATGCCTACAACATCACCTGCGTCAATATCATCTAAAGAAGATTTTTCCCCTGGATAAATACCGGTTGGCACGGTAGGAATTGGTGTTAAGGCAACAAGGTCAGCACCCTTTTCCTCATTAAAATTCTCCATATAGGCGGTGTGTTGATCCACGTTAAGATCCACAGATCCTTCATCTAACGCTATATCTGCTTGCAATAACTCTGTAAAATCAACGTCCTCAACAGTGTACCCTTGATCCTCCAGGATTGGTTTAATGCCATCTAAAAATAATTCACTATAAGGACCGGGTGACGTGCCGACTGTAAATGTTGTCTTCTCCCCTTCAGCGGTATCATCCTCTCCGCCACATGCAGCTAACACGAAAATAAATAACAAAAAAACCGATGTTAAAACCCCAATTTTAAACTTTTTCATTCCCCATCTCCTCACATTACATTTTTATTTTATTCATACTTTACTACTAGGTATAATATGATTAATGATTATATTATACAACTTTCTTACTATTGTCAATTAATTTTCAATCAATCGAACAATTTCACCCTTTTAGATTCATGATAAATGGTAAATTGAAAACCGCTCATATGGATTATTATCATATAATCGTGAAACAAACAATTCCTGTTTCAATTGAAATGGTGTATTGTTCTCCAAAAAATAGATGTAATCCTCTGATGCATAATATAATATCAGTTCAACTTCCCGTGGGGATTCCTCTGTGGAACGTAAAATATTTTGAATGATTTTCATGAAAATTTGGACAGAAAAGGGATTAAAAAAATAAAATCGATTGTCTGAATCAGCAATTTCATATACTTCAGCCAGTTCATGATGAAATTGAATGGTCTCTTGGCCTTTTTTCGTTTTCTTCATATACTTTTTCTTATTTTTAACAGCCTGCTGATAAAACGTATCATCCATTTCGACCCCTTTCACTCTTATTTTTTTAAAATAATGGATAAAGAAGCATAACCTTCCTTTTCCTGCACCAAAGTCAACCATACAATCATCTTGTTTGAATTCATATTGCTCCAATAGCAATTCCAATACCTCATATTCCGTTGGCTCGTATGGGTGATTGTGTGATAACGCATCATATTCCTTTTGGTATCCACCGGTTTTTATATGTAGCAGCTTTTCATAATAATGTTCTTTCATTGGCCCGCGCTCCATCCTTTATTTATATGAATATAGTGCGATTTTGAACAACCTCTTATAGCAAAAAGCACCCCATGTTTCGGAGTGCTTTCCTCTATTGATTCATCATTGTTCATCGTTCAACTTAGCTTCAATTTTTTCCATGATTTCACCGGCTTTTTCCCATTTTCCTTCAGCCATCGCATCACGATAATCATCAAATAGCGTTGAAATTTCCTGTAGCATTTCTTGCGCCTCAAGGATAGGCTCAGTTTCTTCTTCCTGACCTTCCTCCTGGTCCGTTTCTTCTTTATTTTTATCCTCTTCTTTATCTTTTCCTTTATCGGTAGCATCCGGGTCAACAGCACTTAATATTTTTTCAAGTGCCTGATCAAATGTTTCTTCCATTACAATTTGCTCTCCATAAGCCATAACGACTTGTTTCACCTCGGGAAGAGAAGTTTTATTGGAAGACTCGATATAGATAGGTTCCACATACAATACAGTATCTTCAATCGGGATCGCAAGTAGATTTCCTCTAATTACCTTCGAACCACCTTGTGACCAAAGATTCATTTGTTGGGAAATATGGCTATCTTGATTAATTCGATTTTCGATTTGCTGTGGTCCATAAATATTCTTTTGTTTCGGAAAGCGATAAACAACCTTTTCGCCATAATGTTCCCCATCATTACGTACCCCGATCCAGGAAATCATATTCTGCCGATTTTTTGGTGTATAAGGCTTCATCAAAACAAACTCTTCCTCATCGTGATCCGGCAATGTCATCGTAATATAATAAGGTTCCATTTCAATATCTTCGTCAAAATATTTTTCGGTCGGAGACTGCCAATAATCTTCCCGATTATAAAATATTTCCAAATTGGACATATGATAGGTTCCATACATATTTGCTTCAATGTTAAACAACATTTCCGGATAGCGGAAGTGTGCTTGTATATCTTCAGGCACATCCTCTGTAAATAGATCCGGGAATATCTTTTGATAAGTTTGCAGCAAAGGTTCATCCGGTTCCGCTATATAGAAATTAACTTCCCCACTATAAGCATCAATGACTACCTTCACTGAATTCTTGATATAATTTTCATTACCTGCGTGTGGTTCCGAGTAAGGATAACGTTCACCTGACAAATAAGCATCCATCATCCAGGCAAGCGTACCATCTTCACGCACAAAGATATATGGATCATCATCATATTGGAAAAATGGTGCAATCCGTTTTACGCGGTCCATAATATTCCTTGTAGCTAATAGCTGGCTCTCCTTTGTCAGCTGATCAGAAACGAACATCCGGAATGATCCCTCATCTAGCGCAAACAAAAACTTGTTCAGACCTTTCAAAGGAATACCTGACTTTTCTTCAAAACGAGATGACTTATTTTCATCCCCGGTTGGATAATCAAATTCATCCACCTTCGAATTGACAATCACGTTTGGATAATCTTCCTCACCAAAGTAGATTTGGGGACGTGTTACATCTAATACCCCTTCAGATGGGATGTTTTTCATCATATATTCTGGTTGCCCTTCTTTGGTTACTTTGTTGACATGACTCATGGCAACGCCATAGCCATGGGTATATCTTAATGTCCGGTTTACCCAAGTTTGTGCCTGTGATGGTAAGTCCGCTGTACTCAACTCTCTAGCACCGACGAAAACCTGTTCATACTTCCCATCAATTTGATATCGATCAATGTCCATCCCATTAAACTTATAGTACGTACGGAACGTTTGCAGCTGATTATAAATATCAAGCAATGGCCGTGAATCGTTGAGTCTTACATTATCAATCGTTAACTGATTGCGTTTGATCAGATCCGTGGTCAGGGTATCGTTACCCGGATTTTCCTTTTCTTCAATCGTATCTAAATCATAAGCTGTTCTCGTAAACTTCAAATTATGTTCCAGATAGGGCTTTTCTTTAGCGAATTCGTTTGGTGATACAATGAAGCTCTGTGTAACGATCGATGCACCTTGACCAACAATGACAAAAGCAATATATACAATCACAGGTACCATGATCGAATTCAATTTGCCTTTAACAAGTGCAACAATCATCCAAATCGTCGTGATAATCGCAACCGCTGCAAGAATGTAAGATTTTGGAATGTTAATTACTTTATCCGTATAGCTTAATCCTGATACAACACTCTTCTGAAAAATATTGACATAATCTGTCAACAGTGTTTCATATGGTGCAAGTAAATGAATTCCAGCTAGAAGCAGACCAATAAATGCCAAGGTCACACCCATATGTATTTGTGCGGAACGATTCATTCGGTAGATATTGAATGCCGAATACACCCCGATCTCGAGTAACAAGAAAAAGATACCAAGGCCAAGCAAAACATAGATCGCAAACTTGATAAATGGCAGGACAAACATATAAAAAGACACGTCCATACCGAAATAGGGATCCGTTTTCCCAAATGATACATGCTTCAGCATTTTCAGTGCGGGCTCCCAGCCGACTCCCTGTACAATACTACTGCCAAGTGCACCAATCAGGATCGCTCCAATCAGCATAATCCAATTACTTAGTTTACGCTTGGGAAAGCCTGGTGGTAAATGCTGTGGGCCAAAGTGGCTAACGTAGGAACGCCGGATCCACCATAGCGAGAAATATGTAACTACCGCAAAAAGAATAAATCCGCTTGCACCAAGGACCATTTTACTGGAGAAAATCTTCAGGTACACGCCACCAAAGTCCAATGTATCCATCCAAATATAATTGGTAACCCAGTGAAAACCGGAAAACACAATGAGCAGAAGCACAAAGATAATACCCGCAATCACTCCAAAACGCTTTCCAAATTGCTTCATCTTCTGCAATTGTGCCTCCGTAAAAAGTTGATTATTATTCAAAAAAAGCCCCCCAAAAAATTCTTTTACATCTACTACTATGATACCAGATAAAGAGATTAGTTTCTTTTAATTTGCTATTTTATCTTTGAAACATCAACAATCTCTTCCTGCTCTAAACGAATGTTAGATTTAAGCATCGTTTTCAAAACCGGAAGCCATGCTGCATAAGCTGGATCCTCGATCATTTTCTCTACTTTCTCATTATATTCTTCCGTGTTAGCGACGGCGCTTTCTTTAAATTGAAGTAGGGATTGTTTATCCATCAAAATCGGTTCAAGTGCTGCAAAGAATCGTACTTTCATATATTCATATATAGCAATACCGTCAATATCAACGTCCCCCCAATATAATACCGGAACCGCCTTATTCCCTGCATTTTTCAGGAACCTAGATAATTTTTCAAGAAAAGTTTGCAACAAAAGATGTGGATATCCGCCTACGTAAATAACAAGTTCCCGCTCATCTGGACGCTGATTAATCCATTGCTCATAACTTGTTGCGCTTTCAATTAAAATAATTTTTTCTTCGTTTATCCCGGCTATCTCCATTTGTTTTACCGTCGAATTGCTAAACCCCAATCCACCGGTATATGAAGCTGTTGAATTCGTTGTGATTCCATCCATTGTCCATTCCATGGTGCCTTTCAATTGAACTAACTTTACTTCCGGTACAATCCCAAAAAAGGCCAATAATTCTTCATTCGATGTAAAAGATACCGGGTGTGCTCTGTTTACAAAAGTGATCACTGGTTGTTCAACAGATGTTTCAAAGTGTTTCACATCCCCGAATAGCTGCCTGCTAAGCGCTCTTTTTGTTATACTTCCTTCTATTTCAGGTAAATATTCCAGCACCTGAACAACATCCTGATGCACTTTTGGCCTATCCAAGTTAAAGCCCGACTGTTTTCGATTTTCCAGGTCGCCAATAATCTCTTCTGCAAACTCCTGTAACCAGCTCCATGGATGGTCTAACAATGGTTTAAAAATAGTTAACAAACGGTTGATTTTTTCCAACCTTGGAACTAGGTTCGTTAGTTCATATGCCTCATGTAACCGATCCGTATTCAAGTAAACGCGTGACAGATTTTGCCCAACCTTATCTTCTTCCCACAAAATGGATATTATTTTCTTCTGCTCGAGTGCGATCAATCCTTCGTGCATCCAAATCCGTTTATAAAAATCACTTCTATCTAAATAATCTTTCATAAAAGGGTTATTACGCTTAAAAGAAATTTGCGGACGCTGCTTTGTAGGAGTCCCTGTTAGAAATGCTTTACTGCTTTCATATTTCTCTATTAAATACACCAACACATCTTTGGAAAATTGTTTTTTGAACTGTTTTTCATTTAACATGTTTATACCTCGCAATATCATCAATTTTATAAAACGATGTTTTTTCTTCTACTTGCTTCTATAACCATTGTTCCATTTCAAACAGAGCATCCATTAACGATTCGGCTCATTTCAGCCTATCATTATTGTACCAAATAACAGGCACTGTCTGTATACGGTAAATGTTTCCATAGCGCCCTTCTAGCATTATTATAGCTTAAGTACATCCCTAATTCGACATTAAGCATAAATATCCTGCCTTTTTTATATTTATGCTTCACAAAATCGTTAGAAAACCTGATTTATTCGTGCGAGCCTTGGTTCAACTATCTTTTGTTGTTGGAGATGCATCTTCACATGACTTTCCTTTCCATGCAAAAAAACAGTCCAAATAAGGTTTTCTTCCTTCTTTGGACTGTTTGTATATTGTGCTATTTTTTAAAAATACGCGTTAGTCATCTTGGAGGACTGTTTTTGCAATTTCTGTATCCAACGCTTCAAAATCATGGTATGAGATGGTTTCATATAGCTCTTTCCTTGTTTGCATATCTGAAACACCTTCTTTTTGTGTCCCCTGCGTTTTGATCAAATCGAATATCCGCTCATAAGCCTTTGCTGCTACTCTTAAAGAAGTCACAGGATAAATGACCATGCTGAATCCCATATCCTGAAATTCTTCTGCTGATGTATAAGGTGTTTTACCAAATTCTGTCATATTCGCAAGCAATGGAACCTCTATCTTGTTTGCAAATAAGCGAAACTCCTCTTCACTTTGCAGTGCTTCCGGGAAGATAGCGTCCGCTCCCGCTTCAATATAAAGGTTCGCCCGTTCGATGGCAGCATCAATCCCTTCCACGGCTCTGGCATCTGTTCGTGCCACAACAATGAGCGAAGGGGCTACTTCTTTAATCGTTTGTATCTTCTGTGCCATTTCTTCTTTTGTAACCAGTTGTTTGCCATTTAAATGTCCACATTTCTTTGGCAATTTTTGGTCCTCAATTTGTACCGCAGCTACTTTCGATTCCAGCATTTCCACTGCCGTACGTGCAACATTTAATACACCACCAAATCCTGTATCAATATCCACAAGGACAGGAAGATTGGTTGCACGGATCAATTCTTTTGCCCGATCCGCAACTTCTTTTGACGTAATAATACCAAGATCAGGTAATCCCAGACTTGCGGTATATGCGCCACCGGATAAATATAACGCTGAAAATCCTGCCTTTTTGGCAACAAGTGCAGCCATCGCATCGTGGGCTCCCGGTATCTGTAGTATATTTTCTTCCTGTATTAATGTTTTAAATTGATTCGCTAATGCTTCTTGCGTTGACTGTTGATCGACAATCCATGCCATCTTGTTGTTCCTCCTTTTAAAAAACGGACATTCTAGAAAACCAATACATGCTTATTAGTTCAAATATAGCTCCATGAATTCATTTACATTCATTTTCGTAACTGTTTGATAATCGTTGGTTATTGCTTCAATTTGCTTTCGCTTCTTTTCTGGATAATGTGTTGCGAGATTTGCTGCATATTTGTCTATTATTTGTGGGATCGCTTCTTCTCTTCTGAAACGATGTCCTAATGGGTATTCACATTCGACATTTTCTGTCACGGATCCGTCTTTAAAACGAACCTGTACCGCGTTGGCAATGGAGCGTTTATTCGGATCAAGGTAATCGGTTGTGTATGTTTTATCCTCTTGAACGACCATCTTATCACGCAGTACATCGATAATCGGCTCTAAAGCTGTTTCATCTTCATAATGTTCTGCTGTGATCGTACCTTTTACAAGGCCAATAGCGGTAATATATTGAATACAATGATCTCGATCTGCAGGGTTATGCAATGGACCTTTTTTATCAATGATTCTGATTGCTGATTCATGTGTTGTAATTGTGATCTGATCGATGTCATCCAAACGGTGCTTTACTTCATCATGCAGTTGAACAGCAGCTTCTGCGGCAGTCTGCGCATGGAATTCAGCTGGATAAGACACTTTAAATAATACATTTTCCATCACATAGCTAGCAAATGGCTGGCTTAATGTTAAGGCTTGTTTATTAAATAAAACATCCTGGAAACCCCAACCCGGTGCAGTTAATGCAGTCTCGTAACCCATTTCTCCCTTGACAGCCATCATTGCTAAACGTACAGCCCTACTCGTAGCGTCCCCCGCAGCCCATGATTTTCGTGAACCGGTATTTGGTGCATGACGGTATGTGCGCAAGCTAGAATTATCAATCCAAGCATTTGAAAGTGCATTATTAATTTCTTCTTTTCCGCCGCCTAACATTTTTGTTACAACAGCTGTTGTCGCTATTTTAACATATAAAACATGGTCAAGTCCTACACGATTCAAACTATTCTCTAAAGCAAGAATCCCTTGAATTTCATGTGCTTTAATCATCATTTCCAACACTTCATGGACAGTGACTGGATCTTGTCCTTTGGCGATCCGTTCCTGACTCAAATAGTCTGCTACGGCAAGAATTCCTCCCAGATTATCGGAGGGATGGCCCCATTCAGCAGCGAGCCATGTATCGTTATAATCAAGCCAGCGAATCATCGCGCCAATATTGAACGCGCCCTGTACTGGATCAAGCACATGGGAAGTTCCTGGTACCCGAGTTCCATGAGGCACAACCGTACCGGGTACAACCGGACCTAACAATTTTGTACATTCGGGGTAATCCAATGCAAGAATGCCACAACCTAACGTATCAAGCAACACATAATGCGCAGTTGTAAAGGCCTCTTCACTCGTTATTTCTTTATTTAAAACATAATCGGTAATTTCCGCTATGATTGTATCCGTTGTCTTTTTTTCATCTAATTTTTCCATTGTTCATTTCCTCTCCTTGTGTAGTTCATCGTCGTATAATAAAGTGAAACTTCATTCAGTGGGGGTTTTACTGCCCGCCAAACTGTGATAAGTTGCTCGCTCTCTCTACAAATCCCGCTCCCCACTATATTTGACACGTGGTCTGAACAGACGATTATTTTCATGCTGTTCACTGATATGGGCACATAGTCCAGCCGTTCTGGAGCTAAAAAAGATCGGTGTGTATAATGGAATCGGAATACCAAGCATCCAATAGACTGGTGCGGCATAATAATCAAGATTCGGATATAAGCCCTTCTCCTGCACCATGATTTTCTCCCCTGCTTCACACATTTCTAGCAGCAAATGATCACCTTTAATATCACAGAGCTGTTTTAAGGATTCTTTCATAATCAATGCCCTGGGATCCATTTTCTTCATATAAACACGATGCCCAAAGCCCATAATCTTTTCTTTGTTTTGCAGTTTACTATAAAGCAATTGTTCAAACTCACTGACTGAATTGGCTTCATTCAACATATACATAACCGCTTCATTTGCCCCACCATGCAAATTCCCTTTGAGGGATGCAACGGCACCAGATAGTGCACCATACATATCCGAATTTGTCGAAGCAATCACCCTTGATGTAAAGGTGGAATTTGGCATCTCGTGTTCAATATAAAGTAATAAAGAACGATCAAAGATTTCTGCTTCTAATACAGTCGGTTTTTTACCAGTAATCATATATAGGAAATTACTGCTGTAATCTAAGTCTTGATTCGGTTTGACCGGTTCTTGCTTATTTAGAATTCGGTAACTATTTACCGTAATAGCCGGTAATTTCCCTAAAAGTTCATAGGCCCGCGTATTGTTCTTCTCCACAGAGCGATCGTTGATTGCTTTATCGTATCCGGCTAACGCTGAAATTGCCGTCCGTTGTCCATCCATCGGGTGGGTTTGTTCGGGAAGCAAGTTCAGAATATCCATTACTTCAGATGGAACTTCATAGTTTGCTTTTAGTTTTTCTTCAACTGCTGCCCTTTCAGTTGATGATGGAAGTGTTCCTTCCAATAAAAGATAAACTAAATCTACATAGGTTTGATTTTTGGATAGTTCAATTAAATCATAACCTCTAATTATAATTTTTTCCTGTTCTGTATCAAGCAGTGAAATCTTAGTCTCCGCTGCAATAACCCCTTCCAGGCCTGGAACAAACTTCTCTTCCGTCTTCATAAAAATCCTCCTCTTTAATGAATAGAACTTTTTGAAACCCCTTCCATTTCAACAAGGCTATTTTCTAATTGTTTGTTGCTCATCTGTCCACTGCACGATAAAGACCAAAACAAACAATCTGTTAGAAAGCAACCGTTAACAAAACGCAATAATTACTTCTGTAAATTCTCCATTTTTCTATAACTCTATTATACGGTAGCAATTGTGATTAGGAAAATATATAATAGTAATTACTAGCCATAGATTTTTTCAATAGCTGAATTTATTTTCTTAGGCTGACTTCATGATTATTGAAAGCAGCTTTTCTTTTAAATGAAAGGTGGAGACATTTATATGGATTATCAAGATTGGGAAATGTTGGCGACCTTATATGCAACAGAAAATATTACAAAAGCGGCTCAAGCCTTATTTCTTTCACAACCTACATTAACATCACGAATACAAAAGTTAGAAGATTATTATGATGTACAGCTTATTATGCGTAAACGCCGAGGCATCACGTTTACCCCAGAGGGTGAAAAATTAGCACAACACGCTAAAGACATGTTAAATGAACAAAGGAAAATTGAGGAAAATATAAACAACATGAAAAGCCATGTTTCCGGCACATTGCGTGTCGGCGCTTCCAATTTTTTTGCTTTAAATAAAATGCCCAAGTTACTACGCTTATTTAAACAAAAATATCCGGACGTGGAGTTCCAGGTCGTGACTGGTTGGAGTAGTGACATGCACCGGCTGATCTTAAATCATGATGTCCATATTAGTTTCATCAAGGGGGACTATGCATGGAAAGAGAAAAAAGAATTACTCTATGAAGAAGCAATCGTTGTCGCATCCCCATGGGAATTTTCCTGGGAGGATTTGCCTGCCATGCCTCGGATTGATTACTATACAGACGAGAACATGAAAAACCTTGTGGATAACTGGTGGTATAGTAAATATAATCAAAGGCCAAATATAAATATTCAAGTCAATCAGGTGGAAACATGTAAGGAAATGATTGTGAATGGACTCGGTTATGCCGTGTTGGCGAATTTAGTCGTACGTCCCCATCCAGAACTTATTGTCAAACCATTGACCCAAACCTCAGGTGAGGAAATTACGCGAAAAACATGGATGTATTATCATGAAGACTCACTGCAAATGAATCTCGTCCATGCGTTTGTTGATTTTATCCGTGGGTTGGATGTGAAGGTGTTGTGAATGGAATAGCAAGATTACGAAACATTTTTCTGTTTTGATATGTTACAACATATATAGATAGAAATTAAGGAGATGTTTTACGTTATGGCAGGAAAAAATAGCATAGAACAAATACCAAACTGGAAAGAAGGGGATGGAGAACTTCTTATTAATGCTCCCGTTGAATTTAATTTCACAACCAACCTTGCGTATATGCAAAGAGACAAAAATGAATGTATGTATGAAATTGAAAACGAGCTCATTACTTGCACCATCACAACTGGGGATGAACATACACTCGTTCAAGTTAGTTCAACTGACAATCGAAATTTACGTGTCCGTTTTTTAGCAGGGACAAGACCCAAGACATTGGAAGGAAAGGCTGCCATCGTCCACTATATCCGCGACTGGTTTGATCTTGATAAAGATCTTACCTCTTTTTACAAAATGGCTCAACACGATCCATTGCTGCAACAAGTAATAAAGGGTAATTACGGCCTACGAATTGTTGGTATACCAGACTTATTCGAGGCTTTATGCTGGGGTGTTTTAGGTCAACAAATTAATTTAGCTTTTGCCTATAGATTAAAACGCCAGTTCGTTGAAAAATTCGGGAGATCCATCACATACAACGGTAAACCGTATTGGTTTTTTCCTTCTTATGAAAAAGTCGCTAAACTACAGCTAGCGGACATGTCTGACATTAAAATGACAGTCAGAAAAAGTGAGTATATTATCGGTATCGCACAATCGATGGCAAATGGAGATCTATCGAAAGAAAAATTACTACAGCTGAATAGTTTCAAGAAAATAGAAAAGGAACTAATTAAAATTCGTGGAGTCGGACCATGGACTGCTAACTACGTTCTAATGCGCTGTCTTCGTTATCCAACAGCATTTCCAATTGATGACGTCGGTCTTATAAACGCCATCAAACATTTGAAAAAAATGGAACGGAAACCGTCAAAAGAGGAAATTTTAGAAGCTGCCATACCATGGAAAAACTGGGAAGCTTATGCAACGTTTTATTTGTGGCGTGCTTTATATTAAGATTTAATTCGTAAATTGTTACTATCGTCACCGCCGTTGATCCCCTCTTTACTGCTTAGCGGGCCGCGAGATGCTCGTTATTCTAAATAGCGTCTCAAATATATCAACAGCGAAACATGTAATTAAAAACATATAATAGTCGTTACCTTCTAAAACGAAAAGATGCAGCGTTAAGCTTTTTGTAAAAAATGTCGATAATTGTAAAACGATTAAAACAGGAAATATGTTAGCTTTGTAGAATTTATTATAGTATAAGCTAATGTATTATGGGATTAGACAAAAAAGGGAAGGTGAATGGTATGTTCAAGAATATCCTATTAAAATGGATGCCACGTAAGGAGCAAGATGTGTGTGAAAGAAGGCTCAAAGGGATTATGAAGCGTTTAAAAATTGAAGTTTCTAACTTTAATTGGGACCGCAGCAGTTGCTATATTGAATTTAACTACCAGGAAAAATCCTACAGGTTAGAACACTCTGTAGAAAAAGCCAAAAAAAGAGGGATTTTTTTAAGAGACGGACTGGATTGTTTAATGGCGTTGACTGACTCTCTTGAAGATCTGTGTAGAATCATCGAAAGAGGAACGAATGAACTCGGGACATGGATATCCGGAATGCAGCAGTCAACTTCAGTGAGCGAAGTACCTGAATTCGAAGAAGAATTCCACATCGGATATAAATCATTGGGAAAACAAAATTATTCCGAATACAATATCGAGGATTTTTTTCTTTTTGAGCCTAGATCATCTCTAAAGGACTTTGCCCAAAATCATACTAACCTACGACCTCCGCGTAATAGGGATTTATTTGAAAAAGTGGCGAATAAGCCTTAACATTTAATATAATATGGTTAAGATGTAGATTTGCTGAAATGCAAAAAATAGTTCACAATTGTGGACTATTTTTTAGTGTCGCGCTTCCATTTAGAATAAACAATCGACACAATGTTTATCATTTACGTAAAGCTTTCTGAATGGCTTCTGTATAAGCGTAAAATTCTTTCGTTTTATTTTTTCGATTTGCAGATGAAAAATCATCATTTGTAAAAAAAGCTTTCCTCTGTGCTGTACTTATTTCTAGTTGGACGCCTTTTTTTCGTTTATTTCTATTAACGATATTATGCTTTTCTTTCCCCTCCATATCTTCGGGAGCATCACTGACTGAAAAACCGGCTTCTTTGAGTTCCATTCTAACCGTTTCAGCTAATTGTTCATCTAGACCACCTATATAGGTGTGTTTATCTTTCTCATCCCCATAGCCATGGAAAGACAAAGTATATAGGCTATCCGATACAAGATCTAGTGCCTTCGGTTCATTGAAATGACTTGAAGTAATGTGCAAATCAGCATTATTTTTCTTTTTAATACCCTGAAAACTATAATAAGAATCATTGTCTTCTAAAGCAATTTTATCGACCAATTCAGTTGTACCAGATTCTATACTTCCACCATGAATAGCCATTAGTAGAATATCAGACGTTGCTTTTTTAAAACTAATTTTATAATCCACTTCCTGTTTCTCATGCTGACTCAGCTGTTCAAAGCTTTCATATTTATCATTCCCCTTGCTCTCCGTTGCATCAAATTTATTGACTAGCAACATCAGTATGAAGATGATCACTATCAATGCCACTAATGTAATAGATTTATACTTTTTCATGCCATTACCTCTTTTTGAATATTTACACCTACCTTCTCACGATGTTGCTAAGATGTAAAATCTTCCGCAGCTTCACTATTTTCCAATTTCAGCAATTTCTCTTTCATTGGAATACCACCACGATAGCCTGCCATTCCGCCACGCTTACTAATCACGCGGTGACACGGTACAACCATCAATACAGGATTTGCCCCGATTGCGGTTCCAACAGCACGTATCGACTTTGGCTTATCAATGTTTTCAGCAATATTTGTATAGGTTTGTGTTTCACCAAATGGAATATTTCTAAGCGCTGTCCAGACCGCTTCCTGAAAAACAGTACCAGCTAAGTCTAGAGGTAAATCAAAGTGCTTACGTTTCTCATTTAGGTATGCGATTAATTGATCTGCATAAGCTGATACTTGATTCCAGTCCTCGATTAGCTTTGCATTTGGTCTATTTTTTTCAATCCAGTTGCACATCTCCTCCATTCCCCCATTTGCCGAACCGATATAGCAAAGGCCTTTATTTGTGGCAGCTACATAAATGGACCAATGTTTCGTATCCACTCGCCTGTAATATATGGTTTGTGTTTCATTGAGTTTCATTCTGTAACACCTCACTTTTGTGATTATTTCGGTATTCCTTTGGTGATTGATTTGTCCGTTTCTTGAAACTGGTTGCAAAGTGTGCCGCGTTAGCGTTTCCAACTAAAGCAGCAATCTCACTAATTGTTTTATCTGTTTGTCTTAAATACTTTTTCGCTTTATCCATTCGAATTTGATGTAAGTATTCTAATGGCGTAATACCATTGATACGTTTAAAGACCCGATGCAGATGATACGGACTTCCATGACATCCATCTGCAATGACATCCAACGTTAAATAGGTCGCGAAATTTTCTTTTATATACGCTTCTGCTTGCAGTATCCACTCTTCATCTGGTAAGCGATACCCTCCCGATTTACACCTTTTACATGGCCGGTAACCTGCTTTGATTGCATCCTCGGCATGGTAAAAAACCGTTACATTGGCTATATTTGGAACCCGAGATTTACATGAAGGCCTACAAAATATTCTAGTTGTCTTAACAGCATAGTAAAACTGATCATCATACGATTTATCACTTTCACTAATCGCACGCCACTGTTCAGCTGTAACCTTATTTCCAGACTTTGTTTCCAACACGGTCATGATCTAAATCTCCTTTCCTATCTACATATTATTATAACGCTTCAAGGGGGAAAAATATCTTTAAACGAATTAAAAAGCAAGATATCGAAAGCTTTATTTCCCTTATATGATGCATTCCCATCAATTTGCGATAAATGAATACTTTGTCCGATTCAATCTTCCCAAAGATTACTATAATATAAAGATAGCAATAACTTTAGAATGGAGGGTTTTAAATGAGTGATAATCCAAATGACATGAAGCAAGCAAATGACTCCGAGTATTCCATCTTAGGGCAGACCTTTCTTTCCCCGCAGCAAATGCATCAATTTGTACAACAGACAAACGAAGATGCGGTTCAATTGGGAAACTATTATTTAACTGTGGGAGAATATTACGGAATAAGAGGCGATGTTGCCTTTGCACAGGCAATGCATGAGACGGACTATTTACGATTTACCGGTGTCGTTAAAGCCGAACAGAACAACTTTTGCGGGTTAGGTGCAACAGGTCCGGATGATCCGGGGGCTAGTTTTGATACGCCAGAGGAAGGCGTAATCGCGCATCTCCAACATTTATATGCGTATGCATCTACAGATTCTTTGCCGGATAAATACCCAGTGTTAGACCCCCGTTTCGATCTGGTTGATAGAGGATCTGCTACGACCTGGACTGCTTTGAATGGAAAATGGGCCGTTCCTGGTGACAATTATGGACAACTCATCTTAAGCTTATATGAACGTATGATCCATACAACCATCGAAAAGCTGGAAGAAATTGTGCAGGAGATATGAAATATAGGGTTTTCTTAATGTTTTGGGGAAGGAGTAATAAACTCCTTCCATATTAATCGTCCTCTGTCTCTATTACTTCTCTATCCCTGTCTTCGTTAAGTAATAGTGATAAACAAGCTCCTATGAAGGCAAGCACCCCCATAATAATAAACGCATAGGTCGATCCCCAATAAGTTGCAACCTTATAAGGTACATCCATCTGATTCGTGGTAATACTAATCACAGTTGTTAAAACAATCACACCAAAAGCCATTCCAAATTGACGCGCGGTGTTTACAATAGCAGAACCATGTGGAATTTCCGAATTGTTCAGGGCATTTACACTCACAGTCACCAGTGGCATTAACGTCAGACCGAATCCCAACATAAATAGGCAAAAGTACACCATGATTAGATACGGTGATTGATGCATACTTACCGTACTTAACAAGAACGTAGACAGCATAATCAATGTGAATCCGATAATCGCAATTCGTCTTCCCCCATAATTATCATATAAATTGCCTGAAATAATGGTCATGATAGATAGTAGAATCGTACCCGGAACGAGTACAAAACCTGAAAGGAACGCACTCGTTCCCAATACATCTTGTGAAAACATAGGCAATATTGTTTCCGTGGACAACAAGAGCATCATATTGATGAATATAAGAATCACTGATAAAAGAAATGTTTTCTTTTGGAAAAGTCGTAAATTTAATACAGGAAGTTCTAGGCGCAATTGCCTTTTAATGAATACAGTTAGCGCTAATCCCCCTAATACAATTGGCACAATGACACGCCAATGTCCGAAACCTAATATACTAACATTACTCATTCCAAAAATAATACTTACAAAACCAATCCCAGACAAAACGATGGATATCATATCTAATTTAGATATCTGCTGCTCGGTTACATTTTTCATATAAAAGAGTGCAAAGAGAAATACAACAAGCACCAATAACAACATAATCAAATGCAGAGCCCGCCAGTTTAATAGATCTATCACAATGCCTGAAATGGAAGGCGCCGAAGCGGGTGCAACATTCACAACTGCCCCTAACAATCCCATCGCAAATCCTCTTTTTTCGTAAGGAAATATGGATAGTAGAATTACCTGCACCAATGGAAGCATGATTCCGGCCCCAACCGCCTGGATAATCCTAGATAAAATTAAGGTGATAAAATTAGGTGCAATAAAACCTACCATTGTACCGATAACCAGCATTATCATTGAAAAAATCACCAAAGCCCGCGATGAAAAGGTGTTGGATAAATAGCCCGTCATCGGAATAAACACAACGGTGGTTAATAGAAACGCAGTTGTTAACCATTGTATTTGCGTGGCATTGACATTAAACTCTTCCATAATTGTTGGGTAGGCTGTTATTAATAAAAACTGGCTGAAAGTGAACAGAAATGTAGAAGACAATACGATTGCGATAACTCCCTTATGTGGGATCTTAGCTGTTTGTTTATTTACCATACACGTTTTACAACCTCCCTCTCTAGCGTCCTACCAGAGGGTTGGAATCGCTGAATCATCTTTTGATTATCTCGAGAACTATTGCCTAAGCATGCGCAAAAGGGATCAACCCTATTTCATTATTTTACTACTTTGCTTTTCATATAAGTATATCATATGAAATAGTCACCTTTAGAAAAACAGCTTGTAAGGATCAATAAAACACATCTGTCATCATGTACATTGACCTCCATCATGCACACATGCTATCTTTTAGTAGTACAATTTATAAAAACGGACAATTTAAAGAAGCATTTCTCCGATTTCATTCAAAATCGCTACATGTAATTATTTTGGATAGTCGATAAAACTAATTATAAGATGGAAGGTATTTTTTATATGGGTCTACATGATGAAGTTAAAAAGCGAAGAACATTTGCGATTATATCGCACCCGGATGCGGGTAAGACAACTTTAACGGAAAGGCTACTGATGCTGGGGAATCAAATTCGATCTGCCGGCACTGTAAAGGGGAAAAAATCAGGCAAGTTTGCGACGTCTGACTGGATGGAAATCGAGAAACAACGTGGTATCTCGGTCACTTCCAGTGTGATGAACTTTCCCTATCATGACTTGGAAGTTAATATCTTAGATACACCAGGACATGAGGACTTCAGTGAAGATACGTACCGTACACTGACTGCAGTGGACAGTGTTGTGATGATCATTGATGCGACAAAAGGGATCGAGCCACAAACGATTAAGTTATTTAAGGTATGCCGGATGCGCGGAATTCCTATTTTTACCTTTTTGAATAAATTGGATCGGGAAGGCAGAGAACCATTTGACTTATTGGAAGAAATTGAGCAGGTTTTGGATATTGAAACTTATCCGATGAACTGGCCGGTAGGAATGGGCAAACGGTTCCTCGGTGTTTTCGACCGGGACGGCGAACAGTTTGTTCAATTCAATGGCAATGAAGAAGAAAACTATATTCCGTATAAAGACTTGGATAAAACGGAACATCAGGAGTTAGTCTCGCAAGCAACTTATCAGGATGCGTCTGATGAGCTTTCATTATTGGATGAGGCTGGGGATGACTTTTCATTAGATGCCGTCTTAGCGGGGAAACAAACACCTGTATTTTTCGGTAGTGCCTTAGCACCTTTTGGTGTGCAAACATTTTTTGATACATTCATATCGATGGCACCAGCGCCTGTCCCAAGAAAGTCAACCGAAGGACCAGTCGCTCCGGATAATGAGGACTTTTCCGGCTTCATTTTTAAAATTCAAGCCAATATGAATCCTGCCCATCGTGACCGGGTAGCGTTTTTGCGGGTCTGCTCCGGAAAATTCGAACGCGGAATGACCGTCAAGCTAGCTCGAAATAACAAGCAAATTAAGCTCGCACAATCCCAGCAATTCGTTGCCTCTTCCGCTGACACGGTCGAAGAAGCGTATGCAGGGGATATTATTGGTATTTACGATCCGAACATCTATCAAATTGGCGATACCTTAGTCACTGGCAAAGACCACTTTGAATACGAAGAGTTACCACAATTCCCACCGGAGATGTTTAAAAAGGTCACCGCAAAAAATGTCATGAAATCCAAGCAATTTAGAAAAGGCATTGAACAACTTGTCCAGGAAGGTGCCATCCAATTATTTTACCAGGATCGGACGGAAGGCTATATTTTAGGTGCTGTCGGTGAACTGCAATATGAAGTGTTCACATACCGCATGAAAAATGAATACAATGTTGACGTGATGCTGGAATCGATTGGCGAACGGGTACCACGCTGGTTAAATGAAGATCAATTAGATAAATCGCTGTATGATGAACGGAACCTGCTTGTACGTGACCGGCAAGGAAATTATCTTGTTTTATTCCACAATGATTTTGCGCTGCGCTGGTTCCAGGATAAACATCCTAAAATTGAGTTGATCGATTTATTTGAAGTCAATCAGTATGATCAGACATATTAATGTGATGTGAAGAGCCTGAAAGGACTGCTTTGTGGAAAAGCAGTCCTTTTTATTGTCGCAACGCTGCGGCCCGACTTGGTGGTGCGCTGTCCCGAATTGGGTGCGCCGTGGCCCGATTTAACGTTGCACTGTCCCGAATTGGGTGCACCGTGGCCCGATTTAACGTTGTGCTCTCCCGTTTTGCGGGTACAGCTCCCCTATCCCGTATCCCCTAACGTCAAAAAAGCAGGCAATCATCCACTGATGATTGCCTGCTTTTTTACTATGCGAGTGTATTCTTTTCTACCTTACCATTTTTAATAACAACTTGAACGGTATCATTATCTGCTAATGAATAAATATCTTCTAGCGGATTACCTTTAACAATAATAATATCTGCAAGTTTATCTAGTTCGATCGTACCTACTTTATCTTCCCAGCCTAAACATGTTGCAGCTGATTTTGTGGAAGCGACAATTGTTTCCATTGGTGACATGCCACCATCTGCCATTAAACCAAGCTCCCTTAAATTTGTACCATGTTTGAACACGCCTGCGTCCGTTCCCATTGCAATTTTCACACCGGATTCATATGCCTTTGTAAAGCTTGCCTTATGATACTCAATGACTTCTTTCGATTTTTCGACTGCAGAATCAGGCATGCCTACTTCATCAGCTGTTTCCAGTACAGCAACTGGAGCAAGCAATGTTGGGACCAAATATGTGCCGTTTGATTTCATTAATTCGATGGACTCGTCATCTAGGAAAATGCCATGTTCAATCGAGTGAACGCCTGCTTTTACAGCGTTTTTAATTCCTTCTGCACCTTGCGCATGGGCCATTACTTTGACGCCTTTTCTAAAGCTGGCTTCTTCAACAACTACTTTCAATTCCTCTAATGAAAATTGCGTGAATTCAGGATGATCTGTTGCACTTAATACGCCACCGGTTGCATGAACCTTGATCACCTCTGCACCTGCTCGCAGCATTTCCCGTGTTCTTTTTCGTACTTCCTCTACCCCGTCACATTTTCCGTTCGGCATACCCGGATAATCGGATTGAAGCAAGTCAACAACATTACCTGAAACAGTATAACCATCTCCATGCCCGCCAGTAATGGTTAAAGCATTAATGCTTAATTGTAACCTTGGACCAGCGATGAGCCCTTCTTCAATTGCTTTTTTAACACCTAAATCTGTCCCAAGTGCATCTCTTACCGATGTAACTCCTGCATGTAGTGTCGTTTCCAAATATTTTGCAGCTTGATAGAATTTATAAGAGAATGGTGTTTCCAGTCTTTGTGCGATTGGTGAAAATTCCATCATCATATGCACATGTGTATCAATCATTCCTGGAAGGATCGTGCCACCTTGTGCATCCACAACCGTTTCTTCTCCCGTAGCAGTATAATTTGCTTCTGGGCCGACGTAAATAATACGCGTTTCATCTGTTACAACAATAGCGTTTTTTTGTGCTTCTCCACCATTTCCATCAATCAACAAACCATTTTTAATTATTTTTTTAGTCATTTGAATTCCTCCTTATAACGTTTGTACTAACACACCAGCTATAACCACAGATGCAACTGTAACCGTGGTGAAACCACCTATTAGCATTGGCGTTAGTAATTCATCAAATAATAATTTCTGTTCCTTTTCATTTCTGGCAACACTCCTACTAACCTCTTCACACAGTAGATAGTCTGCCGGGAAACCAAACAGAGCTGTCAGTGCTACTGGCATGCCCTTGAACGGATGCCACTTGACCAACTTGGATGTAATATAACCACCAAGCATAATTCCAAATGTACCTAGCACTAAGATTAAAAGAATAGCAGGGAAATTATGCCATACATCTTGCGGCGATACGTCTGCCATCGTTCCAATTACAACGAATATGATTGCAAGCATCGTGATCGTGAAAGAATTAGATTTTTCCAGTGTTTTCGTTTCAAAAAGACCAAATTTCACACCAATAATACCAATAGCCAAACACCACAAACTATAATGGATTCCAGTTAATTCACCAAGTATAACCCCAATAGCCGCACCAACAAATACAAAGAACAGTTTCAATGTCATACTCGTTTTAATTGAATTCGTCTTATTATCTGCTTGCTCATCATCAGAACTCACCGGAACGAATGTACCATTATCCATCTCGCCCTGTAGTTTAATGGCGTATCTTCTCATAAAGTTCATCGCTAAAGGCATGCCCATTACACCTTGAAAAGCAACAACTAAAGCCGGTATTACAACAAGGCTTGTCAAACCAATTTCGGTCAATTTCTCCGAAGTAATAATTAAAGCAATGATTCCACCACTGATCGGTCCCACTCCAGCAACAGCTGTTGGATAGTCAAAAACAAGTGGAACGATCGTCAATATCAAAATACCTGATACGACGAGTCCTCCTAAAGCAATCAATACTGCTTTGATCTGACTCTTTAATATAGAGAAAGGAATTAATGTGCCCATATGCAAAATAGCGGGGCCAATTAGGATTGCTCCTAGTGCAGGAAATGTTGATTTTTCCAAAATATCATCTGGAAACAACCCTGTCCATGACAATACCAAAAACCCCAGCATGGCAGTGAGCAACATAGGGACTCTGGCTCTGGAAATAATCGAAATCCATTCTCCTAGTGCGATTAATGCGAAAATTAAGACTGTAGCAACCAATGGATTCTCTAACATGTAATCCCTCCCCTATGAATATTTTATACAATATATCACTTGAGGAAGGTTTTGTCTATATGTTTTTTCGACATGTTTCTACAATTACTTATTATCTATTTTAATCACAAAGAGATTACGAGATCAGTATGGTAGTGCCCAATCCAGCTTAATAGCGCTTTCTAAAATAGATATTAAGTGTTGTTCAATATGTAATATATCAATTTAAAAACTTCACTTGGTATCCAATTCCGATAAAATTACACACGGTGATAATTTATCGTAGATTAATGCGCAGTTAAAGACCGATTTGTTCAACTAACATCCAGAGGGAATGACAGGATGTCCTGAGCTTCCCGCCCCCCTCTGAATGAAATTTCACTTTTATGGGTCTACCCATAATCATTTATTCTATCGTCATTGCCCATTCATGAATTTCATAGTCTCTTGCACCATGTAACACGTATGGATCCTGTTTCACCATCTGTTCGACTTCTTCGTAGCTTTCAGCCTGATAAATGACAAGTCCTCCCGTCCCATCGGTGAAACGCCCTTTGGCAAATACATGCCCTTTCTCTGCTAATTGTTTTAAAAAGTCCAGATGGTCCTGACGATATTGCTTACTCTTTTCCTCGTCCTTCATCGGTGATAAAACTGCGTAATAGTTCATCTTCTCCACCCTTTCATATCTTGTTCCCTTATATTATGGCATATGCTGGTAAGTACTGTCATCTAACGAACAAATCTCCGGGTCATCGTCAGGCTATTTATTCTCCGGAGAATGTCATGACGCCGTCTTCATCCAATGCGAGATGACGTCCATCGTCTAATGTCATTTCGAGCGGATGTGTCTCTGCTTTGTTTTTGGAAAACTTCCATTTCCAATCCGGTGGTGTTAGCACGATGAAGGTATCGCCTTTCCCCAGATAGTTCAATGTATTAGGATCTATCATTGTCCCATGACGGAGTGGTATGCCAAAATCTTGTAAATCATCGCCAACTTGCGTAACATATGGCGTCGTTATTCCAACTTCACTTATATCAAAAAAAGCCTCCTTCGTCAGATCACCAAAAAGATCCCGATGCCTGCGACCGATTAGTTCAATCAGATTTCCCGCCGGATCCTCAAAGTACATAGAATCTGAATCGAGACTCGAATAATAAATCTCGTTAATTCCACCATCCTTGTTCAACGTCAGTCGATCCTGTATCCAGGCTTTCATAATAACAAACTGGTTCCCTGGAATATTAATAGCAAAATGATAAAATGACGGCACATCTGATTGTTGAAACGTTATATCCGTCTCGCCGATATTCACCGTAAATTGTTCATTTGTGGATGCTACGATTTCCCGTTCTAGCACATTTGCATAAAAACGTTTCAATAATTTCAATTTATCCGTATGAAATAATACCGATTTGAACATGATCTCACCTCAAATTTTGGGAATGCGTTGATTCACAGTCCTTTCTATCATTGTATCATTTTCATACATATTAGGGGACAGTCCCCCATCACACTATCGCTTTAGCGTGGTGGGGGACTGTCCCTTTATTTTATTTGCTTTCTATTAATTTTTCTTCCATTTTTTCAAATTGATCTTGTACGGGTTTCTTTGGGTCTGTTGTTAACTTACTAACAACAATAACTGCAAGTAAACTCAGCAAGAATCCTGGTATGATTTCATATAGGAAATCGGATAACCCCGGAATGGAGAGCCAAATAATAACGGTTATCCCACCAACAAGCATACCTGCAAGTGCTCCCCATTTTGTCATCCGTTTCCAATAAAGGCTTAATAATACGACTGGTCCAAAGGCTGAGCCAAATCCTGCCCACGCATGACTTACGAGATCCAAGATCGTATTGTTCGGCGAATAAGCTAGTATTAAACTAACTACTGCAACTGCTAATACAGCTAAACGTCCAACGAGAACCAGTTCTTTATCGGAAGCTTCTTTCTTGAAGAAAGTTCGATAAAAATCTTCTGTAATGGCACTTGATGTAACTAACAACTGCGAGGAAACCGTACTCATAATTGCGGCTAGAATTGCCGCCAGGATAAATCCTGTTATTAATGGATGAAATAATATTTCTGCAAAGACGATCAGCACTGTCTCGGGGTCTTCAAGCAGACCTGGTTTATCAGCGAAATAAGATACCCCAATCAAGCCGGTCAGCATTGCTCCGATAAGCGAAATAACCATCCATCCAATACCAATACGACGGGCGGACTTTAACTCCTTCACGGATGTAATTGCCATAAATCGAACAATAATATGCGGCTGGCCAACATATCCAAGCCCCCATGCCAGATAGGATATAATCCCCAGCACCGAAGTCCCTCTAAAAAGATCCATTAACTTCGGATCAATCGCTTGAATATCCTGCCAGACGATATGCGGCCCTCCGACATCTGCAAAAGCCACAATCGGAACTAAAACCAACGCAACAATCATAATGATTCCTTGGACAAAGTCGGTCCAACTCACTGCCAAAAAGCCACCAAACAGTGTGTAAGCAACAATTACGCCTACCGTTACAAATAGGCCCAGTTTGTAATCCAGGCCAAATGCACTTTCAAATAATTTTCCACCTGATACCATTCCCGCGGAAGCGTATAATGCGAAGAAAACGAGGATGACAATACCAGAAACTAATCTTAGTATATTAGATGAGTCATGAAATCTATTTTCTAAAAAGTCTGGGATGGTTATCGAATCATTAGCAATTTCCGTATAGGTTCTTAATCTCGGTGCGACAATTAAATAATTCAAATATGCCCCGATGGAAAGACCAATAGCAAGCCATGCACTTGCCATACCAGTTACATACATCGCACCTGGTAAGCCCATTACCATCCAACCACTCATATCGGCCGCACCTGCCGATAAAGCGGTGACTGCTGGTCCTAAGCCCCTTCCACCAAGCATGTAATCTGATAAGTTTGATGTTTTCCGATAAGACCAATAGCCTATTAGTAACATGCCGACCATATAAATAGCCAACGATATAAATACTCCGATTTCCACAAAATCGCCCCTTTTATTAGATTGGCTTCCTAAATTATTATTTGGTCATGATGCAAGTGATTCGATCTAGCGAATAAATTGTTATTTCCTTCTTTTTTTCCTCCATATGAAGAAAGTTAAGGCTATGGCTGCGCCTGCAATAATCGGTCCTTTTTTCAATTTATTATCTTTTGTGTAAAAAGCATCTTTCGCGACCAGGTTCAAATTTTGCGGACGCTCTGCTAGCCTACGCATGAAATAACCGAACCAATCATTACCAAAAGGAATATAGGTACAGAATCGATAACCCTCTTCGGCGAGTTTATATTGCATTTCTGTTCGAAAGCCATACAACATTTGGAACTCAAAATTATCCCCGCTGATCTGGTTCTCTTCGATGAAATCCTTCAATTCATTGATAATATTGTGGTCATGCGTAGCAATGGAAGTAAATGTGTTCCCTAGCAATCGCTTTTTCGCAAGTTTAATATAATTGCTGTCAATTTGTTCTTTAGACTGATAGGCTACATCTCCACTTTCTTTATAAGCACCTTTTACTAGTCGGATTCTTACATCTTTAAGCAAATCCAGATCTGCTTCCACACGATATAGATAGGACTGGATAACGGTTCCCACATTACTGTATTCTTTATTTAAAATTTCTACAGCTTCAAGTGTGCGATTATAATATGCATAATTCTCCATATCTATGTTAATAAAAATATCGTACTTAGCCGCAATGTCCAAGATTTGCCTTATGTTGTCCAGACAAAATTCTGGATCGATATCCAAACCCAACTGTGTCAACTTCACCGATATATGACAATCTAATTTTTCCGTATGAATTTCATCCAAGATCCGGATAATATCATCCTTGGCCATGCTTGCTTCCGTTTTATCTGATACAAATTCTCCCAAATTATCGAGTGTGCAGTATATTCCCTGTTGATTGAGCTCTCTTACTGTATTCATCACACTTTCAATCGTCGTTCCCGCAACAAATTTCTCAGCACCTAACTGAAAACCCCATTTTTTAGCATTCGTATTTAAAAATTTATTGTTCGATAAGCCGATAAAGAAATCTCTTGTTAGATTAGACATGTTCCCCAGCCCCTTATATCATGTAATCTGCATGCGGCAAGTAATGATGCTTACCGCATACAGCAAGGTAGTTAAAACATTTCAGACACTGTTTTGGCTTCCAAAAAATGTTGCAGATAATCTGGTCCGCCTGCTTTTGAATCCGTACCAGACATTTTAAATCCACCAAATGGATGGTACCCAACAATAGCCGCTGTACATCCACGGTTAAAATAAAGATTACCAACATGGAAATCATAACGGGCACGATTCAGATGGGCACGGTTGTTGGAGATCACTGCACCTGTCAAACCATATTCCGTATTATTGGCAATTTCCAACAGTTCATCGAAATCTTTCGCTTTAGCGAAGGCAACAACCGGTCCAAAGATTTCCTCTTGCATGATTCTAGCTTTCGGATCCAAATCTTTAAAAATCGTTGGGTAAACAAGATAGCCGTTGGTATGATCTGTCTCCCCACCGTATGCAAGCACACCTTCATTTTTACCGATTTCAATGTAATCTTTGATTTTATCAAACTGTTTCTGGTTCACAACGGCACCCATATATACATTTTCCTCCGATGGATTACCAACCGTTAATTTTTTTGTCAATGCAATTGCTTTTTCCAGTACTTCGTCATAGACATTTTCATGAATAATCGCTCTTGAACATGCAGAACATTTCTGACCGGAAAAACCAAATGCAGAATTGACAATCGCGTCTGCCGCTAAATCAAGGTCGGAATCCTGATCAACGATAATCGTATCCTTACCACCCATTTCAGCCACGACACGTTTCAAGAATTGTTGTCCCTCCTGCACTTTCGCAGCACGTTCCATGATCCGTGTTCCAGTTGCACGAGAACCGGTAAAATTGATAAAGTGGGTATCTTTATGATCCACAAGATAATCACCAATTTCTTCGGGATCACCAGGGACAAAGTTCAGTACGCCTTTTGGCAAACCAGCTTCTTCCAACACCTCCACTAATTTATAGGCAATAACTGGTGTGTTCTCAGATGGTTTCAACAGAACCGGATTTCCTGCCACGATTGGTGCAGCTACTGTTCCGCAGACAATTGCAAAGGCGAAGTTCCATGGTGGAATTGTTACACCAGGCCCCATTGGCTGATAAATATACGTGTTATGTTCATTCGGACGATCATTTAACGCTTTCCCTTTACCAAGCTCGATCATCTGACGTGCATAATATTCCAGAAAATCAATACCTTCTGCCGTATCTCCATCGGCCTGATCCCATGGTTTACCCGCGTCATAGACCAACCATGCTGAAAACTCATGCTTCCGTCGTCTGACAATCGCCGCAGCCTTAAATAAGATATCTGCTCGTTCTGCCGGTGTCCATTCTCTCCACGCTTGGAATGCCTCCAGCGCACTATTCATTGCTTGATCAACATGTTCCTTTGTCGCTTTTGCAACACTGCCAATCACCTGTGACTTATTTGCTGGGTTAGTTGATACCAATTGATCATCCGTGTAAATCTTCTCCCCATTAATAACCAATGGATATTCCCGTCCTAATTCTCCTTGCACCTGTTTTAACGCATCCTCAAATGCTTTACGATTTTCTTCTGCTTTAAAGTCTGTAAATGGTTCGTGCTTAAATGGTAATACCAATATAAAAACCCCCTAAATTTATTTTGTAAGTAAACAATTGTTTGTAACAAAAAAGGATAAACTACTTAAAATCCATCCCTACAACTTACATTGCAAGAACCATGCCAACTTCTTCACGAACCATCAACAATATCGGCAAACGCTTACATTAAACAGCTTTTCATCCGCAAATTTAGACAAGATATTTATCCGTACACTTGTAAATCTCCTTTACACAATTGTAAAATAGGCTTACAATTATGTAAACTAATCTTTACAATATTGGGAGGTGAAATCTATGATAAATGATCTTTTCTATTTAGATGCTGTCCTATCGTCAGAGGATGACGCAATTACTATTGTAAACAACAAAAAGGAAGTCCTTTTTTGGAACGATGCTGCTATACAAACGTACAATATCCCTTTTGAGGAAATTAAAAATAAGCCAATAACTGATTTCTTTTATAATGATGACTTAATGGTTCTAAAAGTGTTAGAAACCAAGGAACCTGTTCATAATATTTATCATCGACCACGCAAGGACAAACATGTCGTGATCAATGCTACCCCTATTTTTGATGAAGCAAAACAATTGATTGGAGCAGTATCTGTGGAAAGAGATATTACACAGATCGTAAAACTAAACGATAATCTAGAAACAACATCTGCCGAACTGGATGAATTAAGACAGAAAGTAAACACAAATACGGAAGTAAATCCTTTTTACAAATTAAAGGGAAAAAGTATTCCACTGCAACAAACCATTCGGATTGCACATAAGGCAGCAAAAACAGAAGCAACAACATTGGTTCTCGGCGAAAGCGGCACAGGCAAAGAAATTTGTGCCCGAGCGATTCACGAGGCGAGTCCTCGAAAAGACAGTCCTTTTATCCCAGTTAATTGTGGAGCTATCCCAAATGCTTTATTTGAAAGTGAATTATTTGGTTATGAAGCAGGTTCATTTACCGGAGCAGATAAAAAAGGCAAGGCAGGAAAAATTGAAATGGCAGATGGCGGTACCTTGTTTTTGGACGAGGTTGGCGAACTCCCACTGGACATGCAGGTGAAATTGCTACGCGTTCTCCAGGAAAACAGTATTTATCGAATTGGAGATTCTACAGGAAAGGAAGTAGACGTTCGCTTTATTGCAGCGACCAATCAAAATCTAGAGCAGCTCATGGACGAAAAAAAATTCAGATCCGATTTATTCTATCGGCTAAATGTCATTCAACTAACCATGCCGCCACTTCGGGAACGCGTCGACGATATCCCCGAACTTACCGATTTATTTCTGAAACAATTTTCTGCTAAATATCAGGTAGCATCGCCAGAGATTAAAGCAGATGCATTTCAACTGTTGCTGCAGTACAATTGGCCTGGCAATGTACGGGAATTGCGCAATATAATGGAAAGAATCATTATCTTATCCGAAAAACCAATCATGAATAAACAAGATCTAATCAGTTATTTACCAAGCACCTTACACCCGCACCAATCGGAGGCTGAACCCACTCCATCACTAGCGGGTGAGAAGGAAAATATAGAGAAGCAACTGATTGAAGAAACGCTAAATCAAACAAATGGTAATAAGTCTGACGCTGCAAGAAGATTAGGTATTTCCAGGGTCACACTTTACAATAAAATTAAAAAATATGGGATTAGAGGGTAAAAGTCACGCGTATTAACGTTTAAACGTACCATCTAAAAACACACCGGAAAAAGACTCCGGTGTGTTTCGCTCAATTAATCTACCTTCAATATAATTTTCCCGATATTTTTGTTACTTTCCATATGTTCATGCGCTTGTTGCACTTGATCGAAAGGAAATACCTGATCAACAATCGGCTTCAGCTTATCCTTTGCAAAAAGCTCCATCGTTTTTCCTGCAAAATCAGCGGTGAGCGCTGCTTTATACGGATCACTTCGTGGAGTGAGCAATGTTCCTGTCAGTTGAATTCGCTTGGACATTACGTCCATTAAATTAAACTGTTCTATCTCTGCGCCGCCCAAAAGTCCGATTAATATCCAGCGACCATCTACTTTTATGCTTGTAAAATTTTTTCGCCAATAAGAGGCACCAATGAAATCAAGAATCAGATCAACACCTTGATCGTTTGTAGCTTGCAATACCTCTTTATCGAAGTCCTGCTCTTTATAATTTATACCGTGGTCAGCACCCAATGACTGACAGAAATCAAGCTTCTCTTTCGATCCAGCAGTTGTAATAACTTTTGCATGCCCCAGTTGTTTCGCCAGCTGGATTGCCGCAGTACCGACACCACTTCCACCAGCATGGATCAACACGGTTTCATCCATATCTAATTGACCGATCCAAAAGAGAGTTTGAAAAGCCGTTAAAAATACTTCCGGAATAGCTGCCGCTTCTTCAAATGTAAGGTTTTCCGGGATCACCATTGCCCTTTCTGCAGGCATCACGGCGTATTCGGCATATCCACCGCCATTAACGAGTCCCATCACACGTGTGCCAACTGCGACTGCGGACCCAGCTCCTGCTTCTTCAACAATTCCAGCAACCTCAATACCTAGAATCGGATTGTCCAAATATCCGGAACTGCTTTTCCGATTGATGATATCTGTTCGATTGATTGCTGTCGCTTTTACTTTTATAAGTAATTGATCGTCTTTCCGAACAGGTTTCGGCTGTTCTTTCACTTGTAATTGTTCGGCACCGCCTGGTTGTTTTACAATGATTGCTTTCATGACTGGGCCTCCTCTAATCAATTTGTAACTCAATGATAACATTTTTTAGAGAGGTAACTCGAATTTTTGATTTGAGGGCTGTTGAATTATTTTTGGCCTTCATTTCTTCAACACGACCATCTATACATAATTTACGTGTTACTAGCAAGACACTTAATAAGATTGCAATAAAACTTAATATTACTGATATTACCCAATAGCTTAATCAATTTAAATGATTGTCGATAAATGAAATAGGTACTTTTAACTAGTGCTTTTTAACCAAAAAAACAGAACACATAATGAAGGGTTGGATATGGAAATGGCAGGAAGTTATAGCATTAAGGTAAATCAAGCTCAACAAACAATTGATATGGAGGTTAAAGGCTCATTCACTCCAGAACAAGCTGAGGCTTTTCATCGTGATTATACTACAAAAGTAGGATCGATCGAACCTGGTAAGTATACTTTGAACGTCGATTGCACATCAATGAACATTATTACGCAAGATATGGTTCCAAAATTAGAACATTCTTTTGGACTTTATAAGGAATCTGCATTTAATAAAATTGTTTTTTCTATTAAAGAAAACCCAATTGTCAAAATGCAACTAAACCGTATTGCTCGAAATGCGGGACTGACAAATGCCGAAGTAGTCAATATTTAAATATTCATTCAAAGGAATTGGATTCTTACAAGGATCTTATTCCTTTTTTTACACAGATAAGAAAGTTAATATAAGGCATTTTTTAAAATTATTGGTTGTTATAAAAAAGGAGAAGGAGTTTGATGAGCAACATGACAGGCATCAAAATGAAAGCAATAGCTATTTACCACCCAAGTAAGGTCGTAGAAAATGATTTCTACATCGAACATTTTAAAGAACGAGGAAAAGATATTAGCCATTTCTTAGAAGTAATGGGTAGAAAGCAGCGCTATATCATTGATAACGAAGATGAAAATGGTTTAACCATGGGAATCGAAGCTGCGAAACGAGTTTTAGAAAAAGCGCAGATGAAAGGGAAAGATATTGATTATATTATCTTTTCTACACAAGTACCTGAGACAACCTTCCCAATGAACGCCATGTATCTTCATGATGCGATTGGAGCAGATCATCATACGATGGTAATGGATACAAATGCAAATTGTGCCGGTATGACGGTATCTGTTGAACAAGCATCTCGTTATATGATGGCAAATCCACATGTACACACTGCGCTAGTCGTAGGTTCAGATTATAACTCTCTGATCGCTAACCCGGAACAAGAAATCACCTATGCGAACTATGGTGACGCAGCTTGTGCGGTTATCTTAGAAAAAACAGAAGAAGACACCGGCTTTATCGATTCCATCTATTTCACGGACTCTGTCAATAGAGAAAAAATATCTTACCCCGCTAAAGGGTTAACAAAGTCATTAAAAGGCGATGCAGATATTCGATTTATTGATTGGCTTCCATTTGATGGTGACATGGCAATGCCGCCAACGTATGAAATGTTTGAAACAATGCTAGACAGAAATAAACTTACTTGGAAAGACATTGATGCTTGTTGTTTCACGCAATTTGCTTTATCAAACATACATAAAGTTCAAAAGCAATTTGACATTGAGGACGAAAAAATAATCTATGTTGGCGATACCTATGCATACACAGGGACAAGCAGTCCATTTATTGCGCTTTACGAAGGAATTAAAAGTGGCCGAATTAAACGCGGTGATCATGTACTGTTTTGGACGATTGGAGCAGGATATCAACTGGTCGCGACATTATTTAAGTATTGATGTTAGGACGAGAGTGAAATTCTCTCGTCCTTTTGATTATAATAATAGTAATGAAGCATCGTATAGTTCTTACTGTCATGTTTAATGCCATCTTAACTGAACTGCTATAAATGAAAACGGCGCACGAGGTCTGTCTTAAATGTTTTATCTGAAAACAACAGCATCCCAAATAGTGTAAGTAGAGCATACAAAGCTGTTACTGCACTTGGCCAGATAGCTGTAGCAACCCCTGCTACATATAATACAATCGGAAGAAAACCTAAAACAATCATCGTTACAACAAAACCTACATATGCCCGCCATCGCATGCGTTTCTTCAGAATAATAACCGTTACTAGAAATGTTGCCGCGACAACCAAAAATGGGACGATATAGTTGACCGACCACCGCTGGAAACCCATCAGAGCATCCGTCAATGATAGCAAGCCGGATAAACTAATCAGCTGAACCAAAATCTTACCACCTAAATGTGACTTGGAAAGGATCGTATGGTTGCAGGTTATTAAAAGATAAACAACAACTGTAGCTACATAGAGCGACCAAAGTTTGTGTGGCATCGTGAGCAGATTGATAAGCAAGCACCCACTTACAATGGAAACAGCTATAAAAATAGTTAGTTTGAACGCAAATACACTTCTTTGGTCGTGGCTTACCTCCTGATAATCCGGATACCATTGTACCTCTGTGGTTGTTGTTGGATCAGCAATTCCACGATGACAAAGTGGACATGTCAGGCCTTCAACCCAGACGCCGCAATTTTTACATTGATTCACGTCTGCTCACCCCAATTGTTTGAGTAAACCTCTATATCAAGCCCTGTTAAGTGGGTAAGCTGACTGAAAAAAGATTTAATAATTTCCGTTTCCACAATCGAACGCGCAAATGTAATGGTCATCCTGTCATTCAGCGAAGCAATACCACAGTTGATCGGACTATTTTTGGTTGGATAAAGTACCAGCTCCATTCTTTCGATATAAGGTTTCATAGAATCAGGTATTTTGATATTACCTAAGTTAGAAAGGGTCATTGTTTTCGACATTTCACCAAAGTGATAAAATCCATACCGCATCGCACGATATTTAACGAATACAGGAACGATTCTTGCTGATAACTTTTTTTGTAACTGAACATGGTGATTGATCCCAGCCTGTAACGTTTCTTTTTTCATCTTACTGCTTAGCTGCTCAGATACTGTTTTCATAATATCCTCTAATGTTGTTTCATCAGTCACTGGCACCCCAACATTGGAAACTGAAAAAAAGTTCCTTAACGTCACAGAGGGAAACTGCCGCCGTAGGTTCGCAGGCAGTGCAATCATAATCGACTCTTGATACAATCCGTATTTCATTGTTTCTGCATAAATGGAATGGATTAGTACAGCGGTAATAAATTCGGTAACGGATGCCCCCATTTTTTTTGCAAACTTATTAACCTCAGAAGCCTGGATTACACCATGAATAACATTCACCCCGGGCGGATCAAAAGGAGAACCTTTAATCTGAAAGGCAGGTGATTCTTTCTCCCGTTGCTGTGATTGACCAGATGGATGAAAATACTTTTCAAAACTATCCTCTGTTTCGTATTTACTAGGAACGTCATCTGGGAAGAGTACTTCACCGTCAGTTGTTACATCTTTTTCCTGAAACAGTAAGTATTGGAAAATTAATGATTTCAGAAATTCAACAGCACCACTACCATCTGTAAGGGAATGAAAAATTTCAACTGAAACCCTTCGCTGAAAATATAAAACTCGCATCAGATAGCCGTGATTTTCCCTCGGATTAATAATATAACATGGATAGGTTGTTTCCTCCTGAATATGTAACTTTTCATCATTTTCTTCCATGAAATCCCAAAACAATCCTTTACGGACCTTCACAGCTAACATCGGGAATCGTTTGATCACCTTGTCCAATGCATCTTGCAACAATTCGGCATTTACGGATTCTTTCATAATCATAGAAACCCGATACACTGAAGAGTTAGAAGCATTTGTTACTGCGTGAAATATTTTCCCTGTATTATCTATTTTATACCAGCGTTCCATAAGTTCCCCCCTTTCCAATGTACAATTTTTTATATAAATCAATGGCCTATCCCATAATTGTCGGATAATAAGACGCCTATTTTCATTCTTGCGTTATTATTTTCACAATAACGCACCTCTTTCTTTATGTTTAACAGTGCTCACCAAATTGTTTAAGCACTTTATCACTTATTATAATCAAGATAAACAGTTGAATACTGTCCCATCCCATTAATTTAGCCAACCTCATCGTATTGTCTTTCAACTTTTATGTCAATAAAAAATAAAGGTTCGTACATCATTTGATACAATGACGTACAAACCTTTGTCTTAATCTCTATTTAAGTATTTCAGGTTGACTATTCTCTCCCAATATGAATTAGGTTTAATTATTCCTATTTTGGTGTTAAAATTTCACCACGATCCTCAATGCCTCGCCATTTTCCAGTTTATCAAAGCCTTCATTGATATCTTCTAGTTTAATCGTATCACTATGCAATTTATCTACAGGCAACTTACCTTGTTTGTATAGATCAATGAATCGCGGTATATCTCTTTTTGGAACACAACTCCCTACATACGATCCTTTTAAAGTTCGCTCTTCAGCCGTAAGTGTTACATAAGGTAATGAAAACCTATGCTCCGGATCAGGTAGTCCGGTCGTGATTGTCGTGCCTCCGCGTTTGGTAATACCATAAGCAACTTCAATCGCAGGGACTGCTCCTGCCGTTTCGAATGCATAATCAACCCCGCCGCCTGTTGCTTCTTTGATTGCTTCTATTACATTTTCATCGCTCGAATTAAATACATCTGTAGCTCCAAACTCCTTCGCTTGCTTAAGCTTACCTTCATTGATATCCAACGCTATAATTCTATTGGCACCCGACGCGACAGCTCCAAGTAGTGCGCTCAATCCCACACCACCTAACCCTATGACTGCAACGGTACTACCAAATTTCATATTGGCAGTATTCACTACTGCCCCAACACCTGTAATGACTGCACAGCCAAATAAGGCTATTTTTTCAAATGGAATATCTTTATCCACCTTTACAAGTGAGTTTCTCGATGCCACAATACGTTCAGAAAAAGCAGAAACTCCGAGATGGTGATTAACATCTTCGCCATTCTCTCGGTGCAAGTGAATATCACCATTTAGCAATGTACCATCATTATTTGTTTTCGCCCCAACTTCACACAATGCAGGTCTCCCCTCTGAACACGGGAGGCAATGTCCGCAACTTGGTACAAACACACAAACAACATGATCATCTGCCTTTAAATCATCCACACCTTCGCCAACTTCCAAAACCACACCAGAAGCTTCATGACCAAGTGCCATTGGAACAGGTCTTGGACGTGATCCATTCACAACTGATAAATCAGAATGACAAAGGCTGGCCGCTTTAATTTCTACGAGCACTTCACCATGCCCTGGAGGCGTAAGTTCCAGCTCCTCTATATGGATTGGCTTTGTTTTTGCGTAAGGCCTAGATGCGCCTGATTCATGAAGCACTGCCGATTTGATTTTCATAGCATGTCATCTCCTAAAAATGAGTTTACTTTATCACATCTTTTATCTCTTATAAAAAACCCCGTAAATCACTCATCTATAAGACCAATACCCATTATTTTACTCATAAAAACCTTTAAAGAGAATGCTCTTAAGTAAAAATACGCAAAAAAACAGACAACCATAAATTCCCCTATGGTTGTCTGCCCAATTATATAATCCATTCTACAATTGTTACAGCGTTTCAAATCATCCCTAGTCCTCTTCAAAAAGCGGAATAAGTTGCTGTGAAGCCACATCTACTAGACCCAAATCACTCAGCCTGATTTCCGGAATCACAGTTAATGTCAATGAAGACAAGGCCATGGATGGTGAACGTCTACCAACCTTAACCCCCATCTCTTTCGCTTTTTCATTAAATCTTTCTACTTTTGGTGAGAGTTCTTCAATTGGCTCAGGCGCCATTAGGCCTGCCAGTGGCAAATCAACCTGTGCAACGACTTTTCCGTTGTCGACCAGGCAAAGCCCACCCCCAGCTTGTTGCAACTGTTTCGTCGCTAGCAGTATATCATGCGCATTCGTCCCCACTACCACCAGATTATGGCTGTCATGAGCTACAGTGGTCGCATAGGCGCCGCTTTTAAGGCCAGCATTTTTTAACACCCCAACAAAAGGTTTACGATTTTGTCCATGACGACCAACAACCGCTGCAAACAAATAATCAGTAGGCAATGTCTCAACTTTACCATTACTAACTTCTAGCTCCAAGGCGCCCCTTTGCGTTGTCCCAATTGCTGTCATTTCGATTGTATTCAACGTAACTGTGCCATTTTGAATTGGCGTATGAATTATAAAATCTGCTTCATCTAATACTGGCAAGCGAACTGTATTTTTTAATAGTGGTGGAATATTGCTTTTAATATCCGCTATGACTTGGCCATTTGATACCATTTGCTCCCCTTGTACAAATACATCATCAACCTGCATCGTTTCTAATGAATCAACTAGGGAAAAATCCGCCAAATATCCAGCAGCGATTGCTCCACGATCCCTGAGACCATAACGAATCGCGCCATTTAGGGTCGCATAACGGATGGCAAGCGGCGCAGGGATCCCTTCTTCAATGGCACGACGAACCACTCGGCTCATTTGTCCGTTTTTCAACATATCATTTGGTTCTACGTCGTCCGTACACATCGCGATATTCGATGCGTGTGGCACCGATTCCCAAGCTTTGGCAGCAATGTCCGCAAATTGACTAACACTTGATTCGCGAATATAGATCAACATGCCTGCGCGCAACTTTTCAAGGATTTCTTCTACCTTCCGGCTTTCGTGATCGGAATTCACGCCAGCAGCAAGATATGCATGTAATGGTCGGCCTGAAACCCTCGGCAGATGGCCTTCATTTAATACGTTGGCATCCAGCCCCTTTTGGACAATCCCTGCCATACGTGGATTTTGGTTAATGACACCGACATAATCCATTAATTCAGCAATACCGACGACATCAGGCAACTTGAGTAATTCCTCTATATCATCTGGAGTAAATTCTGCCCCAGCTGTTTCTACACCAGGTACAGCAGGTACGCACGAAGGAATCGTTGTAAGAATTCGAACAGGAAGGTCCCGACTCGCCTCCACCATATATTTTACCCCTTCAGCACCAAGCACATTACCAATTTCATGCGGATCAATCACAGCTACAGTCGTTCCATGCCTCAGCACTGCCCTGGCAAACATATCCGGCGGGATCATCGTACTTTCAATATGTACATGACAGTCGATAAACCCGGGTACTGCATACTTACCATTTGCATCAATTTCAGTTTTACCTTCCATTTTGAAGGTTGGTTTATTATCTTCGTAGGGCGCAATAGCTGCAAATCGGTTTTCTTTCATGCCAATATCTGCCTGGTAAATTTCTGCTGTAAAAACATTGACCAAATTAGCTCCACGAATTACGGTATCCATGGGGATATCACCACGTGCAGCAGCAACAATATGTTGACGAGAATACATTCTAATCAATCTCCTTTTCGACAATAATCATGTTAATTATTAGCAAGCGTGATGAAATAAATAATCAGCGGAATCACCAACACATACATACCTGGATGAACTTCTTTATATCTTCCTGATAAACTTTTTATAAGTACATAAATGATAATACCAGCGGCAATCCCATTTCCAAAGTTAAATGTAAAGATAGTAATAACTATTGTCATAAATGCAGGTAACGACTCTGTTACATCATTGAAATTAATATTTTTTACGGCAGAAAGCATTGAAAGTCCTACAAGAATTAAAGCTGGTGCCGTTGCGGCTGTTGGGATAATCATAATCAATGGTGTGATAAACATCGTTAACAGAAAAAGAATACCCGTTGAAACAGCTGTTAACCCTGTACGCCCTCCGGCTTCAACACCTGCTGCAGATTCAACATAAGTTGACATAACAGGAGCCGCAAAAAACGAACCAACTACTGTACCACCCGCATCGACCAAGAATGGTTTATCAATCCGCGGTAGGTCACCGTTTTTATCCAACATGTCACCTTTCGCAGCAACCCCCAGTATGGTTCCAAGACCAGAGAAAAAGTCCGGTACAAAAAACGCCAACAAGAATGGAAAATAGGAGATTTTCAAGGCTTCCATAATATCTAATTTAAACGCAACCGGTGCAATGCTTTCTGGTAACGATAAAATCGAACTTGGCAATTGCGTTACGCCCATTGGAATTCCGATCAAGGTTACAATAACGATGCCAATTAATAGATGACCACGTACATTCCTTGCCAATAATATACTCATAATAAAGAAACCAACCAGTGCCAAAATAGCGTTGGGAGAACCGATATCTCCAAGTTGCAGTGAGTTTGATTTTTCACTGGCAACCACGATACCCGCATTCCGAAAGCCTATTAATGCAATAAATAAACCAACCCCTGCGCCAATTGATAACTTAATCGCAGGCGGGACCAAACGCACAATCAACTTCCTCAGTCCAAAAATAGTAAATAGAACAAATAATACACCAGAAATGAATACCATTCCCATACCTACCTGCCATGGAATTCCTTCCGATACAACCAATGTTACAGATAGAAAAGCTACCGAACCAAGTCCCGGTGCCAATGCAAAAGGACGATTACTGTATAATCCCATAATAATTGTAATAATTCCTGTCATCAGGATAACTGCAACAGTCACAGACCCTCTAGGCATGCCAGCTTCTTCTAGCATACCTGGTACGACGATTAATACATAAAGCATGGTCATGAAAGTAGTTAATCCAGCCATCATTTCCGTCTTCACATTTGTATTGTGTGAGGTTAATTGAAATAATCTCTCGGTTAGTTTCGTTTTCTTCACGTTATGTATTCCTCCACATTTTGAAAGTATTAGTTATAATTTTTTGAACAATTGATCATAGAAATCCCTTGTCTATTTCATATAAAAAACCTCCACTATTTATTCAGTTTTAACAAGAAGTTTTTAATGTATCAAGGTATCTCTCAATTGTCAATGTTATTAATGAACAAAGGAGCGTGGTATGAATCAGGGAAAAGCCGAGCAGTCGAATGTTCTATTTTTATGATGGAGCTTTTATAGTTAATTCGTTGCGTTTACTTATTACCGGATTTCTTGCTAATATTTTATGCTTACGGGTTTAGTAATTTAAAAATAGCACAAAAAAGTGGAGAAAGTAATGAAAAAACTGCGCAAGTGAGAAGCATACATATTCACACTTACACAGTTTATGCTAAAATATCGCCTAATTTGCGCTCTGGTTATGTGCTACTCATTCTCAGAGAAGCCATTGTTCTCACCAAGCGCTTTAAACCACCATCCGCTTTTTTTAACTTTACGTTCTGCGTCTTTCTCCAAATCGACAGAAACCAATCCATATCGATTTTTATATGCATTCATCCAGGACCAATTGTCCATAAATGTCCATACTTGATATCCCTTTACATTAACACCTTCATTTATTGCTTCATGGACCCACTTTAAATGCCCTTTGAAAAAATCAATGCGGTAATCGTCTTGTATGATGCCTTCCTCATTTTTGAAGCGTTCCTCATTTTCCACACCCATACCATTCTCAGAAATAAAGCATTCGATGTTTCCATAATTGCTTTTTATGTTTATTAAGATATCATATATTCCTTTTTCATAAATCTCCCACCCTCTATAAGGATTCATTTTTCTACCTGGCATATCATAATAATCGAAGAAATGCTCTGGCATAAATGGAGCGTCTGGATGCGGCATATATTCTTTTGCTTTTACTCTCCTAGGCTGATAATAATTAATACCAAGTATATCTACCGTATATTTACTTATAATTTCTTTATCCAAGCGTTCTGTATACGGAAGACTATCCATGTCACGCAGAATCTGTATCATTTCTTGCGGGAAACTCCCTTTAACTGATGGGTCAAGAAAAGATCGGTTAAAAAACAGATCGGCAATTCTACCTGCTTGTTTATCCGCGGGATGCTCACTTCGTGGGTAGGATGGTGTTACGTTCAATATAATACCAATTTTCCCAGTATACCCTCCTTCTTTAAATGCCTTAATCACCTTTGCGCTTGCAAGTATGGAATGATATCCAACTTGTATAGCTCTTTTAAAATCCACGACATTAGGGTAATGCATATCGTATAGATATCCTGCTTCAACCGGAACAATCGGCTCATTTTGAGTAAACCATTTGCTTATTTTTTCTCCGAATAAATCAAAACATGTTGTAGCATATTTTTCAAACGCTTCAACTACTTCACGATTTTCCCATCCACCAATATTTTGCATCGCAAGTGGCATATCAAAATGGTACAAATTTACAAATGGTTCTATTCCAACCGCGATAAGTTCATCTAAAATATGATTGTAAAAATCAACAGCTTTCTCATTAACTCGTCCAGTTCCAGCCGGAATTAAGCGCGACCAAGAAATCGAAAGACGAAATGAATTATGACCTAACTTTTTCATCAAACAAATATCATCTTTATATCCTTTATAAAATTGCGAAGTATCGTTTGGACCTATTTGATTAAAAAAACGATTAGGCTCATTTCGATACCAATGATCCCAAATGTTCTCCCCCTTTCCGTCTATATCTGCAGCTCCTTCCGTTTGTGTAGCAGAAGTAGCACTCCCCCACCAGAATCCCTTGGGAAATATGTATTCGGACATAATTATCCTCTCCTTATTCAATGATATTATGATCGTATAAATGGATATATTGCACCAATTAAATTAGCCTGATTCATGAAATAGCAGGTGTCTATCCGCGGTGTGAGACTGTTCAAGTCCATGCTGGCTTGTACCTTTCTGATACTCGTAGATAATTCAGTAATAAATTCAGATCGCGCACTAATCCCACCGCCAATTAAAATAATTTCCGGGTCATAAATGTGCTGTAAATTATGTATCCCGGCAGCTAGCATGAAATAAAATTCCTCCACTGCCTTTTTACATACTTCATCTCCCATAGAGGCTTGTTTGAAAATTTCCTCACCAGATAATTCATCCGATCCCATATTTCTTTCTTTGGCAACCTTTCTTATAAGGGATCCGGTAGATGCCATCTTGCTCCAATAGCCAATTTCTTTTGATGTTGGATCCGCGTATAGAATAGAATATCCAAATTCGCCACCATACAAATGTGCTCCCCGATATAGCTTACCATCAGAAATAATGGCTCCACCAATCCCTGTTCCAATAACAATGGTCAGCACATCTTTATATCCTTTTGCAGCACCCTTCCATAGTTCAGCTAGTGCTGCAGCATTGGCATCATTTTCTATCGTAACAGTTTCACCTGTTGCATCCTCCAGCAATCGTCTGAGAGGCAAGCTATATAAATAAGGGATAGCACTTGTTCCTTGGATTTCTCCGTTCTTTGTAATGGTTCCGGGACAGCTTATTCCAATACCTTCAATGTTGGTATTCTTTCTATACCAATCCGTGGTTTGTTCAACAAACAATAATAATTCATCCAGACTACGAGGTGTCTGGATTTTATATTCGAATGTAACATCTGCATTTTCGTTAATCAATGCATATTTAATAAAAGTTCCGCCGAAATCAAATGAAAGATATTGTTTCATCTATATTTCCTTCCTATTTTTCCATACTCGTCATTTGTGTTTTTTCTTTTCTGCTTTGTTTCCATATAAGTAAGCATATTCCGTCCCTAACCACTTACTGATATTTTCTCTATACATATTTATATATTGCGAGTAAATCATATCAATGATGATCAATAGAGGTATTTGAGCAGATATTTGCCCGAGTTCATTTTTATTTTTTATATTTGAAGTTAATAAAGTAACATCAGCAAGGTTCCTAATTTTTTCTGATTGATTGGAAGTAATGATGATTAAATGGGACTTTTTTTCCTTTAGCTCTTTTAATGATTGAATTACATGTTCGTTTTCACCACGTAATGAGAAATAAATAACAAGATTTTCGTGATTCAAAAGAGAGGATATCATTTCTATAGAGTCATAATCATGAACCACTTCAACATATTTACCTATTCTTGTAAAACGAAACTTGAAGTCTTCTCCTGATATTGCACTCAATCCTAAACCATAAACATGAATAATTTTATGATTATAAATATATTCACACGCTTTTTTTACCTTTTCTTTATCCATGCTTTTGTCTATTGCATCTATTAATTCTTTATAGCGCAACTGCAGATTACTTGTTACTTCATTCCTATCACTAGCGTATTCTATTAACGATCTACGATAACAAAAGATAAACTCTTTATAATTATCAAAACCGATCTTTTTACAAAATCTCGTGATGGAAGACGTAGAAACATTAATCTTTTTTGCTAGTACTGACTGCTTAACTGGCTGTTTCTCATCTAGAAAATAAGTTGCAATTTGTTCCTCAACCGCTGTGAATTTTAATTTTGAACCTTCAATAATAAAAAATATATTTTCATTTGACAATAGAACTCACCTACTATTCTCAGCATTAACCTACCCACTGCATACAATCACACTTAAAACTCCATATATATTGTTTTCACTTCTTTTGGTTTAAAAACACCTAGTTCGATTATTCCATCATCGTTATCTCCAATTCGATCTAACTGCTCTGCCATAGTGACAAACTTCCATGTTTGTATTCTCCCGTGACAGTTCACTTTTCCAGGTTCACCAACAACCTGATCTGTAGGGTTGAAAAAACGAATGACAAACCCTTTTCCATCACGTGATTTCGTAAAAGAACTATATACCACATGTTTTACTTCACTCGCATCAAGAAGAGAAAACTGATTTGGAAGCTTTTCAGGCAATGGCTGCATAACAAAATATTTTAATGTCGTTGTAAATTGATTCAGTGATTGCTGTTGGTAATAAGGAACAGTGATAGCATACTTCTGATAGTGACGGAAAGCATCCACTTCTGAAAAACGCTTTCCAATAACAATTGAAAATTTGAATGTTAATTGTTTCTGTAGCTGGCTATCTGGGCTTTTTATATAGCGAAACTGATTGCCTGAAGCTACACCGGGGCGTCTCACTAAATCTGGTTTTCCAAGATAACCCACTGCGCGGAATAACGTAAGTGCTATGTTAGCCGTATCCGTACCGATAACTTCATATTCCTTTACCCCTTTAGAAAAGGCAGAAATACTTTTTTGTTCATCATGCAAATTAACAAAGTTCAACATTGGATAGATACCACTTGGTTCTTCTTTCCACCCATTTTTCTTCCAGAATCCCAGGTTTGGATCTATTTTTGGTCTGGCTATTGTTCCAAAAGGTGTATCTGCAATACTTTGTTCTGTCTTGACATCACCGTTCAATATCAAGCGCATACGATGGTCAAATGCATCATTTTCAATGTTTATATGCACATCAATTGCCTGACTGTCTGGTAGTATACGAATCGTACATACATAAGCTATGTCACAGTTAGCGTTGCCTTTTACCCGCTCAGACTGATTCAAAGGAATCTTAAATGTTCCAGAGATCCTCATTTTTTCTTCAAATTCTCCTACAGTGCGCACTACATCTGCATCAATGAAGTCTAGTTTTAGCTTCCAATCATGGATTGGCGGAGAATAATCATAATTATCCCCATCATCTCCTGCATCCTCAACATATAAGAAATCTTTATAAAGGGTGTCAGAAACCTTATCCAATACGTGGATTTGTCCGCCATCATAGATTATTTGGTAAAATTTATTTTCGATACATCCTTCATTGCGCTTGTCAATGTACTGTTCATTGCTTTGAAAAGCCTCTCCATTTTCTCCTTCTATTACATCCAACACTTCATAACCAAGGGCGTCGAGCTTAAGTGGGAGCAAGATCTCTGTTTCAATATAAAAAGAATCTTCAGCTGGAGGTATTTCCTTTCTTATCGGGTCATTTGATCTTTTCTCACTGCTTATTATTTGATAAGGTACTTTTTCTCCCTTATGGTAAATAGCAAAAACAGGTTGGACCAATGATATGTTTAATTTAATCATCTGTTCTCTTTCTATTGGCAATGTGTTAAATACTGTAACCTGATTAGGCGCAATGGCCTCTCTCGATTCACTAATTTTTCTTGTCAAATAATCGACAATGGAATAGGACAGTTGATCCGCTTCGATTAAGCGTTGTAAGATGTCCTGATTCGTCTTATCGCTATTGCAAGCCCCAGCACTATCATGGGCATGATTACGTAAAATAATTTTCCATATTTTATCTAATAGATTCCTTTTAAATGGGATATTTAAGTGGTCTGCAATAGCAATTAATGGTTCCACCTGATAAATTAATCTTCGTTCCACTTTGTCATTTAAATATTTATGATCATACCTTGAGGAATAGATCGAACGATGAATTTTAGATACCTCAGCATTCAACAATTCTCCTTGTACTGTTGGCAGTTCATGTTTTTCCTCGTTTATCGCTTCGAACAATTGATCATAATTACTTTCTATCAATACTTCTTCTGTTAACCTTTGATTATAATCATCTATTCGCCCTTTTAAATTAAAATCTACGAATCTTTGGTCCCCACCTACAGGCAATGCAATATGGGAGGAGGTCGTATCTTGTTTTATTTGTTTCATCAACGCTTCACTGTCGTTAGTTTCAATCAGCTGAACCCCTACAAAATAGCCATCTTTTATATTATAGGCCATTACACGGCTTCCATCCTCTGATTCCCAGAAGAATTCACGCTGTTTCATTTTATCTGATGATAACCCCCGCCAAAAAACAGATCGATTAATCCCCATTTGTGAAAATATTTTTGGCATATCGATGGATTGTCCAAAAGCATCTGGTATATAACCGAGTCGATCGGCTCCTCCAAGTAAATCACCAAGTTCCATCCCTATTTGCAAATTTCTAACTAAAGATTCACCACGTATGATCATTTGATCAGATTGCGTATACCATGGTCCAATTTTTAATTTCCCTTTTTCAACGAGATCTTTTATGCGACTACGGTTCTCTGGATGAACCTCTAAATAATCCTCTATAATGCTCATTTGTCCATCAAGCATGTAATAATCCAAAACCTCTTCTTCTAGTGCTTTAATTACTTCATCAACATGATAGCAAAGTTGTATAAATGATTCGCTGCTCGTAAAGTACCACTCATAATCCCAGTGTGTATGAGCAATCACATGAATTTTGTTTGTCATTTTACACCCTACCTAATATTTTAATCATTTACTTTATCCATTTTTTCCTGAATAATAGCATACATTTCACTCTCTGTTTCTGCATTTAAAATTGCTTCTGTAAATTCCTCATCAATTAAGGCACGAGAGATTGAACTTAACAATTTTAGATGTGCTTGATTTTCCCCCTCCGGAATTGCTAACGCAAAAGTTATTTGAACTGGTTTACCGTCCATTGAATCCCATTCAACCGTATTTGAAAATTTCACAACCATCAACGACGGCTTCAATACTGTTTTGTGTTTACAATGCGGAATAGCTATACCGTCTTTAAATCCTGTTGTAACTTCACTTTCGCGTTTTTTCAACCCTTTATAATAAGCTTTGGAGGATTTAACAATCCCCTCTTTTTCTGCAAATGATGCGATAAATTTCAATGCATCAATCTTCGCTTTCGCTGTAGAATCAAACACTATATTTTCAATTTTAAATATGTCCTTTATCATTTTTAATCCACCCTTTTTTTAGTAAATCCAATAATTAATGCTGTTACTAACACACCCATTAAAACACTGAATATCCATGTAACAAAGGGAATTGGTTGCTCAATATAGCCTACAAACGTTCCAAGCGGTGAACCAATTCCACCATAAAACTTAATACCTAGACCTGAAGCTAGACCACCCGCAACTGCTGAACCAGCAACAAATGCCGGTATCATTCGAACAGGATCCTGGGCTGCGAAAGGAATCGCCCCTTCTGTAACACCAACAATTCCCATCCCAAAAGCACTGTTTGCAGAAACCTTTTCGGTCGGAGAAAATTTCTTTTTAAAGATGATGGATGCCAGCCAAATCCCAAGAGGTGCAACCGAAATCGCTGCCTGTGTAGCAGTTTGTGGAACAAAATTAGCGCCTTCTATGCCATACTTTGCTATTGTATCCGTGAAAACTGCTGTACCAAAGACAAGCGCTGTTTTATTGAAAGGACCTCCTAAGTCAAATCCAATCATCGCACCGATGATAACACCAATTAGCACTGGTGCTGCCGCATAATTTTCGTTCAAAGTCGTTAAACCTTCATATAAACCATCCATCATGGATGCCATTGGATTACCGATTACATACAGAACAAATATGGAAATGACGAGTGTACTCACCAACGGAATGATCATGATTGGAACAATTGGCTGGATAATTTTTGGATATGGGATTTTTTTCATCAGCTTTACGAAATAACCTGTTGCAAACGCGACAAGAATTGCTGCTAAAAACCCTCCCCCTGCATCAGCGCCAAGCATCTCTGCATCATTGGCTATATAGGTTCCGATCATCGCCGCAGCAATTGCTGGTTTCCCGGCAATGGAATTTGCAACAAATCCTGCAAATAGAGGGATCATCAATAAGAAGCCAACTTGACCAACGTCAAACAAATTGGACATCAATTCTCCCATCATTGTTGTTTTATCAAAACCCCATTCTATTATTCTTCCAGCTTCATCACGTTGAAAAGCGTATACGTTAGCTATCGCTAAAATTAGCCCTGAAGCAATAACCATCGGTATCATGTAGGAAATCCCAGCCATAATATGTTGGAAAAACCCACCTTCTTCTGTTTTTCCCATTTTTGCTATTCCAGCTTGTGTACCTTTTTCTCCATATGGATTCGCTTCTTTAAAAGCGGTTTCAATCAATGCATCAGGATTTCTAATTGCTTCTGATGCCCTTACCCGCATCACTCTTTTCCCAAAGAAACGTGACATATCGATATTGATTTCAACGGCTAAAATAACAATATCCGCTTCTTCAATATCTTTTTGCGATAATTCATTTTCAACACCGATCGATCCTTGTGTTTCAATCTTAATGTCATAGCCTTTTTCTTCACCAGCTTTCTCCAATGATTCCGCTGCCATATAAGTATGTGCGATTCCGGCTGAACACGCTGTTACGCCAACAATCTTTTTTTGTTCCATTGCTTATTCCACCCTTTTCCCTGCATTTTTAAAAACTATTTCATTTAAAACGAACAGCATTATTTGTGTAACTGGTCCACCACCCATAAATTATATTAAAGATGAAATCGCTGTAATATAGTAGATGTCTCAATCAAACGATACATTTTAATTATATTGTTAAAGAATAGCTATGTAAATACTTTCATTAATTCTGTATGTAATATCGTTTTCATGTGTCATTAATGAAATTAATTTCAATACGCAATATGTTCTAAGGTTTGCAATGTTATTCTTGCTTCTTTTAAATTCACATAATAGACATTTATGCCGTGATTTTCTAGAAGTTAAATATTCGTATTTTTGCTCTATCTTTTACAACCTGCGCATGCTCTAGGCTTCCAAGATAGTAGTATGGAAATCTCTCCATTAAATATGCGGCCTGTATTTATTCTTTATTCTGAGTTTCAGAAATCCTAATGAGATGATTGAATATTGGTTTTTCCAAGAAAACAGGCACAGAATTTTATCTCGGTTAAATAAATCACTTGTGCACCAAGAATTTTAATACACAAAAAAAGGAAGTATCTCCTCCAACTCCCTTTCATAAGGTGTGGTGGAGTACTTCCTGTGAGCATTATCTATGCTTATTTGGTATTCAAAATCATACAAGATGGAGGATTTTTATCCCATCTATTTACTAGCCAAAAATAACCCTAACTCAGCGATTAGCGCACTTCCCAAATAGGTTCCCATAAAGACAAATACTGCGACAATGGCAATTTTCCAGGATGTTTTTCTTAAATCAACAAGGCGATTTGCTACGGAAATGCCAGCAAAGGTAAGAATTGGCGTAGTAATCGATAAGAAATCAACTGCCTGAATGGCTTCTACAAATGTATTCGAGAGCAAACACATAACAAGGGAAGTAATCGATACCCAACCCAAAATAGGAAAGTCACGTACAATTTTCAATGATGAGCGCTGCATAAGCTCTGAAATTAAAATACCTATCATGGAAAATAACCAAAGAACCCCTAGTCCCAAAATTGTCATGCCTGTCACAGGTGTTGACTCCGGATTCTTAAGCAATTTAATTTCCTGGGTAAATAAAATAAGACTGACACTTAGCAACAGAACAAGGCCGTATTTAACATATTTATTCATTCCGTCAGTCATTACTTATCACCTCTAGTCAGCAGTTTGTACATAAATTGCTGCAATGGCGCTGCCAAGAACACCATTGTAAACGTTCCAATAAAGCTAGTCAGCAATTGACTGGCAGATGCATAAGCCAGGATCGTACTTTCCATTTCAGGCATCCGGGCAACCAATGTGGAGGATGCAGCAGTCATCATGCTTCCAGATCCAACACCGGATGCCATTGCTAACGCTTCTACACTAAACCCAACGTCTAACAATATTGGGGCAAAGATACTGAAAAAGATGGCACCAAATAAAGTTCCAATAATATAAAGGGACAGGACGCCTCGTCCTTCTTTGGATTCCAGTGTATACTTTTCCGAGATATAAGCTAATTCACCTTCACGCCCGATGCCTAATGTAGCACCAATTGCTTCTCCCCTTAAACCAAGCATAATGGCAATCGGCAAGCCAAATAAGACGGTTCCAAGATTGCCGATTTCCTGGATAATAAACACCCAACCTACCTGCACAATTTCATAAAGCTTTGGAGCAACATCGGCACCATATCTTGCCATCAACGGTAACATAATAAATATAAGGTATTTACTGGCGAAGTCGACATTTTGCTTACTGTATACTTTTTTCAAAATACCTTTTCGAAAAATATTAAATCCCAATATCATCGTAATAATGACTGCAAATACCAATGGAAGCAAGCCAATTGTAAAAGGACCAATGGGGATACTTTGTATTCCAATCCATTCCGCAATTGCTATAATAACAAGCACGAATACGATGAGGTATACCATATAATTCGTTTTTTTCTTCATGTAAGTATCCTCGTTTCTGTTAATCAGTAATCGCTTGGATTACTTCAACATAATCGTCGTACGTTTTTTTATATAACTGCGATCGATCTATTCTTCCGTTCATTTTTTCTAAAGATTGGGCAATAAACCTTGGAAATATTTCATATATAAATGCAGGATCAACATCGATAAAATCATCTCCATGTATCGTCCCTGTAAATCCACTGTAGCCTACTTGAATACAAGGGATCATGAAGGATAAATCACCAATATCCCCTGCCGCACTAATTGCATTATTATTAAGTATTTCATCAATCTCATCATTTTCTTTAAATGCTTCCATCACAAATTCGGATAAGCAGCGATTCTGATTAAATGGTAAATACCCCATCTGTGTCGTTATATCCACCTCGCCTTGCAAAGATTGAGCACTTCCTTTTGCTGCATCATCTAATTTGATTGCTACCTCTCTCATATATTCAACCGTTTTAGAACGCAAATCTGTTCCTACTGTGATATGGTTCGGAATGACATTTGTGGACATGTCTGAATCCATTACAATTGGGTTAATCCTTACTTGCTCACTATCTTTGAGTTGCTGACGACTTAACCCTAAAGCAACATTAAATAAAGTAGACATACTATATGCGTTTTTAGACGAAAATGGATCGAAACCAGCGTGTGTCGCTTTTCCTTTAAATTTATTATATTTATATAAGAAACCAGCTAAATCACAATTTACTTCCACTGTTCTCTTTTCAAACTCGCCACCAATTGCGTGTACACAAATACCCACATCGATATCATCAAAGATGCCCAATTTCATTGCTTCAGGCTTCCCACCATAGTGTGTAATTGTATTCTCTTTCATTAAATGTTCACGATATTCCAAATCCAAATATTCCTCTGCCGGAACGAAAACAAATGATAGTTTAAAATCGTAGTTTTTATATACTTCCGATTGGAAGAGATAATTATACAATGCGAGCGCAATGGCCACCTGTGTATAATGCCCGCAATTGTGTGCTGCGCCTGTATTTTCATCAGCATACTTATGTGTTGGTGCATACACAGCATCTAGTTCGCCAATGAATGCTATATGTAAATCCTTACCTTCTCCTCCAAGACTTGTTTTAAATCCTGTCGTACTAAATTCTTCAAACTCTATAACCGGATTAAATTGTTTTAAAGCCGCCATGATTGTTTCCTTCGTCTGTAATTCTTTATAACCTAGCTCAGGGTTCTGATAAATTTTGTCAGCTATACGCTTAATTGATTTATATTGCTCTTTAAATAACATAAGTAAAAGCATCTCCTTTTATGGTTGTCAATCTTCGATGCATAATAACGTAATAATATTATCATTGTATAAGATTCATAGTCAAACCGTGCTTGTGCAAACAGCTAGAACTTACCTTGATTGGACTTTCGCCAATTAGCAATTAACGGCCTGCAGGAAAAATGCCATAGGAAAAAACAGTTGGCCGTAAATCATAAATGGCCAACTGGCTTTTCCTTATCGTATTTATTTCTATCCTTAATCAACCCGTATTCACTAATCCCGCAGCAACTCCATTAATCGTCAGTAACACCTCGGTCACCAACTCTTCAGGAGGATTTGGTGTTTCCCTTAATTTATGGATCAATTCTACTTGCAGGAAATTGAGCGGATCAACGTATGGATTACGCAAATGGACAGACTCTTTTATATTTGGCGAATGACTGAGTAATGCTTCATTGCCAGAAATTTGCAGTAACGCCTCTTTTGTACGCTCATATTCATCAATAATGTCTTCATATATCCGTTCTGCTACCGCAGGATCATCGACTAATTCCAAATACTCCTTGGCGGTTTTCATATCGGCTTTCATCAAGGCCATTTGTAAATTATTGATGGTCGAATGGAAGAAGGACCATTCTTTATACATGGTTTGTAACATTTCCAAATGGCTATTGTCGTCCGCTATGAACGCTATGAAGGATTGCAAGCCTGTACCCGCTGCATACCAAGCAGGAATCATATGTCTGGATTGTGTCCACGCGAATACCCAAGGAATAGCCCGTAAGTCTTCAAAATCCTGACTGTTTTTTCTACTCATCGGCCGCGATCCGATATTTAAAGCACCTAATTCGGTCAATGGGGTCGCCTGATGAAAATACGTCAGGAAATCCGGGTCGCCAAACACCAGCGTTTGATATTTCTTCAAGGATTTTTCTGAAATAGCTTCCATTGCCGTTTCCCATTCTTTTTGGCGCAGTTCTACTTGATCGGGTGCACTCGAAACCCTGGCACAAGTCTCAAATAAGGCTGAGGCTGCTTGCTCCAAATTCCGATAGGCGATATCTTCGAGTAAGTATCTGGAAGAAAGCACTTCTCCCTGTTCTGTGATTTTCACGCCGTCTCCCAATGTCTCCACTGGTTGTGAGAGGATACTCGTATTCAACGAACCGCCTCCCCGGCCCAATGATCCACCACGCCCATGGAAAAACTTCAAACGAATGTCGTATTGCCTCGCCATGTTATGGATTTCTGCCTGGGCTTTAAAGAGCTTCCAGTTTGCGCTCATCGTACCGCCGTCTTTGCTCCCATCCGAATAACCAAGCATGATTTCCTGATGTTTTCCACGTGCTTGTAGTTGTTTACGATATACTTCTGTTTCAAATAATGCCCGCATGATTTTCGGTCCTGCAATCAGGTCATCGATTGTCTCCAATAAGGGCGCAACATCAAGATCGCTTTCCACTGTTCCGTCTGGATATAGACGATAGATCCCGGTTTCTTTGGCGAGCACTAAGACTTCTAAGAGATCGCTTGGTGATTGCGTCATGCTAATTAAATAGACTTCGATCGCTCGTTTGCCGAATTCCTCGTGCGCGCTTTTAATCATTCTAAAGACTTTCAGCATTTCTTGTGTCGCTTTAGAATATCCACCATCGAAAAGCAGCAGTGGTCTTGGGTCATTTAAAACCTCACACAATACCTTCTGTTTTTCTTCCTCTGATAGTGCAGCATAATCATCTGTGACATGAACAGCTTTTAGAATTTCATGGACTGCTGTTTCATGTTCCCCACTATGGTTTCGTATATCCAGCGTCGCTAAGTGGAAACCGAACATCTCTACTTGCCGAATCACTTTTCGAATGGTTTTTAACTTTTTAGACTTTGGCAAATGCGCCTCAGCACTCTCCTTGATTTCTGTGAGGTCATTAGCCAACTCCTCTGCATGGCCGTAACCGTAAGATGATTCTCCCGTTTCACGTAGACGTTTTAGAATAACTGCAAACTTGCGTCGATATACTTCCGATTTGACAGGCCACTTCTCATTCTCTTCTAAATAAGTGTGCTCCTCTTTTTCCATCTTATCGATAAATTGTCGATTGATAGATATGCGTTCACTCGATTGACTGAACCGCCTCATCAGCTCTACGATAGAGGTATCATATTTCTTTAAAATCAGTTCACGTTGTAACTCTAATGTCTGCCAAGTGATTTCTGGTGTCACATTTGGATTTCCATCCCGGTCTCCCCCGATCCATGAGCCGAAACGGATGAAATTTGGCACCTGCCAGTCCTGCCCTGGAATTTGTTCCTGTAACTGTATTTCCAATTCCTGAAAAATATCGGGCAATGTGTCAAATAACGTCTGATCAAAATAATAGAGACCATTTTTCACTTCGTCCAACACTTCCGGTTTCCTGTTCCGTAGTTCATCGGTGTGCCATAAAGCGGTGACCTCATTCAATAGGCTTTCTTGCACGTCTGCTTTCTCTCTTTGTGTGGTCAGCGGGTTATCCAGCTTCCGCAGATGTGCCGATATCCGTTTTTGTATTTCCAACACGGTCCGCTTCGTTGCCTCTGTCGGGTGCGCTGTCATGATCAATTCGAGAGATAAGTCATTAATCACGCCTTGAATCATGTCATTTGTGAGGCTGTAGCCTTTCACTTTAGAGACTGCCCTTTCAATAGAGAAAGACTGACTCACACCTTCTTCAAGTAAATATTGACGTCTACGTCTGATTCTATGATTTTGTTCCGCAATATTAATTAAATGAAAGTAAATGGAAAAAGCACGGATCACTTGCTGACGCATAGGTGGTTTTAAATTGCTGATTTCCTTTTTTAGTGTATGATATGTATCTTCATCGAACTCTTCACGGATACTTTTTGCCATTTCCCGAATAGCTTCTACTTGATCATAAAGCTCTGTTCCTCCGTGCAGCATTAAAACTTCTCCCAATATGTTTCCGAGCATGTTAACGTCATTTCGCAATAAAGCATTTTTATCGATCGTTTCTACCATTCTGTTTCCTCCTAGTCCAATTGGCGTATTACTATAATAACATCTATCGTAAAAATTAATAATTTTTATGATAGATGATCTACAAATTTCAAACTAATTCTAGTCGAAAGACGAAAAAAGACGCCTTCCTGTTAAAGAAAAGCGTCCATTAGTTGTCTGTGCAAAGTTTAGACCTTTAGCGAACCACGGAATCCTCTAGCACCATAGTAAGAAGAAGCGCCATTGTGATATAAGAAAACCTTCCCGTAGCGATAATCACAAAAAAGGGCGCCCCCGAGTTCTCTAATATCAGATGGCGTTTGCACCCAACTCGATGTTTTCATATCGAAGTTTTCAAGTTTCTGTAACGCTCGATATTGTTCTTCCGTTAAAAGGTCAATGCCCATGGCAGTTGCCATATCCAGCGCGTTATTTTCTGGTTTATGTTTTTTCCTTGACTCCAGTGCTTCACGGTCATAACAAACACTTCTGCGACCTTTAGGACTTTCCGCTGAACAATCATAAAAAATGTATTCATCTTTCTTTTTATCATGATCAACAACATCGGGTTCACCGCCAGTTCTTTCCATTTCATGAAGCGACCATAGTTTTTCGGCATTAGCATCCAGCTTGGCTTGGACTTGAGCCCATTCAAGACCTTGGTGGCGGTTCATGTTGTCCTCGAAACGGGCTTTCAATGCGCTAATTAATGCTTCACGTTGTTCTAATGACAAATCATTATTATTGCTGATTTCATTTCCCTTTGTCATATTAGTTTCCTCCTATTATTTCTATTCAAGTGGATTAAGTATATACAATTATTCCGTTCCTGAAAAGTATCATCAAACATGTTACTTTAGAGTCATTATAAAAACCCCTGTACACGTTGATGTACAGGGGCTTTTAGTGAAGCTATCGGTCGTACTCTTCATTTTCCTATCCAGTCATTTTTTAAATAACTGAACTATATAATAGAGCGATAAATCTACTCCATACCTAAACAGCCACGCCGTAATTTCCGCGGTGCATAAGTAGGCACAGTTGATACACTATCTAATCGTAGCATTGCTTATACTTTTTTTTAGTCCTATTTTTTCTAAGAAGTAAAATAGTTGTTTTTTTGTGCGGTCTAATATTTCTTCATCGATGATTGGGTTTTCTTGATGCTTATCCAATTGACTATCTATATAGTAGAGACCCTTTAAAGGTAGTCCTTTCATCGTAGATACAAGCGGTTTTAAAGCATAATCCATTGCTAGCATATGGGACGGGCTGCCTCCAGTCATGATGGGAAGCACATATGTATCATATAAAACGTCTTGTGGCAAAAGATCAAACAACGCTTTTAACACTCCTGAATAAGCGGCTTTATAAACGGGGGATCCAACAATCACTCCGCTTGCTTCTTGTATGTGTTGAGTAATTTGCTGTAATACAGGACTTTCATAATTTCCCTGCACCAAATCCTCTGCAGGAATATCTTTGATAGAAATAAAAGTTACCGAATAATGTTCTTTTCTCATGGTGGAGCCTATATATTGGAGGAGCTTTTCCGATCTGGAAAGTTCGGAAGGGCTGCCTGATATAATAACGATATCACTCATAGCACATGATCCTTTCTTATTCACTTTTTCAGAAAATCTGGCATTCACTCTAGGCTTATCGAATCGCCGAATTTGCATATAGAAAAGCCCAAACCTGTCACGGCTTCATATTGATTGTTCTTGCCAATTTCAACAATCGGCACATGGTACACATCACCTCTTTGCTACTAGTTAATGATATTTTAAAATGCTCCCCGTATTTACTCTATATGAAATGAGAAATTATCTATCAACCTTTAATAATCGAGCGGCATTTTTATATAATACTTTTTCCAATATTTCTGGCTCTAAATTATGATTCCGATAATGCGCTATTGAGAAATCATAAGGTACGTTAGGATAGCAACTACCGAACAAAATCTGATCTGCTAATCCTGATCTCGCTGCTTCCGCATATTGATTTCCACCCGGAAAAGCAATGTAAAAGTCCGGAAGCAAATAAACATTTGGAAAATGAGTTGCTACAGCAATTGATTCTTGCACAAATGGCCATGCTGCATGTGAAATAATGATTTTTAACTCTGGATATTTATTTGCTACACGCATTAAATGTTTTGGATGAATATAATCATAATCTGGTTTTTCGCTCATAATAGAGATAAGCATACTTAATGTATAACAAAACGGTAAATCATGTTCAATACAAGCCTCAAATATCGGGTCTAAACTAGGATCGCCTACTGGTGTTAGCGGTTTAATCTTAGATGCGATTGCCTGTACGCCATGGAAGGCTCCCGTATTCGCATATTTATGAATGGCCTCTACCGCTTCGTCGACCGTCATATCTTCAATACCAATGAATCCGAAAAAACGTTCGCCACTTTTGCTTGTTAAAAATTCTAGTAATTCTTCATTCGAACTACCGGCTTCATTATTTCTTCCTAAAATAACGGAATAGGTAATGTCTTGATCATCCATTTCAGTCAACACATCTTTTAATGAATTTGCTTGTGTTTGCTTAACATGGTCTAATCTTGTAAAAATACCGTTTAACGCAGTCTTGCCATTTTCAAACATATCTTCCCAATGAGGAATCGGAGCCTTCATTTTAAAATCTATAATCATTTTATCGTTCCTCCTTTCATTATCTGGCAGTAAGTCCACCATCAATAACACATTCGGCGCCTGTTGTATAACTTGACTCGTCCGAAGCTAGATAAAGAACTAAGTTGGATACTTCTTCTTTCGTTAACACTCGGTTTAACGGACGATCTGCAGCAACTGTACCGCCCCCACTTTGTTCTGAGAACATCTCCGTGTTCACTAAACTTGGATGAATAGAGTTAGCACGAATTTGATATTGACCTAATTCTAATGCCGCTACTTTAGTCATACCTGTAACTGCAAATTTCGAAGCGGAGTAGGCAATACTTTCTTTACGACCTCTTAGACCACCTATGGACGAGATGTTAATAATAGAACCACTCTTTGCCTTTTTCATGGAAGGCACTACCGCTTTCATCCCCAAGAAAACAGCCATTTGGTTTATATCTACTACACGCCGATACGCTTCAACTGGAAACACTTCAATCGATTCACTGTAGTTGACCCCAGCATTATTAACAAGAATACTCACATATCCAAAAGCTTTTTCCGCTTCTCCAATGACTTCTTTCCAGCGGTTTTCCTCTGTCACATCATGTTCGATAAACAATGCATTGTCCCCGAGCTCTGCTTGTAACGCTTTTCCTTTTTCTAGCGAAACATCCGTGAAAACAACTTTAGCCCCCTCAGCTATTAATCTTTTTACATGCGAAGCCCCCATTCCACTGGCTCCACCTGTTACAATTGCAACTTTTCCTTCCACTCTTCCCATTGAAAATCCCCCTAATTTATCTGTAGAATAGTCCCTTTTTTTATAAATGAAACAACTCGTCATTTTTCCACTTAAATGTAATTTTCTTAAATAAGAAGACGGGGTCAGTTCCACCACAACTCTGTCACTTTAAAGTAGTGGGGAACTGACCCCTTATGAAACGCAATGAGGAAAGGCACCCCTAGTGACGCAGGAGAACCGTTCCCACACATCATTTTTAATATTTTTCTAGTACTTTTTCAATGTGTTCGACGCCTAGTTCTGTTACGGCTTCGTATTGGTTTCCTTTTCCAATTTCAACAACAGGTACGTGACTAACGCCATATTTTGCATTTAAAATCTCTCTTCTATCGTCATGTCCGGTAACATCAATATTTTTATAAGGAATACTTTTTTCACTTAAATAATCTTTCACTTCTGCACAATAACTACATCCTTGTTTTGACCAAACGACTACGTTTAAATTTTCATTTGCCATTTTTCTCATTCTCCTTTTATTTTTGCTGTTTTTTTATTTTTTATAGCGATTTTCTTTAAAGGATAAGCCTAAATTTCCGCGTAATGTATCACTTTCATAATTACGGTTGTAATAGCCCTTTTCCTCTAAAATCGGAATGACATGGTTGATAAACTTGTCATAATCCGCACCGAAAATATGCATGTTTAGCATAAATCCATCTGCAGCGCCGTTTTTCACCCAATATATCATCTTATCTGCTACTTGTTCGTAAGTCCCAAAGAAGTGACTTTTTGGTGTAGTCTCGCGCAATGCTACTTCTCTAAGTGTTAAGTTTTCTTCTTTCGCCTGACGTTTGATCTCATCCGTTGTTGATTGGAATGCATTCTTTCCAGCTTCGCCAATGTCAGGAAACGGCTCATCCAGCGGGTACCCACTAAAATCAAAATGATCAAAATAGCGACTCAAGAAATTCAATGCTTCTTCAATCGTTACAAGATTTTTAATCTCATTATATCTTTCTTCTGCTGCTTCTTCCGTTGCACCAATGATTGGAGTTAAAGCAGGCAAAATGCGCACTTCTTCTGGATTGCGTCCATTTTCTTCTGCTTTTGTTTTTACATCATCGTAATATTTTTTTGCTTCTTCGAATGTACTTGCTGCGTTAAAGATTATTTCACCATGCTTCCCTGCAAAAGTTCTTCCTGATTCAGATGCTCCAGCTTGGAAAATAACGGGCTGACCTTGCTTTGAACGGTCAATATTTAACGGACCCTTTGCGTTAAAGAATTTTCCGTTATGATCCAGTGTATGTACTTTATCTTCATCATAAAACTTACCGGTTTCACGATCTCTAATAAAAGCATCGTCTTCCCATGAATCCCATAATCCCTGTGCTACTTCTAGATACTCTCCAGCCATCTCATAACGTAAAGCATGCTCTGGGTGATTCCCTTTATTAAAATTACCTGCACTACCTTGTAATGGGGATGTAACTACATTCCAACCGGCGCGCCCACCACTAATCTTATCCAATGACGCAAATTGGCGGGCAATATTAAATGGCTCACTATATGTAGTGGACACCGTTCCAACTAAACCGATTTTAGATGTTAGAGTTGAAAGAGCGGATAACAATGTCAGCGGCTCGAAACGATTTTGAAAATGCGGAATTGATTTTTCATCAATATATAATCCATCCGCAATAAATACAAAGGAGACACCCGCCTCTTCCGCCTTTTTCGTTAGATTTAAGTAATGATTAAAATTAATACTGGCATCTTTCTCTACATCTTCCGCTTTCCATGAATTCATATGGGCACCAGGTCCATATAATAAAACACCTAATTTGATATTTTTATCAGACATGTATTGATCACTGCTTTCTCATTATTTTCGGATTACTCTTCGCTATCTCCTTCTCCGCTAACGGTCACATCTTCAGCAAACCATTCTTCGGAAATTTCCTTTAATGTTCCATCTTCATGGAGCTCATCCATCGCTTCGTTCAAATCCAATATTATCTGTGCATTCTCTTCAGTCTTTCCAAAAGGGAATCCAACAGGTTTTTCGCCAAAGGAATAGTCAATAACTTTCAAAGCGATATCTTTATCCTTTACCATCGCTAACATGGATTCTCTGCCCGATACATATGCATCATTTTTCCCGTTAGCAACGTTTTGAAAGATCACTTCCAACCCGTCAAAAGTTGTCAATTCAATTTCGTCATTTGGATCATTTTCTTTTAGGACTTCCCCGTAATTGGAACCAAGTAAATTCGCAACATTTTTTCCTTTTAAATCTTCTAATGATTGGATGGAGTCATTATCTTCACTAACCCCAATCCCAACCCGCGAATAAAAATAAGTATCCGTGAAATCAAATTTCTTTTGTCTTTCTGGAGTGTCTGCAAAATCAGCCAATGTATCTATTTTCCCTGTTTCCAGTGAAGCGATAAGACCTGACCAATCTGCAACTTCCCATTCAATTTCATATCCAGCTTTTTCAATGATTTTTTCTGTGATATCAACAGAGAAGCCTTTCAATTCATCATCTTCCATATAAAAGTGGGGATACGCATCCGGCATTGCACCGACTTTTATGACATCTTTCTTATCTGAACTGTTCTCTGTTTCAGCAGCGTTACTCCCGCAAGCTGTTAAGAATAAAAGTCCTATCATCATTATAAAAATAATTTGCTTTTTCAAATCGCAATTCCTCCTGTTGTTATCTTTCGTATGGTAGATTTATTTTCTTTTCATACCAAGTTTGCAGCCTACTATATAAAGCGGTTAATGCCCAGTAAATCAGTCCTACTGCAAGATATGCTTCGAAAAAATTAAGCGTTGCAGATGCTATCAGTTTCCCTTGGGCCAATAACTCGGTGACACCAATTGTGAATGCCAATGAGGTATTTTTTAATAAGCCAATAAATGTGTTTCCTGTCGCTGGAATCGCATTCCGAACAGCCTGTGGCAAGACGATTCCTCGCAACGTTTGACCATAAGTCATACCAACTGTTGCCGCTGCCTCTGTTTGCCCTTCATCCACAGATACGAGTCCAGCCCGAAATATTTCTGCTAAATAGGCTGATGTGTTTAGACTAAAAGCAATGATTGCTGCAGTTTCAGCACCGATGCTGTTAAAAGTTGGAATCAGCTGTGGTAATCCAAAATAAATCAAAAGCAATTGTACGAGCGCAGGTGTCCCTCTAAAGAAGGAAATATAAACTTTTGCTAGTTGCAAAATAACAGGCACCCTATTTACAAGAATAACAGCTAAAATACCACCAACGATAATGGCAATTATCATCGAAACAATTGCCATATATAAAGTAATTGGTATATATTTTAGTAGTTCTGGAATAATTTCAATCATATAGCCAATATCAAAATTCATAAAAACACCGCCAACTTCTATTCAAATCCTTCATGCTTATTTCATTACTTCCCTAACAGAAGGTGAACCATTGGTTTGAAAGTCACCCACCTGTTTTTGATAATCTTGCAGAAACTTTTTCGTTCTTTCGTTTGTTGGGTAATCAAATATTTCCTCCGGTTTTCCTTGTTCTACAATATAACCATCCGCCATAAAAATTACTTTGTCAGCAATTTCCCGAGCAAAATTCATTTCATGCGTCACAATAATCATTGTTTTGCGTCCCTCCGCTATTCCGGAGATCACTCGCAGCACCTCACCTACCCATTCAGGGTCAAGGGACGAAGTTGGCTCATCAAACAAAATCGCATGTGGATCAACCGCTAACGCTCTTGCAATCCCAACTCTCTGCTGTTGTCCTCCTGATAGTTTCACTGGGTAACTATCCGCTTTATCCAACAAACCAACTTTCTTTAATAGGTCGCGACCTATTTCCGCTGCAACTTCTTTTTTCATTTTTTTCGTTACAACTAAGGAATGGGTAACATTTTCCAAAGCCGTTTTATTTTTAAATAAATTATAATGCTGAAAAATCATCGAGGTTTGTTTACGTATATTGTTAATTTGCGACCGAGTAGCCTTTTTTGTATCTAGAACAACTTCTCCGATTTCAAGTTGTCCTCCATCTGGATTCTCCAAATAATTTAAACAACGGAGCAATGTAGACTTACCAGAACCAGAAGGCCCAATAATTGCTACTACTTCACCGTTCTCTACGTTAAAACTAATATCTTTTAAAACTTCCGTCTGCTGAAAGCTCTTTTTTAGATGAGAAACCTTAATCATTGTATCCTCCTTTTACGATGCTAAAGATAAAACAAAGTAATCACTGTGAATTACTACACTTTAATTATATGTTAGTATAGCACAGAATTTCCTCTGTTAGTTATTCATATTTTTTTATAAACATATAGAGTTTCTCTATATGCCTTCAATATTACTCCCCTCATTTTTAGCAATTTGATAGATTGAGCCAAAATAAGTAGGTTTTTCTCCCTTATAGTAGATACTGTCCGTTTTAAGAGAAAGCTTAGATAAGATAGGGATATCTACTGCTTGAAGCTTGTTCGCACGAAGCTCTTTTCGAACGCATATTTCTGGCAAGAAACCAATACCTGTCCCATTCAAAAGTAGTTCCTTGGCTGCTTCCATGCTGTCTACTTCGTATTTTATATCTGGAACTTGCGGCAAATTCTGAAAAAGATTGTGAACCATTGACCAATCTAGCGAACCACATTCAAAAAATACAATATCCTCTTTCGCAATTTCTTCTACATCAATGGTTTCTGTTTTTGCTAAACGATGTTCTGGTTGCACAAATAGCCGAATTGGGCTCTCTAAAACAGCCGCAGATTCTACTAACGTATGATCCTGATTACTTACAAAACCAATATCCACTTCCCGGTCCAGTACTTTTTGTAATATCTCATCACTCGATCCTGTATGGAGTTTCATTTTTACATTTTCATATTTTTCAGCTATTTTCGGGATAATGTAAGGAATTAAATAGTCATTTGCTAATCGAGTAGAACCAATCACCAGCTGATCGGTACCTTCTTTTTCTTTCATTCGTTTTTTCCCTGTTTTATAAGTTTGAATAATTCTTTCCGCAAATGGAAGAAATTCTTTTGCTTGTTCGGTAATGACTAACTGCTTTCCAACCCGGTCAAATAGTTTCGTATCTAGCTCTCGTTCTAATGATTGAATTCGTGCTGTTACTGTTGGCTGGGATAAAAACAATGCTTTCGATGCTTTATTAATACTGCCAAAGTGATTTACTAATATAAAGGCCTCAATATTCTCGATGTTCATGATGATTCCTCCCTGACAGACTAAATAAATTACTGAAAATTTTATGTATTGTTTCTGTTTAAGGAACTAATGAAAAGGATGTCCAATTTGGATTCTATATAAGCACTTACGTTTTATTTTTCAGCACGTTATATATGAATTCTTATAGTAAAATGACATGTTGCCGGACATATTTTTTACTTTCCCTGTTAATGACAACAAATGGTTCTTATAGTTTTATTGGATAATAAATTTAATTACATGCTAATTATACATGAAATAATTAAAGTTAATAGATAAGTGAATTTTGGGCTTATAGATGCTAGTAAGTTTTACTGAACTTTGTTAAGTTTTTAAGGGATAATAAATATTGAAAGATTGTGTCCATATGGGAAACAAAAATACAGGCAAAGCATTTAATGAGATGGCTGTAACTTAATTGAATAAATTCACCCCCTAGCGGAAACAATAATTTTTAGAGAAGGAGTGAATTTATTTCATGGTCCATATAATTATGCTTGCTGGCTTGATAGTGCCTTGGTTTACTTTGTTTTTCACTAGTCCAGAAGAACGAAGAAGGTATATGCCTGTCACTATTTTCACTTCATTATTAATGACAATTATCTTTCAAATTGCTTATACATATGAATGGTGGATCATGCATAAGCAGATTGTTCCTTGGGGCTATATGATTGACGTAAGCTTCGTTTATGGTGTTTTCGCTGTTGGTACCTTTTGGATATTCAGATTCACATCACACGGCTTTTTACTGTATATCGTTGTAAATATAATCATGGATGCATTTATGGCTTTTATTGCGCTCCCGTTCTTAAGTGTTCTAGATATTGCCACATATGAGAATATCGCTCCTTGGGAGTATTTTTTAGTGATCTTTGGCCTCTCATTCATTATTTATTTTTACCACAAGTGGCAACAAAAAATATATAAATCAGATTAATTGGCTGTAGCCAAAATAGTTATATCTTTTCTCCCTTTGTTATGTGTATTATATTCCATTATAAAGAAAGCCTGAATCAGCCACACTTGATTCAGGCTTTCCCTATAGCGCACTCAATACTTTTCTTTTATATCACTGATAAATATATCCCGTGAAATAAATAATTATGATTCAATCATCAGGGTTCTTAACCGATTCATTGCGGCTGCAATTTCGAACGTTCGTGGTCGAGCTAAATCTCCAGGATGTTGATTTGGAAAAGGCGTAAATGAAGCCAGTCCCTGTTCATCGATTTGTTGGTTCACTTGCTTTAATAGAACAGTGAAGTCCTGCTTTTTCTTCAACAATCCTTTTTTCTCCATGTGATGAAGAATTTCTGCAATGGCTCTCGTTTGACTAGGATCGACGAGTTGTTCCACTTGATCAAGCTCCAGGTCGGTGTTGCCATATTGAATACGCGACAATCCGCGCACAGCGACTTTTTCCTTCCGACCCTTGTGGCTATTAAGACTATTTGGGTGTGGTATCCTTTTTGTAATCACCCCAAATTCCTTGCCGCCTTCTTGCTGTCGTTTGATCGTTTTAGAATCGGCTATTTCCTGTGCTTTTTGTGTTACATCAAATGGCTGATATTGCTCCATCATAATAACTGTGTCGGCTACCTCAAAATAGTCACCTGATCCACCCATCACAAGAATCGTAGATACATCGTAATCCTGTTTCAATTGTTTCACTTTATCGATAAAAGGCGTAATCGGCTCTTTTTCTTTGGCGACCAATGCTTGCATACGGCTATCACGGATCATAAAATTGGTGGCGCTTGTGTCTTCATCGATCAGCAAAGTTTGTGTTCCTGCTTCCAGAGCTTCTATAATGTTCGCTGCCTGGGATGTACTTCCACTCGCATTCTCTGATGAAAAGTGTGTTGTGTCTTTTCCAAATGGCAAGTTCTGAATAAATGGAGAGATATCAACACGAGTTACTTTGCGACCGTCTTCCGCTCGAATTTTATATGCAGTAGGATCTGTCAAGACAAACTCACGACCATCTCCCGCTTTATGATCATACACCCCACGTTCAATGGCCTGTAATAAAGTACTTTTACCATGATAGCCTCCACCAACGATCACGGTAATTCCCTGATGAATACCCATTCCTTTTATTGGATCCGCACGATGTGGAATAGGTATCTCTATCTGCATTTCTTCTGGTGCTTTAAAAGGAACGACATTTTTGTTTGTGAGCGGTTGATCACTAATTCCACTAGCACGCGGAAGCACCGAACCATCTGCTACAAACGCAACCAACTGATGCGCTGCCATATATTGACGGATCACCTGTTGTTGGTCAGCCAACACAACCACAGCATGAATCGCTTCAGGATCAAGTGAAAAAATAGATTGCGCCAGTATTTTGGGCAAATGACTGAAAAACAGCTTTTCCGCTTGCTGCCCAAGCACGCTTCTCCCCCTTGCAGGTAACCCAACACTGAGACAAATCGTAATTTCCTTCCCTGTTACCTCTACTGCCGTTCGTTCCATCACTTCTTGTCCAGGTCGATCGTTCGTAATCATGCCACTCTTTCCTGTCCCCATTGCCCTTGGAGCGTTTTGTTGAATGGAATCCGCGACTAAGCGAGCGATATGGTCTTCAAGCGCAATTTTACGCTGACGGTTTTCAAACCAGGAATCTTCAACAATGGTATTTTCACGCGGAACGATATATCTGATTTTCGAAGGACTCGCAAACGGATCCCCTTGTACATAATCTATCAGAAGATGATATTTCTGAAATGAATAGGAACCTTGAATGTCTTTATACGCTTTATAGCCTTTGCCATCTATTCTTGATAATGCTTTCTTTAAATTGTTCAATGTTATGCCTCCGTTTCTTTGCGAATAAAAATCATTTTATGTAAAAGTGTGTGCGTATTATTGTAAATGATTTTTATTTCATTTTAAAGTTTTGTTTGAAAGGAATCCTTTTTGCAAGCATATTATTACGATTAAATATTTGACATACATGTAATGGAAGCAAGTAATGATAAGTAATATGAAGCGTATTAATTCGTGCACGGTCATACTTACATGCCCTTCTTTAAACCCCTTATCTATATTTTGTTCTTTTAAATGAAAATTTCCATTTTTATATATACTTAATTCATTAGTCATGGTACTATTTAACTATTAAAAATCACTTGTTAACAGGAGGATTCCAATGACTGATGAAGAAGGTCAATCAAAAGTAAAAAAAACATTTTTTAAACGTTGGTGGGTTTGGGGAATCATCGTATTAATTGGGATACCAGTATTAGCAAATCTTGTTGGTGTTAATGAGGATGCGGAAGCAACGGAAAATCCAACAGATTTAGAAGCACTAGAAGACAAAGAAAAAGAATTAAATACCAAGGAAAAAGACCTGGATATCAAAGCTGAAGATTTGGATGAAAGAGAAAAAGAACTAGATGACAAGGAAAAAGAATTGGAAACAATTGAAGGGGAACTGGAAGATAAGGAAAAGGAAATTATTTCAAAGGAAGAGGAAAAAGCTGATAAAGAAGCCAAGGCGAAGAAAGAAAAAGAAGAAAAGTCCGAACCCGCTTCTGCTGCAACGGCTAGTAATCCGATAGCTGACCTAAATGATTCGGAAGTGGAATCCCAAATTAAAAATAACGCAGAAACAAACTGGGATACAGATTATCAAATGATTGATTACGAAATAGAGATTCAAACAGAATCCTATAATAGTTTAAAGCAGCTCGAGCTTGATGATGTTCAAGCAGAAATCATGCAAAATGCCTGGGACAGTTGGCAATATGACTTTCAAATGGTTGAATACGAATATGAGATGCAAGTCGAAGCATACGATAAATTGAACAATTAAATTAGCAGTGGAGCATTCTCAAATGCTCCACTGTTTTTCAGTATTATAGGAAAAATGATTGACTAAAAAAGGCTTATGTAGCAGTAAATCTCCACCTGAAATTTTATGTTTTCCTTATATTTTTTAGGAGGCTCTACTGACCGTCAAACTGCTATATTAAAAAAAGAAAAATAACCACCTGAATACTTTGGCCAGCGTTTAGGAGGTTATCTTTCTCTTCCAAATAAAGGTCGCCACTTTGAATGGCAATTACACATGTGACTGGGTAGTTAAACTATCCATTCCCTTTTATATTATATGAATATCTTTATTTAATTATACACCAAAAAAGAAATTTTTTTGTAATATACTGTAAATTCCCTTTGTATGTCAACAACGCTAGTAAGGGCAAACTAAAGTTGATCATAATCACTAACGACTCAAAAATTAACATAGGCATCACACCCTTTTAAGGGATTAGCCACCACCTTGAATACTTAATTACACTTTCTATAATGCATCATAAAATTCTATACCGTCGATTTTATTCAATTGTTCTTTTACACGACGGCACCTACGATCATACTGAGTATTAAATTTCCCCTCAAAAAAAAGGCAGCCCATAAGCCACCTTTCATCCGACATCTTATTTAAATTCCACTTTCACATCATAATCTTCTTCAAATTCCATATCATCCCAAGAGAATATGTGTAATTTCATTTCTAGTTCTTCTTCCATATACAGAAGATCGCCATCATAGTTTTCATTCAGTATAGTAGCTAAACACTTTTCATACTAGCTATTTTTTCATTGAAAAAACTTATTATCCCCACAATTTGCATATTCGTGTACCCTTTTACTATACTAATATCATTACAGTGAATAAATCAGGAGGAAAAAAACCATGCTACCAAATTTCAATGAAAACTTGCAAAAATATGCTGAATTGTTAGTCGCAAAAGGAATCAATGTTCAATCCGGTGATTGGGTAAAAATGACCATTGCAGTTGATCAGGCGCCTTTAGCCCGTTTGATCACAACAGAAGCCTATGCGCTAGGTGCTGAAAAAGTAATCGTTAAATGGTCCGATGATCAAATTACCAAACAACACTACCTACATCAGTCTGAAAAAGTATTGACAAGCATTCCACAATACGAAATTGAAGAATCCGAAGACCATGTATTAAACCATCGCGTCTGTCGACTTTCTATCTTATCCAATGATCCAAACCTATTGAATGAGGTCGATCCTGACAAAGTTGCTGCTTATCAAAAAGTGGTTGGAAAAGCATTTAAAGCTCAGCGCGTTGCAACACAAAATGACGATTTGAAATGGACCGTTGCCGCTGCAGCTGGTGCTGACTGGGCTAGTAACGTATTTCCTGACATTAAAACTTCTGAGGAACAGGTTGATGCCTTATGGGACCAAATTTTTAAGACGTGTCGCATCTATCATGATGATCCTGTTGCGGTCTGGAATGAACATAAAGAAACACTAAAAGAAAAAGCAACGAAATTAAATGACATTCAGTTTGATGCGTTGCATTACACCGCACCCGGGACCGACTTAACGCTCGGCTTACCGAAGAATCATATTTGGCAAAGTGCGGAAAGTTATGATCCTAAGGGTGTAGAGTTTATTGCCAATATGCCGACAGAAGAAGTATTCACAGCTCCCGACACACATCGTATGGATGGTGTCGTTGTCAGTACAAAGCCGTTAAGTTATGCTGGTACGTTAATTGAAGGAATTGAAGTGCATTTTAAAGATGGCAAAATTACCGACATCTCCGCTGAAAGAGGAGACGCAACGATTAAAAAATTGGTCGCAGACAATGAAGGAGCAACTGGCTTGGGTGAAGTTGCTTTAGTTCCGGATCCATCACCTATTTCACAATCAGGAATTACCTTCTTCGAAACGCTATTTGATGAAAATGCATCCAATCACCTGGCGATCGGAGCGGCTTATCCGACAACGATCCAAGGTGGAACAAAAATGAGCGAAGAAGAATTACAGGAACATGGCATGAATGTTTCCACCACCCATGTTGACTTCATGATCGGTTCAGACAAGATGGATATTGACGGTATCAAAAAAGATGGCACGGCTGTACCAATTTTCCGTAACGGAGATTGGGCCATTTAGGGGTCAGTCCCTCACTACGCTAAAGTGGTAAAGGACTATCCATGATAACAGTCTAGAAAGAAGGCAAACCTCCTCACATCTATGTTACGGATGTGAGGAGGTTTATAAAAAAGCGTCCATATCGACAACTTAACTACTTTTATATGTTATCTTAAGCCACCTAATACAACTATAAAATTTTAAAAGTTGAAGGTAACATATTTATCAAGATGTCCATCAAAAAACCACTAGCTGAACAGCTCCAAAATCAAGCCATCCTTCTAGCAGTTTTTATTCTAGTAAATAATTCTATCTCTATAATTTTATACAAACAAACTTAACAACAACACAAACACTAACCCACTCACTGAAATAAGCGTTTCCAGTACTGTCCATGTTGAGAACGTTTCTTTCATGGTCAAACCAAACGATTCTTTTACAATCCAGAAACCAGTATCGTTAACGTGGGAAGCTATGATACTACCTGCACCTGTTGCCAGCACCATTAATTCTACGTTTACGCCTGTCCCCGCCATCATTGGAATAACCAATCCGGCTGTTGTTAGAGCTGCTACTGTAGCGGAACCTTGTGCAACCCGAAGTAGTGCAGCAATCAGCCAAGCTAAGATTAATGGTGAAATGGTACTACCTTCAAAGATCTGGGCAACATAGTCCCCAACGCCACCGTCAATTAATACTTGTTTTAGTGCTCCACCGGCACCAAGAATGAGTAGCATCATTCCAATTGCTGCAACTGCATTCTCCGCTGACTTCATCAGTTGGCTCATAGGAATCTTTCTTGCAACCCCCATTGTGTATACTGCAAGCAGGACAGAGAGCAACATAACAGTTGTTGGCGAACCAATCATTGTCACGATATCGAAGAACCAATTTCCTTCTAGCTCCATCCCATCCTGAATTAACGTAATAATGGTTGAAAGCGCCATTAAAATAACTGGGAATAGTGCTGTAAATGCACTGATACCGAATCCTGGTGTATCTTCTAATTTATATTGCTTTGCATCACCAATCGAAGCCAGGCTACCACTAGGTTCTTTTTCAAAAGCAGATGGTACCAGCTTCCTTGCAACTTTTGCAAATAAAGGACCTGCAATAATGACGGTTGGAATGGCAATTATAAACCCATAAACCAATACCATTCCTACGTTCGCACCGTATTCTTGAGCAATTACAGTTGGCCCAGGATGTGGAGGCAGGAATGCGTGGGTGACGGATAATGCAGTCGCCATTGGCAAACCTAACCATAGAAATTGTATTTTTAATTGTTTAGAGATTTGATATACAATCGGAATTAATAATACGAGTCCTACTTCAAAGAATAATGCGATTCCCAGGATAAACCCAGCAACAACAACTGCCCATTGAATGCGCTTCTCACCGAATTTATCAATGAGTGTCATGGCAATGCGTTGTGCACCACCTGAATCTGCAATGAGCTTACCAAGGATTGCACCAAGTCCGAAGACGAGCGCTATACCTGCTAAAGTGCCTCCCATACCTGCTTCAATTGTTCCAACAATCTCGCTTACTGGCATTCCCAAAGCGAGGGCTATCAAGAATGAGACGACAACCAATGAAATAAATGTATTTAAATTAAATTTCATGATCATGATGAGTAAAACAACAATCCCGAGCGCGACTATAATTAGTGGCACGAATTACACACTCCTTTAAATTAAACTGTTATGATGATGCTACTTTTTATTTCATTCATTCTGTTAAACGCTACATATAGCTGGATTAGCAAACGGTTTTACTCAAACTCAATGACTGCTTTTCGCACTTTATCCGGGTTATTCTCGATAAACTGAAATGCTTCTTTGGCATCATCGATATGGAAACGATGCGTAACGAGACCATCATGTGTTAATTGCTTCGTATTGATGAGCTCAACTACTTTGCCAAATTGATTGGTTTGCAGTCTTGATCCTGTAATCGTCAATTCCTTCTTCGTGATTGGCATCAATGCAATCGATGATGGTGTTGCATTGAATCCTAGTGTAACGACATTACCTGCTTGGGATGCAACATCAACACTTAATTCAAATGTTTGCGGCATACCTACAGCATCAATCACTACATTGGCACCTTCGCCATCTGTAATTTCATTGATTTTTTCCTTTACATCGACTTCTGCTGGATTGATCGTATAATCAACGCCATTCTCTCTCGCAAACGCTAATCTTTCGTTAGTAAGATCGGATATAATCGTTGTTGCACCACGTAGCTTAGCCATTTTCAAAACCGTAATACCAATTGGACCAGCGCCTTGGATAAAGACAGTTTGTCCTTCTTGAACATTTCCTCTCCATGTTGCTTGAGCACCGATCGTATAGGGTTCAGCCATGACAGCTTCATCCCAATTAATCTCTGAATCTACTTGATGCACTTGTCTTTCTGGAAGTACAGCAAATTCTCTCATTCCACCATCTTCATGTACACCAAAAACGGATACTTCTTTACAAACGTTCGGTCTGCCGCTTTTACACGCATAGCACTCCCCGCAATAACTAATAGGCTCGATAACAACGTGGTCCCCAACTGCTACTTTGCTTACATTGGAACCGACTTCTACTATTTCTCCGGCTACTTCATGCCCCACAATTCTTGGATAAGTTGCAAGTGGGTTCGTTCCGTGATAAATATGCATATCCGAACCACAGATTCCTACTCTTTTTACTTTGACCTTTACCTCATTTGCTTGTTCCAATGTTGGTTCTGGCACCTCTAGTATGTCTATACGATGTGCTTCTGGAATTTGAATCGCTTTCATTAAGACCACTCCTTGTATGTTGTAATCCTTTTCATATCTAGTTAAAAAAAGGTTTTTTCAAGTGTCACGCTTTCATTCTAAATTAATTTGTTGACATGTAACATTTCACATATTACATTTAAAGAATACATTATATTTTTTTAGATGTCAAACGCTTTTATTATCTTTCTCCACTCGATTAAAATAGACAGTGTTTTCTTTTTAGTGAAAAAGATATATAATCGTAATGCTATGGCATTACGACGCGTTAAATTGCACTGACATGTTTCATGTTAGTGTGATTTAGGAATAAACAGGGATAATATGGACAAAGGGGATATTGTAATATGGCTAAAATTGAAACCTCTCTATTAACAGAGCAAGTATATGATTTATTACGCACAAAAATTATCGACGGAGAATATCAACCCGGGGATAAGCTGGATATTTATAAACTATCAGATGAATTTGGCGTCAGCCGCTCACCTGTAAAGGATGCAATCAATCAACTTGTCTATGATGGATTGATTGAAATCATTCCCCGCAAAGGAACTTATGTAACCGAGGTAGATTTCACATCATTTCTCGAAACACTTGATGCACGATTAATGGTTGAAATATGGGCTGCGAAACAAGTGATTGCTCGTTTATCTGTAGATAAAATTGATAAATTGGGAAAGGTAGTTCAAGAAATGGACCACGTGCTGGACACGAAGCCATTTTCATTTGAAAAGTATAACAAGCTGGATATGAAATTCCACAATACTTTAGTGGAAGAAACGAACAATCAAACAATAATGGATTTGTTTAACTCGTTTAATACGCATATTGCCTTATCCAGAATTGTCCGCTCCACTTCACTTACAAGCACACTAAAGCGTCATCAAGATCACTGGGAACTTTATCAATCACTAAAAGATAGGAACTTTTCCGCTTTTACTGCGGTCATTTCCGCTCATATTAGAAGTATACAAGAGGAAGCTGCACAGCTTTTTGAAAAAACAAAAGAAACAAACATGTGAGGCTTTCTTAGCGGCTCACATGTTTGTTTTATAATGTTTTGGATCACTAGACAGCCCATTACATTATGCCTTTATTATTCCATTGGCAGGATATACACTTTTCCTTCGATGTATTTTATTAAAAGCTTCTTTCTTAGTGACGCACAGTGGACGACTGACGAAATAAAAGTAGATGGCTATTATTCTCTTCGTACTTCTCTCGTACCCATGACCTGAATTTCCTTTAAAGCCTGTGAGGCTAATTGATCAGCTTCCCGGTTCTCTTTTCGGGAAACTACTTCATATTCCGGTGTGATTCCCAGCTTCTTTATCTGATTTTCAATCCGATCCATCCATTTGGACAATTCCGCTTCGTAACACGGCCATTCATCATTTAATTGGTTAATGACAACCTTGGAATCTCCGACAATCGTAACTGGTAAATGATGTACTTCCAAAATTGCTAATTCCTGCAATGCAAGATGCAGTGCCGCATATTCTGCTTCATTATTGGTATGAAGCTCCTCGACTAAAGCATTTTTACGCAACCGAAATGATTTTTCATTTTTATCATAATAAATGACACAGCCTAAGCCTGATTTTTTTGTTTTCAAATCAAAGCCACCATCAAAATAGACCGTCACATGATGGGCTTCGGTCTGGATTTCTGCCATAAACTTCTTTAATTCTTTTAAGTTCCATGTATTTTCCATCTTATCAATGAAAATTAAATGCTTTGTACGTCCAGTTCTTTCTAAATCCTCAGCAATCATCATTGCTTTACTTGCAGGCATCTCATCTGAATGAAATGTTGCTTCTGTTCCCTTTGGCGTTTGATAGGTTAATACGATGCTGACATTCATACGAATACCACCCTTAATCATTGGTACTTCCTAAATCCATTATGCCCTTTTTATAACAGGTTTATTTCATATGGATCTTCCTCACTCAACGAAACATCTTCCCGGGGTTCAATACCCCTGTAGGATCAAGCATTTGCTTCGTTTTTTTCATAATTTCAACCGCAGCTCCGTGCTCTGCTTCCTGGAATTGCATCTTTCCAAGCCCCACCCCATGTTCTCCAGTACAAGTGCCACCGACTTCAATCGCTCTTATCGCAAGGGCTTCATTCGTATAGAAGGCTTTTTCCCGTTCCCCTTCTATTTTGGGATCAAAGATGACGATAGTATGAAAGTTGCCATCGCCTATATGGCCTAAAATGCCTCCCTTTAATCCGCTCTCCTCAATTAGTTTCCGTGCATAAACAATCATTTCCGGAACACGTGAGATTGGCACACAAACATCTGCACCTGTATCGAGCGTTCCTTGGATGTGTGTATACGCATAAGACAGCTCGTGTCTTGATTTCCAAACTTCCTTTTGTTCTTTGGGATCGCTCGCTACTTCCCAGTCTTGACAACCAAGATCATGTAAAAGCTCCTTCGCGAGTTTTAATTCTTCCTTCACAGCGGCTTGCATACCGGCAAATTCAAAGAATAATGTATGTTTGATGGGATAATCGTAGCCACCATATGTATTTACTTGGTCAATACTCGTTGCATCTACCAATTCCATTCGCATCACTGGAATACCACTCAATAAAATCGTTTGGGATGCTTCCGCACAAGCTTCCAGTGTTTCAAAAGTACACCTGGCCATCAGCGTATGCTCCGGTATTCCGTGCAGTTGTATCGTTATTTCGCTAATGATCCCTAAAGTACCTTCTGAACCAGCAAACAGACCTGTTAAATGGTAGCCAGAAGATGACTTTTTGGCATGTGTACCAGTGTGAATAACTGTTCCATCAGCTAACACCACCTCCAAATCAAGCAGTTGATTCCTTATGGAGCCATATCTTACTGCGGTTGTTCCACTAGCATTGGTTGCGACCATTCCTCCAATCGTCGCATCTGCTCCGGGATCGATGGGAAACATGAGCCCATGTCGGTTTACCAATTTATTTAATTGTAGCCGAGTGATGCCTGGTTGTACCGTGATGGTCATGTCCTCGGGTGAAAAGTCAACCACATTATTCATACGTTCAAAGTTAAGGGAAATTCCTTTTTGAATCGGAATGGCTTGCCCTTCCAACCCTGAACCAATACCAAATGCGGTAACAGGAATGTTATGCGTATATGCTATATTTAAAATTTTTTCAATATCTTTACTGCATTCCGGAAAACAGACTACTTTCGGTTCGATCGCTTGATGTGGCGACTCGTCGTGACTATGGCGATACAATTCAGATTCACTTTGGCTGACTTTGTCACTACCTATTTGTTCTTTTAGCAATGAGATAAACATGGGTGCACCTCTTTAATAGATTTTTGATCCGCTAATAAATAATATGTGCAATTATTACGATGATCGGTAAGGAAATAATCGTACGTTCCAAAAATACGAGAAACAGACGACCTATGCCTACAGGGATTTTTGAAATAATAAGTAATGTCCCCATCTCCGTTAAGTAAATAATTTGCACCAGTGATAATGCAGCAATCACAAATCTTGTAATTTCCGCTTCAATTCCAGAGGCTAGCACAGCAGGAATAAACATATCAATAAAACCGACGATTGTTGCCGGGGCAGCTGCTGCAGCTTCCGGTATTTGCATCAAGCTTAAAATAGGTACCATCGGCTTTGAAATAATCTCAAAGAAAGGGGTATATTCAGCAATGATTAATGCAACAGTACCAATCGCCATCACTTGTGGTATGAGAACAAAAACAATACCAAGAAACACTTCAGTACCTTGTTTGATTTGCTCTTTAAAAGAACCTGACTCTTCCGCCCGTTCAACTGCTTGTTTTAGACCCCATCTGAATTTCGAGACCCCTTCCGGAACAAATTCCGAGTAATCACTATCCGTATAATAGGTATCAGTAATTTTGGATAATGGGGGGATTCTTGGGATAATGACCGCACTGACTACACCCGCTATACAAATGGTTAAATATAAGATTGGGAACTTATGTTCAATATCCAACATGCCAGCAATGACGAGACAAAAAGGTAAGGAAACCGTTGAAAAACAGGTTGCAATCGCAGCCGCTTCACGTCCAGTATAAAACCCAGCACGGTGTTGTTCCCGGGTTAACACTACTCCAACATTTACATTGCCAACCCATGACGCTAACAAATCAATAGCTGATCGACCTGGTAATGTAAATAGTGGTCGAATGACATCTCGCAATAAGGAACCAAAGAATTCCATAACACCAAAGTTCATCAACAGTGGCATTAAGTATGATGCGACAAAAAACCATACAATTAGGGTAGTCAATAAACCGAACATAACTTGACCGGTTACTTCAGATTTTACCAAATCTGGTCCTATTTGATAAAAAGTCATCAAGCCGAATAAAGTTCCGATCAATCTTGTCATTGTCCAAAAAACAGATACATCGAACAAAGAAACAAGCACTTCGGAATTCATGATGAATTTCGGCTTAAGTGAAACCGTAACAATGGTACATATTGCTGAAATTAACATCACATAGGTAACAATTGCTGGGAGTGCACCGGTTAATGAATCAATAACAAATTCAGTGATGATGCCTAATGGAATATTGAATGTAGTTCCATCATAAACGGGGAATAAAAAGATAAACACACCGAATAAAGAAGGGATTAAAAATCGCATTAATCCCTTTTTATCAATTGCTTTATTGATTACTTGCGCTTCTTGTTTCGATTCACTATTCATGATTACACCCTCATTTCTATCTTGTGGTATCCCCTTCTGTTTGCGGTCTTTCTAGTTTTCTATAATGAAGCAAGCACTTCTTCAAGTACATTTAACCCATGATCGATTTGTTCCTTATTAATGGTTAATGGTGGAATCATTCGAATAACCTCTCCGGCGTTACCACAAAGATAAAACAACACGCCCTTTTCTAGACAGCCATCCAATACTTTCATCACTGCTTCCCCATCAGGCTCACCGGTTTCCGTATCCTGCAACGCAATCCCAATCATTAAACCAACGCCACGAACATCTTGAATAATTGGGTAATTCTTTTTCAAATCCATTAATTTTTCGAGTGTATATGTTCCAATATTTCGAGTGTTATCAAGCAGGTTTTCTTCTTTAATAACTTCGATGGATGCTCTTGCAGCTGCACAGGCTATCGGATTCCCACCGAAAGTTGTCGCATGTGCTCCCATTGGCCATTGTGCCATTAATTCTTTAGAGGCTATGGTGACACCAAGCGGCATACCCGCCGCAATTCCTTTTGCAACAGCCATGATATCTGGCTTAACATCAAAAGTTTGTGCTGCAAACCAGTTACCTGTACGTCCAAATCCTGTCTGTACTTCATCAAAAATCAATAAAATGCCGTGTCGATCACAGATTTCACGAATTTTCTTCAACCAGGACTTCGGTGGAATGATATAACCGCCTTCCCCTAATACAGGTTCAACAATCATGCAAGCAACTTCTTCTGGATCAACCTGGTGGCGAAACAAGGCCGCCGCCTCTTTCTCCAACTTTTCCGAGAAAAATATCTCTGGGTCCACGTCTTCCGGACAATCCACAGGATTTGCATATGGCAACTGGTACGTTAACCATGACGGTTGCAAATGTTTTCTGTATTTACTTTTTGACGTAGAGACACTAAGTGAGCCAATCGTTCGACCGTGGAATCCACCTGTAAATGAAATAACATAAGGACGCTTCGATACATACTTTGCTAATTTCAATGCCCCTTCAATTGCTTCCGTTCCACTATTTCCAAAGAAGAAATTATCAAGCTTTGGTGGGAGGATTCCCTGAAGCTCCTCCGCCAGTTTTAAAATAGATTCATAGATAATAACGCCCGATGGACCGTGCACCAAATGATCTGCACTATCTTTTATTGCTTGTACGACTTTAGGATGTCTGTGTCCCACGTTCTCTACTGCTATTCCTGATGTGAAATCCAGATATTGTTTACCGTCTGCACCATAGTAATAACACCCTTCCGCTTTCACTACTGGAAGATTTGGGTGATCCTTCGCCATACTTGGGGCAAGAAAGTTACCAATGGAACCCACTAGTTCCTGCCAATCATTACCTTTATTTTCCATTTTTATTCCCTCCATTTAATTAATCCACATACTTTTTTAGTTTACGTACGACGGATGGTTGACTGATCCCTAAAACTTTCGCCATTTCAGTCGTTGTTTTATAACGTTTTTGCGCATTCATTAGTACTTCTTTTTCCACCTTTTCTATAATGGCAGGTAGTGTATTCCCCTCGATTTCTAGCTCATTTAGACCGGTATTATGTTTGCGATATCCTAGTGGTAAATCATCCTTCGTAATGATGGTTGTTTCGCTTTCAACTATTAATCGCTCCATCAAATTCTTTACTTCCAAGTAATTGCCGCTCCATTCCATATGAAGCAATTCATGAAATAAAGGATCTGAAAGCTTTTTATTCACCTGATAGACACGGTTGTATGTATCTAAATACTTTTGAATCGTTTCACTTAAGTCTTCTAACCTTTCCCGTAATGGCTTTATTTGCATTGGAACAACATGCAAATAATAAAATAAATCTTCTCTAAATTGTCTTTTCGCAACTAATTCCTCCAAATTCCGCTCGGTTGCACTGATGATTCTAAAATTGCCATTCGTTTGATGTAATGCCTTCAAAAGGACCGTTTGGGCAGCTAAAGAAAGCTCATCTACACCTTGTAAATATAATGTTCCGGATTGTGCCATTTGAAGTAATCCGATTTTTCCGGTATTCCCTGTATCAAATGCGCCAGTCAATTCCCGTTCAAGCATCGAGTCCGGGATCGTACCGCAATCCACTTTAATAAAAGGACCATCTTTTTTGGTACTTTGCTGATGAATCAAATTAGCGATCGTTGATTTACCTACACCATTTTCCCCTTGCAATACAACAGCCACCTGAAGCGGAGCGATTTTATTAACCGTTTTAAGCAATTGCTGCATTGCTTTGCTTTCAGCAATAAGTTGTCCATTGACTTGTAATTGTTCTTCCCGTAGTAAGGCAAGTTCTCCCTTTACTGCAAACATTTCATCCTCAAGCTCTGTCAGATATGCTTGAAGCACTTTCAATTCTGAAACATCATACGAGTAACTGACAACAAACTCTACTTCATGTCGTTCATTAAATAAGGGAATACCAGTGATCAGTATTTTTCTTTCATTAGAAGCGATTTGGACAACTGCTACTTTCTTTTTCTGCTCTAAAACCAGGGGCGTGATTGCAGGAGAAAAAATCCCCTTTGCTTCTAGTTCATACACAGATTTACCCAATAAATCCGCCGCAGGTAAATCATAGTAACATCCACTGATTTGCGAAACCTTAATAATTTTACCATCCCGGTTTGTTACTATAATATCCTCATCATAAGAATCAATTATTTCCTCTTCCGCATTTGGTAATAAGTATAATTGTTGCAAAAAATCACCTTCTTTTTTGCTCACTATTTAATTTTAAATAATTATTTAATTTTGTATAAAAGTATACCTGATCGAATTCTGATATACAAGACTAATTTTTGTTTTCCGTCTATTTCAGCGTATGAAAAGCACCGCAAGTTTGAATTAAAAGCTCGCGGTGCTTTTTCCGATGAAACCCTTATACAAAGCTATTGATAAGCAGGACTGCTCCAAAAGCAATAAATGAAAGCAGTGTCTCTAATACGGTCCATGTTTTGAACGTTTCTTTCACTGTTAATCCCAAGTATTCTTTTACTAACCAGAAACCCGCGTCGTTCACATGGGATAACATAAGCGAACCTGCCCCTGTTGCAATAACTAATAACTCCAAGTTCACATCTGTCATGTGGGCAATAACCGGAGACACAATACCTGCCGCCGTTGTTAATGCTACTGTTGCCGAACCGGTTGCAACCCGAATTAATCCGGCAACTAAGAAAGCGAGAACAATCGGTGACAAAGACAGCTGCTCAGACATCATCGCAATCGAATCGCCTACACCACTCTCGATTAGAATCTCTTTAAAACCGCCGCCGGCTCCAATAATTAAAATAATTGAACCAACTGGCAAAATACATTCATCCGTTAATCGCTTAATATCTTTTTTCCCCATCCCTTGACGATAGCCGAGCAAATAAAAGGCTACAAAACAAGAAATTAATAATGCTATAACCGGACTCCCAATAAATAAGAATAAATTTACTATACCACTAGGTAGTGACATAAATGGTGCGAATACAGATAATAAAATTAATATTACTGGTAATAAAATAATGAAAAAAGAAACGCCAACACTTGGAAGTCTTTCTACTTCTGTCTTTGAATTCACAAGTTTAGGTTCTCCTACTGGAACAACACGTTTATGCACCCACTTGGCAAATAGCGGACCAGCAATAATCGCTGTTGGCAATGCAATAATAAGCGAATAGAGAAGTACTTTTCCTAAATCTGCTTCATAAATACTGATCGCTGTCATTGCGCCTGGATGTGGCGGAACAATACCATGTACGATTGACAGCCCTGCAATAAGTGGCAATCCAATTAATAGGATATTTTGTTTTGTCTTTTCACGAATAGCAATGACTAACGGTAGTAAAATAACAATCCCTACTTCAAAAAACACTGGAATACCAACAATAAAACCAGTGAACAGCATCGCCCATGGCAGCCTTTTCACTCCGAAAATCCGAACAAAGTACTCTGAAATCTGTACACCAGCACCTGAAGCTGACATCATCTTTCCTAAAATCGTTCCTAAAGCTAAAATACCTACTAAATGACCTAAAACACTACCAACACCAGTTTCATAGGCGTCCACAATTTTATCCATTGATAACCCTGACATGATAGCTAAGAACAAACTGGCAACTGTTAAGCTAATAAAAGCGTGCCAATTTCGCCATGAAACGCCTAAAATAACAATCACAATCGCGAGCACTGTTACTATTAATAGATAAATATCCATATTCAACTCACTCCCCTTTGTATAGTTAGCGCTTTCAATAAAAACACCAAAGCCAGACCTCGTTTTTGTAAATATAGCAGTCTTGTCTGACTTGACTGCTATACAGATTCACTGATTTCAGGTCTACACTAATTCTTACTTAAACATCATAATTTACGATGTACTGTTGCATTTCCGTCTTATAATAGCCCTCACTGTACTCGATAATATGTCCTAATTCATCATAGGCATATCTCATCCGTTTTAATAAAGGCAATCCCTGCCTTACCTCTAATCGATCCGCTATTTCAGAAGGGACCATGGCCACAGCAAACTCATCCCGATATGTTTCCAGAGAAATACCCTGTTCTTCAATGAATTTATATAGAGATTGATCTTTAAAGTCTGCCAGTTCCGTCCCTTCTAGCTGTTCTGATAAATAGTGCACATAATGAATGTATGGGGCATCGTCTAGGCAATAAAGGCGTTCTATTCGTAAACATTGCGCACCAAATAAATGATATGCTTCTGTTCCAGGTGGCGTATGGATGACTTTGATTTCTAATAGACTCTTTTGAATTTTATGCCCTTCTTCTACTAAAATCTCTGTAAATCGTTTTCCTTTTGAAATCCTTGCAGTAGAAGTATTTCGAATCACTTTGGTTCCTTTACCGCTCTTTTTTTCAAGGTATCCCTCTTGTACGAGCTCTTTTATCGCGTTTCTTACAGTTATTTTACTCACATTGAATTCACTTTCCAATTCTGGCTCTGAAGGTATATTCGTTTCAATTGCATACACTCCATGCAAAATTCGATCCTTCATAATATCCCTAATCTGCAAATATAATGGCCCTTTTTTTCTCGAAACTTTCATTATGCTCACTACCTTTCTACATCCCCAACCGATTCTTCCATAGCTGAATATATTTCATTTACTGTAGCCATTGGTGTATCACCCACAACTGTGTGTGCAAGCATGCCCGCTGTAGTTGCAAAAGATACAGCATTCTCTGGTGTAAAGCCTTCAATTTCCGCGTGCACGATACCACTCGTATAAGCGTCTCCCGCTCCTATTCTGTCAAGGACCGAAAATGTCCTGGCTTCCGAGAATGTAAATGCTTGATTCTTATACAGATAGCCACGAAGTGAATGGGTATTATCGCTATTAACGGTGCGGTGGGTACCCGCAATAATAAGGTTATTATATTTTTCAGCAACGGATGGGATCAGGTCCATGAGCTGTGCTTTACTTTCTGTCTCCATCGTTTCCATACCAAGAATGAATCTTGCGTCTTTTTCATTCATCATAACGATATCGGCCAGATGCAGCATTTCCTCATAATAGGGTTTTGCTTCTTCATAACCGGATTCGCCCCATAGCCCCGGACGGTAATTACAGTCAAAAACTACGGTACCACCATTTTCTTTCACCGCCGTGGCAAAGCGTTTCATTTGCTTTCGGATATGATCATTCATTGCCAGCGTGATGCCACATAGATGTGCGATGTCTATTTCCTTGGCAATCATTTCAAAGTCATATGTATCCACTGGCGCTACATTGAAACTACTTTCTTGTCTGCTTGAATTGGTAACACGACTTGGACGTGTCCCGAACCCATTTTCTAAAAAATACATACGAATATAATCCCCAGAACGATAAATATAAGATTGAGATATACCTAGCTTTAAAAGATGTGATACTGCTGCATCACCAAGTGGGTTCAGGGGCAATGTAGAAATTAAGTGCCCCGTATGCCCGAACCGAGTTAAAGCGGATGTAACATTGACGCCGGTACCGGAAAATGAATAATTTAGTGTATTTGCCTGTGATAAGTGTTCGTGTCCTGGCACCTGCATTCGCATGACAACTTCTCCAAAGGCAGCAATCTGTTTAGTCATGACTATCAACGACCTTCTTCATAATGCCCAATAATTCCCGTACGTCTTCGATACGCGTTTCACCTGTTTCTTTATCGATAATCGATGAATATACATGGGGAATAACCTCTGGCACATTTGCATCTAAAGCAATATTCAATATTTCTTCAAAGTTTTCTTTATCAATGCCACCTGTTGGTTCTAAAGCAAATCCTTCCTCTCCACAGCTCTGAGCAACCGCGCGATACTCTGCTTCGCATGCTAATCCTTTCATCGGAAAGTATTTCAGTGAATTGCCGCCCATGTCCCGTATCAGTGCAATAGCTGCTTTTATCGGTATGATTGCATGGTCATCTTGTGCTGCGCTATCAGGTCCTGTTGAAATATTTACGTACCCAACGCTTCCGGTAGGCGATACCAACGCATTGATCCAGCTATCTTTCTCACCAAGATTTGCTCTGGTAGCACCAACAACAGGAAATACTTGATTAATATGACTACCAGGATAATGTTTTGCGATTTCAGCTACAACAGACGCTTGCCGATTATCACCCGCACCCAAACCAATCGATACAGCACCTTCAATTTGTGCTCCATACGTTTTCATGGCATCTACAGCAGCTTCAACCGTTGGATAGTCCTTGGATAATACACCAACCAAAACATAGCCTTCTGCAGCATCATATATTTCTTTAGCATTTTCAACACTATTAGCTAAAACATTCAAAGCAACACGGTTTTTATAAAAGTGATTGGTTTTATTTGACATATTATTCTGCTCCCAACATTTCTTCTATTTTTGTTTTAATAACATGAATATCATCATGCTGTAGCGGACGCGGGTCTATATCAAAATAACCCTGTCTCACACCATAATCTCGTGTATAAATAGCGATTTCCCCTTCACGCAATCCCGTCACAACTTCTTCCGCGGTTATATTTGAGAGATCTGGATCAATTTGGATACGTGCGCGAAAAATTGCTCTACCCGCTTCATCCTGTACAATCGTCACTTGCACCCCTTCCATTTCATTTAAGGGAAGTAACACTTGTAAGGATTCTTTTTCTTGTTCACTTTTATCTTCTTTTTCACCATATTCCTCCATTGCCTGGAGCAGTCCAAAAGTTACTTCTTTACCAACTTTCATACTCCGTCCAATGCAATGTAATTGTAGCTTGACCCATTCAATATAATTTCGTTTCCCACCGACAATTCCAGAAGTTGGTCCTTCAATTGCCTTTGAGCCACTATAAATCGAAAGATCAGAATATTTAATATACTTTTGAATATCTTCCTCTGCTGCTGCATCTACAATAAGAGGAACATTATTTCGCTCGGCGACTTCCCATGCTTCTTCAATAGAAATCATGTTTTTTTGCACTGCGTGGTGTGACTTCACATAAAGGATGGCTGCTGTATTTTCACAAATCGCATCTGCAATATGTGCTGCTTTTCCTTCATTGGCATAACCAACTTCAACTAGCTTTCCACCGCCTAAATATATCATCGTTTCTACAGGTGCACCGTACTGTACATTGTGGCCTTTCAGCATGATTACTTCATTTTTCGGAATAATTTCTTGGTGAAGACGCTCACTTTTTCTACGACTTCCTTCAGTTACAAGTGCTGCGATTGAGAGGGCAATGCCACTGGAAGCTGAGTTTACAACAACTGCGGCTTCCGAACCCAATATATCAGCAATATAGTCACCGGCCTTGTCTACTAAATCGGCAATTTCCACATAATTTTTTCCACCGTGTTTCATTGCATTCATTACCGTATCTGTTGGAGCAGACACACCAAGGATACTCATTCGACCACTTGCATTAATTACGCGTTTAAGACCATATTTAGCATTCAATGAACCTGTCATTTATTACAACTCCCTTTGTTTCTATTAATCTTTCTCCAATCCGCTGTTCTCCCTCAGAATCCGTGAATGTCGTAGGATTATCTTCCACAGCAAAAAGTGTTAAATTGGCTGAATCCCCAACCCTTATCCGCCCAAGTTCAGGCTTGTTAAGCCAGTTTGCAGCATGTGTTGTGACTGCTTCGATGACATCCACCAAAGAATATCCTAAGTAGAGAAACTTAGAAAGAACATTGGCCATACTGTACACTGGCCCATTTAAACGATTCCCACGATAGATATCCGTACTAATTGTATTGAAACCAACGCCATGCTGTTTTGCCACCTCGGCGACTTTAAATGAGAAACTTGCAGTTCCATGGCCAACATCCAGATGAACGCCTCGTTTTATTGCCTCCACCAATACATCTAATGGTTTCCCGTCCGTGCCAAAGAGGTTATTTGCCTTTCCGTTCAAATAATGCGTGATGATATCTCTTTTTTCTAGGTGTGGTATAACTTCCTCTATTTGCGGTGGCGCTGAACCAATATGTACCATTAAAGGCAATGCTGTTTGATTAGAAAGCTTTCTAGCAATACGTAAAGGTTTAACTCCATTTTCACAAACAACACTTTTACTAATTCGTGCTTTTAATCCAACAATGACATCCTTATACTTATTTGCTGTCTCTACAACTTTCTCTTGATCAATCCAGTCCAAATTCGATAACTCATCCGTTCTTTTTAAGCCGATCCGAGAAATATTTAAAAAGGCAAGCAGGTTCGTTTTACTTTGTTTTCCATTAGCAACTAAATCAGCCATTCGATCAGCACCACAGCTGCCAGCATCCACAATTGTAGTTACCCCTTGCTTCACACCAATTTCATCGATTTCATCGCCATAAGGATTAAATTCAGGGAAAGCATGAACATGTAGATCAATCCAGCCACTAGACACATAAATCCCAGACTGATCAACGATGTGCTGCCCTTTCCCTTGCCCGGCACTTGCTATGTCAGCTATTGTTCCATTTTCGATTACGATATCAATTTTTTCTTCATTTATACGCTTCACATTGCGTAAAACAAACCGCTCTTTCATTTTTTATGCCACCTTTTCTCACTCCATTTAATACGCTTACATTTTCTATGTACAAAGAATAACACAAAAAACAGCATAAGTAAATATAACGTTATAATGTTTAATTGTACCCCCCAAAAATAAATCAATCATATATCCCCTTACTTTCCAGATGAAAGTCGATTGAAATTTTTCCTAAGCTATCACTTATGAGTGGAAATGCTTCCGTTTCTTTCGCCCTCATTCCGCGATGGAACATTATATTCTTTAAATTGTATATATCTACATCTTTATCCAATCCTTTTTGATACGTCGATACGATTTCCGCTTCCATTTGTTTTTTAACAAGCTGTTCAATTTCGGCGGCAGGCATTTCCTCTTCAAGACCAGTTAATTGCCCCTTTGCTTTCAATTTAATGTTGAATTTCACGGCCCCGTCTTCCTCAACCGGTTTAATGTGTGCGCGGGGCTTGATAACTTCCACCGTCCCAATGCTCTCTCCATCTTGAACAACTTTAATAGTAGTATTATTTGTTTTTGGGTCGATCCATCTGAGTCCGCGTACTTCCTCACGTGACATCCATTGCCTGTATTTCCCCTCATTAACTGGAAACACACCGTCAATTTCCAGTGTTCCTTTTGGTTTCTCTTCTGCAGCTGACTCTTTCCATGCCCCTTCATTAACGGAGATAGACGGTAACAGTGAGGTCCCGCCTGGTTCCTTATAAATGGCATTAAATTGGTACATACGTAAGGGTTCGATATAGGAATTAGCCTTATACGTGACATTCGGTTTATATAGCACCGTGTATACCGGTGGAAGATGAAAGAAACCGGATTCCCCTAGTATTTTTTCAATCGATTCAGTTGTTCCAAATATCCATGGCGTATAACGAAATTCTCCATTCCTTCTCATTCCCTGTTCGACCTTTTCAATTCCTTGTTCCATTACAGATTCAGAATAGATGATTGCACCAATTTGTCCCCAATTAATTGATTGCTGTGATGTTTCATATAAATCATTTACGGCTTCCATAAAGGTCGATCCTGTTCCTTTTCCTATATATAATGGCGACGTCTCTGAGAGCTTACTACCTTCTTGTTTGGCCACATTGGAAAAATCTAACAGTTGTACATATAGCGTATATTTATTGTCTTCATAATCAATACCAATTGCAGTTGCATAATTTACTTCACCAATCTCCTTTTGATCCCAGCACCCTGTTAATACGATAGCAATTAATAAGCCTATTCCTATTGTACGCAGTTGCTTCATTTCACTTCTCCCCCTGCCTGTCGCTATCCTGTGTTCGGAGTATTTTGGCACGCATTTTATCGCTGGTGACCGGAAGTTTAAATAGTGCTTTAAATATATCTTGTTTGACAAACGGGGATACTGGGCTCAAATAAGGGATTCCAAATGATTCCAATTTAGCAAGATAAGCAACAACAAAAAATAAACTAACGAAAAATCCATACATCCCTAACACTGCTGCACATAGAATGGAAAAAATCCTTAGTATAGTAACTGTTCCAAATAAGGATTGATTACCTAAAGTAAAAGTGGCGACTGCTGTAATGGAAGAAATGACTAGCATGGTGGGAGAGGTTAATCCCGCTCTGATTGCAGCATCCCCGACAATCAGCCCACCGACGACAGCGACGGTCTGACCAACAGCTTTTGGTAAACGGACGCCAGCTTCTCTAAACAATTCAAACAGACCAAGCATTAACAACAATTCTACAGTTGTATTAAACGGAATTCCCAATCGGGAAGCACCAATTGTTGCGAGCAATGGAAATGGAATCTGATCCACATTATATGCCGATAGAGCCACCCAAAATGAAGGAAGAAAAATAGCCAGGAGTAATCCCGCGATTCGAAGCAGCATTTCAAACGAAGCAAAATAGTAAGGCATATGCGCATCTTCAGACGTATTCATTAATACACCCAAATTGGCTGGACCTACAATAACGTTTGGCACATTATCAATAAAAATGGCAAAGCGTCCCCGCACTAAGCTACTAACAACACCATCCGGTCGAGAAACGCTCTCCATTAGTGGAAATAATGCATAACGAGAATCTCCGAGTAATTCCCCAAGTTGATTATCACTTATCAATGCATCTAAATCGATATTGTTCAACCGTTCAGTAACTTCTTGGATCATCTGATCATTCTGGATATCAGTCAGATAAACCAGGCTTACTTTCGTATTACTTCTTCTCCCGATAGTAAATGATTTCGTAACAAAGGAATCTGTCTTCAACCGCTTACGGACCAATGCAATATTTGAACCGATATCCTCTATAAAAGCATCCCGCGGACCTTTTACAGATACTTCCGTCGTTGATTCTTCCGGTGTTCTTTTTGGCGGATTGGACGTATTATAAAAATAAACCGTGTCTGCGATGAAGATAACTGTATATCCATCGAATACCTTGTCCTGAATCGTTTTGTTGATTTGGGCATTCGCCCTATTTGACCATTTCAGTGAATTGGAGTCTTTTTGATTCTCCAATCCTTGCAGACCATGTAGATAATAGGTTCTTTGAATTCCCGGAAGAATACTATTCATTAATAAATCCGTTTCTGTTAGCCCTTCACAGTAAACAACAAGCACGGATTCTGTTTTCTTGTCATTGATTAATCGGTGTTCTTCAATACTGATATCTGACGACTGTTGAAAAAGGTTATTAAAATAATCGATCGTATTATTTTTATTTTTACTTTTCATTCGCTGACACCCTATTCTTTGACTTCTTTATAAAAATAGCTAAAACCAATAGGACCATTACCGCAAAAATACTGCTACCACTATAAAAGTATTTTCTTAAAAAGAAAGCAAGTTGCTCATCTGATATGGGAATTGAAATAAATATCAAATAAAGCACACAAACAACGGATTGGATAACGATACGGCCCTTCTTTGATTGCATCTCGAAAACCTTTGTGATTAAATATAGAATCAATGCCAGACGAATAAAAGACCCTGAAAGCCATTGGTAAATCGATAAAAAATCCAAATGATTAAAATAGGTTCCAATGCTTAGTATTCTCCACTGCAAGAAGGCAGGATATCTTAACCTTTCCACTTCCTCAGGTCCAAATACCGCCATACTTCCAAGTAACGGTCCTAACGTTAATATGATAAGAAATAAGGAGAGTAATAGTAAATGCGGAAATTTCATTCGCTTTGAAACGCGATCCTGTAAAATGACCAGTAGAAAAAGTTCTACCAGTGACCCAAAAACAAAAATAGAACCTTTGCCTACATCCCACCAAGTATCTTCTACAAGAACAGGTGTAATAAATGAATAGTCTTTTGCGGGGATTGTACCTATCGCCACAAAACAACCGAAAACAATTACTAATGGAAGTAATACACCAGCACAAATTGCAATGACGTTTATTTTTCCATAAGATATATATAAAGATGATGCAAGAATTGATAAACCAATAACGAGCACAGGCGTATTCAATAAATATGTTTCATGTGTCCATGTTACCGTTTCCTTTAATGTAATCCAGCCGACGATGAGTAGGTAAATAGCGATTAACGTGGCAATGATTCGACTAAATGCAGCACTGTAAGTAGATTTCAACCAATCAAAAAGGGATATGTTTTTAAGGTTTTTCATAACATATAACAAGATAAGTAGAAAAGGAATACTTATAAGGTAGCCAATTAGGACGCTGATCCACGCGTCACGCCCCGCAGCATCAATCAGTAATGGGATTACAAGCACATGGTTACTTAAGCCTGTACTCAACAAGAATATGTAAAAAACCTGCGAAACACTGATCTTGTAGCCCATATACATCCTCCAGAAATAACCATATTATGCTTATGTTGTCTGAAATTGAATATTGCTATGCATTTATCATTTTTGTAATCGAACGAACAGAACCATTTTAATCGTACGAACTCCCCCATCTATCCTGTAATTGTTTGATTTCTTCCTGATGTGACACTTTTTCTTTTGGTGTTTCTAAAATAAATGGGATTTCATTTACTTGTGGATTTTGTATCAGCTGGTCAAATTGTGTTTCCGTTATATAACCATCATTAAATATATTCGCATGTCGATCTTTTCCTAAGCCTGTATCATATTTTGAATTGTTGAAGTGGATTACTTCCAATTGTTCAACATACCCAAGTTGCTCCCCCTTTTTCATCACATCCTGCCAGTTGTCACCGTTCCACAATCCGCTTGCGAATGCATGACATGTATCAAAACAAAATCCTATTTTTTCCGGAACTTCACATAGTTTTCGAACTTGAACGAGCTCTTCCAATGTCGTTCCCATCGATCCTGGTTTATCTGCACTGTTCTCAAGTAATATTTTGCAATCCCCTTGCCACTCGACAAGCACTTCATTTAGTATTTCAATCATTAATTGATAACCAGCCAACGGGTCATGCGTACTAATGGCCTTGCCAAAATGAACCACTGCCCCAATGGAACCGCAGGCATCAGCAATTTCCAAATCATTTAACAGGGATTGAATGACTTTGTTTCTTTTAGCATCCTCCTTAGGTGTTAAACTTGTCGGATATGGTGTATGTGCAACTGATTCTAACTTATTTTCTTCACAAAATGCCTTGCATAACATTGCATCTTCTTTATTAAATGCTTTTAGCTTTAAACTTCGCGGATTTTTGGGAAAGTATTGAAATGCTGCTGCATTCATGGATAACGCTTGTTTTGCTGCCCCTAGATAACCATCTCTTATGGAAACATGACTACCGAATTTCATCATATCCTCCTTCACGCTGTGAAATCAGTACTGGCAATTCGTACAAAAAAATGTTTTTCGGGATGAAATGTCCGCTTTGATAATCAGTGAGCCGCACCGTTTACATGCTTTCGCTTCCCGATCGTACACATACATATGCTTATGATAACCACCTGTTTTAATGTCCCCTTCGAACAAAGGTTGATCCATATAACCACCATTTTCGATTGCCTGGGAAAGTATAAAACGTATGGATTGATATAATTGCGCTTTTTCGCGATGATCAAGATCATTCACTTTTCGTTCTGGAAGCAGTTGTGCATGCCAAGCAATTTCATCGGAATAACGATTTCCAATTCCAGATAAAAACGCCTGATCAACGAGCGTTGTTTTTATCCTACCTCTCTTGTTTTTAATCAAATCCAAAAATGATTCCAAGGAAAAATTAACATTTAGTGGCTCCGGGCCTAAATCCGTTAATCCCTGCCCCACCTCTTTTCGTGACAAAAGATGAAGGTAACCTAGCCTTAGCCCAATAAAGTATAGATATTGATCACCAAATTCTAATTGAATTTGTACCGTACGATCCGGCTTTTGTTCCGCTTTACCATAGAACATCCATCCACCTAACATTAAGTGTAATAGTAAAACATCGCCATTTTTCAAATGGAAAAGTAAATACTTAGCCTTTCTTTCAATCATTTCGACTTGCTGATTTTTTATCTTATTTTTAAAATTATCGCTCCCTAGATTAATTGACTTTTCCCGATTAATCGTTACCCCGGTTATTGTCTTCCCACCAATCTGCTGATTAAGTAAGGTTTTATATGTTGCCATTTCCGGTAATTCAGGCATCTTTATACCTCCAACGATAAAACTTTTTCCTTATTATTCCCTAGTTGATATAAAACATTTAATAAAATAATAAAAACGTTCACCCAGCTGTCTAAGCTGGATGAACGCTTTTGAAAAATATTTCTATTAATCCATCACTTGAACTTGTAATTCTTTCACGCCAAATTCCAATGCATCATCTAAATCATCTATATACACATCTAATCGGCCATTCGTAATCGCACTCCCACGATCTTCACAAGTAAATGTCTTATCTAATTCAGGTATATGTACCTTGGTTCCAAATGATAGTGATGGTGGACAAGCTAATGTTTGGTCCTCCTGTACTTCATTGCCAGAGGCAGTAATGCCATAGCCAGGGTCACCCGGTTGTTTTCCAGTTGATTCCTCTCCCGCTGTATAAGCAGTAACCGTATATGGGCTTCCGCTTTCATCCGGTATATTGATCATTTGTCCCGCTTGAATGTCATCCGGATTGGAGACAGTTGGATTTGAAGCAATGAGCTTATCCATTCCAACCTCATAATTATTTGCTATTTGATATAGATTTTCCCCGGGCTGAATCGTGTAACTACTTGCATAAGCTGATCCAGTAAATAAAAATGCACCTGCCACAAATAATGTTGTGAGAACTAAATATTTGATAAAAATACCTCCTCATTAAATTCAATTTAGCATGACCAGCTGTTAATAGGTCATGCTAAATTGGTAAGATTACATGTTGATTTCCCGTAACTTCCATCTATTAAACATTTTTCAATTTGTTATTTTTTATTACTTTGTATACTCCCTAACATAGGTTGGGCTAGCCGTAATATAGAGACCACTCTTAATTTGATACATATAGCCTTCTCCAACCTTGAATTTATCTTTAATAACGGTAAACACTTCACCTTTATTTACCGTAACAGCTCTATCATCCCAATCAGCAGTATTGTATGTCCACAATGAGTTTACTAATACTTCAATATACTTTTGCGAACCTCCTCCCCCATCACTACCTCCTTGCAATCCCAATGCCTTTGCCAGGCCATTCACATGGCCGCGTGCGACATTATTGATCCAGGTAGCATTTTTCATCTTATCGGCATCTGCTTTCGTGTCTATAAAACCATTTTCCGATAGCATTGCTGGCATGCTTGATTCTCGTAACACATGCAGGTTCTCTTTCTTCTTTCCACGATCACCCAAGTTATTTAATTTCACTACTTCAGCATGGATGGTATTACGTAAATTTGCGGTATTGGATGTATCTGACAACGTATTATGGATATAATCCTCATAACCTGTCCCGCCTCCAGCATTAATGTGAATCGATAAGAAATAATCAGCACCCCATGCATTCGCCTCGTTGGTACGGGCTGCAAGACTGACAGTTTTATCGGTAGTCCGACTCATTTTGACAGTTGCATTACTGTATTCACCTAGATATTCCTGTACCTTTTTCGCAATCTGTAACGTCACATTCTTCTCCTGCAAACCGTTTCCTTCTGCGCCTGGATCACTTCCACCATGCCCTGCATCTACATAAATTTTAACCATTCTAAATCTCCTCCTTCATACTTTATATTAGAAAAACTGCTTGCCCGATTGGACTAGCCGTTTTCACTAACCTCGGATCTTCCTTACCTAATAAGGCAACTATCCCTCCCGTTAACAAGTAGTTTGAAGATGTTATTTCCAAGAAACGGAGAACATGAAAATAACATCTTCTATTAGTAGAATCGTATCGGGAGCGACGCAAGTGGCATAACGGTAGGAGATTCTAAATAATAATTTTTCATATAGATTGTTGTTATTCAACCCGCTACACGAATACACTTCTCCCAGCGTGCCTATAAAACATTCCTAGCAATAAAAAAACTACCCAAAGCTTTTAAAGTTAGGATAGTTTTATATCGTAGGTTACTTACCATTGAAATTGGTACACTAAACTTCCGTCATTTTTTTTATCTTCTCCTTAAACCCTTCCTCACGTAGTTTCTTCCGCGCCTGTCTACCCCAGCTTTTCACTGCGTCCACCGAGGTACCTTCGCGTGCGGCAATATCCTTTATCGGCATTTCCAGAATGATAAAGTAATAGACCCACTTCCACTGATTCTCGGTTAAGATCGTGTGCACTTGTTCCCAGATTGATAAATCCTGTACATTAATATCAGATAATGCTGGTAAGGGAAGTGTGCTTTTACTAGTCCGATTACCGTGATCTACCTTTTGCTTCTCCGCTTCAAAGAACATATCATCACTGCGTGTCAACGCTGTCTTTTTCCGGATTAAATCAATTAAACGATTGCGAATCGTATAGTTAAAGTACGTCGATAGCATACCTTTATCCGGTTTATATTTTTCATAAGCATTCCACATCGCGACCAGGCCCTCTTGATAAAATTCATTGTGTGGATCATACACGTTCAATTTGTGAATTTGGTAGTGAATACGTCGCTCATTTTGCTTCACCATTTCTTCAAAAGATACATGTTTTTTTGCATCCATTTGTTGTCCTCCTTTTTCGATGTAAATTTTTCCTCTGTCTTTACTACTATCATCGTAGCTGCCTATTCATTGGTGGCATGATTTTAAAATAATTGATCTTTATGACAAACATCCGCCAATTAAAATAGGAACGTTTGTTCTGTATAAAACAGCATAAATGATCAGGTCAGATAATGCAAGCTAAACCTATCTTTTTTCTAAACAGCAAAAAAACACTTGGCCTTCTCTATGAAGTACCAAGCGTTTTTGATTGCTTGCTTATATCATTTCGCAAAAATTTTATGCCTGTTCGGTCGTCGAACGGGTAAGTGCTTTGTCCTTTCTACCATGCGTAAAGTAATAAACGATGATGCTTACAACAATTAAACCTACCAGGGAAAGATACATGCCCCGATAGCCTGATAATGGAACCAGGTAGCCTAACACGAAAGGTCCAACACCAAGTCCAAGATCCAGGGCGATAAAATACGTTGACGTTGCTAACCCCATGCGATGTGGGGGTGTTACCTTGATGGCAATTGCTTGAGAGGTGGATTGAAAATTACCATAGCCCAACCCTATAATAGCTGCCGCTAGTAAAAATACCCAACTGGTAGTTGCTTGACTAATCATTAGCATGCCAATCGCAAACAACACAAGACCTGGATAGGCAACACTGTTCCCACCTCTGCGGTCGATCAACGGCCCTGTAAACGGTCGTGACAATAAAATAATTACCGCATACACGAGGAAGTAAAAGCTGCCCGCCTCTACTAAATTAATATCTGCAGCATAGCCAGTTATAAATGATAAAATGCCTGAGTAAGCAAAAGCAGCAACAAACATGGAAATAGAAACCGGTACTGCTTTTAATTCAAAGAAATTGGATATCTTGAATCCTTTCCCTTCGCCTTCAGTACTTTCCGGTGCTGCCATTTCTGGAACTTTAAGCGGGAGTGCAATCACAAGACTGGCGATTCCCATGATGAGAGAAAATAGAAAAACACTTGTATAGCCGAGGGTACCAATCAGTCCAACACCAATTAACGGTCCGATTGCGGTTGCTAATACCACACTCATACTAAAATAACCAATTCCTTCTCCATTTCTGCTTGGAGGAATAACCTGTGCTACGATGGTCCCCGTTGCTGTCGTAGCCAAACCTACCCCAATACCATGTAAGAAACGCAATAATAATAAGAGATAAATATTCGTTGGTATAAAATAAAATAAGGTCAAAATGAGGAATATGATAATCCCCGTGATCAGCATCTTTTTACTTCCTGTTTTCGTTATTTGTCTTCCTGCATATAATCGGCCTACCAAAGACCCAATGACAAAAATACTGGCAACTAAACCGGCTAAACTTACCGAGGCGCCGTATATCTCCATTGAATAAGTTGCCATGATTACTAACAATAAATACATCGATAACATTAACACAAAGTTAACGATCGATGCCGAGACAAAATCCTTTGTCCATAATTTTTCCTTTTCCATTCCTATCATCCTTTATAATCCGCTATTTTTTCTGAGACTTTTTTTATTAAGCGGGTAGCCATCAATTGCTCCTCTTCTGATACGTCTTCTAATAAATAGCTTTGTAATTGATTAAGCTTTTCTTCTACCTGATCACATATCTTAAGACCTGTCTCCGTTAATTGAATCACCTTTGTTCGTTTATCCTCTCCGGGAGTGGCTTCCATATAACCAAGTTCTATTAATCGCTGCACCATTTTTGTTGTGGTTGGCTTTTCTACTTTTTGGTACATCGCAATATCACTAACTGTATGTGCGCCATTGTGCAGAATAAAATTCATAATCCGCCACTGGGAGCTATACAGCTGAAACGAAGCCAATTGGTTATTTAATAGATTTAAATACGGTCGATAAGTTACTGCGTACGCATAAAAAAACTCTCTATGGGGTTCCATGATTATTTACCGCCTTTAATTAGTTAGTTAGTGAAACTAATCAATATTATACATATTTTATTCCATGATGTCTAGTGTCCTTTTGTACCTTTTTGCAATTAAAATAAAAATGCCAGGGAAATAAATCTCCCCAGCATATCGTTTTATTTAATCTGCCTTATTAACATATTGACGCATATGATCCGTTATACCAGTGACACAAATGGTTGCAGGATCGTTATCCACGTTTAGTTCAACGGTCGAACCATCGATTGGCAATGTTTGCTCGAAAATATCTTCATATTCCGCAACGGTTACTTCCGTTCTTGAGGAAAGTAATGTTGTATGTTGTTCTACGTGAAGATGCTTACGGTAGTCTTCCTGCAAAATACCTGTGAAGAACTCGCCTACTGAACCTGATCCATAGCTATACAGACCGATTCTTGACCCTGCCGCTAGATCGTCTTTTTGTTCAAGTAAGGAAAGTAAGCTCAAATACAAGGAACCGGTATAAATGTTTCCAACAATCTTGTTGTAACCTTTGCTTACCTCATAATTCGCTAACAAACGTTCTTTATCTGCTTCCGTTCCTTCATCCATTATCGTTCTTAGTGCTTTCAGTCCCATCTTCGTATATGGCAGATGATAACAAATCGCTGCAAAGTCCTTCAGTTCCAGACCGCTTTTTGCTTTATACTGCTCCCAAACAGTATTGAAGAACGAGATGTATTTTTCATTGGAAAGCTTTCCATCTACATAAGCCTTGTCCGAATAAACCGGGCGCCAAAAGTCCATCACGTCTTCCGTCAAGTAAGCACTTTGATCTTCCAGTACCAATAGTTTAGGATCTGCACTGATCACCAATGCAACCGCTCCAGCACCTTGAGTAGCTTCTCCGGACGAATTTAGTCCATATCTAGCAATATCCGAACCTAGTACGAGTACTTTACTGTCAGGATTTAACGCAATATGCCCTTTCGCCATTTGAATGCCTGCGGTTGCCCCGTAACAAGCCTGCTTCACTTCAATTGCACGGGCTTGCGGATGAAGTCCTAACAAATGGTGGACGTAAACCGCTGCCGACTTGGAATTATCGATGCCTGTTTCCGTACCGAAAATCACAAAGTCGATTTGTTCCTTATCCTGTTCATCTAAGATATTCAGTGCTGCATTGGCCGCCAATGTCACAGCATCCTGCGTAACTGGGGAAATCGCCATCTTCTCCTGACCGATGCCAATCGTGAATTTTTCTGGTTCAATATCTCTGGCAACTGCCAACTTGTTCATATCTACATATAAATGAGGGGTGTAAAATCCTATTTTGTCAATTCCTATTTTCAATGTTATGCTCCTTCGATTACGATAAAAATTTAATCAATGCTGTGATGAATCTAAGTGATGCTTTTCACAATTGCCATGATTTTTATCCCAACATTATAAATAATAATATAAACAACGATGAAAGACAATTAATTGCAAATCTAGACATGGAAGATTATGATGTAAACCAATCATTCATTCAGCAAAAATTCGCACGAAAATGCCAGGCATCTCCTTTAATATGCACGAAGATTCCTAACACTTCTATTTATCCACCTAAATATGCTTCTGCTATACTTGTATCTTCTAATAAGTCTTTTGCATTGGCTTCAGTTGTTAATTTTCCTGTTTCCAAAACATAGCCATAATCAGCAATCTTCAAAGCCTGTTTAGCATTTTGCTCTACAAGTAATACCGTTGTGCCTGATTGATTAATCTCTTTAATCATCTTAAAGATGTCCGCCACAATGATCGGGGCAAGGCCCATTGAGGGTTCGTCTAAAAGCAGCAGCTTCGGTCGTGCAAGTAAGGCACGAGCAATGGCAAGCATTTGCTGCTGACCACCCGACATCGTCCCCGCCAGTTGGTCCTTACGTTCTTTTAGAATGGAAAAACGTTCCATTACTTGTGCGATATCCTTATCCACCTCGCTATCCTTCCGGTGGTAAGCGCCCATCTCTAAATTTTCCAGCACTGTCATTTCTGCCAGCATGGCTCTCCCCTCAGGTACGAGTGCAATTCCTTTTCGTATCAGTTGATCGGGGCGTAAGCCAGTTATATCTTTACCAAGAAATGTCACCTTTCCTTTTTTAGGCTTCAACAAGCCAGATATAACCTTCATCGTAGTTGACTTTCCTGCACCATTGGCACCAAGGATCGTCACAATACTGCCTTCCTCTACCTCGAGATCGATTCCTTTTAACGCCTGAATCTGGCCATAAAAAGCGTCTACACCTGCGACCTTAAGCAATATCGTCATCCCCCTCCGTGCCCAAATAAGCCTTAATCACTTCTGGGTTTGATTGAATCGCTTTCGGTTCTCCTTCAGCAATTTTCTTACCAAAATTTAAGACGACAATCCGATCACAAGTTTTCATGACAAGTGGCATATCATGTTCGATCAATAAAATTGTAATTCCCATGTCCCGTATTTTTGTAATCAAGCGGTGTAATTCTACCGTTTCCTGTTCATTCATCCCTGCCGCTGGTTCATCGAGCAGTAACAGTTTTGGTTCACTTGCCAGTGCCCGGGCAATTTCTAACCTTCGTTGCTGACCATAGGCAAGATTTTTCCCAAGTGTCTCCCGCTCTTTCAGTAGGTTAACCGTTTCTAACAGTTGTTTTGCCTTATCATATATCTCTTTTTCTTCCTGTTTTTGTGATTTTGTGCGAAACACGCTTTTCCACACACCTGACTTCGTTCTGCAGTGACTTCCTGTCATTACGTTTTCGATAACAGTCATTTCTGGAAACAAACGAATGTTTTGGAAGGTCCGGCAAATACCTTTTGTTGTGATTTGATGTGACTTTAACCCACTTATCTGTTCATCATAAAAGGATATATCACCAGAGGTTGGCGCAAGCACGGACGTAATCATATTAAACATGGTTGTTTTCCCTGCACCGTTAGGTCCAATTAATCCTAGTATTTCTCCTTCCGTAATAGAAAAGGATACATTCGATAATGCCGTAATACCGCCGAATTGTTTACTAATGTTATTTATTTTCAGTACCATGCTGCTGTCTCCTTCCTTTCCTTCGTTTAAACCAACGCATCATTTGTTCATCAATAACTCCCTGCGGACGATACGCCATCATCACAACCAACAAAATACCATAGATCATATAGCGGTACTCACTAATCGCCCTTAATGTTTCAGGAAGTAGCGTTAAAAATGTAGCACCAAAGATCGCTCCACCGACGACTTCACTCCCGCCAAATACGGAGAAAGTCAATATTTCAACGGCTTTGTGATACGTGAAATCTGCCGGACTAATATAAGATAATACGTGCGCATACAGTGCGCCAGCAAGCCCTGCAAGCATTGCTCCTTGTGTAAATGAAAGCACTTTGTAATATGTAACATTAATCCCCATCGATGCCGCGGCCTGTTCATCCATATTAATAGCTGAAAAGGCACGCCCTACACGGGAGTTCTTCTGTCTGGAAAAAAAGCAGACCAGAACGATTACAATAATCAGCAATAAGATAAAGACAATTAAAAATGTAAACTGATTTGCCTTCAAACCGAGTATCTCCGGATCAAATCCAATGACTTCCAGCTTGTCGAGTATTTCTCTACCAAGCTGTGGAATTCCGGAAATGCCAATTGCGCCTTTCGTCAATGATTCCGTGTTGACGATAAACACACGAACGATTTCTCCAAATCCCAATGTCGCAATAGCAAGAAACACACCACGTAACCTTAGAGAAGGAATACCAACAATGATTCCAAAAATCCCTGCCAGCATTACACCCGCTAAAATACCAACCAGTAATGGCACCTCAAAGTTTGTTGTCAACAGCGCTGTCGTATATGCACCTACGGCCATAAAGCCGGCACTTCCAAGCGATAATTGCCCTGAGGCAAGTGTTACATAAATACTTAGACCCAGTATGATATTAATTAATATAAACGAGGCAACTTGTAAATAATATGGATTGATTAATTCTCCTAGCATGGATTGATTCACCTCCCAGTATACATCATGCTGTTTTCGTTCCAAACAACCCCTGCGGTCTAAGTAGCAATATAACAATGATCATAATAAACGCAATAGCGTCACGGTAACCGGAATAGCCTAGTGCCACAACAAGCGTTTCGGATAAACCTAGAATCATCCCGCCGACCATCGCACCTTTCACATTGCCCATTCCGCCTAAAATAATAATCGCCAGGCCTTTTAATCCGAATGACAGCCCCATTTGTGGGTTGACCGAACTAAATGCCATTCCAACCAGAATCCCAGCAATACCACCGATAACTGATGCAAGAACCACAGTAACCATGATAACCCTTTTGGTATTTACCCCAAGTAAACTCGCCGTTTCCAAGTTTTCCGCTGTCGCCCGCAATGCCTTTCCGCCTTTTGTTTTCAATAGCCAATAGGACAGTGCAATCATTAAGGCGATCGAAATACAGAAGATCACAATTTGTACAACATAAATATTCACAGAACCTATTGTAAAGCTTGCTTCAGAAAGACTGTTTTGAACCGGGTGGTTACCCGATCCAAACAGTTTATCTGCAAGATTTTCAAGAAATATCGATACCCCAATGGTACTGATTAATGGAGCAAGATGAGAGTCCGGCCTGTTCCTTAATGGTCTTAATGCCAGTCGTTCTAATAAATAACCTAGGATCGCCGTTATAACTGCGGCAGCAACAAATGCCAGCCAAAGCGGTAACCCCAATGTACTAGTGATCACCACTCCCATAAAAGCACCAAACATAAAGATTTCCCCGTGTGCCATGTTAATGATACCGAGCACCCCGAAAACGAGTGTATATCCAAGGGCAACGATGGCATAAATACTTCCTGTTGTTATTCCGTTAATCAATTGTTCCAGAAACATGACATCACATCCTTTAATTGCCTGTTTTAACAATACATTTTTTTCAGTAATCAGCAGGCTTTCTCAGATCATTTTATTTAACCAGCCGAAATTATTTCATCTCCTTAAATTCACCATCTTCAATGATTAGTACAGTAGGATCCATTACCACATCGCCATCTTCATCAAACGAAATATCACCGAGTACCCCTTCAAAACCATCTATTTCTGCAATCGCATCTCGAAGTTCATCACGGTCCGCTTCACCAGCATTTTTCAATCCCTCAGCCATTAGATAAAGACCATCATAGGCCTGTGCAGCAAACTGATCCGGTTCTTTACCGAATTCATCCTTGTACGTAGATACAAAGTCTTGCACCTTTTGATCATCCTTTTTGGTAAACCATGGTGTTGCAACAATTAATCCATCTGCAGCATCACCCGCAATTTCGATCACTTCTGGAGAGTTAAATCCATTTCCACCAACGAACGGAACATCTATCCCCATGGAACGAGCTTGTTTCATAATGACAGCACCTTCGTTGTATAATGCAGAACACAGAATCAAGTCTGGTTCCATCTGTTTAATTTTTGAAAGTTGTGCTTTATAGTCGGACTGTCCGATTTGAAATGTTTGTGTGGTAAGTTCTTCAAGACCCAAGTCTTCCGCTGCGTCTTTCATTGCATCATAGCCCGCTTTCGTAAATACATCATCATTTCCATACATGATAGCTACTTTTTTCGCGTCATATTCCTCTATTGCTTTTTCCACTGAAGCCGGGATCGCTTGTGTTTCCGGAATAGAATCACGGAACACATACTCACCGATTTGTGGAATGCCTTCTGCTGTATTCGATGTTCCCATAATCGGGACGCCATTTTGATCTGCAACCGGTCCAACCACTTCCATTTCTGTACTCAATGTTGGTCCAATAATGCCAACTACATCTTCCGAATTTATCAGCTTCTGTGTCACTGAAAGCGCCTGGTCCGGTTCCCCAGCAGAATCTTCAATCACTAACTCAACGTCGACTTCCCCTGCTTCATCGAGTTCCTTCTCTGCCAACTCCAATCCATTTGTAATCGCCTCACCGTAAGCAGCCCCAGAACCGGTCATAAACGAAACAACACCAATTTTACCGGAAACTGCACCGGATTCTCCTGAAGCGTCTGATGCCGTATCATTGCTTCCCCCGCACGCTGCAAGCATAAACAATACAAACAAACTTGCGATAGTGGCGAACATTCTAAAATTTAACTTCATTATGATACCCCCATTTTTCTTAATAAAATAAAATAACCCCTCTTGTCCTTCAGGGATCAAAGATCTGGCCTATCCAATTATCATTACTGTTAATTTATTATTGCGAGATGCACAGATTCCTCCCTTTCCATTCATTCAAGGATAACTGCAGAAAGATGCAATATATCGCAGTATATTCTATCTACTAGATATAAGAGTATTCTAAACCTAATAATTTTAAAAATCAAGTCGAATTTTACCGAATTTTATTTTTTTACACCATTCTCTAACATCGGATGCATATCCCTATTAAAGGAGCAATCGCTTTCAATTGGGACAATTAAAAGAGGATGTATGCTCCACTCGCAGCACACATCCTCTTTTAATAGATTCTATTTCCCTAAAAATTCTAGGGCAAATTCAACATGCCAAGCCGCACCCAACTTTAAGAGATCTTCATCCAATTGATATTGATCATCGTGTGGTGCATAAACGGTACCCTTTTTTTCATTATAAGTACCAATGATACCATACACACCTGGAACTTCCTCCATAAAATAGGAGAAGTCTTCCGAGTTCATTGCACGGGGGAAATCAGCCAAATGATCTTCACCAAATACCTCTTTTCCAGCATTCGCAGCAATTTCTGCCAACTTCTCATCATTGATTGTTGGGGGTGTACTTGGTTCAACGGTTACCTCAACATCTATTTGATACATATCTGCCAGCGCTTTCGCATGGCGTTTAATCGCTTCATGGACTGTGTTACGTGTTTCGCTATCAAAATAACGCATAGAGATATCCATACTGGTTTCTTTAGGAACAATATTTGCCTTCGCGCCACTGTTAAAACGGCCAACATTTAACACAATCGGGGTACGTGCATCCGTGTTTTTCGCTACAATGCTCTGTAAATCAAGTGCAAATTGTGCACCCGGCGTAAAGGAATCCTTGCCTAATTGCGGTGTCCCGCCATGTCCGGATTCACCGGTAAATGTCACATAAACGGTATCACATCCAGAAAACAGATCACCTACTTTCGCATTAAAAGAACCAGTGGGAAGCAAATTATAATTATGCATACCAAATACTGCATCTACGCCTTCCATTCCACCTGCGGCAATAACTTTCTCCGCGCCTTTAAACGTTTCTTCCGCTTCCTGAAAGATCACGCGTACCTCCCCGGCAAATTGATCCTTCATATCATTTAAAATTTTCGCAGCGCCCATCGCCATTGTCGTATGTGCGTCATGACCACAAGCATGCATGACGCCTTCATTTTTGGATTGAAAATCAAGACCTAAATCCTCATTTATTGGTAATGCATCAATATCCGCTCTTAATGCAACCGTCTTCCCCGGGCCATTACCTTCAATCGTTGCGATCGTTGAGGTCTTACCAACCTTTTCATATGGGATATCCATTTCGTCCAGTTTCGCAGTAATTTTCTCCTGTGTCTTAAATTCATTTTCACTCAATTCCGGATCTGCATGCAATGCCCTCCGGAAGTCAATCAATTGTTGTTCTATTTGTTCCGATTTTTGTAGTGGTGTTTCTGCCATATCAACACTTCCTTTGTTTTATCATTTGTATAAAGTAAGTCCTCATTCAGTGGGGATTTTATTGCCGCCAAACTGCGATAAAAAGCTAACAATTTACAAGCTTAGATCGTAGAAAGATCTATTATATATATTCCCGAAAAATGGATTGTAAATCATTTTACACTTTTAAATTAATTACTATATATTATTTGTCATTCAATTCCCCTTATCCGCCTTTGAGACGCTTTCATTTATTAGCCTTGAATATTCAAACATTTAATGTTTCCAAATACGAATGGATTTCTTTCTTACTCTTTAGCGTAATAATATTGATTTGATCGCCAGCCGCTTGAATAGACTGAAATCTTTCCTGCATCTTTTTCTTACGGGAACGATAAGTCGTACAGATAAACTTAAGAAATTCATAGTCCAACTTTTCCTTACACCCGCTCCCCATGTCAGATCGGGTCTTACCTATATGAAGCATCCAACGCTTGATAACGCGGTACAAACAAACTGCCAAAGGAAGCTCCAGATAAATAATTGTATCCGCCTTTTTTATCCGAATGTCATATGTATTGCTATAATTACCTTCCATAATCCATTTATCTTGAGCTACAATCTCCTGTTGTTTGACAGTAAACTCTTCCAATGTGGCTTCTATCCAGTTAGGTTTCCAGTATAAAGCATCTAGATGGTAGATATTAATATCTAACTTTCCTCCTAGCCTTCGTGCAAATGTAGACTTCCCTACACCAGCTGAAACTCCCATCACCATAATGCGCTTCATTTCTCTCCCCCCTTTCCTTTTTAACAAACTGAACATTTTTTAAGCCAAAATAAAAGCATCTGCACGGTGTGCTGTCTCCACTGTAGATGCTTTTTCTAATTGGTTAGTCATTTTTCCAAGTTTTCTTTCTTTATTATTAACTCAACTTGCACCGATAAAATACGTCCAAAGCGCTAGATGAGTTAAACCTAGAACTGTTTCTAATACTTCCCTTGACAACCTTATAAAATAAAGGGTTGTTTTTTACACAAAAGAGATAAGCTGCGACATAAATTCTATCTATGTTAGATCTTAATGCTGACAATAAAACAAGTTTCTTAGGCGACCGCAGCCCGTATACACTTCGCTTTCCGCGGGCGGCTGTTGAGCCTCCTTGTGCTTACGCACTGCGGGGTCTCACCGATGCCTTTTCTCCCGCAGGAGTCTTCGTGTATACGGGCTGCTAAGTATAGCGTTTGCCAATAAAAGCGTGCTTTAGCTGGATGAAATGACAAAGTACTTCCCGTAAATAGCATTACTAGTCCGGGTGAGAGAAGGGCGGTGACTCCAGCGGGAACAACACGTGTCCGAAGACCCCCGAGAGTGGGTTTCTCGAGGTGGCTGAGGCCGTGTCCGCGGAAAGCATCCGCCCGGATCGATCCCGGACGGCGAAATAACACACCTCTTGGGAAATCAACATGCTCTTATGTCGCAATTTATATAAATGCGATAATAAAAAGCGACAAAATTAACGAATAGGCTCTATCAAAAGTCAAGTTCGACAGTGTATCATCATCCTACCTGATTCTGTCAAGGCTTATTTGTCAATTTTACTCTGTGAGAGTGTGATATTGAATAAATTACTTTTTTCTCAACACCTACACCATTTCCTACAATGGTAGAACATAAAATAATACACAGAAAAAGTGCGTGGCTGTTCCCGCAATTACAAATAGGTGCCATACAGCATGGTGGAATTTAAAGCCCCGCCAAACATAAAATATAGCCCCAAGCGTATAACAAATACCACCGGTCACAAATAGAATAACGCCATTAGGATGTAAATTTTCGACAATTTGGTTCCACCCCAATATAACCATCCACCCCATTAATACGTATAAAATCGTCGAGGTGAACAGATATTTTTTAACAAAGAAAGCCTTGAATACGGTACCAGCAATCGCCAGTCCCCATATAATACCAAACATTGTCCAACCTAATTTTCCTTGTATCACAATAAAAGTAAACGGTGTGTAAGATCCGGCAATAAATAAGTAAATCGAAGCATGATCAAATATTTCAAATAGATCTTTTGCTTTCCCATGAGGGAGTGCATGCACCATCGTTGATGACATATACAAGATAAACATTGTCGCACCGAATATCGTGAAACTAACAACATGCCATGCGGTTCCCTGCAGAGAAGCAGATACGATTAGTACAACTAACCCCACAATGCTTAATACCGCTCCAATCCCATGTGTAATTGCATTTGCTATTTCCTCGCCTTTTGAAAAAATATGTGTTTGTGCCAATTGATCATTCCTTATACTTTGAAGTTAATAGCTTACAAAAGTTCATATTCTCTGAACTTTTTAAAAGCAAGCTATTTCTTTATTATACCAGAAATATTTTAGAATCGCGTTAGTTAAACTGTTGAACCGTTAAATAAAAAAATGAGCACGAATGTATATACACATTTGCGCTCATTTGATTTATCGCAGTTTAACGGACAGTTTTCACTTTATAAAACATCATTGTTATTTTGCTGGGCTTCCTGTACTTGTTGACGGGTATCATGCAGCTGTTCATAAGCTTGCTGAAATTGTGGGTTCTGTGTTGCTTCCGTTCCGGCCGTGTTTTGCGCACTTTGCAATTCCTGTTCCGCCCGTTGTAACTGCTGTTCTGCCTGTTCCAGTAACTGCATGTCAGATCCTTGCGCCTGCCGAATTGCCTGCGCTGCTTCTTTAATTTGCTGACTTGCCTGCTGTAATTGCTGATGTAGGTTCGGTTGTTCCATATAAGTATCCTCCATTCATTTCTTAATCAAAAATCTCTATATATTATCCCTTAGATTTCCTGTATTATGTGATTTTCTTCAGTTCCCTCGTATTTTTATAAATTCAAGTGGTATAATGGGAGCTGACTAAAATTACAGATCTATTTGGAGGTAACATGCTTACATTTGAAGAAAAGCTAGCAATTATAGCGTCATTTCCTGAATTAAAGCGTCACGATGTATCCCTTGGTCGTGTCAATTTTCACTTTGAGGAAAGCATTATGGATAAAAAAATTGTTGTATATCGTTTACACCCTAATGGAAACGGATTTGTGTATGCGGAACAATTAGATGGCAACTATCCAATCGATTCCAATGGGATGGTAAACATCCGAGATTTTACGGAACAAGAACTTCGTGAAGTGATCAAACAGTCCATTGAATCTCTATCTGAATCAGAACCTTTTGAAGAAACCTGGGTAAATGCCGAAAACCAGACACTTAGAATAGTTGAGGATTTTAACACTTGGAACGTTTTTGCAGGTGACATTTTGGATGGGACCTTTGCAACACTTAATGGTGCAGCTGACTACCTGGAACAGGAAGGTTTTAGACGTTTACACGATAAAAGCCCTGAATAAGCGACACTAAAATTTTCTTGATAAATAAGGATTAGATAGAAAGAGATGAAGACCCCAAATTGTCTATCTGATATGCTCCCCTTAAGGTAGACAGATTAAAAAATAAAATCTGTTTTCCTTAAGGGGAGTTTTTGTATGTCTAAAAGATCTCATTCACGTAAAT
>NZ_JAFBEA010000002.1 GCF_016908515.1 Virgibacillus halotolerans
ACAAATTAAATGGCCACAGCCCTATAGAATATAGGACTATGGCCGCCTAAATTATTTTATTATTTCCACTGTCTACTTGACAGGGGGCAGTTCATAGTAGGTGCGGCTTTAACATTTTTGATAACGTGGTTTTTTAGTTGGAGAGATAAAAAGAAACAAAATAATGTTATATGGTATACGGTGAGGGAAGAAATAACCTCAAATTATTCACTAGCAAAACGATGGTTAGATCAAGTACAAAAGGAATTAAAAATAATACAGCGGGGAGAAGATTATTACCTAGCTGACATAATACCTTTTTTTCAAACAGGTTTTTTCAACAAAGTAATGTTTAGCCTTCCTAAAAAAATTAAAAACGATCCTGTGCTGTTTAATGATCTTGGAGTAATTAGCCAAACCTTCGAACAACTGAATGAAATCATTCAGAATATAAAAGAATACAAAGGTCCAGTGGCGATAACAAATGAGATGAAGATGATAGAAATGTTTGATAATATTCTAAAAAGAAATCTTTTAAAAGTTATTGAATTAATTGACGAGCATTATGATAATATAATAATTAAAGATAAAGAAATAAAAAACGAACTAAAAAAGATTAGTTAAACATGTTAAATCGTTGTGCCATCTTTTTGACTCTGTCATAATCATAATCTTGATCGATTTCAGACATAGCTGATCCACCCTCCTGTATACTGAAGAAGCACTTGAGTGAAAATTCATTACACAGGAGGCTTTTGTGATTAGATATTAGGAAATATTAAGGCTTCATACAAAAGAAGTCACGCAAAGGGGATAGCTTCAAGTAATGGTCATTCCAGGAATATGATTAGAGATGTGTAAGTGTAAAATAGTCCATACCTATTTTTTAGATGGTGGTTACCCCCAAAAATTAGAGTTTATATTATGAAGCTGATTGGCTGGATTGAGTTCGGTATGCTACTGGACTTAATCCAGCCAATTTTTCTTTTGATCGTTCATGGTTGTACCAGTGGATATATTTTTCAATCCGTCTTTTTAATTCTTCATAGCTTACTAATGCTTCCCCATAATACATTTCTTGCTTTAAAATGCCAAAGAAATTCTCCATCGAAGCATTGTCTGCACAGGTTGCTTTACGTGACATGCTCTGGAATACTTTATTTTGTTTTAATGTCTTCACCCATTGATTATGCTGATAGTGCCAGCCTTGGTCTGAATGGATGGTGGTGCGATAGGTCGCACGATTCTTTATTATCTCTATGGTTTCTTTTAAAGGTTTCATGACAAGATCTGATGTTTGGACGTTCCTTGATTTCATAAGCAATAATTTCACCATTATAAAGGTCAAGAATGGGATTTAAATATAACTTCTTTTCGCCTAGACATTTGAATTCTGTAATGTCGGTTACTAACTTTTGAAGCGGGATAGGTGTGCTAAAACGGCGGGATAATCGGTTTTTTGCTACTTTCCCAACGTTCCCCTTATAGGAATTATATTTACGAGATTTTCGCATGAATTTCACACATTTTAATCCCAGTTCCCGCATAATCCGATACACATTTTTATGGTTGATATCATATCCTAGGTTCTTTAATTCCCTCGTGATCCGTTTATAGCCATAACGCTCATGGAACTTTTTAAATAGATCTGTAATGATGTTTTTTAATGCTGTGTCCGGATTTTCTCTGCCAAATTGCTTCACATGATAGTGATAGGTTGCTTCCGGAATGCCCACAACGAGGAGAACATCTTTTAATCGAAATCCTCCTTCTTTGAGCTCGAATGCCACTTTTGCTTATGCTTTTCGTGGAAGGCATTTGGATTCTCCCGAAAAGCTCTCAACTTTTTTAGGTATGCATTTTCCAGTCGCAATAATTCATTCTCGCGTTCTAATTCTTCTTCGCGTGTTAACTTTGTCTCTTCTTTTTTCTTTGGTTTATTGGGTTTCTTAGACATAGAAGGTCGCCCCTTTGATTTTGGTTTCAGGCCCTCTATTCCTTGTTCATGAAATGCTTTCAACCAACGTTCAATTAAGGAAGGGTTGTACAAATGAAATTGAACAGCAGTTTTAAATAAGAAGCACCTGTTTCTAACATAAATTGTACCGCATCTAATTTAAATTGAACAGTATACGCCTCTTTCGTTTTTCTTCGCTTCAACCCCTTCATGCCCTGTTCCTTATAGGATTTCACCCAGTTTTTTAATGGTGTATCACTAGGCATATGATATTTTTTCGCCAACAATGTATATCCAAGACCCCCATGTAAATACTCGGTGACAAGTTTTATTTTAAATGCTTCACTATATTTGGCCATGAAAACACCCCTGAAGGTTAGAATTTTTTACTCTAACTTTCAGGGGTCGGTACCGATTTGGACTATTGTTATTAATTGTTTGGATTATTCTTAAAACTACGTGAATATTGCGGATGATTTTAGCCATTTATACATAGATTTTAGCCACCGATTGCGGAAAATAGAGCCACAGCGGTGCTGCCTGTCATTGACTGTAGCGCCGATTTCGGCGAAAACGACTTGTCCGTGTTATCATGTTTGAGCAGATGTGCCTCTTAGGCATTATTAATGCCGCACCTGCGATAATTGCACCACACGAACAAAAGTTAAGTCGATGGTGGCAGACTACCGAAATTGCACTAATTCGGGCAAAGTAGAGTGCCCTTTTTACTGTGTGGTAAGTGGCTAGCATCACTTGATAAATTGCTTGTCAAATACTGGTAACAGATGCTGGCAGTAATCAAAGACATTTGCAGCATTGCTCACAGTTGATAAGGACCACTAGATTGCTGTAATCCTCTATGCCAATAAACCTGTTTATTTACTTTTGCAAGACGGACAAATATATTTTCTCTTTGTTACACTATCAATTCGGTTTTCCCATGAATATTGACAATTAGGACATCTCCAAAATCTTCTTTTTCCAGAGCCAACAAGAACATCTAATGGTGTATCCTTATTTTTTTCGAAATCCCAGTACTTTAAAAGATCATGTCGCGAATTTTGAAGTAGATTTTCAGAACCCTGTTTTTTGCCAGCGCAATAGGGGCAACCATTTTTATTTAGACCAATTCGATTATAAATAGTGCTTTCCCATATATGTTCTGGAATCTTTTTACATTTCCAAAAATATTTTTTATGGGTCCCCATTTTTAATAGTTCTAAATCTATATTTTTATTCTTTTTAAAGTCCCATTCTTGAAATATATCCGCATGTAACCGTAATAGTTTTTTGTTTTTCTGCCTTAAATTAATTTCACTGCACTCTAAACACGTAACTTTGATTTCAAGTGACTGTATCCACCGATGGTTTTTTTCACAATTCCAATGTAGCTTTAGAGAAGAATAAATTCCTATATCACTAGGGTCATAAACATTTGAATCAAAATCCCAATATTGCATTAGCCTTTGATTCCTTGAAATTGGATTTTTTATGGTTGTTTTCGAATAACATCTTGGGCAGTCTTTAAATCGTTTTGTTCGTCGGTCGATTTGTTTATACCATTCATGTCCTTCGTTACATCTCCACCAAGCACTTTCTTTACTGCCACATAATAGCGTATCAATATCTAAATGTCTATTTTTCTTGAATTGCCACTCGTTAAAAAAAGTTGGATAATCTTTTAAAAACCTATCCGGATCCCCATCACAGGGTATTTTAGGTTTGATATTTTTAATTTCACAATTAGGGCATTTATAAGATTTCTTTCTTTCGATATAATCAATTCGTTCTTGCCATGTGTGATTACATTTTTTACATCTCCAAAATACATTTGACTCAGACTTTGCAGTGAATTCACAAGGAGTTTTTTGATTTTTTTCAGAATCCCAGTATTGAAATATCCACGGGCGCTTGGTGCCTAATGAATTTTCTATACTAACTTTTCGACCAATGCAATAAGGGCAACCTTCATGTTTACTTGCTAATCTTACCCTTATTCCGCTTTTAAAAGAATGTCCCTTGGAACATATCCACCAAACTTCTTTAGGTGAACTAGGTACAACTTGACAAGGATACATTTCATCGTTACTATTTTTATCAAAATCCCAAAACTTAAGCATTTCTGGATTTAAACTTTCTAATGAATTAGTTTCATCTACGTAGAGATTTCGGCAAAACGGGCACCCATACCTCATCTTTGTTCGTGTATAAATAACAGCTTTCCATTCATGACCGCATGTTCCTAACCACCAAACTTTTTCTTTAGATCCGAAAGGAAAGTATTCGGGTCTTAAATTTCCATTTTTAGTGGGATGCCATTGTGCTGCTATTTTTGGGGATTTTTGCAGAATGTTATTTTTTGCTCTAGCGCGATGGTACATCTCTAAAATCTGACCTCGGTTTTTAGCTACGTCGATTTCTAATGAGTAATTTATATTTAGGAGTGCCATCAATCTTTTAATCATTTGAGTCCTATTTTTATCGTTTATTTTTCTACCGTTTTCAATAATTAGTTCATCTTTGTGATTTTTAGTTAAAGAAGGTAATTCACCTTCACGAACGTTGATAATTCTGATTCCTGCGTTTTGAAAAGATATTCGTTTTTTTAGATCTTTATAAAACTTATTTTTGTGTGTTCTTCCACCATCGTATTCTATAGCTATATTTGAATCCATTATATAAACATCAGCCTCAAATATCTCCCCATGGATACGTACTTTTTTTCGGTTTTTGACATTAGGAAATACTTGTTGAAGATAATAAAGAATGCTTTGCTCAGAAAAAGATGTATTCGTTCTTTTAAAGCATTCAGGACACCCAACGCCGCGTTTAGTACGAGGGTTTATAATAGCTTTCCATTGGTGCCCATATTTACATGACCACCAAACCTTTTTGCCGGAACCATTAGTAACATCATTAGGTGTCAAATTTCCATTTTTTTCATAATTCCACTCAGCTGCAATGTCTGGTGAAAGGGTAGCTAATGAATTTCCCTCATATACCTTTGAATTGGAGCAATATGGACAACCGCTATTATTATTAACCCTATTAGGACATGAAGCTTTATATGATGGATGACCTTCTTTACAAATCCACCAAACTTTCCGACCAGAGCCTGTCGTCAGAGTTTCGAGTAAATTTTTTTCGTTTTTATTGTAATCATATTCGTTTAATAGTTCTGGATGATATTCCTTTAACAACTTCCGCATTATATATCTCCTAGTTGTGACATAGGTTTCCTGCATTCAATGTGTGATACGCATCAGAAACGTTGTACTTTATCCATCAGCATATTATATTTATCCTCTGTTGTAGATACTTATAAAATCTTCGTTAATTAGCAAAATTTTCGGTTAATGCTTTAACTCGTTTCGGTAATTGATCAGCTTTTTGGATAGCTCTTTTTTTTGATTCGAATTGGAGCTAGGTTTTAAGGCTTATTGTCACTATTTACAGACCCTATGGTGGAATGAGAAGAGGACCAAATACGGTAATTGGTCCCGGTAAAGATAGAAATCCGCTTCTGTCTAAAACTGTGACTGGGATATGTTGATTTAAGTTTAGTATATTATACATCAACAATATGTCGATAGAAGTTAAAAATGGGTTACTTTATTACCTTGATGTGTCAAACAAATAAGATGATAGCAAACAATATTCGTATCATGGTGCTTAGGGAGGGACAAAAGGATAACAATCCATCAAATCTATTTTAAAAACACATAAAATATTGCTAGGGTAGAAAAAGGAGAATTTTAGTGGACGAAAAGTCATTTGGGACAGATTACATAATAAAAAATGCAGAAATTAAAACGGAAGCAATTTTTGATAAGAGTGAAGCATATCGATTTAGCGTTAAAAGGATTTGGAATGATAAAAAGCCTAAGGCCACAATGATAATGATAAACCCCAATCCCAATGATCATCTGAAGCAAGGACCTACCGCAGTACGGGTGATTAACTATTTAATGGATAGAGATTATGGGGCTATAGAGTTTGTTAATCTATTTGCTTATCGTACGATACGTTCCAAGGAGCTAAAGACCTCAATGCATAAAATAGATATTGTTGGTAAAGGGAATAATCAATTTATTTTAGATGCAGTTGAGTTAGCTGATTTAACAATTGTTGCTTGGGGAAACGACGGTGGCATCCATGGTAGGGACAAAGAGGTACTTAAGATCCTAAAAGGACATGAGTTAATGTGCTTTGGTATCACAAATAAAGGTCGACCAAAATATCCACTTGGTATCGCGGGCTTTAATGATATGAAGTTAATAAAGTATCCGGGCATAGAAGCAAAATAGGATGGTTATTTTGTATATTTCATGAAAGGGAGTTGCTACAAGAGGAAAAAGAAAAGACAGCTTTAATATAGATGGCAGCATCATTGTTCGAAATGATGCGGGTAGCAAATTTAAATTTTATTACAACGCCACCCTTGAATAGTAATAAAACTTATCTCTGGGAATGTAGGTTTTAAAATATCACCGTTTTTTTGATAAGGTTGAAATATACTACTGTTACATGACTCTTGGGATTTTTGTTTACAAACCCTAAAAAAGACACGTGGGTAGTGTAATAGTTGAGATCCATTTTTCAAGCTGTCAATTTTAGCTCTTTCAACACTTCCATTAATGGATTTTTTGACAAATCTTGTTTATACGCGAATACTATGATTTGACCAAGGTAGTCTTTTCCTATGCGTCGAAACTGTTTCTGGCCTATACTTTTATTTAACATTTGATACTCCTTTGTAGAGGATTTGGGAACAAGTAAGGTCTTACTTCTACAATAGGAGTATTTTTTGTAAATAAATATACCTTAATTTTTAATAATTGTATTTAATATCCATACGAGCAAGGCAAATGCGGCTGCCCCCTAATTACTTCGCTTGTATCGGTGCCAAATCCTCTTGATCATTTTTTAAATTTTTTATTGTTTCACCTTCAACAAGTGTTGGTAGATAATAATATTCATTTAGCAGATTCTGGTTACCTTGCAATTTCTTTATAATCCATTCCGCTGCGTCGCGGCCCATTTGTTCTTGCGGGTGTGTTAAAGTTGTTAGTTTGATGTGGGCATTTTTAGCAATAAAAGAATTATCTTGGCCAATAATGGATAATTCTTCTGGAATAGAAATACCTAGTTGTCTGCATATATTTGCAACGACCAGTCCTACCTCATCGTTATAACAAACAATTGAAGTCAATATACCTCTATTTTCTGCTACAAAATCCATCAAATTAGTGTATAAATCTGGTTTTGATTCTGTATCATATGAAAAAACAAATTCAGGTTGGAATGGTAATTTAGCTTCACCAAGCGCTTTGATATATCCCTTCATCCGAAACTTTCCTTGTAAATCGTCTTTTTTCGAAATAACTCCAATTTGTTTATGTCCTTTAGAAATCAATTCACTCGTTGCGAGGTAGCTAGACTGCACGTCATCGAGACTAAGATAAGGGACGTCGAGTTCTTCATAATAAGCGTTAATCATGATAAAGGGAATATCCTGTTCTTTAAATGAAAGATAGTAGGCAATATTGGGATTGAATAAATTGCTTTTTGTTGGTTCGATAATTAAACCATCAACGCCATAGGAGAGCATCATTTCTAATGCCTTTTTTTCTTGTTCGACATCATTATTTGTACTGGCTAATAGTAAAGAGTAATTTTGCTCATTTAGTTTCCCTTCAATACCACGAATGATCGACGGGAAAATATAATCAGAAATATAGGTTGTGATTACCCCAATTGTTCTATTATTGGACTTTCCACTAGATTTCGATTGATAATCGTCACTAACGTATGTGCCAGAACCTTTCTCGCTTCTTAAAAAACCCTCATTCGATAGCTTTAAAATAGCCTTTCTTACAGTGTGTCTGCTTACATTATACAATTCTTGCAAAGCGGATTCAGTTGGTATCTTCTCTAATACGCTGTACTCCCCTGAAAGGATTTTACTTCTTATATCATCAATAATGACTTGATACTGATATTTTGGTTTCATGTCATTCACTACCTTTTCTGTTCACGTTTCAAATTAGCTTTTTTATATAAGCCGTCTGTGCATATACATATATTGGCACAGTTTTGAAGCAATTAAAAGAATTTAATTTGTAGCTGTCAATTTAAATAGGATTCCTGCAAATATGTATGTACTAAAATATAAAACATTGACAAAGGTACGTACAGCATTTATAGTGAATTTGTAAATGAAAATACAAAATATAAAATTTTAATAAAAAGGAAAGCGCCTTCTTTTATTTTTTGAAATGGCTTTCAGGAAGGGGTTAAAAGTGAAAACAGCCCAAGTAAAGATTCAGAAAGCGATTGCTAAGGGAGAGACATCACTTGGTATCGAATTCGGATCCACTCGTATCAAAGCAGCATTGATTGATAATCAATTTCAAACAATAGCAACTGGGAGCTATGAGTGGGAGAATCGTTTAGAAGATGGATTTTGGACGTACAACTTGGTAGATATTGTTACTGGTTTACAAGCAGCTTACAGTGAAATGAAATTACAAGTTGAACGAGATTTTGGAATTACGATTCGCACAATCGGCTCTATTGGATTTTCTGCCATGATGCATGGATATATGGCTTTTGACAAAACGGGTGAGCTTCTTGTTCCGTTTCGTACGTGGCGTAATACAACAACCAGTATCGCAGCGAAGGAACTAACGGAGTTATTCCAATTCAATATCCCTGAAAGGTGGAGCATTGCGCATCTATACCAAGCAATCTTAAATGAAGAAAGACATTTGAATCGAGTTGACTATATTACAACTTTAGCTGGATTTATGCATTGGTTATTTTCTGGCGAAAAGACTCTTGGTATTGGAGATGCTTCAGGGATGTTCCCAATCGATGAGGCAACAAAAGATTATAACGAAACAATGGTTACGCAATTTGACGAGTTAATTGCGGATAAAGACTTACCATGGACATTAAAAGATGTCTTACCGCAGGTTTCTCTCGCTGGTGAACAAGCAGGAGAATTAACTGAAGTAGGAGCAAAGATTCTCGACCGCTCACGAAACTTACAACCCGGTGTTCCGATTTGTCCACCGGAGGGTGATGCAGGGACAGGGATGGTTGCAACAAATAGCGTGAGAAAGCGTACAGGAAACGTTTCAGTAGGAACTTCTGTTTTTTCAATGATTGTGTTAGAGAAAGAACTTTCAAAGGTCCATCGAGAAATTGACTTAGTTACTACACCAAACGGTAGTCCGGTGGCAATGGTTCATGTTAACAACTGTTCAAGTGACCTTAACGCTTGGATCGGCTTATTCCGCGAATTTTTGGAAGCAATGGGACAAGAGGTGGATACAGATAAATTATTTGAAGTGCTGTTGAATAAAGCGTTGGAAGCGGACGCAGATGCCGGTGGGTTGCTCAGTTACGGGTATTACTCAGGTGAAAATATAACCGGCTTAGAAGAAGGTCGACCATTATTTGTTCGCTCACCGGAAAGTAATTTTAATTTAGCAAATTTCATGCGAACTCATCTATTCTCAGCCTTCGGTGCCTTGAAAATAGGAATGGATATTTTAACAAAAGAAGAAAATGTTTCGATTGACGGAATCTTAGCACATGGTGGCTTATTTAAAACGCCTGTTGTTGGGCAAAAAATTGTTGCAGCTGCAATGAATGTTCCAGTTTCTGTAATGGAAACAGCTGGTGAAGGAGGAGCATGGGGAATGGCTATACTTGCTTCTTATATGAGGGGAAAAAGTGAAAATGAGAGTTTAGAAGATTACCTCGATAAAATAGTATTTAAAGATGTTAACGGTAAAGAAATTTATCCTGATCGACTTGACGTTGAAGGATTTGAAGCATTTATCGAACGTTATAAAAAAGGTTTAGTCATTGAAGAGACCGCTGTAAATCATTTGATTTTAAGTGAACAGGAGGAATGAAGATGCTAGAAAAGTTAAAAGAAGAAGTGTTTCAAGCGAATTTAGACTTACCTAAACATGGTCTTGTGAAATATACATGGGGTAATGTAAGTGCCTTTGATCGTGAAAGTGGTTTATTTGTTATTAAACCGAGTGGTGTTGACTACGACACGATGAAAGCAAGTGACATGGTAGTTGTTGATTTAGATGGGAATGTTGTGGAAGGTGATCTAAATCCATCGTCAGATACAGCAACACACGCTGTTCTTTATAAACATTATCCTGAAATTGGTGGCATTGTTCATACACATTCCACCTGGGCGACGATTTGGGCACAAGCAGGTCTTGATGTTCCGGCAATGGGAACGACGCATGCAGACACATTTTATGGTTCTGTCCCATGTGCCCGCTTTTTAACACAAGAAGAGATTGACCGAGGCTATGAAGTGGAAACGGGAAAAGTTATTATTGAAACATTTGAAGAACGCGGGCTAGATATATTCGCAGTTCCTGGTGTTTTACTTCATGGACATGCTCCATTTACTTGGGGGGAAAATGTTCAGTCAGCGGTAATGAATAGTGTCGTACTTGAGGAAGTTTCAAAGATGAATCTATTTACAAGACAGTTAAATAGTTTTGCTGAAGAATTGCCACAACGTATTTTAGATAAACATTATCTAAGAAAACATGGAAAAGATGCGTACTACGGTCAAGAATAACAACGCTTTACAAAGAAGAAATATTAAACAAAGAAAAGAGGATCATTATGCCAACATTAATGAAAAGAGAATTTTGGTTTGTAGTAGGTTCACAACAATTATATGGTGAAGAGGCGCTGCAAGAGGTTAAAGCAAATGCACAAAAGATAACGGATGCATTAAATGAAAGCGGTGTTCTGCCTTATCCAATAAAGTTACAAGAATTAGCAGTAAATACAGAAAAAATTACAAATATCATGAAGGAAGTTAACTATCGTGATGAAGTTGCTGGTGTTATTACATGGATGCATACATTCTCACCTGCAAAAATGTGGATTCGTGGTACGAAATTATTGCAAAAACCATTGCTTCATTTAGCGACGCAATTTAATGAAAGTATTCCATGGAAAACGATTGACATGGACTTTATGAATTTGAACCAATCTGCTCATGGGGATCGTGAGTATGGATTTATCAATGCTCGTTTAAATAAACAGAATAAAGTTGTTGTTGGCTACTGGGACCGACCAGAAGTGAAACAGGGAATCGCAGACTGGATGGATGTGGCAGTAGCTTATAACGAAAGTTTCAATATCAAGGTTGCTCGTTTCGGTGATAACATGCGTAATGTTGCCGTTACCGATGGCGATAAGATTGAAGCACAAATTCAATTTGGTTGGACTGTTGACTATTTTGCGATTGGAGACTTGGTTCAATATGTCGATGCTGTTAAGGAAGGAGAAATTGATGCTCTATTAGCAAAGTATGAAGAACTCTATGATTTTGATTATGGGGCGTATAGTAAGGAAGATTGGGAGTCTAGTGTAAGAGTACAAGCTAGCTATGAGATTGCGATTAAGCGTTTCCTAGATGATGGAGGTTACACTGCTTTTACTTCTAACTTTGAAGATCTATATGGGATGAAGCAGCTTCCTGGTCTTGCAGTTCAGCGATTAATGGCACAGGGATATGGCTTTGCTGGTGAAGGTGACTGGAAAACAGCAGCACTCGATCGATTGTTAAAAGTAATGAGCCATAACAAATCGACAGGATTTATGGAAGATTACACGTATGAATTAGCAGAAGGGCAAGAAGCTATTCTGCAGTCACATATGCTAGAAGTTGACCCGACTTTAGCAAAAAACAAACCAAAAATTGTTGTCTCACCTTTGGGGATTGGTGACAGAGAAGACCCTGCGCGTTTAGTATTTGATGGTAAAGCAGGGGACGGTGTAGTTGTTTCCATGGCTGACTTTGGAACACATTTCAAACTATTAATCAATGAGGTTTCTGCATTTGAACCAACAACAGAAGCTCCAAATCTACCAGTAGCACGTGTCCTTTGGGAAGTATTACCTAATTTCCAAGATGGTGTTAAAGCTTGGATTGAAAATGGCGGTGGACACCACACGGTTGTTTCACTGAAATTAACAACGGATCAAATTATATCTTATGCAAAACTTGTTGGTCTGGAATATGTAGTAATTAAGTAATGTATTGATCCTCTAAGGGAATTCTGCTTTCTTGGAGGTAAAAATACGTAAAAATTGTATATTAGGTTTTATTATTTGTAAACGCAATCTTCTAATTCATGCAATTTGAAAGCGTTTAATAGATGGAAATGAAATAACATTATACTTATAAAATGAGTTTTAAACCCTTGAGGGAGGGGACTTTAAATGGTTAAAGAAAAGAAAGTTTCAAGTCGGTTTATATATTTCTTTGGGGCTTTTGGTGGGATATTATTTGGATATGATATAGGTGTTATGACAGGGGCTTTACCTTTTCTACAACAAGATTGGGGACTTGAAAGTGCTGTAGTAATTGGCTGGATTACCTCTTCGATTATGCTTGGTGCGATTTTTGGAGGAGCTATGGCTGGCCAGCTTTCAGATCGTTTAGGAAGACGCAAGATGATCTTAATCTCTGCTGTCGTATTTGTTATTGGCTCTCTTCTGTCTGGGATAGCACCTCCTGATGGGCATTACTATTTAATTGCTGTTCGTATTTTCTTAGGTATGGCGGTTGGTGCTGCATCTGCATTGGTTCCCGCTTATATGTCGGAAATGGCTCCAGCGCATTTACGAGGACGGTTGTCAGGCATCAATCAAACAATGATTGTTTCTGGAATGCTACTTTCATATATTGTTGATTATTTCTTGAGTGGGCTATCAACAACTATAGCATGGCGTTCCATGCTCGCTATGGCAGCAGTACCTGCTGTGATTTTATTTATTGGTGTATTAAAATTACCTGAATCACCACGCTTTTTAATTAAAAATAATAAACTTGCTGAGGCACGTACAGTGCTGAGCTATATTCGTCCTAAAGATAAAATCGAAACTGAAATAAAACAAATTCAGGAGATGGCCGAACGAGAAAGACTGGCAAGCCAACAGACCTCATTGGGTACAATGTTTAGCGGTAAATATCGTTACTTACTCTTCGCCGGAGTGGGTATTGCTGCATTTCAACAATTCCAAGGTGCGAACGCAATATTTTATTACATCCCTTTAATTGTAGAAGAAGCAACGGGAAGTGCTGCGAGTTCAGCTTTGATGTGGCCAATTATTCAGGGAATTATTCTCGTTTTAGGTTCATTACTATTCTTGGTGATTGCTGATAAATTTAAGCGTCGTACACTCTTAACATTGGGTGGAACAGTTATGGGGCTGTCTTTTATCTTTCCGGCAATTTTGAATGCTGTGATTCCAAATACAAATCCGATGATGATTGTTGTATTCCTAAGTATTTATGTAGCATTTTATTCCTTCACATGGGCTCCTTTAACATGGGTTATTGTAGGAGAAATATTCCCATTGATGATTCGGGGACGTGCATCAGGATTGGCATCATCATTTAACTGGCTCGGTTCTTTCTTAGTTGGATTGATGTTTCCAATTATGACAGCTTCCATGCCTCAAGAAGCTGTCTTCGCGATCTTTGGAGTGATTTGTTTACTTGGAGTTCTCTTCGTCCAAGTTCGAGTTCCGGAAACACGTGGATATACTTTAGAAGAAATTGAGAAAATCGGAGAAAGAAAACAAGCGAAGCGTAATAGTGCGTAAATAGAACTTTGAGGTTAGTGGGAGAAATATAAAAAACAAGAGATCTATATTCGGTCGGAGTTGGATTCATACTCCGACCATTTTTAAAATTGAATCTTATTTATCGGTGATATCTAGTATAAATGATACTTTATACCTCTGGGCCATTGTGGTCGAGTGGGCGGAAGGATAAAGGTTGCACAATTTGAACTGGTTAATCAAACTAAAACAATCATATTTATGGTGGGCACGGTACAAATGATTTAATCGTGTCGTTTGGGAGGCCACATTTTTAAAAGGAAGATGAAGTAGGAGTGGCACTCCATTATCTAAGACCAGATGGGGAGAAGGTTACCCTGGAAATGTAGATGTAAGTGGTACTCCGTTTGATTTTACTGGGGAGTGAAGTAAAAATCGGGAACTATCTCCAGTCATCCGCAAAGTATTTTACTAGAACGAGGATACGAGCATCCGTTTCTTCTAGACAGTAAACATTATGAAGAAATCGTACTTTAATAATCTGATAATCGCAGAAAATTAACAGTGGAAATAGATGTGATCGATGTTGTTGTTACTTAGGTAATGGACTAGGGGAAGAGAGTTCAAAAACACTTTATTTTTAAGTATCAGACTCGTACTTCGTATTTAATATCTTTTAAATTAACTATTGACATTAAAATGAAATCGTTTTATCATATATGTAATGGGTTACATATTGACCTTGTTTTTAAGAACAATATGTGAACTATTTTATTTTTTTAGTGTTATGTAACCCGTTACATAAACGCGAAGGTGGTTTTTCTTATGTCAACAATAAGGGATGTTGCCAAGTTGGCAAAGGTTTCTGTCGCTACAGTTTCACGAGTTATTAATGAAAGTGGATATGTAAATGTAAAGACAAAGCAAAAAGTGGAAGAAGTAATAGAGGAATTAGATTATCGGCCAAATGATGTTGCACGTAGTCTTTTTAAAGGTAAATCGAAAATGATTGCTTTATTTGTTCCTGATATTATGAATCCATTTTTTCCAGAACTAGCTAGAGCAGTAGAGGACATTACTAATAAACATGGGTATACATTCATTTTATGTAATACAGATAATGATAATAAAAAAGAAATGGCTTATATGAATGCCCTTTTACAAAAATCAATTGATGGAATGATTCTAGTATCAAATACGATGACGGCAAGTCAAATTAAAGATACTAAAGTTCCAATTATATCTCTTGATAGAAAAACAAGGTCTGATTTAATTTCTGTTACCGTAAACAATCGGGAAGGTGCAAGACAAGCGGTTGGATATATGAAAGAGCTAGGTTGTAAGCGCATTGCCCATATTGCTGGGCCCGATAGTGCAAGTAGTGCTAGAAGCCGAATGGAAGGTTACTTAAATGAAGTACAAGAAGAGAAGTGGTTTTCAAATAGTTTCATCCGCGCAGGAAACTATTCAATTGATGAAGCCTATAAAGTAACGAAAACATTATTGAAGGATAACCCTAATATAGATGGGATTTTTGTAGCAAATGACTTAATGGCAGTGGGTGTGTTAAAGGCTGCTGCCTCATTAAAAATCAAGGTACCAGATGAATTATCGGTTATAAGTTTTGATGGTATCAAGTTAGGTGAAACGACATCTCCGGCTTTAACAACTATGGCGCAGCCAATTTATCATATTGGGAAAAGAGCGGCTGAAATACTTCTTGAGAAAATTGAAAAACCAGGAACAGTAATTCAATCAGAAGAACATCAAGTTCAACTAATTATACGGGAATCCACGCGGGAAAAGAGGTTGAAGGAATGAATAAACATCCTCGTGTCTGTGTTGTTGGCAGTATTAACATGGACATGGTTACCACAACGAAAAAAATGCCTAAACAAGGAGAAACCGTTTTAGGGGAAAGCTTTAAAACTTATCCGGGAGGAAAGGGAGCTAATCAAGCAATTGCAGCTGCTAGGCTAGGTGCAAATGTATCAATAATTGGTGCTGTCGGTGACGATACTTTCGGCAGAAGTCTTTTAACTCACTTTCAATCAGAAGGTATAGATCAAGAAGGTATTCAAGTGATTCCTAACATATCAACTGGAATTGCTACGATTATTTTATCAGAGAATGATAACCGAATTCTTGTATCTTCAGGCGCTAATGCTAAATTGACACCTGAAATAGTAAATGACTCTCACGAGTTGCTTTTAGCTAGTGATGTGATACTTTTACAATTTGAAATACCAATGGAGACAGTGCAATTTACAGTTGATTTTGCGTACAAACATCAGATTCCAGTCATCATCAACCCAGCTCCTTTTCATGAAATACCAGAAGATATATTAAAAAAGGTAACTTACTTAACGCCGAATGAGGTTGAGTTTTTATCAATGACTAACATGCCATTATTTGAATCAATTAAAAACAAAATGATTGTCACCAAAGGAGAACAAGGAGTTCAGTTTGTAGCATCTTCTGGTGTACTTGAAACCATTCCAGCATATCAAGTACATGTAAAAGATACAACTGGAGCCGGTGACACATTTAACGGGGCACTAGCAACAGAACTTGGTAGAACGAAATCGATTGATGAGTCTGTGCATTTTGCAAATGCCGCTGCAGCCTTATCAATAGGGAGACTTGGAGCACAGGGAGGTATGCCAATGAGAAAAGATGTTACAAGATTTATAGAAAAAGTAAAAGCTTAAAACGATATTCAATAAATAAATTCGAAATTTTCAGGAGGAAATGAAATGACTAAAAAATCTATCATAATCGACACTGATCCAGGAATTGATGACGCAGTTGCATTAGCTATAGCTTTGTTTAGTGATGAATTAGATGTTCGATTGATCACGACAGTTAACGGTAACGTAAATCTTGAAAAAGTAACTTATAATACGCTTCGTCTTCTTCAATTTTTTGATAAAGAAGTTCCTGTTGCTAAGGGAGCCGAAAAACCTCTAATAGCAGAACCAGTGGATGCAAGCAATGTTCATGGTGAAACAGGAATGGATGGTTATATCTTTGAAGAACCTGATAATAGCTTGTTATTGGACGAGCATGCTGTGAATGCTATGTATAAAGAAATTATGAATAGCAATGAGAAGATTACTCTTGTTCCAATTGGTCCTTTAACAAATATAGCATTGCTTTTAAAACTATATCCTGAAGTGAAAGAGAATATAAATGAAATTGTTTTAATGGGTGGATCAACAGGTCGTGGAAACGTTTCTGTTATGGCTGAGTTTAACATATATGCGGATCCAGAAGCAGCGAAAATCGTATTCTTAAGTGGTTTACCAATAGTGATGGCGGGACTTGATGTAGGTCTAAAAGCATTAGTTTATCCAGAGGATAGTGAATTATTAAAAGATATGAATGACACAGGTAATATGATTTATCATTTATTTAAAAAGTATAGAGGCGGCAGTTTTAACAAAGGTCTAAAAATGTATGATAGCTGTGCCATAGCCTATCTTTTAAAACCAGATTTATTTGAAACGGTTGATACCTTTGTGGATATAGAGCTGAATGGAGAACTAACCAAAGGTACAACTGTTGTTGATTTAAAAGGCTATTTGAACCAGGAAAGCAATGCAAAAGTTTGTTTAGATATAAATGGTGCTGAATTTAAGAAATGGTTTATGGAAAGCATAAAAAAATGTAAATAAATGCGTTTGACCATTTAAAGGGGGGGATCACCTATGTTAGATAACATCATCATGTACGGTTCAGCATTATTAGCTGTTGCGGTAATTGTTTATATGCTTATAAAAAAGATGGATATTAAGATGGCTTTATTCCTTATGGGGATTGTTTTACTATTCATTAGTCTCTTTATGGGTAACGATATTGTACTTAAAGACTTTGAACCGACAGGGTCTATACTCTTGGATCCATTGCAAGTCATCGTGCAACAATTTAAGTCGACTTTAACTTCAGCTGGTTTAATCATTTTAATACTTGGTGGATACACAGCTTATATGTCGTTTATTGGAGCGAATGATTTAACCGTCCAAATGTTAACAAAACCGATTAGCAAAATTAAGTCTGTCTATGTGTTAGTACCTATTATATTTTTAATAGGAAATGTATTAGCACTAGTTATCCCAAGTGCTTCTACTTTAGCTATTTTGCTTTTGGCAACATTATATCCTGTATTAAAAAAAGCAGGGATGTCTACTTTAAGTATAGCCGCAGTTATAGCTACTTCTGCAACCATTGTACCCACACCACTTGGAAGTGACAATGTGGCTGTTGCAGAAGAGTTGGCAAAGCATGCAGCTTTTAGTGATTTAACAGTTACCCAATATGTATTTAGTTATCACGCTATTATTTCTTTACCAACATTAGCTTTTATTGCGTTAGTTCATTATTTTTGGCAAAAGAGAATGGATAAAAAAATTGCAAATGTAGAATCAAATGAAGAAGTTGAATTAGAAGAATTCAAAGAAATTAAAGGTAGTAAACTATTTAAAACAGTTTATGCTATCTTACCAGTATTCCCAATCATTATTCTGTTAGCTTCATTTATATTAGAAATCACAACTCATACAAGTGTTTCAATAAGTGTAGAGATTGCTGTACTAGTTTCCTTTATATTGGCTATTATTTGTGAGCTTATTCGTCATAAAGGAAGCAAGGACGTTTTAGCGAATACGGAAAAATTCTTCTCAGGTATGGGAAATATGATATCCGTTGTAGCTCTATTAGTAGCCGCTTCCGTATTTGTTGCAGGACTACAATCAATCGGTCTTATCAGCACATTGCAACAATCAATGGAAAACATACAAGGACAAGGCTTTGACGTTATTCTACCATTGATTTTGGTTGGATTTACCGCATTAATTGTTATCCTTAGTGGTAGTGGTATTGCTTTATTCTTTGCGATGATCCCACTAATAGTTCCTTTAGCCGATGCAGCTGGAATTAGCCCAATTGCAGTTAGTGTACCGATGGGACTTGCTGGAAACTTATTTAGATCCGTTTCTCCAGTTGCAGCAGTAGTATTGATCATAGCTGGTACGCTAAAAGTTGACCCACTAAATATTATTAAGAGAACTTCAGTTCCAATGATATCAGGTGTAATATTTATGTTTGTGTTATCAATGATTGTTTTCTTATAAATTTTAATCGGGATTATAATGAAGATAGTAGAGGCCTATGCATCGGTGTTATGCATGGGCTTTTCCTAATTAAAAGGTAGTTTCTTGTGTGTTTTTGAAAAGTGCAATTATGAAATTGATGCAAGTAGATGGTATAATAAATAAAGTATACATTGATATTGAGTTTAAGACTGAAGTCCAATTTGAAATGAAGGCTTCTATGGACCAACTATTTAAAGCTTGTTTTATGTCTATGAACAATCTATATCAAGGCATCAGGAGAGCTTACATCAATAGAGTGACATGGATCAATATACTTTTGAAAGATTTTAGCTTTTCTTGTGTTAAGCAATTGCCTGTTTCAAATGCCGCTTTGTAATTCAATGATCAACGTACAAATTTAGATTCCTGCATATATCATTTACTAACTTCCGTCTTTTGTGAAAGAGGGCAATGCTTTGTATTGATCAGGAACTCGTTCATCTATTTTATATTTGAGTATATCCTCACGGTACAACCAACTCTGTCGCAAATCTTCTTAACGCCCCTTTTTGTTTCGTTCAGTAACAGCATAATATATTCATATTTTAGCATGAAGTATGCATTTTCACTGAAAAAGTAATGAAGCAGTTGGAATGTCCAATCTATTTCAGTGACCTTTTCGCTTACAACGAATGTGGATACCCGTTTATTTGGGTCAATCACCATTAAAGCGTTATATGCCTCTATTCCTTTGGCTAATAATAATTCACCATACTGATTTCGGTATACATGTATTTGCGGCCCTTCACTTTTCAAAAAGATGCTGTACCTTCGAGCAGCGGTTTCTTTCGTGGGCAAATATTTATGACGTACAATGATGTCTTTTACAGCGATCTGTTCCATTTTACCCTGGTTCATTTGACTCACATCCTTTCATTCTGTCTTTAAAGATATGTGAATGAAAGAATGTCCTATGAGAGAAAGGGGGTTTTGTTGTTTCTAATTAGAAGTAATTAGCAAAAAGCATTGGGTAATTGGTTAGAATAATTTTTCAATATCGGGATAAATCATGTATAATGGGTAATTAGTAATAGAAAAATAGATCACATGAACGAGACATTAATTTATCCATTTTATTTTAAAAATTAAAATACTTATTTGGACCGCAATAAATACATAAAGAAGGAATGATTTAATCATGACTGATAAAAACAAGCGAATTTTCCTTTCCTCCCCACACATGAGCGGGAACGAGCAAAAATATATACAAGAAGCATTCGATCTAAACTGGATTGCTCCGCTTGGTAATAATGTAGATGGATTAGAGAAAGAACTAGCAGACTATAATGCTATCAATGGGGCAGCAGTTGTTACCTCTGGGACAGCTGCGATTCATTTGGCATTGAGACTATTGGAAGTTAGCGCTGAGGACACCGTTTTCTGTTCTTCCTTAACGTTTGTGGCGAGCGCAAATCCAATTTTGTATCAAGGTGCTACACCTGTGTTAATCGATTCGGAAATGGATACGTGGAATATGTCACCAGTTGCATTGGAACGGGGGCTTGCAGAGGCACAGGCTGATGGGAGTTTGCCAAAGACTGTTATTATCGTGAATTTATACGGACAAAGCGCCAAAATGGATGAGCTTGTAGCAATTTGTGATAGTTATGGTGTGCCGGTTATAGAGGATGCAGCGGAATCACTAGGTAGTACATATAAAGGCCAAAAAAGCGGTACGTTTGGCAAGTTTGGAATTTTTTCATTTAACGGAAACAAGATTATTACGTCATCCGGGGGCGGCGCGCTCATATCTGATGATGAGGAAGCATTAGCTAAATCCAGATTTCTTGCAACACAAGCGCGTGACCAAGCTGTCCATTACCAACATAGTGAAATCGGCTATAATTACCGCATGAGTAACATTGTAGCTGGGATTGGCCGCGGACAGTTGGAAGTGTTGGACGAGCGTGTCGGACAACGGAAAGCCGTATTTGAAAGATATTATCAGGCGTTTGCTTATGTCCCAGGGATTAAGTTTCAACCGGAGCTTGCAGATACTATGTCAAATCGCTGGTTGACTGCTTTGACGATTGACCCTGAGGTCGCGGGTGTTTCGAATCACGACATTATTGATAGATTGGCAGAAGAGAATATCGAAGCTCGTCCCGTGTGGAAGCCAATGCATTTGCAGCCGTTGTTTGATGGTGTGAAGTATTATGCCCATGAAGAAGGGAACAGTGTTTCGGACTATTTGTTTGAATATGGATTGTGTTTGCCGAGTGGATCGAATATGAGTGTGGAAGAGCAAGAGAGAGTTATTGGTATTATTAATGAGGTTTTAAATAAATAGTACAAGTAGTTAAAAGGGTTTGTATCGTATTATAGGTACGAATCCTTTTTTTACAATTAAATGGGAGATTGGAGAGAGCATAGATGATCTGGCAATCAAATTATAAAGATGGAAGCAATTCACAAATCTAGATCATGAGTTAGCTTTATAACTGAAAGAACTAGAAGGTGAATATTGCGGATGAATAGAGGCACTTGTGCGGAGTTTTGAGCCAGTCATTGCGGAAGATAGAGCCACTATTTGCGGACGGGAGAGCCAATAATATAAACAAGAACAACCTCTTGTATAATAATAACTGCATGCAATTAAGCATGACACTATTGTACAGGAGGTTTTTTAATGATTAATTGTCGTAAGGTCCTAGAACTGCAATTTGAAGGAATCAGTCAATGAACGATCAGTTCTAGTACTTACTGTTCATTCAAGAAACAGGGTTTCTGAAGTCGTTCAACGTGCAACAAAACGTGGTGTGCAAAAATTGAACGATACGATGACCAATCAATGGTTAGAAGCGTTTCACTTTCCGGAGAAATAGGCTATTGAAAAAGGGTACTTCCCAGTTGATTGGGGAAAAATGTATAAGGAATTACAGAAAAAGAATGTCACTTAGACTTTATTGCACCATAAGTATGCAACAGAAGCACGTGAAGGTGGTAAGATTCTTTATGCCTATCGAAAGAAAACATGGTTCTTCCATGTTGAAGTTTGCTTAACGTATGTTTTTCGTTAAATGTTGGTGATACCCCTGGATCAATTCGATGGCTGTAATCAATTGAACTTCTTTAAAAAAATTTTAAAAGAGGATTCTTAACCGTTATGAAACGTTTTCTTAAAGTAAATAAAAAATAATAATAAAAAATGAATGAATATCATTCATTTTTACTAAATTTCATGTTATAGTATAAAAAATAATCCTAATATTTAAATTAAGAAAAGAGGAATTTTATTGGAAGATAAAAAAACAAGTATTACTTTATCAGCTATAAAGGCTTTTAAAGAAAAAGGAATTGAACACACTACAATATCAGATATTGTTAAGTATGCAGGAATTGCACAAGGAACTTTTTATTTATATTTTCCTTCAAAGCTATCCGTAATGCCTGAAATTGCAATAATAATGGTAGAAAAAATATTAGAAGAATTAAAAAACCACGTTAATATTTCTGATACTTTTGATATAAAACTAAAAAAAATAATAGAAGTGATATTTAACTTAACAGAAGAATATAAGGATATTTATGCACTAATATATTCTGGGCTGGCATCAAGTGAATATCTTGTACACTGGGAAAATATCTATGAAAAGTATTATGAAGCTATTGGTGGAATTCTTTCTAATGCACAAGATAAAGTGGAAATAAGATCTACAATTAATCCTAAAAGATATGCAGCTATTTTAATAGGTTTGATTGAAGCTTCTGCAGAGAAATCTTTTCTTTATAATGAACAAGATGAAAAAATTATTGAACTAAAAAAATCAGAAGTGTTTGACTTTGCTTTTAGAAGTTTAACTCAATCATAATATTATAACTTAGCGACATCTAAGTAATTAGGGGGGGTTATTTGAATCGAGCATGGATATATGTATTTCTAACTAGTTTATTTGAATTAATTTGGCTTTATGGATTTAATATAGCTCATACTTGGTGGCATTGGATATTTATTCTTATATTGATATATTTTGATTTGCAATGTCTGGCAAAGGCCTGTCAAGGTCTACCTACTGGAACAGTGTATGCTGTTTTTGCTGCTGCTGGAACTATTGGAACTGTATTAATGGATACTTATTTGTTTCATGTAGATATTACGTTAATTAAATTACTTTTTATAGGAATTATTTTAATTGGTGTAATAGGGCTTAATCTATCAGATCATAATTCTAAAAAAGATGATAGAAAATCCCGTAAATGGATGGGAGTTAATTAATGGGGTGGTTATTGGTTTTTTTAGCTACAGTTTCAGAATTGATTGGGGTATATGGATTAAATTTATATAATAAAAAGCGAAATTTACTTACTTGGATTATTTACTATGGCGGAATTTTGGTATCTTTTGCTTTCTTATATTTTTCTTTTAAATATTTATCGGTGAGTATATCTTATGCTGTATTTATTGGTTTTGGAACAGCCGGAGCTGTCGTTATGAATATGGCATTTTTCGATGAATCAAAAAATTTTTTTCGGATTCTTAGTCTATTGGCAATTATTGTTGGTGTCACAGGATTAAAGATTGTTTCTTAAATCAGTTTATTTTTATATTAGTGATTTGAGTTAAAATGAAAGCGATTAAACAGGTGTAGTTAAAAAAATGATATTAATAATAATACGAGGAGGAAGTAAAATGCAAAAGTCCGGAAAAATAAGATTACCTGAAGGAAAGAATATTGCAGTAAATATTGGATGTGATTTTGATGCAACGTCGGTTTGGATGGGGACCTTCCAAAAAACTTCTCCGGCATTTATGTCAAGAGGTGAGTTTGGAGCAGAAGTTGGTGTTCCTCGCATATTAAAATTATTTAAGAAATATGGTATTAGAGGGACTTGGGCTATACCAGGTCACACTGTAGATACTCATACAGACATCTGTAAAGAAATCATTTCAAATAATCATGAAGTATGTCATCATGGCTACCTTCATGAAGATCTTACCCCAATGAGCTATGAAGAAGAAAAAAGAGTGATGGAAAAAGGCTTAGAATCCTTAGAAAAAATAGGAATAAATCCCACAGGATATCGTTCTCCAAGTTGGGATTTTAGCCCGAACACTTTAAGAATCTTAGAAGAATATAACTTTAAATACGATAGTAGCTTAATGGGGAATGATTTCCATCCTTATTACATCCGTCCGATAGAGGTTAATCGTGATAAAGGTAGTGTGTTTAAAGAACCTAGTAATATTTTGGAAATTCCTGTTTCATGGTTTCTAGATGATTTCCCTACACAAGAGTACATCCCAGGAATTAGCGAAGGACTCATTTCAACTTCTAGCGTGTTAAACCGATGGATTTCTTCATTTGATTATGCCTTGCAAGAAGATGGAGCTTGCTTTGTTTTAACAGTTCACCCGCAAACGAGCGGAAGGGCTCATATGATCCAGATATTAGAAGAATTTATCAATTATGCCAAAAATAAAGGAGCATGGTTCACAACATTAGAAGAAATATATAATTCGTTTCATAGTAATTAATAGAAACAACGTTCATAATTATGAAGGGAGTGTTAGAAATAGATAGAAAACAAGAAATTGCAGATTTAAATGCTCGTATTGACAGATTACCTAGAACAGGACTGCGTGGAATCACCTTTATGCTTATAGGATTATCTTACTTTTTTATGTTTTATGATTTAAGCATTCAAGGATTCATAATCCCTACAATAGCTGAAGAATTTAATTTAACTTCCACTCAAACGGCCATACCTATTTCTTTTTACTTATTAGGTTATCCATTAGGGGGTTATTTTTTAGCAGTATATGGTGATCGAGTAGGAAGAAGGCAGGCTTTGTTAATAACTGTTATTGTTGTAGCATTCGGTAGTTTAATGACAGCTTTATCTTGGGATATGTGGTCTCTTACGTTTTTTAGATTTTTAGTAGGAGCTGGTTCTGGTGCAGAAATTGCTCTAGCATCTACAATTACTGCAGAATTTTCTCCAGCTAAAAAGCGAGGTAAATATCTTCAAATGATGTATTTTTGGGGAGCTGGAGGTTTAACACTCACTCCTTTTATATCATTAGCATTAATCGACTTTCAATATGGCTGGAGAATTATAACAGCTATAGGGGGAATTGTTGCAATATTATTAATATTTTTGAGAAAAAACCATCTTCCTGAATCTCCTAGATGGCTAGTTGCTAATAACAAAATAGAGGAAGCAAAAAAACAAATAGATGAGATAGAGAGATTTTGTGAAGAAAAAACAGGGGAAAAGTTACCCGAAGTATATAATGTACCAATTGAACAAGAAAATGAAGGTAATGAATTGAAAACTTTATTCAAGCCTCCTTACGTAAAAAGGGTTATAATCACACTGTTATTTTGGTGTCTTTGGTTAGTAGCAACAAATGGATATTTAACCTATGGACCTACTATCATAAGCAATGCTGGTGCAGGTCTAGTTGACGGTAACTTGTTCGCTGCTTTAGGGTACTTGGGAACTCCTGTGGGGGCGATTCTTGCTTTTTGGTTTGTAGATTCTTTAGAAAGAAAAGTTTCTATGTTTATTATAACAGTAATTTTTGCAGTTGGCTTAATTTTAATTACGTTTACTCATAGTACATTATTAGTGTTTTTAGGAGCGTTTTTTATTTCTTTCTGTATTGCTGCTCAGTCTATTGCATATGGATATATGGCAGAAATATTTCCAACACGAATTAGAGCTACAGGTGTAGTAGTTACTGACTCAGGTGGTAATCTTACAGGGATTGTTACCCCTTTCATTATAGTAGGCTTATTAAGCTTAGTAGGAGGAATTGGAACTTTAATAGCACTTTCTATCATTGTTTTTGCTTCAGGATTAGTAATTTTAATAGGAGGAGAAAAGACCACTGGAGTAGAATTGACTAGAATTGCTGAAGAAAAAAAGTCTTCATAGCTGATTAAAAAGTATCAAAAATAAATATAAGTATTATGTTTGAGAGCAATTTTATGCAATGTATATGCCATATAATCTATACAAATAAATATTACATTATTTTAAAAACCTCCTTTTTTATTCTGTAATATATTTTTCATAAAAACATATCACGCAAATTTTTAAAAGTAAAAAGGAGTATAATATTCTTGTTTTTTTAAATTTTAAAATATAAAAGGATGAACATATATCATGGAAAGATTAAAAGATAAAGTAGCAATAATTACAGGAGCAGCAAATGGACAAGGCGCTGCAGAAGCAAAAATGTTCTCTGAAAATGGCGCAAAAGTAGTAATGACAGACATTTTAGAAGAAGAACTACAAAATGTAGCTAATAATATTAGAGGTGATAAAAAGTCCGTATTAAGTTTAAAACATGATGTTACCTCAGAAAAAGATTGGAAACACATTATTAATGAAACAAAAGAGCATTTTGGCAAAATAGATATATTAGTAAATAATGCCGGAATTGGCTCTACCAAAACCATAGAAGAAGAAACAATAGAAGGTTGGGAAAAAGTCCAAAAAGTTAACTCTAATAGTGTTTTTATAGGTATAAAATATACAGCTCCAGAGATGAAAAAATCTGGTGGAGGATCTATTATTAATCTTTCATCAGTATACGGCATAATTGGAGTAAAAGGTTATTCCGCTTATCACGCTTCTAAAGGAGCTATTCGTAGTCTAAGTAAAACTGCGGCAATGGAATTCGCAAAACATCATATAAGAGTAAATAGTGTACATCCTGGATTAATTCAAACTCCTATGACCGAATCTTTATTTCTTGATCCTAATATTGTTGAGTGGATGCAATCAGTCACTCCTTGGCCAAGGCTAGGAAAACCAGAAGATGTTGCTAATGGAGTTTTATTTTTAGCATCTGACGAGTCTTCTTTTATTACAGGAACAGAATTGATAATAGATGGTGGCTGGACAACTCATTAAAAGTGAAGGGAGAATATAATGAATTTAGAAAACGAAGTTGCACTTATAACTGGTGGTGGAAAAGGAATAGGTAAAGCAACTGCTTTATTACTTGCGAAAAAAAAGGCTAAAGTAGTTATAACTGATATAAATGAAGAAGATGGTGATAAAACCTTACAAGAAATCAAAGGTAAAGGTGGGGAAGCTATATTTATTAAACATGATGTTAGCAGTGAAGAAGATTGGATAAGAGCTGTTAATAAATCTATCGATAGATATAAATTTATTAATATTTTGTTTAATAATGCAGGCATCTTTACTTTAAAACCCTTATTTGAAATAAGCTTAGACGAGTGGAATAAATTGATGAATATCAATGTTACAGGAACTTTTCTTGGCATGAAACATGTTGTCCCTCACATGATTAAAAATAAAAAAGGGTCTATAATAAACGCTTCTTCTACAGCAGCAATTAACGGAGCACCTAATCACTCATTATATGGTGCTTCTAAAGGAGCTATTAGATCTTTAACAAAGCATGCTGCTACAGAATTTGCTCCAAACGTTCGAGTAAATTCTATTTATCCAGGTTTCGTAAAAACTCAAATGATAGACTATGCATCAGAATTATCTAATACTAAACTAGATAACCAAGCTAGTAGTGTGCCTCTTAATAAATTAGGAACACCTACAGATGTCGCTAATTTAGTTTTATATTTAGCTTCTGATATGTCATCGTATATTACTGGATCTGAATTTGTGGTTGATGGAGGATTGTCCGCTGGACCACCTGTATGGGAAATTAAAGAGTAATGTTTATTTTAGTTCTATGTTTTTGTAAAGTTAAAATATTTTCATCACAAAATTTATTATATTGCTTCTGTATTTTAATTCAGATAAAGCAATTGATATTTACGTCAAAGTTGAGTTAAAACAATTGATAACAACAGAACAATTCGTCCAATAATAGATGAAAGACGGATAAAATAAGCCTTTTAAAAAGTTAATTATTTAATAATATTTTTATATTCTATACTTCATAAAAACGAAAGGAATGATATTTGAAATGAATTTTTATAGGCATTCAAACGAAAAAATAGGAACAATAAATAATATTTATGATGGTAATATGTTTCCTGACACAGCAATTAATACATTTCGTAATATAGAGCGTCTTTTTCCAACACGCACAATCCCTGCTTCTTCTAAGCCTAAACCTCTTAAAAAGTCATCTTTATCTTTGCATTCATTTAAATCGCAAATTCAGGATTTTTCTGTAAAGATTGCTGACCAATTTTATGACATATATGATTATTTAGCTCTTAATTCGATTACAGGTATTGTAGTGCTTAAAAATGGAAAGCTAGTTTATGAAAATTACCTACACGGTAATGGACCTGATACAAGGTGGATGTCAATGTCTGTTGCTAAGTCTATTACATCAACCTTAGTAGGAATTGCAATTAAAGATGGATATATAAGTAGTATAGATGATTTAACAGTAAAATACGTACCAGAACTTAAAGGTAGCGCCTATGAAGACACAACTGTTCGTCAAATACTTGGAATGAATTCTGGTGTAAAATGGGATGAGACTTACACAAATCCAAAATCAGATCGACGTAATTTTTTAGAGGCACAAACATCACAAAAACCGGGATCATTAATTGAGGTTTTAAGAAAATTACCTAGAGTAGGAGAGCCTGGTGCTGTTCATAATTATTCGACAGGTGAGACTACAATAGCTAGTGAGATAGTTATTGGTGCTACAAAAAAGAAGTTATCTGACTACCTATCTGAAAAATTATGGGAACCATATGGCATGGAAGGCAAAGCAGAATGGTGGCTTGACTCCATAGATGGTAATGAAATAGGCGGTAGTGGTTTTTCAGCTGTACTAAGAGACTACGCACGATTTGGTCAATTCTTTTTAGATAAAGGAAAAATAGAAGGGGAATCTATATTACCAGAATACTGGTTCGATTTGGCTAGCCAACCAACTATTTTAAAAAATGGAGAATCAGTAAATTATGGTTTAATGTGGTGGCCTGCTTGGACTGAAAAATCTAAACAGAGAAAAGCATTTCAAGCTATAGGTATTCATGGTCAAGTTATTCATATAGACCCTCATGAAAATGTTGTTATTGCTATTTCATCTGCACGTCCAAAACCTCTTGGAACACAACCTATTGATGACATGCTCTTTTTAGAAGAATTAATCGAAAACATTAAATAATACCTAAAGAATGAGCGTACGATATATTGATATAAATTGACTTCTAGTTAAATTACCAAACTTGAAAAAATAAGTTTTTTTCTATTTTGACACAGCTTTATAAATACTTTGTTTAGCCGTTTCCTGATAATTGGGAAACGGCGAGTTTGCTAAAGTGTCCTACGTTAGTTAGTGTTTATGGCAATATAAAAGTACATAGTAATGCAACTACAAATAATATCGCCGAAATTAAAGAAAGTTTTGGAACCCTTAAAAAGTTCGATGAAATTGGAGGAATGTATTTCGATAAAAAAGGTATTGCTCATATTGATGTAAAAGAACAAACAACAGAGAGACCACGCGTTGGCGAATGATATTAGTAACGTTGTGGGAGATAGTTACATTAAACTCGAAGAAGTAACCTATTCTTTCGCCGAACTTGATGACTTAAAGGAATCCGCCTTAGAGGATTTAAAATCTTCTTTATCAGATGATGAATATCTAAATTCTTCATGGGATATCACCTACATTTAGCGCAAAACATACGTTAAGCAAATTTCGACATAGAAGAACCATGTTTTCTATACATTAAGACCGTCAGAGGTGTAATAAAACCTATTATTCACCTTGAATATTAACAGATAAGGGAGTGTAAACTGGACTGCGAAGTAAGAGCTGTACGCTCTCTCACTTAAACGGTTCAGTTTACACTCCTATATTGAAATTTGTTTTTAAATAGTTTATTCAAGATAAGAATTTTTAATCATACAGTCAATACAACAATTATCATTTTTCATAAGGTTTATAATCTACTTCTACCTTATCTTGCTCTTGGTAAGGAGAAAGCATGAAAGCTGCTTTAAAGTTAACTTCCCCTTTATTAATTAGATAATGTACCTTTTTAGGTTCAACATGTATGAAATCGCCTTTTTTGCAATGAAATATTTCATTGGCAATATGAATTTCAATCTCGCCTTCAAGGATATAGAAATTCTCTTCCATTATATTATGATAATGTGCAGTAAAGTCTTGACCTGGTTTTAAAACGACGATTCCAAAATTCATTCTCGGTCCTTTTTGGAGGTACTTGGGACCACTATCACCAAAGCGATATTCTTTGTCTGCTTCATTAATAACAACCATTTAAACCACTCCTTTTTAGTTATAATCCTGGTGCAATCCACATATGTTCTGTGAGACCATTGTCGGAAATACTTAATTGTTCTTGATAAATATTTTTCCATTTATTATAGTATTTGTCGTAATCTGAACGATTTTCTTCTATTGGTTTAAAATCTTTTTCAAAACGAACAACTTTGGATATGGCATCATTGAAATCCTTATAGACTTTTGCTCCAATCCCAGCACATATTGCTGCACCTAATGCAGTGGATTCCTTTACCACGGGAACTTTTACGGGTTTATTCAAGACATCTGATACAATTTGGCACCAAAGATCACTTTTTGAAGCCCCGCCACCAAAAACAATGGATGTCGGTGATGTGTTAGTAATTTCATTTACTAGTTCAATATTTCCTCTTGTAGTGTATGCTGCATTTTCCATGATTGAACGATAAAAAGTTACTTTGTTAAATTGCTCAGAATCTATTTTAAAGTCTATAAAACTAGGTGCCGCATGCTTCCAATTAATATAGTTCATTTGATCTGAAAAAGTTCCAATTAAACCGTTACTTCCAGGAGGTACCAATAATGCTCTCGCTTCCATTTGTTCATAAACACTTTTTCCAGTTGACTTTTCTAAATGCTTTTCTAGTTCACAAAAACTGTCTCTGAACCATCGCATTACTAGACCTGGATAAAAAGCAATTGCTTCATATTGCCATGTTTGTGGCACAGCATGACAATTAACACGAACACGAGCACCTTCATCCATTTTTATTTCATTCGTAGTGTACTCATATTGCCAAAAGCTTCCGCCTAAGACCGCTGCATCACCATCATTGACTATCCCCATTCCGATACAGCCTAATTGAGCATCACCTCCACCGGCAACGACTAATGTATCTGTACTCAAGCCGGTTTTTTTTGCAATATCTTCAGTCACGTCGCCAATAATGGTACCGCTTTCATATGTGGCCGGATAAATATCTTGTCTTAGCCCTGATTTTCTGGCTGATTCCAAATCCCATTCACGATTCTTGAGATTAAATAGTCCGGTTGTACATCCATTGGAAGGCTCGACAGAAATTATATTGGACAACTTATAAGTGATCCAGTCATTAAGCATTGAAACGTATTCAACGCGATCATAAGTTTCAGGCATGTTATTCTTCACCCACAAAATTCTAGGGATTGCCCCTAATGAAAATGTCTGACCAGAAACTTGGTAAATTTCATTTTCTAGGTTTGGCTGTGTTTGATATAAATTAGATACTTCATCATCAGATCTAGAATCTACGTTTGAACAGGCCCAAACTTCTTTGCCGTTTTTATCGTAAAGTACAATCGCCTCTCTCATACTTGTGGTAGATATAGCTAGAATATCTTTAGAATCAACTTTACTTTTTATAATTGTCTTTTTAATTAGATTTATAATAATTTCTAAATTTATATCAATATCAAAATCCATTGCCCCAGGATAACGGCTATCTTCTTTATGTGTCCACTCGGAACTAGAAGAGGCAATTTCACTCCCTGAAGTGTTAAATAAAATTGCCCGAACACTTCCAGTACCAGCATCAATTGCCATCAAGTATTTAATCATTAAAATCATCCTTTCTGAATTAATATTGATTCAGTAGACTATTAGCAGCAATTTCGTCAGTAATTAGAACATCGATATAGCCCCCTTTTAAGGCACCAACTAATGCCTCTCTTTTATCGTCACCTCCAGCAACTGCGACTACATGATTAAGTGATTTTAATAGATTAATGTCTGTGCTAATGAGTTCTTTATGCAAATCAAGTTCAATTAAATTGCCATTAATGTCATAAAATTGACTTAATAAATCACCTACAGCTCCTTTTGACTTCAGAATTTCCATATCCCCCCTTGTTAACAATCCTTCCTTAATTAAAGTAGCCCGTTCATTCAATGCTCCTACACCAATGATAGTCATATTAGAGTGGGGAATTAAATTGAAAATGTCAATGACGGGTTTTTCCTTTTTAATTTGTGAAGCAAGCGCTTCTGATGAAACCCTCAAAGGGGAAGGGAGGATAAAGTGACTGTAATTAGGGTTTGTATAGTAATCTGACTGATGGTCAATTGCAGTTGGCATATAAAATTTAACTCCGCCAGATAGGGAAACGAATGACACATTATATTTTGTAGAGATGTTTAATCTGCCTAAGGTTCTTGAAACAGTTTCGCCATAGCCTATGTTGATCATTGTATCGGCCGTTATTCTATCTTCAATATATTGAGCAGCTGCTGTTGTGAGACTGTACATATAATTGTTAGAAGAAGGAATGATGTAAACGTCTTTTAATTTAAACATTTCAATTAGTTTGTTTTGAAAGCTTTTAGTGGTTAAGTCTTCGATGTTAATCTTAAACTCTATAATATTTTCGCTTTTAGCTTTTTCTAGGTATTTAACCACCTTCATTCTGGAAATATTTAGCTCTTTAGCTATTTCCGTTTGGGTCGATCCTTCATTATAGTATTTCCAAGCTATTTTCACTGTAGTGTCTTTTTCGTAATCCATATTTGTCCCTCAGTTCCTAAAATTATTCTTTACAATGATAATCATAACAAAAGATTTGAGAATAAACAATTGTTTTATTTAAAAGATATTTTAAATAGAATAATATATCCTATATTAGAGTTTTAAAATATTTTTTTAAAGTCATAAAACAATTTAAGTACTGTTTTATTAGGTTTTAAGGTGGGATATCTGCTAACCTTAAAATATTAGAAAATATCAATAGTTTAAAACAAATTATGCTTGATTAATAAAATGTTTTAAGTTATAGTTAGGATATGGATGAAGTAAGCGTTTTCAATCGATGTAATTTTGTCTAAAAATAATCACTTAAATATATGTTACTGAGAGGTGATTTCACAATGAAAGTGAAGAACACAGAAAATCTCGTTAGTTTAGAAAACGTTTTTAAGAGTTTTAATCAAAACAAAGTATTAAAAGGTGTTTCCCTAGATCTGAACAAATACGAAGTTATATCCATCATTGGCGGTAATGGGGCAGGTAAAAGCACTTTGATGAAGATTTTGACAGGCGTGTATTCAGTTGATAATGGGTTTGTAAAAATTAAAGGTAAAGAAATGCAAAACCATACGCCATCAATAGCACTTGAGATAGGAATATATCTTGTGCCACAAGAACCGCTATTATTTCCAAATATGACTGTAGAACAAAATATTAATTTTGGATATGACAAACCTAAACATGTAATTCGAGAAGAAGCCAAGCGGATTTGCTCTGAGTTAGATTGGGAAATTGATTTAAGCAGAATGGCAGCTAGTCTTACGATCGCTGAGCAACAGCAACTTGAGATTATAAAAGGATTAGTAAGACAGGCAAAAATTCTTGTTTTGGATGAACCGACCTCAGCCTTGACTTTTTCTGAAACAAAATCTTTGTTTACCGTTATTGAAAAATTAAAGAAGGAAGGTGTAGGCATATTTTACATTACGCACAGGCTTGATGAAGTCTTTGAAATCTCTACTCACGCTGTTATTTTAAGAGATGGGAAAGTCACTTTAAAAGAGGAAATAGAAGATGTTACCAAAGATATGTTAATTCAAGGCTTACTGCCTGATGGTAGCGATACAGGTTATAGTTCTACCTACGAAAAAAACTATGTTGATCATACTGGTAAGCCACCGGTACTGAAAGTTGAAAACCTTACAGGTGACGGTTTCCGAGATATTAACTTTGAAGTTTATCAAGGAGAAGTAGTTGGTCTGGCAGGACTTGTAGGAGCTGGGAGAACAGAGATTGCCGAAGCTATTTACGGGATTACATCAAGTCATTCCGGAAAAGTAAAGCTTGGTGATAAAGATATTACACATATGGGTATTAATGAGACAGTGGGTAATGGGCTTTCATATATTCCTGAGGATCGTTTTTTACATGGAATTTTTTCAATCGGATCGGTTAAAAATAATTTAACGGCACAGATTTTAAAGAATCAAGGCTTCTTTGTAAATCGGAAAGAAGAAAAAATAGTTACTAAGAAATATGTTGAAAGATTACGCATTAAGCTAGCTGATACAGAACAGGAAATTAAGTCTTTATCCGGTGGTAATCAGCAAAAAGTTGTTATTTCTAGAATCTTATCGACAAATCCTCACTTGATTATCATGGATGAACCTACACGAGGAATTGACGCGGCAGCCAGAAGTGATATTTACTCTATTATTACGGACTTAAAGAATATAGGCTTCTCAATATTACTGATATCCTCAGATCTTGAAGAAATTGAGTTGATTAGTAATCGAATTTACGGTATCTACCGAGGTGTTTGCAATGCTCATTTAGGGCCAGAAGAAATAAATGCCACCAATGTTATGAAGGCAGCTTTTGGAACCTATGAAAGAAGTGATTCTCATGTCAAAGCTTAAAGCGATAACAAAAAAAAGGGAATTTAGAACATTTTTGTTTCTAGTTATCATATTTGTGATTGTTGGTATGGTTAATTCTGAATTTTTATCAATCAACAACCTGCAAAACTCATTGAAAAGTAGTTTGTTATATATTGTATTAGCAATTGGCCTAACTTTCGTGCTTTTAACTGGGAATATAGACATTTCTGTTGGTGGAACCTTGGGATTAAGTGCTGCTGTAAGCGGTTTAATTCTAAAAAATGGCGGTAGTATAATCGTGGCCATTCTAGTTGCTGTTTTAATAGGTGCTCTAATTGGGTTTATTAATGGTATAGGTGTTGCAAAACTGAATATATCCTCTTTTATAATGACACTTGGGATGCTAGAAATCACCAGGGTAATACAAGTGATTTATACGAAGGGTCAATGGGTTGAAAACTTACCCACTACTTTTAAACAAATTTCTCAAGTTAAAATATTTGGTCTCAATCTATTGATTATTATTGTTGCTATCGGCGTTATACTTGTTCAAATGTACCTTTCTAAGAGTGAAAAAGGGCGTTATTTCTCCGCGATTGGTGATAATACAGATGGTGCGATCTTGCTAGGAGTTCCTGTTCAACGCTATAAAATCTATTCATTTGTTATTTCAGGCATTTGTGCTGCAATTGCTGGTCTCATATTTGCCAGTCAAATAGGATTTATATCAACTACAGCCGGGATGGGTATTGAAATGACGGTAATAGCTTCCGCGGTTTTAGGCGGTGTTTCCTTAAGTGGAGGTGTTGGAACAGTAGTTGGTGCGTCAATTGGTGCAGTTATTATGATATCTATTAACTCTGCTCTTGTATATATGAAAATACCGGCTTTTTGGAATGACGCGATATCAGGATCTCTACTCATCACAATTGTTGTTGCAGATGCTTTAATGGCAAGACGTTCTAATAAAAATATCAAGAAGGAAAGATTACGAGCTAGAGTTTTAAAGCCAGAGGAGGTGGTGACCCATGCACATGCTAAGTAAAATTCCGAAATGGAACCTTGCCTTAGTTCTGGTTTTAGTTTCAGAAGTGATTATATTTGGATTGATTAATCCAAGGTTTTGGAATGTATCTATTTTACTGGGTAGCTTTAATGATTTTATTGGTATTGCAGTTATCGGTTTTTTCGTAACATTCGTTATGATTACTGGTGGAATTGATATATCGGGTGGATCCATTATAGGTTTAACATCGGTGGTTGTGGGCATATTATCTCAAGTTGTCGGTATTAATATATGGCTGTCAATTTTACTTGCTCTAGTAGTTGCCGGACTATGTGGACTACTAAATGGTATTTTAATAGCCTATGGACGTGTTCAAGCTATGGTTATTACTTTGGGTGGCATGCTGTTGTATAGCGGTATTGCAGTCGTGATAGTTGGATTATCAGGAGTGAGTGCTTCTGAAGGGATTTCAGGATTTTCACAAAGTTTTAGTACAATTGCTTATGGTTCAGTGATGGGCATTCCCAACTCGGTTATTTTGTTTGTTGTGTTACTGATCATTGCATATATATTGCTCCATTTATCCAAATATGGGCGTTATATATTTCTTACAGGAATAAATCAAGAAGCTGCAGAATACGCAGGAATTAATACAAAGCTTGTTATCTTGAGCACGTATGTCCTATCAGGATTGAGTGCTGGGTTTGCCGGGATAATGCTCACATCTTATTTAGGGAGTGCTAGAGCAGATTTCGGTGGGGAATATTTAATGCCAATCTTAACCGTAGTTGTTTTAGGTGGAACACTAATAACGGGTGGTAAGGGGGGTGTTATTGGAACAGCATTAGCGAGTATTATTGTTGGTTTTCTTCAAATAGGAATGCAAATGGGAGGTTTATCAACACAGTACATTGGTTTGGCAACAGGGTTGTTATTAATTATTTCGGTTGCAATATTGAGTGTGTCCGACGAATTTAAAAGCAATGTAAAAAGAATTGTAAGACTTAAATCCTACAAGGGGTGAAATAAAATGAAAAAAGCTAGGTTTCTTCTATTAATTATTGGAGTGTTTCTGATGTTTTCATTATTGGTTGCGTGTGGTGGAGAAGATGAGTCAAGTTCAGGTAAGAATGGCAATGGTAGTGAGGAAGAAGGGGCTAGTGATATTGAAGTCGTCTTCATTCCGAAGATGACAGGAAATGCTTTTTTTGAATCTGGTAATGATGGTGCTCAAAAGATGGCTGATGAAATAGGATTTAAGGTTAAATATGATGGTTCGCCAGAAGGTACTGTTGCAAATCAAGTTCAGGTTATCAATAGTGCAATCAGTAGCGGCGCTGATGCGATTGCAATTTCATCCGTTTCTTCCGATGGTTTGAATCAAGCTTTGAAAAAAGCACTTGATGCAGGTGTTAAAGTGGTAACGTGGGATTCTGACGTTGAGCCTGAATATAGGTCATATTATATAAACCAAGGGACACCAGAAATTCTCGGGAAAATGCTAGTGGATATGGCAGCTGAACAGATGGAAGATCCAGATGATAAAAATGAAGTTGCGTGGTTTTACTCGAGTCCCACTGTTCCGGATCAAAATGCTTGGGTAGATTCTGCTGAGAAGTATATTGAAGAGAAATTTCCAGAGTGGGAAATTGTTACAAAGCAGTATGGAGAAGGTGATGAACAGAAATCACTACAAACTGGAGAAAGTATCATTGAATCCTACCCTGATTTGGATGCTGTCATTGCCCCAGATTCAACGGCACTTCCTGCAATGGCACAAGCAGCTGAAAACAAAAACTTGGACGCAGCTGATTTGATAATAACAGGGTTTGCATCACCAAACTCTATGAGGGGTTTCATAGAAAATGGAACGATTAAAAACCATGGTTTATGGGATGTCCAAGAACAAGGTGCTCTTGCAGTTTATATAGCATATCATCTTGCTCAAGGTAACGAACTTGAAGTTGGAGATACTCTGGATGTTCCTACACTTGGTGAGATTGAAGTTGAACCTAATACTATTCAAGGCTATGATTATACATCTGATGATTCTGGTATCATTGTATTACCAGAAAGAATTGTATTCACAAAAGAAAATACTGATGATTACGACTTTTAAAATATCATAAAAGGAGAGATTTAGATGGCTGACATTGAAGGAATGAAAGATGCAAAACAATTTGCTCAGGATGTAGAATTTTCAAGTAGTGGTAATTTTCATGTGAAAGGCGCTGCAAATTTAGACTGGGGAATGAAAGATAGATTATCAAGGATTTTTAGACCGGATACCGGGAAAACAGTTATGTTGGCTTTTGATCATGGCTACTTTATGGGGCCAACATCCGGACTTGAAAGACTAGATTTGTTAATTCCTGATTTAGCAGAACATGCTGATTGCTTAATGGGAACGCGTGGTGCTATTAGAACTAGTGCGCCAGCTAACTATAATAAATCAATTGCTTTGCGTGTTTCATCTGGATCTAGTGTATTACAAGATGATTTAAGTAAAGAATCTCTTGTTGTTAGTATGGAAGATGCTATTAAAATGAATGCAAGTGCAGTGGCAGTTCAAACGTTCATTGGTGCGGACGGACAAAAAGAAACAATTGAAGCCTTGAATCAGGCTGTCAATTTGGGTTCTCGATACTCTATTCCAACCATGGGCGTTGTAGCGGTTGGTAAAGAAATGGAACGTACAACAAGATTTTTCTTACTTGCTACAAGAATGCTTGCCGAGTTTGGTGTACAGATTGTAAAAACTTATTACTGTGATGACTTTGAAAAAGTAGCATCAACCACTCCGGTACCTTTAGTTGTAGCTGGTGGAAAGAAAGTTCCAGAAAAAGATGCGTTAACATTAGCTTCTAATTCGATTCGGAGTGGTGCAGCTGGTGTTGATATGGGACGCAATATTTTCCAATCGGAAAATCCTAAAGCTATGATTCAGGCAGTTAATAAAGTCGTTCATGAAGGAATGTCTGATAAAGAAGCTTATGAATTTTATCTTCACTTAGCAAACCCAGAAAAGTAGAATGTTACACGAAAGAAGCTTTTTGTTGGAATAAAGCTTCTAGTTAGTAGGAGCTTTATTTTAAACGTTAACTTTACAAAGGAGATGTATTATGGCTAAAGTCGCATTTCTATTAGATGGTCAATTTGAGGATTCTGAAATGAAAAATCCATATAATGCTTTGAAAGGAGAAGGACATGAGGTTGTTATTGTAGGGAATGAGAAGGGCCTATTATGTGAGGGGAAAAATAAAGAAGTATCTTACTATACTGAGTTGTCAAGTCAAGATGCAATAAAAGAAAATTTTGATGCTGTAGTTATACCTGGTGGTGCAGCTCCAGAGGGTCTGCGAGTTAAAGATACAACTGTTGAGTTTGTTAAAAAATTGAATAAACAATCAAAATTAATTGCCGGAATATGTCATGGTCCGCAAGTGTTGATTAGCGCCGATATTATAGAAGGAAAAACATTGACCTGTTTTAAAGGAATTCGTGATGATGTTATTAACGCTGGTGCACATTATGTGGATCAAGAAGTAGTTCACAGTGATAACATTATTACATCAAGAACACCTATAGACGAGCCTGCATTCATAAAGGGAATTTTAGACCAACTGATATAAAGACAATTTTTTATGTCATACACATGAGAGGGGGATTTTATGGGGTTTGTTCCAGTTACAGAAATGCTTAGAGAAGCTTTAAAAGGTCAATATGCTATAGGACACTTTGATATTCATAATATCGAATGGACACAAGCCGTGTTATGTGGTGCAGAGGAAATGAATTCACCCGTTATTTTGGGGGTAACAGAAGATGCAGTTAATTATTTTCAAGGATATTCAGTCGTAAAGAATACTGCATTATCACTAATGCAAGAGCTGAATATTACTGTCCCAGTAGCGTTGCATTTAGATCATGGTTCTAGTGTTGAAAGTTGTATCGCTGCGATTGATGCAGGTTTTTCATCAGTTATGATTGATGCTTCAACTCTGCCTCTTGAAGAAAATATAAAAATAACAAAACAAGTTGTAGAATATGCCCATGTACTAGATGTATCAGTCGAAGCAGAAATCGGTAGTATAGGTGGCGAGGAAGGGAGCGTAATATCGGAAGGGCCCGTTTACACAGATTTAAATGAATGTATTGAGATAAAAAATAATACAAATATTGATACCCTCGCACCTGCATTAGGGTCTGCTCATGGATTATATAAAGGTAAACCCAAAATTGACTTTGAAAAAATGAGAGACATTAGTTCATCACTTAAAATCCCGTTGGTTCTTCATGGTGCATCAGGTTTAAGTGAAAGGCAAATACAAGAAGCCATCCAATCGGGAACCGCAAAAATTAATGTAAATGCGGATAACCACGTTGCATTTACAAAAGCGATAAGGAAAGTTCTAGATGAAGATAGTGAACTTTATAATACAATGGACTATTTAAAGGATGGAAAAGAAGCGGTAAAGCAAACAGTTATTGAAAAAATAAAAATGTTTGGATCTAGTGGAAAGGCAAAATGACACTCTTTTACTAGAAAATATTTTTGACTTTATCGACTCTATTGTTACTCTTATAGGTTAATTATAATCACATAAATAAATTCCTGTAGATTGGACTAAATCTGGAGGAATTTATTTTTTATAGCTTCTTTACAATGCATAAACCTTGGCCTAATTATAGTTAATGAACAAGGTATTTTGCTTAAAGGAAAACATGAAAAGTATGGAGGAAATATAGTACGACTCGTTGAAAAAGAATTGTGGAGAGAAAGTTAAATTTTACTGTTAAACAGTGATTACTTTCTATTGATATAGAGGAACCACTGCTACAGTCCTCAAGTTTCCAGATTTCCATACCAAGATGAGAAGTAAGGTAAAAAACATATAACCTGTTCTAACTTTATAATATATTTAAGTTTTTCTTTACATAAAAGTCGTTCGTCCTGACAAACTAGATTGTCATTGGAAGAATGGCTTTTTGTTTTGGTAATGAATTGTTTAAGAACTAAGCTAGTCTAGCTAATAAAGATTTGATGGCATGACAAAAAACAAGGTAAATACCTTTTAAAATGTATATTTATAAGTGACGTAAACTAAGCCTTATTAAATGCAAAGGGGGATATTATTCCGTGTCTTTATACATTTGACACACGATAAGTTTCTACTTAAAATTTCAAACCATGCACATTGACTGTTGTAAACATCGATTTTTGTTAATTAGTCATTTTTTTGACAGTATAACTTGTCATAAATAAAATCCATATTACTAGTGTCAATAGGGGCAAGGAAGCACAAAACGATATTTGAAAACAGTATCTATTCAGCAATATAAAAAATGACACTAATTTGGCATGGATTTTGCATATTAAAAAAGCAATAGATTAAAAGGAGGTCTAAAATGATAAATTTTGTATTCGCTAGTCATGGAAGATTAGCGGAAGGGGTCAAGAACGCGGCAGAAATTATTTTGGGTGTCACCAATAATCTAAGTGTAATATCTGCATATATAAACAATGATAGTGATCTTCCGAAGGATGTAGAAGATATCATTGATAAAATGAAGAAGGGGGGAACCTGGGTTGTAGTAACGGATATATTCGGAGGTAGTGTAAATAACGAATTTATGCAGTATCTAAATGATGCAGAATTTATGCTTATTTCAGGATTAAATCTTGGTATGGCTTTAGAATTATTATGCATGTCGGATAAAGACGTTAATACTGACTACATTAGAAAAATTGTATCTAACGTAAAAGAAAATATTCAGCTTTGTAATGATTTATTAGAGGAAAATAAGGAAGATGAACATTTCTAACTTAATGGAGGTATTAAGATGATTAAATTGATGAGAGTTGATCACAGATTGTTACATGGACAAGTAGCTATCTCCTGGACCAAAAACTTAGATGTTGATTGCATTCTAATTGCTAATAATGATGTTCCGGTAAATGATCTTCGTAAAACCACCCTTAAAATGGCTAAACCGCAAGAAGTAAAATTAGTAATTAAGAATATTGAGGATTCGATCCAGGCTATTAAAAGTGGTGTAACGGATAAATATAAATTATTTATTGTCGTAGAGTCAATTGAAGATGCTTACAGACTGGGAAGTAAATGCGATGGTATAACTCAAATTAATCTAGGCGGTACAAAGAAAAATGATGATACGCATAGTATTTCTAAATTGATAAACGTAACTGATAAAGATCAAGAATTACTACAAAAACTCATTAGTAAGGATATTGAGTTAGAAATTCGTCCGGTACCGAGTGATAAAAAAATAAATGTTAGTAAAATCCTTAATAAAAAATAGTGGGAGGTAAGCTTTGTGGAGATAGCACTACTATTATTCGTTGCGACTTTTTTGATGGGCGTGTTTGATTTATTTGCGGGTCGAAATATGTTTAACCGTCCAATCTTAACAGGAACAATAGTCGGTCTTATTCTGGGTGATGTTACACAGGGTGTTATTATTGGCGCAACACTTGAACTAGCCTTTATCGGATTGTTTGCGGTTGGTGCAGCCATACCACCCGAGATTCTGTCAGGTGGTGTCTTGGGAACAGCATTTGCGATTACATCTGGAAACGGTGCTGAAACAGCGCTGTTATTGGCTTTTCCCATTGCATCTGTAGCGCTTATTTTTAAAAATATCCATTTTATCCTAATATCACCGATGTTCTTACACAAAGCCGATAATTATGCTGTTAAAGGATCCTTTAAAGGTGTGGCATCGATGCATATACTCGCTGGGTTAATTCAAATATTTATTTTGGCATTAATTGTAGGCGTTTCTTTTTCAGTAGGTAGCACAGCCATAACAAATATCCTGGATAAAATCCCGGATTTTGTACAAACAGGATTAGAAGTAGCAACAAAAATATTGCCGGCATTAGGATTTGCTTTACTTGGTCGCATGTTAATCAATAAGCGTGTAGTACCATATTTCTTTATTGGTTTTGTCCTAGTATCATATTTATCGCTACCGGTTGTCGGAATAGCAATTATTGGTGCAATGATTGCTATTATCATGGTTGATCTAGATAATCGTAATAAACAAGTACCAATTCAACCGGGAGAACAAGGAGGTATTGCTGATGACGATGACTTCTAATAATGTTGAGAAAAATGAGATGAATAATGACAAAGATATTTCTAAGACACTTTTAAATAAATTGTTTTTACGTTCCTTGACTTTGGAGGCTTCATTTAACTATGAACGCCAACAAGGTTTAGGATATGCCTTTACAATGGCTCCCGTTTTAAAAAAATTATATAAAAAGGATACTGAAAGAACAGAGGCAATACAGCGTCACTTGGAATTTTTTAATGCTACACCTTATATATCACAGTTTATTATCGGAGTTTCAGCCGCCATGGAAAAAGAGAATGCGCAGAATGAAGATTTTGATACTAGCTCCATTCTTAGTGTTAAAGCTTCATTAATGGGGCCATTAGCAGGCATAGGTGATTCATTATATTGGGGTACAATCCGATTAATTGCAACCGGAATCGGAACTTCTATGGCACTACAAGGGAATATTTTAGGGCCAATATTGTTTTTCTTAATGTTTAATATACCAACCTTTATATTATCATATTTTTACATGCATATTGGGTATAAAGTGGGGACTGGATTTTTAAGTAAACTTGCTTCCAGCGGTGCTATGGATAAATTAACTTATGGTGCATCAATACTGGGTTTATTAGTTATTGGTGGCATGAGCGCTTCCATGATAAATACGTATGTACCTCTAAAAATAGGAAGCGGAGAAGGGGCTACGGCTGTACAGGATGTCCTAAACCAAATCATGCCCGGGTTATTACCGCTTGGGATATTCTGGTTGATATTTTGGCTGTTGGGAAAAGGGGCCAAAACAACAACCATTCTAATTGGGATATTTATTATAGGAATACTATCTGCATGGATAGGAATTTTGGGTGTGGAATCTTCGTGATTTGGCATACTCTTAGAACAAAAAATGGAGGGTTTTATTAATGAATACTATGTTGGATTATATAAATCAACAGCAGCGCGTTTTGGAAGATATATTAATTAATAAAAACACTAATCTTAATAACTTCACTAGTATTGTAAAAAAGACAAAGACGAAAAGATGGTTAGTGTTAGCAACAGGTTCTTCTTATAACTCTGTATTATGCGCTAAAATGTATATCGAAAAAGTTTCTAAAGTAAGTATAGAAATAAAAGAACCATATAATTTTTATGAGTATGAGAATATATCAGAAGATATTGACTTAATCATCGCTGTATCCCAAAGGGGAACAAGTACATCAACCATTGACGCGGTTGAAAGGGTTAATAAAGTTAGTAAAGTACCATTAGTTATTTTGACTTCTATAATGGACAGCCCAATCACTAAATTAAACGATAATATAGTGGATATCGGGTGCGGTGTTGAAACGGTTGGTTATTCTACTAAGGGTGTAACGGCAACCATATTAACCTTAATGATCATGGGTATAGAAACTGCTAGGTCAAAAGATCTGTTATTTGAAAATCAAATAGGAGATGAATATACTAAGCTTACAAAAATGGTATCTAAAATACCAAGTATAATTAAGAAAACGATTCAATTTTATCATAATAATAAAGCCCGTTTGGACGCATCGGAGCGAATCTCACCATTAGGTTATGGTCCAAATGTCGGTACCGTAAGAGAAGCGGAAACTAAATTTACTGAAACAGTACGTGTTCCAAGTCAGGGATTGGAAATAGAGGCGTATATGCACGGTCCTATCTTTGAGCTCCATAAAAATAGCACATTATTTTTTACAGAAGTGGTTAACGCAAAGCCATATGAACGTTCAAGAAAGCTAGAAATGTTTGTAAGCAGACACTGTGATAATATATTTACGATTACAACTAATAAAAAAACGGGCAGTAAGCACGAATTATCCTTGGAAATTGTTGTTGATGAACTTCTATCTCCTTTATTACTTGTAATCCCATATCAATTATTTTCATTTTTAATCAGTAAAGCTAAAGGGATAGATTTATCCATACCTGTTTATACAAACTTTAAAGAGGTAATGCAAAGTAAAGTAGAATAAAATTAAGAAACGGAGGGTTATGCCTTCGTTTCTTATATAATCAAAATGAGAGGTGAACAATGATATGAGTACAAAGGGTGATATATATCAATATATAAAAAGTTTAACCTTTTCATTTGATGACATGGATAATATTGCAAACTTTACTGCAAGCAACATAGCTAAAAATTTTAATATAAAACGAAATACAGCAAGTCTATATCTAAATCAATTAGTTGAGACTGAAAAAGTAATGAAAATTAATAGTAGACCAGTCTATTTTATTAACATGGATCGCTTTATTTTTGACGAACCAGGAAAAACAACGGTAACATTCGAAAGTGTTGAGGAATTAAGAAACTCTTTACCAGAGTTCAAACTTAACGCACCAGAATTAACAGATCCATTCAGCACTCTAATTGGTGCAGAAGGCTCACTAGAAAAGGTTATTGAGCAGATTAAAACTGCTTTATTCTACCCCAATGGGGGGATCCCCATTTTCTTAAATGGTCCTACAGGTGTCGGAAAAAGTTTTATGGCCAAACTAATGTATCAATTCTGTATCGAAAATCAGCTTATAGAGAAGCACGCCCCTTTTGTCACTTTGAATTGTTCACAGTATGCGAATAATCCTGAATTGCTATCCAGTAATTTATTTGGATATGTCAAAGGGGCATTCACTGGGGCAGACTTTGACAAGAAGGGTTTGTTTGAAGAGGCAGATAAAGGTATTCTCTTTCTTGATGAGGTTCATCGTTTGAGTGCAGAAGGACAAGAAAAGTTATTTACGTATTTAGACAGTGGTAACATATATCGTGTTGGTGAAACAAGCAAAGGGAGAAAAGTTTCCGTAAGATTGATACTTGCTACTACAGAAGATATTTCAACCCAATTTCTTGAAACTTTTATTCGCAGAATCCCGATTAAAGTAAGTATTCCTGCATTATCAAATCGTTCAAATTATGAAAAGGAACAGTTCGTCATAAACTTTTTAATTGATGAGGCTAAAGAAATAAACAAAGATATTGAGGTTTCTCCTAGTAGCAGAAGATTACTTCTTAATTATACTTATAAGGGTAATGTAGGAGAGCTGCTGAATTTAGTAAAGTATCTAGTAGCCACATCCTATTTTAAAAATAGAGACAGTAAAACAGTACAGGTAACGTTACATGATTTTCCTGAAAATATTCTCGAAAGCGTAGATAAATTGACAAATATACAATTTCAAGTAGAAAATAAATTATTTATCAAAAAGGATACGGACTATAAGAGCTTTCTTTTAGATAATAATTCTACCGATCAATATTACCAAGTGTACAGTAGCATTTTAAATGAATTTAGTGGATATATGAGTGGCATTTTAAATAAGGATATGTTTGAACAGAATGTCTTTAAAGAAATTGAAATGTTTTTTGACAACATTATATTTAATGAAGGAAGTAAAAGTAATATATCCCCAATAATGGAATTTATAACAATAAAGATGTATGAAATCTTTCAAATTATAGAGACCTCCTACAACATACGTTTTAATGGTAGTACTATATACGCTATTAGTTGCTACTTGTTTTTAAAAGGAAATCAGAGAAAGATCCAGTCGGAACAAAAAGAGTTATTGAACAAGCTTTATGAATATGTCAAATACCAATACAAGAGTGCCCATCGTCTAGGAACAAAGTTAAGTAAATTAATTGAAAATAAAATTGATGTTGCAATCACTGAAACAGAACAAATAATATTAGACCTCTATCTTGAAAGTAAGGCAACATATCATGGGAATTATAATATTAAAGCTGTGATTTTAGCACATGGATATGCAACCGCCAGTAGTATAGCTAACGTAGCAAACCGAATGCTTGGTAGCAATATTTTTGAAGCATTTGATATGCCTTTGAATACTACGCCGGAGAAGATCACAGCTAATGTCCTTGAGTATATTGAACAGAATGAGATTCCAGAAGGTTTAATGATTTTGGTAGATATGGGTTCATTAAAGGATATTAATAAGCTATTTAAAAAGAATGTTAAGGTTCCGCTTTCAATAGTTAATAATGTTACTACTCAAATGGCTATAGTAGTGGGCGAAAAAATAAAGCAGAATATACCTTTAGGGGATATTTTAAAAAAGGTTGAAACCAGTATGTTGACAGAATATAAGCTAATTTATCCCGAATCAAATAAAAAAAAGGCTATAGTGACAGCATGTTTTACCGGTATGGGAACAGCGATGCAAATTCAGCAACTTTTAGTTAAAAGTATACCTAGTGACTTAGAAATAAATGTTATTGCAAAGGATTTTAGACAAATCAAGGAAAATGGATTAGAAGATGCCGTCTTTAAAATGTATGATGTACTGGCTATAATTGGTACTGCTGATCCGGAAATAGATAAATATCAATACATTTCGTTAGAAGAGCTGATATCAGGTAAAGGAGAACAATTGCTATCTGAAGCATTGGGGAAAGAAGGCAGCAGAAGTGAAGTGGAAAATATTAATAATAATATTGTAAAAAACTTTTCACTAAAACAGGTTATTGGATCATTAACGATATTGGATACGAACAGGGTAATTGAGCATGTAAATGACAGTATCTCCAGCTTAGAGATTCTGCTAAATACATTATTATCTAATGATAAAAAGATATCTCTTTACATTCACATTAGTTGCTTGATTGAACGCTTGATACGTAAAGAGCCAATTGAAACTTATTTGGATTTAGAGGATTTTATTAAAATAAATGAAAAGGAAATTTCAATGATAAAGAAAGGTCTTAATAATATTGAGAAAATTTATGGGGTAGAAATCCCAACTTCTGAGTTAGCCTATATATATGACATTTTAACTTTTGAAACCAATCAGAATAAGAAGGAAGATTCTTTTTAAACTATTCAATGTAAAATTGCTAAATTATCTGTTTAGGAGCCATTGTATATGGTGGCTCACTGATAGAGAATAACCCTAGCGAAAGTTGGGGTAACCACCAAAGTAAGTTTGGAACTTTAATATTTAATCGATCAATATCACGCTATTCCGGAACGTATCTAGGCGCATAGAACTTGAAGTTCTTGTTCTTCAAGTTTCAGGGGGGGTGATCATACAGACACAACCCTCCTAGCTTTTGTAAATTGGTTGCAAAAGACTGTTCGAATAAATGGCTAGGTTCCCAGTTTATCCTCACATGTGAATAAATACCTTATACTACTAAGATAGCTTTCAAGTCAATGGAAAAAATAAAAAATAAAAACAACGATATTTTAAGAAAGGCTAAATTTAGGGAGGAGTGGAATCTCATGATTTCATACGTTATTTGGGATTTGGGTGAAACAATTAGTACACCACCTACGGGAGGTATGGATTTAAAACCTCTTGATGAATACACAGATATTAAATTACGTGATGGTGTAAATGAAACTATCCAAAAGATCAGCTATATGGGGCTGGGACAGGCGGTTCTGAGCAATACTGCAAATAGCGACAGCGAAGCAGTTGGAAGAATGTTAAGAAGGTTGGGTGTTATCGACCAGTTTGACTATATTTTTGCAACAAATTCTGAGTTAGATGATAGTAAACCGGAAAAACCAGATCGAGTAGTTTACGAAAAGACCTTAAATGTTTTAAATATTAAAGCTAATGAAGCGGTAATGGTGGGAAACACGTGGGATACGGATGTTATAGGGGCTAATCGAAGTGGGATTCATGCCATCTGGCTCCAGAATCCACTTGTCTCATTCCGAAAGGACTGGGATACAAAAGTGATAGCTCCTCCCTGGATAATACCAGTTTGGGACGTTAAGGCAATACCTGAAGCAATTGCAACGTTAAATAATACACTTACTTAGAGTAAAAATAATTAAAAGTTCATCCCAATTTTATAGTTCGCCGATTGTATAATTAAGCGAGACACAAACAAATGGCATGTTATGATACACTCAAATTAACCACAGATAAGGGGAGTACATCGAACTGATAATCGTGGGAAGGGTAAGGGGACCTAACAGTCAGACCACCGTTTATGAGGAATTTACTATTATAGATTATAAATCTTTTGTAAGCGATGCATTAGAACTAGCTTCTGAACATAGTATAAGATTTTATGATGAGGAGCCGGGGAAACTGAAAATGACTTTAAAAGTAGAAAAACAATGGAAGTGAATGCAGTACTCTTATTTTAACGCCTGAAGGAATATGTGAGCAAATAGGGAGAAAATACGAGCAGATGAAGAACAAATACACGCAGGAAAAAAACCATCTCTGTCTTAATCATTGACTGAGGTGGTTTTTTTGCTAGAATACCCTGTCAATAAAAGAGATACTAATGAAATAACTAAATAGCCAATCATTTTTAAGGACTTTTAAAGTACTCTTTAATCAGTTCTATAGATCTTAATACAATTGGAGGATTGTATCTGGTTTTATCATAAACTAAATAGACAGTTCGCATTACATTGGGATCGTGAATGCGCTTAATAACATACTTTCTTCCCTTCAAGTTCTTTACGAAATTTTCCGGTACTACAGTAATTCCTAAACCTTTCTCTACCAAATCACAAGCATATAATAGGTTGTCAAAATATTCACTAATAATAGTGAGCGAAATTGGTCTGTAACCGCTTTCGTAATCGAGGTATAATTTAATTATGGATATCCAAACTAAAGAAGTGGTGAATATAATTGTTAACGATAAGAGAGATCCAAATTGTTACAAAATTACTTGAAACGGACAAAACGATGCGGACAAAGGATTTATCAAAATATCTAGATGTTAGTACAAGGACGATAAAAAATGATTTAGAGAATGTTCGTAAATGGTTTCGGAAATATGACATCGAGTTGTGCGCACAACCGAATAAAGGTTATTGGATCGAATCTAGTGAGAATGAACGATTGAAGCTCTATCAAGCGTTAATGGATAAGAAAAGGCAACCTGTATATTCTGATCAAAACGCACGAATCGAAAAAATATTATATATTTTTTTTTCACTGAAAGACTATATCACTGCATCACAACTTTCTATCTATTTACAAGTTAGCAGGAACACGGTCATGAGTGATTTAAACTTTCTAGAACAATACATTCAGCCATGGAAAATTACTTTAGTGAGAAAATCACGTATTGGTTATAAATTGGTTGGGCGAGAGCTGAATATACGTCTATTATTTGAGCATATTATCCAGAGAAATTTAAATGATTTTGATGTATATAATATTATTTCGCAGATAAAATCAGCTGATACAATGGTTGAATTGAACTATGGATTTACTCCTGAGATTCACATGAAATTTGTGACCGTAATAAAACATTTTCGTTTGATACTGAAGAATGAAAATAAAGAAAGCATTTCGCAATTAGAGATATTAGCCACATTTATACGACTTACTATTTTCCTAGTGAGAATGGAATGCGATTTCACAATTGGAAACTATAGGTTATTGAAATCGGATCAAAGTAAATCCTCACCATCATCTAAGTTTTTAATTAAAATAATGGTGGAAGTATGTGAAGAATACACCTTTCCAGTATTGGGGGATGAATTTTGGTATATTCATCGAAATTTTTTTTTAGAAGATAATAGAATGAATCTGCTTAGTGTTACGGAAAAATTTATCCAGTATGTAAGTAAACAAGAACGGGTGCCTTATTATAAAGATACGAGATTATATAATAATTTGTTAGCACATCTTTCCTTACGGTTTGAAAAGGGGGCAGCATATGTCACGGAAATAAATCCTTTTATTAATGAAATTAAACAAAAGAATGCTTCGTTGTTTTCTTCTGTTAAAGGGGGTTTCAAAAGTATATTTTCGAATGTTATAAATTACGGGAATATTCCTGATATAATCCAAGACTCCTTTATTTCGTTTATTGCGCTACACTTTCTTGATTCGTATGAAAATGTATTAAATAAAAAGCCGTCAATTAGAGCGCTTTATGTATGTTCGACAGGTAGAGGAGTTGCTCGTTTGATTAAAAATAGGGTCGAGCGAGAAATTAAGAATATTATCATTACCACTTATTGTTCAGTAATGGAAGTTGATGAAATTAGTAAAAATAAAGATATTGATTTAATAATTAGTATGTTTCCCATTAAATCTACTCTTCCAGTTATTGTTGTAGAACCTGTACCAACAGAAGAAAATATCCAATCCATTAAAGGAAAAGTAAATAATCTTTATCATCGGGAACCAGTAGGTGAGTATTTTACAATAAGGGATGATCACGATTCTATTGAATTGAATGGTGAAATAAGTAGTCAAGAAATAATTATTAAAGGATTTGAAATATCCTTTGATTTTTTTGAAACATTAGCTAATGAAATTTTAGAGGAACGAAAAAGGGGGCTTTGCATCCATCTTTTTCTTATGATCCATCGTTATTATTTTCATAAACAATATGACCAATTTATTTATCAAACAAATGATCATCAGAATGAGGAACTGTTAAGTAAAGTAAATGAAATTTTACACAGTTATAGCATTAATATTAACGAAGCAGAACAAAGAGCGTTATTACAATATTTTAGGTAAAAAAGTATAAAATGGTTATATAAATAACACCTCCACCGGAATGTTAAAACGTATTCTTATAAGTCTTTAAGCATTTAAAGCTAAACGATACGGCAAAGAAAGGTAGTTTTTAAATACAATGAATACCAACAACTTTTATGAAGAAAAGAAACGATTACTGAAAGAGAGTGGAGATAAAAAAAGGTGTGAGCAAGCATTTTTACTCGCACAAATGCTATGTAGAGAAAGAAATGTTTTTTTGACGAATGCTCAACAATTGTCATTGCTTTCACATATTTCAGCAATGGTTCAGCGATCTTTAACAGGTGAAAAGTTGATTCCATTTGATCGGGCTATATTTTCCGGAATATCAAATGACTCTCTTTATATTGCAAAAAAGATCAAAGATTTAGTAATGGGTTTGGAAGAGGAAGAAATCTATTTATTATCTATTCATTTTGAAGCAGCAAAATAAAATCCATGTATAAATGGACAGGGTAGAAAAAACTTAGGTTGGAATTTCTAGGAACAAGGGGCGGTTGGGAGTCGTGACTTTTTGGAATTTCATCCTTATTATTAGGAGCAAAAAAAATGACAAATAGCTTTTTTGATCAATTCGGTTTAAAAAGAATTATTAATGCAAGCGGAAAAATGACAGCATTGGGCGCTTCAGCTGTTACTGAGGAGGTTGCCAATGCGCTAAAAGCAGCTGCACAATCTTATGTGGACATGGATGAATTAATTGAATACGCAGGAAAAGTAATTGCCCACCATACAGGCGCAGAGGATGGTTGCCCTACAAATGGAGCAGCAACTGGAATTGTGATTTCAACTGCAGCAGTTATTGCTGGAAAAAATATAAGCTTAATTGAAAGGATGCCAAACTCAGGTGGATTGAAAAATGAGATTATTATCCAAAAAGGTCAAAATATTAATTTTGGTGGCAATATCGATCAAATGATTCGTATGGGCGGTGGCCAGGTCATTGAGGTTGGAAGTGTTAACAAAGTAGAAATTGATCATATTGGAGAAGCGATAACAGATAAGACAGCAGCACTCATTTATATAAAATCACACCATGCTGTTCAAAAAGGGATGCAGTCGATAGAAAGTATGATAAAAATTGCACAGAAACATCATATACCATTGATGATTGACGGAGCAGCAGAAAGTGATTTTCAAAAATATATTGAAATGGGCGCAGATGTTGTGATTTATAGCGGTGGGAAGGCGTTGGGGGGGCCAACTTCTGGTTTTATTTCTGGGAAAAGGCAATTAATGGAGGCATGCCGCGAGCAGTATAAAGGAATCGGTAGGGCGATGAAAGTTGGAAAGGAATCGATAGCCGGACTCATCGTTGCATTAAATCAATATCCGTTTAGAGATACTCGTGCTGATGAGCAATTTAATCGTATGAAGGCATTTTGTAAAAGATTGAATGAAGTAGAAGGTTTAACAGGTACCATCCATCAAGATGAAGCGGGGCGCCGTATTTATCGTGCACGAATAGAAGTTCAAAAACAAGCTAATGTGACTGCAGAGCAATTATTACATCGTCTTGAATCTGGTAAACCTGGGATTTATCTACGTGCCCATTATGCGAATGTAGGTATACTATTTGTTGATCCACGCCCATTATTAGCTGGTCAAGAGGACATTATTGCAGAGAGAATTATTGCTATTATAAAGGAAGAAGGTGATGACAATGTCGAGTAAACAAATGTTAAAAAAGTCGCCTCAATTTTATAAAGATAAAGTTTGTCTAAATGTATTAGCTGGTTCTATGGAAAATGCAGCTGATATTTGTAAAGTAACAGAGGGTAATGTTTTGATAGGTTTATTATCGAAAGACTATAAATCAGATGAAGAAGCTGTTTCAAGTATGAAGGAATACGCAGAAGTAACAGGGAATCGTATATCTATTGGGCTAGGATCTGGGGATCCATTTCAATCGAAGATGGTTGCAAGAATTGCAGGGTTAATACAACCCCAACATATTAATCAGGTTTTTACAGATGTCGGGGCTACAAGATCTTTAGTAGGTCAGCAAAGTACTTTTATTAACTCCCTAGTGTCGCCAAGTGGTAAGGAAGGGTTTGTCAGAATTAATACTGGGGCACTTTCCAGTAAATTAGCGCCAGCTATCGTGCCTGTGGAAACAGCAATAGGAATGATTAAAGATGCTGGTGGAAGTTCGTTGAAATACTATCCAATAAAAGGTTTGGAAAATATAAAGGAATATCGTGTGGTTGCCTTAAAATGTGCGGAACAAGATTTTATACTTGAACCAACTGGTGGTATTGATTTGGATAACCTTGAAGTAATAATAAAAGTAACGTTAAATGCTGGTGTACCAAAGATAATTCCACATATTTATAGTTCAATAATCGATAAGGAAACAAAACTTACAAGAATAGAAGATGTGAACAAAGCTATGAAAGTTATGGAACAAATTTCATGAAAAAGGAGGTGATAGGTATGAAAAATCAATTGTTGATTAATGGAGTTATTATAGACCCTGATCATCCTGAACAAAAAAATGGTGTGATTGGAATTCAGGAAGGAAGATTTGTAGATCCTTTGCAAATCAATACCGATTTAGCCGAAATAATAGATTTAAAAGGAGCATTTGTAGCACCGGGCTTTATAGATATTCATGTACATGTATTTGAAAATCACACCATTTTAGGTGTAAATGCAGATGAGGTAGGTATTACGCAAGGGGTAACTACTATAGTAGATGCAGGTAGTTCTGGAGTAGATGACTTTTCCACTTTTAGGGAAAATATTATTAATAAAAATGAGACTGAAGTGCTAGCTTTTTTAAATATTTCTCGAAAAGGGCTTGTTGAAGGAGTACATGAGTTAGAGAACCCTGACGATTTGATGTCCATGTATGAGGCAACACAAATTTTTTCTGATAATCCTTCATTGGTTGGGATTAAGCTAAGGTTGAGTCGTTCGGTTGTTGGAAAACAAGGTATCTTACCATTATTACACGCAAGAGAAATAGCTGATCAAATTAACATTCCTTTGATGGTCCATATTGGGAATCCACCTCCTTATTTACCAGATGTTTTTCCAATCCTAAAAAAAGGAGATATCGTCACACACGCTTTTCATGGAAAAAAATACGGTATTTTAGATGAAAATGAAGACCTTATTCAAGAGGCAAAGGATGCATTAGATCGTGGAGTTCTTTTTGATATTGGCCATGGTTCGGCAAGCTTTAGTTACAATACATTGGAGAAATTTAAAGAACGCTATCCATACACATTTACTACCAGTACAGATATACACATTCAAAATATAAATGATTCAGTAGGGAGCTTAATGGTGACAATGACTAAACTCTTGCAATTAGGATACACGTTGCATGATGTAGTTAAAAGTGTAACTGCATTGCCAAAGAACGTACTGAACTTAAAAGATCAAGGATCTTTTACATTTGGTACAAGGGGTGATGTGTCTATCTTCCGAATAATACAACAAGAGGCCATTTTAAAAGATGCAGAAGGATACGCAAAAAAGACCTCACAATTAATGGATCCAGAAATAACGATTCGTAATGGGAAAATAGTTTGGAAGAAATTATCAACAAATGAATAGGTTCACAATAAAAATATGGGGGATATGGAAATGATTACAGTTGTAATTGCCGATCGATTAGGAAAGGGACAAAATGTAGCAAGAGGCGCGGAGGAAGCAGGAGCAAATGTGATCCTAGTACCAGGTGTAGGTGCAGATATTAAATTAGGAGATGTAATGAAGGAACATGATGCAGCCTTCGGAATCTCTTTTTGTGGGAGTGGTGGTGCCGGTGCAATTGCGGCACAAACTAAACATCAGTATCCTGCGAAGTATGGCATGCGGTCGATTCAGGAGGGAATTACAGCAATTGAAAACGGGAAAAAGGCGCTTGGTTTTGGTTTTATGGATTCAGCTGAATTAGGTAAAGCATTGGTCGAAGCTTATAATAAAGAGGCTAAAAAAAGTGAATAAAAAGATAACAGATTATATATATGTGCATGGCAAAGGTTCTTCAAAGAAGAAAGCTGTTAGTCAAGCACTTGCAAAAATTCAATCAGAAGTAATGAGAAAATACCATGATCATATGATTATTCGAGTAGAGCCATTGGATGTAGAGATATCCAATAGTGAGGAAGAGAAATATATAGAGAAGTTTCTTTTCTTTTTCTTTAAAAGGGAAAAAATAAATGTAAGTGTTGAGTTAAAGATAACGGTTTCTCTATTTTTACTGGAATTATGCAGGGAAAACAGAGGAGGGTGGAATGTATAAATGACTATTTGGGTTCTAATAAAATCACTCATCATTGGCGGACTAGTTGGATTTGGTATTGGAGCTGGTGCAGCTAGGATGTATCATATTCCAAAAACACAAGGTATGGGCGCATTTCGTACACTTGGAGAGTTAAACGCTTGTCAAGGTGATCCAGCAAGTCACTTCTCGTTTGGTCTTGGTGTTTTCTTTAATGCATGGGCGAATGCCGTTGCAGGCGGTGCCTTGACTGGGGATGTTGGTCACCGGATTATTCCGAACTGGGCAGCCGCAATATTACTTCTTAAAGGGAAAGATCCGGAAACAACATTGCATAACCCTAGGAAGATGGCAATTACTGGTAGTATTGTAGGCGCTTTCGTAGTTGCATTTCTCAATGTAACAGCAGCATCAATACCAAAGTCTTTACAAGATGTTGCTAATGAAGTATTGATACCTGCAGCTGATTGGTTTTTAAATCCTGTCATGCCAGCAATTTTCTTGTTGGCAGCAATAGACGGTGGCAGAAGAACTGGAATATATGGGACATTATTTGGCGGGCTAGCACATCTTGTAATGGGGAATGCGGTTCCAGGAATCGTACTAGGGATTTTAATTGGTAAAGGGGTCGATGATACTGGATGGTCTAAGATGTCTAAGATCATATTTACTGCCGTTGTATTACTTTTTATTTTAAGTGGATTCTTTCGCGGCTTTGATATTGAAATGATCGAATCATTAAATATGACAGTTCCAAATTGGTTAATTGGGATACATGAAATATTTGGATATGAGGTGAAGTAACTTGGAAAATCAAATAAACAATGAAAAATTACTTAAAAATGATTTTTGGTATGCTGATTGGTCATTTCCAATATTAACAGCACTTCTTGCTTCAGGAATTTTTTCTGGGACACATATGTATTATGTGCATGGAACAGGCGTTTTTAATGAAATTTCAATTTTGGCTATGTTGAAGGTAGGAATGGAAGGCGGGGGATATGGCGCCGCCGCTGCGTTTGGAGCAAGTTTTCTTTTCGCTAGGATTTTAGAAGGTTCACTTGTAGGAATACTGGATGTTGGTGGATCTATGATGACTGGAATCGGGATTGGTGTGCCAGCTCTTATTCTAGCTACTGGGTTCACACTTCCATTAACTAGTTTTCCTGTTGCGTTGATTACAGGTGCACTATTGGGATTATTAATAGGTTTTATTATTGTAACCGTACGTAAATTTACTGTAGGTCAGGGTGGATCAACATACGGAGCAGATATTTTGATGGGTGCTGGAAATCAATCTGGGCGCTTTTTCGGACCGCTTATTATTATCAGTGCATGTGCAGCTTCAATTCCAGTTGGGATTGGCTCTATATTAGGAGCATTAATATTTTATGCTATGGATAAGCCAATTATTGGTGGTGCTATTCTTGGTGCAATGTTTTTAGGCTTTTTCTTCCCAATTGCTTAGCTTGATGAAATGAGATGTGAAAAATGGATATTAATAAAAAACTAAAATTACAAAAGGTAATCAATGCTTCCGGAAAGATGACTAAATTAGGTGTTTCAGGAGTCAGTGACGAAGTAGCAGAAACAGTTAGTCATGCTTTAAAAAGTTATTTCCATATAAACGAAATGATGATTGCTGTGGGACGTGTTGTTGCAGATGTAACAGGATCTGAAGATGGTTGTCCAACGGTGGGGGCGGCAGCGGGAATTTCGATTGCAACTGCAGCTATTATTACGGAAGGTAAGAATGATCTAGTTGCACGTATGCCGGATTCGAATGGATTAAAGAATGAAATTTTAATCCCAAAAGGGCATATCATTAATTTTGGTGCAGATATTCGACAAATGATAAAACTCGGTGGTGGAATTCCAGTGGAGGTTGGTACGAAAAAAGCTTTAAATGTACTTGATATTGAATCATCAATTACACCACAAACAGCAGCACTTATTTATGTGAAGTCTCATTCTATCGCAAATTATAATATGGCCCCTATTGAACAAATACTTGATGTTGCACATAAATATGGATTACCTTTGATCGTTGATGCAGCAGCTGAATATGATTTTAAAAAATATATTTCTATGGGTGTTGATATTGTAATCTATAGTGGCGCAAAGGCCTTGGCTGGACCAACCTCTGGTTTTGTTTGTGGTAAATCATTTCACATGGAAGCATGTCGCGCACAATATAATGGAATTGCCCGAGCAATGAAAATTGGCAAAGAAGGAATGGCAGGTTTAGTAGCTGCATTATTAGAATACCCTAATAGAGTGATGACCGAGGTAGAACAAATCAACAAGTTAAATATAATTAAGGGGATATTGGGTGTCATTTCAGGTATTAGGTATATCATTATTCAAGATGAGGCTGGGCGAGAGATATATCGAGGACGTATAGAGGTAATTGAAGATGAAGCAAACCTATCTGCTATAGGTTTGCAGCAAGCTTTGTTGGAAAGTGATCCTTCTATTGTATTAAGGAGCCAAAAGCAAAAAGAAGGTATTCTTGATATTGATCCACGTGACTTAAGAAAAGGACAGGAAAAAGAGATAGCATTTAGAATTAAAAATATAGTTGAAGGAGCGACTAAATAACATAAATTAGGCTTGTCACATAAGGTGTGAAGTTAAAAGTTACTCAATGTATTTTAAATTCCACTTTTTAAGATTTTCAAGGAAAAGTAGTTGGTTTATAATCATTGACTAGTTTTAGGTATGGCCACCTTCCCATTTTGTTTTAAGTTATTTCATTCGTAAAGTAATACTTTCAATAGAGCATTCTTGTAAAGGAATGCTCTATTTAGTTATCTTCCGAAAGCAGTTGCCAAATAATCTATCATAATCGCGTGGCACTGTATTCTCTACTTCTGCAAGTTGATATTTATATTCAGCTATATCAAACAAAACCTCCAAGTGGAGAATGAAATAGAATCGTTTGTGAATCCAAATCTGTCATGTCCTTTTCAAAAGGCAACTATATGACTTTCTTCTCCATCCACCGAATAACTTCTCTAACAGTGTTCCTTGAGTGACTATAACTTGAAGCCATCCCCCTTTGCTTGACTTTTTGCACTTTAATGAATCAAAAAGGTGTTACATTGGTTCAATTCAATGGTTGTAATGAATGAACTCACATTCCTTAATTCTATTTTTAAAGATATGTGAATGAGAGAGTGTCCTATGAGAGTATGATGATTTTGTTTTTTATTAAGAGTTATTTGTAAAAAATAGTGGGAAATTTATTTGAATGTTTTTTTAAATATCAGGATAAATCATGTATAATGGGTAATTAGTAACGGGAAATTAAACTGTACGGATAACAAAGACATTAATGCATTCATTTGATTTTAAAAATTAGAATACTGATATGGATCGCAAAAGAATTACATAAAGAAGGAATGAATAGTTATGACAAATAAAAACAAGAGAATCTTCCTCTCCTCCCCACACATGAGCGGGAACGAGCAAAAATATATACAAGAAGCATTTGATCTAAACTGGATCGCCCCACTCGGCAATAATATAGACGGCTAGAGAAAGAACTAGCGGACTATAATGCTATCAATGGGGCAGCAGTAGTTACCTCCGGGACTGCGACAATTCATTTGCATTGAGACTATTGGAAGTTGGCGCTGAGGACATCGTTTTCTGTTCTTCCTTAACTTTTGTAGTAATGAATAGGGAAACCAACCTTAAACTATTCCGATCGGTTTAAATTGAATGTCCGGTTTTCTATTTTAAATAAAATGATAGAACATAGAAGGCCTGTAGTGTATTCAAGTGTTGAATGTGCTGCAGGTGTTTTAAATGGCTAGTGTAGAGCTTATTTATGCTTGTTTGATGCAACATAAAAGTAGAGCGTATTGCAACCAAAATTTTAGAAGTTTGAGGAGACTTTATCTAAAAAAAATCTTTTTGTGTCATGACAAGGGGGCACATTACAGCTTGCAGATATTCCTCCCCACGACTTTACTTGCATAGATAAGCGTGTATTAGATATATTATTTGTCAGGGGTCTCTTAAGGATCATGTATTTCTCAAGACACTTAATACGCAAATAAAACCAACTAACAGGCAGGGTCCCTGATAAAGTAAAAGGATTCAAAAGCATCAACATCTCCAACCCACATATCTCCAGAAACAACCCAAAAAAATCAAGCTTCGATCAGCTTTCAAAGTTAAAATCGGCCAATTCTAGCATGGCTGATATATATACCCTTGTCCACGCAATTGATACATTCGGATAATAAGAGTAAGACCTACTTTCCTGGAAAGCACCGCAATATACTCATAGATTCTCCATTTTCACTATCATTATTTTTCCTTTTTCATAAATCTGCATAAAACTACAAATTAATTTTGAAAGCGTTAAGAAATATAATAGCAATAGAAGAAGAGAAATTGGAGGCATAATAATGACAAATAATTGGTTAGATATAGATAATAAAGTAGTCATTGTAACAGGTGGTTCATCTGGTATTGGCAGACAAATTGTCCATACGCTTTTGGATAATAATGCGATTGTGTATAACACAGACTTACGTGACAATCCGGTTAATCATCCGCGTTATCACTTTAAAGAAACCGATGTTACAGATGAGGGAGCGGTTCGCAGTACAGTAGCATCTATTTTAGAAGAAGAAAAAAAAATTGATGTATTGGTGAATAATGCAGGGATTAACTTACCAAGACTCTTAGTAGATGCAAAAGGTGAGAAGCCGGAATATGAAATTAATATGAAGGATTTAGACCTTATGCTTGGCGTTAACTTAAAAGGACCCGTTCTTTTTAGCCAAGAGGTATCTCGTTATTTTGTTAAAGCGAAAAAAGGTGTTATCATCAATATCTCTAGTGAAGCTGGACAAGAAGGCTCAGAGGGCCAAAGTATTTATTCCGCAACCAAAGCAGCATTAATTGGCTTTACAAGAAGCTGGGCAAAGGAATTAGGAAAGCATAATATTCGTGTGGTCGCCATTGCACCAGGGATCCTAGAAGAAACAGGGCTAAGAACGCCGCAATATGAAGAAGCATTAGCATATACGCGAAACACAACTGTAGACCAATTAAATGGTGATTATTCGAAATCAATCCCAATTCGACGCGTCGGTCAATTAACGGAGGTTGCTGAATTAGTGTGTTATCTTAGCTCTGAGAAATCAAGTTATATCACAGGCACAACAATCAACATCTCTGGTGGAAAATCAAGAGGTTAAACCTCATTAGAATAGGGGGGAAGTTATGGAGCTAAATAAAAAGCATTTGGAAATTGTAGAAGTACTTATGTCGGAAAATGTTTCAGCTGAAAAACTTTCCCATCTAATGAAGATATCGCAAAGGACTTTATCCAACTATGTAGGCCAAATCAATGATTATTTTGAAGGCACTTCCAACATTATAAAAGAGTATCATATCCTATCTATCCTCATCTATGATGAAGAACGATTTTTAGATAGATTATCGGTCTTGCGACAAGAAATGAATAGTAATGAGGAGGAATTGAAAGATAGGCCAGATGCCGTCTTTCATCACTTGTTGGAACACAAGCAGCGTACAATTGATGATATTGCTGAAGCACTCTATTTAAGCAAAAGTGTTGTGAATAACATTGTGAGGGATTTGAAGGTTAAATTACAATCTTATCCACTGAATATTAAAGGAACTCAAAATGTTGGGTTGCGTTTAGAAGGAAATGAATTCACTATTCGTAAAGTAATTATTGAACAGTTTCCTACACATTATCAATCAGTATTCATTCCAGAGAAAATCGAGCAACATTTATCAAATTTGAAAAAGAAATTTACTTTAGATGAATCTTCTTTTTCAAGACTCCGATTGGCTGTGCAGGTGACCCTTTCCAGATTAAATGATGGACACTTGATAGAGGAAGAATTAGATATTGATCGCCAAGTGTTTGAATCAGCGGATTTTAAAAGCTTTCAACCGTTAAAGGAAGAAATAGCGCATAATTATCCCATCAAAAATTCAAATCAGGAAATCTTTCTTATTGTACTTCAATTACTCGGGCGCAGAGCTTCGATTATCGATGAAATGATAAATGAACGTGAACATTCCATGTTGGAGCGGATTATTAAACAAACGATTGAGGATATCAATTATTATTACACCATTAAGATTGATGAAGCAATGTTCAGTAAAGACATCCAACTGCATATCAAGTATTTAATCAATCGATTGCTTTTTGATGTCAAAGTAAATAATACCTTGGTTGACAATGTACAACAACGTTTTCCGTTTGCTTATGAATTATCCAGTGTATTAGCAGAAAATATTAAAAAAGAAATTAATATGGATGTTCCGATTAATGAGCTAGATTTTCTATCGTTATATTTCAGCGTTTACTTGGAGCAATTGGAACAGCAAATTCGAGAAATTCAGTCGGTTGCGATTATTACCAATGGAGGGTTAAGTACGTCGAAACTTTTAAAGGTTAATTTACAAAGAATCTTCGGCAACCATATAGAAATTGTAGTTTTTAATGAAGATGCACTTGAAAATGACGAAATTAAACATTTTGATTTAATTATATCTACGATTTGGACAAGTCGTTTGTTTAATAAAGTGATCTATATTGAGAATATCTTGGATACGCAATTAATGAAATTAAAAATTGAGCAATTCTTGGTTTACAAAGATGTTAGGAATAAAAAACTGTTCAATCAAAGTGTCATTGTTGATTTTACTGAGGAGAAAGACTTTTATCATATCGATCAATCTAGTGATTATCAGGAAGTGATACGCTTTCTATCTGAGGAATTGGCTCGAGAAGGAAAGGTAGATAACACATTTACAGAAAGAATTATCGCACGAGAACATGCTAAATCGACTGTGACAGGGAAACTAGGTTTTCCACATGTGAGCCACAATCAACACGGGATATTTGTCAAAATTGCTTTGATAAATACGCCATTAGATGATTATCAGGATGTTAAAATCGTTATCTTATTAGCTACACCTGATCAGGCAGGTAATGAGGCGGCCCTTATTAGACTATATGAGGAAGTATTAGCGATTACTACGAATAGCTATCTGCTCAATAAGGTGACGAAAGATACGAATTACGCATCGTTTGCGCATATTTTAAATAAAGAAATGAGGAAATAGCGTATGTTTTTTATTATGCTGATTATTATTTTAGCAGTTGGTTTTGTCGTCCAATACCTATTAGGATTTGTGCAAATTAAACATTTCACAAAGCATTATACTGAACTTCGAGAAAACGGTAGAGTAGCGATTGGAAGACGTCCAGCTATTATCCGATCAGGGACACTTGTATTGTTTCAATTAAATAATAAGAACGAAATTGAGGAAGCACGCTATATGCAAGGTGTAACCGTGTTCTCTCGATTCAAGCATTTAAAGGGATTGGAAGGAATGAAGATTAATAAGCTTCGAAAAGAAGATATTGCAAGTTACAATAAGTTGCTGACGAGAGCGATTGTCGATGCCCAGCATACTTTTAACGTTGTACAAGCAGGTGGAGAGATTGAAAAGATCCCTTCGCCGATGATGAAAGTTGTGAACAAAGTAAATAATATGTTTACAAAGAAAGGGGTAAAGAAACATGGACTTCATAGTTAAAATTGCGGAAGGGTTTATTAACCTATTCCAAACAGGAGCAGATACATTTATTGACTGGATGGGTTCTATTGTCCCATTAGTTCTAATGTTACTTATCGCTATGAATACGCTCATCCAGTTAATTGGAGAAAAACGTATTAATAAAATTGCTCAAAAGTCAGCAGGAAATCCTTTGCTAAGATATATGGTGTTACCATTTTTAGGTTCCTTTATGCTAGCAAACCCAATGGTGCATTCACTAGGTAGATTTATGCCGGAAAAATATAAACCAAGTTATTTTGCTTCTGCAGCACAATTTGCACATACAAGTAATGGGATTTTCCCCCATATTAACCCGGCAGAGTTGTTTATCTTCTTGGGTGTTGCAAGCGGAATTCAGCAACTAGGATTACCAATGACAGATTTAGCAATACGTTATTTATTAGTCGGTTTGGTGATGAACTTTATCGGTGGTTGGGTTACTGACTTTACAACAAGTATTGTAGAAAAACAACAAAAAGTAAAATTAAGTAAAAAAGTTCACATAGATGGGTAGGTGTAAGACATGAGTAAAAAAGTAGAAATTGTCAAAGGTTCTGGTGGCTTCGGTGGCCCGCTAGTAATCGGGGTTAATGGCAAAAAAGATAAAGTAATGTATGTGACAGGTGGTCATAAGCCTGACATTGTAGATAAAATTTGCGAAATTACTGGCGCTTCTGCAGTAAATGGATTTGAAACATCGGTACCAGAAGATGAGATCATGGCTGCAGTCATTGATTGTGGTGGTACATTACGCTGTGGTATTTATCCACAAAAAGGTATCCCGACAATTAATATTATGGCGACAGGAAAAAGCGGTCCATTAAGACAATATATTACCGAAGATATCTATGTGTCGAATGTAGATGTAGATCAAGTAAGTGTTGTTGAAGAAGAGGCGGATGCTGAAGATGCAACATTTGCTGCTCAGGAAGTTTCGCCCGATGAATCAGAAAAAGAAAGCGAGCAACAAGCAACATACTCTAAAGATAAGAAAATTATGGAGACAAGGGCGGCACAAGAGAACAAGAGCTTGCTTACAAAGATTGGTTTAGGCGCAGGAAAGGTCATTAATACTTTTTATCAAGCTGCACGAGACGCAGTAGAAACCATGTTACACACTGTTATTCCTTTCATGGGATTTGTTGCCTTGTTAATCGGTATCATTCAAGGTTCTGGAATTGGTGATTTGTTCGCTAATATTATGTCTCCGTTAGCAGGTAACATCTGGGGACTTATGCTTATCGGACTTATTTGTTCCTTGCCGTTCTTGAGTCCATTACTCGGACCTGGAGGAGTTATCGGACAAGTACTAGGAACATTAATTGGTGTAGAAATTGGAAAAGGGAATATCCCGCCTAATCTAGCATTACCTGCATTATTTGCAATCAACACACAAAACGCTGCTGACTTTATCCCTGTTGGTTTAGGATTAGCAGAAGCAGAAACAAAAACCATCGAGGTCGGTGTACCGTCCGTCTTGTATTCTAGATTCTTAAATGGTGTACCAAGGGTATTTGTCGCATGGCTGGCAAGCTTTGGATTATATAAATAACTTAATGACTAATATAGGAGTGTTCAAACATGTATCAAACAACAATTAAAAGTATCGGAAATGAAGCGAAAGCATTTGAAGCAGAAAAAATGATGATTTTATTTGGAGACAATGCACCAACAGAACTAGCAGACTTCTGCTATGTTATTGATTTGGTACTCGTTGATGAAGATATCACAAAAGAACATACATTGAAATTAGATGATGTTTCTTATCGTATTACAAGTGTTGGTGATGCTGTAAGAAAGAATCTAAATGACTTAGGACATATTACGTTAAAATTCGACGGAAGCACTACAGCAGGACAACCCGGTTCTCTTTATTTAGAAGATAAAGAGATTGTTGATGTAAAGCCCGGTAGTAAAATTACGATTGAAAAATAATAGATAGTTTGAATATGAGAGACCTTCACAGCCAATGCTTAATTGCTTGTGAAGGTCTTGTTTTGGTTTTTTAGATAATTTTTACGAAGCAAAGAAAGGACCATTTAAATGTGCTGAATATAAAGCATTTCCTAGCAAACTTTGGGAGTATCGCAACCTTACCCTATCTTTCTTTTGATTGTAGTAGTGAAAGAGAGTAGTTACCCTTTTTTTGAAAAATACAAAATTTACAAAACTATTACCAATATGTTACAATAATTGTAATAGTTACATTAGATAGTAGACTTTGGAATAGTAGAATTGTCGTGTAACTACTACTTTTTTAAATACATATCTAAAGGAGGGAAACAAAATGAAAGGGACACGTTTAACATTGGCAGTTTTGCTTTCGGTTCTTTTTATGTTCGGCACAGCTCAATCAGTCTTTGCTGCGGATAATTTGAACTGCAGTGATTTTGACACACAACCAGAAGCTCAAGCACATCTCGATGCCGATCCAAGTGATCCGGATGGATTAGATCGGGATAATGACGGAATTGCTTGTGAGAACCTACCTCAAGGGGAGGCTGCTTCCAGCAATAACGATGATGCATCTGAAAATGCCAGCGAATCAGAAGGATCATCTGAGGACGCGGCTACTGATGAATCTACTTCCTCATCAGATGCTACCTCATCTGAAGAAGAAACTACGTCATCCGATGATGCTTCAACGTCAGATGAATCAACATCATCGGATGAAGAGGGGGGCGAGCTCCCGGATACAGCAACAGTGTTACCGCTTGGTATCATGGGTGGTTTAGGAGCTATGGCACTTGGCGCACTTGGTTTGCGTAAGCGTCAATAAACTTTAAGGCAGGCGATTCAATCGTCTGCCTTTCTCAAGTTTTTTTAGGAGGAAAGTCCAATGATTCGTAAATTATCGCTGCTCTTGTTTGTGAGTGGTTTCATTGTTGTTGCTTACAATGGTTGGAATTATTTTCAGGCGATACAGTCGGTTCAGGAAATACCAGAGAAGGTAGAATCTGCAGCCGTTGATACAGTTGAAAGGCATATTCCTGAAAAAAGTGAAGAGACAGTCGATCCATTGACCCTTAATTTTGATATAGAAACCGGCTCAGAGGTAGCAACTCTGGATATTCCCGCTATCGATAAGCGTTTTACAACGTACTGGGGAGCGGATGAGCGTACCCTTGATCAAGGAGTTGGGGTGTATGTGAGTAAGTGGACGACGGTTCCGAATCGCAAAGGTGGTCATACGGTGCTCTCCGGTCATCGTGACACTGTCTTTACCGGGCTAGATGAGCTAGGTCATGGAGATACACTTGAAGTCCATTACGACGGTGAAACATTTGAATATGAAATCAATAAGACATGGATTACCAATGCAGATGATCGGACGGTTATTGTCGAAAAAGAGGACCCAACATTGACGCTGACGACATGTTATCCATTTGATTATATCGGGTTTGCACCCGATCGTTATATTGTGGAGGCTACTTTGATCGAGTAAATGGAGAGATATGAAACCACAACATTAATTGTTTTAAAGAGCTAATTTTATAAAGGTATAGGTATAATCTAATCTACATTCTTTGGGTTTATAGCATTCATAGCTTCTTTTGTCTATCTAACATATCGCCTTATCAAAAAAACTAAAAAATTGTCATTCAATTAGTTACCTTTCTTTCTTCAGACGGAATGCAAATTCATTTACTGATCCAAGTCCCTAATCCAAAAATCCTCCACATTAGTGTGAGGGATTGAAGTTTATCTATTCATTCTTCCAACTTCTTCTATAATTACATTCAGAAACTTGGTGACACATAGATATCTATATAATAATAAAATATTTCATCCAATTAAGCATCATTAGGTAAGAATTCAAAAAAGATTAGAGCTAGAGCAGGTAGAACAATATCTATTATTACAGATTTCGCGAAAAGAAAGCCCATTACGGTGCGATGGCACTGTCTTTAGAGATGGGATGAATTTTCGCTTTTGCGTAGCAAAACATGCTATAGTATAAATATAGACAAGCAAAAGTCTCTAAAACATTCTCGTTCGTTGATAATTGAATATTGTTCAAGTTTGGATAACCCAATTCATGTTATCCGTAAAACAATATATGTCGTGAAGCACCACACGCTAAAACACTTATACGAACTAAAAATGTTGCTCGGTTATAAAGATGAAATACTAGGAAAGGGTAGGTATAATTTCATCATGTCAAAGTATTATAAGCTTTTCGCCGGGGAACTTTAATTTTCATGAGTGGACATGTATAGATTGATATTTATAAGTGGGAAATAGAATTTATTTAGAACCATACTGGTGTTTGATCATACTATCAATCTACTACTTTTTGGGTGCTCTATAACCTGCGTTAACAGCTTCAGCTTCCTCAGTGGAACAAAACCATTCAACGATATTTGTGTTCGACTGTAATATGTACTGCCAGGGGTATGGTAAATGCCATTTAGCCTCTTTTAATATCACATGCTTCAGATGCTTCGGCAGTATTACTTGAGTTGCTAGTAGGCGTTTCCTCAGATTTGTTATTTGTTGACCTCTTATTATTTTACTACGTTTATTCTCCTAGCTGTTGTCACTTTCATCCTTTGTGTCTTTTTCTTCATTAATACTTATTGGCTTGTCCTTGTGACTTTCCACCTGTTTTTTTAGCTTTGTTATCTGCCTTTAAAGAAGTGATTTCCTCGGCCAAGGTTTCCTTTGTATGGATGTGTATTCATCCTGGAATTCTTCGTTTTCTTGCTCAAGCGTTCTCATTTTCTCTTTCGTATTATCGGCTGTATGTGTTTGCAACCTTGTGACACTTCTTGCAGAAAAGAATAGTCTTTAGTAAATTCAAAATTGATGAAAATATTTCACTTTACATGTTGGAACGTAAGTTCTGTAATTAAGTTACTTGATTATTATTAACCCAACCAGATACTTCATCTAAATCTTTTTAATCTTTTATGCCACCTTTGCAGAATTTGTATCGATAATAATAGTAGAGATACGATTTTAGAAAAATTTGAGCAAAGGGGAATCATTTGGGATGGAAAAGACAGGCAAGATTACTTTTGAAGAGATATTCAAACAAAATGAGCGCAGGATTCATTACTATATTCACAGAATGAATGTGAGAGATCCGCACCGGGAATTTTATCAGGAAGGCATGGTGGCTATGTGGAATGCCTACGAAAGCTATCAACCCGATAAAGGACCACTTTCAACTTACTTTAATTATATGATCCGTAATCGTATGATTGATCTCATGCGTAAACATACGAGGGTACAGGAAAAAGAAGCACTTTGCATACAGGCACACCGAACCGTGCTCGATGAGGGGCACACCTATAGCAAAGGACAAGCATCCTATCCGCTATTAAAAGGATCAGAAGTGATCTTAAAGGATTCGGAATTCTGGGGGAAAATCAGAGCACAGCTGTCGACTAATCAATGGAAATGGGTGCAGCATTCCATTATTGAAGGGATGAAACTGAAGGAAATTGCCACACAGGAAGGCGTTTCTGTCGATGCGGTGAAAAGCTGGGGCAGAGAGGCGAGAAGGAAGCTGCGAGATAGAGTGGAGGAAGAAAGATTACATCTATAACCTGGATGAAACAATAGAAAGACCTGTAGTTATTCGTGAAATGAATATGCTACAGGTTTTTAGGTTTTTACCACGCTATTCTCTTATCTATAATTCTTTCTTCAATCATTTCTTCTAAAGGACTGTTAAAGTCGTGACATCGTATTCTAATTGCGATTTCTGGTTGATCCGAATGTAGAACTGCATCGGACTAATCCAGGCAGATTCATCAAAATGGATACAAGGCTAAGAAGGGGAGTGGCGGGTCAGACATCCACTCAAAAATAAACAATCGATCATCTCAAAAATTCATTCAATACAAGTGCACTTGCGCCGACTACACCGCTATCTTTTCCGATATCAGGTAAAACTAATTGAAAAGAGTCTCTTAATGGAGTCCAAACAAGGTCGTTAGATAAGTCTCCAAGATCCTCCACTAATATAGGGAATTGTTCAATCATCGGCCCCGCCAATAGAACAGCGCTCGGATTATACATACAAATAATATTAGAAATAGCTAAACCTAAATAACTTTTCGCCCTACCAATAATCTTAACTGCCCAGTCTTTCCCTTCTTCATATGCCCAGGAAACTTCATCAATTGATCGCATTGTCTGTTTTTCAATTTCTGATGAACATAAAAACGTTTGCAAACAACCAAGCCTACCACAATCACACAAGGCTCCATTTGGATCAAGAGTCATATGTCCAATTTCCCCTAATGTGTTACGTTGTCCCCGAAGTATTTCATTATTTACCATAATCGCACTGCCTACACCACTACCAATATATAAACAGACAGCATCACTGTACTCCACCATGCTTCCAAATAAACTTTCAGCAAGTAGTTCAGCCCTAACATGGTTATCTACATAGACATGAAATCCCAATTCTTTTTTTAGATACTCTTTTATTGGAATGTTGTTCCAACTGAACTGGGGAACAGTTAGAATCTTGCCATCTGGCCAGGAGACTAAACCAGGTATACTAATGCCCACCGCCAATATTTTTTCAGCATCTGCGACACTCATATCACTAACTAAAGAAGTAATTCCTGTGGCAATCTTATCGAGTACAAATTCTGCAGGTTGTTGTACATCGAAATTAAAATTCTGCTTTTTTATCACCATGCCATCCAATGTAACATATGCAATTTTTATGGTATTTAAATCGATATCAACGCCTATTATATAGGCACCTTTGGGATTTATCTCTAAAATAGTTGCCCTTCTCCCAACGTCTCCTTCTCTTTGTCCAACCTCAACAATTAATTTATCTTCAATTAATTGTTTTACGATTTTCCCAACTGTTGTATTACTAATCATTGTTAAGGAGGCCAGTTGAGATCTCGATATTTGTTTGTGTTTTTGAATTAAATTTAACAATAGGAAATAATGATACTCTCTCACGTTTTTTTGATCATACTTTAAATTTACAGTCAATTTACTTCCACTCCAAATCTCCGGATAATTTTATATACATGTGATGAACAAACACCAATTATTAAATTAAGTTTAACAATAACATTATAACACCATCTAATTTTCACTCAAACCATTAAATGTTTCTGCTTTTCTAAAATAAAGATTGACAATTATCGAAATAGGTGGTAAATTTTAAAGTATAGTTATTAAACTAAGTTTAGTAACCACCCATGTAAAATCTATTTTTCATATGTAATACAGAAAAATATTTATATAAACCTTATAATTATTACTTTAAGTTTAATAACTATACTGAAGTAATGACGATCATTACTACTTCCTAGACATACTTCTGTAGATGTTCTGTTAAATAATATTTCTAAAATGGCAGGTGATTATCCAAAACTATTCGGAATCTATTTTGTTTCTTAAGTAAAGCATTTTCTCTTTTCTTCATACCCAAGAAGTTAATCAGCTTAAAAGAATGATTTATAAAATTTGGAGGCGAAAAGTATGAAACTAAGTGAGTATGTAATATATGATGGAATTGGTCTTGGTGAGCTTGTAAAAAATAAAGAAGTCACATCACAGGAAATAAATGAAACCGCTTTAAATGCGATTAATGTCATAAATCCAGAAGTTAATGCAATTGCACATGTAATAGATGAAAAGTTAGGCAAGAATTTTAATTTTCCAGATGGACCTTTCAAAGGTGTGCCTTTTCTGTTAAAGGATACTCCAACGATGGCGGAGGGAATTCCAGCTAATAACGGAAGCCGTTTCTTAAAAGGACTAACATCTGATCATGATACAGAATTGATGAAACGCTTCAGACAAGGTGGAGTAAATCTATTGGGAACAACAACGGTTCCAGAGTTTTCTTCCGCTAACACAACGGAATCTATTCTCTATGGTACGACACGTAATCCATGGAATACGGAATATAGTGTTGGAGGATCAAGTGGCGGCTCTGCCGCAGCAGTCGCTTCCGGGATTGTTCCAATTGCGCATGGTGGTGATGGCGGCGGATCTATCAGAACTCCAGCCTCGATTAATGGATTAGTTGGTCTGAAGCCGACACGTGGTAGAATTCCAAATGGTCCCGACAAAGGGGAATCAATTTTCGGTACCGCAATGCAGTTTGGTCTAACTAAAAGTGTTCGCGATACCGCCGCCCTTTTAGATATCTCTAATGGCCCTGACATTGGTTGTTATGCCGCTATTGAACGACCAAGTGTATCATTTTCTGAACAAATAGAAACGCCGCCAAAAAAATTAAAAATAGCATGGATGGATCACTCTTTTGCTGGTACATCTGCAGATGAAGATAATAAAAAGGTACTCTATCAGACTGCAAAGCGATGCGAAGAGCTAGGTCATGAATTGATAGAAGCTGCGCCAGTAGTGGACACGGAACTACAAGGGATTGCTATGAGCCGCTTCCATATTTCAAATGTTGCGCTAGCAATCCAAAAAGCTACTAAAAACTTAGATCGGATACCATCTGAAGATAACATTGAACCACATATCTGGACACTTTACCAAGCTGGACTACGTTTATCAGGTTTAGAATTGTCAGAAGCAGTTGATATTCAAAATTTAATTTCAAGAAAGGTTGCACATTTCTTTGAAGAATATGACGCATTACTGTTACCAACAATGATTAATGTCCCAGCAAAAAACGGTATCAACAATCAAGATAATAAAGATATTAAAATCATGATGAGGGATAATACCACAAGTCTATTTAATCTAACAGGGTTACCTGCAATATCTTTGCCATTAGGATGGAGTGAGACGGGACTTCCTATCGGTATGCAATTTGCTGCTCAATTTGGCGATGAAGCCACATTATTAAAATTAGCACGCCAACTAGAAATCGCAAGCCCTTGGAAAGACAAAACGCCATCACTTATCACGCAATTGGTATAATGTTTGGCCCATCTTCACTTTCTAAAGAGAATAATGCATAAAAAACAATTACATCTTTTACTGGAGGACATCAGACATGGAGAAAACAATTTTAGTCGAAAAAAATGCAAAAGGAAAAATGTTCGTTGAAAAGATTCAATTAAAACCCGAGGAATCTGTAAAAATCAATAATGAAAATGATTTATTTTACTTTATCGAATCCGGATATGGTGTGATGTATGTTGAAAAGTATGGTTATAACTTTGAACAAGAGACAAGCATATTTGTCCCTAAAAATTCAGCATATACATTCACAAATACAGGAAATGTCGATCTAGTGGTCGTCTATTACGGCGTAAAGTAAGATATCTTACGATCGAATTCAAATTAATTTTATAAAAAGGAGCTTATCCAAATGGGTGCAAATATAAAAATGGTTAAATTACAAAATGCTTTTCATGAAGACGAAGTTAGTAGGGTTCCAAGAAACTTTATTAAAGGAGATGAATTAAATGAAATAGATTTTAATAGCTGTGATCACGGTACTTACTTCACTGGTGGAGGCGTAGCTGCACATAAACATGAGAATCTTGAGGAAATATTTTATTTTCTACGAGGAACAGGAGTTGTCACGCTAAATGAGCAAGAAATTTCTGTGAGGGCGGGAAGCGTTGTTGTTGTTCCACCGGAAACCAACCATTCAATTAAAAATACGGGTGAAGATGTATTACAGCACGTAGTGTGTTCCGCCCATGTTTAATGGTAAATCGCATTATCATGCTAAGAAAACGAATGTCAGGAGGGATTTTTATGTCATCTTCACATTTTAAAGCGGATCAGGTTAAAGGTTATCAGGATATCATTGATGATGAATTTAGTTCATTAAATTATCTGGCTTTAAGTAAACTTCTATTAAAAGAAGATGAAGAATATAAAGGACTAACTACTGAATATGAAGCCGTATTAGTTATTTTAACAGGAAAAGCTTCAGTGTCTTGTGGTGGTAATCATTGGAGTGAGTTAGGGGAAAGGAATAAAGTGTTTGAAGGTAAAGCAACTGTAGTATATATACCATGTCAAACGGAATATAAGGTGATTGCTGATAGTGATGTTTGTATTGCGGTATGTAAGGCGAAGGCAGAAGAGAAATTTAAGCCATTCATTGTGCAACCAGATGATATTGTGGTTAATCAAAGGGGTGGAGGAAATTGGAACAGAGAAGTTCATGACATTATTCCGGATAGTATGAAAAATCGTGTACAACGAATTATAGTTGGGGAAACGTTTAATTCTTCTGGTGAGTGGTCGAGTTATCCCCCTCATAAACATGATCGAGACAACTACCCTGAGGAAGTTGATCTGGAAGAAATATATCATTATCAAATTGAACCTGAGCAAGGGTTTGGAGTACAATTACGCTATACTAATGATGGAATAACGGATGAAGCATATACAGTTAGGAATGGTGATAGTTTTGCTATCAGTGAAGGTTATCATCCAATTGTGTGCTGCTGGAGGCTATAAATTGTATTATTTATGGTTTTTGGCTGGACCTTCATACCGGTTACTGTCTCCAAAAGATGAACCAAATCATAAATGGCTAAAGTCTTAACTTTTCAGAAAGAAGTTTTAACATGATTTAAATTTAATGGTTTGTTGTATTGTGATAGCGATAACAATATTGAATCTTTAAAATACTGAAGGAGAGAGTGTCATGAATTTACTAGAATATGTATGTCATTCCTTGTTAACAGAAGGTACCTGCTCCTGTCTGAAATTTACCCAGGGAAGACATGGTCCGAGATGGGTAAGACACTCATAATTAATGATCTCTCCTTATATGGGTGAACTTTAAGAAATTGATACTTATGGCTTAAACGAAGGAGAAAAAGTGCACATGAGTAAAAACCTGAAGCAAGAACAAGTGAATTTGGCATTGATGAACAGTAAACTACGGCCATTTGGTATAAGAGATAAAATTGGATATATGTTTGGAGATGTGGCAGATAGTCTTTTCTTTATGCTGGTTTCCACATATCTTATGGTGTTCTATACCGATGTGTACGGTCTTAACGCAGGTTTTGTAGGGGTTTTATTTATGCTTGCGAAGATTTGGGAAGCCTTTACAGATCTTTTATGGGGACGGTTTGTTGACACTAGAAAGCCTAGTAAAAATGGTCAATTTAAACCGTGGATATTTAGAATGTCTTTTCCGTTAATTATTAGTGGAATATTATTATTTGTACACATTCCAGGAATGTCCGATGGTTTTTATTTGGCTTATGCATTTGTCAGTTACTTCCTATTTATGGCACTATTTAGTACAATTAGTATTCCATACGGAGCAATGGCATCTGTGATTACATCTGACCCTATTCAACGGACATCATTATCCACATATAGAAGCTTGGGACTTACAATTGCCAATCTTGTAGTCACGGTACTTGGGCCAATATTACTATTTGTTGATAATCATGCTGATGCTAACCGTTTTTTTATGACCGCTCTTCTTTTCGGTATTTTGGCTTTTGCTAGCTATATGGCATGTTATAATATGTCGACCGAACGTATCTCGGCTCCGAAGAATCAAGAAAAAGATATAAAGAGGACATTGAAGAGTGTATTAACAAATAGACCATTGTTAACTGTATTCGCCTTTACTTTAGTTTTTTTATCAGTTTTAATGTTTTTTGGTACCATAAACGTATATTTGTATAAAAATTATTTTGAAAGTACTGCTGCTCTTAGTGTTGTTGGAGCCATTCAAGCACTATCAGTTATCGCTATTATGCCGATGATACAACCATTAGTAAAAAAATATGGTAAAAAAGAAATTACTGCATTTAGTCTATCAGTTGGAGCTCTTGCGTATTTGACTTTATACCTTCTGCCTAAGTTAGGAGTAATACCGTTCACCATCATTTTAACGTTCGGTTTAATAGGAATGGCTGTATTCCAATTACTAATGTGGGCTTTTGTTACGGATGTTATTGATTATCATGAATATTTAACCGGACTCAGGGAAGATGGAACTATTTATTCCTTCTATTCGGCTGCACGTAGAATAGGGCAAGGAATTGCTACTGGGTTAGGAGGAGTTTTGATAGGTATAGTCGGGTATAATGGTAATCTTGAGAGCCAAACACGAGATACTTTGGATGGAATTCGTATGTTAGCAACACTGGTTCCTGCCGTAGGCCTCATAATCATGGTTATACTTTTAGCTTTTGTTTATCCTTTGAATAAAAAGCGCACAAACCAGTTAGCCATTGATTTAAATGAAAAGCGAAAAACAAAGCATTAAAAAAACGGTATAACTGATGCTTAAGTAATTCCTAGAAAACAAGAGTATTCGGAAGATATTTCAACTAAATAGAGAGAGTGGACATTTTCTTGGAATAATTAACAATTTATTCCTAACAGTTGATATTTTAAGAAAACAAGTGTTTATTAGAGAGGATGGATTAATAAAATGTCTGAAAAGGAACGATTATTCGCCAGAATCGATGAAAAAAGAGATGAAATTATTGAATTTATTGGAACACTTATAAGAACCCATCCAGTTAATCCTGCATATAGTGATGAATTTGATGAAAGCAATGTTCAAAAGATTATCAAAAAAAGGTTGAAGGAATTAAAAAGTGTTAGCATTAGCGAGTTCGACGTGCAACTCGAAGAATTGGAAGAATACCGTGATATGCCGGGATTTACTACTGGCTTAACAGATAAGCTACCATGGGAGGATCGCCCTAATATTCTTGCTCATTTACCAGGAGCCAATACGGATAAGGGACGTTCATTCATATTAACTGGACATGCCGATGTTGTTGCTGCTGATAATGTTTCTGAATGGAAATATGGTCCTTTTGATGCGGTGGTTCAAGATAATATACTTTATGGCCGAGGTTCAGTAGACATGTTGAGCGGGCTTGGAGCTATGCTTATGGCTTTGGAGTCAATCGTTGAGACAGGAATAGAACTAAATGGAGACCTTTGGTTTTCTAGTTCAGTTGGTGAAGAGGCAGGTGGGACAGGGTTTCTCGCAACTGCAGATTATATAAAAAAAAATGATATTAATATAGATGCGGGAATCATGGGGGAACCTACAGATTTGGATTTGAGCCTTTTGTGTCGAGGGATTCTTAAAGGAGAGTTAATTATTGAGGGACGAACTGGCCATTTAGAAGTCACACAGCCGCACTGGTCAAATGGCGGAGCTGTGGATGCTATTGACAAAGGCCGGTATGTTATGAACGCGATTGATGAATTAAATAAGGAATGGTCTACTAGACCGGACAAGAATCATCCCTTAATGACAGAATCTAATCAAATTAAAATTGCAATGATTGAGGGAGGACACCAGCTTTCTAGCTACCCTGACTACTGCAAATTGTCTTTCAATATTCAAGTACTACCTCAAGAATCAAATGAAAATGGTTTGGGTGACAAGGTTAAAAGAGAATTTGAGACATTTATTCAAAGAGTAGCTGAATCCGATGACTGGCTTAGGGAACACCCGCCCAAAATTAATTGGGTATCAGAGTCAAATAATGCAGAGGTGTCAGAAGACCATCCTTTTATAGATGTCTTTAAAAAATCTGCAAACAACCTTAATCCGTCAATGAAAACAATGGGGTCTGGATTCCATACAGATACTGGTTGGTTAGACAAATTAGGTAATATACCCACTGTTAATTTTGGACCAGGTAACCAAAATTTAGCTCACAAGACGAATGAACATTGTAATGTAGACGATATTATCACCTTCACTAAAATAATAGCAGCTACGTGTTTAGATTGGTGTAATAAATAGAAACATGTATAAACAAAATAAAGATAACTGGAAATTTGAGAGAAGCTCCACATGTTTGCAAGCGTAAAATGATCCCCAGCTAGCCAGTTATCAAGACCTAAATTGTAAAAAGTCTTAAAAAGATGGTACCTATCATCCAGTTGATGAAGGTGCCACTTTTTTAATTTCTTCCTTTTGTAATTTCAATAGAGACTTTGACATTTTGGTAAGAATAGAGCGTAGAAATCCTTGTTTCCTGATGTTGATGTTGCTAAACGGTAGTGTTCTTATAATCCTAGTCGTTTTTGATCAACTAAATAGCTGAAGCCACTATCTTCAGGTAGTGGCTTTTGTGATTGACCTTATGCAGAAATAGCTTATTTACGTTGAATCTGATTAATGATAATTGTCATTGTCAAAAAAAATTATTTACTAAGCCATATAATCCGTACCTTTACGCGTACAACTGTTCATTATTTTTTTAGTACACTAGAGTCATAGTAAACTATTAGAAAAATAGCTCTTGGGGGGAAATTACATGGAAATGGAACCAACTAAGCAAATCATTTTAAATGATCTGCACTCAAAATGGATTTTAACGGATATGAAGAGTAAGATCATCCAGACTATCTGCAGTACGATGGATGATGAAGTGTATACGAAGAATGATGCAATCGATGCTTTGTTAGAAGTCGTGGCATTAATAGAATTGGAAGAGAAAAAGTTTAATCCAAACGAGGCTAGGGAGCAATTATTGAATAGGTAGAATAACGTTGGATATGAAAAGGGAATATCTTACCGGGATGGTTCACATGTCATGAAGTATGAAGGCGTCTTTTAAAATAGGGCGCTTATTTTTTTATTTCAAATTGATGCCACCTTTTTTGAATACCTTTCGATTATAGAAATAAAGATAGATATTTTCTAATAAAGGCTGGGGTAGAGATGAATTACATTAAAGAAATGAATGCTTTTTATAATCGATTGGAAACCAATCCGCTTTCTGCTTCGGCAATCAACTTGTGGTACGCGCTGATGCATATTAACAATCGGGCGGGGTGGCTAGAGGAATTCACGGTGGCGGTATATGTTTTAGGTGTAAAGACTTCACTATCTGAGAGTGCATTGAAGCGAGCAAGGGTGGAACTGCAGGAGAAAGGATATATTCGTTATCGGTCACAGGATGGCAATCGTGCTGCGATTTATGAGATTATTTCTTTGGATGTTTTTGACGAAAGTAATGGTGTGGGCGATGGCGTCGGAAGTACGGACGATAATACGAACCACAGTATGGACTGTAATGTGGGCGGCAAACCGAACGGCAATGCGAGCGCATTATTTAAACAAAACAAGACGAAACAAAACAAAAGAACAACAACTACTGGCGCGCATCAATTTTTCCAGGAAAACTTTGATTTTTTTCTGTTTGGATTGTATGCAGGTTGACTAAAATTGAAGCTTGAACGGCTCACCCGCAATAAATATGATAACACAGACAATCCGTTTCTAGGCATTTGTTGGTACGGCGCCTACCCCTCCAAGCATCTGCAAAAAAATCGAGCGATACAGTCAATGGCAGGCTGCTTCGTTGCGGATTTGATTCTATTCCATTCCATAAAAGTGTTTTATTAAAACTGGTAAAAAGTTTCATTTGGTGGTACATTTTGTTGGCATTAATCATAGACGAAGTAAACAATTAATGGATAACAAATGGTTGCGAAATCATGCCTTTAGCCGTAGCAATTAATGTGCCCTTATAGGGTGGTTTGTGATTAATTATAGTCTATTTAAATTTTATTTATAAAGTACATTATATAGACGTTCTAGTGTTTGGGGTATAACACCCTCCTTTATACTAGAAAATCCAATAATAAGTTGGATTTTCCCTTTTTCAAAATCTTTACTCTTGCTAATTAAGTAGTGTTCTAGAGTGTAGATTTCTAGTTTTTCTTCCTTTGCTTTTTGTTTCACTGTTTTATAAGTTTTATCAGTGTGAAAAGTTGCTAAGAAGTGTAAACCTGCAGGTATATCATGTATAAATACTTTCTCTTTAAAAAAAGAGCTAAGAGCATTTATCATTCGCACTCTTTTATAATTGTAATATTTACTCATCCTTTTTATATGTTTTTGATATTCACCACTTTCGATGAAGTGATATAGCGTATATAACTGTAATAAATTACATTCTTGTGTCCAATCAGAAAAAAAATGTTTATATTTTTCTAACAAAATAGGTGGTAAAACCATATAGCTAATTCGAAAACTTGGAAGGAGTGTTTTCGAAAAGCTTCCTAAATAAATTACTTTTTCATTATCACTTAAGCTATATAAAGAAGGGATGTTATCTGAGTTATATATGAATTCACTATCATAATCATCTTCGACAATATAATGATTTTCATCTATATTAGTAACCCAATTTAATAATTGAATCCTTCTTGATATAGGCATTATTGTCCCAGTAGGAAACTGATGAGATGGAGTAATAAATAAAAAATTAGGGTCTGCTTCCTTGACTTCATCAATAACAACACCTTGGTTATCTATATCTAGAGGAATTATATTCATATTCAAATTCTTTAGCAATTTGAATATTCTAGGATAACCAGGATTTTCAACAGCCACTTTAGTAGCAGACAGATTCATAGCTATTATAGATAATTGGGTAACTAAAGTTTGAGTACTTGAACCAAAAACAATTTGTTCTGGTTCACATTTTACACCACGGGTTAATGCGATCATACTAGCAACTTTTTTTCTTACAACATACGGTCCTTGAGGATGAGAAATATCAGCTAGTTCAGTGCCATGTTCTCTAATTGCTTTTTGTTGATATTTTATCCATTGTAGAAAAGGGAATTTAGAATTGTTCGATTTTATGTGCGACAATGTGAGCCAATCATCTTTAGGAGTTAGGTCTTCCTTAAGATGTTTAGGTATATTACTTTTTTTAATATTATTATCAAGAAATGCAATATCTTCAACAAAATATCCTCTTTTTTCTATAGAATAAATATACCCCTCGGCATAGAGTTGATTGTAGGCATTAGTAACAGAATTAACACTTATATTTAACTGAGCTGAAAGTCGCCTTTTTGGAGGTAGTTTATCTCCAAAGGAAAGTTTTTTTTCTAAGATACTTTGTTTAAGGTGATTATAAATTTGCTTATAAAGATAATCTGATCCCTTGCTTTTATCTAAATAAATATTAATCATTTATTTCCCCCCCCTCTTTTCACGTATTAGAATATTCAGTGATACAAATGGATTTTATGCCAAAATTTGAAAACAGCTCTACGACATGTAGTTAATGACTACTCTATAAACTGCATGTTATAGTGATGTGGGATAAAAGACGCGTTATAAAATTCATTAATAAAATAGCGATCACCAATCTGATACCATCTATTTATTCGTTTTGGTACTTTATATTATATCACAAAGGTGTATTATTTTATCTAAGCATTCTGTATGTAAGCGATATCATAATGGATTTAAGGAGGAGGAAGTTGTTTGGTAGTTGACATTAACAATGTTATTAAGAAATTAAATTTAATGGCTAAGGTTGGCGGTACACTTGATGGTGGTATTAGTCGTTTAGCCTTGTCTGAAGCAGATAAACAAGCTAGAGACCTATTAGTTTCGTGGATGAAAGAACTTGATTTATTAGTTAGCATCGATGATGTTGGGAATATTTATGGAAGAATGGAAGGGAAAAACCCAGATGCAAATCCACTAGTATTAGGTTCTCATCTGGACTCACTAGAAAACTCTGGCATATATGACGGCATACTTGGGATATTAATTCCTTTAGAAATTATAAGAGTTTTTAAAGAAAAATCACTTATACCCGAAAAGCCAATTATCGTGGGCAATTTTACTAATGAAGAAGGTTTTCGTTTCAAACCATTAATGTCAGGAAGTGGAGTTTTATCTGGTGATTTTGATATAGAGTCAGTATATAAAGAGCGAGATAGTGATGGTAAGAGCTTTAAGGAAGAGCTTGAGAAAATTGGTTATTTAGGTGCTAGAGAAAATCGTTTGGATAAAGCCGAAGCTTTTATTGAACTCCATCAAGAACAGGGGCCAATTCTCGATCTAAAGAAAACACCTATTGGCGTGGTAGAGGGAATTTTAGGACTTACGTGGCTTACAGTCACTCTTGAGGGAAGGACAGACAATTCGGGCCCCACTCCGATGTATGCAAGACAAGACACACTAACCACGGCAGCAAAAATGATAACATTTGCTGAAGAATTTGCTTCAGAAATAAGTGAGCATGGCATTATAACTGTAGGTCAAATCATTAATGAACCAAATAATATTAACGCGGTACCAGGACTAACAAAACTCACATTAGATATTAGAGAAATTAATGATGAATTAAGAATTGATGCCGTTAAAGAATTAAAAGAAAAACTGAGAGAAATAGCTGTGGATTCTAAAGTAAAAATATCATTTGAAATAGACTGGGAATTAAACTCAACGATATTTTCGTCGGAGCTTAATGAAGCGGTAAGGAATGCAGTTGATTATTATGAGTATCCTAGTAAAGAAATGGTTAGCGGAGCAGGACATATTTCTACCTATATGAATAATATATGCCCAACAACTATGATTTTTGTTCCAAGCATTAATGGAATAAGTCATAGTCCCGCAGAAAAAACAGAGTGGGAAGATATAGAGAAGAGTGCAGAAGTATTAATTTATGTGGTTAAAAAAATAGCAAAAGCAGAGAGTAAAGTGACTTTTTAATTAATTATAAATGAAAGGAAGAATGTTTAATGGATAAAACTATAATTTCATCTGAACAATTAGCAATCATGTCTAGTCGAATTGCAGGGATAGCCAAACATATGACATATGTGCTACAAAGTAGTGCGCGCTCTAGTATTATGAGTGGCTCCCGTGACTTTTCTACAGCTGTTTGTGATGGTATAGGGGACGTAATTTCCTTGCCTGATGGATTGCCGGTGCATGTTACAAACATGAGTGTAACTACAAAATCTTTTATTCAATATCATGGTGAAAACTTTAAAGAAGGAGATGCCTATTTAAATAATTCACCTTATCATGGCAACACCCATACGGCTGATTACACGATATGTATTCCTGTTTTTTATGAAGAAGAATTAATGTTTTATTGTACAATACGAGGCCATCAAGCTGATGTTGGAAACAGTATTCCAACTACTTACAATTATAAAGCAAGAGATATATATGAAGAAGGGGCCCCTGTATTCCCTTGTGTAAAGATACAGGAAGATTATAAAGATATTGAAGATATTATTCGAATGGCCAAAACAAGAATTAGGGTTTCAGATGTTTGGTATGGAGACTATTTAGCTATGATCGGGGCAGCGAGAATAGGCGAAAGAGAATTGAAAAAGGTTATAGAAAAGTATGGAAAGGAAACTGTCAAAGAATTTTGCGGACAATGGCAGGAATATGGAAAGAAAAGAATGATAGAGGAAATAAGAAAGTTACCATCTGGTACATGGTCAAATGAATCAGTGCATGACCCGATCCCTGATATGGTCCCTGAGGGTATACCGGTTAAAGTGAAAGTTACGATAGACTCAGAAGAGGGTCAAGTGATAGTGGATTACACTGAGAGTGGAGATCCAGTGCCCTGCGGTTTAAATCTATGCGAAGCTACAGTAATAGCTTCAGGAAGATCAGGTTTTCTTAACTTTTTAGGTATGGATCTACCTCTATGTGAGGGGGCATTAAGCCAAATTAAAGTTAAGATGAGAGAAAAAGGAGTAGTTGGAAAGGCGACTTTACCTTATTCTTCTTCGGTTGCTACTACAAATGTGGCGGATAGAGCCGTATTAGCTGTTCAATCTGCATTAAATGGGATAACAGAAGATAAAGGTATGGCAGAAGGAGCATTATCGCATCCAGCTCATACAGCAGTTATTTCTGGACATGATGCTAGATATGGACGTGATTTTGTGACACAACTGACAAATGGACATACTGGTGGTATGGGTGTTAAGGGTCACGATGGTTATGTAAAATACCATTGCAGTTCAGGAGGAATGAGTGGTTGGAGTTCGATAGAGCAGTTAGAACAAAAATACCCTATTTTATATTTAGAACAAGAACTGATTTCTGATACAGGTGGTGCCGGAGAATGGGATGGGGCGCCAGCTACTAAGGCTGTTATAACACCTACTGAAGATGAAATCACATTTATATATTTATCTGATGGGAAATTTAATCCTCCTAAAGGAGCTGAGGGAGGTTATAATGGAACACCATCTTACGCCGCTATTTATAATTTAGATGAAGGAGAATCTTCTTTACAAGAACTCCCGATGTTCCATCAACTTAAACTAAAGCCAAAAGAAGCATTAGTTTCGAAAATAAGCTCAGGTGGCGGCTATGGTGATCCATTAAAACGTGATCCTGAAAAGGTAAAAGAAAAAGTTATAGAAAAATGGATCTCTAATAAAAAAGCAAGAGATATTTATGGTGTTGTGTTAGAAATGGATCCAATTGAAAAGCAAATTTACGTCAATTATGACAAAACAAAAGAATTAAGAAAAATTTAGAAAGTGGGGAAACTACTAATGAATCTTAGAATAGCAACTGATATTGGAGGAACGTTTACAGATATCGTGGTAACAGATGAAATAGGGAATGTTAATCTATTTAAATCATCAACAACCCCAAATAATCATATAGAAGGAATTATGAATGGATTACAGTTAGCGGCAAAGCACTATAATTTAGATTTGCCTTCTTTCATGGATAGATGTAATTTCTTTTGTCATGGATCAACCATTACTACCAATGCTATTATCACAGGTAATACTGCTAAAGTGGGCTTGCTATGTACTAAAGGACATAGAGATGTATTGGTATTTAGAGAAGCCGGAAAAGATCATCCTTATAAATGGTATTTTGATAACCCTGAACCATATGTACCTCGTCATTTAACGTATTCAGTAGAAGAGAGAATAAATCATGAGGGAAAAATTATTGTTGAATTAAATGAATCAGATGTACGGGAAGCAATTAATAAGTTTAAAGAAAAAAACGTGGAAATTATTGCAGTCTCTTTATTGTGGTCTTTCGCAAATCCAGCACATGAAAAACGTATTGCAGAAATAATAAAAGAAGAATGGCCTGAAGCAAGATATACATTAAGCCATTTAGTAAACCCTCGTATACGAGAGTATGGCCGTACTGTGAGTACAGCTATTAATGCTTCTTTAGGACCTTTAATTCATAATTATTTAGGTAGATTTAAGGATAGTTTAGATAAAGTAAATTATAAAAAGGATCCTTATCTATTCACCTCTTCAGGAGGACTAACATTACCAGAAGAGATGATGGAAAAACCTCTATATAGTTTAGATTCAGGTCCGGCACTTGCACCTGTTGCAGGTAAGTTTTATGCGGATAAAGAGCTAGGAGATGGCAATGTTATCACTTGTGATATGGGAGGAACAAGTTTTGATTTAAGTAGAGTAACTGATCATAAAATAGCAGTTACAAATAATGTTGAAATAGCTGATGAGCGCTTAAGCATTCCTAAAGTGGATGTTAAAACAATTGGTGCGGGAGGCGGAAGCATAGCCTGGGTTGATGCTGGTGGTTTAATACGTATTGGGCCTGAAGGGGCTGGATCTGAACCGGGTCCCGCTTGTTACATGAGAGGAGGAAAAAGAGCAACAGTAACTGATGCGGCTTTAGTATTGGGATATCTTGATCCTAATTATTTCCTAGGAGGACTCATGACCTTAAATACAAAGGCTGCGGAAGAAGCAATTATGAAAAGTGTAGGGGAACCTTTAAATTTAGATTTAGTGGAGGCTGCTCTCACTATATGGAATACTGCAACTTCTATAATGACAGAAGCCGTCAGAGATATAACTATATGGGAAGGGATTGATCCTACTGAATACACTATGGTTGGAGGCGGAGGAGCAATTGGTATGCATATAGTTCCAATCGTAGAAGAGTTAGGAATAGAAAATGTAATTATTCCAGAAGCTTCTTCAACCTTAAGTGCTTATGGTGGTGTTATAGCAGTTTTAGTAAAAGATTTTGAACGTAGTTATTTTACGACGACAAGTGACTTTAATTATGAAGAAGTAAATAAATGTCTTTTAGAATTAAAAAATGAAGCTGTAGATTTTTTAAATAAAGCAGGCATTCCGTCTGAAAACCAGGTGTTCGAATTCTCTGTAGAGTCTAGATATCCATTCCAGGAAAAAGATCTTTCATTTACTCTTGATACAGATCATTTTGGGGATGAAGAAGCTTTACAGAAAACGAAAGAAAAGTTCCATGATACACATGAAAAAGCGAGGGGATCAAGAGATTCAGAACAACATGTTGAATTTACAATATGGAAAGTTCAAGCCAAAGGTCTTATCCCTGAAATTAAAATAGAAGCGGAACCAATAGAAACAAACACTCCTTCCAAAGGAGCAAAAAAGGAAGACAGAGATGTGTATTTCAGAGATTTAGGAATTATTAAAACACCTATTTATAATGGTGAAAAACTAAGACCTGGTAATATTGTTTATGGGCCAGCCATTATTGAAGGTTTAAATACAAATTTAGTTATTTTTCCAAATAGCTCCGCTACGATAACAAAGTATAAAAACTATCTATTAAAGATAAACAGTAATAAGAAAACAGAAAAAACATTTAATACCCATAAAGCAAAAATGCTTGGCAATGTATAGTACTAACTAGTAGAGCAATTCAAAAAATATTCCCTTAAATTAAAAAACTAGGAAATTATCTAGCCCGTTTTTTTGTATTTTTAATAACTACAATGTGGTAATACCATATAAACGTTTATAATAAAGGACTTTTATTTTCAATTGTGGTGACTAAATTAAAAAATGAAACTACTGATATACATGGCTTTATAAGCACTCTATCCGAAGCGTGGGTTAAGACTTGGAAGAATGCAGTCTTAAAATGCCGAGTAATTAGCCCTTTTTAGAGAGGAGGATCTTTATCTTAAAAAGTTAATTTTTGTGTCTTGACAAGCGGGCACATTACACAAGGAGAGGAATTAATTCCTATAAAGATTAAGATGACAATCCAGGGAGATAAAATACTATATGATCTTAGTGGTTCTTATTCTTATATCGGCTGTTTTTTAAACGTAAGTTCAGGTACATCTTTTTCTACTATGGTGGGAGGAACTAAGGCGCCTTTTTCGAGGATTACACTAAATTCAGTCTGTTATAGTGTGTTAGAAACAAGACTCCCCGAAAGCTCCGTCGTTAATGCTGCTTTATATCCAATCGCTTTTAGTGGCTTTTGTTCTGATGCCTATGAAAAAATTATGAATGCTATTTTTGAACTTTGGTCTAATCTTGTACCTGAACAAGCTATAGATTGCTATTTTAATATGGGGTTTTTTCTAGTTGGAGGTCGGGATAAACATAAAGCATATAATAACAAAAATTAGTTAGACGCTATATTCTAAAAAATGGGCGGAAAATATCAAAACAGTTTATGAAAAATATCAAAGGGGGGAAATAAAGAAGTTTGATTTAATACTTCAATATGGGGTGCTTATGGACTTTACGACGGCGGTATATTAGAAAGTTTAATTAATCAATATAGGGAAATGTTACAAAAAGCATTCAGCATCGTATTGGTAAAATTGAAAATGTAAGTAAAAGAGCTAAAGGAAAATTTACTTTACTTACAATGCAGAAGCTGAGTTAATGACTAATAACTTATGTTTTGGTAGTATTCAAAAACACCAAATATGAAAGGTGGATATTGATGGAAAACTTTAAACCTTCATCAGAACACAATCTTTATAATTCAGACTTGAAACCTAAAACAGAAGACGAAAAAACAATTAAACCATCAGGATATGGGGTGGTTTGGTTTGGTATGGCAGTACAATTATCATGTTTTGTTAGTCTTTCTCCAATGGTTAATTATTTTACTATCGGGCAATTTATTTTAGTGCTAGTGATTGGTTCCACTTTACTAGGATTCCTTTCTTTTATTGCTCAAGATATTGGAGTAAAGTATGGAATAAGTTTTGCAGTTTCGGTTTCAGCTACTTATGGATATTTAGGTGGTAAGATTATCAATCTGGTGCGGATATTACCGAGTTTGTTTTTCTTTGGTTTAGCTGCGTATATAGGAGCTGTTGCTTTAAATGAAATTTTTAAAATGGCTTTTGGTTTTGAAAATTTAATTCTAAGTCTGATTTTGAATGTTGTTGTCACAGTTGCCATTACCCTGAAAAAACTGAAGATCATCGAAAAAGTGCTTTTCTTTATTGCTCCAATATTAGTTGCAGTTAGTATTTATATGCTTTATGTAGTTCTATCCGCTTACGATGTATCTTTTGTTGAGATTTTTAGCATGGGGAAATTGAAAGGTGAAAATGCTCCAATAACAATGTGGCTTTTTGGTTTTGCAGCAGCAGCAGGAGGCTTTACTAGTGTTACTTTAGGTATGAATGATTTTACTAATGAGTGCAAAAACGTTAACAATAGCAATAAATGGTTTCAAGGCAATTATAAATATAGTATAGCGGCTTTAATTGGTCTTGTACCAGCTTATACATTTGTAGCTGTTGTAGGGGCAGTCACCATTGCTTTATCTGGACGTATGGATGCTTTAGTTGTTATTTCTGAATTAGTTCAAGAGAGATCAATATTCTTGGCTATAGTTCTGCAATTATTTATTGTGTTGGCACAAATGGCTACGAATGCTCCTGCTAATTTGATGCCTTCAGCATATGCTGTCTCAGCTCTCCTACCAAAGAAAGTTAGTTATAAGTTAGCGCTTTTTGTTTTTGCTGCTTTGTCATTTTTGGTTATACCATTGGCAATAGGAGGGAGTGCAAATACGATTCTCTCTTTATTTAGTGCTACAACGGGACCAGCGATGGCCATTGTAGGAGTGGATTATTATGTATTTAAAAGAAGGACTTTAAACCTAAATGAGATTTATAATTCTGAAGGAAAATACCGTTACTTTAAAGGAGTAAACATTTTGGGTTTGGTTATTTATGTAGTAACAAGTTTGATGGGTTTACTTTTCCAAGATATATCTTTTTTTGTCGCAACAATCTTAGCAGCATGTTTATATTATCTAGTCGGTAAAATATTCAAAAAGAAATATCCAGTTATGCTGACTGAAAAAAACGATAGTTCATCAATGGATTCAGAAAAAGGCGCGGTTTTATAAATTTAAAAGTTGTTTTTAGCAAGAAATGAAAGCGCTATAAGATATAGAGCGGAGATATGGTAATAAGAAATTTAACGTGAATACTAGCCCGACTATCGATTAGAATGCCGAGAAATCCTGTCATACCGGGATTTCTATTTTTTATTTGGTCACTACAACCTTTTTCTGATAATTCTGCTTCCCTTTTCAATGGATCTGTTATCTTTAGGAGTTCGTATACCTCTTTATGGCTGTTCTCCGTTATTCCTGATATTCTAATATGGTGAATTTGATCTTCTTCATCTGTAACGATGACTGTAATTCGTTGATGAGTAGAAAGTTGTTTTTTTATGGTTGACCAGTTGCGATGGGCGCCTTGTTCTCTTAATTGATATTCCATGCTTATTAAAAGATGATACGCAAATACGGAAATAAATAGGTGCCCCCTTCCCTTGTTCGACCAGTTAATTGATGGTAGACAGGTCTTATTCCCAAACCCGTTTTTAACGCCCTAAAAATGCCTCCTCAATTTTCGTTAATGTGATATATAATTGCCTATTTCATTGGCAGTTAATGCTTCATCACTTGTTTCTATCACATAACATCCTGTTAATACAGAACGTTCTGAACGCGTTGGCTTTTTCTCATACGTTATCACTGTAATCTTTTTTCATTTTCATCTAACTCTAATTGGACTTCATAATATTTGGGGATGGCAGAATAGCGTTCTTTTAATCTTCCAATCCGTTCTCCCACTTTGTCAACTAACTTGAATTACCTTTTTACACGGAAGAGTTTTCAGTTTGTTTAGGTCGTGTAAGAACTTGTTTTCTTTAAGCTCATCCATGGTGATTTCTTTCTTTTCACGACCTTCACTGAGACAAAGAACACGACTTCCTTTTAAAAACACCTGTAGCATTAAAATACAGGTGTTTTTGGACTTGAAATAATTGGCAAGTGGGACCTAAATTCATTAATTACTTTTCTCACTCTATACTTATTAAAAACGGGACCGCGTATGATGTAGCTGCAATTGGTTATATGTTACCCTGCATTGCTGACCCAGATCTAAAGTCAGATGCTTTCATGGCATACGGATTAAGGACACCATTTTCCATTCCTGGCGATAACATTTGGTGCATTAAATGTACTTCACTAACAACAATGCTTAAAAATATTCAAATAAGTTATGTACACATTCTAATTTAGGAACTAATTTTTTTAACGCTTATAAAACGCTTAACCTTTCAATTTTTAGCTCTTCCCCGTTTTTATCGAAAACAAATTATTCATTAGTTACCTCAATCTTCCCATGGTCTAACAATTTCCTCAATTTTTGGCATGGAGCGGGAAAAAATATCATTTACCTCTTGTGAATATTTATTAAACCCTTCTTTTTCAACAAGATAGCATACTCTATTTGGTGGTGGATCCTTTGGTATGAATATATCAACTAAGTCTTTCTCATAAAAGTTTCTAGCAATAGAAACAGGAACAATCGCCCACAAATTAGAATCAATTAAAAGGTCATGCAGCATCTTCGCAGTATCAATCTGAATATATGTGTTTGTTGGTGAACCCCAATGTTTTTCATGCCAAATTTGATACTCTTTTCCCCAGTTAATATAAAGTTGATTTTCTGCAGGAAGTTTATCATTGGTGATAACTCCCTTCTGCTGTTTTCTTTTTCTATCTTTAATAAGAACCATCTGTTCTGAAAATAATTGTTTCACACTAATGTTACGTAATACCCTTTCTTGCAATGATAAACCAATATCAATTTTTCTTTGTTCTATTAAGGAATATATTTCATTCGATTGGTATGTACGAATTGCCAATCGAATATTCGGGATTTCTTGTGTAATTATTTTGTACATGTTTTTAAAAATATAATTATGGACACTATCAACAGCGCCAATAGTAATTGTTATTTCTCCACTTCTCTTTTTTACATTTTTCGCTTCGAACAATAATGATTCATATTCTAATGCGATCTGATAAAACCTCTCTCCCTCATTCGTTAAAGATATACCTTTTACTCCCCTATCTCGATTCAGTAATACCAATCCATACTCCTCTTCTATAGAATGCAAGCGCTGGCTAATAGTTGATTGAGATACGTACAAGTAATTAGCTGCTTTTGAAAGGCTTCCAAGTCTAATAGTTGTTAAAAAAGCTTCGATTTGATTATGATTCATAAAATCCACCTTAAATATCCATTTTTTCGATAATTAGTAGTTATAAATTTAATTTTACTATAATTAATGCATTTGGTACAATTCTTATTAATGGAAGCGATTACAATAAAGGGGAGGGGAAAAATGAAATGAAGCGTTGGTTAAAACTACCGTTATACACACAAATTGCTATCGGGGGATTGCTTGGTATCATTTTAGGAATTATTTTAGGTGATAACGCAAAATACCTTGAGCCATTTGGGACACTATTCATCCGTTTACTACAAATGTTAATTATTCCATTGGTAATTACTTCTATTTTGGCTGGTATATTAAAGATGAAGGACGCCAAATCTGTTGGTAAAGTTGGAGGAGGCTTTTTATTTTATCTAGTTATTACTAGCCTAATTGCATCAACTATAGGTGTAATCATTGCACTTATTCTTAAACCTGGTAAAGGTATGGAATCCATTTTAGATCATGGTGAAACCGTTGAATCTGAAGAATTTAATTTTGTGGATCATTTTCTCTCGTGGGTGCCCAGCAATATATTCGAGGCCTTAGGTAATATGGATATGCTCCCAATTATTATATTCACAGTAATTATTGGTCTCGTTATGATATCCCTTGGAGTAGAAAAAGTCCCAATGACCACAAATATCATTAACGAATCTGCCAATATTATGTTGAAACTAACAGAATATATCATCAAGTTAGCACCATATGGAATCCTGGCATTACTGGCAAACCTAATTGGCACATTTGGATCGGATATGCTAACTGCTGTTTTCAATTTTGTAATTGCTGATTCTATTGCATTAGCAATTATACTACTGTTGGTTTATCCTATCTTATTAAAACTAACAACGGGATTAAATCCGATACAATTTTATAAAAATATTTATCCATCTATGTTATTTGCATTTACTACTTCAACTAGTTCAGCAACAATTCCAATATCCCTCCAAGTTTCTAAAAAGAACTTAGGTATTTCTGAGAAAACAGCAGGTTTTACCATTCCGTTTGGCGCAACAGTCAATTATGGATGGTTTCGCGGTAGCGATTGGTGTCATTTCTGTTTTTGCAGCAAATTTATATGGGATAGATATTACATTGGGGTTAATTTTGAAATTTGTTTTATTAGGTTTAGTTTTATCCATTGGAGCAGCTGGGGTTCGAGGAGCTGGCATAGTCATGTCCATTGTGCTTTTTGAGGCTCTAGGTATGCCTTTATTAATCATCCCGATATTAGCAGCAATTTGGCCAGTAATTGATACAGGGCATACAACGGTTAATATCGCAGGAGATTTAAATGGTACAACAATTGTTGCAAAGAGAACGAATGATTTAGATGATAAAATATTCAATACTAAGAATATTAAATTGAACACAGAAATTAAAGATGTCTTTTAATAATACTTAAAGAAAAGGTTGTGTTTTTTATGTCAGACCGTAATACAGAATTCTTTCCAAAACAATTACAAGAGTTTATTACATCAAGTTTTTTATACTTGGATCAAGATCCATATGAAAACAATCGTATTTTCTTTGAAAACGCTGGTGGTGCGCTACGATTAAAATCTGTTGTAGAAGCTCAATCCCGTTTGAGTGCACTACCAGACTGTCCCGAACGTACACATGATATTGCATTAGGCATCCGGAAAGTAATTGAACAGGGAACAAAAGATATTAGGCTCTTTTTAAATGCGAAAGCCGGATCTGTTGCTACGTCACTTACGGCTTCAAAGTTAATGTTTGAAATGGTAACTACAGTTGCAGCAGCCTCTCAACATGGAAATATTGTAACAACAGCAATTGAGCATCCTTCTTCTTATGATGCATGTCAATTCGCAGCTGAACAATACAATCATGAACTGCGTGTTGCAAAAGCAGATCCGACATCAGGTAATATTCCAATTAGTAACATACTAGAATTAGTCGATGATCAAACAGTATTAGTATCTGTCATACTCACTTCAAACATTACTGGGGCAATGCATGACATTCAAAAATATGCAGCAGAGATAAAACAAAAAAACTCGCAAACAATTATCATGGTTGATGGTGTACAAGGGGCACCCCACGGGGTAATAGATGTTGATGATTGGAAAATAGATGCACTAAATATTGCACCATATAAAATGTTTGGTAACCGTGGTGTTGGTTTTGCGTATCTTTCCGATCGCATAGCCTCCCTTCCACATCACCGTTTATTGGCAACAGACAAAGACAATTGGAATGTAGGTAGTCCAACACCTGCCGATTTTGCTAGTTTCACTAAAGTAATCGATTATATTTGTGAAATCGGACATTATTTCAATCCAACGGATGATCGTAGAAAATTAATTGTTGAAGGAATAAATCGAATTCACTTACAAGAACAGGCAATTCTCAATCGATTGGTTAACGGAACTTCTGAGATGAATGGAACTAAAGATATTTCAAATGTCACTGTTCATTTTGAAGAAGTTAATGGTGTGAATCAAGACCTTATATTAGCATTGACTTTTGATAATATTTCTTGTGCAGATGTTGTACAAAAATATGGGGAAAATAATATTTTAGTTTATGCTAGAGAATCCAGCAGCCATTATTCGAAAAGAATTCTAGAAGCCGTAAATCTAAATGCTATTGTTCGAGTGTCACCTATTCACTGTCATACACCTGAGGATGTTGATAAATTCCTTGAAGTAACACGATTGATTGCAGAGGGAAATGTTTAAATACTGTTTAACATCAAAAAAGGTACCATTCCTCCAACTGGTAGAACATCGGAGGAATGGCACCTTATTTAAATTAATGAATCAATTTTTTATAACCAACTAAACTTGTGGTATGCGTTGATGCGCAATAATAGCAGGGCGGGGGGGATCGAGGTAGCTTTTATTAATGATAAATAAAAAGCCAATATTACTCTTCTCACTAAATACTTCATTAAGAAATCGAAGTATTTAGTATTCGACCAATAAATGTGATAAAGTATCTTCAATACTGTTTAAAATAGAAACATATGAAGGTGATGATAGTGAAATCAGAATTAGAGCTATTAAAAATTGAATTAGATGGGATTCTTAATGCCTCTAACGATAATATTGTTGTAACGGATGGAAAGGGAGAGGTGTTAAGAGTCAGTTCTAACTGTTCTATTATATACGGAAGAGAACGGAGTGATTTGGTTGGTACTACAGTTTCCCAATTGGAGAGAGATCATATATTTTATCCCTCTGTAACATTGAAAGTTCTAAAGGAGAAAAAAGAAGTTCAAGTCATGCAGAAAACGCCCACTAACAAGATTATTATGGCTACTGGTATTCCAGTATTTGATGAAAAAGGAATAATCGTTAGGATTATCAGCTTTTCCCATGATTTAACGGAAATTCAGCAGTTGAAAGAGGATTATGAACAACTTCGGACGAAAATGTTACGATATGAATACGAAATTGAAGAATTGAGAGAAAAAGACATGATGACAGCCCGTGTAGTGATGAATAGTAAAGCAATGAAAGAAATCAACCAGTTGGTACAACGTGTCGCCGTATCTGATGCAACGGTTGTGTTGCTTGGTGAATCCGGGGTTGGCAAAAACGTATTTGCACGAAAGTTACATGATGGAAGTGAACGGAAGGAGGAACCATTTATAGAAGTCAACTGTGGGGCAATTCCTGATACCTTATTTGAATCTGAAATATTTGGTTATGAATCTGGTGCTTTTACAGGTGCGGATAAAAGAGGCAAGGCTGGAATGGTCGAACTGGCTGATCAAGGGACCTTATTCCTTGATGAAATTGCTGAACTTCCTTTGGCGATTCAAGTAAAGCTTTTAAAAGTTTTACAAGAAAAAAAGGTTTCCCGAATTGGGAGTCATGAAGTTAAAAACGTAAATTTTAGGCTAGTTGCTGCAACTAATCAAAACTTGGAGGAAATGGTGGCTCAAGGTAAATTCAGAAAAGATTTGTTTTACAGACTGAATGTCATTCCGATTACGATTCCACCATTGCGCGATAGAAAAGACGATATTAATCAACTAGCCCAGTATTATTTATCGTTTTTTAACCAAAAGTACGAAACAAATAAAGTTTTCAATTCTACTACGATTGATGCTTTTCATCACTATGAATGGCCTGGTAATGTCCGTGAGCTTGAAAACATGATAGAACGTTTAGTTGTGACAACTGCTACAACTATGATTTATCCATCAAGTCTGCCATTTGCTAAGGAGATGGATGCGTTAGAATTACATACAGAAGAATGGTCACTGGAAAACTTTGAACAGCAGGGGCTTTCATTGCAGGAAGTTTTGCAGGAAGTGGAAAAAGGCTGGTTAAAACGTGCCTATAGACAATATAAAACAACTTATGAAATGGCCGGTTATCTTGGAGTGAGCCAGTCGACAGTAGTTCGTCGCTTGAAAAAATATAATATCAATTCAAAATGAATCAATTGATTCATTTTGAATTGATATAGTTTGTTTTAATTCGAAATTGAATTAACCTTTAGTTAATCTGGGGTGAAATCAGCAATTAAAGGTTGGCATGAAAGTTGCATTATATTTTCCTGAATAATTATTTGAGGAGGATAACTATGTATCAACCAAAAGATTCATCAAAATCACCGCGGTTTACGGGTCCACGTACATTTATGAGGTTGGAACACGTTGAGACAACAGCCAATGTCGATTTTGTGGTTATGGGAGTTCCTTTTGACACGGCTGCATCTAACCGGACAGGGCAACGATATGGGCCGCAACATATTCGGGATTTTTCCGTATTGCTTCGCCCATATAACCCCGATCAGGGTATTAATATTTTTGATTATTGTTCAGGAGTGGATTACGGGGATGTTGATGTAATTCCAGGTAACATTCACAGAACTTACGATAATATTGTCAACGCGCTTGAACCGGTTCTAGATAAAGAAATTATTCCGGTTATGATGGGTGGTGACCATTCTATTACATTAGGTCATTTGCGAGCGTTTGCGAAAAAATACGGACCGATCGCACTTGTTCATTTTGATTCACATGGCGATACATGGGATAACTATTTTGGAGAAAAATATGTACATGGAACACCATTTCGCCGTGCAGTTGAAGAAGGGTTAATTGATGTCGACCACTCTATTCAGGTTGGTATGCGTGGGCCACTTTATGGACCGGAGGATATTGAGGATGCCAGAGACCTTGGGTATGAGGTTATCCCAATGAAAGAAGTCAGAGAAATCGGCTATGAAAAGGTAATGGAACGAATCCATACACGTACAGACGATAGACCGGTATTTGTTACTTATGACATTGATTTTCTTGACCCTGCTTATGCACCAGGAACAGGGACTCCAGAAGTTGGTGGTCCTACAAGTTATGAAGGACTTGAATATGTTAGAGGATTAGATGGCCTTGATATTAAAGGCTTTGATTTGGTTGAAGTTTTACCGAGCTATGACAGTGGTGAGATAACTGCTGTTGCAGCATCTTCAGTTATTTTTGAAATGATCACTTTGATCGCTATGAAAAAACGGGCAAAGCAAGTAAGTAAATAGAAAGGATATTATGAGGTGGGAACCTTCGTTTGCGGAGTTCCCTTACTTACTTCAAGACAGAAAATTTTAACTACATATATGGTTATAAGTACATCAAAGGATGACGCCATCAAAGAAATGACGCTTAGCAAACAAAACAAGCAGTAGATGCAATCGGAAAAACATTGATAAATCAAAAGACGTATTAAAGTCTATCGAATTATTTTTAGATGTGAAGAATGCTTCAGCTTAGACAGTAAGCAATAAAGGATAATAAAGTTTTTTAATCATGAAACAAGGTTGGACATGAGAAATAAAAACGCTTTACTATCAATTCGATTTTTAACTATTCGACCGCTCGTATATTAAAGGATATTCAATGAAAGGCGGGGGGAAAATGACATCACTTGATATGTTTATTATCATTATTTATTTTGCAGTACTAGTTGTTGTCGGTGTTATTGGTTCAAGAAAGGCAAAAACGTCAGAAATCTATATTCTGGCGGGACGGAATCTTGGAGTCTTTATGCTATTTGGTTGTCTGACGGCTGTTTTTCTTGGCGGCTCTTCGACGATTGGCTCAGCTCAGCTAGGTTATGAGATTGGATTCTCGGGGGTTTGGTTTGTGTTTTCTATGGGCCTGGGGATAACTCTTTTTGGTCTTTTACTACTTAAAAAAGTCACAGGATTTAAACTAATGACTATAAGTGAATTATTGGGAAAGCTATTTAATGTCGAATCAAAATTGATAGGAGCGGTCATCGCATCAATTTATGCTTTAATGGTAAGTGTTACACAAGTAATTGCAATTGGTTCGCTTTTAAGCGCTGTATTTGACTGGAATCTGATTTTTTCTATGTTAATCGGTGGTGGGATTGTGTTTTTCTACACTATTCTTGGAGGCATGTGGTCTGTATCAATGACAGATATTATTCAATTTTTAATTATGACAGTTGGTATATTTTTAATCATGCTACCAATTAGTTTGTCAAAAGCAGGCGGGTTTGGTGCACTAACAGCACAGTTGCCAAGTTCCTACTTTGATTTTTCTGCTATAGGTTTTCATGAAATTTTTCAATACTTATTGACATTTACACTTGGTATGATGGTGGGTCAAGATATTTGGCAGCGTTATTTTACAGCTAAAAATGTCAAGACCGCACAAACAGGTGGTATATTGGTCGGCGTCTACAGTTTCTTTTATTCCTTAGCTATGATTATAATCGGAATGTGCGCGCTTGTAATCCTTCCAAATATCGAAAATACACAAAACGTATTTACAAGTATGGCTTTTGAAACATTGCCTTCAGGTCTTCTTGGTATCGTTTTTGCAGCTGTGGCTGCAGCAATCATGTCGACCGCATCTGGAACATTATTGGCCTCTTCAACATTAATTACAAAAGATATTCTTAAGGATCACTTTTTTAGAGATATCACTGACAAACAATTTTTGCGTCTCTCACGAATGACAACTTTGGTTATTGGAATCATCGCTATTGTTATTGCTCTATGGATTCAGGAGCTTCTAGTCGCTATTGATGTGGCCTACGCCTTATTGGCAGGTTCTATCTTTATTCCGATCATCTTTGGTTTATTCTGGAAAAGGGCTACAGCGAAAGCTGCGTTTTATGCTATCTTGTCCAGTGCATTGGTTATATTGGGTGGCTTAGCCATTGAGGGACTCTCTTCAAGTAACCCGATCTTATATGGAATCGTTGTCAATATATTTGTTATGATCGTTGTTTCTCTGACTGATAGATCTAACAAAACCAAAGTACAAGAAAGTAGAACAATGGATGTGTGATAGTATATCAAGATTAAATAGACATATTTAGCAACATTCCATGTTATTTAAGCCGATCATAGTTATCATCGAGGAAAAAAGGGACAAATCCTATTTACTGGATTTGTCCTCTTTTATAAAGTTTCGGAAGATGGTTTAAGGTGAATAATTAAAAACCACCAATAGACATATATTTTGTTTCTAAATACGGTTCAATTCCTTCAATACCACCTTCGCGTCCAAGACCACTTTCTTTCATTCCGCCAAATGGTGCATGGGCGGCTGATGGACCACCATCATTCCAGCCGACGATTCCAAATTGTAAATGATCGTGTAGGTAGTTTCCAGTGCGGTAGTCATTTGTAAAGAAATAGGCTGCGAGACCATATGGAGTGCTATTTGCTAGTTCGACAGCTTTTTCAATAGTTTTGAAGCTTGTGATCGGAGCAACTGGACCGAATGTTTCTTCATGCATAATTGTCATATCTGTGTTCACATTTTTTAAAACGGTTGGATGAATGAAGAAATAGCCATTTTCTTTATCGGCATCATATTTATCACCAACCATAACTTCTGCTCCGTTTTTTTTCGCATTGTTGATTTGATCAACGATTTTGTCATAGCCTTTCTTGTTGATAATCGGCCCGACATCTATTCCATCTTCCAGTCCATTTCCAATCTTAAGTTTCTTTACTTCAGCAACAAATTTATCCGTAAACTCATCGATGATGTTTTCATGGACAAGAATTCGGTTGGCACAGACACAAGTTTGCCCTGCATTTCTAAATTTAGTACCGACAGTTTGCTTAGCTGCATAATCAAGATCCGCATCCTCGGCGATAATTAGTGGTGCATGTCCGCCTAGTTCCATTGTCACATGTTTAATTGTATCAGCACTGTTTTTGATCAAGTTTTTCCCAACAGGTGTTGAACCTGTAAACGTGATCTTGCGTACATAGTCACTATCGGTGAATAGGTCGCCAACAACACTTCCTCTCCCATTTACGTATTGAATAGCATCTTTTGGGATACCTGCTTCATGGGCCAAATCAATGAATTTCATGCCTGTCAATGGTGTTTCGGATGCGGGTTTAACAATAAATGTACACCCAGCTGCTAAAGCTGGAGCCGCTTTTCTCGCCATCATTGCAGCTGGAAAATTCCATGGTGTGATAGCTGCAACGAGCCCAATCGGCTCTTTTGTAACAACAATTCGTTTTGATTCCGTATTAGCTGGAATGGTCCGTCCGTAAATCCGTTTGGCCTCTTCAGCATACCAATCGAGATAGGCCAATGAATAATCAATTTCACCCAATGATTCACTTAATGGTTTACCATTTTCTTTAGTCATAATTTCTGCTAATTCTTCTTTGTTCTCATTTACTTTTTTTGACCATTTTTGAATTAATCGGGATCGTTCATGCGCATTAATTTTTGACCATTCTTTAAAACTTTCATGTCCATTCTTAAGGGACAGATTGATTTCATCTTCCGTATTAATTTTTACTTTCTGGATCAATTCTCCTGTTGCAGGATTATTTACATTAAAATAATTTGTCATGTACATAAGCCCCTTTCATTATTTTTCTTAGTATTTTCAGAAAACTGGTATCAAATTGTCTATCAGCACTCCATCAATTATTTATCTACCACATTTCAGAAATGTTGTTATGAAAAATTAGCAAAGGCATTTTCAAGAATAGCTAATCCTTTCTCCAGTTCTTCATCTGTAATAACTAGTGGTGCTAAAAAACGGACAACGTTGCTTTTAATACCAGCGGAAAGAAGTAGTAATCCATTTTCATTGGCGTATTTAATGATGCCACCTGTTTTTACTTTATCTGGTTTTTTACTGATGCGATCTTGGACAATTTCAACGGCAACCATGGATCCGAGGCGGCGAATTTCACCCACAAATGCATATTTTCCTGCCAAGTCATGTAATTTCGTTTCTATTTTTTTTCCCTTAATCTCCGACTTTTGTAGCAGGTTTTCCTCTTCAATAATATCGATAACAGCTAATGCAGCAGCACAAGCGACAGGACTACCTGCATAGGTTCCTCCTAGCTCTCCAGGATTTGCAGCATCCATGATTTCCTTTTTTCCTACAACACCGCTTAACGGCAAGCCAGCAGCTAATGATTTTGATACGGTCACAAGATCTGGTACTACGTCAAATTGTTCCATAGCAAATAATGTTCCTGTGCGTCCGAAACCCGTTTGAATTTCATCAGCAACAAACACAATACCATGCTCTTTACAAAATGCACTGACAGCCTGAACAAATTTTTTCGGTGGAATAACAAATCCGCCTTCACCTTGAACTGGTTCCATAACAACACAGGCAACGTTTTCCGGAGCAACGGTGGAAATGAAAAAATCCTTAAATTCTTCAATTACCTGATCGATATAAGCCTCTTCGGACATTCCTTCTTGCTTATGGTAAGTGTAAGGATATGGTGCTTGGTATACTTCTGGTGTAAATGGACCAAACCCAAATTTATATGGTTTTACTTTGCTTGTCATACCCATTGTCATGTTAGTCCTTCCGTGAAATCCGCGAGTAAACGAAACAACTGCTTGTCTATTGGTATAACGGCGCGAGACTTTGACTGCATTTTCAACTGCCTCGGCTCCAGAATTTAGTAAAAGGGCTTGTTTATCAAAGTTGCCTGGTGTAATTTCACATAACTTTTCAGCAAGTTCGATGTAGCCTTTATACATCAACACATTAAATCCAGTGTGTAAAAACTTTTCTGTTTGATGATTGACAGCTTCAGTTACTTTTGGATGGCTGTGTCCTACATTAAGTGTTCCAATTGCACCCGCAAAGTCAATCCATTCATTTCCGTCGATATCTTTAACAGTTGCTCCAGATGCTTTGTGGGCAATATTCAAATTCCCATTGCTGACGCCCCTTGGAATAAACTTTTCTCTTTTGTTTTGTAATTCAGTGCTTGTAATAAGTGATGTCGTCATTATATTCATCTCCTTAATTTAAATTTTTAACTGGAAGAACTATTTTTCAATTTAATTATGTTAATAGTATGGCAATTATCTGGTATAATGAAAAGCACCAGATAATAAAATAAATTGGTACCAGATGAGGTGAATCAAATGGATTATTTGGCCTTAGGCGACAGCAATGAAGTAAATTTCAAGTATCAGCAAATTTATGATGGGATTAAGGAAAAGGTCTTGAAAGGAAAATTAAAGGCTCGTGAAAAGCTACCTTCGAAACGTCAATTGGCAGATGAATTAAAGGTAAGCGTCAATACAATTGCGAATGCGTATGAGCAGCTACTTGCAGAAGGTTATATTTACACGATTGAGCGAAAAGGATATTTTATTGAAAATATTACTAAGTTTTCCGATCAAGAAGAGGGCATAAATAAATTACCGGCTGATTTAAAAGAGGATGATGCTAGTGAGGAAGACTGGCTCTCTTTGTCTCATATGTCAGCGGATATTTCATTGTTTCCCTTTAAAGAATGGATGAAGTGTGAGAACAAGGCGGTTGATAAACAAAAAAAGGAGCTTTCCGAGCTTGGACATCCTCAAGGCCCTTATCTTACAAGAAATACCATTAGTCGGATGATTGCCTTAACGCGTGGAGTTGTTTGTGAACCGGAACAAATCGTAATCGGTGCAGGTACACAATTACTGATCCAACAAATAATGGGAATCCAAAATAAAAAGAGCATCATTGCTATTGAGGATCCAGGTTATTTTCGGTTTTATAGATTACTAAACAAGATGGGATTTTCTGTTAACCCGATACAGCTTGATGATAAAGGTATCGACATTAAGGAAGTTGAATCGTCACATGCAAATTTTATATTTGTTACACCATCACACCAATTTCCTACTGGTAAAATTATGCCGATCACAAGAAGGATCGAGCTATTAAATTGGGCAGCAGAGGCTGATAATAGATATATTATAGAAGATGATTATGACAGTGAGTTCAAGTATGAAACAAATAATATTCCTTCCTTACAGAGTCTCGATCGTAATCATAGTGTCATTTACACTGGCACTTTTTCCAAAACATTATTGCCTGGCACCCGGATCAGCTATATGGTTTTACCCCCTGATTTACTTAGAGAATACCGCAAGCACCATTCAGATTTGATGCAATTCAGCAACTCGCTCGGTCTTTACACATTGCATTATTTCATTGAAAATGGGGGGTATTCAAGACATATCAAACGAATGAATCATCATTATGAAATGAAACGTAGAGTTCTTATTGAACAGTTGCGTACGAAATTTAACCACCAGGTGTGTATTCAGGACATACCAGCGGGTCTTCATTTACTAGTTCAATTCAAATCTAATAAAACGTATGATGAAGTCGAAGCCTGTGCTAAAGAAGAAAGGCTAGAAATATATACCTTGCGTCGCTTTATGCTGAAAAATCAAAACCAAGCAAATGAATGGATTGAACTTGTCATTGGGTTTGCGAATATTCATGAAAGTGAAATCCCTGAGGCTTTGGATAAGCTGTATCGAATTATTTGATATTTATTGCTTCTTCGTTGGGTCAAATGAATTAATTAACTTAGTTAAAGCTGCTTAAGTGAGTAAAGGCTGGCATGAGCTATGAAGGGCTGATGATGCCGAGTTAGGTTTTAGGGACTTACTAAATGAGTACACACTTGCCGATAGGCGATGACTTTAGGAATGTAAAGTATAGATAATGCACCTGGAAATATGCTCTTAGATCTTTAGTGGATGGGCACTGTCCGTATTAAACGGTTTTTCCTATCAACACGATCGAATCATCTCCATGATTGGTGTAGTCAATCGGATCCACATCGAATCCAAGAACATTATAATAATGGAAAGGCGCTAGGTCTAAATGTAATCCCATAACCTCAGAAATTGGTGTTTTTAGTTGTTCTGTCGCCCTTATTTCGCCGTTTTTCGTTTAAGATGCACTTTAATTTTATGAAATAAACTGAAAGGTTTTCAATATGCTTTAATACTCAACTGAAAGAGATATATTTAATCTATTAATAGAACCGTTTTAAATTATTAATTATCCTCTTTTTTAATCAGCCCTGAATATTTCTTTAACTTTCTAACTATAGTTGGCTGACTGACACCCAAATATTTAGCCATTTTAGTGGTGCTTTTGCAATGTTGGTAAGCTTCCGTGAGCACATAAATCTCTGTCATTCTTAATGCTTCCGGAAGTGTTCTCCTATTAACATTAACCATAGGAAAGCTAGGAGTAGTTATTGAAATTTTTGCAGGTAAATGTTCCGGAATAATAAGATTATTGTCCACAGTTAAAATAAGTCTCTCAATAATATTTGCCAGTTCTCGAACATTACCAGGCCATTGATAATTGAGAAGACAATCAATTGTTTCATGTGATAGCTCTTTGTTTTGTTTATATTGGTGATTAAACTTCTTCATAAGATCCATAATCATTGCAATTAAATCCTCTTCACGTTCTCGTAAAGGTGGAATGGGGATATGAATGACGGAGAGACGGAAATAAAGATCCTCCCTGAACTTTCCTTCTACCATCATATCTTCAATATTTGCGTTAGTAGCTGTAATTAATCGGAAATTGACAGATTTTAACTTTGTGTCCCCTACACTATAAAACTTTTTATCCTGAATCAAGGCTAATAGTTTTGCTTGAAGATTGAAGGGGAGTTCTCCAATCTCATCTAAAAATAATGTTCCATTTTGTGCTTCCTCAATTAATCCCTTTTTACCTTTTGGATTCGCCCCAGTAAAAGCACCGGACCTATATCCAAATAACTCAGATTCGAGTAATGCTTCTGGAATACTACCACAATTAATTTTAATTAACTTTCCTTTTCTACCACTTTGTTCATGCAGATATTCGGCTAAAAAACTTTTACCAACACCTGATTCTCCCGTAAATAAAACGGAGGCTTCTGTTGTGGCTACCTTATTAAGGGAAGATAAAATGAGTTTCATTGATTCGCTTCTTGCAATGATGACCGATTGTTTATCCTTGGCATGTTGGAAATCCCTTAATTCTTGTTTTGTATTTCGTAATTCTTCTTCTACCTTTTTCACATAGGCTTTTAGCTTTTCCAACTCGGTTATATCTTGGGCATAACAAACGATGTGTTTGACGTTTTGATTTTGCCCAATAATAAAGTTTCCTGTAACAAGTAGTATTTTACCAGCTCGTGTTTCTTGGACTAAAGTTTGTTTTTTCCCTGTTTCTATAACCCTTCTTGCAATAGATGGACTAAATACCTTTTGCTCTTCAAGGTCGTATACTGATTCTCCAATCATTTTTTCCTTCTTCATGTCAAACCAATACTCAGATGAATCGTTCGCATATACAATAATACCTTGCGTATTTGTGATAATAACATCAGTATAAACTGTATTTATGATTTGCTCCCAATCTCCCAAATCTATAAATTTCATTTTCACTACCCCCTTTTTTATAGTTTATCATAATAAAATTAGTTATACAGAAATGAATAAGCTTATACATATATGTATAAGCTTATTGGTACTCGATTATTAGTGTAATCATACGATTGTTTATACAAGTTTGAATAAATTGTTTTCACATGCTTTATAGAAAACGTTTTGAACTGCCTCACGAAGGACATTGGCATATAACTTGCATTAAATTATAAACGACCACGAAGCTTGGATGTGGGGAAGTATTAAAGCTCAAAAGCGCAGTAATATGAGAAGTACTTTGTTGCAAATATAACCCGAAGTAGAGGAAGGAGTGGATTAATCATGGTGGAAAAAGAAAAACAATCTATTGCCGATTGGGTTAATCAAAGTAAAGATGATTTATCTGATTGGAATCAAGAAATATGGAACTATGCGGAGACTGCATGGAGAGAGTATAAATCATCAAAATGGTATGTTCAAAGATTAAGAAAAGAGGGGTTTTCTGTAGAAGAAGCCAGTGGAGACATGCCAACAGCTTTTTGTGCGACTTGGAAAAATGGGGATGGGCCAACGATTGGTGGTTATGCGGAATATGATGCAGTTCCCGATAACTGTCAGGCTGCTGATACTGTTGAGATGCCTCGTGAAGGCTTAAGCAAATATGCAGGCGGTCATACTGATCCGCATTCAGCCCTCGGAATAGGTTCGTTAGGTGGATTTCTTGCGGCAAAAGAAGTAATGGAGAAGAATGATATAAAAGGAACATTGAAATTTTTTGGAGAACCAGCTGAAAAGTTGAGAGGTTCCAAACCAATACATGCCAGCAAAGGATACTACGATAATCTGGATGCAGCAATTAGTTTTCATCCCTTTTACATGTTGCCTTTAAGTAATACCACAAGATGGGACACGCATTGTGCAGTTGCTTATTCTGCGATGTACACGTTTACATGTGGCGAATCTGGAAGCTGGAATACTTCTTCTGGGAATTCACCTATTCCCGCATCGCATGCAGCAGCACGTAGTCCAGGTGCAACTGATGCAGTTATTACGATGTACACCTTATCCAAAATGTATAAGGAGCATATGCTTTCCTATAATATGGGGTGGTCCGTAAATGAAACCATTTTAAATATTGGACAGGCTACGGCTGATAATAATCCAGCAAAAATGGGTCAGATCTATTACTTTATTCGGGTTCCGGATATAGACATGGCTGAGACTGTAATGAAGGTGCTTGATCAGAATGCCGAAAGTGCTGCTAAAGCAGCTAATTGTAATTGGAAACGTGATTGGATAACGAAATCAAGGCCAGGGCTTGCTAATCATACAATGGCTGACTTGACGTATCGAAATTTGGAGATAGCGGGAGCACCAAGGTTTGGAGAAAAGGCGATAGACATTGCACAAGAAATACAAAAAAAATTAGGTTTAGAACCGATGTCTAAACCATTTTTAGAAGAAATAGAAACATTAATAGAGCCAAAGGAAGCCGAAAAGGAAATGCGAAAAACATTACCTTCCTGGCAAGAGCACTTTACATCTGACGATTATACGGAATATTGTTGGCATGCTCCTACGGTTAGATTATATATTGGAAGACCTGCATTGAAGTCGCCTAAAGCAGGTTTTCAATATCCTGATTGGGTAATGAATGCGCTTGGTGGAATACGTGAATGTATTGATCCAATGATTTATTCAGCATCAAAAACGATTGGGATGACGATCATTGACCTGCTAAAGGAACCGGGATTACTAGAAGCAGCCAAAGAGGAGTTTAACCATCGCACTGGAGGAGGCAAAAGTGGAGAAAATTGGTTACCACCACTGTGTGATTACGAACCACCAATTAACTTTCGTTGGCCGGAATATGTAACGACTGAACGCGGTAAGGATCAATGGGTAATTCCTGTTCAATCTGATGAATAATAAAGAAGTTATTTCTATCAAACTTTTAAAATAGAAACGGAGTGTATTATTTTGAATAACAATACTATTATTTTTAAAAATGGTACTATCTTAACAATGACAGAAGAAAAAATAGTAGAAGCTATTGTAGTAATAGGTAAAAAAATTGAATTTAAAGGTTCTCTCGAACAATGTAGAGAATTTGCAAATGGAAAAAGCAAGGAAATTGATCTTGAGGGTCAATGTCTCATGCCTGGTTTTGTAGATCCCCATGTACATGTAATGATGTTAGGAATGTGTCATACATGGGCTGATCTTAGTTATCCGAATGTAAAAAGTATTGATGATATCGTGAAGCAGCTTAAAGAGTTTTCTGAGCAACTACCTGAGGATGTTCCGATCCGGGGATTTGGCTTTGATCAACGTAAATTAAAAGAGAGAAGATATCCAACTGCAGAAGAATTAGATCAAGTTTCAAATACCCGCCCTGTGCAAATTATGAATAGTAGTGGTCATTGTAATGTTATTAATAATTGTCTGCTTGAACGTAGCGGAATAACACCCGAAACAAAGGATCCAATTGGAGGATCTTTTGGAAGAGATAAAAATGGTTTTCCAAATGGTCCATTATTTGATAGTGCGAATGATTACTTAGCAGGAGATAAAGGAGTAAGACCAGGAGAGCATGGCCCGAATATTCATATGCCTGATAGAACAGATAATCTACAACGAAACATTGAGATTGGACAAAACTTATTAATATCTGCAGGTTTTACAAGTGTTAATGATGTGCAAGTTACCCGGCAGGAAATGGAATCATATCTTGAGGCGCGAGATAGTGGCTTATTGAAATTGCGAATCGAGTTATCCTATCTATCGAATTATTTGGAAACTATAAAGGAAATGGGCATTTCTTCGAGATTCGGTAATGATACGCTTACAATGGGATCTTTAAAGTTATATGCTGATGGTTCACTTATCTCAGGAACGGCCTATTTAAATAAGGCTTATAGTGATACAAATAAAGAAGGCTATTTATTTCACAAACCTGAGGAGTTTAAGCAAATACTTATCGACGCGCATGAATACGGTTTACAAACGCTTACCCATGCCCAGGGGGATGGAGCTATTGAACTGGTAATTCAGGGAGTGGAAGAGGCTCAGAAAAAAAGGTTTAGGGTTGACATGAGACATCGAGTTGAACATTGTGGACTACCTACTAAAGACCAAGTGAAACGTATGGCCGAGTTAAATATTTACCCTGTACCACAACCGCAGCATGTCTATTTATATGGTAACAGTGTTTTAAAATCAATTGGTGATCCAGGAGAAAACTATTCACCATATGGATGGTTCAAGCAATATGGGCTTCCAATTGTCTTGTCATCTGATACGCCGGTGGCATTTCCAAATGCATTTGAAGCAATTTATGCAGCAGTAACTCGAGACACCGCACAAGGAAATATTATTGGTGAAGAACATAAAATCACAATCGAAGAGGCATTGAAAGGATATACGATTGAAGCTGCAAAGGCTATGCACAAAGAGCATTGCATTGGTTCTATTGAAGTAGATAAGTTCGCTGACTTTGTCATTCTGGATATTGACCCTTTTACTGTGAAAGATGAGGATATTAAAAATATAAAAGTAACAGAAACATGGATTGATGGTAAGAATGTATTTTCTGTTTCTAGCGTAACCATTTAATTTTTACAAATGGCTTTAATTAGTTTATCTGGTAACTATTTCTAAGTTGTGATGAAAAGGAGACCTTAATGAAGAAAAACATAGTAGTAATAGGAGCGCTGATTGTCGTCGCTTTATTTGTAAGTTTTGGTATTATAGCACCAGGTACTCTTGGGGTGATGTCAGAATATATACTTTATACCTTTATAAGTGAAAACTTTGGCTGGTATTATATGCTCATATCCTTTACTTTTGTAGCGATTTGTTTATATGTTGCTTTTTCAAAATATGGGAAAATCAGGTTAGGTAAAGACACTGATAGACCAGAATTTAGTAGGTTTTCCTGGATAGCCATGTTGTATAGCACTGGTCTTGCTATTAGTCTTTTCTTTTGGGGAGTTGCTGAACCAGTATTGATGTATATTGAACCACCCTTTGGTGAAGGTGAAACAATGGAATCAGCTAAAACTGCTATGCAGTATACATTTTTTCATTGGGGATTGCATAGTTGGGCGACATACGCAATCATAGGATTAATGATGGCATATTTCCAGTATAGAAAAGGTACTCCACCTTTAATAAATCATACTTTAAAACCTTTGTTAGGTGAAAAGGCTTTTGGTCCGATAGGAAAGGTTGTTAATATGATAGCAATTTTTGCTATCATAAGTGGAATAACAACTTCACTTGGACTGGGAGTTAAACAAATGGGAGCAGGATTTGAATATGCATGGGGAATAAGTAATACCCCTATTAATCAAATTTTTCTCATTTTATTTTTAACGGCCCTGTTCATCCTTTCTGCTAGTACGGGGATTGAACGAGGTATAAAGTGGTTGTCTAATATTAACATTGTGCTTGCTTTATCAATTATGCTCTTAATATTCATATTAGGACCTACAAGAAATATTCTCGAAATTTTTGTAAGTACAACAGGTGGATATATAAAAAACTTCATAGATATGAGTTTTCATTTGGAGCCTTTTCTTAATGATTACACATGGCAAGCAGGTTGGGACTTCTTTTATTGGGGCTGGGCGATAAGTTTTGGTGTGTTTGTTGGTATCTTTATAGCAAGGATATCGAAAGGAAGAACAATCAGGGAATTTATTTTCGGTGCAGTGCTTATTCCTTCATTAGCTACGATGATTTGGTATTCTACACTTGGTGGAAGTGCACTTTTTAATATTTTAAACCTAGGTAATAATGAGTTAGCAAATCGGATATTAGAAGATATGGATACTGCTTTATTCTATTTCCTTGAACTATTTCCTTTCAGCCCCCTTCTTATAGGGATGACCCTAGTTTCTTTGATTATCTTTTTCGTAACATCTGCCGATTCGACTGTATATGTATTAGGCATGTATAGCGAAGAGACGATGGCCCCCACAAATAAAAGTAAAATATTATGGGGAATCGTTATTGCAGGGGTAGCTATTTCCTTACTTTTAAGTGGTGGTTTAATTCCTTTACAAACTGTATCAGCTGTTGCAGGATTGCCATTTTCGATCGTGATTTTAGCTATGTGTGTTTCCTTCTTTAAATCACTGAGAGAGGAATACATTGAAAAAGAGAATTTAAAACAAGAAAGTATTCCTTCATTAGTTTCTAAGTACAACCAAAATGATTCAAAATCAGAAACAGAAAAGGAAATAGAAGTAGAAATATCAGAAGGCTCCAAGTAAGCAGTATCAAAAGTTTTATTAAATCAAACAGTTAGAGTGTGAATATTTTAATGAGTTTGAAGACGAAAAAGAAAGGGTTTTCTCTGATTGAGTTTTTAAAGATCAAGAGGAAACCTTTTTATATCTAAGGAAATATTTGACATCTAGGAATTATACGAAATGGAACCTACCCATCGATATGAAGCGCTTATTTCCACTATTGATCTGGATGCAATATACCATGAAATCAACAAAAGAAAACGACTTGACGCGCAAGTTGAACTGAATTATGCTGCGATGATTATTTCCTATTTTGTTCGAATTGTTGAGCACATCCCCGCGACCAAGGATTTAATTAAGCGTCTAAATGAAAACTTTGTATTCAAAATGAATTGCGGATTTTTTGTTCCAGATCATATCCCATCCGAAAGCAACTTATTCCCGCTTGGTGACCAAACTAAGCGATTCGGATGTGAACTGCCCCCTGTCAAGTAGACAATAAAAATGATTTAGGCGGCCATAGTCCTGTATCCCATGGGGCTGTGGTCGTTTAATTTATCGAGATTATAAAAATGAATGTATTCGTCTATAGCTTTAGATAGTTCCTGAAATGTCCCGTACTTATGTAAATAATATTTTTCGCATTGAGAGTTCCTTAAAAAGATTCAATTGGTCCGTTATCAATGCGCTTTCCGACTCGAGACATACTGTGTGTCATCTCTTTCTTATCTATCCGACGTTTAAATCCATGGGAAGTATATTGAAAACCCTGATCACGATGAATAAGTAGACGTTCTTCATCGTTCAATGTGGCTGTTGCCAGGGCCAATATTTAAAAAACAAACCGATTATTGTTTCGATGTCTGCTTTGAAATTACGATATAAGATATTCTCCGCAACATGTTGGTAATAGAACGTTTAGAACATTTGTTCTTTTTGCGTATGACAGATTGTAATTCAGCGATTTTCATCAATCTATAAGTTTTTTATGATTGAGTTTTTGTTGAAGTTTCTTTTTAAATATACGATTCATGTTTGTCTTCATTTGACGGTATCCATAAATACCTTCCACTTTCTCATGAAGCGTTATCATTTCCTTCATAATTTTCCGGTTTTGTAGTTCACGTGTAGAAGAGGACCTATCTCATCCGGTTCCTTGATAATCTTTTCTGTTCTCCAAGCAGTAAACAGCTATCTCAATTCTTTCTCCTCAAGTGGTTTTTCTCCCATTAGTCATAGAACGTGTTCTCGCTTTTCCCGTATCTTTTAATTCTATATGACCATTATACTTATTTATCCATCTATTGAGTTAGGAATCACTTGAAATATGATACTTTCGAACAACTTCTTTATAGGAATATTCTCCCGATAAATAATTAAGTACAGCTGCTTTCTTTGATTCTTTAGAATACCTTTCCCATGATTTTGATTCCTCTAACCCACTTATTCCTTCCTTTTTAAATGTCTCGATCCATCTATGAAAGGGTGTATCATTAATTTGATATTGTGAACATAATTCCTTTAGTGTATACTCTTCATTTTTGTAGACCATTATTACTTCATATTTAAATTCTCTTGAATGAGATCTATTGGATATAAAAAAACTCCCCTAAGATAAAATAGACTTTTATTTTTAATCTGTCTACCTTAAAGGGAGCATATCAACGTGACCGCTCTATTAAAGGTGTTACATTTGCGAGTAAAAGAACTCGAAACAAAATGGGAGGTGGCCATATCCAAAACTGGGCAATGATTATGAACCAACTACTTCTTCATGAAAATTTAAAAAAGAGGGCTTTCAAATACATTGAATAAGTTTTAACTTACACATTTTATCTGACAAGCCCTTTTCGATAGCATTAAAATGTTGGCGGTGTTGTAATCCACATTGCTTCTACTGTAGTTGCGCCGATATTTTTCCAACCGTGTGCTTTTCTGCTGCAAAAAGTAATAGAATCCCCTTCATGAAGAATAAATTCTTCACCATCAATACTCATCTTCATTGTTCCAGATAAGATGACAACACATTCTTCATCACTGTCATGAGCGTAGGGTTTGCCACTGCCGCCACCTGGTTCAATCGTAGAATAGATCACTTGTAAGTGACCACTGGGACCGGTCAATAATTGATCAACAGTGTTCTCTGGTTCCGGAAATGCTAACTTGCGCCGTTCACCCCTTTTTATATATGTAATTTCATTATTTGTGATTTCATCATCTCCATTCCCAAACAGTGACCCCATTGGCGTATCTAATGCCTGCGTTATTTTTTGCATGGAAGCAACCGATGCATTTGTTAATCCTCGCTCGAACTGGCTGATAAAACTAGGTGTCAGACTAGTTTCTTTAGCAATTTTGTTAATCGTTACTCCTTTCTGTAAACGAATAGAACGTAACCTCTCTCCAATTGATTTTGAATGCTCGTCCATACTTCCACTCCTATTTCATTTTATTAGCCACTTGTAGAATTAGTCAGATTATAAAGTGCTGTTACCGCAATAGTATCATTAAACGGTCAAGGTCATCTAAATAAATTAATATTAAAAATAATTTGACTAAGTGGATTAGAACGATTATAATTAAGTCTGAGTTAATTAAGTTATACTTAATTATAACGAAGGAAGGAGAATGAATGGAAATGAAATACCCAACATTATTCTCAAGTTTTATGATTGGCAATGTGAAGTTAAGAAATCGAATAATGACAAGTGGTCACCAGACTACATTGGTTGAAAATCATCTGCCTACAGAAGATTTTAGTGCTTACCATGTAGAAAGAGCAAAAGGTGGGGTTGGTCTAATAGTGATGGAGGCACATGGGGTACATAAAACGGGACTGAATACGCCATATGCTATTGATGCATCTGATCCCAAAATTATTGACATTCATACACTTTTAACGAAAAAAGTACACGATCATGGTTCAAGGATTTTTGCACAGTTGATCCATAACGGCAGGGAGGCTTATTTAAGTGACAACAACACGTCAGTAGTAGCACCATCTGCGATTCCGACAGAACGGTTTCAGATTGTACCAAGAGAACTGGAAGAGGAAGAAATAGAAGAGATTATTGAGGGATTTGTAACGTCAGCAGTACATTTACAAAAAGCTGGATTAGATGGACTAGAATTCGTTGGATCTCACGCATACCTATTTGAACAGTTCTGGAGTGAGGAAATGAATATCAGACAGGATAAGTGGGGAGGTTCCTTCGAAAATAGGTTAAGATTTTCAAGAGAAGTTATTAAACGTGTTAGAGAAGCTGTCGGAGATGACATGGTGCTGGGTATGCGTATTTCACTGGAATCGATGGACGATAAAGGAACGTCAATTGATGAAACACTGCAAATTATAAAGCATCTACAGGCTTTGGGGATTTTAGATTACTGGAGTTTGGTTGTGGGTTCCTCTGCCACCCAGAAAGGTAGTTCTTTCATTGTTCCGCCATCTTCTGAATCTGCACAGGAGTTATTTGCAAGGACGCAAGAAGTAAGAGAAATTATAGCACATACGCCGTTAATAATTACTTCAAGAATGTATACACCGAAAATTGCTGAAGAGATGCTGCAAAAGGGTTCTGGTAACGTAATTGGCATGACACGTGCGCTGATTGCCGATCCCCATATGCCTAATAAAGTTTTCCAGAATATAGAAAAACAAGTTATCCCTTGTATTGCTTGTAATCAAGGATGTATTGGCAGGTATCAAGAACATCTTCCTATACGTTGTACAGTGAATCCAAGAACTGGACAAGAGAATCATTATCAAAATATACTAAAAGCGGAAAAACAGCAACATGTTATAGTGGTTGGTGGTGGACCTGCTGGTATGACGGCAGCAATAACTGCTAAGCAAAGAGGACATATTGTTGAGCTTTATGAAAAAAGGAATTCCTTAGGCGGACAATTAAATATAATGTCTGGTGCATTGAATAGTGAGCAGGTGACTAATTGGTATAACTATCTGCTAAATGAAATAGAAAGGTTAGATATTCCAACGCATAAAGGTAAGCGCTTTCAAAAGAGGGAAGTTGAAAGCAAACCTGTTGATTCAGTAATATTAGCTACAGGGGCAAAGCCGTATGTTCCATTTGATATTGGAAAAACTTCATATGGTGTTTATACTGCATGGGATATTCTTGGTGGGGTGAATGTGAGAGAAAAGTCTGTTGTTGTTCTTGACTGGAAAGGGGACTGGATAGGTGTTAAAGCAGCGGAGCGATTAGCACTAAATGAAAAAGAGGTTGAAATAATCTCAGCATCTTATGGCATTGGAGAATCGTTACAACAATATATACGAAATAGAACATTAAAAAGATTGGATGAAGCAAACGTTAAATTAACGCCACATTTCAAATTGAAAGAGATAGAAGAAAATGAAATTACTATAAAAAATATATTTAGTGGAAGAAGTGAAAAACGTAGTCCTCAAGCAATTGTTCTTGCAATCGGTACGGATGCTTCAGAATCGTTACAACTTTATCGTAGCTTAAAAGGAACAGGGAAGAAAATATATCGAATAGGAGATGCTTACAGTCCTAGGTCACTTGATGAAGCAGTAGAAGAAGCTTTTAAAACAGGATTAAAAGTTTAAAGATGTTCTTAATATCTTTATTCTACTTTGAAATGGGGGAGCGTATAATGGGAGAGTTTATTTTCACTATATGTTATGGCGGTGCACTGATAATAATGGGGGTTGTGGTAAAGTTTGCAATACAGAGTACCCAGAGGAAAGAGACTACTTTAAAAACACACTCCGAAAAAGAGGAGGTTATATAGGTGGTATATGCAATAGGAGTTCTATTCTCGTTTTTAGTATATATTGTTATTGGGATATTTTTGTCTAAGAAAATATCAAATGTCGAGGATTATTTTGTGTCAGGTCGAAACGCTTCAACATTATTAATTACAGGATCATTAGTTGCATCATTTTTAAGTACTGTTTCGTTTATGGGGGAAGCGGGTTTTTCTTATGAGGGATACCCCATTTTGTTGTTAATTTTAACAATTTTTAATGGTAGCGGATATATTTTAGGAGTAGTTTTATTCGGAAGGTATTTGCGAAGAAGTGAGTCTCTGACAGTACCCGAATATTTTGGAAGGAGGTTTAATTCCACAAAGGTGCGTAGAGCTGCCGGAATTACTACTATTATCGGAATTGCAGCATATCTTGTAGCTGTTACTCAGGGGGGGGCGCTTCTGTTAAGTTCTATTTTAGATGTACCATACACTGTTGCCTTAGTAATTATGTGGATAGCATATACATCTTTTACATTTTTATCTGGAGCTAAAGGAGTGCTTGTCAACGATACTCTCATGTTTATCATATTTTTAGTTGCAGTATTTGTTGCTGTACCCTATATTATTTACGCTTCTGGCGGTTGGCCAGAGGCACTTATTAATACATCTACTTTAAATTCAAGACCAGATATTTTAAGCTGGCATGGCCTCACCGGGAAGAATGCTTCAATGGGAACACCAATGGAAGCGTTAGGATGGGCAATTATTATGGGATTAGTTTGGGGTACGGTTGTATCTGTAAGCCCCTGGCAAACTAGTCGCTATCTTATGGCTAAAAACGAGCATGTGGCAATACGGTCAGGAGTGTTTGCTATGATTGCTTTATTATTTATTTACCTTTTTTTACACATCGGTATGGCAGCAGTATCCTCAATAAATCCAGATATTAATCCAACAGAACAAGTGTTTATATGGTCTGCAATCAATATTTTGCCTACATCGATAGGCGTTTTGGCTTTAACAGGAATTATGGCTGCGGCACTGTCATCGTGTTCTACATTCTTGCAACTGATAGGAAATAGTGTTGCACATGATTTATCATTTAAGAAAAAGAGTGATAAATCGGCCTTGAAATTTAGCAGGCTATCTATGATTGGAGCCAGTATTGTTATATTTATTATCACTTTATGGCAACCACCAGCAATTATGTGGGTAGGTTATTTTGCAGCAACACTATTTGCTGCTTCGTGGGGACCGGTGGCATTTACAAGCATTTATTCTAAACGCATAAATAGTGAAGGAGCATTCTGGTCAATAGTCATGGGGTTTTTAGGTGTTATTGCGGGTGAGTTGATTCAAAAAGTAGGGGTCTCATTACCAGTGTATTTAAACCCGGCAATTATAGGGGTTGTTCTGTCGATTATATCATTAGTCGTTGGATCACGATTAGGCACAGTTACGGAAAAAGAGGTGTTATTTAGAAAAGAGTTATTGAAACGTCCTGAGGATTTTGATAATGAGAAAGATATGTCTATAACAAAGAGATATCCGAAAATATTGATTGGAAGTGGGGTTACTTTAATCATTATTACATTTGTTTTTTACTACTTACCTTTGTATATGGAATGAAAGCTTAACTGTAGGAACATTTTTAAATAGGTTTGTTAAAGAGCTGTGAGTAAGATCAAAGATTGATCTTACTCACAGCTCTATCTCTTAGGATAGATTGGAAAAAATCGATATGTTAGTTGGCTTTTAATTTATCCGTGAGAGATTAAGGGTATTTGAGAAAAGTTGTGGTTATTAATTGTTGGAGCAAATAGAGATTTTATTTTATAGATTTCGCATATTTTTGAAAGAACTAGAGCTATTATAATTTGGAATTTTATCAAATACATAAGTATGGAAGCATGTCCAAGGAGAAAAGCGCATTGATAACACGATCATTGAGCTTTTCCATGGTTCGGAGCTATCATAAATCAAATGAATTTGGTTCATTGTAAAATCAAATGCAACAGTTAAATAAAATAGTAAGCCGCCGTGAAACCGTGAGTATTAAAGTCGACCAAAATTAGTAAAACACACGGGAGGCAATTCACGATGGCTCAGGGAAATTGTAGCACAGGGTTTTCTGCAATAATTTCACAATATTTGTAACTTTAAAATGGAAATTATAAATGATTCATTCAATTATTCATTCAATTATTCAATAAACTAATTCACATTTCCGATTGACAAAAATGATCAATACATTTATATTAGTCATATAGACGTATATATACGTATAATAAAAGGAGGAAAAATAATGACTAATTTTACAGCTTCAGAAATTGCAAAGAAAATACAGCATACGAATGTTAACCCAGATGTTACAAAAGAAGATATTAAAGGTTTAACGAATGATTGTTTAGAATATGGCTTTGATGGCGTAATGATTCAGCCATGTTGGATAGAAGATGCGAAGAAACACCTTGCAGGTTCAGATGTGAAAATATGTACAGCACTAGGATATCCAATGGGTGGTGCTACAACGAAATCTAAAGTTTATGAGATGGAAAATGTGATTGCTTTAGGTGCTGAGCAGGTTGACTTTATGGCTAATATTGGCTTTTTGAAAAGCGGAATGCACCAAGAGTATCATGATGAAATAGCGGCGATTGTTAAAGCGGCTGATGGTAACGTAACTAAAATAATGCTTGAATTTGGCATGTTAACTCAAGATGAGAAAGTTAAAGCAGCTGAACTTGCATTAAGTGCAGGTGTTACGTACCTTAAAAATTCTAGTGGGTGGGGTAAAGGTGGACATGCCACTATTGAAGATATCCAATTATTAAAGAAAATTGCTGGGGATAAAGTGCTTGTTAAAGCATCAGGTGGAATTAGAGATATTGACAAAGCAAATGAAATTTTAAATGCAGGTGCTGTATTATTAGGTACAAGTGCTGGTGCACAAATTGTTGGCGGTACTGGTGAGGCGTTAAGTGACTATTAAAACGCATTGATTTTTCTGACTTCCCTTATGCAACTACAGTGCATAATAAAAGATGGTATAATAGCCTGATAAGTGAAGTTAGGAAAGGAAGTTGTACGATGGAATTACCTTTTATAAAAGAGAATAGTCCGAAGCCACTTTATCAGCAAGTGGCTGATTGGATGCTTGAAAATATAAGGACTGGAAATTGGGAAAAGGGCCATAAATTACCCGCAGAAGAAGATTTGGCAAAACAAATTAATATTAGTAGAGGTACTTTACGTAATGCAATTGCCACGTTGATTAAGCAAGAGCTATTAATTCAAGTTCAGGGCAAAGGGACATTTGTAGAAAAAGATAAATTATCATATCCCTTTGCTCAAGAATTAATTTCCTTTGCGGAATCTATGGAGACAAGAGGGATTAAGTTTATAACGAAGGTTCTAGAGAAAAAAGTGATTCAACCAAGTCCAGATATAAAGAAAAAGTTAGCATTAGATGAGTCTGACAAAGTTCTGTATTTAAAAAGGGTAAGGTTTATTCAAAATCAACCAGCAACTTTACTTGAAAACTGGATTTCACTAAATCGTTGTCCAGGTATTGAACTTGAAAATTTTGAAGTCATTAGTTTGTTTAAAGCCATTGAAAAACACACTGAAGCGACTATTAATTTTGGCATTAGGAACTTTTCAGCGAAAATTTTAGAAGAGAATCAAGCAAAACTACTAGATCTTGCAGAAAAAGATCCTGTTTTATATCTTGATCAAATTACATTTAGTAATGAAAAAGTACCACTAGAATGTTCAGTAGTATTGTTAAGAACAGATAAATATGAGATTACTTCAATATTAACTAGATAAAAAGGTAATCTCTTTTTATTGAATCATTGATAGCGCTTGCAAATGAGGGGGTAAAGAATAATGGTTGCAAAGAAACAAAAAAAGATTCTTTCTATAGGAAGTTATAATGTCGGTTTAACTTGTAGAACAGGAAGGATTCCTGCATGGGGCGAAACACTAATTGGTAGCGACTTTTCAGAAGGTTATGGTGGGAAAGGTGCAAATCAAGCCGTATCCGCAGCGAAACTGGGTGGGGACGTCACTTTTGTAGGTAGTTTAGGAAGTGATAAGTACGGTGATGATGGTCTAACAATGATGGCTGAAGCAGGCATTAATACGTCACATATTATTCGAATGGATAATGTGAGTACTGGTGTCGGTATTATTTTACTAAATGATGATAATGACAACTGTATCATTGTTGATTTAGGTGCAAATAATAAGCTAGCTCCAGCACATCTAGAAGCTTTAGAACATGTAATAGCTGATTCGGATATTGTTGTATTTCAACTAGAAACGCCAATTGAAACTGTAAAATGTGGTATGGGAATTGCCAAACGGTTAGGAAAGTTGGTTATTTTAAATCCAGCCCCCGCTAATATCGAGGCAGTGGAATTATTATCTTTAGCAACAATCATCAATCCAAATGAGTCTGAGCTATTGTTACTTAATGGTCAACATCCAAATGCTAATATTACTGAGCAAGAATGCGTACAATTAGCGCGCAATTTGCTAGAGAAAGGGCCGGAAGTAGTCATCGTCACAAGAGGTGAAAAAGGTTCATTAATTGTTACAGCTGATGAAACTAGAAATATTCAATCTGTGAAGGTTGATGTGGTGGATACTACTGGTGCAGGAGATGCATTCACTGGAGCATTAGCAGTAGCATTGTCAGAAGAAAAGTCTATATTGGATGCTGTTCAATTTGCTAGTTTAACTGGTGCATACTGTGTCACAAAGGAAGAAGTTATTCCAGGATTACCTACTAAAGATCAATTAAATCAATTTCAGCAGACAAATTATTGCACATCAGGAGGCTAATAACAGTGAAAAAAAAGGTTTATTTAAATCATGATGGAGGGGTAGATGATTTAACTTCTCTATTTCTTTTATTACAGATGGATGATGTTGATCTACTTGGTGTTGGTGTAATTCCAGCTGATTGCTATTTAGAGCCTGCACTATATGCAAGTAGAAAAATTATTGATAGATTCGGGAAAGAAGAAATAGAAGTAGCAGCTTCCGATTCGCGTGGAAAACATCCATTTCCGAAAGATTGGCGGATGCATGCATTTTTTATTGATGCGTTACCACTATTGAATGAGTCGGGTTCTATAAAAACGAAAGTTGCAGAGCTCCCAGCCCATCAACATATGGTAGAGACGATTCGTAAGAGCAAAGAAACTGTTACTTTATTATTTATTGGACCACTAACAGATTTAGCACGTGCATTAGATGAGGCGCCAGATATCGAGAGTAATATTGAAAAGTTAGTCTGGATGGGTGGCACATTCTTGGAAACAGGAAATGTTGAAGAGCCAGAACATAACGGTACCGCGGAATGGAACGCTTTCTGGGACCCCGATGCAGTTAAGAGAGTATGGGATAGTAATATTGAAATCGATTTAATTGCCTTAGAAAGTACAAATATGGTTCCTCTAACGGTAGATGTAAGAAATATGTGGGCGAAAAAAAGAGCCAATATTGGGATTGATTTTCTGGGACAATGTTACGCGATGGTACCACCACTTGTGCACTTTCAGACGAACTCATCCTATTTCCTGTGGGATGTACTTACAACAGCAACTATTGGTAAACAAGCACTCGTAAAACAAAAGGTAGTGAAAAGTATTGTTCATACAGAAGGAGCAAGTCAAGGGAGAACTGAGGTTTCAGAAGATGGAAGACCTGTTAACTTGGTGTATGAAGTAGATCGAGATCAATTTTTTGAGTATATTACAGAATTATCCAGACAATAAAAATGAGGTGGACATGATGCGTCGAATAATTATAGATACAGATACAGCAGGCGATGATACTATTGCGTTATTGACAGCGCTTCATTATTTTAAGGTTGAAGGTGTGACGATTACTGGCGGAAATGTGGCATTTGATCAACAGGTAGAAAATGCACTATACACCATTCAAGTCGCAAACCCAGATTATTATGTACCTGTATTTAAAGGATTAGAAGGTCCGATATTAGCGGCTGTAAATGATGAACATCGAACGGTTGAAGATGTTCATGGTCAAGATGGTATGGGTGATGCGTTTTTTGAAAAAGCGAAGCAACAACCTGAGAAAAAGCATGCAATTGACTTTATCATTGAGAAAGTTAAGGGAAATCCAGGAGAAATATCATTATTGGCTATTGCACCAATGACGAATATTGCCATGGCTATTAAAAAAGATCCAACAATCGTAAAAGATATTCCACATATTTATATCATGGGCGGGACGAATAACACATTAGGAAATATTACAGCAGCAGCTGAGTATAATTTTTGGGTAGATCCTGAAGCAGCAAAAATTATCTTACATTCAGGTATTCCTATTACGATGGTTGGTTGGGACATATGTACAAAATATTCGCTTATGGATAATGAGGATCATAAAGAAATCAATAAATTGGCTACGAGTGGATCAGAATTCTTTATAAAAATTAACCAAGTGGTTAAGAAATTTAACGAAAAAGTGCATAGACTTAATGGAACAACACACCCAGATACGATTTTAGTTGCTATTGCAGCTAATGAAGAAATTATGACGACATCCAATATGTATTATGTAGATATTGAAACAAAGGGAGAGCTGACAAGAGGATACAGTATGGTTGATATTAATAACCGTAGTGGAAAACAACCGAATGTCCGTGTTTGTGAAGTGGTTGATCGGGCGAAGTATAAAGAGATACTTTTACACGTGCTAGATTCTGTTAAATAATCAGAGTGGTGTTTGAAGAATAGAGTTATTTTTCAAACACCCTCATTAAGGAGGGTGTTTATGCAATATTTATGGGGAATTTTTGGAATAATAACAATATTATTCTTGGCATTTTTACTCTCAAAGGATAAGAAGTCAATTAATTATCGAACAATTGGCGGCGCTTTATTCATCCAGATTCTCTTCGGATTTATCGTATTAAAATGGGAAACTGGTCAAAAGATATTTGAAGCAGTTACTGGTGTGATCCAAAGTATTATAGATACATCTAATGAAGGTATTAACTTCATATTTGGCGGTCTGTTTGAAGCAGAAGGAATGGGGTTCGTTTTTGCATTCCAAGTGTTAACGGTAATTATTTTCTTCTCATCCCTGGTATCAGTTTTATTCTATATTGGGGTAATGCAGTTCATTACTAAAATAATTGGTGGATTTTTGTCAAAGATTTTGCAAACATCAAAATCTGAATCAATTTCTGCCGCAGCTAATATATTTGTTGGTTTAACAGAGGCTCCATTAATTATCAAGCCTTTTTTGGAGAAAATGACAAAGTCCGAGCTGTTTGTAGTCATGACAGGTGGTGCAGCTTCTGTTTCAGGTTCTGTTTTAGTTGGATATTCACTTTTGGGCGTTCCTTTAGAGTATTTACTTGCAGCGGCATTTATGGCAGCACCTGCTGGAATCTTAATGGCAAAAATTATTATACCGGAAACAGAAGTATCAGCTGAAGAGGAAAAGATTAGTTTTGTAAAAGATACTGAAACAGCTAATGTTATTGACGCAGCAGCCAAAGGGGCAACGGTAGGTCTTAATTTAGCATTGAGTATTGGTGCAATACTATTAGCATTTATCTCACTTATCGCATTGATAAATCTTGGTCTTGGTTGGGCTGGAAATTTGTTTGGCTTTGAAGCGATCACACTTGAAATGATTCTTGGCTTTGTTTTTGCGCCGTTAGCATTTGTGATCGGGATACCATGGGAAGAGGCTGTACGAGCTGGTTCATTTATAGGACAAAAATTCGTCCTCAATGAATTTGTTGCCTATAGTTCATTTTCAGCTGAAATGGATACTTTTTCAGACAAAACTATTGCAGTGATCAGTTTTGCATTATGTGGATTCGCGAACTTGGGCGCACTTGCCATGTTTATCGGCGGTATAGGTGAACTAGCACCATCCCGAAAAGGTGAATTAGCTAAATATGGACTTTTGGCTATTATCGGTGGAACACTAGCGAACTTATTGAGTGCGGCAATTGCTGGCATGTTGTTGTAACTTGATGATATTAGGTTTATAGGTTGTATTTTTAATTTAAAATAATCACGCCTTTTTCCATATATTAGCTTAAAATCTTCACACTTGTTTATAGGAAACTGGGAAAATAGGAAAAGGATGCTTTAGGGTCATTAGTCTTTACAGTTAGAGATATGAGGAGGACATAAAATGATGAAAGATCAACTTATAGAAGAGGCTAAACAAATAAGAGAAAATGCGCATGTTCCATATTCAAAATTTCGTGTAGGTGCAGCATTATTGACAAAGTCTGGAAAGGTATATAAAGGGTGTAATATTGAAAATGCTGCATATTCTGTCAGTTGTTGTGCAGAACGGGTAGCAATATTTAAAGCTATTTCTGCTGGAGATACTGAATTCAAGGAAATCGCTGTTGCTGCTGATACAAAAAGACCAGTACCACCTTGTGGATCTTGTCGTCAAGTGATGAGTGAGTTTTTTGATGGGTCAGTGAATATACATTTATCTAATCTTAATGCGGACACAAAAACAATTACAATGGAAGAATTACTTCCATTTTCTTTTAAACTAAGCGATTTAGATAAGAAAGAAAATTAGTTTCTATTCTAACATTAAAAAAATCTCAATTAGTTAGGTGTTCGTTTATCTTATGTCGATGCTGTGAGAGAATTTTTAAGCCAATATGATGTGGGTGATCTATAACCTGCGCACGATAAGATCATTCAAATGGCAAAATGAAATACAATGTTTCAACAAGGATCTAATCAATATTCTAAATGATGCTATGGGGTAAAAGGTAATCGGAAAAGGATAGGCGATTTGTTGGAGGGCTTGTTCTTAGTTACAGGTGGAGAGGAGAACAGTGTTTGATTATATAGGTAGTGAAAGTAAAAACAGTCCAATCGGTTGATTGGACTGTTTTTGAATGTGGTCTTTGGGGGGCATACTATTCCTGCTTTTGACAAATGATGATATGAGTATTGTTAATGTTACAACTACCTTTGTTGATGTGGACTATACTGAACAGTAATTTCAAGGATATCATATTAACAAACCATTTCTAAATGAGCTATACTTGTTTAGAAATAGCTTGTTAGTTTATTTGATTCTATAAAATTTATTAGAAGTTGCTGTAATTTTCATATAAAAATACTGGCAACATCCAATATCTTTTTAAGCAACTTTCCAAATTGACGGTTAAAGATATTGAATGACTTTACCTATAATCATTCCAATGATTTATAGTAGGGTTAATAATCTAACAAAGGTTTAGAAGCGTAATATATTTGGCTATTGAAAATATGAAGGTTCTACTTTGGAATCTAGGGAGGTAAGGGGATGAGTATTTCTTTAAGTAATGCAATGAAGTTGGGCAAATTTAGTGCGTGTGAAGTAGTAGCCGGGCAAAAGGGTATGGCAAGAGTTATTGAAAATATTACGGTTATGGAAGTACCTGAAATTGTTCAATGGTTAAAAGGGAGAGAACTGATTTTAACATCTCTCTTTGCTATTAAAGATGATTTAGATGCCCAAAATATGCTAGTCCAGAATTTGCATAATGCGGGAGCATCGGGTCTTGCTATCAAACCATCTCAATTCATCAAAACAATTCCAAAGGGAATAATAAATAGTGCAAATAAATTAGGGTTTCCAATTATTAAAATCCCAGATGATGTTAAATATCTAGATATTCTCTCACCGGTCATGAACCATATATTTAATGAAAAAGTAGTGTTGCAAGAGGATGTTGAACAAGCAACAAAAATATTGGATGAAATCTCATTAAATAGTCAAGGTGTTGATGAACTTGTTGAACATGTTAGTTACCTTACAAGAAATATGATTACGATTGAAAGTGAACTTTCATTTATTAAAGTTCCAACATCTGAAAAGTCGCTTTCACCTTTGGACAAAGATCAAATAGATGATCTGACCATCATTCAAAGGCCAATTCAATATAGTCGTAAGTATGGTGAAGAAATTTTATCGTGTATTGTAGCGCCTATTATGGTTGACAGGAAATATTATGGGAACATTACATGTTGGGAAGTGAATAACGAACATTTAGCTACAGATCTTGCTATTATTGAAAAAGCTTCGAGTTTATTATCATTGGAATTCTTGCGGTTAAAAGTAAAATATGATGTTGAACAACAATATAAAAATGAATTTATACGAGAATTATTATTTAGTGAAAATATAAAAGAAAAAAACGTTATTGAGTGGGGAGAGAAATATGGAATAAACAAACAGGATAAATATGTGTGTTTATTATTCACTACAAGAAGTGAAAACGCTAAAACAAAACATAATATAACTTTAAATCATGATCAGATTAATTCAATCATTCAAAATGTAATACCTGGTGTATTGGTAGGTCATATAAGCGGTAACATTTGTATTATTTTGTCTGTACATCAAGATATGGCGCAAATTTATCATGAATTTTACGATCGACTTACACAGTATATCGGTTCTATGATCAAATTATATCTAGGTATTGGTAGAGTAGGAACAGGACCAGCAGGTATTCAAAAGAGCTATATTCAAGCTGATCAAGCATTATATTTAAGCGATTCAATCAAAGACGCTAAAGGAATCACATATTATGATGACCTAGGCTTGTTTCGTTTAATTAATCAGTTAAAAGATCAGGAAGAGCTTTTTGATTTTTATCAAGAAACAATTGGACAATTAGTTGAACAAGATAAAAATCATGAACTTTTAAAAACATTAAAAACGTACTTTTATCATGACGAGATTTTGAAAGATACTGCTAATAATATGTACATTCATGTAAATACATTGAAATACCGAATCAAAAAAATAGAAGAAATAACAGGATTTGATATGAAGCGTTCTGAAGGGAAAATGAATCTCTATTTTGGCTTAAAGATATATGAATTACTTTTTTATAATAAAAGATAAATATTGCTTGGAGGTTTCACGTTCTATGGTAAGCGTTATATTTGTTGACATAGACAAATATAACGCTTCTTTTTTGTTGGTTGTGTATATTTCAATTACAAAAATGGAAGGTATAATGTTAATTAATCGCTTACATTGGTGAGGTATAGATTAGCCGATACAATAAAAACTGCTATCTAGAGGGAGATACAAGTGTCATGGATAATATTCATTTAAAAAAGATAAAATCATCTGATTTGGGAGAAATTACGTTATTAGTTGGTGATCCCGCAAGAGTTGAATTGATTTCTAGTAATTGGGATAACACAAAGTTAATTGTAGAGAACCGTGAGTTTATTTTGGTTTCTGGCTTATGGAATAATAGAAAAGTATCTATTTGCTCAACCGGTATTGGGGTTGGTTCCACTGAAATTGCAATTATAGAATTAATCCAGAGTGGTGCAAAGCAACTGGTTCGGTTAGGCGGTTGCGGTGCATGGAAAGAGGAGTTGGCACCAGGTGAGTTGATGCTAAATCACGCGATGGTTCGTGATCCGGGTATGCTAGCGCAGTATGTAAGTGATGTATACCCAGCAGCAGCTGATCCGAATTTACTGTATAAAATTAAAACCCAAGCGGAGACCAGTGGATTTCGAGTTCATACTGGAATTGGAATGACAACACAAAGTTATTATCTTGGTCAGGGACGTGAACATGGGATGAAAAACGGCCCTCAACCAGATAACGCATTTATGACTTACTGGAAAGAAAGACATGTTATCAATTGTGAAATGGAGACAGCAGTATTGTTCTTGCTTGCATCTTTATATCAAATACCGGCTGCTAACTGTCTCGTTGTGCATGTAAATCGTATAAATGAACAATGGGTTTCTGATGAAGATTATAAAGAACTTCATCAAAGGGCAGCTGAGATGGTACTAAACGCCTGCCAAGCTTAAAAAAATATTAGATGCAGATAAATTTTGATTGTCACTCATTATTAAATAAAGGGGATTATGACATGGCGCACACATTGGAAAAGAATAGCTACAAAAAGAAAGTACTAGCCTCCTCTATGCTTGGTTTGGGGTTAGAAGGTATGGATATTATGTTTCTATCATTTGTTTTAAGTACGATTATTACAGAGTTTGGTATTTCATCAGCCGCTGGGGGCTTAATAGCTTCCATCACTAATATAGGAATGCTTGTCGGGGGTGTTACATTCGGGATTCTTGCAGATAAATATGGAAGAATACGTGTGTTCACTTACACGATATTCCTTTTTTCTATCGCGACTGTATTAATTGGATTTGCAAACAATATCTATGTCATCTATTTCTTACGGTTTTTGGCAGGCGTTGGTGGCGGTGGGGAATTTGGAATTGGAATGGCTTTAGTTGCTGAAGTCTTTTCAAAAGAAAAACGTGGTAGGATGACTTCGTGGGTGACAATTGGCGGACAAATGGGGGCTGTTCTTGCTGCCGTTCTAGCGGCTATCATCATACCTATATTTGGTTGGAGAGCATTATTTTTTGCTGGAATTGTACCAGTTTTATTGGCATTCTTTGTTCGAAGAAATTTGGACGAAACAGAGGAATGGAAACAGGCACAAAAGAAAATTAAAAAGAACGAAAAAAGGAAAAGTTCTCTTGCTCAGCTATTCAATTCACGCAAGACTACCTATGTAACGATAGCACTTACAATTATGTCAACTGTACAAGTGGCAGGTTATTTTGGATTGATGAACTGGCTTCCCTCGATCTTGCAAGACCGACTTGGTTTAAGTGTATCGGGTTCTTCTCTTTGGATGATTAGCACGATCATTGGAATGTGCGCTGGTATGTTGTTGTTTGGCCAAATATTGGACAGATTTGGTGCCAAAACATCATATGGTATTTTTCTTATTGCCTCGGCCGCATCAGTATTTTTGTATGTATTTGCCCAAAGTGCAATTGCTATCTTGATTGGTGGGGCTATTGTAGGATTTTTTGCTAATGGTATGAATGCGGGTTATGGTGCTCTTATCAGTAGTTTTTACCCAACGGAAGTCAGGAGTACTGCGAACAATACGATTTTTAATACTGGAAGAGCGCTAGGTGGATTATCACCTATTGTTATTGGCTTTTTACTTGATAAGTACAGTATTACAGCTGCGATGACTTTTCTGTCTATACTATATATAATCTCGTTAGTCATCATTATGACGTTAAAAGGAAACCCATTAAAAGGTATGAAACATGGTGAAATAGCGGAAGAATAAAACATATGTCAAGGAGGGCTATTTTGTATGTTTAGATATAAAGAAGGTTAACCGACTTGTAATATCATCAGGATGGGATAATAAAGGAAAGTTGGTGTGTATCATGAACTTCAAACGTTTAGAACATACACTGGGAAAGCTTAATACGTTTAGTAAACAAGGTCAAGGCATAAATCGACTAGCTTATACAGATGAAGAACGACAAGCGACACAATATATAATTGACCTTTGTGAAAAGGAAGGAATGGAGGTCAATGTAGATACTGTAGGGAATGTAATTGCACGACGAAAAGGAACGAACTCTGCACTTCCAGCAGTTGCTTGCGGATCCCATATTGATAGCGTATATGAAGCTGGGAAGTATGATGGTACTGTGGGCGTTGTAGCGGCATTAGAAGTAATTCGTAGTTTAAATGATGATAATATACGGACGGAACACCCAATAGAAATGATTGTATTTGCATGTGAAGAGTCCGCGCGATTTGGGTTTTCAACGCTTGGAAGCAAGGCGATGGCTGGACTTTTGAAGAAAGAAGACATTACTAATCTAAAAGATAAACAGGGTATATCCATCCAACGTGAATTTTCTAAATATGGATTAAACGTGAATGAAATAAAGGAAGCGGAACGTAGTAAAGAAGTATTTAAAGTGTTTTTGGAACTTCATATTGAACAAGGTCCTGTTTTAGAAAAGGAAGGAAAACAAATTGGTATTGTAACTGGAATTGCTGGACCTACCAGATTTAAATTACAAATACAAGGGCAGGCATCACATTCAGGTTCCACTCCTATGAATTACCGTAAAGATGCTTTCTTAGGTGCAGCTGAAATTGCACTTACACTGGAAGAAGCAGCGCAATCGGAAGCATCAAGAGGGACAGTTGCAACAGTTGGTGTATGTGATGTAAATCCGGGTGCAATGAATATTGTTCCAGGAATGGTAGAAATGGGGATCGACATTCGAGGTATTTCAATAGAATCAAGAGAAGTTGTCATAAAAGAACTATATCATGCGATGCAGCGCATTGAAAAACAACGTGAATTAAAAATGAGCATTATAAAATTAAATGATGAGGCACCAGTAAAAATGGATGAAAACATGATTGATAGCATAAAAGAAACCTGCGAGCAGTATGGAAATACCTATACACTGATGCCGAGCGGAGCTGGGCATGATGTAATGAATATGGCGCAGTTGAGTCCATCCGTATTATTTTTCATTCCATCACGCAATGGTTTAAGTCATAATCCAGAAGAGTATACGTCACTTGAACACATAGCTATGGGTGCTTTCTTACTAAAAGAGGAAATTTTAAAACATGCTAAAGTGAGCCAAAAATTGGTGAGGTGAACGTCATGAAAGTAAATAAATTAGAAGTACTGTCAAATGTTCAAGTCAGTGAACGATATTGGCATATGAAATTGGAAGCATCTTCAATTTTGGAGCCAGTCAAACCGGGCCAATTTTTTAATATAAAATGTGCTGAAGCTGATTCACCTTTTTTAAGACGCCCTTTCAGTATTTATCGCATGAATAAAGCAGAAAAGACCATTGAATTTCTATATCTTATGAAAGGTCAAGGTACATTTAAATTAACCGATGTTGTTGCTGGAGAAAAGGTTGATATGCTTGGGCCATTGGGAGAGGGATTCACACTGGGTAAAACATGGGACACAGTATTGTTACTTGCAAGGGGCGTAGGAATTGCGACATTGGCGGCACTTGCCCAAGAAGCAGTGGAGAAGCATGTGAAATGTATTGCCATACTAAGTGCTAGAACCAATAATGACCTACTTGCTGCGGAGATGCTGCAAGGACTTGGGGTACAAGTGATTAAAGTCACTGAAGAAGATGGGACGAGTGATGTAAGCAACGTACATCGATTAATTGAACAACTCTTGATTGAAAATGATATTAAGGCTACGTTTACTTGTGGATCAAAACGTCTATCGAAGTTATTACAAAAAATCTCAAAGAATCATGGTCTTCCAGGCCAAATTGCTTTAGAAGAACACATGGGATGTGCGATGGGAGTTTGTTATGCCTGTGTATGTGATATTAAAGAGGAAAATGGCATTAATTCTGTCCGGGTGTGCAAAGAAGGGCCAGTGTTTAACTTGGAGAAGGTGGTATTAGGATAATGGAGAGCTTGAAACTGGATGTTAAAATCGGTGAACTAAAATTAAAGAACCCTATCATGCCAGCATCAGGCGCATTTGGTTTTGAAATGGAATCATTATTTGATTTTAATCAATTAGGTGCGATTGTTCCTAAAAGTATAACAAAGTACCCGCGAGGAGGAAATGCTACTCCAAGAGTATGCGAAGTAACTGGTGGCATGCTGAATTCAATTGGTATTCAAAGTAAGGGTTTACCTTATTATCTGAAAAACATTTTGCCTCAATATGAACAATATAATACGCCACTTATTGCTAGCATCTCAGCAGATTCTGTGGACGAGTTTGCTGAGATGTCAGAGATCATAAGTAAAGAAAAATGTGTATCCGGCATCGAATTGAACATCTCATGTCCTAATCTAGAAGGTGATGGCAAAGCGTTTGGGATGGATGCCGAATTATCCTATCAGCTTATCAAAAAAGTAAAAGCAGTAACAAATCAATCTATTATTGCTAAACTTACACCAAATGTAACTAGCATTCAGGAAATTGCGCTTGCATGTGAGAATGGAGGGGCAGATGGATTAAATGTTGCCAATACCATGTTGGCAATGGCAATTGATATTCATACACGGAAGCCAAAAATAGGGAATGTCTTAGGTGGTATTTCCGGTCCAGCTATCAAACCCATTATCGTTCGGTTGATCCACCAGGTACGAAAAGTAACGGAAATTCCGATCATCGGATGTGGTGGTGTCATGAATTGGGAGGATGCTATTGAAATGATATTAGCCGGTGCGAATGCCATACAAGTCGGAACAGCGAACTTCATTAACCCATTGTCTATGATGGAGATATTGGAAGGAATAAAGAGATATATGACTACTTATCAGATTGAAGACATAAATGATCTGGTCGGTAAGACCGATATACCTGTTTAAAGAACAGTAGTTTCTAAATGGGTATTACATAAGGGGGACTGTCCAATGAAATGGGATCATGTAATTGAAAATGGAGAGATTGTAACGGAAGAGGCTATTTATCAAGCAAATATATACATTAAAGCGGGGAAAATTGCTTCTATATCAGCTGATAAACTAGATGGAGAAGCAAAAGAAATAACAGATGCTAAAGGTTTATATATATTACCTGGATTAATTGATACGCACGTTCACTCGAGAGACGGCGGGGCAACTTATAAAGAGGATTTTTATCATTCAACCCAAGCAGCTGCAGCGGGTGGCATTACAACGTTGTTTGAAATGCCAAATACAAATCCACCTATAAATAACGCAGAAAACTTTAATAAACAAGTAGAAAATTTAAAGAAGAAAGCCCATGTCGATTTTGGATTATGGGGAATTTGTTTAGGTGATTTAAATATAAATGAACTTCAAGATTTGAATGAATTAGGTGTTATCGGTTTTAAATATTTTTGGGGCTATGCAGTTAATAAAAATACATATGGTTTAATTTACAACTATGTAAAGGGAATGAAGGATGTTATTCCACCTAGTAATGATGGAGAAGTTTATCAGATGATGGAAGAAGTAGCGAAAACAGGGAAAACATTTGCTATTCATGCGGAGAATAGTGATTTAATAAACTATTTAACTACAAAAGTGAAGAAAAAAGGTAAAAGTGATTATGAGACTATTTTAGCGTCTAGACCTAATTTAGCTGAGGAATTAACAATCCAAACTGGAATTGCAATGGCGAAAAAGACCGGATTAAGGTTGCACATACTTCATGTCAGTACAGCAGAAGGTGTTGACTTAATTAAACGTGCACAAGAAGAAGGCTATCCAATTACGGCCGAAACCTGTCCACATTATTTATTTTTAACAAATGAAGATTACGATAAAATAGGCCCTGCAATGAAAGTATATCCGCTTGTGAAATATAAAAAAGATCAAGATAGATTGTGGGAAGGGATCAAGGAAGGCACACTTTCTTTTGTCTGTTCGGATCACGCACCACACACGCCGGAGGAAAAAGAAGGGGATTTATGGAATGTTCCTGCAGGCATGTGCGGCGTTGAGACGCTTGCACCTTTAATGCTAAATGCTGTATCAGATAAAAAGATTACATTTCAAAAACTTGTTTCGTTGCTTTCAACTAATCCAGCTAAGCAATTTGGGGTTTATCCACAAAAAGGAGCACTTCAGGTTGGCTCCGATGCTGACCTAACAATAGTAGATATGAACAAGCAAGCAATCATTAAAAAGGAAAAACTGCATAGCAAAAGCAAAGTAACAGCTTATGACGGGGTACAAATAAAAGGGATGCCTGTTATGACCATAGTAAGAGGTACAATAGTGATGAAAGATGGACAAATTTATGCTGAACCAATTGGAAGTTTAATTACTCCTAAATAAAACAAGATTATCAGATTAAGAATATATCGGCATTATCTAAGATATTTTGCAATAGAAAACGGGTAATATGGCATAGGTGTAAAGGAAATTACACCTGAAGCGATAATGACACCTATGGTTGGAAAGATGTAGGATATTTAGCATCAGATCTACCATCTAATCAGGCTGATTTTAATGTTTCAGACGCTTATGGGAAAAGCTTCATAAAATGGGATCATCAAAAAATGCTAACAGATCGGTGGTTTGTCTTGATTTAGCAAAGCAGCGTTTTATTATCGTTTCAATTAGAAAGTATAGACAGTATAATAGGCTATATATATATGTCCTTGTAATAATCGAACTAATTCAAATGTTTTTTGGATATATTAATAATAGTTGAATAGGAGTGTCATGATGTACTCAGATAAAAAAAGTAATTGTTGCAGTGTTAGTAGATCCTTAATAAATCAAACATCATCTTCTAGGGTAAAAGAAGTTACTGCAGTTGATTCAATTAAATTTGAGGATAAAATGGTATTTTTGACTGGTGGAGATTTTATTATGGGGACAGATAGTGATGAAGGATTCCCATTAGATGGTGAAGGACCAAGACGTAATGTGAGAATTAATCCATTCCAAATGGATAGTTATGCCGTAACAAACGAGGAATTCAAACAATTTGTTAATGATACTGGTTATATAACCGAGGCTGAGGCATTTGGTTGGTCGTTTGTTTTTGAACATTTTTTACCCCTTAATAAGTCCAGTATTATCCAACAACTGCCGGGAACCCCCTGGTGGTATGCAGTTAAAAGTGTTAACTGGTATCAACCAGAAGGGGAAGGGTCCAGTATTGTAAATAGAATGGATCATCCAGTAATACATGTATCGTGGAATGATGCAATAGCTTTTTCAAATTGGGCTGGGAAACGACTACCAACAGAAGCTGAATGGGAATATGCCGCAAGAGGTGGTTTAATACAGAATATTTACCCATGGGGTAACGATTTAACTCCTAATGGAATACATCTTTGTAATATATGGCAAGGTGAATTTCCTAAGAAAAATACAAAAGAAGACGGATATGTTGGAACTGCACCTGCAAAATCCTTTCCTCCAAATAATTATGGATTATACAATGTTTCCGGGAATATCTGGGAGTGGTGTTCGGATTGGTTTACTAATTCACATCATAAATCAGTACAAGTAAATCCGAAGGGCCCCGATAAGGGGGATTCTAAAGTAATGCGTGGGGGATCCTATCTTTGTCACAAATCTTACTGTAATCGATATCGCGTTGCTGCACGTAGTTCCAATACGCCGGACAGTTCAACCGGGAATCTTGGATTTAGATGTGCAAAAAACGCTTGACAGTTTATTACTCAGGCTCTCGTTTCACCCCCTTCATGACCTCACTTTATAAGATCTTACCCAATTTTTAAATGGGGTAGAACTGGGCAGATTGTTTTTTCCGTCAGCGATGAACATCCAGGATCCTCATACAAATACTAGGTGACAAGCTGTATTTTAAATGCTTCACTTACTACATTTGGTCATTAAAACAGCCCCGAAAGTTAGATTTTCTATTCTGACTTTCGGGGTTGGTACCGATGGAGTTTTTTATTGCTTGAATTAGTTTCTTGATAGAACAAGATCCAAAGAGTTAATTTAGTAATGTTTGTTGTCCTTAATAACACTTGGTTTCTGACTCACCTGGGCTTAAATTCATAAAAAAAGAGCGACGAAGTTTCAACCAAAGTACATGCGAAATCCTATGATGATTAATAAGAATGAAAGCATTTGCATAATGATTTTTCCGGGAATCTTTTGTGCTAGCAAGACACCAAGTTGAGAACCAATAATAATACCAACTCCACCCCATGCTACAAGTGTCCAATCGATGTTACTGTAGAAAATTTGCGATATAACACCAAAGGAAGAGTATATGCATAGGGAAAAAATAGAAGTTGCTGTTGCAAAATGGGTAGGCATTTTGAACAAATAGATGAGAATGGGGACGAGTAGCCATCCTCCGCCAATACCAAGGTAACTAGATAACACCCCCATCAGAAAACCGAGTGGAATGAGCCACTGTGCTTTAATACGTATTTTGTCTTCATGATCGTCATATATAAGATCTGAATGTGTTGCGCCTATTTGATTTTCTGTTTCTTTTATTCGTTGGCTAAAAGGCAGATTTTTTGCAAATAGAAAAATGCCCAAAAGCATCAGAACCGTTGCAAAAACGATATAAAAATAATCGGAAGCATAAACTTGTAATAACCAAACGCCTAAAAAAGAACCGGGTAAAGCCCCAATTCCAATGAGTATTCCTACGCGGTAATTAATTTTGTTTTGTTTTGTGTATCCGACAACACCTGACAAAGAATTAATTAACACGATGACCAAACCTGATCCAGCTGCAACTGCAGGTTCCACTTTTAAAAGCAATAGAAGAGCCGGCACAAAGATGAAGCCACCTCCTGCCCCGACAATTGTTCCATATCCGCCTGCAATAATTCCTATAATTAAAAGGAAAAATATGATAGTGATGTCCATTACGCTGTCTCCTTCATGATGGTGTATATATTTAAAACTATCAAGAAAGAACGGAAAAGTAAAAGTCTATTTTATTATAGGGTATAATTAAAAGTAATGACTTCGTTTCATATACATGAAAAAAAATAAGGAAGTGAATATCGCTTTGAATATAGAAAGTTTACGAATGTTTTGTCGCGTAATAGATGAAGGTAGTATTAGTAAGGCAGCGCGGCTAGGATATGTCACACAGCCAGCCGTTACGAAGCAAATTCATCAGTTGGAAGCACGATATGATGTTTTGTTATTCGAACGTACAGATGGAAAGCTCATTCCAACAAAAGCGGGAAAGACATTATATCCGTTTGCAAGAAACATTATCGAAACCTTTGGACAATCGCAAGAAGCAATTAAAGAGGTAACTGGGAATGGGGAAGTCGTTTTATATGTAGGAGCAAGTTATACTATTGGCGACTATTTGTTACCTAAATTAATGAGGGACTTTCAGGAAAACTTTCCTAAATATAAATTTAATTTGACGATCGAAAATACGCCTAACATCTTGTCGAAATTAGATAGTAAGGAAATAGACATCGCGTTAGTTGAAAGTGCTGTCAATAATAGTGAATTGCTTGTTGAACGATTTGCTGAAGATGAATTATTGGTTGTATTGCCTTCAAACCACCCTTGGCAAGATAAAGAAGCGGTAACAGTTAACAAACTAATGGGAGAAAGAATGATATGGAGAGAAGCAGAATCGGGTACACGGTTGATCGTTGAAAATGCATTGAAAGAAATGGGAGTGTCGGAAAAAATTAAAACATCCATGGAACTTGGTAGTATACAATCCATTAAAAGTGCTGTTGAGGCCAATTTAGGTATAAGCATTTTACCTAAGCTAACAGTTGAAAGGGAGCTTCAATACGGAATATTAACGAAGGTTAGCATTGCTGATCTTAGCATCACCCGTGATTTGTGGATGGTGAGAAAACCACAACGCTTCAGTAAGGAAGTTTTAACCCATTTTGTAGCTTTTATGAGAAGTAAATAGCAATTATGACGAATGCGATGGAAGATTCCACGATTGAAGTTTTTTTCATTTACAAATTTGAGATGATGAGGTACTATCTAATTTAGAGTCTTTAAAAAATAAATAATGAGGATTGTGACTGGGAAACCCAGGCAAGACCTACTTTCAGATAAACGGCATTTATCTGGGGGCAGGTCTTTTTATTTTTGAGAAGAAGGGGATAAGTAAATGTTCAAGAAATTATTTGGCAAAGAAGACAAAAATACGGGCGAAACGTGGGTCTCTCCATTATCAGGTAAAGTAATTTCTATCGAAAAGGTACCTGATCCCATGTTTGCCGAAAAAATGTTAGGAGATGGGATAGCAATTGACCCACTTGATGGCAATGTGGTTTCACCGGTCGAAGGAGAAATTATTCAAGTGTTCCCTACCAAACATGCCGTTGGAATAAAATCAAAAGGCGGAGTAGAAATACTTATTCATGTTGGCTTGGAAACTGTTGAATTAAAAGGGGAACATTTTGAGAGACATGTACAAGCAGGTGATCATGTACAAGCGGGTGACTTATTAATAACGTTTGATTACCAGGAGGTTAAAAAGAAAGTGAAAAGTGTCATTTCTCCTGTTATTATTACAGATAGTACCCATGTTAGAAACCTGAAAACGGAGAAAGAGATCCAAGCGGTTTCCGGTAAAACAGAAGTTGTTAGCTATGATGTGGATTAACTTTTTAATCTTAAAATAATCATTATTATTTCAAGTAGTTTATTTGCAAAGGAGGTTGGAAGGATGATGAGAATAAATCGTGTTCTAAATAATAATGCTGTCGTCATTAAAGCCGGCGATACTGAAAAAATTATATTGGGCCCAGGCATTGCTTTTCAGAAGGGCAAGAATGATATCATTAGTGAAAGTAAAGTTGAAAAGGTATTCATTTTAAAAGAGGGAAATAAAAAATTTGAAGAGCTATTAAAAAACGTACCTGAAGCGCATATATTACTAGGAGAAGAAATTATTAGTTATGCGGAAGAAAAACTGGGAGTTGACCTTAATCACCATATCCACATTTCCTTAACGGATCATTTATCTTTTGCAATTGAAAGAACTGAAAAAGGAATTGTTGTCAAAAATAAATTAACGAATGAAATTAGATTATTATATGATGATGAATTTCAAATTGGATTATGGGCTATTTATCGCGTGAAGGAAAAAATGGGAATTGAACTTTCTATTGACGAAGCCGCACATATAGCTGTTCATATTCATACGGCAAAAATGCAGTCCACAAATGTGGAGGAAACAATTAATAAAACGGTTATTGTACTAGATATGGTAGATATTATCTCCAGTTACCTGGAAATAGAAATAGATAAAAAAAGTTTATCTTACCAACGGTTGATTACACACCTTGAATTTGCCATTAACCGTTTTTATAGTGATGAGCCGTTTCATCAACTTGATGAGGAAATGATGATAATGATAAAGCGAAAACATGACAAGGCTTTCTTATGTGCACATCATGCTGCGCAGTTCGTTCAAGCGGAATATGATATGAACTTTCCAGATTCTGAAGTAGCCTATATTGCTTTACACATTCAAAGATTAATTGAAGATAAAAAATAAGGTATTTGACATCCATTGTAAAAACGCTTACTATAATAGCAAAAAGTTAAATAGAAGAAGGATTGTTACTGGTAAAGCAGGCAAGACCTAAAATGAATGAGGCCGATCATAATGTCTTTGTTCCTTTTAGGTTATTTATGTTTTTACAATTAAATATCGTGGGATTGTGACTGTAATGGGCAAGACCTAAAATCGCTAAGGATATTATACTACTTTAGTCATTTTAGGTCTTTTTTGTTTTCTAAAGGAAAGGGGATGATTCAGTTGCACCAAGACTTATCAAAACAAATGATTGACGGGGTTGGCGGGATAAAGAATATCCGCGACGTTTCACTTGACGGTTCAAGAATATCGATAAAAGTAGCGGATAACGATGTGGTAGATATTGACTCACTAAAACGATCGGAATCTGTCTATGGTGTAGTGAACCAGTCAGATGAAGTAGAACTGATATTAGGCAAAAAGGCTTCTTTTCAAGTTTATAAGCAGCTTGAACAAGAAATCAATCAACCGTCCCCAAAAAATACATCTCAAAACGAAAAGGAGAAAAGCAAAATGTTCGATAAAATGTTCAGTAAGTTTCAGACATTCGGGAAATCCATTATGTTACCCATTGCTGTGCTTCCAGCAGCAGGTCTATTACTAGGAATCGGAGGTGCTTTTTCAAATCCGGCAACGGTCGAAAATTACCCATTCCTTGATGTTAGCTGGTTACAGGCTTTGTTTGTCATCATGTCATCAGCAGGCCAAATCGTTTTCTCAAACCTTCCAATCATATTTGCGATAGGTATTGCTGTCGGTTTAGCTAGATCCGATAAAGGTGTCGCTGGATTAGCTGCCGTACTATCGTATTTTGTAATGAATGCTTCCATTAATGCAATGCTTGAAATTACGGGTAAGCTTGCTACAGAAGATATATCGTCAGCTGGTCAAGGGATGGCGGTAGGAATTCAAACGTTAGAATCCGGGGTATTTGGTGGGGTTCTTGCGGGTTTATTAACAGCGTTTTTACACAATAAGTTTGGAAAAGTACAATTACCGCAGTTTTTAGGATTTTTTAGTGGATCACGTTTTATCCCGATTATAACTGCAGCAGTTTCCATTTTTCTGGGAATGGCCATGTTTGTTATATGGCCACCGATTCAGTCAGGAATTGCTAGTATGGCTGATTTAGTAGACAAAACAGGCTATTTTGGTACATTCCTATTTGGCTTTATCGTAAAGTTACTAGGACCACTTGGTTTACATCATGTTTTTTACTTACCATTTTGGCAGACCGGATTGGGCGGTGTTATGACCGTTGGCGGAGATGTTATTCAAGGCGCCCAAAATATTTTCTTTGCCCAACTCTCTGACCCCAATGTAGAACATTACTATGTTGGCACATCAAGATTTATGAGCGGTAAATACTTTCCAATGATGTTTGGTTTATTAGGAGCAGCACTTGCGATGTATCATACTGCAAAACCTGAAAATAAGAAAGTCGTAGGCGGGCTTTTATTTACTGGTGCATTGACATCATTTTTAACTGGAATTACCGAACCACTTGAATTTACTTTCTTATTTGTTGCGCCACTTCTATTTTTTGTTCATGCTGTATTCTGGGGTATTTCATATATGATCGCCCATATCCTAAATATAACAATTGGAATGACATTCTCAGCAGGGCTGATAGACTTTACATTGTTTGGAATTATGCAAGGAAATGATAAGACAAATTGGATTTTAGTTCCGTTAGTTGGAATTGCGTTTTTCGTAGCATACTATGTCGTGTTTAGATTTTTAATAAAAAAGTTTAATTTTAAAACACCTGGCCGTGAAGAAGAGACTGTGGAAGAAGTTAATGTCGCTGGTTCAGATAGGGCAGATGCCATTATTACTGCGCTCGGCGGTAAAGCAAACATTCAGGATGTAGATAATTGTGCGACTCGCTTACGTGTTACCGTTAAAAATGGTGAAGTTGTTTCCAAAGATGGCTTAACGAAATCTGGAGCTAAAGGTGTATTTGTCAAAGGTAGAGGCGTTCAAGTGATTTATGGTCCACATGTAACGATTATTAAAACAGAAATAGAAGAGGAATTAGAATCACATGAATAATAGGAGGAGACTAGATATGAAGAAACCAAATATTATTTTTATGATTACGCATGATACAGGAAGATATTTAGGGGCATATGGGCATGAAGTAGATTCACCTGAGTTAGATAAGTTAGCTGAACATGGGGTTAAGTTTGACCAGTATTTCTGCCCTGCACCACAATGTAGTCCAAGCCGCGGGAGTATCTTAACTGGTGCTTACCCGCATAATAATGGTTTGATTGGCCTAGCACATCTTAATTTTCATATAAGTGAAGGAACCAAAACAATGCCAGGTGAATTGGGCAAAAATGGATATGAAACTACTTTAATTGGTTTTAGCCATGAGACAATTGGTGAAGAAGCACTTGGTCTATATAGCTCAACAAATAAATTAGGCTATCAACGATATGAACCGGTAGAGGGGTCACGTGCTCCACAAGTAGCAGATAAAACAATTGAATTTTTAAATGAAAAAGCTGATAGTGATGATCATCAACCCTTCTTTGTTAACGTTGGTTTTTGGGAAACCCATCGATCATTTGACGAGTATGAACCCTATGCAGATGACATAAATGATATTGACGTATTAGAATATCTACCTGATACACCAAACATTCGTAAAGATCTCTCCCAATTTCATGGGTCTGTAAAAGTGCTTGATAAAGCTGTAGGTAGAATTATAAAGACGCTGAAAGAAACAGGACTAGAAGATAATACAATCGTTGTGTTTACTACGGATCACGGAATTGCCTTTCCAAGAGCGAAGGGATCATTGAAGGATGCGGGTCTGGAAACAGCACTTATGTTCTATAGTCCTAAATTATTGGGAAGTGGTCGTATCATCAATGATATGTTATGTAACATTGATATGATGCCAACGATTTTAGAGTTAACAAATACTCCTATCCCGGAGGGCATAGATGGGAAAAGTTTTGCATCATTATTGCGAGGTGAGTCTACTGTGATTCGTGATGAATTCTTTTGTGAACTAACTTGGCATGATAAATATCATCCGATGCGGGGGATTCGAACAAATGATTACAAGTATGTAAAAAACTTTGAAGAGGGTCCAGCCGTCTATATGCCAGTAGACATCCATAGAAGTTTATCCGGACCAGACGTGAGAGAAGACTTTTACGTTCCAAACCAACCTGAAGAACTGTACGATTTGAAGAAAGATCCCATGGAGTATAATAATGTTATTGATCATCCTGCCTATCAAGAAATGGCAAAACAATTACGGGAAAAAGTAAGTAACTGGATGAAAAATACGGAAGATCCGTTACTAGGTGAAGATAAGATACCAGGCATTGAATCCAAAAAATGGGCAGAAGAAACACGTAAAGGAAACACATATGAAGCAATGAAAAATAAGTAGTGAAGGGACTAGTGAGACGATACGATGTGTTTATCAGTAACCGTGCAGCATATACATTTCCGTACGGTTTTTCTAAGATTTATTCTATAATAAAGATACCTTCTTTACTCCTTTTTTAGCTGAAAATGTGCTTTAGTTAGTTATCCTTTTATGGTTAGATCAGCTACACTTGGTAAGTGATCAAAGTATTTATTTTAATCATTTTTATGCAGATTTTATGGTTAAGAGGTGCGATATTGGTTATTTCAAGAACGTTGGCAAACCAAATTGCAGTAATGGGAATGATAAATAGAGGGCAAGAAACAATCATGGACAGGGATCTCATCTATTCAATCTTGAAGTAGTAGCGGAATTAGCCACGCTTTCCCAAGTTAAAGCTCGAACAGTACCTGTTTTAATGACTAACAAAATGAACAGAGACAACCAGTTGGCGAACTAACTTTATAATGGTCTAAATAGAATTCCCGGTATTAAGATGAACTCAGAACAGTGTCAGAGTAATATTATGTCTATTGAAGTTGTAAAAGAAGGATGGAATGCTGACCAATTAATAGAAAAACTGAAGGCAAATGACGTTTACGTAAAGAAAATTGGTTTGAAAAAGGTACGTATGGTGACTCACTACCAAGTTTCAAGACAGGACATAGATAAAGTATTAAAACAATTTCAATTCATTTTGGGATAAAAAACTATCTGAATAGCAAACTTCAAATATTGAAACATAAGAGAAAACCGTGCCAAAATAATTGGCACGGTTTGTCTCATTGTTGTGCCTAGCATGGGCGTCGTGAGTCCCGAACTGTGAAGGTAGAAGTAAGAACTAGCTTAACGCAAGAGTGTCCATGGCGACGTGGAATCTAAAGGAAGCGAGCTGAAGGTAAAAAGTGGCAGAGATCATTCGAGAATGATCATAAATGACAACTGTTTACCACCACACATCTTTTGGAAAAGCTATACAAAGAACAATAGCCAGATCCAGATGCTTAGGAATAATAAATTTCTAAAGATTAAACATCCATAACATTTAATCTTAGAAAAAATATAACTTTTTTGAAAAAAGTGTTTTGTAAACGCTGTTTTTATGTTATAGTGAATATATTGTTAACATATGTCCACTAAGATGCACATATGTTCAAAAAAAACAGGAGGGATTATCTAATGGCAAAAGGAAAAATAAGAACAGTATTAGGTGATATTGACGCAAAAGATTTGGGATTTACAATGGCTCATGAGCATATCCTAACGAAACCTTATGGTGGAGGAGAAAAAGACAATAAGGATCACATTTTAGACGATTTCCCTAAAGCAATACAAATGTTGGAAGAATTTAAAGAAATTGGTGGTGGAGCTATTATCGAAGCAACGCCAGAATCTTGGGGGCGCGACACACCCGGAATGTATCTCGCTTCGAAAGAGACTGGTGTAAATGTGGTTGCTTGTACTGGGTACATGAACCAAGATAGTGGTATGACAGAAAAAGAAGACCACCTAACCATTGATGATATTGCCGACAGGATGTACAACGATGTAACAAAAGGAATGGATGGAACGTCAATTAAAGCAGGTTGGGTTAAATGTGGTGCATCATACAATCATATTACTCCAAACGAAGAAAAGGTAATGAGAGCTGGTGCAAGAGTTGCTACTGAAACAGGTGCTTGCATGCATTCTCATACTACTTCGGGAACAATGGGCATTGAGATTTTAGAAATACTAGAAGAGGAAAACTTTGATCTAAGTCGCATGATTCTTGCTCATATTGATAGATTCCCTGACCTATGGTATCACCGTAAATTGCTAGAAAAAGGTGCTAATCTTATTTATGATGGACCAGGTAAAGCTAAATATTATCCAGACCAATTACGTGTTGATTTATTAAAACAATTAGTTGAAGACGGTTACGAAGATCAGATTATGCTTTCCAATGATATGGGAAGAAGATCCCACCATAAAGTATATGGATATGGGCCAGGATTTAACTGGATTAAAGAACGTTTCTTACCAAGGTTACTTGATGAAGGACTTAGTCAAGAAGTGCTTGATAAGTTTATGATTCATAACCCTGCAAGAGTTTATCAAATGAAAAAATAGAGGTGCCAAAATGAGCAGACCAAAATTACAATTAGCTTTAGATAATCATGATTTGTCGAGTTCTTTAGCTGCTGCTCAAAAAGCCCAATTACAAGTCGATGTGATGGAAGTGGGCACGATTCTGGCTGTAGAAAATGGAATCAATGCGGTTCATATTATGAAAAGTCTATTCCCAGACCATATCGTGTTAGCGGATATTCGCATTATTAAAGCCGGAGGGAAATTGGCGAAATTGGCCTTCGAATCCGGCGCTGATTGGGTAACGGTCATGAGTGACGCTTCAAATGAAACGATTGAAGCAGTAGTTAAGGAATTAAAATTGCATGGAAACAAAGATGTTCAGATAGAAATAAATCAATCCTTTACAAGCGAACAAACCGAATACTGGCGATCTTTGGGGATTACTCAGTTAATTTATCATCGTTCTAATGAGGTGGTAGAGAAAGAAGTAAAGTGGAGCCCAGAAGTCATCAACGAACTAAAGAATTTAGCAGATATAGGGTTTCAATTGAGTATAACCGGAGGATTATCTGTTGACGAAATTAAACTATTTAAAGATGTTCCGGTTTATTGCTTTATTGCCGGAAGGAGAATCGCTAATTCCTCTGATCCTTTTCAGGCGGCGAAAGAGTATAAAGAAGAAATCATTCGTGTGTTTGGATGATGAAAGTACTACTGATGCAAACAATGCAATTAGGAATCTATGAAAAGGCGTTACTGTTATTTACTTTTAAAGCGTTTTCATTACAAGGTTAAATTATGAATAAATGATTATTAAAGTGAAAATATGCCAAGAAAAGGAGGCCGAGATGTTGGAAAAGCGATTTGATGTTACTACTATTGGTGAAGGAAGCATCCGTTTATCCGTTGGAGAAGGACGTCGTTTAAACACTGCTAGTGAATTTCAAGTTGGTATTTCTGGAGCTGAAGCGAATGTGGTTGGAGGATTATCTCGATTAGGTTGGAAAACAAGCTGGATAAGTTCTTTGCCTGAAACACCTGTTGGAAAACGTATTAGAAATGAATATCGCTCCCACGGAATTAATGTGGAAGGAATATACTGGTCACAAGGTTCAAGAGTTGCTACATTGTTCGTAGAATATGCAAAGCAACCTAGGTCAACAAAGGTTATTTTTGATAGAGAAAACACTTGTTTTACAAAAATAACTTCTGAACAAGTTAATTGGGAATACTTATTAGACTCTAAAATTATACATTTAACTGGTATAACAGTTCCGTTATCAGAAAACACATTACAGATTGCTAGAGAAGCCATTGAAAAAGCTCATAGAAATGATGTTAAAGTGAGTTTTGATGTTAATTATCGTAATAATCTGTGGTCGTCCAAGGAAAAAGCATGCAACACTTTACTACCAATGATCCAAAATGTAGAAATTCTATTTTGTAATAAGAGAGATGCACAAACTGTATTTAATTGCAGTGGAACGGATGAAGAAATTATAAAAGAGCTTCAAATCTTATCGAATGCCAATAAAGTGGTTATGTCTAGAGGTTCTGAGGGAGCGATGGGCTTGGAAAACGGGAAAATTTACTCAGAGCAAGCCCGTGATGTAGTTATTATTGATAGAATTGGAGCTGGCGACGGGCTTGCTGCTGGCGTTTTACATGGTTGGTTACAAGGAGATTTTGCCAAAGGGTTGAAATATGGAATGGTCACTTCAGCTTTAGCATTAAGTCAATATGGTGAAATAGTAAATACAAATGTGGAAGAATTAAATCAGTTACTAGGTGAAAAAAAACCAGATGACATTGTTCGATAAAATAACAGGAAAAATATTAGAAGGTTAAAGTATGTACTTTTTTGGGAGATATTGTTACAAAGAGATGGCATTCATAATGGGACATGAGCACTTATTAACAAACTCACAGGGCGAGGGTGAAACCATCATTTAACTAGTGTAGATAAAGCTATTGGAATGTGTAAGGATTTCAAAAGGATTGGTGGGGGAACAATTATTGAAGCAACTCCGCAATCTTGGGGAAGGCGTTGAGAAAAGTTCATGACAAATATAAAAATTGGTGTTTATGAAAAAGCCCTTTCTGATGATACTGATTTATACCAACTATTGAAAGCAGTTGAGGAAACAAGATTTGATTACTTGGAAATTTCTATTGATGACTCCTCAGATAGATTGTCAAGATTAGAAATGTCTAAGTGTGAGAGAGAAAAATTAAAAGTTTATATGAGTGAAAAAGAGCTGTATATCTATTCTATTGTTTTAAGTGCGAACCGTTCATTTCCTCTCGGAAGCAAAGACCCTAACATAAGAAGTAGAGGCAAAGAAATTATACAAAAAGCAATTACATTCGCTTTTGACCTTAATATTCCTGTTATTCAACTAGCTGGTTATTATACATTCTTTTCAGATTCTCGAGATGGGAATGAGAGGGACCGATTTATAGAAGGACTTAAGGAGGTTAGTGACTACGCAGCATGGAATGGGGTTATGTTGGGACTTGAAAATATGGATGGCAAAGATATTTTATCTATAAAGGACTCTATAAATATTATAGAGGATGTAAAATCACCATGGCTTCAGTTATACCCTGATATTGGGAATCTAGTTGCGAACGGATTGTCTTTAACAGAGGAACTTAAGAATATTGTAGGTCGTACATTATGTATTCACCTTAAGGATACTCGAAGAGATGAGTTCAGAAGAGTTCCATTTGGTGATGGAGAGGTGGATTTTGAATTAGCAGGGGACTTGCTTCGTAAACAAGGATACCGTGGGAACTACACGGTGGAAATGTGGAATGATGGGGATAAGAACTCACTGAAAATTTTAGAAGAAACACTTAACTTTCTTGAAAATAAAATGAGATTTCAAAAGTAACAGTTAACTAAGCAGTGAACTGAACATTACAGAAAAGTAAATTAAAGTCATTCGATGGTCTCCGTATCGCGCATTACTCTTAGCAAAAAAAGAAGAAAGAGGGTGCTTGTTCACGTCAGGTGTTCCCAATAACTATATTTATGCGAAGTTTGTTTATAAAGTTTACTTTCAGGAAAATATATACTTTTGACTTAATAGTTTAGCGAATAAATAGTCTATTGTAGTATGAGCTGGAAGTAAATTTAACATCCATAATGCGATTAAATTGGATTTTAAAATAATACAAACTTGCTTAAAAGGAGAGTAAGTTGCTATGGAAATTAAAAAGACAATCGAAAAAATACCGGGGGGTATGGTAGTTGTTCCGTTATTCACGGCCATGGTTCTTAATACTTTTTTTCCGAGTTTCCTAAGGATCGGTGGTTTTTCTGAAGCATTATTTGTTGATGGAACATTAGTATTAATAGCCCTATTTCTTGTTTGTATCGGTGCACAACTTAAAATAACTAAAATTGGAAGAGCTGTCAAAAAGGGAACAACTTTACTATTACTAAAATGGGGCGTAGCAGCTGTTATATCAATGATTGCCTTTATTTTTATGGATGAAAATTCGTTGTTTCTAGGTTTAGCCCCAATTGCAATAATTGCGGCAATGTCAAATTCATCGGGTGGCATGTATTTAGCTATTTCAGGTGAATTCGGAAGTGAAGAAGATTTAGCTGCATATCCGATTTTAGCTCTCAATGATGGACCATTTTTATCGATGATAGCCCTTTCTATATTTGGTTTTATGGGATTTGTGGATGGGATATTCGGATTTACAGACTTCTTATCAGTTCTTATTCCAATCCTAGTTGGTGCAATACTTGGTAATCTAGATGAAGAGATGCGTACTTTCCTTTCAAAAGGGAGCGATATGATTATTCCATTTTTCTCTTTTGCAATTGGTATGGGGATTGATCTCTCATCTATTATAGACGGTGGACTTGTTGGAATATTATTAGGTGTCATGACTGTATTTATAACAGGTGGCCTAGCATATTTTGTTTATTCAAAAATCGGTTGGAATCCAATAGTTGGAGCATCTGAAGGTTCGACAGCAGGTAACGCAATTGCCACTCCTGCAGTATTAGCAGCTGCGAACCCAGCTTTTGCTGCTCAAGTAGAAATTGCAACTGTTCAAATAGCTGCTTGCGTGGTGACATCACTAGTATTATTACCTATTTTTATCACCTTTTTAGCTAAGCGATTGGAGAAAAAAGGAAAGTTAGTAAAGGGGGGTGACCCTAAAGATTTAATAAATAATAATAAAAATGAAATGGAGGGTGATCTAGGTGCTCGAGAAATTAAAAAAGGAAGTTTGTGAATTAAATAAACAATTAGTGAAAAATCAATTAGTTATGTGGACAAGTGGTAATGTTAGTGCGCGTGATCCACAAACAGGGCTTATCGTTATAAAACCTAGTGGAGTGTTATTCGATGAACTAACTCCTGACAAAATGGTTGTCGTAAATTTAGAAGGAGAAGTTATAGAAGGAACTTTAAAGCCATCAGTAGATACAGCCTCCCATTTATATGTTTATAAATATAAAAAAGATGTAAATGGCATTGTGCATACTCATTCTCCTTATGCTACGAGTTTTGCAGTAAGAGGTGAACCATTACCTATTTATACAACCACATCTGCAGCGGTATTCGGTAAAGAAATTCCAGTATCAGATTTTGCCTATATTGGCGAGGAAGAGATAGGTCAACAAATCGTTGAGAAAATAGGTGATTCACCGGCCATACTATTACGTAGTCATGGGATTTTTACTGTAGCGAAGGACGCATTGAGTGCTGTAAAGTATGCTGTTGTTTTAGAAGAAACTGCGCAAGTAGTTCATCTAAGTTTACTACGAGGAAATATAAAACCATTACCGAGTGACGTAATAGAAAAAGGATTTGATATTTATAAAAAAACATATGGTCAGTAGTTTTGTTAAATAATAAAAGTTCTATACCAGATGAAAGGAGTTTATTTATGACAATAGATTTTAACTCAGAGGAGTATTTGAAAAAAGTTGATGGTTGGTGGCGAGCTGCTAATTATATTTCTGTTGGACAAACGTTTATGAAGAATAATCCATTACTTCGGCGCGATATAGTTGCTGAAGATATTAAACGTAAACCAATCGGTCATTGGGGTACTATTCCAGCAGGAAATTTTGTTTATGCTCATTTAAATCGCCTCATTAATAAGCATGATTTAAATATGTTTTATATAGTAGGATCTGGACATGGAGGTCCAGTCATGAACACTTTTTCATATCTAGATGGAAGCTACACAGAACTATATCCTGATATTACTCAGGATGAGGAAGGTATGAAGAAATTTTTTCAACAGTTTTCATTTCCTGGCGGAATTGGTTCACACGCAGCACCTGAAACTCCTGGTTCGATTCATGAAGGCGGAGAATTGGGTTATTCATTGGCACATGCTACAGGAGCAATATTAGATAATCCCAATTTAATAGCGGTTCCATTTATAGGAGATGGAGAAACCGAAACAGGGCCTCTTGCAGCCGGATGGTTTGCAAATGTCTTTATCAATCCAGTTAATGATGGAGCAGTATTGCCGATAATTAATTTAAATGGAGCTAAAATATCCAATCCAACAATTTTAGCACGTAAATCCGATGAAGATTTAACAAACTATTTTAAAGGAATGGGCTGGGATCCGATTTTTATTGAAGGCGAAGAGCCGATGGAAATGCACAGGTTTGCAGCAGAAAAGTTTGATTATGCTATAAAAAAGATAAAAAGCATTCAGGAAAAAGCTCGTCAAAAGAGCGCAAAAGAAGCTAAACTCGAAAAATGGCCAGTAATTTTATTAAGAACACTAAAAGGTTGGACTGGACCTAAAGAATATGATGGAAAGAAAATTGAGGGAAGTTTCAGATCACATCAAATTCCAATACCAGTTACTCAATATAATATGAAGGACGTAAAAGTACTAGAAAAGTGGTTAAAGTCATACCGCCCCGAGGAATTGTTTACTGAAGAGGGTAAACTTGTGGATGAATTACAAGAAATTGCACCTAAACATGATAAACTTATGTCATTAAATCCAGTAACAAATGGTGGAAAAGATGTTCCATCAATAAAAATACCCAGTTGGAAAAATTATACTTTAGATATTGAAAAACCAGGTTTAATAAATGCACAAGATATGATTGAATTTGGAAAATTCACCCGTGATATTATTAAAGAAAACCTAGACACTTTTAGAGTTTTTGGTCCGGATGAGACAGCATCGAATCGCTTGCAAAAAATATTTGAAGCAACGGATCGTCAATGGTTAGAGCCGGTAGATTCTAATACTGATGAGTTTGTATCACCGGTTGGGCGAGTAATAGACAGTCAACTATCTGAACATCAAGCTCAAGGCTTTTTAGAAGGATATGTATTAACTGGAAGATATGGTTTCTATGCTAGTTATGAATCATTCTTTAGAATAACAGACTCGATGTTAACACAGCACTTTAAATGGATTAAGAAAACAGACGACTTCAAATGGAGAAAGCCCGTTCAATCATTGAACTTAATTGCTTCATCAACAGTATTTCAACAAGATCACAATGGTTACACTCACCAAGATCCTGGATTAATCACCCATTTAGCAGAGAAATCGCCAGAATATATCCGAGCCTATCTACCTGCTGATACGAATACGTTATTAGCAGTAATGGATAAAATGTTTAAGTCTGAGCACCTAATTAATTTAGCGGTCGCTTCTAAACAGGTGAGACCACAGTTTTATTCTGTAGATGAAGCTGAAGAGCTTGTTGAAAAGGGATTTAAAATAATCGATTGGGCTTCGACGGTAAAAAATGATGAAGAACCAGATGTAGTAATCGCTGCGTCAGGTACAGAGCCCAACTTGGAAGCACTCGCCACGATTAGTATCTTAAATAAAACTTTTCCAGGGCTAAAAATTCGTTTTGTAAATGTTGTTGATTTATTTAAATTACGCCATCCTAAAGTAGACCCTAGGGGAATTACTGATAAAGAGTTTGATTCTATTTTCACAACAGATAAACCGATTATATTTGCTTTCCACGCGTACGAAGGATTAATTCGCGATATATTTTACCGTCGCTCAAACAGAAACTTATACATTCATGGTTATCGTGAAGAAGGAGGTATTACCACTCCATTCGATATGCGCGTTTTTAGTCAAATGGATCGCTTTCATATGGCAAAAGAGGTAGCAGAACTGGTTTATGGACAAAAAGCTTCCGATTTCGTACAAAAAATGAATCGAACATTATGTTACCATCATGAATATATAGGAGTAAATGGCTCTGATATTCCGGAAGTGGAAAATTGGATGTGGGCTAAACTAAATAATTAGCGTTATTTTACCAATAAGCTCACAAATTTCATCTAGCTAAAATGTGAGTTTATTGGTTATAATCTAATTTAGGATCTAAAAATTTTTTAGAGAATTAGACGTGTATGAAACCAAGATATAGATGGAAGAATCGAGAATTACCTCTAGATCAATATATGTTAAGCATGTTACTATGATTTTGAGAGACTTGGAAAAACATATGGTGAAAATAATATATACATAGCATCCTTCTATGAACACTAGATTAATTTTGAAAGAAGGAGCAGTCATATCTGATATCCTATCTTTACTCAGTACTTATAAATGAAGAATATCTAGTAGTATCTCATGGCATGTTCATTTTATGTCATAATTAGTTTTACAATCAATGCCATAGCAACTGTTGAATTCAATGTAGTTTTATTGGTAAAAATATATATAGAAAGGAGTGAGGATGATATCATGGACGATAAAGAATACCGAATTATAAGAGTCGCTGAATTATATTTCAAACAAGGATATAGCCAGCAATCTATTGCTAATATACTAGGAATATCACGAACTACAGTTTCTCGCCTGATCAATGAGTCTAAGAATAAAGGAATTGTTAAAATTTATATTAATACACCTTACACTATTGATTATAACCTCTCAACTAAAATAAAAGAAAGATTTAAATTAAAGGATGCTTTAGTTGTTAACATAGAAGACGAGGATGAAACAATTACGCTGTCGCAAGTTGGGACTGTTGCTGCTAGTTTTGTAATGGCTTTACTAAAAAACGGAATGGTCGTTGGTATTTCTTTTGGAAAGCACATAAAACATGTTGTAGATGCCATGCCTGAAAATGAACTGGAGAACATAGAAGTTGTTCAACTTGTAGGAGCATTGGGTAGTGGTGATTCCAATGTTGATGGCCCTGTGCTAGCAATTAAACTCGCCAATACTTTACATGCAAAATATAAGTATATTAATTCTCCTGCTGTTGTAAGTGATGAGAATATTAAGAAAGCACTGCTTGAGCAACCACAAATTAAACAAACCTTTAGTTTAATAAACCAATGTAATATTGCGATACACGGGATTGGTAGTTTAGATGAAGAGAATTCAAGTATGCAGAGATCTGGATATATAGACGAACAACAAAGAGAAAAATACGCAAAGGCCGGAGCCGTGGGGCATGTACTCGGACATATGATTGATATTGACGGGAACATTATAAAAGAACAGGATTACCATACCATTGGCGCCCCACTCGATTTATTAAAAAATTTAGAATGGTCCATTGGAGTCGCTACGAATTCAATTAAATATAAGGCTGTAATAGCTGCGATTAATGGAGGATATGTTAATTGCCTTATAATTAATCGTTTACTAGCAAATAAGTTGCTTCAATAGGAATTGCTGAGCGCAGTCTAAAAACATGTTAAAACTAAACCATGGTGGAGACGTCAAATAATTTCGAACATAAATTGCAATATTAAATTTTATGATTTGCTCTCTAGGCCAAGGACTTCGCACATTGCTGATACCGAATAGATATGCCGTTTTTTTCAATTACTTCTATATTTCCCTGATCAGTGCGGCTTGCCTTTTAGTAAGGTCTAGCATTTTATATGCTTAGCCGCATTTATACTTGTAAAGAGAAACAGTCAACTTCCATTTCAAGTTGACTGTTTCTCTTTCCTATCTCAGATAACTCTTGTTCTTCAGGACTTCGATTGTCTTTCTCTTTGAAAGAACCAGATAACCAGACTGTTGAAATTGCGCAATCCATTTGTCTAAGGCAGAAGCAGTCAATTCATATTCACAAAAATTTCTTGTGGATTTTCTTACCCTCATACAAAGCAACAACCTACTTTTTAAATCGGTTGTAAATGTTCTATCTTTTTCTGGACATAGTAGATACTCTTCACTCGTTGTATATTATTCTGCTAGCCTTATCTTCAATGTTGGTATGGTGACAGAAATAATACAGTCATTCTTTAGCAGGGGTGCAGAGGCAATTGACTTGCTGGCGGATGCAGCGGGGATACTTTTGTTTGTTATCTTGTATGGTATTGTGAAGATGATTGGTATGAGAATAAGACATGTAAAGGAACCCGATCTGCAGAAAGAACATGCTCGAAGTCCCTATTGAAGATGGCATTGCTAACTTCTACTTTTATGGAGGAAGGGCAATGTGCTGTATGGATCGAAAATGGGTTCATCTATTTTATATTTGAGTATATCTTTTCCTTTTTTTCCTTCAGTAACAGCTACCAAAAATTCAGTAGCATTTTTCGACTATTTTTTGTGAATGGCATTTCCAACTGTCATAATTCAGGATAATAGATAGGTCACGCTTGAAACTGTGGGCATGGATTGAAATGATATTCTACTTTCGATAACAGTTAGTTGAGTATACAACATCAGCTAAAGTTTATATTTATCATGTTATGATATAAAGAATTAAAATGATCTATATAATAATTTTAATAAAGGTGATACTAGGTGAAAGATGATAACCATAACAGGCTAATTAATAATCATACTGGAATTACAAAACAGGAACTGCTGGAGGAAAGTCATCAATTTAGAGAGGATTTCCTTTGTGCTATTCAAAATTGTGATAGGGAAAAGCTAGAAAATTATAAAATGACCATGAATCACTTTTTAAAAGAAGATTCACTGGATATTTTCAAGCGGACGCCAGGCAATAAATTACGTTCTCTTAAAAACTTTCTTTTGTCACATAATACCCTTTACAGTTATAGTGCTGAAAAAGGCGGATTAAATGCTGCCAAATCTCATTATATTTCTGAAAAGTATTCCATTATGATCGAACATACCGATACAATTTCTGATCTGCACCACATTCATACGCTGATGGTTGATGAATATAGTGATCCAACGCTTCGTTTTCACAAGCCCGAAAGCTCCACCATTGTAGAAAAGGTGGAGGTGTTCATTGAAATTAACTTTTCGGAAAATTATACAGTAGAAGAAATCTCTCGGAAGCTGCATGTGCATCCGTCCCATTTAATGCGCGCATTTAAAAATGAAAAAGGAATCACTGTTAGCCTTTATCGTAATAGAAAACGAGTGGCAGAAGCTAAAAAACTGTTAAGTTATTCCAATCTTTCCTTAACAGATATAGCCATCATGGTAGGGTTTAATAACTCTCAATATTTTTCGAAAGTCTTTAAAGAAGTAGCTGGTATTTCGCCAAAAGTGTACAGGAAAAGTAAGTCTCAATCTTAGAATGCCAAAGTTGTACTTTCTCTGACCTCCATTTATAAAAACGATGCAATTTTAGTGTAAAAACATGCAACAATAAAACAATTGAATGAAAGGGTTTTCCTATATAATGAAAAGTAGGGAATATGAATGGCTGAATGTCCCTTATAACATAAGGGACTTGCTAGTTGAGAAATTGAAATGTTGTTATTTAATTTGTTTTCTCAACAAATTAAATGCATTTTGAAAGCGAATACATATTCAATTGTTTATAACCTTTTACACGATAAGTTTAAATAAATTGGAGTGATTTAAAATGGAACAGAGAAAATTTGGGATTCGAGACCAATTCGGTTATATGTTAGGCGATGTTGGAGGGAGCTTTGTTAATTTATATATTGGGAGCTTTTTTCTCATATTTGCAACGTATGTATTAGGTGTAAGTCCTTACTTCATGGGGACGTTATTTTTAGTTGCGCGCGTTTTTGATGCGTTCACGGACATTGTTATGGGATCCATACCAGACCGTTATCGGATTGGAAAAAGTGGTAACAGGTTTTTACCTTATATTAGTATTGCTAAATGGTTTCTAGCGGCATCGCTCTTATTATCTTTTGCTGATGTATCGAGCTTTTCATCTACTGCCATTCATATTTGGGTCGTAGCTGTTTATCTATTTTACGGTATTGCTTACACTGCAGACTCAATTCCTTATGGTTCACTTGCTGCCGTGATTACCCAAGATCCTGTTGAGCGTACAAAATTATCACGGGCACGTGCGATCGGTGGATTGGTTGTCGGATTGGGTGCTTTATCTGTGGTTCCTATGTTTATTTATGATAAGGCAGGAAACGTTATTCCTGAAGGATTCTTTCATGTTGCCATTGTATTTAGTATCTTATCGCTCCTGTCTTATACAGGTTTGGTCAAATTAACAACAGAACGTGTCCGTGATGAACAGCCTATTGGAAAAAAGTCGGATTATAAGTTTAAGGACGCTTTAAAAGCAGCATTTACCAATCGGCCTCTAATCGGTATGATGATCGCTTCCATTGGATCGCTCATTATTATTAATGGTGTGAACCAATTAGCAGCGGTAGTGTTTGCAGAATTTTATCATATGCCAAGTGCATTTACAATTAATTCATTTGTTAATATAGCGATCACTATTTTACTCTTTTTCAGTGTTCCGAAGTTAGTAGAAGTATTTGGTAAGCGCAATCTGGTCATTGCAAGTTCTGGATTTAGCTTTATTGCAACGATATTCATAACCTTATTTACGATTGAAAACGTATACCTATTTATTGGGATATATAACATTGCTGTAATTGGCTTATCAGTATTTATTATGATTGTCTGGGCTCTTGTAACAGACTGTTTGGATTTTACAGAGTTGAAAACAGGGAAGCGGTATGATGGTACATTGTATTCTATTTATTCTTTTTCAAGAAAATTAGGAATGGGGATTGGTTCAGGAATCGGCAGTTACGCTTTAGGCTGGGTTGGATTTGTTTCTGGTGCTGCTTCGCAAACAAGGGAAGTTGCTGAAGGTATTTTGAAATTATATACTGGTTTACCGATTATTGCCTTTCTACTCATGTTAATCGGCGTAGGTATTATCTTTCATTTAGATAAGCATAAAACATCCGAGATGTATGAGAAATTGGAGGAAAAGAGAGCACAAGCTTAAATAACATATAAGATTAACAGGAGGAATTACGATGCGGACACGATTTTTAACAAAACTTACAAATGGGGAAGTAGAAGACTATTTAGATAGTAATGATATCATTTTTGTTCCAGTAGGAGTGACAGAAACACACGGTGCACTTCCACTCGATTCTGAAACAGTTTTAGCAGAGGCGATCGCTTTGAAAATGGCGGAAGTAACGGATGGATTAGTCCTTCATAATCTTCCATACTTCTTCGCTGGGGCTACACCAGTGGGTAGGGGAACTGTACAAATGAGTGTTAAAGATGGTATGAATTATTTAGACAAAATTGCCAAATCCTTATTAAAACAAGGTTTTAAGCGGCAAATTTATATTACATTTCACGGGCCAGCATATATAACGGTGAGTGGAATGGTGCGGGACTTTTTTGATGAAACAAAAACGCCAATTTTGTATATGGATATTATTAAAGCAATAGAATCCTTAAACGATCTTTCATTTCATTCAATGGAAAAATTTAATGATATGGCAATCGGTGCTTATGACATTTTAGGAAGAATAGAGGATGTTCCCTTAAATGTCCCGGAATCCACCTCCGTGAGCTATGATCCTAATAAAGTGATGGAAGCAAATAGGACCCATCCAGCAAACCCGCTTGGAAAATTAGCCTATCAATCTGGTGCAGTTGGTTATTATTTTGACAAACCATCTGACCATATGTACACACCATTACTGAAAACACCAGAGGAACGTGCAACGTATGCAAAGTCAGGGATTGCGGCGATTCAAGAGATTGTTGAAAAACTCGATATGAATCGTGTTGTCAAATCAATTCGGGAAGTGGATGACTTTACACAGAAAAACAGTCTTGAAAAATATGGGGATTGGTTGAATTGAGTAAGATAGGATAAAATGAAGTTGTCTTTACAGCGTGAGTGCTGTGATGGCAGCTTTTTTGATGATGGTTCTTATGAGTATGACACTTAATGTAACTCTGAATAACATTCAGTCAATTTATAAAGAGGCATGTTTCTCGATCCCAATTCAAGAGTAGTATAAAATGATTAGGGAAGTAAGCCAGGCGCCTCAGAGTAATTTGACCAAACTAAGCTTATTTGGAAAAGATAATGTGGAGATTTACAAGAACCAATCAGTTTTATTCGGTGCTTGCCCTTCTAACTCACATTTCAACTCTAGATGTGAGTTTTTGACTTATATATTGATCGATTTTATCGATCAATATATAAGTCAAACATACTAATTCCATCTATCATACTAAAGTATCGAATAATTAACAATAAAAATATTTAATAGTATAATAGGACTGTTAAGGAAACTGTATTTGATAGGGGGACGTACAATAATTACATGTTTAATAACCTATTAGGTAATAAATAGGACGAATAAAAACAGAATAATTTAACGACGATAGAGAAGCGATTGATAGAATACTACATGCCAGTTGATAACTCGATAATGATTAACAACACGCGGAATGGTGCACACAATTTTACAGACTTGGTACATGTACGAGGAAGATAGTTTATATTTATCCGGATTTATACACAAAAACTATAGAATTAAACTATAAACGGGTTTGAGTCTGAAGCATCGGTATAAATATCCACATTATTTGCTCTTACTGCTTGGCCAGCGACGGATGCCCCGCTGCACCAGACAAAAGTGTACAAAAGCAAAATGATGGAAAGATTGGTGTTAAAGAGGCACCGATAAAATCTTGACATAGGCACTACTAGCCCTACTAATCTAGAAGAAACTAATTATGTTATAATACGAAGCTATCAACATCGGATATAAAGGTATTGAATAAAGGTGGGGAAATAATATGGATATTAGTGAAGTATTAAAACTTGTTGAACCCCATGGCGCAAAGCTTGCATATGGTATAAATGGAATAAATCATACCGTAACGGCTGTTGAGGTTATGGAAGTTCCTCAAGTAGAAGAGTGGGTCGCTAAAGATACATTAATAATTACCACATTCTACACAGTAAAAGACGATACAGAAGCCCAGCTGGAATTAATTAAAATCTTGATAAAAAAGAAAGCAGCAGGTTTAATTGTTAAGTTAGGTAGATTTATAGATAAACTACCTGAAGAAGCAATTAGGCTAGCTGAAAAACATAATTTCCCCATTATAGAATTACCGAGTGAGGTACCTTATATAAAAATATTAACCCCATTATATCAAAGATTAAATTTATCAGAAGATGCTTTATTAATGGAAAAAATGGAGGATAAATCATATGAGAGCGTTATTGAGGTCTTTGATGATATCTTTGAATCTTTTGGTTTAGTAACTTATATAGAAAATTTTCATGGGGAGTTAATGTACTGCGGTAATTATCAAATAAATGACCAATGGCGTAATAACAAATCGTTATTCTCTAAGCCCGCTTACGAAGATTCACATAAATATATAGAAAAGATAAAAAGGGAATTTCCTATATATATAAAAGAAGGCTTTTTAAGAATAGAGAAGTTAAAACGCATTATCGTTCCTTTATTTTCGAAAGGAAAACGATACGGATTATTACATTTTGTTTATAAAAAAGAGAAGGAAAGAAAAATATTAATACAACCATTTATCTCTAAAGTAGCCGACAAAGTTCATATTAGTTTAATGAGTGAGCTGATTAGTTTGCAAAATAAACAGCTATCTCAAAAGTTGGAATTAAGCGAATTGAAACAGAAAAAAACAGATACTATTTATAAAGTACTACTTCATGTGCGATTATCAGTAACTTCTACGAGATTAGAAGAAAAGCCTTTAATTGACTATAATTTATTAGTTTTTAATCAACTGGAAAAATTAGTCCACCCCCTTGAGGATTTAACAAAGTCATTTGTATTTGAACAAAATAATAAACTGTATATGCTGCTTGCTTTTACAAGTAAACGTATATCAAGTACTGCGTCGATCAGGAAATTCTTAAATCGACGCTTAAAAAAATCGGCCATTAACAATTGTTTAATCGCAATAAGCACACCCTTTTTTAATTTATCGGAGGTAAATGAAAAATTAGATTATGTAGCTAAAATAGTTGATATAGGTAAGCAATTACATCCTGAGTTGCAAGTATTTTCATTTAACAAACTTGGTATTTATGAATTTTTATTAAGGCTGAGTAATGATCGACAAGTTATTGATTATGTCGATAGTATTCTATGGCCATTAATAGAAGTCGATCCGGAGTTAATTGATACGTTAATGATGTATTTAAAAGAGAATGGGAATGCATCACGGACTGCTGAAAAACTTTATTTAAATAGACGAACGGTTACCTACCGTTTGAAAAAGATTAGAGAGCTCTGTGAAATTGATTTAGATGATGCTGAAACAGTTTTTATTTTACAATTTTGTTTAAAAATAAATGATTTAAAATAAAATTTACCAATGTGAGCAATATTCCGATATTAATGGGCCTAAATATACTCATGTTGGTTATATACATTGCTATAGCTAGCTATTATATTTATAGAAAGGGATTTTCTCTTTCTGTTTTTTTTATTTTTTTTTTTGCATAAAAAATTCAGACTATTCTATGTTAAATGAGGAGGGTGTAATATGTTGGGGATAATTAGAGTATTAACAACGGAGGATAATGATGTTTTAAATGAACATAGTTTACTTATGAAAACTCACTTAAACATTGCAAGTGAGACAAGATGTATACCTGGTCAATGGAACGGAATTTACGATGAAAAAACAGAATCTATCGCGGAATCTAAAATCATAAAACTTGCAAAAGAAATGGAATCTCAAAGGAAATACACAGCCCTCACAATTAGTTGTGCTGCAGATCCAGCGTTAAACCTAGTAAGAAAAAATATACAATTACCGGTATTCGGAGCTGGAGAATCTGGTGCTTATGCAGCGAGTATGGTTGGAAATAATGTTGGAATTATTGGTATTACTGAAGAAGCACCTTTATCAATAACGAGAATATTAGGTGAAAAGTATCATTCATATGCATATGAACATTCATTGCGAAAAACGACCGATTTATTTGCCGAGGATGCTAAAGAAAAACTACTTACAACTATAAAAGGTATGGTAAGTGGTGGGGCAGATGTTATTTTGTTTGCATGTACTGGTTTTTCGACAATTAGTCTTAAACATTATTTAAATAAATACATTAATATACCAGTAATAGATTTAGTTGAGGCACAAGCTATTGCTTTTAAATTAATTAATAAGGAGGTTTAGCTTTGCAAAAGAAAACTTTCGATTTTACGTTTATATTATTTTCGGCTTTAATTTCAGTTTTGGGTGCAATTATTGGAATGCAACTTATTACATCATTAGGGATAACACCTAATACATCTATTATCGGTGCGTTAATTGCAATGTTAATTGCTCGAATTCCAATGCAAATGTTTTATAAGTATCGTTCATTAGAAAATCAAAATTTAATTCAAACGTCAATATCTGCAGCAACTTTCGGTGCAGCTAATAGTTTATTAATTCCGATAGGATTACCCTTTGTACTTGGAATGCCTGAACTTATTATTCCAATGCTAATTGGAGCAGGTGTGGCCCTTTGCATTGATGTTTTTATATTATATCGAGTATTTGATTCTAAAATATTTAGTGCTGATGAAGTTTGGCCACCAGGTGTTGCAACTGCGGAAGCCTTGAAAGCAGGTGATGAAGGTGGTTCCAAGGCGAAGTTTTTAGGCTTGGGTATTGCTGGTGGAGTACTTGGTTCACATTTAGGTATTTCGATGTCAGCATTTGGAGTTGCATTTATTGGAAACATCTGGGCATTAACGATGTTTGGAATCGGTTTGTTGTTAAGAGGTTATTCTGCGCCATTATTTGGTATAGATTTAGATGCGTATTATGTTCCCCATGGAATGATGATTGGTGCAGGAATGATTGCCCTAGTACAGTTTATTATGATGATTAGGCGCCCTAAGAAAAAAGGAAATGCGAATGACGATAATAATAATAATAATAATACCCGCACGGAAGAAGATGTTAAAAAAGGATTTAGCTTAGGATATTTATTATATGTTGGTGGTGCCATTTTAGTTGCGATTTTAGCAGGGTTGTATGCAGCGATGTCAATTCCACAATTAATCTTATTTATTTTATTTGCAGCAGCGGCTGCGTTAATCAGTGAAATCATTGTCGGGATTGCGGCAATGCATTCAGGATGGTTTCCAGCTTTTGCAGTTACATTAATTTCTTTAATTATTGGTTTGTTATTCGGTTTCCCTCCAGTTGCTTTAGCGATCTTAACTGGCTATACTGCTGCAACAGGCCCAGCGTTTGCTGACTTAGGATACGACTTTAAAACAGGTGCAATATTAAGAGCAGGTATGACAAAAGCACAGGAACTGTACGGGCGCCGCCAGCAGTTAAAGAGTGCGGCAATAGGCTTTATCATAGCAATAATTATGGTAACACTGTTTTATGATTCCTTTTTTTCACAGAATTTAGTTCCACCAGTAAACCATGTTTATGCAACTACGATTGAATCTGGCTTGTCTGGTAATGTAGCAATGTTGTTATTTTTATGGGCTATACCAGGTGCATTAATTCAATTAATTGGTGGTTCAAGTAAGCAGATGGGAATTATGTTAGCTACTGGTTTATTAATTGTTAATCCAATTGCTGGCTGGGCAGTTATAGCCGGTATTATTATCCGGGTTACTATTTTGAAATTAAAAGGTCCAGAGGCAGAAAATACCATGTACACAACAGCAGCGGGATTCATTGCTGGGGATGCACTATATAGTTTCTTCACATCGATTTGGAAAGCTAAATAAAAGGTGGGTTATCTTTGACAAAGAATTTAAGTATTGAAGATGGTAAACATGCGGTTTATGGAGGATGCATACTGGGTGGTGGGGGCGGTGGTATGATCAGTGAGGGGCTTGAGAAGGTTGAACAAGCTTTCCAATATGGTGCTCCACAACTTATCACAGCTGAAGAATTAGAAGAAAATGATTCGGTTGTTTGCGTTTCATTAGTAGGCGCCCCATCTGCAAAAGAAATGTATTTGAGTGAAAATCAATTAATTGATACGGTACAACGTATGCAAGGTGAATATAAACAGCCAATTAAGGCACTTATGACAAACGAAAATGGTGCTGCGACAACCACTAATGGTTGGTTACAAGCAGCGGCATTAAATCTTCCATTTTTAGATGCTCCATGTAACGGAAGAGCACACCCAACTGGTTCAATGGGAGCGTTAAATCTTTCCGAGGTAGAAGACTATCATTCCATTCAAGCATTTGCGGGTGGAAAAGATGAAAAGGCAGTCTCCGGAATAGTGACGGGATCGCTTAGAAATGTTTCTGACACAATGCGTGAGTTATCGGTGAAAGCTGGTGGGATGATCGGTGTTTGTCGTAATCCAATTAACGTAAAATATGTTAAAAAACATGCTGCAATAGGTGGTATTACACAAGCGATTGAATTAGGTGAAATTTTATTAAGTTCACTAGAAGGATCTGAGCGAATAAAGGCGGTTGTTAAATATCTGAATGGTGAAATTGTCCATACGGGTGAAGTAACAGAATTTAGTTTAGAAGAAACAGGTGGTTTTGATGTAGGTGAAGTTATCATTGATGATTTGGAACTGACCTTTTGGAATGAATACATGACCGCTGAAATGAATGAACAACGTCTTGGGACATTTCCAGATTTAATCATGACATTTGATGCGAGGACAGGGATGCCGATAGTAAGTGCTGAAATTGAAAAAGGCCAAAAAATTGCAGTCATTTCAGTCCCTAAATCAGAATTAACGTTAAGTTCAACAATGTCTAATAAAAAGCTATTGCAAGTAATTGAACCAATCATAAATAAAAAGATTATTAGAAAGGACGTTAAAAGATGACTTTAAAACAAACGCTGGAAGTACTAGATATATTAGATCACCCTACTGTAAACGGGGGAACCATTATTAATATATTTGCAGACTATGAATTTGTCGAAGCTTCCTTTGAAACAGTAAAAGGAAGTAAGGGGTCTACAGACTTCGTTAAAATTTTAATTAAAGGAACAAATGGCAAGCAGTCTGGAGGTGACGCACCTTCATTAGGTGTTGTCGGACGTCTTGGCGGAATTGGTGCACGTCCACAACGAATTGGATTTGTTTCCGATGGTGACGGGGCAGCTGCAGCTGTATCAACGGCTGTAAAGTTAGCAGAAATGAGTGAACGTGGAGATCGTTTAGCCGGGGATGTGTATGTAACAACACATATTTGTCCAGTTGCACCGACTGAACCACATGAACCCGTTGAATTTATGGGATCACCTGTTGATATTCTAACAATGAACCAATATGAAGTGTTTCCAGAAATGGATGCGATTATTTCCATTGATACGACAAAAGGAAATAAAGTGTTTAACCACCGAGGTATTGCAATATCTCAAACGGTTAAGGAAGGTTATATATTAAAATTCTCTAACGACTTAATTCGGATTAAGGAAATGACAACTGGAGAATTACCTGTAACATTTGCGGTATCGACGCAAGATATCACACCATATGGTAATGATTTATATCACATTAATAGTATTCTACAACCTGCAGTTGCAACTAATGCACCAGTAGTAGGAATTGCAATTACAACAAAAAGCGCTGTTCCAGGAAGTGGGACTGGAGCAAGCCATGAGGTAGATATTGCTCAAGCTGTTAGATTTAGCATTGAAGTGGCGAAGGAATTTGGCGCTGGTAAAATTGACTTCTACGATGCACCAGAATTTGAACATATGCAAAACCTTTATGGTTCAATGAAACATTTACAAACGTTAGGGAAAGCTTAAAGTGAAAAAGTTAGGTATTTTAACAATCGGTCAATCCCCTAGAACAGATGTAACCCCCACATTTCGTACGATATTAGGTGATTCAATCGAAATTGTTGAACGTGGAGCTTTAGATTCCTTGTCAGGACAAGAAATAAAAGATATGGAACCTGCAAAGGGTGATATTACTTATATTACTCGTCTAAAAACTAAACAATCTGCAAAAATAAGTAAATCAAAATTACTGCCATTATTACAAATGGAATTAACAGAACTAGAAAAAAAAACAGATATGACTGTAATATTATGTACGGGTGATTTTCCTTCCATTTTAACAACAAAACCAATACTTTATCCTGATCGAATTTTGGTAAAGGTTATTGAAGCTATTTTATCAAAAGGAATACTGGGATTAATTATTCCACTTAAAGAGCAAAAAGATAGTTTACTTGAGAAATGGTCAGGGTTAGATATTAATATTGTAATTGAAGTAGCATCGCCTTATACAAAAAGTGACTTTAAAACAGCGGGAATGAATATGAAAAGCCTAGGTGCAGAAGTAATTGTTTTAGATTGTATGGGGTATAATGAAACACAAAAGGCCGAAGTGGCAAACGCAAGTGGATTACCGACTATATTATCTCGATCACTTGTTTCTCGAATTGCTAAGGAATATCTAGTCTGAATAAATGACTACCTTTTCATTAATGGGAAGGTAGTTATTATTAATAAGGAGGATAAAATGAGTCAAATAAAAGAAATTGTTAAATCTATTATGGATAAAAATTTTAGTTTTGATACGGATGTCGCTGTTTTAGTTATTACGGACCGTTCAACAGAGAAATTAGGAACTGATTTCTACCGTACTTTGAATGAATTAGGTTGGAAAACTGAATTAAAAGTTATGATAGACCGAAAAAAGTCTGGTGAAGAACCGGATGGAGAGATTGCGAGCGCTATGACGAAATATCCGTTAGTATTTTGTTTAACAAAACACTCATTAACTCATACAGTGGCTCGTCGTGAAGCAAATCAACATGGTGTAAGTGTTATTACAATGCCAGGAATTACGGAAGATATGTTTTTAAATGGAGCAATCAATGCTGATTATTCGATAGTAGAAACTGCGACATTAGAAATGACTACGAAGCTATCAAATCATGAAAAAGTAATGATTAAAACTGGGGATGATTTGGAATTAGTCATTCCAATTGGAAATCGTGAGGGAATTCCAAGTACAGGTGTATTTGAAAAACAAGGTGATTCAGGTAATTTACCTTCTGGAGAGGCATATATTGCCCCGATAGAATATAAAGCAGAAGGAAAAATTGAGATTAATGGATCAATCGCTGGAATAGGACTAGTCAATACTCCCGTTGTTTTAGAAATTCAATCAGGTCGCTTAATTTCTGCTACTGGTAAGCAAGGAGAACAATTATTAAGTATATTAGGTCCTGATGACGGCAGAATTTTAGCGGAGTTAGGTATTGGAACGAATTACGCAGCCCGAATTACAGGCAATATTTTAGAGGATGAAAAAGCACATGATACCATTCATGTTGCATTCGGATCAAACCATACATTTGGAGGTGTGGTTAAGACGAATGTTCATATTGATTGTGTAACAAAATCTCCTGAGATTTATTGGACGAAGTAATCCTACATGGGGAGGCATTTTACTTGAATACTAATTTACTAATTGAATTAATGGAAGATATAACAAATGTCCGGAGATATGCGGATCGTCTTGTTGAGAAAGAGGATTTAGAAAAGCTCTACAAGGCATTTTCATTGGGACATAGTTCAGTAGGTAATCAAGCACGAGAATTACTCGTCATCGAAGCTAGCCAATTAAGAAAAAAAATTGTCAAGTGTACGTTAAACCCGTATATGATTAAGGCATCTAAAAATCAAGAATGGTTAGAAAACGTACCATTTCTCGGTATTGTGTTAATCGAAAAGCGGAGGGCCATTGCGCGTGTTGGTGAAATTGGTTCAGTTATTGCTGAAAGAGAGGCTGAGGGTGCTTTGCAAAATGCCAGATTGATTGGGGGTTCTTTAAATATTGCAACAACAGTCGTTCGTGAATTTGATGTCGACGTATTAAAAAAAGAGCTGAAATTACCATGGTATGTAGAACCAACTGCGATTATTGCTGCTGGATATACAATTGAGACAACGGTAAAAGGTCCACGTTTATCTATTGGTGATATTGTTAATAAGGATAGATGGGCATGAGTAAGCCGATAGATGCCATTTACAATCGAGTAAGCACAAGGGCCTTTTTAAAAAAGGAAATACCTGAAGAAATAATATATGAAATTTTAAAAGCGGGAACCCAAGCGCCATCTAGTGGTAACATGCAACCATGGGAATTTATTGTTGTTTCAGATGAAGAAAGAAAAGAGAAGGTTGTTTCAGCTACTTTTAGCGGTTTTTATTCTGAATGGGCGCCACATCAAAAGTGGATTGGTTTAGCGCCAAAAATTATTATTATATGTATTAATACGAAACGAACTAAATCAAGATATGCTGAACTAGGGGATAAGTGGACACTGATCGATACAGCGAATGCTGTTCAGAATATGATTCTCACTGCGACAGAATATGGAATTGGTAGTTGTTGGGTTGGAGGAATTAAAGAGAAATTAATTAAGCGATTTTTTAATATACCAAGCTATGTAAACCCGATTGGCTTACTTCCAATAGGATACCCAAAAGAAAATGTATCGTATAAATATAAGATGGATCCTAAATGGATTACACATGCTGATGAATATAATAATGCCTATTATCTAGATACAAAAATAAGCAACGAGTAAATTACTACGTGCTTATTTTTTGTTTTTAGAATTAGTTTTAGTGATAGAAGGAATAGTTCAACTGATAAATCGGGAGGGGGAGCGAACCACGACATTATTGATAGATTGATAGAAGAGAATATCGAAGCGTGTCACGTGTGGAAACTCAGCATTTGCAGCCTTTGTTAGTGTTTAAGTATTACGCCATGAAGAAGGGAACAGTGTTTCGAACTATTTGTTTGAGTAAGGTTTATGCTTGCCGAGTGGATCGAATATGAGCGTGGGAGAACAGGAAAGAGTTATTAATATGAGGTTTTAAATAAATAGTACAAGTAGTTAAAGGATTTGTATCGATAGGTACGAATCCTTTTTTAGGCACACACAAATGTAATAAAAAATTCCATTAGTATTTGTTGCTGCCTATCCTACGTGAAATTTCACACAAGCGATTCCTTCGATAGATCCTTTGCAAATTGCTACAATAGTATTGTAGGGTAAAAATCTGCTTTAAAGCTGTTTATACCTACCCTATCTAGTTGCGTATTACAAAAATGGGCAATTCTCATTTAATAAATTAGAGAATTTTTCTGATGAATCAAGCGTTTAAGATTCGAAGCAATTACAGACCATGAAGTCAATTTTAAGTATAAATAATGATGGAGGTTCTATAAAATGCGTATAGAAGAGATTAATAAGAGCTATATGAATGGAGAATGGGTCGATGGTGAAAGCGGTAATCTTTATGATATCCGTGATCCGTATGATAATTCGGTTGTTACATCCGTGAATTTGGCAACGGCTGGTCAACTGGAGGATGCGTTCCAGGTAGCTGAAAAAGCACAGAAAGAATGGGCTCAATCTTCTGTAGAAGAAAGAAGACGCGTACTTCAAGGAGCACATGATTACCTGAATGAAAATCGTGAAGATATCGTTCAACTGATGAATCGGGAGAGTGGTAGTACCATCCTGAAGGCGAATTTGGAAATTGATTTATCACTTGCAGAGCTGAAGGAAGCCATTAATTCAGCGGATGAGCTGTACAAGGTCAAAGTGCTCTCCTCTGGCATTGAGGGTAAGGTGAACAAGGTGCATCGTCTGCCGCTAGGCGTTATTTCCTGTATTTCACCATTTAATTTTCCGATGAACTTGAGCATGCGTACGATTGCGCCTGCGATTGCATTGGGGAATGCAGTTGTGCATAAACCGGATGTACAAGTAGGGTTGTCCGGTGGGCAGATTATTGCAAAGGCATTTGCACATGCTGGACTTCCTAAGGGTGTATTTCAGTCCATTTTAACGGATATTAATGAAGTAGGCGATGGCATGATTGATAACCCGGTACCTCGCTTGATTAGCTTTACTGGTTCTACGCCTGTTGGCCGCCATATCGGTAAAGTTGCAGGAGAGAACTTGAAGAAGGTTGCACTGGAATTAGGCGGAAATGCACCATTTGTTGTTCTAGGTGATGCCGTAGTGGATCGCGCAGTCGATGCGGCTATATTTGGCAAATTCGTGCACAATGGGCAAATTTGCATGGCAACAAACCGCATTATTGTGCATCAGGATGTTTATGATGATTTTGTAGAGCAATTCGTCGCGAAGGCAAAGGGACTTCAAGCAGGTGATCCGAAAAATCCTGAAACAGTAGTTGGTCCGATTATCAATAAGGAACAGGCGGATAAGATTATGGGTATTGCAGCAGAAGCGAAGAAAGATGGTTTGCGTGTTGTATTGGACGGGGATAGAAGTGGTAATGTGATTTCTCCTATCGTTTTTGCGGATGTGCCAAATGATTCTAAGCTGGCACAGTCTGAAATTTTTGGCCCAATTGCTACGATTATTCGGGCGAAAAGTGATGACGAAGCACTTGCCTTCGCGAATGATACGGAATATGGCTTATCCTCTACAGTCTTTACCAGTGATCTCGAGAAAGGACAGCGCTTCGCGTTGCAAGTAGATGCGGGTATGACCCACGTGAATGACCAAACCGTAAACAACGAAGCACATGTTGCGTTTGGGGGCAATAAGGCGAGTGGCCTTGGACGATTTAGTCATCCATGGATCGTTGAGGAATTTACGACAACCAAGTGGGTATCCGTGCAAGAAGAATACCGAGAGTTTCCGTTTTAATGCTGGAGTAGTTTTTTTACTGGAGAAGAAATTTTATATTAGATGAACAAAGATGATTTTCGAACGGAATAAGATGCGGATAGCAATAGAATCTATCATTGCATAAGATGCTTAACGGCTTCAGTTAATAAGCAAAAAGTGAAATGGCTAGCCATTTCACTTTTTTGGTTTTTTATCTAAAATGTTACGTAATTCTTTAATATCCGCTTCAGATAAAGAATCATCTTGGATGAATTGAACGAGCATCGACTGTAAAGTACCACCATAAATCCGTTTAATAAAGGATTTTGTCTCGGCGTGCTGATAATCCTCCTGGGAATAAAGTGGGAAAAAAGTATAGACTTTCTGATCTTTATTCACACCGACTACCTCTTTTTGTACAAGACGATCTAACAGCGTGCGGACCGTCTTGGGCTTCCAGTTCGTTTGTTTCAATGAGGAAATGACATCGCTGGCCGTTTGTGGAGCGCTTTTCCAAAGTACATTCATCACTTCCCATTCTGCTTCTGATATATTAGGTAAGCTTTTTGGCATACAGTCCCACCTCCTTCCTATCGCAATACATGGATCACAGTATATTTTATTCGAAATACGGTACTTGTTATGGAAAATTAATAGATGCCTTTATCCCGCAAAATGGACTTTGTTATTTCGGCTGCTTTACTTCCATAAGGATTATTACCTTGTTGAATGTTCGTCGCGAAGAAATAGGTGTCATCATTGGATTCTACATACCCAATAAACCAACCATTCCTATTTTTCCCATTAACATTCCCTGTGCCGGTTTTCCCAGATAGCATGGCATCGTCTTTTTCCTCTAATTTAATCATATCTTTTACAGTTTGGATATGTTTATCTTCAAATTTAAAATCGTTGGTATACAAGGCTTTGAGGGATTTCACTTGCTCTACCGGAGAAATCTTTAATGATGATTCCAACCAATATTGTGATAATCCACCAGATATATTGTAATTACCATAGCCTATTTGTTTGAGGTAGGCTTGGATATGATCACTTTGAACGCTTTTATCCAATTCCTGAAAATACCAGGTTACTGAATTCCTCATCGCGTCCGATAAATTCTGGTCCTTATTCCACGCATCATAAGGGTATTGTTTACCATTCCATTTTATGGTGGACGCTTGACTTGTGATGACATTTGATTCTAATGCAAACAATGCACTGTAAATCTTATAAGTAGAATCCGGCGAAATTCTTGTCGTGCTTTTATCTTTATTATAGATACTGTATTGATCAGCTTGCAAATCATATAGTACAAAACTACCTTCATAGCCGGAAAAGTACTTGCTCAAATCTTCATATACTGCATTTTCATTTTCAAATGTATATTGGTCATCATCGTATGCCATGACCGAAATAATCGGAAACTGGATGGCAACGAATACACCTACAATCATAAAGATAAGCCTGCTTTTCCATTTCAGCAGTTTTGATTCAGGCGTAAAAGATGCAATACTTTCTATTCGCTTTTTTATTTGCTGCTTGGCACCACTTAATGGATTCACCAAGTGGAAATACGTTGACCGGGACGTGTTGTCAACGAAATGGATAATGGTGTTTCCATATGCTGTATAACAGTTCTTATCCAAAGCTTTTAAGACTGCAGTATCACAGGCGATTTCACGATCCAGTCTCATTTCTCTAAAGGCAATCCAAACCAAAGGGTTAAACCAATAGAGCATTTGATATAAGACAATCAGGTAATTTGTTGCGATGTCTTTGTATTTATAATGATTTAGTTCGTGTAAAAGGATGTACTCAATCTCTTCCAGTGACAACCATTCTTCGAAATCACTGGGAAGCACAATATAGGTTTTAAATAGACCAAACGTTAGTGGCGTTTTGATGCATGGTGATTCTCCTAGGCTTAAATGTCTCGATATATGGAGACGTTGCTTGCAACGGTTAAATAGGCTTAAGACTGCTTTATTTTCGATAGGTGATGTCGTACTTTTTATTTTCTTTACTTTTAACCAAGCGTGTACGGTCAGGACAGTCATCACGACCATACCGATTATCCATATGGTGGCTAAAAGTTTACTCAGGGGCGCAAAGTCGAAACGGTTTACTGAATCTGTAAAATCCTGCATCCAATTTCCCCCTTGTAGGGAACGATCACCAGTAGAAGCAGTAGCTTGACCAGTTTCATTACTTTGATTCATATTAAATGTAAAGGCGTCTCCGAAATGAAATAAATGGTTTGGTATCAATGGAAACGTCAACGCAATGAACAAAAGAAACCATAGATTATACTGCCATTTTGCTGATAATTGCTTGTGAAATATTTTCTTGGTTAATATAATGCCTCCAAAAGTAAAAGCGGAAACGAGCAGACAGACGAGAAAATGAGTAAAAAACATGTTATTCGCCCCCATTTCTAAAATACCATCATGGTAATTATTTCTTCAGCAATCAATTATTTTTCCATTTAACGTATCTAGCAAAGTCTATCTTTTAGTAGTTTATCACGGGTTAATCTGCTGTGTCGAAAGAATTCATCGGCTTATTTGCAAACGAAATGATGAAAAAGCATATCTAAAAAGAAGTTTGACACCAGGACTACACTTGTAGTACAGTATTACATGTGTAGTCTAAGGTGTTGTAAAGGGGTGGCAGTTTATGCTGGTTTAATGATCTTTATAAGCGCGAAATATTGCCAAGGTATTTCTATTGAACTTGGGCAAGAATGATAAAAATTTAAATAAAAAGGTTGGATTTTAAATGATCTTACAAAACACGATTCGTCATACATTTAAATGGAAGAAAGTTGTGTCTGTACTTCTGCTCTCTTTTGTCATGCTGATAGGTTGTTCTGAGAAGAACGACAATGCTTCCCAGGCTAAAGAACAAGATGAAATAACTGCAGTGGAGGAGGTTTTTGATAAGCTAGAGGATAAATATGATGCGAGGCTTGGTATTTTTGCATTAGACACGAATACAAACCAAACGGTAACTTATCGTCCAGATGAGCGCTTTGCATATGCATCTACTCATAAAGTATTTACTGTAGGAGCATTGTTACAACAAAATGCCATAGCGGACCTTAGCGAAAGAATCACCTATACTAATGATGATCTTGTTAATTACAACCCGGTTACCGAAAAACATGTTGATACAGGGATGACCCTGGAAGAACTTAGCGAAGCTTCTCTTCGATACAGTGACAATACTGCAGATAATCTCATCATGGCGTACATTGGTGGACCTAGTGAACTAAAAAAAGCGTTAAGAGAAATTGGTGATGATGTTACGAATCCAGTGCGTTTTGAGCCAGAGTTAAACGATGTTGAACCAGGAGAAACCCATGATACGAGCACACCTAGAGCGCTTACCACTAGCCTTCAAGCCTTCACGTTAGGCGACGCGCTCCCAGTAGAGAAACGCGAACTTTTAACCGATTGGTTGAAAGGAAACGCAACTGGAGATACATTAATTCGCGCTGGCGTACCAGATGATTGGGAGGTGGCAGATAAATCGGGTTCAGCTTCTTATGGAACACGAAATGACATTGCTATTATTTGGCCACCAGAAGGAGAACCGATTGTTTTAGCCATTCTTTCTAGTCATGATCAAAAGGATGCGGAGACCAATGATGAACTAATTGAAGAAGCAACAAAAGAAGTCATTGATATCTTGGGTGTTGAGCATGCATCATAATATCATGGCGTAAATTGAAAAACTCTAAGGAGGGCGTTAAGTCGCCTTCTGAGGGTTTCTTTTGTCCGTTCATGGTTATACGAGTAAATATATGCTTCCATTCGTTTTTTTAACCTCTCGTAACTTACGAATGCTTCGCCATCATACATTTCTTGTTTTAATAAGCTAAAGCGATTCTCCATGGAAGCATTTGTATGCAAGGGATACTTTACAGAACACGCTTTAAAACACCTGGAAAAACAAACAATCAATGTTATAATGAAGTATGACGCAAGATCAACAGGTTAAAGCCGTTGTTTGAAAAGGTCCTGCATGATTCTTTTATGCGGGATTTTTCTGTGTCTGTTGATTTTATAATGCTTTTTCGTTAGTTTTTCAATGTCTAATACATATATATCATTTTACTTTTTGGGCTTTCAGGAGAGCAAATTTCCAGCAAAGTCTTATGAATAAATGAGTCTCGTAAAAAAAGGAGTATTATCATATGCATACTAGGATAGAAAATGACAGTTTGGGAACGAAAGAGGTTCCTGCAAACGCTTATTATGGTGTACAAACAGTACGTGCCCAAGAAAACTTTCCGATTACCGGAATACCTGTGCATAAAGAGTTGATCTTTGCCCTAGCAGAGGTGAAAAAGGCAGCAGCTTTAGCCAACATGCAAACAGATATGTTAGCTGAACCAATTGGCAAGGCTATTGTGAAAGCTGCGGATGAAGTAATCCAGGGGGAACATTTACAGGACTTCATCGTGGATTCCATTCAAGGTGGCGCAGGTACTTCCATTAATATGAATATGAATGAAGTCCTAGCCAACCGGGCTTTAGAGATGTTGGGAAGGGAAAAAGGTGATTACAATTATTGTTCTCCCAATACACACGTGAACATGTCTCAGTCCACAAATGACACGATTCCGACAGCTTTAAAAATTGCTTCTTTCCGAATGGCAGGGGAATTGACAGAAACCATGACCGCTTTGAAAAAAGAATTCATGAACAAGGAAAATGAATTCCACGATGTATTAAAAATGGGGCGGACCCATCTTCAAGATGCAGTCCCCATCCGATTAGGACAGGAATTCGGAGCTTATTCCGAGATGGTCGCCAGAGATATTAAAAGGGTCACAGAGGCCGCACAGGAAATGTTGACCATTAATTTAGGTGCCACGGCTGTAGGGACAGGGCTCAACGCCAAACCTGAATATATCGAAAAGGTTGTGGTACAGCTTGCGTCACAACTCGGAATGAAGTTGCGTCTGGCCAAAAGTCTTGTGGATGGAACGCAGAATACTGATGCATACACGACTTTATCAGGGGCGTTGAAAGTGTCGACAATCAATTTGTCAAAAATATGCAATGATCTTAGATTAATGGCTTCAGGTCCGATGACCGGTCTGCAGGAAATCAGCCTCCCGGTGAGACAGCCTGGATCGTCTATTATGCCGGGTAAAGTGAACCCCGTCATGGTTGAGGTAGTCAATCAAGTTGCGTTCCAGGTTGTGGGTAATGATCAGTCTATCTGTATGGCGTCTGAAGCAGGACAATTTGAGTTAAATGTGATGGAACCAGTCATTGTCTTCAACTTGCTTCAGTCGTTAAAAATAATGAAAAATGGCCTGGATGTATTTACACGTTACGCTATTAGCGGAATGGAAGCCAATGTGCAGAGATGCCGTGAATACGTGGAAGAAAGCTATGGTATCATCACCGCTTTAAATCCTCACTTAGGATATGAAACGGCTGCAAGAGTAGTTAAACAGGCTAGAGAAACCGGACTTACCATCATTGAAATTTGCAAAGCGCATCAGCTGTTGACAGAGGAAGAATTAAATACAATTTTGGATCCTGCTGAAATGACCACCCCGGGTATCGCCGGTAGTCAATTTCTTTGAAGTACGGGGGCGGTTCATTTGCTTTCTGAGTGTGAGGGGACGGGAATTAATCATTCCCTCCTCCTCGATTAAGCATAGAAAAGAATGTGTTCTAAAATCATAAACGAGGCATACCTTTTCTCGGTTCAATTCTTTATTAATACGCTTATTCCTCTTACAAAGTTCAAGATAATATAGTAGACCCCAATCGCTATAAAAATACACATGATGATCAGTCTTATGGTTTGGTTACCGGTATCTGCTAATAAGATTCCTGTGCCCAATCCAATGAAGCAAGAAAGGTAGGGGACGAAGTGTGTCCATAATGATTTACCTGCGTGGTGTTTCACATCCCCAGATGCCAAAAAGTACATAATGATTGGGAATAAAAATGGCGCAAAAAAGACACTAAAATAGCATAATGACGATAAAAGCTTATCTGCTTTCATATGATTACCTCCTTGATGCATAAAATAATAATTTTTTAATAGGCCAAATGCCCGCTACCTACCTTAAGCATCGTTGTCGTTCTCCAACAACTGTTGTGGCTTTTGGGGTATGTCATCACGTTCAATCTCTTTATAGGTAATGACATCGCCCTTTTTATAATAAACTTCTAAATAGGCGTCTTTTCTTAATGGATGATTACTCGTGAACGTAAGTTTTTTATCTTCGCCATCTTCGTTATACCCTTTCAGTTCATATTTATATCTCGTATAACCTTGTTCCGAATATTCTTCCCCTTCATTTTGGATTTCCACATAATATTTACTCGAACCGATTGTTTGAATTTGTTGTCCACAGGCTGTTAATAGACCTAAAGTGAGCACCATGCATACGATTAGAAATGGTTTTTTTAGCATAATATCATCCTTTTTTTATGATTGATTGCTAGAGCAGTAGTGTACGATTTTTGGAATCAAAAGGGTCGGCAAATGGCAAAGATATTTACTGACGCTGCTTTCTGATCTAACGATAATTTTATTATGAAAGAAAAACACGCAAACGTACATCGATTTTCCTTACAAATCTCGTGTAGCATCTTACAATTTTGCAATGTTATTAGTTTAACCTTTTAATCATGCCACTAAATGAAAGAAGATCATTCTATTGTTGAATTATTATGATATATTAATAGATGGAATCATATATCTAAAACAGAAGGGAAGATGCATATGAAATGGATGAAGTTGTTTGGCCTGGTAACTGCGTTATCTTTTTTTATGGTGGGGTGTTCTGATGATGAAACAGTGGAAGCGGACAATGCTGATTCAGAGCAGCGTGACAAAGCGAAGGATGAGAAGCAAAAGGAAGATAAAAAGGAAACAGCAATGATTAATATCCATGATTTTAATTTTAACGAGACAGAAGCGGATTTAGATCAAACCGTATTTTTTTCCAATGAAGAGAATGATAATGGTGATTATAGGGAAGCTAGCCCCAATTATTTTATCAGTGAAGACGTGTTTGATTTTACGAGTGGAGCGCATTCGATTCTTGCGGATAGTGAAATGCTTGTCGATGATAAAGGGGAGGGCGTTAAACTGGAGTATCCTGATGATTTAGATACGAATCAGGCACCAGCTACATATGCGAATGGCTTTTACTATGTCGGTCTTGAAGAAGGTATTTTTAAAATCAATGAGGATAAACGCGACATAGAACAAATAGCGAAGGATCCGGTTTGGTTGATTATAGAGGCAGACGAAGATACAGAACTGATCTATTATATTACAAATGATGATGATTATGACAATACCGTTGTCCATGCGATTGACAGTGATGGGAAAGAGCAATGGGCGACAGATCCCGTTGAGACAGGAATGATGGGTGCTGGCATGACCAATGTGGTAGTGGCGGATGATATGTTGATTTACAAAACAAATGATTTTACAAAGGCGCTTGATAAGGAAACGGGTGAGGAAATCTGGAATAATGACAATGGTTACTTCACGGTAACTCCAGCTGGTGATTCCTTATATGCGCTTATGTTTACCGGTAACGGAACTGTTGGCGAATACACGCTCACGGAGCTTGATCAAGAAACAGGGGAAGAATTAAATTCGCTGGATTTACCAAAAACTTTCTCCCTTACCAATCAGGATTATCCGGAGATCCAATCCATTGGTGACATGATGTTCATCGATCTGGAACAATCGGTACTTGGATACAATATGAAAGAGAAAACAATAGACTGGGCTCTGACTGGTGAAAATGGTCTGGAAGCAGACGGTATTGAAATCAATGATGATTTAATGGATGTCGATGTGCGTGTATCTGATACAGGAACCGTTGCGGTTTCCGGTACCATCAATCACCAAAACGGTGAAGATTTAAAAGACTTTTTGCTTACGATTGATCCCATTACCGGTGAAATTAATGATGGCTCTTTGATCGATGGGGAAATCACTGCTAGTTTACCAGAAAACAAATATGGCAGTGAATTCATTGTTAATCCAGATGTAGAAGATAAAAGTAGTGATGAAAGAGAATCATTTTTAACAGAAATTCAATAAGGCAATACATCATTAATCGACAAATCATTTCCCGGGAAATGATTTGTCGATTTTCATTGGAATAAATCAAACCTTCATATAAACTACACACCATAGTCGCTTTATTGATAATAATAGCTATGGTTTTTCAATGAAGGATTCAGGTGGTGTAACTCCGTGAAAGTTGGGTTGACAACTGCACCCGGGTACAATAATATTGAGAAATATACAAAATGTAAATCATGAGAGCAAGTTCTTGTAGTCATTTTTCAATGAGCTATGGAATAGTGTTCAAAGTGTCTCGTGAAAATGACATGTAGAGATAGGAATTTCTACTACATCTGCCCATGTTCTGTGAGTAATGTTGAAGTTAGCACAACACGCACAGCTCGTTGGCTTGCTTTTGCGCTATTACATATTAACTGTATACGTTCTGTTTCTTGGAAAAAACTGTTTTTTCTGCGTATGAAGCAGCGTTGGGGAAGCTTTTTTGTTGCTCAAAGTTGCGCCGATTCGAACTTTCGACAAACAGGATAAGGAAAGCGACCCAGGAAAACATCGCACGCAGAAAATTGCCTTTCATTTTCAAGGACGTGCTAGTATCGGCGGTGCAGCAATGATTTTTGGTTGAGAGGAGTAATCGCAGTCCCGGGACGTTGTGAATGTAGCCGACGCGGTCCTTTTTATCCTATTTTGGACACGCATTTTAAGGGGGGAATTTTATGAAGAAGTTATGGCATACATGGGACCGCTTAGGTTTGGTCAAACAAATCTGTATTGGTTTGGTTGTAGGTATTATTTTGGCAATAGCTATTCCAAGTGTAGCGAAATCTTTCGTTATATTGGGTTCTTTATTTGTTGGGGCTTTGAAAGCAATCGCGCCAGTACTGGTGTTTTTCCTGGTTATGGCTGCCATCGCTCAGCATAAGAGTGGTCATAAGACGAATATAAAATCTATTCTTGTTCTATATCTGATGGGAACTTTTTTAGCAGGATTTATAGCTGTCATTGCGAGTTTTATGTTCCCAGTGACCCTGACACTTGCAGCGGGAACAGAAGATTTATCGGCTCCCGGCGGTGTGGTAGAGGTTCTTAAAACATTGCTGATGAGCGTTGTTGACAACCCAGTATCGGCCATTGCCGATGCGAACTATATTGGTATATTAGCTTGGGCGGTGCTGCTTGGTTTAGCGTTAAAAAGTGCTCCAGATACGACGAAAACAGCGATTTCTAATGTTTCAGATGCAGTTACGAAAATCGTTACATGGGTAATCAAACTTGCACCGTTTGGTATTATGGGGCTGGTGATTGAGGCTATTACTTCAAGTGGGCTGAGCGCTTTGCTTGGTTATGGGAAATTACTTGCCGTTTTGGTGGGCTGTATGTTGTTTGTAGCGCTTGTAGTCAATCCAATTATCGTGTATGTATGTATTCGCCAAAATCCATATCCGCTTGTATTTACATGTTTAAGAGAAAGTGGAATCACAGGATTTTTCACACGCAGTTCTGCTGCGAACATACCGGTTAATATGAGATTATGTGAAAAGCTTGGCTTGAATAAAGATACTTATTCTGTATCCATCCCGCTAGGTGGAACCATTAACATGGCCGGCGCGGCTGTGACAATTTCCGTTTTAACACTCGCAGCGGTTCATACATTGGGAATTACAGTGGATATTCCGACAGCGATCATGCTTAGTGTGCTGTCAGCAGTATGTGCTTGCGGTGCCTCTGGTGTTGCAGGCGGATCTTTATTGCTCATCCCTTTGGCAGCCAGCCTGTTTGGAATTCCAAATGAAATTGCGATGCAGGTTGTTGGCGTAGGCTTTATCGTAGGCGTTTTACAAGATTCTTGTGAAACGGCACTTAACTCGTCAACGGACGCACTCTTCACAGCTGCTGCTGAATTTAGGGAGAGAAGAAAAAAAGAGGGGAAAATTGAAATCAATCATGTATTATAAGTGACCCTGCTAAAGTAAAACTGGTCATGAAAATCATTTCTTAAGGTATTTGTCAGTACTTCTGACTTACCCAAAAGAGTGGCTTTCATGGCCTTTTTTAAATCATGAACGATTGTTTCTCCCCCACACGCTCAAACTTCCAATCTAGTGATTGTGATCGGGATGTATATTAGTAGAATTTATTGGCAAACCTGTCAATATAGCAAACTACTAATTGGAGGCATTCACTATGAAAAACAGTATTATGATAGGCATTGGCATGCTTGTTTGCCTATTTATTTTTTTACCAACGGTTCATGCAGGTAGTGGTAAACCGTACAAAGTTGATTCTGCAACTGTAGCGTTACGGGATGCACCAGACGAGAATGCAACCGTTCTGGCTGAACTGAAAAACGGTGAAGAGGTTACCATTTTTCAAGAATCATTTGGTTGGGGAAAAACTTTTTATAACGGGAAAGAAGCGTGGTCCGCATTACATCACCTTGCAGCAGTGAATGGTCCAGAGACGGAGACCGAGCAGGTAGATGCCGAACAACCGGATGCAAAAGAACAGCAAATTCAAACTACTGCTTCTTCGGATATAAATACGGAGTCTGGTGAATCTGTAGAAAGTGGACAACTGTACGAGGTTAACGTACCTGTCGCAAGATTACGTAATGCCCCTGATGAGAATGCAACTATCATGACTAAATTAAACAATGGCGAGGCAGTTACTATTTTCCAAGAATCATTTGGTTGGGGAAAAACATTTTATAATGGGCAAGAAGTGTGGATCGCTTTATATTTACTTGATAAAAAAAGTGAATCAACAAAAAGCATGATGTCAGAGGTAAACGAAGAAGCAGATCCACAACAAACAGAAGCGACTGAAAAAGAGGCGTCAGAAACAGAATCTGTTCCAAAAGACGAAAAAGAATTAGTGATAGAACCTAGTCAAAAAGAAGACGAAAAAAAGTCAGAAGCAGAACCTAGTCAAAAAAATAAAAAAGATGACGAAAAAGAAAAGATGACTGTCGAAACCAAGGATAAGGAAAAAAACGAGAATGTTCAAACGAAAAAAGGTGGAGAAAAGACATTGTCTGGTTATCATTTTGTTATTGACGCTGGTCACGGTGGTAAAGATACCGGTGCGATTGGATCCAATGTATATGAAAAAACATTAACACTAGCTACAGCGAAACAAGTCGAACAACAATTACATGATAAAGGGGCTACCGTTACATTAACTCGGACGGATGACACGTTTATTCCCTTGGACGAACGGGTGCAAATAAGTAATTCCACTGACACAGATGTATTTATTAGTCTGCACTATAATGCATTTGAAGATCAATCTGTACGTGGAATCTATACCTTTTATTATAATGGTGTTGAGAATGAGAAGCTTGCCAATTCCGTTCAGAAATCACTGATCAACTATGTAAACTTTACTGATCGTGGAACGAAACAAGCGGATTATCAAGTGTTAAAAGATAATAAACAACCAGCTTTACTCATTGAACTTGGTTTCATTAGTAATCCAGAGGAACAGAAGATTGTCCAAAACGATAGCTTTCAGGAAAAAGCCGCAAAGGGTATTGTTGCTGGATTGGAAGACTATTATAAATAGTCTTGAGTTTAGGGACGATCAACATATTGTCTGGATTTTAACTTTTTGACCAACCTAAGGTATTCCTTTTAAAAGTAAAGAAAGAAGCGAAGGGGGTTAATCTAGTTAGTGCCTGTCGCTATAAACCCCCTTTTGGTTCAGTGTGCTACTGGCGTCGTTAAAAGCGATAAACATCTTTCAATAAGTAGAAGTTGTAAAGAAGTTCCAGTGAGGAATGAATGTTCATAGAATTTAAGCATATGATTAACTAATAATATGCTGGAGGATTTCTATGTCTTTATTGCCTTTAATTTTTTCTTCTTTATGTACAGGCTTAGGAGCATTGCCTATTTTATTAATAAAAAATGTTTCCCATAAAGGGAAGGATGGTTTGCTAGCCTATACTGCTGGTATCATGGTCGCCGCCTCAGCTTATGGATTGATTCCATCTGCTATTAAGCTATCCAATCTTACTGTTTTGGTAATTGGGATTTTGATTGGTACGTTGGTTTTGACATTGTTGGAAAGTTTCATTCCGCATACTGATATAGACCATGCTAATCGTTCACCACGTAATTCTAAGGTTATTATTTTATTTTTAATTGCGATGTCACTACATAATCTTCCTGAAGGTTTGTCAGTCGGGATAAGTAACACAAGCGCAGTCCAGGATATAGGACCACTTGTTTCTTTTGCTATCGGTCTTCAAAATGTTCCAGAAGGATTTTTAGTAGCATTATTTTTAGTTACACAAAATGTTAGCCGACTTTATGCAATTCTGTTAGCAGTGTTAACAGGAATCTTTGAATTGTGTGCTGGATTAATAGGGATGTTTTTTGGCGAATCCTTTGCATTCATCATTCCTTATGGTCTTGCTTTCGCGGCAGGTTCCATGCTCTTTGTTATTTATAAGGAATTAATTCCGGAAAGTCATGGCGACGGGAATGAAAGAGCGTCCACATTGGCATTTATCTTTGGCTTTCTGACAATGATCATCTTAACTGAATGGTTTAAATAATAGACTGTTACATCCTGTTGCATATATCGAGTGCTGAGGTGCTTGTATACAAACGTAAAACATCGTCGCGAGTTGTCCGATTATTATCTATGAAACGATGCAAGCGCCAAATAATCCCCACTAGAAAATAGGTGGGGATTATTTGGTATTCACATGCCGTTCTGCTGGTGCATCTAAAGGTGATTTTTAATTGATTTCGTGATAAATGACGCTTAAATCCATTGTCGAAATAATCAATTCTAGGTTTAACACTTTGACGGGTCTTTTTTTATTATATGATGATACTTTAAAACTTCTTAAATATTACCCGTCTTTGTGATAAAGTAAGACTATTAGAACATCGTCTTTATATAGAATGAAAATTGATGATAGAGTGGGGTTTTGGCATGTCTAAAGCAAAAAAGCGTTTGCTATTCATCGTTTATTTTTTATTATTATTTTTCATAATTAGAATGAATGCCATAGCAGTAGTTGAATGGTTAGATAAAAGCATGTTTGTTGATTACACAATGGACCATGCACAAGCAATCAATGATTCTTTTTATAATGGCGTCTCTTTAATATTTGCCATTACAGTTTTTTTATATGCCATTCTAGGATCTTCCATTGTAAGTCTTTTAATTGTAGATTTACTCATGCTTGGCATGGTTTTCGCAAATAATGTTAAAGTCGTAGAACGAAATGAATTTATTACATTCTCGGAACTTCAAACCGTTACTTCTCCAAAGGAGCTTTTAACTTTTGTAAGCGTTTCACCTGGTTCCGTAGTGTTCCTATTAATCGTAACGATCTTCATTTTGGTTGCGTTACAATTTTTGATAAAGAAGGTTTCAAAGAAAGTAAATTTTCGTATTGATAGAAGGATACGGATTGTTCTATTTGTCGTGTCATTAACCATTATAGTAGCAATATTTGCAAAGCCAAACTATTATAATGAGCATGTTTTGAAGTATGAAGCATCCGATGTGCACAATTGGAACCCTTTAAAAAGGGCTCGTCAAGATGGCTTTTTACCAAGTTTTATGCATACCGTAAAACCAACTTATATGGATAAACCAGCTGGATATAAGAAGGAAAAGGTATTAGAAATCTCGGAGAAATATAGTAAGATTTCACGGCAAATTAACGAAAAACGAGATAAGTCGGTCAATGATTCTCAAACACTGCTTTATTTAAGCGAATCATTAATGGATCCAGAACAGTTACCCAACCTTTTATTAAATGATTCACCCATTCCGTTTATATCTAAGATGGCTAAAAACAATATTGGCGGGACAATGTACAGTCAATATATAGGTGGGGGAACCGCTAATATAGAGTGGTCTATTTTAACATCCTTTAGCTTAGAGGTTTTCCGTGAACCAATGGTGGTAACTCCTTATTCGGATTTTTATTCACAATCAAAAAATCACCATACTATATTAGATTTCTATACGAAAGATAAGGTTGCCGTTCACCCATATACTGCACATCTTTACAAAAGGAGAACGATCTATGATGCGATAGGTTTTGATGAATTTCACTACCTGGACCATGGCATTAAGCATACTGATAAATTAGGAACTCATAAAAGGGTTTCGGATGAAGCTTTGAATAAAGATATTTTAGAAGTTGCAAACCAAAAAGATGTGGGGCTCATACATGTCTTATCGATGCAAAACCATTCTCCTTATAAAGCGGAAATTCCTGACATGGATTACAAACCGAAAATCAACTTGGATGTTTATCCAAAAGACAAAGAGAAAGAGCTATTTAATTATTTGCAGGGAATTCATGCCTCGGATAAAGCGGCTGAAGCATTGGTTACTCAACTTGAAAAATCCGATAAGGAAGTTAATCTTCTATTTTATGGGGATCATTTCCCTAGCGTTTTCAGAGGAACTGAAGATCAATTTAAAGGGGATCAGCTCCATGAAACGCCATGGTTTATGATGATGAACCATGGCAGAAGTGAGAAAGGTGTTCAACTTGATGGATTATCTCCCGCTTTCTTTGTTCCAGTACTGTTGAAAGAAGGGAATTACTACGTATCACCGTATCAAGGATTAATGGATGAGCTATTAACACAAGGCGTAAAACGAATCGGTAAAAATTATGTGGTGACAGAGGAAGGCAAAGTATACGACAATGCGTTGCCAAAAGATTTGTTGGCGATGATTCACGACTATCGGATTGTTCAATACGATGCGCTCTTTGGGCATAACTGGCTATCCGATGACTTTTATACAGAAATGAATAAGTAGAGGAGTTGGGTTTTTAAAATACTAGAAAAAAACTTGACCACAACAGAAAATTAATGATAGTATGAATTTAACATTAATTTAATAATGAAATCATGTGACTGATACGATTAGGCATGGTGAGAACAAGGGCTTGCGGAAGCCGTGTACTCACTTTGCCTTTTTTAGTGCCAAAAGACAGTGGTTAATAAGGTATGGAGGTGAATATGAAGAAATATAGATCTTTGCTTAAAAAGTTGATTTTATGGAGGGAAAATAATGAAGACTAAAATTTTACATTTATTGCTTGTTTTATTTTTAATGGCAGGCCTTGCAGCTTGCGATAATGTTAATCCAGGGTCAAGTGAAGACGGACAAACAGCATCTAAAGGTGACCACAACACGGAAAGTGTAGAAGAAAGCGATGAGGAACAGGATGTAGACGATTTATTTAATAAAGTGAAAAATAATTCTCCCACGAGCGAACGAATTCAGGCTCTAAAAGATATCGCCATGCATTTTTATTGGTATGGAGGGGATTTGAAGGTAGCTGAAGAAGAAGTTTTCAAGGGAATTACGTTACACGGAGACTATGATGTTGTTGAAGAGGCATTTAAACAGGCAGCTGTCATTGAACCTCATGATGTAGATTTGAAATATGCGCTAGCCTCCACACAGATTTTGCAAAAGGAAGTCCCGGAAGCATTAAACACATATGAAGAAATGATGAATGAGGATGAAAATCACTTTGATGCAACATTGATGCACGGCATTTATTCTATGGTAGAAGGCGATGATCAACGCTATAAGGCAGACTTCGATCAATTGGATAAAATTGACGAAACTAAAGCAAAGGAATACCGTGATCGCGTTGATTTAGTGGATGAAATGAAAGGGGTTACGCTGGAGACTGAAGTACCAGATGATTTGAAAGAGGAAGACCATGCTTTCATCGTACTTGGCTATGCGCTCTCTGAAGACGGTAAAATGGAGGATACACTGATTGAAAGATTAAAAGTTGCTAAAGAAGCAGCGGAAGCGTATCCAGATTCAAAAATTATTGTCACTGGTGGTGTGCCGAAAAAAGGCATCACCGAGGCAGATGTCATGTTTGACTGGCTCGTTGAAAACGGCATTGCCAAAGAGCGTATTATTAAAGAGGACATGGCAACAGACACAATCGAAACCGGCCTCTTTTCCATGAATATAGTGAAAGAAAAGCAATTAAAGGACGTTACACTGATCACAAGTGCATCGCATATGAGAAGAGCGCTAGTTGTCTTTAATGAGATGAATCATTTGTTAGAGAAACAGGGCGACGATACAGAGCGTGATATTAACAATATCGTGTATATGGATTTTGACGATGAAGACGAAGTAAAGGAAGTTTCACAGGATGAGGAGTTAGTTATTTATCGTGACCTGGTCCGAGCAAGCGGTATTTGGCAGTTCCCGGGGATGCAACGATAGAACTAATAATACTATAAAAATGGAATCTTTGAGTCAGTGAAGTTTTGACTATGATGAGAGGTTAAGCTGTTTTATATGCTTAACCTTTTTGAAATTGTAACAACTATGAATTTATGTATCTGGGATATGTAAGGACTTTTTTAGAAAAGGACCATGCGTTATTTAGTGTTAACATACCTGAAATATCAAGGTTGGTAAAGATTTGGGAATGATGAGATTGCTGTTGTAGGGGCGTCGGCGTATGGTAGGAATAAAAAATCTGTGCTATAGAGCGAATAAAAATTATTAGACGCTTACTATTGCCCCCTCTAACATGAATAAACATGCTAAAGAGGGATCATAACTATTGTTACTTAACAGAAAGGTGATCTCGACTCGACTTTACGACACCTTGTTCTAAGAATTTATTAATCTCATTTTCCATATATCCTAGACTTTCCAAAATGCTTACAGTGTGTTCTCCCAATTTTGGCGGAAAGGTGCGAATATGTCCAGGGGTTCTGGAAAAGTGTAGTGGAAGACCAAGTGTTTTATATTTGCCAATTTCTGCACTCTCCTTTTCCTGAACCATTCCACGTTCGATGACATGAGGATCCTTCAAGGCTTCAGACAGTTTGTTCACAGGTCCAGCAGGAATTTTAATATCTTCGAAGAAATCATCCCATTCCTGTCTGGTGCGCTGGATGAATATATCCTCAAGTAATGGGATTAACGTTTTTCGATGGATCACCCTACCTTTATTTTTTTCATACATTGGATCTTTCAAACTATCTACATCAATCTTGTCTATAAATGCTAACCACATCTTATCATTAGCCATAGCGACAACAAAACTGCCATCAGATGCTTGAAAGACTTGATAAGGTACGATGTTCGGATGTTCTGTACCAAGAGGTTCAGGATTCTCTCCCGTTTCAAAATAGCTACTTGCTAGATATGTTTGCCATGATATTATTGTGTCGAGTAAGGCGGCATCAATCCACTGTCCTTCGCCAGATTGTTGACGTTCTTGAAGGGCTACAAGAATGCCAAATGCAGCCCACATTCCAGTTCCAAGGTCTGCAAAAGAGTATCCAGCTTTAACTGGTTCGCCCCCTTTTTCTCCTGTTACAGACATTAGACCTCCCATTGCTTGCGCTAATACATCATAGCCAGGTTTATGGGCATATTTTCCTTTTTGTCCGAAGCCGGAAATGGAAGCTAGAATGATACCCTGATTCCGTTCTTTCATCACTTCATAAGACAGGCCTAACTTTTCAAGTGTGCCAGGTCTAAAGTTTTCTATCACTACGTCCGCATCTTCGATTAATTTTAGTAGAATTTCTTTTCCTGCCTTCGTTTTTAAATTAAGGCTAATACTTTTTTTATTGCGGTTAATACTTAAAAAATAAGTACTCCAATCCTTTATAAAAGGCGGTCCAAGATGACGGGTGTCATCTCCATTAGGTGTTTCTACTTTTATAACTTCAGCCCCTAAATCAGAAAACATCATTGTAGCGTATGGTCCACTTAATAAACGTGATAAATCAATAATTTTAATATTACTTAAAGGCAAAATAAACATCTCCATTTCTTATTTAATCAACCTATTATTGAATCATAATACGTAAATAGTTTATAACTATAGCAATAGATCACTGTTAAATGAGATTAGTGATTATTAGAAGGCCCCCCCAATGACGACGAATATTAACCATGAGATAAATGGACCAATTAAAACAAAAATTCCTGCTGTTGCCAGTAGCTGTATAAAGAATTTACGCTCTCCCATCCCTTGAACGTTCGATAAGAACAATGCGCCAACAGTTGAAAAGGGACTTAGGTCTACGATACTTGCTGAGATAGAAATAGCGGACACAACACCCATAGTCGATATAGATGGATCACTAAGGATAGGCACCCCTAAAGGTATAATCGCTGCAAGAAATCCGGTTGTAGAAGCAAAGGCAGATATAATCCCCCCTACATATGAAGCTATAAGAGATGCGATCACCGGGTTACCGATCATACCGATTAAATTCTGCATTAAAATCATGGCACCAACTTGCTCCATTATACCGATAAAAGTGACTATTCCTGAAACCATAATGATAGCCGACCATGGCATGATTTTAAAGATTTCTCCTTGTATTTTGGGCGTTAAACAAGCAAGCAGAAGACCTAAAGATAATGCTGCAAAACCAATATCGCCATCGAACCCAATGACGAAAATTATCAGAAGAACTATACCTATGATAGAAAGTGTGTTATAAATATTCACCTTTGGCTTAGGCTGGTTTTTGGACTCTTCATATACTGGCTGATTAATAATACCTAAAGGTTGGGGGATCGATTCCTTGTAAAGTCGAATTCCACCTAATGAAACAAACGCGATTAAAGCTAGGAAAGTATAAAAGGCAAAAGTGTTCATATAAAGAGCTACTTCCGAGAAAGGAAGCCCTTCTGAATTCATTACACCCTTGATGATAATTCCAAAGATATTAAGTGGTGAGAAACTACCTGCCATACAACCTGCTTGTATCATAATGGCAATTAATAAGGGATTGATCTTTTGTTTATAGGCGATTCTAAAGCCAATACCTGCAAGTATAGACGCGACAGCAATTGCTGAAGTACCTATAGAAGTTAGAACCATTCCAAGAAAAAATATAACCCAGGGAATCAAACCGATATTCCCCTTCACCATTCCAAGCCCCCATCCGGTAATTAGATCTAGTGTTCCATTTTTTTGAATAACGGCGAAAAGATATGTTACACCAAATAACAAAATAAATAGGTCCGCTGGAAAACTAGCATAAATATCGTCAATGGTAACTGTTCCTGTAAAAGACATTAAAACAAAAGCAGTAACAAAAGCTAAAATACCAATGTTAACCGATAAAAAAGTGCTCACTACAAACATTAGTAATAGTAATATAATAGTAACCGCTTCTAGTCCCATAATTTACCCCCTTTACATTAATTTGATTGCGCTTTCATTTTAAAGTTAGATTGATCATACTGTATAAAAAGCTTGGATACAATTTTACTCTGAAAATTGAGGTTTTCTCTTTTCTTTAAAAGCTTTAATTCCCTCATGAATATCATTTGAAAAATAAGCTGCATTATGATCGAATTCATTATCGACTGTCCCTGCCAGTATTGCCTGTGAGATTTCTTTTGCGGCTTTTATGGTAGATTGCGATCGTATTCCAAGCAATTTAGCATAGTTATAAGTTTCTTCTACAATGGATTCTGTAGGATACACATGATCAATCAGTCCGAATTGGTAAGCTTCGGCTGTATCTAGGAATCGTCCGGAAAACAATATATCCTTTGCACGGGAAGGACCAACTGCATCAATGAGGCGTTTTGTTTGAGGGACCCCATATATAAGTCCGATCTTTGCAGGTGTGATACCAAATATTCCTGATTCTGAACTGAAGCGAATATCACAAGCAAGTGCAATTTCAGAGCCACCGCCAATACATGGTCCTTCAATCATTGCGATGACGGGTTTCGGGAAATTCTCAAGCGCATCTCCCGCTGCAGTAAGTTGATTATCATAATACTGCGAACGGGACGCGTTGACACGCTCTATAGAAAACTCCTCTATATCTGCTCCAGCACAAAAAACTTGCCTGTTAACCCCGCGAATGATTACAGATTTTACTTTTTTATCATTCTCAAGTTCAGCTAATATCTTCGGAATTTGTTTCCACATCTCTAATGTCATAGCATTCTTCTTCTCTGGTCGGTTTAAATAAATTGTAGCGATACCTTCTGCTTTATTAAGTAATATTGTTTGTTCACTCAATTAAATCTCCTCCCTTGCACATTATTAGTTGCAAGTATTGTGCCAAGAACTTCTTAGGCAGTAAAATGATGATGAGGTAATCTTTTTAACGTTGAAAGCGCTTTACATTTTTGTTTTTGTGCGTACAATGTTTCATAACGAAACATATAGATGATGCACAATGAAATCCAAGACAAAGAAAGGAAGGATAAAGTTGTATCTCAAAATTGTTATTACAGGATCAAGGAGATTCTCCTTACTGGCAAATGAGGCTATGAGTAATTTGAAAATCCCGGAATGGGTTCAGCTTGAAGTTAATGAACAACCAATTGAATCACTATTAGAAGAAGATGAACTGAAGCTGGAACAAATTCAGTTTGAACCAGCTACGATAATTATTAGTGGCGAACAAAGTGCAAAAAATCTTGAAAAAAAATTAAATATGATTGTTGTTCCAGTAAAGATAAATGAAAATGATGTGTTAGTATCTTTAACTAAGAATGCTCCGGAAAAACATATAGCGATTATCAATTACAGGGCAAGGTTTGAAAGTATCGATTATATTTCAAATCAGTTGAACTTAAACATCTCTCAATATAGCTTCCAGAGTTTGAAAGGAATTCGCGAGGTCTTCGATGGAATTAAAAGAAAGAACATAAATAAAATAATTGGAGGAAGCTATGCCTGTGAAATAGCGGATGCCTATGGAATAGAGAGTGAATTTCTATATTCAGAAGGCTCATTACGTGAAGCAATTAAAACTGCGGTTAAATTTCTTGAGATTTATCGTAATGAAATGGAACAAGCAGCGCTTTTTAAAACCGTTGCTAGTGTCAATAAGAGCGGTATTATAAGTATTAATGGGCTTCATCAAATTACTTCAATAAATAAGATTGGAGAAGAACTATTTGGTTTGTCTAAGGAAATTATTTTGGGGAAAAGCATTGAGGAGTGGATAGATAAGAAACATTTAGTTCATGTAGTGGACGGTCAACAGCCGATTATCTTTAAGGTTAACAATCTAACATTTGCTGCTACATTATCACCAGTGTATGTTGCTAGTGAAAAATTTGGAGCCATTTTGGTTGTTGACGATGTTAAAGAAATTCAGAAAAAAGAATTAAATATTCGAAGTAGAATTAATAAAAGCACGTTTAAAGCACAATACCATTTTACAGAAATAATCGGTTCTAGTAAAAATATTGAATTGGTTAAGAAAACAGCTAAAAAATTTAGTCGTGTGATGGATCCTATTTTGATTCAGGGGGAATCTGGAACAGGTAAGGAACTATTTGCCCAAAGCATCCATAATGCAAGTGACCGTTGTGAAAATTCATTTGTAGCCATTAATTGCGCGGCTATTCCGGAGAATCTTCTTGATAGTGAGCTATTTGGCTATGAAGAAGGCGCATTTACTGGAGCGAAAAAAGGTGGGAAAAAGGGCTTGTTTGAACTAGCCCATAAGGGGACTATCTTTCTTGATGAAATTGACTCCGTCCCACTTCACTTACAATCGAAATTGTTACGGGTACTTCAAGAAAGAGAAATAATGCGGATTGGTGGGAACGAGGTCATTCCAATTGATATCCGAATCATTTCCGCAACAAATAAGGATTTAATGGAAACAGTTCAGGACAACAAATTCCGCGAAGATCTGTACTATAGAATTAGTGTATTACAATTAGTGATCCCCCCTCTTAGAGAAAGAAAGGAGGATATTGAGGAAATAGCTAAGAAAAGCTTTTCTAAACTGGAAGAATCAGTATCGTTACTTACTCGACCCGTTCTAGAACTCTTGCAGAAATACCCATTCCCAGGGAATATACGCGAACTTGAAAATGTCTTAGCAAGATTTAAAGTGTTTTGTACAGACGAGAAATTAAATGAAAGCACGATCCATAGTTTTATGATACAAGCCCTGTCACCAGGAAGAAATAAATCCTTTAATCATAAAAGTCCTTTAACGGAAAACTTAAATTTAAAGGAACATGAGCATTTATTGATTGAATCTGCCCTGTTGAAACATAATGGAAGGAAAGATTTAGCAGCTAAGGATCTAGGTATAAGCAGGGCTACATTATGGAGGAAGTTAAATGATGAATAGAAAGTATACAGTGCAGGTGCGACTTTTAATAAAAGGCGTTTATTTATGTTTCATTCAAAAAAAGCTAATGAAAAATTTGTCGTCTTTTGTCGGTCGAATTATTGACACTATTTCGTATTTGTACATTGTTTTAATAGGCATAATGAACTACAATAAATCTATTGGTAACATATATCTAAAGAAGAAAATAACATCAATGGTCAGGTCACCCAATTTTGGTATATAGGAGGAATATAAAAGTTTATAGGGGGATGGAAAAGAAATGGCTGTAAAAACGAGAATAAATTTTGATGAATTGGTTAAACAAAATGAACGAAAGTGGCAATATCAGGTACATAAATTACGGCAGAATGATCTTTGTCAGAAGTTTCACCATAATGGGCTTTTTGCAAAGTGGTATGCCTACAAGAAGTATAAACCTCATGATGGTGTACTCTCCACTTACTTCAATTATGCAATCCAAGAACGGCTGATTAAACGGATGCGAAAGGAAACAGAATCATAGGATGCTTGATATTTAGGTAAAGACTTGAATTTATTCGGTCCAAGGTTTGACGACATGAATTGACTGGCATCAGGAACGGTTGACAGTAGTGCCGAAAAGGTAAATGTATGAAATAATGAGAGCGCCTTCTTGGTTTGGAGGTGCTTTTGCTTATCACAATTAATCTGCCTTCGCGACAACATTAGATTTATAATTAAGGCGTTAAATAAGTTCTATAGAGCGCCAAACTTTATGTATTTTTGAATCCAATTACAATCATGGATTGCTCATCCGGGAACGATTGATGTTTGGAGAAGGGACTTTTTCGCATAGGAAGTGCTCAAGCCCGTTACATCCGAGTAACGAAATTGAACACTTTTATTTGATGTGATTTATTTTTATTTTTCTATCGCTCTGGTGCTCTATATCCGGCATTCACTGCTTCTTCTTCGGAACAAAACCATTGTTCCACATTCGTGGTTCGACTGTAATATGTACTACCTGGCGTGTGATAGATCCCATTTACGCTTCCTTTAATCTCACAATCTCCTGTTGCTTGTGTGGAATCTTCGGGGGCTGCTTCACTCTTTTCCTTCGAATCATTATCTGAACTATCGGCACTTGTATTTTCTTTATTCTCTGCTTTGCTTTTGTTTGCTTCGGTATTCTTCTCGCCTTTATTATTGCTTTCCTTACTGGTCTTCGTATTCTTTTCACTTTTCTCTAGTTCTTTTTGTAGCTTTTTGTTATCGCTCTTTAAGGAATCGTTTTCCTCAGATAAGCTTTCATTTTCTGATTGTATGGATGCATGTTCTTCTTGAGTTTTATCATTTTCTTTTTCAAGCATTTTGATTTTTTCGTCTGTATCATCTCTTGCAGTTTCTAATTCATCGAATTTCTCCTGGAGAACATCATTACTTTTCTGTAGTTCAGAAATATCATCTGTTAATTGTTCATTTTTTTCTACTTCTTTATTATAGTTTGTAGCTGCTAAAGAGTCCTCCGTATTCACACTGAACATTAAAAGAATCAAAGCAATAATCAAAAATGGGATACTAACTTTCTTGGGTACCTTTTTCTTTTTTGATTTGAATGTCCAATAACCAATAGCGGCAATCAGCACAAGAAAGATAAGCATAGGTAACAACATTAAAACACTCCTTTTGTCATAGTTATTTAGAACTACATAATACACAAAAAAATATACAAGCGGCGGTATTAATTTGAATGTATGGTTACTATGTGAAAAAATTCAAAAAACTGTTAATTACATTATACCTATGTTTCTAGTGAAGTCAATATAGTTTGAAGCTTTTCTCTGGGTATAAAATGGATACTATTTACTTTTATACTATTTCGTATTACCTTTTAGTATATTCAGGATAGACTATAGATAAATCATTTATAGTAGGTAATTAGTAACGGGTGTGAAGCTTCCTATAATAAAAAATACCACTTCCTAGCTTGAGCAAAAGTGATGCTGGTATATTTAAACGTAAATAATATTGGGGAGGGGTCATGCTAAAATATACAAATTAACGGACCTTCATTTCCTATCTGAAACATTGCCAAGTTTAGGTGCGCCAATATTGGGATTTTAATTTTCAAAGATTTTCCTACCCGTAATTTCGCTTAATACAGAGAAAAACAAACGAAATGAGCATATTATTCACAAAAGTCGCGATTTATCTAAAACTGTACGTATTATTTGTACAGAAATAACTATTTTTAACGTTTGCTTCATACACATAAAAGCTATATCGTTAATATGTTGTTATTAATAAAAATGATTGACACCATTTGTGAAAGGTGAAGGAATAGCAATTTGTAAAACGAAGGAGTGCTATACAACATGTTTAACTTCAAATGGCAAAGGTTGGGAATAATTGCCGGTTTATCTTTATCCCTTATTGCTGCAGGCTGTGGATCGAATGACGCTAATTCGCAAAGTGAGACGAATGTTAGTGAAGAAATGGACTATACAATTACTGGTATTGAGCCTGGGGCCGGACAAACGGAAAAAAATGAAAAAGCGATATCTACTTACGATAACCTTGAGGGGTGGGAACAGGAACTGTCTTCAACAGGTGCAATGTTAACCGAATTAGATGAAGCTATCGATAATGAAGAACCAATTGTTGTAACAGCATGGTCTCCTCATTATATGTTTGCCAAATGGGATATAAAGTATCTAGAAGATCCTAAAGGTATCTTCGGGGAAGAAGAAACTTTGTCAACAATTGTAAGAAAAGACTTAAAGGATGAAATGCCTGAGGCTTATACAGTCCTTGATCGCCTGCAATGGAAACTGTCAGAGGTGGAAGAAGCCTTGTTAAATGTGGATGAAGGGGAAGTTGAAAAAGTAGCTCAAGCGTGGGTAGATGAAAATCAAGATACAGTTGCAAAATGGACAGAAGGAGTAGATTCTGTGGATGGTACGCCAATAGAATTAGTTTTTTCTCCTTGGGTTGCAGAAGAATTTATATCCAATGTAGCAAAAGTCGCATTGGAACAACAGGGTTTTAGTGTCACCCTTACACCAGTTGACCCGGCAGTTATGTTTAAGTCAATGGCAACAGGTGATGCTGATGCATCTTTAGCGGCATCAATGCCAACTTCACATGGCGCATTATATGCTGAGTACGAGGATGATTTGGAAGACCTGGGAGCAAATATAGAAGGTGCCAAGATTGGATTAGCCGTACCGTCTTATATGGACATCGATTCCATTGAAGATTTACAACCAAAAGAATAATAGTTGTTCTATTGCGCACAATTAAATTGAAAGTCATTTACGCTTATAATTATATTTTTAAAAATCCATCTCAATTAGGTGGGCTTATTTCGCATGTGTGAAACATCATGGTGCATCCGTTAAGGTCCACTCAATTGTCGTAGAGTATTCTGTATTCGTTTGAACATCGGATTCGATAGGATTTAATTTAATTAATATTCCTTCGTTCTTATCCCATTTTATATTCGTTTCCTGCTTATCTTCCTTAACGCCTTCCTGTATAAGGACATTATCTTTTAAAGATTGCTCCTTACCATCTTGAATAAATACGAGTGCATATTCACCAAGTCTATGTCCATCTGATGAGACTAATGGTGATACAGCTTTTGCTGATTTTCTGTCGGTGACGTTAAAGGTTGTTTTATTTCATTTATGTTTTTATTCGTAAATGTTTTTACGTCTTTGTCTTTGCTGAGTTCATCACCATTTTCCGCAGTTTTGGAATCTTGCTTAGGGTGTTTTTCATCTACCTCTTTTGAAGCTGTTTCTTGTTCATTTTTATTGTCAATAACAGATGTGTCTTCTTCATCCTTTTTATCTTCAATATCCTTTAAATGTTTTATATCTAATCTTGAGACAGAAAACGAACCAAGAGATGGCGAAAATACTTGATTTAACAGAAAAGACAATTGGGGATTATGTAAGTATGGCGTATAAACGAATTCATATTAAAAATCGGGAGCAAGTATATCAATTTTTAATCGAGATGATGAAGCATTAATATAGCGTCAAATAACCCCACATGTAACATCTGGGTGTGGGCTTATTAAAGGCTTACATTTATAAAACACAGAAATACTTTGGAAATAGCAATAAGTGTTTACTTAATACATATTCTACTGTAATTAATATGTAATCAAATTGTTGAAAAGTTGACGCAAATTTTGCTATATGATAATTTAGGACTAATATGTAATTTTACAAGAAAGTGTAATTTTCGACAAAAAAAGAAATATTCTAGTAAATTCTAGTATTTCTTCGTTTAGTAGGAGGTGAAGCTTAGCAATAAAATGCTTTGTGTCATTAGTACCTAATTTTTATAGAATGAAAGAATACTATTATAGTAGATATTATTTATAGAAAGTTATTGGAAAAATTAATTTTATAATTAGGTGTTAATGATCTTTAACTAAATTACAAAAACTGTGGGAGGGAATTGTTTGGCTAAATCTAAATTTGATTACAAAAAACGAATGAATGCAATACGGAAGGTACATATGAAAAGAACTGCTGCGGTTGCAACCACAATAGTATTGGTTACTGCTCCGATAAGCATGCCTAAAAATATGCAAATTCCAGGGTTTGAAACAGGTGTGGTTCAAGCTGCATCGTTAGCAGACGTACAACTTTTACAAGATGTAAGCATCGGGGCAGATGTATCAAATGTTGAAGGTGACGGTCCTTATAATTTAGCTTTGTCAATGACAGGACAAGGTGTTGCTGATGCGGGTGTGCTTAACCCAGAAAAAGTTGCCGTTTTCTATGCACCGGACTTAGCGGGAAAAATGCAGGCGGATGGACAGGCGAATGTACGTGTGGAGATTCTTCCCGTGACGATGGACGATCTTCCAGCATTGAATACTGCTTTAGAGGGCCTACAAGGGACATTGAGTGGCTTAGTAACTGGTTTAATAAGTGGGATTGATGCTGCGTTGCCCGCAATAATTCCTCCTTCACTTGTAGAGATCAATGGACTGGACGAATTAAATGCGGCTATTGATAACCTCAATAATCTAAATACAGCTTTAGCAGATGTTTTAGCGTATGAAGACCAAGTTGATGTTGTCGTAAATGATGATGGATCAGTCGTTGTAGAATTCTCAGACGGTCTTGGAAATCATTTAGAAACAGCTGTCAGAGATGTTGTTCAGAGTGCGCTTGATGATGTTTCTGCTGCTGTTAATAATCTTGAAATAAATATATTAAGCGATTTACCAATTGTAGGAGATTTACTTGGCAGTCTTACGAACGATCTTTTATTGCCGCTTGTAGGAAATGTAACCAATGAGCTAACAAATCTTACAGATCAATTAACAAATGGAACAATTGATTTAACAAATGATTTAGCTGGATTGCAAGTGATTGGTGAAACTACTGTAAATGCTAATGTTTTGGTTGATAAGCCGGCTGAAGTTGAAGGCCAGGTCGAGATTGAAGGTGCCGGAGTAAACACAGGTGTGATTGATGCTGAATTGTTAAGTAGCCTTCAAGATTCTGCAATAGTAGAATTTGATGAACAGGATGATGGCGACGGAGATGCTGACGCCGACGCTGATGCTGATGCTGATGCTGACGCCGACGCTGATGCTGACGCTGATGCTGACGCCGACGCTGATGCTGATGCCGATGCTGATGCCGATGCTGATGCCGATGCTGATGCTGATGCCGATGCTGATGCTGACGCCGATGCCGATGCTGACGCTGATGCTGACGCCGACGCTGATGCCGACGCTGATGCCGACGCCGATGCTGACGCTGATGCCGATGCCGACGCTGATGCTGACGCTGATGCTGACGCCGATGCCGATGCTGACGCCGATGCCGATGCTGACGCCGATGCTGACGCTGATGCTGACGCTGACGCTGACGCTGACGCTGACGCTGACGCCGACGCTGATGCCGATGCTGACGCTGATGCCGATGCCGATGCTGACGCTGACGCCGACGCCGATGCCGATGCTGATGCTGATGCTGATGCCGATGCTGATGCCGACGCTGATGCCGACGCTGATGCCGACGCTGACGCCGATGCTGACGCTGACGCCGATGCTGATGCCGATGCTGACGCCGACGCTGATGCTGATGCTGACGCCGACGCTGATGCCGATGCTGATGCTGATGCTGACGCCGACGCTGATGCCGATGCTGATGCCGATGCTGACGCCGATGCCGATGCTGACGCTGATGCTGACGCCGACGCTGATGCCGACGCTGATGCCGACGCCGATGCTGACGCTGATGCTGACGCTGATGCCGATGCTGACGCTGATGCTGACGCCGATGCTGATGCCGATGCTGATGCTGACGCCGATGCTGACGCCGATGCCGATGCTGACGCCGATGCTGACGCTGATGCTGACGCTGACGCTGATGCTGACGCCGATGCTGATGCCGATGCTGATGCTGACGCCGATGCCGATGCTGACGCCGATGCTGACGCCGATGCTGACGCTGATGCTGACGCTGACGCTGATGCTGACGCCGACGCTGATGCCGATGCTGATGCCGATGCCGATGCTGACGCTGACGCCGATGCTGACGCCGATGCCGATGCTGATGCTGATGCTGATGCCGACGCTGATGCCGACGCTGATGCCGACGCTGATGCTGACGCTGATGCCGATGCCGATGCTGACGCTGACGCCGATGCTGACGCCGATGCCGATGCTGACGCCGATGCCGATGCTGATGCTGATGCCGATGCTGATGCCGACGCCGACGCTGATGCCGACGCTGATGCCGACGCTGACGCCGATGCTGACGCTGACGCCGATGCTGATGCTGATGCCGATGCTGATGCCGATGCCGACGCTGACTCCGATTCGGACGCTGATGGAGACGGAGATGATGGCTTAATTTTAGATATTCCAACTGTTGAAGATGCATATGATGGTGAGACTGAAGTTATAGGAACAGGTGAGTCAGGATCGACTGTTCATGTTAAAGACGAAGCAGGAAATGAATTAGGTACAGGAGAAGTTGATGCAGACGGAAACTTCACAGTTGAATTAGAATCGCCATTAGAAGAAGGAATGGAGCTTGAAGTAACCCAATCTCAAGAAGATGAAGATGGTGAAACTGTCGAAAGTGATCCAGCTTATGTGACTGTTCTAGCAAGCGAAGATGAAGATGGGGACGGCGATGCCGACGCCGATGCTGACGCTGATGCAGACAAGGATAACGGATCTAGCGAAGACAACGGTGCTGATACTGGTATTATTGGAGGTATTGGAAGCACAGGTGGTGGAGCTGGTGGATCCCCTGAACACAGTGGTTTAACTGGAAACACAAATACTGTTGATGGAAGTAATACCGATGGTTACGGAGAAGGGAATAAACTTCCGGATACTGCTACATCAACGTATAACTGGTTATTCGCTGGTTTGCTGGCGATGATGGCTGGAGCAGCTGGACTGTTTACCCGTAGAAAGAAAGATAAAATAGTTAAGAAACATTAAGCGACACAAATAGAAAGGATAATAATTAGCCTATATTCTAACATGGATATAGGCTGATTATTTTCATTGTTAAAGGAGAGCTGATTGATGTGAGTGAGGAAAAGACACAATTAGGTTACGTACATAAAATGATCGATGGGTTTGAAGAACAGTTTAATAAGAAAATAGAAAATGGTACATTGGGAATAGTGAAAGTAGATGAAGAGTCAAGATATATCCTATTTTTATCTGTGGGAAATCCCTCTATTCGGGCACGTGTTTATAAAACTGCTGCAACGAATTATTCAAAGGCATTTAACAATATTCGAGAAAAAGCAATCGATCTCGTTCGTAAAAATCAAATCGATCCACAATGGATTAAAATTGACGTAGTAAACAGTGTAAGCCAATTGCCTTTTGAAGATTTGCAAAAAGAGATAGCAAAAACTAGGAAAAATTACTTTCGTTCAGGCATAGCTTTTGATGCAGGATTTCGCATGGCTTTTTTAGAACAAGAAATAAATGGGAATGCCATGATTAGAGATGGGAAAAATACATCGCTGCAATTAAATGAAAAAAATATTAATCACTATTTAAACTTTAATAACAAGCATAATAATCGCCTGCCTTTCATGAAAAAAATGTATCAAAATAAATCTGTCTACCTCTTTAATACAATAAGCATCTTTAAAAATAGAGATGATCAACAATTTTATGATTTATATAATGGAGCACTTACAAATGGCATTAGAAAAATAGATAATATCAAAGATGAGGCTAGGTTGCTAATAGAGCATTCTGCTTACTATCTAGTTGATCAGGTTAAAGCAGATGGTCAATTTGAATATGGATATTTCTCCCCATTTGCCAAAAAAATTGGGACGTACAACATATTACGTCATTCCAGTTCGCTGTATTCGATGGCGGAAGCTTACGAGGTTTTACAGGATAAACAAATTATCGATACGGTTGAAAAAGGGTTAGACTATTTAATCCGTGAAGCGATCGTATATAAAGCCGATGCCGATGAGGAAACAGCCTTTGTTGTGGATAATGCGAATCACCAGGAAATCAAATTAGGTTCAAGTGCAACTGCTATTTTGGCAATGACAAAATATATGGAAATGACAAAGTCTGATAAATTCCTTAAGGTTGCTCAAGCACTGGCACGAGGGATTATTCAAATGAAGACCCCGAGTGGTGGTTTTGTGCATGTTTTAAGCTATCCAACGTTCGAAATTAAAGACCTTTATAGAATCATTTATTATGAAGGGGAAGCCATCTTTTCATTGTTACGCTTGTATGAGATAGATAAAAACGATTTATGGCTGAATGAAGTGAAAAAATCATTTGATTACTTTATAGCTAATGATTATTGGAAACATCATGACCATTGGCTAAGTTATGCAGCGAATGAGTTAACTGACTACATACCAGAAGATATATATTTTATTTTTGGATTAAAGAATTGTAATAATAGGCTCAACTTCATATATCATCGAGAAACGACTTATCCAACATTTTTAGAACTGACGATGGCTGCTTATAAGATAATAGATAAGATAAAGAAACTTGATAAGTTATACTTACTAGAATATATTGATGAGGATTTTCTGGAAAAAACAATTGATAAACGTGCTGAATATCAGCGGGTAGGATTTTTCTATCCTGAAATGGCGATGTATACAAAGGATCCAAGTCTTATATTAAATGGATTTTTTATTCGTCATCATTCCTTCCGTGTACGAATTGATGACGTGGAGCACTATTTATCAGGGTATTGCCAATACCTTCAATTTCGAATTCCGCACTTACAGGGTGAACTGGATAAAACGATTATAGGGGTTTAGGATAGCACGAATAGTAATCCAATAAGGGGTATATATTTATGTTGAAAATGATTTCTAAACTATTGATTATCGCCGGAATGATCATGCTTGTTTTCGGTGCAGGTAGGCTGGTGCTAACACACTTTCAACAAGAAAAAGCATTAAAGGAAGCAAAGCAGATTAGTTCTGAACATGATGGTACAGAAAAGGAAGATAGATTTAGGAACCCAATATAGTGAGATGAAAGAGGGAGATACAATTGGCCTTCTGTATATCCCGCGCCTTGATCGTGAAATACCGATTATTTCCGGTACCGATGAAGATGAGCTGGCTAAAGGAGTTGGGCATTATTCCAGTACTGCATTGCCGGGGCAAAAAGATCAAATTTTGTTATCTGGTCACCGGGATACTGTTTTTCGCCAATTTGGAGAGCTGGAAAATGGTGATGAAATTCAGGTGAAGATGGAAAGCGAAACATTTGTTTACGAGATTTATGATACGGAAATTGTTGATGCGGATGATAGATCGATCATTCAACCGACAGCTCCGGACGAAGTGTTAACTTTATCAACTTGTTATCCTTTTTCATACATCGGAAACGCTCCGGATCGATATATCGTTTATGCAAAATAATAAACAGTGCTGTGTACATTAATCGATCGTATATAGCGCTGTTTCGTTTATATTTATAATATATTCGTTTAGGGTTTTACAAGATGTATCAGATATACGTAGTTTTGGGATGAATTATCGCATGCTATGTATATAAAGGCACGACAATTTTGTAACCAGAACAACTATATTGTTATCTCTATTCAGTCCTCACTCAATACAACTCTATATATCAAATATTTGAAAACGCTATCAAAGTAGAGTTAAATAGAGATAGATAGAAGAAAGGGGAGAGGGACCTTGAGCACAAAACAAACAGTTTATGTCAATACATTTACAGACGGTATTCTTGATCCGGAGAGGGAAATGGAATATGTCGTAAAAGATGGCGGGCATATTGTGGCCAATACAGCTCCAGGATGTTGGGGGCCAATGATTACACCAGCCTTAAAAGGTGGTCATGAAGTTACTAATCCTGTTTATGTGGAAGGTGCGGAAATCGGAGATGCGATTGCCATTCACATTAAATCAATAGAAGTCACATCAATGGTCACTGCATCGGGAAATGATAAACCAGTTGAGGGACGTTTCAACGGAGATCCATTTGTAGCTGCTAAGTGTCCGGAATGTGGTACATTGAACCCGGAAACGGTTATAAAGGGAATCGGCGAAAAGGCCATTCATTGCAAAAACTGTGATGCGGATATTACCCCGTTTGCTTTCACACACGCCTACACAATTGCTTTTAACGATAAAAAATCTGTAGGCCTCACTTTAAATAAAGAAGCAGCCGAAATAGTTGCAAAAGATGGAAAGAAATATATGAATACACCAGAAAACTCAATTCAAAATCCAATCGTTACCTTCGCTCCAAATGGGATGCCAGGAACGATTGCACGACTTAGACCATTTTTAGGTCAGTTAGGTACAACCCCTGCTCGGGCATTGCCAGATTCACATAATGCAGGTGACTTTGGACAATTTTTGATAGGAGCTCCGCATGATTATGGAATTACTCAGGAACAGCTCGGGGACAGGACGGATGGCCACATGGATATCAATCGGGTACGAACAGGAGCGGTTCTGATATGTCCTGTGAAAGTTCAAGGTGGCGGTGTTTACCTGGGGGACATGCACGCAATGCAAGGTGATGGAGAGATTGCAGGCCATACTGCAGATGTATCCGGGATTGTGAATCTACAGGTCAACGTATTAAAAGATATGCAAATAGATGGGCCGTTACTACTTCCAGTTTATGAAGATTTGCCTCACTTGGCAAAACCATTTAGTGAAGAAGAAAAACAACAAGCACTTAAATTGGGTGAACAGTGGGGCGTCAAAGAAATCGAGGAATCTTATCCAATCTCTTTTGTCGGATCCGGCGCAGATCTCAATGAAGCAACGAATAATGGAATGGAAAGAGCTGCGAGTTTTTTTGATATTACTGTTCCAGAAGTAATGAACCGTGCAACTATTAATGGCTCCATCGAGATCGGGCGTCATCCAGGAGTAGTAACAGTTACATTCCTAGTTCCTGAAACGTATTTAAAGAATAAGGGTTTGATAGAGTTAGTTAAAGAGCAGTATGCGTTATAGCATTAGACGGATTAGAGAAGATACGCTTACAGATTGAATGATAGGTAAATCTTAGAGAAGAATGCACGAACGCATTTATCCAGAAAGTGTTTGGAAACATTATATTTAGATATGTATTCGTGATTCTTACAGTCCTTTAAAATGAGCCATTGCCTATTAGGTGATGGCTCAAAATTATGTTATAGGTTTACATTATAAAGCAGAAGTAGGATATATTTGTTTAGAATTAAGATGGAATGACAAAATTGAAATGGCAAGTCTTATATAAAAATGATTAACATAAAAGTGGATACACACGGAAAAACATTGAGCAGTGCACTACTTGAGATGGAAATTGTCTAAAGTATTTTTTATCTGAGTTAGTACTACTAGTCTTTTGATTTTATTTACAATTCTTTACCTCCCCTTAATCTTCAATTAATAGTCTTGCTTTATAATAATAAATAAATACTGAAAAGGGAGAGGTTAAAATTATGTTCCGTAAATTCACGATTTTATCTATGACAACAATGTTTTTAATGTCCATGTTTACAATTCCGGTACTCGCATCCAGTAGTGAAACACCGGCAATTAAACAACAGCAGAAAATGGTTAATATTGCACATCGTGGTGCCTCCGGTCATGCACCAGAAAATACAATAGCTGCCTTTGATAAAGCATTTGAAATGAAGGCGGATTATATTGAAATAGATGTACAACAGACAAGGGATGGAAGGTTAGTAGTCATCCATGACACAACAATAGATCGTACTACAAATGGAACGGGATCCGTTAGTGATTACACACTTGAGGAGCTTAGACAACTCGATGCGGGGACTTGGTTTGGTAAGGACTTTATCGGTGAACAGATACCTACATTTGAGGAAATATTGGACAGGTATCGTGGAAAGATCGGGATATTAATAGAATTAAAGTCACCTGAACTGTATCCAGGTGTGGAGGAAAAGGTTATCGATGCCTTAATCGAGCGTAATATGCACAGGCCTAATAACCAAAAAGTTATTATCCAGTCATTCAATCATGAATCAGTAAAAAAATCAAAGGAACTTGTACCTAACATACCCCATGGTGTTCTTACCGACTCATCGTGGGCAGACGTTACAGATGAACAGCTAGCAGAGTTTGCAGCATATGCCGATTTTTATAACCCAAATATGAATATCGTCACACATGAGCTTGTTGAGAGAGTTCAAGATAAGGGGCTGAAGATGTATCCCTATACTGTACGAACCCAGGAACAAGCAGACAACTTATTTGAGCTAGGTGTTGATGGTATCATAACTGACTTTCCTGAATATGTTTATAAGCATCCTGTGAAGAAGTAAGGAATGATGGTAGATTAGTAATCTATTTTTTCAGCGATTTAACCCGGTTTCATCATAGGAGGGGGCTGGATCTGGTTCAGAATTTATAACCGATTTGTTTCCCTGATATCGAATAAAATATGCAGTGTCGAAGCGCCTTTTCATAAAAGGCGCTTATTAATGTTAGGCCTTTGTTGTGTTTGTTTTGGTATCAATAGGGTAAATATCATCTAATCTAGTGAAGTTTTACTTTAACCTGTTTTAACATCGCTACTATAAGAAAGCTAACAATCACTAATAAGACCCAGGAACTCACCTTTCCTAGATGAACGAGACTCCAAGCATCAGTTTGGTTTGGGTATTCCCAAGCGCCAAAGAACGTTGCGAAGTTTTCAGCTATCCATATAAAAAATCCAATGAGCACAAAAGAAAGTGCGAGTGGCATACGGAAACGGGTGCCATCAACCTCGTATGTGATCCATGACTTCCAAAAAATAATAATTATAAGTCCAGATAACCACCAACGAACATCAATCCAATAATGATGCGTGAAAAAATTTAAATATATCGCAGCTGCAAGCATAAAAACGACCCAAAACGGTGGCCACTTAACGAGTTCAACCTTTAATCTTCTCCAAGCCTGGCAAAGGTAACTTGCCACACTTGCATACATGAACCCGCTATATAAAGGCACTCCAAAAAGTTTGAAATATCCTTCCTCTGGATAAGACCAAGAGCCCATATGTACCTTGAAAATTTCAAGTGATAGTCCAATAAGGTGGAACAATGTGATAACCTTTAGTTCATCACGTGTTTCAAGTCCAGAACGTACCATCCACCACTGCATCAGAAGAAAGATGATGAGTAGCCAGTCATACCGTGGTAGGAAGGGGAGTGTCACGATTTGTGTGAAAGCTAAAGAAACAAAAATAACGACAGGAAACAAACATGATAGGGCCTCCTCCCAACCAAAAAGAACGAGTCGTTTTAGTGCCCTCATGATTTGTGCCTTCAACGTTTTCTTCTGTGAATCAATTTGAATGGTTTTATTCATGAATAACTCCCCTTCTATACATTTGATTCATTGAATAATGGATTTTTTTACTTTCAATGTTAAATATTTCCTCAGTATTAATTTTGTGAGTTTTCATCACATCGGTATTCTAAAACATCTCCGGGCTGACATTCTAAAGCCTTGCAAATCGCCTCTAAAGTGGATAATCGAATCGCTTTTGCCTTTCCGTTTTTCAATATAGAAAGGTTAGCCATTGTTATTCCAACCCTCTCCGAAAGTTCTGTCACGCTCATTTTTCGTTTAGCCAGCATCACATCAATATTGATTATAATCGCCACGTTATTCACCTCAGACCGTTAATTCATTTTCTGACTTTATATCGATCGCATTTTTTAATAGCTTTTGAAGAACAGCGGCAAAGACTGCAATCACCATGCAACCAAAAATAATGACCATCCCTATCAGTATAATACCTGGGGCATCGTCTACCTCTGCTATAAGATATAAGAGCGGCATAAATACCACATACAAGGCACCGATGACGATGGCACAGTTTTTGATATTTTTTAAAGACTTTACAGATGATTCCGAGAAAGCTTTGTTGTTATCAATATAGCTTAAAAGTTTTAAAGTCTGATACAATGCAGCAAAAAATGCGATCGCTGTTACATATAATCCGATTAAAAAAGGATATTGCAAATAAGCTAACTTTGGGTTTAATTCCGCGAAATATTCAGCTATCCCTGGCAATAAAAATATACACAAAGCAAGGATAGGGAGTCCCATAAGAACAACAACGAACTTTAAAAAGAATGTTTCTCTTTTCATAAAACGCACCTCACCTATTTATTATAAATTTTATTTTAACACGATATTTATCGTTTTACAATAAATTAATATTGATAATCGTTGCGTTATTATTGTTTTATAAAAGTCCTTAAAGGTTTAAGTTTGAAAAACTCATTATTCGAAAGCACTTTGAAACGAGGAAGAATATATTCGTTATCAATCGCAAGGAGAAAATCATGCTGCAATTTAATTTTCCCATAGCTGACGAAATAATCATTAGGTGAACAACACTGGTGACCCCTTTATTTTGATTGCCATGAATCGGGCATTAGAAAAGAGTGAGGCGAAATAGATTGTCCCATAAGTTCATGAAGTAACTGTTGAAAAAAGAAACAATAATATTCTATTCATCCTCTTGACAAGATTATCTGGAGAGTATAAAATGTTTTTGATGCGAAAAACAACAGTTTTAATAGAGTCTGTACTATTCTAAGCAACAAATAGAAAGTGTGTTGTAAATGATCTATGTGAGTTATTGGTGATATTGTTGCTAAGGTAATAGAAATTCTAGTACGTTTTCAATTTGCAAATGAGTAACCAGGAATAAAGGATAAGTAGTTTAAAATAAATTTTAATACTTAACCCCTTTTGTAAGCACTATCAATTGTGGTGACAAATTCAACCGGGTAGTCAGTTGTTGAAAGCGTATAACATAGGAGGTAGGAACAATCTGTATACGTCGTCATGATAGAAATAAATTACAACATCTTCATCTATAAAACTACTAAAGTTTAAATCAGGAGGGTTAATATGCCATTAATCATTGTTGCAATAGGGGTACTACTATTACTTATTTTAATTATGAAGTTTAAATTAAACACATTTGTTTCATTAATTATTGTTTCATTCATTGTAGCTTTAGCACTTGGAATGCCCATGGAAGATATTGTTGATTCGATTGAAAGCGGTTTAGGCGGGACCCTTGGTCATATTGGATTAATATTCGGGATGGGCGCAATGCTCGGCAGATTAATTGCAGATTCTGGCGGAGCTAATCGTATTGCTATTACCCTAATTGACAAATTTGGGGAAAAAAGAATTCAATGGGCTGTTCTATTTGCCTCATTTATAGTTGGTATTGCATTATTCCTTGAAGTTGCTATTGTCTTATTAGTTCCAATTATATTCTCGATTGCAAAGGAATTAAAAATTTCTATTGTAAAATTAGGACTACCTATGGTTACTGCTGCTTTAGCAACACATGCTTTCTTACCTCCGCATCCGGGACCAACAGTAGTGGCTGCAGAATATGGTGCAAATATTGGTTTGGTTTTAATTTACGGAATTATTGTTGCTGCACCAACAGTTGTTTTAGCGGGTATTCTGTATCCTAAACTTGCTAAAAAGATTGTGCCAACTGCATTTACTAGGGAAGGTAGTGAGTCTTTTGGTGTTCAAAAAACATTCAAAATAGAGGAAACACCTGGTTTTGGTATTAGTATATTTACTGCACTATTCCCTGTTATGTTAATGGCTTTAGGTGCTGTAGTCGATATGATTCAACCAGCTCTAGGGTTTTCGGATAATATGTTAGTGAGAATTATTCGTTTTGTTGGTAATTCTTCGACTGCAATGTTGCTTTCTTTATTGATGGCAACCTATACAATGGGATTGAGGAGGAAGATTCCTATTAATAAATTAATGGAATCTTGTTCTTCGGCAATTAATGCCTTGGGGATGCTACTTTTGATTATTGGTGGCGGCGGTGCACTAAAACAAGTACTTATTGATGGTGGCGTTGGTGATTATGTCGCTAATATTTTTGAAGGATCTTCTATGTCGCCTATCTTCTTTGCATGGATGGTCGCAGCAATATTACGTATATGCTTAGGATCTGGCACTGTTGCAACTTTAACAACTGCAGGATTGGTTATTCCGTCGCTTGCTGGAATGCCTGACGTTAACCTAGAGTTAGTCGCACTTGCGACAGGAGCTGGGAGTGCAATTGCATCACATGTTAATGATGCTGGCTTCTGGATGGTTAAGGAATCTTTAGGTATGACCCTAAAAGAAGCATTTGGGACATATACCGTACTATCCACTATAGTCGCTGTATCAGGATTGATATGTACTTTATTATTAGATATGGTTTTATAAAGTAACAGAAGCGACCATTTTATAAAATGGTCGCTTTTTATATTGCTTACAATTTATTAAGGTGAACCACAACATTTGCAAGTTAAATATGATAAATTAAATGAAACAATATATTGATGCAACAATAGTGTCATAGGTTTTTAGTAGGTAAGAATCTGATATTTCATATCTATTATATTTACAGATATGAAAACACACCTTGAAATCGCTTTACCAACTGCTTTTACTTTGGGGAAAATTGGCTTATAATTGTATTGTGTTGCAAAATGCATAGAATGCTTCTTGAACCAATAAAAAGAATAGATAAAAAATCCCCTTACTTAGTTCTAGGTGGGATGATATATTTCTTTAAAAAAGTAAAATTTAATAAGGATGTTTATCTCGATTTTTGTTAAAGAAGGTGAAGGAAAAAATGATAAAAGCATTGGTAATTGTCCCTTATGAGGGATTGTTTGAAATGATGAAAGAAATCAGTGAAGAAGTGGAAGATATTCAATTACAAATCGAATTAGGTAATTTATATGAAGGAGTGGCTATTGCAAAGCATGCTGAAAATGCTGGTTATCATGTCATCATTAGCCGTGGCGGTACAGCTTCAATGATTCAAGAGGCTGTATCTATTCCAGTGATTGACATTCAAGTGTCTGGTTATGATGTGTTACGTATTTTAACACTTGTAAAAGGATTTTCAGGTAAAGCCGCTATCGTTGGGTTCTCGAATATTACACAAGGTGCTTCTACCATATGTAAGCTGCTTGATTTAGACATTAAAACATTAACAATTACAAAGGATATTGAAGTTAAAGAGAAATTGACGTATTTAAAAGAAAATGGCTATGAAGTGGTAATCGGAGATGTGATTACGGTTCAAGCAGCTAAAAAATTAGGTCTGACAGGGGTTCTGATTACATCCGGAAAGGAAGCTATTATTGATGCGTTAGAAGAAGCAAGAAGATCATATCGCTTATTTTCGGGACTACAAAAAGGAATTTCTTTATTTCAATCTATTCTCGATTGTAATGAACAGGCAATAGGGGTTTTCAATAAAGAAGAGAAATTGGTTTATGGAAATGAACGTTTCAATAAGGAATTTTATTGGATGGAATCAGGTAATACGACAGATGTAAAAAAGTTAATACAAGAAACTTCTTTAACACATGAAAAGCAAGCAAAAACGCTTTACATTAATCATTCATTATGGAAAGTAATGACATGTCCTACTGAAGGAGCTATTGTATTGTTTTTTGAAAAAACAGATCCTAACCGATCGATTGTACAAAGTGAGAATATTAACCTGAACGCAATAGAATTGTATACATCCGCTTCCCGTATACCTATTTCAGGAAAAAGTGATCAAATTCAGAAGGTGTTGAATCAAGTAAATCAATACAGTAAAAGTGAAGAACCTGTCTGGATTTCAGGGGAAGAGGGAAATGGAAAAGCATTGGTTGCCCACGCCATTTATTTAAAAAGAAAAACAATGAATGAACCATTGATTACATTGCATTGTGATTTAATAAGTGCAGAACAACTGAAAGATTTAATTAATGAAGACTTTTTTCAAAAATACGCCAGTGGTGTTATTTTCCTTAAAAATATCGATAAATTGAATTCCTATATGCAAAAGGAGTTATTTCATATACTCAAGAATGGAAATGATAAAAAGCCACAATGGCTAGTATCATCTGAGGATGATATTGAAGAAAAAGTTAAAAATGACACATTTCATCGCGGGTTATTTCACATATTGTCGCAGTTGAAAATTCATATACCACCACTTCGGGAACGCAGAACAGATATTGAGGATTTAGCCCATGTATTTATTTCTGAATTGCATCCGAAATATGGAAATGAAGTAGTTGGGATTAGGCTGGATGCTTTGGAGAGGATTATCAGCTATGATTGGCCAGGAAATGTAGGGCAACTTAAACAAGTAATCGAACAATTATTTTTAGAATCAAAATCTTATTATATCGAAAAGGAAGAAGTTGAAATTGTTTTTAAAAGATTAGAGCAGCAAGAAAAGAGGAATGATGCGTTATCACATATTGATATAAGTGGTACATTAGATGAAATTGAAAAACAAGTGCTATCTAAAGTTCTTGAAGATGAAGGAATGAATCAATCAAAAGCAGCTAAACGCTTAGGTATAAATCGATCCACATTGTGGCGCAAGCTAAAATAATAGCTTGCTTTTTCATGTGAAAAAACAAGATGTTATTGATGCAAAATAAGACAATTAATTAAATTATATAATTAAACTTTAAAAACATTGCTAAATGCAACGTTTTAGTTTATTATTATTGTTGAAAGCGTTATAAGCGTTTGGAAATAATAAGAATGTATAGAGATCAAAGGAAAAAAACAATAGGTATATTGCAGAACCTAAAATGAGAAACAAATCAAAAAATACAATGCAATATTAAATAGGCAAGATAAGTCGGAATCAAATAAGCAAAACGTGTAAGCCGAAATTGTAGAAGAAAGGGGGGGCAGAAATAGATGAAACTAGCAGTTATAGCAGATGATTTAACCGGTGCAAATGATACTGGTGTTCAATTTGCAAAAAAAGGTTTAAGCACGACCGTGCTCTTTTCTGATACACAATTACAACCAACTCATTTAAGCGAAGATGCCACTGTTTTAAATTCAGATAGTCGTGCACTAAATCCTCGAAAGGCCTATGATATTGTTTTTAATCTATCAACAGAATTGAACAAATTAGATGTTACAAAAGTATTTAAGAAAATAGATTCGACCATGAGAGGAAATATTGGTGTAGAAATTGATGCAGTAATGGATGTATTTAAATATAAAACTTCATTTGTGGTACCGGCTTTTCCAAAAGGCAATCGAACGACAGTAAATGGAAAACACTATGTTAATCGTGTGCTATTAACAGAAACAGAAATTGCAAATGATCCCTCCTGTCCAGTAAAAGAAAGCTATCTTCCGAAATTGTTGCAAGAGCAAAGTATGCGGGAAGTAGCATTAATTTCAATTTCTGATGTGCGAAAAGGGAAAAGTCATTTATCAGAAAAAATGATTGAGTTGTCCTCAGGTGAAACATCAAAAATTATTATCATTGATGCAACTACTGATGAAGAACTAAAGACGATTGTCGAAGCTACTGAAATTTTACAAGATAATTTCCTGTGGGTTGGTTCAGCTGGGATTGCTTATCATCTTTCAAACACTGCTCATCGTGAAGAAGTATTACTTGAAAGACTAGAGGATGAGCGACCACCGGTACTAGTAGTAGCAGGTAGTGTGAATACGATTACGCATCGACAGATTCAAGATTTGAAAAAAGGGAACAATGTAGAGGAAATTGTTATCTCTCCTGAAGCATTCTTTTATGAAGATAAGAGAGAACTTGAGATTGATCGTATTGTTAAAGCGGGTCAAGCATTACTGGAAAAAGGCGATTTAGTAATAACGACAAATCGTGAGCAAGAGGCAATGAATAGAGTGAAGGAACTTAAACTTAAACTTGATTTATCGAACTTCGAAGTAGGTCATACAATTGCTAAATCTATGGGTGTAATTGCAGGCCGGTTAATTGAAAGCAAGGACATTTGTGGTGCTGTTTTAACAGGTGGAGATATTGCTGGAGCCACATGTAAAGAATTAAATGGTGAAGGCATTCGTGTCATTGGTGAAGTAGAAGCTGGTATTCCTTATGGTAGGTTATTCGGTGGATTTTTTGATGGTATTCCAATTGTTACAAAAGCGGGCGCATTTGGTACAGAGCAAGCACTTTCGAAAGCCCTTCAAACAATTACTAAAGTTAGTGCACATGATATAAACAATGAGTGACGATTTTTAAATCATATAAATGTAAATGGAAAGCATTTTATACGAAATAGGATAAGATAATAGGAGGAATAATTATGGTTACGAATAAACCAAGTATTGCAATTACTATGGGCGATCCCTCAGGAGTTGGACCTGAAATTATCGTCAAATCTTTAAATGATAAAGACATCTATGAAACTTGCCGTCCATTTGTGGTTGGTGATGCTAAAATTATAAAAAGAGCTTTAGGTGTAACAAATATTGAACTTCAATTAAATAGCATTTCAAAACCTGAAGATGCAAAGCACCAATATGGCACAATAGATATTATTGATTTAGATCTAGTTTCTGAAGATTTACCATGGGGACAAGTTTCTCCTGAAGCTGGAAATGCTGCATTTCGTTATTTGGAAAAGGCGATTGCTTATGCGAATGAAGGTAAAATTCAAGGGATTTGTACAGCACCTTTAAATAAAGAGGCGCTTCATAAAGCAGGTCACATTTACCCTGGACACACTGAAATATTAGCGGAATTAACAAATACAAAAGATTTCGCAATGATGCTATCTGCTCCTGGACTCCGAGTGATTCATGTGACAACCCATGTTGGACTTATGGATGCAATTAATAAAATCAATGTTGATCGTCAATATACAGTTATTAAACTTGCGCATGAAACATTACAAAAAGCAGGAATTAAATCACCTCGAATCGCAGTTTGCGGGATTAACCCCCATGCTGGGGAAAATGGACTTTTTGGAAATGGTGAAGAGGAAGAAAAAATTATTCCAGCTATAGAAAAGGCGCAGGAAGAAGGTATTAATGTACAGGGACCACTTCCGGCGGATACATTATTCTTTAGAGCAAAACGCGGTGACTTTGACATTGTTGTTGCACAATATCATGATCAAGGTCATGGGCCAATTAAAGTGTTAGGTCTAGAGGCTGGAGTAAATATTACAGTCGGTCTTCCAACGATCCGTACAAGCGTTGACCATGGGACGGCTTTTGATATCGCTGGGAAAAATATTGCTGATGAACTGTCGCTAAAAGAAGCTCTTCGCATGGCGATTGAATTAGCTCCTGAGAATGAATCATAATTATTTAGCAAGAGATTGTACCGTAGATCTCTTGCTTTCCTTATTATTAAAATTCTGTTGAAGAACGATGTTATCTTGAATTTACTTTGAACTCACTACATCCGTATATTGTTATCATTTTAAAGGGATGTTTCTTAAATAAGGATAAACGGAATTGAATGTTTTTAGTATGAAAGGAGTGCAATTGAATGTCTTTACCAAAATTCGCTAAAATAAAACAAAAATTTCAAGTAGAAAGTATTAAGGATATTGCTGAAACAATTTCAGAACAATTTACTCATGAAAAAGCTGATGAAAAAATAAAGCCTGGCATGGAAATTGCGATCACTGTTGGAAGCAGGGGGATTGCAAATATTCCTTTAATCGTCAAAAGTGTAGCTAATGAAATTAAAAAAAGGGGCGCAATACCGTTTATTATTCCTGCAATGGGAAGTCATGGCGGTGCTACTGCTGAAGGGCAAATCGAGGTACTCAATGGACTAGGTGTAACAGAAGAATCTACAGGGTGTGAGATCCGTTCTTCCATGGATGTAGTTGAAATTGGTAAAACGTCAGCAGGTATCCCGGTTTATATTGATCAACACGCTTATAATGCTGATGGAATCATTGTTATGGGCCGTGTTAAGCCACATACCGATTTTAAAAAAGATATTGAAAGTGGCGTCTTAAAAATGGCTTCCATTGGAATGGGAAAACATAAACAAGCATTAGCTTTACACACGCATGGTATTAAGGGAATTCGTGATATGATGCCTGAAGTTGGTAAGGTAGCCATTCGCAATTCAAACACATTGTTTGGTATAGCAATTGTTGAAAACGCTCATGAAGAAACAACAATCATTGAAGCAATCAATCCAGATCAAATTGAAGAACGCGAAAGAGAATTATTGAAACAAGCATTTGTTTTGATGCCAAGTCTTCCAGTTGATGAAATGGATATTTTAGTAGTGGATGAAATTGGTAAAAACTACAGTGGGACAGGTATGGATACGAATATCATTGGTCGGATCCGTGTATTAGGAGTAGAAGAACCGAAAAAACCTCGTGTGAAATATGTAATTGCTTCAAACTTAAGTGAGGCTAGCCACGGTAATGCATTAGGAATTGGATTAGCCGATTTAACAACGAAGCGTTTATTTGAAAAAATTGATTTAAAAACAATGAATGAAAACGTTGTAACGAGTACGTTTTTAGATAGAGCTAAGATTCCAATTGTTCTTGACAACGATCAAGAAGCATTAGAAGCGGCCCTACGTGCTAATTGGGGTGTTGCATCTATTGAGGCAAGAATTGTACGGATCCCAAACACGCTTCATGTCGGGGAGCTATTTGTATCTGAAGTCATTTTCAATGAGTTAAAAGCTAAAGATAACATTGAAGTATTAGAGGATTTGCATGAAATGAAATTTGATGTAGATGGTTATTTCCTACCGATGTAACACGTATGAAAGCTTTAAATAATAGTAAATGGAATCAAGGGCTGGAAGGTATTACAACAGTAATAGTAGTTCCTTCTGATTTGACGATAGTAGACAAGTTGTATGTTGCTGGCGGATTTGGTTCAGAGTTTATAACCGATTTGTTTCGTTGATGTCCAATAAAATATGCAGTGTCGAAGCGTCTTTTTATAAAAGACGCTTATTTATGTTTCATTCTAAAAATGGTTGGGATTACCTATTACGATGACCTTGTTTTCGATCATCAGGATAATAATGTTTTTCATGGTTTTTAAAAACTGTGAGTAACGATATGCGGATTATGGCGAAAAAGGAGTTAAAGATGAAATAAGGTAAATACACCCACACCAAATGAAATTGAATTTTTAAAAACATGATATAATAGATAATCACAAAGAAAAGGGCGCTTTTATATCCGAAAGTAGAGTGAGTATTGAATCAGTCTCAAATATATTTATCAAGCTTCTATAATAATACAGGGGTGATGTCCGATGATGAAGGATTTAATCTTAAGTTTAGATAAACCTTTTGCCAAGGAAAATATGCTTCAAGTAGAAAACTGGATGGTCCCTAAGCCTGTTTCTATTACAACTGATAAAACAATAGCGGAAGCAGCGCATTTGTTAGAAAAATTGGATATAGATTTCCTTCCGATTGTTGATGAAGAAGTGAAACCAGTGGGTGTGGTTTCATCTAAAAATGTATTAAAAAGCATTTTACATGGAAATAAAGACAAATCTGTTTCATGCTGCGAACAAAAAGAGACTCCTTTCGTTGTTCATGCTAATGATTCCATACTAGATATTTATCAATTAAAAAGTAAGTACTTATTTGTAACGGATAACGATCGAAGGTTAGTTGGTATTATGTCCAAGGGCGAAATTTTGAAAGGGATTTCATGGTATATTAAAGAGCTTATTCATACAGAACATACTGCAGAAGTGCTTAATGTCATTTTAGAAAGTGCTTATGAAGGAATTGCTGTTGTAGATGAAGATGGGATTATTAGAGAGTTTAATGAAGCATACAGCCGCTTTACAGGTATAGATAAAAAAGATGCTATCGGAAAGTATGTGCAGGAAGTCATCGATAATACAAATTTAAATAACACAGTTAAAACGGGGCTACCAGAGCGAGGAGCTGTACAATATATACAAGGACAGGCGATGATTGTACACCGTATTCCAATTTGGAAAGAAGATAAAGTGGTTGGGGCAATTGGTATGCTCATCTTTGAAGGGATTACAGAATTATATCGTATCTATGAACGCTTTTTGGAAAATACACTTGAAAATAAACCTGAACAACAGCCGCTACCTGTAAGCAAAGGACAAGGCAAAAGAAACACATTAGACCAAATTATTGGTGTCAGTGAAAGCACTTCTGCGACAAAGCGCTTGGCGCGAAAAATTGCCAAAACCAAAGCGACCATCTTAATTACTGGAGAAAGCGGTACGGGAAAAGAAATATATGCCCAGGGGATTCATCATCATAGTGACCTATCATCTGGTTCTTTTGTCAGTATAAACTGTGGAGCGATTCCTGAGCATTTATTTGAATCAGAGTTATTTGGTTATGAAGAAGGTGCTTTTACAGGTGCGAGGAAGGGTGGTAAACGAGGGAAATTCGAATTGGCTCAAAATGGTACACTCTTTCTTGACGAAATTGGAGAAATGCCGCTAACAATGCAGACGAAATTATTACGCGTTTTACAAGAAAAGGAATTTGAACGGGTCGGGGGTACTCAGAAATACGATATTAATACCAGAATTATTGCAGCTACTAATCGTAATCTAAAAGAGATGGTGAAGTCCGGATATTTTCGTGAAGATCTTTTTTATCGAATAAATGTGATTGAATTACCGATAAAGCCTCTTCGTGAGCGAAAAGAAGACATAGCTTCACTCGTTTCCCATTACTTATATACGATTTGTACCGAATATCGACAGCCAGTCAAGTCAATTACGCTGGAAGCGATGGCTGTGTTTAAAAATTATCCTTGGTATGGAAATGTTAGGGAACTTGTTAATACAATTGAAAAAATCGTTGTGTTAGTGGATGGAGAAATCATTGATACGCAGGACTTACCTGATGCTATGACAGGTACAAACATAAACAGTGGAAATACTTGGGTAGAAGAGGTGACACTAAACAATCGACGGAAAAGCTTTAATGATGAGAGGGAAAAGGAAATAATTCAAGCAATATTAAAAAAAACAGAAGGAAATAAATCGAAGGCAGCTCGAGAGTTGGGTATTCACCGCACGACATTATATCAAAAGTTGAAAAAACATAACTTGTATTAAACTGTAGCTAAATAACTACAGGTGTAGTGTTGTTAAATGCAGTTTATAAGTTAAACAACCACCTTAGCAGCTCTTTTTATATTGGCATGCTTCTTGCAATATTAAGTAGTGACAATAAAAAAGGGGTGAATAAAATGAAGAATTATGCGGTTATGCACATGCCAAAAATGATCAATTATGGTCGGTACGCATTTAAAGAAGTTGGAAAGGTAGGAGCTGAACTGGGGGGAAGAGCCCTCATTATTAGCGATGAGATGATGGATGAACTCGGAAATGTAAACGCTGTCCAAGGCTATTTGTCTGAAGAAAATATTGATAGTTCGGTTTATTTAGGTGTTGAGTCTGAACCGACAGACATCTATGTGGCAGAGGCATTAGAAAAATTCAAAAAAGAACAATGTAATATGGTTATATCAATAGGTGGGGGTAGTTGTATAGATACAGCAAAAGCTGTAGCTGTTTTAGCTTCAAACGGAGGTTATATTGGGGACTATATGGGTGGAAAAAAGATAGCCAACAAAGAGCCAGTTCCGCATATTGCCATTCCAACAACGGCGGGAACAGGATCGGAGGCAACAGATGCAACAATTATTACCAATACGTCAAACGAAGTCAAAATGATGATAAAACAGCCAGCATTTATGCCAGTTGTTGCCATCGTTGATCCAATGCTTTCTTTGTCATCGCCCAAACACGTAACAGCTGCCACTGGTGTTGATGCACTTAGTCACGCAATTGAGAGCTATATTTCCAAAAGATCACATCCAATGACAGATACAATGGGACTTTCTGCGATGAAATTGATCACTGAAAATATCTCGACAGCTTATAGGGAGGGCGACAACCTTGATGCAAGGGAAGCAATGTCATTGGGCTCTTTACAGGCTGGCATTGCTTTTTCAAATTCTTCTGTGTGTTTAGTACATGGGATGTCTAGGCCTATTGGCGCCTTGTTTCATGTTCCGCATGGATATTCCAATGCAATGTTGTTGCCTGCGGTTTTAGAGTTTAGTATGGATTCAACTATAGAGCGCTTAGCTGATTTAGGCAGGATATTTTATCCTGAGGCAAAAAGCTATTCAGACGATAAGGCAGCTAGTACTGCTGTTCAGGCTGTGAAACAGCTCTGTGCTGATTTGAATATTCCGAACCTACAATCATGGGGGATTGATGAACAAAAATTCATAACGGCCAGGGGAAAAATGGCTAATGATGCCTTGGCAAGTGGTAGTCCTGCAAACAGTCCAAGAGTTCCAACACAAAGTGAAATTGAAAGGCTTTATCAAACTTGTTATACGTATGACTTTTCCTTGAAAAGCAAAGTGAGGTAAGGGATTACTGAGGGGAGGAAGTTCATGAATATATTAGGTATGATTGGATTAATTGCTTCACTGGTAATCCTCATATATTTAACAATGAAAGGTATTAACATTATTATTAGTGCGATTATATCTTCTGTTGTTATTGCTATAACGAGTGGATTGAACTTGGGGACCGCGCTGATGGATGATTACATGACAGGCTTTACAGATTATTTTGCATCCTGGTTTCTAGTCTTTTTATTTGGTGCTATTTTTGGAAAAATCATGGATGAAACCAAATCAGCTGAGAGTATTGCAAACTGGATTAAGCTGACTTTAGGGACAAAGCGCGCAGTATTTGCAGTCGTTGCTGCAGCAGCAATAATGACCTATGGCGGGGTAAGCTTATTCGTTGTTGGTTTCGCAGTATATCCAATAGCGCGGTCACTGTTTCGAGCGGCAAATTTGCCTCATCGATTTATCCCCGCTGCATTGGTATTTGGTTCCATTTCTTTTACAATGACGGCTCCGGGTTCTCCTGAAATCCAAAATATTATACCGACTGAATTCTTTGGTACCACACCTGCAGCAGGAGGCTTTATTGGTGTTTTTAGCGCACTACTTATTATGGTTGCTGGGGGATTGTGGCTTGGTAGGATAGTGAGAAAAGCGGTTGAAAAAGGGGAAACGTTCTCACCGCCAACGACTTCACCGGAAACAGCAGATGAATTAGCTTCAGGTTTAGCTGCTGAAGATCAAGAAGGTCAACATTCGGGAACAGCAAAAGATTTACCGAATATAATCTTGTCAATCTTACCACTTGTCATAGTAATTGTTTTGTTAAATATCTTTTCCATCTTTATCAATCCTACTGCTTCCTTGTTGATCGCACTGACAACCGGGATTTTCTTTGCATGTGTATTGATGAATAAATATCTTAAAGATTTTTGGGAGGCGCTTGCAACCGGTACACAGAATTCATTAGTGGCACTTGCAAATACGTGTGCTGTCGTTGGCTTTGGGAGCGTTGCTGCGCAAATATCAGCTTTTGATAGCGTTGTAAATGCAGTAGTAAACATCCCTGGCCCTCCTCTACTCGGACTGGCAATCGGCGTAACAGTTGTTTGTGGTATAACAGGATCTGCTTCTGGTGGATTAGGAATTGCTTTACCTATCTTAGCGCCTATTTATTTGGGACAAGGACTAGAAACTGGCGATATGCATCGTGTTTCTGCGTTAGCATCAGGTGGTATCGATTCCCTTCCACATAACGGATATGTTGTCACGACGATTCGAGCGATTTCTGGAGAAACACATAAGAGAGCTTATGGTTCTATATTTAAGCTAAGTGTTGTTGTTCCAACAGTTGTATTGTTCTTAGCGGTTCTCTTATATTCAATTTTTTAATTGAATAGAGTGGAGAGGTTTAGCAAGTCATCTTGTATTAATTAATCATAGGAGGTTTTAATTATGAGTCAAACAAAAGTAAAAACACTTCAAAACTATATTGGTGGCAAATGGATTGAAGCAAGATCGGATAAAACAGAAGCCGTGTACAATCCCGCTACAGGGGAAGTCATTGCGCATGTTCCAATCTCAAATGATGAAGATGTGGATCACGCAGTAGAAGTAGCGAATGAAGCATTTAAAACATGGAAGGAAGAGCCTGTGCCGAAACGTGCGCGTATTATGTTCAAGTATCAGCAATTACTTGTTGAGCATTGGGATGAGCTAGCGGAATTATTAACAATTGAAAACGGGAAAAACCTTAAAGAAGCACAAGGTGAAGTGCTTCGCGGTATCGAAAATGTGGAATTTGCAGCAGGAGCACCTTCTTTAATGATGGGTGAACAACTACCATCCATCGCTTCAGGCCTTGAATCTGGTGTATATCGTTATCCGATCGGAGTGGTCGGTGGTATAACACCATTTAACTTCCCGATGATGGTTCCGGCATGGATGTTCCCGATGGCAATTGTAACAGGAAATACATTCGTTCTTAAACCATCAGAGCGGACACCAATACTTGCAAACCGCCTAGCAGAATTGCTAGAAGAAGCTGGATTGCCTAAAGGTGTGTTCAACATCGTTCATGGTGCACATGATGTTGTCAATGGTCTACTGGACCATAAAGATGTTGCTGCTATTTCTTTTGTAGGTTCTCAACCAGTTGCTGAGCACGTGTACAAACGCGGTACAGATAATCTGAAGCGCGTACAAGCACTTGCAGGAGCGAAAAACCATTCGATCGTATTGAATGATGCAAATTTGGAAAACGCTGTGACTCAAATTATTAACGCTGCGTTCGGTTCAGCTGGCGAGCGTTGTATGGCTTGTTCCGTTGTTGCGATTGAAGATTCAATTGCTGACGTATTCACTGAAATGCTCGTGCAAAAAGCAAATGAGATACAAATTGGTAATGGTTTGGATGAAGGCGTATTTTTAGGGCCGGTTATCCGTGAGACTCAAAAAGACCGTGCGCTCCATTATATTGAAACAGGTGAAAACGAAGGTGCGAAACTTGTTCGTGATGGACGTAAAGATGATATAGAACAAAATGGTGGTTATTTTGTCGGACCAACGATTTTTGATAATGTAACAAGCGAAATGAAAATTTGGCAGGATGAAATCTTTGCACCTGTATTATCGATTAGCCGCGTAAAAGACCTAGATGATGCGGTTGAGCTAACAAACAAATCAGCCTTTGCAAACGGTGCATGTATTTTTACAAAAGATGGTGGAAGTGTACGTCAGTTTCGTGAAACAATCGATGCGGGTATGCTTGGTGTCAATATTGGTGTACCAGCGCCCATGGCATTTTTCCCGTTCTCAGGGTGGAAAAATTCCTTCTATGGAGATCTCCATGCGAACGGAAAAGATGGTTTAAATTTCTATACGCGTCAAAAGGTTCTTACTTCCCGTTGGGTGTAAGCTGTTAATTAGAAATGAAGTCAAAGGGAATCAGAAGTTTATATTCTGATTCCTTTTATGGTATTTTTAAATGATAAGCACTTTTATAAATTGAAAAAAGAAGTATATTTAGATATAGGAATTACATAACGGGAGGCTTATAACAATGGTAGAAAATAAAGTTGTGTTTATTACTGGTGCAGCAAGCGGTATTGGTTATGGAATAGGTGCGGAGTTTGTAAAAAATGGTGCCAAAGTAGTTTTTTCGGATATTGACCAAGCTAAGGTAAAAGAAGTTACCAATAATTTAAGGCAAGCCGGGTATGATTGTATTGGTATCGGGTGTGATGTAACGAAAGAAGAGGAAGTGCGGAAAGCAATTGATTATACGGTTGAAACATATGGAAGACTTGATATTCTTTTCAATAATGCTGGATTACAATACGTCTCGTCCATGGAGGATTTTCCTACAGAAAAATTTGAGCTTATCACTAAAGTGATGCTTGTGGCACCGTTTATAGCAATAAAACATGCGTTTCCAATTATGAAAAGGCAAGGGACAGGTCGTATCTTAAATATGTCATCGATTAATGGCCTCATTGGATTTGCAGGAAAAGCAGCCTATAATAGTGCTAAACATGGTGTTATTGGATTAACCAAAGTGGCTGCTTTGGAGGGAGCGGATCATGGTATTACCGTAAATGCTATTTGTCCCGGCTATGTCGATACACCACTTGTTCGAAATCAATTTGAAGATTTAGCCAGAAATAGAAATATTTCCGTAGATAAGGTTCTTGAAGAAGTCCTATTCCCATTAGTTCCGCAAAAAAGGTTATTATCGATCCAAGAAATCTCTGATTATGCATTGTTTTTAGCGAGTGATAAGACTAAAGGGGTTACTGGTCAAGCAGTTGTTATAGATGGCGGATATACAGCCCAATAGTAATTTCTATAAGTTCTAACCTTATCGCCGATTAAGATGCTGTTGGAAGCTAATAGTGTGTATACCGAGTATCGGCTTAGGAAGTATAAGACTAAAAAAAAGCGTAGAAACGAGAAAAAGTGTAATCTGAACGAGACCAGGGTGATAGAATAACTTGCATGATCGTGGGGAAAAGCGATCTTATGCTTCAAAGTAAGTAGGGTGCTTTCGTCATTTGAGGCAAAATGGCGTAGAATGAATTATCCAAAAAAGGAGCCCTCCTGATACGATAGAGGGTGTCATCGTGCAGACCTCGAATTTAGTACCAGAAGGACTCCTGCAATAGATTCTTTTATACGATCTTGGCGATAAGTTTTCTCTCTTGATTCAGTACACAAAGTAAAATTTTCGTGAAACCTTCAGACTCTTATTCCTACTTAAAATGTTTACCCGTTTGAGCTACTTCCATTGTTTTCTGAATATATTTAGCCGATTTGTGCATTAACTCGGTTTCTTGCGGATCTAACTCAATTTCTAATTGCTGTTCGACGCCATTCCGACCGATGATGCACGGCATACTAAAAGCAACATCCTTATCATATCCGTACTGCCCTCTTAATGTTGTACAGACTGGGTATACACTGCGTTCATCAAGCATAATGGCTTTTGCTAAGGTTACAGCGGCTTGTGCTACGCCAGCGTTGGTCCAGCCTTTCCCATTCAAGACATCATAGGCTGCTTGGACAACTTGTTGGCCCATTCTCTCTCTGTTTAATGGTTCTTTACCTACTAAAACGTTGTCTAATTCACTTTCTCCAAATCCTTGTACATTTAACCGGCTAAAGACAGGAAAAGCGGTGTACCCATGTTCACCCATCATATATCCAGTTACACTCTTAGGATCGATATTATAATTGGAAGCAATTATTTGGCGAAAACGAGCAGAATCTAACATCGTTCCAGTTCCAAAAATGCGACCCTGAGGATAATCAAACTCATTTTCGGCAATATAAACCATTGCATCCAGTGGGTTTGTAATGAGAATAACAATGGCATCCATTGTGTATTTGGTAATACCGGCCATGACTTCCCGAACGATTATAGCATTTTCTTCAGCTAGTAACGCCCGATCCGGTGTTTTATCATTATCTGATGTCACGATACTTGGACCAGCAGCACAAATAATGACATCTGCATCAGCACATTCTGCGTAATCGCCTGCACGTACAGCTGTGTTGGACATATAGGTTAGGGCGGTAGCATGTGCTTGGTCTAAAGCTTCACCAGTTGCGACTTTTTCATCTTTATCGATTAAGACAATATCGGAAAAGAGGTTTATTTTCATTGCATCTGCAAGTACATATGAACCAACATGACCAGTCCCGACAATAACTAATTTATTTTTCTTCATCTCATTACCTCCGTTTTATGCTGCATCTATTGGTTGCAAACATTCCATCAATTAAATTTATATATAATCTTTATTTTAACACTTCCATATTCACTTCACAAAAATAGGTGTTTTAAGCCTCTGTATATGAATGATAGTATTTCCGTTGTGGAAGAATTGGCCAAAACGATTATAACTTACAGATACTTTGATTTATCACTTTTTGAATAGTAAGATTGCCTATAAGAGGAAATGTATGGAAGAGGAACAAAAATGGTTTAATCGCTATTGTTACAGGTTCTTTCGGGTGATTAGTAGATGAAGGGAAGTGCAGTGTTATGTAAATTTAACTTTCATAATGCTGCACTTTTATGCTGCAAATAAGAGTAAGGGGGGAATAAAATTGGATTATATTGCAGTTTTTGATATTGGTACAACGTCGATTAAAGGCGTATTGATTGATCAAGAAGCGAATACGATGGGGGCTTGTTCTGTTTTGCTGGAAACATACAACGGTCCTAACGATGAAGTAGAGCAAGATCCATTGGACTGGTGGAATGGGGTTAAAGAAATCTCAAACACGTGGTGGAAGGAAATGGGCTTTGATCCCAAACAAGTCGTGATGATTACCTTTTCCGGTCAAATGGAAGACGTTATTTTCATACCAAAAGATGAAGGGACTCCATTAAACAAGGCGATCTTATATTCTGACACACGTGCACATGAAGAAGCAGCTTTCATTAATTGCAAGATTCCTGCGATTGGGGAGAAGACAGGAAATGACATTAGGGCTTCAACCCCTATTGCAAAATTATTATGGTTAGAAAAAAACAAACCTAATTTATATAAGGATACAGCGTGTTTTGTATTTAATGCGAAAGACTTTATTATTTATAAAATGACGCATGCCTTCGTGACCGATCCTACCACTGGGGCTACAACAGGTATCATGAACTTGAAAAAACGTCAGTGGGAAATGGACGCTGTAGAAGCATTGGGAATTGATACTAAGAAGCTACCCAAACTCCTAAATGCAGAAGCAATCGCTGGCTATCTATCTGCATGTGCCTCTGCTGAAACAGGTTTTGCCAAGGATACGCCTATTTTATGTGGAGCTGGGGATGCTGGTGCTTCCACCATGGCAGCTGGGACAGTTAACCAAGGGGACAGCTATTTATATATTGGAACAACTGGCTGGGCAGCGATGATTCAAGAAGAAGTCAAAACGGATCATTCATTTGATGGTGTTTTTAATTTAGCGCATTTACCAGGGGAGACTATTATTTCCATATCTCCACTTCTAAATGTTGGAAACGTACATCGTTGGGCAGTAGATACATTTGCAGGTGAAAAAGCATTTGATGATTTTGAAACGCTATTAAGTAAGTCTTCCATAGGTAGTAATGGGATCCTATTTCTACCTTATATAAATGGGGAGAGATGCCCTGTAAATGATCCCGAGGCAAAAGGTGCATTCTGGGGTATTGGGCCCAAAACAGAGAAAAGTGATTTTGTGAGAGCAGTCATCGAGGGAATTTGTTTTTCTTTAAAACAGTTAATCGAACTATTTGTCACTGATGCTTCGGGAACCATTACCCTTATTGGCGGGGGAACGAAAAGTGCTACATGGTGCCAGATTTTAGCGGATTGTATAGGAAGAACGATAAGGGTTCCTGCTGAAAGTGAATTCATGCCTGCGATAGGAGCTTCAGCATCCGCATTCGTTAAATTAGGTTGGGTGATAGATTACAAGGATTTTGCCGAACGCTTTATTAGATCAACAACTTCAAGTGTATATCAGCCTAACTATGATAATCACAGAACATATAACGAGATCTTTGAACGTTTTTTAAAATTGTATCCCAGTTTAAAAAGCATGTATCGTTAAGGGGATAGTTTAAATACCAACATAAGATTATTCAGAAAATGAAAGTAGTGACCTCTAGATCGTATTTTAAAATATTTATATGCAATGTCTATTGTATTAGATTACCAAGAGGCTTTTCTAATTATCGGATTGATAACTATTCAATTGATCTGGAAAAAGGATCTTTTCTCTGAATTAAACAAAAAGGAGTCCGATATATGTCAAGAAAGATACTATTGAAGGTCTTCATTATTTTGCTTTTAACCGTACTCGTAGCTTGTTCAATCGTTTTTCTTTATTTTTATAATGGAAAAAAAGATGTGTCTAAAAAAGTTGATGATTATTTGGTTGAACAAAATTCTAAAACTAATATAAAGGAAAAGAAACTATTATATGATTGGAAAATAGGGGAGTTTTATTCAAAGGTTACTTTTAAAGATGAACCGGAAAATTTTTATGAAATTTATGTTGAATCTAACTCAAATGTAGATGTAACAGGATATAATGATGAAGGTGAGCAAATTACAGATAAAAACAAAGGGAAGTATATTATAGATTCAAAATAATTAAGTGAAGGTACAGATATTCAGGGAAGAACAGTTAGAAGAGGGTGTTAATATGAACAGAATAACAAAGATATCTATTCTAATTTTAAGTGTGATAGCAGTTCTATGTTTCTCTTTCATTCCTGACTTTGGTGTTAGAACGGAGGGTGGATCCCATTTTTTCGGATTTCCGGCCGAATGGTTAGGTCTCTACGGTAACGCAGGGTTTAGCTTTATGGGTTTAGGTTTCCTATTTAATATTGCATTTTTTTATTTTATCTTTCTATTCGTATTTAAATTCTTGATTAAAATCTTTTCCGTTAATAAACAGCGTTAATACAACCCGCAGCTAATCTTGAAGCATTATGAATAAGAGATTTAAAACAAGTCTAATATACAAGGAGATGTAAAACATGTATCTTACCGAATATCATCATCATACAGATAACTCGTTTGATTCCAAGGCAAACATGTATGATGTTTGTGAACAAGCCATACGTAAAGGAATAGATGAAATCTGTTTTACTGAGCATTTCTCGGTTAACCCAAAAGTTCCTACTTATGGACATATGGATTTTGATCGATACTTTTCACAAATCAATGCGTGTCGTGAAGCGTATAAAGGGAAATTGGTAATTAAAGCTGGTATCGAACTCTGTGAACCTTACTTATTAATAAAGGAATATGAACAGGCATTAAAAGACTTGGATTTAGATTTCATTCTTGGTTCTGTTCATAATATCAACGAAGAGAAACTAAGAAAATATATGACGGGTAAAGAAAATCATGCTGTTTACCAAGGATATTTTGAAGCAGTGTATGAGCTGGTATCAAATGCTGATATTGATGTCATTGCACATTTCGACTTAATGAAACGCTATGCAATGGAGTCGCTTGGGAATTACAAATTCGCAGATTTCCAGGGAATAATCGAGCTTATTTTGAAAAAGGCAATTGAACGGGGAATTGGGTTGGAGATCAATACGTCTGGCATACCCAATGTAAAAGTGAAGGAAGCCTTTCCTAAAATGGACGTTTTAAAACTGTATAGATCACTTGGTGGGGAAATATTGACGATTGGTTCGGATTCTCATCGTGCGGAAACAGTAGGATCTATGTTGGAAGATGCACTTTCTATAGCAAGGGAAGCTGGTTTTCAATATATTTATACATTTGAAAGGCGAGCGGCTAAGAGCGTTAAAATAACCTGAATTGATTTTAAATGGCTAAAGTGTCGTATGCATAATGTACAGTGTGTAAGAGATCGACTAGCCAACTAATGGGAAGTCGATCTACGCTTCATTTAGCTAAAAAACGTTTTCGCGATTTTGTTTTTAGTCGCGTGTTTTCATCATTCATCTTTCCTTTTATTTCGTCGATGATGTTTAATGTATTTGCTGCATGATTGTAGATGTAGATAGGCGTAAACATGTTATATGCATTCGTATACTGTTTGTCAGACAGGATAAATCTTTCTTTATCCAAGGTATATACAAAATATAGCTTGTTCAGTTGATCATTCACTTCTGACTGTGGAACGGCACGTACGTTGTATGCAAGCCTTTGGTGCGATAGTATATTGGCTAAATAGGTCAAATAAAGAAGTATAAGGGCATAAAGTACAGTTAAAATAGTTAATGTCAGTAAGATATGTTCTATAGAAAATTCATCAACATTTAAATTGATCGAAAAAGCGATCAACAAAGCAGGTAAAAAAATTAGAAAATAGGTAAGCTTCGCAAGCAACATCATAATTTGCTTTTTGAATACAGACATTTTCCGTATGCCTGGGAACGCCCCTGTAATCAAAAGGAAATAAAAAAGGAAACCTCCAATAAGGAATAAAATGCCGTATATGGATGCTAAAATTAATGTTTTTCCAAATGGTAATTTGAACATGGTATGTTGAAAAAAGGGTAGGTCCATTATTAAACCGTATCCTGTTATGGCAGAAAATAATAAAGCGGTTATTAATACACCAACTATTTCATTCTTTTTTCTATTTTGTTTGGTAGACAGTATGCTATCCATCTCTGTTTGATAAAATACCTTGATGAATCCCTTGCTTATGATCCCAATAATAATAGATAAAGGTACAATAATGTTAAAAAAGCCCATAAAGTGCTGTAATATGTTCAAGATTTACCATCCCCTTTTAATGAAGCTTCACTTTATGATATCAAATTTCTAGTGTTTGTTATATAGCGAATCACGTGTGCCGTGACTAGACAGATGGAAAAGAGAACCCAAACTTTGTTTTATATGTTAGAACCGTTGATATATCTCATGTGTGGTTTTAGTTGGCCTTCTGATGTTTGCTGTACAGGCGGGGCAAGGAATGCTTATATATGATAAAATAGTAGAATCGTAAAAAAATCTATACATGGAAAAATATCAACAACCGACTTAGGGGTGGAACAAGCTTGAATAAAAAGGACATAGCCAATTTTCGTAAACAATTTAAAATTAATAATGATCTATTAGAAATACATGACATCTTTAATGTGTACATTATGAAGGAATCGAGTGAGATCTATCATCACCAAAGTGTCCCATTTGAATTACTTGAAGAGGAGCAAAAAGAACTATTTATGGCCAATTTTAAAAAAGTACTAACAGGCCAATTGGACGAGAAAATATTTGAATTAAAGTTCCAGCGTGATGTAGAAGATAACAGTCAGCTGATTTTACACCAAGGTCTGCTAAGTAACAATGCAGAAGAATGGTATGGACAGATGCTGCGCCTCGTAGAAAAAATGCTTAAAGATAAGCAATATGAAATGGACATTGTTATCACCTTTATTCGCGGAGAATATAGGAAGCCGATGAAACGTAGCAATGCAGAAGAAAGTTCCCGAGATGCGGTTTATTCCAATCCATTTATTCTGTGCAGCATGAATAAAACGCAAGACCCTAAAAAGGAATTACTGTTTGATTATGTGGAAAAGGAGTTTAAATATCATGTTGTCGTAGATCCAATTATCAATCTGAAAGCACCGATGTCCGGATTTTTATTTCCGTGTTTCACGGATCATGCTGCAGATGTCAATCATGTGCTTTATTCCGCAGGGAAAGCGTATGAACTCGATTATCACCTCATAGAAGAAGTATTAAATGCCGAAGAAACAATGACTGCTGAAGATGATAAAGTGGTTTTTGAGGAAATAGTGAAAAAAGTAGCAGGAGACCAAATCAATACATCCACACTTTCTAATGTATACGATGAGATTCAACGAACCATAGAAGAAAATGAGGAAGAAGAAATACCGAAGTTTGACTACAATGATGTAGAAAAAGTATTGACAAGCAGTGGCGTGCAAGATATCGATAAAGAAAAGGTAGAAGATGCATTTAAGACGGTAATTGATGATGAAAAATACGAGTTAAAAGCAAGTAGCATTGTACCGAAATATACATCAAAGTCAATCAAAATCAAGACAAAAGTAGCGGATATTAAAGTGAGTCCACAAGACTTAAGATATGTACGCCAAGTGCATTTCAACGGGAAAATCAGCCTTATGATTGAGGTGGAAGAAAACACGGTGATTGAAGGATTTGAAATGATTCCAGAAGCTTTATTTGAGAAAGGGAAAGAGAATGAGGATTGATTGTTGATCATTTATCGACGACAGATGCAAGAAGGGGGTGAATGTTACTGAAAAAAGGTCGATCAGGGAATGCAAGAAGGGCTGATACGGGCTTTGATAATGTTTATGAGATTGCTAAAGACTCGGCAAAAGATAGCGATTATTTAATCAATCAAGAAGTGTTTGAAGTATTTTATAAAGCATTGTAGTTAAGCGTGAACTCGTAAAGTAGATCAGCTGAAATACATAAAGTCTTAAAAATGTAGTTAAGAGGGGAATTACATAGATATGGTAAACAACTTCAGTAAATTGGTGATCATTGTATTTGGACTTATACTATTAGTGAGCTGTAAGCCGTCAGATAAGTATACCGGTGATTGGTATGCGCTTTCGAATTCGGGTGAAAAAGTAGAAATCCATTTTTCAAAGGATAAGATAATGACGATTAATGATGAAAATGGCAATGAGGAAACATATGAGATTAACCAAACTGCTGCAGGGTTTCAGAATAATCTCGGATATTATCGGGTTGAAATTGACGAAGCAAGTCATTATGTAATATTTGAAAACAAAAAAGATGAAGACAATGCGCAACTCGTAAAACAAACGAACCATGCAAGTGACTTTGAAGATGTTGTAGGAGAAATTTTATACAAGATGAATAGAGATGATTTTCCGACTGAATAAGATGAGAACAGTACATGTGGGATAGAATTGATAATTGCATTAATAATGATAAACAATATAAAGAAGCCAATAAAATATCGGAATAATCGCCAAATCATAGATATTACCCTATAATGAATAAAGGAAGTCCTTCTCTTATTTTAAGAGAAGTTCTTCCTTTATTTTATTTGGACTCTATTTTAATAAACATAGATAATTTATTCGGAAACGGATTATACAAGCCAGGAGGAATGAATGTGTATAAATTAGTCGCAATTGATATCGATGGTACGCTCATCAATGGGCATGGGGAAATCACTCCAGAAGTTAATGCTGCTATTCAAGCTGTTCAAGAAAAAGGTGTCAAAGTGGTTCTTGTTACTGGAAGGCCAATTGGCGGTGTCACAACATTTGTAGAAGAACTAGGATTAAATGAAGAAGAAGATTTCGTCATCACGTATAATGGTGCATTTGTTCAAAATACTTATACGGGTGAAGTGATTTTACAAAACTTCTTAACTTACAATGACTTGGAAGGTTTATACGAATTAAGCCAAGAACTTAATTCTCCAATGCATTACTTTGACTTAAATAATGTATATACGCCAAACAAGGCAATCAGCAGATATACAGTTTACGAATCCTTTACTAACCAAGTACCACTTCATTATCAGCCGATTGAGGAAGCACCAATGGACATTCAAATGCCTAAAGTGATGTATATTGATGATGAAGTAAGTTTAAATAAAATCATTGATGCTATTCCCGAGTCATTCAAGGAAAAATATACGATGGTTAAAAGTGCGGCATACTTCCTAGAAATTCTCCATCCACTCGTAAGTAAGGGAAGTGTTGTTAAGCAACTTGCGGAAAAGCTTTCCATTAAGCGAGAAGAAATTATTTGTATCGGGGATGGCGGAAACGATTTGAGCATGATTGAATATGCTGGCTGTGGCGTGGCAATGGATAACGCAATTCCCGCTGTAAAAGAAGCCGCTGATTTTCAAACGTTGTCAAATAACGAAAATGGCGTCGCTTATGCGATTGAAAAATTGGTGTTAAATGAAGACGCATTGGTGAAGTGAGTTTATTGATGTATAAGGTTAAAATGAAAAAAGCGAAACAACCTGAGGGAGAATCTTGTGGTTGCTTCGCTTTTTTAGTAAAAATGTTATTCGAGGAGATGACCATGTGCAAAATCTTCAACCCGAAGGACAAATAGCGGCTCAAATCAAAACAAGCGTTATGAGATAAAATATCCCAGCAAGAACTTTGATATTTCTATAGATGCTTGGTGAACATCATTAGTATAAAATTATGATTTGACTTGTTGTTTAATATATGGTATATTTAAGTACTGGATCGACAAGGGAACAATTTCGTTTTAATCTATAGCTGCAGCTTAATAGGAAAAACCAGCCACCTTGTTCTATCGAATAAGATGGCTTTGTTCTTTTTGGTCCATTATTTAAGGGAGGTGAGATCATATGACAAGACAGTGGAATTTCATTTTAGAAAATAAGCTAATTACCGTTTATGATATAAATGTAAAACAAGCGAAGAAACAAGCTTTGGAAATAAGTAAAGAATTACAGAAATCAGTTTAATAAAAACACCGACCTCACATAAAATGGTTGGTGTTTTTTTGCATGGAAAAAAACCTTATAAAAATTATGAGGCATCATTTTTGTAAATCTAGAAATCCTATTTTTAGTGAATGTAACATTCTCCTTACTTTTACTAAATCTCCCCTTTTCTACTGCCATATTCCACAAAAAAATTATCCCCTTTATCATTTGTTACTGAAAGAATAAATGCAAAAAAATACTACATATTTCCGGGTATGAAGGAATGGATTCATTTGATATGATGGAATGTGTATTTTCAAGTGAAGATAAGGAGAACGTAAAAGCATGTATAAATTACTATCTTGGGTAGCACCAGTTATGTGGATGGCAACTATCTTCTATTTATCGCATCAGCCATCTACAACCTCTAGTGAACTCAGTTCAGGAATATCAGAGGTTATTATGCATACAATCGAAACCATTGCTCCGGATCAGGACTTTAATGTAGGGGCGTTCCATCATTATGTTAGAAAAAACGCCCATTTCTTTGCTTATTTGCTGCTTGGTATCCTAGTGCTCAATGCGTTAAGAAGCAGTAATATAGCTGGATATCGGAGGGCTGCTAGCGTAGCTTTACTGATTTGTGTGTTATATGCTATTTCAGACGAGGTTCACCAGTTATTTATTGCTGGACGATCTGGGGAGGTAAGGGACGTATTAATTGATAGCGCTGGAGCCAGTATTGGGCTTGGTATTTGGATGGTGATTGGAAGGATTGTAAAAAGAAAGAAGAGGTAGGACCTGCAGTAAACGTATTATTTGTTCTAGATTGTTATCCGAAATAAAAAAGAACTCCCTCCAACAAGCTGCCAGAGGGAATCCGCTATGAATTTATTGCCATTTGTTAATTAAGTTATCGGCATGTTGTATCAATGTTTTTGCAGCTTTTTTATCCATATCATCATTTTCTTGGTAGTGGTTAACCAATTGTTTAAAGTCCTTCATGTGTTTAACTGCCTTTTCTAATGCATCCGTCTTTACATAGTGATCTATGGAAGTCAAATGTGTTTGTAGTAACTGCGCATCATCTTGATTTTTTATATTACCTCTACCCGCATATAGATCCACCAATGAATTCATTGACTGGATAGTCGATTCAGCGTTTTGTATTACTTTTTCCTCTAGATTATCCGTAAATGGTTGCAACCTCTTTTGGGCAGGATTTGTTTTCATTGTCCCGTCAATTAACGGTCGGTCATAATCCAAGCTTTGCTTCCTTAGGGATAATGCTTTGGAAAGTGATTCCTGTGCTTCTTCTTTATTTCCTTCTTCCATTGCAACAGCTGTCTTTAAGAATGCCATATCCGCAAGCACCATATCACGCAATGATTTAACAAATGGCCCCAATTCTTCTTTCAGGTTTTGATTCTTTGTTTTAGTAAGAAATCCATCCGCTGCGTCAACAATTTTTTGGAATTCAGCGATTGCCTCCGGAGAAATATCTTTTAATGACTCGTCGTTATTTAGCTTTTCCGTTACTGAATCCAAAAGTTCTTTTATATTTTCACTTTCGGATAGTTTTAAACCATCGGGATCTGCATCAGACATATGCTTAGCAAGTTCATGCAATTCCTCCGCAGCGTCTGGCTCAATATACTTGAAGCTGTCATCCCAGCTTTTTTGTGCATCAAAATCAATGGTATTCCATGTGTAATCTGCGATAGCAAAAAGGGAAATCTTTGATGCTTCCGCTTCTTGCATTGGATTGGTTACAGCACCGGCAAGGTTTTCGATTCCAGGCTCGAGCATTTCGCCTTTGCCAAGGAATACTCTTGACATATCGACATCATTTACTGGCCAGTTTAACCAGAATAATGGATCCCTTCTTTCTACGCCATCATTACTTTTATTTTTAAATACATCTATTGTGTCTTGATCAATTGGTGCACAGGTCGTTGACCCAGTCCAAAGGATTTGAATGTCTTCATCAAAGCCTTTTTCATATGCGTTTAGCTCTTCTGGATTCCAAGCCCAACCAGAGTTATAACTTGCAGGAGTGTAGAGCGTATCTTTTACATCCCCTTTTTCATCTGCCCATTCGGAAACAGAATGCATCATTTGAACGACATAATCAAGCGGGAGGCTTCCAACATCGTCACCCAATACACCAAATTGGCGCACACCTACATCATATAATTGGTCAAACTTAGCAAGGAGTTTTTCTGTATTTTCCTCAAGGACTGCCATTGCGGCGTCATCGCCTTCCTCTCTTGCCAGTTCAGCAACTTCACCTAAAGGGGAAATGCTCCATACAAATCGGGTTTTTGTTTCATTCCCAACGGTAGCCAATTCTCTTAATTCCTCTAATTTGTCTTCTGGATATAATTCTTCCCATTTTTCCCTGTGGTAAGGATCATCTTTCGGTGCAAATATGTATGAATTCATTTTATATTTTCCACCAAATTCCATCAGGGATATTCTATCTTCATTACTCCAAGGAATGCCATAATAGCCTTCAATAAATCCTCTGATTTTTGTATTCGCAAAGTCTTTAATACTTATATCGTGTATTTCTTTTTGTGGACTTTGTGCTAGCATTGTCTCTAGTGTAACCACGCCGTAAAAGCTGGCATCCGTATCATTTCCTAAAATCACCATGTTGTTGTCCTTCACTTCTAATTGGTAGGCATCTATTTGATCAAAATCCATCCCTTGACTGTCCACATTTTCAGCAGCAAATTGATCAACTGGACCATTTGAACCTTTTGTACCAATCCACAAAGTTACTTTATTCTCTGCTGGTTCTGTAGCAACGGTCGGTGCTTCTAAATCGTTATCCGTAAATAGCTTGTTTACCTTTTCTTTTGTAACCTCGTCAATTGTATCGTCATAAATAACCTGAACTTCCTCTTTAAGCGAAAGCGTGTCCTCACCGTATTCAACGCTATGGGGAACTGGATAAATCTCGTATTCCTTTGCTGGACTTTTATCCGCGGCACTTGCAACTGATGCGGACATGCTCGAGACGGTGCTAAATAGCAATATAAAAATTAAATAGAACAATAGTTGCTTTTTCATCATTCATTATCCCTTCCTTTACTGTTTATATTAAAAATAATCGTTAATAAAAATAGAATGCTTGCGTGAAACCAGTATCATTTGCACCTCCTCGTATGTGTAAAATAGTAGTTCGGTTCCCTTTTTTTGAAGTATTGGAAGCTACTTGTAAATTGGGTTATTCGCTTTTTTCGATAGCATTAACCTGTATCTCAGAGTGGCTTGTTACATCTGGGTAAAATAAAAGGCATGGCGGCATTAATGGATTGGGTTTCTTTAATCCACTTTAATTACCACCATGCCTGATCACGTCAGTAACATGTGTTCCAATATTTCAATAATTTAACTCTACCATCGTAATTTTCGTAAGTCAATCGATTTTTGAAAACGTATTCAAAAACAGTAGTTTATTCCTGTGTATTAATACTTGGGTGCGGTCAATTTACTAGTACGATAGTCGCGGGGGAAGGAAATTCTCTGGTGCTGCTTGATATTATTATTATGCGAAGGTGTTTATTTTGCAATTGGGGGGGCATATCAACGGTATCTTAAAGGACTGACTAAGGAAAAGCAGACATAAATATTTTGACTTTCATTAAAAAGAACTATTTCAGTAGTCAGATGATATTAAATAAAAGGCATTATCTAGTAATAAATATATTCAAAATACAATTGCTTTTCAGTAATAGTTGTTATATAATCTAACTAACATTCGTTAGGTGGTGGTGTTTTGTCTAAAGAGAAATTAATTGACGCCGCGTTACAAGAATACTCTTTACACGGTTATCATGGGGCGACAATGAAGAATATTGCAAGTGAAGTCGGAATAAAACCTGCTTCTATTTACTTTTTTTTTGAAAACAAGGAAAAATTGTTTATAGCCGCGTTCCAGCAGTTACTTGATAATCATCAAAAAGAAATGGAACGGATCTTCACTGAATCCCAAGGTAAGGAAGTTTCACAGATTTGTATATCAATGATTCATGGCCTTGTTGCTCATCATAAAGGCGACGAAAGAGGAACAATGGCGTACATTTCACTTGTTAACACACCTATTCCAGAGATAAAAAAGTATCTTCAAAAGCATATGCTGAATTTTAATAATTGGATGAAACAGTCATTCAAGGATTTACTACAATCCAATTATTCATCAATAACGGAAGTAGAAATTGATTCTGTTATTAAGCAGTATGTTCTTTTAGCAAATGGTGTCTTTTGGTCTATAAATTTGTATGAAGGAGAGACCTTTGATGATCAAGTAAGGATTGCTGAGAATTTTATTCACAATATTTTTAGTGAATTAAATAATAGGTGTAAAAGTTAAATATAAACCTTATTGTTCACTAGCTACAAGAATTTTAAAATAGTATAAAAAGTTCTAGAAATAGAATTTTTTATTGCTGATTAATGCAAAATTATGTATAAAGTGAAAACATCATGTAGAGGAGTTGTGGGAATGGGAGAAAAACAAAATATTGGAGATGATTATTCTCTGACAAGAGTACCAAAATCCGGACGGCAATCGCTGTGGAGTATTACGATTGTTAGGATAGGAGCCTTGGCCACGATTTCTCAATTTATCATAGGGGCTTCACTAGGGTATGGTATGACTTTTTGGCAAGCCTTTTGGGCAACAATGCTAGGCAGTATCATTTTACAAGTGATCAGTTTCCTTTTAGGATATGCTGGAGCTAGAGAAGGCCTTTCAACAAGTCTTTTGTCACGATGGACAGGTTTTGGACGATATGGATCAAGTGTTATAGGTGCAATTATTGCTATATCCTGTATCGGATGGTTTGGTGTACAGAACTCTGTTTTTGCCGAAGGAATTGTTCAGGCTACTGGTGGAAAATTACCTCTATCTGTTGCGGCTATGATTACTGGATTAGGCGTTACGGTTTTAGTTATTTTTGGCTTTAAATTACTAAGTATTACAGCTACCATTGCTGTTCCTGCATTTTTATTGGCAGTAGGATATGGTACGTATCAAATTTTAAGTGAACATTCTATAACAGATTTAATAGCAAGTACTCCCGCGGGTGAGCCGCTATCCATGGGTGTAGCTGCGACAATGGTTGCTGGAGGATTTATCATTGGCGCGATTATCACCCCTGATTTTAGTCGTTTTGCCAAAAGTGGAAAAGACGTGTTATGGATGACAGTTATCGGAACATTTGTAGGAGAACTGGGTATCAATATGATTGCAGTATTAATGGCACTAGCTGCACGGACTAACGACGTTGTTAGTATCATGATGCAAACTTCCGGTTGGTTAGGAGCTTTAGTAGTTGTTTCCTCAACAATCAAGATTAATAATCTGAATCTTTACTCATCATCTCTTGGTTTTACGAATATATTTGACTCTATCTTTAAAATTAAACTAAACCGAGGCATGGTTACACTGATCATTGGTATAATCGGTACTGTACTTTCGGTGCTAGGAATACTTGATAGATTTGTTGATTTTCTAGTATTATTAGGAGTCCTAATCCCACCAGTTGCAGGAATTATGGTTGTTGATTATTTTGTATTAAAGACACATCGAAAAGTATTAGATACAAGTAGATTAGATGGAGTCTTGCCATCAAATACTGAAAAAATGAGCCCTGTTACATTAATTGCCTGGGGAGCAGGATTTGCAGGTGGATATCTTCTAACGATTGGTATTCCTTCGATCAATTCATTATTGATTAGTGCGATTATATATTTTGTTGGTATCAAGACAATCAATAGTAGAAAGCGTATAAAAGAAAAAGCTGCATAGTAAATTATTTGAAAAATGGGAGGATAATAGCATATGAGAATAATAGGTAAACAGGAAGTAGAAGATATAGCAATCGGAGCGGCTTTACTTGGAACAGGTGGTGGTGGTGATCCATATATTGGAAAACTAATGGCCTTACAAGCAATAGAAGAATATGGAGAAATTACACTGTTAGATGTAGATGAAATTCCGGATGATGCTTTAGTAGCTCCTTCATCAATGATGGGTGCACCGACGGTTATGTTGGAAAAGGCACCGAACGGGGAAGAAACTGTTGCAGCTTTCCGGCAATTAGAAGCACACTTGGGGAAAAAGATCTATGCGACTTTTCCAATCGAAGCGGGTGGCGTTAACTCCATGCTACCTCTTGCGCTAGGGGCAAGATTAGGGTTGCCTGTTGTTGATGCTGATGGAATGGGGAGAGCTTTTCCGGAATTGCAAATGGTCACATTCTACTTGGATGGAATATCGGCGACACCGGCGGTACTTGCAGATGAAAAGGGCAACACAATGCTTTTATCAACAATAGATAATGTTTGGACAGAGCGAATTGCCAGGGCAGCAACGATTGAAATGGGTGGCTCCACAATGACTTCCATGTATTCGATGACTGGAAAGAACCTAAAAGATAGTGGAATAAAAGGTATCTTAAAGCTTGAAGAAGAAATAGGTAAGTCTATCAGGCTTGCAAAGTTAAATAACGTGAATTCAATTGATGAAGTACTGAAAAAAGTTGACGGGTTTGAGTTATTTCGTGGGAAAGTTAGTGACATTAACCGTAAAACTGAAACAGGCTTTGCAAGGGGGATAGCATCAATTGAGGGACTTAATGAATATAAAGAACAAACCCTCCAATTACGTTTCCAAAATGAACATTTACTTGCCGAGACCGAACAGCGACTACTATGTGTAACACCAGATTTGATTGCTGTACTGGATGCGGAAACAGGTCTTCCAATTACAACGGAAGGAATCAGATATGGCGCCCGCTGTGTTGTCATTGGAATACCTTGTCATCCTAAGTGGAGAACTGAAAAAGGGATTGAAACAGTTGGTCCAAGATATTTTGGATATGATGTTGATTATACTCCAGTAGAAGAACTTGTGAAAAAAGGGGTTGCATATTAATGGATACTTTTCGTATTGGAATCGATGTAGGAGGAACGCACACTGATGCAGTCCTATTAGATCAAAATAATAAGGTACTATCGGAAACAAAATCGGCAACAACTGACGACGTGGCAACGGGAATTTACACAGCCATGAAAAAAATTATAGACGATGCAAATGTTCCTCGTGAGCAAATTAAGTACGCAATGCTAGGAACGACACACTGTACCAATGCAATCGTGGAAAGAAAAAGGCTGAATAAAATTGCCATAATTCGTGTTGGTGCTCCAGCAACATTGGCAGTAAAGCCCTTAATTGGTGTACCGGATGACCTTCGTGAAGCATTTGGTAAATATGTATACTTGGTACGTGGTGGTCATGAATTTGATGGCCGGGAAATTGTAGCTTTAGATGAAGATCATTTGTACAGTATAGCAAACGAGATAAAAGGAAAAGTTGATTCGATTGCGATCACATCAGTCTTTTCCCCTGTAACCCAAGCCCATGAACAAAAAGCAAATGATATAATGAAGGAAATATTGGGAGAAGATATTGCTATTTCATTATCTTCAGAAGTAGGTTCTGTTGGTTTATTAGAAAGGGAAAATGCAACAATTCTCAATGCATCAGTAGTTAACGTTGCAAAGAGCGCTGCAGACGGGTTTATTAATGCCTTAAAAAGTGAAGGAATTCATGCCCGAGTATTTTTTGGACAAAATGATGGTACGTTAATGTCTGTTGAGTATGCTGTTAAGTACCCTATTTTTACTGTTGCTTGTGGCCCAACAAATTCATTACGTGGTGCATCTTATTTAAGTAATTTATCTGATGCGATTGTCGTTGATGTTGGCGGAACAACATCTGATGTTGGCGTTTTAGTGCAATCATTTCCAAGAGAATCTTCTTTGGCAGTGGAAATTGGCGGGGCGCGAACGAATTTCCGTATGCCGGACCTTATCTCTATTGGTCTTGGTGGTGGTACAATTATTCGGATACAAGATAATGGTGAATTTACCATAGGTCCGGATAGTGTTGGTTACCAATTACAAGAAAAGAGCATGATTTTTGGCGGGGAGATGTTAACAGCAACAGATGTTGCTGTTGCATTAGGAAAGGTAGATCTTGGAGATGCTTCAAAAGTTGCTCATTTAGATAAAGCTATTTTAAGAAAAGTTTATGTGAATATGGTAGAACTCGTTGAAGAAGCGATTGATAAAATGAAAACAAGTTCAGCGCCTGTACCGGTGGTTCTTGTTGGTGGTGGAAATGTTTTATTGCCAGAGGAATTAAACGGTGTATCAGAGGTTCTCCGTCCAGCACATTCGGGTGTAGCAAATGCAATCGGATCCGCAATTTCGCAAGTGAGTGGCCAAATAGAAAAGATCTTTGTGCTAGATGAGGTAGGTAGGGAAAAAGCTTTAGAACTAGCCAAATCACAAGCAATGACAGAGGCAATTAATGCAGGGGCAGACCCAGAAGACCTCGTTATTGTTGATGTGGAAGATGTGCCACTTGCCTATATGCCAGGCAATGCAACAAGAATACGCGTAAAAGCCGCAGGGGCATTAGCACGGGAAAAGGATAAAGTTATAAAGTGAAACTTCATTTAATGGGGGGGTTCCCTTTCTCCCTACTAAATGTTAGTTGAACAGAATCAGGAATTTACGGGCTGTTTATCCCCACCTTCTGAGTTTCGGTTTACTTACGCTTAGAGGTAGGGGTATTACAGCCCGTTAATACGTGATAAAATAATGCTTTTTAGTATTAACTGAATAGGTTAGGAATATAAACTGTGTAAGTAAGAATGCGTATGGTTCTTACTTATACGGTTTTTTAGATTGGGTAAAATTAGTATTTTGATTAGAGGTTTTGTACGGCACACAAACTAAGTGAGACTCAGAGGCAATTGAGTCAGCGTCAAAGTTTATCATAAACATCAAAGAGCCCATAGAAAAATCCATGGGCTCTTTGATGTTTAATTTGCTTTTGAAACACTAAAAATGACTCCGGCTGTTTGATCATACTTTAGGTGATATCGAATAAGGCCTTTCTTTACAGTTTCTTCACTTTCTTGATAATCATAATCTTCATCAAATAAATGTAAATCATTTAAAACTTGTCCAACTTCTTCTTGGGATAGAGTTGGGTTTGTCATACCGATAAATACCCCCATTAAAAGAATGATGTCCAATCCTTCTCCTTGGCCTACCATAATGAGTTCCTGAATTTTATCATTATCATCAATATTTTCTATTAAAGTTATATTTTCGTCTAATTTGGAGGTAATAAAACCGTCCTCTACTTTTGTATCTGATATAAAATAGGATAGACCTAATGAGTCTACTTCCTTATTAAAGGACTTTAATAATTCCTCTTGACTATAATAGAGTGAAGGCGTTGTGAAAATAGCTATGATAATTGGTAAAGCAAAATATCCAGTGGCAATAATCGTTGCTATGATACGTTTAATGATGGAAAATTTCCCTGTTTTCCACATTAGAAATATTCCCAAAGGAGGAAATAAAATTAGCCAAATCCACATGAACCAAGCTTTTTGATAAAATTTTATTTTCTGTTTTACGTTTTCTTTTTGTTGTTTAGGAAGCATCATTTTGATCTCCTTTGAATAGCTCATCTAGTTGAATAGAAAATATGAACTTGAAGTTCTCATCTGTCTTATCCGCTATTGCGGATTTAAGTGTCTTCTCTACATTTTTGTTGTAGGGTGTTTCATTTTCTTCCTGCATTAAATGTTGAAAAAAGGAATCTTTCTCAAAACTATCTGTATCAAGTCCAAAGCTTTCTTGTATCAATTGTTCCTCTTGTAACCGTTGAAGCTTGGATTGATATTGCTCTTTCAACTTTTTACTTGCGGTATTTTCTATTAATAGCTCAAAAGTAGGAATAGCTTTTGCATATTGTTTATTTTCATAAGTTTTCTTTGCATAATCTATTAAGGTTTCTATTATTTCTTTATATATCGATTCTATTTCTTTGCCATCCGATATTTCTAGTGCATTTTGTATATGTTTAATGGCTGATTCAAAATCCTCTTTATTGAGGGAATCCTTAGCGTTTGAAATTAACTTGCTAACTTCTTCGTTTATTTTAATTTGTTTCTGAAGCTTTATTGCCTTTTCTTTTACATCGTCACTAGTGCGTTCATATTCTAGAATATAAGTTAAATGATCTCTTGCCAATTGATAATCTTCTTTGTTTCGTGCGGTGTTTGCTAGGCTATAAATCGCCTCTACGGATTTCTGAACAAGTTCATCCGCTTTCGCTTCGGTTTCTTTCAGTTCATAAACTTTTTCCAGTTCGATGATAGCATCTTCGTAATCCTCTTTTTTGATTAATTTTTCAGCACCAGAAATTATCTTGCTAACTTTTTCATCTAATTTCGTTTTTTTTAGCAGTTTTGTTGCTTTTTCTTTTATATCATCACTAGCGCGTTCATAATCTTGAATATAAATTAAATGCTCTTTTGTGGATTGATAATCTTCTTTGTTTCGTGCAGTTTTCGCTAGGCTATAGATTGATTCTACGGACTCCTGAATAAGTTCATCCGTCTTTACATCGGTTTCTTTCCATTCATAAACCTTTTCCAATTCGTTGATCGCTTCTTCGTAATCTTCCTTTTCCATTAAATTTAGTGCACTAGAAGTTACTTTACTAACTTTTTCATCTAATTTCGTTTGTTTCAGTAGTTTATTGGCCTTTTCTTTAATACCATCAGTGGCACGTGAATAATCTTGAATATAAGTTAGATGATCTTTTGCAGATGTATAGTTCTCTTTGCTTTGTGCAGTTTCTGCTAATTTGTAGATCGCTTCTACAGACTGTTTAACAAGTTCATCCGTTTTATTATTGCTCTTTTTCAATACATATATTTTTTCCAGTTCGTTTATAGCGTCTTTATAATTGGCGCTATTATATAAATCCAATGCATTTTGGTAATGTTGATCCGCCTCTACTTGTTTTTTATCTATTTGTGGTTTAGGTTTAGATTTAGTTTTAGGTTGAGATGGTTCTTTGGCAGGGGCAGACTTTTGCGTGTTTTCCTTAGGCTTAGGCGTTGAGTTTGAACTAGAACTGTTTCCCTCATTATTGTTGCTGTTACTTTTACTACCACCACTACTTCCACCATTATGATAATGGTATTCCCCGTACTCGTATCCCCATTTTTCACAGTTGGTCCAACAGGTGTGACCACCATTACTATCTGTTCTTCCAGGATGGGCATTTGCTGTCGACGTTACTAATAGAAGTAAGCAACATAATATACCTGTAATTAATTGAAATTGTTTCTTCATTATTATTCCTCCATAAATTATTAAAATGTAGACCATTGCGAATGAACATTGTTAACCTACCAACGGCTTCACACTAAACTTGCACCTTTCCCTTAATGAATCTTTAGGTCTGGTTATTTCGGACTACATAATATGCAAAAAAATATACAGCTAATTACTGTAATCTCATTAAATCTCTATTAGTTGTAAGTGATACTTGAAAGAATATATTTGGTAGGTTAGGAAAAATATGTCAACTAGATTATACCAATGTTTCGAGTGAAGTCAATATAATGTCTCGATAGAATTAAGCAGAAGGTCATTGCATGTTTTCGCTATTAGCGAGAAGCTTTTTTTGTATAGCTAGTATATATTGTTAGTAGAAAAATAAGTTACATGAATAAATAAATATTAGTTTGTTATTTTGGATACTTCTTTTCTTTTTTCGGATTTCTTTCCTTTTGAATAAACTTTATAATCATTTATAAATAAGTAATGAGGAGGAAATGGAATGAAAATGAAATCGCTTACTCTCATCCTTTCTATATTAGTAATAGGCATTATTATTGCAGGGTGTTCTGAAGATGAAGGTCAGAAGGAAGATGTATTAACGGTTTATACTGCGCGAAGTGAAAGTCTTAATAATGCAGTAATACCTAAATTTGAAGAAGAAACTGGAATAAAAGTAGAGGTTATCGTTGCTGGGACAGGTGAATTGGTGAAGCGCGTGGAGTCTGAGAAAAATAACCCTGTAGGTGATATCCTTTGGGCAGCAGATGAAACGATGCTGAACAGCAAAAAAGATTTATTTGAAAAGTATGTTTCGCCTGAAGATGAAAATATGATGGAAGGGTTCAAAAATACAACTGGTTATTTTTCACCGGCCTTTGCCGATCCAACTGTTTTTATCGTTAACAAAAACAAAATAGGTGATATTAAGGTAGAAGGTTTCGAGGATCTATTAAATCCTGAACTTAAAGGAAATATTTCTTTTGGAGATCCAGCTGCATCAAGTTCTGCATTTCAGTCTTTAGCAGCGATGTTATATGCGATGGGGGATGGCGATCCAACATCTGATAAAGCATGGGATTTTGTCGAGAAGTTCATTGCTAATCTGGATGGCAAGATGTCGGGTAGTTCTGGACAAGTTCATAAAAGCGTAGCAGATGGAGAATACCCTGTTGGGCTGACATGGGAAGATCCTGTTGTATATTATATCAAAAGCGGTGCGCCGGTAGATGTTGTGTTTCCTGAAGAAGGAGCAATATTCCCAGGAGAGTCGGTTCAAATTATAAAGGATACAGAAAATATTGACGGTGCACAGAAATTTGTAGATTTTTTACTTTCAGAGGATATTCAAGACTTAGTTGGGACAGAGTTGACTGTCAGACCTTTAAGAGAGAACACTGAACTTGCGGATTATATGAAACCTATGGAAGACATCGAGTTGACAGACAGTTACGATGAGGCCTGGGTATCGGAACACAAGGATGATATTACGAATAAATTTACCGACTTACTTGAGAAATCAATGGATTAACATTTAGATAGCAAATCAAAGAGTGGCTTATAAAAATAAATATATAAGCTGCTCTATCTTTTATCTTAGTGGGAGGAGAAACAACATGAGTGTAGCAATTAATATTGAGGATGTAGTGAAACGATATGGGGATCAAACTGTAATCAATGGGTTATCGATTGATATAAAACCTGGCGAGTTATTTACATTGTTAGGCCCTTCAGGATGTGGGAAAACGACTTTACTAAGGATGATAATAGGATTTAATTCAATTGAGGGCGGTGCAATAAAAATTGATGATAAGGTAGTAAATAATATACCGATCAGTAAACGAAATATGGGAATGGTATTTCAGAATTATGCTATTTTTCCTCACATGAATGTGAAAGATAATATCGGTTTCGGGTTGAAGAACAAGAAACTAGATAAAAGTGAGATTGAATCAAGGATTGCTGACATCTTAAAAGTTGTGCAAATAGAGGATTTCAAAAACAGGATGCCTGATAAACTATCTGGAGGGCAGCAACAGCGGGTAGCGCTAGCACGCGCAATTGTGATTCATCCGAAAGTATTACTTATGGATGAACCGTTGTCTAACTTGGATGCAAAGTTAAGAATTGAGATGAGAAATGCAATTAAAAACATTCAGCAACAGGTGGGAATTACAACCGTATATGTTACGCATGACCAAGAAGAAGCTCTAGCGATATCTGATCGAATCGCGGTTATGAATAAGGGGATCATTCAGCAAGTTGGTAAACCAAAAGAACTTTATGAACGCCCATCAAATTTATTCGTATCTAAATTTATCGGGACATCCAATGTAATTAAGGCAAAAGTTGAAAGAAAAAGTGATGACGTTTACTTGCAGTTTAGTGATGGTTATACAGAGCAAATTAGGAATATATCAGATAGGGCGACAAATAATGCAACTGTTTTAGTTTCTGTAAGACCCCATGAATTCATTATTTCCACAGATCAAGATGGAATAAAAGGGATCGTGCAAAATAACATGTTTTTAGGAGTGAACACCCACTACTTTGTTGAGCTAGAAGATGGAAACAAAGTGGAGGTAATCCAGGATGCGGAAGTAGCTGAAATTATTCCAGAGGGACAAAGCATTTCACTTAAAGTAAAAACAAACAGAGTTAATGTATTTGATGTAGAGAACGAAGAAAGCCTGATTGAGGAAGGTGTGGCTAATGAAGTTGGGTAAAAAGAATAAGTTCAATACATGGAATGGGTTAACCATCATTATTCTCGTCTTTTTTGCGGTCTTTATCATCTTCCCCCTATTTCTTGTATTGAAGAAAAGTATGATTGATACACAAACAGGTGAATTTACATTCACGTACATTTCGAAGTTTTTTGAGCGGAAATTTTATTGGGTTACTTTAATGAATAGTTTTAAAGTAACAGTCGTAAGTACCTTTTTATCAGTGGCAATTGGATTACCCATTGCATATTTAATGAGAAGGGTTAAAGTAAAAGGTAGCAAAATAATTGAAATACTAATTATTATCTCTTATATTTCCCCCCCATTTATTGGAGCATATGCATGGATCCAATTACTTGGAAGAAGTGGTGTTATTACATCGTTTTTTAATAATACATTGGGACTTGAGTTTGAAGGGATATATGGATTCTCCGGGATTGTATTGGTATTAACTTTACAGTCGTTCCCGTTAATTTATATTTATATTTCCGGTGCATTAAAAAATTTGGATAATTCATTGAATGAGGCAGCGGAAAGTCTAGGCTATTCCAATATCCAGCGTTTTTTCAAAATTATTATCCCGCTAATCATACCTACTATTCTAGCAAGTTCTTTATTGGTATTTATGCGGGTGATCGCAGATTTTGGAACACCTATGTTGATCGGAGAAGGATATCGAACAATACCCGTACTGATTTACACACAATTTATGAGTGAAGTAGGTGGAGACGATGGATTTGCTGCAGCATTGTGTGCGATTTTCATTGTTGTGACACTTGTTCTATTCCTAATTCAGCGTATGGTTGCAAGACATTATTCTTATTCTATGTCTGCATTAAAACCAATGATAACAGAAAAAAGTACTGGCATGAAAAACATACTAAGCCATGGATTTGTATATTTAACGGTTCTATTAGCTATACTGCCACAACTAGTAGTTATATTTACTTCCTTTTTAAAAACAGAAGGTGGACAAGTTTATACGGGAGGTTTCTCTTTCGATAATTACAAGAATATTCTATTCGGTAAAAATCTTTCTGTTATTTTAAATACGTATAAAATGGGGCTCATGGCTATCATTATCATTATTGTATTTGGCATATTGATTGCTTATCTTACGGTTAGAAAAAGAAATGTTATTACATCCATACTAGATACGATTTCGATGTTTCCTTTTATCATTCCTGGTTCGGTATTAGGGATTGCTTTCTTGTTTGCTTTCAGCGACAAGCCATTGGCATGGAGTGGAACCGCGTTCATTATGGTTATGTCTTTTGCGATTAGGCGAATGCCATACACCATACGTTCGAGTACTGCAATCATTGGACAAATCAGCCCAAGTATCGAAGAAGCAGCGATAAGCCTAGGTGCTTCAGAAACCAAAACCTTTGTAAAGGTAATGGTTCCTATGATGATGCCTGGTGTAATGGCCGGAGCGATTATGAGCTGGATTACAGTTATTAGTGAATTGAGTTCTTCCATTATATTATATACAAACAATACACAGACTTTAACGGTATCTGTATATACAGAGGTAATTCGAGGTAATTATGGCAATGCGTCAGCATATTCAACAATATTGACACTTACTTCTATTATTTCACTTCTGGTGTTCTTTAAGTTGACTGGAAAGAAAGAGGTCAGTGTATAAAGATGGATTAGTACTGGTATAACTTTACCTCAATTACAATTAATAAAGCTTTTCAGTTCAAGCGGTATGCGTGAGTATACTGCTTGGACATTTATAATTCAAGATAATGTCTAAGGAGCCTGATCTTGCTATGGTGATGGTAGAATGAATAAACCTAACAGATACAGAGATTATATAAAAAAAACATTTATAAAGTATACCATCATTACCGTATTAATTATTTTTTCATTGTATATCATTTCTTTATTCTTTAGTTTTAAATTGACAATTGTAAATGAAAACAAACGTGTTAATAATGAATTAATATCATTGATAGACCAAGAAATTAACGGATATCACCAACGCTTAAAAGCATTATCAAATGAAGATTCGATTAAGAATGTTTTCCAAGATAAAAGGCATTTATTGCATGTGAACAACTTACTTTACTCGGTACGAAACGATAGCTTATTAAAAGCAAACTTTGTCCTATTAGATGCGCATGGTGAAATTGTAACCACTAATCTTTATAAGGATAATCAAAATGAATTAATCTCAACTTACTTTATACAGTATTTAATTTCCAAGTTGGATGATGATTCCATGATAGAACGAACGCTAAACGAATCACTTTTCATGGGAAGTCAAAACTCTAACTATTATTTTGCTAAATCTATTACATCAAGCGGGAAAATAGTGGGATATGTCATTTACTTTCTGGAAGATGTGGGTGATCATCTTAGTCATAAAGATGGGAATTTAATGGCTATAACGGATAAGTTCGATAACGCTATTTATCATTCAAACATGGAACTAGTAGATCGTATGGGAAAACTCAAAACGGAACAAATCAATAGCAGTACCGCGACCTTTTACAATAATTTATATTTTGTCACATCAAATCAAATACCGAACACATCGATCACGGTAACGAATATGTCACCGATAGACAGCTATAAACAGTCTGTTTTAATTGGTGTTTATTCATTGTTGGGAATAAGTATTATCATCATATTACTTATTTTTTATGTTTCACCAAAGCTTTTGAAAAGAAACTTGGAATCATTCGATTTATTGTTAGCATCTATTAACAAGACAGGAAGTAATAATAGCAATGAAACCTATATCCCTGATACATTTGAAGAATTCCAAATTATTCATGAGCAATTTAATAATAAAATTGCAGAGATTCAACTATTGATTAAACGTAATGAGGAAATATCTGAAAAGAAACGGAAAATGGAAATAAAACATTTGGAAACACAGTTTAACCCTCATTTTGTATTTAATGTATTGGAAATGCTAAGATACGAGATATTGTTCGATCCCGAGAATGCTTCTGAAATTGTCGTCTCTTTTGCAAACTTGATGAGATACAATATCAACTACGGTTATGTGGATGTACATTTAGAGACTGATTTGAAATATGTAAAAGATTATTTGATGTTGCAAAAGATGAGATACGATGAAAGACTGGATTACTTTATTGATGTTGATCAAGCGCCGTTAAAAGTCAAAGTCCCGAAATTATTAATTCAACCTATTATCGAAAATAGCATAAAACACTGCATTGACCACACGAATCACTTGGATATAAATATATCTATAAAAACGGGCAATCATAACCTAATTATTTCGGTTGAAGATAATGGTCAAGGTATGGAAATGGATCAGCTAATTACTTTGCAAAAAAGCTTAGCTGATAAAGATAACCCAGAAGAAAAGATTGGTTTATATAACTCACATAGAATTATTCAGCTTTTATACGGTGAAGACTATGGACTTAGTATAAATAGTGAACCTGGTATTGGAACAGTAGTGATATTAAAGATTCCTTTAGGAGAGATATAGGATGTACAAAGTGCTTATCGTTGAGGATGAAAGTATCATTAGAAAAGGGCTTTCTTATAAAGTGAATTGGTTGGAAAATAATTGCTTTGTCGTAGGAAATGCTGCCGATGGTAAGGATGGCCTGATTAAAATTAAAGAACTAAAACCGGATATTGTGATCACTGATATTAGAATGCCATTTAAGGACGGTATTCAAATGCTTGAAGAAAGTCTTCACATATATGATTATGAGGCAATTATAATATCTGGGTACAGTGAGTTTGATTATGCAAGACAAGCTATTTCGCTAGGAGTTAATGAATATCTGCTTAAACCTATCGATTTTAGTAAATTGAATCAAGTAATTTGTAAATTGATTTTAAAAATTGAAGTCAAGGACAAAGCAAACGTGCATGAAGAATCATTAGGTGTATATAGCGAATTACTCAATGTTGACTTCTATGAACGTGACATTAATAGGTCGAAACTTGTATTTGATATTCTTACGTACATTCAAAGTAATTTTAGTAGGAAAATTACTTTGAATGATTTAAGTGAGCAATACTCACTTTCAACTGTTTATTTGAATAACAAATTTAAAGAGGAAACAAATTATACAATTAATGACTTTCTAAATAGATACCGGATACTTAAAGCAATTGAAATGTTAAAGCGAGATGATATGTTGATCTATGAAATTGCGGAACTTGTGGGATTTCAAAATTATAAGTATTTCAGCCAAGTGTTCAAGAAATATGTTGGCGCCTCTCCTACGTTATTTATAGGATCTTTAGGGTGATAATGTGGAAGGATGAGTAATAAAAAAGCTTGAACTGACCATCTCGCAAAAATAGCCGCCCCTCAAAAGGGTGCGGCTATGTATCATTTAATATCTTTCAATCTACTTTTTATCCAAATCATACGTGTCTGCTATTGCATCTGCGGTCAGTGTTCCAAGATAATCACGATAGCTTTGTTTTTTTAGCAATGCGTTTTCCTCAGGGTTATCGATGAACAGATACTCCAGTAGAAGGGCGGGCATTGCGGTGTTACGTAGTACGCTAAAGTTTGCTTGTTTTCTACCGCGGTCATTCACTTCAAGCCGATCACCTAAATAAGTGTGAATGTGTAACTGTCTGGTCTTTGTTTCATCACTAACAGCTCCGTTGTAGATGTACGATTCAAATCCGGATGCAGTGCCATCAAAGGAGTTCAGATGAAAACTAGTAAAATAATCTGCGCCCCAATCGTTTGCCATCTTCGCTCGATCTTCCAATTCGACAAATGTATCAGTGGATCTGGACAGTTTTGTTTCTACTCCTGCGTACTCATTATCTAGTACTTCTTTCGTTTTCAAAGCAATATCAAGCACGACATCCTTTTCATTTAGTCCGTTTGCTTGTGCGCCCGGATCACTGCCACCATGTCCTGGATCCAGAAAGATTTTAAACGCTCCGTCCTGTGTAGTTGCATTGAAATTTGTTATGTTTTCCCGATTCATCAGTCCAGCATCATCTTCAACGTCACTCTTTTCTATCGGTCCTTCACCACGTTCAGGTGTTGCACTTGCAGTTAGTGGACTAAAGAAAAGGGATGAGAAAAACAAGATTAATAGCGTAAACCAAAATGCATTTTTACTATTCACTATCATTTCACCTCCTTGAAAAAATTGGTATCAACTTAAATTGTCTAAGAAATCTATCTATATTTCAACAGCTTTCAACAATTTGTAATGAAAGTTTAATGTGCCAGTTCTACATTTATAGCAAATATTCATTCCTAGATAAATAGCTAAATAGATGATGCTTGTTGAAACTTGTGAGCATTTTTGGAAGGTGATTTAGATTGGGCTTAGGAAAAAAAGGAACCCTAAATCATACTAAAAGTAGCATTTCCCTCTGTTAAGCGGGGTTTTAAAAAAATAGCTACTTTTTTTACCAAAAAGGTCATCCTATGATGGCATTCAACAGTAGTGTCATTGCTAACCCAACTAACCCGACAATGGATTGCACGACAGTAATGGTTTTAAATGTTTCACCCATCGTCATACCGAATGACTCCTTCACTAACCAAAAGCCACCATGATTAGCGTAGTTGAAGAATAATGATCCAGAGCCGACCGCCACCGTTAACAATGCCGTATTAATGCTTGGATCAGCTGCTACTAGTGGTGCCAAAAGGCTTGTTGATCCAACGATGCCAACAGTAGCGGATCCGGTGGATATAGACAATAGCGCTGCAACTACCCATCCCAATGCAATGGCGGAAAGCGAGAAACCAGAAGCCAAATGCACAATTGCTTCACCGACACCGGAGTCTTCTAATACTTGTCCAAAAGCCCCACCGCCAGCGATAATCAACAAAATGCCAGCAATTGGTTTAAGACTTGACCCGAGCGAATCACGAATTTGTTTTGTATCTGTTCCACGGGCATATCCAAGCATAATCATAGCTGCTAGCACGCCAACCAACATGGCAATGACGGGATTACCAAGGAATTCAGCGACTTTATAAAACGCATTATCTTCTGAGAGAAAAGTTCCTGCGATTGCATGTAACAGCATCATGGCAACCGGAATTAAAATGGCCCCAAAAGCAGTTGCTATTGGAATTGGTGCTGTGGATTGATTAGCTTCTGCTGTTGTCGTGTATTGATCTAGCAAATCTTTATTTGGCTTAACAGTCATGTGTGGCGTGATAAATTTTCCGTATATTGGCCCTGCAAGGATGATAGCGGGGATGGCACAGATAAAACCGTAAATCATGGTCATACCCAAGTTTGCATCGAATACACCGATGGCAATTAGTGGACCGGGATGAGGCGGCACCATACCGTGCATTGTAGCCAAAGCAGCAATAACGGGAATCCCAATGGAAATATAAGCAGATCCTTTTACACCACCCTGTTGTTCCAGTTTGCTAGCTACTGTAAAAATGAGCGGGAGCAACATGATGAGTCCTACCTCGAAAAACATAGGAATCCCGATAATAAACGCCGCGAGCGCCATGAGCCAAGGCAGACTTTTGGGTGTAGAGCCACGTAGAATAACAGAAGCAATTCGATCACTGGCCCCGGAGTCTGCTAAGAGTTTACCAAGCATAGCACCGAGGGCGATTGTGAGCCCTGTTTCTCCTAGTGTAGAGCCTGCCCCATCCTCAATCGATTCCGCAATTTTACCAATCCCTAGGCCCGAAGTCAGTCCAACACCCACAGAGGTAATTAATAGTGCGACCAATGGGTGCATATGTAGTTTGGAGGTAATAAGAGCGATAAGAAGCAGTATGCCGCATACTGTAATAATAAGTAATTGAATATCATGTCCAGTCATAAAATTATCCCCTTTGAAAGATTTCAAATAAGTGTTGGGTTGTTTGATTCACTTCTATGTTTTCAATCGAAAGTAGCGCTATTCTACGCCCAATGGCACGCATGTGTTTTACCTTTTCTACAGCTACAAAGAGCCGGGTGTTAAGACTAATACTCTGTCATCGTTAGGCACTTTGGGTAGTTAAAGTCACGGTGTTATCCTTTTTGTCTAGTCAGGTCGTAACGCAAATTTCCATATTTAGGTACATTCCCTGTCTTTTACAAACTCAAACGTAAAGTATATGTAATATATCGCAAAAATCTGGGTATATAGATTTGTCCCGTAATATTTCTCTCAATTGCATTTTTGTATCCCATATTAATTTTCATATATATACGTTCTTTCACTTTTACCGTGCTTTTATTTGGTCGTATATCCGTCTATAGCTGTCAGGCCAACAGACGAATTTGTCCCACTTAAAAGTTTTGACCTACTCCTGCAGCAAATTACTCGAAAACGTGTTAAATGTTTTAAAGTCATTAAAATGGGAATGATTTTATACAACAACTTTTAAATAACTTGTCCCATGAAGAAAATGATTTGATTGAGGAACATGTTGTTTTTCAAGTGGTTATAGCGATGAAAAACTTCAGGAGGAGTAGTTACGTGGATGATGGGAGAAAAGACAAGAAACGATTAAAAAGTAAAAAAGCAAAACAGACACTGCATAAAGATGATATTACCATTGTGGACTCGAAAGCAGCAAAAAAGGCTGTTGTGGCAGCGGGTATAGGTAATGCCATGGAATGGTTTGATTTTGGAATTTATTCTTATTTGGCAGTAACGCTCGGTCAGGTTTTCTTCCCGGAAGTGACGGGGTCCATGCAATTAGTGTATACATTTGCAACGTTTGCTGTCGCATTTCTAGTTCGCCCAATAGGTGGCATATTTTTTGGGATGCTGGGAGATCGTCTAGGGCGTAAGCGAATTTTGGCGATTACGCTAATTATTATGGCTTTGGCGACACTCAGTATTGGTCTGATTCCGAGTTATGCTTCGATCGGTGTAACGGCTTCTGTATTATTACTCGTCGCTCGACTTGTACAAGGCTTTTCAACTGGTGGAGAGTATTCAGGGGCGATGACGTACATTGCTGAATCCACGTCGGATAAGAAGCGGGGATTCATGTCGAGTGGACTAGAAGTGGGGACGCTTGTTGGCTATGTAGGTGGTGCAGGTGTTGTCACTTTACTCACTTTCTTATTGGGAGAAGAAACCATGTTGGAATGGGGTTGGCGCATACCATTCTTCATTGCTGCCCCGATTGGTATTATTGGACTGTACTTACGGAACAATTTAGAAGAATCTCCTGCGTTTCAAGCGATGGAAGATGCAAAAGAAGAGGAACAACGTGTGACATTGAAAGAAATTCTTGTTTATCACAAGAAACCATTGCTTATCGGTATGTTACTTGTGCTTTTCTATAATGTTGTAGATTACATGTTATTGTCTTATATGCCGTCCCACTTGAGTTCTGTACTGGGGTATGGTGAAACAAAAGGCCTGCTATTAATTTTAATTGTGATGCTTATTATGATCCCTATTGTACTGACAATGGGATATGTGAGTGATCGAATTGGAACAAAGAAGATTATTCTTACTGGTTTGATTGGGTTGGTTATTTTATCCATTCCTGCTTTTATGATGATTGGGAGTGGGAATAATTGGTTAGTATTCCTAGGCTTAATGATCATAGCGGTCTTTCTTGCTTCATTCCAAGGGACGATGCCATCGGTTCTGCCGTCTCTATTTTTCACAGATGTACGCTATGGATCACTTTCTCTTACGTATAATGTATCTGCCTCATTATTTGGAGGTACGACACCATTGGTAATAGCCTGGTTGATTAGTAAAACGATGAGCAACATGGTACCAGCCTATTATATTATGGCAGTTTCTATTATCGGAATTATCGTTGTATCCTTTTTTGTCAAGGAAACTTCCGGCAAGCCACTACGGGGATCGGCGCCAGCAGTTGAAGAAAAGCACGAGATTCAAGGTATTTTAGAAGAACCGGAAGATGCGCTATGGTGGAAAGGCGAAAAAGCATCTTTAGACGAGAGAAAAGAGGATTAGTTGATCCTCTTTTACAGCAACATGTTCTAAAGTAATATCAAAAGCGAACTGAAGTCATTCATACGTAACTTTAGTCATGATTGGCTAGAGCGGTTAAGTATCGAGCCTATAATGCGAAGTGGAACAAGGAACCAGACAACCTACTACGATGCAGAAACCTTTATATCCCGGCAGTCTGGTAGTAAAATAAAGGAGTAACTTTTTTACTGAGGGGACGATTACATGAAAGCAGCTGTTTGGTATAAAAGCGGAGATGTTCGCGTAGAAGATAAAGATTGTAAAGAAATAAGATCCAATGAAGTAATGATACGGGTTGCCTGGACCGGTATCTGTGGCAGTGACCTCCATGAATATCTGGAAGGCCCGATTACCATTCCGGTAGATAAGCCAGACCCGCTGACTGGACAACAAGCCCCTTTAACGATGGGACATGAATTTACAGGTGTAGTGGAAGAGATTGGCTCGGATGTTACCACGTATCAGAAAGGTGATAAAGTGATTATCAATCCACTGCTCACCCATGGAAATAAAGATCCGGAATATGATATTTATGATGGATTTAACTTTATTGGTTTAGGACAAGATGGTGGATTTGCAGATTATGCGATTGTTCCGCAAAAGAATGTTTATGCATTACCAGCTGGTATGTCTTTGGACGAAGCTGCATTGGCTGAGCCGTCAGCGGTTGCAGTTCAAGCAATTAAAGAAGGACAGTTAAGATCGGGGCAGACTGTCGCTATTTTCGGGGCAGGTCCTATTGGCTTGTTGACGGCTATTGCTGCAAAAGCTGCCGGTGCAAGTAAAATTGTTGTGTTTGATTTGTCAGAGAGCAGATTGAAAAAGGCATTACAGGTCGGCGCAACCCATGCGATACATTCAGGGGAGCAAAACCCGCTGGAATTTATGAAAGAAGAAGAACCAGACGGTTTTGATGTATCTTTTGAAGTGGCTGGCGTGGAAGCCACATTCAATCAGGCGATCAAAGTAACAAAAACAAGAGGAATGGTTGTCATTGTTTCCATCTTCCCGGAGAAAGTCTCGTTCAGTCCAATTGATTTAACAAATTCTGGTGTTAAGATTACATCAAGCGCAGCTTACGAGCCAGCAGTTTTTCAAAAAACGATTGACATGATGGCTTCCGGTGAATTCGATGCCAAAGACATTATAACAAATCACATTCTATTGGAAGATATTGTAGAAAAGGGATTTGAAGCATTAAAGCATGACAAGACGGAAGTAAAGATATTGGTAGAATTAAGTGGAGAGAAATAAATAGGAATAAGTAAAATAGCCGCATCAGCAATATGCGGCTATTTCGCTTATTTATTAATCTACGCTATTTGTTATTGGAATCACTATTGTTCTGGGAAAAGATATCTCCACATCCTCGTGCATTACTGTCAATCCAATATGTGCATAAGTGTTGTATTACTTGTGGCAACTGTATCGGTCAAGCATCCTTCTTTAATCATCGCTTTCGTACTTTTCAAATAATGTAGCAAGCCCTAAGCCGCCGCCAATGCCAAGTGTAGTTATGCCGTATTTGCTATCGAGACGTTGCATTTCAGTGCATAGGCGTGTTATAAGCATTGCACCTGATGCGCCATATGGATGACCAAAGGCAAGTGCCCCACCACCGACATTTAATTTGTCATCGGGAATCCCAAGTTCCTGTACAGAAGCCAACACCTGGGATGCAAATGCTTCATTTAATTCTACTAAATCGATGTTTGCGATGGTTAATTGTGTCCGCTTTAATAGTTTTCTTACGGCGGGAATCGGGCCAATTCCGAGTAGATTTGGATCGACACCTGCACTTGTTGCATCAACAAATTTCAATAGGGGTTGCAGACCGAGTTCTAAGCATTTCTGCTTGGACATAATTAAAACAGCCGCAGCTCCATCATTCACAGGACAAGTGTTACCAGCTGTTACCGTTCCATTTTCTTTAAAAATAGAGGATAACTTAGCGAGTTTCTTCAACGTTAACCCTGGGCGTGGACATTCATCCTGGCTCTTTCCCTGCAGTACAACCATCTCATTTAAAAAACGATCCGCATCTCTTGCATGAATTGCTTTCTGATGACTATTGTATGCGAATAAATCCTGATCCGCACGTGAGATTTGGTATGCTTCTGCAACGTTTTCGGCAGCTATTCCCATATCAGGATCTCCAATGAATTCAGGCGAAAAGCGTGCACGTGTAAATAGTGTCGGCGCACGGTAGAGAGAAGCTGGCTTTTCTAGCTTCCATGGTGCAAGGCTACTACTTTCTATGCCACCCGCAATATAGATGTCGCCAGCTTCGGATTGAATATTCCGACATGCGATGTGGATTGCTTCCAGCCCGGAGCCACATTGGCGATCAACGGTAACTGCGGGAACTTCGACTGGAATGCCAGCGGTTAATGCGGTAAGCCGCGCGATGTTTCCTCCTGGTCCAACGGCGTTTCCGAGAATTACTTCATCAATAGACCGAGGATTGATCCTGCTTTCCGTTATGATTTCCCGGATCACAGCTGCCCCTAATTTCTCAGGTGGCATATTTTTAAATATCCCGCCTATTTTACCAATTGCAGTTCGTTTAGCTTGTACAATGACAGGCGTGTTCATGATGTATACCTCGCAATCTGTAATGCGACGTCTTTTCGAGCAATTTTTCCAGTAGAAGTATATGGAAAATCGTGCACCTCGTAAAACTCCTTTGGGCATTTATAGGTAGCTAATTGCGCTTTACAATGTGCCTTTAACCTTTCTAATTCTGCTTGATGCTTCCATTTAACGAGTGCGATTGTTTTTTGTCCCCAATAATCATCGGTTACACCGACAACCATTACTTCTTGGATCGATGCTATCTCTTTCATCACTTTTTCTACTTCTTCGGGATAAACATTCAATCCGCCACTGATAAGCATATGCTTTTTTCGGCCAACAATAGTCAGGATCTCCGTATCATTGATAAATCCTAAATCACCAACTGTTGCGCCATATTCCGTTAGTACTTTGGCTGTTTCTTCTGTGTTATTTACATAGCCAGTGAATAAAAAGTCACTCTCAATAAAGATCTCACCAATTTCACCATTTGGCACAGGTTGCATTTCTTGATCCCGTATCGTTATCTGAACACCGGGAAATGGTATGCCAACACTATTTGGATGTTGCGCGGTTACTGCGCTGGATGCATAGGAAATAAAACTTAATTCAGACGCACCAAAATATTCATAAATAACACTGTTAGGAAAAACAGTCTGTAGTTTCTTTCTCATTTTAGAATGGAGTTTTGCTCCAGACAAGAGAAAGGTAATCCTTTTCTGGATTGGCCTCACGGTTAGCTGTAAGAATCCGTGAATCATCGTTGGGACGGCATAGATGACTGTGGCTTCACTGTCATTTAAAATTTCCGGAACAAAAGTTGCTGTTAGCTGTAGGGTGGCGCCAATATGTAACGCATGTGTAGCGCCAAACAGTGATAAGGAGTGACACAAAGGTCCTGGTGCAAGTATTATATCTTCCTCATGGTATTGAAATACTTGTTCCGCAACAGAAAAGCTTGTTAACCAGGATCCGTGGCTTCTAATAAAACCCTTTGGCGTACCAGTTGACCCAGAGGTAAAACCAAGATAGAAAGGTGCATTGTCAGCTTGTTTCCACTCGTTAGCAGTCGCATAGCTAGATGGTTTTTTCAAAGTTTCTATTGCATAAGTTTTATCAAAAACATTGGACGTATTTTCAGGGAAGTGCTTACTTGTGAGGATCAGATCCGGCTTTGCGGATTTCATGATTTCTATGGCTTCCCTTATACTCCATTTAGGATCAAAAGGAATGGCAGTCCATCCAAGAGTGACAACAGCAAAGTATAATTCAAGAAAAGCTGGCTCATTTCCAATTAGAATGGCTACTTTTTGTGGGTTATTTCCCTGTCTAAGCGATAGTAAGTGCTGCTGTATCTGGCATATGCTCTGATAAAAGTCACGATAGGTAATCACCTGACCTTCATATAAAATTGCAGTTTTTTCCGGATTTACCTGTGCTATTTCTTTGATGTTTTCTCCAATTCCCAATTAACTCACCCGCCTTATCTGTTTACCTGTTCGAGATTTTTGAATCTTTATCAATGGGTATACTTTGCTGATTTTTAAAGTAATATAACCTGCAACGAACGTCTTTGCCAAATCTCCTGGCAGAAAGGCTAAAGCAGAAAGGGCAGTAGGTACCCATGGTAGGTTTCCTATGAAAGACAAGTATGTAACCCCACAAGCATAAACAAGCACAATACCACCAATGAAGTTAAATAAGAAAATTTTCCATAACTTTAATGTCTGCCAACTTTTTTCCGCAAGATATCCGATGGCCCCAGCAGCTAATGGCCAACTCATAATGTAGCCTCCACCAGGACCAATTAATGCACCTAACCCACCTCTTCCGCCAGTAAGTAACGGCGTGCCTATCGCAACAAGTGCTATAAAAAGAAGCAGACTCAGTGCGCCCCGACGTGCACCGAGCATGCCGCCTGCTAACATGACCCCAAGTGTTTGGGCGGTTATTGGCACAGGACTGAATGGCAGTGGGATTGGTGGGAAAAACCCCAGAACACCGACAATTGCAGCAAATAAAGCAATGTACATCATATCTTGTAATTTCATTCGTATGACCTCCACTATTCCAAATTCATTAATAACATTAATAACATTAATAACATTAATAACTAGAATATATGGAAGTAGGGAGAATTGTCAACCTATAATTAAGTTGGTTAACGATATAGCGGTTGTTAACACGCGTCCTCCGTTTTACATCTAGGAAAGGACCCATATCATTTAGAAACGGGACACTTCTTTCTTGAGTCCATAACATATCCTCGATTTATAAATTAAAATACTTCGTTAAAGTACATAGCTATATTTTTTTTAATTTGGCTAAAAAATGATACAACGCTAAAAGCTCATTGAGGAAATGCCGTATATTTATAATTGATTACGGAATAAATTAATTTCTTAGCAAGACTACTTATTTGAGAACTTTTTCGGTATTGCACAATGACCTTATTTGGTATATCATGAATTTCTTTAATTTTATGTATTTTAATTTCAGATCTATATTTTTCATCAATACCTAGTTCAGGGGCAATACCAATTCCGATCTCATTTACAACAGCTTGAATGAGCATTTCATTATTATCAACATCAATACGAGTCGCATTTTGTACACCGATCAGTTGTTCATCGATTAATTCCCAGAATGGAGAGTCCCGCTTGAAACTGATAATTGTCTCCCCATCTAAGTCTTCTATACAAAGATCTTGTTTATTATTTAGAGGGTGACTTTTGGGTATAATAACTACTGGGTTACTATCAAACAGATACTCTGAAATAATATCGTGACTATTCGGCAAAGCTTCCCTAGTAAATATTAAATCAACCTCACCGGCTAAAGCCCTTTTATTTAAGTCGACGGAATCGTAACCCTCTATCACTTTAATATCAATACCGCCAATTGATTTAATCAATTTTAAAAGCTCTACGATAAAGGAATACGAGTATCCAGGAGAAAATCCAACTTTTATGATTGGATCTTTGAGTATATTCGTTATCTCTTTTGATTGATTCATATAGAAAGAGATATTCTTGGCATACTCTATAAACATATTACCTTCCTTCGTTAAAAAAATTTCATGGCCGCTTCTCGAGAAAAGTTTACATCCCAAAATATCTTCTAAAGCCTTTATTCGAAACGTAATGGTTGGCTGGGTAACATTAAGAGCGACCGCAGCTTTTGAATAACTTCTATATTTGGCTATCGTTAGAAAAGATTGTAATTGATTTTCATTCATGAATATCTCTCCTTTGGCCTCCAGTGTATCCGGTTACATTTGATTTGTAAAAAAATACATATGCGTATATTCTACTGAAAAATTATCGGGTATGCTAGTAAAGTTAACCAAAATAAAATGTTATATATAACTTTTCAGTGTAACAGCATAGAATTTTTATTGGAATTGTAGGTCAATTGAAAAAATAATCAATTGGTTTTCGATTAACCAGTCCATTATAATTTAATTAAGCAAGACATTCATATTCGTTTCGTTATCTGAGTTAAGTGAACGAAATAACTTTTTCCTGGAAAGTATGCAAGCGCTAACAGAATCTGAGATGAGTTATGATGTGGGAGATCTCTACGTACAAGCAAATGTGGAAAAGGTGGCGTCACAGACATTAAACGTTGGGGGCGTTAATATTTTGGGCAATTATGCAAGCGGTTGCGCTATTTTTACCGCTTATTGAGCAATCCTCTAAAACGCTGAAAACAAACATGGTTAGAGACTTTTGGGCAGTGATTTGGTCTTGCGATAACCTTATATGGTAGAGGCAGGTATGAACGAATATAAATGATGATTCTGTAAAGGAAAGTCCTGTACGATGATGTAGCATATCATGCTACGAAAGGTGGCGTACATTTATTGACTACAGGGCCGGCGAGGAAATTTTCGAAATATGATAAACACCAAAATGAAAAAGGTACTGTTTAGACTAATGATGGAGGGAAGCTAAATGGAAATAATCCGGGACAATATCGAAAAAAGTGAATTTCTTGTTCATAGAAGTGTATTTGCGGATAAGGAAATCCTAGCAAGAGAAAGAGCTGAAATCTTTAATAAATGTTGGTTGTTTATTGGTCATGAAACTGAGGTACCTGAAAAAGGCGACTATAGACGTAAGAAAGTAGGGGGCCGTAACTTATTACTCGTACACGGCCAAGATGACGTAATTAGAGCCCTATACAATACTTGTCCGCATCGTGGTGCGTTAGTTTGTCGAGAAAACGAAGGAAATGCAAGGGCATTCCGCTGTTTTTACCATGCCTGGAGTTTTAAAAATGATGGTGAATTAGTAGGTATGCCTGGAAAAGACGGGTTTCCGAAAGATTTTAATGCGGATGGCACCAAGAATATGAAAGCGGTTAATCGGTTTGAGAGCTATCGCGGTTTCATGTTTGTTAACTTTGATGAAGACGCTATTTCCTTGGATGAATATTTAGGAAATGCGAAAGAATATATTGATCTTGTTGCTGATCAATCGGAATCTGGACTGGAAACGTTGGGTGGCATACAGGAATATAGCGTAAGAGCAAATTGGAAATTAATTGCTGAAAATAGTGTTGATTTATATCATGGAATGCCTACTCATAAGACGTATTTTGATATAAAACAGTCCCAGGATGCTGATTTAAAACGTGTCAAATTAGAAGGAAAAGGTGTTCAACTAGATAATGGTCATGGTGTCATGGAGTATGTGGCTCCATGGGGAAGACCTATTGCACAGTGGACGCCAATATGGGATGACAACTTAAAGAAAGACATGGAGGAAATAAAAGAGGGACTTGTTGAACGGTTTGGAGAGGAGCGGGCAGATCGTATAGCGAATTATAACCGTAATATTTTGATATTCCCAAACCTGGTCATTAATGACATCATGGCTATCACAGCCAGAACCTTTTATCCGACATCTCCTGGTTATATGGAAGTACAAGGCTATTCCTTTGCTCCAAAAGGGGAACCTGATGCACACCGAAAAGCTAGAAATACGAACTTCTTAGAGTTTTTGGGGCCAGGCGGATTCGCAACCCCTGATGATAATGAGGCATTGGAATTATGTCAGGAAGCCTATAACAATAATACGGAAGTTCAATGGAATGATATCTCAAAAGGAATGTCAAGAGAAGGCGGTGCACTTGCAACGGATGAACTGCAGATGCGGAGTTTCTGGAGACAGTACAATGCAGTATTGCAAGAATCTTACAATAAGGAGGTTGCGTTGAAATGACGTTAACACGCCAAGATATCATTGACTTTTTATATACCGAAGCGGAGTTATTAGATGAATGGAAATTAAATGAATGGGCTGCATTATTTACAGAGGATGGTACGTATATCATTCCTCCGATTGGCGACCCGGATGCCAGTCCGCTAACATCCATATTCTATGTCGATGATGATAGAAAAAGACTGCAAGATCGTGCGGAAAGACTATTGAAGAAAGAAGCGCATGTTGAATATCCGCATTCTACTACGGTTCAAAATTATCATAATATAAGAGTCAGTAATTTGGAGTCAGAATCCATTACAGTAAAATGTAACTTTACAACGCATCGAACCAAAAGAGAAGTCGTTGACACATTTGTTGGGAAACAGGTGTTTGAGTTAGTACATGTAAATAATCAACTATCGATCAAAAATAAAAAGGTTATTTTAGCTTTAGATAGTTTAAGACCTCACGGAAAGATCAGTTTGATTCTATAGATCTTCGAAAGGTGGTGCAATCATTCAATGTGTAATGATAAAAAAGTATACGATATGACGATTATAGGTGGGGGTCCAGTAGGTTTATTCACTGCATTTTATGCTGGTATGCGCCAGGCATCTGTGAAAATTATTGAAAGTTTACCACAGTTGGGTGGGCAACTAGAAGCATTGTATCCAGATAAATACGTCTATGATGTAGCTGGATTTCCAAAGGTGAAAGCAAGTGATTTAGTAGAAAGATTAACAGAACAAATGAACCAGTTTGAAAATGATGTATGTTTGAATGAAGAGGTTAAAGAAGTTACGAAAGAAAATGATATATTTCAAATAAAAACTGGCAAGCAATCCCATTACTCTAAAACAATTATTATTACTGCTGGAAATGGGGCTTTTAAACCAAGAACAATGAATTTGGAAAATGAAGCACAATTTGATGGGAAGAACCTTCATTATCGTATTAAAGAAATCAATGATTTCAAGGATAAGGATGTCGTTGTTTTTGGTGGTGGTGATTCAGCGGTGGATTGGGCTTTAATGTTAGAAAACATAGCATCAAACGTTACGATAGTGCACCGAAGAGATCGTTTCAGAGCCCATGAACACAGTGTGAATCAAATGAAGGAGTCTACTGTTAATATATTAACACCTTTTATTCCGACTGAAATAACGGGAATTTCAAAAATCGAAACAATCAAGCTAAAACAAGCTAAAGGCGATCAACATATCGAACTGGAAGCAGATGACTTCCTGATCAATTACGGTTTTATATCGAATTTAGGCCCAATTAATGATTGGGGACTAGCGATAGAAAAGAATTCTATTCTTGTAAACTCAAAAGCTGAAACGAATATTCCAGGTATATATGCGATAGGAGATATATCCTCCTATGCGGGAAAAGTTAAATTAATGGCAACAGGTTTTGGGGAGGCACCTATCGCAGTGAGCAATGCGAAGGTCTATATCGATCCAAATGAATCATTACACACGGCTCACAGTACATCCGTAATGAGCAGGACTGAAAACAAGAAGAAAGACAAAGTAGTCGCGGGATAGTGGGAAATAGGAACATGTATACAATTAAAACGGGGGTTATATAAATGACTAAAGTGAAAGAGGAAATTTTGGGATCTGCCCAAGAAAGATTAGATAGTTATTTACGGACGGTTGCACACCTAGGGCATGTAGAAATCAGTGTAACAAACTTCGAAAAGACATTATGGTTTTATACGGAAGTAATGGGCTTAGCGTTAACAGGAAATGATGGTGAGCGTGCATATCTAAGAGCATGGCAAGATTTCGATGATCATACGTTGATTTTAAAAGCGTCCAATACTTCGGAAGTAGAACGCGTGGGCTGGCATGTGAGCACGAAAGAGTCACTAAATTTATTTGAAAAACTACTCACAGAGATGAATATTGAATTTAACTGGGTAGAAGGCGGTACAAATAGGGCATTAGGAGATGCGATTCACTTTAGGTCTCCTGCAGGTGTGCCAATTGAACTCTATTGGGAAAAGGAACTGTTTGTAACCAATGATCCAAAACTGAAGTCCAAGCTGCCAAGTCATCCAAGTAAATATACAGCGAAAGGCGTTTCACCTCGACGTTTTGATCATGTCAATATCATGGTAAATGATGTGAAAAAGGAACAAGAATGGTGGACAAAGTTACTTGGTATCCATCATCGTTATTATATTCAGAATAAAGAGGATACCCGTTTAGGTTCTTGGTTAAGTAGAACAAATATCGCACATGAAATCGCCTTCATGAGAAATGCGAATCAAAATGAAAATAGGTTCCATCACTTAGCTTATTACCTGGATTCTCCAGATGAACTTATCCGAGCAGCAAATATCATGGCGGAAAATGATATTAAACTGGAGTGGGGCCCTGGTAAGCACGGTACTAGTGGTGCACAATTCATCTATGTTTTTGATCCTTCAGGCCATAGAGTAGAAATTTGGACAGGCGGATTCTTAATCTTTAATCCGGAATGGAAAGCCATTGAATGGTCTTCAGATGTAGGTGCACTAGGTCTCGAAATGTGGGGAAGTACACCGCCGGAAAGTTATTTTACTTATGGAACAAGCTTGGGTAAAAAGTAAATGTATAAGAGATAGATTGTATTTCAGTCTATCTCTTATTAAAAAATATGAATGCTAGGAGAGTTAATTCAGTGCAGTCAAACTTAAAAGTTGATTTTCATACCCATATTATATCTGAAGAATTTTTAAATTTAGCAGAAAAGTATCATGACGAACGTTGGCCAACGTTAGAAAAAACTTGTGACTGTGGTGCCAACATTATGATAAAAGGCAAGAATTTCAGGGAAATAACGGATCAAGCATGGAGCACTGAAAAACGATTGCAAGATATGGATGAAGAAGGAATTGATATTCAGGTTTTATCGCCAATTCCTGTTACATTCAGTTATTGGTCAGATCCTGACAAAGGATTAGAATTGGCAAAATTTCAAAATGATTTTATCGCTTCCATTGCAAATGAACACCCAAAGCGGTTTATTGGTTTGGGGACGGTTCCTTTACAAGATACAGATTTAGCAATCAAGGAAATGGATAGAGCAGTCAATGAACTAGGTCTTAAAGGAATTCAGATTGGAAGTAATGTGAATGGGAAAAACTTGGATGATGAATCATTAGAGCGCTTTTTTAAAGCTGCCAATGAACTAAACGTTCCATTATTTGTTCATCCTTGGGAAACGTTAGGCAAAGAAAGAATGCCACGCCAAAACTTAATGTACATGGTCGGAATGCCTTCAGAAACGGCTCTTGCAGCTGGAAGTATCATTATGAGTGGCATGCTGGATAAATATACAAATTTGAAAATATGTTTTGCACATGGCGGAGGATCTCTTCCCTATTTATTACCTAGAATGGACCAGGGATGGGAGGTGTGGCCGCATATCAGAAAGACGGAAAAACCGCCTAGCCATTACGCAAAACTACTCTATTACGACTCACTTGTTTACGATGAAAGAAATTTACAGTTTATGATTGATAGATTCGGAGTAGATCAAATCATCGCCGGCTCTGACTATCCGTTTTTATTACGGGAAGTTCCATCTGGAAAAGGTGTTGATAAATTAACAAACTTAGATGAAATGGAAAAGGCTAAAATTCATGGCCTTAATGCTTTGAGTTTTTTGGATTTGGATAAAGAACAATACGTTTGAATAAGAAAAAGTGGCTATAGATTCTTAAGTTATGCGAATGAGCGTATCGACTGAAAAAATATAAAAAGGAGACGATGATTTTGGCTTATGTAATATTGGAACCGTGCGGCAGTGAAAAAGCAGCAGAATGTGTCAGTATTTGTCCAGTCGATTGTATTGAGGAAGGTCCAGAACAGTTCTTCATCGATCCAAATATATGTATTGATTGTGGTGCATGTGTTGCTACTTGTCCGGTTAGTGCAATCGTAGATGAACATGACTTAAGTCCAGAACAGGAAGGACAATTAGAGAAGGCCGAAGAATTTTTCGGATAACTTCACACTTTTATAGTGTATTGTAACGTATAAACACAAGCGAAAATTGATCCCCACCTGTTTTTAGATGGGGATTTAATATATATTTCTCATGAAATGGGGTATTAATATGGAAAATATCACAGTGCTTGGAGCCGGAATTATGGGGCATGGTGTTGCTCAATTATTTGCCCAAGCTGGAAAGAATGTATGTATTCGAGCCCGACGCAAGACATCTCTGGAGAAAGCGCAAGAACTGATTACAAATAGTTTTAAAATAATGGTTGAAAAAGAGATGCTAACCGAACATGAAATGGAACAGGCATTGACCCGTATTACATACACGACTGATTTGCTTGAAGCGATTCATGATGCTGACTTCATTCTTGAATCCATTCCAGAAGTTCTTGAGCAAAAACTGGAAACCTATGAATTTATTGAAAGTGTTGTCTCAGATAAAGCGATTATTTCGTCTAATACTTCTACTTTCCCATTGGAAGAGTTAACGCAAAGGGCAAAGCATCCGGAAAGATTTATCATTACGCACTTCTTTAATCCGCCGCAACTTGTTCCAATTGTGGAGATCGTTAAATTTGAGGAAACAGATGAAAATATCGTAACCGCAACTTATAATTTAATGAAGGAAATCGGCAAATCGCCAGTAGTCTTAAAAAAGGAAATCACCGGCTTTATCGTCAACCGTGTGCAAGTAGCTATGCTTCGTGAAGCGCTCCACCTAATAGAAACAGGGGTAGCTACGGCAGAAGATATCGATATTGCGATGAAAGGAAGTATGGGCTTTAAGTGGGCTTTCTGTGGTCCAATGGAAAGTCAGGATTTAGCCGGCTTGCAAACAACACAAGCGATGGTTGGTAACATTATGAAAGACCTATCAAACACAAGAGAAATACCTTCTTTTTTAGCTGAAATGGTGGATAATGATCATCTTGGTATTCGAACGAATCAAGGTTTTTACACATATGACGATAACGGTGAAAAAGCGATCCATACACGGGACGATCATTTCCTGGATCTTCTAAAGTTACAAAAAGGCAAAGAGAACGAGGGGAAAATTAATGCTTCTGCAAAATAATTAGTGTTTAGATTAAAGAAGTTGAGATAGCGTCTTAAATGGGGATGAATTTACGCATACATTTATGCTCCGGGAATTAGAGAGATGCATTAACATCTTCTATTTTTGGGTAGTTATTTTTCCAAACACGTATCTATTGCAGGAAAATATCCTTTAACAGACTGACGGGATAACTGCGCCATTCAGTCTGTCTTGTCCTTATTTGGAATGAAATAAAACGGCAGTGGGTACAGCATCTAGTGACAGTTAATTAAAACGCTTGAAATACCGTTCGTCATATCCTAGTCGTTCAGAGGCTTCTATTCCAGCTGCCATGACCTTTTTCGCAATCTCGGGGATTTTACTGCTTTTCATGCGTTGAATCGGCCCCACGACGGTGATGGCACTAACGACCTTTCCAGTGTAGTCTCTTATTGGTGCAGCAACCGATTTTGTACCTTCTGTTAATTCTTCAATACTAACGGAATAACCTTTCTTTCGAATTGTTTTCAATTCGTTTCGAAGTACATCTGGATCTGTAATGCTGTTTGGGGTATGGGAAACGAGTCCATTACGAATGACATCTTCCACAATATTATTGTCATTATATGCAAGTAATACTTTACCTGAGCTTGTACAATAAGAAGGATTTCTTCTCCCGAGGTGCGTTAAGATCCGTACTGGGTGGTTACATTCTTCTTTATGAATATAGACAGTGTCCAACCTGTCGATGATAGCTAAATGTGCTGTTTCTCCAGTATCACTGACTAAATTATTAAGAACGGGTGCGGCTTCTTTATGAATTTCTAAATTATTTGTAACAATACCTCCGAGGGTCAATACCGATATACCTAACTGATATCCATTGGTTTCTGTATCTTTTATAACAAATCCTTCTTTGGCAAGTGTAGCAAGCAGGCGACTGATGGTGCTTTTGGCTAAACCTAATTGGTCCGAAAGCTCCGTAACCCGTTTTGTTGGCTCAAATGTTGAAAAACTCTTTAGAATACGCAATGCATTTGTAACAGAAGACAAGGTCTGTGGTTCGCTTTTCTTTTTGACCATGAATGACACCTCCAATTAAGTTTAGTTCTACCTAGGAGAACACCTTAATATGTTATTATACTAAATTTAAAACGTTATGTATACTCTATTGTCAGCGTTTACGAAAAAACTAACTGTACATTTGATTTTTTACTTTTTTATTTTGTTCCACATAGAAGAACAAACGTCTTTTTTATTATCGTGATTGCTTCTATAATAGATATATGCTGATAAGGAAATATTCAGCATATATGAATGTATACTTTTTTACGGAAAAGATATGTTTCCGAAACTATAAGGAGGACTTTAAATGCAAACGACTGAAACAAAATCAAAAGTAAAACCTATTGATTGTTCACATTATATCAACGGTAAATATGTACCGTCCGGGAGTGGAAAAACGTTTGAAAATATTAATCCGGCTACAGAGGAAAAACTTGGGGACGTGCAAATAGGAAGTAAGGAAGAAATTGATCAAGCGGTAAGCACTGCTAGGAAGGCGTTGACTGGTGAATGGGGGGACATGCCTTTAACAAAACGATCAGCTATCATTCGCAAAATCGGTGATGTAATTTTAGAAAGAAAAGAAGAGTTGGCAATACTTGAATCACTTGATACTGGTAAACCATTATCGCTTTCAAAAAAGGTGGATATTGACCGGGCTGCATACAATTTTCATTTCTTTGCGGACTATATGACTACTGTTGGCAATGAAACGTATCAGCAAGATGATATCGCTATTCATTATGCGGTTCGCCGTCCAGTTGGGGTAGTTGGATTAATTAACCCGTGGAATCTTCCACTGCTTTTGATGACTTGGAAGTTGGCTCCAGCACTTGCAGCAGGTAATACAGTTGTCATGAAACCTTCTGAAGTTACACCTATGACAGCAACCGTGCTTGCACAAATCTGTTCAGATGCAGGCGTACCAGATGGTGTCGTAAATATGGTTCATGGATTTGGCGATACGGGTGCAGCACTTTCTTCCCATGCTGATGTTGATGCCATTGCCTTTACTGGTGAAACCATAACTGGAAGTGCAATTATGGAATCAGCCGCACCTACTTTAAAGAAAGTGTCCTTTGAGCTTGGCGGTAAAAATCCCAATATTATTTTCGCGGATGCAGATTTGGATGATACGATTGAAACGACGATGCGTTCCAGCTTTATGAATCAAGGAGAAGTTTGCTTCTGCGGTTCAAGAATTTATGTAGAACGCGCAATTTATGATGAATTTTTAGAGCGATTTGTAGCGGAAACGAAGAAATTAAAAGTTGGCGATCCGTTTAAAGATGATACGAACATTGGTGCATTGGTAAGTGAGGAACATTATAATAAAGTACTCAGTTATTTGGATATTGCAAAGGAAGAAGGAGGAAACTTCTTAATTGGTGGAACTGCTTCTAAAGGATTTGAGAAAGGCTTTTTCGTGGATCCTACGATAATTACTGGTTTAGGCCCTGACTCCAGATGTGTACGAGAGGAAATCTTTGGACCTGTTGTAACCGTTATTCCATTTGATACAGAGGAAGAAGTCCTTGAGCAAGTCAATGATACGAATTACGGATTAGGTGCGAGTGTATGGACCAGTGATATTAAGCGTGCACATCGATTCGGAGGGAAAATTGAAGCAGGCATGGTTTGGATCAATACATGGTTCTTACGTGACTTACGAACACCTTTTGGCGGCATGAAACACAGTGGAATTGGCCGCGAAGGTGGCGCACATAGTCTAGATTTCTACTCTGAGTTGTCCAATATTACTGTCAAGCTTTAGGAGGGTATATATGAATACAAAATCTGTATCAAAAATAGAGAATCATGTCAAACATTTAAATAACGCCTGGGAAACGGGAGTAGGGGTTCAGCCACTAACTGTGCTGGATCCTGATCTCACGATTGATGAAGCCTATGCAGTACAATTACACACGATTGACCAACAGGTTAAAAGTGGTCAGCGAATCACAGGTAAAAAAATTGGTTTAACATCAAAGGCAATGCAAGACATGCTCGGTGTTGGTGAACCTGATTACGGGCATTTACTGGATGGAATGGCATACGAAAACGATGGAAAAATTCCATTTCATCGTGTTTTACAGCCCAAAGTGGAGGGAGAAATCGCCTTTATCTTAAAAGAAGATTTAGTTGGACCGGATGTGACGGCACTGGACGTGTTACAGGCAACCGATGCTGTAGTACCCGCACTTGAAGTTGTAGATAGTCGGATTAAAGATTGGAAGATTACGTTAGCCGATACGGTTGCAGATAATGCTTCCTCTGGACTGTATGTACTTGGTGAAAATCCTAAAAAGATAACGGACATCGAAATCAAGCAACTCGGGATGGTACTTTATAAAAACAATCAATTACAAAACACAGGTGTCGGTGCAGCCGCTTTAGGTGACCCTGCAAAATGTGTCGCATGGTTGGCGAATAAACTGGCAACCTATGATATTACATTGAAGGCTGGTGAGGTCATTTTATCTGGTGCGTTGTCTGCTGCGATAGAAGCTCAACCGGGGGACCATTTTTATGCAAAGTTTGCTGAACTTGGTGAAGTACACGTTACTTTCACAGAATAATAGATAAAGATGGAGGGATGATGGTGAGTAAAGTAAAGGTTGGAATAATTGGAACCGGAAACATCGGCTCTGACTTAATGGTTAAATTGACGCGATCGGATTTATTGGAACTAACGGCAGTCATGGGCGTTGATCCAACGTCAAGGGGTATGCAGCACGCGAAAAAGTTAGGACTCCATGTATTTGAAAACGGTGTGGATGGGTTAGTGGATCAGCCAGACTTGGTAGATATCGTTTTCGATGCAACAAGCGCGAAAGCACATCTGCATAATGCAGATGTAGTGAAACAGCTAGGCAAACAAATGTTAGATTTAACGCCGGCAGCGATCGGTCCGTTTATTGCACCGACTGTAAATTTGGGTGAACACTTGGAAGCAGAGAATGTTAATTTAATCACCTGTGGTGGGCAGGCGACGATTCCTATTGTGCATGCGATTAATCAAGTTGCACCAGTAGAATATGGAGAAATCGTTGCCACTATCGCCAGTAAAAGCGCTGGACCGGGAACACGGGCAAACATTGATGAATTTACCGAAACAACTGCAAAAGCGATTGAACAGGTAGGCGGTGCGAAAAAAGGAAAAGCAATTATCATTTTAAATCCGGCTGAACCACCAATTATGATGCGTGATACGGTTCATGCGATTGTGGAAGAGGGGGCAGTCGATGAACAAGCGATTATCGATTCAATCTCGGAAATGGTAGAGAAGGTTGAATCCTATGTGCCTGGATATAAATTACGTACGGAACCAATATTTGATGGAAATAAGATAACGGTATTTCTTGAAATCGAAGGTGCGGGTCATTATTTACCGAAATATGCCGGTAATCTCGATATCATGACTTCTGCTGCTGTCAAAGTGGCGGAGGAGTTTGCGAAAAATCGTGTCAATGTAACAGCAAATTGAGTTTAAGAGAGGAGGAAAAATATGTCTAAACAAAATGAAATTAAAATTACAGAAGTTGCATTACGTGATGGTAGTCACGCAATCAATCATCAGTATACAGTTGAGCAAGTCACAGCGATTGCAAGCGCACTAAATGAGGCACGTGTTCCATATATTGAAGTTACCCATGGTGATGGACTGGGAGGTTCTTCATTACAATATGGTCTATCAAAAACGGATGAACTGAAATTAATTGAAGCGGCTGTTTCAGAAGCTGACTTTTCAAAAATTGCTGTCTTATTACTTCCAGGAGTAGGGGTGATCGAGGATTTAAAAGAAGCAGCTAAAATCGGTGCAAAGATGGCTCGAATTGCCACCCATGTCACAGAAGCAGATATTTCTAAGCAGCATATTCAAACTGCTAAAGAATTGGGAATGGAGACCGTCGGATTTTTAATGATGAGTCATATGGCACCGGCTGAGAAGATAGTAGAACAGGCTAAATTAATGGAGAGTTATGGTGCTGACACGGTTTACGTTGTCGATTCAGCTGGTGCGCTACTGCCACATCAAGTCACAGAAAGAATCAAAGCACTAAGACAGGAATTAACCATTAATGTCGGCTTTCATGGTCATAATAACTTGTCTCTTGCGATGGGAAATACATTAGCAGCTATTGAAGCCGGGGCTACAAGAATTGATGGCAGTATTCGTTGCTTAGGTGCTGGCGCAGGAAATACGCAGACAGAAGTATTGGTTGCCGTACTGGAAAAAATGGGTATTCAAACAGGCATCGATCTATTCAAAATGATGGATATATCGGAAGACATTGTGGCACCCATTTTGCAAAAACCGCAGGAAGTTAATCGTGACAGCTTAACATTAGGTTATGCGGGCGTTTATTCCAGTTTTCTATTACATGCTAATCGGGCTGCACAGAAATTCTCGGTCGATTCCCGTGATATATTAGTAGAACTAGGAAAAAGAGAGATTGTTGGTGGTCAAGAAGATATGATTGTTGACGTTGCTGCAGAGCTTTCTAAAGCAGAAAAATCGTCTGTTTAATGAATAAAATAAATCATCGTATATTTGGAGGATGAACATGGATAAAGATCTGATTAAAGAGCTTGCCGATTATGTGCACAACGCAGAAAAGGAAAAACAGGAAATTATAAAAATTACAACTGAACGCTATCCGGAACTCTCCATTGAAGAGGCCTATTTGGTTCAGGAAGAGCTGGTTCAGCAAAAGCTGGATGCAGGCTATAAAATAATTGGCCCAAAGATGGGGATTACCAGCGAGGCCAAAATGAAGCAAATGGATGTGGATGATCCAATATATGGCTATGTCTTTGACAATATGGTTGTCAACGAAGGGGACACGATTTCAATATCCGATTATATCCATCCAAAGGTTGAGCCTGAAATTGGATTTATATTGGATAGAGACTTAGAAGGCCCAAATGTTACAGCACTTGATGTCCTACGGGCAACGGAATATGTCTTTCCAGCCATCGAAATCATTGATAGCCGCTATGAGAACTTTAATTTTACATTGCCAGATGTCATCGCAGATAATACATCTGCAGCGGGTGCGGTATTTGGAACAAATTTAAAAAGGCCTGAATCATTAGAGTTGGATGTAGTAGGTGTTACTTTGTCCATTAATGGTAAGGTAGAATCATTAGGTGCTGGTGCTGCTGTATTGGAGCATCCTGCCAATTCAATTGCTAGGCTAGCAAATATGCTAAGTAAAAAAGGCGAAAAGGTGAAAGCTGGTCAGCCCATTTTATCGGGTGGTATTACCGCAGCGGTACGATTGGCACCAGGTGACTTTGTCAATGCAAAATATGGTGGTTTAGGTGATGTGTCGTTTTTCGTTAAAGAATAGGAAATAATTTGGAGGGGGTGGATTACTTGCCACTAGTTAATATTCAAATGATGGAAGGCAGGACACCAGAGAAAATTAATGCATTAATAAAAAATGTAACGAATACGGTTAGTGAGTCATTGGATGCTCCGAAAGAAAATGTACGCGTTATTATTACGGAAGTGCCAAAAACGCATTGGGGTATTGGCGGGAAGAGTGCAAAAGAATTGGGTAGATAAACCCGATTTGAAGTAGAATTATGCACTAATCTTTGAACGCAGATAATGCGGACGTTCCTGTCCACGTTATCTGCGTTAGCACTTTCAGAGGTGTATGGATTTTGGTTTAGCTATACTTAGTGATGGTTGGGATGCAGATTTCATTGTAAATCCATCCCTGAAGTCAGAGAGCAAAAATAAGATACTTATGAATTTGTTGAAGGTGCTGTTTTCGGCAAAACGATTATTTCGTCTAACATTTCCACTCTCCCGTTAAAAGATATATGTTTAATAGTTACTAATTTAGGAGATGGAGTTAAGGGAGGGGAAAGCAATGCAGATAACAACAAATGCAGAAACGATCATTGAAAAAACAAAAATAAGTAAATTCCATGGCATGTTACTTTTTTGGGGTGCAGTTTTAATGCTGTTCGATGGTTTTGATTTAACCATCTATGGCGCAGTTGTTCCTACTATAATGGACGAATGGGGAATTTCTGCTGTTCAGGCAGGGAGATATGGAAGTTATGCCCTATTTGGAATGATGTTTGGAGCATTAATATTTGGTACTTTGGCAGATAAATTAGGCAGAAAAAAGATTATCTTAATCTGCGCTTTTTTCTTCAGTTTATTTATGCTTCTAACTGGATTATCCCCAAGTCCAGAAGTGTTTGGGCTATTCCGTTTCCTTACTGGTTTAGGATTAGGTGGCATGATGCCAAATGTCATTGGGTTGATTAGCGAGTATTCTCCAGAAGGAATGCGCAGTCGTATGATCGCTACGATTATGGCTGGATATTCCATCGGAGGTGTTATCGCAGCCTTTCTAGGTATGATTCTTATCTCTAATTTTGGTTGGGAGTCCGTATTCTTCTTTGGTGCCATTCCATTATTGTTCTTGCCTTTCTTAGCGAAAGCATTACCAGACTCAGTTGGAACGTTGGTTGATATAAATGATTATAAAGGGATACAAAAAATCCTTGTGAAGGTTAATCCAACTTATAAACCTTCTGAAAATGAAATATTTGTGTTAAATAAGCCCAAAGAAACTTCTTCTCCAGTTAGCAATTTATTTACTGGAAAAAGAGGACTTTTAACGGTGATGATCTGGTTAACATACTTTATGTCACTATTGATGATCTATGGATTGAATACTTGGCTGCCTAAACTCATGACCGAAGCTGGATTCCCACTTGGATCAAGTTTAAGTTTCCTTTTAGCGCTAAATGTGGGAGCAACAATCGGTGCCATTCTAATGGGATGGGTAGCAGACCGTTGGGGCGTTGGTAGATCCCTTATCTTGTTCTTTTTGATTGCCACCATTTCGATTACAAGTTTGGGATATGCAACAAATATGATTCTATTGTATGTAATGGTAGCAATCGCAGGGGCAGCTACCGTAGGGACGCAAAATCTTGCACACTCCTATACTTCCCAATTCTATCCAATCACAATAAGATCAACAGCATTAGGATGGGCATTAGCAGTTGGACGGATTGGAGGAATCCTTGGGCCGGTTATTGGCGGTATTTTACTTGCTTCACATTTAACTTTACAGCTAAACTTTTTAGTATTTGCCATACCAGGAGTCATTGCGGCATTTGCTGTATTCTTAGCCAATCAACAAGGTCGAAAAGTAATAGAGGACGACCAGAAACTGAAAAAGGTTGCTAATTAAAAAAGTTTGACTACCTTCAATGAGACGCTGATTCCGTAAAAGTTCTTTTGCGAATTCAGCGTCTTTTTCATTCCACCCCCGGCACTAAATGCAAGGGGTTTTAGGATAGTGACAGGTCAACATGTAAAAAATAAATGCTAAATGTTGCGTATAGCGGAATTAGTATCTTTGTTTTTAGATAAATCAATATATAATTAGGATTATAAACCATTCAGCTTTCGTAAGTATGAAAGCGCTAACGGTGGGGGATTAAAAAACGGGGGGAATTACAAATGGAAAATGAATTAAAAAGATTTGATGTTGCGCAGTTAGCCCATGTGGAAATCTTCACACCGGTTCCAGATAAAACACTATGGTTTTTTAAAGAATTATTAGGCATGACAGAAGTAGAGAGAGAAGGGCAATCGGTTTATCTTCGTTCCTATGAAGACTTTTATCATCATTCATTGAAAGTAACGGAAAGAAATGAACCAGGCCTAGGACATGTAAGTTGGAGGGCAAGTTCAAAGAATGCATTGGAACGACGAGTAAAGGATCTGGAGAAATCAGGTGCAGGGAAAGGCTGGATAGATGGCGATCTTGGACATGGGGCAGCATACCAATTTACAACGCCTGATAATCATGCCATGGAAATACTGTGGGATGTGGAATATTATCAGGCACCAGAAAGCGAAATAACATTATTGAAAAACCGTCCGCAAAAACGCCCGAATAAAGGCGTTCCGGTTCGTCGTCTTGATCATGTTAATTTGTTGTCCAGTGATGTTACGTTGAATAGAAACTATATGATGGATGAGCTTGGATTTAATTTAAGGGAACATGTGGTCAAGAATGATGGATCTGAAATTGGCGCATGGTTAAGTGTTAGTCCGTTAGTCCATGAACTGGCATTGATGGGTGACCAAGGAACTTCTGAAAAGGGATTAGGAAGACTGCACCATGTTGCCTTCTGGTACGGATACCCGCAACACTTGGATGATTTGTCTGAACTGTTTACGGAAAACGGTATTGAAATTGAGGCAGGTCCTTTAAAGCATGGTGTATCCCAAGCGAAATGTCTATATGCCATTGAACCGGGCGGTAACCGCGTAGAATTATTCGGTGATTCTGGATATCTTATCTTCGACCCGGATTGGAAGCCAGTAAGATGGACAGAAGAGGAAGTGGAACAGGCGATTATTTTCTATGGTGCACCACTACCGGATTCGTACTTTAAATATGGCACACCAAATGTAAAAGCCCCAGTAGTGGGATAGATATTGTAGCGGGTGTATGTTTCATAGGTTACACATGCAGGAATTTAAATAAAAGGAAGGCAGTTATCCACTTGAAGGGGGGGACTGTCTTCCTTTTATTTTGTGTTACTTATAAGGGCGTAATGAAGTAAGGGACTATTTTTTTAAGCAATTAAAGATTTAAATTCTAACCTTATTATGTAAGATGTGCCAATTCAAAAGAAAATTAATAAAATGAAGTAATTTTATTTCATATTATAATGCAGGCGAAAGAGAGATGAAGGTTATATTTTAGCGTTTTAATCAAATCGTCTTCAAACAAACTGTACGAATAGGTCTAATTTTTCATTTACTTAGACTCAAAAGTAGATTGTTATAAGATTCACCTATATATATAATTATAATCATAGAGCTTAGAAGCAGCCAGTTACATTGTTATGAAAGCGCTATCTGCGTTGCTTTATAGCTCAAAAAAATTTGGAGGTAATGATAATGAGATTTGGTATTTATGTAGAATTTCAAAATCCGGAACAAAATAAAAAGTCACATGAGCAAGTATACCGGGAAATATTGGAACAAATAGAGCATGCAGATAAACGAGGATTTACAACATTTAACACTTTAGAACATCATTGGTTCGAGGAATTTTCTATTTCCGCAAATCCAATGGCATTTTTTGCGGCTGCGGCACAACGAACAAAGAATATTCGATTTAGAACCTGTTCCCATGTTCTCCCACTGCATAATCCAATGGTATTTGCAGGTCAGGTAGGGGCAACAGATATCTTAACAGGTGGACGATTTGAATTTGCAGTAGGTCGTGGTCATGCTTGGGTATTCCCAAAAGCTTCCATTCCATTAGAGGAATCAAGAGGGCGTTTTACAGAATCGTTAGAAATCCTCGAGAAAGCATTTTCAGAAGATACATTCTCGTACCATGGTAAATATTATGACGTTGAAAATGTAAAAGTCGTACCGAGACCAACCAAAAAACCAAGGATACTTACTGGTGGGGCAAGCAACCATAATTATGAATTGGCAGGAAAAAAAGGTTGGGGTGTACTGATTACACCAATGCTTCCCCTTGAAAAAGTTTTACCACAGCTGGATATTTATAGAGAATCTTGTGAAAAGAATGGAAATACGCCAGATATTGTTTTTGTTCAAGCCCTCTATTTAGATGAAAACGGGGATAAAGCAAGAAAAGAAGCCGAACCGTATATCAGACAATTTTTGAAGGGAAATGTGGCGCCTACGAAAGAGCTTCCACCAAAAGAGGTACTATTGGAAAAGGACTTTGGATTTTACGCTAGTGGGGCTTTGGAAGCTACTGCAGAAATTCCATATCAAAAACTATTAGATGATGACTATGTATGGGTTGGATCACCAGAGGAAATCAAAGAGAGAGTTGCGAAGGTTATTGAAGCATGTCCTGATATATCGGAAATATCAATGCTTTGTACCTATGCTGGAATGGAGCATTGGAAAACCATTCGCACACAGGATCTTTTCAGTCAACAAATTATGCCCCATTTTCAAAAAGAAAATAAAGTTAAGGCAACCACTGTGTAATCGTTAAAATTCTATTGATTGGTATTTGATAAATTACACAAAAATATAGAGGGAGCCGGTGATTAAAGAAATGATTATTTCTTTAAATCTCCTTTCTTTTAAAATATATCTCTTATATAAATTATGAAATATAAAAGCAGTTTAATTAGCGGCTGTTGGAGCAAATAAAGAGAGGATGTAAAAAATGGTCATTGATGATTTACCAATGCATTCATCGTTATTTCCATTTGAAAGGTTCATCCATTTGCCAGATAGGAAATTTATAGATTGGTGTATTGAAGAATACTCAGTTAATCAGGGTATTTTCAATGTAATTGACCAGTGGTTTTTCGATTACGGCTTGGAAAATATTATTGTACGGCGCAAAGCAATTATAAGTTTTCTCTTACATGCAAATTTACATGTCAGTAAAGGAAAAACTTATATTCAGTTCGGAAAGGGCGGCGTGAAAAAAAGTCTTCATTATTTTGTTAACGAGTGCTAAATTAGGTAAACTGAATAATGAGGTGAATCTATGTGATGAAAGCTAGTGAACTATCCTTAAATGACTTGCTAGAAGTATCACAGCAATCTAAAATGCTTTTAAAAAGCCACCATATGTCCATTTCCAGTTTGGATGCATGGGGCGATTCGAGAAAGGATTTAATTAATGCCCTTGGAATTGAGCGTGCTAAAAGGTTCTTAATTCGTAGTGGTTGGAATAATGGCAAACGTGAAGCAAGAATGTTAAAAGACTCAATACGCTGGAAAGATAAGTATGAATGGTTGATTGCAGGATCAAAAATGCATTACCTCAACGGACGGACCCTGTCCTACCCAGAAACATTTCATGCAGATATGGAAAATGGGGAATTTGATGTCGATGGTTACTGGATTGATTCTTATGAAGCAGAACAACATCTTCATCATTTTTCCCATTATCATGAACCTATTTGTTTTTATCTCGTTGGTTATGCAGGTGGTTATACAAGTGAGTGCATGGGGAAGACAATTATTTTCAAGGAAACACAATGTAAGGGGAAGGGCGACAATCACTGTTCTTATGAAGGAAAGACTCTAGAATCATGGGGGAATGATATTTCCGATGATTTGATATATTACAAGGATATTGATATGGCAGATGAACGGGATCAAATGTATCAATATGTAGAACAACAAAGAGAGAAATTGAAAGTTGCCAACATATTAAGCCGTCAGTTGACGGATGCTATGCTTGAAGGGAAAGGATTAAAAACATTTGCCGACATTCTCTGGCAAAGTGTTCATTGCCCGATTGTAATTGAAAATAGGCAATTTGAAGCGTTTGCGAGATGTGGTGAGATACCTGGAATCGCTCATGAAGTCACTGCAAAACATGCAGTAAATCAGGTAGACGAGATGGTTGGAAGTAATAGAAGGCTTATTACTGAATTAAAAGAAAAAACATTTAGGTTACTATCTGTACCTATTATTGCTGGGCAAAATATTTTAGGGTTTATAACGATAGTGGATAAGAATGGAAATGATGACTTCAGTTTCGACTTATTAGAGAGAGTAGCTACAATAGCTGCAATATATTTGAAAAACAAACGAATTGCGATTGAAACGGAGGAAAGGTTAAGGGGAGATTTGGCTAAGCAATTATTGAACGAAGGGGATATAGATGAATACGAAGTTAATAACCGTTTGAGTTTACTTGGTTACGATTTGAAAAATACTTATTATATCTTTCATATAGAAATAGATAATCGGGATCACAAAGATTATCTGAAAATCCGTGAAAAATTCACAGCAGTTTTTAAACGTGATATGGAAGTTTATGGTAGCCGATCACTTCTTTTTACTTCGGGTGCAAATTATATACAGGTTATTGTCGCCAAAAGTCTTATTGAAGATAAACAGATAACGGTAAAGAAGTACGGAGAACAAATTCTAAAGCACATTGGTAAACAGCATATATATGTAGGAATTAGTGAAGAAACACAGAATGTATATCATTTTAGTAGGCAAGCAAAAGAAGCTAAAAAGGCGGTAGAGCTTGCAAAAATGAAGGGCAAAACATCCACTGTGATACTGTCAAGCGAATTAGGTCATCTTACATTGTTATTGAATGCACGTGATCCAAATGAATTGAAAGCGTTTGCTGAAAGGGAATTGGCTTCACTAATAGAATATGATGAAAGGAAGAATTCAGCATTATTGCAGACTTTATTTAGTTATTCGCAAAATGAATTTAATCTCCATAAAACTGCAAGGTTAATGCACGTATCTATAAGTGGTATGAGGTACCGGATCCAGAAAATAGAAGAGTTGTTGGACCTAACATTAACTAATTCCAATAGTAGATTTGAGATACAACTTTCATTACAAGTTTTATTCTTATTTGGTGGAATAACCTCCAAATAAAATTTACGGATTATATTGTCAGGAAGTTATAATCAAAAATTGTATAGGAGGATAAAAATGAATCCAAAAGAATTTAGAAATACGATGGGTAACTTTGCAACAGGTGTAACTGTGATTACAACATCGAAAGGAGAAGAACTTATTGGCATGACCGCGAATTCGTTTTCTTCCTTGTCGGTTGACCCACCCTTAATTCTAGTGTGTATCGATAAAAAATCAACAAGCATGAGAGCATTTTCTCGTGATCATCCTTTTGCCGTGAACATTTTACAAGAGGAACAGGAAGAGGCTTGTAGTGGTTTCGCTAAAAAAGGAGGAAATAAGTTTGAACGCGCATCTTACTATTTATCTGAAACTGGTGTGCCGGTTTTAGAAAATAATATGGCGACGATTGAATGTACAGTTTACGATATTTTAGAAGGCGGAGATCATTATATCATTACTGGTTATGTCCAAAATGTCTCTTATAACAATGAGAAGAAGCCATTGTTGTTTTTTCGGGGGAAATTCGGATCGATTTTTGAGGATATTACGATAGCAGCGAAATAATAATCTGGGCTTAAAGGGTTATCTAAATTAGAAAAATAATTATTAAAATAGTAATAGGAGGAAGTAAAATGTTATCAAAAGCAGATAATCAATTGCTGACACAAACTGATTCAGGAACACCTATGGGAGACTTATTTCGAAGATATTGGATTCCAGTTGCAAATTCCGAAGAATTAATAGCGGACGGTAAACCACAACGAATACGACTTTTAGGTGAAGATTTGGTGGCTTTTCGGGATACAAAAGGTGATGTTGGTCTCGTAGATGAACGCTGTCCTCATAGGGGCACATCCCTTTATTACGGTATTAATGATGGATGTGGACTTCGTTGTATGTATCATGGGTGGAAATTTGATACAAATGGTGACTGTGTTGAAATCCCTTCCGAGGAAGAGGATGGTAAATTCAGGAAGTCTATTAAATTAAAAAACTATCCAATTCAGGAAGCCGGTGGTGTGATATGGACTTATATGGGACCAGCCGAAGCGGAACCACCTTTACCTGATTTTCATTGGTTAGGGTTATCCAGAGAGAATAAGTTGATTGAGCGTGTTTGGCAGGAATGTAATTATGCACAAGCTATGGAGAACGATCTAGACTTTGTCCACGCGGCATTTCTGCATAGGGCACATGGTGAACAGGAACTAACTTCCGAAGGTGTATTAAGTAGTGATTTGGGGATCGATCCAGATCACCCACTAGTAAAAAATCCACCTGTTAAACAAGCTGTGCAAGATACAAACTATGGGAAACGTTGTGTTGCCGTAGGAATTGGGAATGAGACGGAAAATGCCTTCATGGAAATCCATTACATTTTCCCTTTTTATACCTATCCACCTAGATTTGCTGGTGAAGATGGAATGTGGCATGCGTTTATTCCGCGCGATGATAATAGCACATGGGTCTGGGATGTGCAATTTTCACATGATAGGGAGATTGATGTTCAAGCGCAGCATGATCGTCGTGGACTAACATTGGATGAAGATTTACGAAAATACAAAAATCTAGAGAACGAATATGACCAGGACCGTTTGTTACAGAAAGAAGGGAACTTTACGGGTATTCGTGGAATAGCAAACCAAGATCACGCAGCAACTGAGACAATGGGTCCAATTGTTGATCGATCTATAGAAAGACTGGGTACAAGTGATCTACCAGTTATTCAAATGCGCCGTTTGCTACTTAGACAGGTAAAAGCATTTCAAAAAGATCAAGAACCTATGCAATTAGAAAATGCGTCTTTAAGGACACTGTTGAGTGAAGGCTTGTATGATGATAATCAAAAAACATGGCAAGAAGCATTTCCATTAAAAGAACGATTTGAGAAAAAGAAGGAAGTAAAAAGTTGAATGAAAAATATTATGATGATTATCGCTCCTTCGGTTATTTGAAAGCAGGTATTGACTATAGGTTGTATGAATTATCAGATGATTTAAATCATTCTTATATAACTAAACTTAATGAAGAAGATGAAGAAGAAGTATCAACTATATTATCAGAAAAAATGATTGTATCTATGCGTGATCATGGATTTATTGTCCCTAAACATTTTGAGGATATCATTCCTTATTGCCAGGACTTGCATACTTCTTTTCATTATGAAGGAATAGCTAAATCGGGTATCGATGTTATATTTGAAAACTTTATGGACGGGATAGCTATTACCACTTCAAAAAATGGTCTGAAATGGGATGAAGTGATTTATTTATTAGGGATGCGATATGCAGATATTGCCCACCAAGAAAGTGTGTACATTGCTAAAACATATAAAGATTTAACAAGCGCCAAAAAGAACAAGCAAACGGCGCTGCTTCCTTCTCTTGAGGCTGCAAATGTATTAGAAAATGAAGTGGACAGGGTTGATATACTTTACGGACTTGGGATTCGATGTATGGGGATCACGTATAACGAAGCGAATACATTAGGTGCTGGTTTAATTGAAAATAACGGGGGATTAACTAATTTTGGACGTCGTGTTATAGAACGAATGAATCACCTAGGAATGATTATCGATATTTCCCATTGTAATGAAAGCACAAGCCTTGATGTCATTCATTATAGCGAAATGCCGGTCTTAATCACACATGCAGGAGCTAAATCCTTATGGAATACAGCACGGATGAAATCAGATAAAGTGCTTCAATCGTGTGCTGAAAAGGGAGGAGTAATCGGTATTTGCGCAGCTCCAAATACGACGGTAACGCATGAGCGCCCTGTTCATTCAATCGAATCAGTAATGGAGCACTTTGAATATATAGCCAGTCTTGTTGGAATAGATCATGTAGGCTTTGGTCCTGATACATTTTTTGGTGACCATGTTGCTCTGCAACATGCATTTGATGATCGATTAGGTATTTCAGCATCACATAAAGGCGAGATGGTTAAGGAAGCGAAATATGTGCAAGGAGCGGAAAATCCTTCAGAAGCAATGAAAAATATGGTTAGATGGCTTGTGAAGCATGAATATAAAGAAATAGAGATTGAAAAAGCAGCTGGTCAAAATGTGATGCGTGTAATAAAAAATATTCTTAAATAGTAGGATAGCGAGGGTTAAAAATGAGGGATAAAGTTGTTATTGTTACCGGGGGATCAAAAGGTCTTGGTAAATACATGGCAAAAGATTTCGTTGAAAATGGCGCTAAAGTTGTGATCACAGGAAGAAACGAGGATAGCTTGACAGCAGCAAAAAAAGAGATCGCACATGAAAATGGAGAGATTGACACTATCCAGATGGACGTGTCGGACGTTTCTGCAGTTAAAAAAACCGTGAACACTGTTATAGAAAAGTGGGGACGAATTGATGTATTAGTCAATAATGCTGCAGTTCGAAAGGAAACAGGTATTGAAGAGATCGATGAAGAAGAGTGGAACAATATCGTTTCAATTAATTTAGGTGGGACATTCTTCTTTTCACAAGCCGTTATTGAACAGATGAAAAGTCAAAAGTGGGGGCGGATAATTAATGTATCTTCATACGGTGGTCAAGCGGGTCCTTTAACGTCAGGAGCCCACTATTGTGCATCGAAGGCTGGACAATTTGCATTAACAAAGACATTTGCTCGTTATTTAGCAGATAGTGGTATTACTGTGAATACAGTATCTCCAGCGGCAATTGAGTCTCCAGAAATGGAAAAAATGGATTCTGGCAAATTAAAAGTAATGAAAAGGTCAATTCCAGTTCAACGGTTTGGTAAGTCAGAGGAAGTTGCGAAAATGGTTTCTTATCTCGCATCCGATTCGACTGGATATATTACGGGAGCAACTTTTGATATCAATGGCGGGTTATTAATGCGTTAAAATTTGAAAGGGGATGTGTGCATATGTCAGATATTAAGCACGGAGCACCGGAAATACCAACTCCGCTTAGAGTCTTTATGACGTTTGAGTCGACAGGTTGGTTTGAAACAACACAGAAACAAAAGGAACAAGAATTATTACCTAATTTAAAGAAGATATTAAACGAATGGGAGGAAAATGGATCAAAATTACTAGGAACTTTTGATAGGGATATTATGACAGCTGGATCATCGGGGCCAGTTAACTGGCATGCTTGTTTTCTATATGATGTTCCAGATTTACAAACGATTACCAATATGACGCATGCCTTTAGAGATGCAGGTATTGATCGATATTTTCGTATAGAGGCTTCCATTGGTCGACCATTTTTTCTACTGGAAAACTAACTTCTTAATTAAGACTCTAAAAAACAATGGTTTAATACAGTCAGATTGTGGGATCGATTATAGATACATTTGGTTTTTTTCTAATATTCGATCCCAATTTTCTATATAGGGTTAAAATATAAAATGTTTAAGCCTACGCCTATTTGCATTTGGAATTTCTACCTGGAGGATAGGAACGATTGGGGAGGATGGATGTGGACTTAACTGATTACTTAATTAATTTTTTAAGGATTGAGGAAAATTGGCTCATTGAATCGGAACCAGCTTTTCAACTGGAGTTGGATAAATTTGAGGAGGCTATTGAATGAATGACATATTTTTCAAGGATATTGAAGCAGTGACCACATTAATAGATAATAGAGAAGTGTCTCCGGTAGAGTTAACTGAGCTTACACTTGAAAGAATTAAAGAAAATTCCCCTTCACTTTGTGCGTTTATAACTGTAATGGAAAAAGAAGCGATTGCACAAGCAAATCAATTAGAAGATGATCTGCGTAAAGGAAAAAATAGGGGGTTTTTACACGGTATTCCAATAGCCGTGAAAGATATTATTCAAACAAAAGGCACTCGAACAACAGCTGGATCAAAAGTTTTTCAAGAATGGGTTCCCGATGAAGATGCAACAGTGATCAAAAAACTTAAAAATGCAGGTGCTATTATTATTGGTAAGACAAATTTACATGAATTTGCAATGGGAGCAACGACAGAGAATCCACATTTTGGGAATGCAAAAAACCCTTGGAATTCGCAAAAAACTCCGGGTGGTTCAAGTGGAGGTTCGGCAATTGCTGTAGCGACTGGGATGGCATTTGGGGCAGTAGGTACAGATACAGCTGGATCGATACGCCTTCCAGCTGCAATGTGTGGGACTGTCGGAATGAAGCCTACATATGATTTGGTAAGTCGTGAGGGAAGTTTGCCATTTAGCTGGTCTCTTGATCATATTGGACCAATGACAAGAACAGTAAAGGATGCCTCAATCATGCTTGAAGTTATGAAGGGAAATAATGAAAAGAACCATTCGGTCTTAATTGAAAATTCGCTTCAAAATTTACAAGGAGTAAAACTTGGTTTTCACGAGACATATATGTTCACGCAGATTGATAAGGAAATGAAATCAGTAATTATGCAGGCATTTAAGCAATTCGAGGCATTGGGTGCCGAGATTGTTCCAATTGATTTACCTAAATTAGAAGATGCATTAGAAGGATTGAAAACAATTGCTCAATCAGAGGCCCTTTCATTTCATGAGCCCCTTTTGAGAGACTATGGAGATTTATATGGAGAGGATTTAAAATACCGCTTTCAGTTTGGAAAGGACATTTCAGCAACTGATTATATTAGAGCACACCGGATAAGGAAAAAGTTTATCGAATATACAATGGAACAGATGATAGGGATAGATGCATTAATCGGACCAACAAATGTTCAGCCACCACTTGATATTGGAACCATGGTGCCAGAGCAAGCGATCAGTAATATGTTTACACTTGGGAAAACACCATTAGCAAATATACTGGGATTTCCTTCTTTATCTATTGCATGCGGATTTACAACCGAGATTTTACCTGTAGGATTACAGCTTATAGGAAAGCCATTTTCTGATCAAAGAATTCTCGAAATTGGTGATTGTTATGAGCGTTCAGAGAAATGGTCGATGGCGTTGAAAAAAAATAAGAACTACATCTATACGAATCAACTTTAATGAAAAGAGAAATCGTAACAGCTATTGGTAGTTTTATGGGGGTGAAACGGGCGTGTTAAAGGTAATTAGTAGATTTTTTGATCATGTAATAGACATAATGGCTTTCTTTGCTAGATTGATAATCGCGTTCATTGCATTATTGATCGTTATTGATATCATTACCATCAACTTTTTTAATTACTCATATCCCTGGATATTGGAAGTTACAGAGTATCTACTAGCGGCGTTTCCGCTTCTTGGTGCTGCTTACTTATTAAAGCAGGATGGGCACATTAAGCTTGATTTATTTTTGAATAAATTAAGGGAAAGAAAAAGGTTTTTTTTAGAAACCATTAACTCATGTATCGGATTAATCATTTCTTTAATAATAACAGTGAGTGGATTTTTTACAACATGGGGTCTTTATGAGAGAGGGGTTCGGACAGAGTCTATATTAGAAGTACCTCGTTTTTTACTCATCGTAATAATCCCAATAAGCTTTATGTTCTTATCTATACAATTTTCAAAAAAACTTTTGCACGTATTTAAAAAAATTCGTGGAACCTCCTAAATTGGTTGAAAACGTGAGTAAACACTTAAATATACTGAATGGGAGGGTCTATCATGGAATGGTGGGGTATTTTAATCCTGGTTTTCGGAGGAGTATTTTTCCTTTTAATTATTGGATTACCAGTAGCATTTTCATTTATAACTATTAATATTATCAGTGTAATTATATTATGGAATGGTGAATCGGGATTAAATCAATTGATATTAAATATGTTTTCCGCCACATCTAAGTTTTCTTTATTACCTATACCAATGTTCATACTAATGGGGGAAATTATGTTCAGAACCGGATTAGGAGGAAAAGTTTTTGATGCGGTTGGCAAATGGTTAGGTAAACTACCAGGTCGTTTAAGTATTATAGCTGTCGGTAGTGGAACATTATTTTCAGTGCTGAGTGGCTCCAGTGTTGCTAGTACAGCATTACTCGGGTCGTTACTAGTACCGGATATGCAAAAAAAGGGTTATAAGAACGAAATGTCAGTAGGACCAATTTTGGGAAGTGCTGGACTTGCCACTATGATTCCGCCAACGGCATTAGGCATTTTGTTGGCTTCTCTCGCTTCAATACCTGTTGGACATTTTTTACTGGCGATAACAATTCCAGGTATTATATTAGCTTTTTTATTTCTTATATACGTCATTGTCAGAAGTTATTTACAGCCAAATCTTGCCCCAGTCTATCATGTCGAGAAAATATCGTTAACTGAAAAGCTAATTGATACTGTTAAATACATTTTACCTTTGGGCATTATCATATTCCTATTATTGGGTGTCATTATATTGGGATTAGCAACCCCAACTCAAAGCGCTGTTTTAGGTGCTCTGGGAACAATAATATTATCTTACTTTTATGGTGGATTAACATGGACAACAATTTGGGATTCATTGACTGGGACAATGAAATCAAGTGTTATGATTTTTATGATAATGATTGGATCTACCACATTTGGTCAAATTTTAAGTTATACAGGAGTTACACAAGGTTTTGTCGGACTGATTTCTGATATAAATGTCCGTCCTATTTTTATATTAATATTGATCCAGATCATATTACTTATACTCGGCTGTTTTATGGAACCTCTATCAATTATGATGATTACACTTCCAATGTTAATGCCGATTTCAAACAGTTTAGGATTTGATCCATTGTGGTTTGGTGCAATTATGCTCCTTAATATGCAAATGGCAACAATTACACCGCCGTTTGGAATGGATCTATTTGCTATGAAAGGTGTGACTAAGGATACTGTCACTATGGTTGAGATATACAAATCGGTAATACCATTTTTATTTATAAATGTAATATTAATGGTAATCATGATCGTTTTCCCTGAGTTAACACTTTGGCTACCAAGTTTGACTAAATAATGTGTTTTAAATGATTACCTTTATATCTTTAACCTAACAAGTCCCAATATTACTCATATTCAGACCTATTAGGTTGTTAAAAATATCTTTCGAATACTGTAAAATTGAATTATGTTATAGATGATTATTACTCTGTTGCGGGCTTATTTAATTGAATGAATGCAAAAAAATATAATTAAGGGAGGGGAAATATGAGATATTTCAATGTATTAAAACCTATCATTTTTTTATTAGTAATCGTTCTTTTAGCAGCCTGTAACTATGAGGGAAAAGCCGAAAATGGAAGCAACAATTCCAATGAGATAACTTTAAATGCGGTTAGCTTTTTACCGAAAAACAATGAGTTAACAGCAACGCTTCAAGAGTGGATCGATAGGATTGATGAAGCAACTGAGGGAAGGGTGAAGGTGAACTGGAGGGGTGGGGGCGAAGTAATTCCAATTAGCGAGCAATATGAGGCTATGAATTCCGGAGTCGTGGACATCAATTTTACTTATGTAGGGCAGTATCAATCAATGCTCCCGGAATCCCGAAGTATACCAATCTCACAAATAGAACCATGGGAGGAAAGAGAAAATGGTTTTTATGAATTGATGGTCGAACAACATAAAAATATAAATGCGATGTATTTAGGACGATGGTTAACAGGTTCGCCAAGGTTGTGGCTAAATAAACCAATAAAGAATATGGATGATCTGAGAAATATGTCCATTAGATCAGCACCTAATTATTCCCGCTTTTTTGATAAGTTAGGTATATCTTCGGCTATGATTGATCCTTCAGAAGTTTACACTTCATTACAAACTGGAGTTGTAGAAGGATTTGTATATGGAGGTCTTAGCGGACCTAGAAGAGATGGTTGGACTGATTCATCTAAATATGTATTAGATGAACCTTTCTGGACACAAAACTGTGTAATATTAATGAATAATGATAAATGGGAAGAAATTTCAGTTGAAGACCAGAGAGCGATAATAAGAGCTTCAGCAGACTATGAAAAATATATGGTTGCGTATTATGAAAATCTATATAAAAAGGAAAGAAAAGAATTGGAAAAGGAAGGAGTCAGCTTTATAAAACTTTCCAATAGAGAGGAAGAAAAATTTTTAAAAGTAGCTTATGAGACTGAATGGAAGGGTTTACAAAAGGATGTCCCTGAACTATTAGAAGAACTAAAAGCCTTAACTACAAAAGAGTGAAGAATATATTAAGTTTTGGTGTTTTATATTTTGTGCTTTTCTAAAATATCAGCTGAAGAGGAGAGTGTTTTATGATAACGAGTGAAAATGAAGAATTAAAGAATCCAGCTAGTACTGATCCGGTTGATATTACAATAATTGGCGCAGGTCCTACCGGGTTGTTTACTGCTTTTTACTGCGGGATACGACAGGCAAGTGTTAAAGTGATTGAAAGTTTACCGCATACAGGTGGGCAATTAACCGCCTTATATCCAGAGAAATATATATATGATGTTGCAGGGTTCCCAAAAGTTCGAGCTCAAGCGTTAGTAGATAATTTAGAAGAACAAGCGAAGATGTTTGATCCATCGATTATTTTAGATCAATCAATAGAAAAGGTGGAAAGGCTAGAGGACAATACATTTAAATTGACTACCAATAAAGAAATTCATTATACAAAGACCATTATTATAACAGCTGGTAATGGAGCATTTCAACCACGTCGCTTAAATGTTGGGGAATGTGATCAATTTGAAAATATTAACCTGCATTATCATGTAAAAGATATGAAACAATTTAAGGATAAACATGTGATGATCTTAGGTGGTGGAGACTCTGCAGTTGATTGGTCACTGATGCTGGAGCCGATTGCAAAGAAAGTTACATTAGTCCACCGACGGAATAATTTTAGGGCGTTAGAACACAGTGTCGAGATGTTACAGAAATCTAATGTAGATATTTTAACACCCTTTTCTCCAATAGAAATCACTGGTGATAATAAAATAGATAAGGTGAAATTACAAGAGGTGCAGGGTGATAAGGAAATTGACTTGGAAATTGATGCGATACTTTGTAATTATGGATTTGTTTCTTCATTGGGACCAATCAAAAATTGGGGGTTAGAGATAGAGAAAAATAGCATCGTTGTCAATACGAAAATGGAAACCAATATACCAGGGATATATGCCGCAGGGGATATAACCACCTATCCTGGAAAAGTGAAATTAATTGTTACAGGATTCGGTGAAGGGCCAACAGCAGTTAATAATGCAAAAGTGTATATTGATCCAAAAGCAAGAGTACAACCAAAACATAGTACAAGTTTAATAGGTGACCCTAAAAACAAACCTGAAACTATATCCATCTAAACGAAGTAGTTAATTATCCTAAGTCCAAAAAATAAGAAGGAGGAGTTTGAATTGGCTTTTGTTATTACCTCACCTTGCAATGGTGAAAAGTCAGGAGAATGTGTGCAAGTATGTCCCGTAGATTGCATAAAAGAAGGCAAAGATATGTTCTTCATTGATCCTGAGTTATGTATTGAGTGTGGAGCATGCGAAGATGTATGTCCAGTTGAGGCAATATTTATTGAAGATGAGATACCAGAGGAGGAAAGTGAATATATTGAATTAAATCGTAAGTTTTATCAGCCTGAATAGTAAGTAGATAGAAAAGGGATGATTTTACTGCATCATTCAATTGGAAAACAGTTACAATGAGAAATCATTATCTCATACGCTTCTATTAATCTATTTTATATAATAGTGGAAGCGCTATCAGAGGGAATTAAAAAACAGGGGGAATTACAAATGGAAAATGAATTAAAAAGAATGGAAAATGAATTAAAAAGATTTGATGTCGCGCAATTAGCTCATGTGGAAATCTTCACACCGGTTCCAGATAAAACACTCTGGTTTTTTAAGGAATTATTAGGCATGACAGAAGTAGAGAGAGAAGGGCAATCGGTTTATCTGCGTTCCTATGAGGATTTTTACCATCATTCACTGAAAGTAACCGAAAGAAATGAACCAGGCTTAGGACATGTAAGTTGGAGAGCACGTTCAAAGAATGCATTAGAGCGGCGGGTAAAAGATCTGGAGCGATCCGGTGCAGGAAAAGGCTGGATAGAAGGGGATCTTGGACACGGTGCAGCTTATCAATTTACAACGCCTGATAATCATGCGATGGAAATACTGTATGATGTGGAATATTATAAGGCGCCAGAAAGCGAAATAACGTTATTGAAAAACCGTCCACAAAAAAGACCGAATAAAGGTATTCCAGTTCGTCGTATTGATCATGTTAATTTGTTGTCCAGTGATGTGACGTTAAATAAAAATTATATGATGGATGCGCTTGGATTTAATTTAAGAGAACATGTGGTTAAGAATGATGGATCTGAAATCGGCGCATGGTTAAGTGTGAGTCCGTTAGTCCATGAACTGGCATTGATGGGTGACCAGGGAACTGCTGAAAAAGGATTAGGAAGGCTGCACCACGTTGCCTTCTGGTATGGTTTCCCACAACATTTGGATGACCTGGCAGAACTATTGACGGAAAATGGTGTTGAAATTGAAGCAGGACCTTTAAAACACGGGGTATCCCAGGCATTGTGTATGTATGTAATTGAGCCAGGCGGCAATCGTATCGAATTATTCGGTGATTCCGGATACCTTATCTTTGATCCGGATTGGAAGCCAGTAACTTGGACACAGGAGGAAACAGAAAGAGCGATTATTTATTACGGTGCACCACTACCGGATTCGTACTTTAAATATGGAACACCAAATGTGAAAGTGCCGGTTCTGAAGTAGATATTGCAGTGGGTGTATGTTTCATACATGAAAAAGGAAGTAAAATGTTCAATTTATGATAAGTAATTAGCTAGATAATAATCTGTATAATTGAGAATATATTTAGGCTTTCATGGTGGTGGCTCATTCCCACGGAGGGGGCTGACGCCTATGTCTACTTTCGAAACAATATTTATAATGCTAAATTTTGGTGCGTTGAATATTGCTTATGCTGACATAGATAAACAAAGAAAAATAGCCACCCCACCCTATATAAGTCTGACAGCATTTAGTACGGTTATTTATCCCAAACTATTTGTGTGTCGCCTTTTGTATGGGAATTGCACTTCGGCTGAATGGTGTTAGTAGCACCGTTAAGTCTTTTATTATTGTATTATTTTCAAATTAAAGTATACTCTGTTTTGAATAAGTATTAAACTTTTAAAGATAAATAACTCAATTTTCATATAACAGTACTCTTCCTAGAACAAAATGTGTGGTGTTTATCAAACTCCAAGCGGGTGAATATCTACTGTTTGTTAAATAATATAAAGCACATTGAAATCAAGATGCAAAGGTCTTTACTTTTAAAGATCTGGCGTTTAATGTCAATTAATATTACAGCTAGACTGAGGACGCTTAGAATAGCGGGAGATACCCATTTTATTCTTGCGTCATTTTTTATTTTTAAAAGTATAACCGGGATAGTGTCGTCCTAAACCCAGCAAATTAGGCTATAATGAGTGCATGCGTAGTTGCTGCAATGTCATAAATGAAGTAGGCTTTGTTCAAGACAGAATCACGCGCATTTTTTAAAGCATCCAGATGATATTATAAAGCGGGTGAAGGGAAATGAAAAAATACGATCGTACAGATCAGGAAGCATTGCATTTTAATGATGAAATTACAACACAAGGGATCATCGAGGAAACGCATAAAAAACGGGAGGCTTTTCTTTATGCTATTCAAACCTGTAATACAGCACAATTAAATAAGCATAGAGAACTTTTTCGGTTCGAGCATATGAAAGAAGATCCATTAAAAATTTTTAATAGAGTACCTGGTAACAGATTACGTTCCTATAAAAATATCCTTTTATCTCATAACACACTATATGGCTATAGTGCCGAAAAAGGAGGACTAAGTGCTTCACAGTCCCATTTTATGTCGGAAAAGTACGCTATTATGATTGAACATTCAAGTAAATCATCACAGCTGGATCAGATTCATGAAAACATGATTGATGCATATACGGATCCATCACTTAGAATCAAAAAAGGCAAGGGTGTTACGCTTGTTGAAAGGGTCGAGAATTATGTTGAAATGAATTTTGCAGAGGACGACACCATAGATGAAATGGCCAAAAGATTACATGTACATCCATCCCACTTAATGCGTACGTTTAAAAAGGAAAAAGGGATGACCATCAGTCATTTTCGTAATCAAAAAAGATTAAAAGAAGCGAAGGAACTCCTTCTCCATTCAAATCTTACGATAACAGAGCTAAGTATGATGGTAGGATTTAACAATGTACCGTACTTTTCAAAGGTATTCAAAGAAGAAACAGGAATGACCTCAAAAGAATACAGAAAAATGCATATCAGGGATTAAAAAAGTTCCCCTATCAGACGGGATGAATCATTCTATATTTTGTAAAACACCTATATAAAAGTAGGTGTTTTTAATTTGGAATTACAAAATGCAATTATAGTATAAGAAATTGCTAGTATAAGTTAATTAATTATAGCTTAAACCATGTAAGATATAAGTAATACTTAATAAAACGCTTTCAAAATTTGTTTGATATTTTATGACATCTATATGGCTTAAATCTAGAAGGAGGTTTTATGGTGGTGGTGAAAGCGCTGCATTGATACTGGTAATCCTGAATTCTTATCTAATTTTATTTAGTTTGTTGGCAAGAAAAACTAAACAAAAAAATAAAACGTTTTTGTAAGCGGATTAGTACAGGCAAGTAATCGTATACAAAAACGTGAGGGGGAGATTGTATGGAATTAAAGATAGAGGAAGAAAAAGCTCTACAACAAAATACTAAACCAAGAAAATTTGGTATTAGGGACGAAATTGGTTACGCGGCAGGTGATTCGGCAGGAAGCTTTGTTAATCTATATGTAGATTCATTTTTTCTTGTATTTTGCACGTATGTCCTTGGATTAAGTCCGTTTTTTATGTCAGCAGTGTTTCTTATTGCAAGAACATGGGATGCAATAAATGATCCACTTATTGGATCGTTTCCAGACAGATGGAAACTAGGGAAAAGTGGCGATAAATTTAAACCATATATCAAGCTAGCGATGTTCCCACTCGCAATATCAGGTGTTTTGGCTTATACAAATGTGTCAGGACTGGGAAGTGGATTTACGCATGTCTGGGTTGTTGTTACTTATATATTAGTGGGTATGTCTTATACTGGAACATCCATGCCATTTGGCTCGATGATGTCCATCGTTACTCCAAATCCAGATGAACGTACAAAGCTTTCACGGGCAAGGGGAATCGGCGGTTTGCTAGTTGGTGGTGTATTTATGTCCTTTGTGCCGTTATTTATATTTAATAGTAATGGTGATGTTGTACCGCAAGCTTTCTTTTATATAGCCGTTATCTTTGGAATTCTTTCTTTACTGGGTTATACAACCTTATTAAAGTTAGTACCTGAGCGTGTAAAAGAACCCGTTGAAACGAAGGCAAAGTTCAACTATAAAAAGGTGTTAAAAAGCTTGCCAAAGAATAGACCATTAATGGGACTAATGGTTGCGACGGTTGGTCAACTGATTACCATTACAGGATACATCCAATTCAGCACTTATTTATTTGGAGAATATTATGGTAACCCACAAGTCGTACAGTTGGTAATGCTTGCAGCTATTCCGGGAAGTATTCTTGGCTTTATCGTCGTACCAAGGTTAGCAAAGAGATTTGGAAAACGAAATATACTATTAATCTCTTTATCCTTTAGTTTTCTTGTATTCCTGTTTCAATTTTTAGTACCAATTTCAAATGAGTATGTATTTATTCTACTTTATGCGATTGGTAGTGTAGGAGTGGCGCCCTATTTTGTGCTTGTTTGGTCATTGGTGTCGGATTGTTTAGATTACCATGAATATATCACTGGTGAAAGAAATGATGGTTCCCTATTCTCCATCTACGCATTCTCCCGAAAAATTGGCACAGTTATCGCGGCATCGGGAGCAAGTTTTTTGCTTGGCGTGATTGGCTATATTGCAGGCAATGCCACCCAATCACCGGATGTTATTGAGAATATCAGATGGATTGGGACTGGAATCCCATTACTATCCGTCACCATTCAGCTGATTGGTATCGGTTTTATCTTTAATTTGACGAAGGAGAAAACGGAGCACGTGACGGAGGAATTGAAACAACGTAGAGAGCATCAAGTCTTTGAATAGTAATGGATAAGAAGGAGTGGTTTATATGATGAAAAAGATTGATACACATTTACACATTACCTATGATGGATTAGGAATTAAAAAAGATTCATTTCATATTGCGGAAGCAAACGTGATGAAAGACTATATGGACACCCATCATGTGGAACATGGAATCATTTTACCTGGTGGTGAGTTTTATGAAATCTATGGGGGCAATATGGATGTTTGTGCAATTGCCCATCAATATCCGGAAACGTTTTCCTGGTTGTGTAATATCGATATTGAAAATCTAGATGATGTTGAAGAAAGACTAATTCGGTATAAAGCATTGGGAGCGAAAGGTGTAGGCGAATTTACGAAAAATTGTTATTTTGATGATCCCAGATTGGAAGCAGTTTTAAGCATTAGTGAAAAGTTAGAGATGCCGTTTCTTTTCCATATGAGTCCTAGGAAAGACTTTAATTATGGTGTTGTTGATGACATTGGCCTTCCGCGTTTAGAAGGCGCTTTAGCTAAATTCCCAAACCTCCAGATTGTTGGGCATTCCCAGCCATTCTGGTATGAAATCGGCGGCGATATGCCGCAGGATAATGATTCCAGAAATGAATATCCATCCGGACCAGTCAAACCAGGGGGCAGGGTGCCGGAATTGTTCCGTAAGTACCCCAATCTATATGGTGATCTCTCCGCAAATAGCGCAGGTAATGCCATTATGCGAGATCCTGAATTCGGCTATGCCTTCTTAGAGGAGTTTCAAGATCGGTTAATGTTTGCGACAGATATGACCAATACAGATATGTATTTTCCGCTTGGTGATTTTCTTGATGAAGCAGTTGAAAAGGGAAAGATCTCGGCAACTGTCTATCGGAAAATTTGTAGAGAAAATGCCATTCGCTTATTCAATTTAGATTTAGTGTGATCTGATTTATTAATGCAACAAATATGGGTGTTTACAAGGAGATGCAATCATGAGAAATTCACAAATGCGAACAAGGTTTTTAACAAAATTAACAAATGGAGAAGTGGAAGAATACTTGAATCGAAACGATATTATTTATGTACCAGTAGGAGTCACGGAAACGCATGGTGCTTTACCACTTGATTCTGAAACAGTACTTTCAGAGGCATTTGCATTAAAGATGGCCGAGGCTACAGATGGATTGGTCCTGCATAATTTACCATACTTCTTTGCTGGGGCAACCCCTGTTGGTAGAGGTACGGTACAAATGAGCATCAGGGATGGTACAGCTTATTTGGATAAAATTGCGCAATCATTATTAAATCAGGGGTTTAGACGTCAAGTATATGTTACGTTGCATGGTCCTGCCTATTTAACCGTAAGTCCCATGGTCAGAGATTTTTTTGATAAAACAAAAGCCCCGGTTCTTTATATGGATATGATGGTAGCAATAGAATCACTAAAAAATCTGTCGTTTAACGTTTTGGATAAGTTTAATGATATGGCGATTGGTGCATATGCTGTGTTAGATAGACTCGAGGATGTTCCGCTTCATGTACCGGAGTCTGATTCTGTGAGTTATGATGTAGAGAAAGTGGTGGCTGCAAATAAGAATAATCCAGCAAGCCCACTTGGAAAGTTTGCATTTCAATCCGGAGCGATTGGGTATTATTTCGATCAAGCTTCTGATCATTTATACACACCATTATTAAAAACTGCAGAAGATCGCGAGCATTATGCTAAGTCTGGGATCGAAGCGATTCATAACATTATCGAAGCGCTGGATATGCCAAGTGTTGTGAAGTCTATAAGAGAAGTTGATGAATATACAAAGGATAATAGTCTTGATAAATATGGAGAATGGCTACCTTAGACAAAGACAAGGAAGGTACTAAGTAATAGCAGGGTTTAGGTTGTATAATAATAGCATTAGCAGGTCGAGTAATTCCATAAAAAGGGCTACTAAAATAAATGTGATTACATTCATTTTAGTAGCTTCTTTAATTCTATGAATCAATTCCTGGAAAAACATCGGGAACTTCATTCGAAAGTCTAAATCTCCATGGTAATGTTCCTCAAACCTTTAGTATCATATTTAATTCTATCGTTTCCTCTTCGGAAGGGGCAATCCCCGTCCTTAAGGAAAAATGTAGAAAACGAAAAAAGTTTATCAGGAAATACTTGAAATTACTTATATTAAAATATAAATTTCTGCTTTCATATAATGCGGTTTCAATTGGGTTATCGTCGCCTTCAGGGAGTATTTATTTAATCTCCTTGCCCTCATCAATCCTTGACACGTCTATTTAAAGACTGTATTGTATCACGTTGTATGTTAAATTAAAGTGCTTTTAATCCTCCAATTTTACATGTTTAGCTTGTCACGCATCATGGAGAGGGTATAAGGATTTTTGTAGACATATGCTAAAAAAGTCTAGGGGGAACAAGTTTTTGAAGAATTTAAGCAAGAATGGTCAAACGATAGATAAACCGGTTCTATTTTTAAGTGGGGGAGCATTGCTTGCCTTTGTGATCATCGCATTGATCAACCAGGAATTGGTAACAAATGTCGTAGATTATTTGTTTGGCTTTTCTGTAAAATATTTTGGATCAATCTATCAATTTCTTATGATGGGAACTTTTTTAATTGCATTGTATTTGGGATTTTCGAAGTTTGGAAAAATCCGTTTGGGAAAGATGGATAAGCCAGAATTAAGCTATTTTAAATGGATTTCCGTTATTATGTGTACATTATTGGCCGCGGGAGGCGTGTTTTGGGCTGCTGCTGAGCCGTTAAGTCACCTATTAACAGTACCGCCATACTTTTCCGGTATAGAAGCAGGCACTGCGGAGGCAGTTGCACCAGCACTAGCTACTAGCTTTGTTGATTGGGGCTTTCTATCATGGGCACTCCTAGGAACACTAGGTACAATTGTATTGATGTATGCACACTATCATCGTGGAGCGCCGTTAAAGCCAAGGGCATTGCTTTATCCGATTTTTGGAGATAAAATTATGAAAAAAAGTGCGCTGGGTACATTTGTAGATACATTTTCAGTTATCTCGGTAGCGGCAGGTACTATTGGGCCAATCGGTTTCCTTGGTTTACAAGCCGGTTACGGAATAAGTTCTTTGTTTGGAATTCCCGATAATATATTTATTCAATGTATTATCATTATTGTAATTGTTATTGCCGCTGCGATTTCTGCCGCTACTGGAATTCATAAAGGGATTCAGATTTTGAGCACTTATAATGTTATTCTGGCGCTATTGCTTATGGTGGCCGTACTTTTACTTGGTCCCGGATTATTTATTTTCGACTCCTATCTGGAATCATTTGGCTTGTATGTACAAAACTTCATCAGTATGAGCACTTATCGCAGTGATAGTGCATGGCTCGGAGGATGGACCGTCTTCTTCTTTGCCTGGTTTATTGGTTATGGTCCGATGATGGCAATGTTTGTCAGTCGTATCTCCCGCGGAAGGACCATTCGAGAGCTTGTTACGACCGTTGCCATCGTTGCTCCTGTTATAGCGACGTTCTGGTTTACGGTAGTTGGTGGGGCAGGAATTTTCCAGGAAATAAAAACACCAGGTTCTGTTTCCAACGCGCTTAACAGCGATGGTCCACCAGCAGCGATGATGGCCATTGCGGATCAGCTACCGCTTGGAACGATTTTAGGGTTTCTATTCCTATTGGCAACTATCGTCTTTGTTCTGACAACGACAGATTCCATGTCCTTGACGATTTCAATGGCCATTACAGGTAATGGCGACCCATCGAAAACAATGCGTGTATTCTGGGCATTAATTATGGGACTTGTGGCAACGGTTCTATTAACGATCGGAGAAGATAGTGTAGACTCGTTACAATCCTTTATTGTAGTTACAGCAGTTCCGGTGTCATTGCTGATGTTGACTACATTTTGGACCGCACCCAAAGTTTGTAAGGAACTTGCTAAAGAGCAATTAGCGGGTACAATGGTAAGTCCGTCGATTCATGAAAATGAAGTGGTAGACAAAAGTAAATAGAAAATAGTATCATTCAAGCCACTACGATGAGGTAGTGGCTTTTTATAGCTTGAATTGGATGAGCTAATGCGTGGATAAGAAGGTAATAGTTTTGATAAATATGGAGAATGGCTATCTTAAGGTGCGACTAATATAAGAAGCAATTGCTGTCCTATTTCCGGGAGCGATTGCCTTTTTTATTTTTGGGAAAAGATTGATGTGTGCGTATCTTTAGATCAAATCACAGTTCACATTTTGCTAACGGGTATGAGATACTTCCTGTCGAAAGATGTCGTTCGAAAGGGTGAAATCCAATTTTGGATCTAAAGAATATGCAAAAAATCCAGAAAAAGAATTAAAACTCTGTCGAAATTTGTAAAATATACTGGTTTTCATGTCGAATGGAGTGCCAAAATTGAAAATTAGTAATTAGCCATTTAAATGGATGCGTGATATAAATGAGTCATTAGACCTAGGGAGTGTAACTAATGAAGGAGGAAAGAACGATAGCATATAAAGATTTAATAGAAAAGATCAATCAGCATGAAAAAGTCATTGCACAACTTGTCGAAATCATCGCAGCTACTAACCGGCAAGTTACAGATATAATAATCAAGCAAAAAAAAAGAGAAAAATAGTTACACTCCCTATTAACAATCCCCCCCCGAAGTTTTAAATTCTTAAAACTTACTTGGCAGATAGGAAAGATTTAAACCTCCCTATCTGCTTAAGTGCAACGAAGGGACTGGCTAAGAAATGTTTTGGATACCAACTTTTCTCATGTATTTCCCCGTTCCTACAAAAAGGGTAACTGATCCCCCAGTTGCCCTTTTTATTTCACGCTGCCAATTTAATCTTCTATATAAACATTTTTCAGTGAATAGTCTGTACCGAAAAGATGTTCTTCAAAATTTTTCACCTTGATGCCAGAGAACATATAAGCAAATTTAGCACCTGTATGAGGATTTTTTGCTAGGAGTAGACGAAGTCATTGACTATTACAGGGTGACCATTAGATCATTTTGGGCCATCACGCAGTTTAAGGATGTTTATAAAAGCATGTTAACTATTATACAATAATTTGATCAATTGTAAATTATTGGGATAGGATTTTTTTGACAAATGCTTAGATCCATCCTTCACCACTCGTTTGAATCCATAATAACGCGGGTAGAGATAAAATATACATGCTTTGATATGTACAAGTAACCTTTATTAAATGAGGGATTTTAACTCTTTGCAAAGGAGCGGATAGTAATGGCAACGTATACCATTAAATTAAAGAAAAAAGAACTAGTTGCGAAGGATACAATGGCTTTTCATTGGGAAATGCCAAATGGATTCGAGTTTAAAGCAGGTCAGCTTGGCGAATTTACGCTGATTGATCCAAGTGAGACCGATGAGGAAGGAAATACCAGACCATTTTCGTTTGTGTATGCGCCAAGTGAAAATGAATTGGTCACCACGACTCGCTTACGAGATTCGGCATTTAAACGAGTTTTAAAAGATTTGTCTGAGGGAAGTGAAGTCGAGTTTGACGCACCGCACGGAAATTTCACCTTGCATAAAACGGAATCAACACCAGCAGTATTTATCATTGGTGGTATCGGTATTACGCCGATCCGAAGCATGATTGCAGAGGCTACAAATAAAAAAACAGATCATGATCTTACATTGCTGTATTCCAATAAAACACCTGATGATGCTCCATTTTTATCGGATTTCGAGGATATGGCAGATGAAAATGGCAATTTCACGTTTGTACCTGTGATGACAAGGACTGAAGATTGGGACGGTGAAAGTGGCCATATTGATGCAGATATGCTTAAACGTCATATCTCGGATGTAAGTAAACCAATTTATTATTTGTCTGGTCCAGCTGACATGGTCCAAGCAATGCAAAAGATGCTTATTGAGGCTGGCGCGAATGAAGACAATATTCGAGCTGAGGAATTTTCGGGATATTAAGAAGGAATGGGCTGTATTTCGTATAAGCTACAATTGAGCTTAAAATTACTATCAAAGTAGTCGCGCGAGGGATCGTACCTGCGCGACTATTTTGATTTAATGATAACTCACACTAGGACTAAGGAGATTCCTTTCCAATCCGCCGAATCCTTAGTATACTGTTGCAAGGTAGTTTTGTGGATCAAACGATACATGGGATGTTTGAGCGGAGGTAATATAGCTATTACACCGACGAAAATAGGGAAGGAGCAACATATAAAGTGAAATTACGTTATGTTTGGATAGCGCTAGTGGCTGTTACGTTGATATTATCTGGTTGTAAGGATAACATGCGGATGGAGACATCGGATGATCAAACGGAAACAGTTAATGATAAATCGAAAGATATACAACAAAATATAGATAAGAAAATGAAAAAAGAGCGAGATAAAATTAAACAGTATATGGATAGTGATATGAATGAGGCCATCGCGCATCAGAATAAGGCAATGGAATCATTCGAAAAAGCCGAAAACATGGACAGCGATAAAGAGCAGTATGAGGTTTTTATTAATGAGACAATGCCAGAGGCCAAAAAGGCATTAGAGGCAGCAAAAGCACTTAAGGGCAGCGCCGATCCGAAAGATCTTGATCAATTAGAAGATAAGCTGATTAAACCATTAGATACCTTTGTAAATATGCTGGAATATAAGGTAGACGCCATGAAGGCTAAAACCGAGCAGGAGAAAAAACAATTGGAGGAAAAGTTTGAGGAGCTTGGGAAGAAGTATGTGGAAGAACTCAAGGCTTACTATGACAAACTTGAGGCAATTGGCAAGAAATATGATCTGAATATCGATTTGGATAATTTGAAGGTATTGAAAGAGCAAATTGAACGAACGCTCGAAATAGCGAATTTACTTCATGTTTCCAGTGAAAATTTAAAGCAATTGGTTGCATTCCAGCAAGAAGCAGTGAATGCCCTGCATGATTTGGTAGAGGATCGTTCGAATCCGGATCGTGAACGGATAGAAAAATGGAAGAAACATCTCTTCCCGCAATTGGATTCCATTTTAGATGAAAATGAAGACAAGGAAATGAACCGGGAACAACTGGGTGACTCGCTGGATCAATTAAAAAAGGCAACCAAGGAAAATTTGGATGCACTGGAAATGCGAAAAGAAGGAATCGATAAGAACGATAAAGACCTTATCAAAAAATCAGATGAGAAATACAAAGCGTATAAAAAGGAAATTGATACATTCCGTTCGAATCTAGAAGATGCCAAATCGAAAATGGATGAACTCAAAAGTCGGGACGATTGATCCGGCGGTTGCAGCAAATATGTTTTACGATAAAAATTGAATGGCGCTTGAAAAATTAAGTATCCTCCACAAGATGTGGGGTTAAGGTATTTGATTAATTGCCGCTGTGTATAGTACGAACGATAAGGGGGATTACCATGAAACGGCCGATTATTATTGATACCGATCCGGGAATTGATGACATTGTTGCGATAACAGCAGCATTATTTTCAGACAAGCTAGACGTTAAACTTATTACTACTGTTGGTGGGAATGTAGGAATTACGCATACGACAAGAAATGCGGTTGATTTGGTTACTTTTTTAGGGAGAAATACACCGATAGCAAAAGGGGTCGATGAGCCATTAGTTAATAAACCAAAAACGGCATCACAGGTACATGGCAGTAGCGGTGTGGGAACCTATCAATTTGAAGCCGAAGGAAACACTGCTTTACTTTCTAAGGAACACGCGGTTATAGAGTTGAGGAATAATATAATAGATGCCGCGGTGCCAATAACGCTTGTAGCAATAGGACCACTAACGAATATTGCACTTCTGTTCAAAATGTTCCCAGAAACAAAAGAGAACATAAAAGAAATTGTGTTAATGGGTGGTGCTATCGAAGGTGGTAATGCCACACCAGTAGCAGAATTTAATATATTCGCAGACCCACATGCAGCCAAGATTGTCTTCGATTCAGCTATTAAAATTTTTATGTGTGGCTTAGATGTAACGCGCCTAACGAGTGTGACAGCAGGCGATGTTGCGAAAGTGAAGGAACAAGGAACAGTCGGAGAAATGATTGCTGAAATGCTGGCATATTATAAGCAGACCTATTCTGATGACGCAATTACTATCCATGATTTATGTACGATCCTTTATTTAACACATCCTGATCTCTTTCAAACGAAGCGGGCAAAAGTAAATGTCGTAACAGAAGGGGAAGCAGCCGGACATACAGTGGTGAATGATAGCGATGATGGTAATGTTTTTGTTTGTGTGGATGCAGATGTAGAAGCATTTAGGGAGGAATTTATACAGGTGTTTGTAGAGACTATTTGAGTTTGATAAATTCTTAAATTAAAGCCAAAAGCCTTATTCACATAAAGTTGAATAAGGCTTTTGGCTTTAGTTATGAAAAATACCATCATTTCATCTGAATCGTGCTGATATGCTAATGAAAACTGGATGCAAAGGTAAACACTGGATTTTGGAAATCAATCCTAGATGTTTTTAAATAACAATGTTTAATAGAATAGTCAGTGTCACAATACTGAGCAAAGTGGATATCAATGTAATACTGGATACTAACTCTGGCTCGGTATCAAACTCAATTGCATACATTGTTGTAGTAGCAGCAGTTGGCATTGCTGAAATAATAATGAGCACCGATGCGATGACTGGATCCATCTCAACAACTAACACGAATAAAAATGCAATAACAGGTGCTACAATCATTTTTAGTGTAACGGAAGATGCAACAACCTGCCAATTGAGCTTTAATCCGGTTATCGATCCAAGTTGCATGCCGAGCATAATCATCATGACAGGTATAGCTGCATTTCCGACCATCGATAAGGTAGAATGGATTGCTTCGGGAACACCAACTGAAAAATAATGTAATATAAATGCTAGCATTGCAGCGTAGGTAGTTGGCATTTTCATCACATTGCCAAGTGCCCGCTTCATCCCACTGGTGCTTCTTGACGCATAATAGATCCCAAAGAAATTATTCTGCAGCGTCTGTACAATCATGATGAAAACGGCATAGGGTACTGCAGCACTTCCCACGCTGAAAAGGACAACCGGTAATCCATAATTCCCCGAATTCATAAACCCTGAAGCAAGAATGGATGCACTTTCTGTATTAGGCTCCCATTTGAAAACTCTTGCCAGTATTTTATTTAATCCCACCATGATATAGAATAGGACAAACATATAAATCAAAATGACCATAAATCCACGATCATATTCAGCCTCATATAAAGTAACAAACACTAACGCTGGCGACAATATGTATAACGATACAGCAGATACAGATTTTACATCAAGTGCTCTAATTCGTTGCAAAATAAATCCTGAAGCAAAGACAGCCATAATTGGTAAAATAACACTAAGAAACAAACCCACTGATAACATCTCCATTTTAATAGAACTAGGAAATAGTTTATCATAGATTTGTTGGTGGATGGTTGAATTTTATATAGAAGGGGAATGCACCGAGTTCAGCGAGGGTGCAATTTTTCTTTGCAGAAGTTATTTTACTTAATATTCAAAAAACAGTTTAATATAATTGCTTATCTTCTATAGTTGAATATGTAATTAGGCTTTCATGGTGGTGGCTCATTCCCCAGAGGGGGTGATGCCTATGTTTACTTTCGAAGCAATATTTTTAATGCTGAATTTTAGTGCGTTAATTATTGCTTTGCTGACATATATAAACAAAGAAAAATAACCACCTATAATAGCCTCGACAGCATTTAGAGCGGTTATCTTTCCAAACTATATGTGAGTCGCCCCTTTGAAGGGCAATTACACTTTGACTGAACAGTATTAATGCACCGTTCAGTCTTTTATTATTGTATTGCTTTTCTAATTAAAGTATACCCTATTTTGAATGAATATTAAACCTGTAAGCTGAGTTAATTTTAAAATTCTTCTTTTACTTGTTTTAGAATATCGATACTGAGTTCACCGTTCGCACGTTTATTGAATTCCATAGATACAATGTTTAAAAAGTAAAGTGGATCAGGAAAAAAGATGAATCGAATAGAGTATTAGGTAACTTAACAAATAACATATTGTAGAGAAGTAATGAAAAATATTACCCGGGAAATATGTCGAAATAGGGAGTAAGGATAGGGCAGTTAATTCTTGTTAAAGTCCGGTTCGTTCAACTAACATTAAAAAGGTAGACAGGCTAAATTGGCAATCCTGTAATTTTAGCTAAAAGGCAGCAACTGCTGGCTTTTGTTAATTCATTGTGAACGTATACATTGAATCTAATAATGATTGCTGGAAGATGTAGTCTTATGCGGATTCAGCATTTGTAATATTATGGTGTCGACATCATGCAAATGTAGGATTTGAAAAAGATGTATTAAAACAGTCAAGTAGTTTTAAATTTGCTCATTTTATCTAATGATTTCGAGACAAGTTACTGACCTCATAAAAAGAGGTGTTTCTTAGCTTGTTGAATATACGTAAAGGATGGATACCTGTCATAAAGTCGACAGCTGTATTAAAAACAGGGGGTACTTTTGCAACATCTCCAAAACCAACTACCACAAAACAAGTCCATCGTAGCTCCTTCACCAGCAGCTTCCCAGAACTTCTGAAGTGTTTTGGTTGCAATAATCAGTAGCAAACATGACTGAAATATTACGTTGAAAGTCTTTATTATTGCGATTATCAGGAACAGGTCTTGCCCACTTCTTCTAACAGTATTTCCATATTTTGATTATCACTTCTATACTTATTTAAGTTTTGATATAGAAAAATTCTATGGGTAGTCATCAATTATATATACTTTATAAATGCCTATATTCATATTAGAGTAATAGTAATATAACAAAAATATAAATTGACCGATTTAGGAGGATGTTCAGATGTAAAATATATTTTAAAACCTAAATATTTTATATCGAAATTTAATTGCCTTTAAGTAGTATTTTAAAGCTTGATATGAAAGCGCTGTACTTTATTACTGAGCGTACTATATAAAATAAAAAGAGATCAGTTTCTAAATGTAACTTGATTATGGGGGATGTTTTTATGCTTAGTTTAGTTGGGTTATTGGTTATTGGCATTGTAGTTATACTTTTACTTACAGGAAAGACTAGTCCTTTGGTTGGGATGGTAGCGATACCAATTATTGGTGCGTTCATACTTGGTTATAATTTAAATGAACTCAATGGTTTCTTTAAAGAGGGATTGGACACAGTTATTCCTGTTGCTGTTATGTTCATATTCGCAATCCTATTTTTTGGTGTAATGAGTGATGCAGGTTTATTTGATCCATTAGTAAAGAGTGTTATCAAGTTAACAAATGGTAATATAATTTTAATCGCTATTGGGACTGTTATTGTGGGTTCTATTGCACATTTAGATGGTTCTGGAGCTACAACTTTTCTAGTTACGGTTCCAGCTTTTTTGGCCATCTACAAAAAGATGGGCATGAGTCCTAATTTACTCGTCATGCTGGTTGCCTGTAGTATTGGTATTGTGAATTTTTTGCCATGGGGCGGGCCAATTGCTAGATCCGCTGCGGTAACAGGTATAGGAGTAACGGAACTTTGGAAGCCCCTCATTCCATTTCAAATTGTAGGGCTTGTCCTATTGTTAATTTTCGCTGGCTTTTTAGGATGGCGTGAGAAAAAAAGGATTTCTAAAAATACTGATAGTAATATAAACACTAGTTTCAGTCAAGAAGCAGCAATAATTGAAGAAGGAATTTATTCAGAAGAATTAGAATGTAGTAACTATCATAAAAAGTTAATCTACATTAATTGGGCAATATTCATAGGAGTATTGGTTTTAATGATGGGAGGCTTCTTGGATCCGGCATTTGCCTTCATGATCGGACTTGTTGTAGCTTTACCCTTGAATTTCAGAAAAACCAGCGAGCAAATGAATCAAATAAAAATGCATGCGCCGAGTGCAATAACTATGGCTGCGATCATACTCGGAGCTGGAATGTTTTTAGGGATATTAGATGGAACAGGAATGTTAGATTCAATTGCGAAAAGTGTAGTTGTTGTCCTACCAGAAACGGTTATACCAGTGCTTCATCTTGTAGTCGGTTTCTTCGGTTTACCTTTGGATCTTGTTACAAGCACTGATGCATATTATTTTGCACTTTTACCACTGGTTGAACAAATTGTAGCGCCCTATGGGGTAGATTCGTCAACAGTTGTTTATTCCTTAGCTATTGGTAATAACTTTGGTGCCATGATTAGCCCTCTTGCTCCAGCTACATGGCTAGGAATTGGCTTAGCTGGTATTTCAATAGGAAGTCATTTACGTTATTCGTTTTTTTGGATGTGGGGATTTAGCCTTGTCCTTCTTCTTGTTGCATTCCTACTTGGTATTGTGTCAATTGGTTAAGATGTTTAAGTGAAGATTTAGGAATTAATATAAATGGTATTTATTGCTGAGGAAAATATAGAGTTAATATTAAAAACCCCCTTTTACTAGTTACTGCATGGCAGTCTAATTATATCAAAGGTGGGTTTTTGTGTTATATTAACTTTAAACTAGACTACTGAATAAAAAAAGATCGTTAAACTCTTCAGAGGATTCGACAGACAAATTATTAACCTTAGAGATATAGTAGTCAAATTTTAGATGCAATATGAAGCTGCTTAGAATAACCTTCAAACATACACTTTATTGTATCTTTGCTTTCTCAGCAATCCACAAAGCGACCTGTAAATTCAAAGCATCCTCAAACTTCCTTGGATCATATCCGGTCTCCGCGGTAATTTTGTTCAAGCGATATATCAATGTATTTCTGTGCACAAATAATTTGTCAGCTGCCTTTTGGATGTTCAGATCATTGGCGAAAAATGCCTTTAGTGTTTGGGACCTGACTTTATTACAGTCTTTTAATATCCGCCCTGAAAACCGATTTGATAGTGTCTCATTAAGCTGATAAATTAATGACTTGACTTCAATATGGGCAAAAGAAACCAGTTCTTCACTATCTTCACTTATTTTTAGGCTAAGATCACAATCCAAATAAGACTGATTAAATTTTTCAAGTTTACTGAAGGGGATACTATAAGCCATTTTAAATAAGATATTTGTTTTTTTCATTGTGTAAAAAATACTGTCTATCTTAAAACTTGCATCTTTCTCATCAAGACCACAGATAGTGACAAGTATCCGATTAACATTTATAAAACTAACAATCCCATTATTTTCGCCAATCTTTTCTTCCAACTTTTGAATTAATTGCTGGTTTGAAATAGATCGCTCTGCTATTTGAATGATAATCGTCATAAAAGGCGGATTTAGGTCGAAATTAAGTAAACCTAAACCGCGATCGATATTGATATAGGAAGGATCATCCTTTAACAGCTCTTCGGTAATCATATCCTTCGTCCGCTGCCTCCATTCCATCTGTGAAGCGATGAATTCCTGTTTAACCATAAGTTCAGTGGTCATCTTTACAAGCTCTCCAATATCCTCCATCTGATGTGGATCACCTGTAACACCTATGACGCCAATAATATCTTCTTGGAAAACAATTGGAAGATTAACTCCAGGTTGAGCCCCTTTCCAGTTTTTGCTTTGTTCAGAATGAATAATGAGTGTTTTGCCAGTCCTAAGTACTTCTAGTGCTCCCTCGTGGGTTAATCCTATCCTAGACCTATCTTGTGTAGCTATAATTACACCATTGACATCCATAATGTTAACATTTCGATGCAGGCGTAATGAAGTTTCTTTCACGATCTCATGTGCAATTTTTTTTGTTAACATATTCATGAATTCTCCCTATCAGTTAGTTAAAACAAACAAAAAATAAACTTATCTTAGTCTTATTTTTATATATTATAGCCATAGACAAGTATAGTCAAGATTCGTATAATTAAACCAATACATTGAAAGCGTTTTCTCAGGAGGTTAATATGAAAGTTATAATTGCTCCAGATTCATTTAAAGGGAGTCTGACTGCTGTTGAAGTGACAAAATCAATAAAAAAAGGTGTTATAAATGCTTTTCCCGATGCGGAAACAATTTCACTTCCCGTAGCTGATGGTGGGGAAGGAACGCTAGAAACATTGGTTTCTGCAACGAATGGTGAAATAAGAGAAGTATCTGTTGTTGGACCATTAGGAAATAAAGTAAAAGCAGCCTATGGAATTTTAGGAGATGGTAAAACTTGTATTATTGAAATGGCAAGTGCTTCAGGATTAGCACTTGTTCCTGAAGGGAAACTATCACCTTTAAATGCAACAACTTTTGGAACGGGACAATTGATTAAGCAAGCATTGGACGATGGTTTTTCAACTTTCATTATTGCCTTGGGAGGATCGGCGACAAACGATGGAGGCGCTGGAATGCTTCAAGCGTTGGGGCTAAATATCCTTGATAAAGAAGAAAAAGAAATAGGCTATGGCGGAGGCAAACTAGAAAATATTGCTAGGATTGATATGAATTATTTTGATAAAAGAATAAAAGATAGCAAATTTATAATTGCATCCGATGTACAAAACCCGTTAATTGGCTTGAATGGTGCATCTTATATTTTTGGACCACAAAAAGGTGCTGTACCAGAAACTGTTAAATTGCTAGACAAAAATATCTCCCATTGGGCGAATAAGGTTGCTGATGTAACAGGAGTTTATCTTCATGATCTCCCTGGTGCAGGTGCGGCAGGCGGAATAGGTGGCGCATTTCAGGCGTTTTTTCCGGTAGAGATGAAACGAGGCATAGATGTAGTTCTTGATTATATTAAACTTGATGATTATTTGTCGAATGCAGATTTGGTAATCACAGGTGAAGGGCAAGTGGATCATCAAACTGCCTCTGGAAAGACGCCACTCGGAGTTGCTCAGGCTGCAAAAAGGAAAAGGGTTCCAACAATTATCTTAGCAGGTGCTGTCGGTGAAGATGTAGAAGTACTTTATGAATTTGGTGTTGTAAGCGTTAATAGTATTATCGATAAGCCTATGACACTAAATGAATCTATTAATCACGCATCGCAATTATTGGAAAAGAGTGCTGAACAAATTGTACGTTCATACTTTTACCGCAGTATAAATGGAATAAAGGGAGGCGCATTAATTTGAGAATTAAAGAAACAGTTGAGAAAATTCCCGGTGGATTAATGGTTGTGCCGCTTTTATTAGGTGCCACATTGAATACAATTGATCAAATGCATATTCCAATGGTAATGAAGTCACTCGAGTTTCTTGGAGCGCCACAAACTGAAGAAGGATTTTACGAGTTCTTGAGGATTGGCGGATTTTCACAAGAACTGTTTAAGGATAGTGCACTTGTACTTATAGCATTATTTTTGTTCTGTGTAGGGAGTCAAATGAACTTAAAAGTTGGCGGTCTTGCTTTGAAAAAAGGAGTTCTGCTGACAAGTTCCAAATATTTGACTGGCCTCGCTGTCGGAATGGCCTTCGGTATGATCTTTGATCCATGGAATGGTATATTAGGGCTATCCACTTTGGCCATTATTGCAGGAATGACGAACAGTAATAGTGGAATGTATGCTGCGCTGACTGGTCAATACGGTAATCGATCTGATGTTGGCGGTTTATCTATTCTTGCCATTAATGATGGTCCTTTTCTGACACTTTTGTCATTGGGGATTCTTGGAACCGCTTTACCTATGATTGCATTTATTGCTGTATTGTTACCAATTGGTATTGGGATGATCTTGGGTAACTTGGATCCAAAAATCCGAGAATTCTTGAAGCCAGGTGAAACATTGACCATACCGTTCTTTGCCTTTGCACTAGGTGCTGGAATGGATCTGGCGAACTTCTTAAACCCATCTGTACTGGCTGGAGGGTTAACAATTGCTATACTTACTTTTGTTCTTACTGGTGGGGTGTCGATCCTTGTATTTAAGTTATTCAAGGAAAGAAGTTATATAGCACCGATTGCTGAAGCTTCTACAGCTGGAAATGCAGCTGCTACACCAGCAGCAGTAGCAGCTGCAGCCTCTGTAGCAGTTGGTTCCGGTGCAATGACTGCAGCTGAATTCGAAGCGATACAGAATATCGTACCAATTGCAACGGCGCAAATATCCATTGCAACCATTGCAACATCCTTATTATGTCCATTAGGGGTCATTCTGATGGATAGGTATCAAAGAAAAAGAGGCATTGATGGTACAAAGGAAGATATTGGTCGTAAGCATAATGAAAATAGAACAGAATTAAAACAATCGGTAAATAATTAGTTTTGCGTTGAGAAGATAAATATTATTCCATAGAAAGGATGGGTAAGCACTATGAAAACAGAATTACTGTATGGTGAAAAAGGTCTTTTACTAGATTTACCGGATCATTCATTTATGATTGAACCGAACAATTTGCCGAAATTGAAGGATGAGAAAGCATCCATTCAAAGTGCATTAAGAAATGCAATAGGTACACGTTCCTTAAAAAATTCGGTTAAATCAACAGATACCGTATCAATTGTAATTAGTGACATTACTCGACCTACACCAAATCATATTTTAGTTCCTTTATTAATAGAGGAATTAGATCATGTCCCACTTGAGAACTTTGTGATTATAAATGGGACGGGTACACACCGGGACCAAACAAGAGAAGAGTTTGTACAAATGCTTGGGCCTTGGGTAGTGGATAATATTCGTATCATAAATAATGATTGTCATAATAAAGATACACTCGTAAATCTTGGTAAAAGTAAGTTTGGATGTGATGTATATCTAAATAAGGATTATGTTGAATCAGACTTCCGTATCGTAACTGGCTTTATCGAACCACATTTCTTTGCTGGATTTTCCGGTGGACCAAAGGGAATTATGCCGGGAATTGCTGGCATCGAAACAATTATGACCTTCCATAATGCTAGAATGATTGGGGATCCGCTCTCTACATGGGGAAATATGGCAAATAACCCAGTGCAAGATATGACCCGTGAAATTAACGGGATGTGCAAGCCGGATTTTATGTTAAATGTCACACTGAATCGAGAAAAAGAAATTACAGCGGTTTTTGCGGGAGAGCTTTATCAGGCACATGATGAGGGTTGTGCATTTGCCAAAGAGCATACGATGTTTCGCTGTGAGGAACGTTTTGATGTTGTGATCGCCTCGAACTCAGGTTATCCATTAGATCAAAATCTTTATCAAGCTGTTAAAGGAATGAGTGCTGCCCATAAAATTGTTAAAGAAGGTGGATCGATCATTATTGCGTCTGAGTGTTCTGATGGTTTACCGGATCATGGAAACTATTCTAAAATCTTTGAATTGGCAAAGACACCTCAGGATTTACTAGATATGATTAATAATCCTGAATTTAAAATGTTTGATCAATGGCAGGTGCAAAAGCAAGCGGTTATTCAAGTATGGGCGGATGTCTATGTTTATTCCAAATTAACAGAAGATCAGGTAACGGGAGCGATGCTTAAAGTTTCCCATGATATTGAGGACACATTGGATAAATTAAAGCAAACCTATGGAGAAGACATGTCTATTGCTGTTTTACCTTTAGGTCCTTTAACAATACCGTATGTTGAAGAATAACAGACTAGGAAAAAATAATATAAAGTGAGGCGAGAGGCATGAGCAAAACAAGGCTTGAAAAAGATCATCAACTAGGAGAGATTCTTTCCGATATGGGTCGCGTGATGGTTGCCTTTTCCGGTGGTGTTGATAGTACACTGGTATTGAAGCGTGCGCAACAGGAATTGGGAGACCAGGTGTTGGCAGTTGTTGTTGCATCAGAATTATTTCGTCAAGAAGAGTTTGACAAGGCAGTAAAACTTGCGGAAGAAATGGGCGTTCGTGTTCTGAAAACAGAGATTAAAGAATTGGAAGATGCCGGGATTGCAGCGAATAACCCGGATAGCTGGTACTACAGTAAGAAACTGCTCTATTCTCATTTGAATCAATTGGCAAAAGAGCTGGGATATGATTACGTGCTGGATGGCATGATTATGGACGATCTAGATGATTTCAGACCAGGTCTCCAAGCAAGAACAGAAGAAGGTGCCCGTAGTGTGCTCCAGGAAGCTGGATTATACAAACAAGAAGTTCGTGCTCTTACCAAAGAACTTGGCGTTCCGGTCTGGGATAAACCTGCGTCATGTAGCTTGGCTTCCAGAATTCCTTATGGAACCAAATTGGATAAGTATAAAATTGAACAAGTAGATCAGGCAGAACGCTTCATCATGAACCTTGGATTTAAGATGGTGCGTGTTCGGCATCATGGGGAAGTGGCACGTGTGGAAGTTACCCCTGAGGACATGCCGGAATTATTGAAACAACATGATAAAGTTCAAATGAAGCTTACTTCACTTGGTTTTACCTATGTCAGCTTAGACTTACGCGGTTATCGCACGGGTAGTATGAATGAAGTATTGTCGGAGGAGTCATTGGAAGTAGAAGTTAGTTAAACTAAAAATACATTAAATGAAAAAAGGAAATAATTGTAGGTGAAATAGGTATATCTGTTAGTAGTTCAAGAGAAGATTCGTGGCATAAAGGGAAATTAACGATAGAAAATTGACGGGACTAAGTAAAGTTTGTTGGAATGGAATTATTAAAGGTATCTAGTAATATACTGTTGTGACTAACAGCTTTTATTTGAATCCGCAATAGCTTTTGCTACAGATCATATCGATGCACTTTTAAACTAAATACTAGCTACTCCGATCTTTATATTTTAAAAATGACTTAAGATATTAAAGAAAGCCAGTTATATTGATGAAGTACATTTTTTATGTTTACCATCTATATAATTGGCTTTTTTTCTTTCTTTATATTACATTGTCCTTGTATTAACCTAAAAAAGATGTTAGTTCCTTTCTTGTAATTGAAAATTCAGAAATATCATGTGTAGTATGCCCATCGATAACAAGCTGACTTAATATTTCTCCAATAACACTACTATATTTAAAACCATGCCCAGAAAATCCTGCAGCAATTATAACGTTAGTTAGTTTAGGATGGATGTCTATAATGAAATTCTTATCAGGTGTATTTGTAATCATGCATGCCTTTCCACATTTAAATTTTTTAGTGGCTTTAGGAATGAACTTTTCTACGAAATATTTTAAATCATCTTTGTCACTAGTATACTTTCCAAAATCCTGTTTCATATAATGAGGATCTATATCTCTTTCAGAGTCATTTCGTCCAATCTTTATACCATTTTTATTAATATCTGGAAAACCGTAATATTTTTGATCGTCTAAGTTGAAATAGAAACAAGGTAACATAGGAGGTTGAAAGGAAGTATCATTTGTTTCAAACCAACCAAAGGTCTTCCGTACAGTTTGCAAAGGTAAGTCTAACGAACGGAGCAATTCTCCTGTCCACGCTCCTGCAGATACAATAACTTTATCCGCATAATAAGTTTTGTTCTTGGTTTTTACAATTGCAACATCATTAAAGGAATTTATAGAAATAACATTTGCATTTGTCTGTAGGGTAACGGGGTAACTTTCACTTAATTGTCTATAAGCTTTTATACATTCCTCATTAAGTAATGCACCTGAGGACGGTTCAAAATAACCAGTAAAGTAATCTGGAACTGAAAAGCGAGGCCATCTTTTTTGAATCTCTTTGGCTGTCAATTTTTCCAATGGCAAGGAGAATTCGTTGGCGCTTTTAATAGTTTCATTTATAAAGGGTGCACCCTCCTCGCCGACCATCAAAGTGCCAGTAGGATAAAATAATGTTTTTCCTATTTCCTTTTCCAATTGATACCAGAGATCTTGTGCTCTTAAAGCAAGAGGCACATACTGTCTACCTTCTCCAGCAGCATGGCGAATCAGCCTAGTTTCGCCATGATGGCTCCCTTTGCCATGGGGAGGATTAAATGCATCAATTAGTAAAGTATCAACTCCTTTTTTTCCCAAGTAGTACCCTGTAGCCATACCAATTGAACCAGCACCTACAACTATCACACTATAATGTTCTTTCATAAAAAATGCTCCTTTCAAATTAAGAATATGATAATTTATTTTGTAAATCGATTAGGGTCAAATGGTTCAATATCAAAATCAGTTGTACCGGAGTTTATTAGATCCGCCATTATTTTTCCTGTTGTAGGTGCCATTGATACTCCTACCATGCCATGTCCGGTTGCTACAAAAGCATTCTTGAAATTAGGAATTAAGCCAAGTACGGGAAGTCCATCTGGTGTCATAGGGCGCATTCCAGTCCATTCTATTTCACTATCTCCACGCAATTCTTCATTAAGATATTTAGATACCGAGTTTCTTACACCTTGAATGCGATTCTTATCCATACTTAAATTTATTCCGGATAATTCCATTGTTCCACCAATTCTAGCTGATCCTTTATAGGGACTAATTCCAGCCTTCGTATCACCCAGGTATATAGGATGTTTGAATTTTAAAGTAGGATTATTTATTGTGATGCTATAACCCTTTCCAGCTTGAATTGGAAGGTTGTAATCGAACTTTTTTGCTAGATAGCCAGACCATGCGCCAGCAGTTAAAAGAAAAGTATCTGCTTCAAATCTTTCTTCATCAGACATTATAGCCATTATTTTATTATCTTGACGTTCAATTTCTGTTACTTCTGTATTTGATCGTAAACATACCCCTCGAGACTTCAATATTTCCACAAATGCTTTTGATACACTTTCAGGGTTAACATGACGTTGTTCTTTTAGTAATAATCCACCGACTACTTTATTTGAAATATTTGGTTCTAGTTTACGTACTTCATCACCTGAAAGAATAGTAGGGGGTTCGTGCCCATATAATTTAGAACCTTGAATGAACTTATTAATACCCTGTTTAAGTTCATTATTATTTAAGAAAACAAAAAGCATGCCTTCACGATGCATTTCAAAATTAAGGCCATCTGCCTTCAAAGAATCATAAAGTTTAAAAGTAGAATTGCTTAGACTATGCAGGGCATCTTTTCCTGCTTTAAAATCTTTCTCGTTGCAGTGTTTCAAAAATTGACTAACCCAGCCAGATAAGCGCGGTACAGCAGAAGGCTTAATATATAAAGGGCTATCTTTTTTCATAAGCCATTTTATTGAAGATCCCACTAGACCAGGTTCAGGAACAGGAGTATGCAAAGCGGGACAAACCCAACCTTGATTTCCTTTCGAACAAGCATTAGCGAAATCACCTTTCTCTAAAATTGTTACGTTGTAACCGTTTTGATAAAGATAATAGCCAGAAGAAAGCCCGATAATGCCACCACCAATAATTATCACGTTTTTATTCATATATTTAACCACTCCTTATAAAAGTCAATCAATTATTAATGGGGAATTACTTCTTTTTCGCATGCTTTATCCAGCCAACTATAACAACTAAAGCTGAGAGATAACAAACACCTGCCGAAAAATAAACTAGAAGATCCCATCCGCTCATTTATAATCCCCCCTTAAATAATAGTATTTGATATTTTATTGGATGTCTTCATGTGAATGATTCCAAAAACAATAAGATTAGTTAATATACCTACTATAATGGCTGGTATACCAAATGGTTCACCAAGAAAGTTCAGCCAAACAATAGTAATGATCAACCCTGAAATTATTGCGGGGGCTCCAGCATATGGAGATACTTTCCGTTCTAAAGGGCCGCCCCAAAGCAAAGCGATAGCAAGGGGTGGGAGGATTGAAGGCGCCCACAATTGAAAGGCATAAAGCATTAATTCCATTACGTTAGGTATAAATAGAGATACAATAACGCCACCAATACCGACGATTAAAGTAGTGTACTGCGTCCATTGCAACATCCGCTTGTCACTCGCATTTTTGTTAATAAGTACACGATAAATATCTTTAGTAAAGATCACGGCCGCGGCATTTAAGATAGAGCTACCTGTTGACATTACTGCAGCAAGTAATGCTCCGAAAACCAATCCAATCACACCAATAGGCAAGTATTCTATTACAAAATTAACAAATACCATATCACCTTCCATTGAAGGGAATACAACGAACCCAATTAATCCGATAACCATGATGACAATAGTAAGAAAAATATACATTACAGCAAACGATACTGTGCTCCATTTAGTTATACTGGAAGACTTTGAGGCCGCATATCTTTGTATATAATGAGGAGCAAGTGCTTCTCCAAGGAGAAAACTAAGAAAGGTTGAAATGAAGACACCTATGGTCCAAGGGCCACCGAAAAACACTAAATGATCTGTGTCAATTGCTGCTACTTTATCTATTATCTCAGTCATGCCCCCCATATTATTTACACCAATAATTGTTGCAGTTGCAATACCACTAACAAGCAAGATAAATTGTACTGCATCTGTATAGACTACTGCTAGCATTCCTCCAGCCCATGTATATGCAATGGTTACCACCGCACCTATAATGGTTAATGTAAGAAAGGGCAATCCAATAATAGGTTCTAAAATACGTCCTAATGCTAGTACTTGAACTCCAAATATACCTATCATAAACAGAAAGGAAAAAATGCTTGAAACAAGTTGACCAGAACGTCCAAAATAAAACTCCATAATATCTCCGATAGTGTGAACATCTTTCATTTTGCGTATACGCGGTGCAATAAAAAATCCAATAAGAACCTGGCTTATCACAACACCTAAAAGTGCAAGGAAAACGACAATACCTGTATCATAGACAAATGAAACTCTACCAACGGTTGCTCCGCCACCTGCTAATGTAGCTCCAATCGTTGCGAAAATTAGCGCAAATGGCATTGTCCTACCAGCCACCGAATAATCACTAAAAGTAGATATTTTTTTCATTGTATAATATCCAATCCATAAAACAACGAGAAAGTAAATTATTAATAAAAGAAGATCAAATGTACTTATGAGCATCATTAATTCCCTCCTAAATCTTACTTATTTGTACGTACGCTAAAATTACCTTCTAAATAATTGTACAAGAAAACAAAAAATATATTCCTTATATTTAAGAAGACAATTATTTAGAAAACGTATAGACTATATTCAGTTTTCTTATATCTATCTCCATTTTTATAATGGGATTAATAAATATATTTCATCCAGATTGATTACTGGTGCAGGAACATTGCTCGAGATTATTCCAGAAACCTATACTGACATTATTGGTGTCACTCGCTAAGCCTTGTATTTGTGTATTTACGTAATTTCTAAAGCTACTCCTGTTCCTAACTCGTTCTAACCACTCAAACCTAAACATAAAATATATTACTATCAGCTGAAGGTGGTGAGTGTGAACATGATCGAAACAGCCTACTTGGATATTAAGGGAATGCATTGTATAAATTGCCAGATAAAAACAGAAAATACCTTTGCAAAAAAAGATGGTGTGATTGAAATCGATGTGAATTGGGAAAGCGGTAAAGGGTGTGTAACATTTGATTCAAACCTGATAACCATTGCTGACATTTTCGACCAAATTCATAAAATAGGATTTGAGGCAAAAGAGGTTCTACGTCATACTTTATAATATAAAAAAATTCCGTGAGGGTTATCTTATCCCCACGGAATTTTTGTTTTTATGATAGTTGATGGATTCTATGTTATACAGATTTTCTAACTCGTGTATCCTGCTCCAAATTAGATTCTTTTTTTACGATTGGTTTTCGGGACCAAATAGTAGCAAGAATGGACCCATTGATCACATGGGTTACGACCGCTACTGCACCAGGCAATGCTGTTAGCGGTAAAGCGGCGAAATGAGTATTGGCGAGTGATACACCTAATCCAGCATTCTGAATACCAACTTCGATGGAAATTGCCCTTCTAGTTTGTACGTCTAGTCGTAATAGCGCGGCAATCAAATAGCCGAGAAATAATCCGGAAAGATTATGTAAGATGACTGTTACAAAAACAAGAATTCCGGCTGAAGCGATATTCTCGGTATTACCGGAGACAACTGCTGCCACAACACCTGAAATGGCAATAACAGAGACAAAAGGCATTGCCTGTACACTTTTTTCCACAGCTTTTGGAAAGAGTCTTTTAACAATTAATCCTAAGACAATTGGAATGATAATAACTTGAATAATGGAAAAAAACATGGCAAAAGGATTAACAGGCATCCACTGACCTGCAAGCAAATATAGGAGTGTCGGTGTTAGTAACGGCGCGAGCATGGTCGATAGGGACGTCATGGCAACCGACAAGGCAACGTTTCCCTTCGCAAGATAAACCATAACATTTGATGCTGTACCACCTGGAACACAACCTACTAATATGATCCCCGCAGCAAGTGTCGGCGGAAGATTCAATAACTTCGCAATGCAGAATGCAGAAAGCGGCATGACGGTAAACTGTATAAGAACACCAATAATGACCGGCAATGGCTTTGTTAGGACAAGTTTGAAATCAACTGGTTTCATTGTCAGCCCCATTCCAAACATGACAATTCCCAGTAGAATATTAATGTGGGAATTTAGCCAGACAAACTGGTTTGGCAAATTAAAAGCTAGGATAGCAATGATGATTGTTATTAAGGCGAAATACTTATTGGCAAAATTACTGATAGCATTGACTGTTTTCATGATGTTATGATACTCCTTTTTTGTATGGTGAAATTTAAAAATTTTAAAATGTAAAGTGTTCCATATTATATCGCTTATAATCTAAAAAGTCTATACAATGGGAAGATTTTTTCCATTCTTTTGCAAAAGGCTAAAAATAAATATTGAAAAGTTTTTTAAGGAAGATTCTTTGATGTCTATTTTGATGGAGGTAGTCACCAGTACCAAAGCAAAGTGTATATATATGAAAGATTTATAGAAAACAATGTATAATGCGGCTTAACAAAACCGGGAAAATGGTACACTGTCCTTAGGAAATGAAGTGATTGAATTGAGAATATTCTAGGATCATTATCGTACTAATAAAAGGGCGTGTAATCCATGTATAAACTATTAATTTCAGACCGGGATAAACAGGAACTTCTAGGAATAGAATGGCTTATATCAAAATACTCATTTCCAATATCTAGCATCAAGCTTGCGGGGCAGGTAGCGGAATTGGTGGATGAATTAGAGAATGAGCACCCTGATATCTTGTGTTTTGAGTTGGACATGATTCCGACAGATCAGTGGGAAATGGTGAAGTCTTTTATCAATCAGTATGCTGGACAAGTTATTGCGATTACCGCAGAAGCCACGTTTGAGCGGGTAATGCAGGCGATGTCTGTCAAGGCAGTGGATCTATGGATGAAACCGCTGGAACCTTCCCAGGTTAAATATGCCTTGCAACAATCAGTAAGAGAACTAACACTATTAACAGATGAAAATTCGGAGCCAAAGATAAATCACGGGAGCCATTATGAAGCGCTTTTTGTTGACGACCAAATTCCGTTTCCGAACCCAGTGTATTTATTGGAAACAGAGTATAGGAAAGACTTAGATTACCTAAGGAAGTTTATTGAGCAATTTGATTTTTATTACGAGCCTATTGTGCTATCTACAAGTGACCAGATTGTACTTGTGTTTAATCACGCGTTTCCTGATCCGTTTAAACAAGCTCAACGCTTTTTGCGACAGTGGGAAAATATGACAGGTGGGCCTATGGCAATCGTCATTCATGATCATGGGGAGGAATCGCTTCACCATACGTATATGAAACTGCTTAAAGTGATGGAAACAACATTTTTCACAGGTTATAAGCAAGTATTGAATACGAATAATGTACAAAAATGGAAGGGTACCGATCCATTTTTAACGATGGAAGAACAGCGAAATTGGGTTTTTATGTTAGATGAAGGAAAAGGCGAAGCAATTAAAAAATGGATGTATGAAGATTTTTTTGATATCAGATCGCCATACCCGGAACCTGGCGTGCTTCGGACGCGATTAACGAGTATATTGGCGCAAGTAAGACGGTTTATGAACCGAAAAGGAATGACGGATAGTGAAGATGGTTATAAGCAGCTGTTCCATAGTATTTTACATGGGCCAGTACTTTATCGAATTGTGCAGGATATCATTCTATTTTTAAATGATTTATTCCTGCTAATAAACGAACAGAATACAAAGATAGATGTCACGGAGGCTGCATTCGCTTATATGGAAAAGCATTATAATCATGCAAATCTTTCATTGACGGAAGTAGCCTCAAAAGTGGGCAGAAGTCCCTCTTACTTTAGTCATTTATTATCAAAAAAACATAAGCAGTCCTTTAGTGAAATATTGCTTTACATTCGGCTTGAGAAGGCTAAGGAGTTACTTGAAACGACAGATGATTCGATACAAAATATTGCGGAATCAGTTGGTTTTAGTAACCCAAATTATTTCAGTCGGGTTTTTAAATCATCCACTGGAAGCACTCCCCGTGATTGGAGAACAAATTAAATCAAATTATTTTATCATTTACAAAAAATAATGCTATTATTTGAAAGCGTTTTAACAGATGAAAGTATCATTACGTATATATTTATAGAAATTCAAAAAATTATTATCTATATTCTGATTCCTTTCCTTGTTATTATTGAATTATCAGAACTTAGTGTTGGGAAGGAATGATTTTAATGGCAAAAACGAAAGAAAACCAAGTGGAACAATATAGAGGAACAAAATTAAATACAAAGGGATGGATTCAGGAAGCTGCTTTGAGGATGTTAAACAATAACTTGCATCCTGACGTAGCTGAAAATCCAGATGAGCTTGTTGTTTATGGTGGAATCGGAAAAGCTGCTCGAAATTGGGAGAGTTATGAAGCAATTGTTTCATCTTTAAAGGAATTAGAAGCGAACGAAACGTTATTAGTTCAATCCGGAAAACCAGTAGCGGTATTCCGCTCTCATCAGGACGCACCGAAAGTGTTGATTGCAAATTCAAATCTTGTCCCTAAATGGGCTAATTGGGATCATTTTAATGAACTGGATAAAAAAGGTTTAATGATGTATGGGCAAATGACAGCAGGAAGTTGGATTTATATCGGAAGTCAAGGGATCGTGCAAGGAACATATGAGAGCTTTGCCGAATTAGCAAAGCAGCACTACAACGGTTCACTGCAAGGTACGATTACTGTAACAGCTGGACTTGGTGGAATGGGTGGTGCACAGCCACTCGCTGTAACAATGACTGGCGGTGTTTGTATTGCAATCGAGGTTGATGAAACAAGAATTAATCGTAGAATTGAAACAAGATACGTAGATTTGAAAACGGATTCACTTGATGAAGCAATTCGTTTAGCTGAAGAAGCGAAAAGGGAAGGAGAGGCATTATCTATTGCTTTACTTGGAAATGCTTCGGACATATTGCCAGAAATGATTGCACGTAACTTTATTCCAGAAGTACTGACAGATCAGACTTCAGCACATGACCCATTAAATGGTTATACACCTTCTAAAATGTCTGTCGTAGAAGCAGCAGCACTTCGGGCTACAGATCCGGATAAATATGTAAAATTATCAAAGGCTTCTATGGCTAAACATGTAAGTGCAATGCTTGAATTGATGGAAAAAGGTGCCGTAACATTTGATTATGGTAACAATATACGGCAAGTAGCAAAGGATGAAGGAGTTGAAAATGCGTTTGACTTCCCAGGCTTTGTACCTGCCTATATTCGCCCGCAATTCTGTGAAGGGAAAGGACCATTCCGCTGGGTAGCATTATCAGGTGACCCGGAAGATATTTATAAATTAGATGAGGTAATCTTAAAGGAATTTAGTGATAATGAGCATTTATGTAATTGGATCCGGATGGCTAAGGAGAAAATAGCCTTCCAAGGACTGCCATCTCGAATCTGCTGGTTCGGATATGGTGAGAGAGCCCGCTTCGGCAAAATCATCAATGATATGGTTGCAAGTGGTGAATTGTCCGCTCCCATTGTCATTGGACGTGATCACCTCGACTCTGGGTCCGTCGCATCTCCAAATCGTGAGACGGAATCGATGAAGGACGGAAGTGATGCTGTGGCGGACTGGCCTATCTTGAATGCACTAATCAACAGTGTTGGAGGGGCCAGCTGGGTAAGTGTCCATCAGGGGGGCGGTGTAGGAATGGGCTACTCCATTCATGCCGGGATGGTGATTGTAGCGGATGGAACGAAAGATGCTGAGAAACGTTTAGAACGCGTATTGACCACTGACCCTGGGATGGGTATTGCGCGACATGTCGATGCAGGATATGAAATTGCCGAGAAGACAGCACGCGAAAAAGGTGTAAAAATTCCCATGCTGAAAAAATAATGTCAGATCAGCAACAAAATGGTAAGAGGAGGAATAAATCATATGTCACAAACAGTTTTTATATCCAATGCTGCAGAAGTGATCACAATGGCAGGGCATACAAATAAGCCAGCGAAAAAAGAAGCAATGTCTGATATAAATGTTATCGAAAATGGAGGTGTATGGATAGAAGAGGGAAAGATCGTAGCAGTCGATACAGATGAAAACATCCGGGCAAAATACAAGGATCATATCAATACTGCTGAACAAATTGATGCAACAGGAAAAATAGTTACGCCTGGACTGATTGATCCTCATACACATCTCGTTCATGCGGGGACGAGAGAAAACGAATATGCCATGCGACTTAAAGGGAAAACGTACATGGAAATTATGAATGCTGGTGGCGGAATCCATGCAACAACGCGTGCCACACAACAGGCGACACATGAGGAATTATATGAGCAATCAACAAAACGACTGAATCAATTTCTGCAACATGGCGTAACAACTGTTGAAGCCAAAAGCGGTTACGGTTTAACACTGGAGGATGAATTAAAACAGCTTGAAGTGACTGAACAGCTTAACAAAGAACATCCGGTCGATCTTGTTTCAACCTTTATGGGTGCACATGCTGTCCCATTAGATGAAAAGAATAATCCGGATAAGTTTGTTGACCGTGTCATTGAAGAAATGCTTCCGGAAGTAGCTCGAAGGAAATTGGCTACATTTAATGATGTCTTTTGTGAGCGTGGGGTCTTCACACCAGAACAATCGAAGCGAATTTTGGAAGCTGGAAAAGCATATGGATTGACACCGAAAATTCATGCAGATGAGATTGAATCTTATGCAGGAGCAGAATTGGCTGCAGAAGTAGGTGCTATATCCGCTGAACACCTTCTAAAAGCTTCCGATGAAGGTATTAGAAGTATGGCAGAAGCCGGTGTTATTGGTGTTTTATTACCAGGAACAGCCTTCTTTCTAATGGCAGAGTACGCACAAGCAAGAAGAATGATTGATGCCGGGGTAGCTGTTGCACTGTCTACTGATGCTAATCCTGGCTCTTCCCCAACCATTTCGCTTCCTTTTATTATGAATTTAGGTTGCTTGAATATGGGCATGACACCAGAGGAAGTACTAACAGCCACAACGATTAATGCTGCGCATGCTATCGGGTGTGCAAACGAAGCAGGCAGTTTGGAAGCCGGTAAAAAGGCAGACATAACGATTTGGGATGTTCCAAACTATTTATTCTTATCTTATCAATATGGCATGAATCATGTAGATACAGTTATTAAGGCAGGTAAACAGCTTGTCGTTGGTGGGCAACTAAGGTGAGGTATTTGTCTGACTTGGGGTGATGGCAGTAATAGACAGTGATCTCCTTCATACAGGAACAATGATATTCGGTGCGATTATCTTCACGGCAATACTAATACACCCACCTCTTCAGGTGGGTGATAAGTGCCGCCAAGCTACGAAATAAGTGTGACTAAGGTTCAGATGGAGTTATATGTAGTTCATACAACGTTTCTTAAGAGGGAGAGGTGTAGGTAATGAAAAGTGCTGAGTCGGACGTGATGACCAACCAAAATACAGTTTTTTATAAGAAATCTAATATAATTAAATTTTTTGTGCTTAGTTTTATTGGAATTTTTACTTTTTTTGTACCAATTACGATCAATGAAGTGAAAACAATCTCTTTGGATCATATTGTTACTTTTGTCCAAGATACATTCACCGTCCTGGTTCCTTATTATATATTAATTGTTATCGTATTGGGCGCAGTGTACCCTTTTTATAGCAAGTCATGGAATAAAAGTATAGTTGAAATAACTTTGTCTCTGTTTAAAATTATTGGTGCAGTAGTTACAATATTGTTGGTTTTTGATTTTGGACCACCTTGGTTATTTGATCCTAATATGGGACCATACTTGTTCGAGAACCTGGTAATATCAGTAGGATTAATTATTCCTATTGGTGCGATATTTCTCGCTTTGCTTGTAGGCTATGGGTTGTTGGAATTTATCGGTGTGTTTTTACAGCCCGTAATGCGACCTATATGGAAAACACCAGGGCGCTCCGCTGTTGATGCAGTAGCATCATTTGTCGGAAGCTATGGTATTGGACTATTAATTACCAACAGGGTGTTTAAAGAAGGGAAGTATACGATTAAAGAAGCAACCATTATTGCGACAGGTTTCTCTACAGTTTCGGTAACTTTTATGATTATCATTGCAAAGACGCTAGACATCATGGACATATGGAACAGCTATTTTTGGGTTACATTAATTGTTACGTTTCTTGTGACTGCAATTACCACCAGAATTTGGCCATTAAGTAAACTAAGTAATGCGTACTATGATGGAAAAGGACAGCCGGAAAAAATCATTAAAAAAGATCGATTAAAGGCTGCTTGGTCACAAGCAATGCAAACTGCAGATGAAGCTGTTTCGCTTCCTAAAAATATATGGCATAATTTTAAAGATGGATTTGTGATGACGATGGCAGTCCTTCCAACGATTATGTCGGTAGGGTTACTAGGATTGATTTTGGCTGAGTATACCAGTGTATTTGATATAATTGGGTATATTTTTTATCCATTTACATGGATTATGCAAGTGCCAGAGCCGTTACTTGTTGCAAAAGCAGCTGCAACAGAAATAGCTGAAATGTTTTTGCCTGCATTACTAGTTGTGGATGCTCCGTTAATCACTAAGTTTATTATTGCCACATTATCGGTCTCTGCCATTTTGTTCTTTTCAGCTTTAATTCCATGTATTTTAGCAACAGAGATCCCAATTAGTATTCCTAAATTGATTGTGCTTTGGATTGAACGTACGATTCTAACGATAATTATCGTTACGCCAATTGCATACCTGATACTCTAAAATTTAGATGTAGCTTAATTTAAAATGGAATAGGAGGTTATATTATCTATAAACTACCGGATAAACAATTTTGGTGCGGAAGAATTGATAGTGAGGATGATGAGGATAATTTTCGCTTCCACCAGATGGTTACCTTAAAAAGTAAGGAGGAGTTAATGAAAAATGAGCGCGTTTTCAGCTTGATAGGTTTTGAGTCAGATGAAGGGGTTAAAAGAAATAATGGCAGGATCGGGGCAGCTTCAGCTCCTAATGAGGTCAGAAAACAGTTAGCGAAAATCCCATATAATTTGGACAGAGATACAAGGATCATAGATATCGGGAACGTTGCCTGTGAACACGATAAGTTAGAAAAAGCGCAACAAGAGTTAGGGGAACAAGTAGCTAAACTGCTTCACCATTCCTGTACTCCGATCATTATTGGTGGTGGGCATGAAACGTTATATGGCCACTATTTGGGAGTAAGAAAATTTATTGGCTCCGGTGCATCACTGGGTATTATTAACATCGATGCACATTTTGATATGCGGGAAAGCGAAATCTCATCCTCGGGTACCATGTTTAAGCAAATATTAGACGAGGATCAACAAGCCGGATATTTATGTTTGGGAATCCAGCAATTCGGTAATACAAAAGCTTTATTTAATATAGCTGAGACATATGGTTGTCAATATATTATGGAGGAGAGCTTGACGTTTGAGTATGCTACTAAAAAAGTAATTGATGAATTTGCAGACAAGTATGATTATGTTTTATTAACGTTGTGTACCGATTCCATCAATTCATCAGCGGCACCTGGAGTTAGTGCTCCATCACCATTTGGATTGGATCCAAAATTAGTACGCTCACTGTTAGGCTATATTGTTGCAAAGGAAAATGTAACAAGTTTCGATATTTCAGAGGTTAATCCGTTATTAGATGAGGACGATAAAACGACCAGGTTGGCGGCATATTTAATAGCAGAAGTGATGAAGTCTTTTAGAAGGATTTAGTTCTCCCAATTATAGCAGGGGTTAGCTAGTTATTAGGTTGAAAGCAGGGCGTTTAGAGCCTTCATGAGGTAAATCTAAAATTAAAAATATAGGTTCATTCACATGCATTTATACTACTGTTATGATACATTGGCGTTGAAGATGTTAATGCTACGTAATAAAGGAGCAATATAATATGTCAAAAGAACATTGGGATAACAGTTTTTCAGATAAAGTCTTTGTTTATGGTGAAAATGAAAATGTGTTTATAAACAATAAAAGTGATATGATCCCGCCACATTCTAAAGTGGGCTGTTTTGCTGAAGGTGAAGGTCGGAATGCGGTTTATTTAGCAAAATTGGGTCACGATATAACAACTTATGATCAATCGGTGATTGGCCTTGAGAAAACGAAGGACTTGGCTAGTCAAAATAATGTTGATATAGAAACAGTAGAGATTGATTTAACCAAAGAAAAGGTTGAAATAAATCAATATGATGTCGCGATTATGGTGTTTGGACATGTGCCAAAACAAGATCAGCAATTCTTAATGGAAAGTATGATTGGGTCAGTGAAATCTGGTGGATATGTCATCTTCGAAGTTTACTCAGAAGCGCAAATGGCTTATAAAACAGGTGGACCGGGATCAGTTGATATGCTATATAATCCAGTAGATATCTTAAACTGGATTAAAGCGTATAAGTGTATTCATTTTTATTACGGTGAAGCGGAGCGGAACGAAGGGAAAAGGCATTCAGGTTTAGGACATGTCATTCAAGTGGTTATTAAGAAATAATCATCCGAAACCTTCTATTATAATAACAACGAAAATTTAAACTTGAACCAAACAAAGAAACAGATATATCCAAAAGAGGACGTATCTGTTTTTCTGCTTCAATCAAATATCTGTTCAAGCAACAACATAAAATAAATATTCTTGTCCGTTTTTTACCGGATCTTTGGCGAATTGATAGCCATGTTTTAATACTTCTTCTGGAACATTTCTGAATGAAGAAGGACAGTCCGTGATAACCTGGAGGAGTTCTCCCGCAGTCATTCCTTCCAATGCTTCTAATGTATAGATGACTGGATAGGGACAAGATTCTCCCCGCAAATCCAATGTGAAATCAACTGACATGTTTCTTTTCCCCTTTCTTGAATCCCATACCGACAAAGCGGTAAGTCTTTTGCCGGTAGACGGTAAGTAAATATAAAATGCCAAGCATCACAAGGGTTGCTAGGATTGCACCAACTGGACCCATTGTAGAAATGAGATTAATTGGTTTTCCACTGGCAACGAGTACATTGTAGATACCAAGATGATCCCAAGCATAGGCGAGTGCAGTAACACCGATGATATTTCCTGCGAATACGGTCAGATAAAGGACTTGGCCCTCCATTAATCGATACATCATACCCGTTTCACAGCTACTTGCTAAAACGATGCCAAGGCCAAACAAAAAACCACCAATAAAGGTGCTTGGTGCAGCAATTTGTGTAATTGGTTCCATGCCGTAGATGATAATGACAAACAACGTAATCACAGAGCTAACTGCCATAGCGATAATAATTGCTTTTGCCATCAAGCCTCTGCCGGTTAACCATAAATCACGGAAGGCAGAGGTGAAACAAATTTGGCCTCTTTCAATTAATATACCAAAAAGCGCCCCAAAAATGGCTGCGATACCGAGCAATGGCTTGCCTGTTGTAAAGAAAAATAAAATGAGTCCTGTATATACCAGTGCAATCATACCGCCAATGTAAGGCTGGATTTTTCTCCTTTTTTCAACAGAAGGCTTTTTATTTCCTTTTGTTAAAGAAGGTTTGCCTTTCCACCATCTTGTTTTTGTAACTTGTGCACCTAAATAGGTTCCAATCCCTGTGGCAATGATGAAAATCCACGAATGGAAGGAGAATTGTGGAACGCCTGTGAAAAACGCAGCAAGGTTACAGCCCAATGCGAGACGTGCACCAAAGCCGGCGATGATTCCACCAACTAATCCCTGCACCAGACGACGTTTTTGTTTGGGGATACGAATCTTAAAACTGTTGCTGAAAAGAACCATCATTAAAGCGCCTATAAACATTCCCCAAACAATCCAGCCATCGGATCTTGAAAAGGAAGAACCTTGCATATGTACCAGGTCAAAATAAGCCCAGTCTGATATATCTACACCCAAAAACTGGAGAACATGACCTCCCAAACGGGTGAATTCACCTGTTACTGCCCAAACAGTACCGGTAATGCCAAAATAAATAGCACTGAGAATTCCTGCTAAAATAAGCGCGACATATGGATTCCAATAACGGGTAAATACGTTACTCAATATTGCTTTCATCGTTCTTAACTCCTTAATTTTTAAAGAATGGCATGCTATGAATGTTATTCGCAGTGTATGTGAATATGTACTTATCTTAATCCTTTTTTTGGAACCTGTCACGCCTGTTTATATATATTGTTCAGTTCAGCTAACACAGTGTTCATATTACCCGACTAGTTGAGTGGTTAGAGAACGAAGTCTCTATAGTAACTAAATAAGTTTGTTTCCAGGCATTTATTATTAAAGATAGCCCTAAGCCTGTCGATAATATAATTAAGGGTCCCGAGTGGGTGAAAGGAAAGAGCGTGAAGGATTACTTGGAAGTTGGTAGATAACCCATGACAATAAAAACAGAATAAATTTGTACGATTAGAGCATAATAAGATTATTAGGAGTAAAATAATGTTAAATTTTAAGACCAATCTATGGAAGTGCTATTTATGATAAATATTCTACTTGTTGATGAGAGCCGGATTTTCAGTCAAGGTTTAAGTTTAATATTAAACCAAGAAAAAGATATGAATGTTATTGGGACGGCTATGAATGTAATGGGGATAAAGAAAGTAATAGTGAAACCAGACATCATGCTTGTCAATACGCAGATTGAAAGTGAAAGTATAGATGAAATAACTTCCACTTTAATCAAAACATTCCCAGATGGTAAAGTAATATATGTATTACCATTTGTTGATAAAAGTAGGATTATTAAAGGGATAGATTCAGGTGTAGATGGGTTTATATTAAATGGGCATGAGCCAGATTCCTTTATCGATATCATTCGGAATGTATATCGCAATCAATATGTCATGTCTGGCGAGATAGCAAAAGTAATGATGGACGAAATACAGATAAGACATTATGATGAGAAGGAAATTCTGCAGCAAAGATTAGAAGAGAGAAACATAAACGCAACAAAACGTGATCTGGATGTTTTATATTTAATATTTAAAGAGAAAAACAACAAAGAAATTGCGGAAATGCTTGATTTAACGGAAAAGACGATTCGGGATTATGTAAGTATGGCGTATAAAAGAATTAATATTAAAAATAGAGGGCAGGTATATCATTTCTTAACAGAAATAATGAAGGATTGATGGCCGCTCCAAATATTTCGAACAATTAAATGAGTATTCACAGGCTATAATAATTTATAGCACTTAATCGATAAACACCCGTCAAGCGATCGATCTTGGCGGGTGTTTATTTTTTTACTATTTAGTGATAACCACAGCTTGTTCTATACGTAACGCTAGCTACATATGTATATTTTGAGAGGAGGAATATACGATTGAGTAACCTAATTGGTTTAGACAAAAAGCATTTCATTCACCCAACTTCTTCGATTCAGCAACAACAAGAAAAGGGTGCTAAAGTAATCATGGACAAGGGAGATGGGATTTATTTAACAGATAAGGATAAAAACGTATACATTGATGCGATGTCTTCCTTATGGAATGTGAATATTGGTCATGGTAGGAAAGAACTTGCTAAAGCGGCAGCAAAACAGATGGAAAAGATGGCTTACAGTTCCGCTTTTTCGACGTTTAGCCATGAACCTGCAATCAAGTTAGCTGAGAAGATCGCTCAGATGACACCGGATGGTTTGAATGCAGTATTTTTCACTTCTGGTGGATCGGAATCGAATGACTCTGCAATCAAATTGGTTCGTCATTACTGGAAAATACAAGGTAAGCCGGAGCGAAGAAACATTATTTCGTTAAGACGTGGGTATCATGGGGTTGCAGCTGCTTCCACCAGCGCAACAGGCATCCCTGAGTTCTGGGATATGGCGGGACATATGGTATCGGGATCTATCCATGCGAAATCACCTTATGGAATTGGGACAGAACAGGCCATTGACTCACTCAGACAGGTGATTGACGAAAAGGGTGCTGAAACGATTGCAGCTTTTCTTGCTGAGCCAATACAAGGTTCAGGTGGTGTATTAATTCCTCCAGCTGATTATTTTAAAAAGGTGCGAGAAGTGTGTGAAGCGTACGACATTTTATTTATCGCGGATGAGGTGATTACTGGATTCGGTCGAACAGGGAAGATGTTCGGGATGGAAAATTGGGGCGTCATTCCAGATATGATGACTTTTGCAAAAGGTGTGACGAGTGGTTACATGCCGCTTGGCGGTGTCGTTATATCAGATCACATTCATAACGTATTAAAAGAAAAATCGAAAGGTACTTTATTTCATGGATTTACGTACAGTGGCCACCCGACCGCTGCCGCCGTTGCCTTAAAGAACATAGAAATCCTCGAGAAGGAAGGGCTTGTCGAAAATTCCAGGGAAATGGGGGAGAAATTACTGGAAGGATTTCATTTCATTAAGAAAGAACTGGATATTATTGGGGATGTGAGGACAACTGGTTTGATCGGGGCAGTGGAACTTGTGCAAAATCCGGAAACAAATGAGCGCTTTCCAGCAGAACTACAGGTGGCTTCGAAAGTAATTGAAGCCCTTCACGAGCGCGGGGTTATTTGCCGGCCGGTTACTTATGAAAATACAGACATCATTTGTTTTGCCCCACCACTGATTATTAATGAAACCCAAGTTCATACGATCATTGAAAAATTACATGATGCAGTACGATCCGTTCAGCAACAACTTGGTGATAAGCATTAGTTGGAAATCATACATTCGCAACTTTCCTGATGTGTAAAGTATCATGGTCTTTCATTGGAGGTTAGAAGAATGAGCGATCCACAGTTAAAGAGAATTCTCGGTAACAAAGATGTACTTGCCCTGGCATTCGGCGCGATGATTGGCTGGGGCTGGGTTGTAACCGCTGGACTATGGATAACGGAAGCAGGATCACTTGGCGCAATTCTTGCCTTTTTAATTGGTGGGCTGCTTGTCGTTCTGGTCGGACTGACCTATGCAGAACTGACTGCCGCGCTTCCGCTTGCTGGCGGGGAGTTAGTGTTCAGCTACAAGGCGATGGGGAGGGTTGCTTCCTTCGTTACGACATGGGCGGTGATCCTCGGCTATGTTTCGGTTGTAGCCTTTGAAGCTGTTGCGCTTCCTACCGTGTTTGAATATTTGGTTCCGAATTATAGTCAGGGTTATTTATATACGGTAGCAGATTGGGATGTCACGGCTACATGGGCAGGTGTTGGGATGGTCGGTTCCATTCTCATTACTTGGATTAATTATCGAGGAGTCAAGCTTTCCACTTCCGTTAACGTTATTCTCACCTTATTAATTTTGTTGGCCGGTGTCCTGTTAATTACCGGAAGTACTGCCGCTGGAAATATGCAGAATATGGAGCCGTTTTTTGAAAAAGGGACCGCTGGTTTATTGACGGTTGTCATTATGACCCCATTCATGTTTGTTGGGTTTGACGTGATCCCGCAAGCGGCAGAAGAAATCAACTTGCCGCGGAGGAGAATCGGGCAATTGTTGATTATATCCGTATTGATGGCAGTTGTCTGGTATGTTGCGATTATATTCGGGGTTTCTCGTGTGTTGAATCCTTCAGAAATTGCGGGATCTAACCTGGTCACAGCTGATGCCATGGCAAAAGCCTTTGGCGGCAGTCAGCTGATGGGTAATGTACTTGTGCTGGGAGGTATTGGTGGTATATTGACCAGCTGGATTGGATTTTTTATTGGAGGAAGTCGTGCCATTTACGCACTTGCCAGAGGCGGTATGCTACCAAAGTTTCTCGGTGAACTCCATCCGAAATATCAGACACCACATAAAGCCATTCTTTTAATTGGTGTCATTTCCACACTTGCGCCATTATTAGGACGGCCGGCTTTGGAATGGTTGGTGGATGCTGGCGGATTAGGACTTGTTGTTGCATGGTTAATGGTAGCCGTCTCGTTTGTTGTGTTACGGAAGAAGGAACCTGATTTGAAACGGCCGTTTTATTTGCGAAATGGAAAACTGATTGGCTGGGCGGCCATTATCATGTCTGTTGGAATAGGTGTATTGTATATGCCAGGCATGCCGTCAGCACTTATTTGGCCGTATGAGTGGCTTATTGTTGGGGTATGGGCTGTACTTGGTTTCGTATTTTATAAGATAACTATCAAAAAATATGGCGCCAAATCAGCGGATGAGAAAATGAAGAAAGAGATTGATCGCGTTTTGTAGAATGATAAAAACAGCGACCCTTCTTGACGGGGATCGCTGTTTTGGTTTGTGTGCCGATCATGCGTGAATGCTTTAGGGTTAAATCTCGAACGAGCAGGCGGTATAGTTAGCTTAAGACAAGCTGTCCATGGCAAATTGCAATTTCCGCTTACCAAGAGGGAATGACAGAGCCATCGAATTTTTCATCAACGAATGCTTTTACTTCGTCAGAATGATAAAGGTCTATAAATTGTTGCACAGCTTCTTGATCTTTGGACTCCTCTCTAACAGCAATTAGATTTGCGAACGGAGAATCTTTTGGTTCTATAAATATAGCATCTTTAGAAGGTACAAACCCAGCATCCATCGCAAAGTTTGTATTAATAGCTGCAGCGTCAAGCTCATCAAGCTGTCGACCAATTTGTGCAGGATCGAGTTCAATAAATTCATAGTTATTGTTGTTTACTTCAATATCTTTTATTGTTGCATCTATACCAGCACCTTCATTTACCTTAATTAATCCAGCTTGTTCAAATAGTGCAAGTGCCCGTCCACTATTTGTTGGATCACTTGGAAGCCCAATTTTAGCACCATCTTTTAGTTCTTTTACATCTTCTATATCCAATGAATAAATTCCCATTGGAAAAGTAATGGTATCTGCTACTTTAACAAGTCCTAGTTGACGCTCTTCATTCGCTTGATCAAAGAAGGGTTCGGTTTGGAAACTGTTCATATCAATTTCGCCTTCAGATAAAGCAACATTTGGCATGACATAGTCGTTAAAAACCTTTAATTCAATATCTAGGCCTTGCTCTTTACCCAATTCCTGTATCTTTTCTAGAAGTTCTTCGTGAGGTCCGGATGTAACACCAACTGTTAACTTGCCATCCTCTAATAGATCATCCGATTCATTACTTGATTTCTCGTTGCCGCAAGCTGTAAGCGTACCTATAACTAAAATAAACAAACTAATTATAAACCATTTCTTCATGTTTCTCATGTTGTTATCCCTCTTCCATCATTCTTATTTTAAGTGTTATTTATCTATCTTTTGGACTAAAGAACCATTAACTTCTTGAATCGATGTAATTCCCGATAGGGCAAGTGTTGTTTTCAAATCATGGATAATATTATGTAATACCTGTTCTACGCCAGCCTCGCCAGCTATCGTTAATCCATAAAGATATGGTCTGCCTAATAGAATTGCATCAGCACCAAGTGCCAGTGCTTTTACTATATCGGGACCGCTTCTGACACCACTATCTAAAAGGATAGGAAGCTTGTCCTTCACTCTATCTTTGATGAAAGGAAGGGCATCCAGTGAAGCAATACAGCCATCTAACTGCCTTCCACCATGGTTAGATACAACGATCCCATCAATGCCATGATTTACTGCTTGCTCTGCATCGTCCGGGTGTAAAATACCTTTTAAATAAATAGGCAGGTCTACCGCTTTTCTTATATGATCGATATCTTCCCATTGTAAAGCAGGTCGATAGAAGTACGGAAGCATTTCTTCTACAATATTTGGGTTTTGTTTAGCCTGCATATATTGTTGGAATACCGGATCAACAGCATAATTTGCAATACCACTGCCTTGTAAAAATGGGGAATAATCGTTTGAACGATCGCGCTCCCGATTTCCAATGAAAGGCATATCGACCGTTATCACAATAGCCCCGTAGCCCGCCGCTTCTGCCCTTTTAACAAAACTGGTTGCTAACTTTACGTCATTTGGATAATAAAGTTGAAACCAACGATTACCGTTATCACTTGCATTTGCAATATCCTCTAGGCTGTAAGAGGATACCGTACTTGAAACAAAAGGTATTCCCTGACTAGCAGCTGCTTTGGCACTGGCTAATTCCCCATCCGGATGTGCAATGCCTTGCATGCCAACGGGAGCGAGAAAGATGGGTGCAGCAATAGCTTGCCCATTTATCATTGTATTTAAGGTAACTTCTGAAACGTCTTTTAAAAAACGCGGTGTAATTTTCCAGCGGTTAAATGCCTTTCGATTATCATTTAGCGTTTCTTCATTTCCAGCGCCACTTTCCGCATAAACAAAAACCTTTTCCTCTAAAAGCTGCTTAGCCTGATATTCTAAATCTTTAAAACGGATCGGGATTGATCTGGTATGTTCATTTACTTCAACTTTACTCACGTTGATTCATCTCCTTAGTCTTTTTTCAATTTTGCTGAAATAAGATTACCGAATGTCTGGATACCTTGTACGAGAATAATTAAAATGAACACTGTTACATACATCACGTCTGCTTGATAGCGTAAATGACCAAAACGATAGGCAAGATCGCCAAGCCCACCAGCACCTACTAATCCAGCCATTGCTGTAGCCCCAATCAGCCCAATTGTTGCAATCGTTAAACCAAGGATAATGGACGATCTGGATTCACGGATTAGTACATGCCAAATGATATGTCGCGTTTTAATTCCCATAGCTTCATATGCTTCGATTACACCACGGTCAACTTCTAAAAGACTTGATTCCATTAATCTGGCGATATATGGTGCCGTATAGATAACAAGGGGGGCAATCACGCCGCTGACACCAATCGTTGTTCCAGCAATAAATTTGGTGAAAGGTAAAATAAAGAATAACAAAATAATAAACGGGATCGAACGAATCATATTAATGACTAGATTAAGAATTTGATGTAAAAATTTATTTTCAAGTGCTTTTCCGGAACCGCTAAGGGTTAATAAAACCCCAAGTGGAAGACCAATAAGTATGGATATTGCTAAAGCGATCCCTACCATCTGAAATGTTTGAATTAAGGCTTCCCATATATCTGGTCCCCAGTTTTCAAAAAAATCCGATATACTAGCTGACATGTTGTTTACCTCCTTTTTTATACCCTTCCACAATGACACCCAGTTCTATCAGATAGCTAATCGCCTTCTGCGTCTCTGTTGCATTGCCTTGTAAATGGACAACTAAGCGTCCAAATGGTTGGTCTTTTAGCTGTGCAATATTACCGCTTAAAATAGAAGGATAAACATCAAATTGTTTGGTTACCATTGCGAGTGCAGGTTTCCCTGAAGATTCGCCAACAAATGATAATGTGACAATTTGGCCGGATCCTTCCAGACTGTTTACTAATTGTTCAGGAACCGAATCGTTGAATAAAGATTGAACAAAGCGTTTCGCTGTTTTTGTTTTCGGCTGTGCGAATACATCAATAACTTTCCCTTGTTCAATGATACGGCCATTATCCATTACCGCTACTTCATGACAAATATTTTGGACAACGTTCATTTCATGCGTAATTAATAAAATAGTAATACCTAATTCTTGATTAATTCGATCTAGTAACGATAAAATCGCATCTGTTGTATCTGGATCGAGTGCACTTGTTGCTTCATCACATAACAACACTTCTGGTTCATGTGCAAGTGCTCGGGCGATGGCCACGCGTTGTTTTTGTCCTCCAGAAAGTTTTGCAGGATAGGCATTAGCTTTATCCTGCAAACCTACGATCTCCAAGTATTTGGCTACTCTTGCTTGAATTTCCTTTTTAGGAACACCGGTTAATTTTAGTGGGTTTGCAATATTTTCATAGACTGTCCCAGTTTTTAAGAGATTAAAAGATTGAAAAATCATTCCCATATTTCTTCTTGCCTCTTGCAATTTTGACATGGAAAGCGTGGTAAGGTCAGTACCTTTGAAATAAACTTTACCTGTCGTCGGCTTTTCTAATAAATTTGCCATACGAACTAATGTACTTTTACCTGCGCCACTATAACCAATTACACCGAAAATAGTTCCTTTTTTAACATGAAGCGAGACGTCATCAAGTGCCTTTGTTTCCTTTGATTTCGCATCAAATACTTTGGTGATATTTTCAAAATGAATCATAACTTTCTTCCTCCCAGCAAGATAACTACTCTAATTGAATAAAAAAATTCCCTGTCGTTTGGGACAGAGAAAGTTAATCATTGAAATCGTATTTTCGTTTCTCTTATCTATCAAACACTTTATTGTTTGTAGGATTTAGCACCCTCTAAAGAATTAGATGGTTGCCGGGCGTCATAGGGCCAGTCCCTCTGCCACTCTTGATAAGAACAGTATTTAATTTTCGCTTTTTTTAGTATAGTATAGTTAATATAGTAAGTCAATCTAATCTGACGCCTCATCCGTGTGAAAAGTATCATAAATGATATAATACGACATTAAAAACGTTCTATATTGCCTCATTAGACGACTCAGCAGACCGACATCAGTCTTATATTTTCTGAAATCACATTATGATATACTTATGGTAGGTGTGGAGTTGCTTCGTATAAGCGTAATGATAAGTAAATCCACCAAAAATCCACCTATGTCCAGGAGCATCCGATGAAACAAAAGAAAAGAAAGCCAATCCGGCTACAAACATGGATGATGTTACTTGTATTGCTTGTATTAATTATCGCATTAGCTGTAACTGGCATGTTAATCGTTAATGAAACAGCTAAAAAAGCTCGGGAAAATCAGGCAGAGAAAACGCAGGATATTGCACGTGCAGTTAGTCGCTCCCAAGTGGTTATTGAAGGAGTGACTAGAGACGTTGAATCGAATAAAATTCAAACATATACAGAAATGGTCCAGGAAGATACGAATGTTGATTATATTGTCGTCATGGATAATGACCACATTCGCCGATCACATCCTGTAGAGGAGAATATTGGTCAATACTTTGTTGGTAATGATGAGGATAAGGCGTTTGAAGGAGAACAGTATACCTCAGTCGCTGAAGGTACATTGGGTGATTCTATGCGTGCGTTCGTCCCTATTTGGAATGGGGATAAACAAGTTGGGGTAGTCGCGGTCGGTATTTTACTGGATAGAGTGGAAGATGCGGTTTCTTCCAGCCAGTACATTGTTTATATAGGTATTGCCGCAGGACTTATCGTTGGAGGAATTGGCGCTATTCTACTAGCGCGTCGTGTGAAACAAACATTATATGGTCTGGAACCAAGGGAGATTGCCCAATTATTTCAAGAGCGGGACGTGATGCTATCCTCCGTGAGGGAAGGCATTATTGCCATCAATGAAGCGGGCATCATCGTAATCGCGAATCATGCTGCGATAGAGCTGTTTCGAAGGGCGGGGCTTTCCGAACATCCTATTGGGCAGCATGTAGCATCCTATTTACCAAAGTCAGCACTACAACAGGCATTATTAAATCAAGCGGAAGATTATGATCAGGAACAACAGCTACATGGCATTAATATTGTTGTCAATATCACACCAGTTGTATCCAACTATCAAACAGTAGGCTCGATTGCAACCTTTCGAGATAAAACGGAACTTACTTCATTAGCGGAACAATTGACCAATGCGAAAACGTATGCCGATACATTGCGGGAACAAACGCATGAATTTATGAACAGACTGCATGTGATATCAGCAATGGTGCATACAGAATCCTACGAGGAACTTCAGACGTATATTGGTTATATCTCTGAAAACTATCAAAAGGAAATTGGGTCTGTTTCCCGCCTTGTAGAAGATCCGGTATTAGCCAGCTATCTTCTTAACAAGTTAAATCAATTTAGAAACAATGGTATAACGATAGATCTGAGAGGTGAACACCCTTTACCGGTAGTAAAGCATACCCAGAAACTGGAATCATTGATTACAATGATAGGTAACTTAAGTGATAATGCGATGGAAGCGGTAGCTGATCAAACAGATAAATATGTCCTTATTACGATAAATTATATAGATGGACAGATTCATTTTTCGATTCAAGACAATGGGCCTGGTTTAACGTCGTCTGAAAAGGAAGCCATGTTTCAAAAAGGGACTTCTACAAAGGGAAACAACCGAGGTTTCGGACTATTTTTGACTAAAAAAATATTGGATGAACTAGGCGGAGTGCTGGAAGTTACATCGGAAAAAGGGGAAGGAACTGTTTTTGATGTAATTATTCCTGATGAAGGCAGTGATAACGTATGATACATGTATTAATTGTGGAAGATGATCCAATGGTGGCAAAATTTAACCGTATTTATCTGGAAAAGATCGCAGGCTTTACTGTTGTGAGTGTGGTTCATGATACTTCCGCGGCTCTCACCTTTTTAAAAAACAATGATGTCGATCTTATTTTACTAGATATTTATATGGCAAATACAAATGGTCTTGATTTACTTGTAGAGATAAGGAATGCCGGTCTGGCAGTGGATGCTATTGTCATTACAGCTGCGAATGATCAACCATCGATACAAAGGGCTTTACATCATGGCGCAATTGATTATTTAATTAAACCGTTTGATTTTGGGCGGTTTAAAGAAGCACTTGTGAAGTATCAACAAAGGTTTGACGTAATGCGTGATGGAATGCGTATTCAGCAGAAGGAATTGGATGCCTTTCTGTTGGATAAACGTCGTTCCGATTTAAATCCACTCGACCTTCCAAAGGGGCTTACGACACTAACGTTGGCACGCATTGCCAAGCAAATTATCAATTGGGAAAAGGATACGTTTTCTGCTGCTGAAATAGCTGATGAGACTGGTATATCACGTGTATCGATCAGTAAGTATTTAAAATACTTGGTAGGTCTGGATGTTTTGAAGGTTGAAGCAAATTATCAAGGAACAGGAAGGCCATTACATCGTTATCAGTTAAGACCAGAAAACATTAATATGATTCAAACATTGGTGGCGGAGGAAGATCATTAAATGCTTCGCCACTTACTTATTTTACTTACAAAAGGGTTTGAATAGTTACATAAGGTATTCAAGAATATGCTTATCCTCTAAACTAATCTGAAAGCGCTAACAGCAAGGGGAGGCATTAAAATGGAACATAGATCGATCGCAACTTTATGGAGGGGCCTTTGGGCATCACATACCGAAACAAAGCAGTTGTTAACATTCGCACATATTAGGAATGCGGGAAAATCAACTGATTCAAAAAAAGATAAAGGTAATCATTCGTCAGCAACAAGAAATTCTCCTGGGAACGATAAAAAGCCAGCATATACAACTGTAAAGCTGGTTGGATTGATCTTAGGTCCTTTACTATTTCTACTAACGCTATTATTTTTTAATCCAGAAGGCTTGAATCCGGAAGCAAAGGCGGTGCTTGCTGCAACACTGTGGATTGCCACATGGTGGATTACAGAGGCAATCCCAATACCGATCACATCGCTCTTACCGATTATTTTACTGCCGATTACGGGAGCATTGGATGGAAATGCGGTTGTTTCTTCTTATGGCGATGATATTATTTTTCTATTTCTAGGTGGTTTTTTTATCGCGATGGCAATGGAAAAATGGAATCTTCATCAACGGATAGCATTGTCGATTATTGCTTTAATAGGAACAAGTCCACAACAAATTGTATTAGGATTTATGGTAGCAACAGCTTTCCTATCCATGTGGGTGTCAAACACAGCGGCCACAATGATGTTGATCCCAATGGGTTTAGCGATTGTGCATCAGGCAGCGATTTCTCTAAAGGGTGGAAAATACGCTTCAGAATTACCAAAGTTTGAAAAGGCAATCATATTTAGTATCGGTTATGCAGCAACAATTGGTGGACTTGGAACCTTGATTGGAACGCCTCCACTTAGTATACTTGCGGCTACTGTCGGTAAATTATTTGGCACATCCATATCCTTTGGTGGATGGATGGCGTTTGGCGTGCCCCTTATCGTTGTCTTTATTCCTATCTTGTGGCTTTATCTGACCAAAGTAGTTTATAAAGTGAGTTTTACCGAACTACCTGGCGGGAAAGACCAAATTAATCAACAAAGAAAAGCACTTGGCAGCATGTCTTATGAAGAAAAAGCTGTTTCAGTTGTTTTTGTATTCGCTGCATTTATGTGGATTACAAGGACATTTATTTGGGAAGATATGCTTCAGATTCCCAATATTAGTGACGGTATGATCGCAATGATGGCGGTTATTATTCTTTTCTTGATTCCTTCAAAAAAAGAGGGGGAATCAAAGTTAATGAACTGGGAAGATTCCAAAGATATTCCATGGGGTATTTTGATCTTATTTGGAGGAGGGCTTGCCATCGCTACAGGCTTTACGGAGACTGGGCTTTCCAACTGGATTGGGGAGCAATTGACATTCCTGGATGGCATGAATTTAATCATTATTATAACGGTATCAACTGCTGTTGTACTCCTTTTGACTGAAATTACGTCAAATACAGCGACAGCCACGATGATTTTACCTGTTGTAGCATCGCTTGCTATTGCTTTAAATGTGCATCCCTATGCGCTCATGGTTCCGTGTGCGATTGCGGCAAACTGTGCATTTATGCTTCCTGTAGGAACACCACCGAATGCCATTATATTTGGTACAGGAAAAATTACAATCATGGAAATGGTCAAAAATGGTTTTTGGTTAAATATAATTGGCATCATTCTGATCGTTTTAGCGGTGTATTTCTACCTGCCAGTTGTGTGGGGTATTGATTTATATGAAATACCTTCTCAGTTTAAATAGGAGGATGTAGTGTACAAAGTCGCAATTCATGGTATAATAAAACTAGAGTGAAATACAATATAAAAACCGCAACATGCTACAACATGGAACGGTTTACAACAGACCAGCCCCATCAAAAGGGTAAGGCACAGTTTAAGGAATTACCCCTCAAAAGGCCTGGACAGCACATGAGGGGTTATTTTTCATTCATGTTGGACATAACAAATGCGATTAACATACCGAAAGAAATCATCAGCATTAATACATCTACTATATCCATAGGCAACACCTCCCTCCACGGAACATGTCCCGTACGAGTGAAACGTGTGCCTTATCCCTCATGTGAAGCCGATCTATTGATAGTAACATCATAACACAATCGATCATTAGTTCCTATGTTCAGGGGACTAAAATATGATTTAAAACAGCGGTTTTTTATTGAGAAATCGCTGTTTTTGTATGGGGAAAATTGATTATAGTCCTTATTGAATAGAATATTTAGGGACGAAAAAAGGGGGTATCTATTACCACATGGATTTTCTCTTCCCAAACAGCAGTTATTCCCTCTCTTTTTCCACCGTATATCACCCTCTCAAGCTTTAATCCTCTCGTCCCTCGTTACGCAACACCATCTTTATTCTATAATTAAAAAATTATGCTGTAATAATTCCTATGATTTAAAGCCTATTTTTGAACTTAGTGTATATAAAGGAACGCATTATTGTATTTTCAATTACAAATACAGTTTCATCACTTATAAATAATATTGCTACAAGTTTTCCTAAAATTCACCTATTTCTTTGGTTGTTATGCTATAATTCTATAAGTCAAATTACCTATTTTGGTAAAATTTACTTATAAATAACATATTGGGGGCGTTTATGTGAAGTGTACAAATTGTGGGTTTGAACAGCAAGAAGGGAAATTTTGCGGTCAATGTGGGGCACCGCTTTCTGTGGGAGATCAAGAAGCTGTAAAGGTCGATGCAACAAATGAAAGCACTAGTCAGGGTCACGGTGAACAAGCGGCTGGAGCAGAAGCATCGCAAAGTGCACCGGTTAGTGATGTGAAAGATAATGAAGTGCTAGATAAGGTGAAACAAGTTACGAAAACATATGGTACCTATTATGTTAAGTATTTGAAGCGCCCTTCGCGGATTTTTTCCGAGAAAGTAGATTTTAAACATGGTTTGATCAGCATGGCGATTATAGTGATTTTAATGGCATTATCAGTTGCTTTACTCATTCGCAACTTCATGCAACCGTATGAAGGATTTGGTGGGATGTTTTCCGATTCCTCTTATAACGTTGGGCCTTCTTTCTTCGCCATGTTTGGTTATGCTTTGGTCTTTTTAGTTATCTGTATGGCTATCATTGTTTTTTTGATATATGTGGTGAATCAATTTTTCGGTACAGCATACACATTTAAAGAAATGAGCAGTGTATATGGCGCACACCTTGTTCCGGCTATTACTGTAACAGGCGTTGCATTTATTCTTATTTTACTAAAATCTAATACATTTGGCAGTTATTTGCTGTTCACTGGATTTGGTCTTGTAGTCTGGCTGTTTCCACTTTACTTGATTAGTAGTTTATTATCACGTCGTACGAGAAACATTGATCCTTTATATGGTTATTTGATTTATATCGTGTTAACAGCAATTGCATTTATCATATTTGCACTTATTTTGGTAGATTCAACATTCGGTCGAATACTGGACCAGATTGGTTATTATTGAGGTGAATCGGGATGAAACGATTTTGTACAGCGTGTGGTAAAGAAGCTAACCCAGGTAACAAGGTGTGTATTCATTGTGGAACCATGTTACCTAGTGAGGATATCGAAGAAAAAGTATTGGAAAATAAAAAGGTCAAAAAAGGTCCACCGATGCCAAAGAAAAAGAAGATTCTTTTTAGTGTAATTGGAGCTGTTGTGGTACTTGTCATTGCGTTTTCAATGTGGGCACAGTCTTATCAGTCTCCGGATGCTGTACAGAAACGGTTTGCAAAGGCTATTTCGGAAAAAGATGCCTCGAAAGTGCAAACACTATTGGTGCATGAAGATGGTTCCTCCGTTACAAAAGGAGAAGTGACAGCACTTCTAACGCTAGTGGATGAAGAAGGAACATCGGTTGTGGATGATTTGTTTTCTGTAGATGTTCATGGAAAATTTATTTTCCTTTTCACTGCACATAAAGTGGAAGCAGTTGACCAGTTTGCTGCATATGAAGGTTCTGTGGAAGGATTATCCTTTTTATTTAACGGTAAAGCCATACCAGAATATCATGCGGACAAAGGAGAAGTTGTCTATGGTCCACTTGTTCCGGGCGACTATCAGGTAGAAGCGGTATTTGAAGGCGAATATGGAAAGACAAAGAAAGAAGGTACGATAGCGCTTTTCGATTCATATGGAGATGAAACGTGGCTTGATATGGACGTGAATGTATCAAAGGTTGTTTTTCATGTTGATAATCATGATGAATTTGATGCGAAAAAGTCGTTTATCAAATTGGGTGATGAGAAAGTTTCGATTGATAAAGAGGGAAAAACGAAATCGATTGGACCATTCATACTTGATGGTTCAGAGCAGGTGCAGACCGTTGTTACGATGCCATGGGGTGAGGTGGAATCCAAGCCAATTGATATTGATGGGTCGGAAATGACACTTCATGCGGATCTGTTGTCTAAGAAGCAATTTACGGGATTGGAGGAAACTTTAAAGAACTTTGGAGAACAATATGTTGAATCCATGGCGAGTAAAAGTACGAAACCACTTAAAGCAGTCACAGATGACGTGAAAACGGTGGTAGAGGAAATGATGGACGAAGATTATTATTACTCTGGAAAGTTTGAAAAAGTGGAAATTGACCGTAATTCCGTTCAAGTGGACAACAGTGCAAAGCAACCGCAGATTGAAATATTAACAGCGTATACGTTCAACGAGGCGTATCATGATCTTGACGCGGATCCAGACTTTTATGAAGAGGTTCCACGTTTGTCTTTAGATCTTTCTTATGACGAAGATAAGAAAGCATGGAAAATACTGTCTGTAGGAGAGTCAGACTACTGGGGAGATTTTGTCGCAACAGATACGGCAGAAGGTTCTAAGGAACTTTATAGTCCAGGTAAAGAGGCTGTTGCTAAGGCGAAAAGTGATGCAGTGAAAGAAGATATTACCTATTTCATGGAGGCCTATACACAGGATAGTGTCAATGCAATCAATTATAGTGACTTTTCTTATGTTGAGGATCATATTGTCCCAGATAGTCCGAGATGGAGTGAAGCAAAAGATTATATTGATTACCTTGAGTCCAAAGATATTACGGAGGACTTGCTAGATTTAGAGATTCAATCTGTTGAAGAAACTGGAGATAACACATGGGAAGTCACTGTGATTGAGTCGTTCACCATTTATAAATCAGATTCCTCATCAGACAAAGAATTTAAAACAAAAGTTATTGTGAAAAAAGTCGATGATGTGTATATGGTTTATGAACTGATTGAAACGAATGAGATATGATTGTAGGGACAGTCCCCATAGGGGGTCTGTCCCTATTAAAAATGATATAAATAAAGTTTCTAAACTACAAAACATGTAACAAAAGACGTTTTACATTCCATATTCGAATGTTGAAACGTCTTTTTTCTTTCATTTGCGTGGGAATGATCTATTATTTTTGTATTAGATAGAAGGGTGCTTCATTTTGGTTATTTGTAATCATTTCTCAATCAATAGTAATGCTTTATATTCAGGCATTAAATACCAATTTTTGAAGAAAACAGGAAAGCCCTTGCTTTTTTAATTGAGAATGGTTATCATTTTGGACACAAGTTGATAATGATAATCGTTCTCAATTATGTAGTTATTTGATGTATGGAAGGGAATGATGGTATGGACATAAATAAAATGAAAGATAAAGTCGCTGTTGTAACAGGTGCAGCTGGTGGGATTGGTCAAACTGTTGTAGAGAAACTGGCAGAAAACGGTGTGATCGTTGCAGCAGTTGATAAGGATGCTGTTGCCTTAGCGCGATTCGTAAATACAATGAATGAAAAAGGACTTCAGGCTTCGGCTTTTCCTGTAGATATAAGTGATCATGTTGCAGTTGATGAGATCATAGCTGCTATTGAACGCGATATTGGGCCAATAGAGATTTTAATTAATGTAGCAGGTGTGCTGCACTTAGATTCAGTTGAATCGCTTAAAAAAGCGGATTGGGATGCCACGTTTGCCGTTAACACGACGGGCGTGTTCCATGTCTCACAATCAGTGAGTGGACGAATGATCCCGCGTAGAAAAGGAACGATCGTTACAGTAAGTTCGAATGCCGCCAATATACCAAGAATGTCGATGGCTGCTTATGCAGCTTCAAAAGCGGCAGCAACCATGTTTACGAAATGCATGGGACTGGAGCTTGCACAATATAACATACGTTGTAATATCGTTTCCCCGGGTTCAACGGAAACGGAAATGCTGAAAATGCTTTGGAAGGATGAGCATGGTGAGCGGGAGACGATAGAAGGTTTATCTAACACGTACCGGGTTGGAATCCCATTACAAAAAATCGCTAAACCAACGGATGTTGCTGAAGCAGTACTTTTTTTTGCTTCTGATCAGGCTGCACATATCACGATGCAGGATGTGTGTGTGGACGGTGGAGCTACTTTAGGAGTTTAAGTATTTTAAAGCATTTGATATAGAGGAATGGTAAAAAATAGGAGGAAATAAAAATGAGTGAGACGAGTGCATCTAAACAAAAAGTGTTGTTAGATGACTATCAAACGGGTGATTTTTTCTTGTCTTCGCCAAATCAAGCATTAATTGGAAAAGGCATTTATTCCAAAGTAGAGGAGGAGGAGGGACAAGCAAACCAATTAGAAAATTTGCCAGAACGTGTCAAGGTGGCGCTTAACCGGGCGAAACTAGCTGGGCAAGTAAATCCTGTCGCTGTAGGGGCAGTTCCTTTTGATCACTTTGAACCTTCACAACTTGTTATACCTGCGGATGTCAGTATATCTGGACGCATACATATGGACCCTGATGACCAAGCGGCGCTGTCATCGATGTCATCGTATGAAATGGAATCTATTCCACAGCCAGAGGAGTTTATTAATGGCGTTAATCAAGGATTGAAAACGATCAAGGAAGGCCCGATCAGCAAGATTGTGTTATCCAGATCATTGGACATTACAGCAAGGGAAAAAGTGGATGTTCAGCAGCTGTTAAAAAATCTAGCACTGCACAATACACAAGGTTACACTTTCGCTGTTGATTTACCTGAAGAAACGAAGGGACGAAGCGAAGTTCCGGAAAAGCGCACATTGGTGGGCGCAAGTCCTGAATTGCTTGTATCCAAATCAGGGGATACTTTACTAGCAAACCCACTCGCAGGTTCTCGTCCGCGAAGTGATGACGCAGCTGAAGATCAAAGACGAGCATTGGAACTACTGGATTCTGCCAAAGATCTGCATGAACATGCAGTTGTAGTAGATATGGTGAAGGAGGGACTGGCACCATTCTGTGATGGAATCGAGGTACCGGAGCAACCATCCCTTGTTAAAACGGAGGCAATGTGGCACCTCTCTACAGAAATTAAGGGGAAGCTCAGGGATGTTGCAACCTCTTCACTGGAACTTGCTATTGCATTGCATCCGACACCGGCCGTGTGTGGACATCCGACAGCATTGGCAAGAGAGGAAATATATAAAATTGAACCATTTGATCGCGGATTTTTTACTGGAATGGTTGGATGGTGCGATGCGAATGGGGATGGTGAATGGATTGTTACGATTCGTTGCGCAGAGGTTAAAGCGCGTTCACTTCGTCTTTATGCAGGTGCAGGCGTTGTAGCTGGATCGAAAGCGGAGGATGAATTGGCAGAGACATCTGCTAAGCTCCAGACGATGCTCCAGGCGATGGGAGTTAAAAAAGAAAGCTTAATAGATCAATAGGGAGGAATGTGTGATGCTTGGATGTCAACCATGGCCACAAGATTTCGCAGCATTTTATCGGAAAATGGATTGCTGGCGGGGGGAAACCTTTGGAGAAATGCTTCGCGATCGAGCGAGAGAATTGGGAGAACATATTGCGTTAACAAGTGGTGATAAACAAGTAAGTTATGCAGCGCTGGATCGAAAGGTTGATCAATTGGCTGCAGGGTTCCAGCAGATAGGCATTGAAAAGGAAGACCGTGTCGTTGTGCAACTGCCAAATCGGATTGAATTCTTTGAGGTTTGCTTTGCCCTATTTAGACTCGGAGCACTACCTGTTTTTGCTTTGCCATCACATCGATATAGCGAAATAAGCCATTTTTGTGCGTTTTCAGAGGCCAAAGCTTATGTCGTGCCAGATCGCTTTGCGGAATATGATTATCTTCCGATGGCAAGAAAGGTTCAACAAAATACCCCTACTTTACAGCATGTTATTGTGGCTGGGGATTCGGAGGAATATCTTGCATTAGCTGACCTATACAGTGAAGCGGAATTCACAGCACCTGAAGTAAAGCCGGATGATATCGCTTTTCTTCAACTATCGGGTGGAAGTACGGGTCTTTCTAAACTTATTCCGCGAACACATGACGAGTATATTTATAGCTTACGCCGGAGTAATGAAATCGTCGAGCTGAATGAGGACAGTGTATATTTGGCCGTGCTTCCTGCTGCACATAATTTTCCGCTCAGTTCGCCTGGTGTACTTGGCACACTTTACGCTGGAGGAAGAGTAGTTCTCGCATCGGGGGGAAGTCCAGATGAGGCATTCCCGCTAATTGAACAGGAAAAAGTCACGATAGCAGCACTTGTACCACCGATGGCAATTATTTGGCTCGAGGCAGTTAAAACGCGCTCCTATGATTTTTCAAGTCTTCAGCTTATCCAAGTTGGGGGAGCGAATTTTAGTGCAGAGATAGCAAGACGTATACAACCGGCTTTTGGTTGTAAATTGCAGCAAGTATATGGCATGGCAGAGGGATTAGTAAACTATACGAGATTGGATGATCCAGATGACGTCATCATCCATACACAGGGGCGGCCAATGTCTCCTTATGATGAGATCCGGATTGTTGACCAAGAGGATCGCGAAGTGGAACAAGGACAGGTGGGTGAACTATTAACGAGAGGGCCCTATACGATTCGCGGCTATTATAAAGCAGAAAAGCACAACGAGAAAGCATTTACTTCCGATGGATTTTACCGTACGGGGGATCTGGTCAGGATGAATGAAGCGGGCTGCATTGTCGTTGAAGGGCGTGCTAAAGATCAAATTAATCGTGGTGGTGAAAAGATTGCTGCGGAAGAAGTAGAGGATCACCTCATCGCCCATCCCAATGTTTTGGAGGTAGCGATTGTATCCATGCCTGATAAGTTTCTTGGGGAACGATCTTGCGCTTTCATTATACCGCACCAACAAACACCAAATAAAGCGGAGCTTAAAGTATTCCTGGAAGAACGAGGGATTGCGGCATTTAAAATTCCTGATCGAGTGGAGTTTGTAGATACATTCCCAGAGACCGCATTAGGAAAAATCAGTAAAAAAGCATTGCGTGAGATCATTACAAAAAAGCTAGCAAGCGTTTAACTATTAATTTTTGATAGAGCCTATTCGTTAATTTGTCGCTTATTATTATCGTATTTATATAAACTGCGACATAAGAGCAGGTTGATTTCCAAACAAGATTCTTAGTTGGCCGCAGCCCGTATACACTACGCGCATCCTAAGGCGGTTGCCTGAGCCTCCTTGTGCTTATGCGTGAGGCCACTGAAAAGTAAATAAAGCACTAAAATATGTGGATCTACCATCGCATCTTCGAATATACTGCGCTTTCCGCGGGCGAGTGTCGAGCCTCCTCGGACTAACGTCCTGCGGGGTCTCGCCGATCTCTTACTTCCCGCAGGAGTCTCCGTATATTCGAGATGCTAGATTAAGGTGAAAAGCAAGATTTTTTAAAATCTACCATTTTTTCAGTGGCCTCTTACGCACTGTGGGGTCTCACCGATGCCTTTTCGACGAACACGATGTTCTAGTGTTGGCGTTGGTCACAGGACGTGACGGTTATTAGCCGACCTCCCGCTGGAGTCTTCGTGTATACAGGCTGCTGAGTATGGTCTTTGCCAATAAAAGCATGCTTTAGATGGATAAAATGATAAAGTACCTTCCTGTAAATAGCATTACAAGCCCGGATCGATACCCGACGGTGGAATAACGCACCTATTGATTTCAGCATTACAGATCTAACATAGATAGCATTTATGTCGCAGCTTTTCGTCTAACTCTTGGAACGTATTTTATTTGTATGAAAGCTGAGTTATTTACCATAAAAATTGAAAGGAAGTGATTGGATGGGTATCCCTACAATCAAATCATATCCGATGCCAACTGCGCCGGATTTACCAGAAAATAAAGTGTCATGGCAGGTGGAGCCTGATCGAGCTGTGTTGCTGATTCATGATATGCAACAGTATTTTATCGATTTTTACCATGCAGATCAATCACCGATCACAGAACTTGTACAACATATCGTATCACTGAAGCGCCAATGCAAAGCACTTGGTATTCCAGTTGTTTATACAGCACAGCCTGGAGATCAGGATCCATCAGACCGGGCATTACTTACAGACTTTTGGGGTGACGGCCTTGCAGATGATCAGAATGTGACGAAGATGGTGGACGAACTAATGCCAGAGGACAATGATCTTGTACTTACAAAATGGCGGTATAGTGCGTTCAAGAAATCAAATTTGCTGGAAATTTTACAGGAACAAGGGCGTGACCAGCTGATTATTTGCGGTGTTTATGCGCATATTGGGTGTCTCATAACAGCAAACGAGGCATTTATGAACGATGTGCAATCCTTTTTCGTAGCGGATGCGGTAGCTGATTTTTCATTGGACGAACATAAGATGGCGATGAATTACGTAGCTAAACGCTGTGGTGTAACTATATCTACAGCCTCATTAATGGATGACTTGCAAAATGCAAAAGACATGTCTGCAGGTGGAGTGGCACACGCGCTTACATTTGAAGGCGTGCGTGAGCAAGCTGCAGAACTGCTTGATATACCGGCGTCAGAACTGTCCGATACAGATGATTTGATGATGATGGGACTCGACTCTATTCGACTGATGAGTTTGGTTGAAGAATGGAGGCAAGTTGGAGTGGATGTTAATTTCATGGAAATAGTGAAGAAAAGGACACTATCTGACTGGTGGAGCTTGATATCGAAATCTAAACAAGAGATATGATGGGAATTAATCAATGGAGGAGTTCATGGATATGTCAAATTCTGTAACAAAACACCAGCCATTAACCGGTGCCCAGTCTGGTATCTGGTACGGGCAACAAATGGATCCCGAAAATCCAATATACAATACTGGCGAATATATAGAAATTACGGCCCCACTGGATTTTGTGTGTTTTGAAAAAGCATTGAGACAGGCAGTAGAGGAATCTGAGTCTCTACATGTTCGATTTGGAGAGGATATAGATGGACCATGGCAGATGATTGGTACAAAGAGAGAGTTTCAGCTTCATTTCATTGATGTCAGTGCCGAATCAGATCCACGTGGAGTTGCTGAAAGTTGGATGAGAGCTGACTTTAAGAAGCCGCTTGATTTGAAACGGGATCTCTTGTTTAATCAAGCCCTATTTAAGATTAGTCAAGATCGGTATTTCTGGTATCAAAGGATTCACCACATTGCAGCAGATGCGTATGGATTTTCTTTGATTGCACAGCGTGTGGCTAAAATATATACATCACTCGTAACGGAACAACCGCTCACTGAGGAAGCATTGGATGCATTGCAACCTGTTTTAGATGAAAATCAATCGTATCATGAATCAAAGCAATACGAACTTGACCGTCAATTCTGGATGAATCGTTTCAGCGATCATCCGGAGGTGGTCAGTTTAGGCGAACCTGCACCAAAAATGTCAAATCGCTTCACACAACATACGGATTATTTATCGATTGATGCATTGGATAGGCTGAAGCAAACAGCGCGCCAACATAGAGGAAGCTGGTATGAAATGATTATCGCATCGATGGCAATTTACATGCATCGCTTAACAGGTACAAACGATGTTGTCCTTAGTTTGCCAATGATGTGTCGTATGGGAACATCCGCTGTAAGAGTGCCAGCAATGGTTATGAATTTGTTGCCATTGCATCTTTCCTTACGTCCGGACATGACATTTGTTGAACTATTTGAACAAGTGAAGCAAGAAATGCGGGAAGTACGAAAGCATCAATATTACCGATACGAAACATTAAGGCGGGATCTTAAATTATTAGGTGATAACCAACGGCTGTTCGGGCCACAAATTAATATGATGCCATTCGATTATGCACTTAATTTTGCGGGGAATCGAGGTATCACACACAAACTTTCGACTGGACCGGTAGATGATTTGTCGCTTAACATTTATGACCAGCATGATGGAAATGGAGTAAGGGTTGATCTAGACGCAAATCCTGACGTCTATAGTGATCAAGCCGTCGCACGCCATCTGCGTCGATTACTACATGTGATTGAAAATGTTTCAAAGTTAGACGAAAATCTCGCCATCGCAAGGGTGGATTTGCTTTTGCCAGAAGAACGCCTTCAGGTGCTGGGGACCTGGAATGATACATCACAAAAGCTCGCAAATACTAGTGCGCAGGAACTGTTTGAAAAACAGGTCTTAAGGAGCCCGATGGGGGAAGCGTTGAAGTTTAATGGCAACACGCTGCACTATGCAGTGCTGGATGAGAAGGTCAATCGGCTTGCGCATCTGCTGCAAGCGCGAGGTCTTGGTCCCGAACAATTTGTAGCAATAGCGTTACCTCGTTCAGAAGATATGGTTATTGCGATGTTAGCTGTTCTTAAAACAGGCGCTGCATATCTGCCAATAGACCCTGATTACCCCATAGATCGGATTACATATATGTTGGAAGATGCGAAGCCAGCATATGTCATTACCAACAAGGCAATGAAGGAGTTATTAGCTGAAAGCCAAGTCCCGCAGCTGATTCTTGATGATTTAGCCATTCAAGCGGAATTGTCGCGTTATGTGCACATTGGATTTCGCGCACAGTCGGTATCAGGACAACATCCGGCATATATGATTTACACATCAGGGTCTACTGGGAAGCCGAAGGGTGTTGTTGTGACGACGGAAGGTCTGGTTAATTTTCTGCTATCCATGAAAAACAAAATCTCCCTTGGAGAACAGGATAGTCTTTTAGCTGTCACAACAATTGCATTTGATATATCAGCGTTGGAGGTATTTCTTCCACTTATTAGTGGTGCTACTTGTGTGATTGCTGAGAAGGTAACAACGCAAGATCCAAACGCATTGGCGGGCATGATTGATGCAAATGGGATTACGATCATGCAAGCAACACCGACACATTGGCATGCGCTTGTATCCAGCTGTCCCAATGCTTTACGGGGGCTTCGCGTGCTTGTTGGTGGTGAGGCACTTTCAAGTAGTCTAACGGAAGCGCTACATCAACTTGATTGCGAAATAACGAACCTTTATGGACCAACGGAAACAACGATATGGTCTACAGCAATCGAGCTAAATCCGAGGCAAGAGGGGACACCTAGTATTGGCCAACCGATTGAAAATACACAACTGTATATTCTTGATGCGGGGCTACAACCATTGCCGACAGGAGTAGCTGGAGATCTGTATATTGCTGGAACAGGATTAGCTCGAGGTTATCTAGGTCGTCCTGATTTGACGGCTGCCCGTTTCGTCGCCAATCCATTCGGAGCTTTTGGAGAGCGGATGTATCAAACAGGTGATATTGCCCGTTGGCGTGCTAACGGTACTTTAGAATATGTGAGCCGATCCGATCACCAACTGAAAGTTCGTGGTTTTAGAATAGAACCAGGTGAAATTGAAGCCGTATTGTCCGGTTACACGGAAGTTAGTCAGGTTGCAGTCATTGTTCGTGAAGACCAACCAGGGGACAAACGTGTTGTTGCCTATATTGTACCGCAACACAATAAGCGTCTTGATGTTGGGGAACTTCGCCTGCTTGCGAAGCATTATCTACCAGATTACATGGTACCTTCAGCCTTTGTAGTAATTGATACGTTACCGTTAACACCAAATAAGAAGATTGATCGGAAGGCATTACCTGCACCTGACCTTCAAGGGAGTGTTTCTGGGCGGGATCCAAGAACACCACAGGAGGAAATTTTATGTGATTTATTTATGCAAGTACTTGATTTACCTCGGGTCGGAATTGATGATAGTTTCTTCGATTTAGGAGGACATTCTCTGCTTGCTGCACATTTAATGAATCGAATTCGTGATGTATTTGATGTTGAACTCGGGATTGGAAAACTGTTTGATACACCGACTGTTGCTGGACTTGTGGAACAACTTGATCATGGTAAACAAGTTCGTCCGCCAGTGAAGCAAGTAGAGAAACCGGATGAAATCCCATTATCATTTGCCCAACGGCGACTGTGGTTCCTCTATCGTTTAGAAGGACCAAGCCCAACATATAATATTCCAGTTGTCGTTCAGCTGTCTGGAAAGTTAAACCAGGATGCACTACAAGCCGCTTTAATTGATGTGGTGGCACGTCATGAATCATTACGAACGATATTTCCGGAAAAAGAGGGGACTGCGAAGCAACTGATTTTGGATACAGACCAGGCTGTACCTACATTGCATGTTCATAAAATAGGTACATCAGCATTAGCGGATAACCTGAATAAAGCTGTCAGGTATCGTTTCCATCTTGATGCGGAACCAGCATTTCGCGTTGAACTGTTTAAATTAGGTGTAAATAAATACGTGTTGTTATTATTGGTGCACCATATTGTCGGTGATGGATGGTCGTTGACGCCATTAACAAGTGATTTAAAACTGGCATATAAAGAACGTTTTCATGGCAATATTCCAAAATGGGCAACGTTGCCAGTGCAATATGCTGACTATGCATTGTGGCAGGATGAATTATTAGGAAATGAACAGGATCAGCAAAGCTTAGTTAGGGAGCAGTTGGAATACTGGAAAAAGGAACTGGCTAATTTGCCTGATCATCTAGCATTACCAACGGACTTTCCACGACCAGCGGAATCGAGTTATCAAGGAGATACCTACCATTTCACGATTAATCCAGCACTTCACCGTAACTTGACGGAACTGGCCAGAAAAAACGGTGCTAGCTTATTTATGGTTCTGCAAGCAGGATTGACAGCACTGTTAACGAGACTGGGTGCAGGCGATGATATTCCATTAGGAAGTCCTGTTGCTGGGAGAAATGATGATGCATTAGGTGAGCTTATCGGCCTGTTTATTAATACGTTGGTGCTACGAACCGACACTTCTGGCGATCCAAGCTTCCGTGAGTTGGTGGATCGTGTTAGAAAGGTGAACATCAATGCTTATGAAAACCAGGACTTACCTTTTGAGCGATTAGTTGAAGTACTTAACCCAGTCCGGTCCAGATCGAAACATCCATTATTCCAAATCATGCTCGCATTGCAAAATACACCTGATCCAAATCTTGACTTAGCTGGTATGGAGAGCGATTTATCCATTCGTAGTGTAGGATCGGCAAAGTTTGATCTAACATTAGAGTTTCGTGAAAATGTAGATAAAGGCGGTAAACCGGATGGCCTGGATGGTTTTCTGGAATATAGTACCGATCTATTTAAGCGAAATACGATCGAAATCATGATGGCGCGTTTCAGCCGGCTATTAGAGGACGCTGTTACAGATCAGGATAAACCAATTGGTCGCTTAGAAATACTGGCATATGGAGAGCAGCAAAAGCTCCTTACCAGTGGGAGTAAATATACGAAAGACGTGCCAGCAACTTGCTTACCAGTAATGTTTGAAGAGCAAGCGGCGCTTCGACCGAAAGATACGGCCCTTGTGTTTGAAAATAAGCAGTTGAGTTATGGGGCGTTGAATGAACGTGCGAATCAGCTCGCACATTTACTTATTCAAAAAGGTGTCGGACCTGAAGATTTCGTGGCACTTGCGCTACCACGATCATTAGAAATGGTTGTAGGGTTGCTCGGGATATTGAAGGCGGGAGCCGGATATGTGCCGCTTGATCCGAATTATCCAAGTGATCGAATCGCATTTATGATGAAGGATTCACATCCGGTATTTGTGATCACCAATGAAGCGAATGCGGATAAGTTACCTGATATGGACTTAACACCATGTATTGTTTTGGATGGGAAGGTCACGAAGGATGCCTTAAACACAATGAGCGTAACGAATCCAATGGATTCAGAGCGAGTTCAACCATTGTCACCGCTACATCCGGCATACATTATTTATACTTCCGGATCGACTGGTGTACCAAAAGGCGTCATCATACCTCATCAAAACGTCATTCGTTTACTTGGCGCAACTGCACATTGGTTCCAATTCGATGCAAATGATGTATGGACGTTGTTTCATTCGTATGCTTTTGACTTTTCAGTCTGGGAAATGTGGGGGCCTTTACTATATGGCGGAAGACTCGTAATTGTTCCGCACGAGATGACCAGATCGCCTGTGGATTTCTTGAAATTACTCGTTCAAGAAAGTGTAACGGTGCTAAATCAGACACCATCTGCATTCTACCAATTGATGCAGGCAGATCGGGAGCATGCAGCAATTGGTCAGCAGCTTTCATTAAGGTATGTGATTTTCGGAGGAGAAGCACTGGAACAAAGCCGTTTAGAGGACTGGTATAGTCGTCACGCGGACGATGCACCAAAGCTTATTAATATGTATGGAATCACGGAAACGACAGTTCACGTTACCTACATTGAATTGGATGAAAAAAGTGTTGGCTTAAGAGCAAATAGCATTATTGGTCAAGGCATCCCCGATCTCGATGTGTATGTGCTTGATGATTCACTGCAGCCGGTTCCGACAGGCGTGGTGGGAGAATTGTATGTATCTGGAGCTGGTTTGGCACGTGGATACTTAGGACGTCCCGATTTAACAGCAGATCGATTCGTGGCAAATCCGTATGGTCCGAGTGGGACGAGGATGTATCGCACTGGCGATTTGGCTCGTTGGAAGGAATATGGAACATTAGATTACATGGGGCGTGCTGATCAGCAAATTAAAATACGAGGTTTTCGGATTGAATTAGGTGAAATTGAATTTGTGCTTGCGCAGCATACTGCGATTGGGCAAGTGACTGTCGTGGCTCGCGAAGATCAGCCAGGGGATCAACGTTTGGTTGGTTATATTGTTTTAAATACGGGAGAAAACGTTGATGGTACAGATTTGCGAAGTTACGCTGCGAAATGTTTACCGGATTACATGGTACCATCAGCTTTTGTAGAGCTTAACAGCTTGCCATTAACGGCGAATGGAAAGTTGGATCATAAGGCATTGCCGAAACCTGATTATATCATCGAGTCGGATAGTCGTGGACCAAGAACACCACAGGAAGAAATGCTATGTGACTTATTTATGGAAGTACTTGATTTACCGCGTGTAGGAATAGATGATGAATTCTTTCATCTAGGTGGCCATTCACTACTAGCTGTAAAATTGATGACACGGATTAGGGAAGCGCTTGGTGTGGAGTTAAGTATCGGTAATTTATTTGAATCTCCAACCGTTGCAGGTTTGGCCAAGCGGCTTGAAGTTGGTGATAATCAAAGTGCACTTGACGTCCTTCTACCACTTAGAAAAAGCGGTAACCAACTGCCGATGTTTTGTGTGCATCCAGCTGGAGGACTCAGTTGGTGTTACGCAGGTCTGATGACTGCATTAGGTAAAGATTATCCGATTTATGGACTACAGGCGCGAGGCATTTCAGAACGGGGAAAATTGCCAAAATCAATCGATGAAATGGCTGCTGATTATATTGAACAAATGCAAAAAGTTCAGCCTCATGGTCCATATCATTTGCTTGGCTGGTCGTTAGGCGGGAACGTTATCCAGGCGATGGCGACCCAACTGCAAAAACAGGGGGAAGAAATTGCACTTATTATTATGCTGGATGCATATCCGAGCCATTTCCTTCCGATTAAACAGGCACCTGATGATGAAGAGGCCCTTGTTGCGTTACTTGCATTAGGTGGATACGATCCGGATAGTCTAGGCGACAAACCATTGGATTTTGAACATGCACTCGAACTACTTCGTGAAGATGGCAGTGCTTTAGCAAGTCTTGAGGACGAGACAATTAGAAGTCTAAAAGAGACGTATGTCAATTCTGTGCAAAATTTAAGTGAATATGAACCTAAAAGTTTTCATGGAGACATTCTCTTTTTCCGTTCGACGATTATTCCTGAATGGTTCGACCCTATTTCTACCAACTCATGGGAACCGTATATTAACGGACAAATCGAGGTATATGATATCAATTGCCGCCATAAAGATATGTGTCAGCCGGAACCACTAGCGGAAATTGGCGAAGTGATAGCCAATAAGTTAACGGCATTGAATGATCGTGTTTCAATAGAATAATGGGAGGAGAGATACGTAATGACCAATCCATTTGAAGATAAAGACGGAAGCTATTTTGTACTAATCAATGAGGAAGGCCAGCATTCTTTATGGCCAGCCTTTCTTGATGTACCTGCTGGGTGGAACCTTGTTTACGGGAAAGCAGATCGTACACAATGTGTGGATTATATAAAAAAACATTGGAATGATATGATGCCAAACAGCCTTAAAACTGTTGAAAGCATCGGCAATGGGAAGTAGCGATGCCCTTACGTATGAATCATAAGATGGCTGTAGGTATTGTTTATGTGCTGGCTATGTTCATGTCCGCGCTTGACGGGACCATCATTAATGTAGCTTTACCAACAATAGGGGAGGAGTTTCAGATTCCTCCTGCTGCCACAGGTGCTATTAACATTGGTTATCTTGTTAGCTTAGCTATGTTTCTTCCAGTCGCAGGATGGCTGGGAGATCGGTGGGGGACGAAACGGGTATTTCTATTCGCACTTGGCTTATTTACCGTTGCATCAGCCTTGTGTGGCATCGCAACAAACATTGCAGCATTGAATGTATTTCGCGTGCTACAAGGCATTGGAGCCGGATTGATCACACCAGTAGCGATGGCGATCCTATTTCGCACTTTTACCCATGAGGAACGCCCGGAAATATCACGTTTGCTCGTAGTCCCGATTGCACTTGCACCTGCGATGGGACCCGTGATTGGCGGATTTTTCGTTGATCAATTATCTTGGCGCTGGGTGTTTTATATCAATATCCCTTTTGGAATATTGGCTTTGCTTATAGGAAAGGCATATTTAAGTGAACATGTTGAACCATCAGTGGGCCGTTTCGATCTCAAAGGATTTGTGCTTTCTTTGGCAGGGTTTTCGATGACGATTTATGCACTGACACAAGGACCTGTAAAAGGGTGGGAAACGCCAGAAATTTTATTTACTGGCATTGTTGGTCTCGTGCTGATGGTATCGCTTGTCATCGTAGAGTTACGTGTAGATAAACCAATGATTGATTTACGTTTGTTTGAAGATCCCGTTTTTCGTACGATGAGCTTGATTGGCCTGTGTGCTGCTGGTGGTTTGCTTGGTATGCTATTTGTATTTCCACTCATGTATCAGCATGCATTAAACGAAACCGCATTACAAACAGGGTTAACTACTTTCCTGGAAGCGCTTGGATTAATGCTTGCTTCGCAAATGATGCCCTGGTCTTTGAAAAAACTTGGTTTGCGCTGCTTGATTATTTTTGCGCTACTCGGTTCAATAATTACATTTGTGCTTATTGCGCTGTTCGTTGCGTCCAACCCGTGGTTACTAAGGGGATTGATGTTCAGTGTCGGTTTTTTCTTAGGACATGCTGTTGGCGTCGTTCAAATTACTGCATTTAAGCACATTGATTCACCATCCATGAGTCGTGCGACAACATTATTCAACATGCAAAATAGGCTTGGATCCATGCTAGGAGTAGCAATCCTGGCTAGTTTCCTCGGCACTTCAAGCGCCAAGGGAAACGAACAAGTTAACCTTCTCATTTATCAATATGCGCTCATGGGCGCTGCAATGTTTTTACTTGTTGCATTCATTATAGCTTTAAGATTTAAAGAAAAAACAGCGGATACGGATCACCAGGCCGAAGTGTCATTACAAAACATGGAGAAAGTAGAGTAGAGTATATTGTTTGAATAAGTTGTATGGAAAGCGGGTGGAAATAAAATTGGTTGATGTCTTTGTCTGTGCTTTACCAACGAACAGGAGCCGAGTAGCATTAAATGCATTACTTGTGAACGTGAGCGACGAGAAGCAAAAACGCATCCAGCAATTTTATCATCTTGACGACGCCTACCGAACCTTGATTGGAGACTTGTTAATCGGCAGCATTTTTTACAAACGGACGGGGATACATATGAAAGATGTAGCGATTAAAAAGAATGCATATGGCAAACCCTTTTTTCCAGAATATCCTTTTATCCAATATAACATTTCTCATTCTGGTGACTATGTCGTATGTGTGGTGCATGAGCACCCAGTCGGCATTGATGTGGAAAAAGTACAACCATTTGATTTGCAATTAGCCAAGCAACTTTTCACAACAAGGGAATATGGCGATATATTATGTGCGGAAAACAGAAGTCATGCTTGTTATGATATATGGACGATCAAAGAGAGCTATGTAAAAGCACTCGGAAAAGGATTAGCCATTCCATTAAATTCCTTTCAAGTGAGGAAAACGAATAGGAATGAGATTGAACTCTTTGATATACATGCAAAAAAGCGGATAAAAGAGTTCGTTTGTAAACAGTATCGGATCGATGAGGATTATAAGCTTACCGTCTGTGCATATTGTGCGGAAACGAATCATATTATACCAAAGGCTTATTGTGTATCTTTTAATAGCCTATGCGACGAGGTAATGACGTCCTAGTGCCAATTTTTTCCTTAAAAGCATTCTATTTGTTTAGTTTGAAAGTACAAGGGAATAATAAACAATGAAGCAGAAACAAATCTAGACAATATTAGGAGGAATTATAACATGGGCTTTATTTGGATGCTTATCATAGGTGGTATTATTGGTTGGATAGGTGGAATCATCGCTGGTCGCAATATACCGGGTGGAATTATTGGTAATATTATTGCCGGACTTGTTGGTTCATGGTTAGGAACACTTATACTTGGACATTGGGGTCCCGAAGTTGCAGGTTTTTCTCTAATCCCGGCTATCATAGGGGCAATCATTTTAGTGTTTATTCTTAGCCTCATATTTAGATCGTTCAACAAGAAGTAGTATATTCACAAGAAATATATGAATAGGTAAGTAAAGGAGATGGGGGTTTTCCATCTCCTTTTTTATGTGGAAATTTACCGCAAATCCTTCAAAGTTTTTAGAGCCGAGATGAATGCTGATTAGTCGGTATAACATTACTTACGTTTTAGTTTGTATTTTTTAAAAGACGCATAAAGACAAATGACTCCAGCACCATGCTGGAGTCATTTGTTTACTTAAGCGATAAATTTCTTATAACTTATTTAATCCATTCATCAACTAGATCCCGATTTTCTTCTACCCACTTTTCTGCACCTTTAATTGGATTTTCTTCTTCGTCACCAACATATTGCATGAGTTCGCCAATGGCATCGTCATCCATTTCCCAGTTTTTCATCCATTGATCCACTTCTGCAAAGTCTTCATCGAATCCTTGGCGACTTGCGGTGAAGATTTCTTCGACACCACCGTAAGTTTCTTTCGGATCATCCAAAAACTTCAAGTCCATTTCAGAGAATACACGATGTGGGCTCCATAATGGCGCAACAATACTTCCGTTTTCTTTAATTGTTTCAGCAATTTCAGTGATCATGGCTGGTTCAGAACTTGTGATGAGTTCATAATCAAGATCATAGTCTTCAATTACATCTTCTGTAACTTCCATTGTTCCCGCACCAGGATCAAATCCTGTAATCTCACCTTCAAATTCATCTTGATACTTTTTTAAATCCTCAATGCTATTTACATCTTCCATGTATTCCGGAACAACTAGGCCTACCTTAGCATTGTCATACCAAGGTTCTTCGGCAAAATCAACCGAATCCTGATACTGCTTTAAGTAGTTTGCATCTTGAACAGGTAACCATACTTCAAGTGTTAAATCTAAATCGCCACTCTCTAATGCTGCCATCGTCGTACCCATATCAAGTAAATTAAATTCAACATCATAGCCCTCTTCTTCAAGGATGACCTTCCACATGTTCGTTACCGCAATATTTTCTGCCCAGCTAATTTGTCCCATAATGATATCTTCTTTACTATCTTTATCATCTGAAGCGTCTGTCGATTTACTACTTGAATCACCACAACCGGCTAGTACCAGAAGTGAAATTATGATTAATAAAATATATTGTTTACCCCTGTTAAATTTCATTAAACTATCCGCACCCTTTTTGTATTTTAGTACATGTCACTTGTTTACTGTTCATCGAAAGGATCTTTTGGTAAAAACTCAAATATCTTACCATTTTGTATACTCTGTGCCAATCTATCTAACCATTTGTAGTAGATTTTTGAGCTTTCAATCATATCGTAATGATCTTTTGCTTCCGCTCTGATTTCAGTTGATACAGTTTCATCTTTCGATATTTCTGATAAATAAATCTCGGCTTCATGAATAGCTTCTAAGTTCATTTTTACTTCCCGTTCCCACATTTGACAATAGAAAGACATGAAGGAACGGAAGAAGTCTTTCTCAGCCATATACGTATGTTTTCTGGAACCACGTTGATACGTCTTTTTAACCATGCCGTTTTCCTGTAATTTACGTACGCTTGTACTCATGCTTGGTTTACTCATCCCAAGTTCTTCTCGCATTTCGTCAAGGTTCATTTGATCTGCAAAATACATGGTTGCATATAGCGTTCCAGCAGATGGCGTGACGCCATAAAGGTCCATGGTTTCTGAAATAGCGCCAATTACTTGATCTTTCGCATATTCCAATTTCTCTACTGCCTGATCGTCCTTGGCATTTTTCATTATTTCACCTCACTTCACCTCACGTTAACTTTATTCGGTTTATTAAATTATTAATTTACAAACTTAATCTTAACGTCTTAAATAAAAATGTCAAATCGTTATTTATCTTTTGCATACTTCTTTTGACAAAAAAAGTTGGACGTGATACGTTTTAGTTTGTTCGATTTGTTAAGTAATAATTTAACAAACTTAACAAATAATAATGGGAGGGATTTAATTGATCATTAAACAACAATTTATTGACGGGAAATGGGTAAATTCCAAATCAAATGAAACAAGAGATATTATTAATCCTTTTAATCAAGAAGTAATTGCACGTGTCACGGAAAGTGATGAAACAGATGCAAGGGCAGCAATTAAGGTAGCACGGTATGCCTTTGATCATGGCGAATGGCCGACGACTCCTGCAACAGAACGCGGACATGTCGTAAACAAAATCGCTGATTTAATTGAAAGAGATAAAGAAGAATTAGCTGAGTTAGAGTCACTGGATACAGGTAAAACAATGGAAGAGAGCCGTGGCGATATGGATGATATTGCTGGTGTCTTTCGTTATTATGCACAATTAGCTGACAAAGATGGTGGGGAAATCATTGATTCTCCTGTAGCCAATTCAGTGAGTAAAGTTGTCCGGGAGCCTGTAGGTGTATGCGGTCAAATTACACCCTGGAATTATCCACTGTTGCAGGCATCTTGGAAATTGGCTCCAGCACTTGTTGCGGGAAATACATTGATTATGAAACCAAGTGAAATCACACCACTTACTTCTATTAAAGTGTTTGAACTGATGGAAGAAGCGGGTGTTCCTGCTGGCGTAGCGAATCTTGTACTTGGTGCAGGAGGTACAGTTGGGGCGGAATTATCGGTTCATGATGATGTTGATTTAATCTCGTTTACCGGTGGAATCCAAACTGGGAAAAAGATCATGCAAGCAGCAAGTGGCAATGTGAAGAAACTGGCACTAGAGCTTGGTGGTAAAAACCCTAACATCATTTTCGCGGATGCTGATTTTGATACGGCTGTAGACCAAGCGATGAATGCGGTGTTTTTCCATGCTGGACAAATTTGCTCTGCCGGAACGAGAATTTTAGTAGAGGAATCTATCCATGATGCGTTTGTCAAATCACTTACAGATAAAGTGAAAAATATTAAACTCGGAAGTGGATTTGATGAGGATACGCAAATGGGACCACTGATTTCTGAACAACATTTAAACAAAGTAATGCGTTATGTGGAAAACGGCATCAAAGAAGGTGCGACAGTAGCAACTGGAGGGAAGCGCCCAACAGATCCGGAACTACAAAACGGATTTTTCTATTTACCTACGATTCTTACAAACTGTACAACGGATATGGATGTTGTTCAAAATGAAGGCTTCGGTCCGGTAATCACGGTAGAGAAATTCTCGACAGAAGCGGAAGCGATTAAACTAGCCAATGATTCTATTTATGGATTATCCGGTGGAGTTTGGACAGCTGATATTGCAAAAGCAGAACGTTGTGTCGCGAAAATGCGTATGGGAACGGTTTGGATTAATGACTTTAACTTATACTTCCCACATGCACCTTGGGGTGGATTTAAACAATCCGGTATTGGCCGTGAACTAGGGAAAGCAGGTCTAGAAGAATACACAGAAACAAAACATATTTTTCATAACTTAAAGCCGGAACCGATCAACTGGTTTCAATAAAACATTAGAAGATGGAAGAAAAAAATGAGCCTAAATATTAGTGCACGTTATTATTGGGATCGGTGCAAGCGAATTAACTTACATCGATCTCCAAATGATACATATTTATGCAGGAGGATTATATCATCATGTTTAGAATGAACTGGAAACGCTTTTCTCTCATATTTGGTCTGTCATTGACATTGTTTGCTGCTGGTTGCGGTTCAGATGAAGCATCCACATCACAGAGCAAAGAAGTAGAATTGACATTGGTAGATTGGGATTCGGAAATTGCTTCCACAAATGTAGTAGGAAAAGTTTTAGAGGATTTAGGTTATGAGGTTACGATTACACCGTTGGATATGTCGCTGATGTGGGAATCTGTAGCGACAGGAGAATCGGATGCTATGCTCGCAGCATGGTTACCACTGGATCAGGCGGAGCAGTACGAAGCATATGGAGATCAGTTAGTCGATCTGGGTGAAAACTTAGAAGGGGCAAAAACTGGATTAGTAGTTCCGGAGTATATGGATATCGATTCGATTGAAGAATTAAAGGATCAAGCAGATCAAACGATTGTTGGGATTGATCCAGGAGCAGGAGTTGTTACAGCGGCAGAGGATGCTGTTAGCGACTATAGTAACTTAGATGGATGGGAAGTACAAACATCATCTAGCGGTGCAATGGTTTCAGCATTAGAACAAGCTTATGCAAAAGAGGAACCAATTATCGTAACAGGCTGGTCTCCACACTGGAAATTTGCATCATACGATCTAAAATATTTAGAGGATCCACAAAACTCCTTTGGAGAAGAAGAACATATTAGCACAATGGTTCGTAAAGGATTAGAAGAGGATATGCCAGAAGTGTATCAAGTACTGGATTCGTTTTATTGGACTCCAGAAGATATGGAAGCAGTAATGCTTGATATCTCTGAAGGAACAGATCCCGAAGATGCTGCTGCATCATGGATAGAGGAAAATAAGAATAAAGTTTCTGAGTGGACAGAAGGCATAGAATAGACTATTTAAAAGAGTATTTTAAAAGACGGCTTGTAAGGAAAGTATATTTCTTTACAAGCTTTTTTGTGTTTTATATTGCCAAGCTGTACATTTCGGTAGCCTAACGTAAAGTTTTACAGTATTTCATGAATGACAGTTTTTTGTTATTCCAAAAGAAAAGGCATACAATAAAAGTAGAATCATCAAAAAGGAGTGAATATAAATGGCAAAAGAAATAGTTGGAAAAATGGTAGATAATTTTTCTGAAAAAGTACACGAACATCCGCAAAATGAAGTAATTAAACATGCAATGATGAAAAATGGCATACAGGGGTCTATCGAAAATGGTGTATCACAGGTTGCAATGAACCATGTATTTTCTGAGGAAATAGCAACAGGTAAAGTAACCAACCAGGAACAAAGTGGACGTTGCTGGATGTTTGCTGCATTAAATACGTTTACCCATCGGTTAAATGATTTGTTTAATTTACAGGATTTTGAGCTATCGCAAAATCATATTAACTTCTGGGATAAATTAGAAAAAGCGAATTACTTTTATGAGAATATCTTAGAAACCGCTGATGAACCATTGGATGGGCGATTGGTATCATGGATTTTATCGACACCACAGCAGGACGGGGGACAATGGGATATGCTCGTTTCCTTGATTGAAAAGTACGGCATTGTGCCAAAACAAGTGATGCCGGAAACGTTCCATAGCCGTAAATCTGGTGAATTAAATGGGCTTTTAAACGCTAAATTGCGTGCGGATGCTATTAAACTACGAAAACTGCATCAGGAAGATGAATCGGATGAAGATTTGCAAGAGGTCAAAGGAGAGATGTTGTCCGAGATCTATACACTGCTGGCATATTCTCTAGGTGAACCGCCAAAAACGTTTGATTTCGAATATCGGGATAAAGATAAAATCTTCCACCGAGAAACAGGATTGACTCCACAAGCATTTTATGAAAAATATGTGGGAATCGATTTGCACGATTATGTAAGTATCATCAATGCGCCTACCACAGATAAACCCTATGGAAAAACCTATACAGTACAACACCTTGGCAATGTGATTGGAGGCACGCCCATCAAGTATTTAAATGTGGACATGGAAACGTTAAAAGGACTCGCCGCCAAGCAGATCAAGGATAATGAAAGTGTCTGGTTCGGCTGTGATGTAGGGCAAGATTCCAATCGAAAAGAGGGGATCATGGATTCAGCGCTTTATGATTTTGAAAAAGCATTTGGGTTTCCAATTCATATGTCAAAAGCAGAGCGTCTGGATTATAACGATGGCATGCTGACACATGCGATGGTGCTAACCGGTGTGAACATCGTAAATGATAAGCCGAACAGATGGAAGGTTGAAAATAGCTGGGGCGAAAAGGTTGGAAATAAAGGCTATTTTGTGATGAGTGATGAATGGATGAATGACTATACGTATCAAGTGGTCGTCCATAAAAAATATCTCTCGGATGAATTGAAAAAGGCATGGGGGCAGGAACCTATCGTGCTTAAACCTTGGGATCCGATGGGTTCTTTGGCTATGATGAAGTAAGGAATGATATAGGATGTAATGTGTGATGCTTGGATGGGTCGTTGGTTTCGTGTACGCTATACATGTGCACTTGAAACTAACGGCTTTTTAAATAATTTGATTTAATGTGGGACAATATAAGGTTTTCCAATGATGAAGGAGCCTAACAGGAACACAATCACTTTATGAAAAACCGCAAAGTGATTGAAGAAAAAATGAAGCGTGATGTTTCACCAAATATTGCACATTTTGTGGAGGCACGACTTAAAAACTTGAATACGATCATTCGCAAGCCTGCTGGAATTAAAATCGATACGTATATCGAAAAGTATGGTGAAATTAACTATACGTACGATTTTGGTAATGATTAGTTGTTTCTTGTTACGTTGGAAATAATTGTAGATGACTATAAACATGGTCATCCGATTTTGATTGATGGTGCTGAAGCTGCGCCAACAGAAGATGTTGGTGGACTTCCCGGGTATGATGAGTTTTTGAAATCATATCACAACAAAAGTCATCCAGAGTATGAAAATGTCAGAGCATGGGCCGAGGAGCAGCTGTATAGGGAATATGATAAGGATTTTATTAACAAGATGCTAAAAGGTATAAAATATAAAAAGAATGAATGGTAAATAAATAAGTAAAGGGATGGTGAATATGGCATATGTATTGCAGGTCGATTTTAGACATGAAGGACCTTTTGGTGATGAAATGGCAGAAGCATTTACGGATTTGGCAAAAAGCATCAACAATGAACCAGGGTTTAAATGGAAGATTTGGACGGAAAATAAAGAGACGGAAGAAGCGGGCGGAATCTATGTTTTTGAACAGAAACAAGATGCGGAAAAATATTTAGACAAGCATAGCAAAAGAATGAAAGAATTTGGCGTGGCAAAAATGAACGCAAAAATATTTGAAATCAATGAAGGTCTTAGTCAGATTACGAATGGACTGTGAAATTAGGAAAAAAATGAACGAATTATTCTAATCTATGCTCAACGTGTAATTTAAACACTGAAACACATCAATCTGCCATTCATAGGTATTAAAGAATGGCAGATTTTTAAAATGAATAGTCAAAATTAAATTTACTTTTAAGTGTTAGTTGTCATTTTATATTGACAGCGTTATCATATGTTTAATACATAATATTATGAAAAATGAGTCTACACATATGCAAAATGAAGAAATGGCGCACATCAAACAATCTTTGGAAATTCCCGTTATGATGGCACCAATGTTTTTAATTAGTAATCCTAAAATGGTGATCAATGCTTGTCACTCCGGTATTATCGGAACGTTTCCAGCTTTAAATGCCAGAACGGGTGAGATTTTGGAAGACTGGATGAAGGAAATAACAACGGCATTAGAAACATTAAAACAGGAGAATCCGGACAAGAAAATAGGTCCATGGGGAATCAATTATATCGTTCACCGCTCCAATAAACGATATGTGGAGGATCTTCAATTAATCGAGAAGTATCAGCCATCAGTCGTTATCACTTCATTAGGCGACCCAGGTCCGGTTGCGGAAATTGTGCATGCCTATGGCGGTATTGTCTTCTCCGATGTCATTAACCTTAAATATGCTAAGAAGGCAATTGAAAAAGGTGCAGATGGACTGGTATTGGTTGCAGGGGGAGCAGGCGGTCATGCTGGAACGTATAATCCGATTTCCTTTGTCCATGAGATAAGAGAATTTTTTGCTGGACCAATTGCATTGTCTGGCGGTATGTCAAAGGGTGAAGATATCCTTGTAACGGAGCTACTGGGAGCAGACCTTGCTTATATTGGTACGCGATTTATCACTGCAGAAGAAAGTACTGCATCGGATGGTTATAAGCAAACAATTATTGACTCATCAATTGAAGATATTATGTACACTGATACGTTTACAGGTGTTAACGCAAATTATCTGATTCCAAGTATTATTGAATCTGGGTTAGATCCGGAAAAGTTGCAGCGAAAAGAAGCGATAGATTTCTCTGAATTAGACAATAAGCGTGCCAAAGCCTGGAAGGATATCTGGGGTGCAGGACAAGGAATTGGTCCAATTCATAAAGTTCAAACCGTTGCCGAGATTGTAGATGAATTGAAAGACGGTTATAATCAGTCAATTGAAACCGTAGCAAATAAAAATCGGACATTTATTCAAAAATGAAGAAAGTGATAAAAAGTGGAAGATGTAAGGAAATCACGTTGCCTAATAACAACGAATAAACCGAAAAACGCAATATGCTGTCAACTGGTGCGTTAAAAAGATGATGCAGTAAATGCTATAATACTTAGCGAAAGGAGGGCGCTTGTTCTTATAAAACAATGAATTTATTAGGCAGCTACATAATAGATTGGAGAGATCATATTTGGAAAAACAAACAATTACAGATAAACAGGACTTTATTGATATTTTAAAGCCATTTGGCTTGAGACCAATTGTCCTCGATCTTCCTTTTCGTCTTGACCATGTAAACTGTTTCATCGCTGAAGGAGAGAACGGCTGGACGGTGATCGATACTGGCTTGCACAATCAGGAAACGGTAAAGAGATGGGAAGCAGAACTTGCTGGAAAAACGATTTCGGATATCATCATCACCCATAACCATCCGGATCATTTTGGTTATGCGGGTGGAATGCAGGAAAAAACGGGTGCACATGTTTCTATGACAAAGATGGATTATGATGAAGCAGTAAACACTTGGAACAAGAACTACCTGAGCAAACTTACGGCATATTACAAACAGGCTGGCATTCCCGACGAAATTGGCAGAAAAATGCAGGGTAATACAGCAGAATTTATTGATCGTGTGACCCCCTATCCGGAAGTTGGTCATTATTTTCAGGAGGGGGAAATAGTCCCTATTGGGAATAATGAATACCAAGTGATTTTCACGCCAGGGCATGCAGATGGACTCGTCACATTTTATAATCAAGCGCACAATATGCTGCTTTCAACCGATCATATTTTACCAAAAATCACCCCGAATATTTCCTACTGGTTTCGCGGTGATCCTGATCCACTGGCAAGCTACTTGAGATCTTTGGAAAAAGTTAAGAAATTGGATGCTGATTTAGTAGTTCCCTCACATGGTACACCATTCCACGGGGCGAATGATAGAATTGCTGCGATACAAGCGCATCACGAGGAACGACTAGCACAAACATTAGAGATTATCGGCAGTGGTGTTACCGTATATGAAGCATGTGCCAAACTCTTTCGCAAAGAATTGACGATCCACGAGACAAGATTTGCGATCGGTGAGACGATTGCACACCTGGAATATTTAAAGAACAAAGGGGAGTGTAGACGAGAAGAAAAAGCTGGTGAATATTGTTATTATATATAGTGTTTCAGGTTGAATGGTGTTAATGCGCCGTTCAGCCTTTTTAATACAAAAGTATCCTTTTATATATATTTTAATTGTAGTAACGACAAAAAAAGGATACAGATACTATGATACAGTCATTTTTTTAATAATACAAAGATATTTTAGTAAGTTAAAAGTGAAGCATTTCAATGATTTACATAATTGATCCAAAAGGGGAGGAATTTATAATGACAAGCAGATTTGAAGGGAAAGTAGCTTTTATAACAGGTGGTAGTCGTGGAATAGGTAGAGGCATTACACAACGATTTGCTGAAGAAGGGGCAAAGGTAGCCATTATAGATGTAAATGAAGAGGCGCTAAGTGAAGCAGAAAAGGTGTTAAAGGATCAAGGGTTTGAGGTATACACGAAAATCGCTAATGTTGTTCAAGCTGAAGAAGTGGAGACGGCAATGAAAAAAACGGTGGAAAAGTTTGGATCGCTCGATATATTAGTTAATAATGCAGGTGTCTTACGGGATAATTTATTATTCAAAATGACAGATAGTGATTGGCAAACCGTAATCGATGTCCATTTAAAAGGTTCGTTTAATGCAGCACGTGCTGCGCAAAAATATATGGTAGACAATAAATATGGACGAATCATTAATATTTCCTCCACGTCTGCACTCGGTAATCGTGGCCAGGCAAACTATGCGGCGGTTAAAGCAGGATTGCAAGGATTAACCAAGACCCTTGCCATTGAACTCGGCAAGTTTGGTATTACGGCAAATGCTGTTGCACCAGGGTTTATTGAGACGGAAATGACAAAATCGACTGCTAAACGGCTAGGCATTACCTTTGAAGAACTCGTTAAAGCAAGTGTGAGTAAAATCCCTGTGAATAGAAGTGGTAAGCCTGAGGATATTGCAAATGCTGTTACCTTTTTCGCGGATGAGAAATCATCATTTGTTAATGGGCAGGTAATCTATGTTGCCGGGGGACCGAAAGATTAGAATAGATTAGAAATTGAAGGGAGATGTGAATAGATGTTGCAAGAATTGATTGGAAAACGATCCAATAAAGTCAAAAATCAAGTTGAAAGAGGTATGGTGAAGAAATTTGCGGAAGCCATTGGGGATCCGAATCCTATTTTTATAGATGAGGATATTGGAAAACAATCCGTATACGGACAAAATATTGCCCCACCAACTTTCCCACGGGTGTTTGATTATGGAGAATTGACCGGGTTGGAACTACCTAAAAAAGGGTTGATACATGGAGAGCAGAATTACCACTATAGTCGTCCACTGCTAATAGGTGAAACGGTTTATTGTTACACGGAGTTATCGGATTATTATGAGAAAAAGGGAATGTTGTTTGTCGTAATGAAGGGCCATGGAGAAACGCTAGAAGAAGAAACGATCTTCACTTCAGAGCAGATTATTATTATAACGGAAACGGTAAGAAAGGGGATGAAATCTTGAAGCAACTAAACGTATTAAAAAACAGTGATACGCTGGAAAAAATTACATTGGCGCCCGTATCCAGAATCGATTTAATCAAATATGCAGATGCTTCCGGAGATTTTAACCCTATTCACACCATTGATGAAGAAGCTGAGAAAGCGGGATTACCCGGTATTATCGCACACGGAATGTGGACAATGGGAAATCTGTCAAAGTTGTTTACACCTTATTATGAAGACGGCTTTATCCAGGATTACAAGGTTCGATTTAGAGGCATGGTCTTTTTAAATGATGTGATTACATTGCAAGCGACGGTAGAAGAAATAAATGAAAGGCGCATTGATTTTAAAGTGGTTGCCACAAACCAGGATGGAAAAGAAGTTATTAAAGGAAATGTGCTATTTGCAAAGTATAATGATGGTTGCTAATTCCGATTCAGAAAACAGTAAAGGAGAGAAATACCCTATTCAAACACCCGGTTATTTTCGGTGTGAATACTGTAATGATGCTGAGGAATGGAAAATGCCGAATGAATTTTTATTGGTAGGAACAGGCTGCACCTTGTCGTAGGTGCAGCCTGTTAGTCTGGTGAAATCTATTCATTTATTGTTTGATTCGATACGTAGTTAATATGGCTTGAAATAAAATGTCCACGCCATTTTTTAAAGCATCTTTATCGAACGTCATGTATGGATGATGCAGACCTGGTTTTAGATCGCATCCTAATCCAAGCATTGTTGCTTTTAACGATGGTCTTTCTATCGTGTAAAAATGAAAGTCGTCTCCTCCAGGTGTCACCAATGGTGGGTCCACGTTATCTTCACCTAACGTATCTTTAATAGCACTTTTCATAATATCAATCGCTTCTTCATTTGTTTTGGCGGCCGCTATCCCACTTTCCTCTGTAATTTCAAGATCGACATTATATAAATTTCTAATGGAATTAAACACATCGGTAACTCTTGTCTCTAGTGCTTTCATTGTCTCGTTGTCCTGTGCTCTCATATCTAATGCGAAAGATGCACTTCCAGGAATAATGTTTGTGCTTTTTCCTCCAGCATGAAAATTGGTCATTTTAACAGAATAAGGGACACGAGGGTCTAAATGGATTTTACTTAACATGTTAACGATTTCGGTTCCGATTTCTATTGCATTATGATTAAGATGTGGCCTTGCACCATGCGCATCTTCACCTTTTATTGTTACACCAAACATATGTGTGGCACCATGAACAATAACTGGTGTAGCACGCCCCATAGCGGTTTCTTGAACAGGTCTCAAATGAACGCCAAACAAATAATCTACGTTATCCACTACATGCTTCTCCACCATTTTTAAAGCCCCAGCTCCCTTTTCTTCCGCGGGCTGGAAAATAAACTTTATTGCGACTTTTTCTTTTAGATTTGGGAATTGTTCTAGTTTCCATAGTACACCGAGAACCATTGACATATGTGCATCATGACCGCAAGAGTGATTCGCTTTAAACGTTCCATTCACCTCTTGCCACAACGCATCTATATCAGCGCGGATAGCAACAACTGGAAGGTTACTATCGAAATTTCCAAATTCGCCAATAACGCCAGTACAATCTTCAAACGTTGTTACCCTACAGCCGCTTTTTATGAGAAGATCTTCAATGTATTTAGTGGTTTCTGTTTCTTCCCAGCTAATTTCTGCATGTTCATGTAAATAATGAAATGTATCTAAAACTTTATCTTGGGTTGTATGCTTCATTCCTCTTCGCCATCCTTTATGAAATATTTATATGTTGATTTAATTTTCCCTCGTTTTTCTACACGTAGCATAATCTCAAATAAAATAGAATTAATGAGAGATATTGTGACTGGTCCTTTATTAAACAATGTTTTTTTACCAATGTTTATCGGAATAATGATATCGGCGTATTCAGCTACAGGTGATACACGGGAATCTGTTATACAAATAACTTTAATTCCCTTTATTTTTGCTTCTTCCGCTAACCTGATTGTGTCGAGGGCATAACGATAGAACGAGAAAATGACAATGCAGGCCTTTTTTGGTAGTAAGTCAAGCAATCCTGCATCATTTTCTGGCCGATATAAAGAAGCATTTCCCAAGGCATAATTTAGATTGAAATAGAACCAATGGGCGAAGGTAAATGAATGATAGTATCCAGCAACAACTACCTTTTCACTATCAAGGATTGTCTCTACAGTAGTTTCCATACTTTCAGATTCCAAATCCTCTATGTTTTTCTCCAGATTCCTTATATCATTTTTCATGTTTTTAGCAAAGCTATTAGCGTAGGATTCCGAAATCAATTCTTCATTAGGATTTTCATTTAAATAGAGCAGCTGCTGACGTACTTCCTTTTGAAGCGCAGAAAATCCAGTATAGCCCAGTGTATTACAGAATCTAATTACCATTGTTTCACTAACACCAATAATTTCGCCGACTTTTTTAGCGGGATGAATTGCGAATGTCATTGGTTCTGACAGAAGATGATCGGCTACTTTTTTTAATCCCTTTGTAAGTGTAGGGAATATCTCTTTTGTTTTCTTCAAGTAGATAGGGTCCATTGAATCCCTCCTTTTTTGAAGTATTTACATTATTTAAACTTGAATTAAAGTATAAACTCCATTATAATTTATTGCAAGTTATCGATTTTAAAAATACTAGTGAACTACCGGGCTAAGGATTGACGAACATCAGCTACTAAAAGAATTATTTGAAAAGGAGGAAAAAAATGAGCAGGAAACAGCAATCGGAACGAAAAGTTAAGAAGCAAATGGTATTACCGGATGCGTATGTAATCATTTTTGCTATTTTAATACTTGCAGCGATTTTAACTTATATTATTCCAGCGGGTACTTTTGAAAGAGAAACTGCTGAAAATGGCATTTCTGTAATCATCCCTGATAGCTATGAGAGGGTGGACCAAGCTTCTACTAGTATCATTGAAGTCTTTACTTCTATACAGGAAGGTATGATCGGTGGAGCGGGGTTAATCTTTCTCGTATTGACCATTGGTGGTTCATTTGCAGTAATAGAAAAAACAGGGGCAATAGATAGTCTGATTATGAGAACCATAGCTAAAACGAAAAATAAGGAATGGGTACTTATCATCATTGTTGCAGCATTGTTTTCTGTCTTTGGTGGATTGGGGATAATTGCTAATGCAGTAATTGCGTTCATTCCAATTGGTATTATTTTAGCTAGAGCAATGAAAATGGATGCTATTGTTGGCGTGGCTATTATATATCTTGGCGCATATTCGGGTTTTGCTATTGGCTTCCTTGACCCAATGACTACTGGATTTGCTCAGCAAATTGCTCAATTACCATTGTTTTCCGGAATCGGTTATCGAATCATTATCTACATAACAATTGTAGCCTCTACCATTGCTTATATTTTGTGGTATGCAAATAGGGTAAAGAAAGATCCGGAACGAAGTATATTAGGTAGTAATAGATTTCCGAAAAACGATGATAAAGATATGGATGAGGTATCATCCACGTTAACTACTAAACATAAACTAGTGCTTGGGCTATTGATTGTAGGTATTGGTATTTATGTATACGGTGTTTTCAATTTAGAATGGGCAATCAATGAAATGGCAGGCATATTTATCATAATTGCAATTGGTACTGCGATTATTGATAGAATGGGTGCAAATAAACTAGTTGAGGTATTCATCAATGGAAGTAAGAGCGTTATTTATGGAGCGTTGATTATTGGTATGGCAAGATCGATTGTTGTTGTGTTAGAAAATGGCTTAGTACTGGATACGATTGTGCAAGGAATGGCAAATGCAATGGGATCATTTTCTAGTGTAACAGGTGCTATCGTAATGTTTATCGGTAATGGGTTGTTTAATTTAATTGTTTCCTCTGGTAGTGGTCAGGCTGCGATTGTCATGCCAATCATGACACCGCTTGCCGATATAATGGAAATTCCAAGACAGGTTGCTGTACAAGCTTACGCCATGGGGGACGGATTTACAAACATCATTACACCATTGTCTGGTGTCCTCATGGCGAATCTAGCAATTGCTGGTATACCGTGGATAAAATGGATTAAGTTTGCTATTCCATTGGTTTTAATTTGGTATGTGATAGGAACAATTTATTTGGTAATTGGTGTTTTAATGAACTGGGGACCAATGTAATATAAATAGAAGGAGGTATTTTAAATGAAAGTAAATGAGATACATCTCTATAAAATGAATATGCGAATGAAGAATCCCTTTACAACTAGTTTTGGCACGCAGCAGGATCGATTATTCTTACTTGTAGAGGCCAAAAGTGATGAAGGATTATCTGGTTGGGGGGAGTGTGTCACTTCAGAACTACCATTATATATTGAAGAATTTACACAATCTGCATGGTATATGTTGGAGAAAAATCTTATTCCTCTGGTTATTAATCAGGAGATTAAACATCCAGATGAACTTCAAGATAAATTCAAGCCTTTTAAAAGGAATAATTTGGCCAAGTCAGCACTCGAGGGAGCAATTTGGGATCTATATGCAAAAACAAGAGGAGAATCTCTTGCTAGCAGTTTAGGTGGCGTGAGGAAAACAATTGAAGTAGGCATTAGTCTTGGTATTGAAGAAAATATTAACGATTTACTGCAGTCTATAAAATTGAAAGTAGATGAAGGTTATAAACGAATAAAGATAAAAATAAAACCAGGGAAAGATCTGGACGTATTAGATGAGGTACGCAAGCATTTCCCAGATATCCCGTTAATGGTCGATGCAAATTCTGCCTACACCCTTAGCGATATAGATACACTGAAAAAAATGGACCAATACCATTTAATGATGATCGAACAACCATTAACTGCGGGGGATTTAATTGATCATGCTAAATTACAAAAAAGCATAAAAACGCCAATCTGTCTTGATGAAAGTATTCATTCTTATGAAAATGCAAGACAAGCAATCGAGATTGGTAGTGGAAAGATAATCAATCTGAAGGTCGGCAGGGTTGGGGGCTTAACAGAAGCGAAACGAATTCATGATATGTGTGAAAAAGCCAATATCCCAGTTTGGTGTGGAGGAATGCTTGAATCAGGAATAGGACGCGCACATAATATTGCGATAACATCTTTAGCAAATTTTACATTACCTGGGGACACAGCCGCATCGTCTCGTTATTGGGAAAAGGATATCATACAGCCTGAAGTAGTTGTTCACCATGGTTTGCTGGATGTGCCAGAAGGGCCTGGAATTGGCTTTGATGTAAATCGTGAGGAAATAAAGAAGCATACTGTAGCGCATAAAGAATTTAAATAAAGTTAAATCTCATTGTAGTGGGAGCTGATCTAATCAGGCTTTTGCGGGCAGTTATCCCCCATCTAAATCTATATTATTTTAGCGGGGGTTTAATTGCCCGTCATATGTTACAGTAGCTTTGCTTGTTGTTTCTGTATATACCATTGCAAAACTCAATTGGAACAAACAACAACTCGCTTAATGAAACGCCTTAGCTGAATTTAAATCAGCTAAGGCGTTTTTTGATGAAAGGTTTATAAAAAAATAGCAGCAACCGATATATTTTTTAATAATTTTCCCTAATCCCCGTATGAATAGAATTACGGATTACTTTTCCCTAGTTATATATACCAATCTGGTTCAAATAAAATTCAACTTGAATGGGAACGCTATAATCAGGCGAAATGGAGGAAGGCGGGAAAATAAATATGATAAATAAATTATTCTTGGTTTTAGTTGTGATTGGTGTACCGATTTCAGTGATTGGATCGATACTTCACTGGCCAGCAACGGCGATGTTTATTGTGTACTGTTTAACAATTATTGCTTTGGCCGGATTTATAGGAAGAGCAACAGAAAGCCTAGCGATTATCATGGGGCCTAGAATTGGCGGATTACTGAATGCTACGTTTGGCAATGCAGTCGAACTAATCATATCTATTTTTGCACTTAAAGCTGGACTTATCGGTATTGTATTAGCTTCGTTAACTGGTTCCATTTTGGGAAATTTATTACTTGTAGCTGGACTTTCCTTTTTTGTTGGTGGCTTGAAGTATAAACGACAAACCTTCAATATTCACGATGCACAGCATAATGCAGGACTTATGATTTTTGCTATGATTATTGCTTTTGTCATTCCGAAGGTGTTCACGAGCACGATGGGTGAACGAGATATAATGATATTTAGTATTGGGGTCTCTATTATTTTAATTGTTTTATACCTAGCAGCCCTGTTATTTAAATTAGTGACACATCGCGGTGTTTATGCAAATGAAGCGACAGGCCCAAAGAATCACGAAGTAGAGGTCCCAGAATGGGGCAAAATAAAAGCACTTATTGTGCTAGCTATCGCGACGATCATTGTAGCCTATATCTCAGAAAGTTTAGTTGATACGTTTCATGCAGTCGGAGAAAAATTTGGCTGGACAGAATTATTTATTGGGGTGATTATTGTCGCGATTGTTGGTAATGCCGCAGAACATGCGTCGGCAGTCATCATGGCATATAAAAATAAGATGGATGTTGCGGTTGAAATTGCTGTTGGCTCAACCCTGCAAGTGGCGATGTTTGTGGCGCCAGTGCTTGTTTTGCTATCCCTTCTTTTCCCGATAACGATGCCATTATTGTTTACCTGGCCAGAACTTATCGCGATGGCAGCAGCGGTTTTATTAATGAATATGCTTTCGACGGATGGGGATTCCAATTGGTTTGACGGACTGGTCTTATTAGCCGCTTATTTTATCATGGGTATTGGATTTTATTTGGTTTAAGAAGTAGGAATTAGAGAATCAAAATAATCTGTTCATTTTTTACAGAATAAACTGTTTGCTCACTATTTAAGGTTTGAATTTATCATGTATTTGTAATAAGCTGGTAACAAGATTTAAATTACATAATAATAAGTTTTTCTGAATATAAAGACCTATATGTGTATAGGATAATCCAACGCTGAAACAACGTAGAGAAGTAGGGCTGTTATACCCGTATAGTATTCTTTTTATTCTAAACAAAAAAGTGGGAGGCAGAATGGATGTTTATAAAACAAACATTACGTAAAAAGATTATTTTTATTACCGCAATTTTATTGATAATTCTTGTTGCAGGATGCAGTTCTGATGAAGGTGAGAAAAATTCGGAGGGTGAAGAAGGATACAGCGAGAGCGTTGATTACACGATCACAGGTATTGAACCAGGTGCTGGTATCACTGTTACCACCGAAAAAGCCATCGAGGAATATGATAGCTTGCAAGGATGGGAGCTTGAGCAATCTTCAACAGCTGCAATGATTTCAGAATTAGATTCAGCAATGGTGAATGAAGAACCAATTGTTATTACAGGATGGAATCCGCATTGGATGTTTACGAAGTATCCGGATATGAAGTATTTGGAGGATACCAAAGGAGTATATGGGGAAGATGAGGAAATCAGATCATTAGCGCGTAAAGGTCTGAAAGAGGAAATGCCAAATGCTGCTAAATTAATTGAACAGTTTCACTGGGAAGTGGAAGATATGGAAGGGATTATGTTCGAATCCCAGGAATTTGGTGATGATATTGATGTAGTAGCTAAGCGTTGGGTAGAGGATAATCCGGAAAAAGTTGCTGAATGGACAGATGGTGTTGAAGATGGAAATGGTGAGAAATTCGAATTAGTTGCAACACCGTGGGACTCTGAACTTGCATCAGCAGGAGTGGTTTCAGAAGCTCTAAAACAGAAAGGTTTTGATGTGACGGTGACTCCAGTTGATGTCGCGGTAGTATTTGAATCTATTGCAAATGGAGATGGTGATGCGACATTGGCAGCATGGATGCCTATTACACATAAAGACTTCTATGACGAGTTTTCTGATGACTTTGATGATTTGGGTGCCAATTTAGAAGGAGCTAAAATCGGACTCGTTGTTCCAGAATATATGGATATTGATTCTATTGAAGACCTTGAACCAGCGAAATAATAAGGAAATCATCGGTTTTCCGAACTGATTAAGGTATTTGAGAAACTAGAAAAAAGTACTTAGGTTGTCCATGTCCCGAAAATCACAGGGCATGGACATTTTTATTACATACCCCTACATCAAATAATTCCCTGAAACCGTAGTACGATTTCAGCAATAATCGCTGATCCCATAAAGGTACCAATTAATACACACATTCCGACCACAATTGTCTTCCAGCCCAATTTAGCAAAGTCTGCCCAAGAGCCGCCGATAGAAATACCAGCGTATGCCAAGATAGGAGTTGTGATAGCTAAAAGGGTAACTTCATTTGTCCATTGAACAATATAGGTTGAGCCAGGCACACCTGGTATGGTTAGCACGAAACCTAATATGCCAATATAAGCAATACTTGGTAATTTGAATGGAAGCAGTCGATGAATGATTAATCCAAGTAAACAAATAGCAATTAATGTAAGGATTCCGGGAATCGCCGCAGTTGGCAAAATATCGTAGCCTACCCAATTTCCAATTAAAATGATTGCTCCAATTATAAGAAATACCATGACCCATTCTTGAATATTTTTTAGCATAACTTATAACACCGCCTTTGATTTCTGCTCGGAATCTTTGTTGGATTTTTGTCTTTCTTGCCTCTAAACCAGCCATACATTTTCTCTGTTAGTGGCAAAGCAATGAAGATACTCATATAGAGTCCTGTAACGGTCGAGGCAAGATTACTCGCACCCGAAAACGCAATAATTTCCTCACTCATATCTGGAAACGCCGCTACAAGTGGACCCAAGCCAGCGGCAGCCATACTACCACTGCCGATGCCAGTTGCCATTGCGAAAGATAGGGGATGCATTGGTGTAACGCTTGATAGAAATCCGGATATTAGTCCCATAAAAATAGCACCAAAAACAGTACCAAAAATATACATTGCCATAACGCCTCGGCCTTCTGGTGAAGCGAATCCGTATTTATCAGAAATTAATGCGATATTTGCCTCGCGTCCAATGGAATGTGTCATTCCGATCGTCTCTCGTTTTAGACCAAGTAGTATCGCTACTGGTAGAGCCAAAAAGATGGTGCCTAAATTACCAAACTCTTGCAGTAGTAAGGCTGGTCCTGCTGCAATTAACTTTGGCAAGGCTGGTCCTGCCTGCACTCCAAATTTTGCAATTAATAATGTAACTGACAGAAAAACGAGCTGTTCAGCATGTTTAGTCTGTTTTTCATTTACAAGCGGAGTAAAGAATAGAGCGATTCCTATAATTACGGCGTATAACATCGGCAATAACAATATAAGTCCCGGTCCGATAGAAACCTCATGGGTTCCAATCATTTCAGTGAGTAAGACGATTGCAAGAACGAGTGTATGCAATCTCCAATCTTTCCATAGGCGCTGCAGTTGTTGTGCCATCTTTTCATCTCCTTTTTCTTTTCATGATGTCTGTTTACAGGGTTATAAAAAGGTCTTATCGGTGTTATTGAAATTTCCACCTTGAAGGCAGACGCTTTGCTTTAGTACTGTTGAACTTCGAACGCAGTAGTGTTTTCTAAATTAGCTGCATAAGCACTTGGAATTTATTTTTCTGCATTTTGTTCCATATAAGTTAGTGTTGCTGAACCAAGCACTTTTGCTGCTATTAATAATGCCTGTTCATCAATATCGAATTTTGGATGATGGTGTGGATAGTCCTTCTCCCATTTTGGATTTCTTGCTCCCGTAAAAAAGAATGTACCTTTTACCTGTTGTAAATAGTAAGAGAAATCTTCTCCTCCCATAATAGGTTCCGTTTCTTTCACTATTTCAACACCAGGAACATCCGGAGCCAAAGCTGCAACAAACGCTGTTTCTACTTGATGATTAACGGTTGTTGGGTAGCCCCTAACATAGTCATACTCATAAGATGCGTCTGAGACAAGGCATGTTCCCTTGATAATTCTTTCAATTTCTGCTTCAATCATGTTGCGTATCTCTTCCTTAAATGTGCGAACAGTTCCTGTCATATTGACTGTATCTGCAATAACGTTATATGGATTTTTTGCTTCAATGGAACAGATAGAGACAACCGCGGATTCCAATGGATCGACTTTTCTACTGACAATTTGTTGCAGGTTATTAATCAACTGACCAGCAATCAATATGCTATCCTTTGTTTCGTGGGGTGAAGCGCCATGCCCACCCTCTCCTTGAATTTTAATATCGAAACGATCTGGAGCGGCTTGTAGTGGACCAGAGCGATAACCGATTTCACCAAGCGGCATCTGTGCTTGTAAATGTGTTCCAAAAATAACATCAACCCCATCGAGACAACCGTCGTTAATCATTTCAATAGCCCCACCTGGAGGCAATTCCTCTGCATGTTGATGAAGAAAAACAATTGTGCCTTAATTTCTGACTGCATGCCATTCAAAACTTTGGCTAATCCTAATAAAGTTGCTGTATGTCCATCATGTCCACATGCGTGCATCACACCATCATTATTTGATTTGAACGGAACATCTGTCTGCTCATGAATTGGTAGTGCATCAAAATCTGCCCGTAATGCAACTGTGGGGCCGGGTTTTTCCCCTTTAAGGTAAGCTAATACACCATTGCCGCCAACATTCGTTCGTACTTGATGTCCTAACTTTTCATGGAAATCAGCTATGTATTTTGCGGTGTTAACTTCTTCAAACGAAAGCTCGGGATACTGATGCAAATGGCGACGAATAGCTACTATTTCATTGTATATTATATCTAATTCTTCAAATAATTTAGTCATAACATCCCCTCCTCAAATATTGTCTCAAAACAGAATAATATAAACATTACCAGTTTTAATCGTGATTGTCTATATATTAAATGTTTCCTGAAGAAGTTGTAAATTAATTTATAAAAAGGCGTATTTACCAAATTGTCAAATTATGGTATGGTGATTTTATTGTAGTTTCAGAATATGTCGACAGTCGACAATGAGATGATGTACGGAGGGGGAAGTGTATGAGTGAGCATGGAGAAAGCAATCTAGCAAATCCTGATCAGAAGCAGAGAAAAAGATGGGAGATGCCAGATACATACGTTATCTTATTTCTAGTGCTATTATTTGGCTTTGTTGCAACATACATTTTGCCATCAGGCACGTTTGAAAGAGAGATTATCGATGGAGTGGAAAGGGTTGTCCCAAATACGTATCAGGAAACAGATAATGAAACATTAGGATTCTTGGACTTTTTTCACGCAATCCAAATGGGAATGGTAGAGTCTGCGGATATTATCTTTCTCGTTCTATTTACCGGGGGTATGTTTGAAATCATCGAGCGTTCCGGCGCACTACGTGGAGTGATCCATCGGGCAGTTCATATGACACGGGGAAATGAATTTTGGCTGATCGCTATTGTTTCCACTATATTTGCATTAGCGGGAGCGGTTGGTGCTGTTGCCAATGCGGTTATTGCGTTTGTAGTGATCGGTGTTATTATCGCAAGGACGCTGAAACTCGATGCAATCGTTGCTGTTGCAATTACATTTGGGGCTAATTTTGCTGGATTCAGTGTTGGGTTTATCAATCCTTATACATTAGGAATCGCGCAGGATATTGCAGATCTTCCATTGTTTTCTGGTATGTTATTCCGGATTATTATATTTATTATTATATTAATGACCATCATTTGGTACACGTGGCGCTATGCGAAGAAAATATTAGCGGATCCATCTAAGAGTTTAATCGGTGTTTATACAGGAGATGAGGATGGTAATGATGAAGGTGAGTTAGACGCACCTTTTACAAGCAGACATAAAATATTGCTGCTATTTGTAGCGTTAAGTTTGGCGTTTTTCGTCTATGGATCTATCCAATTGGAATGGACGATTAATCATATGTCTGCTTTCTTTGTATTTATTGGACTTGGATCTGGTATTATAGCGGGGATGCATTATAATACGCTTGCTGCTACTTTCCTTGAAGGTACAAAAAACATGGTATATGGCGCTATGGTTGTGGGGTTAGCAAGATCTGTTATTGTTGTTCTGGAAGACGGACAAATATTAGATACGATCGTTTATGGGATATCTGTTCCATTGGAAAACTTATCACCGGTTGCGGCGGCAATTGGCATGTTTGTTTCAAACTCGATATTAAACTTTCTAGTCAACTCTGGAAGTGGACAGGCAATGATTGCGATGCCAATGTTAGTTCCTTTATCTGATATGGTTGGTGTTACAAGGCAGGTAGCTGTACAGGCATTTCAATTTGGCGACGGCTTAACCAATCTTATTTTTCCTACTTCAGGGATTCTAATGGCGAGCCTAGCCGTTGCTGATCTGTCATGGACCAAGTGGTTAAAATGGGTGATGCCACTATTTGTTATTTGGCTGGTAATTGCAATTATTACCTTGTCCATTGGTGTCATGATCAATTGGGGGCCATTTTAGGGGGCGTGTCACAGAATATTATCCCTCTATTTAAAAGCTGGGGAGGACAATGAAAAGCGGTACTAGGCTAATAAATCTAGCCTGGTACCTGTCTATACCCTTATCAGTGAGGGAAGGGCCATGATTAAAAAAGCCAACTGAATTCAAGTTGTGTAGCATTCTTATGTTCTGGATGTTTTATTCATTCTCACTTTTACCATACTTTTCCTCTTCCTTTTTCTTTTCAATTTGTTTCATCTGTTCATAGCGAAGATATTGTCTATAGCCATAGGTGATCTTACCTACTTCTTCTGTTTTCTCAAGACCAGATCCAATAGAACCTGCAACTGTAGCAACAGAAGTAACAAGCCACGCGAGTTTGATATAATGTGTAACTTCTATATTTTGGTCTGTTTGGGCGCCATAAAGATCAGGTGGGACAAAAATGGAAACAGCTACGAGAAAGAGTAGAAATAATACAAAATAATACATCAAAATAGAGGTGGTCAACGTAATAATGGTGGCTGCATTGTACAACATCCTTAGGTGGTTGCTACTATCCTTTTTCGGACGTTCCCATAAATTATGGGCAAAGACAATCCAGATAATCATCGCCAAAATGGATGCGATCATCAAACCAATAAACCGGGGGATTTCATAGTTAACACTTAATTGCCACAAAGTCGGGAAAATCAACCCATATGCACCAGAAGCAAAGGCAAGTGCCACTACACCTTTAAACGAAGGCATAATCGTCCATGGGCGGTTTGAAGCTGCCATCCCTAATAACACATGTACCAATCCAATTAATCTGGAAGCGATAATAAATCTTACTCCTACACCAATCCCATCAATATCTTGTGGAGATGACTTTCTGCGAATCGGAGAAAAAAGGAAAGCACCTTTTAATTTACTGAAAAACCCCTTCTGTTCCCGTTTATCTAACGGGCCGATCCCTTTTTGAAGCATCTGTTGCTCATTATCTTTATCCATATGCCGTGTATGCAATTCCTTCACCATATGAACGACGGTTTTTTTCACTCGTTTTGGTGTTGGTAATGCACCAAAGGCAGGTAGTGAAATCTGTGCCACACAATCAGCTACATTTGCATCGGCCAGGACGACGTTTTTACCTGAAAAAATGGGTAGATCAGTGAGGCAGATCGCGTAGTCCCAATTATTTTTATCTAATAACTTTTTGGCTTCCTCCATGATATCTTTTACTTTTTCTGCTGCACCTGTAAGGGGGCTTACCTCGATTTCTACATTCCATTCTATTTCGTCGTCAATAGTTGTGGAAAGTGCTTTAGGCAGATCATCTTTTATTGCCTCTGCATCTGCAGCAGGTAAATCGGGAGCCGGGATAATACCGATCGTCAATTGTTCCAAATGTTAACCTCCTTTTACGTTGCATCTTCGAAAAAGCAAAGAGACGAATGTAAATGCTTTTCTATTTCTTCCCTTTTTGAAATAATACAAACTTAGTGCGGAGCAGATCGTCCTCATACGAAACAAGATGCAGTGTTGTGATCACAACACTGCATCTTAGTCCTCATCCTCTAAATAATATTTCTTTATGGGTCGAAGCTGATCATCCAATTCATACACTAACGGAACGCTTGTTGGAATATTAAATCCAGCAATGTCTTCGTCACTAATGTTTTCGAGATACTTTACTAAGGCTCTCAAGCTATTGCCATGTGCAGTAATGATTACCTTTTTCCCGTTCTTTAGATCAGGCACCACATACTTTTCCCAATAAGGGATCACGCGCTCGATAGTTGCTTTGAGACTTTCAGCTGTCGGGAGTTCTTGAGGAAGCAATTTGCTGTATTTTCTTTCTGCTCCAGGAAAACGTTTGTCATCCTGTTCCAGTGGAGGAGGAGAAACATCAAAGCTTCGACGCCAGATGTGCACTTGTTCATTTCCATATTTCTCAGCAGTTTCTGCTTTGTTTAATCCTTGTAAAGCACCGTAATGTCGTTCATTTAATCTCCAAGATTTATGAACTGGGATCCACATTTCATCCATTTCTTCCAGGACATAATCCAATGTCTTAATGGCTCGTTTTAAATACGATGTATACGCCACATCAAAATGATAACCCTGTTGCTTTAGGAGTTGTCCAGCCCTTTTAGCCCCAGCGATACCGTGTTTTGTTAGATCAACATCTGTCCAGCCTGTAAAAAGGTTAGCTAAATTCCATTCACTTTCTCCATGACGGATCAGTACTAGTTTCATAATTTACCTCCTTTTTTGAATGCATTGTAATGATATACTGTACCCATTTTTCTTGTTGTTCACACGGATCGATCCATATGCATCGCATTTTCCGCTTGATTCCAAGGCACTTTATATCCTTTGCCTTTTGCGCAAAAGATCGATGTTGAGGTGTATGCTGGATCTGCTTCTTTGTCATAGGCAATACGTTCGATCACGCCCGCTTCATTATGACAACGGTCATACCCGCTAAACCGAAGATTTAATACCCCTTTGCCATGTGTGAAGGAAGTAAATGTTGTATTGTAATGCATCAAATTAGCGACAGGTGCGCTTCCTGTAACAGTCATTTTTCCCCCTATTGTTTCGGGAGGATCGAAGGTACCATGTGCTTGCTGCATATCTGATAGTACTCTTCCGATCTCGTCTAGATCCACTTTTATTTTAAAATCATAATATGGCTCGAGCAGGACATTGCTTGCCTTTTCCAATCCTTGTCTTAACGCACGATAGGTTGCTTCTCTAAAATCTCCGCCGGAAGTATGTTTATGATGTGCACTACCAGTAAGTAACGTGATCTTGACATCGGTAAGTGCAGAACCAGTCAAAAGCCCATGGTGATCACGTTCAAATAAATAGTGGCGAATTAAGTTTTGATTGCCAATGGATAGATCATTGGCGTGACAAATATTTTCAAAGGTAATCCCGCTGTTTCGTGGTGCAGGTTCTATCTTGAGATGTACTTCGGCATAATGTTTCAGGGGTTCAAAGTGGCCATACCCAATTACAGTGGTTTCTATCGTTTCTTTATAAAGTATTTTGGGCGCCTCAAAAGAAACATTCAGCTGGAATCTTTCTTCAACAAGCTGTTTCAATACTTCCAGCTGAATAACGCCCATTACATGGATATAGATTTCCTGGAATTGTTCATCCCAGATCATGCGTAATGACGGGTCTTCTGCATCAAGCATGTTAAAATATTTCAGTACTTCTTTCACGGATATGGATGGATCGAACACGACCTTGGATTTTAGGGTGGGCACCAAATCATATTTTGCCTTTTTCTGGCATTCACCAACGCCATCACCGACGGAGGCAGAAGATAACCCGGTTACGGCAAACAGTTCACCAGCATGAACCTCGTTCACTGTTTGATAGTTTTTGCCATTATAGACTCGGACCTGTGTTATTTTATCCGCTTCATCTCCACAACGAAGCAGATCGCGAACACGCAATGTGCCAGCTAAAGCTTTGATAAAAGTAACCCGGTTTCCGTTGTCATCATAGCGAATTTTGTAAACCTGTCCGGCAAAAGCAGCATCGTCGATGTAGGTGGTATCTGTTAATTGATCCAGTTTTTCAAAAAAATCAACCATGCCACTATTGTTTAATGCCGAACCACTGGAACAGGTAAAAATTTTTCTCTCACTGATCAATTTTACGAGTGTATGAAACCATAAATCCGCTTCATAACCGTTTTCTAAGTAAGTGTTTAACAGTGATTCATCCCGTTCTGCGATAAATTCAATCAAGTCCTCCTGCATTATTCCATTATCGTAAGCGGTTGTAATGTCATATACATCCTTCGTTAATTGAGCGCGCACCTCTTTTAAAACACGATCCACGTCAGCACCTTCACGATCTGTTTTATTTAAAAAGATGAATACCGGCACATCATATTTTTTTAGTAGTTGCCAGACGGTTTCGGTATGTCCTTCGATCCCTTTCACAGCACTAATAATGAGGATGGCATAATCCATTACCTGAATGGCACGCTCCATCTCCGGAGAAAAGTCGACATGACCAGGTGTGTCGAGCAGATAGTAGGTTGAGCCGGAAGAAGTGAATTTCCCCTGATCTGCAAATACAGTAATACCTCTCTCTTTTTCTATCTGATGACTATCGAGAAAAGTGTTTTTGTGATCGACACGTCCCTTGTTTTGAATACTTTTCATATGATAAAGCAGTTGTTCCGAGAAGGTTGTTTTTCCTGCATCAACATGCGCGAGTATACCAATCGTTTTATTCACTTTTTCCACCCCATCACAGGGAAATTTCATCCCTTAATTATGCGCCACAACAGTTCTTAAATTTTTCCCCGCTACCACAGATACAAGGATCGTTTCGTCCGATCCCCTTGCTTGTTGCTTCTTCTTCAAATAGTCGCTTTTGTTGCTGCTTCCAGTAGGCATCCATTTCGTCGAGATGTTGTTTCCAGTCTTCTAATTTCGGGTGGTTGGTTTGAGTTATGATGCAAGCTGGATAGAGAACTTCCCGCAAATCAAGGATTGTGTCATCAAAACCATCTTCCACTAGATCTGCAATCATTGGTATTGCAGTGGTTGAAAGTTGAAGACATAGGGCTTCTGCCATCAGGGTCTTTGCTGTTTGATCGGATGCATTATCCAATTGTCGAAGGAGTATTTCTTCTGCGGCCGGAAGCTTGATATTGCCAATTATTTCTATTGCAGCAAATGCAGTATCCTCGTTTTGAATATACTTTTCAACTTCTCCTAATACTTCTTCTGTACCAATTTTGATTAAGGCATCAATGGCTTCCTCTATTAGTAGATCTTCTTCCGTCCTCACTAACAGTGATATTAGTGTGGGGACGAGGGATTGAATCTTTTGTTCACCAACGAGAAACACATTGTAAATACCGTTTAATGAAAAAAGCTCCTCATTTAACGCTGATGTTATTCCATTACCAATGTTAGAAAAGTTATCTGGTTCATATTCGCCACGGTTAATGAGTTCCCTGAGGGCACGTTTTCCGTAAAGAAACAGGCTATGATTATATTCTCGCTTTTCTAAAGCATTCATCACTCCATTTGCTTCCGTAAACAAGGCCTCGCTATCCATGGACCGAAGTCGAATCATCTGGTGGAGGACCTTCTCATTTGTAAGTTTTTCCAGTTCCGTCTGATACTTTGCTAGCAGATCGGTTGGCGTGTATTCCAAGATGGATGCGTACCAGGCAAGATTATGATCCTTCACCTTAATACGTGCGATGACTTCGTCAAGTATGCGTGCTGTTACAGGTAAGTTTCTTGTAAAAGGAATAATGGGGTTGCTTCTGATCTTCGCAGGCAGCTTGTCCACTGCTTTTAAGGCATTTAAAAAGGTTTGTTCCGTTCCTAAATAACTTTTTTCGATTGCTTTCAAAGCAAATTCGCTAACATGTTTATCATCACTTAATATATAGGGTTGTACTTTTTCAACGAAAGACATAAAAACACTCCTTACTTCTTCCTTTAATTGTACAGTGAAGGAGGAAGGCGTGTCGAGTGATTAGGCATTAAAAAGACTGGGAGGAAGTTTAGATAAAATATTACTGATTCGATTTTTCTATCATACATACCATCTGTTCCAAATGAAATAATTAGAATATATGATAAGTTAAGGTATAATGAAAGGAAGCGTATAGCATAACTTACGAAAGAATCAAGGAGAGGGGATGCATGATGAAAAAGCTGAAAGTCGCGAATATACCGGGTGATGGCGTTGGGAATGAAGTAGTGCCAGCAGCAAATAAAGTTTTGAAAACGATATCAGATATTCATGGGGGATTAACATTTGATTTCACTGATTTCCCATATGGGTGTGACTACTATTTAAAACATGACGCAATGATGCCTGCAGACGGGCTTGATAGACTAACAGACTTCGATGCGATATTTCTAGGGGCGATTGGTAATAAAGCACTTGTACCAGATCACATTTCGCTGTGGGGACTCTTGATAAAAATACGCCGTGAATTCGAGCAAGTCATTAATCTGCGTCCTGCAAAGGTAATGAACGGTGTAAAATCCCCTTTAGCGACACCAAAGGATTTTGATATCACGATCGTTCGGGAAAATAGCGAAGGAGAATACAGTTCTGTCGGCGGAAGGATATTTCGTGATGAAGATGAAATTGCCATCCAGAACAGCATATTTTCAAGAAAAGGCAGTGAACGCGCAATCAGATTTGGTTTTGAATTGGCTTCAAAGCGTAATAAGCATGTGACGAGCGCGACAAAATCGAATGGGATTGTATATTCGATGCCATTCTGGGATGAAATTTTTACGGGAGTGGCAAAGGATTACAAGGATATTCAAATCGATTCCCAGCATATCGATGCATTGTCAGCTTTCTTTGTTACCCATCCGGAGAAGTTTGATGTAATTGTAGCGAGTAATTTGTTTGGCGATATTTTATCTGATTTGGGTGCAGCAATTATGGGGAGTGTTGGTATTGCACCATCTGCAAACATCAATGTGAATGGGAAATATCCATCTATGTTTGAGCCTGTTCATGGATCTGCTCCTGATATTGCTGGTAAAGGAATAGCTAATCCAATCGGACAAATTTGGACAGCCAAAATGATGTTGGATCATTTTGGGGAGGAAGAGATTGGACGTACATTGCTTGAAGTTATTGAAGATGTAACAGGTGACGGGTTCCTGACACCGGATATAGGTGGTAAGCACGCAACAGATGAGGTAACGGATGAAATTATTGCTAGATTGAAGAAGAAATAAAAAATATTAAATCAGATGTATTATTGTAGAAAATTTATCGTAATTAATTCATTTAAAGGGAGTACTTTATTTATTTTAATGGGAGCGCCTTGTTGAAAAGGCGCTCTTGGTGTCCACAAAGGCGGTAAGAAACAGTGTGGATATTTATCTTTTGAAAATGAATATTATTAATCGAACAATTTTGGTATGATCATAAGCAAAACCATTTTTAAAAATGGTTTTCTTAATGAGGTGATGTGCATGTCTTTTACCATCAAAAATATGACAATTCGTAAACGCATCATGTTTATTTTTTTGATATCATCTATGTTTCTTATATTGATATTGATGGCCGCATTTTCTTATATTGAGGTAAAGAACTCGCAAGAAAGATTTGAACAGTTATCAAGGCAAACGGCAAATGGGCTCAGTTTTATGCCGGCGTTAACAAAGGCCATTAAGAGCAATGATTATTCTGAAATACAGGGAATTATTGACCGTGTTCGATTGCATGCTGAAAATCCTATAGTTACAGTTGTTGATCGTGACGGGATTTTCATTATTCATCCAGATGAAACAAAAATCGGTACGTCAGGAGAAAAATGCCACTTTACTCAATCACTATTATTCGGTTCCTATATAACAAAGGAAGCGGAAGGTGCGGGAGGTCCCTCAGTGATGACTACGGCCCCAATTTATGAAAAGATATATGGGGGAGAGCAAGTAGTCGGTGCGATTACTGTGGAGTATTTAAATGAGGATATCAATGCTACGATTATAAAAAAAATATTTAGGCTAATTTTAGTAGCCATTATTGGCATCATTGTATGTATTGGGAGTGCATTATTTCTTGCTCGGAGTATTCAATCAGATACGTTAGGGTTTGAACCTGCAACTATCGCTGGCTTGTTTAGAGAACGTGAAGCGATGCTTGATGCAGTTAAAGAAGGTATCGTCGTGATTGATAAAAGTCAAAATATTTCTATGATTAATCCATCAGCAAAAAAGCTGGTGCAAACAAAGGATGAACAGAGAGAATTGGTAAAAGCGCTTGGGTTGCTTGAGACATTCCGCAAAGGAGAAAGTAGCTATGACAAAGAGCAATTATATGATGGAAGCGTATTGATTACAAATAGGCGTCCTTTGTATCATGGTCAGGAGATTGTGGGAGCAATATGTAGTTTTCGTGATAAAACAGATATCAAACAGCTACAGGAAACGATTTTACAAATTCAAGGTTATTCAGACGGTTTACGTGCTCAGGCACATGAATATAAAAATAAATTATATGTCCTTATGGGACTGCTTCAGATTGAACATTATGATGAAGCTTTACAATTTATTGAAGAAGAGACGTTGGAGGAAAAGCAGGCAATACCGATGTTACAAATGATAGAAGACCCGGGAGTACATGCAATCTTACTTGGGAAAATGGCAAAAGCTGCCGAGAAAAAAGTAACACTTGTTGTAGGAGAAGGTAGTCGCCTAGGGCGAACATCTATTACTGTCTCTGACATGGCAATCATGTTGGGAAATTTACTTGATAACGCTATTGATGCTGTCCTTCATGCAAAACAAAAGAAGATCGAGGTTATGATCACTGATATTGGAAGTGAAATTGTAATTGACGTGCAAGATACAGGTATGGGGTTAAATCCAGAAACAGTGAAGGAAATTTTCCAAACTGGTTTTTCCAGCAAAGGAGAGCAGCGTGGATATGGACTTTCACATGTTTATGAGACTGCAAAGAAATACGACGGAATGGTTGAAGTTAGTATGCTAAAAGTGGGTGGGACTGTTTTTTCACTGTACTTACCGAAAACGAAAGGAGAAACATAAATGAATGTTGTCATTGCTGAAGATGATTATCGTGTTGCACTTCTACACGAACAGCATGTTAAAAAATTCTCGTCTATCAATGTGGTTGGACGTGCATTGAATGGAGAGGAGTTAAAAAGACTTTTAGCTAGGGAGGAGGTTCACTTGATACTTCTTGATATCTACTTTCCGGATATTTTAGGTACTGAACTACTTCCATATATACGCCAGAATTATCCACAAGTAGACATAATTATAATCACGGCTTCGGATAATCGCCAGCACTTGCAGATAGCCAAGCGGTATGGTGTATATCAATATCTATTAAAACCATTGTCAATGGATGATTTTATCCAAACAATCGAACAATATATAAAAGATAGTCATTGGTTTAAACAGAGTGGAGGATTTCAAGCGGAGGATACATTACATGTACTCTCAGGTAGTAAGAAGAAAGGGGAAATATCAGAGGGGAAATGGACAGATCTACCCTCTGGAATTGATTCTATTACGCTTGGGAAAATACGTGATGCTTTATTAGAAAACAAGGACGGCGTGACAATTGATGCAATGTGTGATCTTGTCGGTATATCTCGAACAACGGCAAGAAGATACTTAGAATATATTGTTTCGGAGGGACAAGCTATAACTAGATTAAATTATGGTGTGATTGGTCGACCAGAAAGAAAATATGTTATTGCGTAAAAAACACCTTAGCAGTATAGGTGTTTTTTTCTTGTTAATTGAGTGGCGATAAAGGATAAAAAGTTATAAAAGAATATTAAGCGACTAAAAGTCATAATATTGTATCTGCTTTTATTGTCTGGCATAATGAATCTCAACGTTGAAAACGTTTACTTATATAAGTTGAGGTGTTTATATGCGACGTTTATTTCTAATTGCAATAGGTATTTCTTTGCTTGTGGGCTGTGCGAGCCAAAAAGGAGCAGTTGGCGAAACCTTCCCAAACAAAACTATTGAAATTATTGCCCCAGCTAGTCCAGGTGGAGGTTGGGATATGGCAGCGCGATCCTCTCAACGCGCTTTGAAAGCAGATGGGACAGCCGGTGAAGATATTACTGTAATTAACAAGCCTGGTGGCGGTGGTGAAGTAGGTTGGCAATATTTAAATCAGCAGGATGGACACTTTGCGGCTTTGAATTCTAGTTTATTAATAACTGGACAATTGTTAGGGCAGAGTGAGTTAACCTATGAACAATTTACCCCGCTTGCGATGCTGTCTACTGAATGGCTAGCTGTTGCTACGAAGGCTGATGCTGGATTTGAAAATGCGACTGAATTAATGGATCAATTACGTGAGGATCCGAAATCATTAACTATCGGTGTTAGTCCATCACTAGGAAGTGGGAATCATCTAGCTTTTGTACAAGCTGCGATTGAATCGGGGATAGATCCTACTGAGTTGCAATTTCTAGTATACAGTAGTGGTGGTGATATTATGAATGCATTGTTGGGAGGGCATATTGATCTGACAAGTAATTCTATGTCTGACCTTTCCGAGCAATATGAAGCGGGCGAAGTGGAGATCTTAGCAATAACATCCCCAGAACGGCTTGACAGTTTTCCGGATATCCCTACTTGGCAAGAGCAAGGTGTAAGTGTGGAATTTCCACATTGGCGAGGTATTATGGGACCACCAGATATGAGTGAGACAGAAATTGCTCAATGGGATGACATGCTGAGCGAGATGGTAGAAACAGAGGAATGGAAAACGGATTTGGATAATAATGATCTCGATGCTTTCTATATGAATAGTAACGAAACAGTTGATTTTTTAAAGGAGCAGCATGAATTTTTCAAGGATATTGTAAGTGAATCTGGTTTAGCCCCATAGGAGGTGGAGAGCATGAAGACAGTTCGTTACACATTACCAATATTTTTTATAGTGGCAAGTATTATATATGGCGTTCTGATTATCCAATTGCCCCCCGCTACACTAGGAATGCCTTCTGGTCCGAAGCAATTTCCCTTATTTGTTTGTATTGGTATATTTATCTTTGCAGTCATAGATTTAATGAATATTCATAAAGAGAATCTGAAGGATAATGAGGATTTAGCGTTATTAACAAAAGGAAACTCGTTCAAAATAATAGTCATTATTATTGGGATTTGCATCATCTATACAATGGTTTTTGAATGGTTAGGATATTTACTTGCGACGGTTTTATTCTTAGCAGGTCTACTGTTTTATTTAAATGGATTTAAAAAGTGGCTCATGAATATGATTGTAACTCTAGTTGTATCATTCAGTACATGGTATGGCTTTACGCAACTGTTACAAATTAGCTTACCGTAGAAAGGAGATATGGTTCAAATGGATACAAGTGTAATACTTGATGGTTTATGGACAGCGCTTCAGCCCGTTAATTTGTTGTGGTTATTGTTTGGTGCTGCACTTGGTACAATTGTAGGTATATTACCAGGTTTGGGGGCGGCAACTGGGGTAGCTGTTCTTATTCCGTTGACCTTTGGGATGGAACCGGTGAGTGCACTAATTTTAATGGCAGCGATTTATTATGGTGCTTTATTTGGTGGTTCAAGAAGCTCTATCTTAATTAATACGCCAGGTGATGGTTCTTCTATTGCGGCTGCTTTTGACGGTTATCCGATGACGAAGAAAGGACAGGCAGGTCAGGCGATGTCTATTGCTGCGATGGCTTCACTCATAGGCGGATTAATAGCTATATTTGGATTTATATTTCTAGCCTTGCCTTTGGCTAAATTCGCATTAAATTTTGGCCCAGCAGAATTTCTATTACTCTTTTTGTTTGCATTATCTGCTGTTGTCACCTTATCGCAAGGAAATGTCGTGAAAGGTTTTCTGACCATGTTTCTTGGGCTGGGTATTAGTACGGTTGGGATTGACTTACAATCAGGCGTTCATCGATTTACTTTCGACGTACCCCACTTAACAGATGGTATTAATTTTATTATTATCATTATTGGGATCTATGCAATTGGTGAAGTACTTTATAATCTGATAAATCAGAGTAAACAAATGGATACAGGTAACAAAAATATTGGTAGTAAATGGTTTACGAAAGATCAATGGAAACGGTCGCTGGGGCCAATTCTACGTAGTGGTCCAATCGGATTTTTCCTAGGTGTATTACCAGGATCAGGAGGAACAATCGCCTCTTTATTGGCTTATAGTACAGAAAAGCAGATATCAAAAAACAAGAAAGAATTTGGCAAAGGGGCTGTAGAAGGTCTTGTTGCCCCAGAATCTGCAAATAGTGCTTCAGCAGTAGGCTCTATGATCCCGATGTTAACAATGGGGATTCCAGGATCGGGAACTACAGCAGTTATGCTTGGGGCACTTGTAATGATTGGAGTTACACCAGGGCCATTACTGTTTGAAAATAGCCCGGATATGGTATGGACGCTGATTAATAGTATGTTTATAGGAAACCTTATACTAGTAGTTATTAATATTATGATGGTTGGTATGCTCGTAAAAGTATTAAAAACACCACCGAATGTACTCTATCCTATTGTCCTTATCTTATCATTTCTTGGTGCATATACGCTGGGGTATAGCACGATTGATTTCTACATATTAATTATTGCGGGCATATTTGGTCTTTTATTACGAGTGTTAAATTATCCCGTAGTACCGATGATTCTAGCATTAATAGTTGGAGGAGATATGGAGCAAAATCTCCAACGCGCAACGGTTATTTACGGTTCTCCAATAGAGATGTTATTTGCATCTCCTATAACGATTATACTTGCTATATTAACTATATTATCCCTTTTATTTCCATTAATAGCAAAATTGTTGAAACAAAAAAAGGGCCAATCAACAATCTAAATAATGTAATGGAAGTTCAATTGCATTTTCAAAAGAAGAGCAATATAGGTCTAAAAATACAGTATGGGAATATTCTTTTGATAATATTTTCCATAAGCAACCAATAAAAAACCAGCATGACTTTGTAGACGTCATGCTGGTTTACTTTATGATTCAAATGTTTTAATTTCCTTGCTCGTTAGGATTTTCATAAACTCTTCCCCTGTAATTGTTTCTTCTTCCAATAAGAACTTGGCCAGCTCATGGAGCTTATCGATATGCTCTGTGAGGATATTTTCTGCCTTATCATATGCTGCTTTTACAAGCTTATTGACTTCCACATCGACCTTGGCCGCAAATTCTGCAGAAGCTGTTAAGGAAGTGTCACCGCCAAGGTATGGATTGGACTGCGTTTCCAGCGCCATCATACCGAAAGTGTCGTTCATACCGTAACGGGTCACCATGGACCTGGCTATTTTAGTGATTTGTTCAATATCATTGGAGGCGCCAGTTGTTATCGATTGAAAGATAACTTCCTCAGCAGCTCTACCACCTGAGAGGGTGGTCAATTTATTAAATAACTCTTCTTTAGAAAGTAAAACTTTTTCCTCCTCATCGACTTGCATTGTGTAGCCAAGTGCACCGGATGTTCGGGGGATAATCGTTATCTTTTCAACTGGTGCTGAATGTTTCTGTTTTGCAGCGACTAAAGCGTGACCGATTTCATGATAGGAAATGATTAATTTCTCTCGTGTTGATATCACTGCGTTTGTACGTTGATACCCGGCAATAATCGTTTCGACAGCTTCCATATAGTCGGATTGATTTACTTTTTTTCTATCGAATTTAACCGCGCGGATCGCCGCTTCGTTCGCAATATTGGCGATGTCGGCACCTGATGCACCTGCTGTCGATCTGGCAATCGTGTGGAAGTTCACATCTTCTTCTACTTTCAGGCCTTTCGAATGCACTTTAAGAATCTCTTCACGCCCCCTGATGTCAGGCAGTTCTGCTGGGATGCGGCGGTCTAACCTACCAGGTCTTAGCAGTGCTTTATCTAATATTTCCGGTCTGTTGGTTGCAGCAAGAATGACAACCCCTTTACTACTGTCAAATCCATCCATTTCTGTTAACAATTGATTGAGCGTCTGTTCACGTTCATCGTTGCTTTGCATCCCATTATCACGTTTTTTCCCGATGGCATCAATCTCATCGATAAAGACGATACATGGTGCTTTTTCTTGTGCCTGCTTGAACAAGTCACGGACACGGGCCGCTCCCATACCAACAAACATTTCAACAAACTCAGATCCAGATATGGAAAAGAATGGTACCTTTGCTTCGCCGGCAACGGCTCTGGCAAGCAGGGTTTTTCCTGTTCCAGGTGGTCCTACAAGCAGTGCTCCTTTTGGTAGTTTAGCACCCATTTCTTTATATTTATCCGGACTATGAAGAAAGTCGACGATTTCAGTCAATGCTGCTTTTGCTTCATCTTGACCAGCTACATCAGAAAATCTTTTGCCTGATTCAGCTTCGACATATACCTTCGCCTTACTTTTTCCGAATTTCATTGCATTGCCGCCACCCATTTTCTTCTGCATGCTACGGAAGATAAACTGACCAATAATGATGAAGATTAGAATAGGGAGGATCCAAAACAGGAAGAAATTCAATAATGGCGAGTTTTCTTTTGGTATATCCTGGGTAAACTTCACATCCGCATTGTATAGGCGGTCAACGAGTTCACTATCCTCAACCCTGCCTGTTTCATAGGTTGTTTTTTCATCTCCTTTTGCGGTAAAGGAAATTTGTGTTTCTTTAATTTCTACTTCGTTAACTTGCCCATCTTCAACCATTGTCAGGAATTTTCCATAATCAACTTCTTTTACTTGTTGCTTGTCAAAGATTGGTACGATAAGCGCATTTAATACTAATAAGATTAGTACAGCCAGTAAAGCATAGTAGATCAGTGGTTTCTTTGGCGATTTAACTTCTTTCATTTCAATAGCACTCCTGTCTGTTCAAGTTAGCGGAATCAAACCATATATATTGTATGTCTATCTATTATTGTTAAACGATAATCAGCTAAATATTAATTATAGCACCACTACAAATTAATCGCTATTGAACCGTTTTTTTTGCATAAGTAGAATGTAAAAGTGGCATTTAATTGATTGTTTTTGACTGTTTTTGGTGGTATTATACTGGTTAGGGGGATGAGTATGTTAACGGAAGAAAGACATGCATTCATATTGGATCAATTAAAACAACATAACATCGTAAAAACACAAGCATTGATTACAGTGCTTAATAGTTCTGAATCCACCATCAGAAGGGATCTGCAGCAATTAGAAGCAGGGGGTAAATTAAAGCGTATTCATGGTGGGGCAAAAAGAATGTATCAATTGAATGACGAGTTATCTGTTCATGAAAAATCATCCAAAAGTGTTCAGGAGAAAAATGCAATTGGCAGATTAGCTGCTTCTCTCATTGACAATAATGATGTTATTTACTTGGATGCGGGAACAACGACATATACAATGATTGAATTTATAAATGCGATGGATATTACTGTAGTAACAAATGGTATTTTACATGCCTCATTACTTGCAGATAAAAACATTCACACTGTGCTTGTTGGTGGAAAAGTAAAGTCTTCCACAAAAGCGATTGTTGGCGCAACTAGTCAGCGCGAACTAAGGAATTACCGTTTTAATAAGTCCTTTATCGGGATGAATGGCATTGATCCGGAATATGGCTGTACTACGCCGGATCCGGAAGAAGCGGCATTAAAGGAAATCGCACAGCAACATGCAGCAACAGCATACGTTTTAGCAGATCATTCAAAATGGAATCAGGTTCATTTTGTAAAAGTATGTGGAATAGAAGAAGTAACGATTGTGACAGATAAAGTCGAAGGAAATTTGATATCGAACATCGAAAATACGACAATTTTGGAGGCGAAGCAATGATTTATACGGTTACCTTAAACCCATCGATCGATTACATTGTACAAGTGAAGCAACTGGAACTTGGCAACCTGAATAAAATGAAAGACGATCTGAAACTGCCAGGTGGAAAAGGTATTAATGTATCGCGTATATTGCATGAACTCAATATTGATACAACAGCACTCGGATTTTTAGGTGGTTTTACTGGTGAGTTTATTGCGAATTGGCTACACAAGGATGGTATTAATACCGACTTTGTCCCGATTCAAGACGATACAAGAATTAATATTAAATTAAAATCAGAGGTAGAAACAGAAATTAACGGTCTCGGACCAACCATATCGAAGAAAGAGTCGGAGGCGCTGTTGAGGCAAATCGATCACATTGCAAGTGGCGATAATATCCTCGTATTATCGGGAAGTAAGCCACCATCTCTTCCCGCTGATTATTACAACAGCTTGATTGAAAAGGTTGCTGATTCCAATGCAGCGTTTGTCATTGATACGACAGGTAAGGACCTACAAGCGGCATTACCCTACAAGCCTTTACTCGTAAAACCAAATAAAGCGGAATTAGCGGAATTATTTGGTGTGGAAATCAACAGTAAACAAGCGGTTCTGCAATATGGAGCTAAATTATTGGAGCTAGGTGCTGCTCATGCGATTGTTTCGATGGCTGACGAGGGGGCATTATTGTTCACAGAAACAGGGACATATCAGGGCGTAAGTCCAAAAGGAATGGTTAAGAATTCAGTAGGTGCAGGTGATTCAATGATTGCTGGATTCATTGGTGAATATATGCGGACCAAAGATGCTGTACAGAGCTTTAAAATGGGGCTCGCTTCTGGTAGTGCAACAGCCTTTTCCAGTGATTTAGCTAATAAAGATGCCATCCTTACATTGCTTGACGAAGTGGAAGTTACTTCCCTTTAACATTAACAACACACTGTTAGCAGTTAAGAAAGCATAATTACTTTCCTACTGTATATGTGCAACTAAGCATACGCCCAAAAGCTTGGCGTATGTCAAATTTTCTAATAAAGGATGATTACCTTGAAAATAACGGATCTTTTAAGACAAGATATAATGATCTTGGACATGCAGGCAACGGAAAAAGAGCCTGCGATTGATGAAATGATTGCTAGCCTGAATCAACACGGTGTTCTCAATAATGCGGAACAATTTAAAGAAGCTATTTTAAACAGAGAGGCACAATCATCAACGGGACTTGGTGATGGGATTGCGATGCCACATGCGAAAACGGGGGCTGTTAATCAGCCGACAGTTCTTTTCGCAAAGAGTAAGCAAGGTGTGAACTATGATTCGCTTGATGGTCAACCTGCCTTTTACTTCTTTATGATTGCAGTTCCAGAAGGTGGAAATGATACACATTTACAAACGCTGGCGGCGTTATCCAGAAAGTTAATTGATCCGGATTTTGTTCAGCAATTAGGTAAGGCAAATACAGCTGAAGCAGTTCATGCACTGTTTGATCAAACAGTGGAAGATGCGGAAAAAGAAAAGGAAACAGAAGCATCGGATGAAACGAAAGCTGTTGACTCGGCAGAAAAACCATTCGTTGTAGCAGTTACGGCTTGTCCGACGGGAATTGCGCATACCTATATGGCAGAAGACGCCTTAAAGAAAAAGGCAGCGGAAATGAATGTCGATATACGCGTGGAGACCAATGGTTCAGATGGAGCCAAAAATCGTCTGACAGCAGATGAAATCAAAAGAGCGGATGGGGTCATCGTTGCAGCGAGTAAAAAAGTTGAAATGGCACGCTTTAATGGAAAATCTGTCCTAGAAAGACCGGTTGCCGATGGTATTAAAAAGACGGATGAATTAATTACAAGAGCAATCAATCGGGATGCGCCGATCTATCATGCGGAACAAAGTAATGAAAGTAATAGTGAGGAACAGGATGGAGAAAAGAAATCTGTTTGGAACACGATTTATAATGACCTGATGAATGGTATCTCTCATATGCTGCCGTTTGTTATTGGTGGCGGGATTCTCATGGCAATTTCGTTCCTAATTGAAAGCTTCTTAGGTAAGGACAGTGAAATATTTATCTTTCTTAATGAAGTTGGAGGAAACGCATTTTACTTTCTAATCCCGATTTTTGCTGGTTTTATTGCAATGAGCATTGCCGATCGGCCTGGTTTAATGCCTGGTATGGTTGGTGGTTTAATTGCAGTCAATAGTGACGCTGGTTTTATCGGTGGTTTGGTTGCCGGTTTCCTGGCCGGTTATGTCGTTGTCCTATTAAAACGGCTTTTACGTGGTCTGCCTAAATCGTTGGATGGGTTAAAACCAATCCTACTTTATCCTGTACTTGGTCTGTTTTTGACAGGTCTTCTCATGTACTTTATCTTTGGGCCAATCTTTGCGGGCATCAATGCGGGAATGGTTAACTTTTTAGAAGGGCTTGGAACAGGAAATGCCGTGATTGTGGGTGTACTGCTTGGTGGTATGATGGCAATCGATATGGGCGGACCATTCAATAAAGCAGCCTATGCCTTTTCGATTGGTATTTTCACTGACACTGGTGATGGAAGTCTGATGGCGGCAGTGATGGCTGGTGGAATGGTACCACCGCTTGCGATTGCATTGGCTTCAACCTTCTTCAAAAGTAAATTTGATAAAGATGAGCGTAAGTCAGGTATAACAAACTATGTGATGGGAATTTCATTTATTACTGAGGGTGCGATTCCGTTTGCGGCTGCTGATCCGCTAAGAGTTATCGGTTCTTCCGTTTTAGGAGCAGCAATTGCCGGCGGATTAACCCAGTTTTGGAATAGTGCGATTCCGGCTCCACATGGAGGTATTTTTGTTATTCCATTAGCAGTGCATCCGCTATTATTCCTTCTATCGCTTGCAATCGGAACGGTTGTGGCGGCAATTTTCCTTGGATTGTGGAAGAAGCCGGTTGTGGAAGTGGAAAATAAATAACAGGTTTGAAATAATAAATAGAGAAATAAGAAAAGCGTTCTCCGGTTGAGGGGGAACGCTTTTCTATTTAATGTAACTTTTCACAAACCTTTTCCAGACCTTTGAAATGAAAAAATGTATGTTTGTAAAAGGTGTGAAGATAAAATATTATCTTCGATTAAGGCAAATGGAATACACTCGCTTTCTGTGGGTGGCTGCAGTGGAAATCAACGATTTAGCACACACCCAAATAGTTCAGATTTACACACAGATTTTCAAGTGACGAAATTGACTCAAATATTTGTGCTGGAAAGAACTTCCGGTATGTTCCACTAGGTTGTTTTCGGGTACAGTTATGAACTTCTAAATATTAGCGTTAAATGAAATATTGACTCAATTAGTTCGATTTGTTTGCATGTGGAACGTATTTTGTAATACGCTTATATTAAGCGCTTACAAATCATTGGAGAGGAGTTTTGAATTTGTCAGCAGAAGAAAATTTAAATACATTATTAAAAGAAAACCGAACTTTTGCACCACCAGAAGAATTTAAAGCCAAAGCAAACTTTAATGATCCCGATGTTTATAAACGGGCGGAGGCAGACCCAGAGGGGTATTGGTCTGAACAAGCACAGAAATTAAGCTGGTTTAAATCTTATGATAAGGTCCTGGATTGGGATCCCCCACACGCAAAATGGTTTACAGGTGGAAAGCTAAATGCCGCTTATAATTGCGTTGATCGTCATCGAGAAGGACCACGCAAAAACAAGGCTGCGATTATTTGGGAAGGTGAAAAGGGAAATAATAAAATTTATACGTACGACATGCTTGGACGTGAAGTTGATAAAACAGCCCATATGTTAATGGAACTTGGTATTAAAAGAGGCGACCGGGTAGCGATTTATTTACCGATGATACCTGAATTGCCGATTTCTATGTTAGCTTGTGCTAAGATTGGTGCGATTCATACCGTAGTATTCGCGGCGTACTCTGCGAAGGCTTTAAATGATCGTATGTCTGACACCGATGCAAAGCTTTTGATTACAGCAGATGGTAGTTTACGTGGTGGGAAAATTATTCCGTTAAAAGATAACGCTGATAAAGCAGTGAAAGATACAAATGTGGAAAAGATGCTTGTTGTGGGAAATATCGGCAAGGAATCAAATACATCATGGAACCCGGATTTTGACGTAGATTGGGGCACGTTAAAGGATAAAATGCCGGCAAATCCAGTTCCGAACGAGGAAATGGATTCCGAGGATATTTTATATATTCTTTACACATCCGGAACAACTGGAAAGCCGAAGGGGATAGTCCATACGACCGGTGGTTATTTAACAAGCGTCAATCATTCGGTTCGTAGTGTTTTTGATATAAAAGAGGAAGATGTCTTTTGGTGTACTGCGGACATTGGTTGGGTAACTGGCCACTCTTATGTCGTGTATGGCCCACTTTCGCAAGGAGCAACAACACTGATGTATGAAGGTGTGCCTAATTATCCGGAACGGGATCAGTTCTGGAATGTGGTGGAGAAATACGGTGTCAGCATTTTTTATACGGCACCAACATCGATTCGTATGTTTATGAAATGGGGACCGGAACATACGGAGAAACACGATCTTAGCAGCTTGCGTTTGATTGGCAGCGTTGGTGAGCCGATCAATCCGGAAGCATGGATGTGGTACCATAAATATATTGGTAAGGAAAAATGTCCGATTGTTGATACATGGTGGCAAACGGAGAATGGTTCGATTTTAATCGCTCCATTGCCGGGAATTACCACAACAAAACCAGGATCGGCAACGAAACCAACACCTGGTATCAATGCAGATATTCTTGATAAAAATGGTAATTCAGTGGCACCTGGTAATGGTGGTTCCCTTGTGATAAAAAGTCCATGGCCATCGATGCTCCGGACCGTCTGGGGTGATGATGAACGTTTCCAAAACTCTTATTACGGTGATTATAAAGGTGTTTATACTTCCGGGGATGTTGCTCATAAAGATGAAGATGGTTATTTCTGGGTACTGGGTCGTGATGATGACGTTGTGAATGTCAGTGGGCATCGATTAGGAACGATGGAGTTGGAAAGTGCGATCGTTAGTCATCAATCCGTGGCGGAAGCTGCAGTGATTGGTCGTTCCCATGTTGTGAAAGGTCAGGCGCTTACGGCATTTGTAACACTCAAAGAAGGCATCAAAGGAACGGAAGAAATGAAAGATGAAGTGAAGCAGGAAGTTGTGAAACAGATCGGTAAAATGGCACGGCCGGAAGAGGTTATTTTTACTGCGGGGTTACCAAAAACAAGTAGTGCCAAAATTATGCGTCGCCTGCTTCGCGATATTGCAGAGGGTCGTGTCGTCGGTGATACCTCCACACTCGAAGACCCCGCTGTTGTGGAAGATTTGAAAGAAAAATATCAAGGGAAAGAAGACTAATATTTTCTTCATAGCAATTAGAAAACAAACTGCTGGACGTATGTATCCCAGCAGTTTTTATCGTGAATTTTTTGCGTATAACAGATCCTTTTTGTCAGGCGCTTTTCCCACTGAGTCGACTACCCTTCGCTCCAATCAACCATCATAAAAGTGGATAGTTAATATGTATTTGAATCAATAATTATTACGAAGTTTTAAAGCACAATACCAGCGAAGGAAATACAAGGAGACTCCAGCGGGAAAGCGAAGACGATGAGACCCCACAGTGAGCGTTCTTTGCGATCGAGGAGGCTCATCGCGAGCCCGCGGAAAGCGTAGTGTATTTCCGGAGCGATATCTTTCTTTCATCGTAGTTTCTATAAACTGCGAGAATTAAAAACAACAAAATTAAAGAAAGCGCATTTTGTAAAGAATATAAAATAATTAGCTTTTTCTGGAAAAGGTGTTGACCTAAGTGATTATATAGTATAGAATTCATATCAAGTTAGTCAACTATAGTTTTTTTCTTATCAAGAGAGGTGGAGGGAAAGGCCCTATGAAACCTCGGCAACAGGTTAAATTCAACACTGTGCCAATTCCTACTGGATAAAAAGTCCGATAGATAAGGAGCGTGCGGTTATGTCTTTTATTTAGTGAACCCTCTTCTTATAACTGGAAGGGGATTTTTTTGCAGTTAGGAAAGTATAAAACTTTCCTAACTGTATAAGTGCAACTTACAAGGAGGGATCAATGTGGGAACTGATGTCATTACCTATCAGCAATTTACTGGAGATCCTTTTAAGGATTTCAATCCAACTGATGAGCTAAAAGGTGCTGTGGATATTTTGCAATGGGCTTATGCGTCATATGGTGATTCTGTTGTTTACTCTTGTAGCTTCGGAGCGGAAGGTATTATTTTAATAGATTTAATTTCCAAAGTGAAAGAGGATGCAACGATTGTCTTCTTAGATACAGAGATTCATTTTCAGGAAACTTATGATCTGATTGACAAAGTAAAAGCAAAATATCCAAAACTCCGTATTCAGTTAAAAAAGCCTGATCTAACATTGGAAGAACAGGCTGATGCATATGGTTCTGCACTATGGAAACGGCAGCCTGATCAATGTTGTTATATTCGAAAGATAAAACCACTTGAAGAAGTATTGGATGGTGTACCAGCTTGGGTTTCTGGTCTACGTAGAGAACAGTCAGCTAGCAGAAAAAATACAGATTTTATTAATAAAGATGAACGTTTTAAATCTATTAAAGTTTGTCCATTGATCCATTGGACCTGGGATGATGTGTGGGCATATATCAATGCAAAGGATTTGCCATACAATGAATTGCATGATCAAGGTTATCCGAGTATTGGCTGTATTCCATGTACTGCTAAAGTAACAGATTCAGAGGATCTGCGTGCAGGCAGATGGGCAGGAGTAAATAAAACAGAATGTGGCTTGCACACTTCTGGTAATAGCGCTAATTAGACTTTAATTTTTTTTAATTATATTTTTTTACCTAAATTCATAGTAAATAGCTATGAATAATATACTTAATAAACCATGACAATCATTATCAATTTGAAAATTTTCTTTGTGAGGTGGATAGCTTTTGGATTTACAAGTAATGAATAGTCCTTTTAATCAAGCGCAGATAGAGCATTTACAACGCTTACTGCCAACATTGACAGAAACGCAGAAAATATGGTTAAGCGGCTATCTGGCAGCGAACCAGGTAACGGCATCGCAATCAGCGTCAACTGCTGTTCCACTAAATAATGACGCAATCTCCCAAAACACATCGCAGCCTGCTGCAAGAGAAGTGACGGTCCTGTTTGGATCAGAGACAAATAATGGTCAGCTGCTTGCAGAGGAACTCGTGAAGAAGCTGGAAGCACGGGGCTTAAAAGTAACGAGTTCAGCACTTGATGATTTCAAGGCGAACAAATTAAAAAATGTCCAAGATTTGCTGATTGTAACAGCTACTCATGGGGAAGGGGATCCACCGGATAATGCTATATCTTTCCATGAATTTTTACATGGACGGAAGGCACCGAAATTAAAGGACCTACGTTTTTCGGTATTATCTTTGGGAGATCAGTCTTATGAGTTCTTCTGTCAAACTGGCAAAGACTTTGACAAACGGCTGGAGGAATTAGGTGGAGAAAGGCTATTCCCAAGGGTCGACTGCGATGTTGATTTCGATGAATCTGCTGAAGAATGGATGGATGGTGTATTAGCTGAAATTGTCAAAAATGAACAACCGGAGGCGCAACTTGCTATTCCGGGGAATGGGCAAATGCAAACTGGTATATTAAACGCTGAATTACCAGCCTATTCAAGAACCAATCCATTTAAGGCAGAAATTCTGGAGAATCTGAACTTGAATGGAGCGGGGTCAAATAAGGAAACGCGTCATCTTGAACTTTCACTGGAAGGATCTAATCTTGCGTTCGAACCAGGGGACAGTGTGGGAATCATACCCGAAAATGACCCAAAACTGGTTGAGGAATTGATGAAGGAAATGAATTGGGACCCGGAAGAATCCGTTCCAGTTAATAAAAAAGGTGATATGCGTTCCATCAATGATGCACTGCTTACCAATTTAGAAATTACCGTGTTGACGAAGCCCTTAATGGAAAAGGCGGCAGATATTTTTGGGAATGAAGCGTTAAGTGAACTTGTAGATCCAGTGCAAGCGGAAGCGTTAAAAGCCTATATGGATGGCAGGGATTTACTTGATTTGGTCAAGGACTATCCTCCAGGTGAGCTAACCCCAGGAGAATTTGTACAGATACTTAGAAAAATTCCAGCTCGCCTCTATTCAATAACAAGTAGTCATAAAGCAAATCCGGATGAGGTTCATTTGACCATTGGAACAGTTAGATATAATGCGCACGGACGTGATCGAACAGGGGTATGTTCTGGCCAATCGGCAGAACGCGCGCAATCCGGGAATTTATTACCGATTTATATTCAGCGTAACCCAAATTTTAAATTTCCTAATGATGCTGACAAACCAGTCATTATGATTGGACCTGGTACAGGAGTTGCCCCGTTTAGAGCACTGATGGAGGAACGAGAAGAGCTTGAACTAAAGGGGAAAACATGGCTATTCTTCGGGGACCAGCACTTTTCCACAGATTTTCTTTATCAAGTGGAATGGCAAAATTGGCTTAAGGAAGGTGTTTTATCAAGAATGGATGTCGCTTTTTCCCGCGATGCTGAGGAAAAGGTATATGTACAGCATCTGATGCTTGAAAAGCGTAAAGAGCTCTATCAATGGATTAAAGAAGGAGCAAATGTGTATATATGCGGGGATGAAAAAGGCATGGCAAAGGATGTCCATCAGACATTGCTTCAGATTCTGGAGGAAGAGGGTTCCATGAGTAAGGAAGAAGCTGAGAATCATTTAAAAGATATGCTAAAACAAAAACAATATCAGCGTGATATTTATTAAGTTCACAAATTAGAAAGGAGTTTGATCATGACGAAAAATGATGCTTTCCAACAGGATGGACCGCCAAGTGATCTAGAGCGAATTAAAGAAGATAGTAATTACTTACGCGGTACGATTGAGGAAGGGCTTGCGGATCGGATAACAGGGGCAATTAGTGATGATGATACGAAGCTATTGAAGTTTCATGGGAGCTATCAACAAGATGACAGAGATTTACGTGATGAACGGCGGAGGAAAAAGTTGGAGCCGGCTTACCAATTCATGTTACGTGTGCGTGCGCCTGGTGGTGTAGCTACACCGGAGCAATGGTTAACCATGGATGATCTTTCGCAAAAATATGGGAACGGCACATTGAAATTAACAACCCGCCAAGCTTTTCAAATGCATGGCATCTTGAAGTGGGACCTTAAGAAAACGATGCGGGAAATTAATGGCTCGTTGATGGATACACTTGCTGCTTGTGGTGATGTAAACAGGAATGTGATGTGTAATGCGAACCCATATCAATCCGAAATTCATTCAGAAGTTTATAACCTGTCGGCAAAATTGAGTGACTACTTATCTCCACAGACGAATGCATACCATGAAATCTGGCTGGATGATGAGAAAGTTGTGGACAGTCGGAAGCCGGAAGAAATTGAGCCAATGTATGGCCGTTATTATTTACCGCGTAAGTTTAAAATCGGTATCGCGGTGCCGCCTTCTAACGATGTGGATATTTTTTCGCAGGATCTTGGATTTATCGCCATTTTAGAGAAAGGGAAACTAAAAGGGTTTAATGTTGCTGTCGGTGGCGGCATGGGGATGACCCATGGTGATACAGCCACATACCCGCAGGTTTCTCGGGTGATTGGCTTCTGTACGTCGGATAAAATCATTGAAGTTGCTGAAAAAGTAATTACGATTCAACGTGATTATGGTAATCGTTCCAATCGGAAAAATGCCCGTTTTAAATATACGATTGATGCCAGAGGGCTTGACTGGTTTAAGGCAGAATTAAATGAAAGATTGGGCTGGGAGCTTACGGCGGCACGGGATTACCATTTTGATCATAATGGAGATCGATATGGTTGGGTAGAAGGGGACGGTAAATGGCATCTGACATTATTTATCCAAAATGGTAGGGTAAAAGATTTTGCTGGCTACCCGTTGCAGACTGGGTTAAGAGAGATTGCTAAGATTCATACAGGTGATTTCCGTCTCAGCCCCAATCAGAATTTAGTGATTTCAAATGTGACCCCTGAAAAGAAACAAGAGATCATTGCACTTGTAGAACAATACGGATTGACAGAAGGAAAGCATTATTCCGCATTAAAAAGAAATTCCATGGCATGTGTTGCATTTCCAACATGTGGATTGGCAATGGCTGAGTCAGAGAGATATCTTCCTTCACTTGTAGAGAAAATCGAAGGGATTCTGGATGAGGCTGGACTGCGTGAAGAGGAAATTGTGATCCGTATGTCAGGCTGTCCAAATGGTTGTTCACGCCCTGCATTGGCGGAAATTGCCTTCATAGGCAAAGCACCTGGAAAATATAATATGTATCTTGGTGGTGGCTTTATTGGAGACCGATTGAATCGCCTTTACCGGGAAAATATTGATGAAGCAGAGATTTTAGAAAGTCTTCGACCAATGCTATTTCAATATGCAAAAGACCGACACGAGGGAGAACACTTCGGTGATTACGTTGTTCGCGCAGGTTATGTGGAAGCGGTCAAATCAGGACTTGATTTTCACAAAGCGGACACGGTCAAGGCCTAAATAAAAGAAAGGGGTGACATGATGGGAAAGGTTTATTTGGTAGGAGCTGGTCCAGGCGATCCGGATTTGATTACTGTAAAGGGGATAAAAGCACTCCAAAAGTCAGACGTTGTTTTATATGATCGTTTAGTCAATAAAGAATTACTGGCATATGCCCCTAAAGAGGTGAAATTGATTTATTGTGGGAAACGCCCTAATCATCATTCACTCACACAGGAAGCGATAAACAGCTTGTTATTTCAATATGCAAACAAAGGGAAAGTTATCACAAGGTTAAAAGGCGGGGATCCGTTTATTTTTGGAAGAGGTGGAGAAGAGGCAGCCTATTTAAGGGCAAATGACATTACTTTTGAAATTGTCCCAGGTATTACATCCGGCTCTGCTGCCCCGGCCTATGCTGGTATACCTTTGACCCATCGAGATTATAGCTCTTCTGTTACATTTATTTCGGGAGTGAGTATACGCACCAAAGATACAGAAAAGTATTGGGAACACCTTGCGCAAGGTATTGATACACTTTGTATTTATATGGGGGTTAAAAATCTGCCATTTATTTGTGAAAAGCTTATCCATTATGGTCGTGAAGCAACTACGCCAATTGCATTGGTGCACTCCGGTACAACGAATAGACAAGAAACAGTAACAGGAACATTGGAGAATATTGTGGAGAAGGCAAGTCACATCCAAAACCCAGCCATGATTATTGTTGGTGAAGTTGTACGATTAAGAGAGCAGATTCAATGGTTTGAACAGCTATCTGTAGAACCAGATTTCGCTGTACCATCCGCCATTGGATGATTGGAGGGATAAGGGAATGCAAGGTGTACTATATGTTAGTCATGGCAGTCGGGTTTCGGAAGCAGCAGCGGAAGCAATGGGTTGTATTGCTTCCGTGAAAGCGGATGTTGCTGTTGGTCTTCAGGAGATTTGTTTTCTTGAACTGGCCAGCCCCAGTGTGGAGCAAGGAATTGAGAGACTTGTATGCCAAGGTGCATCAAGAATAGCAATTGTCCCGGTTCTGCTTTTATCTGCCGGCCATTATTACAAGGATATTCCAGATAAAGTTGCAGTTGCGGAGAAGCAATATCCATTTATCACATTTACCTATGGGCAGCCATTAGGTGTACAGGATCGGTTTATTGACGTTTTGACCGAGCGAATCGCGGAAACGCAGATATCGATTGGCCCTGCAACGAAGATACTATTGGTTGGAAGGGGTAGCCGCAATCCACAAACAAAGAAAGATATCGAGATGATTGGGAACAAATTACAACGTGTACTGCAAACGGCGCATGTGGAAGTGTGTTACTTGGCTGCGTGTGGGCCTTCTTTTGACGAAAAGTTGCAATCATCATTAGAAGCGAATTACGCCAATCTAATCGTTGTTCCTTATTTATGGTTTACGGGTATTCTGATGCGCTCTATCGATAGAACAATTAGTGAATTGGTGAAACCAAATAGGAGCGTAGTCTTGTGTCAGCAACTGGGAGATCATCCTGTGATGAAGCAGGCACTGAAAGAGCGTGTCTATGAATCATTTGAAATGGCTGAAGCAATAACGATGTAAGGATGTGAGTGAGATTGTTACACCTTTGATGATAGATTTAGATAAGAAAAACATTGTGATTGTTGGTGGAGGAAGTATCGCTGAGCGCAGAATTCGTTCTTTGTTAGAAAACGGCGGATTGCTGACAGTGATTAGTCCGACAATTGGTGAAGGGATACAAAAGCTTTGGCAAACAGCGCAATTAACATGGAAGAAGAAACGCTTTGAAGCAGTAGATCTTGCTGATGCATTTTTGATCATTGCAGCAACGAATGATCCAACAGTGAATGAATTGGTTGTCCATCATAGCCCTCAAGATGCGCTATTAAACGTGGCTGCACAAGCTGAAAAAGGAAATATTCATTTCCCAGCCCATTTTAAACAAGGAAAGTTATCTATTAGTATATCAACGGATGGTGCCAGCCCAATGCTTGCAGCAAAAATAAAGGATAATTTGCATACGGTTTACGATGAGAACTATGGGGATTATGTAGATTTTTTAAATGAAAGTCGAAAGTTGATTAAACATTCTTTGTTAGATAAAAGTACGCAATCACTCCTGTTGAAGGAGTTACTGGCTGAAAGTTTTATGGACGAACAAAAACAAACAAAGACGATAGCGTGGCTGGAGAAGCTCTCGGGAAAGGATCGTGTAGGATGAGCGGTTTGAATGGGAAGAAGATTGGTATTGCTGCCGCGCGTAAAGCAGATGTTATTGCTACATTGATTGAAAAACATGGTGGAGCGTCGCGCATCTATTCTATTCAGGGGGAGCAAATTTTAAATACAAATGTAAGTGAACAGGATGTTGTAGAATTTATTGATAACCCCTATGATATTGCCCTTTTAACAACAGGGATTGGTGCTGAAACACTGGAAAAGGCAGCAGCAGAAATGAACAAACTCCCTGAGTTTATTCAGAAATTGGCGGATACGAGATTGGTAATTCGCGGTAGTAAAACATTAATGTGGTTGAAAAAGCATTCTTTATCCGCATCATTGGTAGCTAAGGATGGCACGATGAAAAATTTATTATCTGCACTGGCATTAGAGGGGGATGGAGAGGGGAAAACGCTATTTTTACAAGCATATAATCAAGATGATGTCCAGATAAAGACTGGTGTTGAAGCGCTTGGCTATCGCACTTATTTGTCAAAACCATATCGTTATAAAGAACCCAATCAGGATACGTTAAATAAATTAAAGCAAGTAATCTGTAATCATACCGTGGACGCAGTTATTTTTACCAGTAAGACACAGGTGAAAAATCTTTTCCAAACAGAACAGGCGACGGAAGATATAACCACGGCTTTTAATCGTCATGTTTTGGCGGTTGCAGTAGGAAAAGTAACAGCTCAATCACTGAAGCATTATGGCGTATCTAATACTTTTCACCCGAGTAAACCGAAGATGGGGGCAATGGTTGTTGAACTGGAACGTTATCTAGCAAGAAATTGATGGAAAAAGGGTCGTGATCCATCTCGAATGATCATTATGAAGGGGGAGGTTTTAAAATGACAGTAACAAAGCAAAGAGAACAAACGACCATCTTACCGCATGGAGGAGAACTCGTTCAAAGAGAAGTAGTTGGTCCGGCAAAAGAGGCGTATCTCAGTGAAATAGAAGGGTTCAATGTATTAACAATAGATGCTTGGAGTATATCTGACCTGGAACTGATTGCTATCGGTGGATTCAGCCCATTAAAAGGTTTTATGGGACAACAAGATTATGAAAGAGTTGTTGAATCGATGCGTTTGGCTGATGGGACGGTTTGGAGTATCCCGATCACACTTCCAGTAACAACAGCACAAGCAGATGCATTTGCAATCGGAGAAAAAATAGCACTCCGTGGAGAAGATGGTGTTAATTACGGGGTGCTGGAATTGGAAGAAGTATATACCTATGATAAGGAAAAAGAAGCGAAACACGTTTATGGAACAATAGATAAAGCACATCCAGGTGTGAAGAAGGTATACGATAAGGGCAACGTGTATTTAGCTGGCCCGATTCATTTACTCCAACGTCCGAATCACAGTCAATTTCAGGAATTTCACCTTGATCCATCGGAAACGAGAGCGATGTTTGCTGATTTGGGTTGGAAAACTGTTGTAGGTTTTCAGACGCGGAATCCAGTTCATCGGGCACATGAATATATTCAGAAGAGTGCACTAGAGTCTGTTGATGGGTTGTTGTTAAATCCCTTGGTTGGTGAGACAAAGTCAGATGATATATCTGCAGAAATTCGCATGGAAAGTTATCAAGTAATACTGAAAAACTATTATCCTGCTGATCGTACACGACTGGTTATCTATCCTGCTGCGATGCGTTATGCTGGACCAAGAGAAGCGATTCTCCATGCGATTGTCCGCAAAAATTACGGTTGCACCCATTTTATTGTCGGACGTGATCATGCAGGTGTTGGGGATTATTATGGCACCTATGAAGCACAAACGTTAATTTCAGAGTTTGAGGAAGAATTGGGTATCCAAATATTCAAATTTGAGCATGCATTTTATTGCAACAAATGTGAGAACATGGGCACGACAAAAACATGCCCACATGATAAATCCTATCATGTTCATCTCAGTGGAACAAAAGTACGCGAAAAGCTTCGTAATGGGGAAGCATTACCGAAAGAGTTTTCCCGCCCGGAAGTTGCTGAAGTACTGATTAAAGGCATGAAACAAAATTAATCTAAGGGATGTTCCTCATGTCATTTGAAATGATCTTTGTTTTAATTATGATTGTCGCCATGCTATTAGGGTTATTAATGGAAGTTGGTCGTCCTGAAATCATCATTTTTTCAGTACTTATCATTTTCCTGATTACAGGTGTATTGAATACAAAAGAAGCATTAAGTGGATTTTCTAACGAAGGAATGCTTACTGTAGCACTTTTGTTTATTGTAGCGGGAGCGATTCAAAAAAGTGGTGTCATTGAAAAGGTAATCAAGAACTGGTTGGATAAGAGCAAGAGCACTGTAGGATCGATGGTACGTCTTTTTGTACCCACATCCATTATTTCGGCATTTTTAAATAATACACCGATTGTCGTAGCACTTACACCATTAGTGAAGACGTGGTGTGAGGAGCACAATATTGCGCCATCCAAGTTTTTAATCCCGTTATCCTATGCAACGATTTTAGGTGGGACGGTCACGTTAATGGGGTCGGCTACAAATCTGGTTGTTCATGGTATGTTGCTTGATAATGGGTATGAGGGTTTTTCTTTATTTCAATTGTCTGTTGTGGGTATCCCTATTTTGATTATTGGCCTGATTTATATATTTACAATTGGCCATCAATTACTACCGGAATATAAGGATTTTAAACAACAAGTGAAAGCGGACTCGAAAGAATATATTGCAGAATTAATTGTAGAGGAAAGCTTTCCACATATGAATCAAAGCGTACAGCAGGCTGGATTAACCGATTTGAAAGGTCTCTATCTAGTCGAAATCATTCGCCGAGAGGAACGTATTTCCCCTATACGTGCTACAACGGTTATTCAAGCGGGGGATCGGTTAATTTTTACTGGGTTGATGTCTACGCTTGAGGATGTACAAATGATGAAAGGTTTAACATTAAGAACTGGAACACATCTAGATCTGGATGAGTTAAAGAACGGGAACACACAAATAGTGGAAGCTGTTGTATCCCATCAATCTGCATTACTGTCAAAGTCTGTTAAACAAACACAGTTTAGATCCAGTTATGATGCCGGAGTGATTGCGATTCATCGAAATAATGAACGCATCCAATCTAAAGTAAGCGACATCCTGCTTAAACCGGGAGATACATTGTTATTGCTGGCAGGGAAACACTTTGTAGAAAAGTTCCAGCAATCCAGTGATTTTTACGTACTTACAAGCTTGGATACACCGGAAAAACTAAAACGTAGTCCGGTCAAGGCTTGGTTTTCGATCATTTTAACGCTGACAATGATTATGCTTGTGTCCTTGGGTGTGCTGAGCATGTTTAAGGCGATGGCACTGGCAGTTACTTTATTAATTGTAACGAAGACGGTTACTCCTGGAGAGGCTAAACGGTATATTCACTTCGATGTATTATTGCTTATTGCCAGTTCCTTTGGTGTGGGCCTAGCGATGATGAACACAGGCTTGGCCCAATGGATTGCAGATGGTCTATTAGTAATAGGGAACCCTATGGGATTGTTTATGATTCTTTTATTGATATATCTTTTAACAAATATTTTCACCGAATTAATTACAAATAGCGCAGCAGCAATATTAATGCTTCCAATTGGATTAAAAACGGCTGCAAGCTTGAATCTGGATCCAATGGGGTTTGCAGTGTTAATTACGATTGCAGCTTCGGCGAGCTTTGTGACGCCAATAGGTTATCAAACCAACCTAATTGTTTATGGTCCTGGAGGTTATAAATTTACAGATTATATAAAAATAGGAACACCGCTCAGTTTAATTGTGATGGCTATCACTGTTACCATTGTCTATTACTGGTGGTTTTAGGAGGGAAATGATGGGTACGTCAACAAATATTGCTTGGCATGAGTCGGAAGTGACGAAAGAAGTAAGACAAAAACGGAACAAGCACAAAAGCGCTGTTTTATGGTTTACTGGATTATCAGGATCAGGGAAATCGACCGCTTCTGTCGCACTGGAGAAAGCACTACATCAACTTGGGATACATACATATCGCCTTGATGGAGATAATGTGCGGCATGGTTTGAATAAGAATTTGGGGTTTAGTCCAGCGGATCGTACAGAAAATATCCGCCGCATCGGAGAAGTTGCCAATCTAATGGTGGATGCTGGGATCATAACCCTAACCGCATTTATTTCACCATATCGACAGGATCGAAATAATGTTCGTACGTTGCTTGAAGATAAAGAGTTTATTGAAGTCTATGTGAAATGTAGTGTAGAAACATGTGAGGTACGGGATCCAAAAGGGCTGTATGAAAAGGCGCGCGCTGGTGAAATTAAAGGTTTTACAGGGATTGATGCACCATATGAAAAACCTGTTGATCCGGAAATTATCCTAGACACAGAAAAGCATACATTGGAAGAATCAGTTCAAATATTAATTACTTACTTAAAGGAAAATGGATATATTGAGCCATATTTAATTACCGAAAATAGTAACGGCTGATTGACGTTGATCAAGAATGAGGAAGTCGATTTGGATTTAACTCCTTATGATCCAGCACGAGCAATTGACAAGGCGTAAAAAATAAAGCTCCATGACCGAAATATTTAACGGAAATGGAGCTTTATTATGGGCTGAAACTTAGCTAAAAAATGCTTGCAATGCGTCAATTAAACTATAAAGTCCGAGTCCTGTACAAACAAGTGCAACAACACCGCCAACGATATTCATTTTTAGTGAGTTTACATATTTACCAAGTCGGCTTTTATTGTTCATCACAATCAGAACTAAAATAGCAATGGCTGGTAATAGGATACCATTTAGGGCTTGAGCAAAGAGCAGTACATCCATTGGTTCAAAGCCAAGTGCTGAAGTAATAATTCCGATCACGATGATCACTGCAAAAACAATTTTAAAACGCTTATCTTTAAAGCCGCCTTCCCATTTAAAAACACTACCAAGTGTCATTGCTGCTCCAAGTGGTGATGCAGTTGCAGAAGAGAATCCAGCTGCAAATAGTCCAATCGCTGTAAATTGTTTGGCCCAGCTTCCTAACAAGGGCTCTAATTGCAGAGATAATTCTGCGGCACTTCTTACATCAACACCTCTAATCATTGTAGCAGCGGTTATTAAGATGGCCGCTGTAATTAATCCGCCAACAGAAATAGAGATGATTGTGTCCCATCGAGCCGCTTTTAAATGTGCTGGATCGGTCCATTTTTCATGTGCAGACGATGCATGAATGAAAAAGTTATATGGAACAACTGTTGTACCGATCATTGCGATGACCATAATAATCGATCCTTTTGGTATACCAGGAACAAAAGCGCCTTTAAACATTTCACCAAGATCAGGTTTAGCGACGACCATTGTTGTAATGAATGTAATTCCCATAACAAAAACAAGTATAATCATGATTTTCTCAATGAATTTGTAGCTACCACTTAAACCGAATAACAAAATAATGACACCGATAATAGGCGCAATCAAATGTTCAGGAAAACCGGTAAGTGAGGAGAGGCCAAGAGAGGTACCGAGTAAATCACCGGATATGTAAGCTGCACAACCAGCACTGATGGAAATAGTGACAAGCCAAATTGCACCATACTTTAACAAGGGGTGTGAAAATTGTTCGCGTATGGCTTCACCTAGACCCTTTTGTGTAATGATGCCAAGACGGGACATCATTAATTGCAAAACGATAGTTGTAATAACTGAAAAGAGGACAGACCATAAAATAGCATAACCAAATGATGCACCAGCTCTTGTTGCTGTTGTCACTGTACCAGGCCCAATGAATGAGGCAGTTACGATTGCACCCGGTCCAAATATCTTTAGTTTTTTTATCAATTTATCCTTTAGTGAAAGCTCTATTTGTTGTTCTTCTAAAGGTTGACTCATACCTGTATCACTTCTCCTTTTATTTGGATAAACATAGCGTTTTCTGTTTTAGGGGAATTGTAGGATTTTGCGACCATTAGTATATAAATAATGCGAAGGTTTGGAAAATATGATAATTCTATTTATACGAAAAGTCAAATGAATGGAAAAGAGGAAAATGTAAAATATCCTGGATAAGGCACGATAGCAAGCCATTATCCAGGATATTAGTTTAAACGCTGTAATTACGCAACATCTATATCTGTTTCTATTTCTTCAACCCTATTTTTCTTTGCTTTGTTAAAGAAGACGACTGTAAGAATAACAGTTAAAACAAGACCCACAATAAATGAAATGTTTAAATTCAGATTGAATCCTATTTTCTCATTTAAAATATATACAAATACCATGTAGGTTATAAATAGTGCAGGCACCAGCGAGACGAAATAGTTCTTTCCTTTAATAAATAAATACATCGTCCCAATCCATAGTGCAATAGCTGCCGTGGCCTGGTTTGCCCAAGAAAAGTATCTCCACAAGATGTTGAAGTCAATCTGTGTTAACAATGCTGATACAACAAATAAAGGAAGCGCAATCATGAGACGACTTTTCATTGTCTTCTGATCAAATTTCAAATAATCGGCGATAATGGAACGTGCCGCACGGAATGCTGTATCCCCAGAAGTAATTGGAAGTACGATTGCACCTAATACCGCAATGGTTCCTCCAAAGGCACCTAACAGCGTCATGGACACTTCATTTACAACTGCAGAAGGTGTTCCCGTATTAATAAATTCATTCAATGTTTGACCATCAAGCAGGCTCATTGCCGCTGCTGCCCAAATCATTGCGATCACGGCTTCCGCAATCATCATGCCATAGAACACATAACGACCTTCCGATTCCTTCTTCGTCGTTCTGGAAATAATCGGCGATTGTGTCGCATGAAAACCAGATAACGCGCCACAAGTAATGGTAAAGAAAAGAATTGGAAAAATAGGTAAATTATCCGGATGCATATTATGAAAATTTAATTCCGGTATCGTATAATTCGAGAATAGTAAAGCAACTCCAACGCCTAATGTCCCAAGTAAAAGGATTGCACCAAAATAAGGATAGAATCTACCTATGATTTTATCAATTGGAAGAACCGTAGATAAGAAATAGTAAATAAAAATAACGGTGATTAAAATCCCTACAGCCACTTTACCATTTAATAGTATCGCCAGAAGTGATGCTGGAGTTGTAACAAATACGGTACCCACTAAAAGAAGTAATAAAAGTGCAAAAATATTTACGATATGCTTGGAAAAACTGCCTAGAAATTTTCCCGCTAATTCAGGAATATGTGCGCCTTTATTTCGGATCGAAATCATGCCAGTTAAATAATCATGCACAGCCCCGGCAAAAATAGAACCAAGAACAATCCACAAAAATGCGACAGGACCAAATAATGCCCCCATAATCGGTCCGAAAATAGGTCCAGTTCCTGCAATGTTCAATAATTGGATGAGCGCATTTTTATGCTTATTCATCGGCACATAATCTACGCCATCACTATTTACATAGGCAGGGGTTTTTCTTGCATCTGCTGGATCAAATAGTTTTTCAATAAACTTCCCATAAGTAAAATACGCAATAACCAAAATAACGATTGATACAAGAAAAGTTATCATTTTCCTCATCCCTTATATTTAAAATAAAAACGTTTTAATACACTTTTTTGATCGTTTTCGCAGGGAGACTAGTGGAGCATCCCATATTCAGCCTGATGTAAGGCCAAAAGATTCGTATATGTGCTAAAAACCGTTGATTTCCACTGCAGGCGGAAAACGAGTGTATTCCAGTTGCGGTAGTAGAAGAGAATATTTTGACGAACACCCAGCTACTTTTTAGAAACCTGGAAAGAAATTTTGAAACGTTCCACTAGTATCCTAATAACGCACAGTTCTATGCATTTTCAAATGGCTTTATTAATCCGAGCACAGCCTCTGTAAACGGAAGCTCTAACTCTACTGCTTTCGCTAATCGAACTGCCCCACCATGTAAATGATCTACCTCTAAAGTTTGTTTTTTACGGCGATCTTGGTGCATGGAAGATGTCCCATCCCGGTTCAAATTCAAGAGTATCTTTTTTGTTGATTCTACATGTGATTCCGTTAGAGCTACATTATACTTGTTCGCTAATTGTTTCATTTCCTGCAAAATCATTTCTGCAATGTGAAATGTTTCCGGATGATCTGTAACAGGACCAATAGGTAAATTGACTGCTGTCGTAATGCCGGAAAAGGCATTGATGAACATATACTTTTTCCAAAGATCTACTAAAATATCATCACTATAATTTGCACTGATATTCGCTTGATCAGTAAGTGCTTTTAATTGGTTACAGATGTTTGTTTGCGTTGGTTCCAATGGACCGAAAATAAGATCATGAAAATCACTTGAATGCGCCACATGTCCTTTATCATTTAAAGTAGCGAATATGGAACAGAGGCCCCCGACAACATGTTCTTTCCCAAGTTGTTCCTGTAGTGTACGAATATGTTCAATTCCATTTAAAACTGGTAATACATGGGCACCTTTTTTGGTCAAATGGTTTAGACTTTCCAGGGTTCCTTGTAGATGGTATCCCTTTACACTGAGAAATACGAGATCAACAGTTTTGACTTCTGCTGTATTTGTAATAACTTTTGGGTTCCTTATCGTGTAGTCACCTTGTGTACTGTTCACATGAATTCCGTGTGCATGAATTTGTTCTGCCCTTTTCTCACGAACTAAAAATGTAACATTTGCTCCAGCTTCCTCAAAACGCGAACCAAAATAAGCACCTAAAGCACCCGCACCTATCACGACAATATGCATTTAACCTCCACCTCCTCACGTTGTAATCGCATACACAATGATACCAGATATGTTATTTTGTTACAATATAGTCGCCTAATGGCTAAACTTTTAAAAACAATTGACTTAAGATTTAAAATGATTGACAAATTTGGGGTACGTATAATAAACTCTATTCAACATGGTTGAATGAAATTAAACTTTATTGAATTTCAATATTTTTTATTGATGTTCAAAATGTAATCGCATTCAATTGTGTGTAGTAACAAACTAGATTTAAAGAACATTAGGAAGTAATTTCCAATAAAACAAAGGAGGTTTTACTATGAAGTCACGTATTTCTGGGTTTTATAAATTATTACCAGAGCAAAGGTTGAATAAAATTGCATCACTACTAGAACTTTCAGAAGAAGAAAAGAAAATCTTTACCGGCGAAGAAGGCTTTACAGTTAAACAAGCAGATCGAATGATTGAAAATGTGATTGGATATTTACCAATCCCACTTGGAATAGCAGCAAACTTTAAGGTCGATGGAGAAGATGTCTTTGTGCCAATGGCGACTGAGGAACCTTCAGTTGTCGCTGCAGCTAGTCATGCTGCAAAACTGACATATGACACAGGTGGATTTACAACGTCTTATTCTGGATCTATTATGAGAGGACAAATACAAGTAACTAGCATGGTAGATACCTATGGAGCTTTGGCAAGAATTTATGAAAACAAGGAGGAAATTATTGAACTGTGTAATGCCCAGGATCCGACACTAGTAGCATTTGGCGGCGGGGCAAAGGACTTGGATGTACATGTTGTGCAAGGCGAAAGTGAAAAAATGCTTGTCGTGCATTTATTGATTGATACAAAGGATGCAATGGGAGCTAATGCTGTAAATACAATGGCTGAAGCAGTATCTCCTTTAATTGAAGAAATTACAGAAGGTAAAGTTGTTGTTCGTATCTTATCGAACCTTGCTGATCAACGAATTGTACGTGCTCGAGCAACTTTTGAAGATCCTTTCCAGGGAAATCAGACAACAATGAAGAAATTTATGAGTGCAAATCATTTAGCTGTTGCTGATCCCTATCGTGCTGCAACACATAATAAAGGAATCATGAATGGCGTATCAGCTGTAGTACTTGCAACGGGAAATGATACAAGAGCAGTAGAAGCTGGAGCTCACGCTTATGCATCTATATCAGGTAAATATAGTTCGTTAACACGATGGGAACTTAAGGGTGAAAATACATTGGTCGGAACCATTGAACTTCCGCTTGCTGTTGGGTTAGTCGGAGGTGCCACGCAATCACACCCTGTAGCAAAGCTTGCTACGAAAATATTAAATGTTAAAACAGCTCAACAACTTGCGGGAATAATTGCTTCTACAGGACTAGCGCAGAATTTTGCAGCAATTAAAGCTTTGGCTGGAGAAGGAATTCAAAAAGGCCATATGAAACTACATGCCAGGAACATGGCTTCCGTAGCTGGTGCCCCCGATGACCAAATCGACCAGGTTGTTGAGCATGCTGTGAAAGAGCAAAGATTCGGATTTCATGATATGAAGCATTTTGTAGAGCTACTTCGGAATAACGATCCGAATAAGTAGTGTTTGTATATTTAATGCGATTGCAGTGAGCAACTAATTTAAAGTATTGTCCTTGTTAAATGCTATAGTTTATACTGGAATGTAGATATGATAAGCATGAATGGAGGGAGAACGTGGCTCAAAAAGATAAATTAACTGCTGCAAAACAGGAGAGCTATGTAGAAGTAATTGGTGACACGGTGCTTGGCAAACATTTGATTACTACGATCATTATCAGCGTCTTCCTTAGTTTGGGATTTTTTCATTTGGGGAAGTTTATCTTTCCGAAAGTTGCTCCCGAAAATATGGTGCAGTCTTACTCACTGCTCCTTGGAATCGCAGGAAGTTTGATCGCACTGCTTGTGAATGCGCTATTGTTTAAACCAAAGCGGAAGTTGTTGGAAAGCTCAGGTACAACAGAAGAATTAAGTATTATCTATAAAGATCTTCAATTGGATTTGGAAGATGAACGGGAAAGTATAACAAATGATCCTGTTACGATGGAAGAAATGAAGGAACAGGGGATTTACGATATGTTTTTTTCAGATGAGGAGGATAGGAAGGAATGAGTCAATTAGTCATTGCAATTATACTAGCATTGATAGCGGCAGTATTATTTACGCTCATCGGTCTAATTTCGGGATCAGATGAAACGGCAATTTTGGTGCCTATTACGTTGATCGTAGTCTTGTTAGGTGCACCACCAGTCGCGGTATTTGCTTTCTTTATGGCGGCAGTATTATCAAAGCATTTAACCCATGCCATCCCTACAGCCTTAATGGGGGTACCTGGAGATACAACTGCTGCACCAATGCTTGAACATGCTAATTTTATGCGGCGGATTGGGATGCCACATATTGCTTTAAGGAAAATGATTTCAGGCGGAATTATTGGTGCATTTATTGCACTGCCATTATCATTATTATTTGCAGTATTTTTAAGCCAATTTGGAAACTTTTTTCAGGAAAATGCTGGGATTATTTTTACAGCTGCGGCGGTATTAATTGGGTATTTTTCGAAAGGGCGTTGGGCAAGTATCTTGTTAATTTTACCAATTGCGATGATGTTTCAAGGATTGGATATGGTCAGTTCGACGGTTGTAGGAGAACATCTGTCCATTAGTTTTTTTCTTGGAATAGCCATTGGGCCGATGTTATCGGACTTACTGATGGCCTCATCTAAAAGTGCTAGACCCGAGGTGAAGCGAGATGAAATGAACGTATACCGGCTGGCACCTGAAAAGAAAACATGGTCAGGATATTTTCCGAATCCTTTTAAAGTGTTAACACGAAAGCAAAGCACGGCAGTTGCTGGTACTTCTTTTATATCCTCCTTTACTTTTGCCTTAAGCCCGGTCGGGATGACCTCTTTAATGGGGGAACTGGTTGGATCGCGTACGAAGGGACAGTACAAAAAAGCGACAAGTAGCTTGGCAACGATGAATGGGGTGACAGAATCAACCTATATTGCGGAAACGATCATACCGCTTGTTGCGTTTGGTATTCCTTTAAGTCCGGTGGCGTTAGGACCTGCTGCCGCATTATTTAATGCACCACCGATATTTACAAGTGAGCCAGTGAATAATTTACATAATTTAATGAGTCCACTTGAATTTTTATTATACGGATTGATTGGTATTGTGATTGCCTCCTTTATTGCTTACCCGTTTTCGATGAATTATGCGCGCAAGGCAAGTGTGTTTGTGAAGAAGCATATTAACCAGGAAGCAATTGTTGCTATGTTTATAGGAATCGTCGTCTTATTGTCATTTTATGAAGGCGGATTGGCTGGTACACTTGTTACCTTTACTATCGCCGCAATCGGGGGTATGTTGAACCGGTTTTTAGGTGTTGGTATTGGTGTCTTGTTCATGATTTTTTATGGGTCAAGTTGGATGATTTCTACATTATTTGGATTGTAGTATTGATACAAATAGAATAATTGAAAGTAGCCCTCCGTTTAAATATCCGATATAAGGGTAATTTAAATCTGAAGGCTACTTTTGATAAGCATTGATACATAGAACGAGCGTAGTAAAGTGAGGAATAAAAGTGGTTAAATTAGACCGAAAAGATCTTGAGCAATATACAAGTTTCATTTTACAAGCATTACGAGATGAAGAAAAAGCCAAGTTTCGTAATAACTTCTTATCTTTACATCCATCGGACCAAGCCGATGTTTTTGTGACGTTGAATAAGGATGTCCGTGTAAAAGCCTATGATTATCTTGAGTCCCAGGAGTTTGCTCGTGTTTTTGATAGGTTGGACATTCATAAGCAAAAGCTTTATTTTCAAGAATTAGCAGATCCATATGCCTATGAAATATTTAATTATATGTTCACGGATGATGTTGTTCAATTTATAAAAGGGTTAGATCCAACGCTTGCCGAGAAGATTTTGTATGAAATGGATCAAGAAAAAGCAAAAGAAGTAGGGGCTATTCTTTCTTATGCAATGGAAACAGCGGGTTCCATTATGACGAAGGAATTAATAAGTATTTCTCCCAATGAGACAGCGGCTCAAATTATTGACCAGCTTAGGGAGAAAGCAACAGAGGCGGAAAGCATTTACTATAATTATGTTGTGGATAAAGATGGTTCGTTAGTAGGAGTTGTCTCGCTTAGAGACCTTATTACCGCTCAACCGGAAACAATGATTCGTGATATCATGCGTAAAAAGGTGGTATCTGTACCGGAAGATCTGGATCAGGAAGATGTCGGGGGTGTCATTAAGAAGTATGATCTTCTTGCTGTTCCAGTTGTTTCTAAACACAATCATTTGCTAGGAATTGTAACAGTGGACGATGTGATGGATATTCTTGAAAGTGAGACAACAGAAGATTTTGGCGAAATTTCGGCTACAAAAGGTGCAACAGATATAAATTTAAGTGCTCTTACAGCTGCAAAGAAACGCTCGCCCTGGATTATTGCATTGATGTTTTTCGGACTGATAACCGGTGGGGTCATTGGTCAATTCGAAGATACACTTGAACAGGTTGTTGTGCTTGCTGCTTTTATTCCTATGATTATGGATTCTGGAGGAAACGTTGGAACACAGTCATTAGCTGTGGCAGTCCGTGGTCTGGCATTGGGAACGATCGAAAAAAACAGTTTCTGGCGGATGGTCAGACGTGAATTCAGTACAGGAGCAATGATTGGTGCTATTTGTATGGTATTGATTACACTGATGATTGCTATTTTTTATGGCAATTGGATGTTGGGACTGATTGTTGGTGTTTCGATTTTATGCACACTAAGTGTGTCTGCGGTCATAGGGGCGATTGTTCCTTTGCTGATTAATAAATTGAAAATTGATCCGGCAGTAGCATCGGGGCCGTTCATTACGACGTTGAATGATATTATCGGACTGATGATCTACTTTTCCATAGCGACGGCATTGCTTGATGCGTTGTAGTCATTTTAAAAGTTGACAACAGAGAGGGGAAAGTCTAGTGAATATCGGAATAATCGGCGGGGGAGCCATTGCGAGTTTTCTGTTGAAAGAAATAAACCATAATCAGGTTCCAGGATTATATGTTCAAAGTATCTATATCAGGGATGAAGAAAAGTATTCCGCATTAACAAAGAACTATGGTGTTGGATTATATTCTGATCTGTCTCAATTTCTTGCGTCAGACATTGATATCATTGTAGAGGCCGCTAATATTCAAGCTGTTCGTAAACTGATTCCTGCCGTCCTTAAAAAGAAAGATGTTATTCTCATTAGTATCGGGGCATTGTCTGAAGAACTCTTATATCAAAATATATATGCAGTGGCTGAAAAGTATAAAAGGATAGTTTATTTGCCGTCTGGCGCTATTGGCGGACTGGATCTACTACAAAGTGCGCATGCGCTTGGCGGTGTTCATGAGGTTTCTCTAACAACACGAAAGCCTGCTAGATCATTGCTGGATGAAGAAGAAGTGGATAAGGAAGTCGTTATTTTCGATGGTACAGCAAATGAAGCGATTAAAAAATTCCCTAAAAACATCAATGTTTCCATCATCTTATCATTAGCTGGAATTGGAATTCAGAAAACAAGGGTAAAAATAATTGCTGATCCTGTTATCGAAAACAACAGCCATATGATTAATATTTCCGGAACGTTTGGTACTGCGTCATTTTCGATAAATAACGCACCTATGGCGACGAATCCAAAAACGAGTTATGCTGCAGCATTGAGTGTGTTAAGTACATTACAGCGATGTACAAGCAACATTAAATTGGGATAGCATGATTTTTTAAAAAATGGGCAAGCTAAATGTCGAAATTGCTTTTACTACCGGATAATGGGAGGCCCACCATGTCAGAAGAAAATAAGAACCGAAATAAAGATAAGGGAAGACAGAACAATAAGAATCAGCATAACAAGGAAGGTCACACGGTTGAGTTCTCGGAGGAGACCGTATTTAATGCAGACAAGAAACGTGGTAAAAAGCATAGTAGGAAATAAGAGAAAACGGTTGTTCCAAAAATATTGGGACAGCCTTTTTTATAATGGAAAGAAGCATATGCTGTTCGCTGTAAAGAAAGTATATGCCTATTTCTTTTTGCATAAACGCAACTAAAGCATTTCGTTGTAGAATCAAAAGAATCATGACGGATAGGACACTTCGCCATGATTCTTTACTTTCAAATTCTATTAATAATAGGGTGATATTAATATATAAACCAGCACACCTGTAACGCTGACATACAGCCAAATAGGCATTGTCCAATGAACGATTTTCTTATGCCGTTCGTATTCTCTATTCCAGGCACGTGCGACACTTGTAAGTGCAAGTGGGACGATTGCTGCGGCAAGGAAGATGTGTGTGATCAAAATAAAGTAATAAAATCCTGCAATGAAACCTTCTCCGCCAAATGAGGTGGATGGAGCAAGCGCATGATAGGATACATACGTTATCAGAAAAAGGAAGGTTGTCACAAATGCTGCATAAATAAAACGGCTATGGACCTTATATTTTTTCTTTAAAATGGCGATCAATGCGCCGACTAAAAACAAAAACGTAAAACTGTTAAATATGGCATTCAGAAGCGGCAAGATAGTAAGATCGAACGCATCAAAGTTCTCTGCTCCCGGCATTCCGGCTAAAACGCCAACCGCACCGATAAGGATAATTGATAGACTGATTATCCAAGGTTTATAATTACGTTTTTTAAATGGTTTGCTATTGTCATTCATATCATTAATCACTCCGATTTCAGCTTTCTAAAGTCTTACTTAGAAGCTTAACACAATAATTTTCTCGAAAGTAGATAATCTAGTAAAGTTCGAAAATATGTTAAGATTATTTCTCTATTTTCTCTTCAATTTACTACCAGTACTTTTTGCACGTAATTTTTTCATTAGATCAGATGTTTTCTGTGCCTCTTGACGTGTTTTCGTATGATCGATGGAATTTATTCTGAATCCCGCCCCCACTTTTTCTATTTGAAAATGGGTGTTTTCTTTACTACCTTTTGGTAGATCGCTAATGGAAACAATCAGTTCTTCCTTTATCTCTTCAATGAGTATGACTGCTTTATTGTTATCTGTAAAACGATCGAGTATACCTATCATAGTTAACCTCCTACACAAGCTGTATTTTGCTGCTTAATATCATCAATCCTTGCAGGACCAATACCTTTGATGTTAGTGAGATCATCAACTGTATGGTACGGTCTCAAGTCAATTAAATCCTGTGCTCTTTCTGGCCCAATATGAATGATTTCCTGTACTTCTTCAAAAGAAGCGGCATTGATATCAACACAATGATTACTTGCTTCCCCTTTTTCTAGAGGCGTTTCATTATCTTCCTTTACTTCTTTCTTTTTCGTATTTTGTTTAGAGGTAGAACTTTTGGCTGATTCAGTACTTTTCGGACTGATTGTGCCATCTTTATTCGTAGAAATATCATATGTATTCCCATCGGTTGTAACAATAATTGTACCATGGATATCTGTCCCATATAGATCGACAACTGCATCTTGAACACGAGTCACAACATCTGGATGGGGATGACCGTAGCTGTTATTTGCGCCGGCACTGTAGATGGCAACTTCTGGTTTTACTGCTTCAATAAAAGCTGAATCGGTAGATGTGTTTGATCCATGGTGACCAAGTCGTAAAATTGCCGCATTGATATCTATGTTACGATTGATCATTTGCACCTCTTCATCTTTTCCGGCATCCCCTGTGAAAATGAATTTCGTATCTCCATAGGTAAACAGCAATGAGAGGGAATCCTCATTTAGTTTACCGGTAAGACTGCTCGGGTGAAGCACATCTATATTCATTGGACCAACATCGAATGATTCACCAGTTCGTGGCTCATGGTATTCCGCATCACTTTCCAGTACTGCTTCAATTGCACGTTGGAAAGTTTGGGAAGATGTTTCATTTCCCGACATCCAGACTTCGCCAACATCGTATGTATTTACAATCTCTGCCATCTGTCCAATATGATCTGCATGGGGATGGCTAACAACAATCAAGTCGATAAAGGATATGTCCTGTTCTTTCAAGTAGTTAACGACATCGTTCTTATTCCAATCCCCCGTATCATACAAAATCGTATAGGAATCATCCTGATCCGAAAATTGGAAAAGGGTTGCATCCGCTTGACCTGCGTCAATATAGTGGACCTTTAATTCCGATAATGACGTTGTTTTAGGTGTTTTTTGGTTCGTTTTATTTTCATCGTCAGCTGCAGTTACATCCGTGTTTTCTTCTGTTCTCTCTTCCTTGTTTTCTTTTTCCTTTGATGCCTTGTTATCATTTTCAGGTGCAGATGTTTTATGCTCCGCTACAGGTTCAACGTTTGTTCCAGTGGTTTCGCTTTGATCAATGCTTTGACCACATGCAACCAGTAATATGGCTAGAATCATAGATAATAAGAGCTTTTTGTTCACGTGTTGTTTCCTCCAAGTTGTATTTTCTTCCTTAAGATTATCAAAAAAGTTATTGGAAAGCTATATGATAGAGATAAAATTGGAATATAATAGAAAAAATGATGCTTTATGATTTGTCTAAAATTGATATTTCCTGATGTTTTGGTATACTATTTTCCTCTTTTCTACAGTTCAAAAAAGTATTTTCGATGGTTTTCAAGGCGTTATTTTGTCATTTTACCAACATGCATATCTTTAAAATGATTGGCATAATGGGAGAAACGTATAAGGAGCCTAGAAATGAAAAATACCAACCCGATTTATTTAAAAGCGGCAGTTATGTTGGTAATTATCTTTTTCGACTCGTGGTCAATTGCAAGTGACGAAAACAAAGAATCGTCACAAGTAGATGGAGCAGCGATCGGATCAGTTAATGAACATGATATACAAACAAAGGGGGTACTGGATCGAATTGGAGATAATGATATGGCAATCATCCTTATCGAGGAATTAAATGAGGAAATAGCTGTGCCAAGGCACATGTTGCCGGCGAGTAGTAGGATAAGTATATGGTTTGATCTGAAGCTAGCTGGAGAAAGCGTTGAGGAGATTTCGATCGATTGGCAAACAACTTGGGAGGAGATAGAAATGTCTAAGAGATTGATGGAAGCATTGCGTGATTTAGACATTTAATCAAATTCGCTCTAGCATTTAGTCGATATATCTTATATTAAAATAGCATCCCCAAAATGATGAATAATTGCCACCTCGTTAGGAATCACTAATATGTAATCTTCAAAACTAAGTCATTTCTTTTTTCCATCTAGCAAGGATTTTCAAGATGTCTTATAATAGAAAGAGGAGCGTGAAGCGTATGAATAATAATGTAATATTAACTACGATTCTAGAATGTTTAACAAGGGTTGAAGAAAACTAGGTTCAGCGTTTTAATGACTTGGACAAGCGATTTAATAGTTTAGGGGATCGTTTTACGGGTTTAGAGAAGCGTTTAGAAGAAAATGTAGACACGCTATCTACAAACGCAAGTGTTGCAGTGATAAGTTTGTCCAATTAAATAAAACATGATGAAAAATTGGTTGAAAATATTGTCATGCAACAGTGAGCATTCGTATAACGAGCAAATAGATAGATTCATCATATTGAAGGAGGACGAAAACATATGAAATTTTTCCATACTGCAGATTGGCATTTAGGAAAGCTCGTACAGGGCGTTTATATGACAGAAGATCAGCGTTATATACTACAGCAGTTTATTGAAGCTGTGAAAACGGAAAAACCGGATGCGGTTATCGTTGCAGGAGATTTATACGACCGGGCAGTACCACCAACCGAAGCCGTTCATCTATTGAATGAAGTATTTGAAACGATTGTTTTAGAGTTGAAAACGCCAGTTCTGGCGATTGCGGGCAACCATGATAGTCCGAGTCGGTTAGATTTTGGTAGCAAAATCATGAAAAATAATGGACTCCATATGGTTGGTAACCTTTCGAAAGATTTACAGCCAATCATTCTTCATGATGAATATGGAGAAATCCACTTCCACCTTATCCCCTACTCGGATCCAAGCATTGTTCGAAATATTTTCGAAGACGATGCGATTCGTACACATAATGATGCTGCGAAAAAGATCGTTTCCCATATTACAGATACAATGAATTCATCTGCCCGTCATGTGTATGTCGGTCATGCCTTTGTGACGCCCTTTGGCGAGGAAGAAGAAAACACCAGTGATTCTGAGCGTCCACTGTCTATCGGTGGAGCGGAATATGTTGATGCACATCATTTTTCAAACTTCCATTACACCGCACTGGGCCATTTACACCAGGCACATTATGTAGCGGATGAGAACATTCGCTATGCCGGTTCCATTTTAAAATATTCTATATCTGAAGAACATCATAAAAAAGGGTTTCATGTCGTAGAGATTGGTGAAAATGGAGCAGTTTCGGTGGAAAAACGCGAACTGCATTCAATCAGAGATATGAGAACAGTTGAAGCAACAATGGACGAGATATTAACCCAGCCAATCAATGAGGATTATGTATTTGTTCGCTTGTTGGACGAGACACCAATTCTGTCTCCAATGGAAAAGATTCGATCGGTGTACCCGAACGCCATGCATGTAGAACGAAAAAACTACTTGCTTGCACCAACAGGAAACGATAATGCGGAAATAAAAGATCGAAGTGAGCGGAGCCAATTGGAATTATTTAATGCCTTTTATAAGGAAGTAAAAGGGGAAGCGGCTTCAGAGGAAACTGAAAATATTTTTAAAAAAGTACTCGATGAGCTTTTGCAGGATGAAAATGAGACCGGAAAAACCGCTGTGCCTCGTGACTATGTTCGCAATTAAAATAGAAGGGAGTGAATACGATTGAGACCAACAAAATTATCAATGACGGCATTTGGTCCGTATAAAGATAAAGTGGTAATTGACTTTAATGAATTACGGGATAATAAACTATTCGTTATTTCCGGAAATACCGGTGCTGGGAAAACAACGATTTTTGATGGAATTTGCTTTGCCCTTTATGGTACTGCCAGTGGTCAAGACCGGGAAAACAATGCGATGCTGCGTAGCGATTTTGCCAATGATGATACACATACTTCTGTCGAGCTAGAATTTGAACTAAGTGGCAGGTTCTTTCGTATCCTTCGTCAGTTGGGTCATACGAAACAGGGAAATCGGACAAAAACAGGGGAACGGTATGAGTTTTTTGAAATTATTAATGGGAAAGAGATACCGTGTGTAGATCGACAAATTGTTTCAGAGATTGATCAAAAAGTGGAAGATTTAATGGGCTTAACGCAGGATCAATTTAAACAAATTGTTATGCTACCACAAGGTGAATTCCGTAAATTGTTAACATCGAAAACAGAGAATAAAGAGGATATTTTGCGAAGGCTTTTTAAAACGGAGCAGTATAAACAAATTGGAGAACAGTTGCGTCTGAAGAAAGATCGTGTGGAAGACAGCTTTAAACAGGAAAGGCAGGTACGGGACACCTATATCCAAAACATCCATGCAACACTGCCAAAACGGGAAGAATCCTCTGTATTTCAAGTACTTTCCGAGGCGCATTATAATGTCAATCAAGTACTGAAAGGGCTGGAACAAGAGGTACAATTTTACCAACAACAAATTGCAATTGATCAGGTAAATTATGAGAAAGCGTACGACACACATAATAAAAAACAAACTGAATTTCATCAGGCTAAAGGATTAAATGAGCGGTTTGCAGAACTGGATCAAAAAGAATCCACGCTTAAAAAACTACAGGATCAAAAAATCGACTTCGCGGCAAAAGAGGAACTGCTGGGTGCTGCAGAACGCGCAAGTAAGCTGGAACCTTACGAAAAGCAAGTGACAGACTGGCGGCGTGAGGAAAAAGAAAAAGACGGCAAATTACGTGCAGCGGGGGAAGCAAAGCAGGCAGCTGAAACGACATTGCAAAAGGTGACATTCATCTTTGAACAAGAAGAAGGCAAAAAAGCGGAGCGAGAAGATGCCCGTAAAAGTCTGGACCGACTAGAAGGGTATATACCAGTCGTTAAAGAAACGGAAGAAAAAAAGCAGCAATTAAAGGAATTGGAGAATAAAGGAAAAGATGCAAAAAAATATTTAATAGCGATTCAATCGGAGATAAAGGAAAAAAAGGAAAAAGCAGAGACGTATCGAGAACAGATTAAAGCCATCGAACAAAAAATTAGCCAATTACCGTATAAGCAGAAGCGATTACCAGAGATGAGAGAACAGGTAAAAGTTTTAATCGATTACCTAAAATGTAAAGATAATCAAACCGCATTTGATAAGGAACATCAACAAAAGCAGCAAATTTTCGAAAAACAAAAAGCATCCTACACAAAACTAGAACAGACTTGGATGAACAATCAAGCAAGCGTGTTGGCTGCGCATTTACATGATGGTGAAGCATGCCCAGTTTGCGGAAGTCTGGCGCATCCGCGTGTCGCTACTGGCGAGATGGGAAGCGTCACGAAAGAACAACTCGATGCTGGTAGAAAGACTTTTGATGAAGCCGATAGCAATTACCGTAGTGCTGCCGCCAACATGCAAATGAATGCCAACCTACTAAAAGAAAAGGAAGCAGAGGTGGCCGGGTACGGTGTGTCACTGCAAGAGGCAGCTGCACGTAAAGAAAAACTATCTACTGACGGAAAAAAGTTAAAAGAAGAAGTAGATCAGTTAGAAGCAGATCAAAAACAACTTGCTACGTTAAAAGAAACGTTTGAAAAATTAAATGAAACAATCGGACAATCGGAAGAAATAGAGAAAAAGCAAGATCAGGCATATCAGAAATTAAGAACCGAATATGAGTCAGCACGTGCTGTATATCGGGACAAGTTACAAAGTATTCCTGAGGATGTGCAAGTATTAGCTGCATTAGAAAGGCAAATCCAGGAAACGAAAAAGCACAAAGAAAAGCTAGAACAGGCCTTTGAGAACGCACAGAAAAAACTGCAACAAGCTAAAGAAGAACAAACAAAAGCAATCTCCAATTTGGAACATGCAAAGCAGCAACTAGCTGAATCAAGGACAAAAAAAGAGCAGGCAGAACAGCAATTTATCGAACAGTTAACCCATGAAAAATTTGTATCTGAAGATGCTTACCAGCAAGCGAAGCTGGTCGAAAGTGAACGGCAAGCATTGAAAAAGGATATTGAGCAATTTAAGCAAAGCTTATCCACAATAACGGAGCAGGTAAAGGATTTAAGCGCGTCGTTAAAGGATAAAGAAAAGGTTGATTTATCGGTTATTCAACAGGCGTTAGCCGAGCTGAAAGATGCTTATGAATCTGCTTTAAATAAACGAAATCAATCCAAAGAATATCATCAAGACGCAGCTAAGCTGATCACCAATATAGCCGAGACGAACGATAAAGTGAAAACAGCTGAAAAACAATTAGGGACGATTAGTGATTTATATGATGTGCTCAGGGGACAGAATAGCCAAAAGGTCTCCTTTGAACGCTATTTACAAATTGAATATCTGGAGCAAATCATCGATTCGGCCAACCATCGGCTAAAAGACCTATCCAATGGCCAATTTTTGTTGATCAGAAGTGATCGTCAGGAATCACATGGACGTCAGAGTGGACTTGGGCTTGATGTGTATGATTCTTATACTGGTCAAACGCGTGATGTTAAAACCTTATCTGGCGGAGAAAAATTTAATGCCTCTCTCTGTTTGGCATTAGGTATGTCCGATGTGATTCAAAGCTTTCAAGGCAATATCTCGATCGAAACGATGTTTATTGATGAAGGGTTTGGTTCCTTAGACGAGGAATCACTGAATAAGTCAATTGATACGTTGATTGATTTACAACAATCTGGAAGAATGATTGGCGTTATCTCCCATGTTCAGGAATTGAAAACCATTTTTCCGGCAGTACTTGAAGTAAAGAAAACGAAGGAAGGACATAGCCAAACAAAATTTTTGATTAAATAAGCCCTTTTATAAGAACCGCGCAGCACTTATAGCTATGCGGTTCTTAGATGATTATTTCATTTCCAGGGAAATATCCTTATAAAATGTTATCAAATTGTAAATGAATAAGCCTATACCATTTTATTAATTTATATTACAATATAGACGTTGTTGCTTTGTTACGAGGAGAAAGATAAAATGACTTTTTATAATGATAAACATAGAAATAGATCTACCGTTAGAAAAAAGAAACGCAAACTAAAGAAAAGAGCATTTGTTGTATTGGCTTTGCTGATAGCAATCGTTGCTGTTATCGGCTATTTTGCTTATTTGTACTTTACGGCTAGTTCAGTCTTTAGTGATGCTTATGAGGATGACGGCAGAGAGAAATCAGATCTGAGGGAACATGCTGTAGATCCTAAAAAGGATAATGTTTCTATTTTAATTATGGGTGTTGATGCTAGTGATACAAGAGATAATGCGGAAAGTGCACGAACCGATTCACTCATGGTTGCAACCTTTAATAAAAAGGACAAAAGTGTGAAGCTACTAAGCATTCCACGTGATTCTTATGTGTATATACCTGAGGTTGGGTATGAAACTAAAATTAATCATGCATATGCATTCGGGGGCACGATGGCGACGATTGAAACAGTGGAAAACTTGCTGGAGATTCCAATTGATTATTATATGAAAGTTAACTTTGAAGCATTTATCGATGTCGTTGATGCTGTAGATGGCGTTAAAGTTAATGTCCCTTATGAATTGAAGGAAATGGATTCAAAGGATAAAAAGGACAGTATCCATTTAATGCCGGGGGAACAAAAATTGAATGGGGAAGAAGCACTCGCATTGGCGAGAACAAGGAAGCTCGATAACGATGTTGAACGCGGTAAGAGACAGCAGGAAATTCTAAATGCCATTGCTAATAAAGCACTGTCGATTGGTTCGGTATTTAAATATGATAATATGATCCATGCAGTTGGAAATAATATGACCACAAATATGACTTTCAGTGAATTAAAAAGTTTTATTTCTTACGGGACTAAAGGAAAGAACTTGAATATGGAAAATCTTACCTTGGAAGGTCGGGATTATCAGCCTACCAATACCTACTACTGGCAGCTGGATGAAGCATCGTTAGCTGAAGTAAAAGAAGCATTAAAAGCACATCTTGAACTATAATGAAAGCTTAAAGTGATTAAAGAAACCGAGTGGTGAAAATACCACTCGGTTTCTTTATGAAAAAATAACTTGGATTTAAAATTTACCATAATTAGGTAGACCTATCATCTTTACCTGTTGCTACGGCCTCCTGCAACTGTTCTTTTTCCCAACCTTTACAAGTATCAACCCATTCTTTCACCGTCGCATATTCAAATAATTCATCCAGGCTCAATTCAATGGCTGAATTTGTACTTCCACAGGCTGGGAATACTGTATCAAAGCGCTTCATTGAAACGTCTAGATAAACTTCAAGTTCATTTGCTAATCCGAATGGACAAACACCACCGATAACATGTCCGGTTTGTGCGACTACTTCATCTGCAGAAAGCATGCGAGCTTTGTGGTGGAACGTGTTACGGAATTTCTTGTTATCGATCTTGGTATCTCCCGCAGTGACAACGAGAATGGCTTTGTCGTCTTTTCCTCTGAAGGACAGTGTTTTCGCAATTCGCGCTGGAATAACACCAATTGTATCTGCTGCTTGTTGAACGGTTCCACTTGATGTATCAAACTCCATGATATCTTTATCACGACCCCATTGTTTAAAATGGTTCTTCACATTTTCTAACGACATTTGTGATTCAACCTTTCTGTCTGAATATTAAGCAATATAATAACATAATTGTTATAGAGTGGACAAAGAATTGAATTGACATTAACTAGTTCCCCTCGCTTTTTTTGAGAGATATGGTGGGGGTAACATCTGATATCATAATATATATCAGGTTAAAATACAGATAAAATAGGTTATCCGTTTGGAAAAAGTAGTAGTTGTCGGTTGTGATGTAGTGGATCTCTCAAGTCGTACGCTACATATGCCAAAACCTGATGAAACGGTATGAGGTAATTCATTTATCATATGTGCATGAGGTGTGGAGGTATTTATTCCTCAGATTTGAAATAAGTAACTATTTCCGTGCTAACTGCAAAATACCAGTTGGCACGGACCTTTCACGCGTATCACGTATTATATAAAGTATTAGGAAACTTTGGCATGTAAAAGTTTTGCGGATGTTAGTCTGTTTCTTACTGCAACACCAACCCAAGCTGCCAGCGCAGCTTTGATGAGACCAACAATTACAAATGGTGCAAAACCGCTTGCGAAAGCCGCAGTCCAGGATAAACTTGCAAAGAATTTTAACCAGGTTGTACCAAAGGTTAAAGCAATAAGCATTCCAATTACGTTGGCGATAACCGCGTTTTTAATTGTGAAGCTCGTCTTTTCCAAATAGTAACCGATCAGAAATGCAGCAGGAATAAAGCCAAAGATAAATCCGCCAGTTGGACCAAATAAAATACCTAATCCAGCTGTTAATTGTGCGAATACAGGAACGCCAACTGATCCGATAGCTATATAGAGTAGTACAGATAATGCTCCGTACTTGGAACCAAGGATGGTTGCGGCAAGTCCGAGTGCGAGTGTTTGTCCAGTAATAGGTACAAGTGGTAGTGGAATGGTTATTTGTGCTAATACCCCAATAATTGCTGCGAACAGTGCTGTTACAATCATCATTCTTAATTTAATGCTTGACGCCGACATAATGCGAACCTCGTTTCATTGTTTACCTTATTTTTTATTAGTTTACGATCATATTTTATACGATGCATCTATGTTTTGTCAACGCTTTTTTAATATACACGTCCAGTTTCATGTATAATGTCTATAAAGTGAAACATCCAGCAGGTTAGTTGAATCTATTAACTCCAGATAAGGAGCTATCACATGATGATTAACGCTCACAGAAAAGACATTAAATCAATCAGCAAACCTAAGATTAAATTTAATTTAAAAATGAAAATGATCTTCTTAATTAGCTTATTGATTGTTGGGATATTTATTATTTTTGGTCTGTTTCTCCGCTCATTTATTTCAACAACGACGGAGGATCAAATGGGTAAACGGGCTTTGAGTGTAGCACAAACAGTTGCAAATATGCCGGAAATAAAAGAAGCTTTTCTATTGGACGACCCTGCGTCGGTAATTCAGGAGGTTGTCAAACCGATTCAGCAGGATACAGCGGCGGAATACATTGTCGTTGGAAATCGGGAAGGGATTCGCTATTCGCATCCGGAACCAAATCACCTAGGAAAGAAAATGGTCGGTGGTGATAATGAACGAGCATTAACTAAGGGTGAGTCCTATATTTCAAAAAAAGTTGGATCGCTTGGGTTATCGATACGCGGAAAGGTACCAATATACGATGGAAATGATGAAATCATCGGTCTTGTATCTGTCGGTTTTTTGAATGAAGATATACAAAGCATTATTAAAGAGCAGAGCAAATCATTGTGGTTCACTTTATTTTGCATTGTTCTACTGGGGATTACGGGCGCGATTATCATTTCTTATTACATCAAAAGATTGCTATCCAATATGGAGCCAGAGGAAATATCGGATTTATTGCTGCAAAAGGAAGCGATTTTAGAATCCACACACGAAGGAATGATCGCGGTTAATAAACAAGGATTAATTACGATGATGAATGCCGCGGCAAAACGAATCCTGTTTGGTAAGGGGAGTGTTGAGCGTCATTATATTGGGAGGTCGATCACGGAATTAATCCCCCATACGGATATCTTTGCTGTGCTCGCACATGGTGAAAATCAGTATAACAGGGAAATGGTTCTTGGAGACCATATTGTATTGGTAAATCGGATGCCAATTATTCGGGAAAAATCGATTGTTGGTGCAGTATCTACTTTCCGTAAGAAAACTGAAATTGAACATGTAACGAAAGAGCTCTCACAAATTAAACAATATGCCAATGCCCAACGCGCGCAAACACATGAATTTTCCAATAAGCTTTACACAATCCTTGGATTGCTCCAACTGAATCAAGGACAGAAAGCAATTGAATTTATAAAAAAGGAAAAGCATATCCAGCTGGAGTGGTCACAATTCTTGCTTGAACATGTTGCGGATCCAATGGTTCAAGGCCTATTGCAGGGTAAATTTAACCAGGCGAATGAGCTAGGTATTACCATGTCACTTGATCCGGGGAGTCAGCTTTCCTATCGTTTTACTGGAGACAAACAGGATGCGCTGTTAACTGGTCTTGGTAATTTGCTTGAGAATGCGATGGAGGCTGTAAAAGGAATAGAGGATGTTGACCCAGAAATTGCGATCTTTTTTACCGATATTGGTGAAGATATTGTGATTGAAATTGATGATTCTGGACCTGGTATTTCTTCAGAACATATCGTTTATATTTTTGATCAGGGATTTTCTACGAAGAAAAATCCAAATAGAGGAACAGGCTTGGCGTTGTGTCAACATATGCTTCACAAAATAGGCGGAGCGCTTATGCTGGAAGAAGGGGAACTGGGTGGAGCTTGTTTTGTGATGACAATACCAAAAAATGGAGGACAACAACATGAATGATCAATTTGGTGTGCTAATTATTGAGGATGATTTTCGGATAGCAGATATTCATCGTCAATTTGTTGAAAAAGTAGAAGGGTTTTTCGTTTTGGATCGTGTGAAAACAGCTGAGGAAGCGTTGGATTTTCTTCGGACGACTGAAACCGAGCCAGATTTGGTTCTATTGGATATATATATTCCGGATGTGAAAGGCCTAGATTTATTTTGGCAACTACGTACAGCATATCATGAAGTTGATATCGTAATTGTGACCGCTGCAATGGAAGTAGCAATAATTGAAGCAACAAAAAGGGGCGGTATTTTTGATTACCTCGTAAAACCTGCGGATGCCAGCCGCTTTGCATCAACATTAACCCGCTATAAGCGACAGCGCGAATTTTTTATGTCGAAGGAAGTAATGAATCAGAAAGATATCGATTCACTAATGGGAGTGAATAAATTGCCTGTTACTGGAGGTGCGTCGGATAGTCTTCCTAAAGGGATTGACCCAATTACGTTAGAGGAGATTACATATTTATTGGCACATGAAAATGTTCAGGGCATAACAGCAGTGGAATTAAGCAAAAAAATCGGCACAAGTCGCTCAACCGCCCGTCGTTATTTAGAATATTTAGTATCTGTAAAGAAGATTCGAACGACATTGTTATACGGAAATGTAGGGAGGCCAGAACGCCAATATATACTCCGTGAAACTTATGAACAAAATGATCAAAATAGAAATTAATAGATTTATGAATAAAAGGTTTATTCTGCATTAGATCCGTGTTAATTTTAATTAACTGTTTGTTAACGCTTTCAGTAAAGGTTGCGCCTTTATCGTATTTGTAAAGCGGAAAGGAGAGATTATGTTGGATCTTAGTTTAATTGGTTTTGCAACGATATTAATTATCGTATTACTACTTATAAGTGGTAGAGTTACGCCCATTATTGCATTGGTATTAATCCCGATACTTGGTGCTTTCATTGCCGGATTTGGTATCGGAGAAATTGGCGGATTTTTTGATGAAGGAATTGTTGATGTTATTAATGTAGTTATCATGTTTATTTTCGCGATCCTTTTCTTTGGCATTATGCAAGATGTTGGATTGTTTGATCCATTAATTAACGGATTGATAAAAATATCGCGGGGGAATATTATCGCGATTAGTGTCGGAAGTGTTGTCATCGCAGCGATTGCACATCTAGATGGGTCTGGTGCATCGACATTTTTGATTACGATACCAGCGCTGCTTCCGTTATATAAACGCTTGAAAATGAATCCTTATTTATTACTTTTATTAATTGGTGGAAGCGCAAGTGTAATGAATATGGTACCGTGGGCCGGTCCTTTAGGGCGAACTGCCTCCGTTTTAAAAATGGATGTTACTGAATTGTGGAGACCACTTATACCTATCCAAGCTATTGGTATGGTTTTGATGATTGGTATCGCTATCTTTTTTGGACTTATGGAGAAACGCCGTATCAGTAAAAAGTATGGATCACCTGAAGCAGCTGCAGCTGTGGATGTTGGGTTAGAGGATGAAGAAGAGGAATCAAGTGAAGAAAGTTCGGAAACAGCAGCCAAAAAGAAATCTTTGGCCCGTCCCAAATTATTGTGGATTAACGTTATTTTAGCGGTTGGTGTGATTGGAATTTTAGTTTGGGGAATTATTCCCGCAGGATTTGCGTTCATGATTGGCGTCAGCGTTGCATTGCCAATTAACTATCCAAAAATAAATGATCAAATGGAACGGATTCGAGTTCATGCGCCGAACGCATTAATGATGGCAACCATTATTCTTGCTGCTGGTTCATTTTTAGGTATCTTAACGGGTACGGGTATGCTGGATTCCATTGCAACAGATGTTGTAAAAATTCTACCAGCATTTGTAGCGCCATATCTACATTTGATCATCGGTTTTTTCGGTGTTCCGTTTGATTTATTACTGAGCACAGATGCCTATTATTTTGCATTATTGCCTGTTGTTGATCAAATTGCCAGTGGTTTTGGAATTGGCTCCTTATCAACTGCATATGCAATGGTTATCGGTAATATTGTCGGTACGTTTGTCAGCCCGTTTTCACCAGCGTTATGGCTTGCGTTAGGTTTAGCAGGACTGGAAATGGGACGTCATATTCGTTATTCTCTTTTGTGGATGTGGGGACTTAGTATCGTGTTATTGTTCGTTGCAGTGTTGCTCGGAGTTATATCTATTTAACGATGAAACGCCTACAAGCGGAAAATCTTGTAGGCGTTTTGGCATTTATATATGTGATTGATCCACATGCTTATCCTTGCTTACTGTACAAAGCTATTATCAACAAACTTGGAGAAATCAGGCTCTTCTTTTAGAAATTGTAATTCAAAGGAGGAGCTTCCGAATTCTTGAATAGCTGCCGGATCGATGTCGTATTGGAAATCCGTTCTGGTTAGTGCTTTTTCCATTACTGCTTTTTCAAGCTTTTGTCCGGTTATATCGTCAATAGATTTGATCATAATATCGATAGATTCTTCCGGATTTTCATTGATGATATCAATCGATTCTTTATGTGCATCAGCAAGCTTTTGGACGAGTTCCGGGCTATCTTCTGCTAATTCTGTTGAAGTTACAAATATGGCTGCAGGAAAAGTTTGCCCGAAGGAAATTTCATCGGCATCGATGACGACATTCGCATCTACTTCTGCCTCCAAAACAGATGCCCATGGTTCAGGAGCTGTTGCAACGTCTACATTTCCTTTTTCAAACATGGTAGTGTATTGTGCTGGTTTTCCGGTTACATGTTTAATAGACCCACCAATACGATCTGAAGTAATACCACGTTCCTTCATGTACGTTTCGAATTGAACATCGTGTGTGCATCCGACTCGTGGAGAGATGAATGTGATGTCATTGATGTCTTCAACACTTTCCACACCACTATCTTTTCGGGACATGATGACAGTACCACCGGTTGAAGCGGCTGCGATGGCAGTGACTTCAAAACCGTTAATGTAATGGTTCATTGCCGGTCCTGGACCTACCAATCCACCTTGTATTTCACCAGTTGCTAAAGCCGTCATGAAATTAGAACCATCTGAAAAAGTTTGGTATTCCACATCTATATTGTCACCAAGCTGTTTTTCATACAAATGTTTTTCTTTTGCAATCATTGCCGGAGCATGGTTCAAGTTAGGAAAATAGCCAATAACAATCTTCTCCTTTTCGTCTTTTTGTGTAGAGCTATTTTCACCGCATGCGCCAAGTACCGCCAGTAACCCAATCAACAAAATAAGATAAATTTTCCGCATTTTACTAACCCCTTTTTATTATTAGCTGTTTTATAAAAGATTGTTGTTATTTAGCCCCCTGCACGAATACACTTTGCTTTCCGCGGGTGACCCGTGAGCATCCGACGTTATAGGAGGTACTAGTGCCGATGACGTCACAGTTGTCATCGACCTTGAACTCTCAAGTGACCCCTAATAGTTAGACAGATATTTCATTAAGTTAAGCTACTTCCTCTTCTAATCCCCAACGTTTTAACACACTTTTTTCAATGCGTTGGAACACCAGCTGATCTACAACTGAACCAATTACACCAATGATAATGATAATGCCGATAACAAGACTCATGTTGTTGAAATCGGACGCATAGGAGAGCGTGTATCCAAGTCCTGGACCAGTGCTCAAGAGTTCTGCGGCCATCAACGCTCGCCAGCTGAATGCCCAGGCAAGTTTGACGCCGGTGACTGCATAAGGAATTGCGGCCGGAACAATCACTTTGAAAAACAAATCCACCCCATTGGATCCCATCGTGCGGGCTGCTTTGAGATAGATGGGGGGCACATTTTTAATGCCAATTCGCATGTTCATTGTCATCACGAAAGTACCACCAATAATTACGACAAAGATGATCGATGCTTCGCCAAAACCGAACCAAATTATTGCGAGTGGCACCCAGACAATGCTTGGCACGCTTTGTAATGCTAAAATCATAGATCCCAATGTTTCATCAAGGGTTTTATTATTTGCCAGTAATACCCCTAAAATGGTTCCAATCACGAGTGAACAGGCTAGCCCAATAAACAAATGTCGGAAACTCGCTAAAATATCCCAAACAAGGGTCATATCTTTGAATCCTAAATAGAGTTCCTTGGCAACAGATAGGGGCGCAGGTATCATTGATTCTGGCCAGATTCCTGCTATGACAATCCCTTGCCAGAGCAAAATTAATATAAAGAAAAATAGAATTCGTTTAATCGCTACCGGCATATTGCAACTCCTCTTTCATCACTTTATCAATTTCTACCTTCAATATTTTTAGGACTTCCTCTTCTAACTCAGCCATATCCTGCTGCAATCGTGGGCGGGGCAAATCAACTTTGAAATCGGAAATAACGGTTCCAGGTCGGGCACCCATAATAATGACACGGTCAGAAAGTTTAATGGCTTCTCTGATACTATGCGTAACGAAAATGATCGTTTTCTCTGTTTCAAGCCAAATACGTTCCAACTCTTCCTGCAGTATAATTCTTGTTTGTTCATCCAGTGCTCCAAATGGTTCATCCATTAATAGCAATTTCGCGTTCATGGCAAGTGCCCTGGCAATGGAAACACGCTGCTGCATTCCGCCGGAAAGCTCATGCGGATAGTGGTCCGCAAATTTGCTGAGATGAACCATTTTTAAATAACTTGCTGCGGACTGTGCACGCTCTTTTTTATTCATTTTTTTCCGTAATGGAAAGGTGACATTCTCGTTAACTGTCATCCATGGAAATAGTGCCGATTCCTGAAAAACCATGCTCTTATCTGGACCTGGTGCTGTGATTGCCTTATTTTCCAACAGTATTTTTCCTGTTGAAGGTCTGGACAAACCAGCGATGATCGATAAAAGTGTGGACTTACCACATCCGGATGGACCAAGTAAAGAAACAAATTCACCTTGTTGAATAGCTATATTAATATCATGGAACACAGATAATGGCGGATTTTTATCCTGCTGAAACGTTTTGGATATGTCACTGATCGATAGATACACGCTATTCTCCTCCTGAACATACATATACTAATTATTCCCATTGACTTTATATGAATTAAACGTATTGTAGCATGTTATTCCTTTTTTTCCAATAGTAAAAATCTAAATGGAGACAAAGCTATTGCTTGATCGGCTGGATTATTGTTAATATGTATAGTATGTTAATCGGAATAAAATGTTTTAGGAAAATATATGGAGAGGAAGCTGTCATCTATGAAAATTGCTAATAATATAACTGAATTAATTGGGAAAACCCCAATTGTGAAATTGAATAAATTGGTTCCAGAAGGGGCCGCCGATGTATTTGTGAAACTGGAAATGTTGAATCCGAGTAAAAGTGTGAAAGATCGTGCAGCTTATAATATGATTAAAGTCGCAGAGGAAAAGGGATACATCACTCCCGGGGATACGATCATCGAGCCGACTAGTGGGAATACTGGTATCGGACTTGCGATGACGGCGGCGAGTAAAGGCTATCAATCCATATTGGTGATGCCTGATAACATGACCAAGGAACGTATTAATATTTTGCAGGCGTTTGGGGCTAAAGTCGTATTAACGCCAAGTGCGGAAAAGATGCCGGGGGCAATCAAAAAGGCGAAGGAATTACAGGAAACGATTCCTGGTAGCTTTATTCCACAACAATTTGAAAATGCAGCCAATCCGGATATCCACCGGCATACCACAGCGCTGGAGATTTTTGAACAAATGGATGGAAAACTCGATGCATTTGTAGCGACTGCAGGAACTGGCGGAACAATAACGGGCACCGGAGAAGTATTAAAGGAAAAAATACCGGGGTTATATATTGCAGTGGCAGAACCAGCAGGATCTCCAGTTTTGTCAGGGGGAAAACCCGGAAAGCACAAGCTTGTGGGCACAAGTCCAGGATTTATCCCAACTATTTTAAATACAGCTATTTATGATGAAATTATGCAAATTAAAGATGATGACGCGGTTGCGATGTTTAAAAAGATACCAAAGCAAGAGGGGATTTTCCCCGGATTATCAGGTGCTGCAGCGATATATGCTGCCATTGAAGTTGCAAAGCGACTGGGCAAAGGCAAGCAAGTGTTATGCATTGCGCCCGATACAGGTGAACGTTATTTGAGCATGGATTTGTAGTCTGTTTGACTGTTGTCAGCTGCTATCTGTAAAACGTTGATTTACAGATAATATATCTCATGGAACCAACACCACACTATCTTATGAAGCATATAGATAAAATGATTGAATATGTTAAACGGAGTTCTTGAGTGGCATTACTTGATTTTTGTCGAAAGATAGTTTTGTAATAGATCGAAATACAGTGTATAATGTACTAGATTGTAAGATAATGTGGGGTGGTTTATGTGAGTAGATCAAATAAAAAGAAATCAAAGAAATTGTGGTTGAAGATACCAATTATTGTAATTATCGTTGTTTTACTTGGTGTTGGTACATATGCTTTCATGGTTTACAATAATGTTAAGAAAACGGTTAATGACAAGATGCATGATCCTGTGTCATCGATTGATCTTGGACTGGCAAAGGGAAAAATTAAAGGAACAGAGCCGTTAAATATTTTGTTAATGGGGATCGATACAGAGGAAAGTGATAAAGGACGTTCAGATGCGCTGATGGTCCTTTCGGTAGATCCAAAAAAAGATACGATGCAGTTGATTAGTATACCGCGTGATACCAGGACAACAATTGTTGGAAAAGGCAAAGAAGACAAGATTAATCACTCCTATGCATTTGGGGGATCAGATATGACCATTGCGACGGTAGAAGAATTTCTGGACGTTGAAATGGATTATTATGTGCGCATGAATATGTCCGGACTTCAGGAGCTTGTAGATCAAATTGGTGGTATTACAGTAGGCAATGATATCGCCTGGAAAGATGATAAATACGATTTTGAATTTGGTCCAACCGAAATGGACGGGGACAAAACGATGCATTTTGTTCGCATGAGGAAACAAGATCCAGAGGGTGACTTTGGACGAACCAAACGACAGCGTCAAGTGATCCAAGGGATCGTTGATAAGGGCGCAAGCGTGGGTTCTATCACAAAGATTGATGGCATGATTGATATTTTAGGAAATAATATGGCAACCAATTTAGACTTCGATGATATGAAAAAATTGCTTTCCGGGTATAAAGATACGAGAAAGAATTTCGTTGAATATCAGATGCAAGGTGAAGGATCAATGATTGATGGCGTTTATTATTTTATTGTACCGGAAGAAGAGATTTCGAAGGTACATGATATGATTGCAGATATTAAATCGTAATAGAAAACTCCTGTCCATACTGTGAATAACAGCATGGACAGGAGTTTTTTGTTGAAATACTGTGCTATTATCTTTCCATCGACTCAATTAATGGAGAAACCGTTAAGATTATAATAGACTTCTCCCAATATTATGGTAAAGTTTAAGTAGGTGTTATAGAAAGGAGATTTCTATCCTATGAAACTTTGGATGAAAAAGATATCCGTATTTCTTATTACATTAGTTACACTGGGGGCTTACACCCCACCGATCAACTTAAATCCTGATACTGATAACGAAGAATTTGTTTCTGCGAAATCGAGTGAGCGCGAGGAAGTCTCTGTTCCTACATTGGATGTTGCGGAAGATATAGAAGATATAAGTGATATTAATGAACGCGATTCAGAAGCCTACATACTTGATGCGATTACCGACCAGGCAAAGGCACATACGATTGCAAAACTGGGACCAAGAATTACCGAACAAGTCGATCCTGATTTAGCCGCAACGATACTTCCAAATATGGAGGTAGTACTGCAAATGATATTAGCGGATGCTGGGAAAGAACAGATTAATTACTACGGTATTTCTGAGTTGCCATCGAAAGGATATGGGGAGCGAATCTTCAATATTCATGATTATCATGCCCGAAAGGATGTTGCCAGATTTGATGTGCGTCGAGAGAATCGACCTGGTGAGGGTTATTGGTTTAATTTTCATTATCATTTAAGCGAGGATGGATTTGAAGAACACTATCAAATTGGCGAAATTTATTGGGATAAAAATATGCCACCGAAATGGATGGCGTGATGTATGAAACAAGTACCTGCGATGATGCAGGTGCTTGTTTTTTATAGGATGATTTAATCCGAAGCTACAAGTCTAATTCGTCACTGTTTCCATTTGGTTCATTTTTTCTGCAATTGCTTCGGTTAATTGCTGCGTTGTTTTGGGAACGAACGATTTAAGGACTGTATTGATCATTGGTCCCTTTAAACCTTTTGCTGTAATGTTAAGGAATCCGGTTACTTTGGTCAACTTTTCGTGCACAGATGTTGCTTCAAAATAGCCATCACCTTTAAAGTTGTCATCGAGCCCAGTTAAATTAAAGGTTACCTTTGTAGGCTTCTGCCACTGGGTAATGTCGATTTTTAGATTAACCGTTTTTTGTACGAACCCGAGGTCTCCCTTGAACTTCCAAGTTGATTGTTTATCATTTAAAATGTCATGTTCCATATAGCCGGGGACTAATGGTGCCCATTTATTCATATCGCTGACGAAAGACCATACTTGTTCAATTGGAATATCTACCTTAAGTTGATGTTTACCACGCGGCATTTTATATCCTCCTTGCTTCTTGATAATCTCATATTTGTTTTGTTACCCTGCTTATCTTATGTGGCTCTTGCTGATTTAGAACAAAATTGTATAGAAAATGCATTTTCAATCGATAAAAATTATTTGATGTATTTCATTTAAATTATAACAGACAAAAACAATAACATAAAACTTTCTAATTAAGTTTTTGGATTTTTCTTTATAACAATACACATTTAAAGATGAAAATGATAACATGAAATTGATAATGATAGGTTACCAGGCGAACTGTTAAAAAGTGTAACGACAAAATGTCAGGAGGCAAGTTAATGAAGCCACTTATTGGGATTACCGCATCCATGGAGACAGATGAAACAAGTTATATGGTAAATCGTCATAACGTCATGGCGATCACGAAGGCAGGTGGAATTCCTGTTATGCTGCCCTATTTGTCGAAAGAAGATGTGCCGCAAATTGCTGATCAGCTTGATGGGTTATATGCGACGGGGGGCTATGATATTGATCCGACGCTGTTTGGTGAAGAACCCCATCCGAATCTCGGAACAATCATACCCGCACGTGATGCATTTGAAATTGCTTTAATGAAGCAGTTGCTCAAGATGGATAAACCGGTGCTGGGAGTTTGTCGCGGTTGTCAGATTTTAAATATTGCAGTAGGTGGAGACATGTACCAGGATATGTACGCACAAATCGATCGGGATTTGCTGCAACATAGTCAAAAAGCGCCTGCCAGCCATGCATCCCATTTTGTCGATGTCGTAAAAGATAGCTTGTTACACGAGCTGACGGGTACAGCTAGATTGAAGGTGAATAGCCGCCATCATCAGGCAAATCGGACTGTTTCCGATTCTTTTCAAATTAGTGGTACGGCAAGTGATGGCGTAATTGAAGCGATTGAAAGTAAAACACATGGCTTTGCGCTAGGTTTGCAATGGCATCCGGAAAGTATGATCGTTGTTAATGACGCAGCATCACTTGAAATTTTCCAAGGCTTTATTAAATCTTGTCAAGGGGGATAAGAAAATATGAAAATTATTGATACACATTGTGATGCATTATTAAAATTGCAATTCGGAAAAAGAACAATAAATAACGGAGGAAAACCATTGAGTTATCAGGATGACCCACAGCTTGATACCAATTTAAATCGCTTAAAAAAAGGACAATTAATGACCCAATTTTACGCGATATTTATTGAACCAGATGTACCATCTGATGAGAAATGGCAACATGCTTTAGAGCAAATTGATTTATTTTATGAAGAAGTACTTGGTAAAAACCCAGAAATAAAACATATTAAAAAGTGGGAGGAACTGAATCATTTAAAGGACGGAGAAATTGGTGCATTGCTCACATTAGAGGGCGCGGATGCTTTTGGTAATGATCTGGTTAAATTGCGTCATCTGTATCGACTGGGTGTATTGTCGATCGGCATGACTTGGAATAATGCGAATCTCTGTGCAGATGGGGCAGGGGAACCGCGTGGTGGAGGATTAACTTTGCTTGGGAAAGAAGTTGTAAAACTGAATAATGAGCATCATGTGTTTACAGATGTGTCGCATTCCACTGTAAAAGGTTTTTGGGATATATTGGAGCTATCCGATTATCCATTTGCAAGTCATTCCAATGCAAGAGCGATTTGTGATCACCCAAGAAATCTTTATGATGACCAGGTAAAAGCAATGTTTGCTAAAGATGGCTTAATTCATGTTGTCTTTAATCCGCCGTTTATTAATGAAGATCGGGAAACAGCAACAATTTCCGATTTGATTAAACATATCGATCATTTATGTGCACTTGGCGGGGAGAAACAAATTGGATTTGGATCTGACTTTGATGGGATCAGCACTTTTGTTGAAAAATTAGAAGATGCTTCAACTTATCAAAATCTGATCAATGAGCTGCTGAAGTTTTATTCAGAGGAGCAGGTTAGTGGTTTTGCTTACAAGAACTTCTTAACACATTTACCGAAAGCCTTGTAAATGAAAAGGCACTCCCCTTATGAAACACAGGGAGTGTCTTTTCGCTATTTTGCCTAGTTGCTGCACTTTTCTTTATCGCAGTTTGGCGGGCAGTAAAACTCCGACTGAATGAAGTTTCATCTTATATAATTTGCAGTTCTTTCGGGAAAGTCGTTAATACTTCTACTTCACCTTGTTCATTGATGTAAACATCATCTTCAATTCGTACGCCGCCCCAATCAGGAATATAGATTCCTGGTTCAATCGTGAACATTAATCCGGCTTCAGCGATTTGTTCATTGTTTTCATGAATAGACGGTTCTTCATGTACTTCGATGCCAAGACCATGCCCGACACGGTTGTTGAAGTATTCATCATAGCCTTTTTCTTTGATGACATTTCTTGCTGCAATGTCAAATGTCTTCACAGGTACTCCCGCTTTAACAGCATCGATACCTGCATTTGTTGATTGAAGCACAATGTCATATATTTCTTTTTGTTTTTCGGAAGCTTCACCAACGATAAATGTTCTTGTAATATCAGAACAATAGCCATCTTTGATTACACCCATATCAATTAATAAAAAGTCACCTTTTTGGATAACGCGATCCCCAGGTGTGCCGTGCGGTAATGCCGCCTTTTCCCCAGCTAATGCAATCGTTGAGAAAGATGGGCCGTCCGCACCGAATTTACGCATTAAAAATTCCAACTCAGCGGTAAAATCTGCCTCTGTCATACCGACTTTTACCTTTTTGATTCCTTCAGCCATTACCTTTTCAATGATCTCAATTGCTTTTTTCACATATTTAACTTCTGCTGGCGATTTTTTCAAGCGCTGCAAGTTAATAAATGGCTGGATATCATTATAAGCAGTTTGCGGGAAAATGGTTTGTAATTGATTATATTGGAATACACTTACCGTTTTCATTTCAATGCCAAAATGTGAAATATCTTTGCCTAGCTTTTCTTGCAATATCGCAAACGGATCTTCTTCATCAGAAATTGGAATAATATTGCTGACAATTGAAGCTTCCGCAGCCGCTTCCGCATCTAATGCTGGTACAAAAAGGATGAATTTTTTCGTGCGATTGTCTGCAACCAGTGCCATAAACCGTTCATGTGGTTCACTATTGAAGCCTGTGTAGTAAAAAACGTTTGCCGGTGTTGTTATCATTGCAACATCGATCTGCTTATCGATTAATTCATTCTGTAGCTTGGTTAACCGTTTTTGATATTCTTCTTTCATTATAAATGCCTCCTTGTTGGGGTGACGTGAACACCCGATTCTTCTATGTTAATAGAACTTTAATTATCCTGCAATTCTTTTCCCTTCCATCCAAAAAAAGACACCTCCAGAAGGAAAGTGTCTGATCGATTTATTGCAGATAACGGGCAGTAAAACCCCATTTGTTCAACTAACATTCGGAGAAGGTAGTTCCCTCCATATGAGGTTTCACTTTAACCAAACAATAATATAACGATGAAATAAACTACCATAGCGATTAGGCCAACGGGAACACCGAAGCGCGCCCATTCCAGGCTTTTAATTTTTAGCTTTCCGGCAGCGATAATATTCGGGATATTCCCCGGTATGAGCATACCACCACTGATAAGCAGACCAAGTAAAATAGCTTTAATTGTCGGGCCGTCCATGGAAGGACTAATTTCTGCAGCAGCTAATGTGGCGTTGTCGAGTACTGCTGAAATCATGTTAATCCAGTACAAAATAAGTGGACTTAGTCCAAGTAGATATTTTTCAATAAATGGTTCAAAGCCAGCACCGAGAAATGTCAGTGCCATAACAAATAAGTAAATTTTGAGACTGCGGAAAATGATCTCCCCATAAGATTCCGTCTCCATGCCGCTACCACTATCATCTTTAGTTTTGGTTTTCGCCCCAGAATCATCTCCAGGTTCTTTACTAGCAGCCATTTCGGTGGAGGACTTGTCGGAATTGCCCTTCTTAATTATAAATGCAGCTAGAATACCGAAGATAATCAACGCTGGAATAACGTCAGAACCAATTAAACGAAATAAGTAAAAGAAATCTTCATCCAATTTGCTGATTGCAATGGTTGATAGTGGTTCACCAATTGGTGTCAGTGCTGCACCCATCCCAATAGAAAAACATGCTAATATAACAAGGCGGACTTCTGATTGACGCTCCAGTTTTAGAACACTAACAACGGAGACCAGGATCACAGCGGCAACAATTGCTGTGATAACACTGGATATTAATCCCATAATAACGACAAGTAGGAAGATAAACAAGCGGTATGGCATTGCTTTACTCGTTGCGTCAATTCCTTTAGTGATAGGATCTTCAAACCAACGGAATAATAATCCTGCAAGCAGGACAGCGATGGTAATGTTGATCGGATCTACCAATGCTTTTGTAAAAAGCGGAAGATCTAGTACACCACTAATAATGGCAGCGGCAACCCCCATAATAAATAAAAAGATTTCCAAATTCCGTTCTACAAAACCAATTGTAAACGGCAAAAATAATACTAGAATTAATATAATTGTTAATCCAATGATCATAGTATCGTTCCTTTTCTATTTAATATTTTGATGTGTTAAAAAATGCTAATTTTATGTAATAATAGAATTATAACATATTTTGATACATACGATGAAGCAACTTTATTCAAGGAATATTTTTATATATTGTCATACAATGCTGGAACCCTACTGGAAAAAACAGGTACATCTTCTCTTACTTTAGGGACAGCTTCCAGATCGATTGTACTCGTAATTGTCGCTCCCATGTTCTGATCACCAGTAGCGATGATCGTTCCCCATGGATCAATGATCATAGAGGCCCCAGCGAATTTGGTATCCTTGTCTTCTCCGACTGTATTACAGGATACGACAAATAGCTGATTTTCTATCGCTCGAGCAATTTGCAAATATTTCCAGTGGTCTTTTCTCACGGCAGGCCACTGCGCAACGATATGTAACACTTGTGCACCCTGCAATGCTAGTTGTCGCGCTAATTCTGGGAAGCGCAAGTCATAACAAATAATGAGTCCCATTTTAATATGATCCAGTTCAAAGATCTGCGCCTTTTCCTGCCCACCTGTTAGATAGAGATGTTCGTCCAACATCGGAACAAGATGGATTTTATCATATTGATATACAAGCTCTCCATTACGATTAAATACAAGACTCGTATTATAAAATTGATCCGCCTTCTTATTACCGATGGATCCACCAATAATATTAATCTGATGCGTCCTAGCTAAATCACTTAAAAAAGATGCAGAAGGCTCAGCGTCCCGATCCGAAGTTCGTTCCAGTTCCGTTAATGCATAACCAGTATTCCACATTTCCGGGAGTACAATCGTATCCGGTTTATCCTGTTGGACCTGTTCCAAAAGCCAATTATGGACATTGCGACGATTGATTTCCGGATTTCCTGGAACAATTTCCGCTTGATAGATAGCATATTTCATCATTTAAAATCTCCCCCTTCAAAATCTATCCTAGCTTTACGCATAATGCCTCAAAATGTATTCGATTGCATATGTGTAAACAATATAAATTTAAATCTCTCAATCTCTAAATCATATCATGATTAACAGAAAACAACAAAAATAGTCTTTACAAATAAAGGGATGACAGCTATCATAAAGTGAAATCTTCATTCAGAAGAGGTTTAGACGCACAGGACGTGCAAATGCAGGCGTTGCGATAAGGGTGTCGCGAATTTAGTTTGCCTCCTCCTCTGAATGTTAGTTGAACGAATCAGACTTTTACTTTCCCGTTAACCAGCGATAAATATCAATTACATAGAGAAATTACATAAAGGGAGTAGATTTTATGCGGACATTTGAGCAATCGACAACATTGAAAAGGTTACCCGAGCAATTTTTTGCAAAGCTTGTGAAGAAAGCGCAGTACATGAAGGATCAAGGACATGACGTTATTAATTTGGGACAAGGTAATCCGGATTTGCCAACGCCAAGTCATATTGTTGAGGCATTGCAGCATGCATCAGAGGATCCGATCAACCATAAATATGCGCCATTTCAGGGACATTCGTATCTAAAGGAAGCGGTCGCTGAATTTTATAAAAAAGAGTATGATGTCACTATTGATCCGGACAAGGAAATAGCTATTTTATTTGGCGCGAAAGCAGGGCTTGTGGAATTAAGTCAATGTTTGCTCAATCCTGGTGATTTGGCATTGTTGCCTGATCCAGGATACCCGGATTATTTGTCAGGCATTGCTTTAGCTGATGCCGAGACAGCATTTATGCCGCTCTTAGAGAAAAATAACTTTTTACCTGATTACAGCAGTATTTCCAGTAACGTACTGGAAAAAGCCAAATTAATGTTCTTAAATTATCCAAACAACCCCACCGCAGCAACAGCAACGAAGGATTTCTTTGACGAGACGGTTGCGCTCGCCAAAGAATATAATTATTGTGTGGTGCATGATTTTGCATATGGAGCAATAGGATTAGATGGAGAGAAACCACAGAGTTTCTTGCAGTCTGAAGGAGCAAAGGACATTGGTGTGGAGATCTATACGTTATCAAAAACATATAATATGGCCGGGTGGCGGGTTGCTTTTGCAGTTGGAAACCCATCTGTAATCGAAAGTATCAACTTGATTCAGGACCATCTTTATGTAAGTTTGTTTGGTGCGATACAGCATGCAGCAGCGGCAGCGCTAACTGGTGAACAAACTGCAGTACAGCAATTGGTAGATACCTATGTAGTAAGGCGTGATGCTTTTGTTACGACACTACATAAAATAGGTTGGGATGTTACTGCTCCGAAGGGGACCTTTTTTGCTTGGTTACCTGTTCCTGATGGGTATGCATCAGAAGAATTTGCGGACATGCTACTGGAAAAAGCGCATGTAGTGGTTGCACCTGGAAACGGATTTGGGGAAAAGGGAGAAGGTTATGTGCGTGTAGGTTTATTGGATTCAGAAGAGCGGCTGGTAGAGGCGGCAAAGCGAATTGGAGAACTGGATATTTTTACGAAGTGAGCAGTGGCTAAATCGGGGCAGCGCACTCCAAAATTGGGAGAGCAACAGTCCAAATCGGGAGAGTATGCAAGACAATAGGCAATGGAAGATAATTGTATGTAATCTTACTATAAGAGGGAGGAGTTAAAGATGCAAAAAGTTAAGAATCGCTGGCTTATTGCTGCTTCAGGTGTTGGGATTCATATATCCATAGGATCCGCGTACGCTTGGAGTGTTTTCACTAATCCGATGGCAAATCAGTTTGGTTGGAAAACAACAGAAATATCATTTGCATTTAGTATCGCTATTTTCTTTTTAGGATTCTCCGCAGCCTTTTTGGGTAAATTTGTAGAAAAATACGGACCAAGGAAAGCTGGGATGCTTTCTGCCTTGTTTTTCGGTGTCGGTGTAGCGGGATCAGGGCTTGCTACATCTATGGAATCATTATATATGCTTTATTTATTCTATGGTGTAATTGGTGGAATCGGTTTGGGTATTGGCTATATTGCACCAGTGTCTACTCTTGTAAAATGGTTTCCCGATCACCGTGGACTTGCGACTGGGATGGCTATTATGGGTTTTGGTTTTGCCTCATTATTGACTGGACCTGCAGCGTCATTACTAATCGGACAAGTTGGCATCTCAGCGACCTTCTTTATATTGGGATCCATTTATTTTATCGTGATGATGATTTCTTCCCAGTATTTGGCACCACCTCCTAAGGATTGGGTACCTAAAGGATTTAAAGAACGGCAACAGGAGTCTCATCGTAAAGGGAAGATCAAAGCTGACCTTTCTTACCTGACAGCAAATGAAGCAATTAAAACACGACGCTTTTGGATACTTTGGCTGATGCTTTTCCTAAATGTAACGTGTGGGATTGCAGTTATTTCTGTTGCCTCTCCAATGGGGCAAGAGATAACAGGAATGTCTGCTGGTGCTGCTGCGACAATGGTCGGTGTGATGGGGATATTCAATGGTGGAGGCAGACTCGGCTGGGCAACGTTATCCGATTATATTGGCAGACCAAATGTGTACACGACTTTTTTTGTTATTCAAATTATCGCGTTCTTTATGATTCCGTCAGCCAGTAATCTGATCTTGTTTGAAATTCTGCTTTTTGCCATTGTTAGTTGCTACGGTGGTGGATTCGCATCGATCCCCGCTTATATTGGTGACTTATTTGGAACAAAGCAGCTTGGTGCCATCCATGGATATATCTTAACAGCTTGGGCCATGGCAGGTATCGCTGGACCTGTTTTCCTATCTCTTATCTATGATTCTACCGGCAGTTATAATGTAACAATGTTTATTTTTGGCATTGTATTTGTTATTGCCTTTATCCTGTCCATCTGGGTAAGGTCGGATATTAAACGTTTAAAGAAGCTGCAGGAGAAATTTGATTAACCGAACCCATTAGACCCATTATCTTTACTATTAGTCTCCAATTTGCATAGATAAAATTCAAATAATTATGATATAATTTATATATCGTTATATAAAGATAATAGGGGGAATGGGGATGGAGGAAGCACACGAATTTCCACCACGATCATCTAAAAAGAGAAAAAGAAGCAAGAAAACGATATTACTAATGATTGTTGGAATAATAGTAGTATTACTTCTTGCTGCTTATTTTATTGTAAGCGGATATACGAAAAAATCACTTGCCCAGTTGGAGGGTACGATCGAACTGCCGATGTTGGAACATGAAGTGGTGGTGATGACAGATGAAGATGGTGTACCCCACATCCAAGCAGAGAATGACCATGATTTGTACATGGCGCAAGGTTATGTTCAAGCACAGGACCGGATGTTTCAGATGGAGTTATCACGTAGGCAGGCATCTGGAACGCTTAGTGAAGTGGTGGGTGATTCAGCCATTGATAATGATAAATATTTCCGAACGCTTGGATTACGACGAGCAGCGGAAAAATCCTATGATCTGTACACAGATGAAGGAAAACAGGTACTGGATTGGTTTGCGGAAGGGATTAATACATATATTGCAGAAGCCAAGGAAACAGGTCGTTTACCGGTTGAATTTAAACTTGTTGGATCAGAGCCGGAACCATGGACACCAATAGATTCTTTAACGATTGGAAAATATATGGCTTTTGACCTTGGAGGACACTGGGAACAACAGGCGTTCAATTATTATTTGTTGAATGCGTTTGACGAGGAAAAAGCCTATGAGTTATTTCCATCCTATCCGAAAAACAAGCCAGAAATTATTGGGGAAGATGAGATCGATGTTGCAAGCAGTTTCGAACATGCCGTTGTTCCTCCTTCATTTAATGGCAGTAATAACTGGGTAGTAAGTGGAGAGAAAACAGCCTCCGGAATGCCTCTATTAGCGGACGATCCGCATTTAGGATTGGCCACCCCATCGATTTGGTATCAGATGCATTTAAAAACAGACGATGTTAATGTTAGTGGTGTTATATTCGCTGGCGTGCCGGGTATCATTTTAGGACAAAATGAACAAATTGCGTGGGGCGTAACCAATACAGGGCCAGATGTGCAACAGCTTTATATGGAAAAACAAAATCCGGAAAAACCGGGGGAGTTTTTGTTCGAAGACGAATGGGAAACAGCCACAGTAATTGATGAGCCAATCAAAGTAAAGGATGGCAAAACCGAGGACTATCAAGTCAAGGAGACAAGGCATGGTCCGATTGTTTCCGAGTTTGCTGAAGATAGTGGTAAGGATACCGTTTTTTCATTGAGATGGACCGCGCTCGACCCAACGACAGAGCTCGAGTCGATTTTGGAGATCAATCGAGCGACCAATTGGAAAGAATTTGAAAAGGGCCTCGAAAAGTTCCTTGCACCGGCACAAAACTTTGTATTCGCTTCAAAGGACGGTACAATTGCATACAAAGCGAATGGAAATATACCTATCTATGAAGATGGTGATGATGCATTATTGCCCCTTCCTGGCTGGGAAAAGAAACATGAGTGGACAGATTATATTCCATTTGACGAATTACCACGCGTTGTCAATCCTGAAAAGGGATTCATAGCATCGGCAAATAATAAGGTTGTTGGTGAAACGTATCCCTATCATATAAGTAATATGTGGGCACAACCCTATCGTTATGAACGAATTGCCGAAGTACTGGAAAAAAGTGATGAGCTTACAGCTATAGATATGAAAAACTTACAAATGGATACGGTGAATTTACAGGCCCGTGAGTTTGTGCCGCTATTTGCGACGCATTTGAAAAACGCTGAGCTTAATGAAGTAGAAAAAGAGGCCTTGGCATTACTGGGAAAATGGGATTTTGATGATGATGTTGAAGCGGCCGAACCATTAATATTTCACCGTTGGATGGATGAAATAGAAACCAATTTATATGCAGATGACATACCGGATAATGTGATGCATCTATTTGGCGGACAGGCGCAAACAACTGATATGCTTTTACGAAAAGCTGCTCAAGGTGATGATTCGATATGGATGGAAGAAAACGGTGGTTTGGAAAAAGTACTTCATACATCCTTGAGTAAGACATTAGCGGACTTAACGGATGAATACGGGAAAGATCTATCCGCATGGAATTGGGGAGGTTATCATAAAGTACAATTTCATCATCCGTTATCAGCAGTTAGTCCGGTACTAGCATTCTTTTTTAATCATGAAAAGCCGGTACCTGTAGGAGGAAGTAGCGTTACGCCGATGGCAGCAAGCTATAACAACGAAACGGGTGAAGTGAATCATGGTGCTTCTTGGCGATTTGTAGCAGATATGAATGATTCCGAAACAGGTTTCCATATCGTTGGACCTGGCCAGTCAGGCCATTTCAGAAGTGAATGGTATCATGATCAGATGAAAGATTGGGTAGATGGAACCTATCACGAAACAAAATTGAATGTCGACCAAGAAAATAAATTGCTGCTAACCCCAAAAGAAAAAGATTAACCCAACCCCATTGAGTGCTTAACTCAATGGGGTTCTTTTATATTATTCACACTTGAATCCATGATAATAATAATTCTCTCTTGTAAAACGTTTACAATTATCTTATACTATTACTAAATCGATTTACTAAACCGGTTTAGTAACCTGTAAATGACTTAGGAGAATATAAAATGAAAACAATTACAATGGCAGATGTGGCAAAGCAAGCTGGTGTTTCTAAAAGTACTGTTTCCCAATTTTTAAATGGTCGATATGATTACATGGGGGAAAAAACAAAGAAACGCATAGAACTAGCAATAAAGGAATTAGGTTATAGCCCAAATATCATCGCAAGAAGCTTGAAACAAAAATCGACGATGACCATTGGAGTGATCGTCGCAAATATCCTGCACGTATTTTCAACCCAGGTTATTCGTGCAATTGAAGATTTCTGTAATGAATCAAATTTCCACATCATCGTCTGCAATGCCGATGATAACCCTGCGAAGGAAAAACGATATATTGATATGCTTCGTGCTAAACAGGTAGATGGTATTATCGCTTTTCCAACAGGGGAGAACGTGGAACTTTATAACCAATTGACCGATAGTAATTACCCGATTGTTTTTATGGATCGGATTGTTCCAGGGATATCTATTGATACTGTGCTGTTGGACAATAAAAGGGCTGCCAAAATTGCGGTTGATAGGTTTGTGGAAAAAGGTTACCAGCGAATCGGCCTACTTACTCCACCACTTAGTGAAGGTGTAACACCGAGAAAAGAGCGGATTCAAGGCTACAAAAACGCATTGCAGAGCCAGCATATTCCATTTAATCCAGACTATCTATCAAGTACTGATATTTCGGAAGTTCAAGCAAGCCTGGATGCAATGCTAAGACTTCCTAATCCGCCAAACGCGCTTTTGGCATTAAATGATCGAACACTGTTTGAAGTGCTGAAATACGCAAAAAAGCAGCAGCTAAACATTTCAGAAGACCTTGCGCTGATAGGTATTGATGATGTGTCTTTCGCTAGTTTTTATAGCCCGGCATTAACAACCGTTGCCCAGCCCGCTTTTGAAATGGGGAGAAAAGCCGCAACACTACTATTAAATAGAATAAAAAATAAGTACACAGATCCGGAAATTTACCGATTTGAACCACAGTTAATGTCGAGGGAATCTTGCTAAAAGGCAATTAACTTAAAGAAGGGGAGTATAGATTTATATGAAAGAAATAACTAAAAGCATCGTGAACGAGGTATCTGAAGTATTGGGGCAAATAAATCCAGAAGAATCTATGAAACTAGCAAAGGAACTACATCACGCAAAAAAAATTTTTGTTGCTGGTACCGGACGATCAGGTTTAATTGGTAAAGTATTTGCCATGAGGATGATGCATAGTGATTATCCCATTTATGTTGTCGGAGAGACGATTACACCTAGTATTAAATCTGATGATCTGCTGCTTATCATTTCTGGATCAGGTTCTACAGGATCGCTTCAGCAATATGCGATAAAAGCGAAAGAAGTTGGTGCAACAGTAGCATTAGTTACTACAAATAAGACTGCGGCAATTGGACAATTAAGCGATTGTACGGTTTGTATCCCTGCGGCAACGAAGAAGCGTCTTGCATCAGAGCCGGAAACAATCCAACCACTTGGCAGCCAGTTTGACCAAACTGCACATTTACTGTTAGATTCTGTTGTTGTTTATCTTTTAGAACAACATCCGAAAGGACATAATCATACAGCACTGAATCAAAAGCATGCAAATTTAGAATAAGAAAAGAGGATACTTATCATGACAATTATAGAAACGATTAAGAAAAGCAAAATTATAGCTGTTATTCGTAAAGCAGAGGAGAAAAACATTGTACCGATACTTGAGGCACTTTCCCAAGGGGGCATAAATGCAGTGGAAATTACTGCGGAAACGCCAAATGTTACAGGTATAATTGAAAAGGCTGTAACAAATTTGGGTGATAAAGTAGCGATTGGTGCGGGGACGGTACTCGATCCTGAAACAGCGAGAGCGGTAATAATGGCGGGTGCAGCGTTTATCGTATCTCCGACATTAAATATCAATACTTTAAAACTTACGAACCGATATGGCATATTAAACATTCCGGGGGTTTTATCGCCAACGGAAATTGTAACGGCCTATGAGCACGGTGCAAAGATGGTTAAGATTTTCCCAGCAGATGCATTTGGACCGAACTACGTAAAAAATATACTAGGACCACTTCCACATGTTCAAGCAATGGTAACAGGTGGCATTACGCTTGATAATATGAATGAGTTTCTGTCAAAAGGCAGTGTTGCCGTTGGGATAGGGAGTAATCTCGTCAACGCGAAACAACTTCAGACAGCAGAAGATTATCAACAACTAACGAAACGAGCTGTTCAGTATGTTGCGAAGTTAGAAGACAAATCATAAAAAACAAGCAGAAGGGAGTTTAAAAACATGACAGGACTTAAAAATGTTCCATTAATATTAATTATGATAGCGCTTGCTATCTTAACTGCATGTAGTGAGAATGGCGGGGATGAGGATGAAGGAACCATTAAAATTATCTCCGCACATAACCAGACATCGCCAGATAGTCCCTACCAAGTAGGTTTGCTGGAATTTAAAAAAATTGCAGAAGAAGAATCAAATGGATCGATTGAAGTAGAAGTACATGCGGGAACAATTGGGACAGAGGAATCTGAACTGGTAGAAAAACTGCAATTAGGTGCAGCTGATATGGTACTCGTATCTCCAGGTTTTATGACACAAACGGGTATAAAAGAAGTTGATCTATTTTCATTTCCCTATTTATTTTCGAGTTATGAGCAATGGGAATCTACCGTGGATGGAGATCCTGGAGAAAAAATGAGTGAGTTAATCAATGAAAAATCTAATAATTCTTTTAAATTACTCGGTTATTGGTCTGCCGGTGTTAGACATTATTATGGAAAAAAGCCAATCGAAACCATCGATGATTTAAAAGGAGTGTCGATCCGGACCCAAACTTCTGGAGTAGTAGGAGACTTCTGGAAGAAAACAGGAGCGATTCCCTCATCTATATCATGGGGTGAATTGTATCAGGGGTTGCAACAGGACGTTGTAGACGCTTCAGAAAACTCTTATCCGTATTTCGTGCAGGAAAACCATCATACGACGAAAAATGGCAAATATATTACAGAAACTGCACATGATTATACAACAAGATTTTTATTGTTTAATGGGGATAAGTTTGATGCTTACTCAAAAGAACATCAAGAGATAATCTTAAAGGCAGCAGAAGCCTCGGTGAAAGCTGAGCGTGAAGCAGTTGATAAGCAGGATGAAGAATATAAGCAAAAAGCAATTGATGAAGGAGCAGAAGTGAATGAAATTGATAAAGAACCATTTATGGAATTAGTGAATCCAATCCAGGATCAAGCTGCAAAAGACATTGGTGTTGAGAAGTTATTGCAGGAGATTAGAGACATGGAGTAAAGGATCAAAATTCTATTTTGTAACATTTAAATAAATGATAAATGAGGAGGTACACTTATGGATCGTTTTGTACGGGCACTAGAGAAGGTACAGTTGATTGCAGGCGTAATATTTTTGTCTATCTTTTTCCTAGTCATTATTTTTCAAATCATTACAAGGCATATGGGTATATCTGTAATTTGGACTGAAGAGGTAGCAAATTATTCTTTTATATGGGCCGTATTTATGGGGGCAGCTGTAATGGTAAAAAGGCGGGAGCATTTTAATTTTGATTTTATTTTAAGGAAATTTAGGCATAAGAAAAAAGCATCGATACAGCTGATTAGTGATCTTGTTTTGATTATATTTAATCTGTTTATATTTTTACTTGGTTTGCAGGTAGTTAGTGAATTTTGGAATTATACATGGGCAGCAATACCGGAAATGAAAATGGGTTATGTTTGGATTTCGATTCCGATCATGGCAGGTAGTATGATCATTTATTCTATTTCCCACCTAATGGAACATATAAAATTACTTAGCGCAAAGGAGGTAAATGAATAATGGGATTTTTATTACTTGGAGTGTTTATTGTATTAATGCTTATCGGTGTACCAATCGCGTTTGTAATAGGTATTGTTGCACTAATAGGTATATTTAACATCCCTTATACACCAGAAGCAACGGTTCCGATGAAAATGGTGAATGGCCTGGATTCCTTTGTATTATTGGCAGTGCCATTATTTATTTTTGCTGCGAATCTAATGAACGCCGGAAAAATTTCCACGAAATTGATTGACCTTGCAATGGCAATTGTGGGGCCAATACGCGGCGGATTAGCGCATACAAATATATTAGTATCTATGATGTTTGCTGGAGTATCAGGCGCTGCACAAGCAGATACAGCAGGAGTTGGTAAAATACTTATTCCAAGTATGACGAAGAATGGCTATGACAAGGAAACATCAGTAGCGGTTACTGCTGCATCATCAACAATAGGCGTTGTTATTCCACCAAGTATTCCGATGATCATTTTTGCAGGTTTAACAAACGCATCAATAGGCGCGTTATTTCTTGGAGGGATCATTCCAGGTATTTTAATTGGGCTCGGCATGATGATTTTTGTATATATCTTAGCTGTAAAAAGAAATTACCCCAAAACAGCGCGTGTTGAATTCACTAAGTTTATAAAGTTATTTGTTCAGACAATTCCAGCTTTATTTACACCAATTATTATTATTGGTGGGATAATTTCCGGCTTAATTACAGCGACTGAAGCCGCAGCAGTTGCGTCATTATATACGATAATTATTAGTATATTCCTTTATAAAACACTTAAATTAAAAGATTTACCGAAAATACTAATTGATACACTGGGCTTAAGTTCTTTATCGTTGTTTGCCTTAGCTGCTGCTAGTGCACTAGGTGAGTTGATGAGTTATTACCAACTAGGAACAATGGCACAGGAATTCTTCACGGATCATGTAGGTACTAAATGGGTATTTATGTTACTTATTATCGCTTTCTTCCTTTTCATTGGCACATTTATGGATGCAATTCCGGCAATGATTCTATTTGTGCCAGTCATTTTGCCAACGGCGCTACAATTCGGAATTGAACCAGTACACCTTGGATTAATTATTGTTATGACCTTGGCGATTGGGCTTGTAACACCACCATATGGATTATGTTTATTACTCGCAGCAAAGATCGGTGATCTCACGATTGAAAGATCCTTTATTGCCGTACTTCCATATATCGCGATTGTTTTAATTGTACTGTTATTTATCGCATTTTTCCCTGATATCGCCTTTTATATTCCAAAAATGATTAATCCGGGATTGTTTTAAAACGATTGAAGGAGTGAGAACATGTTAACGCAAATAGAACAAAGTAAGAAAAATGCTGGGGAAGCGGCTGTCAATTATATAAAAGATGGCATGGTTATTGGTTTAGGTTCAGGTTCAACGATTTATTGGATGCTGAAAAAGTTAGCTGAACGCATAAAAGAAGGTTTGGATATAAAAGGGATACCGACTTCGGTAAAGACAGAAAAGCTGGCAAAAGATTTTGGTATTCCATTAACAACTTTCTCAGAGGTGGAACAAATAGATCTAGCAATTGATGGTGCGGATGAGGTGGATAATGATCTGAATCTTCTGAAAGGTGGTGGAGGTTCATTGGTCAGAGAGAAGATAGTCGATGCTGAAGCGAAGCAATTAATTATTATTGTGGATGAATCTAAAATGGTCCCCCATTTGGGGGCGTTTGCGCTTCCTGTTGAAGTCGTTCCATTTGGCTGGGAACTTACTGCGAAAAATATTACTGAGCATGGCTGTATCCCACAATTAAGGGAAGTAGATAATAAAGTATTTGTTTCTAATAACGGCAATTATATTTTGGATTGTCAATTCACTGAAATCAGACAGCCAAAGCAATTACATGAACAATTAAAGCTAGCTGTTGGTGTAGTGGAAACAGGTTTATTTTCGGAAATGGCTGACATAGTAATCATTGCAACAAAGAAAGGCATAGATATTTTACCGAAATACAAATAATGAGCATTACGATATGTAGCATTACTGGGAGGTATATAAATGAATGACGTTATCACGATTGGTGAATCCATGATCACATTTGATCCGGATGTAAAAGGGCCGATGAAATATGTAAATGGATTTAGAAAAAAAGTTGGTGGAGCAGAATTAAATGTTGCTATAGGCTGCTCACGTCTAGGATTGAAGGCGGGGTGGATCAGTAGGTTGGGTAATGATGAATTTGGTAGATACATTCAAACCTTTGCTCGTGGAGAGGGGATAGATGTGTCCCAATTGTCTCTAGTAGAATCTTATCCAACTTCATTGAATTTTAAAGAAATCATGGAAGATGGTAATGTAAGAACCTTCTATTATAGGGACAAATCGCCAACATTGACCATGACACCTGCAGATTTAAATGAAGCCTATTTTAAGCAAGCAAAAATCTTACATTTTACAGGTATTTTTCCTGCAATTGGACCGAACCATATCAAAATTGTTGAGCAGGCAATTGCTCTGGCAAAAAGGCATGGGCTAAAGGTTTCCTTTGACCCAAATATTCGACTTCGTATGTGGAGCAAGCAAGAAGCAAGAGAGACTCTATCTAAGCTGTTACCACATGTTGATATTCTGCTCGCTGGTGATGAGGAAATGGATATTATTATTGGAGAAAGCGATCCAAAGATGATTATCGAAAAAGCGAAACAACTTGGTATATCTTATATCGCTATTAAGCAGGGAGATAAGGGTGCGGTTGGTTACTATGGTGGGGATATCGTTGTAGCACCACCAGTAAAAGCATCCAAAGTTGTGGATACAGTTGGTGCTGGAGACGGGTTTAATGCAGGGATTCTTTACGGTATACTACACAACTGGCAACTTAAAAAAACATTACATTTTGCTAATACAATTGGTTCGATGGTCGTCTCGGTGGCGGGAGATAATGAGGGATTGCCTTATTATGAGGATGTACAGGAACGCCTTGGGGAAATTGAGCGAATTGAGAGGTAAAAAAGAGGTGAAAAAATGAAATTACAGCTAGCACTCGATCGTTTAACAAGAAATGAATGTTTTCGAATTGTGAATGAAACGAAACAGAGCATTGATGTGATAGAAGTAGGTACAGGTATGGTTAAGGAATATGGTATGTCGCTTGTAAGAGAAATGAAAGAGCGTTATCCGGAAAAAATACTTGTTGCTGATATGAAGACCTGTGATGCTGGCAAACATGAAGCGCGTCAGGCATTTGAAGCTGGTGCTGATATAACAACTGTGATGGCTTTTTCTTCAGATATTACAATTACAGATACGTTGGAAGTTGCTCGAAAAATGGGTAAACGTATCATGATTGATTTGCTGGAAGTTTCTTTTCGGGATCGAGTGGCCGAACTACATGAACTTGGTGTTGATTTAATCAGTTTGCATATTGGCAAAGATAAACAGCGTACAAAGAGCTTTAATACAACTTTATTTTCATTAGTAAACGGTTTTGATTTTGATGTTACGGTTGCGGGCGGAATCAGTATGAAGACACTGCCATATTTAATTGAAAAAGAACCAGATACAATTATTATAGGAAGTGCCATAACAAATGCTGAAAACCCAGGAGAAGTTGCCGCTGGACTGATGAATATGATTAAAAGTACTAAATAACCAGCCTAGTTAAAAGCCCTCAGTAGTCTATAATGAGGGCCTTTTTTTAAATCCTTTGTTTCTAGGGCAATTAGTTTTCCAATTAGTCTGAGATTCTGCTATTCTATAACTAACTATAGATAGAGAGGAAGACAGACTTGCAACTGGATACAACTAGCTCGATACCACTACATATTCAATTAAAAATTATGATAGAAAAACAAGTGATAGACGGGACTTTTACCGATCAGATTCCAAGCGAACGCCAGTTTATGGAGGAATATAATATTAGCAGGAGTACAGTCAGGGAGGCCATTAATCATTTAGTTCAGGAAGGAATTCTTGAAAAAAGGCATGGTAAAGGTACATTTGTTTCTTTGAAGCCGATCCATGATTGGCTTGGTAACTTAAGTAGTACGACGGAGACGATTCTCCAAATGGGAATGAAGCCTGGTGCAAAATTAATTACACATTATACGACAACACCATCTACATATATTCAGGAACGCACAGGCTTTACGGAAGCATATTTTATTAAACGAATTCGCTATGCAGATGATATTCCAATCGGAGTAGAGCGTCATTATTACCCTGTAGCGATTGGAAAAGAATTAGTAAAATATGACTTAGATAATGCAACATTGTACGATTTAGTGGAAAATGAACTCGGTATTCAATTTGCAGCAGCGGATCAAACGATTAGCAGTGGAATGTTATTGAATGAAGATAGGGAATATCTAAAGGTGCCATCTGGGTCCCATGTACTTATTGCGGAGCGCGTTATTAAGGATGAGGAAGGACAGATTATTGAAATGGAACAAGCATTTTACCGCAGTGATATGTACACATTTAAAATAAATTTATCACGTAAATTCGGCTGAATGCTAATTTCTAACCATTCATTAATTTTTGTTATAATATATATTGAAAATAGTAATATCTGAATTTAAGAAATATATTGAAACTACATCTTGTTCTGGCGTATACTAAAGATAGTTCATTATAACTCAACTGGTTCGGACGTCCGGATGTCGAAAGTGGTTGTAATGTCATATCTTATAAAGGGAGTGAAGGGATGAAAATTGGGGTACCTCGGGAAATAAAGAATAATGAGCGTCGGGTAGCACTAACGCCATCGGGTGTTACAGCTTTCGTGGATGCAGGACATAAGGTTTTAATAGAAACCTCCGCAGGAAATGAAAGCGGTTTCCTTGATGGGGAATATAAAGATGCAGGTGCTGATATTGTATCGACAGCCAAAGAAGTATGGTCTGCAGACATGGTGATGAAGGTAAAAGAGCCGCAACCAGAAGAATACATCCTCTTACGTGAAGGATTAATTTTATTTACGTATTTACATCTGGCTGCAGAACCTGAATTAACGAAAGAATTGGTCACTAAAAAAGTTACAGCGATTGCATATGAAACGATACAAAATAATGATGGCTCATTGCCGCTCCTTGCTCCAATGAGTGAGGTTGCCGGAAGAATGGCTGTACAGATTGGTGCTCAATTCTTGGAAAATGTAAAAGGGGGAAAAGGAATCTTATTGGGTGGCGTGCCGGGTGTTCAACCAGGAAGTGTTGTGATTATGGGCGGTGGAGCCGTTGGTACAAATGCGGCTAAGATGGCACTGGGACTCCGAGCAAACGTAACGATTATTGATATTAATACAAAACGATTGCGTGAATTGGAGGATTTGTTTGGTGGAGCGATTACTACCTTAATGTCAAACCCATTGAATATTCAAGAAGCAGTAAAAAAAGCGGATTTATTAATCGGTGCTGTCCTAATACCTGGTGCTAAAGCACCGCAATTGGTTAGCGAGGATATGGTAAAGGAAATGACTCCAGGCTCCGTTATTATTGACGTAGCTGTAGATCAAGGTGGTTCAATAGAAACGATTGATCGAATTACGACACATGATGACCCTGTATATAAAAAGCATGGTGTTCTACACTATGCAGTGGCAAATATGCCTGGTGCAGTTGCTCGAACATCTACATTATCTTTAACAAACAATACAAGTCAATATGGCGTTTATCTTGCAAATAAAGGGCTGCAAAAGGCCATTGAAACAAATGAAGCTTTGGCAAAAGGTGTCAATACGCATGCTGGTCATATTACGCATGAAAAAGTCGCTGAAACACACAACATGTCTTACAAACCTCTAACATCTGTTTTAGGTAATCCAGTCTCAACTTATTAAGCTTTATAGTTTTACAATCATTTTATGAAATGGGATGGGGGAACAAATGATGAAAACGAAAGCGGAAATGAGTAATGTACCGGAGGAAAAAAAGGAATCACATCTCTGGAATGCAATGCATCGATTTAACCCAGGAGCGGAAGAAGTAATCGCATCCACAGGTAAAGGTTCATGGTTTACGGATGAGGCTGGAAATCAATTTCTTGATGGGGTATCGGGTCTATGGTGTTTAAATCTTGGTCATGGCCAGCAGGAGATTGTTGATGCAGCGGCAGAGCAAATGATGAAACTTTCCTATTTTCCTTTAACGATGAGTCATGAGCCTGCAATTAAACTGGCAGGTAAAATCAGTGAATTATTGGGAGCAGATTATCAAACTTTCTTTTCCAATAGTGGTTCGGAAGCGAATGAAACAGCTTTTAAAATGGTACGGCAATATCATAACCAAACCGGTAATCCAGGAAAATTCAAAGTTATTTCTCGTTATCGTGGATACCACGGATCAACGCTAGGCGCATTAAGCGCAACAGCACAAGCCAATAGACGAGTGAAGTATGATCCAGGTGTGCCAGGATTTTTACATGTATATCCACCATACAGCTATCGATCCATTTTTGATGGGGATCCTGAAGAAACGGATTTAAAGGCAGCCCAATTATTGGAAGAAATGATCAATTGGGAAGGGGAAGAAACAGTGGGTGCATTTATTATGGAGCCATTCATTTCTGGTGGTGGCGTAATTATCCCATCGACGAAATATATTCAGCGCGTCGCGGAAATTTGTAAAAAATATAATGTACTGTTAATTATGGATGAAGTTGTTTCCGGATACGGAAGGACAGGAGAAATGTTTGGCTTCAAGCATGCAGAGGGCGTTCAGCCCGATATTGTGACAATGGCAAAAGGGTTGACGAGCGGCTACTTACCATTAGGTGCGACAGCGGTTAAATCAGAAATCTATGATGCATTTAAAGAAGATGGAAAGGATAATCACTTTCGTCACGTGTCAACATACGGGGGACATCCCGCATCCTGTGCAGTAGCGCTTAAAAACATCGAAATCATTGAAAGGGAAAACATTGTTGATCGGGTGCGTGAGCTTGGCAAATCCAAGTTAGGAAAACTTCACCAGCTGATTGATCATGAAAATGTCGGGGAAGTTCGTCAAGTTGGATTTTTGCTAGGGCTGGAAATGGTTACAGACAAACAATCCAAAGTGCCGATTGATGATGGCAAAATGGGGAAAATCATTGGGGCATGTAAAGAAAAAGGGCTGATTGTCGGTAAAAATGGTGATACTGTTCCAGGACAAAATAATGTGATTATAGTTGCCCCACCACTGACAAGTACGGAAGATGATTTAGACTTTCTTGTTGAAACGCTCGACTCGGTAATACGAAGTTTATAGGTTGCTAATCTATTCTCTTGCTACTAATTTGGAGGTCATAAAATTAGAGGGGATGTAATAAGGTATGAATTACGAAAGGTTAAGAACTTTTATGGCTGTGGCTGAAAAAAAGAGTTTTTCAGAAGCCGGAAAAATATTATTTGTCACCCAACCTACGATTACCTCACAGATTAAAGCACTAGAAGAAGAGTTGCATACCAAATTATTTGAACGAACGACTAAAAAAGTAGAGATGACCCAATCTGCAGTTATTTTGTATAAATACGCAAAGGAGATTATTCGCTTAAGTGATTCTGCTCAAAAAGAAATTTTAAAGATCGAGGATATGATCCATGGCGATTTAAGTATGGGATGCAGTTTAACCATTGGTGAATATATTCTTCCTAAGTATTTAAAGCAATTCAAGGATATGTATCCACTCATTCAAATGAGTGTTGAGATTTCCAATTCCAATAATATTATTACAAGTATTAAAGATCAGTTTATCGATGTCGGATTAATTGAAACACCCATCGATGACCCAGAGATTATGGTCGAACCGTTTCTCGAGGATGAACTTATTTTAATCGCATCGCCAAATTACTTTTCCAATAACGAAATAACAATTTCAATAGAACAGTTGAAACGTACGCCGCTTATTGTTCGGGAAAAAGGTTCTGGCACACGTGCAGTTTTAGAACAGTATTTGAATCAGGCGGGCATGTCCATTGATCGGTTGAATGTCGTAATGGAATTAGGCAGTACCGAAGCAATTAAGGCAGCAGTTGAATCTGGATTAGGTGTTTCCATTGTTTCCAAAAATGCGATCATAAAGGAACAGCAGCTAAAATTATTGACTGCCTATCCGATTAAAAATATTTCTTTTTATCGTTATTTTTATATCGCCTTTCGTAAGGAGCAAGTTCTAAAGTCAACAACAGAGTTATTTATTGAGGAATTAAGAAAGATGACAGGCAAACAAGAAGTAAGCGTATCCTAAACAAAATTTGATGAAAGAATCATAGATAAGGGAGGAATTTAAAATGGCAAAGCAGCAAACAGAAGTAAAAAAAGCAACAAATAAAAAGGTGAAAATGACTCCGAGTGAAGCGATCGTAGAAACATTAGTCGCAGAAAATGTGAAAGAGGTTTATGGCATTGTCGGTTCCGCATTTATGGATATGCTGGATTTATTTCCAACAGCAGGTATCCGTTTCTTACCGGTACGGCACGAACAAAGCGCTGGACACATGGCGGATGCCTATACGCGTGTTTCAGGTGTGGCAGGGGTTATCGTTGGGCAGAATGGACCGGGAATTACGAATATGGTTACATCGGTTGCTGCAGCTAATCAGGCGCATACGCCAATGGTTATTATATCACCATCCGCAGGAACACCTACCATTGGGTGGGATGGATTCCAAGAAGCGAATCAAGTATCTATTTTTGAAGATATTACAAAAGAAACTGTAAGGGTGACGCACAAAAGTCGGGTGGCGGATTGCTTAAGAACAGCCTTTCGTATTGCTTATGCTGAGCGTGGACCAGTATTATATGATATTCCAAGAGATTTATTTTATGGTGAACTGGAAGATCAAATTTTAGAGCCCCACCAATACCGTGCCGATAAGCGAGGGAGTGGGGATCCAGCATCAATAGAAAAAGCTGTAACACTATTAAAAGACGCTGAATATCCAGTTATTATCTCAGGACGTGGGGCAGTAGATTCAGACGGCGTAGACACTGTTGGTAAAATAGCGGAGCATTTAACAGCACCTGTTGCAGTATCTTATATGCATAACGATGCTTTCCCTGCGGACCATCCGCTTGCAGTCGGACCAATTGGTTATATGGGTTCTAAAGCGGCGATGCATACACTGAAAAAAGCAGATGTCGTCTTAGCAATTGGTACGCGTTTATCGGTCTTTGGAACACTGCCATGTTACGATATTGATTATTTTCCAAAAGACGCAAAAATCATTCAGGTTGATATTAATCCGCGCCAAATCGGGAGAACACATCCAGTTGAGGTAGGGGTAATCGGGGATGCCAAAGCAGCGAGTGATGAAATATATAAACAATTGCAAGCAGCATCATCTTCACCAGAACGAAAGCAAAATCGACTGGAAGCATTAAGTAAGGTAAAAGAAGACTGGGAACAAGAATTAGTCGACTTAGCCATGGAAGATGGAAGTCCCATTAACCCACGGCGTGCATTACTAGAGCTAACAAAAGCTTTACCAGAGAATACGATTATCTCGTCCGATATTGGAAATGTTTCATCAACTGCAAATGCCTACTTGAAGTTTAATCAAACGAAACGTCATATCGCAGCATTAACATTTGGTAACACTGGCTTTGCTTATCCTGCAGCACTTGGTGCACAATTAGCTGAGCCGGATACACCCGTCGCAGCAATCATTGGCGATGGTGCTTGGGGCATGAGCTTACATGAGGTAAGCACTGCCGTAGAACAAAATATTCCAGTTATTGCTTGTGTATTTAACAATAAATCATGGGCAGCAGAGAAAAAGAATCAGGTCGATTATTATGACGATCGTTTCATTGGTTCTGATATCGATGCCCCTGATTTCGCTGAAGTAGCCAAATCAATGGGAGCACTTGGTTATACCATCGAGAAGCCAGAGGATATCGTTCCTGTCGTGGAAGAGGTTTTGAAAAAGCGGAAGCCGGCAGTACTCAACATTTATGTAGATGGTACACAACTTGCACCGCCATTCCGTAAAGACGCATTACAAATGCCGACACGCTTTTTAGATAAATATAAACATTTAGATCACGACGTTTGGGGTAAATAAGTATAAAAGTCGTGGTGGAAATTCCGTATCGATTGAACTCGATACGGAATTTTTTTGTCTTATTTGAGCGGTAAATATATAGAAAGATGGTAGTATGCTCAACTCGATTTATATTACAGTGCAAACGCAGTTCGGTTGAAGTAGATTAATTGGTTGCTTATCCCCATTATTTTAAACGAATTGCTAGGTCAAGTATCGACGATGATTTCGATGATACCTTTATTTTGACTTTGGTTATTTATGCTTCATTTGCATCTGGGGTTATTATTTGTTTGAAAACGTTTAATACTAACTCAACTTTCACACCAATAAAATACGTTTAAAGAGTTATACGAGTTAAACCAAGAATGTTTCTAATAATTCCCTTGAAAACCTTATAAAGTAAAAGGTTGTTTTTTACATGAAAGAGATAAGCTGTGACATAAATTCTATCTATGTTAGATCTGTAGCACTGATAATGGAAACAGGTTACTTAGACGACCGCATCCCGTATACACTTCGCGCATCCTAAGGCGGCTTCCTGAGCCTTCTTGTGCTTACGCACGAGGCCACTGAAAAAGTTAAATATAGCACTATAATATGCGGATCTACCATCGCATCTTCGAATATACTTCGCTTTCCGCGGGCGAGTGTCGAGCCTCCTCGGACTACCGTCCTGTGGGGTCTCGCCGATCTCTTACTTCCCGCAGGAGTCTCCGTATATTCGAGATGCTAGATTAAGGTGAAAAGCAAGATTTTTTAAAATCTACCATTTTTTCAGTGGCCTCCTTACGCACTGCGGGGTCTCACCGGTGCCTTTTCGACGAACACGGTGTTCTAGTGTCGGCGTTGGTCACAGGACGTGACCATTATTAGCCTTTCCTCCCGCTGGAATCTTCGTGTATACGGGCTGCTAAGTATAGCGTTTGCCAATAAAAGTATGCTTTAGTTGAATAAAATGACAAAGTATCTTCCCGTAAATAGCATCCGCCCGGATCGATCCGAGGAGGCGGAATAACATGCCTCTTGGGAAATCAACATGCTCTTATGTCGCAGTTTATATAAATGTGATAATAAAAAACGACAAAATTAATGAAAAGGCTCTATCAAAAGTCAAGTTAAGCAGTGTATCACCATCTTACCTAATTTTATCAAGGCCATATGTTAATTTTACTCTGCGAATGTTGAGTTACTAATAAATGATTCCTTGTAGTGGAGTAAATCGGTTGAAAAATGAAGAGATACTGGAGAGCGAGAGTTAGAAGAATGATACAACCATTATAATAACAAGGTACGGACACTTTTGATCCGTACCTTGTTATTATTAATGATTATTTTAATTCCTCTATATCTGCATTTACAGTTGCAACAGCTGGATCTAATGCAGGCACTGTTTTTTTATCAACAAAATCGCCTAATACATAATGATCTAGTTCATCTTTTGGAATCGCACGATATTTTTTAAAGCGCGAAAGGAAGAAGATTGCCCCTAGACCAACCCAAACTAATAAAGCAATCCATGAAGGTGTCCCCAAGAATCCTGGTGAGCCTGGTACGGCTAGTAAAAGGAAAAAAGCTATACTAGTAATAACGCCTAATAGTGAAAGGAATTTTCTACCTGGAGCGACGATTGAGACACCTCTTGCATGTTCGACTGACGCGTCCGACCATTTGAATAAACGATAAGCAACAAAACAAGCATAAAAGTAGGCAATGGTTACACCAAGTGATGACATGTCAACGACCCATAGTAACGCTTCTCGGCCAAAGAATGGTGCGAACATAGTTACTGCTAGCGTAAATAAAATGCCAATATGAGGTGTTTTGTATTTAGGATGTAATTTACCAAATGCTTTTGGAAGTACCTTTGCTCTCCCCATTGCAAATAGTAATCTACTAGTAGATGCATAAAATCCATTCAGACCAGTGAATATACCCATTAATAGTGCAAAGGAAAGTAAAATTACGCCCCATACGCCATAGGCATTTTGCACAATAGTACCTGTTCCCCAAACAGAACCGGCATTCACTGCGTTTGTCCATGATTGACCTACACCGGTAGCAAGAACAGCGATACAATAGGCAAAGCACGCACAAAGTAGAGCGATCACAATTAATTTAAAAGATTTTTTAGGTGAAAAGTCAAATTCTTCAGCCACCTGTGGTATATTACTAAAACCAATATATGCCCATGGCGCAATAGCAACGATGGCAATAATAGAAGAAATCGCACCTACACCTGGCTTGAAAACAGGCTGTAAGTTTGTAAATGAACTAGATGGATGTAAGATCATACCAATCGTTAATAAAATTAATCCTGCAAGTAATGCTACACAAAAGACAAATTGGGAAAAACCTGATAAATCTGATCCACGTATGTTGATGAGCGCAAAGATAATTAAGGAGATAATAGCAATGACAACTTCTCCAGCATAAACCTCCCATCCAGCAATATTATACATAAATCCCTGTTCAATAACAGAAGGTAAAACAAATTTACCTAGGAGCGCTATTGCTGATGCATTAAGTGCTACAATCGACATATAGCCAAGTGTTAAGAACCAACCACAGAAAAATGCATGGTATCTACCTAAACCATAATAAGCATATGCAAATTCTCCACCGGACACAGGTAATTTCTTAACAAGAAAACCGTAGCTTACACCGATAATGATCATCAAAACTGCGCCAATACAAAATCCAATAATGACTCCTAATGGACCAGCCATTGACATCCAATCCACCGGTAAAACAAATGCTCCCCAACCAACTGCCGATCCAAAAGCAATTGCCCAAACCCAATGCGGCTTTAATGTTTTTCCTAACTGTTCGCGTTGTTCCATATTTACAAATCTCCTTCTTCTATCATTTTGGATACGCTTTCAAAATTGAGGTACTTAACATTCCAACTACATAAATTAAACCATTTGCATTGTGTATAAGCAATAGCATTTGGAAAAATTAGTTATTTGAATAAACAATAGTAATTATGGCTATTTTTTATAAGCCGTACAAGCAGGGAACAAAGACTAAAACCACCACCTTTAGTGGCCTTTATCATGTATAATTAAAAATAATAGGATTCAGTAATGAAATGGAGGGAATCGTCAATGAATTTTGGAATCATAGGAACGAATTGGATCACGGATCGGTTTATAAAAGCAGCAAAACAACACCCTGATTTTACTATTGGGGCGATCTATTCAAGAACAACTAGCAAAGGTCAATCTTTTGCCGAGAAATATCATGTTCAAAATGTATATACAAATATGGAAAAAATGTTTAAAAGTGGGGATATCGAGGCTGTTTATATCGCATCACCAAATGCATTACATGCGAAACAGAGTATCTTGGCAATGAAATACGGTATCCATGTCCTTTGTGAAAAACCAGCTGTAACGTCTGTAAGGGAGATAGATGAGGTGATTGAAGCATCACAGAATTACCAAACAACCTATATGGAAGCTATGAAATCAACAGTAACACCGACATTCCTTAATCTGAAAAAGAACATGGATAAGATTGGCCCACTAAGGCGAATTGTATTTCAGTTTAGTCGCCATGCATCAGCATATGATAACTATCAAGCCGGGTTTATTGAAAATGTCTTTAAGCCGGAATTAGGGAATGGTGCAAAAATGGACATGGGGGTCTATTGCATCTCCCCATTAATTCATTTAGTCGGTGCGCCAAAATCTGTTCAACAAAATCATTATTTACTATCAACAGGTGCTGATGGACAGGGTAGTATGTATTTGAAATATGATGCATTTGAAGCCGTTATGATGTATTCAAAAATCACCGATTCCTATTTACCAAGTGAAATACAAGGGGAAAAAGGTGTTATCGAAATCGATAAAATCAGTGATCCGAAAAATGTTGTCATTAAATATAGAAATGGGGAAACGGAGATGATTGGTGTGAACCATAAATTTGATACCATGTTTTATGAGCTAGAGGAATTTATAACATGTATTAAAAATAAACAAATCGAATCTACTATTAATACACATCAAAAGTCGAGGGAAGTGATAGAATTATTGACACAAAAATAATCCAGGAAAACAGTACATACAATTGACATGAAGCGTTAATCAAAGTGATGACGGAACATAATCGAATGTATACTAAAATAACCATCCAAAGTTTCACTAATAATTAAAGAGAAGTTTGCGGAGCGCTTCATCAAATAAAAACAATCTTCGACAATTATTTCCCGGGTAATAACGGACGAAGAGCATCATCATTTTAAGAACAAGTTTTATAAAAAATGGGGTTGTTTGATAAATACAAGACGAACTATCTGAAGCATAACCAGTAATTGAAAAGGATGCCAAGCTCGTTCAGATGATGTATTGCTCAGCCACGGCGGAAAATTTGCATGCGTGAGAAGTTTTTGTGAAAATAGTAAACTAATTTTCTGTGTGCGCCTTTAAAAAGGAGGGGAGGTATGTTCTGATTGGGATGCTTTATCTATGTTCGTTCTCCTCTTTTTTTATGAAAACTAAAAAAGTACAAACAACAATCGCCCCATCAGTAAATGTATGTTAAGGTAAATATATAATCAAAATAGAAATCTGCGTATTTGCAGGAGAGGTTCGAAATTCCATCCCTCGTTAAAAAACTAAGGAGTCGACAACACTCTTTTTGTGTTGTCTTTTTTGATGGAAGGCCTTTCTTTTTGATAAAGAGAGAGGGGAAATGAAAGTGAATAAGAAAGCAGTTGTTGTCTTTAGTGGTGGGCAGGATAGTACCACCTGTTTGTTTTGGGCTTTGGAGCAATTTGAGGAAGTAGAAGCTGTTACATTTCAATATGGGCAGCGGCACATTGCTGAATTGGATTGTGCCAAGGAGATATGCCAAACACTTGGAGTACCGCACCATGAACTGGATATGTCATTATTAAATCAATTAGCACCGAACGCGCTGACCAGGAATGATATGGAGATCACAGAGGATGCAGAAGGAATGCCTTCAACCTTTGTACCAGGAAGGAATCTATTATTTCTATCATTTGCAGGTGTGCTAGCAAAACAAATTGGTGCAGCAAATTTGATCACCGGGGTCAGTGAGACAGATTTTAGCGGTTATCCGGACTGTCGAGATGTATTTATGAAATCATTAAATGTCACCTTGAATTTATCAATGGATGATACGTTTGTCATACATACACCGTTGATGTGGCTGGATAAATCGCAAGTTTGGGAACTTAGCGATCAGTTAGACGCCTTTGAGTTTGTAAAAGAGCGCACACTCACTTGTTATAATGGCGTAAAAGGAAGTGGCTGTGGAGAATGTCCATCCTGTCAGTTACGAAATAATGGATTAGAACAATATGAACAAAGAAGAGAAGCAGGTGAAATCATATGATGCAACAAATTTATCCGGTTGCACCCCATGACTTTACCTTTGAATTAAATAAAGACTTTCACTTTGCAGCGGCGCACTATATTGCTCATGAAGATGCTGGGAAATGTAAAGAGACGCACGGACACACATATTTTGCAAATATCACCATTGTAGGTGATGATTTGAATGATACCGGGTTTCTGGTCGATTTTAAAACCATTAAAGATTTGATTCATCAGCGTTTTGATCATGGCGTGTTGAATGAAGATCCAGCATTTTCTGATGCAGATTCTAATTACTTTCCAACGACTGAAGTGGTCGCGCGTACGACTTATGAGATTATCCAGGACTATTTAAATACATTGGAAAATCAGCCCGTATGTCTGCAAATATTTTTACGTGAAACGCCGACAAGTTACTGTATTTATCGTCCAAGAAAGGTGGATAAATCATGAAGATACCTGTGCTTGAAGTATTTGGACCGACCATTCAAGGAGAAGGGATGGTAATCGGTAAGAAGACGATGTTTGTTCGTACAGCTGGATGTGACTATTCTTGTTCCTGGTGCGATTCGAAATTTACGTGGGATGGTTCAGAAAAAAACAATATTCAGCTCATGGCGCCAGAAGAGATTTGGGATGCATTAAAGGAAAAAGGCGGAGATCGCTTTGGTCATGTCACCTTATCCGGTGGTAATCCCGGTTTACTTGCTCATTTAGATGGTCTGATTGAGCTGTTACACCAAGCGGATATAAAGGTAGCCTTGGAAACGCAGGGAAGTAGGTGGCAACCTTGGTTTAGAAGCATTGATGAGCTGACCCTATCACCAAAGCCACCGAGCTCTGGAATGCGTACAGATTATGCAAAGCTTGATCAGATTATCGATACATTGCGGCAGGAACAAAATGGATCCTTCAGCTTAAAGGTTGTTATCTTTGATCAGGATGATTTGGATTATGCAATCGCAATACATCAAAGGTATCCTGATGTAGAATTATTTCTTCAGGTTGGCAATAATGATCTAGAGATAGCGGATGATAAAGAATTACTGGACCAGATGCTGCGAAATTATGAGAAACTTATTGACAAGGTAATGGAAAGTAATGAATTGAAGGATGTTCGTGTACTCCCCCAACTACATACCTATTTATGGGGGAATAAGCGAGGGGTATAAGAATGAAGAAACCACAACTAAGTAATTGTGGTTTCTTGTTCGTTTAGGAACAGGAAACTTGGTACAGATAGCCGGTCATGATAAGGTATTTGTATAGTTAACTGAAACGAAGGGTGGAAATAAAGTGGGATTAAAAGTGGTGTTAAATGAAGCGTCAATCGATACAATAAATTTTTATCATACAACTGTTACGGATGAAGGAACGAAGAAACAATTGCAAAAAATAATATTCGATTTTAAAGTGAGTAGCAGTATGTACCATGATATCACTGTGCTACTGTACAAGAATGATTTTGAAGTAAAGGTGCCTGAGGAAAACCTAACGTTCCATGCTACGATTCATAATTATTCAACTTCGATAACGGATTTGTATGCGGAGAATGAGGTCGGAGATTTTCACTTGGAGCTAATAGAGAAAGTTTTGTAGGAAAGGGATAAATAGAGCGGGCGGATTCATTCTTCCCCTCGATTTTTTTCCAGTTTTATATTATAATAGAATGAAAGCGCATACAATTGGTTTAGGAAGCTTGGGGGGAAATACAATGGAAATGTTACTTCAACAAAAACAAACGATGAACCTTGTGATGACAACGGAGCTAAGGCAAGCCATTTCTTTATTACAGTATACAACGTATGAATTGTATCAATTTATAAAAGAGCAGGAACTGGAAAATCCATTAATTGAATTAGTGGAAAAGGAAGATAGTTATTCATACAGTAGTGGGGCAGCCAGAAAGACAGTGAAATCGGGCGATGCTACTCCAGATCCGTTTGAGTTTATTGCCAACGACGGGGAGAATATGCGGCAAAATCTGATTAAACAATCTCAATGGATGAACTTGAGTGAAGGAGATCAACAAATTCTCCATTATTTGATTTTAAGTTTAGATGAAAATGGCTTTCTGCCTTTAACCATTTCCGAAATATCTTCCCAACTAGGATTGGGAGAAGAAGAGGTATTAGATAAAATAAAACTGCTTCAGCAGCTGGAACCAATTGGTGTCGGTGCCCGAAATTTGCAGGAATGTTTATTATTACAGGCGGAATATCATTATCCTGATGAACAGATCGTGCAATCGATCATCAAAGAACAATTAAACAACTTAGCAAATAAAAAATGGCATGAAATCGCAAACAGCCTTCAGGCAACATTACAAGAAGTGAAAATGGCTTTTGATATGATTCAAACACTGGATCCAAAACCGTGTACGATGCTTTCAAATGATAAAACTGAATATTTAAATCCAGATATTATTATAGAGCATATTGATGGCGTGTTTGAAGTATCTTTGAATGATGGATATGTACCAGAAATTCGTTATAATCAGCAATATTTCGGTCTAGTTGATAAAAAAACGGATGCTTACGAATATGTACATGACAAATATAAAAGTTACCAATGGCTGCTTAGTAGTATTGAACAACGAAGAAATACCATTTTAAAAATCACGCATGCGGTGATTCAAAAGCAGCAGGGGTTCTTTACAGATGGGTTCTCCGCATTAAAGCCACTTACTTTGAGGGAAATTGCTGACGAAATTGATATGCATGAATCGACAGTAAGCCGAGCGACCATGAATAAAGTGATCCAAACATCAAAAGGATCGTTTGACTTTCGAATCTTCTTCACGTCTAAATTAAACACAGCGGATGGCAATTCGATGTCACAGACAAAAGTGAAACTTTTATTAAAAGATGTTGTCAAGCAGGAGAATAAGTACAAACCATTTTCCGATCAGAAAATAGCTGATTATTTTAAAACGAAGAAAGGGATCACAATCTCCAGAAGGACTGTAGCAAAATATCGGGAGGAATTAAAAATACCAGCTTCTAGTAAACGTAAAGAGATAGAATTATGATTGTTTTGTTTTACCATTTTAATGATGGGTAAAGCTTGCGCAGAAATGTGTTTTAATCTGCGCAAGCTTTTCCTTTATTGGGGAAATTTCTGGACTGGGTATGACCGTCTTTGGTATTTTCCCTAAAATCATATCATACGCCCATTCATAATATCAGATGTTATAATAGCTACAAATCAGTAGTAAATGAAAGGGGAAAATGACGTTGATAAACAGCTTGCAAGATACGGTTACATTACATAATGGCATCAAGATGCCGATATTTGGTTTAGGTGTATATAAGGTAGACGATGGAAAGACCGTTGTGGAATCGGTCAAAACAGCGATTAATCATGGCTATAGGAGTATTGATACAGCTTCTTTTTATGACAATGAAATTGGTGTAGGACAGGCGATTAAGGAATCTGATATTGCTAGAGAAGATATTTTTGTCACGTCAAAAGTATGGAACGATGAGCAAGGGTATGAGAGTACATTACAGGCTTTTGAAAGAAGTCTGAAAAAGTTAGATTTGGAATACTTGGATCTTTATTTGATTCATTGGCCGATAAAAGACACGTATAAAGAGACATGGAGAGCACTGGAAAAGCTATATACAGATGGCAGGGTTCGAGCAATCGGAGTGAGTAATTTTAATGTCAATCAGCTACAGGATCTTTTGGCAGATTGCAATATAAAACCGGTTATCAATCAGGTGGAATTTCACCCACATCTCACTCAGGTAGAACTACGGAACCTTTGCAAACAGGAAAATATTCAATTAGAAGCGTGGTCCCCTCTTAAACGGGGTAGGCTTTTAGAGGAGCCGACTATACTGAAAATTGCCAAGCAGTATCAAAAATCAGCAGCACAGGTCATTCTGCGCTGGGATTTGCAGAGCCAAGTCATAACGATACCTAAATCAATAACAAAAGAGCGGATTATCGAAAACGCGGATATTTTCGATTTCAGTTTAACAGATGAAGATATGGAAAGCATTAATCAATTAAATAGGAATGATAGAAGCGGAAAAGATCCGGCTATTTATGAGTAAGCTGCCCCCGATAAATCCTTGGAAATACCAATAATGTTAATATATAATAAATGATAACCGTCTGAATTGAATAACCTTCATTCAGGCGGTTTCGTATAAGATGAAACCATTATTTAAAAAAACTAGTAATTTGTCTAATAATCATGTTTAATGAAGGAAGGATTTATTCATGACTTAGTAGGAAGTGTAAAGATGAAAATTAGTAAACATGGAGATATAGAAGTCGTAAAAATGTCGGTCAATCCTCTGTTTCGTGTGATGGACATTTATTTATATTTTATGGATGGTTTGCTTGTTGACACCGGTCCAAGCATACGTAAGAGAGGTTTAATCCCGATTTTTAAATCATGGGATATTGAACAAATTGCACTGACGCATCATCATGAGGACCATGCAGGGATGGCGTCATGGTTAGCTGAACATACCGATGCAACTATTTTTGGTCATGAAAAGACAATAGAATTGGTAAACAAGCGGGCTCAACTCCCATGGTACCGCAAGTTATTCTCCGGTCCCCGTGATGCGTTTCAAGCCTCGGTATATCCACAAGTTATTCAAACAGGGAAGTATGAATTTTATCCGATAGAAACACCCGGACATACAGATGATCATGTGAGTCTGTTTGAACCCAATCAAGGCTGGCTCTTTACGGGCGATTTGTATATAACGCCATATCCGAAGGTATTTTTGAAGGAAGAATCAATGAATGCTTATATCGAATCGATTGAAAAATTGCAGCAATTGGATTACCAAACGATATTTTGTGCACATGAGGGCGTTATTACCACCGGAAAACAAATGATGGATTATAAACTGGATTATTTAAAAGGCTTAAAAAATGAAGTAATCCGTCTGCACCAATTGGGATTAAGTGACCAGGCAATTATAAAAACACTTTTCCCAAAACAGGTGAAATTAGAACAAATAACATTTGGTTCCTTTTCACGGCTTCATTTAGTGCGTTCCTGTTACATGGATGAAAAAGTATAAGCAAGTAGAGTCCGTAAGATGCAATAATTCAATACAAGGGGGGATATCATGTCAACGGATCAATGGAATGCAAGTTTATATGATAATAAACATAGCTTTGTTTCTCAATATGGAAATGATTTAGTTGAATTGCTAGCACCAAATGCAGAAGAACGGGTACTCGATCTAGGCTGTGGTACCGGTGATCTAACCCAAAGAATACATGAACTAAATGCTATTGTTACGGGTGTTGATCAGTCGGCAAACATGATAGCTGAAGCAAAACAGAAATATCCGATGATTGATTTTTCCGTTGAAGATGCGCTACATCTCCATTATAGAAATGAATTTGATGCTGTATTCTCAAATGCGACACTTCATTGGATAAAAGAGCCTGAGCAAGTATTAAGAGGTATTCATCAAAGTCTAAAAGCTGAAGGTAGATTTGTTGCAGAATTCGGCGGGTATGGAAATGTACAGCATATTACCGATGAAATCATCTATCAGCTTAAAAGACACGATGTTGCATACCGTGAAGCACAATTTCCCTGGTACTTTCCAAGTGTTGGCGAATACACTCCCTTAATGGAAAAAGCCGGGTTCCGTGTTCTATTTGCACAACATTTTGATCGTCCAACGCCTTTACAAGGGGAAGATGGGTTAAGGAATTGGATCGAGATGTTTGGAAAAACGATTTTTACAGATGTAGCTGATGATGTGAAGGAATCAATCATCACTGAGGTTCTGCATCATCTAAAAGGAAAACTCTATAGAGATGGAACATGGATAGCCGATTATAAACGGTTACGTGTTATTGGTGTGAAAGAATAAAATTGTTCTAATATAACTGCAGCATGGAAAAATTCCATGCTGTTTTTATTTTCTTATGTTTTTTATTATCTTCCATCATATGTTTGTTTGCTTTATATTTTTAATTTATAAACTATTACCAAAATTCAGGCGTATAATTGAATCGTACAGCATACTGTGAGAAAAGAAGATATTGAAAAATGCACTGGGAACGTCATCATAAAATGAGGGGGATAAACATGAAACGTCTTTTTCAAGTTGGTACAATCTTGCTTCTGTTAATCGCAGTTTCCGCCTGTGGGGATAATAAAGCTAGTGGCAGTGATAAAGGAAATTCCTTAACTAAGATAAAAGAATCAGGAGAGCTTCGGGTTGGATTTGAAGGAACCTATCCACCATTTAATTTTATAGATGATAATGATGAATACACTGGTTTTGATGTTGATATTGCTAATGAATTAGCGGAAAGAATAGGTGTTGAGACTAAATTTGTTGCAACCAAGTGGGATAGTCTCATTGGTGGGATAAAAGCAAATAAATTTGATGTGATTATTGGGCAGATGACGGTAACAGAGGAAAGAAAGAAAAGTGTTGATTTTACGGAACCTTATGTTGTAACAGGTTCTGTTTTAATTACGCGGGAAGATAGGGATGATATAGCTGTTTTAGATGATATAAAAGATAAAAAGGTTGGTGTGGGTGGTGGAACAACTTTTGAAGAAGTAGCCAATAGTGTTGATGGTGCGGATGTCATTCTTTATAAGGCTGTAACGGACTATATTCAAGATCTAACGAATGACAGACTAGATGTAATTATAAATGATCAATTATTGATGAGTTATAACATAAAAGAGGAAGGGCTTCCTATAAAAATAGTAAGTGATATTTTAAATAAAGATGAAATTGGTATGGCGGTAAAAAAAGATAGCGATGATTTGGTAGAGAAACTAAATAAAGAACTTACTAGCATGAAGGAAGATGGAACATACGAAGAAATTTATAAAAGATGGTTTGATTCCGAGCCGTTAATAAAATAATGACGGTTGGCATATTATTTACTTTAAGAGGCTGTTCAAAAAGTCCGGTAATAATGACACATCTTGAACACGTACTTTAAGGAGGAGGTTTCATATATGGTGCATGTAGTCGTGTTAGGAATAGGGATGATTGGTACAACGGTTGTTAGAGAACTTGTATCATCTTCCAGCATTGATCAAATATCGGCAGTAGATGGGATGTCTAAGAACGTGGATAAATGTCTGGAAACGATCGCCAATCCCAAGGTAGTTGGAAAATGTGCAAATTTACAAACCGAAGAGGAAATATTTGAAGTGATAAAAGACGCGGATGTAGCCATTGCTTGTTTACCACATGCTTTAAGTTTAGCCGCAACAAATGCCGCGATTGCTGCTAAATGCCATCTGGTGGATTTGGTTGGTTCTGAATATGAGGAAAAAATGACATTAGATAAAAAGGCAAAAGATGCTGGTATTATTATTGTCCCTGGCGCTGGTGTCGCTCCAGGGCTAACCAATTTATTAGCAGCACAAGGAATAGAGCTGTTGGATGAAGCAGATGAAGCTGTTATGGTCTGTGGCGGCATACCAAGTAAGCCCTTACCTCCTTTGTGGTACCAAGTGGTATTTCGCTTAGAAAGTGTGATGGGGCTTTATACACGCCCTGCTTTAGCAGCTGAAAATGGGAAAATTGTTACTTTACCTCCTTTATCGGGATTAGAGAAGATGGCATTTCCGGATCCTGTTGGCGAGTGTGAGGCGGTTATAACGGATGCACATAGTGTTGCCTATACATTGAAAGATAAAGTAAAAAAAATATATGAAAAAACAGTACGCTACGCAGGCCATTGGAGTAAAATGTCCATGCTCTCAGAATTAGGATTTTTAGATGACGATCTGATAGATTTCGATGGCGTCGAAATTAGTCCGAAAAAATTCTCTGAGAAAATACTGGAGCCGAAAATGCGTGGTAAATCTAACGAAGATATTACAGTTGTACGGGTTACAGTAAAGGGAAAAAAGAATAAAAAAAAGGTTACTTACACATGGGAAAGTATAGATTTCTATGATCATGATCGGGAAATAACTTCGATGGCTAAAATGACAGCTGTTCCAGCCGTATTAATGGCGGTTTGGATTTCAAAACATAAAATTCCGAAAACAGGAGTCGTTCCAATTGAGCGTATTATGGTGGGACAACGGTTTAATGCCTTTATAAAAGATTTGGATCATAGAGGAATAGAGATAAATTTTAATGAACAAGTGGAGTAGTTGCAGCAAGTCAGATTAATACGCATGTGATCTAGCATAAAACATTTGGGGGAGAAACGATATGGATGTCTCGATAATAATTGAAGCACTGCCACCCTTATTAAAAGCTACAGTTATTACTATTTTATTGGCTGTGGTTTCCATTGTAATCGCATTAATCCTGGGCTTTTTCACTGCATTGGCGAGAATAGGAAAATTGAAGTTGCTCAAATTCATCGGAACAGTTTATGTATCAATGTTTCGTGGCACTCCCCTGTTAGTACAACTATTTGTGATCTATTATGGTTTACCCCAAATTAACATTGAATTAGATCCGATACCATCAGGTATTTTAGCTTTGAGTTTAAATGCAGGCGCTTACTTGTCTGAATCCTTTCGAGCAGCCATTTTAGCTGTGGATAAAGGACAAACGGAAGCAGCTGTATCGATGGGGATGACATATGGTGAAGCGATGAGGAGGATCATTTTGCCACAAAGTATTAGAATTGCTATTCCAACCTTATCAAATACGTATATCATTTTAATCAAGGATACGTCATTAGTTTCCGTTATTACAGTCACCGAATTATTGCAGATGTCCACATTGATCATTGCTAAAACATTTGAGCCATTGACTATTTATCTAGTAGCAGCAGTGCTTTATTGGATTGTTATTACATTTTTCACTGTGCTTCTAGATCGTTTTGAAAAACGGACATCAAGGCATCTTATCTCGTAATTTTTCAAAAGGGAGGGGGGAAATAGTGGAAGTAATTAAGCTTCAAAACATTAAAAAAAGTTTCGGTGAAAATGAAGTACTAAGTGATATTAATTTAACGATAAATAAAAGTGAAGTTGTCGTTATTATGGGACCCAGTGGTTCAGGAAAATCAACTTTGCTGCGCTGTGTGACTTTTTTAGAGGAACCTGATGGCGGCGTAGTTAAACTTGGAGAACACGAGGTGAGAGCTGGTGAGCCGTTAAATAAGCAAAGAAAAAAATCGCTGAGAGCATTGCGGCAAAATACTGGTTTTGTATTTCAGCAATTTAATTTATTTCCCCATAAAACGGCGCTTGAAAATGTGATGGAAGGTCCTATTGTTATTAAAAAGGTTCGTCGTGATATAGCTAAAAGGAATGGTGTAGCATTATTGGAAAAAGTAGGATTAGCTGACAGAATGGACCATTATCCTGTTCAGCTTTCCGGTGGACAACAACAACGCGTCGCAATTGCTCGGGCACTTTCTATGGAACCAATGGTAATGCTGTATGACGAACCAACATCTGCACTGGATCCTGAGCTTGTTCGTGAAGTACTTCAAGTGATGAAAGATCTGGCTAAAGAAGGTATGACGATGATTGTCGTCACGCATGAAATGACTTTTGCTAGAGATGTTGCTGATAGGGTGATACTGATGGATGATGGAGTTATTGTGGAAGAAGGAAGTTCAGATGCTATATTCAATCATCCAAAAGAAGAACGAACAAAGCGATTTCTGCGGGACGTGGGACAACAGAAAGTATGAACATAAGTAAAAAAGATGCAAGGCTATGAAGGAAATTCATAACTTTGCATCTTTACTTTCGACGATTTAATTTAGATTTACAACTGCTTCAAAAGCTTTAATATGTTTTTGTTTCTATAATTTCGTGATTTTTATCAAGAACCATCACTTTACTGGGACTGTTTTCCTTTGCCATTTTTTCAGCTTCTGCGATTGCGTCATCTTTTGCCTGAAAAGAATCTGTTGGCGCAACATCTTCTAGCTTTACCATCCAAGCGGTTGTATCCTTATTTGGTGCAACGCTATATTTCTTCATATATCCATTCTCCTCTACTAAGTGATATAATATATATTCCCGCTTGAGTTAACGATGAAACATGCCCAAACCCTTTACATAATGCTAGTGAAGATGTATCGTAGAAGTGTGGAAAAGTCTATGGAGTAAGGAGGTAGATGATAGATGGCTTTTGTAATATTGGACCCATGTGGACCAGAGAAGTCAGCAGAATGTGTTAGCGTATGTCCCGTGGATTGTATTGAAGAAGGGAAAGATCAGTTCTATATTGATCCCGATATATGTATCGACTGTGGTGCATGTGTAGCAGTGTGTCCTGTAGATGCAATTGTGGAAGAATATGATTTAACACCTGATCAGGAAGTCTTCCTGGATAAAGCTGAGGAATTTTTTGCGAACAGGTAATGCTTTGCAAAAATAACATAGATGAAAAAAGCGGGAGTTCTCATTAACTGAGACTCCCGTTTCTCGTTGTTATATTATAAAACACGCATTCTTTTAAACCGTAAAAATGACAACCTATCATCAGCTATATTTGCTTCATTGTGCTTTTTCTTGTGGCTTTGCTTGTGTTTTTACGTACATTTCATTCTTGCTATAAATTGTAAGTCCATTCGTGTTTTTATTGTATTTTTGGAAGAATAAACTTACTATATAACCGAATATAAAGGATGAAAAGAATGACATAATACTAACTGCAAATGGTGTCAAAGCAGTTTGTTGTACAAAATAAGAAGTAATTGCACTTAAAATTAACCCGATTAATACACCTGGCGCGTTGGCACGTTTGGTGAAAATACCAAGTGCAAAGATCCCTGCAATTGGAACACCGAATAACCCTGTGATTGCCAAGAATAGATTCCACGTTTCATCCTGATTGGTTGAAATGAGGTAAATCGCTGCAATCATGCTTAGCACACCAGCAATAATGATTACCAATCTTGCAAGCCAAACATCATTCTCACCTGTTTTTTCTTTGGAAAAACGTTGTTTAAAGTCTGTAATGATACAGGCAGAAATACTATTTAAACTCGACGAAATCGTTGATTGAGCTGCTGCAAAGATTGCTGCAATAAGTAAACCGGCAACACCTGCTGGCAAACTGGTAACAATGAAATATGGTACTATAGCTGATGTGTTAAAACCATCGGGCAATGCTTCAACATTGCCATAGTAACTATAAAGCACGGTACCCATACCGTAAAAAATGGGGATGGTGATCAGTGCTAAAATACCATTCGTCCATAATGATTTATTTGTTTCCTTTACTGAACTGGTTGTTTGGTAACGTTGAACAACATCTTGACTGGCCGTATATTGATGCAAGTTATTAAAAATAGACCCGATAAAGATGATTGGAATTGCCGCAGCTGCTGATCCAAATTTGAAATTACCGGTTGTGATCAGTTTGTCGTCGCTGAGTGCATCACTGATTACAGTTGAGAATCCGCCATTAATCGCAAATATCCCAAGTACAACAACAAGTAATGCACCACCTATCAGAATGATCCCTTGAATTACATCACTCCAAATGACACCTTCCATACCACCTAAGAAGGTATAGATAATACATAGCACACCAATGGCGATAGCGATTACATATGGATTAATAGCCGTTACAGATGTAATGGCTAGTGTTGGTAGATAGACAACAATGGCTATACGCCCAATGTGGAATAAAACAAATAATAAACTACCGATCACACGAAGTGAAACACCAAAACGTTCCTCTAAATATTCGTATGCTGTCGTTACATTTAACTTTCTAAAGAACGGAATATAAAAGTAGATTAATACAGGTATGATTGCAAATATAGCAAGGTTACCTGCCGCATAAGACCAATCCGATAGAAATGCTTGTTCCGGAGTGGACATAAATGTAATCGCACTTAATGTTGTTGCGTAGATACTAAAGCCTGCTGCCCAGGCAGGAATTTTACCGCCTGCAGTAAAGAAAGCGTCTGTATTTTTACCGGCTCTCTTTGTGAAATAGATTCCAACGCCTAACATGGCGATAAGATAAACAACTAACACAACCCAGTTTATTGCACCAAATCCTATTTTATCCATGTAAATCCCCCCTGAATCCATATAATTAAAGAACCTAGCGTTTGAAGCGCTTTCTTACGCGCTATAATAGAAGGAGTGAAACCGTAGATCCACCAGGGGGAATGATCCTCCTGGTGAGTAGTTTCATTTCTGTCATGTGAGCCAATATTATAATTGGAATTGATCTACCAATTGTTTGACTGCTTCTTTTTTGCTTGGATCAAAACCGCGCATTGGCTTTTTAACTGTACCAGCATTGATCCCTTTTGTATTTAAAATTTCTTTTAATGCTGGATATAATCCAAGATCAAGCACCTGTTCAATTAAATCGTTCGTAACATGCTGTACCTCGTACGCTTCTTTGATTTTATTTTCTTCTACAAGGTTAAAAATCTCCCTTGCTCGTTTACCGTTCACGTTGTATGTGCTGCCAATTGCACCATCGACACCGGAAACCGCAGCTTGAATGAGCATTTCATCAAAACCGGAATAAATTAATTTGTCCGGATATCTGTTTCTAAGACGCTCAAGTAAAAAGAAATCAGCAGCTGTATATTTTACACCGATAATTTTTTCATTGGCAAACAGTTCATCAAATTGTGCCATCGTCATATCTACACCTGTCAATGCTGGTATAGAATAGATAATCATGTTATTTCCTGTTGCATCAATGATTGTTTCATAGTAATTCTTAATTTCTTCAAAAGTAAATTTGTAATAGAACGGTGTGACAGCAGATAAACTATCATAACCAAGTTCCGTTGCATATTGTCCAAGTTCAATAGCTTCATCTAAATTAAGTGAACCAACTTGTGCAATCAGTTTTGCTTTTTTGTTCGTTTCCTCAGCAGTGATTTTAAAAATTTGTTTCTTTTGATCGGTTGATAATAAAAAGTTTTCACCGGAACTTCCGTTAACATATAGCCCATCCACCTTATTGTGGTCCAGGTTATGACGGATAACTTCGCGTAAATCGCTTTCAATTACTTGACCTTTTTCATCGAATGGTATCAGTAGAGCAGAATATAGTTCTTTCATGATTATTTCCTCCTTGTATGATTGAAAATGTAATATAAACAGGTTATAATATTGTCAGACCAATTTTATATAACTCTATTCTATTTCGATTTAACTAGAATGTCAACCGGTTTATTGAAAAGGCTTTCCAAGATTATCTTCGCGGCGTTACTAATATACCCGCCTTAAAAGGCAGGTATAAGTGCCGCCAAGCTTCGAAATAAGTGCGACTAGGGTTCAGATGGAATAAAAGTTCTATCTGAACCAAGTCTTCTTTATGATAGAATAGAATAAAAAGTGAGGTAATCAGATGAAACTTCAGAAATCCTCATTAGTAGATATTGTGATGGATAGAATCAAGGCATATATTTCTGAAAATAAGATGCAGCCAGGTGACAAGTTCTTAACCGAAAAGGAACTGACTGAAAAATTAAATGTAAGCAGAACTGTTGTCAGGGAGGCAATTATTTCGCTGCAATCTGTAGGTATACTAACAATCAAGCCAGGTGGAGGCATGTATATTGCAAACGCGCAAGTAGAAGGAATCCGTAATATTTTAACCCATCACTTCGAAACGTATGGATTGAAAGTAAAGGAATTACTAGAAATCCGAAAGATATTAGAGCTCGGTGCATTACGTTTAATCATTGAAAATAATATTGACGTTGACGCTGATCGACTTACCAAGCTGAATAAGAAGTATGAAGCGGGTATTTACACAGATACAGATATGAAAACGGTAGATGCTGATTTCCATAGACAATTGATAAAGGAAGCAAACAATGAAGCCTTTTTTAATCTCAGTACGATTATTAATCAATATTTTTCATTAACAAACATTGATTTAACGACAGATGAACAAGGGTTATTAGCATCAGCCAAGGAGCATCAAAACATTATTGAGGCATTAATAAACAAGGATTTAGTGACCGCCCAGGATACAATGACCACACATTTTAAACCCATATTCATGTGGATTAACCAGGAGGGGAGGAATGACTAGTGGAAGCGATCAATAACGAGGAAAGAAGTTCATTGAAAAACATCGTCATACAGGAAATCAAGCAATATATTATCGATCAAGGGTTAAAGGCGGGGGATAAATTCCCAACTGAGCGAAAGCTAACCGAGATGTATGGTGTAAGTCGTTCGGTTATCAGAGAAGCATTGAGCTATTTGGAAAATACCGGTGTGATCCGCACGAGACAAGGGCAGGGTGCGTTTCTAAATAAGACGAATATGAGCCACTTATTGGAGAATTTCTTTTTTCTATGGAAAATCAATGGTGGTGACATCGCGGAAATTCAATCTCTACGTCTCATCTTTGAAACGGCGGCAATTGATGAAATGGGTAAAGATAATAGAGAAGAAAATCTTGCAGTTCTTAGATCAGCGATTAAAAAAGGGGAGAAGGCAGAGACGCCGGAAGCTTACCGGGATGCAGATATGACTTTTCATGTTGCGCTTCTGAAAGCGACAGGAAATAGTTTGTTTATCCAAATGTCCCATGTCGTAACGGAGTACTTTTTCGCTTCACCCGACATTGATCTAACAGTTGCGGAGTATCAACAGGTGACTGCTGAACACGCGGCTATTGTGAGGGCAATTGCAGCTGGAGAAAAGGATCATGCGAAAGCACTGTTAACCCAGCATATGCAAAACATAAAAAGTTAGGAGGCTGGTCGATGACTTATTATTTAGCAATTGATGTTGGTGGCACATTTATCAAATACGGAAAAGTAAATACGGATGGGCAACTTTTTTCAAAAAATCAACTCGCAACCCCATACAACGAACAGGCTGCGATTGTAAGCACCGTACATGAAATCGTAACAAGGACAATAGCGGATGAAGGTAAGCCGTCAGGAATCGGCATCAGTACAGCAGGTGTAGTAGATACGGATTCAGGGGAAGTTATTTATGCGGGACCGACAATTCCCAATTACAACGGTACGAATTTTAAACAGTATTTAGAAGCCACTTTTAATATTCCAGTGACCGTCAATAATGATGTAAATGCTGCCTTACTAGGTGAGCAATGGCAGGGGGCGGCAAAAGATCAATCCGATGTTTATTGTATTACCTTAGGAACAGGGATTGGTGGCGCCTATTTCCATAATCAACTTGTAACGGGGACAGGTTCTAAAGCTGGAGAAGTTGGTTATTTACTATATGATCAGCAAACGCAAACGACTTATGAACAACGTGCTTCTACAAGTGCATTAAAAGAGCGGGCAGAGCAAGAGTATGGCAAATCGGTTAACCTGATTGAACTGTTTTCAAGTGCGAAGGCAAACGAGGCTGCGTCCAATCGGATCATTGATGCGTGGGCAAGAGATATCGCTGCAGGACTAGCCCAAATCATTATTATTGTGGATCCAAAGTTGCTATTGATTGGTGGCGGTATTTCCCAACAAGGTGATTTTTTACTGGGAAAAATAGCGAGATATATCGATGATTTTTTACCGGAAAATTTCAGTCAGACCGAACTGAGATGTACCGCATTAGGTAATGATGCGGCACTATTAGGTGCAGTATCACATTATTTTAACTAGGAGGTTTTTCCATGCTAAATACAGTAAAAGGAAAGTTAATCGTTTCTTGTCAGGCGTTATCTGATGAACCGTTACATAGTTCATTTATCATGTCAAAAATGGCACTTGCAGCCAAAGAAGGTGGAGCAGCAGGAATTCGCGCCAATTCGCAGGCTGATATTATAAAAATAAAAGAAGAAGTGGATCTGCCTGTTGTCGGTATTGTGAAGCGGGATTACGAGGGTAGCCCGGTTTATATTACAGCAACGTTTAAAGAAATAGACGAATTAATTGCAAGTAACTGTGAAATGATTGCGATGGATGCAACAGATTTGCCCAGACCAAATGGTATCTCACTAAAACAGCTGGTTGATTACGCGAAGGAAAAAGCACCTGGCGTTCAGTTGATGGCTGATATCGCAACGCTTGAAGATGCGATAGAGGCTGGAAAATTAGGATTCGATTGTATTTCAACGACATTGCATGGCTATACTGTGGGCACGTCCGCACACAAATTATATGATAACGATTTTCAGTTTTTAAAAGACGTATTAGATTCAGTATCCATCCCGGTTATTGCCGAGGGGAATGTGCAAACGCCGGAAATGTTTAAACGATGTATGGAAATTGGTGCTTATTCCGCGGTTGTCGGTGGCGCAATTACACGACCAAAAGACATTACGAAAAGGTTTGTGGATGTACTGTAAATGATAGAACGATCTATTTCAACTTATATGTTGGGAAAGATCGTTTTTTGTTTGGACACACTTTTTGACGTTTTAAGAGACGAAAAGATCATCATCTGATATAATGACTAGAAGTTAGTATCTAGTACTAAAGGTGAGGATGATAGAAATGAATAGACAAGAATTGATTGCTCCGGAAGAATATAATATTGCAATGGAAATAGAAAAATACGCGAAAGAACCAGAGCGTATGGCGGTGCTTTGGGAAAATGATCAAGGTGATAAACGAAGTATTACTTATAAAAAGTTAATGGAAAATGCGAATCAGATCGGTAATGTTTTTCTAGAAAACGGACTAAAAAAAGGCGACAAGCTGTTGGTCATGATGCCGCGCGTGATTGAAACGTATGAAGTGTATATCGCAGCATTGAAAACTGGGATTATTCTTATTCCTAGTTCAGAGATGCTTCGAACAACAGATCTCCAATATCGAATCACACACGGGGAAGTAAGTGGTATTGTGAGCTATGGTACCTTTACTGAGCAATTTAATGGTATTGAACAGTGGCAAACATTAAAGAAATTTGCTGTCGGTGAAAAAATAGCAAGTACTGGTTGGAAGTCTCTCGATCAGTTGAAGACAACTGCCTCTGATCAATTGGACATGGTTGAAACAAGTCGGGATGATATCGCATTTCTACCTTATACATCAGGAACAACGGGTAATCCGAAAGCAGTTATGCACACACATGGATGGGGATATGCACATCTGAAAACTGCACCAGTAAATTGGTTAAGCATTCGTGACGGGGATACCGTTTGGGCGACAGCGGCTCCAGGCTGGCAAAAGTGGGTGTGGAGTCCATTTCTTTCTGTGCTAGGATCAGGAGCAACTGGATTTGTCTATGCTGGTAAATTTGATCCGAAGGTATATTTGCAATTATTGCAGGATCGCTCAATCAATGTGCTTTGCTGTACACCAACGGAATACCGGTTAATGGCGAAAGTCGACAATTTAGGAGCGTATCAGCTACCGGCTTTGCATAGTGCGGTATCTGCAGGTGAACCGTTAAACAGGCAAGTCATCGATCAATTTGAAAAGTATTTTGGTCTAACGGTTCGAGACGGTTTTGGGCAAACAGAAAACACGTTGCTGCTCGGATTTTTAAAAGGAATGAAGGTAAAACCGGGGGCGATGGGTAAACCAACACCAGGTAATGACGTACAATTAATCGATGAAGACGGTCAACCGGTTGCAGTGGGAGAAGTAGGAGATATTGCTATTCCACTGGATACGCCGGCCTTGTTTAAAGGATATTACAAAGATCCTGAACGGACGAAAAAGTCACAGCGAGGTAATTTTTATGTGACAGGCGATCAGGCATCCCTAGATGAGGAAGGCTATTTTTGGTTTGAAGGTCGAAACGACGATATTATTGTTAGCTCTGGTTATACGATTGGCCCGTTTGAGGTGGAAGATGCATTAACCAAACATGAAACAGTAAAGGAATGTGCTGTTGTTGCCAGTCCAGATGAGATTCGCGGCAATGTGGTCAAAGCGTTTATTGTACTGCAGGATCATGTGGATGCATCGAATCCGAATTTAATAAAAGAACTGCAAAATCATGTTAAACAAAATACAGCACCATATAAATATCCAAGGAAAATTGAATTTATTAATGAGTTGCCAAAAACATCATCAGGCAAAATACGTCGGATTGAATTAAGAAAACGGGAAAAATAAGTGATGAAATAGATATGGTTTTTTCCATTTGGGGAAGGCCATATCTATTTTATATAGCCATCATCTGGTGGAGATGGGCGATAATATGAAGTAGTCGAGCACCACCATGAGAAAAACGAAAAGAGAACTTCATCCAAGTGAAGTTCTCTTTTCAATTATTATGGATAGGAAACAATTAGGCAAAGGCTACCAGCAAAGTGTAAATCTGCTGATCCGTGTGGGACAATAAAGTGGTCGCCCTTTTTAAGTTGGTAGGACGCTTCACCTGTTGCAAGTGAACCTGCGCCTTCAATGACACTCATAAGTATAAAATTTCTTTCCATTGGAAAGGTGGCCTTACCATCAATATCCAATTTTAGAACGGAGAAGTATTCTGCTTCTACAAATGTGGTTATCTCTGCATCTTCAATGGAGGCATAACTCGCATCGATTTGTGCCTCTTGATGTGGAATGGTACTCACATCCATTGCTTTTTCTAGGTGTAGTTCACGCTTGTTTCCATCCTGGTCTGTGCGATCATAATCATACACCCGGTAAGTTGTATCCGAATTCTGCTGTGTTTCAAGTACAAGTGTGCCCTCGCAAAGCGCGTGAATCATCCCGCTTGGTAAGTAGAAAAAGTCACCAGGCTTAATTGGGACGCGGCGCAACAATGTATCCCATTCTCCGTTCTCTACCATTTTTGCAAATGCTTCTTTTGTTTGCGCATGATGTCCGTAAATGATTTCGGCGCCCTCTTTGCAGTCAATAATATACCAGCATTCTGTTTTACCAAGTTCTCCATTCTCATGCTCAGCGGCATAAACGTCATCGGGATGAACTTGGACAGATAAATCAGTGTTGGCATCGAGTATTTTTGTTAATAGAGGAAAGACATTACTATCATAATCACCGAATAATTCCCGGTGTTGATCCCATAATTCGATTAATGATTTTCCAGCATAGGCTCCGTTTTCCACTATAGAAGGTCCATTCGGATGTCCGGAAATTGCCCAGCATTCGCCAGTATGGTCAGATGGGATCTCGTATCCGAAATTATCCTTCAGGGCAGTACCACCCCAAATGCGTTCCTGGAAAACTGGTTTTAAAAATAGAGGTTGCTTCATGTTATTTCCTCCCGCAATGTTTGTTCTTTATTCAATATAAAACATGAGAGAGTGTTTGTCTAATCAATGTATGGAAACTTGTACCGGGAAAAATACTGTAAATCATAACTTTACAATGCAAATTTCCCGTTTCACTTTATGACAAACCGGGAATAAGTAATCATTCGCTATTTTTATAATCAAAATGATACGAATTGCAGCAAATAATTGGGTTTTATATGAATTAATAAATTCAAGCCACGATATGATGTGAATAACAAGCATTTACTATCTTTTGTGGAATTGCTATCTTTGGATCACTTTGATATAAAAGAGAGATAGAAAAATAATAAAGGAGCATCATTCATGGAGGAACGTACGAAACTGAAGAAAACATTAAAGCCAAGTTGGGTTTGGGCGATTGCGTTAGGGTCTTCGATTGGTTGGGGCGCTTTTGTACAACCAACGGTTTGGATGAAAGACGGCGGGCCACTCGGTGTGATCATTGGCTTTTTAATCGGAGCGGCACTGATGATGCTTATTGCGGTCAGTTATGGCTTTTTAATTAAAAGTTTTCCAGTATCTGGCGGCGAGTTTGCATATGCATTCGTAAGTTTAGGAAGAACACACGCATTTATTTGTGGTTGGTTTTTAACGCTTGGTTACATATGTATTGTTGCACTGAATGCATCTGCATTCGCACTCATGTTTAAATTTATATTTCCAAAGTTGATTGAACATCTACCTCTGTATCAAATCGCAGGTTGGGATGTTTATGGAATGGAAGTTATTATAGCATCTGTTGTGCTGCTCATATTCGGTTATATCAATGTTCGTGGAACAGGTTTATCCGGAAGAATGCAATTTATTTTCTGTGTAATTATGTTAGTCGGTGTTGCTGGCTTGACACTTTTAATTGGTGGAAGCCCTGAATCGACATTGGAAAATGTGAAACCATATTTTCCTTCAAACACAACGACCTTTGCGGCAATTATTTCTATCGTTGCGATTGCACCTTGGGCCTACGTTGGTTTTGACAATGTCCCACAAGCAGCGGAGGAATTTAATTTTTCTTCCAAAAAAGCATTTTCATTAATTATTTTAGCGATTCTATTTTCTGCATTATTATATAGTTTTATGATTATCGCGACATCCATGGCGGCTCCTTGGGAAGCGTTAGTAGCGGAAGGACATATTTGGGGAACTGCAATCGCCGTGCAAGATGTACTAGGCACAATGGGGCTCGTTATTTTAGCAGTCGCATTAAGTATGGGAATTTTTACGGGGTTGAATGGATTTATTATTTCTTCCAGCCGTTTGCTTTTTGCAATGTCCCGTGCAAAGATAATTCCGGAAATATTCTCGAAGGTACATCCAAAGTATAAGACACCATATGTTGGTATTCTATTTACTTCCGTTCTTGCAATGTTTGCGCCATGGTTTGGTCGAGAGGCATTGCTATGGGTAGTAGATATGTCATCCATTGGGGTATCGATTGCTTACTTCTATACCTGTTTTACCGCGAATTCAATTTTTAAATGGTCAATGGGTACAGGATTTAATCCAGGAAGACATGTGATTGCACCTGGCAAAAAAATTATCGCGATTGTTGGTATGCTCGCAAGTCTGACTTTTATTGGTTTGTTACTTGTCCCAGGCTCACCAGCATTTCTTGGAATTGAGTCAAGAATTGCCTTGATTGCTTGGATTGTTCTCGGTGTTGTATTCTATCTGATAAAACGAACCGAGTTCATGAAAATCCCAACCGAAGAATTAAACTACTTAATTCTTGGTAATAAAAAAATTGATGTAGAGAATGAATAATAGACAAGTGAGAGGCTTTGTCACCCAAAAGCGGCACAAAGCCTCTTTTCTAATCGTATGTTTTTCCTGAAGTGCTATAATGAAAATAGCATACTTTCAAGACGGGGATGCACGCCTATCCAAAAATTGTCGCATCCCATTATCGTGATTGATCGTTTGCTCAATTGCAGACAAAGGATATAAAAAATGACAGTGGAAAAGTCATCAGCGAAACAAAAAATGTTTTAATTGAAGTAGACAAATGATCATTGTCTTCGAAACTTGTAAAAAGGGAGAAACGAATATGTTAATAGAAGCTATTGTACAGAATGCGGAAGAAGCGAAACAGGCAGAACAACTTGGTGCGGATCGGTTGGAATTAGTGTCAGCGATGCTAGAGGGTGGTTTAACGCCAAGCTATGGAACGATTAGGCAAGTGTTAAATAGTGTTTCGATCCCGGTTCAGGTGATGATCCGTCCACACAGTTATCATTACGACTATGGTGCAGGCGATTTAGAGGTTATTCATGGGGATGTAGAGAATGTATTAGCGCTTGGTGGTACTGGAATTGTTTTCGGTGCCCTGCAAGCGGATAACACAATAAATGAACGTGTTTTAGCGAATGTGGCTGGAATTTCCGACGCATTAGATATCACGTTTCATCGCGCCTTTGACGAGGTGCCGTCACAGCAGGATGCCTATCATATATTGACAAAGTATAAACAACAGGTAAAGCGTATTTTAACTTCTGGAGGCGCAGTCAATTGTGATGCAGGAAAAGAGGGTCTAAGGACATTGGTGAAGCTGCAAAAAGAAACAAATGGGCCGAAGATCTTGCCTGGTGCAGGAATGACACCGGATAATATCAATAGAATACATGAAACAGTTCAAGCGGATCAATATCATTTTGGAAAAGCACTTAGAAAAAATGCATCTTTCGCAAACGGATTTGATGAAATAGCATTTTCGAAAGTGAAAAAATAAGCTACTAGAAGATATCAGAAGTTCTTTCCGGTGCAAATATTTGAATCAATTTCGTCACTTAAAATCTATGTGCGTAAGTCTGAACTATTTGGATGTGTGCTAAAACCGTTGATTTCCACTGCAGGCGGACGCTTTCCGCGGGCACGGCTTCAGCCACCTTGAGAAACCCACACTAAGGGGTCTTCAGACACGTGCTGTTCCCGCTGGAGTCGCCGCCTTCCGTTTCAATCAACGATGTAGTGCTCCGAATTAATGAATGATTAAATGATGGTGTATATTAAATTCGGGCTATGGATAAGTTGAAGTGCTTATGAAATTGGCTCCGATGAACCAAAACAGTAATACAAACAGCTGAAAATGAAAAACAAACCTAGCAAATGGAATATGCGAGACTCCAGCGGGATGAGAGGCCTAGATGAGACCCCCCCCGCAGAGCGTTAGCTCAAGGAGGCTCATCAGCCGCCCGCGGAAAGCGAGCGTATTCCATTTGCGGCAATCGAAGATAATATTTTGCCTCCACCCCTTTTTTCCAAACATTTCAAGGTTATGGAAAAAACTTTTGAAACGTTACACTAGTACACACCACACGTGAGCTTAAAACGTGTGGTTTTTTTATAGGGAAATATAAAGCTTGTCGTCTGACCGTGCGAATAGGTGACATGATGGCTGCTCTCTTTGCATAAGCTTTATTAATTGTGGCATATATGGAGGGATTTGCTTGGATATATTAGAAAAGGTAGTCAACTTTAGGGAAGAAGAGAGGCAGTTGAAGTGGGAAGGGACTTTTGCTGAGTATCTGGAAATTGTGAAACAGCGTCCATTCGTTGCCCAAACAGCCCATTCACGTGTTTATAATATGATTAAAAGCTCCGGTTTAGCGGAAAAAGATGGACATAAAATGTATGAATTCTTTGGTAATGAAATATTTGGACTGGAAGGCGCTATTGAACGACTGGTGGAGGAATATTTCCACCCGGCCGCAAAAAGGCTGGATGTTCGCAAACGGATTTTGTTATTAATGGGCCCTGTCAGTGGTGGGAAATCGACGATCGTTACAATGTTGAAACGTGGACTAGAAAGGTATTCACTTACTGATGAAGGGGCAGTTTACGCAATTAAAGGGTGCCCCATGCATGAAGACCCGCTCCATTTGATTCCACATCATTTACGGAAGGATTTTTCCGATGAATATGGTGTGCGCATTGAGGGCAATTTGTCTCCACTGAATGCAATGCGATTGGAGAAGGAATATGATGGACAGATTGAAAATATGAAGGTAGAGCGCATTTTTTTCTCCGAGGATAAACGGGTAGGCATCGGTACGTTCAGCCCATCAGATCCAAAGTCGCAGGATATCGCAGATTTAACAGGAAGTATAGATTTTTCTACGATTGCTGAATTTGGTTCGGAATCAGATCCCCGCGCCTATCGATTTGATGGTGAGCTCAATAAAGCAAACCGCGGGATGATGGAATTTCAGGAAATTTTAAAATGCGATGAAAAGTTTCTCTGGCATCTGTTATCGCTCACACAGGAAGGTAATTTTAAGGCGGGCAGATTTGCCCTGATTTCCGCTGATGAATTAATTGTGGCCCATACGAACGAGGCGGAGTATCGCTCCTTTATCGCCAATAAAAAGAATGAAGCGCTGCATTCAAGAATTATTGTCATGCCGATCCCGTATAATTTAAGAAGCAGTCAGGAAGAACGAATTTATGAAAAGATGATTAAAGAAAGTGATATATCCGATGTGCACATTGCACCACACGCATTGCGGGTCGCCGCTATATTCTCTATTTTAACCCGATTGAGAAATTCCAAGAAACAAGGTGTAGACTTAGTGAAGAAAATGCGGCTTTACGATGGGGAAAATGTGGAAGGATTTAATCAGGTTGATGTAGAGGAAATGAAGAAGGAATATCCGGATGAGGGAATGGAAGGCATCGATCCGCGATATGTTATCAATCGGATTTCATCCACGATCATTAGCAAAGAAGTCCCGTCGATTAATGCTTTGGATGTACTAAGGTCTTTGAAAGATGGATTGAATCAGCATGCATCAATTTCCGAGGAAGACAGAGAAAATTATATGAATTATATTGCGATTGCGAGAAAAGAGTATGATGAAATTGCGAAGAAAGAAGTGCAAAAGGCTTTCGTATATTCCTATGAGGAGTCTGCGAAAACATTGATGGATAATTATTTGGATAATGTTGAAGCTTATTGTAATAAAAATAGACTCAGAGATCCGCTAACAGGGGAAGAAATGAACCCGGATGAAAAATTAATGCGATCGATTGAGGAACAAATTGGTATATCCGAAAATGCGAAGAAAGCATTTCGGGAGGAGGTACTTATTCGTATTTCCGCTTACGCACGCAAAGGAAAACGTTTCGATTACAAGTCGCATGAACGGCTTAGAGAAGCGATACAGAAGAAATTGTTCGCTGATTTAAAAGATGTGGTCAAAATAACAACGACATCTAAAACGCCAGATGAATCACAGCTCAAAAAGGTGAACGAAGTGATTGCACGCTTAATTGATGAGCATGGCTATAATTCGGTTTCTGCCAATGATTTACTGCGTTATGTAGGTAGTCTTTTAAATCGTTAATTCAGAAAATAGTGTCAAATGTGACAATAACTTGTTTGCCATTGCATAGGATAAAGAAAGTAACCATATGCAGGAGTGGATAATATGCAGAAAAAAGAAGGAAGTAATTTCATTGTCTCCCAGGAAGACTGGTCCCTCCATCGCAAGGGCGCTCAGGATCAAAAACGTCATATCGATAAAGTAAAAGATGCCATAAAAAATAATTTACCAGATTTAATCACGGAAGAGAATATTATCATGTCCAATGGCCGTGAAATAATTAAAATACCGATTCGTTCTCTAGATGAATACAAAATACGTTACAATTACGACAAAACAAAGCATGTTGGCCAAGGGAATGGGGATAGCCAGGTTGGTGATGTTGTTGCACGTGATCCAAATGGTGCGTCACAGGGGAAAGATGCTGGAAATGGACAGCAAGCAGGTGATCAGCCTGGTGCCGATTACTATGAGGCAGATGTATCCTTGGCTGAAATAGAAGATGCTTTATTTAAAGAACTTGAACTGCCTGATCTGAAGCAAAAGGAGCAAGCAGAAATTACAACAGAAAAAATTGAATTTAACGACGTACGTAAAAAGGGTCTCATGGGAAATGTCGATAAAAAGCGGACGATATTAACTGCCCTGAAAAGAAATGCCAGAGACGGAAAGCCGGAGATAGCACCGATTCACAATGATGATCTTCGCTTTAAAACATGGAATGAAGTCATCAAGCCGGAATCAAAGGCAGTCGTACTTGCCATGATGGATACCAGTGCATCAATGGGGAACTTTGAAAAATTTATGTCACGTAGCTTTTTTTTCTGGATGACCAGGTTTTTGCGTTCTAAATATGAAACCGTAGAAATTGAATTTATTGCACATCATACAGAAGCAAAAGTAGTTACGGAAGAGGCGTTTTTTTCGAAAGGGGAAAGTGGCGGAACGATTTGTTCGTCAGCATATGAAAAGGCATTAGAAGTTATCGAGGATAAATATAATCCAACACGCTATAATATTTATCCATTTCACTTGTCAGATGGAGATAATATGACATCTGACAACCCAAAATGTATTAAGCTCGTGCATGAAATTATGGAAAAGTCCAATATGTTTGGTTACGGAGAAGTGAATTCTAGAAATCGTTATTCCACCTTGATGCATGCCTATAAAGAGATTGAAAATCCAAAATTCCGGCATTATGTGATGGAGGAAAAACAGGATGTGTATCATGCGATGAAAAGGTTTTTTCAAAAAGAAGCAGCGTCAGTATAATAAGAGATCAATCAGCGGGGGACAGCATCCCCGCTATATGAATTATTTAGGTGCGTTCTATGGTATATATTCCGCGTTCGGTCTTTAATTTAAACTTGTCCCCGTCAAATTGGAAGGTCGTGGAATCCTCGATGGGGATTTCATATTCAGATTTCGGGAGGGGTTCCAGTTGATCATCTTCGTTTTCAACTGCGCCGCTCCCGTTTAATTGCAAGGTATGTGCAGGTATATAATCATCGCCAGACACCGTATGGTTCACGTGTGTAATTGATTCTAGTGCCATCAATGTTTCATCATCATCTCCAATCTCCTCTTTAAAAATCTTAATATTTTGTCCGACCCATTGATTCAATCGTTCGTAGAATGTCTTGCTTGATAAACTTTTTCCTGCCATTATTATCACTCCTATTGTATTAATCTTTCCCTGATGAATAAAAGGATACAAAATTTTACCTCGTTATTATCGTTTTCCCCCGACAGAAACAATCCAAACTTGTGAAGGTCCAACAAATCGAGCAATGTTCGTGTCTTAGATGAAACAGGATCGGTTTAGCTATTGGCTTCTTTTAAAACACTTCCGATTTTTTGTTCGTTTATAACGAGATCAGCATAGGCGTCTAGCGAAGTTGCTTCCAAGTTTACAATTACCAGCTTGGCACCATGTTGCTTGGCGATTTGCGGGAACATATTTGCTGGAGTCACGCTTAAGGATGAACCGAGCACAATAAATAATGCAGCTTTTTCTGCTTCTTCCTGTGCGATCTGAAAAGCTTCTGTAGGCAACGTTTCCCCGAATAATACAATCGAAGGTCGCAACAGACCACCACACGCACAATCGTATTCCTGCTTAATATATGCTTCACTATCGTATACTTTTCTACATGATTGACAACGAACCTTTTGCAAGGTGCCATGCAGTTCGGCGATCTGCTTACTTCCTGCCTCCTGATGAAAACCATCGACATTTTGTGTGATAATCGATTGAACAAGACCCTGTTTCTCCCAATCAGCTAAAATGAAATGTCCTTGATGTGGCTCGTATTCTTTTACGCCAAGCACGCGCTCTCGATAAAATGCAGTAAATTCATCCACATGATCATTCAATGCCTTGGTACTGGCAATCTCACTGGGGTCCAGCTGATTCCACAATCCACCATTGGTTGAACGAAAATCAGGCAAACCGCTTTCGGTTGACATTCCTGCGCCAGTAAACACGACCGTATAATCGGAATCGTGTAATAGATCCTTCAATGCCATCATTTCCACCTCCATAATCTGTCCATATTCTAATTATACTACATGGGGTTATTGATTTTAAGGTTCATGATTTTTGCCCCGGCTCATAAACTATAAAGAAGACTTGATTGAAATGTTATTTATCGCCATTTGAACCTTTGTTGTACGTATGCTGTGCAGATCATACTGGTAGAGCACCTAAATTATTAACTGCATTCACAGCTTGGCAGGATCTACATCTGACAGCAACAAAGCGGATATAAAAAGCACACTTGGAGGGATGATATTGACAGAAACAAAGGGACTGGAATATGCGATTGAAGAAATTACGGAGATTGCGACCGGTTTTGGTCTGGATTTTTACCCGATGCGTTATGAAATTTGTCCAGCAGATATTATTTATACATTTGGTGCTTATGGGATGCCAACGCGGTTCACACATTGGAGTTTTGGCAAGCAGTTCCATAAAATGAAATTGCAGTATGACCTTGGGCTAAGTCAAATATATGAACTAGTGATTAATTCAGATCCTTGTTATGCCTTTTTACTTGATACGAATAGCCTGATTCAAAATAAGCTGATTATCGCGCATGTGCTTGCCCATTGTGATTTTTTCAAAAATAATGTCCGCTTTTCGAATACGAGAAGGGATATGGTAGAAAGTATGACGGCAACGGCAGAACGGATTGCTGCCTATGAAATGATTCATGGTAAGGATGAAGTAGAACGGTTTTTAGACGCGATTTTATCGATACAGGAGCATATCGATCCATCGATTGTAAAGGCAGAAAGAACAGTTGAGGAACTGGAAGCAGATAGAGAAATGGATAAAGCAGCAGCTAAAACACCATATGATGATTTATGGGATCTGGATGCAGCTTCAGATGAAAGTCAGCCTAAATTAGAAAATAGGAAAAAAAAGCACCCAGCCCAACCGGAAAAAGATATATTGCTTTTTATAGAAGAGAACAGTCGTGAGCTGGAACCATGGCAATGTGACATTTTAACCATGATGCGGGAGGAAATGCTGTATTTCTGGCCTCAACTGGAAACAAAGATTATGAATGAGGGTTGGGCATCATTCTGGCATCAGCGCATTTTACGGGAATTGGATTTAACATCTGCCGAGTCGATTGAGTTCGCTTCTCTAAACGCTGCGGTTGTTCAGCCTTCGAAAACAACCATTAATCCATATTATCTTGGGGTAAAGATCTATGAAGATATTGAAAGACGATACAATAATCCAACAGATGAAATGATCATGCTGGGGGAGAAGCCAAATGCAGGCAGAGAAAAAATGTTTGAGGTAAGGGAAGTTGAAGCAGATATATCTTTTGTTCGTAATTATTTAACGAAAGAACTAGTGCAGCGGGAAGATATGTATTTGTTTGAAAAAAAAGGTAGTGACTATACGATTTCCGATAAGGATTATGAAGGCGTAAGGGATCAACTGGTGTCGATGCGGGTCAATGGTGGCTTTCCCTATATCGTCGTTGAAAATGGTGATTTTAATCGGAATGGAGAATTGTATTTAATGCATCGTTATGAAGGAATTGAATTGGATCTGAACTATCTGGAGCATGTGCTTCCTTATATTTATCAACTATGGGGGAGAAATGTCCACATGGAAACCTTTGTAGAGGATAGACAGGTCGTTTATTCCTATGATGGAATGAGTGTAAAGCGTCGCTCTATATAGTTTTTTGTACAAAGATTCATTGGTATCATGCACTTTCCCCCCGATGAATATAAAAGTCTTGTGGCTATTTGTGCTGCAAGGCTTCTTGGTATTAAATTTCAATCTATTAAAAGTTTGAAAAGAATGATTTATCTGTTATAATATAATCTAGAATGAAAGCGCATACACAAAGGGCGACTTTTCTCAACATTATATTTGGAGGAGTGGTTGGTATGTCAAACAAGGCAGTGGTTTACGTGAAGCCAGGAGAGGTAGAGATTCGCGATATCGGATATCCGGATCTCATACTACGGGACGGACCTGGGGTTAATCCATTGAATGTCGGAAGAAAGTGTAATCATGGCGTTATTGTTAAGGTTGTAGCAACAAATATATGTGGTAGTGACCAGCATATGGTGAGAGGACGGACAACAGCACCAAGTGGACTGGCGTTAGGTCATGAGATTACTGGCGAAGTCATTGAGGTAGGAAGTGATGTGGAATTTATTGAAAAAGGGGATTTTGTTTCGGTTCCATTTAATATTGCATGTGGTTGTTGTCCTAGTTGCAGAAGACAGGACACCCATATTTGTGAAAACGTGAATCCTGATCGCCCTGGATCTGCATATGGTTATGTAGATATGGGTGGTTGGGTTGGCGGACAATCCGAGTATGTGATGGTGCCATATGCAGATTTCCAACTGCTGAAATTTCCTGATAAAGATCAAGCGATGGAAAAGATTCTTGATTTAACGATGTTGTCTGATATTTTTCCAACAGGGTATCATGGTGCGGTAAGCGCAGATGTTAAAACAGGCTCAACGGTTTACGTTGCTGGTGCCGGTCCTGTGGGGCTGGCTGCAGCACATTCTGCCCAATTACTTGGCGCTTCTGTTGTTATTGTTGGTGATATGATTGAAGAACGTCTGACGCAGGCGGAAAGCTTTGGATGTGAGACGATTAATTTACGCCAGCATGATGATATTGGTGAACAAATTGAACAAATCTTAGGCGTACCGGAAGTGGATTGTGCGATTGATGCGGTGGGTTTTGAGGCAAGCGGACATGGGGAAGACGCTGGTGAAGCGCCTGCAACCGTTCTTAATTCAATTATGGGTGCTACTAGAGCTGGTGGACGTCTAGGTATCCCTGGATTATACGTGACTGGAGACCCTGGAGCGAAGGATGCTGATGCGAAAGAAGGTACATTGAAAATTCGCTTTGGATTGGGTTTTGCAAAGGCACATACATTTGTAACTGGTCAAACGCCTGTCATGCGATACAATCGAGATTTAATGAAAGCGATTTTAAGTGGTAAAGCTAATATTGCAAAAGCGGTTAATGCAACCGTTATTTCTTTGGGACAGGCTCCCGATAGCTATAAAGCATTTGATAATGGGGCATCAAGGAAATTTATTATTGATCCGCATGGGCTGATTCGTAATAGACATGAATTACAGACGGCAGACAGCATTAATTAATGAAAGGGTACAGGTGCACACCAAATACTTCCAAATGGTAATTCGTAAGAGAAAACTATTGACAGCGATTTCAATATGGGTTACCATTTAAATTAACAAGTTAATGATGACGTGATTGAGTTATGGAGACCCACGCCACAATAGTACACTTCTGAAGCGAAGTATACCTATTGTGTCGTGGGTTTTTTATATTAAAAATTAATTTGTTAACGTGTTCATAAATTGTAAAGAGGTGGAACAGTATGTCTGAATTTTTAGCTGAACTAATTGGAACAATGATCCTTATTATTTTAGGTGCAGGTGTTGTTGGAGGTGTTGTGTTAAAAAAATCTAAAGCTGAAGATGCTGGTTGGGTTGTTGTTACACTCGGTTGGGGTCTTGGGGTTACGATGGGTGTATATGCAGTTGGTAACTTTACAGGCGCACATCTTAATCCAGCTGTAACGCTGGGATTTGCAGCAGCAGGTGAATTCCCGTGGGCAAAAGTTCCCACCTACATCACTGCGCAAATGATTGGTGCTATGATTGGTGCGGGCATTGTTTTTCTAAATTACTTGCCGCATTGGAAGGCGACAAAAGACCAGGGCGCAAAGTTAGGCGTATTTGCAACAGATCCTGCTATCCGTAGTCCGCTTTCAAATTTACTGAGTGAGATGGTTGGTACCTTCGTATTATTGTTAGGTCTTATGTTTATTGGTGCTAACGAAATAACGGAAGGTTTAAACCCATTAATTGTGGGTGCATTAATTGTTGCGATTGGTATGTCATTAGGGGGAGCAACTGGATATGCGATAAATCCGGCACGTGACCTTGGGCCACGAATTGCCCATGCCTTGTTGCCGATACCCGGAAAAGGCGGATCCGATTGGGGATATGCTTGGATCCCTGTCGTTGGGCCAATTCTAGGAGGTGTTTACGGCGCTGTATTTTACAATGCAATGTTTATGGGTAACTACTCGGTAACATTTTGGATATTAAGTGCAGTTGTTGCTATCATTATTGTTGCGGCAACGCATAATGAATTGAAAAAAGGGAATAGAACAGTAGAGGAGTTTGAAAGTAAAATTAATTAGGGGGAAACAAACATGAGTGAAAAATTTATTTTATCTATTGACCAAGGAACAACAAGCTCGAGAGCAGTTATATTTAATAAAAAAGGTGAGATTGTAGAAACCGGACAAAGAGAATTTGAACAGTTTTTCCAAAAACCGGGTTGGGTAGAGCATGATGCTAATGAAATATGGACATCTGTACTTGCCTGTATTGCAGAGGTGACACGTAAAGCGGATATTGACCCGAGTCAAATTGCAGGTATTGGTATTACGAATCAACGTGAAACGGCAGTTGTATGGGATAGGCATACCGGCAAGCCGATATACAAAGCAATTGTCTGGCAATCCCGACAAACGGAAGGAATTTGTGAAGAATTGCGCCAAGCAGGCTATAATGATTTATTCAGAGAAAAGACAGGTTTGTTGATTGATCCATACTTTTCCGGAACAAAAGTAAAATGGATTCTGGACAACGTGGAGGGTGCAAGAGAGAAAGCAGATAATGGAGATTTGCTATTTGGTACAGTTGATTCATGGCTTGTTTATAAATTATCTGGTGGGACAACGCATATCACCGATTATTCCAATGCTGCAAGAACGCTCATGTATAATATTTATGACTTAAAATGGGATGATGAACTGCTTGATATTTTAACAGTGCCAAAAAGTATGCTGCCGGAAGTGCATCAATCATCAGAAGTGTATGCGAACACAGTTGACTATCATTTCTTTGGTCATGAAGTCCCAATTGCGGGGATTGCCGGTGACCAGCAGGCGGCCTTGTTCGGTCAGGCATGTTTTGAAAAGGGAATGGCTAAAAACACTTACGGAACCGGTTGCTTTATGCTTTTGAACACAGGTGAAGAAGGCGTTGTATCTGAAAACGGTCTACTGACGACCCTGGCATGGGGGGTTGATGGTAAAGTGGAATATGCGCTCGAAGGAAGTATTTTTGTTGCTGGATCAGCGATTCAATGGCTACGCGACGGATTGCAGATTATTGAAGATTCACCGCAAAGTGAGGATTATGCTACAAAGGTAGATTCAACCGATGGTGTATACATGGTTCCAGCTTTTGTTGGACTTGGGACACCATATTGGGATAGTGATGCACGTGGAGCAATGTTTGGTTTGACGCGTGGTACCACAAGAGAGCACATCGTCCGTGCAACACTGGAATCCCTTGCATATCAAACAAAAGACGTTATGGACGCCATGATTACCGATTCTGACATTGATTTAAAAATTTTACGTGTGGATGGCGGCGCAGTTAAAAATGATTTCCTCATGCAGTTTCAAAGCAATATCTTGAATGCGTCTGTTGAACGACCAGTTATTCAGGAAACAACTGCACTGGGCTCAGCGTATTTGGCAGGATTAGCTGTTGGTTACTGGAAGGATAAAGAGGAAATTGCTAAGCAATGGAAGAATGAACGCACCTTTGAAAGTGAACTTGATACAGAAAAACGTGATGAATTGTATGCCGGCTGGCAAAAAGCCGTCGAGGCAACGAGAAAATTTAAATAAATTTAAAAGGGAGAGATCGTGTTTGTGGATCTCTCCTGTTTTACATGAATGGAAGAGCATAATAATAAATACCTTTTTTCTAAAATGGAAAGGAAGTGACGAAGGATGAAAAAAATTATTAATGACCCAAATCAAGTTGTACAGGACATGGTAGCAGGGATGGTTAGCGGATTTACAAAAACAATCAAACAAATTCCGGAAACAACTGTTATTGTCAGAACTGACGCACCTATAAAACGTAAAGTAGGGCTGGTCAGTGGAGGGGGAAGTGGTCATGAACCTGCACATGCTGGCTATATTGGTAAAGGAATGCTTGACGCTGCTGTGGTAGGTGAGGTTTTCACATCGCCCACACCTGATCAGATACTGAAAGCAATCAAGGCTGTCGATGGCGGTGCGGGTGTGTTTTTAGTCATTAAAAATTACACTGGCGACGTGCTTAATTTTGAAATGGCCGCGGAATTAGCAGAAGCAGAAGGAATTCAAGTTGAAAAAGTAATTGTAAACGATGATGTAGCAGTGGAGGATAGTTCATTTACGACAGGTCGCCGCGGGATTGCTGGTACTGTTTTGGTACATAAAATCGCGGGGGCGATGGCTGAAAGTGGTGCATCACTGGCAGAAGTAAAACGAGTGGCCGAGAAAACGGTTCAAAATGTTCGTTCCATAGGAATGGCGCTCAGTCCCTGCACATTACCTGCAGCCGGTGAGCCAAGTTTCGAATTGGAAGAGCGGGAGATGGAGATAGGGATCGGCATTCACGGAGAACCTGGCATTGAACGAAAACAGCTTGTATCGGCTGACGATATTGCAGTAGAGCTGACAAATAGACTACTTGCAGATTTCGATTTCTCTGGTGATGTAGCCGTGATGATCAATGGTATGGGAGCGACACCGGAAATGGAGCTGTATATTGTTAATCAAAAAGTACAAACCATTTTAGCGGAAAAGGACATCAATGTGTATCAGACATTTGTCGGGGAATATATGACAGCGCTAGAGATGGCTGGCTGCTCCGTTACATTATTGGGACTGGATGATGAGCTTAAAATGTTGCTCGAAACAGCCTCAGACGCGCCTGCATTTAGGGTTTAAGGAGGAGGTAAAACATGAAGTTAACTGTAAATAACTCGATACAATGGTTTTTAAAAGCAAATGAAAAAATGCAGGAAAACAAGGAATATCTCACATTGCTGGATAAGAAAATAGGGGATAGTGACCATGGTATTAACATGGCACGTGGATTTCAAGAAGTAGCTAATAAATTGCCAACACAGGATTATGCATCGGTTTCAGACGTATTGAAGGACGTGGCAATGACCTTGATGTCTAAAGTGGGGGGTGCTGCTGGGCCGTTATATGGCACGATATTTTTAAAAATGTCCACGGCAGTTAAAGGGACAGACCCCGTAGATTATCAAACATTTACGAACGGACTTGAAGAAGGTCTAGTAGGAGTTAAACAGCGCGGTAAGGCTGACGTGGGTGAAAAAACACTTGTTGACGTGTGGGCACCAGTTGTGGATTTCTTCAAACAAGGAGTCGATTTCCAGGCAGATCAGCTAGTTGAAACTGCCGAGAATGCGATGGACAATACAAAGGATATACAAGCGAGTAAAGGCAGAGCGGCTTATTTTAAGGAAAAATCAATTGGGCATATTGATCCAGGCTCCACTTCATCTTTTTATATTTTTGAAGCACTAGCAGAAGTAATTAGGGAGGGGGAGTAGAATTGGCTGATGTAGGTATTGTGTTGATATCCCATAGCCCTAAAATAGCAGCGGGAATAAAGGATATTATTCGTCAAGTCATTACCGAAGTTCCGATTGAAACAGCAGGCGGTACAGATGAAAATGAAATTGGAACAAATATTGATAAAATCTTAAATGCGATGGAAGCGGCTGATACTGGGAAAGGCGTATTGCTATTTTATGACATTGGCAGTGCGAAAATGAACGCAGAAATGGCAATTGAAATGTCAGAAAAGGAAAATAGCATGTTGATCGATGCGCCATTGGTCGAAGGTTCTTACGTTGCTGCAGTAGAAGCAGGAATGGGGAAAAGTTTACAAGAAGTCCATGACGCTGTAATTAAATCATTTTCTAAAAGATAGCAATAAACAAAGCCTTGTCCAGAAAAAATCTGACAAGGCTTTTTGCTGCATTACAATTTTTGTCCGTAATATTTATCGAGTGAGAACCCACGCCCGAGGATTTCAGAGGCGTTAATAAATATGGCGAAGGTGGATGGCTCCTCTTTTTGCAGAATCCGTTTTAACTGTACTGCTTCCGGTTGCTCTGTCACACATAAAATCATGGTGCGCTGCTCATTAGAATAACCGCCAACAGAACGGACTTTTGTTAAACCACGATCAACATTATCGTGAATGAGTCCTTGGATCTTATCCTCATCATCTGTGATGATTAATATCAATTTTGTGGCAGCTGTTCTTAATTGTACGGTGTCGATAGCTTTACTCGTAATAAAAATACAGATTAAGGCAAATAAAGTGAGCTCTAAATTAAATACGATAATGGAAGCTATGACAACAAACCCGTCCACAATCAATTGGGAATAGCCACTTGAAAGCCCGGTGAACTTTTTCACAACCTGGGCAATGGCTGCCGTTCCCCCGGTGGAGCCACCACCTTTATAGACAATTCCAAGTCCTGCACCAAGAACAATGCCACCGTAAAGTGCTCCTAAGAAAGGATTGGTAATGGTATATGGTATATTAGCGCTTAGGAAAATAATAAATGGCACCCAAAACGTACCGACCAATGTTTTACCGCTGAAATCTTTTCCCATCGCAATCCAGCCAATAATAAAGATGGGGAGATTAATAATGACTTGCGTGAGCGCTGGGCTTAGACCATACATTTCAAATAATATCGTACTAACTCCAGAAATTCCTCCAGCGGCAAGTTTTGATGGTAATAAAAATATATTATAGGCAAGTCCAACCAATGTTGCCCCCACAATAATCTGTAAGTATTCATACAAGGTGCTGTTCTGTTTAAATAATGATCTATTCATGATGTTGTCCGAATTCCTTTCTAATGCATACTGCTATCATCTTATCATTGGAAGGACATCCAGTAAATATGCCTAAAGAAATCAATTGGTATATTGTATGTTTTTATTCAAATAATAAACCTGAACAGGGTTTTCTGTTCAACTACCCCGAGGAGTGATTAACGATGGCAGACAGCAATGACAGAAATGAATTGTTAGTGCCTGGAGCGGAAAATGCAGTGGACAAGATGAAGGAAGAAGTCGCAAATGAATTCGACGTTGAACTTGGAGCTGATACAACTGCACGTGAAAACGGATCGGTGGGTGGCGAGATGGTCAAACGTATGATCAAGATCGCCGAAGAAAGTATGGAAAGTCGAAACAAATAGGTAGAGAAAATGCGCCAATGCATCAATGTATTGGCGTGTTTTTTTCGTGTGTACATCAATCTTAGTATTTTTAAAATAGTAAAAGCATCTATCTTTATACCTGTCAATATGGTAAAATCATTCATTATCCGAATATTGATTGTAAATGTAAGTGTCAATAGACAGAATAATGTAAATACATATAAGGGGGAAATTCAAGTGAAGACTTTAGAAAGAATTAGTAATTTTGCGGGAAATACATTTGCAATTTGGGTTATTCTATTTGCTGTTTTAAGTTTCTTCCTACCAGGTGGTTTTACATGGATTGCGCCGCATATATCACTCCTGTTAGGTGTGATCATGTTCGGGATGGGACTAACGCTAACTTTAGGTGATTTTAAATCTGTATTTAAGGCACCAAAAAGTGTTTTCGTAGCTGTTTTGGCTCAGTACATCATCATGCCTTTACTTGCGTTGGGACTTGCTACTTTATTTCAGCTTTCTCCTGAGGTTGCTGTGGGCGTGATCTTGGTCGGCTGTTGTCCCGGTGGAACGGCATCCAATGTGATGACATTTCTGGCCAAAGGGAACACTGCTTTATCTGTATCGGCTACGGCAGTTTCAACATTGCTTGCACCCATTTTAACACCCGCTTTAACCTTGTTGCTTGCGAGTAAATGGCTGCCAGTTTCTGCAGGAGATATGTTTATGTCGATTGTCAAAATTGTTTTGCTACCGATTATTTTAGGCATCATTGTTCGTCTGTTATTTAGTAAACAGGTAGATAAAAGTGTTGCGGTTTTACCACTTGTTTCTGTAATAGGGATTGTTGCAGTAGCTGCAGCAGTTGTATCTATCAACACAGAATCTATTGTTAAATCAGGTTTGCTGATTTTCTTTGTGGTCGTCCTGCATAACGTATTAGGACTTGCCCTTGGTTTTCTATTATCAAAATTAATCAAATTGGATTTCGCAGATCAAAAAGCGATTTCTATAGAAGTTGGGATGCAGAACTCCGGACTTGCATCTTCATTAGCCCTGGCCCACTTTGCGCCGATAGCTGCGGTACCTGGTGCCCTATTTAGTGTTTGGCATAATATCTCCGGTCCTTTACTTGCAACCTGGTGGGGTAAAAGAAGTGAACAGGCTGAAGCTGATGGAGATGATCTGAACAATTTGGAAAGGAAGATTTAATGCATGTTAAAAGCAATACTATTTGATTTGGATGATACTCTGTTGTGGGATGAAAAAAGCATAAAGGCAGCGATGGAAGTGACCTGTGAAATGGTCCATGAAAAATATGGCATACTTCCAGAGGTAGTGGAAGAAAAGGTGCGGGAAAATGCCCGTGCCATCTATGCAACTTATGATACGTATACATTTACCCAAATGATTGGTATAAACCCGTTTGAAGGGCTCTGGGGTAATTTTGCCGATAAAGGAGCGGATTTCCAGCGATTGCATGATTTGGTCCCTGGTTATCGAAAAGAAGTGTGGCGTAAGAGTTTACAGGATCTGGGAATAGAGGATATAGGATTTGGTGATGAATTAGCAGAAACCTTTCCAAAAGCACGTAAAAGTCATCAATACATTTATGAAGATACGTTCAAAGTATTGGATCAACTAAAAGGAAAGTATCAATTACTCATGCTTACGAATGGTTCCCCTGAGTTGCAACGTACCAAACTGGCAATTACGCCTGAACTGGTACCTTATTTTCAGCATATTGTTATTTCTGGAGATTATGGAAAAGGAAAGCCAGACCAGGGGATTTTTAAACATGCTTTAGAGCTGCTTTCCGTTAGCAAGGACGAGGCTTTGATGGTTGGTGATAACCTGATGACGGATATTCTCGGTGCATCGCGAACAGGCATCAAATCGGTTTGGATTAACCGACACCAAAGGAAGCATGGGGAAGTAGCGCCAACTTATGAGGTTTCAAACCTAGAAGCATTATTGCCTATTATTGAAAAACTGTAAGACGAATGAACAGGAGAAGGCACACAGCCATTTTACCAAGCTGTGTGCCTTCTTCTGTTTTTTATACATTGTTGTTGATAAAAACCGCGACGTAAGAGCTGGTTGATTGCCAAAAACGTGTGCTGTTTGCTGCCGCCCGGGATCGCGATCCGGGCAGATCTTTCTACGGGCACGGCCTCATCCCCCTTGCCCCGGCAAGGGGGATGCCGATGATGTCCGTAAAGGACGGTTTTAGTCGGCCTTCATGCCAACCACTTTGCCAGCAGCCCGAATACACGGAGACTCCTGGGGGAGATAAGGCCTAGGTGAGACCCCACAGTGCGTTAGCACGAGGAGGCTCATCAGCCGCCCCCGGAAAGCGAAGTGTATTCGGGCTGCGTCCGGCTGAGTAACTGTCCCATTATCAGCGCTTCAAATCTGACATGGATAGAAGTAACAATCGCAGTTTATCCTTACTTATGGGATTCATTACTTAGAAAAACAACAAACAATTGTTTATAAATCAATCGCAATGACATCATTAATTTCGTTCAGCTCTACCAATGCTTGGAGCGCATCATCATCTGCGTGACGATCCGTTTTCAAGAGCATGATGGCTTCGCCGCCGACATCTGATCGATCTACCTGCATTGTAGCAATGTTGACATCATGTTCTGCCAGCAAGGCCCCCATCTTTCCGATGACGCCAGGCTGATCCTGATGATGAATGACAACAATATGACCAACTGGTGTTACATCAACACTGTAATTGTCTACTTTTACAATCCTTGGGCCTAATCCATTTAATAACGTTCCTGAAACACGTCTCTTGCCGGATTGTGTTGTCACTTCTACAGTAATCAGGTTGGTAAATCCTTTTGCTCTGGAAGTCTTAATTTCATTTATTTTAATTCCCTTTTTATCTGCAAGGTAAAGCGCATTTACATCGTTCACATGGTCACCAAGATGACGTTTCAACAGCCCTTTGACTGTATTTCTAGTTAAGGGTGCAATTTCGACCTCGGATAATGCTCCTGAATATGAAATATTAATTTCTGTTGCTACTTCTTGCGCCAAGTCGATCAAAAATGTTCCCAGTTTCTCAGCTAAATCAAAGTAGGGTTCAATGGTGCTCATAATATCACTTGGAACAGATGACAGGTTAACCGGGTTTTGGACGACACCTCCTGTTAAGAACCGGACAACGTCCTTACCTGCATCAATCGCAACACTTTCCTGTGCCTCAATTGTGCTAGCTCCTAAATGGGGTGTTGCAATCACTTGCGGTAATTCCAACAATTTGTTGTCTAGAAATGGTTCTTCTTCAAAAACGTCCAAGGCGGCACCCGCTACCTTACCTGAAACAATTGCATCATATAGGGCTTCCTCATCAATAATCCCGCCACGAGCACAGTTGACTATTTGTACACCGGGTTTCATGGATTCAAATGCTTCTGCATTAATCATATGCCTGGTTTCTTTCAACAGAGGTGTATGTACTGTAATGAAGTCAGCCTGTTGCAACACATCTTCGACAGTACCATAATCGACTCCCATTTTTTCCGCCTTTTCCTCCGTTAAAAATGGATCATAGGCAATCACATTCATGCGTTGTCCCTTTGCTCTGAAGGCAACCTCCGTACCAATTCTACCAAGACCAACAACGCCAAGTGTTTTATCTTTTAATTCCACACCGACGAACTTTTTGCGGTCCCACTGGCTGTTTTTTAACGCATGGTAGGCCTGTGGAATATTTCTGGAAAGGGACATGATCATTGCCATTGTATGTTCAGCAGCAGAATTCGTATTTCCATTTGGTGCATTCACAACGATGATACCGTGTTCTGTGGCTGCTTCCAGATCAATATTATCAACGCCAACGCCTGCTCTGGCAATGATTTTCAGGCGGGTGGCTTTGCTGATTAATTCTCTGGTTACCTGGGTTTGGCTTCTTACGATCAGTGCATCGAATTCACGAATACGTTCAGCCAACGCTTCCGGTGTCATCTCTGTATCGATGACGATATCGATATTTTCAGCTTGCTGTAGGGGATGAATTCCTTCTTCACTAAGTGGATCGCTAATTAAAACTTGAAATGTCATGATTAAACTTCCTCCTGTAGTAAATAAACTTCCTGCGCTGCTCTGGTAGCTTTACCTAGTTCAATGTTTTTGCCGACTTTCGTTAATGCAATTTCGATTATGCTGATTGTCTGTAATAAATCTGCCGGGGAACAATAACCCATATGTCCAATTCGGAAAATTTTTCCTTTTAGGTGCTGCTGTCCGCCTGCCACAGACAAACCAAATTCCGCTTTTAGTACGCTTCTTAACGCCTCTGCCTCAAAGTCAGCCGGTTTGACCGCTGTAACAGTTGGTGATGCGGCATGATCATCGGTAAGCAATGGGATATCCAGTGCACGAAAAGCTGCGCGTGTCATATTCTTCATTAAGTTATGTCGCGCATAAACTTGATCTAGACCTTCTTCTGCCATAAGCTTTAATGCTTGCTCTAACCCGAATAAAAGGGAGACAGCAGGTGTAAATGGGGTGGCATCCTTAGCTAAATTATCCCGGTACTTTTTGAGATCTAGGTAAAAACGGGCTTGTTCATTTTCTTCAATTACCTGCCAAGCGCGTTCGCTCACAGCAATAAATGTCAATCCTGGTGGGAGCATCATTGCTTTTTGTGATCCTGTAACGAGTACATCAATGCCCCATTCATCCATCTTCGTTTCCACGCCACCAACGCAAGAAACGCCATCAACAACAAATAATGCATTACTGTTTTGTGAAACAACGGCGGCAAGCTCCTGAATTGGATTTAACACACCAGTAGATGTCTCGCAATAGGTAGAAAAGACAACTTTGATTTCCGGGTGTTCCTTTAAGTATGTTTTTATAGTGTCAGGATCTATAGCAGCACCCCATTCTACATCATAACGGTGTACCGAAATATTATATGCTTTACAAATGCTATTGAATCGATCGCCAAAAGCGCCAGTAACGATGACGAGTACTTCATCACCCGGTTTTACAGTGTTTACAACCGCTGCTTCTAGACCGGATGTACCACTTCCTGTAAGCATTAAAATATCCTGTGTCGTTCCGAATATCGGTTTCAATCCGGGTTTAATCCTTTGAATTAATGCGCTTGTTTCTTTTCCGCGATGGCCAATGATGGGCTGAATCGTGGCGCGTTCCACGCTTGGTGGAATTGGACTCGGACCGGGAATACGAAGTATCTGTTGATCAGCTAGCATAGTTACTCTCTCCTCTTTATAGGGGCGTCAGGCACCACCTTGTTTTCTAATGAATATCATACAATAGCTTTATTACATTAATGAGGTAAATTTTAAATTCAGCATAGCAGATCTGCATAGGTTGTCAATGAATGTTGAAAAAAATGCAAATCGCTTCCAAATGGTGTAAACGCTTTATGTATTGATATAAGTACATTCAATTTTTAAATAAAATTAATACATTGAACTATTGAAAAATTAGTCCTATAATAGTCAAAAAGAAGGGTGGGTTTCAGATGGAAAAAGATTTACGCATAAAAAGTCATGTTTTTAGTGAAGGTGCCCTTAAAGCTCCAAACAGAGGGATGCTTCGTGCTGTAGGTGTAACTGATGAAGATTTTAAAAAGCCGATGATTGGTATAGCCAGTACATGGAGCGAGGTTACCCCATGTAATATACATATTAACGATTTAGCTGTTAATGCAAAAGAAGGCGCAAGAGCAGCTGGTGGCGTACCGATGATTTTCAACACGATTACTGTTTCCGATGGTATTTCAATGGGGACACAGGGAATGCGTTATTCATTACCAAGCCGTGATTTAATCGCTGACTCAATAGAAACAGTCGTTGGGGCAGAGAATTTAGATGCATTCGTAGCAATTGGTGGCTGTGATAAGAACATTCCAGGCTGTATGATCGCCATAGCCAATGCTGATGTTCCAGCAGTATTTGTTTATGGTGGTACAATCGCACCTGGTTCTTTACATGGAAAAGATATTGATCTCGTGTCGATTTTTGAAGGTGTTGGTAAGCACAATAACGGAGATATAGACGATGAAGAATTACGATCCATCGAATGTAATGCATGTCCGGGTGCAGGTTCTTGCGGTGGTATGTACACAGCAAATACGATGGCATCTGCTGTCGAAGCAATGGGCATGAGCCTGCCAGGCAGTTCATCCAACCCAGCAGTATCAAACTATAAACCACAGGATTGTGAAAAAGCGGGACGTGCTGTTTACAATTTACTTGATAAAGGAATTTATCCAAAAGATATCATGACGAAAGAGGCATTTGAAAATGCGATTACCGTCGTCATGGCACTTGGCGGATCCACAAATGCGATCTTGCATTTAATGGCAATTGCCCATGCAATCGAAATAGATTTAACATTGGAAGACTTTAATCGTATCCAGGAGAAAGTTCCACATCTTGCGGACTTAAGACCGAGTGGTAAATATGTTATGCAAGACCTGCATAATGCTGGTGGTGTACCTGCAGTAATGAAAATGCTTTATGAAGCTGGTTATTTACATGGAGATTGTTTAACTGTTACAGGCAAAACAATTGCCGAAAACCTTGCCGAGGCGTCAGATCTTGTTGAAGGACAGGAGGTCATTATGCCGTTTGATAATCCGAAGCGTGCAGATGGTCCGCTAATTGTTCTAAAAGGTAATTTAGCGCCCGAGGGTGCCGTTGCGAAAGTGTCCGGTGTTAAAGTAAGCAGACATACAGGACCTGCTCGTGTGTTTGATACGGAAGAAGAAGCAACAGAAGCGGTCACACACGATAAAATTAAAGAAGGCGATGTGTTGGTTATCCGTCATGTCGGACCAAAAGGTGGACCAGGTATGCCGGAAATGCTATCCGTCTCATCCTTGTTAGTTGGAAAAGGCATGGGGGAAAAAGTAGCCTTACTGACGGACGGCAGATTCTCTGGTGGTACACATGGCCTGGTTGTTGGACATATTGCCCCGGAAGCACAAGACGGTGGACCGATTGCTTTCCTAAAAGAAGGCGATGCAGTTACGATCGATTCCAGCAAGCGGGAAATTTCATTCGAAGTAACTGAAGCAGAGCTAGAACGTCGTAAAGAAGATTGGGTTGCACCACCATTATATAAAAAAGGTGTGCTAGGTAAATACGTACACAATGTCGGAAGTTCTGCTAAAGGTGCAGTTACCGATTATTTAAATAGATAGTGATAAGGACTCCAGTTTAATGAACTGCCCCCTGTCAAGTAGACAGTGGAAATAATAAAATAATTTAGGCGGCCATAGTCCTATATTCTATAGGGCTGTGGCCATTTAATTTGT
>NZ_JAFBEA010000003.1 GCF_016908515.1 Virgibacillus halotolerans
GTCACACCTGTTCCCATACCGAACACAGCAGTTAAGCTCTTCAGCGCCGATGGTAGTTGGGGCTTTGCCCCTGCAAGAGTAGGACGTCGCCAGGCTGTTTTTTTGTTTATGCTTTTTTATTAGGAATAAATGTGGTATGATACATGTTCATACTGTTTTTTATTTGTATATTCCACAGTAGCTCAGTGGTAGAGCAATCGGCTGTTAACCGATCGGTCGTAGGTTCGAATCCTACCTGTGGAGCCATTTTTTTGCTTCCATAGCTCAGTCGGTAGAGTGCTTCCATGGTAAGGAAGAGGTCATCGGTTCGAATCCGATTGGAAGCTTAACCTGTAACCCTTGTACATCAACGTGTACAGGGTTTTTTGTTTGAAGTAATAAATCAGGTTAAAAGAGCAACTTCTAACAGACTTCTAACATGCGTTATTTTTAAGAATGTGCGTTCTTGAATTTCTGCATACTTTCACTAAATGTTTTTACAGCTTCCACTTGCATGGATGGTAATAATGAGCATACGTGTTTAAAGTTAATTCTACTTTCGCATGGTCCTAATCTTTCGGATACAATTTTAACTGGCGTACCGATTGAGAGCATCAATGTGGCATGCGTATGTCTTAGATCGTGGAATCGAATACGTTTCATTTCAAGATTTTCAATCAGCTTATCCAGCCGTTTATTGACGTTCTTTACATCAATCGGTTCTCCGGTTGGTCTACAGATGACCATATCCTGATTATCATAATCCTTCCCCATCTTAAAACGATCCTCTTTTACCTTTAACTCACGTTTTTTCAGTTCAGCAACAGCATCATCATCAATATCAATTACACGTCTTGCTTTATTCGTCTTTCCTTTTGAAAATCCAGTCCTGCTGTAATACTGCTAAAAAGTGTTGGTATAGCTCATAGAAAGTATTCACCGATGCCTTCAGCTGCAATTATTTGAGAGAGAACAATCGTTAAAATGGTAACTACTAATAGTATGAAGACCCTGTGTCATTATTGATCTGATCTCCAACCAATTAGAAAACCAAGAGTTAGAATATAGCACTTTATATGATATTTGTTATAAAACATGCTGTAAATTTAGACAATAATTGACCTGGAATAGGGAAGTGTTAAAAGGTCTTTCGCTGTTTTGTTAATGTATTCTCTTCTAAATATCCAGCTTGTAATAAACCAAAAGATGAATTCCACCTACTGCAATCATTTGAGCATGTAAATCTAAAAATGGTATATGTTTGTGCGAATGTGAATTTAAGCTAATACCGCAATAAGGAGAACTCCATTATATGAGCTCTCCCTTGCTGTTAGCTGCTATTCTTTTTGTTCTAAGTCCTCAATCGAATCAATATCCATATAAGCTGGGACAGCTAATCCAACCTTGGCACCATCTAAGTTGGGACCTAGATCTTCAAAATGGCCTTCATATTGATCATACAGTGCAGCATGTGTAGATGGCATCCATACTGCTAGAGATGCATCAGCGTCTCCTGTTGCTATTGACTCAAACATAATAGCTGGATCAACTGGTGTAAGTGTGACATTAAAACCTTGTTGTTCCAGTACAATTTTAGCTACATTTGCTGTAAAAATTGCATCATCCCAAGGAAGTAAAACTAATTCGATTGAAGTCCCATCTACCGACTCTACTCCTTCCGTCCAATCTGCAACCGTCTCTTGGTTTTCATCTACCCAATCTTGGGCTACTACCTCAAAATCTTTTTCTAGGGTCTCTAATAAGGCTTCCTCTACGTCTTGTAGCTCCCATTGGAATCGATCAATAATTGTATAAGCTTCAGGCATTTCATCTTTTAAACCTTTTCTTGCAATTGTTGTGATGGCTTCTTCTTCTCCATAGATACCTTTAGGATCTTCTAAGTACTTTAAATCCCACTTGGCAAACTTATAGTGAGGAGACCATGCGCTAAAAACAATGGCTTCTTCATTATCAATCGCATCACTTAGTTGTGTTAACATTGCCCCCGCCGAAGACATTTCCTGTTCCCAACCATCAAGATTATCATAGGCATCTATAGCTTCTTCATTTTTCTCGGTTTGTCCAGCACCAGGTTCGGTACCAGTAATCGTATACTCTAATTCTTTACTAACATTATCTTTAGTCTGTAAATTTCCAGCAGTAGATCCACAACCTGCAGTTATAAGGCTTAAGGATAAACCTGCAATTATTCCTATCTTTTTCCATTTAAAGTTAAACACGCTGTATAATACTCCTTCATTTTCACATATTGCCATTTTCCCTTTTTCATGAGTGGTGCACACCAAATTCGTCATGAACAGCTTATTTAATGTTATATCTTTTATTTTTATTAATCAAACGTTGAATATAATTGAAACTGTACAAATTGTTTGTACATATCTAAGAAATGGTGATTTATATAAACAATGAGTCCATTTTGTCTGTTTTTCTCCATATTACACCATATTTTGTCTCTTCTATCTTCACAATCCCTTTACTAACCAGGGTATCAAGTTCATTTGTTACAGCACCAAAAAACCTTTCATCATCAACTAAATCCTGAAGCAACACCTTATTAGGATGCTCTTCATAAAGACGGACCAGTATACTGATTTCTAAAAGGTTAAGCTTGTGTCGTTTTTTGATTTCCTGTATATCCCTCATTTGATCACTTCACTTATAGGTAATTATGCTTATATTATCAAAATTGGGTGAAAATTACTAGTGGGTCACAATGAAGATCTAAAACTTTCCATAAAGGTGACGTAAAAAGGATTTTTATTTTTTATGTCGAATAAGTTTAAGGGAGAGGTTCATGGTTGGATAATTTTATTCTTGTTCAGCAATAGGGCCATATTGTTGAAAAGGGTAATCTATTTTAGGTTGCCCTTTTTATTTTTGACCTCATCATTGTTAACTGGTAAACTAAAATTATTAACTGGTTAACAAATATATGAGAAGGAGGGTCATTCTTGGGAAGTTTATCAAAAGAAAATACATTGAAAGCTATTGAAAATTTTATTTTACAGCGTGAAAAAAAGACAAAACAGCAAAATGATGTTGCTGAAAGCTTATTAATACGTCATGGATTTTCTGAAGATAAGTGGTCTTTAACACAATTGCATATTGTGGCTTTAATAAATGAAAAACCAAGTGAAGCAAATAACACATTTCTAGCAAATCAATTAGGGATTTCAAAACCTGCGGTTACCAAAGCTATTAATGCTTTAACCAAAAAAGATATGATTACTGCTCAGAAAAAGGAAAGTAATCAAAAGACCATTTTTTATGGCTTAACAAATTCAGGGGAAAAACTTGCTCTGATTCATGAACAAATGCACCAAAAAGCGAGAGAGCGATATGATCAACTGTTAAATCAATTTTCCGATGAGGAATTACAGCTTATTACTAAATTTTTAAATACCTGGTCAAAGCAATTGTAAAAAAATAAGGAGAGTGTATGTTATGAACAGAAAGCAAGCTTATGACTTTTTAACGGAAGTCTATCAAGAAATTTTAGTAGCTATGAGAATAGAAAAAATACCTTATTATTTTAGTAAAAATTATATTCAAACAACTGATGGGGTTAGTTCTAATATAACCGAGTTTACGAATCATATTTCAGCACTGAATGAGGTTGTAAATTCAATATCTATATCTCCATTTTATGATTTTCTATTTGATGAAAAAAAGCAAACTGTGACACTTAGATATACTGTAGCTGTAGATAAAATAGATGGAAATACTGGAGAGATAGAAGTTATAGCAATATTTGAATTAAGCGATAATCTAATTTTGCGTTGTAATGAGCAATCTTGCCCTTTAAACCAAGATGAAGAACTTAAGCAGTTAGCAAAAATTAATTACTGAATATAATTTTTGTGGCTCTCAGCAAACGGGCGCGTTAATTAAATAGATACAAAAAAAGGACCACACGTTTTGATATGTCTAATACGGGTGGTCTTTTAATGTCAGCCGTTTTTTAGGCTAAATCATGCGTGGTATCCACATCTTTCCAAACCCTATTCTGCAATTCAAAATCCACCATCTTATCTCCACAGAAATAACGTTGCGCTAACTTAATAGTCATTTTCTTCAATTCATCCGGAGTAAATTTGATTATCTCCCCATTTACGCTATACACACATTGATCAACGCACCTTATATCCAGGTGATGCTTAGATATAATATCTTTTTTAAGCGCATAGAAGTCCTTTTTCATTTGTTCGATTGTAGCATCCAGTTTATCCTCAAACAAGTTACCAAACTTTAACGCTCCAAACGTTTTCCGATCCTGCCTAAATATCGTTATGGCCATAGGTAAAGTTATATAATAATTGATTAATTCTTTATTCATGTGATCACCTCTAAAGAACGTTTGTTCTTATTATATGCAGTAATGATTTAATTATCAATGGAAATTAAATACATACGATAATTAAGCAATAAAAAAAGACCGCCGAAGCGATCTAATGATTCCTGTTTCATCTATTATATAGTGAACTTATTTTATGCCGGCACCTGCCGACATTTTGATGGCAGAAAATTTAATTCGTGTTAGTTCTACTTAGTTCATAACAAATGGTTAGTGATAACAGCCAACTATTTTACTTCATATAAATTCGCCCTAACGCATGCAATCACACCATGGTAAGGAAGAGGTCATCGGTTCGAATCCGATTGGAAGCTCTATATAAAAACGCTGTAAGCCTTATATAACAAGGTTTACAGCGTTTTTATATTAGTACCGTTTTACCTTTTTTGCTAATACAGTGGAAAATGAATTTAGCAAAAGAAAAAACATTATATTATTATAACGTGTTCGGTTTTGGAGGAGAAAAGTATAAAAAAGTACACCTAAGATTAACCGTTTTTTTAGACTCTCCTTAATTTCAATTCTTGTTGTAATAATGCAGTCAAGTACTGCTCTGTATTCTCAAAAGTTATTTTCTTATTCTAGCGGTTACACCACTCAGCTCTTTCTTTCATACATTAAGATAGGGAGGGATCTTGAACATGGTAGGAGACTTTTTACAGGAGATGTTAATGCTATATTGTATTGGAGCAATAGGTTTTATAGTAAGAAAAACAGGGGTTTTGAATGAACATACAAATGATGTGTTAACTCAACTGATCCTCTACATCACATTACCAGCACTTATTTTATTTTCATTAGATATTCCATTTTCTTTTACTATAATAAAGGATTTCCTTTGGCTTTTTTCCATGTCTGTTTATGTACTTCTATTATCCATCTTTCTGGCTGTTTGGATGAGGAGACGCGCTCAACTTCCAGAAAAACAACAAAGTGTATATGAAAGCCTTATTATCTTTGGAAACCAAGGATTTATTGGCTATGCTGTATGCTTTATCCTTTTTAATGAACAAGGAATTATTTATTTAACCATGTTTAATTTATTTTACTTACTACTCATATGGTCCTATGGTATTCATTTATTTATTAAAGGCAGAAATGCAATAAGCTGGAAAGTTATCCTCTTGAATCCGGGGATCCTGTCGACCTTTTTGGGATTAATAGTTTTATTCTCTCCTGTTCATTTTCCTGAAACTGTATCAAACGCATTAAGAAGTGTTGGAGAAATAACCATCCCACTTTCCATGATATTAATTGGAAGTTTGATGGCAAACACAAAGTATAAGGACATTCCTTTAATGTTGAAAAACCCCCATCTATGGAAAGCTGCAATGGCCAAGCTTCTTTTAATTCCTTCGTTACTACTTCCATTTGCACTGTTATCTGTCCCCTTTTCATTACTGGTAATTGCAATCTTGGTTTCCGGAATGCCCTCTGCGCCAACAACTTCATTATATGCGCAAAAATTTGATGCGGACACTAATTTTGCAACTTCAGGTGTATTATTAACTACTGCATTATGTATCATTAGCATCCCATTCATTTATACGATCTTGCATATACTTTGAACATAATTGAATAAATAGGCTGTTCTTTATATAAAAAATTATAACTTTTTATATAAAGAACAGCTATTCGATCATAGAAAAATTCCAACAAACAGCTACGTCATATAACGAATTATTTTTTCAAGGTTATGTTCAACAGTTGATAAATGGAGAGGAAAGCAATTTTCCAAAGATAAATGTTGATAATGGAGCAGTAAGGTTAACTGTATAAGGTCTATTTTCCTTCATCTGATGAAATTACAAGATTGCAACGTGTCCTATTTGTTTAAGGAAGTCAATAAAGTCGTAATTAGTTGTTACCTGTTATTCCATTTATGACCGTAAATATTTTATAATTAAATGCTTCAGAATGAATGTATATCTTTTCTCCTATTGAGTTAATACTACAATCAAAGGAGTGGGTAATATTGCTAAAGCTGCATACAGATATAGAAGGAAAACAAGCATATTTTGGTGACGTAAAAAAAATATTTAAGTCTAATGGATTTACCTTTTGTAGTAATTTTGAATATCATAAAGGAAAATTTGATATGGTATTATGCCGAGAAGGCGGAGAAACAATTTACATAAGAATCCCTTTTGATGTTTTGAAAGGTGAACTGGATCGTCCCAAAGCATTTATTCAATTTGGACAGCCATATGTCATCAAACATGTTGTAAATACAGGACTGGATTGGGATGGAAATTCCTTGTTGACGACAACAGGGTTTAATCAGTTTCAGGAGCCTCTTGATAAAGATGGTAACATATTGGATAAAAGTAGGTGGGAAGAAGCTGGTGAACAGCAGGTGCATCATGTTATGAGTGTGATGAAAAACTTGAAAATTTCCTGACATTGCTTTTATGAATTATGGACTACCTTTAGAGAAGTAGTAAGAAAAAATCGACCTTTCATCATCAGTTAGGTCGATTTACTTTTTACCTGCCGTTATTGCATAAGCTGGTTTAATTGTTCAATATGTGCCTTATCTTCATCTGAATTATTTTTAATGACTTGAATACTTTCGTGATCTAAGTCACCTTTGATGATTTCTGTTGCTTGGTTCATACCCATTTCTTGTCCTTTTAGGACTTCTTTAATAATTCCTTCATTGTTATCAGGGAAATTTTTCATGTTCATCATCGTTTCTGATATAGATAACTTCATCCCATTGTCATCAACTGCTTTACCACCAAGATTTTGAATACGTTCGGCCGTTTTTGCAGCATGCTGTTTATGTTCCTGCTGAATACGCTGAAGTTCACTCTTCAAATTTGGATCGTGGGTGTGTTTAATGTAATGCTCATAAGCATGGATGCCCATGTACTCGCCTTTTAAATAGGCATTTAACTCCTTTACAACATCCTCTTCATTCATTGAGGTAAGCCTCCTTTTAATTATTTGGGACCACTGAGCTAAAAAAGGTCATGTCTTATTTTAGGTTGATAAAGGATAAATATACACATGGAATAATCCATTGTGGGAGAATTATTATTATCGAGGAAAGTCATAATAGGAGGGGCTTTGTTTCTATCAACAGCAGATTGTGCGTGAAAGTACCATTGATAAAAAAACGCCAACTCTGATTGGAAAGAGACTGGCGATTTTTTTATCAAACAATAAAGCATTGCTCGATGAATTGCTCCGTATGAAAGGATAAAGCTTTTATTTTTTGGATAGACTTTTATTTCTAGTCCACTGTTCATACCAACTTTTGATAGGAGCACTCATCTCCAATCCCAATTCCTGAAGGGCATCATTTAGCCGGGCATATTGATGGTTGACGAGCAATCCATATCCCAATTCTGCATATAACTTCATTAAATAAAAGTGCGCATCCTCTTCCTCGGGTCTGAGGTCACTTATTTTCACATACCATGCTTCCATCATCTCCATATTTCTCTGTTTAAGATAGAAACCGGCCATTTTATAAGCAGTATTGATCCATAATTGCTCCAGGCGATACCGCTCTGTTTCCGCCCAAACATAATCATATACCTCTAAGTAAGGACCTGTGTACATAACCATCATGGTTTCATAGTATTCTATTGTTTCCGTATGGATAGGCGGGGCGGTCTTTACACTATTTTCCCATTCTAAAATATCAATGAAGACATTTTCAACAAATAACGTATAGCCATGCTGCACGTTTTTGAGCGTAAAATGATTTCCGAATTGATCCAACGCTTTTCGGATATGGTAAATCGCTGTATATAATTGCGAGTATGTCCTGTTTTGTTCGATCGGCCAAATCAATTCAATTAGTTCAGCTTTTCGAATGGTTTTACCGATGTTATGTAGTAAATATAAAAATACTTCCTGTGCTTTTGCCGTTCGCCATTGAATATTATAAAATTTCCCTTTTGCTAACTCAAAAGTTAATTCTCTGCATACATTTATCTGTAGATAATTATTTGTTGTTACCGGTTTGCTTTGCTGTTTAGTTGCGTTCATCTCAACCCGTTCCAATGTTCTCTGCAGTCTATCCAGTTGGATAGGCTTCAAAACGTAATCAACTACATTTAAGTCAAAAGCCTGGATGGCATATTCATTAAAGGCCGTAACAAAAACAATCGATAAACTTGAATCAAATTCAAGAAGTTGTTCCGCTAACTCTAGTCCATTTATTTCAGGCATCTCTATATCCAAAAATACAACATCTGCTTCCTCTAATAAGGGAGACCTATTTCTAATATCCAAGTTTACAAATTTACCTATGACATCAATGTTACCAAGTTTGTTTAGTTGATGTTCAAGAAAATCCAGTGCTAGTGGCTCATCATCAACGAGAATTGCTTTCATTTCAATCCCCCATTTAATTAGTAATGTCTGTATATCTAAGATGTAGGTTATATGTGCCAGTGTATATAGTCTATTTTACCCCTCTTTAATGATCCTGCAAGTTAGTTGATTAAATCATATTTATATTTAATAAATTGACATGGGGCACTGTTTTGACATTACTGTCACAATTTTTATATAGACTTATACGGATTTTTACTTAATAGGTATTTAGACTTATTAAAAGATCCGGTATTGTGCTTGTTTTCGTGGTTTGTTCAGTATTTGTAGAGCAAGGCTCATTATAGTAAGTAATTGGACTCATCAATACAAAAATATGTAGATAGGAAGCGCATAATTGGGAGGGATGAAATTGAGGAGAAGAGTAAGTGTATTATTTATCTTTATGTTGGTTTTCCAAATGATATCCAGCAGCTTTGTTCTACCTGCACAAATCAAGGCGGAGGGATCTGAGCAAAGTATCTTCACTGGTATATCGACAACAGATGAAGATGATAACAAAGTGAATGTAGAAGAACTGGATGGCGGGACAGCAATCAATGTAGGTGTGGACTGGTCTGTGGAAAATATAGAAGTTAAGGCAGAAAGTACAGATTCGCTTGTACTGCCTGAAGAATTGGATATTAAAAAAGAGCAGGATGGTACTTTAGTAGCCAACGAAACAGAAATTGGAACGTTTCAGGCTACAACGGACGGCGCTGTAGAGGTAACGTTTAATAAAGAAGTCGAAGAACACGCGGAAGCTGAAGGCAGATTTATACTAGAAGCGGTTGTTGCTCATACCGATCAGGAAGAAGAAAAGACTGAAGCAGAATCAAAAGAAGAAACAGAAAAAGAACTGGATAAAGAGCCTGTAGAGGACAATAATGAAACGGATTCATCAGCGATAGAAGAAGTTGAAGAAGATTCAGCAGAGGTAGAAAGTACAGATTCTGAAAAAAATCTAGGAACTGAGGTAGAAGAGGAAACAAATACGGAAGAAGCGTCTGAAGCTGAAGTAACTGAAGAAAATAGTGAAGATGCAACTGAGGAAAACACAGATTTAAACAAAGCAGATGTTGAAAGTGCAGTTTCGGAAGAAGATAAAAGAATAGCGGAAGAAAAGCATGGATTTAATTTGAATTTAGGCAGCGTTACTGATTTAGAAGATAAGCCATATGATGAAGAAAATCTACTGGATCCGGCAGAGGAATTCAAGCTGAAACTCGACTGGAGTCTAGAAGATGAGCATCATTATGTGGCAGGTGACATAGAAACATTTGATTTACCAAAAGGCATTAAAATAGCGGAAGAGATGTCTGGTGAATTAAAAGACGACTCTGGTGCAGTTGTCGCCACTTATATAATTTCGACAGATAGAAAAGTAGAATTGACATTTACAGATTTTGTTGAAACACATAGTAACGTAAAAGGCTGGTTAGAAATTATTTCAACATTGGATGAAACAAATGTTGAGGTTGAAGATGGGGAAGCGATTCTTGATCCAATTGGTGAAGAAGGCGAAATCAGAATCCCAATTGACCAAGGCAACAAAGAGAAAACAATCGAGAAAAAGGGAACACCAAATAAAGGTTACAATGCCGATGAAATTAATTGGGAAGTCATTATTAATAAAAATAAAGCATCTTTAACAGATGCAAAGGTCACAGATCTACTTCCTGAAGGTACGGAATATAAAGAAGGCAGTTTAATAGTTACAAAATTAAAAGTAGATCTGTACGGTAATATTTTAGGTGATGATGAAGTAATTGACGTAACTGATGAAGCCGTTGTTGACGGTGAATTAACCATCCCGCTCGGTGATATTAAGGATGCTTACCGCGTTGAATACGTCACTACGGTTACTGATGATGAGAAAACGCAATTTAAGAATAATGCTATACTTTTAGATGAAGATTTGGAAGATGTTTCAGCGGACGCAACGATAACGATTAATCGTGGTGAAGCAATCAAGAAAAAAGCTGCCAAAGGCTATGATCCTAAAACAGGGATTATTGAATGGGAAATTGAATTTAACTACAATGAAAAAGATTTAACAGATGTTACTTTAACAGATGCATGGACACCAGAGGGTAAAATGGATTTAGTTGAGGATAGTCTGGTATTCACTGAGGTGGAAATTGATGAAAATGGTCAGGCAAAGGAGACAGGTAATGTAGGTCTGCCTGACGGTGCGGAACTTGTAAAAGGTGACGATGGATTTGAAGTAACAGGTATTACTACAGATACGCCCTATAAAGTAACGTACCGAACAAAAGTGAAAGATCGTGTGCTGGATGGTTTTAAGGTTGCAAACACAGCCGGATTTGGTGCTGAGTCAGATGGTTCTGGATCTGGCGTCGGTACGTATTACGGATCGAAATCAGCTGGATCAATTGATTATGCAGCTAAAACAATCGATTGGAAAATCGAAGTTAACCATGATGAATATCCGATGGAAAGGATTAGCATTGAGGACACATTGGGTGAAGGATTAACTTTACTTGGTGAAACAATTGCAATTACAGTAGATGGTCAGCCTTACGACAAGGAAGAACATGGTGATTATACAGTTTCGGGTGATAATCCATTTACAATTACGTTTCCAGATGACTATACAACAGATAAAAAGATCGAAATTAGCTATAAAACTGAATTTGACGCAGACAATGTGCCAGATTATAAGCCGACAAATAAAGCGGCCATTACGTGGACACCAGGAGATGGTGGTGACCCGATTACAAAAGAAGTCGAAGCAGGAACAGAATTAAACAAGGAGACAAAAGATAGTTCGTGGAAAAATGGATCGTATAATCCAGAAACAAAAGAAATCACATGGACGATCATTACAAACTATCGGCAAAATTCAATTGACGACTTAAAAATTGTAGATGCGCCTCAAGGTAACCAGCAAATTGTACCGAAATCTGTTAAAATTCATGAACTTACAATAGATAGTAATGGTAATCACAGACCAGGTGACGATGTAACAGGTAACGTAGATGTTTCTTATAATGAAGATAATACTATTTCGGTAGGAATTGGAAAAACAACCAAAGCGTATAAAATCGAATACAAAACATCACTCGCTGATTTAAGTGATATTCAAAACGAATATGTGAACGAAGCAGAAGTGTTAAATGGAATAGAAAAATTGTCTGACTTAGAAGCTAAAGTGGGCATTGCTAAATCAGATACGTATGGAGAGAAATCAGGCTATCAAGAAGGTAAACAAGTTCATTGGTCAGTCAAAGTGAACCTCGGACAGCAAAAGGTCAGTAATTTAAAACTTGAAGATACAATTTCTGATAATCAAGAGTTTTTAGTGGATACATTTAAAGTGTATCATGCAACAGTTGATGGAAACGGAAATGCAACCAAAGGCGAAGAAGTTTCTGAAGACCAATATGAGTTAACACATACGCTAGGAGAACCAGTCTTCACTGTTGAGTGGAAAGAGGATGTTGATCGGGCGTTTATCGTTGAGTATTCAACATTGTTCTTTGAGAAACATAATGGTGAAGTAACAAATACGTATAACGTGACTGGCGATAACATCATCAAGGATGGTACGACTGGTGGTGATGGTACAGTAACCATCAAACAATTATCATCAGGTGGCGGTTCGGGTGAAGCAGGCTATCTTGTTATTGACAAAGTTGGTAAAAAAGATGGAGTGGAAGCCCCATTAGCCGGCGCCGAGTTTGACTTAATTGATTCAGATACAGGTAACGTATTAAAATCAGGTACGACTGACGAAAATGGTCAAATCGATTTCGGTCGTTTACTGTTTGGAGAGTATGAATTATACGAACGCGTTGTTCCGGAGGGTTATGTCACAAAAGACGAAAGACAAACGATTGTAATTGATAAGAAATATGAAAAAGGCGATGATAAAGAGACTTTTTCATATAAAGCTCTAAACTACGAACCTGTCTTTGCAATTGAACTATCAAAAACGGGTGAAGAAGGAAAAGCATTAGAAGGTGCTGAATTCACACTGTTTGATTCAAACGATAAAGAAATTGCAAAAGATACAACAGATAAAGACGGCAAGATATTATTTGAAAATCTAAAGAATGCTGGAACATATTATGTGCAAGAAACGAAAGCACCAGCAGGGTATGTACTTGATGAAACTAAACATCAAGTGATTATCGGAGATAAAGAGCAAGAGCCAGTAAAATTGTCAGTTGATAACACCCCACGTGGTGCGGTTAGATTAACAAAATTAGACACGGATACAAATGAACCTCTTCAAGGTGTTGAATTTGAATTACAAAAGTTAAACGAAGAAACAAAGGAGTTTGAAAAAGTTGAAACGGATGAGCCACTTATTACAGATGAAAATGGGAACATCAAAACTTCAAACACGCTTGAAGCAGGAACCTACCAATTCGTTGAAGTAAAAGCTTTAGACGGCTACCGTACAAACGAAGAGCCGAAACAGTTTGAAGTTAATGTAAATGATGTCGCTCTGCAGACATTATCAATGACGAACGAGAAGTATAAAGGTTCTGTCAAACTAATTAAATTAGACGCTGCAACCAAAGATCTACTTTCAGGAGCAGCATTTAAATTAGTAGATTCAGAAGGTGAAGTTGTTAAAGAAGAATTAGTCACAAATGACCAAGGTGAAATTGTTGTCGATAATTTACTTTTAGGTAACTATCAATTAATGGAAACAAAAGCGCCGACTGGTTACGAATTAGATGAAACACCGATTGATATAGAAATTACGGAAGACGAACAAGTCGTTGAAAAAACAATGACGAACATTAAAATTACAAATATATCAGTTGAGAAGAAGTGGAATAACGCGGATGGCGACACAACACCGGTCACGGTGAGACTTCTACCAACAGATCAAACAGTTGAATTAAACGAGGAAAATAATTGGAAAGCAACATTTAAAGACTTACATGTTTATGATGAGTCAGGAGAAAAAATCGATTATCAAGTTGAAGAAGCAGAGATTGATGGCTATAAGTCAACAGTAACAGGCGATTCAGCAGACGGCTTTATCGTGACGAACACAGAATTGACCAGCGTTTCGGGTACGAAAACGTGGCTAGATGATAAAGCAGCGGACCGTCCAGACTCCATTACAGTTGAACTTTCAGGAAATGGCGAGAAAATTGACGAGATTGAAGTCAACGCAGCATCTGATTGGAAATACGAATTCGGAGAGCTTGTGAAGTATGATGCTAAAGGTAAAGAAATCGTCTATACAGTTGATGAAGTAAAACTGAGTGGTTATGAGACATCAATTGAAGGTTTCAATATTACGAATCTACGTGTTGGTGAGACTGACGTAAAAGGAACGAAGACATGGTTAGATGATGACTCAGAAAATCGTCCAGACTCCATTACAGTCCAGTTACTGGCAAACGGTGAGAAAACGGATCAAACAGTTGAAGTCAACGCGGAATCAGACTGGTCATACGAATTTAAGAACCTTGATGAATATGATGACCAAGGTAAGAAAATCAGCTATACAGTTGATGAAGAAGCTGTCGAAGGCTATGAGAAATTAATTGAAGGTAACGATATTACGAATTTACGTGTCGGTACAACAGAAGTAGAAGTATCTAAGTTGTGGAAGGATGAAGATGAAACAGATCGTCCGGATACAATCAAGATGAACCTCCTTCAAAATGGTACGGTTTATAAAGAATATAAAGTGGCAAAAGAAAATGATTGGAAACTAACAATCACGGACCTGCCAAAGTATGATGAAGTTGGTAAAGCTTATAAGTACACTGTCACAGAACATGATGTGCCAGGTTATGCATCAGCTGTTGATGGATTTGAGATCACCAACACACGTGCAGACGTGAAAACAATTGAAATCAGCAAAAATTGGTTAGATGACGATTCCAAAGATCGTCCAGATTCAATTGAAGTTGAGTTATTTAGATCGGTAACAGATGGTGATAATGAGTTGGTTGATACCATCACATTAACCGAAGAAGATGTTTGGTCACTTGAAGTAAAAGACCTACCATCATTCGATACGGATGGAAAAGCTTACACGTACGAAATTAGGGAAAAAGAAGTTGCAGGCTATGAAACAAGCGTCAATGGATTTGAATTAACCAATTTACGTGTTGGCGACACTGAAGTATCAGGAACAAAGACATGGTTAGATGATGACTCAAAAGATCGACCAGAATCCATCACAGTCCAGTTACTGGCGAACGGTGAGGAAACTGATAAGACAATTGAAGTCGATGCATCGTCAGACTGGACATATGAATTTATGAACCTTGACAAGTATGATGAACAAGGAAAAGTAATTGCCTATACAGTTGATGAAGAAGCTGTTGACGGCTATGAGAAATCAATTGAAGGTAACGATATTACAAACGTACGTGTAGGTAAAAAGGAAGTTTCTGGAGAGAAGACGTGGGTTGAAGTCGATGACCAATATCGTCCAGACTCCATTACAGTAAACTTACTTGCAAACGGTGAGGAAGAAGATACAGTTGAAGTTTCTGTAGCGACAGATTGGTCATATGAATTCACCGGATTAGCCAAGTATGATGCAAAAGGAAAAGAAATAAACTATACAATTGAAGAAATTGAAGTTCCGGGTTATGAGTCGGAAGTAGAAGACTATAACATTACAAACACCCAAGCAACAACAAAAGTATCAGGAACGAAGACGTGGAAAGATAATGGTAAAGGTCATCCAGATTCCATTACTGTTCAAGTAATGAATGGAACTGACGTTGTTCAAGAACAAGAAGTAACAGCGGAAGATGAATGGGCTTATACATTCACAGACTTAGTGAAATATGATAAAGAAGGTAACGAGATAGGGTACACGATCAACGAACTACCTGTTCCAGGATATGCAACGGAAATAGATGGTTTTGATATTACAAATACAAGATCTGAAAAAGTTGATGTAGAAGGAACCAAAACATGGAAAGACGATAACGCAAAAGATCGTCCGGACATGATTAAAGTAAACCTCTTACAAAATGGTGTTGTGAAAGATACGAAAAAAGTTACGGCAGAAGTTGATTGGTCGTATAGCTTTGATGATTTAGATAAATATGATGAAAATGGTGTCGCGTATGTGTATACCGTGAAAGAGCAAGGTGTTCCAGGATATGAATCAGAAGTTGATGGATTTAATCTAACCAATACTAAATCTGACCAAATATCAGTATTAGTTACAAAAGGTTGGAAAGACGACGATTCCAAAGATCGTCCTAAATCAATCAAAGTAAACCTTTTACAAAATGGGAATCTGTTTAAAGATGTGGAAGTAACATCTGAAAATGATTGGAAACATGAGTTTAAAGATCTAGAAGCATATGATGAAAATGGTGTCGCATATGAATATACCATCGAAGAGGAAAAAGTAGAAGGCTATGAGACAACAATTGATGGTTTTGACATCACCAACGTTCGTGTAGGGGAAACATCCGTAGAAGGAACCAAAACATGGAAGGGCGATAACGCAAAAGATCGTCCAGAGATGATTAAGGTAAACCTCTTACAAGACGGTGTTATAGTCAAGACAGCCGAAGTAACGTCTGAAACGGATTGGACATATAACTTCACAGATCTGCCAGCGTTTGATGAGAACGGTGTTGCTTACATTTACACGGTTGAAGAAGAAGCGGTAGATGGTTACACATCCACTGTGAAAGGTTATGATATTACAAATACATTCATACCTTTTGAAAAGGATGAAGATTATAAAGAAGAAGTAACAGCGGGAGCGAACCAGGATTCTCCGAATAAGCCGAATAAACCAGGGGAACCAGACAGATCAGATAAATCAGATAAACTGGATAGCCCAGGTAAATCAGATAAAATTGGTGAAGAGAAGGAAGGATCACCAGACAACGAGCTTCCAAAAACAGCAACTAACATATTCAATTTGGTCTTACTTGGTTTTGGTTTGATACTCGTTGGGTTAATCACATGGTTTGTTAGAAGAAGAAAAACAGCATAATTACTATATTAAAAAGCTTTCACTTACTAACTATAGTAGGTGAAAGCTTTTTATTTAATCTTGACACGCTTCATGGGCGGATGACCTTTATGAAAGTTAATTTATTTAGCGGCTTGAACCATATTAATGTTTTGGAACCCCGAAAGCTCACTGTTGTTCCACAGTTCCCATTTGTTTTTTTACCCACCAATAATATGAAAACCCGAATCTACGTGCAATACTTCACCAGTTACGCCCCTGGAAAGCTCGCTCATGAAGAATAATGTTGCATCTCCAACTTGGTCCTGATCCACATTTCGGCGTAAAGGAGCAATTTCCTCAATAACGGAAGCTTTCTCGTTAAAGCCAGATACGCCCTTAGCGGATAACGTGCGTATTGGGCCTGCAGACACTGCATTTACCCGAATACCGTACTTACCGACATCTTCTGCTAGGTATCTCACACTTGCTTCTAATGAGGCTTTGGCAACCCCCATAACATTGTAGTTTTTAATAACACGTTCTGCACCTAGGTATGTTTGTGTTACAATGCTACCGCCCTCAGTCATCACTTCTTTAGCAGCTTTTGTAATGGCTACAAGTGAATAAGCACTGATCTCCTGGGCTAATAAAAATCCATCACGGGACGTATCCGCATATTCGCCTTTTAGTTCCTCTTTGTTTGCGAAAGCCACTGAATGAATTAAGCCATGAACAACGCCAACCTTTTCTTTGATCTCGCCAAATGCTTTCGCAATACTATCATCACTGGCAACATCACAAGAGACGATTAATTTTGGTTCTATCTCATTTGCTGCTAAGAGCTTTGTTAATTTATTGTAAGACCTTTCCTGTCTGTTTGTGAAAATTAAATTTGCTCCTGCATTATGTAATGACTTCGTTATTCCCCATGCAATACTACGTTCGTTTGCCACACCCATAATAATGATGTTTTTTCCTTGTAGTAGACCTGACATACGTGCACCTCCAAAATGATTTCTCTTATATTATAACCTATTATTACTGTTTAAAGAAATCAAATTAAAACACAAACGGTTCGTTGAAAGGGCGTGAAAATAATTTTCTATTACAAAAGTTTACTTTACCCTTTACAAAGGATCAAGAAGTAGATATAATGAAAATCGTCAGTTTGAGATAAATTGTCACTTCATGTAAAACAATGTCGTTTATACATAATAAAATTTAATAATTAAGGCCCGTTGGTCAAGCGGTTAAGACACCGCCCTTTCACGGCGGTATCACGGGTTCGAATCCCGTACGGGTCACTTTTTAATTTAACGGATAGCAATTAAAGCATGTTGAATTCGCGATGTTCTGGGACTGCGATTACGCTTCCCACCGAAACATTTGACGCAATACATGCACTAGCGCATCCTGTGCGATGGAGGATTAGCTCAGCTGGGAGAGCACCTGCCTTACAAGCAGGGGGTCGCAGGTTCGAGCCCTGCATCCTCCACCATTATTTTATGTTCAATTAAATTTGTAATAAGCCGGCCTAGCTCAATTGGCAGAGCAACTGACTTGTAATCAGTAGGTTGGGGGTTCGATTCCTCTGGCCGGCACCATGTACATTTAAATGTATAATTTTTGGATACGTGTTAACAATACTTTCGGAGGGGTAGCGAAGTGGCTAAACGCGGCGGACTGTAAATCCGCTCCCTCAGGGTTCGGCAGTTCGAATCTGCCCCCCTCCACCATTTACTCTATTGGGCTGTAGCCAAGCGGTAAGGCATCGGGTTTTGATCCCGTGTATCCTAGGTTCGAATCCTAGCAGCCCAGCTTTTTCTATTTGTGTATGAGGTACAGGTTTTCTAAAGATATGTAAATTCACTTGCCAAACGATGCGTATGTTTTTATGAGCCCATAGATCTACCGAACGATTTATTCAAGAGGAAATTAACATAGCATGAGCCATTAGCTCAGTCGGTAGAGCATCTGACTTTTAATCAGAGGGTCGGAGGTTCGAATCCTCCATGGCTCACCATTTTATTCAATTGAACATATAGGGTTATACATCATAAATATAGTAATTTTTAGTAAACAAGGTCGTTATGATTGTAGACAACCTTGTTTATTTGCATTTTAAGCTAACTTTTAACATAATAGATACAGTAATTTTATTATCATTAAGCAAATGCATGATGTATAAACATGTTATAATTATAGTGTGTAAGTAAAAAAACAAAATAAAAAAACAAAATAAATTTTACACTGATAGGGCGTTATCACTTTTATAGGAAACCAGTATAAGTGCAACCAAAGCGCATGGCTGAGGGTGGGCGATAGTCCAGGTTTTCTAATATAATTATGATATACAAAAGGATGAGATGGTATGAAGACTTCTAGGATCCCTGGTTTCTATAATAAAACAGTTGAAGAACGAAGAGCGCTATTAAATGAGGTACTTGACTTCTCAAATGGAGAAATAGCTGACTTGGCTGTAGAAGGGCCGTTATCCAACGATACTGCAGATAAAATGATTGAGAATGTAATCGGAACTTTTTCGCTTCCATTAGGGTTAGGATTGAATTTCCTTGTCAACGGGAAGGAATATGTAGTACCTATGGCTATTGAGGAGCCTTCCGTAGTTGCTTCAGCAAGTTATATTGCGAAAATCGTTAGAAGCGCCGGAGGATTTACTACAGAAGCGACGGATAGAGTGATGATCGGTCAAATACAGGTAGTCGGAAGTCCGGATATTCACGCTGCAAAAGATGCGCTATTAAATCAAAAGGAATCCTTGCTGAGAGCTGCCAATGATGCGTATCCCAGTTTAGTGAAAAGGGGCGGCGGTGCAGAAGATCTGGAAGTCAGGATCCTTAACGAAGCAGCTGATTCTAAATATGGTCAAATGCTCGTCCTTCATGTGTATGTAAATACGTGTGATGCAATGGGAGCGAATATCATTAACACAATGGTTGAATCATTAGCTCCTGTTGTGGAAGAACTAACAAAAGGGAAAGTGTATTTAAGAATATTGTCGAATTATGCAGATAAATGCTTAGCACGGGCACGTTGTGTGATACCACCGCATCTATTGGAATCAGATGGGTTTACTGGCGAAGCGGTTCGGGATGGCGTTATCCATGCATTTGAATTTGCAGCTTCTGATCCATATAGAGCTGTTACGCATAATAAAGGGATTATGAATGGGATCGATCCAATTGTCATTGCAACCGGCAATGACTGGAGAGCGGTCGAAGCTGGGGCGCATGCATATGCTGCACGTCATGGGAGTTACAGCTCGATGACAACGTGGTCCAAAGATAATGAAGGAAACCTTGTCGGTGAATTGGAATTACCGATGTCAGTAGGCACTGTCGGAGGTTCGATTCGTGTCCACCCAACAGCAAAGACTGTTCATCGTATTCTAGATGTAGAATCAGCGCAGGAATTGGCACAAGTTATTGTTGCGGTAGGCTTAGCTCAAAATCTTGGCGCATTAAAAGCATTGGTAACAGACGGTATTCAAAAAGGTCATATGGCCTTACATTCTCGCTCTGTTGCAATTGCAGCAGGGGCTACAGGGGAGATGGTTGATATCATAGCTCAACAATTAGTAGATAAAAAGGAAATCCGTGTCGGAAAAGCTAAAGAATTGGTGGAAGAGTATACAAAATGAGTGCAGAAAAAGTAACAACTTCAGAACAGACAGCTATTGGTATAGCTCATAGTAAATTAATTTTAATTGGAGAGCATGCAGTTGTACACGGACAGCCTGCAATTGCTATCCCATTTTCATTAGTCGGTGTTGAATCGGTCGTTGAATATGTTCCAGGATCGGTTAAACTAGATAGTACCTTTTACCATGGACCATTGGATCTCGCACCAGAATCATTGCACGGTATTGTAAACTGTATTGAAGAGACATTAAAATATCTTCAGATACCATGTCAAGATTTATTAATTCGAATTAAATCATCTATACCGCCTGGTAAGGGATTGGGATCCAGTGCATCAGTGGCTATTTCTGTGATCAGATCTTTATTTGCTTATTCGGATGAGGATTATACAGAAGAAGAATTATTAATGCTGGCAAATGTTGCGGAAACATTTGCACATGGGGCACCAAGTGGCATCGACACATTGACGATTACGTCACAGTGTCCTGTATGGTATGAAAAAAACCAATCGACAGATTTCATCAAATTAAATGATGACTTTCATTTCATTGTTGCAGACTCAGGTAGAGTTGGTGATACACGTTTGGCGGTTGAATCTGTTGCTAACTTGTTAAAAGCGGCTCCAGGGAAAATCCAAAGAAAACTAGATCGAATTGGGGAGCTCACCCACCAGGCAAAGCATGCACTGGAAAAGGCTGGCAAACATTTCCTTGGTCAAATGTTAAATGAAGCACAAAAGGAATTAGAAGCACTTGGCGTAAGCGATGCAGGTTTAAATAAACTCATTTATTTTGCTCGTCAGGAAGGTGCATTAGGTGCCAAATTAACAGGTGCTGGAAATGGTGGTTGCATTATCGCCCTTGCGCAAAACGAAGTTCACTCCAGACAACTTGCTGAAAAGCTACGAAAGTTTGGCGCACAAGCAGTATGGCCATTTGTTTTAAAAAAGCATGAGTAAACAAAAGTTCCATTCATTACTAGTGGTAGAATAGGGGAATTACGATGAGGGCTACAGCGAAAGCACATACAAACATTGCCTTAATTAAATATTGGGGAAAGCGTGATGAATCGTTAATCCTTCCAACAAACAATAGCCTATCTGTAACGTTGGATGGTTTTTATACAGAAACAACGGTAGCATTTAATGAAGCACTGAAACAGGATCAATTTACTTTAGATGGACAATCTATTTCAGGTGTGCAATATGATCGCGTAACAACATTTCTTGACTTGGTTCGCGATGTTGCAGGAAAAAAGAACTTATATGCAGCCGTCGATTCGGTTAATAAGGTCCCGACTGCTGCAGGGTTTGCATCTTCCGCCTCAGGGTTTGCCGCACTAGCAGCTGCATCGGCCCGGGCAATTGGCTTATCCCTTACAGATCAAGAGCTATCGCGTATTACACGTCAAGGGTCAGGATCTGCCTGCCGTTCGATTTATGGCGGCTTTGCTGAATGGGAAATGGGAAAGCGAGCAGATGGATCTGATTCTTATGCTGTTCCAATCGCGCCTGTTGATCACTGGGATATTCGCGTAGCTGCTGTTGTGTTAAATGCAACAAAGAAAAAGGTTTCGAGCCGTGAAGGCATGAAGCGGACAGTCGATACATCTCCATTCTTCGCTAGCTGGGTAGAAAGCAATCCTGTTGACCTAAACGGGATCAAGGCTGGTATTAAGCATCGCGATTTTGAAAAGGTTGGCGAAATTGCTGAAGCCAATTGTCTAAAAATGCATGCGACGACATTAGGTGCAAATCCTCCGTTTACGTATTTACAGGATACGACACTTACTGTCATGCAAGCTGTTCAAGCAATGAGAGCAAACGGTATTCCCGCATTTTTTACAATAGATGCAGGTCCGAATGTAAAGGTGCTTTATTTGCCGGAAAATGAAAGAACTGTCGAAAAAACACTCCGCGGGATACCTGGTGTAACAGATGTCATCTTAAGTAAATCAGGTCAGGGAGTAACCTATTTATAAAGGATGAAATGTTTTGCCTTATACATCAATGACCATAAAAGTACCAGGTAAATTAATGGTGGCTGGAGAATTTGCTGTACTAGTACCTTATCAGAATCTAGTTGTAATGGCGGTTGACCGGTTTGTTTACACAACTTGGCAGCCAAGTGATCAAAATCGGATAACATTTCAGGACTTTGACCTAAATGACCTTATATGGGATTATAAACGTGATAAAGTGAACATTCATTCAACTGATAAACGGGTGCATTTTGTTGAAAATGCAATGACAATCGCATTTCGTTATTTACAGGAAAATGGAATAACACCAAATCCGTTTGAACTATCCATAAAAAGTGAGCTTGATGATACATCAGGTATTAAGTATGGGTTAGGCTCGAGTGCTGCAGTCGTAACCTCTGTGATCACAGCTATTTTAAAAGGTCATTTGTCCGAAGCACCAACTGCGACTTTGATTTTTAAACTGGCAGCTATTACGCATGTAAATACACAAGGAAACGGATCAGGTGCTGATGTAGCAGCGTCTTCGTATGGCGGTATACTCCATTACTCCTCATTTCAAGCGGAATGGTTGAAGACTGCATTTGAAGAAGCAGAGACATTAACAGCACTATTGAAAGCGGATTGGACATATTTATCCATTAACCCCATTCAAATACCGGAAAATGTATACATATGTGTTGGATGGACGGGGAATCCGGCATCCACGGGTAAATTAGTTGATAGAATTTTGCACTTGAACAAAACAAATAGCATGCTTTTTGAGGAATTCCTCACGTCAAGTGAAGAAGCGGTCAAAAACATTTTAATGGGAATGGAATCAGAGAATATTCCCCTTCTTCTAGAAGGCGTCAAGCAAAATAGGCAGGCTTTAGCCAAAGTAGGTCGTCATGCAGATACACCAGTTGAAACACCCTTGTTAAGTACATTATGCGATCTTGCAGAGCAGTATGGTGGCGCAGGAAAACCATCAGGTGCTGGTGGAGGGGATTGTGGTATTGCATTCATGCCATCGAAGGAAAAAGCAGATGCCTTAATGGAAGCTTGGTCTAAGGCAGGAATCAAACCGTTAGACATTCAGCCCAATCCATTTGGAGCAAGTGCAAAAGAAGCGTAAAAAAAGTGGTGTATCTAAAGATACATCACTTTTTTTATGTATATATATGCATCTGGATGTCGAGTTGAGTCATTGTTTTCTTTTGGATAGAATAAAGCCAAGGGGGAATATTACAATGAAAAAGAACATTTCAATTATTGGCGTCCCAATGGATTTAGGGCAAAGCCGCCGCGGCGTGGACATGGGACCTAGCGCCATCCGATATGCTGGAGTTACTGAAACGCTTGAGCAATTAAAATTTACGATCAATGACTTAGGCGATATACCAATTACAAGACCAAATGAAACCGTTATCGATAAAGCAAGTAACTTAAAAAACCTGGATCAAATAACAGAAACTAATCAGCAACTAGCAAAAATGGTTGATCAGGAAATAGAGAAGGGTAATTTTCCTTTAATCCTAGGTGGTGATCACAGTATCGCGATTGGTAGCTTGGCTGGTATCTCCAAGTATTATGAGAATTTAGGTGTTATTTGGTATGATGCACATAGTGATATGAATTCAGGTGAGACGTCCCCTTCCGGAAATATTCACGGTATGCCGTTGGCGGTCAGTATGGGAATTGGCCATGAAAAGTTAACAAATATTTCGGATTATATGCCAAAAGTGAAACCGGAAAATATTGTATTGGTCGGTGCCCGCTCACTGGATCCGGGTGAAAAGGAGTTAATCCGTGAAAAGGGGATTAAAGTATTTACCATGCATGAGATCGATCGTTTAGGTATGCCAAAGGTGATGGAAGAAACAATTGCTTACTTAAACGAACGAACGGATGGTGTGCATCTTAGTCTAGATCTAGATGGGTTAGACCCATCAGAAGCACCTGGCGTTGGTACACCTGTACTTGGCGGAATGACCTATCGTGAAAGTCATTTAGCGATGGAGATGCTATTTGAATCCAGTCTGATTACATCCGCTGAGTTTGTTGAAGTCAACCCGATCCTTGATGATAAAAACAAAACAGCCACCGTAGCAGTCGCGTTAATGGGGTCGTTGTTTGGCGAGAAACTGAAATAGTATGGCATTAAAAAGACATAAAGCGTAACGCTTCATGTCTTTTTCGTTTGCAGTAAGAAAGTATAACTACTTTCTTACTGCCTTAGTTTTCTAATATCTATGGTTTAAGCATTTTTAGCGAGATGTTGATATTCGTTGATCAGTTTATCCAGCTTGGTGCTAGTGGAGACGACAATTTCAGAAGTTAATGGATGTGCATTACTTAAAGAAATCATTTCCTCACGACAAGCCTCGATTTTTTCTAATAATATTAATTTACCCACAAAATCGCCCTCCTATCTAGTATACTATAGTAAGAAATTACCCAAAAAATTGCAAAACTAAACCATGAATAAATTTGTTTAGTACATAATATGTGAACATTTAATGTATATTGTATTTTTTAAAATGAATAATGAAACCTTTTGCATTGGTATTCGTAATAAGAATACCCCGGGCGTTAGCGGAGGTACGTGTATGGATGAAATGATTCGAGAGAAAATAAAACAAGTAAAAAAGGGTGACCAATCTTCTTTCGAGGATATCGTCATCTACTTTCAGAATAGAATTTACCAGCATTGTTACCGCATGCTTGGTAATGCACATGAAGCTGAGGATGTTGCACAGGAAGCATTTATCCGTGCGTATACGAACATTGATTCATTTGACAACCGCAGAAAGTTTTCAACGTGGTTATATCGGATCGCGACGAATTTGACAATTGATCGGATCCGGAAACGTAAGCCGGATTATTTTCTGGATGCCGAAATGAAAGGAACAGATGGACTGGATATGTATACGCGTCTACCGAGTCAAGATCGTTCTCCTGGAGAAGAAGTGGAAGGTCTGGAGTTACAACGCTTTATACATCAGGAAATTGCTGAATTACCACCTAAGTACCGCAGTATTATCATGTTACGGTACTTGGAAGAATTTTCTTTAAAGGAAATTAGCGATATTTTGAATATCCCATTAGGAACGGTAAAAACGCGAATCCATCGCGGCAGAGAAGCATTAAGGAAGAAGCTTCGCCATGTGTAAAGGAGTGTGAGCGGCATGGATTGTAATAGGGAATATGCTCAATTGATGCACCAATATTTAGACGGAGACTTAAACCAGCGGGAAGAAGCAATACTTCGTTTACACTTGGAAGGGTGTGAAGTGTGTCAAAAACATTTCCATGAGTTGAAACGAACACTGACGTTTATCCAAAGTACCGAGCATATTTCGGTACCGGAAAGTCTTTCATCGAAGGTCATGCAAAATTTACCTACTGAAAAAAAACAGGTTAAGTATAAACGTTGGTTCAAAGCGCATCCTGTTTTGACCGCAGCAGCTATATTTTTTGTTCTTATGATTGGTAGTGTATTTTCATCATGGAGTCAGGACTCCCAGCTTGTTGTATCGAAGCAAGAGAACTTAGTCATTGAGGGCGATACTGTGATTGTGCCAGAGGGGATTACTGTGCCAGGTGATTTGCTTGTTAAAAATGGCGATTTAATGGTGAAAGGCACCATCGAGGGCGACGTAACGATTGTAAACGGAGAATTGCTGGAGGATGGTAATATGCTGGACGAGGAATCGTTCACGGCTTCTGTTGGTGAAGTAAACGGGGAATTCAATCATGTCGACCAATTTTTTGAATGGATATGGTACACATTTAAAAATTTATTCAAAGGAATCTTTACTTTTTAACAAGGAAAGAGCGTATAGAAATTTTTGCTAAAAAATGTTAACTATGGGGTTAGCCACGTCCAGCTCCAGCGCCTATCATCTCGAGATCTTAAGCAAGAACTCCCTGTGGCAAAGAAACGCCACTGTAATTTCTTGCTTAAGCTTGTCGGGGATGATCAAGGCGCTTGCGCTTTTGTTCCTGGAATAAAAGAAAACTCGAATATCAGTTGTACTGAATTCGGGTTTTCTTATGCCGATTTAAAAAACGCGGATATATAAACATATGTTTCTTGGCATAATATGTTATAATATATAGCACTACGGATATAAAGTAGACTTGGTTCAGATGGCGTTTTGACGCTATTTGTACTTAGTCGCACTTATTTCGAAGCATAGCGGTACTTATCACCGTTGCGAAGATAAAATTTATGCGCTAAAGGAAGTGTAATCATGCTTGATGGGGGAATTGATCTTTTACAAGTGCTAAGAATAGGCGTAGATATAGCTCTCGTCTGGTATGTATTATATAAATTAATTATGTTGATTAAGGGTACAAAGGCAATTCAGTTATTGAAAGGTATTGCCGTTGTCCTTGCCGTATGGGCATTTAGTATTTTATTTAATTTACAAACGGTTCAATGGTTAACCAACCAGGCTATTTCCTGGGGGGTCATTGTAATCATTATTTTATTCCAGCCGGAACTCAGAAGAGCACTGGAACAGATTGGACGGGGAAATATCTTCTCCAGAAGTGCAAGATCGGAAGAGGAAATAATCGAGAGTAGTATTGAAGCAATTATAGAATCATGTAAGTACATGGCAAAACGGCGTATCGGTGCACTTATATCCATTGAACGTGAAACTGGGATTGGTGAATACGCGGAAACAGGTATCCCAATTGGGGGTAACTTAACACACCAATTATTAACAAATATTTTCACGCCAAATACACCGCTTCATGACGGTGCTGTCATCATTAAGAATGAGGAAATTCTTGCCGCTGCGTGTTATCTGCCTTTGTCGGAAAGTCCTTTTATTTCAAAGGAGTTGGGAACAAGGCATAGAGCTGCAATGGGAATTAGTGAAGTAACAGATGCACTTACCATTGTTGTTTCAGAGGAAACGGGCAATATCTCCTGTGCAAAGAATGGAGAGCTACATAGAGAATTAGACGAGGGAAGCCTCCGGACCATTCTTCGGGAAAATTTATCAACTAATCTTAAGACCCCAGATAAGAAATCATGGAAATGGAGGGGGAAAAAGAATGGATAAATTATTTCGCAGTAAATGGTTTGTTCTCACTGTATCACTGGCTTTCGCCATAGCACTGTTTGTGTTTGTAAACGTAGAATCAGATAAAACTGATACTGAACCTTCTATCTTCCCGGGGAAGTCAGAGGAAATGCAAACATTGAGTGATGTTCCTGTAGGCATTCGCATTGATAACGAAAAGTACGTAGTGAGTGGTGTACCAGAGTTCGTTACAGTCTCATTTAAAGGTTCAACAGGCGTGCTGACTCCTACCATCAGACAGCGGAATTTCGATGTATTTGTTGACCTGGAAGGACTTGGCGAAGGAGAACATGAAGTGGAAGTGGAGTATGCCAATGTTCCAAAGGATCTATCTGCATTTATTGAACCAAAGACGGTTGAAGTAACGATTGAGGAAAAGGCAACAAAAGAATTCCCGGTCAATGTTGACTTTATTAATACAGAGAACATGGCCGCGGGTTATGAACTTGGTGATCATGAAGTCAACCCTGGAACAATAACGGTTACGAGTTCCAAGAGTGTGATTGAGCAAATCGGCGTCGTAAAAGTGTTTGTTGACGTAACGGACGTAAACGAAGCCATCAATAAGCGCGAGGTTCCAGTCAATGTTTATGATACGCAGGGAAATGAATTAAATGTAAACATAGAACCGGAGAATGTGTTAGTTTCGGCTGATGTGGACAATCCTAGTAAAACTGTATCTGTAAATGTGCCGACAAAAGGTGAGCTACCGGAAGGATATGAATTAACATCTATATCTGCTGACGTAGATGAAGTAGAAATTTTTGCGAAAAACAGCATCCTTGACGAGTTGAATGAAATATCCACCGAGGAAATTGATTTGTCAGAGATAAATAAATCAGGTGAAGTAGAAGCGAAATTGGATCTCCCTGAAGGAGTGAGCGTGCCAGACGGTGAAGAAGTAGGCGTTTCGTTTAAAGTAAAAAAAATTGAAGATAGCGGTGAAACTGAGGAAACTGGAAAAACCGAAGATAAAGAGCAAACCCAAGAGACGGGGAAAACCGAAGATAAAGAGCAATCTGAAGAAACCGAAGAAACCGCTGAAACCGCAGAAACAAGGGGAACCGCAACAATTAGCTTTGAGCAGGTACCTATAAAGGCTGAGAATCTGCCTGAGGATCAGGATATATCATTCATCGAACCAGGCGATTCTGCAATGGATATAACAGTGGACGGGGATGAGGCGGATATCGATCAATTGCGTGCGGAAGACTTTGAGATAGGAATTGATGTGGATTCTCTTGCTCCGGGTGAGCATACGGTTCCCGTCTCCATTAAAGGGCCAGATGATATCGATGTTAACGGTGAATTTGAAGAAGTTACGATTGGAATCAATTAAAGAGCAATGACTTGATTATCCTATTTTTCCTATTTATTTTTAAATAGGTCTGATGGATGTAAAGGAGAGGTATGAATGGGCAAGTATTTTGGAACAGATGGTGTAAGAGGGATAGCGAACAAGGAATTGACACCGGAGTTAGCATATAAATTAGGCCGCTTTGCTGGTTATGTTTTAACAAGGGATACGGATAAGCCAAAAGTATTAATAGGCCGGGATACACGTATTTCCGGTTATATGTTGGAAAGTGCTTTATTATCCGGACTATTATCAATAGGTGCAGAGGTCATGCGTCTTGGCGTTATTTCGACACCTGGTGTTGCTTATTTAACCACAGCAACCAGTTCACAGGCTGGTGTAATGATTTCAGCCTCTCATAATCCGGTAGAGGATAATGGTATTAAGTTTTTTGGCTCAGACGGTTTTAAACTAACCGATGAGCAGGAGAATGAGATTGAACAATTAATAGATGGTGATGATGATCACTTACCACGTCCGGTAGGTGCAGATGTAGGCATTGTTAATGACTACTTTGAGGGTGGTCAGAAGTATCTCTCCTTTTTAAAGGATACAGTAGATAATGATTTCGAAGGTATACAAGTTGCAATCGATTGTGCACATGGCTCTACATCTAGCCTGGCAACTCATTTATTTGCCGATTTAGAAGCGGAAATTAATTCTATGGGCTCATCGCCAAATGGTTTAAATATCAATGATGGTGTAGGTTCAACACATCCTGAAAGCTTACAGGCATTTGTATTAGAGAAGGAAGCAGATGTGGGGCTTGCATTCGATGGGGACGGAGATCGACTCATAGCTGTTGATGAGAAAGGCCATATCGTTGACGGAGATCAGATCCTCTTTATTTGCGCCAAATACTTAAATGAAAAAGGCTATCTTCGCCAAAACACAGTTGTATCCACCGTCATGAGCAATATTGGTTTTTATAAAGCACTTGAAGCACATGGCATGAGAAGTGATAAAACGGCGGTTGGTGATCGTTATGTGATGGAGGAAATGCGTCGGGGGAACTTTACGCTTGGTGGTGAGCAATCCGGCCATATTATTTTCCTCGATCACATTACAACAGGTGATGGTATGTTATCCGCACTTCAGCTCGTTAATGTCATGAAAGAAACGGGAAAGCCGTTGTCAGAACTAGCTGCGGAAATGACAATTTTCCCACAGGTATTGAAAAATATAAAAGTAATTGATAAAAATAAAGCATTGAACGATCCAAGGATTTTAGAAGCCGTTGAAGCAGTTGAGCGTGAATTAGGGGATCAGGGACGTGTACTTGTACGCCCATCGGGAACAGAACCTCTCGTTCGTGTCATGGTAGAAGCGCAAACCAAAGAATTGTGTGAGAAATATGTTGAACAGGTTGTAAAGGTAATCGATGATTTGTTAGGTATGAAGGAAGCGTAAAACGATAAAAGCTGTTCTCCACGATTGGAGAACAGCTTTTTATATTTATAAATCACTCAACTTTCGCACGAATATAATACGTTCAAAGAGTTTGGATGAGTTAAACTTAGAATAGTTCTAATAACTCCCTTGACAACCTTGTAAAATAAAGGGTTTTTACATAGAAGAGGTAAGCTGCGACATAAATTCTATGTTATATCTGTAGCGCTGATAATGAAAACAAGTTTCTTAGTCGGTCGCAGCCCGTATACACTCCGCTTTCCGCGGGCGGCTGTTGAGCCTCCTTGTGCTTACGCACGAGGTCACTGAAAAAGTTAAATATAGCACTATAATATGCGGATCTACCATCGCATCTTCGAATATACTTCGCTTTCCGCGGGCGAGTGTCGAGCCTCCTCGGACTACCGTCCTGCGGGGTCTCGCCGATCTCTTACTTCCCGCAGGAGTCTCCGTATATTCGAGACGCTAGATTAAGGTGAAAAGCAAGATTTTTAAAATCTACCATTTTTTCAGCGGCCTCCTTACGCACTGCGGGGTCTCACCGATGCCTTTTCGACGAACACGATGTTCTAGTGTCGGCATTGGTCACAGGACGTGACCGTTATTAGCCGACCTCCCGCTGGAGTCTTCGTATAGCCTTTGCCAATAAAAAGTACTGTAGTTGGATGAATGACCAAGTACCTTCCCGTGAATACATTATCAGTCGGGGTGAGAGACGGACGGTGACTCCAGCGGGAACAATGGTTTTCGGTGGGACGAGTAATCGCAGTCCCAGCACGTGTCCGAAGACCCCCGAGAGTGGGTATGAAGGTCGACTAAAACCGCCCTTTGCGGGCAACGTCGACATACCCCTTGCCGGGGCACCCGCGGAAAGCATCCGCCCGGATCGATCCCGGACGGCGAATAATACACTTCTTGGGAAATCAACATGCTCTTATGTCGCAGCTTATATAAATACGATAATAAAAAGCGACAAAATTAACGAAAAAGCTCTATCAAAAGTCAAGTTGAGTAAATCGAAAATCGTGTATCATACATCCCTATCACCGTTCTTCATGAATATGTTACGATAAAGAAAAAAGTAGATGGAGGAAATCCAATGATCACAACACTAATCGTTGATGATGATCCACATATCCGGGAATTACTACGGTTTTATTTACAAAGGGAAGGCTATAAAACCATCGAAGCGGTGGATGGAGAAGATGCATTACAACTTCTAGAGGAAGAACAAGCACATTTAGCTATTGTAGATATTATGATGCCAAATGTAGACGGATATCAGCTGTGTAAAGAGATTCGGGAATTATACGATATACCAATTCTTATGTTAACAGCAAAAGGAGAAATAATGGATAAAGAAAAAGCCTACCTTGCAGGAACAGATGATTATATTGTAAAGCCATTTGAACCAAAGGAAGTCTTATTTCGCATGAAGGCGCTACTGCGCAGGTTTCAAATGATTAATGAAGAACAGATCCATCTAGGAAACACGATTGTTAATCGGAAAAATTATGAGGTGGAAACCGATGGTAAAACGATTATCCTGCCATTAAAGGAATTCGAATTGCTTGCCCAACTAGCCAGCTATCCGGATCGTATATTTTCCCGTGAACAATTAATTGATCTCGTTTGGGGAAATGATTTCATCGGGAATGATCGTACTGTTGATGTACATATTAAGCGTTTGCGTGAGCGGTTCTCAACAGAACGCTTCCAATTCTCCATTCAAACAATTCGCGGGCTTGGATATAAATTAGTGATAGAGGAATAGAGCCGATTGTTACCTCTCGTTCATCAGCTGTTCATGAAACTGTTATATCCTTAAAGTAATAATGATACTTGAATTCGGAGGCAGGCAAACATGCGGACACTCTATGTAAGAATCATTGCTACAACGATGATGATAATGATCGCCAGTGCACTGATCGCATTTATTGGAACAAATATATATTATCAGCACTATTTAAAACCTGAAAATGATGAAAAGGTTACCCAGATTACCGAAAACATTGTAACCGTTTTTGAAAATAACAATTACCAGCGGGTTGCCCCTTATTTCAATTCCATGGCTGATCTGGGCTATAAGTTTTATCTAGTGGATCAAAAGGGAAACGAACAGACCTATGGGGAAGATTTTCGATTGCATAATCTTGCTCCTGAAAGTAAAGCAGCTGTTTTAAATGGGGAGACTTATCACGGGATTGCCGATTATCCGTGGCAGCTTTTTGTAACTGGTTTTTTTGATGATGAATTAAAAAATACAATTGGCGTGCCGATCGAGATAGATGGTGAAGTACAGGCACTGTTTGTACGTCCGAATACCCAGCAACAATTTGGAGAAATGCGCATTTTCCTTGCTGTATTATTAGTGTTGGCATTGGTATTTAGCTTTTTACTCGTACTAATTAGTACACGCTTTATTGTCAATCCCATCAAGAAATTAACAGACGCAACGAAGAAAATCGCAGCAGGCAACTACCATTTAAAATTAAAGGTAAACCGCCGGGATGAAATAGGCAGGCTGGCAAATGATTTTTCCAAAATGAGCGACAGCTTAGAACAAACAGAAGAAAAAAGACAAGAGTTCGTTTCCAGTGTTTCTCATGAGATTCAATCCCCATTAACATCGATTCAGGGTTTTTCACAAACATTAAGAGAAGAAAACTTATCAGAAGAAGAGCGGCACCATTATTTATCCATCATTGAAAAGGAAAGTAAGCGGCTCTCTGCTTTGAGTAAACAGTTATTAACATTGTCTTTTCTTGATAGCGAAGCAGATGCAGGCAATGTGGTGACTTTTGATTTGGCAGACCAATTGAAGGAAACGGTCTCCACGACGGAATGGCAATGGCGCGAGAAGGATATTGCTATTGAAATGGATATCGCTTCAGCAAACGTGGTAGGGGACCCGAGGCTATTGCAACAAGTCTGGATGAACCTGATAACAAATGCGATTCGTTATTCAGAACCTGGTGGTACAGTTACCATAAGTACTGCAGAAGAGAAGGATGATGTACAAGTAATGGTGAAAGATACCGGCATTGGAATTGATGAGCAGGATATCTCAAAGCTCTTCGATCGCTTTTATAAAGTAGACAAAGCCCGTACAAGGACAGAAAACAGCACTGGATTAGGATTAGCTATTGCGAAGAAAGTTATCGAACTGCATCGAGGAACAATTATGGTAGAAAGTGAAATTGGAGTAGGATCCCAATTTATTGTTAGTTTGCCAAAAAGTAACTCGTTTAGTGAAATGTAACTAAATGATATTTCAATACAGTTGTATCCATTATCGGACAGATATCTGTCGAAGCTAATCTTGATACCATTAGAAAAATTTCTTGGGAAAATAGGATAAATAAGGGAAACTTCTATTTCAACAGAAAGAAGTAAGCTATACTTAGGGGTATTAATTATAAAACAACAAAGACTTACATCCTGTTAAAAATACTGAGGAGGTTTACTATGATACAATTTCCAAAACCAACAGTTGAACAATTTTTCCGTACGTATGCGATTACTGATTTTGCAGTGAGCAAGGATGAACAGCGTCTTATTTTCAGTTCTAATTTAAACGGTAAGATGAACTTATGGGCGATGGATTTACCTGATACATTTCCATACTTGTTTGCTCATCAGAATGAATCGTGCAGTTTTATCCAAATCGATCCGGAAAATCGTTATGTATTAGCCGGATTCGATAAGGATGGCGATGAAAACCATCAAATTTATGCCGTTCCTTATGAAGGTGGATTGCCGCAGCCACTTATTACTGGTGATCCAGCCGACAAATTCTATTTTGCTCATTTAAGTGAAGACGGAAAACGTGTTTATTATATGACGTCAGAGGGAAATCCGTCCTTCCTGAATGCGCGTGTCCGTAATATAGCGGATAAAACCGATACTTTATTGAATGAGGGAGAAGGCTACCCAACGGAATTAGCGGCAGTATCAGAAGATGAAAAGGCGTTTGTGTATTTGCGTTCATCGGCAAATACATATGTAACGGGGGTTGTTAAATTAGGGGAAGAAACATATAGCCTAACCCCGGATCTGGAAAAGGTTCATGTTGTGTTTGATCCAGTATTTGTAGATGATCAAACGATTTACTTTATCACAGATTATGAAAGTGAATATAGCTATATTGCTAAATTTGATCTAAAATTGAAGGAATTTTCAGCGGTTGTAACGATAGAAAATGAGAGTATCGAAACGGTTAAATTCAATAAAGAGCTAGCCGTACTTTATCTTACTTCAGAAAAGGGCGTGAGTGATAGGTTATATCGCTACGATCTAACTAGTGAAAGATTAGAGGCATTAACTTTACCTGTCGACGTGATCGGTAAAATCCATGTGGCAGCATCCGGTGCAGTCTATTTATTGGGAATCAGCGGTACGAAGCCAGTGAATATTTATCATTCGAAAACGGGAGAAGCGTGGGAGCAATTAACAAACAACAATGTGTTGGGACTAAATAACAAGGATATGGTGGAGCCTGATGTTGTGTCCTATCCATCATTCGATGGCATGGAAATCGAAGCACTGCTATTTAAAGCGAGGCCTGAAAATGATAATGGACATACAATTTTCTGGGCACATGGCGGGCCTCAAGCGGCTGAACGCAAAACATTCCGGGCGATGTTCCAATGTTTCTTGAATCGCGGTTACACCATTTTTGCGCCAAACTTCCGGGGAAGCACGGGCTATGGCTCTTCGTTTGTTAAATTAGTTGAGCAAGACTGGGGAGAAGGACCACGTTTGGATTGTGTTGCAGGTATTGAATGGTTGTTTGACAATAAGATTACAGATCGGGAGAAATTGTTCTTAGTCGGCGGTAGTTATGGCGGATACATGGCGTTGTTATTGCATGGACGCCATGCGGAGTATTTTAAAGCTGTAGTTGATATTTTCGGTCCATCTGATTTATTTACGTTTGTTAACTCTGTCCCACCACATTGGAAACCAATTATGGAACGTTGGATAGGTGATCCAGAACGTGATAAAGAACGGTTTATCAAAGATTCACCAGTAACCTATTTGGATGGCATGACAAAACCAATGCTTGTTATTCAAGGTGCAAAAGATCCACGGGTTGTAAAAGAAGAATCCGATCAAATTGTTGCGAAGCTAGAGGAAGAAGGGCGCGATGTCGAATACTATGTCATGGAGGACGAAGGACACGGTTTTTCAAAGAAAGAAAATGAAATCAAAGTATACAGCATGATGCTCGATTTTATGGAAAAGCATCAATAATTGGGGACAGTCCCCCACCACGTTAAAGTGCTAAAGCAGTGGGGGGCTGTCGCAATTTAACGGACAGTAAAATGCTCTTGGGAATTAAGTTTTACTTTATAAAAGATAAAACCCAACGTTCACTTCAATATAAACGCTGGGTTACTATTGGTTATTCAAAAAGTGTCTTGTCTTCTACTTTATGTGTAACATACGTTAGTAAAAGTCCGAATAAAATCATTCCGGATGCAACTAAGGTGATGGTAGTAAAGCTTGCCCCTGCATGAAGTAATCCTGTCCCAAGCGTAGCTCCAATAGCGTTAGCTAAATTAAAGACTGATGCAGCAATGGTTCCGGATAAGGCGGGTGCCTCCCTTGCGCCAATAATAATCTTAGCATTTAAAATTGGTGTCGTACCAAAGGTCCCAATACCAAAAAGAAAGGCCATGATAAATGCTAGCACAGAGAATTGAATGAGCGTTGTAAACAGCGCCAGTACGATAGCAAGTCCAATTAAAACAAACATCAATCTTTCCGTTAGTTTATTTGGCACAATCCTGCCGGAGGCGAAATTGCCAATCACTGCTCCAATCCCAAAGAAGAGAAGAGAAAAGGTAATACCTGTAACACCGAACCCAGCAAAGTACCGAAGTATGGGTTCCAGAAAGGTATAGGCAGTAAATACCCCGGAAAAACCGAATACAATGATAGCAATGATAAGCATAACGCTTTTATTTTTGAAAATCTTCAGTTCATCTTTCAATTTAGGGACTTCTACCGGTCTTTCATTTGGCGTAACAATGATAAGTCCAATTAATGATAGTATCCCTATCCCAACAATAAACCAAAAAACATAGCGCCATTCGAAAATCCCTCCGATAAATGAACCGAATGGAACACCTAACATAACAGCGATGGTTAATCCGCCATTTACTGCAGCAATAGCTGCTGGGCGTTTATCTGGTGGAGATATATTCATGGCCATAGACATGCAAAGCCCGAAAAAAGGTGCATGCATAATTGCTGAACATAATCTAGATAAAATCATAATGTTAAAAGAGGGAGCCATTGCTGCCAATGTATTACTTAAAATAAATAACACCATCATTGCGATTAATAAAGGCTTTGGTGAAAATTTTAAAGTAACCACTCTTAAAAGAGGTCCAAAAACCGCCACACCAATTGCATATGCACTTAGTAATAATCCAGTTGTGGAGACAGGTACTTGAAAGTCATCTGCAAATTGTGTTAATAATCCCGTCACAACATATTCCGTCATGCCAATAGCGAAAGTGGACAACATAAAAAAGGTTAAAATAGTTCGACGTGAGTGTCGTGGTTGATCCATAAGAACATCCTTTACTTCATTAATAGAATATAAAATAGCAAGGCACCATGTTAATCCATAAAGGGGAAAGTGTCTAGTACTTTGTCTCACATCGAGTTTGAATTGCCCTGCAAAATTCATGCGCAGTCCCAACTACGTTAGCGAACAGTAAAGTAAGCACCTTAAAAGTAGACACAATACGAGTCGAAGCCCATCCGCTTTCCTACACAATTTTCTATATTCATGCATAAATTAATGAACACCACCCTTAAAAAATGATTGACCTATCAAGCTATTATCCGTTAAAATATACTGTACCCTTTTGAAAATGAGGGGGTGGAATGCGATTCAAACATAGAAAGGAGCACAGAAGTTACAAAGTATGAAAAGCGCCAGGACTATTTTCGAACGGTAAAAGAAAATAGTAAACGAGGTGGAGGTTAATCGAGTCATTCGGCGGGTTCCTCCCGATTGCATATCCCAATCGAAATGCTTTGTTCTGAAAACAATGAGGCGACTTATTGGCCAAGGAAAAGAGCAGGATGTAATACAATCACGAGAGAGGGGCAGTTAAACGCCCCCTGATATAGCTTATGTAAATAGAGGTCGTTTCTGCCCCTTATCCAAGGAGGAAGAATACGATGTGCGGAATTGTAGGATATATAGGACAGCATGATACGAAGGAAACTTTATTAAATGGACTGGAAAAATTAGAATATAGAGGCTATGACTCAGCTGGAATTGCGATGTTAAATGAAGATGGTATGCATTTATTTAAAGCAAAAGGACGTATTGCAGCATTAAGAAATCGAGTAGACAATGCCGTCCATGCAACAATGGGGATCGGCCATACCCGCTGGGCCACACATGGTGTGCCAAGCGAAGACAATGCACACCCACACCAAAGCGCGTCTGGCAGATTTACACTTGTTCATAATGGTGTTGTTGAAAATTACCAGGATTTAAAAAAGGCATATCTTCATGATGTGAATTTTGCTAGTGAAACAGACACAGAAGTCATTGTTCATCTAGTTGAGAAGCTTTTTAAAAAATATCAGGATACTGTGAAAGCATTTCGTCAAGCGGTCAGCCTGTTGAAAGGTTCCTATGCTATTGGAATGATTGATTCTGAAAATCCTGATACGCTATATGTAGCTAAAAATAAAAGTCCGTTATTAGTTGGTTTAGGGAATGACTTTAATGTCATTGCAAGTGATGCAATGGCTACATTAGATGTGACAGATCAGTACTTGGAAATTTTCGATCAGGAAATCGTTCTGCTCAATCGAAACTTTGTTGACATCCAAAATCTTGATGGCACAGCGGTTGAGCGTTCGGCATACACCGCACAAATGGATGCAAGTGATATAGAAAAAGGAACGTATCCACACTTTATGTTAAAGGAAATCGATGAGCAGCCATTTGTGATGCGCAGAATTATTCAGGAATACAAAAATGCAAACAATGAACTGAAGCTTGATATGAATATACGCAAGGCAATGAAAGCGACTGACCGTATTTACATCATCGCCTGTGGAACAAGTTATCATGCAGGATTGGTTGGAAAGCAGTTTATTGAAAAACTAGCAAATATCCCAGTTGAAGTTCATGTCGCAAGTGAATTTTCATACAACATGCCATTGTTATCGGAGAAGCCATTATTTGTGTTTCTCTCACAAAGTGGAGAAACAGCCGATAGCAGATCCGTATTAGTAAATATAAAGAAAAAAGGATACCCGGCATTAACCGTTACAAATGTGCCAGGATCCACCCTTTCTCGTGAAGCAGACCACACATTACATCTTTATGCAGGACCTGAAATTGCTGTAGCATCTACCAAAGCATACACTGCACAGATTGCTGTACTTGCAATCCTTGCTGTAGATACTGCACAAGCAAAAGGTTTTGAACTGGACTTTGATCCATTACAAGAGTTAGCGATCGTCGCAAATGCAATGGAGGTCCTTACAGATCAAAAAGAAGCAATTGAAGCTTTAGCAAGTGACTATTTAGCGACGACACGCAATGCCTTTTTCATCGGACGTGGCGCAGACTACTATGTTTGTTTAGAAGGTGCATTAAAGTTAAAAGAGATTTCCTATATCCAAGCTGAAGGTTTTGCAGGTGGAGAGTTAAAGCATGGTACGATTGCTTTAATTGAAGAAGGGACACCGGTTATCGCCCTTGCAACACAAGCAAATGTCAATTATGCCATTCGCAGTAATGTACAGGAAGTAGCGGCACGTGGCGCAAATACGATGATTTTTAGTTCTAAGGGATTGGAACTGGATACCGATGCATTTGTCTTACCACATGTGCACGAACTGCTGGCGCCTTTGGTAAGTGTTGTACCATTACAGATATTAGCGTATTATGCAGCACTTGATCGTGGATGTGACGTTGATAAGCCGAGGAACTTAGCGAAAAGTGTGACGGTGGAGTAAGTGAAAGCTTACCCCAATCCTTTTGTGTAGATTTGAAATAAAGTTGCGAAGCTTCACCCCTTTGTTTATGATAATTCAAAGGGGTGTTTTTTATGTCGAAAAGTAAAGAACATCTAAAATTGATAAGTGGATTAAAGAAGGTAGAGGTTAGGTATTGGTGCAGATTATAAACCATGGCTAAAAATTCAAGATGTATCTTCATTGGGTCGCTCAACTCGTTTGAAGGGAATTAAAACAAACAGACAGCATGAGTTTTTATCAGATTTGGAACGAAACTATTTTTACTTGACTGAACATTCAGTGTTGGTTGTTGATATTCGAGAGCAATTCCCTTTACTACCGTCGGAAGAAACAATAGTTATTGCAGATGAATTAGGCATTAAACGTCCTAGAACCCACGCTGGTGTAAAGTGGTAATCAGAACCCTTAGTCATTGGCAAGCCACTCAAATATTTTCGTTGACTTATAAATTTAAGTTTTATGCAATACAAGTGAAAGAACATACAAGTAAAAATAAATTCGTAAAAATAAATTTTTAAAATTTGCATTACAGTCATTGACAAATAGTATAACTTAGGGTAATTTAATATAAAAGGACAGATATTGGATCCAATTATCCAATTATCCAATGATACAATTATTTGTGCTTTTGTCGAAGGGGGGGGTCCTTTTTGTTACCACTTGAAGATATTACCGTTGTGTCGCTGGAACAGGCCGTAGCTGCTCCGTTTGCAACCAGGCAACTTGCAGATCTTGGTGCTCGGGTGATTAAGGTTGAAAGGCCCGAAGTCGGGGATTTTGCAAGAAATTACGATACTACGGTTAATGGGATGTCTAGCCATTTTGTTTGGTTGAATCGTTCCAAGGAATCGTTAGCCTTAGATTTGAAACAAGAAGAGTCAAAGAAAGTGTTGGAATCCCTGCTTTCCAATGCTGATGTCTTTATTCAAAATTTAGCTCCGGGGGCTGTGAATCGTTTAGGATTTAGTCCTGAGATTTTAAAAGAAAAATTTCCCCATTTAATCATTTGCAGTATTTCCGGTTACGGATCGTATGGTCCTTATCGGGATAAAAAGGCCTATGATTTGCTTGTCCAATGCGAAGCAGGGCTGGTTTCCATAACAGGAACAGAAGAACAGCCATCCAAAGCAGGTATTTCAATTGGAGATATTGCCGCGGGAATGTACACGTATTCTGGTATATTAACAGCGCTCATTGCCCGCAGTAAAACTGGTGAAGGCACAGTTCTTGAAGTATCCATGCTGGAGGCTTTAGGTGAATGGATGGGGTACCCGGTTTACTACTCGTATTCAGGTGAAGAGCCGAAACGTACAGGTGCAAGTCATGCCACCATATATCCTTACGGGCCCTTTGAAGCGGGTGATAATAAGCTGGTATTCTTGGGAATTCAAAACGATCGCGAATGGAAGCGCTTTTGTGAAACAGTACTAGATTACCCTAAACTTGCATCAGAACCGAAATTTGATTCTAACTCTAAGCGTGTCAACAGCAAGTCGTCGTTGGAATCGGAAATTCTATCTGTATTTCAGACACTTACAGCCGATGAAATCATTGATCGGTTAGAGCAAGCACAAATCGCAAATGCACATATGAATACGATTCAGGAGTTTGTTAATCATCCTCAGCTTCAGGTGCGTAATCGTTGGAAGGAAGTTAATTCGCCGGTTGGACTGATTAAAACATTGATCCCTCCTGTGACATTTGATGACATTGAGCATGTGATGGGCGACATTCCAAAAATTGGGGAACATAATAGGTCCATCTTAAAAGAATTAGGTGTTAAGTTGACGAACTTTTCTCAGTTAGACTCTTGAGAAGTCGGCACTTGCAGGGAGGTAAATATAGTTAATGCGCTCATGGTTATTTGTACCCGGATCCAATAAAAGGGCCCTAGAAAGGTCGCTGACATTAGAAGCTGATATGATAATTTATGATTTAGAGGATGCTATATCTATTAATGAAAAACAAAAGGCTAGAACTCTCGTAAAAGACATCTTGGAAAGAAGCAAGAAAGTGAATTACGTTAGAATCAATAGATTAAGTACTTTGGCTTATGAGGATGTAGAAGAGATTGTTCAGAAGGGAATCGCAGGTGTTGTCTTGCCAAAGGCGGAAACAAGGGAAGATATTCTAGTCCTTGATCACCAACTTTCTCATTGGGAACAAAAAAGACATATTCCAGCAGGCTCTGTTCGTATAGTCCCCCTGATTGAATCGGCACTCGGACTTTACCATTCAGTAGAAATTGCCCAAGCCAGCCCCCGAGTGAATCAATTAATGTTTGGGGCAGTAGATTTTACCTTGGATATCAATACACAGATGAGTGAGTCAGGTGAGGAGATAATTTATGCCCGCTCCCAGTTGGTTATTGCATCACGCGTAGCTGGCATAGAGGCTCCGATTGATACGGTTTATACCGATATTCACAATAGTGAAGGGTTGCTTGCCGATACCCAATTGGCAAAACAATTAGGATTTCAGGGAAAACTCATTATTCATCCAGGACAGATTTCAGATGTTAACCGCGTATTTACGCCTGATGAGAAAGAGATAGAGGAAGCACAGGGAATTTTGAATGCAAATGAACAAGCAGAAAGAGACGGATTGGGAGCATTCCAATTGAACGGAAAAATGATTGATTTTCCAGTCGTGGAAAGAGCCAGAAAAATAATAAAGAAATACAATAAATTCGTTATTGAACATAACACATGACGTCATCGATCTTAATGCGGAGCTAGCGATTATGATACCCCTAATATGAGTTGGCTCGACATTTTCCGAGATGCAATTTATAATGATTTTAAGAATAGGCAATTGGAAAGGAAAAGAGACGATGACGAATAACAGACTTGATTTACATTTAGATACAAGTAATGTCTACAGTCTTTCGGACAGGGTTTGTCAAGCTCTGCGCGAAGCAATTTTAAAAGGAACTTTTAAACCCGGGGAAAGATTAGTACAAGAAGAAATTGCAAATTCACTCGGTGTTAGCAGAATGCCTATTAGAGAGGCATTTCGAAAATTAGAGGCGGAAGAATTGGTTCATATGGAACCCAATCGTGGAGCTGTTGTGAAACCGCTCTTGGTGGAAGATATTGAGGAAATCTATCTCCTACGATCTGTGCTTGAAAAAATGGCAGTTGCAGAGAGTCTAAAAAAGATTCAAAGACAGGATATAATTGAGCTGGAAAGCTTAGTTACAATCATGGACCAGGCAGATGATGTTGAGCATTTTGTGAAAACAAATATTGAATTTCATCGTTTGCTTATGAAGCATTGCACAAAAAGAAGATTACTATCTTTTATCGAAACACTTTGGAACGGATTTCCACAGCATACTCCACACTTGCTTGACGAACAGGAAGAAATGTCGAACGAGGAGCACCATGAGATGCTTGCTGCAGTAAAGGAAAATGACGCAGATAAGGTTGCGGAAATCGTATCACATCATATCAAGAGGACCGGGGATGCGCTTGTTGAATATATAAAAAGTAATGCGAGCGAAGAAAAAAGGATTTAAGTCTTACGATATATAATAATCTATCATTTTTTCAGAGGGAAAGCTTGTATTGTTATCTATGTTAAAATTCGGGATCCAAATATCCAAAATTATAAAAAGATAGGCAGGTAAATCAAACTACTTAGCAAGCGCCTTGCTAGAAAATAAACTTACACAACTAAAATTGATTCAAATAGGAGGAATAAAAAATAGGTAACAGATATTCAAGCCAAATTATTGCCACAGGATAAGTTGGAGTACATCAAAAAAATGAAACCAGGTTATGGAAAGGTAGCCATGATCGGGGATGGTGTAAATGATGCTCCAGTTTTAAAATAGGGAGGAGAGTATGTATGATCCAAACGGAAAATCTCCTATACAGGTTCTTTCATTGGAGGAGAAGAGGTTATGCACATTGATCGTGATTTAGAAGTGTTTAATCCATATAATCAGGAGGTGATTGACAAGATATCTTGTGCAATGGTTGATGACGTTGAAAAAGCAGTTCAGCAGGCTGATGAAGTTTTTCAACGTACTATGAAGAAAATGCCGGCTTTATGGAGCACTCAATATTTTAATGGGACCGGGACAAGAGTTGGTAGAACCTCTCGTAACCCATTCCAAAGTTAAAAAAGTAACCTTTACAGGAAATGGCTCCTCGTAAGAAAGTAACGCTTGAACTAGGTTCAAATGCACCGAACATTATTTTTTCAGATGCAAATATCGAAGAGGCAGTGCGAGCAATCGCGATGGGTGGCTATACATTTGCCGGACAAGCCTGTGTGTCTGCGCAACGGGTTTATGTACAGGAAAACGTATATGATACTTTTGTTGAAAAACTCGTAAACGAATTAAGGAAATTAAAGACTGGAAATCCAATTGATGAAACAACTACCTTTGGTCCAATGATAACGGAAGAAGCAGCAATACGGGCAGAATCCTGGATTAAAGAAGCAGTCGGGCAAGGAGCTAAAATTGTAACGGGAGGAAATCGGCAAGGAACATTACTAGAGCCCACCGTCATCACGAATGCGACGGCTGATATGAAAGTCGTATGCGCAGAAGTATTTGCTCCGATAGTAACAATCCTTCCATTTCAAACAGAAGAAGAAGTAATAGATAATGCTAATGATACGGATTTTGGTCTACATGCAACTGTATTCACAAAGGATATTAATCGTGCGCTTAGAGTAGCTGATGCAATTGATACTGGAGGGGTTTGGATTAATGAGGTGTCTGTTCGGCGTTATGACCATATTCCATACGGTGGTGTAAAGGATAGTGGGTTTGGTAAAGAAGGAGTCAAGTATGCGATCGACGATATGACTGCAATTAAATTTATTGGAATCAAACTTCAGAATTAATAAGTAAATAAAAAAAATATCATATCTTTAACTTATAAATTAATTTAAAACATGTTCAGCTTCTATTACGTTAAACATATCCATTACCACCCTATATAACCTTTTTCTTAGTAATGAAAGCGCATTAAATAGGTGGATACAAAAAATTGAAAGAACATCAGGTTCTGCAAAGCCCAAAAGTTATGGAACTTAGTAGAATAGTATTTTTATGGTTAGTAGAAAACAAGATGAACATTGTTCGAGAAAATAAGGAGGTTTTATAAGTGGTTAATAATATTCAAGAGAGATTGTACACAGATCAACAATTGAAGAAAATGTTAGCTGATATGCTGTTGATTAGAAAGTTTGAAGAAGCTGTCGAAAAGCTATATCAAGAAGGGAAAATTCCTGGAACAATGCATTTATGTATCGGGCAGGAAGCGACGGCGGTAGGTGCGTGTGCTGCGCTTACAAATGAGGATAAGATTACGAGTACTCATCGCGGGCATGGTCATAGTATTGCAAAGGGAACGGAAATAAAGCCGATGATGGCTGAAATATTAGGTAAAGCAACAGGTTATTGTAAAGGGAAAGGCGGTTCCATGCACATTGCTGATTTAAATGTCGGTAACCTAGGGGCAAACGCAATTGTAGCTGCAGGTCTTTCAATCGGACCGGGTGCTGCACTTGCTTCTAAAATGAAAAATGAAGGGTATGTTGTTTTATGTTTCTTTGGTGATGGTGCAACAAATGAAGGTGCTTTTCATGAAGCTTTAAATCTAGCCTCCGTTTGGGATTTACCAGTCATATTTTTCTGCGAAAATAACTTATATGGTATGTCCGGCTCTATCAAAGAAATGATTAATGTTGAACATATCTCCGAACGGGCAAAAGCTTATGGTATTCCAGGCATAACGATAAATGGTAATGACGTAATGGAAGTTGCTAGATTTACTCAAGAAGCAGTTGATCGTGCACGAAACGGAAAAGGACCTACTTTAATTGAAGCTGAAACATATAGATGGCGCGGTCACTCAAGAAGTGATGCTAGAAAATATCGTTCAAGAGAAGAAGAAAAAGAGTGGAGAAAAAGTCGTGATCCCATTGCAAGTTTTAAAGAAAAATTATTAGAAGAAAATGTTCTCACGGAAGACGCATTTTTGGAACTAGAAAAGCGTATTGATGCGGAAATCATAGGAGCAGTTAAGTTTGCAGAAGAGAGTCCTGAACCTAGTTTAGATATATTAGAAACAGATATTTACGCTTAATGAGGAGGGAAAGTAATGAGAGAGATTACGTATGCGTCAGCTATAAAAGAGGCAATGGTTCAAGAAATGCGTATAGATAAAGATGTTTTTATCTTAGGAGAAGATATTGGAATATACGGCGGTTCTTTCGGAGTAACGAACGGTATGATAGAAGAGTTTGGCCCGGAAAGGGTCCGTAACACTCCAATATCTGAATCTGCAATTAGTGGATGTGCGGTTGGAGTTGCAATGATGGGAATGAGACCGATTCTAGAGATTCAATTCTCTGATTTTGTTATGATTGCGATGGATAATATTGTGAATCAAGCCGCAAAAATGCGTTATATGTTCGGTGGCAAGACTCAAGTTCCAATGGTTGTTCGTCTACCAAGCGGATCTGGATTAGGTTTTGCTGCACAACATTCACAAAGCCTAGAGGCGTGGATGGCTCATGTACCAGGATTAATTGTCGTCCAACCTTCTAACCCTTATGATGCAAAAGGATTGATGAAAACAGCAATTCATAATAATAATCCAGTCATTTTTTTTGAACAAAAAGGATTATACAATACAAAAGCAGATGTTCCAGAGGAAGAATATAAGATTCCACTAGGTGTTGCAGAAGTAAAAAAAGAGGGGACTGATCTTACTGTTGTTGCAACAGGAATTATGGTTAATCGTACGCTGGAAGCGGCTGAGGAATTGGAGAAAGACGGAAATAGTATTGAAGTAATTGATCCACGGACTTTAGTCCCGTTAGATATAAAAACGATTATTGAGTCTGTAAAGAAAACAAATCGCGCATTAGTTGTTTACGAGGCCGTTGAACGTGGTGGTTATGGTGCAGAAATTGCTAGTTTGATTGGAGAAAGTGAAGCATTTGATTTCTTGGATGAACCGGTTAGTCGTTTAGGAGGAATTGCAACACCGATTCCATATAATCCAAAATTAGAAAAAGCTGCTGTCCCACAAGTAGAAGATATAGTTAAAAAAGTAAAATCAATGATGAATAAGTAAGGGGGGCTCAGTGTTATGGCAGAAAAGTTATTGTTGCCCAAAATGGGTGCATCAATGGAAGAAGGAACGATTGACAACTGGTTGGTTGACGAAGGTGAAAAAGTCGAGGCGGGAGATCCCGTTGTTGAGGTTCAAACGGACAAAATTACAATAGAAGTTGAAGCTGAAAATGATGGTATTTTACTTAAGAAGTTGTACGATCCGGGAGATATTGTTCCTGTCCAACAAGTAATTGCTTTTATTGGTGAAGAGGGCGAAAATGTAGACGATATTATGGAGGATGTTGGAGAAGAAGTTTCCGGTGAAGAAAGTAAATCAGAAAATATTGAGTCCATATTTAATAAAAAGTTGGAAACTGGAGCTTCATCAGGTGATAAGGTAGATACCATCTCCATCCGGCGAACCCCAATTGCTCGTCGGTTAGCAGAAGAAAACGACGTGAGTTTAGAGGAAGTATCAGGCAGTGGACCACTAGGACGTATTCAAAAACGTGATATCGAAAATTATTTTAAAACATCCCAGAAAAAAATTACGCCACTTGCACAGAAAATGGCGACAGATTTTCAGGTTGACACTTCTACGATTGCAGGTTCCGGAACGCACGGAAAAATTATAAAAGATGATATTATTTCAACGAACAGACCGAATATTTCAGAACGTCTGACAGCTAAACGAGTTGATTTTAAAGGCATGCGAAAAATAATTGCACAGCGGATTTCTGATAGTTTTTATTCAGCCCCACATGTAACGTTAAATTCGGAAGTTGATATGACAGAATGTGTAACATTACGTAAAAAGTTGTTATCAGTTATTGAAGAATTAGAAAGTGTTCGTTTGTCATATAATGAAATTATTGTTAAAGCAACGGCTTTTGCATTGAGGAACAATCCAAACATCAATATTTCATTAAAGGATGAAAAAGAGATCGTATACCATCCGGATGTTAATATCGGAATTGCGGTTGCGGTACCAGATGGATTAGTTGTTCCTGTCTTGCGTAATGTAGATGAAAAAGGTCTGGGAACATTAGCAAAGGAAGCTAAGGCGATTGCTAAAAAGGCAATGGACGGTTCGTTAACATCAGATGAAATGCAAGGGAGCACGTTTTCAATTAGTAATTTAGGAATGTATGCAATTGACGGATTTACACCAATCATTAATCAGCCTAATGCTGCAATCTTAGGTGTTGGTCGTATCCAAAAAAAATCGGTTATTGTCGACGATGAAGTAGCAGTTCGCTCGATGATGGCACTTAGTTTATCTTTTGATCACCGTATTATTGATGGCGCACCAGCTGCACAGTTTTTAACTGATTTAAAAGACGTGCTGGAAAATCCATACAAATTAATGGTATAAGGAGTTAAATGTATGACTGTGTATGATGTAATTGTAGTAGGTGGAGGTCCAGGGGGATATGTTTCTGCCATTCGAGCAGCTAAACTTGGGAAAAAAACAGCTCTCGTAGAAGTCGATTTACTCGGTGGAACTTGTCTAAATCGAGGATGCATCCCTTCGAAGACTTTGTTGAAACATGCAGACGTTATCGAACAAATTGATAAAGCGAAGGACTGGGGAATTCAGACAGATTCTCTGACATTTGACTTTGGCAAAATGCTTGACAGAAAAGATAAAGTGATTCAGACACTTCGTAGCGGAATTGAAGGATTACTTCACACTGGTAAGATTGATGTCTACAAAGGATTTGCTAAAATTACCGCTGGGAAACGAGTGGTTGTTGAGGATAACACAGAGCTCAAAGGTGAAAAAATCATTATTGCTTCAGGAAGTAGTCCAAGTATTCCTCCGATAGCTGGACTAGACAGTGTAGACTATCATACAACAGATTCAATTTTCGAGATTGACCGTATTCCACAATCACTTGTTATTGTTGGTGGTGGCGTAATCGGGGTAGAAATTGCTAATATTTTTTCAAGTCTAGGAACAAAGGTAACGATTATCGAACTTAGTGAACGAATCGTACCTACTGAGGACGAAGAAGCTTCAAAACTATTGTTAAAAGTCTTGAAGAAAAAAGGCATAAAGGTATTGCTAAAGCACCAAGTGAATGAAGTACGTCAAGGAATTTCAAATAAAGAGATAATCGTAAAAGATGAAAAAGAATTGATGGTTACTGCCGATGAATTACTAATTGCCGTCGGACGTGTTCCAAATACAGATGTAGTAAAAGAACTTGCATTGGATATGAATGGTCCTTTTATTAAAACAAATGGGTACTTAGAAACAAGTGAAAAGGGGATTTTTGCAGTAGGAGATGTAATTGGAAACCTACAGTTAGCGCATGTAGCTAGTAGTGAAGGGTTGACTGCAGTTGCAAATCTCGATAGTCCCCAAGTTAAAATGAATTACTCAGTTATACCACGGTGTATTTATACGTCGCCACAAATAGCAAGTGTTGGAATGAATGAAGCAGAATTAATGAAAAAAGGTATAACTTACCGTGTGCATACCTTTAATTTTAGTGGAAACGGAATGGCTTTAGCAACAGGAGAGACGGAAGGGTTCTCAAAAGTAATGATAGATGAAAAATATGGAGAAATTCTCGGTGTTGTAATGGTGGGCGCACACGTTACAGAAATCATTAGTCAATCATCATCCTATATGTTTTTAGAAGGGACAATAGACGAATTTGCAACGATGGTTCAACCTCATCCATCAGTATCGGAAGTTTTAATGGAGTCAGCGAATAAATTATTAGGAAAAGGAATTCATTCGATTTAGAGGCTTTAGACTTACAAGAGTATTGTTCCGAGGAAGGCAAATAAGGTAATCAGATAAACCCTTAGTGACAATACCTCGATGAGTTCATGTAATCAATTTATTTGAAATTAAGAAGTAGTTTAATGGAAAATATATCACAAAGTGTTGTTTAGGATTATTTTTAAAAAAACAAATTGTAAACGATGTCAATAGAGAATTTTATTGGAGGTAATGGAATGGAATTACTAAGTAATACTGCAATTATTACTGGTGCGGGTCAAGGAATTGGAAAGGCAATAGCATTGAAATTAGCCTCGGAAGGGGCAGATATTGCAGTAGTAGATATAAACGATCATAATGTACAGCAAACCGTTGAGGAAATTAAAAGATTAGGAAGGCAAGGCATTGGCTACACTAGGGATCTTACAATTATTAAAGATATTGAGTTACTTTACAATGACGTTTCAGATGACTTTGGAAAAATTGATATTGTTGTCAATGGAGCTGGAGTAGTTAGGCCTAAGCCTATTCTTGAAAATATTGAAGATGATTGGAACTTTATTATGGATATTAATGCAAAAGCAACATTTTTCTCAATACAACATGCTGTGAAACATATGAAAAAAACTGGCGGCGGGAATATAGTTAATATTGCATCTATAGCTGGTAGACAGCCTTCAAAACCAGATATGGCTATATACGGCGCATCAAAAGCAGCTGTAATTAATATTACTAAATCCGCAGCAACAGCATTTGGCCCAGATAATATTAATGTTAATGCAATTTGCCCCGGAGTTGTACACACAAAAATGTGGGATCAAATTGACAGTGAAAGAGCAGATATATACGGTCTCAAAAAAGGGGATGCTATACATTCAATCACAACAACTAATCCAAAAGGTCGTGCAGGAAAATTGAGTGAAATTGCCGGATTAGTATTTTATTTAGTAAGTGAAGAAGGAAATTATGTGAACGGACAGTCGATTAATATTTGTGGTGGATTACAAATGGATTAAATTAAATGGGACAAAATGAATATTAATTTTCACGTGTGCTGATTATATTTAACTGATTTACCCAATTAGTAATAATTGTGGGACTAGTGTTAGTATGCGAAGTAACAGTTGGTGACACCCGCTTATTACATGTTTATAGAAAAAATACTAAATGTTAGATTCAGAAAGTCAACATATATCTAAAAAGTTTTGGGAGGGTATTTCAATGGCATTAATTAATACAGTTACGGGGAAAGTTGATAGTTCTAAGCTGGGCACCACTTTGGTTCATGAACATTTAAAAGTTCGTAGTGAAGCAATTTCAATGCAGTTTCCTCATCTTTACGGTGACGATGAAAGTGATTTTAAAAAGGTCATTAAGGAGCTCAAGGAAATTAAAGATCGTGGTGTACAAACAATATGTGATCCAACAGTGATGGAATTGGGACGTGATATCCGCTTTATGGAGCGAGCTGCTCGTGAAGTGAATATGAATGTGATTGCAGCTACGGGAATATATACGGTACACTATATAACTCCTTATTTACAAAACCGTAGTATTGATTTCTTAGCTGAGCTTTTTGTAAGGGATATAGAAGTGGGGATACAAAATACCTCAATTAAAGCGGGATTTCTTAAAGCCGCTACTGATGAGTTGGGATTCACACCAGATGTAATAAAAGTCCTTCGAGCCGTGGCGCGTGCTCACAAGAAGACGAACGTACCTATTATGGTTCATTCTCATCCAGATAGTCAAAATGGACTAAAACAACTTGAAATTTTTAAAGAAGAAGGCGTTGATCCAAGAGGTGTTTTAATCGCACATTGTGGAGATACAGATAATCTCGATTATCTCATCAAAATATTGGATCAAGGTGCCTTTATTGGAATGGATCGTTATGCTTCAGGTTTAGGTGTTAAGACTGAACAAAGGAATGCTACGGTTGCCGAATTAGCCAAAAGGGGTTATTCAGATCAAATGTTTTTGTCTCACGACTATAATATTGTGTTTGACTTTTTTACAGATGAAATGTTTCAAAACGCACCTGATTGGTCTTTGACATATATTTTTGACAAGGTTTTACCAGATTTACAAGAAAGAGGCGTTACCAAAGAACAGATCAAGACGATTATGGTCGATAACGTTCGTCGTTGGGTTGGTGAATGATAAGTATTCATAACTATGTCGGAACATTAATGCTACAAACTTTGAGGAACTTGGTCAGGCACTTCAAAAAAGGTACTTCAGTACTTTCTGGTACCCAACTTAGGGTGCAGAAGAGGATACATCAAATAAGTAGTCATGCTGCAAGCCACAGAGGAAGAGTCAAGTATACAAGAAAAAAGGGAGACAGGAACGATGATGTTGTTCAGATAGAAAACCTAAATATAAGAAGTGGGCTTTAAAGCCTGAATGGAAGTTTTTAGGTTATTATTACCCCCCTGCAAACTAAATGGAGAGGGGTTGATTACAAATTTATGTGAGGAGTAAATCCATGAATAAAAATGATCGCTATTTTGGTGTAATTCCAAAAGGTGCCAGTAGGTATAGCTGGCTTACCTTACTAAATACCTGGCTTACCTGGGCGTTAAATGGAGTTGTCTTTGCTATGGTATATCTCATAGGAGCCCCTGTGATAGAAGAATTCAACCTATCACCAGCAATTTGGGGATGGGTGATCTTTGGTTATTTGGGGATTCGGGTAATAGTTGACATTCCATTGAACATGCTTAGTGATCGCTTAGGATCCGGGTGGAAAAGAAAATATCTATGGTTTCCGATTATGATTCAATACTCTATAATCGGTACTTTGATAGCCTTTCCTAGTATAAGTGACTCACTGTGGTCTTTTATTATATTGCTTTTAGCTGTTTCCCTAGGAACCTCAGCTAGTGAATCCATCGGAGTAACTGCAACAGCTGAATGGTGGGCAAAAGAAGAACGAGGTTTTGCGGTTGGTTTACATCATACGGGTTATCCAATTGGTGCATTAGTTGGAGGTTTTTTTGCCTCATTTATTTTAAACCACTTTGGACCTGAGTCTTGGCGTTTAGTGTATTTTTCTGCACTTGCTACCTTACCATTTGCTATTTGGTACTGGTACTTATCTAGTAGTAAAAATGCTGAAGAAGTGTATAAAAATATTGATAAAAGAAACCTAACACGTCCAGTGGTTTTGGAGACAGGTCATAAACATTCATGGAGCGATTTTGTATCAGTATTAAAGATTCGCGAGGTGGTTATTACAGCCGTTTGTTTGTTTCTTTTTCAGGCTGTATACAATATGTTTCTTGTAACTTACTCGCAATATCTAATTTACGTTAAAAACTTTGCATATTCTGAGGGTGCACTCCTTACAGTAGTTTCAGCAATTACAGGAGCATTCTTCCAATTCGTGGTTCCATCCATTTCGGATCGTATTGGGAGGAAGTGGATTATAGTCGGTATAGCAGTTTGGCAAGCTGCAATTTTATCACTTTTGCCTATTGCGTCTTCTTTCTTCACTATAGCGCTGGTTCAGTTACTATTTGGGTTCTCTTTATTTTCAGCGTTTTCAACACTCCTAGCTACCGCGGCAGACACGGCTCCAAACAATAAGACTGGAGCGGTGATGGGGTTTGCTTTCGCTATGACGTGGTTAGGAGCTGCAAGTGGATCCCTATTATCAGGATATGTATTGGAGCTTTTTGGAGGGTTTCACTCTGCTACCGCTTATCATATTATATTCTATATTATGGTTGCCTTATGTATTTTTGCTGGTGTTTTAAGAATGTTTGGGCGAGAGACAATACCACGTAAGTACGACGCTAACAAAAATGAAACTATAACTAGTACGTACGAAACTGCTAGTACGTTCAAAGTTGAGGGATAGGGCATTACAAATGGAGCATTGGGACAAGGCATGGCAATGGCAGAGACACACTTGGCTGCAACATACAAAAAGAAAAGATGCGGAATAATTAACCATTTTATGTATTCAATTTGCGGAGATGGCGATTTAATGGGGGGGTTCGTCGGAGGAGGCATCCTTGACTGGACATTTAGGATTAGGAAAACTCATTGTTCTGTATGATTCCAATGGTATTTCTCTAGATGGTGACCTTAAGTTTGTCTTTAGCGAAAGTGTTACGAAACGCTTTGAATCTTATGGTTGGCAATATTTACATGTCGAGGATGGGACGCAGAGCTGCCCCTGTATACAACTGAATCACCTAAAATGGTGACGCGAGAATCCTCCGGAGCCGCCTTAATGCTATTGCTAAGAATTTACCTAACCTTTTTGGCGGTTAGGCAGATTTAGACTCCTCTAATAATACGACACTGAAAGGATTCCCTATTTTTGATCGTAACTGTTATGCTGGAAGGAACGTCTGGTTTGTAGTGCCGCTTTAAATGGACTTTCCTCCTGGAGGAGTAAAATATCTGTAGAATTGTTTTTTGTTTTCAAAAAAGTAAAGTGATAGAATTCGCATTCTCGTTATTTTTTTAAAAGGTATATATTGGGGTATTCAAGCAGCGATTCCACATATGAAAAATCAAAAATCATGTGTCATTTTAAATACAGCTTCTATCAAAGCAATTCGTCCACGTCCAGGTAATAGTATGTATTCAGCATCTAAAGCAGCGACTGTAAATTTGACGATATCACTTGCACTTGAATTAGCTGAGTATGGTATACGTGTAGTAGGTATTAATCCTGTAGCTACAGCTACACCAATGCTTAAAGAGTTCATAGGGAAAGATACAGAATTTAATACTGGAAAAGAAAAATATGAAGCTAGCATTCCTTTGGGGAAAGTAGCTAAGCCAGAGGATATCGCGAATGCTGCCTCATTTTTAGTTTCTAATGACGCTGCAATGGTAACAGGGAGCTTTATAGATGTAGTAGATGGAGGGAGAGGCATTTAAAAAATATTATAAATGTCGATATAATTCATGTGATTTTAACTATATCTTTATCGTCAATGAGATTATATCGACTTATTTCTTTTAAATACTATCAATACACTTAACTTAGGGGGAAACAATATGGATAATTATAAAATGTTAATTAACGGAAATTATGTTGATAGCTTTTCTAAAGAAACTATTTTTTCTGTAAACCCAGGTACAAAAAAATCTGTGGCCACAGTTCCAAGAGGCGTAAAGGAGGACATTAATGCAGCTGTTCAGGCTGCGAGAACGGCTTTTGAGACTAGTGGATGGAGGGAAATTCCACCTGCTGATCGATCACGTCTTCTTTATAAAATTTCTTCTTTAATTTTAGAGAACAAAGAGGAACTAGTTCGGTTAGAAACAAGTGATACAGGAAAGCCACTTACACAAGCTCAGGGTGATGTTGATGTTGCTGCTAGGTATTTTGAATATTATGCAGGCGTTGCTGATAAAATTCTAGGCGAAACAGTTCCTATACGTAATGATATTTTAAATTATACTGTTCGTGAACCTCTCGGTGTCACTGGACATATCGTGCCTTGGAATTATCCATTACAAATGACCGCACGCAGTCTTTCGGCTTCATTGGCTGCGGGGAATACAGCTGTTATCAAACCAGCTGAAGATACTCCTTTAAGCGCTTTAAAACTCGCTGAATTATGTGAACAATCTGGTATTCCGAAAGGAGTGGTAAATGTTGTGACGGGATACGGTAATGAAGCCGGTTCTAGTCTAGCTGGTCATTCTGATGTAAACCATATTACGTTTACAGGTTCAGTTGTTACTGGAACAGCAGTAATGCAATTGGCTGCTACTAATATTACTCCTGTAACCTTAGAATTAGGTGGAAAGTCACCTAATATCGTTTTTGCTGATGCTAACTTAGAAGATGCTGCACAATGGGTAGTGCGTTCAATTACTCAAAATGCAGGTCAAACATGTTCAGCTGGTTCAAGACTAATTGTAGAAGAGTCTATTCAAGATCAATTTTTAGAAATTTTAAAACAAAAAATGGAGCGATTAACTATTGGTTCAGAAAACGCGGATATTGGTCCAATTATCTCTGAAAAACAACTAGAACGAATTGAATATTATATGGAAATCGCTAATGAGGAAAATGCCAATATGCTTTGCGGAGGAAAAAGATACTTAAATAATAATGGTTTTTTCTTTGAACCGACAATTATTAACAATCTACCAAAAGAAAGTAGATTATTTTATGAAGAGATTTTTGGACCTGTACTTGTTGTTTTACCTTTTAAAACATCTTCAGAAGCACTGAGTATCGCCAACGGAACCGAGTATGGTCTTGTAACTGGTATATGGACTTCCGATATTAATAAAGCACATTGGTTAGCATCACGAGTAAACTCTGGACAAGTATTCATTAACAATTATGGAGCAGCTGGCGGTGTAGAAATGACCTTTGGAGGTTACAAAAAAAGTGGTTTTGGTAGAGAAAAAGGATTAGAAGCATTGAAATATTATACACAAGTTAAAAATGTTGCACTTAAATTTACTATAGATTAAGCAAATCTAGTTAATGCAATTTCCCCCGGAGTTGTACACACAAAAATGTGGGATCAAATTGACAGTGAAAGAGCAGATATATACGGTCTCAAAAAAGGGGATGCTATTCATTCAATCACACCAACTAACCCAAAAGGTCGTGCAGGAAAATTGAGTGAAATTGCTGGATTAGTATTTTATTTAGTAAGTGAAGGAAATTATGTGAACGGACAGTCGATTAATATTTGTGGAGGATTACAACTTAATTAAAGAAAAGAGGAGGTTATAAGTATGTAAGCGGCAAATAAAATACACATAGGAATAAAAGGTCATCCGTGCGATGATCTTCTTAGAAATTAATTCGGGAGGTTATGCGATGACTTTAAAAGACAAAAGGACTGGAATCAAATGATTGACGTTAATTTAACAGGTATGTTTTTAACGGTTCAATCTGTTTACCAGCATATGATAGAAAGACAGAGTGGAAAAATCGTTTGTATTGGTTCGGTTGCCGGGAAAATAGGCGGGGTTATAGCAGGTGCGGGCTATGTAGCTTCTAAAGGAGGAGTACATAGTTTTATAAAAGTCATTGCGAAGGAAGCAGCCCCAAGGGGATGTATATCAATAGAATTGCCCCTGGGCCAACTAATAGTGATATGTCAGATGGAATATCAATATCCTATCAGCGTGAAACGATACCTTTGCAGAGATTAGGAGGCCCAGATGATATCGCTGAAGCTGTTTTTTTCTATCATCGCAAGCTTCAAACTTTGTCACGGGACAAATTCTTAATGTTAACGGCGATATCTTAATGGAGTAATTTTCTTAGTGTTAACAGTTGATTTAACTTTTTATGAGGAAGGCTCAGGTAGTTCAGTGAGTCTGAATCACAATTATCAGCCTCGTGAGAATGTACTACTTAAAGGGGGGTATAAAACTATGTTGGGAATACTTTTAGGATTAATTGTCTTACTCATTTTATCATATAAAGGATGGTCTATTATATGGGTAGCTCCGATAGCGGCCGGGGTTGTAGCATTGACCGGTGGTTTAGATTTATTAGATACTTACAGAGATACCTATATGGGCGGATTTGTAGATTTTGCAGAACAATGGTTCCCGGTATTTATGCTAGGAGCGATTTTTGCAAAATTAATGGAAATAACAGGAATGGCAAGAACAGTAGCTGTGGCCCTTATTAACTTATTTGGCGCTAAAAGAGCCATTCTAGGTATTTTACTATCCACAGTTATCTTGACTTATGGCGGAGTCAGTTCATTTGTAGTTGTTTTTGCTGTGTACCCACTGGCATTAGAATTATTTCGTGAAGGTAATCTCCCTCGTCGGTTAATTCCCCCAACCATTGCGTTAGGGGCATTCACGTTTACAGCTGGAGCTCTACCTGGAAATCCGCAAATTAATAACCTGATCCCTATGGATTATTTTAATACAACTGCAATGGCGGCACCGCTAATGGGTTCTATTACTGGGCTTTTTATCGGTGGAACGGGATATTTTTACCTGTGCTGGAGAGAGAAATCACTTACCCAAAAAGGGGAAACTTTTACAGAACCTAAAGATAAAAAAATACTAAGTGATGAGGATGGAAAACCACCAAGTTTCATAGTCTCCATCATACCTATGTTAGTGGTGCTCATCATGCTTAATCTGCTAGGTCAGGATATTATAATTGCTTTAGTTTTAGGAATAACTTCTATAGTGCTGTTAAGTGTCTTCCATTGGAAAAAATTCATCTCCGCAATGAATGAGGGGGCTAGCGGGTCTGTTTTAGCTATTATAAATACCAGTGCAGCGGTAGGGTTTGGTGCAGTTGTTCAAGCCGTTCCATCATTTAGCCAAATAGTCGACTTTTTTACTGGAATGAAAGGAAACCCTTTAATTTCTGAGGCAATTTCTATTAATATTCTGACAGGTGTTACGGGATCTGGATCAGGAGGGCTAGAAATCGCACTAAATGCGCTAGGGGAAAACTTTTATCAAATTGCCTTAAATACAGGTATATCACCCGAAGCTTTTCACCGCGTAGCTTCCCTCTCTAGTACTGGAATGGACGCAATGCCTCATAACGGTGCTGTGATAACAGTACTGATTGTTACAGGGTTTACACATAAAGAAGCATATAAAGATATTTTTGTAGTTGCCGTAGTCATACCAATTTTGGGGATTGCCGTAGCTATTTTATTAGCTAGTATGGGGATTATTTAATGTACTGAAATAAATTTAATGCGACTTGAAAATAAACGAGAATTCATTGCTTTGAGGGTGCGATAATTATATGAATAAAAGATATGGAACAAAAAATGCAGAACTGAAAAAAAGATAATAGGAACAGAGGGTGATAATCAATGAAAGCTTTATTTAAAGTAAGTTCGGGTCCGGGAAACTTGGAACTGTTGGATGTTCCTGAACCAGAATGTAAAGCCGTTACAATAAAAATACAAGTCAGATACGCGGGAATTTGCGGGGCAGATCTTCATATTTCTCACGATACATTTCCGCATACTTCTCCTGTAATCCTTTGGCACGAATTTTCAGAAGTTGTTACAGAAGTAGGAAAACAAATAACAAAGGTAAAGCCAGAAGTCTTCCCAAATTTGTTCCATCAGAATCACTTCCAAGTCTGTTTTTACTAACAGTATGGTCAATACCGTCAGGACTTAATACTTTAATGGTTTGATCAAACTTTTTTATAAAGCTACACCTACTTTGCACCGACTAAGAGGTTGCTTTAGCAACGGTCTTAGCAGGATCGATGCCTGCTTTTTCCAGGAAATGGTGATCTCTTCACCATTTCCACCATGCGAAAAAAGATATAGTAAGAGCTGTATCTTCAATCATTTTCATTATTATTCTGGATATCCAGTGGTAAACATTTCAATATTGTTATTGCTCAATCTGGTATCTATTAGCGTTTCAGTAAATTCTTTTTCATTTTCAACATATAACCTATGAATTTCTTGTTCACCGAACTTATTTTCATAGGTTAATACATAACTGCCTACTCCGTAGAATTTATTGGATTTCATATCTTTAATAGTCATTATTTATATACCTCCTGAATTATTTAATTATCGTTTTACCTTTTACCAATTTTTGCTATACTTTTTTATATCACCATTTACTTTGAATATAAATCTCTAGTTTCCCCCTGCACGAATTACCTGTGGGTTTAAAATAAAGTTAAACCGTTTATAAAAAAGATCCACTGTTTAAAACAAGGTTGCACTGTTAAAAAGAAAAATGATCAAAATATATACGATTACTGTTGATATATCAATGATTCATTATAAAAAGTGATTATTTTTTGAAAAATGAATAGATTACCCTTATCTAATAAATGCGTTTTGATCAATCTTTTTTATAAGATGGAAATCAGTACATAGTGTAGAATCAATAGAGTTTCAGTTAAACTTTTTTATAAAAAATGTATACTAACTCACAAGAGGAGAATCCATTTTGATCAATCTTTTTTTCAAAACGGATTCTTTTTATTTTCCGTAAAATGGGTTTCAGCGGAATACTTTTGATCAAACTTTAGTTTAAAGCTACACTGTAACACCCCTTAAAATAATCTTATCTTAAGGGGTGTTTTTCGTGGCAAAAAGAAACGTGCATTTAAAATATAAAAATGGATTCAGGAGGGGTGAGGAAGTGGGAGAGGTTTGGAATATATACCTTGGTTAACCATTCAAAATGTCTCTTCTAAAGGACGCTCGACAAGATTAAAAGGCATTAAAATGACTAGACAGCATGAATTTTTATCTGGTATGGAACGGAATTACTTTTATGTGTTGGAATATTCCAATCGCGTTATTGATATAAGGGAGCACTTTCCTTTATTAGTGGATTTAAAATAATTTCAACCGTTAAAACAAAGTTGCACTGTTAAAAATGAAATTTGAGCAAAATATCAATGATTCATTATAAAAAGAAATGTGTCATGGCTTGTAAAATCAACTAGCGAGGTAAAAATATTGGAAACCAAACAATTGATTACTATTAATAAAAATCGGGAGACGAAGCTTTTTACTTTTTAAATGGATGGAAACAGGTTATGATAGACAATTCATAATAAAAGTACTTCTTTAATTATAGATAGAATGAGGTAGGTATGAATGACGGCTCAAACTTATAATAGAAATACAATTGTTGTCTTGTTATTGGCCGGGGCATTTATTGCTATCTTAAATCAGACGACAATGATTACAGCAATCCCGCCGATTATGAAAGAAATGAATATCAGTGCCAATACAGCCCAGTGGTTAACAACCGTTTTTATGCTTGTCAATGGCGTGATGATTCCCATTACAGCGTTCTTAATTGAACGCTTTTCAACACGGCAGCTCTATATCACCGCCATGAGCATTTTTGCCTTTGGCATATTGATTGCTGGGATTGCGCCAAATTTTAGTGTTCTTTTACTTGGCCGGGTTATTCAGTCAGTTGGCGCAGGAATCATGATGCCGCTGATGCAAACTGTCTTTTTATTAATTTACCCTGTTCATAAGCGAGGCGCGGCAATGGGGTTGGTGGGTCTAGTTATTCAATTTGCCCCAGCTATAGGGCCCGCCCTGTCCGGTTGGTTGATCAGTGCTTATTCCTGGCGTGTTATGTTTTTCGTTATTTTACCTATTGCCTTATTGCTTATTGGCATTGCAACAAGAGCCATGAAAAATGTTACAGAACTGACGCGTCCGAAAGTCGATATCTTATCTATTATTCTATCCTCGTTTGGTTTCGGAGGATTGCTGTATGGCTTCACCTGTGCAGGAAATTTAGGCTGGGGAAATTCCATAACCATTTTCACCTTAGCAATAGGTGTGATTGCTTTGGTTCTGTTTATTGTAAGGCAACTGAGACTTGACCATCCGATGCTAGAATTTAGAGTATTTAAATATTTCATTTTCACATTGACGACCGGCATTGGGATGCTCGCATTTGTTGGGCTTATTGGGATCGAAACATTGATCCCGCTTTATATGCAAAATATGCGGGGCTTTACGGCGATGGAGTCCGGATTGGCCATTTTACCTGGAGCGCTTGTCATGGGTTTGATGTCCCCGATTACAGGGCGTATTTTTGATAAAATTGGCGCCAAGTGGTTGGCGATTACAGGATTAATCATCATGGCGCTCACGACATTGCCATTTGTAAGCTTAACGAATTCTACTTCATTTGCTTATCTCGCCATCTATTATTCGATTCGGATGTTTGGACTGTCGATGGTGATGATGCCCGTGACAACGGCTGGATTAAATCAATTACCCAAACGGTTAATCGCGCATGGAACAGCGATGAATAATACCATGCGCCAGGTCTCTGCATCGATTGGGACGGCGATTCTTGTGACGGTCATGACCACAACGGGAGAGGGGGCGAAGCAAGACCCAACGATCTCAAACCCGATGATTCATGGCGTGAATGTCGCTTTTATAGTAATCACCGTGCTTTCCATTGTTGGGGTTATATTAGCCTTTTTTATAAAGAAAACGTACCCTCCAGAGGAAGCAGAAAAATCAGTGGGTACAAAAGAACCGATAAGAAGTTAAACTTTACTTTACTCGATTTTTTCAACAAGGTATTCTTCGCTGCTAATAGGAGTTGAATCAGTGCGATTTTTGAAGAACAACGGTTGGAACCGATAAAATCCTATTTTGAAGATTCCATAAGGAAAAGAATATCTAAAGTCGATAAGCAAATTAAAGAAGATTGCGGAACCGCAAGCATTGTTGATTTGAAATATAGTTTACTCGTTCGTAAAAAAATCAATCGTTTACCCCCTTTGATATTTTTGTCTAAAGGGGTGTTTTATGGTTTTGTTACATGTACAAACAAGTTTATTGTTGAGTCATTTATAGGTAGGTAAAAAATGAAGTATGCATAGTAGTTGTTTATTGAAAACTAGATCTGATGAAAATAGTCGAAATCTGAAGGTATAAATTTTATGGAATATTAACGCCGAGTTCTTACGTAGCCTTCTGCATAATCTTGAAAGGTTTTTTTGGTGTCTTTAATAACTTCTTTAATAAATCTTTTCATTTTCTTTTCCCTCCTTGTTTTCTGTATATATACATTATCTTATATAACGTGCTTTTCATCAATGTCAGTGAAAACGAAAACAATTGGTGTGAAAACGGGAACAAGAGGGAAGAAAGCGGTTATTTCTCTTACAGGCTTAAATGTTCGCTGTTTATCTTGAATTATCTTTATTTATAGGGGGAATCTAGTACTAAGGAAAAGTGTCCTTCGCTATACTCTCCCATATTGAAGGTGGGCAGTCATGGTGATATTTACTAAAAAGAATATACTATATTTTTTAAATTCTATTGTATTAATATACATTAAAAGTTATAATTATTATAATTCATTTAATTTTAGGAGAGAGTGCTATGGAAAGAAAAAATATTATTATTATAGGTGCGGCGGGAAGAGACTTTCACAACTTTAATACATATTATCGTGATAATGAAGCATATAAAGTTGTTGCTTTTACAGCAGCACAAATTCCAGATATCGATGGACGTAAATATCCAAGTGAATTAGCAGGTAAACTATATCCTGAGGGGATTCCCATTTATTCACAAGATCAATTACCAGGGTTGATTAAAGATTTACAGGTGGATGAATGTGTTTTTGCGTATAGTGATATTCGTTACGAAGATGTAATGGGAATAGGTGCGATCGTGAATGCAGCGGGGGCTAATTTCACATTGTTAGGTCCAAACAGTACGATGTTAGAAAGTAAGAAGCCCGTCATTTCTGTTTGTGCAGTAAGAACCGGGACTGGAAAAAGTCAAACGTCACGAAAAATTATCGAAACGCTGCTGGAGCACGATTTAAAAGTCATTGCAGTAAGACATCCGATGCCTTACGGTGATTTAAATGCACAACGTGTTCAACGCTTTGCGACAGTTGAGGATTTAAAGCAACATAATTGTACGATCGAAGAAATGGAAGAATATGAACCACATGTGGAACGAGGAAATATTGTGTATGCGGGCGTCGATTATGCAGCTATTTTGGAAGCAGCTGAAAATGACCCAGATGGCTGTGATGTTATATTATGGGATGGAGGGAACAATGATTTTTCTTTTTACGAGCCTGATTTAGCTGTTACTGTCTTGGACCCACATCGCCCAGGTCATGAGCTGAAATACTATCCTGGCGAAGTGTGTTTAAGAACAACTGATGTGGCTATCATTAACAAGGTCGATAGCGCAACAGAGGAAGCGATTCAAATCGTGGAAAATAATATAAGATTCGCAAGTCCAAATAGCACAATTATTAAAGCTGAATCAACGATTACAGTTGATCATCCAGAGCGAATTGTTGGAAAACGCGTGTTAGTCGTTGAAGATGGTCCGACATTGACACATGGAGAGATGAAACTTGGCGCAGGAACAGTTGCGGCGGAACGTTTGGGTGCGAAGGAAACCATTGATCCGCGTCCATTTGCAGTAGGTACACTAGTCGAAACGTTAAACAAATACCAACATATTGGGAATGTCCTGCCGGCGATGGGATACGGCGAACAGCAATTGAAAGATCTTGAAGAATCGATTAATAAGTCTGATTGTGATGCAGTGATTATTGGGACACCAATCGATTTAACCCGCGTCATTTCGATTAATAAACCATGTACACGTGTACACTATGATTTAGATGAAATTGGCGAACCGAACTTAAGCGATATATTAAAAGGCTTTATCCAAGAACATAAGCTTGTGTGATAAAGCTTTGGTACCACCAAAACTATCGCGACGCAGTTGAAAGACTGCAAATGATCAATTAACTGATTCCCTGTGTTCCCAAGATATTGTTCGAAACATAAAGCCAGTCTTATATATCATGGGTTCGATTTGCGTATTTTAACGGGGCGATCAAGGTATGGGATGCGATTCTCATATTTTTTCTATTTTTTTTGAGCACTCAGGGTTTGGTTTATTTAATCAATTATTATCAAATCATAACTTGTGTTTATTTACTCAGTATTTAGACGCTTTTGGCTCTCTTTTTTCACGTATAGCTCAATTCCTTAAATAATTATTTTAATATTGTTGAAATGGAAACAAAAATTCGATATAATATGATTGATGTACCAAAGCGTGGGAGGACAGGCCATGAACAAACAAGAACAGCTTATAATGAATGTCAGGGACTTATTTAACAAGATGGCTTGGATTAATAAGTTTAAGATGGAAGATAGTCTTAAGGGGTATAAGCCTTCTGAAGTACATTGTATCGAAACCATTGGAAAAAATGTCGATACCAATGTGACAAAACTTGCGGAGTCCCTTTATATGACTAGAGGTGCCATCAGTAAATTAACGAAAAAGCTTATAAAAAAGGAACTTATCGAAAGTTACCAGAAACCGGATAACAAGAAAGAAATTTATTTTAGGCTTACTGAGCAAGGGAAAGAAATTTTTAGAATTCATGAGGAACTGCACAAAGCGTTTCAAGAACGGGATAAAGTCGTATTTGAGCAAATAACCGAGGAACAATTTGATAATATGCTTAGCTTCGTCGAAAAGTATAGCAGGCATTTGGATGCAGAAATAAAAAAACAAGGTATCACTATTAATTAAATCAGAAAAGATTTGAATAATGAAATCACAGGCAGCCCAACTCATTATAAAGGGCTGCCTTTTTTATCATTATTATTTTGTTGACAGGGAACCAAAATAATGTTAAGTTTTGTTGACGAAGAAACAAAATGATAATTTCTAAGGGGAGAATAATATGTCAAAAGATAAAGTAAAAGAACCTGGATTACCAAGAGAAATTCTTGCGGCAGTCTGGAATCCAAGTGAAATCGACCAAAGTAAGATGCCCAATTCAAAAATGTTCTCTTATGAAAGGAGCTTGACCCATGTCTGAAAAAACAATACATGTTCCCATTCTGATTGTGGGAGGCGGTCTTGTCGGGCTATCCACTGCATTATTCTTATCACAACAGCATGTTCCCTACCAACTCATCGAACGCCATCAAAAAACATCCATTCATCCGAAAGCTAGTGGTTTTAATCTTCGTACGATGGAGCTATATCGTGGTCTTGGTTTAAATGAGAAAATTCGCGAAGCCGGTGCGCAATTAGCGAAAAGCTTCGGCTGGTACACTGCCAATACTTTAATGGAAGCTGATCTTGATCGGACAAAGATTGATATGCCGAAAGATCCGAAAGCAATGGCGAAAACAGCTTCGTTAAGCGAGAATTTAAGTCCGGTTGATTTTACTCGCTGTACACAGGATCAGGCTGAACCGATTTTGCTTGAAGCCGCTCGCGAGCGCGGTGGTGAATTGAATTTTCATACGGAACTTATTGATTTTGAGCAAAATGATCAAAACGTGATCGCGACTGTACGCAATCGCACAACCGGTATTGAAGAAAAGATCGTGGCTGAATACATGGTTGCGGCTGATGGCGTGAAAGGTCCCGTTCGACAAATGTTGGACATTCCGGTAACAACCAAGCAATTGTACGGTCATATCATCAATATTTATTTCGAAGCTGATCTCAGTGAATTTGTGAGCGGTCGCGAATTCATGGGCTGTAATATCACACATCCGGACGCGGCCGGTGCACTGTTGGCAATCAATAATCGTGATCGTTGGTGTTACCATGTTTCCTATGATCCCGAAGCGGGGGAAATGCCCGATGAATTTTCGCATGAGCGTTGTCACAACATCATTCAAAAGGCGATTGGCTTTCCTGATCTTGAGGTTCATATTATAAGCGTATTACCATGGGAAGCAGCGGGACGGGTTGCTGATCGCTTTCAAAAAGGGCGTGTCTTCCTGGCAGGAGACGCAGCACACGAAATGCCGCCCACCGGAGGTTACGGGGCAAATACAGGGGTGCAAGATGCCCATAATCTTGCCTGGAAACTGGCTGCAGTCGTAAACAAGCAAGCCGGGGCAGGACTGCCGGAAACCTATGATGCCGAACGCCGTCCTGTTGCGCATATGACCGTGGCACAAGCCGGACAAATCGCCGATACGGGGAAAGTCTCCCCTATCAAAAATAAAGGAGTGAAGGCCGCATCTGTCCATGAGCATCTTCATGCAACGGTTGGCTATTATTATGCTTCTCAAGCGGTTATTGAATCAGATACCAATCATCCACCGCTCGATCATTTTGAACTGAATGGGCGCCCAGGTACACGTGCTCCGCATGTATGGGGAGAACATCAGGGTAAACACTTGTCCACGCTTGATTTGTTCGGCTTAGGATTCGTATTATTAACAGGGCCAGAAGCAAAAGGTTGGTACGATGCGGCTAGAGAAATATCTGAACAATTTGGTGTGAAGGTCAATGTTTACCGTATCGGACCGGATGGTGATTTCATCGATAAAGAGAATAACTGGCAGAAAGCCTATCAAGCGACTTCGGAAAGCGTCATTCTTATTCGTCCGGATGGTTTTGTATGCTGGCGTACCGATAGGAGAGTCATACAACCTGAATTGATTTTACAGAAAGTTTTTTCCCAGATCCTTGACTTGGCATAAAGTGGGGGAATGCGTGAAACGAAGGGTGTACAAAAGGATTTTTTTGTACACCCTCTTTTTATGTTTGTCGTTCTTATCGCGTATTATCCATCACGATTCCAATTTTTTCATAAGGCATAAACGTAATATGTGCAGAATAGCCGTCAATGTTTCCTCGATGGTGTAGCATATCATAACCACGGTATGGTTCTATAAACCACCCAAGACCGTAAGTTTATAAAATAACTATTGACCTGTAAGGTAAAACAAATTATAATAAAATTGACCTTAAAGGTAAATAAAATATAAATAAAGGTGATTACTGTGCTTCCAAAAATTTTGAACCTAGAACCCAAAAGAAAAGATGTTATTTTAAATGCAGCATTAAAGGAATTTGCAACGAAGGGCTTTGACGATGCATCGACAAATGTTATTGCAAAAGAGTCTGGGATTTCAAAGGGGTTATTGTTCCACTATGTAAATAGCAAAAAAGATCTTTTTCTTTTCCTTTATGATTACTGCGCTGACCTGATTAACAAAGAATATCTTGAATTAATGAATTTTAACGAACGAGATATTTTTGAAAAATTGCGTCAATCGTACCTTCTTCAAATTGATCTACTGAAAAAGCATTCTTGGATTTTTGAATTTATTAAACTTACTGCTACTACAAAGTCTGATGAGATCAATAAGGAGCTGGAAGGAAGGATTAATGAGAAGCTATTATTATGTCACGAGACTATGTTTGATAAGGTTGATGAATCTAAATTCAAAAAAGAACTGGACATTGAAAAAGGCAAGCAACTTATTTTTTGGTCGAATACTGGTTTTACCAATCAGATACTAGAGGATATTAGAAACTTAGAAAATACTGAATTGGATTATGACCATATTCTTGCAGAACTTGATGGTTACCTTAATGAACTCAAGAAAGTATTTTATAAATAGAGGTTTTTTGGGGTACTATCCACTCTGATGCCAGCGCATAAGAAAAATAACGAATGGAGGTTTATTCGAACAAATGTTTAAAAAGTGGCCAGATTCGATACGTGAACCGTTGCTTGACTATCATCTCAGGGCATTATCGAAAATGATTACGGAAAAGAAAAACTTGAACACCGAACTCTATAATGAAGTCCGTAAAGGAGGAGACATACCGGATATCCCATTGATCGTGTTTACAGCGATGGGGGTCGACCCATTTACTACGCTGATCACGAGTCAATTATTTCTGCGCGAGACTACTGACCCATTCAATAATATTAAAAAAACAATTTATACAAAATTAGCCAATTCAGTTCCGCGTGGGGAGCATCGCATACTCAAAAATGCTGGGCATGCCACGATCCACACGGATTGTCCAGACGAAGTGGTCGAAGCAATCTGGAACTTAATCGACTTGCATAAAAAGTAAGAGGAAATTTTTAAAAAGAAAATGGAAATCCTCAACTAAAACGGACAGGAGATCGTGGAATGATATGGATCGACAATTATTAGTTCGTAAGTTTGATAAGCAGGCAAAAAAATACAAGAAAAGACAAGAAAACGGTCATGCTAATAAGTTCCGTCAACGAATTTTCCATGAAGCAAAGGGAAAGGTTTTGGAAGTTGCCATTGGTTCTGGACTTAATTTCCCCTTCTACAGTAGAGATATTGAATTGACAGGATTGGATTTTAGTCATGAAATGTTGAAAGCAGCACAAAATGCAGCAAAAGATTATCCTTTTAAAACGACACTTATACAAGAAGATGTTGAAACGGTTGAATTTAACGAAAACAGCTTTGATACGATCGTCTCTTCTGCCAGTTTATGCGCCTATCAAGAACCTGTCACCGTTCTAAATAGCTTTCAAAAGTGGTGTAAACCAGAAGGAAAGATACTTATGATGGAGCACGGCATTAGTACAAATAAACTTTTGGCAGGGATGCAAAAATCCTTGGATCCTTTGGCACTGAAAGTTGTAGGATGTCATCAGAACAGAGATATCTCTGATATTGTTAAAAGGTCTGATTTAACACTTGTTAGGGAGGAGCGTTACTTGGCAGGTTATTTATATTTGATATGGGCTAAATCATAAGCTTTCCCTTAATCTTAAAAACACCTATATAATCATGAAAAGTTGCTGCTTTAAATTGTGGTTTGTTCTATTAACTGGCGGGATAGTCGAACAAGGGTATGCCAGAATAGGACCAGATTGTGGAGGAAATACCCTTTACCTTACTTCCTTCTTTAAGTAAAGTATAACAAATATATTTAGATCCTTTAGGAGGTTGAAATGAGTGAGTAGTTCCCAAAATAACATGAAACTTATCAATCCAAATGGATGTGATAATGCTCCAAGGAAACAAGTAGTCATTGATTTTACAGTAGCTATATTAAAGTTACAAAATGAAATCATTAAGGAATATGCAGATGAATCAATTATATTTTATCAATTAAAAGATAATACAAAAATAGAAGGTCTATCTTCATTAATTACTACCTTGCAGGATGAAAATAAAAACATTATTGACTGCCTTGAAATTTACCAAGTGATAACTCACGGGAAATTCGCTTCAATAAATGGTGTGATTTCATTAGCAAATGATACAAAAATAGACTTCTACGATGTATATACGTTTACTAATAATTCAAGGTCTGGAAAAGTAAAGGAAATAAAATCATATAGACTATAGCCTTAAAATTAAAAGTTCCAATGTTCCACAATACGATTGGTCAGATTATTAAGGATATGGGTCTGAATTAATAGTGGGAACCGTACCATAAGTAAATGATGTTTTGTTATTTGAATGCCAGATGTACATGTTGCATGAATACTTGTTTTTCACGCTTGCAATGGATTATTTTTTTGTTCAAACATTCCCATGCCGCCATTTAGCTCTTTATTTTCTAACAACAGGAATCCACATTTCACCAAAAACGAAACCGTCCCGCTGCCCCATCTCAACTGTTGTATTTGGCCCGCCAACATAGGCAAAATCCTTTGCTTCTGGCAAGACTTGACCAAAGGCGACGCCAGTAAGCTTATTACTCAACTCCCCAGCCGTCGTGTCTTCCCCTTTAACAACGAGGTATTCCCCCTTAGGAAATTGGATAACCCTGGATTCTTCTGGTACCGATTCCTCTGTCATGACGCCAGCATAATGCATCATCTTGTTATTCACCGCTTCGTTCACGGCAAAAATGTAGCCGTTTGTGGCGATGGCTTTTAAATTGTCAAGCCTTCCATCTTCTTCAACAGCCTTCCAAAAGTCTGCCTTTTCCTTGTTTATGCCAGCAAAGTCTGTGTAATCGCTCTTAAGCTCAGTTCCTATACCTAAAACGGTAAAGCTTTCTTTTTCTTCTAGCATATAATGTGCCATATGCAAAACCTTCCTTCGTTTTAATTTAATCAAATGATTTGTCTTTTCACTTGCTAGGTTTATAATAACCTTAAATCATGTCAAAAAATGATACTGTTTAGGAGGTCCCCATGAAAAAGGTTGAACGGATTAATACCATCATGCGTTATATCAACAACCGCGCCCACTTTACAATTTCTGAACTCATGCGAGAATTTAACATATCTCGTTCAACAGCTATTAGAGATATTAGAGAAATTGAAGCGATGGGGATGCCACTTGTCGCTGAAGTTGGACGGGATGGAGGCTATTTTGTCATGAATAACGCTGTCCTGCCCACTGTTCGTTTTACCGATAATGAGATTAAAGCGCTTTTTATTGCTTTTATGGCCACAAAAAATCAACAACTTCCCTATTTAAAAAGTCGTCAGTCTTTAGGTGAAAAATTACTTAGCCTCATCTCAGAAAATCAGCAAGATGACCTAGTTCTTTTAAATCAAATCTTGCTTTTTGAAGGGACCAACCCCAATAATCCCGACCTACTGGAGCTTTCAGACCTCCCCCATCCCATGTTAGAAAAACTTATCCAAATCCTGATTTTGGATCGCTATTTATTGATTACCATCAAAGAAGAGAAGGTAATAAATTCTTATCCAATTTACCTCTTACACCTTTATCATGAAAAAAGCTTTTGGCTGATTGAAGGCTTTGACTTAAAGGAAGAAAAGAAGAAGACTTTTCCTGTCGACCATCTCATTAATGTAAAACTTTACCCGACGAAAAAAAGATTAAGTAGGAAAAAGATCTTAGAAAAAGGTAGTAAGCAGGAAGAAGTAATCAACCTTGTCCTTGAACTTGGTCCAAAAGCGATTGCCCAGTTCAAAAAATACCACCCTTTAAAAGTTTCAATATCCTATACTAATCCCTACCAAACCACAGCTATTCTAAAGACTTTTATCAATGTTAATAAGTCAGAAGAATTGACTGAATTAACAAATTGGCTACTTTTTTTAGGTGAGGATATCAGGGTCAGGGAAGTGCCGGAAGAAGTCTTAGAAGGTTTACAAGGGAGATTATACTTATACTTTCCATAGTAAGCCCGAATTATAAAAATAAGTACAACCCTTTCCGATACACATTACAAATAGTCTAATAAAAGGTTTTTATCAACTAATAACGTAAATAGAAATGATCAAACTTTTTTATGAAAATCCAACTTAAATCTGCTGGAAAGGAATGCGTTTTGACCAATCTTTATTTCAAACTTACAATTGTTGTGGCTTTGAAATAAAGTTTAACTGTTTGTAAGAAAAGTTGTACCGTTTTACCCCTTTGGATACTTGTGTCTAAAGGGGTATTTTTCCCTTTGGTTAGTAATAAAGGTAAGTACAACTATTCTATAACTGTTTAATCTTGACACACATATTAAAAAATATTAATATGATAACAGTATAACATATTAGAAATACCTAATGTGATTAACAGGAGGACAATGCATGTTAAAAGTTGATATGGACACAAAGGTAAAGTTCCTACATGGATTTTCACATAAAACACGAATTCAAATACTCGAATGTATAAAAAACAATGAAAAAACTGTAACACAAATAATTGAGGATATAAGATCCAGCCAATCGAGCATTTCACAACACCTAGCTTGTTTAAAGGGCTGTGGCCTTGTTGTGGGAAGACAAGAAGGGAAATATGTGTATTACAGCTTGCGGAATCAAAAAGTACGCGAATTATTGACAATGTTTGATGATGTCCTTGAAGATGTGGAAAACGATGTTGCATGTTGTGAAAATCATATAAGTTAGGGTGTTGTTATTATGTCAGATAAATGTTGCAGTTCAAATGAAAATGGGCATTTAAATACCCAAGATAATAAAGGCTGTTGCAGTAATCAACCAGAAAAGGTAGAATCCCCAAATAGGAAAGAAACCGATAGTTGTTGTAGCAGTAATGTTGAAAAACCTTCAAGTAGCAACAATACTTCTGCTATTGGTGAAAAGATAGAATATCGAGTACATGGAATGGATTGTCCTTCTTGTGCTTTAACCATAGAAAAAGGATTAAGTAGGTTAAAAGATATTCAAGAGGCAAAAGTAAATTACAATACTGCAAAACTGCAAGTGGTCGGTAAAGGTAGTTCTTCGTTTGAGCAAGTAGAAAATGAAGTTCAAAAGCTTGGGTTTAAGGCTGAACCAATCCAACAAAACAACAGTGTCAGGACATATGATGTTGAAGGAATGGACTGTGGCAGTTGTGCCATAAGTATTGAAAATCATTTAAATACCATTCCGGCTGTTAATAACGTCAGTGTAAACTTTTCAACTGGAAAAATGAAAGTGGAACACGAAAATAGTGTGGATGAAATTGTTTCAGAAGTGTCTAAAATAGGTTACAAAGCTTCTTTGCATACAAACAGTAAATCTGAGGAAACGAAAAAAAACAAAGAGGGCTATGGATTAATTACCCTCTCAGGTATTTTAATTGCGCTTGGTTTTATAGGTTCTTATAATGGGATTTCGCCATTAATGACAATCATTTTGTATGCCATTGCTCTCGTTATAAGTGGCTATAAGCCTGTAAAGAGTGCTTATTATGCTATCAAAAGTCGTTCGCTGGATATGAATGTTCTAATGTCAGCCGCAGCAATCGGGGCAGCAGTAATTGGAGAATGGTTTGAAGGTGCAACAGTAGTATGGCTATTTGCCTTAGGCACTGCACTTCAGAATAGGTCGATGGAACAAACAAGGAAATCCATCCGAAATCTAATAGACTTAGCGCCATCAGAAGCTTGGATTAAAGTTGGGTTAGAATTAGTTAAAAAGCCGGTAGATAACGTTTCGGTTGGTGAAATTGTAGTTATTAAACCCGGTGATCGAATCCCATTAGACGGTGAAATCATCCAAGGTGATACGAGTGTTAATCAGGCACCTATAACTGGCGAATCAATTCCTGTCGATAAGATAATCGGAGACACAGTGTATGCAGGAACAATTAATGAAAGTGGTTCAATTGAAATCAGAGTAACAAAGTTAGTCGAGGATACGAGCCTTTCAAAAATTATTCATTTGGTTGAAGAAGCACAGGAACAAAAGGCACCTACACAAGCGTTTATCGATAAGTTTGCAAGTATTTATACGCCTATCGTATTTGTTTTAGCTCTGGTTGTCATTGTTTTGCCACCACTTTTGGGTTTTGGAACATGGGGAGAATGGGCTTATAAAGGACTTGCGTTATTAGTTGTTGCTTGTCCTTGTGCATTGGTTATTTCTACTCCTGTTGCGATTGTATCTGCTATCGGAAATGCTGCAAAAAATGGCATTTTAATAAAAGGTGGTACGTTCCTAGAGAGAGCAGGTGCTATCAAAGCTATTGCATTTGATAAAACAGGTACATTAACGGAAGGAAAGCCAAAGGTTTCCGATATCAAGGCATTAACCACCTCAGAAGAAGCATTAATTTCTATCGCATTAACATTAGAAGATTATTCAACACATCCGATAGCTAAAACAATTGTTGCATATGCAAAAGAAAAGGGAGCTCCGGCTAAAAACGGAGAGTTATTCAAAAATATAGTCGGTAAAGGTGTTCAGGCAACGATCGGTGGAGAAATTCATTATGCTGGTAATGTAAAATTGTTTGAAGAAATGAATATAACTTTGGGTAATGTTAAGACCGAAGTAGATGAGATACAAAGTCAAGGAAAAACGGTAGTGATCATAGGTACACATCAAGAAATAATGGGTATTATCTCTGTTTCTGATACCATTCGAACAACTACTGTGAAGGCATTGAATGGATTGAAACAAGTGGGTGTAGAACAACTTGTCATGTTAACTGGTGATAATGAAGGTACCGCAAAAATGATTTCAAACGAAACAAATGTGAATCGATATTTTGCTGAACTATTGCCGGAAGATAAAGTAGATGCGGTTAAACAATTACAAAAAGAGGGACACAAAGTAGCCATGGTTGGTGATGGTATAAATGATGCCCCAGCACTTGCCACATCTGATTTAGGGATTGCTATGGGTGGCGCAGGAACAGATACAGCAATGGAAACTGCAGATATCGTTTTAATGGCAGATAACCTAGAAAAGTTGCCACATACAATTAAACTAAGCAGAAAAGCATTAGCAATTATCAAACAAAATATCTGGTTTTCCTTGATTGTAAAGTTTATTGCGTTAGTTCTTATATTCCCAGGGTGGCTTACCCTTTGGATGGCTGTATTGAGTGATACAGGGGCCGCTATCATCGTAATTTTGAATGCACTACGACTTTTAAAAGTCAAAGGTTAATTCTAAACATAATGTTCAATCAACCTGATTGAACATTATGTTTACCGAGTTTCTCTAGGTCGCAGGAATACTATAGATATTTCCTTGCTTGGAAAAGAAATTACTTCATTTCCTTTTAGATTTTAACTTACACACTTTATTTATAAGGAACGTATTTTAGTTGAGTGCAACCATGAATAGCAAAGGTTGCACTTAGTTTGCCATCCTAGATTTTGATGAAGCCGATTTTTACATGTTATTTTCTATTCCAAAAACGTTGCTGGGCAATGGCGGAGACAAATTCTTCCCCAAAGTTAGGATTGTTTGAGCTGAAAATGACCCCGGGTGAATTACTTACACCTAGCGCTTGGAAATAAGGCCGTGCAGTTGTTGCAACACCAATTGGTTTGTAATGTTCGTATGCCACTCTTATGAATGTATTGATGTCAGACTTGAATTTTGCTTCGTTTTTAGGGTTCCCGCCAACTACATAAAGGGAATCAAGTAGATAAGGACTTGTTGTAAGAAATGTTTCGTCAACTTTGAGTTCTGTGCCATCCGTACCAGTGACAGTACCAAGCGTTTCACTTACGATAACAACAAAAACGCCATATTGTTGTAATAAGTTAAGCACCTTGGTTACCTCATTACCATTAAAACCATCACCAATCAGTATACCTACTTTTTGTGTATAAGCATACTTAGGTGTATTGGACTGGCTAAGAGAAGGGTAACTTGTAGAAACAGGAACATTGGAACCACTTGGGCGATCAACACCAACATTATCAGCCACAATATTAGCCATTTCTTTATCAACATTGACAAGTATATCAACAACTTGCTGACGAACAGATTCGCTCTTTACACTACCAACTTGATAGCTTAATCCCTCGATAGTATGCTGCTTTTCCACAGGGGTCAAACTATTCCAAAATATCCTCGGTTGCGAAAAGTAATCCTTAAACGATTCGCTCCTAGCTCTAATTTTGTAGCCATCTACTTTGCCAGGATAATCTTTGTACCCGCCTTCTTCTGGTGGGACCGTGTATGGCGTGTTATCTCCTAGCGAGTTTTTATGATAGTTTACTTTGTCAACATCGATTCGTTGTCGCATAGCCCCTCGTCGTTGGTTATTATGAAAAGGGCATATTGGCTGATTAATTGGTAACTCAGTGTAATTCGAGCTACCGAGTCGATGTTGTTGTGTATCTCGATACGCCAGTAATCTTCCCTGCAAAACAGGGTCATTAGAAAAATCAATTCCTGGAACGACATTTGCGGGATTAAATGCAACCTGTTCAGACTCCGTAAAGTAATTATCAATATTTCTATTTAATGTCAACTTACCAATCATTTCAACTGGAACGAGCTCTTCTGGCCAAAACTTTGCAGGATCTAGCACATCAAAGTCGTATTTAAATTCATCCTCCATCGAAATCAGCTGGACGCCTAGCTCGTATTCGGGAAAAGCACCTTTATCAATGGCCTCCCTTAGATCCCTTCTGTGAAAGTCGGGATCGAGTCCCCCGATTTTTAGTGACTCATCCTGCATTAGTGAATGGACACCAAGAACAGGCTTCCAAACATACCTCACAAAGGTTGCTACATCTTGATCGTTAACAAATAGATACGTATTAATGGACCATGATTCCATCATTCGATAGCTTCTTAAAATACCACGATCAGACATGATCCACAGTACCATATGGAGTGCTTCATCGTTATTGGCCACATAATCCCAAAAGCGGTCGTGTGCCCCGGAAGCTGTTGGTATATCATCTGCTTGCTTCGCTTGGTACGCATGCATCGCATCCGGAAACTTCATCGCGTCTTGATTAATTAACACAGGCATTGCAATCGTTGTTAAATCAACATTTCCTTCTTCTGTATAAAGCTTAACCCCCTTACACCGTAAATCTCTTGCTGTATCATAGGATCCTTTAGCTCCCTGTACAGTAGAAAAACGAACAGTTATTGGCGTCTTTTTACCCGCTTCCTGTAAGAATCCAGCTTTTGTCACCTGTTTCATGGACTGATAACATTCAAACTCACCATATGCACTGTATCCCCTTGCATGAACCACTCTTTCTGGTATCTCCTCATGGACAAAATGTGACATCTTTTCTAAAAACTCATAGTCTTGACGTAATGAAGGACCACGCACACCCGCTTTTAATTGATCCTGATCTTGTGATCTTTTTTTTCCTTCCTGCGTTGTCATTGGTTTTCCGAAGTCCGATATACGGTGACGATCCAATTGCTCTTGTTTCTTATTTTTATTATCTGGATTTTGGTTTCTTGATGACTTCTCATCCATGATGTATGCACCCACCCTATGATATAAGATTTTAATTCCATTTATATGTTTATGCAGTTTTTCTAAACCTAGAACAGACCTTATTTAGGATGTCAGCTTTGAACTAGGAAAGGCCACAAACTGATAAGAAAGGTTACATAGTTTGTACGATAGTCCTAATAATAAAGATGTCAAAGTTAACTGTTGTAAGTGTTGCTGAACTACGGCTAACAAAATCAAAATATGGAAAGTGGTGAATCCAATGGAAGAAAATAAACATCATGGTATGAAAGACGCAATGGAGGGCCAATTTCTGCCAATGTTCTCTTTTTCAAGTGGTATGGGACAAGAGGTACTTCCTGACCTTTACTGTTACACGAACCAAATTGTGAATGTGTGTTTAGTGGGGGACCCAGAAAAAACAGATGAGTGGGTTTTAATTGACACTGGTATGCCTGAATCGGTCAACAGTATTATTAAGGTAGTAGAAGACCGTTTCGGAGAAAATAGTAAACCAAAAGCGATCATACAGACACACGGTCATTTTGACCATGTAGGTTCCGTAGTAGATTTGGTAGAAAAATGGGGCATTCCAGTATATGCACACGAGGCGGAGTTGCCTTTTTTAACTGGAAAACAAAGTTACCCAGAGCCAGATGGATCGGTTGAAGGCGGACTTGTGGCCAAAATGTCCCCGATGTTTCCGAATGAACCAGTTGATTTAGGAACCAACATAGAAGCGCTACCTTCTGACGGAAGTATCCCCCATATGCCTGGTTGGAGATGGCTCCATACACCAGGACATGCACCAGGACACATATCCTTATTCAGAGATGAAGACCGTGCACTCATTGCGGGTGACGCATTTGTTACGGTGAAACAAGAATCGCTTTATAAGGTGGTGACGCAAGAAGAGGAGATCAATGGTCCTCCGAGATATTTAACCACGGATTGGGATGCGGCTAGAAAGTCTGTTGAGAAACTAGAAGCTTTAAAGCCTGCAGTTGCGGTGACTGGACACGGGCATCCAATGTCCGGCGATGAGCTTTTAGATGGTTTGGAAAGATTGGTAAGGGAATTTGATCATATTGCTATTCCGGATTACGGACGCTTTGTAAATCGCAAACAATGATTTTACTATAATAAGAAATATGAGGGTGGCTCAAAATATCCATAAACAAATTTTGAGTCATTTTGTTTTGAAGAATAAGAGAAGGTTCTTTTAGTTTGATTCTATATTAATGGAATTGGATATGGGGGCATCGTATGGGTAACCTTTTAATAAAAACTACCTACAGAAAATAAATTTGTTTATAATCCCCTGCATTTTCCCATCGTACAATCGCATCCTGCTTTCAGCCTAACATCATGTACTAAGCACTTCAGAAAGGAAAAAGAAAAAGGCGGATAGACTCCAATGTAAATATAATTTTCACCCTTTTTTTGCTATTTTTATTATATGAAAGTAACTTCTTTGATCCTCTGTTTTATGTTATAATCCAATTTGCCATTAAAAAGTTTATAGTTTTCACTCATATAATCGCAGGGATATGGCCTGCAAGTTTCTACCGAGCCCCGTAAAGGTTTCGACTATGAGTAGCGATATATTTGTGTTCTACAATTTTATTGGGGACCCAGGAAATATTGTTTACTCATCTAGATGGGGACATTTCCTGGGTTTTTGTTCTGCGTAAATGTTAGAAGATTGAAGTGAAAATAATGGTGGCTAAATGGTTATGCTTTACAACTTAGAATTACAGAAGGAGTAAAAAATGATGTATTTTATTATTAATGTTATTGGGATTTTAACCGTACTAGGCTTAAGCTTTCTTTTATCGTTCAATAAAAAGCAAATAGCCATAAAGCCAATTATTATTTTGTTTGTATTACAATTAGCTACCACTTGGTTCATGTTATCAACTGATATTGGCGGTAAAGTGATTACATTAATTGCGGACTTCTTCCTTTGGTTAATTAGTAGTGGTATGTCTGGTGTGAATTTTATATTTGGAGACTTTGCACCGCTTGATGGCTCCACATTTACATTTTTCATGAATGTATTAATGCCAATCATTTTTATTGTAGTATTCTTTGATATTTTAACTTACTTTGGTATCCTACCTGCTATGATTAATGGAATTGGGTGGCTGTTTTCTAAAATTGCGAAGACGAATCGGTTTGAGAGCTTTTATGCGATACAAGTTATGTTTTTGGGAAACAATGAGGCATTGGCGGTAACGCGCAGCCAATTAAATAAAATGAGTGACAAGCGGCTCTTAACGATTGCTATGATTAGTATGTCTTGTGTGAGCGCAGGAATGATAGGGGGCTATTTACAAGTATTGGGACCGAAATATGTTTTAACGGCGATTCCACTCAATGCAATAGGGGCATTAATCATTACCTCTTTAATTAATCCCTATGAAGTAACCAAGGAAGAGGATATTGATTACGCTCCATCGAAATCTGAAAAGGATAACTTTTTTAATATGATTTCAAACAGTATGTTAACGGGTGGTAAACTGGCAATAATCATTGCGGTCATGCTTATTGGCTTTGTATCACTCATTACAGCCTTGAACACCTTTTTAGGATTGATTAATAATCAACTTTCACTTGAAAATATTTTTGGGATAATCTTTTCACCAATTAGCTTCTTGATGGGGGTGGAAGTATCACAAGTATTTGCAGTTGGGCAGTTGATGGGTGTAAAAATTGTTACAAATGAGTTTGTGGCTATGCAGAGCTTAAGTGAAATAATTTCCACCTTAAATCCACATACCGAGGCAGTTATCTCTACGTTTCTTGTTTCTTTCTGTAACTTTACAACAATCGGAATTATTCTAGGAAGTATGCAAGCATTATTTGGAGAAGGAAAATCTAAATTTATTGCAAAATATACAGGGTTATTATTAGTAAGCGGGATTCTAGTATCTAGTTTAACTGCGATGGTTGTAGGATTGTTCGTTTGGTAAAAAAACATTAATTGGAGGTAGTTTGCTATGGATAGACACAACCCGCAATATTATATATCCAATCTTGGATTAGTTCCACATCCGGAGGGTGGATATTATAAGAGGACATTTGAATCTGAGGAGCGGACTTCTGATCAAGAATTGACAGTGAATTTTGAAGGGAAGCGGAAGATGTATACAAGCATTTATTTCCTATTAACTTCTAATGACGTATCCCATTTTCACCGTTTGAAATCCGATGAATTATGGTATTATCACGCTGGAAGTCCGTTAACGATTCATATAATTGATGAAAATGGAGATTATAAAGAGATTCAGTTAGGGTTAAACATGGAGAGGGGAGAGGTGCCTCAAGCGTTAGTGCCAAAAAACGCTATCTTTGGATCGTCTGTTATGCATGAGGATGCATTTTCTTTAGTTGGTTGTATGGTTTCCCCAGGTTTTGAATTTCAAGACTTTGAATTATTCTCACAGGAAAATCTTTTATCAAAGTATCCGGAATACAAGGATATAATAATGAAGTTAGCATATGAAAAAATTCCGGAATAAACGAGCGACAATTTGTGGCTTCATAAAGAAAAGCTTTGCCAGTTTATAAGGGTTTAACCGGGAGAAAAACGATGTATTCGGATGGTTTTTCAATCATCACCCAATAGGTTTTCATCAATCCAAAATCAATACAAATGCTGGCTGGATCCAATACGGATCCGGCCCTTCTTTATGAAACGAGCTTCAGAGAACTTTTGTCTGTTTTTGTGGGCGTAAAACACTTGCATAAAATATTTAAGTCAGTTACTATGTAATTGATCAATCAATAAATAAAAACTATAAGGAGATGGAGTAATGGCTAGATCAAAAAGTGGAACTCGTAAAGAAGATATTCTAGAGGCAGGTTTAGAAGTATTTGCGGAAAGGGGTTATTATAATACAACAACCGCACTTATTGCTGAAAAAGCAGGCATATCTCAGCCTTATGTTTTTAGATTCTTTAAAACTAAAGAGGAATTGTTTGTAGCAGCTTTAGATCGGGCATTTGAAAGGATTCTTCAAACTTTTAAACAAGTGGAGTCTAGCCCTGATCAACTAGTTACCAAAATGATTGAGGCATATGAGGAGTTGTCTGTATCCAACCCTAATGAAATTGCGTTGCAAGTTATTGGACTTTCTGTGCCAGAAGTATCAATAAAAAATTCTACGAGGAAGGGCTTTTCAAACCTTAGAAGTTATACATTGGAAAGGTTTCGATCTGCAGGAATTACAAATGCAGATAGAGAGGTCACGACCTTCTTGGCTAGAGGAATACTCTGCAATATCTCCTTTTTTATAGATTTACCTGAGCTTATTGACGGCAAAAAAACCATGACCGATTAGGCTCGGGTTTTTATTTCAACATTAGTTATTGATTGATCACTAAATAATTAAAGGAGGAATTATTTAATGGATACAGCGATTGTATTAGGAGCAACCGGTGGGACTGGGCAGGTCATTGTTTCGGAATTACTGACAAGAGATGTAAAGGTCATTGCTTTTGGGCGTTCTGAAAATAAATTGAAATCATTAATGGAGGAACACGATTTTAATCAACGGCTATCATATAAGCTAGGTGATATATTTGATTATCGAACCATTGTAGAAGCGGCGAAAAATACGGAAGTGATATTTCAATGTGCCAATGTGAAATATCAAGAGATGGAGGAACAACTGCATTTGCTTGGAAAAAGTGTGATGAAAGCAGCAAATGTTTTAGGTAAGAAGATTGTTATTGTAGATGGAATATATGTTTACGGACATCAAGTTGCAAAAGGCGATGAAAGTCATCCAAAAAAACCACATACGAAGAAGGGTAAAATAAGGGTGGAATTTGAGCATTTAATATTTAGTAGCAAATGGGAGAATGCAAAAGCATTAATTGTTAGACTGCCGGATTATTATGGTGTAACTTCACAGAATTCCTACCTACAGCCTACGATGGATGGAATGATTTCTCATAAAACGCCTATTTTTATTGGAAATTTGAAAACCCCCCGGGAATATGTCTATCTACCAGACGCAGCTAAGATGATTGTGAATATAGCGGAAAAAGACGATGCATATGGAGAAAACTGGAATATACCCGGAGCGGGATTGATTTCAGGTAAAGAAATCGTTCAGATCGCCCGTGAGGTAACTGGAAATCAAAAGTGGGTCATTCCTTTAAATAAAAGTGCTATACGTTTCATTGGGTTGTTTGATCCGTTTATGAGAGAAGTTGTTGAGATCATGTACCTAACTAAAGAAGGATTTGTTCTGAATAGCGAAAAATATGAAAGGCGTATCGGAGCCATTTCAACAACTCCCTTTAGAGCTGGCCTAGAAGAAACATTGCGACTTTTAATGCGTAAAGGGAATTAGGCTTTGCTTGTTGCATCAAAATAATTTTCATTCGTCGACCACCACTTCATGAATTAAACCCAACCGTTTTTCGAAAAGCAAGCCTTTAATGAAGAATGCCTTAGTTGCACTTAGGCAGTAGGAAATTTTTATATTTTCCTATTTGCAAATAAAGGTTGATCAAAACGGGAAAACCGAATCCGATTTTGATCAAACCTTTTCACAGATATATAGAAATTTAAAGAAGATGATCCCTGTTCAATACAGAAATCATCTTCTAAATTTAGGCATAGGTATTTTTAAAAGGTCCTTTACAAGGGGCGGCGGACTTTATTTTTCGACAGGACTTCCTCTAAATATTCATTTACCATATCAATATCAGTTCCCACTTTAATTTCTCGGTCTTCATCTTTCTTTAAACGTGTTTTGGCTTTTTCGAGTATAAGCGCTGCATTACTTTTAGGTACTACGACTACTCCATCCGCATCTCCAACTATAATATCCCCTGATGATACGTAAACCCCACCACATTTTATTGGAACATTTAATTGTCCTATTTTATTTTTTCTACCGGCCGCAGTTGTGGTTCCTTTACAGAAAACTGGATAATTTAGCTCCTTAGTACCTCTTATATCACGAACTACTCCATCGGCAATAATACCATTTAAGCCTTTTGTTTTTGCGAGACCAACAATAAAGTCACCCGCAAATGCATGATTAGTCCATCCTTTACCATCAATGACTAGAACATCACCTGGATTGGCTTTGTAGATTGCTTCAAGTACAGATATATTTTCACCAGCCTCAATATTGACAGTGAAGGCTGGTCCAGATACATGCCAATCTTCAATTAAAGGCTTAATGGTTCCATCCATATAATTAGTACTGTCCAAAGCATCCGTTATGCAAGTAGTAGGAATGTTATCAAACGCATGATCATTGGTCACTTTAATCTCTCCATTCAAGTTTATTTATCGTAGTTTGGCGGGCGATATATAGAGAGCCGAAAATATTAAGTGGGGTAACCCTTCGCACAACCACTGCTAGCAGGGCACAAAGATTAATTCGGGCATTCCGTCATTCATACGAGAAAGCATTACTTAATTAATTCTACAAAACCAGTTTAATTCCTTTATTATTTAAAATGATTTATTGGCAAATCGCGCATCTAACTTTAAAACCCAATAACTTTCAGATTTGACGGTAGTTGGTTTTCTCTCTTAAATAAATAATTCATCCTAGGTTTGAGCGAATTCCTGTGGCATTTGTACATAACCTAAATGGTAACCAACAATTAAATGAATTGGTAGGCTAGCTCCTAGATGGTGTTTATTTGATCGCATCCTTTTCTCTTGCTTTCACTAAATAATATGCATTAATCCAAGCGGTGATCGGAATAATCAAAGCGACACCAATTCCGGCACATAGTATCGTGATCACTTCGGCACTAAACACTTTGGAATTGACGATTTCTCCAAAAGAATACGATAAATCTTTAAACCAGATAAGCAATCCCAGGTAGCTCCCGAAGAAGGCGAAAAATAGCGTATTCGTATCTGTTCCTAAGACATCTCTTCCGATACTTAATCCGAAGCGGAATAAATCTTTCTTACTGATGGATGGGTGATGATGAAATACTTCGCGCATAGGAGAGGCAATCGAGATGGCAATGTCTGTAATCGAACCGATTGTACTCATAATAATCACCGCAGCTCCGATTTTAACAAAATCGACGCCGATATTAAGAGAAAATACACTGAGTTCCTCGATTTCTTCTTCTCCAAATCCCTGAATCATCGCTTTTTTGGTTACGATGACGATGAAAAAGAGCAAAATAGCAATCGTTATCATCGAAGAAAGGAAGGCTGTTTTGGTTTTACTGTTCACGCCATTAATGTAAAACAAATTAATGGAGCTAATTGCTGTACAGGCGATCAGGGTTAAGATCACCGGATTGATAGTAGGAATTGTCATCACAATAATGATAATGAGAAACACACCAAAGTTCATGAATAAAGTAAAAAAAGATCGTGCACCTTTTTTTCCACCAATCAGTACCATCAACAGGAATAGAATACCTGCTAGTAACACTTGTACAGTCATGATTTTGCCTTCTTTCTAGTAGCAAAAAATATAGAAGTATATAGGCTGATCGGGATGGCTAACACGATTCCGATCCCACCAGCCAAGGCCCGAGCCAATTCCAGTGAAAGGTTCATGGTAAAGGAGAAGACCAGTGGCGACCCATTGTTTAAATATAAAATCAGTACCGGAATCGATCCGCTGATATATACGAAAAACAAAATATTTGTCATCGTTCCCATAATATCTTTGCCAATCTCCATTCCGGATGTTCGAAGTGCCTTTTTTGATATGTTATTATCTTTTTCATATAGTCCGAATATAGAAGAAGACATGGTAATTGCTATATCCATGACCCCTCCTAAAGACCCGAGAAATAAACCAGCCATAAATACTACTTTATAGGGGCGGGTTAGAAATTGCATTTCTTCATATCGTAGACCATTTTCAGAAGTGGCCTGTATCACATAATAAGCTATGAGTAGCGAAATAAAAGTCCCTATAAGTGTAGCTGCAATTGCGGCAAGTGTTTTTTTATTCAAGCCGTTAACGAGTAATAAAGAAATGACAGTAAATAAAATAGCAGCTATACTACATATCCATAACAAACGGGTACTTTCATAATTTACATAAATATCCAATGCGTAAGATAATATGGCAGCATTGACTGCCAAACTTATAATAGAAAACAGCCCTTGTCTTTTACCGACAATAAGTAAGGTAAAGATAAAAACCCATCCCACGAACATAATGTATTTATCACGTTTTACATCTTTTATGGTTCCAGTTAAATCTGTATTTTCTTCTATATTTTTCTTATCAATCGAAACAAATAATTCATTTCCAGCATGGTATTCCTGATCATATGCTCCTGAAGATGAATATTCATTGGTTAAATGGATTTGCTTACCCTTTTCTTTTCCGTTTTTTAATTCAGCTACGATGCGTTGCGTGAATAGACGGTCCTTATTATGATGGACGTCGGTCACATTCGTTGTATCTTCCAAATGGGTTTTGACGACCTTAGCGATTGGGCGTTCATAGAATGAATAATTGTGATTTACAAAAATAATAGAGGCGACAAAACAAAGACCTATTATGGTGTACAAAATAATTTGTTTGTAAGTCATTTTTTTCAATTTGTTTATGATAATATTCAAGAGATACCTCCAACTATCGGGATGGAATCCAGTGTATATTCAGCAAAGGAGCCTCATCTAACGACGGTGTGCTGTGAACGATGGACTTAGAATAACAATAATAGTTACTACGGTCAATAAAACCTCTCTAATACATCAAAGGAAGCAGGAGAACCTTCTCCTGCTTCCTTTATGATGCCACTTCTTCTTTTACCCCGTTTAATTGATCTACCTTCCGTATCTTGAAATTCTTGAAAATAATGGATCCAATATAGCCTGAGATAGCACCAACCAATGCGCAAAGTGTTGCAATAATGGTTACCTTAATGGGATCATTAAATCCGTACATAACAGCCAAACCAGCAATGGGTGTGGCTGTTCCTGGTGCATTGTTAATTAATCCAGACAGGGAAATAATGATTCCGGCAGTAGCTCCTCCAATGAAGTTAGTTATATATACCGGGATAGGATTTGCTGAAATAATATCGGCTTGTGTTAATGGTTCAATCGCTACGGATATCGTTGTCCTGATATCACCAAATTTCATGCGGTGGAACAAAACAAAATTTAGAAATGATGATCCAAATACTGCCAACGCTCCGATGGCCATCGGTAGACCAGTCAATCCCAGCATTGCAGTTAATGCCATTGAACTTAAGGGAGCAGTTGCTACAACCGTTATAACCCCACCAAGCACAATTCCCATATAAATTGGGTTAGCATTGGCCGTTTCTGTAATAATTCCACCAATATGAAGTAATGTGGCATCAACAATAGGATCAGCGTACACGGCAAGTAATCGAACAAGCGGTGTTGCTATAAGAATGATAACGATCAGATCCAGACCTGCGGGAATTTTTTTCTCCATTATATTTACGATAAACGATACCAAATAAGCTGCGATAAATCCTGGCAATAGTCCTAGGCCAGCGCAGGATACCCCTAGCATTAATGCATAAACGGGGGAGACGCCCATTGCAAGGGCAACGAGTGCTGCCGCTGCTACTCCTCCCATGCTTCCGGCAGCATCACCTACTTGACCAAGTAGTTCAATATGTAATATGTCTCCTCCAACATATTTTTGAAATGCCTCAACTAGAAAAGAAGCAACTGCAGCACTTGCTAGCGCCCCCATTGCTTTCATTCCATTCGGAGCTTTATAGCTAAATAATGAAAAAAATGCTAAAACGATTAGTAGTAATGCAGTTCCTTTTATAATTTCCATGATGTTTTTCTCCTCTTGGTGTAATCGGTTTCAAGTGCGGGCAAAAAAATATTTTTTTATGTCTCTTACGCTATCTCAGGATATCAAAACACAAAACGATTTACAACACGATTTATAATGACATAATATTTCTGAAATAGTTTGGAATAAAGTCTCATGTTCAAACATGAAATTATAATGGATAAAAAAACGTTTTTAATCATAATATTAAACGAATGGACGTGCTTCCAAAAGGGTGATTAAGGGAGGATTTATCAGTGAATTTAATTGAAAATACCAAGCAAATTCTTATTCGCTTTTTTGCAGAGCGGTTTTATGACCAATCGGCACAAATGGCTTATTACCTTATGTTATCATTTTTTCCTTTTTTAATTTTCCTTTTTTCCCTGATGGGGTTTCTGCAGCTAAATCCAAATAACATTCTTGAAATGATCGAGCCATTTGCACCTCAAGAGACATATATCATAGTCCGAAACACGTTGGATAACATATTGGATAAAGGACGGGGGGAGCTCTTGTCCTTTAGTCTTGTAGCGGCATTTTGGCTGGCATCGATGGCTATCCAATCCCTGGTTCGGTCGTTAAATAAAGCTTATAAAATCAGGCGGAAACAGTCGTTCTTTTTGCAGGGGATTATAAGTGATTTACTACTTACCTTGGGATTTATGATTATCTTGTCCTTATCCTTGCTGGTTCCAATTATAGAAGATATTGTTCGTACCTTTGTTCTAACGCAAGTTAAAGTCGGTGAATTATGGTACTATTTATGGTTTTTAACGAGGTGGGGCCTCGGTACGTTGTTCTTATATCTATTCTTTACAGCCTTATATAAGGTTGTACCCAGTATTAGGATACCCTGGAGAGGGGTTTTACCAGGGGCATTGTTTGCAACGATTGGCTGGCAAGTTGTATCAATTGGCTTTTCAAAGTATGTCGGTGTTACTAACTACTCTGAATTCTATGGACAACTAGGCAGTATCATTGTATTAATGGTTTGGTTTTATCTTACGGCTGTTGTCTTATTAATAGGAGGTTTAATTAATGCCTTGGTTTATAAAAAATAAATAAGGTGATAAAAAGTATCACAAAATCAGTCAGACTGCTTTTTTACTAAATTTAATCTTTTTTCTGAGCGGCTTTCTTTCCTGATAGAAACCACCCAATTACAGCGATACCAATAAGTACACCCCAGAAAGTAATTGTCCAACCAATGCTATGTGGAAATGATTCAGGTAATATATTCACTTTTTTATGAGAAAGTGTAATCACAGCAAGTTTTACGCCAATCCATGCAACGATTAGGAAAGCAACGGTTTCTAAACCAGGGCGTTTATCCAGCAGTTGAACAAACCAGTTTGCTGCGAATTTAATTAAAATCAATCCTGCGATCGTACCGGCAACAATAATTGCAAACTTTCCACCATCTAATCCCCCAAAGTTAGGAAGCGTTGTTTCTGGTAATGTGACTGCAAGTGCAACAGCTGCAAGAACTGAGTCAATTGCGAAGGCGATGTCAGCCACACCAATTTTTGCTACTGTAGGCCAAAATCCAGGTCCTTCTTTAACTGCATTATCATCGTAATCTTTTTTCGAACGAAAGAATGTACGATAAACATGTTTACTACCTATGTAAATGAGATAGGCCGCACCGATAGCCTGAACCTGCCAAACATTTGCCATATATGATATGAGGAAGATAGAAATAAAACGGAAAACAAATGCTCCCAAAATACCATAATTAATGGCACGCTTTTTTTCATCTTCAGGCAAGTGCTTAGCTATAACTGCGATTACGAGTGCGTTATCAGCGGACAGTATTCCTTCTAGACCGATTAATATTAACAATGTCCATGCATACTCTATCCAAATAGACTCCATATTTACTTACTACCCCTTTCAAATATAAATCCTATCGTATAGTATGGTGAAATTCGCTTAAAAAATGCAGAAGGTCTTTTCATTAAAATTTTAAGTCTTTCTGGAATTGGGACATGAAAGGATAAAAGTAAAGGATCAATTTTACAGATATTTTCAATGCCTATTCGCTTTCTTATAATAAAGATGTTATTTTTATTATAAATATTTATTATTTATAGACCTAGACTTAGGTTGTAGATGTTAGTTGAATTACAATTAAAAGAACATGAAAATAGAGGGAATGTGTAGTATGAATGAAGCGTTAATAAAAAAAGCAGATGCATGCTATCAACTTGCTGAGCAGAAGGCAGAAGATTATTTCCAGTTACTTTCTCAACAACTGATGGAAAAGACCTATGTATTTACCCTAACAAAAGATATACAATCCTGGAAGCAGAACCATATTCACCATCATTCATTAGTATCCTTCTTTTTACGTGGAAAGAGGAAACACAGTCCTAAGGGATATTACAATTATATCCAATGGCTGGATTATACAGGCAAACTAGATAATTATCTGGATCGTAGCATTTCGTATATCTTTATGCGGGATCTGGGAAAGGCCTTGGACGCTCCTAATACACAGAACAGGATTCGACAAGTTGTTGACAGTTTAAAAAATCATTTGACGCATTCCGCCGCGATAAAGCGAAATGATAAAGTAGAAACGTATAACATGGCTGGGTTATACCGATTGGCCCAGAAGGAAGGCATTGAATCCACCATGATCTGGCTGATAAAAAAATTAAAAACTGTATCCTCTAATATTCCAAGGGGGATGCATGTTGAAGAAGCCCAGCGAAAGCTTATTAAAATTATTGCTGGTACACTCATGCATGAAATTGAAGAGATAGGCGATGGGGTATCACCTGAAAAACGTGCAAAAAAACTAGGCGAAGCAATAAGACTAGGTTATTCCTATGGGTTAAGCTATCCATTCATTGACGATCTTCTGGATTCAGAAGTCTTATCTGTTAAAGAGAAAAAACAATATACTAAGTTAATACGTACCACCCTTATTACAGGGTCTGTGCCGGAACTGGGTGATTGGACTGGAAAAAACAAAGATCTGATACAATATATTCATTTGGAACTTCGTGATGCCTTTGCGTATATTAAGGGCCGTCTGCGACGAGAGTCAACAGGAAATTTCTTTGAGCAATCCTATGTGTTTTTCCAATCCCAGGAAATGGACCGCACCAAGGATCTATCAAAGGCAACTTACACCAATGAAGAACTTTACATACCAATTATCCTAAAATCCGCTTCTTCACGATTGATTGTCCGTTCAGTAATCAGTGCTCCTGAGGATGTGGGCTTTGACAATCGGACGTTTTTTTATGGCATTTACAACCAGCTGGCTGATGATTTTGCAGATATGTTTGATGACATGGAGGCTGGCGCAGTTACACCCTATACCTATTATATGAAATATCATAATGAACGTCCGGATCTTATTAATCCTTATGAATTATATTGGACGGTTATCGCCAATTTAATTCATAATGTTTACCACTCAGATACCAAAACATGTGAGGTGATATTGGACCGTGCGATAAACGGTCTGAAAAGGTTTAAAGAACGAATGGGAAGCAGAAAATATAATGAAGTGATGGAACTATTTGCTTCCGGAAATCCGAAATTCAATCGCCTCATACAAAATATGGTTCTTAAAGCGGATGATGTGGATTTCTTTGATAAATTGCTTCGAGATCATATAATTATGAATTTTAAAAATGAACGAGTGGAGCAGGAAGTATTTCTAAATACGGTTGAAACCGTACGCAATGAGATTAACAATATATTGCTTATTCCTAAAAGTAATCATGATGTAATCATGAAAGCGCCAATCATTGACGCTGCGAATTACAGTCTGAAGGGCGATGGTAAGCGACTCCGGCCAATAGTGACTTGGGTTATGGGTGTCAATGAATATGGTTTAGGTAAAACGGCAATCGTGCCACTTCTGAGATCATTGGAATATATGCATACTGCGTCTCTCATTTTCGATGATCTGCCTTCCCAGGATAATGCTTCCATACGTCGGGGACGTCCAACGTTACATCAGAGGTATGATATTGCTATAGCAGAATTAACTGGTCTATTTTTGACACAGAAAGCCGTTGAAGAACAAGCGTCTCTTAAAACGTTCAATTCGAAAATTGTGCTTCACTTAATTCAATATTCGGCCCAAAAAACATTAGATATGTGTAAGGGACAGGCGTTAGATTTGGATTCTAAAGGGAAACAATTAACGCTGGAACAATTAAATATGATTTGTTTTTATAAAACTGGAATAGCATTTGAAGCTTCCCTCGTAATGCCTGCAATACTTGCAGATAAAAAGGAATTAGAAATAAAGGTTTTGAAAAAAATTGCCTATCATGCCGGCATTGCTTTTCAGATTAAGGATGACTTGCTTGATGTTGAAGGAGACCTGGTATTACTCGGAAAACCAATTGGGAACGACGCTAAAAACAACAGTTCGACTTTTGTGTCAATCCTAGGTGCTGATGGTGCCCAAAAAGCGATGTGGGAGCATTATTGTCTTGCTATGGAAGCTTTGCAAGAAATGCCGAGTAATACTACTTTTTTGAAGCATTTATTGAATTATATTGTGAATAGGGATAATTGAGCGCTTGTTATACTTAAAATAAATTGTGAGGTAATTAAAAAGGTGTCAGTCTTTCACTTATGTATTCATTCAATTTCAAACCTAATAGGAAGGTACAAAATTGAAGCGAAATCTATTAATGATTAATGAATTTCGTACAACATATTATAAAGTAGAAGAAAAAAGACACCTATTTTATTTATTCATGGTCCAGGTTTCATCTCTTCCTTCCTTGAGAACACCATCTTGCAGGCCTTTCGTGTTTCACTCCATTTTTCTAAGTGTTTATTTGTTCAATACTAGTAAATCTACCATGAATACTCATCAAATAGAAATTTTGAAGTGATGGATGGAAATATTTGGATAATAGCTGATATAGGAATATAATTAATAAGGTAAAATACAAAATAGATGGAGGGATACGAATGCTCAGTCCAGATTTATTGATAACAAATGCAGTTGTATTAACATTGGATTCACAAAACAGAATAGCTGGTTCCATAGCGGTGAAAGATGGCTATATTACTGGCATTTGGGAGCAATCAGAACCACCAAAAGGTGAAATAGAGGCAATGTCAAAAGCGAAGATTATGAACCTAAAGGGGGCTACGCTAATCCCTGGTTTTATTGATACACATAATCACATTCTTGGATATTCACAAATTATAGATTTTGTTAATTGTGGTACACCACCTAATCATCAAATGAAAGATATTCTAGAGCAAGTTCGATTGAAAGCGGATGCATATGCAGAGGGAGAATGGATTCGAGGATTTGGTTATGATGACACTGCACTGGAAGAAAAGCGCCATCTGACAAGAACAGAATTGGATAGTGTGGCGCCAAACCATCCTGTATTTATTTCTCATGTTACAGGACACTTGGCTGTGGCTAATTCTGCAGCGCTAAGATTGGCTGGTATTAAGGAGGATGTGGCTGAGCCGCAAGACGGAAAATTTGGTAGAGATCATAATGGACGCTTAAATGGTGTATTATATGAAAAAACAGCTATGGCACCTATTGCGAAAGTGATACCCCAAAACTCGGGAACGGAGATGGTTGACCAGTTAGGAAGAGCAGCACAGGATTATTTAGCTCAAGGCATTACCATGAACACGGATGCTGCTGTAGGAATGTTTGATAATTCAAAGGCAGAACTGGATGTACATTTTGCAGCAGCAAGAAACGGCGTAAATCCAATGCGGACACAATTAATGCTCATGCATAATTTTCTGCAAGAAAATGAAGCGTATGGAGCATATACTGCCGAAGCGTTAGATCAGGAGTTTCAGGCTGCGTCCAATGGTCTTGTGCATCTAGATAGTGCCAAAATGTTTCAGGACGGATCCATACAAGCATTAACTGGTGCGCTCAGAGAACCTTATTATTGTGATAAAAATGAACGCGGTAAACTCTTTCACGATCAGGATGATTTTAATGCGGAAGTATTGGATTTGCATCGACGTGGCTTCCGCGTAACGACACACGGTAATGGTGACCGTGCAATTGGATCAATATTGGAGGCGTATGCGCATGCTTTGGAAGCTGAGCCAAGGACGCGTCATCAACATCGAATTGAACATGTTCAGACGGGTACTTCAGAAGACTTAGCGAAAATGGCGGAACTGGATGTTGCTGGGTCGTTTTTCATTAACCATGTATATTATTGGGGAAAGAGACATGAGGAATTATTTTTAGGCCCTGAAAGAGCAAGGAGAATCAGCCCCTTGGCAGAAGCTGTTGAACATGACTTGCTGTTCACATTACATTCGGATTGCCCAGTAACACCTATTTCACCATTGTTTTCGGTTTGGGCTGCTGTAAATCGTCTAACCAAGGAAGGCGAGGTCTTGGGAGTAGAGCAACGTATTGATGTCATTACTGCCTTAAAATCCATGACGATTTATGGTGCGAAGTTAAACTTCGCGGAAGAGGAATTAGGAAGTATAGAAACAGGAAAAAGAGCAGATTTCGCTGTGCTTGACGCTGACCCTACTGCAGTTGATCCAGTAGATATAAAAGATATAGCGATTTTGACAACAATGATAGACGGAAAGATAGTTTATGAGAAAGAGAATTCGATTTAATATCGATCTTGAATGAGCAACCGGATCTGATAGCTTATCAGATCCGGTTGCTCATTTTATGTTATGACTCTATTTTTACTAACTGAAATGCATCGACATCAAAATCCTTCAATAACTTTTTTGGATCTTTATCAAATTGGATGATTCCCATTGTTTTTTCTTCTTCATCAATTTTTTCCCAATTAGATTTGTCAACGATTAAAAATATATCTCCATAAGTCCTTCCATCGCCAATGATCGTATTTCCTCCATAAGATATATCAATGGGGTGGTCATTTATTTCTAATTTATCCATATTTTCCTTTGCGAATAAAATGGCTTCTCCTTTTGAAGTTTTAGGAAGTTTCTTCATTGCTTCAGTTTCAGAGTCCTTTAATACTTCCTTAAGAAGTCCTTTTTCAATCAGCACACTTGCGGTTTTTTTCTCGAGAATAATAACTGTTTGATCGCCCGTCTCGGTAGTTTTATAGGGATAGCTGTCTTTTTCTTTGATGTGTTTTTTATGTTCTTTAAAACCATTTTTAACCGCATTATCATCTCCGTATATAATGACACCATTTCCTTTTTCGAATATGTCTTTGATTTGGCCGCATCCTGACATGAGGGATCCAGCTACAATGATTGTTAAACATAAACCAATTATTTTTTTCATTTGTTATTTCTCCCTTGAGGTTATGATTTATTTTCTATATTGAGTATAAGCATAAACACGATTTACTCCTATGTGATTAGGTGACACAGACCTTTCAAAATTGTAAGGCTGCATATAAAGATTTATAAAAATATCGTCATATCCAATTACACACATTTGAAGTCTTTTCAAGTATAGAGATATAGCATATAGTAGTTGAAGGGATAGAGAGAATTCAGAGGGGGAAAGAGCAGTCCGACTTTCCAAAGCATTATTATGATAGAGAACACATCATAAGAGGAGATGGTTTGAATGAAACGAATTCCACTGAAAATGATAAGAAAAGATTTGTTGCATATACCTGAGTATTCGCTTCCGAATGGATTTCGAATGAGGTTGTTTGAAAAAAGTGATGAACATAACTGGGCTAAGATTGAAACAAGTGTAGATGAATTTGAAAATGAGGAAGCTGCACTAGAACGTTTCAATAAAGAATTCGGAGCCTATTTGGATGAAATGACCAGGCGTTGTATTTTCATTGAGAATAGTAACGGGGAAGCGATTGGAACCACAACAGCATGGTACGGAGATTTAAAGGGCGATGGGGAAATATCAGGTAGAATACATTGGGTCGGTGTTGCTCCCGAGTATCAAGGGAAGAAACTTGCTAAACCATTACTTAGTGCAGCGATGAATATTTTGGCTAATTACCATTCAAAAGCCTATCTTACATCCCAAACTACTAGTTATCAAGCGGTTAATATGTATCTAAATTATGGATTTGAGCCTTTCATTACAGGACCAACCTGTAATGAGGCATGGTCATTGTTAGAGGAAATTTTAAACCGAAAAATATTAGTGTAACTTTAGAAGAGAGCGTAATATTCAAATTCATGAAAAAGTACAGATGTCCCCTTAAAAAGGGACATCGAATGCAGGAATCAAATCAATCTTGTTCCATTTGTACTGTGTTTTCATTTAAAAGTCATATTTCGCTTCTTTTTCCGCTCGTATTTTTGTATACGTTTCTGTTAACGAGATGGTATCCTCAACTAAACGTTCAATGCGGAAGACCACATCATCATTTACAATTTCCTTTTGGTGAAAGTCTTTTTCCTCGATAAATACATACGTCTGAACAATTTGTGCTTTCATATAAGCCAAAATCGGCTTTAATTGTTGCTCAGCAATTAAGAAATGTTTCGGTGAGCCGGCTGTTACAAGGACGCTCACCACTTTGTCCCGAAAAGCGTTGACCGGTAGCAAATCAAAAATGTTTTTTAATGTTGCGGGAATGGACGCCTGGAAAATCGGTGTTCCAATCATAATGGCATCTGCTTCCATGATCGTCTTTGCAACATACCCCGTATCGCCTTCATAATCCATATAAATGCGTCCATCACTAAATTGAATGTCATATGCCGCTAAATCGATGAATGTCACCTCGGCATTTGGATATTTACTGGTGACTTCTTTATGCGTATAGTTCATTGCAGTTCGTGTTTTCGTCCCTACGTTTGAACCAGATAAAATAACGATCTTCACCTTATATGCCTCCTATTTCTTTGCTGTATATTTTTTAATGGCAGGTAATATTTCTGTACCGATGAGCTCAATGTTTTTCGCTAACTTATCAAATGGCACACCACCAAAATCCATTTGTGCGATATAACGTTGATGACCGAATAGCTCATGCTGATAAAGAATCTTCTCGATAATTTGCTGCGGACTGCCGATATTCATTACGTCTCGTTTATCTGCCCCTTGTGCAAATTGCTGTTTCGGATAGCCTTGTCCATTCGTTCGCTTCATTCCTTCATTAATATGCGGATAATACTCTTTTTGTGCTTGTTGTGTTGTTTCTGCAGTATAGAAAAAACCAGCTGTTGAAATTGGCAGTTCTGATGGATCGAAGCCACTACGTTCTGCTGCCTCGCGATAAGCGTCAATGGAAAACTTAAAGCTTGTGGCAGGCCCACCCAAAGTAGCCAGGAACATTGGAACGCCAGCGTAGCCTGCCTTAATTGCACTGGCAGGTGGTCCACCAACCGCCCGCCAAATTGGCATCGAACCGTTTTTAGGGCGCGGGATAACTTTTGCATTGTTTAATGGCTCGCGAAACTGCCCACTCCAATTGACAATTTCCTCTTGGTTAATCTTTAATAGTAATTCAAACTTTTCCTCATATAACGCTTCATAATCCCGAAGGTTATAGCCTAGTAAGTCAAATAATCCGACTCTCGATGCACGACCAGCAATAATTTCTGCGCGTCCTTTCGAAATCAGATCAAGGGTTGCAAAATTCTCGTATACACGCACGGGATCTGATGTGCTAATAATCGTGGAGGAGCTTGAAATTTTAATTTTACTTGTTGCCTGTGCAATCGCTGCTAATACAATGGCGTGTGCTTGCGTTGCAAAATACTCCTGATGACTTTCCCCAACACTGAAAAAGTCAATCCCAGCTTGCTCCGCCAGTTTTGCTAATTCAATGATTTCATGAATGCGCTGTTCTGCGGAAATGCGTTCTCCTGTAATAGGGTCTGGGAGATGATCGCCCAGTGTATAAATCCCGAATTCCAAACCTTTACTTTGATCAATCCGATATTTTTCCATTTTATCAATCCTTCTATCCTTATAGTATGTGTCGATTATTTCATGATTGCTTTACGAACGGCTGGTACGACTTCTGTAGTAAGCATTTCAAGTATTTCCTGAACTTTGCGAAAGGGAATCCCTGAAGAGTCAATCTGGGCAATGAATCGATTATGTCCGAATAGCTCATGCTGATAAAGGATTTTTTCAATGATTTGCTGTGGACTACCTACCATTATAGCATTTTTAATACTTGTTCCTTCCGCATAGTGGTCCTTTGGAAATGGGGTGCCTCGTGTTTTGATGAATGTGTTATTAATATATGGGAAAAAGTCTTTCATTGCTGTCTGTGAATCTTTATCAATATATACCAATGTTGCTGCTGCAACTGGTAGCTTTTTCACATCATGACCATATTCTGTTGCAGCTCGACGATAAGCATCTACCCTTCTTGCAAATACGCTTGATGCGCCATAAAGTGCTGCCAAGTGCATGGGTATGCCCATTCTTCCGGCCTTAATCGCACTGGAAAAATGTTGTCCTACAGCACGCCAAATAGGAATATGCCCCTTCATTGGCTGTGGAAAAAGCGATGCATTTTGGAGAGGGGGACGGAATTGGCCATTCCAAGTCACTTGTTGCTCTTTATTTAGTCGCATTAATAAATCAAATTTCTCATCAAATAATTCATCATAATCTTCTAAATCATAGCCAAATAATTTATATGCACCATAACGTGAACCGCGTCCTGCAACAATTTCAGCTCTCCCCTCAGAGAGTAGATCCACGGTGGAGAAATCTTCATACACTCGAACTGGATCAGAGGTGCTCAACACAGTGGATGTACTTAATAATTTTATTTTTTTAGTTACACTAGCTATGGCACCAAGTATAACCGGTGTAGAAGTGGCTACGAAAAATTCCTGATGACTTTCCCCGACACCAAAAACATCTAAACCAGCATCTTCTGCAAGCTTTGCTAAGTCTACCAATTCCTTCAATCGCTGTTGCTCACTTATATGGTGGCCTGTTACAGGGTTCTCTATATGGTCACCTAAAGTATATAGTCCAAATTCCATATCCTTAATCACATCCGTACGAAATACTTCCATGCTCCTCCCCCCTTTCAAGTTTTCCTGTATAATGTTATTATATACTGCAACGATAATTAATGTAAGTACGCACTTTTAAGTGGTATAGTATACAAAAAGATACTAATGAGGTGAATGTGATGGAAATGCAGCCAGAACTATGCCGTGTGGAAGATGCACTTGGGGTTTTAGTGGGGAAATGGAAACCCATTATATTATTAACCTTACTTCAAGAAGGTACGAAAAGATTTAGCGATTTAAAACGGAGTGTACCAGGAATCACGCAGAAAATGTTAACCAAACAACTACGTGAATTGGAAGAAGAGGATATTATCTCGCGTAAAGTATATCCCCAGGTACCACCAAAGGTAGAGTATTCTATTACTGAATATGGAAAAGGCTTGGAACCTATTTTAGTGGCGATGCATGAATGGGGAACAGCACATACCATGCGTAAAATGGAAAAGATGCGTGTACAAAACTAAATTCGTTTATCAATTTCACTGTGTATAGAAAACAAAGTGGTAGATTCAATCTATTCTTTGTTTTTTTTTGATATATATTAACTTGATAAATATAGATATAAAAAGTATATTAGGTTATATAAAGTAACTTTGTTATATAAAGAAACTGACACCTGATTAGGATTAAGTTAATATGGAGAGGGAAGATTGATTTTATGGAAAAGAAATTCTTTGAAAAACCTGTAGTATATGTAGGAGACATAAGTATAAATGTAACTGAATTGGAGCGTTCCCTTGCTTTTTATCAAGATATATTTGGCTTTATCATATTGGAACAAACGGATCAAAAAGCGGTGCTATCAGCAGATGGTAAAATGCCTCTTTTAACATTAACACAGCCTGATCATGTGCTGCCTAAAGAAAGAAGAACAACTGGTTTATATCATTTTGCAATCCTTTTACCAACACGTGCAGCACTTGCGAACTTCTTGAAGCATCTTGTGCAGGTAGGTGGTTCCCAATTTCATCTAGGTGCGTCAGATCATGGTGTAAGTGAAGCACTTTATTTCAGTGATCCAGACGGGAATGGCATTGAAGTGGCGCATGATCGCCCGTCTTCCGAATGGAACTGGTCAAAGGGCGAGGGAGAAATGGTAACAGAAGTATTGGACGGCGATAACCTGGTTGCTGAGCGTGATCAACAATGGGATGGGCTGCCAAAGGATACGGTAATGGGGCATATCCATCTACATGTTACTGAATTGGATAAGATAGAATCGTTTTACACAAAAGGTCTTGGATTTAACGTTGTGACGAGATATCCGGGTGCAATATTTACATCTACAGGTGATTATCACCACCATATCGCGTTAAATGTATGGAATGGGGAAGGTGCTAGAACACCAGCAAAAAACAGTGTAGGTTTAAACTGGTATACACTTGTATTCCCTAATGAAACGAGTAGGGAAAAGGTAATTGATCAACTGCAACAGGTTGGGGCTAGTGTAGTTAGCGAGGGAGACTACTATACAACGGAGGACCCTTCTGGAAATACGATACACTTGAGGTTGGGTAACAATTAATATTGTAGTATTATCTCTTATATTACAGGAATTTTGTTGATGCTTAGTACACGATATTTAATGATTATGTTTATATCCACATCTGGCCATCATAAGCAACGACTGAGGTGGATGTAAACATTGCAAATGCTTTACACCTTTTGGATAGGGGATGGCTTTCGTGCTAAGCTTTAGAAAGATAGGAGGTCTCTTTCCCGAGTTGGAGACCCTCTATCTATTTATTCCAAATTTCATAATGTGGGCTGTTCCATAACGCTGTAAAGCTGTTTGTCCATTCCTTCGCCAATTCCTTATTTTTTATCGTTAGAAGTTGTTCTTGGTTTTCATATGCGGATGCTTCAGTATAATTATAAGATCCGGTTGTGACAAGCGTTTTATCGACGATCGTCATTTTAAGATGCATTTTTTGCGATGGATTTGTTTTCACGGCTATTCCGTTTCTAGTGAATATTTTTAGGATAGCTGACCGCTCACTCTTCTCCGCTTTCTTTGCATCTGTAATCAGCCTCACGGACACACCGCGTTTTTTGGCTTTCAATATAGCTTCAGCAATCTCTTTATCCTGCAAGTTATATATCGCAATATCTAATGTCTGGTTAGCACCTTTGATTGCATGAAGAAGCAATACTTTCGGATCATTAACAAGGTTACTAAAAGCGCTGGTAATGACTGTATTAGACTTAACTAATGCTTGATGAGATTTGTTATTCAAAAAATATTTAGTGATGAACAAGGTGTTTACAAGCAGTGAAATGATAAGTATGGTGTATAGTAAAGTCTGCATATTCAATTTCAATGTCGTTCCTCCATAAAAAGTTATCTTTCATACTAACATGGGCTAGTTAAAATAATACTAAACCCTATCAACTAAAATGTGTTAGATAATTGATTTGTCTAACAAGTGGGTGTACAAATTAACTGTTCGTGGTATACTATATGTAGAAAATCATATACTATGAAAAACCGTCCCATGCTGTTACATGGAACGGTTACAATAAGACCAAACCCCATCAAGAGGGGCTAGGCACAATAGGAAAAATAATCCCTCAGTTACCTTGCTAAGATTACATGAGGGGTTATTTTTTGTTTTGATCGGACATGATGAACGCAATTAACATGCCGAATGAAATCATCAGCGTCAGTGCAATTTCCACATCCATTGGCAAACACCTCCCTTCACGGGAAGTATCCCGGAAGGTAAATCGGTGTGCCTAACCCCTCATGTGTAGCCAGTCTATTGTCTGTTTATTATAACACAAGCGATCATTAGTTCCTACAAATATTCATCCCTTAAAAGAATGGAAGAGTAAAAATCATGTCAAATATACCAAATTGTCCAAAGTGCAATTCGACATATACATACGATATCAGCTGTGAAATTGCTGTTTTTGGTTAATGGAATTAAAGTCCGAATTCGTTAAAGATAAGAGCTGGTATTTATCTCTTCAAATGATTTTAGTTGACATATATGAAAAAGTAGTGTAAATCATCTGTTTGTGGTATACTATATGTAGAAAATCATATACTATGAAAAACCGTTCCATGCTGTTACATGGAACGGTTACAATAAGACCAAACCCCATCAAGAGGGGCTAGGCACAGTAAAGAATAATCCCTCACTGTCCTGTTAAGATCACATGAGGGGTTATTTGTTTTGATCGGACATGATGAAAGCAATTAACATGCCGAATGAAATCATCAGCGTCAGTGCAATTTCCACATCCATTGGCAAACACCTCCCTTCACGGGAAGTATCCCGGAAGGTAAATCGGTGTGCCTAACCCCTCATGTGTAGCCAGTCTATTGTCTGTTTATTATAACACAGACGATCATTAGTTCCTAAAAAATTATCATTTGTCAGTTTACCAATGCATGTTACTCCCATGTTATGATATTTGAAAAGGAGGGATTGTGATGATCTATATAGGATTGACAGGATGGGGAGATCATCATTCTTTATATCCTGCACATATGAAAGCAAAAGATAAATTAGCCGAATATAGCAGTCATTTCCCAGTAGTAGAAGTGGATGCATCCTTTTATGCCGTACAATCTGTACGCAATGCTGCGAAGTGGGTAAGTGAAACACCAAAAAACTTTCGCTTTGTTGTGAAAGCTTATCAAGGGATGACGGGACATCAACGCGGCGATATTCCATTTGAATCAAAAAAAGAAATGTTTCAAGCGTTTAAGGATTCTTTAGAGCCTTATCAAGATGCAAATAAGTTAGCGATGGTTTTATTTCAATTCCCGCCATGGTTTAATTGCAAGAAAGTGAATGTGGATTATTTAAGATATTGCAAGAAAATGATGGGGGATATCCCGATTGCGCTTGAATTTCGAAACCAATCCTGGTTCAGTGAAAGCTATCGTGATAATACACTCTCTTTTATGAAAGAAGAGGGTTGGATTCACTCCATTGTTGATGAACCACAAGCAGGGGACGGATCTATTCCAACAGTGCCAATTGCAACGGACCCTAACATCACACTTATTCGTATGCATGGCAGAAATGTACATGGATGGAATAAACCAAATGGCGCCAACACGAACTGGCGGGAAGTTCGCTATTTGTATAAATATAACCAAGCGGAATTATCCGAATGGAAAGATAGAATCAATATGCTTACAAAGGGTACCAAAGATATGATTGTTCTATTTAACAACAATTCCGGTGGCGATGCAGCGGACAATGCAAAACAATTTCAAACGATGCTGGGTATCGAATACGAAGGACTTGCCCCAAAACAATTAGGATTATTTTAACGGGGACGGTCCCCCATTACGCTAAAGTGCTAAAGCGGTAGGGGGAGTTCAATTGTAGTATCTAAAAACGTAAAGGTCGCAAGAATCTAGCGTGGTTAGATAGGGGGGAGATCAATGAGCTATCAATGGTTAGAATGGGCTAAACAAATTCAATCCACAGCACAAGCAGGTTTAACTTTCTCAAAAGACAAATATGATCATGAAAGATATAAAGAGCTTCTCAAACTAAGTGCAGAAATTTTATCGACATACACAGGAACAGACATGGAAGAAATTCAAGATTTATTCTCTAAAGAAAAAGGTTATCAAACACCTAAAATAGATGTCCGGGCTGCGGTTTTTCACGATGAAAAAATACTTCTGGTACGGGAAAAGATTGATAATCGATGGGCTTTGCCTGGTGGATTTGCAGATGTAGGCTCTTCTCTCGTTGAAAATGTCGTAAGGGAAGTGGAGGAGGAAACTGGATTTCAAGCATTCTATAAGCAATTACTAGCTGTGCTTGATTATCAAAAACACCCACATCCACCTCAGCCGTTTCATTATTATAAGTGCTTTATTGAATGTGGTATCACCGGTAATGCAGCAAATGAGACGCTAGAAACAAGCGGGGTTCAATTTTTCTCACTTGATCATCTACCTAATCTTTCAACAGCACGAAATACGGAATCCCAAATAGCTATGTTATTTGAATTCCTAAAAGACCCTAATAAACATCCAATAGTAGATTAAACAGTGAAGTTCGGGGACAGTCCCCCACTACGCTAAAGTGCTAAAGCAGTGGGGGACTGTCCCCGAAAACTAGGCTGGATAATATAAGATCATATTTAATCGAATCAATGTATTCCCTGCATTGTGGTAGACATGTGGTCTATCTGCTTTGAAGCGAATAGAATCACCATTCTTTACAATATATTCATCATCGTTGACACGTATCGTTAGTTCCCCTGAGAAAACGGTTATCAGTTCTTCGGTTCCTGCAGTATGCGCATTTGCACTTAGTAAACCGCCTTCGTCTATCTCCACAGAATAAACTTCAAAGCGCTTATCATCCTCAAAAGGAAAAAGGGGGTGGACCCGATACTTTCCATTGTCTTCTGATAAGGTTTGGACGTCATTTTTTAAAACAACTATTGTATCCGGTTGCGGGTTATTGATTAGTGAAGTAAAAGAGATTTTTAATCCATTGGCGATTTTCCAAATGGTTGTAATGGTAGGAACAGAATCACCACGCTCGATTTGCCCGATCATCGTTTTGCTTACCCCCGTTAAATCTGCAACCTTTTCGAGACTTAAATGCTTATCTTCCCTAAAGGCTTTTAAATTTTTTGCAATGATAAGATGTATTTCTTCCATAAACACACTCCTGTTCATCTGTACAATATAACATTCACATTGTACAATAAAACGTAATCGTTATCATGATTATATTGGTCATGATAACATACTTCTTTCAAGCGGGGGCTCTGGAATGTCTTTACTACCAATGTTGTTATATGCTTTTGTTACCAGCTTTACACCAGGCCCAAATAACATTATGGCGCTGGTGTTTGCTAATAAATCCGGATTTAAAAGAACATTTCGATTCTGTGTAGGCGTCGGTGTAGGATTCTTTACGCTCATCGTATTGAGTTGTTATTTCAACCTTTTACTACAAAATATCATTCCAAAAATTGAATTTGTGATGACGATCATTGGTGTTGTTTATATGTTGTATTTAGCTACAAAGATTATTACCAGCAATATAGATGATGACGATGATAGTGAAGATACCCATAATCGTTTTTTAACCGGTGTGCTTTTACAGTTTATAAACCCGAAAGCCATTTTATATGCGCTAACGGTCATATCAACCTTTGTGCTTCCCTACCACACTTCAAATTCCAGCTTGCTATTTTATACGGTGATTTTGGCCTTGATTGGTTTTATGGGAACATTCAGCTGGAGTGTGTTCGGTTCTGTTTTTAAAAAGTTGTTATCAAAGTACAGAAGGCCGTTCAATGTTGTGATGGCTTTGTTATTGGTGTATAGTGCCATTTCAATTCTATTGGGATAAACTTTTTATGGAGTGATTTGGTGGACAGTTTAACAAAAAAATAAGGAAACAGCGTTGTTGATCGAAATGGAGCGGGTAGCAAGTATCACAGAAAAGACAAGTCCGTCTGGAAATAAAGAAATGAATGAACTTGTAAATTTTCTGGATATGGAACAGAAGATAAAAAGGGTTTAAAGCATCTTTAAACCCCTATATCCTGCCTTTTAGCGGTGATTCATTTCACTAGGGACACCATTATTTCGTTCGTTGCGGTCCAAAGTAGCAATCTTATCCATATCTGCTTCATTAAGTTCGAAATCAAATATGTTTAGATTTTCTTCCATGCGTGAAGGTGTTATCGTTTTAGGAATCACAATGACATCTGTCTGCAGCTGCCAACGAAGAATGATTTGGGCAGGTGTTTTGCTATATTGATCAGCGAGTGCTTGAATTAGTTCATGTTGCATCACATTGGTTCCGTTCATTAATGGACTATATGCTTCCACTTGTATGTCATGATCTTTACAAAATTGCTTTAGCTCTATTTGTTGTAAAAAGGGATGACACTCGACCTGGTTAACAGCTGGCTTCACTTCACACTCATCCATGATTCGCTGTAAATGTTCAATATCAAAATTACAGACTCCGATTGCTTTTGTACGTCCATCTTTATAGAGCTTTTCTAGGGCCTTGTATGTTTCAACATACGTATCATACTTCGGTGTTGGCCAGTGAATTAAATAAAGGTCAACATAATCGAGACCTAATTTTTCAAGGCTTGTATCAAATGCTTTTAATGTATTTTCATAGCCTTGGTCAGCATTCCATACTTTTGTCGTAATGAATAGATCTTCGCGTGATACCTTGCTATTAGCGAGTGCTTTTCCTACACCACGTTCATTTCCATAGACCTTCGCAGTATCTATCAAACGATAGTTAGCTTCCAAGGCCTGTTCTACTGCAGTTGTTGCTTCTTCATTAGGTACTTTCCATACACCATAGCCAAGCTGTGGCATACGAAGTCCATTGTTTAACGTTTTATATTGCATGAAATCGCTTCCTTTCGAGGTGCTGTTTTTAGTTTATCATAAGAATGGAAGAAATTAAATTTTTAGATAGCAGAGAGTTACGACTTTGAGTGATCTAGGTAGGATTGATAGGAAAGCTAATTCATACGTCATGTATATAGCAACTATTTCTGGATAGTAGTGTATGAACGATTCCGTTGAACAGATCGCGTGCTCCGAATAAGCATATCCTACATGTAAATGGGGACACTAAACGTGAATTATTAGGAAAGGAGCTTGCAGTATGAATGAATCGTTAACACAGACAGAAGTGGAAAATTTACGCAGAATAATTGGTGAACATGGGATGATTGCAAACAAATTAGAAGCTTATTCTCAAGCAGCAATGGACCCAGAGTTAAAGTCCATTCTACAAAGAGATGCACAAGCTGCTAAACAATCCCAGCAGCAATTATTATCATTTTTACAATAAGGAGGGAAGCATATGTTACAGGATAAAGACATTGCTAATGATTATTTAAATGGACTAAATGCCAGCTTAAAAGGCTATGCAGGTTATATCAGTGATGCAAATAACATGGAGCTTAGACAAACGTTAATAAACTTAAGAAACGGGGATGAATCTCGTCAACGAACTGTTTATAGTTATGCACTTCAGCACGGACATTATAAGCCAGCTCAAGCCGCATCCCAACAGGAAATTCAACAGATTAAATCGGAATTAACTGCAGGTCAATAACAAAAAAGAGTACAGTAGATCTTTCGACCGGCTACATGAACGCTTTTTGATTTGCCTATAGCTATTCAGTTCTTTTGGATAAAGCAAATGCCATCCTTCTTCCGGGGATGGCATTTCTATTAATTATTTTCATAGGTCCAAACACGATCATGATTCGAGTTTTGCGGAAATTTCTCGCCTGCCGCTAGTTTGACTATTTTAGGGTCTTTTACGTTATTACCTGTTTCGCCAATTTCTCGATATACGCCGTTATTCGGTGCTTTTTGGCCAAAACGAAAATGACTATATTCGCCCAATGTGTGATCACTCCTTATGTTTGTTCTCCCTTATTATGGCTGATTTACAAGCCATTCATTCAGAATCAGTGCGAAGTTTTGTGGGAAAGGGCTTTAAAATGTGTCTATTCATTATTGGTGGAACCTGTATAATGTAAAATGAAATGGCATAATTTTTAAAAAGTAAGGTGGTATACATATGAAGCAATTATTTATGGTTTTATTAGTAGCTATTTTTATCAGTGCGTGCAGTCAGACGGAAGATAATTCGAAAAAAACAGTCGAGGAAGGCGCAGTGGCTGAAGCGCAAGATAATGATACAGAAAAAAACGCCGCGGAAAATGAACAGGAAGAGGATGAAGCATTTCCAGACCTTGGTGATCTTGAAGTGAAATTAAGTGGAGAGGCTACCGTGGAAGAAGATAAAATAATAATCGAAGGGGAAAGTAATCTTTTACCCGGCACAAGGATCTGGTCGAGCGGTGTGACTGATGCTGGATTTGGCTCTGCAACATTTACCGATACTGCGGAAGTACAGGATGATGGATCGTTTTTATTTGAATTTAAAGAAGTAAAAAACAGTACCTATGTTACCCTTAAATTGTATAATAACAACGATGAAACGGCAGCGCATTACGGGGAACATTTGGAAAAGGTAGAAGGTCCGCAAGTGTATGTAACAGATACCCATGGCGAATTTGAAGCGAAAGCAGATTTTCACATTGATATAAACAAAGAAAAGCCTTATACCATTCCGATAGAAATTCCTGAATGGGAGGAGGAAGCGGATGATTATGGTGACCCCGATATTCGGATGGAAGCGAAAGTAGACAGTGATCATCAGTACCTCTATTTTTACGGAAAAAGTAATTTGATGGAGGGAGCGCAAGTGGGTGGGAATTTAATGAGAGCGTCAGGAATTATTGACGCGTTCTCATCCGGATTTACGAGAATAAATCCGGATGGATCGTTTACATTACGTGTGCCTTATCACAAATTGGAGAAGGGTATGTATATGCCGATCAGCTATCAACCCAAAAGGAACACTTGGGAAGATGTTGTTGCTGCATATGGGGAACATGGCGAGAAGCTAAAGGGGGATCTTGTGGAAAAGGATGGCAAAGATCAATACGCGGAATTAATTGTCGAGCTGGATGGACCAGATTTTGACTTACCAGAAGATGCCGGACTTACTGTAGATGAAGATGAAATTAAAATACAAATGCCAGATGATTTATTATTTGATTTTGATGAAAGCAAATTAAAATCAGATGCCAAAGGGACGCTGGATGATGTGATCGGTGATCTGAAAAAATTAGACGATGATACAAGAATTGATATTAATGGACATACCGATAATACAGGTGATGCAGATTACAATATGGATCTATCAAAAAAACGCGCAAATGCTGTATGGGATTACTTGGAGAAACATGGTGAAGTAGACAAACTCGATGTACAGATTGAAGGTTATGGAGATACAAAACCAATTGCATCAAATGAAGATGAAGAAGGTCAAGAAAGGAATCGCCGGGTCGAGATTGTTATTAATCCGAAGTAAAAGAGTTAATCTAAAAATAGTAACGAACCCTGTTCTGATTGAATGGGGTTTTACCTATTTGTATCATGGAACGAATAACTTTGGTTATAATACCATGTAGCTATCTTTAATCCTTTTATAGAGAAAACGATTAGAAAACTGAAACCAAATTCAACGAAACTTCGTATGGAAGTAGAGAAGGAGGTGAATATAATGGCACTACAAGATCGTCCCATTATAAAAATAAAAAAACCGCGATTTGAAATAATGCTCGATATCTTTGGAATTCTATCCTTTTTAAGTATAGGTGCATATTGTATTTACATTTGGCCATCTCTACCAGACAGGGTGCCAATGCATTATGACATGAGTGGGAATATTGACGGCTGGGGTGGGAAGGGATCCATTCTTATTATGCCGATTATCGGGGGGCTGATGTGGATATTACTTACGATCTTAGAGCGTTTTCCACATATACATAATTATAGCGGTTTAACAGAAGAAAATGTAGAACGACTATATAAAAATTCTAGATTGCTGGTCAACGTAATGAAGAATGAAATGATGATTGCTTTTGCTTATTTTACATGGAAGACCATCCAGGATGCGTTCGGGAATTCTATCAATAACGGGGTATGGGATTTGCCCATATTTCTAGTTGTTATTTTAGGCTCTTTGGCGTTCTTTATTGTTCGTTCGTTTCGATTGCGGTAGGTGAACGTAATGAGGGTGGTTAACCGATGAAAAGAAAAATAGCAGTCACCTCCTTTAACCATTCCCCAAAATAGGATATCGTTACGGTGGGTATGAAATAAAAGCATTTCCGCTATCATTAGAAATGCTTTTATTCCCACGTTTTTGGCTATGTTCTATAATTCCTTGGACGAAATCGGCAGAAATAGCTTAACCCCTCGTTTATTGAACGGCAGTAGTTTACTATCTGCGATTAAATGACTAATGTATCCGGCAAGGCAGGTATAAAAAACGCCATCGATTGCAAGAGACACTTCTAATTTAGAAGCGATCAGACCAAAGTAAAGCACCCCTAATATGGAATGGGTGTAACTGCGGTGTGAAACAAAAGAAGCGATTAAAATATAAACGCCGAGCAGCATCAACCAAGTTTCTTCCAGAAAGAAACCTCCTGCGATTACACCAATCCCTGTGAGGGTTAGCATATGTTTTTGCTTAATAGACGAAGAGATGACGATCATCCCAATACCAATTCCACCTCCAATATATTTCTCTGTATCCATCCCTTCGTAAAAACTATAAAAGACCATCAGAATTCCGATCAATTGAGCAACTGTACGAATCATTTTATGGGATAAAGTGATTTTTCCACGAAGTTTCCCATCAATATCGAGATCTGGGATTAGTCCTGAAACGCCTCCTAATCCGACTAAAAAGAGGGTTGTAGAAGGCGAACTCTGAAAACTGTTTGCGACGATAAACCCTGTTGCTGCCCCAATTGCTGCGTGTGCTGTACCATTCACCTTTCATTTCACCTCTTTTATGGGGACAGTCCCCTTTATGTACCACGCTTTATTGTACAACAAAATGTATGTTCTGTTTAGGGGTTAATCACATTTCGGATCATAATTATAGCTATTAGAAGATAGGAGCAGGTTTTGCATTCAACTAGGCTTTTAGATCGATACCTTAACCATACTGATACTGAAAGGAATATGACCGTCCTTTTGTTTAGATACCATGGGGATTTCTTCATGAGGCACTATGATGAGGAAATTTACAAAAATGGCATAAAAGTAGTCGATATGATGTGTATATCTCAGGATTTATAAAACGGGGTCAGTCCCCCAGCGCAATAATGCGTTGGGGGACTGACCCCGTAAATAGGCTTGACGAATCAAAAACATCTGTATATACTGTTAATATACTATATATACAGAAATGACAGATGTAACAGGTAGATCACATAGAAAAGAGTGATTTTTAGTGAAAATTATTATCTCAAACACGAACTCATCGCCAATATATGAACAGATTGCCTCGCAAATCCGTAATCAAGTTATTAATGGAAAAATTGAAAGTGGATATAGCCTACCGTCAATTAGGGCTTTGGCAAAGGAGTTGCAAGTAAGTGTGATTACCACGAAGCGGGCATATGACACTTTGGAGCAGGAAGGCTTTATTAACACGGTCGCTGGTAAAGGCAGTTTTATCGCTACACAGGATACACAGTTAATAAAGGAACGTAAACTAAACAAACTAGAAACAACAATTATTGAGGTTTTGCAGATGGCGGAAGAGTTAGAAATGCCTAAAGAAGAGCTTTTTGGGTTAATCAATTTCTTGAATGAGGAGGAAAAGTAATGACACATGTATTGGAGTTAAAAAATGTAAGTAAACGTTATGAGGATTTTTCTTTGGATAACATATCATTTATCTTACCGAAAGGATTTATTATGGGGCTGATTGGTGTGAATGGTGCAGGGAAAAGCACCTTGTTAAAAATTATGATGGATATTGTGAAACGTGATGATGGTGAAATTTATATTTTTGGTAAAGACACAAGGAAACAAATGGTCGAAATTAAGCAGGATATTGGTTTTGTGTTTGATGATAGCCATTATTATGGTCATTTAAATTGTGATCAAATGAAGCAGATTATTGCACCCTTTTACCATAATTGGGATGAAGAAACGTATCAATCGTACATGAAACGATTTGGTCTCCCAACAAACAAAAAGTTAAGGACATTTTCTAAAGGGATGAAAATGCAGTATAACATCGCAGTTGCCCTAAGTCATCAGGCGAAGCTAATTATGATGGATGAACCAACCGCTGGTTTGGATCCGATTGTACGTCGGGATTTATTGCATGTGTTGCAAGAAGTTGTCATGAATGAAGAGGTTTCCGTTCTATTCTCCACCCATGTAACTACAGATTTGGAAAAGATAGCAGATTATATTACATATATCCACGATGGAAATGTAAACTTCAGTGAGGAAAAGGATTTGATTTCCGAAACATACTTTATTGTAAAAGGTGATACTGCGTTACTGAATGAACAAAATAGCGCGCCATTCGTTCACATTGAAAAAAGTCGTCTTGGCTTTCAAGGTCTTTCTAAAGACAAAGCGGAAATCCGGTTGCAATTTGGGGACGAGGTTGTATTGGAACCGGCGAATCTTGAAGATATTATGTACTTTACTTCGCAGGGGCATAAGGATCTCAATTGAAAGGGTGAATTAATTTGATGCAGTTAGTAAGAAAAGACTTTATCTTAATTACAAAAAGCTATTTATTATTTATTGCATGTATGCTTTTTATTAGCGTGCTTTGCCTTAATTTGGATGTTGATGCTGGCGGTATCTATATATTTAGTGCGCTTTTGGCATTTTTTATTATGGGGATTGGCAATCTTGTGAGTGACCATGAGCAGGATGCGGCTTATTTCTTGCTTACACTACCTGTCAGTAGGAATGGATTTGTTTTATCGAAATACATGAGTGGATTAATTGTAGCTATTCTAAGTTGGTTTACAACAAGTTTGGTATTGCTGATTTGTTTATTATTGCCTATTTCATTTCGATTTACAGGTCTAAGTATTTTTCTTGGCTTGAGTTGGTCTGTTGGGATAATAGTTATAGTATTGAGTATTATATTGCCAGTTTATTATGCGTTTGGCAATAAAGCAATCCGCTGGTTAATTATTATCCCCTTACTCCTTGCCAGCTTTAGTTCGCAGTTCGTTCACTCTAGTTTATTTGCAAGTATAGTTTCGGGGCTGTCACATTATTCGACTGAATACGTGTTAAGTGTGTTCCTTATTATCAGTTTAGTTATCTATGCATTGTCCTGCATCATTTCGTTAGTGGTGGTAAGTATCAAGGACTTTTAAAGAACGGAGAAGAGATAAAATGAAACAGTTAATGATGAAAGATTTCATAATGCAAAAAAGCCAGGTTTTTTTAACAATCGCATTGGTGATTGGACTTATTATCATTTGGTATGCCTCCGGAACACAACTTGAATTAATTTATCTTTTTAGTGGTCTGGTTATTTCGCTGTCCCTGATTACTGGAGGGATAAGTTATGATGATGGAAATGGTGCAACTTTGTTTTTACTTACATTGCCTGTAGAACGAAAGACAATTGTTATTTCGAAGTATATGACAGGGTTTTTGACAGTTATTTTAGGAACGTTCCTGACGTTAATATTAGTAGGGATACTGAATATTGTAATAGGTTCAATATCCTCGCCGCCTTGGACAGTGATATTGGGAAGCTTAATGGGAAACTTGATTGCTACAGCTTTGATATTTGCGATATATTTTAAATTTGGCTATGAAAATATTAAATATATGATTGTTGGTTTTATTCTCCTAGCAGTAATTGGCAGTGTACTATATACACAAACAAACATGCTGGACACGATCCTAAAATCGGCCTATCACTTTAGTGAATCAACATTGGTGTTGATTGCTGCAATTGTTACGCTTCTCATCTATATAGGCTCCTTATTGTTTTCTGCTCAGGTGATGAAACGAAAAGAATATTAAATACTAGAATCCGCTACATTGTCAGGCGGATTTTTTGTGCGCTAAAAAACTAACTATCAGCAATAATGGATAATTGTATTGACATCTGTTCAATTGTAAATTAGAGTAATAGTTAAAATTAAATACAAGTAAATACGTAGGAATAGTGTATTTTGTGGGAGGTATAAGTGAATGGAAGATACATATCCATTGATTGACATAAACAAAATAGATAAAAGCTTTGTGACGCAAGAACAGGATAACTTGGTTTTATCTGATATCTCTCTATCTATTAGAAAAGGCGAATTTGTTACCATTCTAGGCCAAAGCGGTTGTGGTAAAAGCACTTTATTAAATATTATAGGTGGATTTGAAATACCAACAAAAGGCCAGATATTACTGGACGGGAAACAGGTCATCGAACCGGGTAGACACTGTGTGATGCTTTTCCAGGATTATGGTTTACTGCCATGGCGATCTGTTTTGAAAAATGTAGAACTTGGTTTAGAACCGGAGAAGTTAGGGTCCAAGGAGAAGCATGAGCGGGCAATGGAATATATAAGACTGGTCGGGCTTGAGGATAATATAGGTCAATTCCCACATCAACTATCCGGTGGAATGAAACAAAGGGTTGCGATTGCTAGGGCACTTGCAATGAAGCCAGAATTAATTTTAATGGATGAACCGTTTGCTGCGCTGGACACATTTAATCGGTATAATCTCCAAGATGAACTAGTACGTCTACAACAAAAGGAAGGGATTACGATTGTTCTCGTAACACACGACATTGATGAAGCCGTCTATTTATCAGACCGTATTTTCATTATGGATCCACATCCTGGGCGTATCCGAAGAGAGTTAACGATTGATATATCTAAACCACGTGATCGAAGTAACAGTGACTTTCAATATTTTCGTAAACTTATTTTTGAGGAATTTCATATCGACTCTCGACAAGAGCCTTTGGAATTCAATATTTAGGGGGTGGAAAAGTGAAGAAACTCTCCACGATAGGATTGATGCTGATCATTTTATTTACATCAGCTTGCGGAAGTAATGAAGTTGTAAGCGAAAAAGAGACCCTAAAAATAGGTTATTTACCAATCACACATGCTGCACCACTCTATTTTGAAAAGGAGTTTGCTTCCACCTATATGGACGGCGTAGAAATAGAACTCGTTAAATTCGGAAGCTGGATTGATCTGATGGATGCATTAAACACTGGGAGGATAGATGGGGCATCGGTATTAATTGAACTTGCGATGAAAGCAAAAGAAAAAGGGGTTGATCTGAAGGCAGTTGCTTTAGGTCATAAAGACGGTAATGCTGCCATTGTAGCGCCTGAAATTGAAAGTGTGACAGATTTAAAAGGGGAGACAGTCGCCATACCACATACTTTATCGTCACAAAATATTTTGCTGCACGACATGTTAAAAGAAGGTGATATGACGTATAACGATATTAACGTTGTAGAAATGACACCACCTGAGATGCCTTCTGCGCTAGCCGCGGGCACAATCTCCAGTTACATTGTGGCAGAACCCTTCGGCGCACTTGGCGTAACGCTAAATCAAGGGAAAGTGCTGTATCAGTCAGAAGACCTATGGCCCAATTCGCTCTGCTGTGCACTTGTCCTGCGTAACGATGTAATTAAACATAACCGTGAAGTGGCACAACAACTTGTGACAGGTTATGTTAAAGCAGGGGAGAAAGCTGAGAAATTAGATGAGGATGCTTATGATGTGCACAAAAAGTATTTAAGTGTTGATGAACAGGCGTTGGATCTATCCTTAGAGTGGATATCTTACGATGATCTCCGGTTGGAGAAAGAAGATTATGATGTATTACGGGAAAGTCTACTAGAAATGGGGTTGTCGGAAGGGCCTCCATCTTATGAAGCATTTGTAGACAACTCACTGATTGACCAAGTGAAGGTGGAGTAAACCTTATGAAAAAATGGCGTAAGTTATTATATGTAGTGGCGAGTGCAGTTCTATTAATCAGTGTTTGGCAGCTTGTTATCATTATAGGTGATTATGAGGAAGCATTACTCCCATCTCCACTCACTGTTGGAAAGGGAATGATTACGGTTATTAGTGACGGTACAATTTTAACCCATATGCGAATTAGTCTTATGCGCTTTTTTATCGGTTATTTCGCAGCAGTGAGTACGGCGATTATTTTAGGTCTGATTTTAGGACGGACAAATTGGCTGTGGGAACTTATTGATCCGATTGTTCAAGTGATCAGACCGGTTGCGCCGATCGCATGGGCACCATTTATTGTGCTTTGGTTTGGGATTGGAAGTATACCCGCTATTGTTATTATTTATATCGCAGCATTTTTCCCTGTATTATTATCGACGGTGTCTGCGGTGAAGAAAGTGGATACGACCTATTTAAAGGTGGCGCAAAATCTTGAGATTAAACAGCCACAACTCATGTATAAAATTATTTTTCCTGCTGCATTTCCTTCCATCGCGAATAGTTTACATATTGCGCTTGGCACTGCCTGGATATTTCTCGTTTCAGGGGAAATGGTTGGTGCGCAATCTGGCCTAGGTTATTTTATTATTGATTCCAGAAATGCACTGGATTTAGATTTAGTGCTTGCGGGTATTATTTTTATCGGTGTTTTAGGTCTACTTCTGGACAAAGCAATCAGCTTATTTGAACGTTGGGTAGAAAGGTTATGGGGAGTACAAACAAATTAAGATATATCTAAAAATAATTTCAATGGTTGCATTAATGAGTGAATTATCGTATTATTAATACCAATTAAACCTACTTATTTTATAGGAATAATTAAATATTGGGGAGGAATTTTAAAATGGCATTACATTTAGTAGAAGCAACATTTAAAAATACAGTAATTGATACAAAAGAAGCATTTGAACAAAAAGTGTCAGCACTAAAGGATGCGGTTCAAGAAGATAACATAAATTTAATTGAAGTTCAGGTTGCAAAGGACTTTTCAAGATCTTTCTTTATTTTTGAAAGTGAAGATGAGGCTGTACTCACTTCTAGTTTGGAGAATAAGGACCTGTCTGTTGAGCTTGTTAAGGCAGTTCGTATTGTAGGTAAAGATCTAGAAGAAGTGAAAAAGCAATCAGAGGAAGTCAATTACCTTGTTGAATGGAATATTCCTGAGAATATAACAATGGATCAATATTTAGACCGCAAAAAGAAAAACTCTGTTCACTATGCAGAAGTACCTGAAGTTTCATTTTCTCGAACTTATGTCTGTGAGGATATGTCGAAGTGTCTGTGTTTCTATGATGCTCCAGATGAAGATGCAGTTAAACGTGCACGTGAGGCAGTGAATACGCCAATCGATTCGATCACGGAAATAGCATCTGATAAATAAGCTGATAAGGAGTTAAAGGAGGAGACTTCCCTATGATCCTGGAAAAGGAAACAGAGACAAATACAAATACGTTAAAAGAACTCATTCAAAGTGAGTTAAGACCTTTGGTACAGTCAATTGATATAGACAATCATTATCCGGAAGCATTTTTACGGTTATTAGGTGAAAAAGGCTATTTTAATTCGGATGTCTTTTCCGATAGGGAGGTATTACTCCGTGAATTTCATTTGGTGGAAGAGGTTTCTAAAACTTGTATGACGACGGGTTTTACCCTGTGGTGCCAGTTAGCGGCACAGACCTATTTACGCCAGAGTGAGAATAATTACTTGAAGTCGAACCTATTACCGGATCTTGAGAACGGGACCATTTTAGGCGGGACGGGATTATCTAATCCAATGAAGTTTTATGGGGATATGGAAAAGTTACATCTACAGGCTGAGCGAAGAGAAGATGGGTATGTTATTTCCGGTCACCTTCCATCTGTCTCCAATCTTGGTGAAGGACATTGGTTTGGCATCGTTGCTGGCTTAAACAATAACCAGCGGATTATGGCGTTTATTCCATGTGACCTTGTAGGACTTTCAATGAAAGGTAAAAGTGATTACCTTGGTATCAATGGAAGTGCGACGTACGTTTGCCGTTTTGATCATTGCTTTGTGCCTGATCACCTTATTGTATCAGCAGATGCAGATGCATTTGTTGAAAAAGTACGTCCGACTTTTTTACTGTATCAAATTCCACTTGGTTTGGGAGTTACAGATGCATCTATTGAATCTATAAAACGTGGACGTAGCAAACAAAGGGGTAGTAATCATTACTTACAAGTTCAACCTGAAGAACTAGAAGCTATTTATCAGCAACAAAGGGAGTCAATTTATGATTATCTAGAAACATACGAAGACACTTTGGACTGGAAGGAAATTGTGCAAATGAGATTGGATATAGCACACCTTACACTTCGATCGGTTGAAGCGAATATGCTTCATAGCGGTGGTGCGGGATATTTATATAAAAGTCACCCTGCAAGAAAACTACGTGAGGCATATTTTCTTGCTAATTTAACACCAACGGTAAAACAACTGGAGAAGATGCTTGCCTAAAAAGATATGTGATATAACGCCCCTGATGTAAAACCATCCAATAGCTAAGTAAACAGCAACAATAACCCGCCTGATGGAAGGTGGGTTATTTGGTGTTTGTGTAAAATTTAGCGCAGTTTGGCGGGAAGTAAAACCCCCACCTCTAGTGGCAACTTCTTTGAACCTCACGTCGTGGGGGGGCTCGACTAACATTCAGGGGAAGAGGCAGACTAAAATCGCGACGTTACGCGTCAACGTCTGGAACTGCGCTAAAGCTCGTCCCACCGAAAACCTTTGCACTAGCATGTCAGTGCGTTGAAAACTCTGAATGAAGTTTTACTTTATGTTAATTGGGTTCCAATCCAAATGCTTCTGCCAATAATTCAATCCCTTTCATCCGGTTTTGGGTATCGTAAAAATGTGGAATAATTGTTATCTCGTCTGCTTGATAATGGTAGGATACATTTTCTATGCCCTTTTTTACCTCCTCCGGGTTTCCGATGATCGCTCGTTTTCGATTTTTCCTGACTTGCTCTTCCTCAAAGGAGCTAAGACCGCGAGCCTTCGCTGTTTCAACCGAAGGGTAGTATGGCGGCTGATTGCCTGTGGAGGGTTCGATAGACAGCAACCATAAATCAAAAGCTTGGGCGATTTCCGCAGCTTCCTCCGTTGTTTCAGCAATAATAGCGAAAACAGCAATCATTACTTTCGGCTTGTTCAGCAAAGCAGAGGGTTGGAAATGTTCCCTGTAATCATTTACAACATCGAGTCCAGCGTAAGAAGGAAAGCCAAATTGGGCAAAGGCATAAGCAGATCCCGTTGCGGCAGCAACTTTTGCACCTCCAGTTCCACTTCCGAGCATCCAGATTTCCGGTGTTGTTTCTATGACAGGGGTTGCGATCAGTTCTTGGAAGCGATGGTCTTCGGTTGTATTATCTGTAAAGTATTTATATAGATCCTGTACTTGCTGTTCATAGGGTAATCGTTTGTCCCTTGCCTCATTCAAGGCTTTGTTAACCAGTCGGAAGCTCGGTGATCTCCCTATACCCAAATCAATCCGATTAGGGTGGAAAGCTTCCAGCATCCGGAAGTTTTCGGCCACTTTGTAAGGACTATAGTGTGGTAACATGACCCCGCCTGAACCGATTCGTATTTGATTGGTAGTAGCGGCTAATTGCATCATCAACATCTCCGGGGTGCTTCCAGCAACAGAAAATACATGGTGATGTTCCGCTACCCAATATCGATGATAGCCTAACCGATCAGCAAGATGTGCTAATTCTCTTGTGTGCAGCAATGCTTCACGGGCATTTGAACCCTCATAGATTGGCGAGTAATCAAGTATATTTAACGAGACCATTTACAATCTCTCCTTTTACATCATGAAGACCTCTTCTTTTATTATAGGAGAATGGTGAACGAATTGACATCAATCGGTTTTACTGTTGAAATGGATTGCTACTTAATGATAGGTTTTGGTACTAATCAGGCAATTAGATCATTGACAAGGAAAGTTTAGAACGAGTCAGAACTATCATTAAAGTTGTTTCGTGAATTAGACTAGGAGGAAAGGGAAATAATAATAGGTAAATCAAACCGATATTATCTTGTTTTAAAAAGGAGCATGGTCATGGATATTGCCTTATTATTAATTCGAATTGTACTAGGATTAACAATTATTGGGCATGGCACACAAAAGTTATTTGGTTGGTTTGGCGGTAATGGTTTATTTAACACAGCGAAGTTTTTTGAATCACTAGGTATTAAACCAGGCATATTTATGGTATATCTGGCAACACTTTCGGAAATGATTGGCGGTTTGTTTTTTGTACTTGGCTTTTTAACCCCCTTGGCAGCTATTCTAATCGCTGGGACAATGGTGGTGGCTATCATTACTGTAACAGGTAAAAATGGCTATTGGATTACAGCTAATGGAGCGGAATATAATATTTTGATTATAACCATATGTATTGCCATGATTATTTCAGGACCTGGTATCTATGCTTTCGATTACTTTATCTTTTAATTGTTAATCAGAGTTAAGGACCTTGGCGGCATGACGGCTGAATAAGCGGTGTAAATTTTGTTACCAGACGATGAAATAAACCAGATTGACAGCATGTTTTTCTGAAAAATCACCCCTAGCGCGTCTCTTCTTTGGGGGTGTTTGCTGTCTGGAACGTTTGAGAAAAACGGAATAGTGGAATATAAGTTATAGCATGCATATGGGAGGAAGTTTATTATGTCCAACAATTTTTATGAAAAGGATCAGCACAAGCATTTAAATAAGTTGAATGAACTCGCACCTGAACAAGCAGAAGCTTTTTCAAACTTTAATACGGAAGTTTTCAAAGAGGGTGCTCTCTCAAAAAAAGAAAAAGAAATCATTGCAGTAGCCATTGCACATGTAACAAAATGTCCTTATTGTATTGACGGTCATACGAAGCAAGCGAAGGCAGAAGGTGCCACGCTCGGTGAATTGGCGGAAGCAGTAATGGTTACGGCAGCAGTAGAAGCCGGTGGTGCTGTAACACATAGTACGAATATGCAAAATGCTTTAGCAGAAGATGCAGATGATGCGTTATACGAACGATCAAATCTTAACAAGCTTAGTACATTAGGTCGCAATGCGCATGTAGGATTTCGAGGATATTCCACATTTAGTGGTGCAGCAATGAAGGAAGGGAAACTAGGTAAGAAATTTAAAGAAATTATTGCGGTAGCAGTCGCACATGCAACATTATGTCCGTACTGTATAGATGTGCATACGAAAAATGCGGATAAGTTAGGTGCAACAAATGAAGCGTTATCTGAAGCGGTATTGGTTGCATCCGCGCTATTAGCCGGTGGTGCTTACACACATATGGCCAATATGATAGAAAGTTATGGCAATGTATAAGAATTAATGTTAAATAACAATTTTACATTTTTAATAAGTTATGTTACACTCATCTCAATCAAATATAAGTAATGTACTTGGGGGAGTCTGTCACCAAGGGCGTTCTATGCCCTCGGTTGACGGCTCCCTTTTGCGTTTTTTGGGGTAGTAAACATATTTCTTCCTTTCTGCGTAAGTGTAATGAAGAAAAGCATCCATGAAGGTCCGGCGAATGCCAATTTTTTAGATAATAACTAATGAAAGGAGCATCATCTTAGTGGAATTCGTGTTATTGATATTTTTCCCTGTTTTGGCAGCGATTTTCGTGCCAATACTTTTCAGGAAACTGAAAAGCATACATACTGGTTGGTTTGTTTTAATAATCCCTATAACACTTTTTATTTATTATACCGGTTTCATTCAAACCACGATGAATGGTGGACACGCCATATCATCATTGGAATGGATCCCTTCTCTTGATATTTCATTCGTATCGTATATAGACGGTTTGAGTCTTCTATTCTCATTACTCATTACAGGGATTGGGGCACTTGTTGTGCTCTACTCGATCTTCTATCTTGATAAAACCCGAGAGAAGTTGAATAACTTCTATGTCTATTTACTGATGTTTATGACTGCTATGCTGGGTATTGTTCAATCAGATAACATTATTACGCTTTATCTTTTCTGGGAATTAACATCTATTTCCTCTTTCTTATTGATAGGCTATTGGTACACAAGAGACGGTTCGCGATTCGGTGCTTTAAAATCCATGCTAATAACGGTATTCGGTGGTTTAATGATGCTAGGTGGATTCGTTCTTTTAGGCATAATGGGGGATACATATTCTATTCGTGAATTGATTGCTAACGCGTCAAACTTAGTTGGACAGGAATTCTTTATATTAGCACTGGTTCTCGTTTTACTAGGTGCTTTTACGAAATCAGCTCAATTCCCATTTTATATTTGGTTACCGGATGCCATGGAGGCACCTACACCTGTTAGTGCCTATCTTCACTCTGCGACGATGGTAAAAGCTGGGCTATATCTTGTTGCCCGCTTTACACCTGTTTTTGCAGTTTCAGAAGTGTGGATTTGGCTTGTTACGGGCATTGGGCTGCTTACGCTTTTTTGGGGAGCGTTCTTTGCAGTCAAACAAACAGATCTGAAAGCTATTCTTGCCTTTTCAACAGTGAGTCAGCTTGGCCTTATTATGTCACTGCTTGGAGCAAGTGCCATCAGCTATCATGTAGATGCGGGTACAGCACTTTTCAAATTTGCCGGGTTTGCAGCCGTTTTTCACTTGATCAACCATGCGGTATTTAAAGGTAGCTTATTTATGGTGGCGGGGATTGTCGATCACGAAACGGGAACAAGGGATATCCGAAAACTTGGGGGGTTAATGGGTGTCATGCCAATCAGTTTTACCGTGGCGTTTATCGGATCTATGTCCATGGCGGGCCTTCCTCCGTTTGGAGGATTTCTTAGTAAGGAATTATTTCTTACATCGACGTTAGCACTGAAAGATTTTAATCTATTTAATTTTTCAACATGGGGAATTATTTTCCCGATTGTTGCTTGGATTGCAAGTGTATTTACGTTTATCTACAGTTTCTATTTTGTTTTTAAGACATTTGCCGGGAAAAGAAAAAAGGAATCACTGTCGGTGGAACCAAAAGAGGCACCTGTGGGGATGCTGATTGCCCCTGTGATTCTGGCTGTATTAGTTGTTGTGATTTTCTTTATTCCAAATGTTGTAGGAGATACTTTGGTGAATCCTGCAGTTGTTGCGATGCAGGCCGGACTCTATAGCCATCCATCTGAAGTGCTTGTGCATGTTTCCGCTTGGCATGGATGGACGCCTGAACTTTTGATGACACTTGGTATTATCGGGCTGGGATCCATTCTGTTCCTAACAATGAGAAAATGGCAGCCATTGTATAACTTACAGCCCGAACTTTTATCGTTGAATGGTTTATATGATTCATTAATGATGGCCGGAGAAAAAGGCATGAATCGATTATCCCGTCTTTATATGACAGGTGTTTTTAGAACATATCTTATTTATATGTTTGTGTCTATTGTGGTCATTACACTGGCAACGTTGTTTATCAAAGATGCATTTAAGGTTGATTTCAATAGTTTCGCACCTTTAAATGCATATGGCATATTGACTGCTGTGTTACTTATTCTCTCTGTGGTCATGATTTTGACTGCAAAAACGAGAATAACTGCGGTTATCGCGCTAGGAGGCGTTGGTTATTCTGTTGCATTCTTCTTCGTTATTTACAAAGCGCCGGATCTTGCGTTGACACAGCTTGTTATTGAAACGATTACGGTCGTCTTGTTTTTACTTGCGTTCCATCGTTTACCAGAGTTAAAAAGACACGGAGAGAGTAAGGGTTTTCGCTTAGGTAATTTTATTGTCGCTGCGGGGGTAGGTATTACCATGGCACTTGTTGCACTGTCCGCACATTCGCAGAAGTTGATTCCTTCTATTTCTCAGTTTTATAAAGACACGGTGTACAGTGAAGCGGGGGGCGGTAATATTGTTAACGTCATACTCGTGGATTACCGTGGATTTGATACATTGTTTGAAATTGCCGTATTATCAATTGCGGGAATCGGTGTATATAGTATGATTCGTCTGAAACTACCAGGAAAGGGGAGCACTGATGAAAGTAAATGATGTTGTTTTACAGACTGCAGCGAAGGTTGTGTTTTTCATCATCCTTCTTTTCTCAATATTTATTTTTTTCGCCGGACATTATACACCGGGCGGCGGATTTGTTGGAGGGCTTCTTGCAACAGGAGCGATCGCACTTCTTTTGCTTGCTTACGATTTGAGGACCGTTCAGCAATTATTGCCATTTAATTTTATGATTGTAGTAGCCATTGGATTGCTTCTATCTATTGGAATGGCATCTGGATCGATCATTTTTAATGTTCCTTTTTTTACACATGCTTTTGATGATTTTTATTTACCGTTATTCGGGGCAACATCCTTGCATACGGCAATGATTTTTGATGCAGGAGTTTATCTCGTCGTCATTGGCGCGGCTATGACGATTATTCAAGCGATTGGGGGAGATTCTTAATGGAACTATTGATGGCGATTGTGATCGGTGTTCTATTTACGGCTGCCGTCTATTTAATACTATCTAGAAGTCTTCTCCGCATCATTTTTGGAACCGGATTGTTAAGTCATGGTGCCCACCTGCTTCTCCTGACGATGGGAGGACTTGGGGGCACTTCACCGCCTGTCCTTGCTGAAGGTATAACTGACTATGCAGATCCATTGCCACAAGCACTCATTCTGACGGCAATTGTCATTAGTTTCGGGGTAACATCATTCATACTGGTCCTTGCGTATAAAACATATTCGAAACATCAGACGGATAATATGGATCTTATGAGAGGAAATGATGAACATGATTAATTTATTAATACTTCCGATTCTCCTGCCGTTTTTATTTGCAGTAATTCTCCTGTTTCTCAAGGAAAACATCCGGGCGCAAAGGCTATTGACGATAGTTGGATTAGTTGTTAGTTTAGCTGCCGCCCTTAGACTCATCTGGAAGGTGAAAACAGCAGGTGTTCAAACAATTACACTGGGAAGTTGGCCAGCGCCATTTGGAATTTCCCTCGTTTCAGATATGTTGTCCGTGTTGCTTGTTACAACGTCTATACTAATTACCATTTTGATTGTGCTGTATAGTTTTACAGCAATTGGAGAGGCGCGCGAGCGTTTTTATTACTATCCTGCTGTCCTATTTATGCTGACAGGGATTAATGGTGCGTTTACAACTGGTGATATTTTCAACATGTTCGTCTTTTTTGAAGTCTTGTTGATTGCGTCCTATGTCTTAATCGTCCTTGGTGGAGAGAAAAGACAGCTGCGGGAATCCATCAAATATCTACTTGTAAATGTTATTTCATCTGCACTGTTTGTTGTTACAGTCGGCCTCCTGTATTCTGTGGTGGGGACATTGAACATGGCAGATATTTCCGCGAAAATTGCCGAAGTGGGGCAACCTGGGATTATTACTGTGATTGCTGTTCTATTCCTGCTCGTATTTGGGATAAAAGGAGCATTATTTCCGCTTTATTTCTGGCTTCCCGGATCCTATTCAGCTCCGCCAATGCCAGTGCTTGCCCTGTTCGGTGCACTGCTGACGAAGGTTGGTTTATATGCCATCACAAGGACATATACGTTGTTTTTCATACATGACGTAGCTTTCACACATGAGTTACTCCTGGTGCTATCTGTTCTAACGGTTATCATGGGTTGCGTCGGTGCACTGGCATATTTCGATTTAAAACAGATTATCATTTACAATATTATTATTGCAGTAGGGGTTATTTTATTCGGTGTTTCGCAAATGAATGAGGCGGGTATGTCTGGTGCAATTTTCTATTTGATTCATGACATGCTTATTAAAGCTGCGCTATTCATATTGATCGGAATTATTATTTCTGTAACAGGCACATCGAATTTAAGGAACATGGGCGGCTTGATGAAAACGCACACTTCTCTCGGTTGGATGTACTTGATTACAGTATTTGGGCTCGTAGGAATTCCGCCATTAAGTGGGTTTATCGGCAAACTGTTAATCGTTCAGGGCGGTTTCGAAGCTGGAAATACTTGGGCCACCGTCATTATTCTTATTTCAAGTATTATCGTTCTTTTGTCTGCTATGCGGATCTTTGTTTACGCATTTTGGGGTGAACCGGTTAAACTGCCGAAATCTGATCGTCGTTCTTACCGTAAAGAAATGCTTCCGGCAACATTGCTTGTAGTCATTTCTATCGTTTACGGCGTTAGCACGGAATGGCTCATTCCTTATATGGCGGATGCTTCAGATATATTATTAAACCCGTCCATTTATATTGACGCGGTTTTAAAGGAGTAGATGAAGATGGCTTTCCAAATATTATTGAACTTTGTCATCGCAGTGACCTGGATGCTTTTGAGCTCCTCGATGACAGCTCAGACATTTATCATTGGATATTTAATCGGGCTCCTCATCATATTTATCATGCGGCGCTATTTCAGAGAAAGGTTTTATTTAGGATGGGCGTGGGCTGCTGTTAAATTGGCACTTATTTTTTTGAGGGAACTCACGATGTCAAATATTACTGTCCTGCTTATCGTTCTCAATCCTAAAATGGATATAAGGCCAGCATTTTTTGCATTTCCAACCGACTTGCAAAAGGATTGGGAAATCATGCTGCTCTCCAATTTGATTACATTAACACCGGGAACATTGGTTGTACATGTATCAGATGATCAGCGGACACTTTATATTCATGCGATTGACGTTGATGATGTGGATAATGAGATCCAATCGATCAAACATTCATTTGAGAAGGCAATTAGGGAGGTGGGTCAATCATGATGACATTCATTTGGATCGGTTTAATGCTTGTTGTTTTATCGATTCTTGGCCTACTGCTTCGGATTTTCTGGGGACCTTCAATCCCTGATCGAGTTATCGCATTGGATGCATTTGGTGTCACGCTTATTTCAGCCATCGCTCTCTTATCGGTTTTGTTCGGAACGGGATTTTTTATGGAAGTTATTTTATTGATTGCTGTTATGTCTTTCATCGGAACGGTTGCCTTTTCCAAATTCATTGAGAAAGGAGAGATCATCGAACGTGATCGTAATAGCTAATATACTTGTCGTTTTGCTGATTTCTATCGGTGTTATTTTTACAGTAGTTGCGGTGATTGGTGTACTTCGTTTACCTGATGTATATACAAGATCACACGCTGCTACGAAGAGTACAACTTTTGGTGTCCTCTGTACATTATCAGGTGTCTTTCTTTATTTTTGGCTGATTGAGGGAGACTTTAATATCAAACTCCTTTTGGGTATTGTTTTTCTGTTTATCACTGCGCCGATCGGTGGGCATATCATGGGTCGTGCAGCATACATTTCAGGTGTGAAGCCGAGCGAATTGACAGTGAAAGATGAATTGGAGGAAGTTGTGAAGCAAGCTAAAAAGGATAGAACTTCCCAAAAAATGAAAAGCGACGAAGATTAAACCAATGAGATGAAATCATATTGCTTAACTTTGAATAACAAGGGGATTGAGGCAATAACATTATTGTGTCCTTGAAGATGTAATTAAAGCGGATTATATTTATAATGGAGAGAGCAAATCATAAAAGTGACATTACATATACTTTAAAGGAGAACATACTTATGATTATTGGATTAACGATCATATTAGTGCTTGTACTATTTTTACCGTTTACGAAGATCGTCGAACGGAACCTGGAAGTGTTTTTATTCATTATGGGTGTTTTATCCGTATTGGTAAGCCAAGTATTAAATTGGGATCTGATAAATGAAGCTTTAATACACCCAATTAACATAACATTGGCAGTGCTCGTTGCGGGGCTGTTATTCAGATGGTTCCAGGATCCGATTGAAAAAGGTGTATTGGGATTAAGCAAAGCGATACCATACCGCTTGTTTATTGCATTATTTGTAATTATTCTTGGATTAATCTCCAGTTTGATTACTGCCATCATTGCAGCAATTATTCTCGTTGCAGTTGTAGGCGTTTTGAAAATGGATAAAAAGTCGGAAATTCGTCTGGTTGTTTTAGCGTGTTTTGCAATTGGTATGGGTGCTGCACTTACGCCGATTGGGGAGCCGCTTTCAACTATTGTAGTAAGTAAATTAAATGAGGATTTCTTCTATTTACTGAAATTAATTGGTGTATATGTCATACCAGGTGTGATTGCCTTTGGTGTAATGGCTGCATTGATGGTGAAATCAAGAGATGAATCAGCTGCTATTTTGGCACAAAATAAATCAGCGTCCGATTCGGATTCAAATGCTGCCTCACAAACAGAATCCTATGCAGAAATCATTATCCGCAGTTTGAAGATTTATTTGTTTGTTATGGCATTAACTTTTCTAGGGGCAGGATTCCAACCATTTATTGAAAGGTATTTACTCGATTTAAGTCCGCTAATTTTATATTGGATAAACATGATTTCAGCTGTGTTGGATAACGCTACACTAGCCGCGGCAGAAATTAGCCCTGTAATGAACGAGACGACAATCAGAGATATTTTACTTGGGTTGCTTGTCAGTGGAGGAATGCTGATACCAGGAAACATTCCAAATATTATTGCTGCTGGAAAGCTGAAGATTACAAGCATACAATATGCACGTTTTGCTGTACCAGTCGGCTTGGTTGCCATGGTATTGTATTTCATTGTTATTGTTCTGTTCTGATTGGTTAATTTAGATGGCAAGTAAAAAAGGGATCTTCTGTGGAAGATCCCTTTTGCACTTTTAAAATAAAGCGAGTTAAATCGTAATGGCTGTATTCGTTTTGTGATAGAATTCAATAAAGTTATTTACAACTAAATCGAGGAATTCAATGGTTCCGTGATCCGTTATTTCACCAGCTTCATTCATTTTTTCATGAATGGATCCGATATATACTTCGTTTCCTGGAAGTAAGATCGGTGACAACGCCGGATTTGATAGTATATCTCTTAAGTGCATTTGTGCACGGACACTTCCAAGGACACCCATAGAAGAACCTACAATGAATGCTGGTTTGTCTTTGATTGTAAGGTCGCCACCACGTGATAGCCAGTCAATGGCATTTTTCAACGCACCTGGAATGGAATAATTATATTCCGGAACCGCAAATAATACTGCATCGGAATCTTTTACATCCGCTTTAAATTTATTTACATTTGCTGTTGGATCATTTTCAATGTCGATTGAAAACGTTTCAACGTCATTAATAAACACTGGGGTGATATCTAATTTATCTGCATAACGGTTTTTCATATATTCAACTAACTTTAAGTTATTTGATGTTGAACTCGTACTACCAATAATTGCTTTAACGCTTATGGTCATGTTTGTAAAACTCCCTTTTTATTATAATTAATAACCAACTTACATAATATAATGTCTTCTTGTTTGATTCAACTAATTTGCCTAGTATATTGTAAATGACATAAAACAATGCCAAATTAATTTAACACTTTAGCGTAGTGGGGGACTGTCCCCCACTAATATATTGCATTCTAGATGAAAAAATAGTATGATGGTTTTTCATTGATATATTGCATATGACGCTTAATGATATCAACTATAGAATCTTACATCATAGGGAGTTTGGATTGCATGAAGGATAAACTGGGATTTTCGTCTTATTTCGTAGTAGGGGTCATGTTGTTTGCCTTGTTTTTTGGAGCGGGAAACCTGATATTTCCGGCACAGCTTGGTCAATATGCAGGAACAAATTTATGGCCGGCAGTGATCGGATTTTTGATTACGGGCGTGGGGTTACCATTTCTTGGAATCCTAGCAATGGGATTCTCTGGGAGTCGTAACCTGCAGGAATTAGCGGGTCGCGTTCATCCAATTTATGGAATTATCTTTACTGCGCTTCTCTACTTAACCATTGGACCGTTTTTCGCCGCACCACGTACAGGTGCTGTAGCGTATGATATTGGTATTGCGCCATTTTTAGGAGAGAGTTTTGAAGGAGTAGGGTTAATCGTGTTCACATTATTGTTTTTTGCTGTGACACTGTGGCTTTCATTAAACCCTACCAAGATTGTAGACCGCGTTGGAAAAATATTATCGCCAGGAATTATTATCCTGTTGCTTGCTTTACTTGTTATGGTCATTGTGAAACCTATGGGTGCGATTGAAGCGCCGCAAGATGCCTATGCAGGCGGTGCATTCATGAAAGGTTTCACAGAAGGATATAACACGATGGATGCATTAGCATCTCTTGTATTTGGGATTATCGTTATCAATGCCATACATGCGCTTGGTGTAAAGTCTACGCGTGGCGTACTTGTTGCAACAGCAAAATCAGGCATTGTAGCTATTGCGTTTCTTGGTATACTTTATACTGGAATAGCTTATTTGGGAGCAACGAGTACGGAAGCAGTTGGACTTTTTGATACAGGTGGGCCTGTTCTTGGCAGTGCTGCATCCCATTATTTTGGAATGACAGGGTCTATCATGCTGACGATTGTTATCATACTTGCCTGTTTAACGACAAGTATTGGATTGATGACAGCTTGCGCTGAATACTTCCATACACTATTTCCAAAGATTAGCTATAAAATATTTGTATCTTTCTTTACAACCATGACGTTTGTCGTTGCAAACTTTGGATTAGCAAACATTATTAATTACTCGATTCCGGTATTAATGTTCCTTTATCCACTTGCGATTGTTTTAATGCTTTTGACATTTCTATCACCGTTATTCAATCATTCGCGAATTGTTTATGTTTCGGCAACAGTTGTTACATTTATGATTAGTATTATTGATGGCGTAAAGACATTTTGTGAGCTTTTCGAAATGGAATATTTCGGCTGGTTGGCACCTATTGTATCTTTCTATGAAGAAGTCTTGCCGCTTTATAGTGAAGGTCTTGGTTGGCTCTTGCCTGTTGTGATTGTGATTGCAATTACAGGGGTGATCGTCCACCTGCAAAGGCCGTCTGAAGTTCGTGCTTAAAAAAATCCGGTTTTCCCATAAATTAGTGGGGAACCGGATTTTTAATGTTATTCAGGCTTTTTAGTAGAACGAAATTCGTCGATGGCTCGAAGCCAATTTTTTCGCATGACAGAGGAGACCTCTGTGACATTTTTTTCTTTCATTAATTGAATGATTATATCGTGTTCGGCTATGGACTTTTCGGTTAAAATGATCGAGTTATGGAAAAATAATCTTCTAACATGTGCTTGCAGTTGTTCGATCATCGTAGGAATATAAGGATTGTTTGCGGTATCCACAATAATTTGATGGAATTCCTCATCGCTTTTCAATGCGGAGAAATAATTTTCTGACCGGATGTCCGCTGCAAATCGTTGATTCGTATTTTCAAGCAATGTAAGTGTATCAACTGTTAGATGAGCGATTGCCAGCTCAGCTGATAATGCTTGCAATGCGGCTAAAGGAGGAAGCAAGTCGTTAATTGATTCCTTTTCTATCTCTGTTACTTGTGTTGCCTTGCCGGGGAACAATTGAACAAATCCCTGTGCTTCTAGTAACTGCAAGGACTCTCGGATGGGGGTTCTGCTAACACCTAGGGCCTCCGCGAGCTCACTGTCATTTAACTTTTCACCTGGACGTAAAGTTCCATCAATGATCCATTGTTGTAATTGGTTAAATGCACTTTCTTTTGCAGACTTTCGAACTGGTTTCAAGTGATCAGCAGGTATCGGCATGATAATTCACCTTCCCTTAGTAATATTTTACAGCAACTATATATAGTATACAATATATTACGAAAAGTGTCATGCACGATTAGTTTGCAGGGTAAGAATGAATTTGTCTCATGGGCAAGCGTATTGGCATATGATGGTATGACCTTAATTTCCTGTGATAGGAAGGAGACTTGTTATGTATTATCACTGCCCGCTTTATTTCTTTCCTACTTATCTACAAAACTATCCACCTTACTATGCTCCGCAGTTATCACCAGTGCGTCAATATCCTCCGGTAGATACAAAGATATTGTCACAATCTGCGAAAACATTTAAGACACTTTTAAAGCAGGGTGAACTTCTTATAGATAAGTTTGCTGACAGAGAATTTTCTCATCAGATGATGGATGCGGCACAAAAAGGGGAACAAACAGAGGTGGATCGTTTAATTCAATCCGTCGAAGGGGTAACCGTTCCAGTTAAAGTTCGCTATACACCATCAGGCGTTCAAATTGATATTACCGCTCCTCAAGAAGGGGAAGGGAAGGACTGCTGTACCTTAACAATTACCCTGAAATGGGGATCCTGAATAGCGAAAGCCCCTCTATAAGGGGCTTTTGCTGTAAGGAAGTGAAACATAAACCTATTACAGAGGCGAACGGGCGCTTTACGTCGATTCCCGAATCACTATTCCTATTTGCTATTGCCAAACTGATTATATGCTCCATGCATGACTGGACCAACGTATGCATTCATTTTCCAGCCATGAGCAATTGCTGCAGTAACAAAATCCTTCGCCGCGATAACTGCGTCTTCCACAGATTTCCCATTTGCTAGATTTGCGGTGATCGCAGCTGCAAATGTACATCCGGCACCATGGTTATTGGTTGTGTTCAGTTTATCCTTTTCAAGCAGGATAAATTCACTTCCATCATAAAATAGATCAACGGCTTTTTCATGATCAAGCGCCTTCCCGCCTTTAATGACGACATTTTTAGCTCCAAGCTCATGAATTTTTACCGCTGCTTCTTTCATGCCATCAATTGTTTTAAGTGGGCCTGTTCTCGCAAGTTGTCCCGCCTCGAATAAATTAGGTGTTGCGATCGTTGCCCGTGGAATAAGCAATTCGCGCATTGCATCCGTGTTTTCTGGTTGCAATACTTCATCTTCGCCTTTGCACACCATTACGGGATCAATGACAATATTGTTTAGTTTATATTCATCCATTTTTCTAGCACCAAGTTCGATAATCTCGACTGAGCCGAGCATCCCGGTTTTCATAGCATCGACACCAATGGATAAAATCGTGCTTAATTGTTTCTCTACTGCATCCACATCGATTGGAAATACATCGTGACTCCAACCATTATCCGGGTCCATTGTTACAATGGAGGTAAGAGCATTCATGCCATACACACCATATTCCTGAAATGTTTTTAGATCTGCTTGTATACCTGCACCACCACTTGAATCAGATCCTGCAAGTGTTAATGTTTTTTTCATCGGCATAAAAATTCCCTCCAACTGTTATTTATATTAAAGTATCTATGAATAGGATATAATATTTATGAAGCTAGGGAAAGCATTATTTGGGGACAGTCCCCGAAAAGGAGGCAGATTTAATGGGAAATATCAATCAAAAAGTACATCCATTTCTTATGTTTGAAGGACAGGCAGAAGCAGCCATGAATGCATATACATCTATTTTTGACGACTCAGAAATTGTAAGTATAACACGCTATGGAGCGGATGAGGCTGGTGATGAAGGGACAGTCATGCAAGCCGTCTTCTCCATTAAAGGACAGGAGTTTATGTGCAGCGACAGTTATGTGAAGCATAACTTTACTTTCACTCCTTCCATATCTTTGTTTGTAACATTTGATTCAGAGGAAGAGATTGACCGCGTTTTTGAGGAACTGGCAGCAGATGGCAATGTGTTTATGCCGCTGGATGTTTATCCATTTAGTGATAAATTCGGCTGGGTAGGCGATGCGTTTGGGGTTACTTGGCAATTGAGTCTTATAAAAAAGGAATAGACGAAACAACGGTCGTTGAGCGGAATGAAACCCCTTTTGGACGTTGTTTATCTCCGCGGCGTTACTACTACACCCGCCTCTTCAAGTGGGTGTAGTAGTTGCGCTTATTTTTGTGTAACGCGGATGGTGAATAGTTTTCTAATGTGAACGGATCATCTGCGTTTAAAACCCCTGAGAGATATTACGAATTTGACTAACGATGTCAGAGATGATTTGGTCAGCAGATTTGTTTTGACTAAGGCGCGTATTTTGACCGGACCAAAGTGACATATATTCTGGTTTGTTCTGTTTGGCGGCTTCCTTTCGAATAGCATTTGTCATTGTATTCTGGATAGGGTAGTCAGGTAATTGTTGTTCATGTTGTTTCATGCTTGTGATAAATTTATTCTCGACACCTCTCGCTGGTTTCCCACTGAATGCGGAGGTCATAACAGGCCCGTCTTCTGCGCTATTCAATATTGCTTCTTTATGTTGCTTCTTTGCGCCGCTTTCAACACTGGTGACAAAAGCTGTTCCCATCTGTACACCTTGCGCTCCTAATATCACTGAGGCTAATACGCCACGCCCGTCCATAATACCACCGGCAGCAATAACAGGAATATTTACTCGGTCAACTACTTGGGGAACAAGAGCAACTGTACCAATCATCGCTTTTTCAAATGATCCATTAAAAGTTCCACGGTGTCCACCAGCTTCACTGCCTTGGACAACAACCATGTCCATACCACTTGCTTCATTCATGATAGCCTCTTCCACGGTTGTTGCTGTCCCAATCAAAATTTTATTTGCTGCTTTTAATTTTTGAATCATCTCTTTAGATGGGATGCCGAAAGTGAAACTAATGACTGGTACATTTTCCTCCAGAAGCACATCTATTTGTTCTGCGAATAATGTTGATGGAGTGTCCTCAGATATAGAAACGGGTGCAACACCTAATTCCTTTCTAATCGGTGACAGTAAATCATTGGTTTGGTCAATATAATCTTGTTTTGTTTCTGGGTACTCGGGATTAAACACATTCACCCCAAAAGGTTGAGTGGTTAGTTTATGAATGGCACGAATGGTATGCCTCATATCTTCGGCACGCATATATCCAGCACCTACATTTCCTAATCCACCGGCATTGGAAACTGCAGCAACTAATTCAGGAGTAGTTATACCTCCGGCCATACCCGCTTGAATAATAGGGTATTTGATTTTTAGCTGATCTGTTAATTGATTGCTATTCCACATTTATTATCCTCCTGATCAAAATTTCATTGCTTCTATATCTATGTTAACGATTACGAAGCATCGTGTAAAATAAAAATTAATGTTATTGTATAAATAATGCGAAAAATATGCCGAAATACGAACCAATCTTATTTATAGCAAGTAAGCATTGCAAAATCTATTATTATCGAATTTTACTTTGTTGTTAAAAATGGAGAGGAGTAATATAATGGTTCATTTTCGAAGCGCAAGAGAAGAAGATGTGTCGGCAATTGTTAAATTACTTGCTGATGATGAACTGGGAGCTACGCGTGAGCGTTATGTAGAAAAGCTGCCTATTGAATATTTTGAAGCGTTTGCAGAAATCGAACTGCAAAGGGGTAACCAGATTATCGTAGCTGTAGAAGACTCATCCATTATTGGCTGTCTCCAATTAACGATTATTCCGGGTTTGGCAAGGCTGGGTATGAAAAGGGCACAAATTGAAGCTGTACGTATTGATAGAGCGTATCGCGGTGAGGGGATAGGAGAAGCATTGTTCAAAGAAGCTATTTGCATCGCGAAGTCTGAGGAATGTGGCCTGGTGCAATTGACCACTGATAAGCAAAGGGAAGATGCCCATCGCTTTTATGATCGGTTAGGATTCGTAGCAAGTCATGAGGGGATGAAGTTGATTTTTTAACATTAAGTATTTTTAGGGACCGCCCATTTCTAACATTGAATGAACGGTGTCATGATTATGATTTCAGTCTGTAGCCTGATCCCCAGACTGTCTGAATGTACTGGGGATCGCTTGTATCTTTTTCGATTTTTTTACGGATCTTTTTGACGTGAACAGTTACTGTTGCGTTATCTCCCATCGCATCGAATCCCCAAATGCTTTCAAATAAATGATCTTTGGAGAAAACCTGATTTGGATGGCGAGCAAAAAATGTTAGTAAATCAAATTCCTTGGTTGTGAAATTAACTTCTTTGCCGTTGATATAAACTTGCCTGGAAACTGTATTGAGATGTAGTCCTCGAATATGAATTTCATCTTTCAGTGTGTCGGTTTGGATCAACCGTTGATATCTCGCCAGGTGTGCTTTTACACGTGCAACCAATTCACTTGGACTAAACGGTTTGACGATATAATCATCCGCGCCGAGTCCTAAACCACGAATTTTATCAATATCCTCATGTTTCGCGGTGACCATCAGAATCGGGATGTTTTTTTCCTTACGAATTTGCTTACACAGTTCAAAGCCATCCATATGGGGGAGCATGACATCTAGTAAAATTAAATCGTAATGGTGATGAATAGCGGCCTCTAGACCACTTTTCCCATCCGGAGCGATGTCAGCCTGAACCCCCCCAATTTCAAGGTAATCTCTTTCCAATTCAGCAATGCTTTGATCATCCTCAATGATTAATATCTTTTTACTCATGGTTATCTCCTTCAGACTTTTTTAATGTGAAGTGGATGGCGAGGCCTTTATCAGGTAGATTTTCTGCCCAAATGGAACCCCCATGTGCTTCAATGATTTGTGATGCGATGGCTAGGCCAAGTCCGCTACCTTGTGTACTTCTGGATGGGTCAGTTCGGTAAAATCGGTTGAATATTGTTGAGACTTCTTCCTCTGAAACACCAGGTCCGTTATCCATAATAGTTACTTTAACCACTTGTTCCTGATCAGTAAGTAAGACGGTAATTCGACCGGTGCTTTTATCCATATATTTTACGCTATTAAAGATAAGATTTTCCATGACACGGATGAGTTTGTCTCTATCTAACATAACATGTTTCTGAAAGTCCTTTGTATCCAGTTTTAACTGAATGTTCTTTCCTGCGAGCTCTGATGCAATCTCGTCTAAATAGTCCTGTACAAATGCGTGTATATTTACAGATTCAAAATAGAAAGGAAGTTTTTTTACATCCAATTTTGAGTATAGAGAGAGCTCTTCAATTAACCGATTCATATATGTTGCTTTTGTGTGGATGGTTTCAAGATATCGTTCTTGCTTGGCAACTGAATTGGCGACACCATCCTGGATACCTTCTACATACCCAAGTATAGAGGTAACTGGCGTTTTTAAATCATGGGAAATATTTGCGATTAATTCCCTGCGATTATTTTCATATTTATCTCGTAATGCTAAGGACTCTTTCAGCTGTGCACGCATTGTATCAAAAGACTGAACAAGTTGTCCGAGTTCGTCCTTGCTTTTGGATTGAACAGAGAAGTCCAAGTTGCCTTTGCTAACCTTTTCTGATGCATCAGAAAGCTGTTTGACAGGAAGCAAAATGCCTCGTGACATGAAATAAGATAGCAGTACGTTGGTCAAGATAAGGACAACGATTAAACTAATAAAAATGATCGGGAAGAATGTCCTGGCAAATTTCACAAAGGATGCGGCATGATCTAAGAGAAATATAGAACCCTCTGTACCATCGTTGAAATAAAAATCATGTTGTCTAATCGAATAATGTTCCTGCCCAAACCGTGCTCCTGCCGGGTCATATCCTTCATTCCCAAACGAAGGGAGATCCTCATTTGAAATGATTTTCAAATGATCGGTTGTATAAATAAAGCTTTCTCCTTTACGGATAGCAATATTAAAATCCTGATTATTTGTCAGGGTGCTCATATAGTCCCCGTCGGACAACTTTTCTTGTTCCAATGAAGCAGCCTTTTTTAGATCGTTAAATACTTCCGAAGTAGGCGCTTCGGTTGATTGCCAGCGCTGTTTGAAGTGATTTCCCTTAAACCCGCCATTAATCACGATATTGAATAAGAATATAATTAACAAAATAATGATAATTGGCATCACAATCATGGCGAAGTTAGATAAGAAGAGACGTTTGCGAATTGACATATCATTCTCCTTTGAGATAAGTATTCATGATACTTATCATAATAGCAAAAAATAAACGGCAACTGGACAAATCATAGATAAAAAGCCCACAACTATAAAATGTGGGCATTCTAGAAAGGTTATCTTTTTAGCGTTTCCTTTACTTCTTGATATTCTTCTTTACTAATTTCTCCTCTTGCAAGGCGGTTTTCTAAAATCGTCATAGCATCATATGGATTGTGGAAACATGTTCCTCTTCTACGTCTCCACATCACCATATTTGCAATAAATAATCCAACAATCAATAAAAAGAATATGAAAGCAAATGGATGAAAATTTGCCCAAAATATATCAATCAACTCCTATCATTTTTTGATTATTTCTGTTGTTTACGCCTGCCCCATGGCTTAAAGACGGAAATGGTAAAGATGAAGATCAGTGAAATAATTTGAATGGTGATGCCGATCCATAAATCAATTTGCAGCATGAACATATTCGTTTGATCAGTGATTGTTTCCACTCGACTTAGGGCTTGTAGTGTCCAGGCGTATATTCCCCATAGATTGAAACCAATGAGCATTATCGTGATGATTTGTTTTGCAATGATCCAATAAAATTGAAATAATCCCCATTTTGTCCAAATAGAAAGAAGAATTCCTGTTACAGTGGTCCCAATGGTTGATGCCTTCACAGATGTACTAGCGAGAACATGCATGATTTGATAACAGCTTTTGATCAGTTGTGCATTTTCTGTTGTCGCTGCAGTAATACTTAAAATAAGAAGTGTCACCATATTTCCAAACATGATCGCAGCAAATAAAATATGGATGGTTAGCAATCCCCTTTTAGATGTCATGGACAACTTCATTATTTCACCTCCTCAACTGTTTACATCATAACAAGTAAAAATGAACACCATCTGAAGCATTTATAAACTTTCTATAAACTGACATGGAAAGTTCCTTTGAAGGATTGTCTTCATTCGGGTATGTTAGGATTAATGGTAACAAGGTGGATAAGAGAGTAGGTATAATAATGAAAGTAAATCCATATTTAGAGAGAATAAAAGCTGGCCCTGTGAAAGAAAATAGTTTGGAAGAACTTAGCAAATTACAGTACCAACATATGCTTCATGTACCATTTGAAAATTTGGATGTAATGCATCATGTTCCGATTCCGTTGGATGTGGAAGTTTATTATAAAAAGGTTGTTTTAAATCATCGGGGAGGATTTTGTTATGAATTAAACGGTTTGTTTCACTGGTTACTGCAAAGTCTTGGGTTTTCATGTCAGCTAGCATCAGCTACGATTAATCGCCCGGATGGTACGTGGGCAAGATCTGGAAGTCATGCATGTACGATTGTTATGCTAGATCAACCCTATTTAGTAGATGTTGGCTTTGGAGATTCCGCCAGATCACCATTGTCATTAACAGGTGAAATTCATGAAGATATCAGTGGAACTTATCGGGTTAAAAAAGTGGAAACGCATATTTATGATGTTGAGCGACAGCAGGTAGGCGATGATGCGTGGGATACGATCTATCGTCTGGATACAAAGCCGATGAATTTAAAGGACTTTGCTGCGGCTTGTGTATTTAACCAAAAATCAATGCATTCTCCTTTTACCCAAAAGGAAATTGTCACACTTGCAACTTTAGAAGGCAGGGTAACACTTTCCGGCAATGTTTTAACAATTACCCGCCATGGTGTAAAACAGCAGCAAACCATTAGTGAAGAAGAAAGACCATATGTATTGGAAAAGTATTTTCAGATTGGGGACAGTCCCTTACCACGCTAACGCGTTAAAGGGGTGGGGGACTGTCCCCATTTTAAATAATTTACTACCTTGCAATAAACAGTACTGTGTGGTAAATTAATATTAACAGGTACTGTTCAATGCAAGGTAGTGGTAATTGATGAATGGAGTGACAATAGTGAACGTACAATTTAAAAAAGGTATCTTAGAAATTTGTGTGCTTGTATTATTGGATAAACAAGATCGATACGGTTATGAATTGGTTCAGAAAATCTCAGATAAAATTGAAATATCGGAAGGATCTATGTATCCACTTTTAAGAAGATTAACGAAAGAAGGCTATTTTACAACTTACTTCCAGGAATCTACCGGCGGGCCTGCTCGTAAATATTATAAATTGACAGAGCAGGGGAGAAATTATTTGCATGAACAGATGCAGGAATGGAAGGAATTTTCAAGGGCTGTGAATCAATTGATAGAGGAAGGTGTCAGCAATGAATAAAGAACAATTTTTAAAAAGCTTAGATAAATCTTTAAAACGACTTTCTTCAGATGAACGTCGAGAAATTATACAGGATTTCGAAGAGCATTTTGCGTTTGGATTAGAAGAAGGGAAAACAGAGGAAGAAATTGCAGCCTCGCTTGGCTCGCCAAACCAAATTGCGAAAGAATTACTCGCTTCCCATCATATGGAAAAAGTGGAGGCAACTGCATCAACCGGTAATATTTTCCGGGCAGTATGGGCTGTTATCGGTTTGGGGTTCTTTAACTTAGTGATCGTGCTTGGCCCCTTTATTGCACTAGCCGGAGTGGCTTTTGCTGGATGGGCAACGGGGATTGCGTTTATTGTGTCACCATTATTAGTGCTGGTAAATGCGGTAATATATCCGGAAACATTTGCACTCTTTGACTTATTCCTATCAATAATGTTGTCAGGTCTTGGGTTATTTATTGCGATTGGGATGTTTTTTGCAACGCGCGGATTAAGCAGCGGATTTGTTCGATATTTACAATTTAATGTAAAGCTTGTAAAAGGTGGGATGAAACATGATTAAAAAAATATCAATTGTTGCTTTAATACTTTTACTGGTTGGTATTGTAGGAAGTATCTTCACATTTAAATCAATAAATACAGCCAAAGACGTTACAGAAGAAAAAGTAGAAATTCAAGATGCATTCGATGAAATAGAGATTTCATCGAATGAAGCGAGGGTGGAAGTACTTCCCACAAGCGATTCGAAAGCCACAATAGAGCTAAGTGGTAAACATTCGAACTACCATTTATCGGCTGATGTTGAAGCATCTACACTTAAGGTAGATGTAGGCTATAGGCAGAACAAACTTTTTAACTTTGATTTTACTTCGGCGCTTTTAACGTTAAAAGTATACGTCCCTGAAAAGTTATATCAGTCCCTGCAAATAGAAAGCGGTAATGGACGTGCCCAAGTAGACGATTTACAGGCGAAAAATGTTTATGTAAAAACAGACAATGGGCATATTAAATTGAATAACTTGGAGAGTTCTAAGGTCACTGCCGAAGCAGATAATGGAACGATTGATCTGAAAAATGTAGCATCGTCTGCCGTTAATATAAGAGCAGATAACGGGAAAATTCATTTAGACAATGTAGAGGGTAATCTTTCTGGTAAAACAAACAATGGAAGTATTTCGCTTGTAACACATGATTTAGATCGCGCGATAGATTTTGAAACAGATAATGGGAAGATCAAAATCCAAACGGAAAAAGACCCAACCAATGTTATTTTTGATATAAAATTAGACAATGGAAAAGCTGATATTTTCGGAAAAACAAATTGGGATACCGTTATTGGCGACGGAGAGCATTTAATTAAGTTAACAGCGGGAAACGGTAAAATTACAGTGACAAAATAAGGGGACTGTCCCCACGATAAGGGGTATTTACTATGAAAAAACAGAAGGTGTATATACTCCTTACAGATACAGGAACACTTTTTACAAAAATGATAAAGTTATATACAAAAAAACCGTATAATCATGCGTCCATCGCGTTTGGTCGGAACTTGATGGAAGCCTACAGCTTTGGAAGGAAAAATCCCCGTAATCCATTTAAAGGCGGATTTGTAAGGGAAGATATACAGGGACATTTATTTCAACAAGCAAGATGTTCTGTTTATTGTTGTACTGTCACGGATGATGAACTGCAAAAAATGAATGATTATGTAGATGAAATGGAAGCAAAAAAGGATCTCTATCGGTATAATTTAATTGGATTATTCGCTGTTATTTTTAATAAACCGCTGGAAAGAAGGAATGCCTTTTTCTGCTCTCAATTTGTTGCTACTGTATTGTTGGAATGTAATGTCGTTGCATTTGAAAAGCCTTTATCACTAATAACACCTCACGACTTGCAAGCGTCTCCTGAATTTGAACTCGTTTATCAAGGAAAGGTTGCAGGTTTTTATACAGGAACAGAGATGGAATTGATGCACGCCATATAGGCGAATGCTTATTTCAAATAATAACCCCTATAAATTTTGTGTTTGGGGGTTATTACTTTCGCTAATATTGCTATCCTCGTAAAGGGAAATTCCAGCGTAATATATATTGCAAAAAAGTAAAGCACATCACTTGTGTAAATAAGTGATGTGCTTTATATGTTTTTTTAAAACTCTTCATAAGTAGCAGGATCCTGATCTTTATTTCTACCATCAGGGCGAGTTAATGTTGCAATGGTACTCATTTCTGTGTCATCAAGAGTAAAATCAAAAATGGATATATTTTCAAGTTGTCGTTTAGGTGATGCGGACTTAGGAATTGGGATTGCCCCGAGTTGATAATGCCAACGTAAAATAACTTGTGAAATAGACTTGTTATGATGATCGGCAATCTTCTTTATCGTTTCATTTTGTAAGACTGTGTTTGCTCGGGCTAATGGACTCCAGGATTCTGTTTTCACATTATTTTCTTCATGCCATTTCCTTTGTTGTTCCTGGTTGAAAAATGGATGTAATTCGATTTGGTTGATGCTTGGCATAACACCAGTTTCCTTTTCTAAACGTTCCATATGTTCAGGTAGAAAATTGCAAACACCAATAGATCGAACTAGTCCCCATTTTTTAGCGTCAACTAATGCTTGCCAAGCTTCAACATAGTTATCTTGTTTAGGGTTTGGCCAATGAATAAGATATAAATCATAATAATCCAAGTTTGCGCGATATAAAGATTCTTGAATGGTAGGAACAGCTTTATCATATGTTTGATAGCGACCCGGTAATTTAGATGTAATTCTTAAATCAGTTCTTGGAACAGAACTGCGTCTAACAGCTTCACCTACAGTTCCCTCATTTTCGTAATTATAAGCGGTATCAATTAATCGATAACCAACATCAATGGCACTATTTATCGCGTTGGCACCCTCATTTCCATTCAGATTATATGTACCAAAACCGATAACTGGCAAAGTAACGCCATCATTAAGTGTGATTTCTGGAATTGATTTATTCATAACGAACCACTCCTTTCAATATTAATTCAAGAATACCATCAATCTGAATGAAGATTCAAATATATTGTGTTGGGGGACAGTCCCCCAACACGTTAACGCATTAAATCGTTGAGGGACTGTCCCTATATTCTCCGACATAAGTGTAATACGCTTGCCTGCTAGGTTCTTGAAATGATGATAATATTTTCTTGGTTTCAACGATGGGATTATGTGTGGTTTCGTCTAGGTAAATTGCATAACTGCTCCAAAAGTAATGTTCTGGCTTGCGAACTATTTTTGCTTCAACAGGATTTAAATGAATATAGCTGCTAGCTCTCAGAAAGTAATTTTCCGAATCTATGATGTTCGAATGATAGCGATCCTGAAAAACGTGACCAGTTAATTCATAGCGTTTGTTGAAATGAATGGCGTATCGGGTGTGGATAAATTTGAAGATGGAGCCAGGGGGGTCATCTCGTGTTTCCAAGAGCAGATGAATATGGTTGGGCATGAGGCAATATGCATGAATGTCAAAGGGGATATCTTGCTTGCATGCTTTAATAAGATCCAAGTAATACTGGTAATCCTGTGCATCATAAAACATGGTATCACGTCTATTTCCTCGGGCTGTAATGTGATAAATAGCGCCTGGGAACCATGTGCGGGGTTTTCGAGCCACTGTATTATTCCTCCTTCTTTAATCCTTCCCATTATATATAGACATACAGCACAGAACAAACATGTGAAAATAGGTTTTAATATACGTAGGAGCAGAAAAATGCTATTTTATCTATATAAAATTGACGAACACTAACAGTTTCCGCTTATAAAATCTGAATTCGATGATGCTAATGAGCATTAAAAAAACCTTGTAAGGTGTTAACCTTACAAGGTTCCAAACCACTTTAATACTTTAATGCGGTAGTTTGGTGGGGGACTGTCCCCGTTTATGTCAATTGTTGTTCGGCAAATTGTCGATACAATGCATGTGATTGGGTTAATTCCTGGTGTGTTCCGCTTCCGGTAACGCGCCCTTTTTCAATGAAAATAATATTATCGGCATGAATGATCGTTGATAGCCGGTGTGCAATGACGAAGGTTGTTCGTCCTTCCATTAAACGGGTTAATGCTTGCTGAACGACACTCTCTGATTGGCTGTCAAGGCTTGCGGTTGCCTCATCCATCATCAGGATTTTAGGATCTCTTAAAAAAGCACGTGCAATTGCGATTCGTTGCCTTTGACCACCGGAAAGTTTTACGCCACGTTCACCAACTTCTGTATCCAATCCGTGGGAAAACTCTTTAATAAATTGATCGGCATAAGCCATTTTAGCTACTTCCCATAGCCGCTCATCCGGTATCTTTTCCCAATTTTGTAATCCATAGCACAGGTTTTCTCGTATCGTTCCAGCCATCATGGCACTTTCTTGCGATACATAACCAATTTGACTGCGCCATGACTTCATTGATAAATCTTTGATCGGTGTATCTCCAATTTTAATTTCACCGGATGTTGGTTCGTAAAAGCGTTCGAGTAACCCAAATGTGGTTGTTTTACCGCCACCACTTGGACCGGCAAAGGCAATCATTTCGCCGGGACGCGCTACAAAGGAAACATCTTCTAAAACAGATTCATCCTCATCATATGCAAATGATACATGGTTAACATGCACAGGTTTGTTGGCTACATCGATATCCAATCCATCCTGTCCTTTTTCCAACGGGATATCCAATATCTCGATGATTCGTTCTGTCGCACCCTTTGCCTTTTGTAATTGGGTGAAAAACATCGCAAACGAAGTTATTGGCATAATGATTTGGAAAAGATATAGCAGGAAAGCAACAAGTGATCCAGTTGACATCGTTCCGTTTGCAACACGCATGCCACCATAGCCAATAATCGTTACGATGACAATCATGATGACCATATACATTAGCGGACCGATTAAGGCAAGAATCTTCGCCTCTTTGAGTCCAAATCCAAGTAGTTTTCCAATACCATTAAGTCCTTTTGCTTCTTCATTTTTTTCTGCATTGGATGCTTTCATTAGACGGCTTTCACTGAGTGTTTGTTGAATGTCCCCGGTAAACACTGCTGTCTGATCTTGTAGACCGCGTGATATTTTGGCCATTCGACGACCAAGCGGAATCATGACCGCGACCGTAATCGGAACAGCTAGTAACATGACTAGTGTCATTTTCCAGTCCATAATCAGCAAAATTGTGACCGCGCCGATGATGGAAATAATGCCTGTAACGAACTGTGGAAAATGCTCAGAGATTAAATCTTTTACAATATTTGTATCATTTACTACCCGGCTTACCGTTTCGCCGCTGGATGTTTTATCAAAATAGCTGACAGGTAAGCGGATAAGCTTAACCCACATATTTTCCCGTAGTCTAGCTACGATTTTTTGCCCGACGGCTGTCAAGAGATACGTAGAAACGCCGTTGACAACTGCTTGGACGATGAACGCAGCGACAATCGCAATGATCAGTGGAACGCTTAACGATGATACGGAGAAGCCATCCACTAAATTCTTGGTTAATAATGGGACAACAAGACCAGCAATGGTTGTAATGATACTCGTGATTAAACCGAAAGTTAGTGCCAGTTTCGGAATGTTTGTAGATAGAATAAGCGAGATAAATGGCTTAAGTCCCTTTTGTTTGTTTTTCATAAAATGTAACTCCTGTTCTTTATGTTAATTTATTAGGATGGGGACTGTCCCCCAAATGAAATTTTAAATGTTGTTCCTTCTTTTGGTTTGCTTTTCACAAATATCGTACCTTCATGCATATCGATGATGGTCTTTACAATGGATAAACCTAGACCACTTCCGCTGGCGTTACGGATGCGTGCTTTATCCGCTTTGTAAAATCGTTCAAACAGATGAAGCTGTTCTTCTTTCGTTATGCCTATTCCTGTGTCGGTGATTTCGACAATGAGCGCATCCTGTTCATGATATAGAGACAAGTTAATGCTTCCTTCATCTGGCGTGAACTTAATCGCGTTATTCAGCAGATTCGTCCAAACTTGATCCAGTAATTCTTTATCAGCAACAATCTCTGCATCCTCTAACGAAAGATCCATTTCTATATTTTTATCGGTCCATTGAGGTTCACAAGATAGGACGATATTTCTTAGCTGTTTATCTAACCGATACCGCTTTGTTTCAAATAAATGGTGTTCTGATTCCAAGTAGGTTAATTTGAGTAAGTTATCGCTTATTTTTGATAGACGCTGGCTTTCTGTTTCAATAATCGAAAGATAATGCAGTCTTTCGTCGTGATCCAGCTTATCGTTTTTTAATGCTCGTGCAAAACCACTAATAGATGTCAACGGAGATTGAATTTCATGGGAGACATTGGAAACGAATTCCTGGCGCAACTGCTCCATTTCACCCAATTCACTGGCCATATAATTAATATTATCAATAAGGTCTGCAAACGGATCGCCAGGATTATCATGACCTGAAATTTTGCTTAGATTAACATTATAATCCCCAGTTGCAATTTGCTTCATGGCATCTGTGATGGATTGGAAAAATTCCATATGGTTTTTTCTTTGACGAGAGGAGAACCGCGAAACAAGCGCTATTCCACATCCAAAAATAAAGAAACCGAGCAAGGAATTGATAAGCTGAGTGAGCAATGGATTGAAATGGATGTGAAGATAACCGTAAATAAAGTCCGTAAAATAAAAGGCAGCAGCCCAACAAACGCTTAGTGATACAATCACAGTTAAAAAACCAAAGAACATCTTTAGACGTGTTTTATTCACGATTGCATCTCCAATCGGTACCCTAATCCACGAACCGTTTTTATTTGAAAGTCATCGTGTCTATTTGAAAACCTTCCACGAAGTCGTTTAATATGAACATCCACTGTCCGCTCATCACCTTCATAATCGTAACCCCATATCTTTTCAATTAATTGCTCGCGTGTAAATGTTTTTCCTGGATAACTTGCCAGAAGGAATAGTAATTCAAATTCCTTTAATGGTAAAATAAAATGCTCACCTTGGTGCATGACCTCATACGTTTTTTGGTTCAGGTGCAGCTCCCCGATCTGTACGGTTTGCGAAGTCGAAATCTGGTATCGCTTCAATAGTGCCTTTACACGGGCTACAAGTTCGAGTGGCTCAAATGGTTTTACGAGGTAGTCATCTGTTCCCATGTCAAAGCCCTTTAATTTTTGAGAAGTTTCTCTTTTTGCAGTAAGCATGAGCACGGGAAAGTCGTAAAATTCCCTCAGCTCCTGGCATAATTCCCATCCATCCATGTTTGGCATCATGATATCGAGAATAACCATGTCGACTTGGATGGATTCCAATGTTTTTAGAGCTTCGACGCCATCTGATGCCTCATAAACCTGGAACCCCTCATCGCGAAGAAGTAGTCCCACCAATTCCCGAATATGTGAATCATCGTCAACGATTAAGATTTTTGCCAAGTCTCTCAGTCCTTTTCTAATATGGATACCATCAGCATACAATAAAAATAAATCAAGCACGAATTTGATCATAAGTTAGGAGCAAGCAGGCAATATTCCCGCTTCAATCGGCTAACATAAAGCAGTATATAATAAAATTATGAACTCAATATGAACTTTTTGAGGAAATATCTATTTAAATAATATGACTTTTGTTCTATGTCTATATATACTCGACATATAGATATGCATTATACAAAGATTGGAGCTCATGGTGTAATGATGGATGTATTGCTTAAACATCAGTTGGAAATTTTCGTTGTAATGGAATTGCTGTCAGTGCTTTCGCTTCTATCGTTCGGTGTTGTACGTTATTTCTTTAGCAAATATAGAATGAGCGTGTTTTTTCTGTTACTTTTTATCATATTAATTGTATTTGAAGCTATAATGGCCTGGCTGATTTATCAAGAAACAGAAGAGATTTCAAATTTACTGATCATCATAACCATCTTCGTTCTTTATGCATGTACGTTTGGAATTTCTGATTTTAAAAAGTTGGATCGTTGGATGCGTAAACACATAGGGAAATGGCGCGGTATCGAACTACTTACGGTGAAGGATATCGAGATTATGTCCAAACAAAAGGACCCCAAACATATAGCAAGAAAATATCGCTGGAGTTCAACGGTTCATTTGATCATCTTCGTTGCAGTGCAAATTGCATTTTGGGTTTATGGAATGAATAGTGTTCAGGAAATGTTTGATTATGTTAAAGATTTATCATGGATTGGTACAGAAAATATTGCGGAAACACCATATGCGAATGAAACAATTTACCATATTTCGATGCTGTGGGGGCTCGTCTTTATCGTAGACTTTATTTGGTCATGGTCCTATACCGTGTTTCCATCTAAAGGGAAAGGATGAGCGGGGCGCGCTTGTCAGATCACTAGGCCATGATCAAAAGAATAGGAAGTTATAAACCATAACAGAATTAGGAAAAAATTTTGGTGTGGCTGAGGCAATTAGGAAATAGAACACTGGAAATGCGAGTAGAAGGTGTATTCTTGCATATGGAAACTGATTTAAAAAATGGGGACAGTCTCGGGGGACTGTCCCCATTATAACCTAATCTTTACTTGTCCTTTTTTATATTTTTAGTGATCGATTGCGCATCAGTTTCTTTTGCAAATTCAGTCTGTAGCTCATTAGGAAATGGGACATGCTCCTTTTTTTCGAACACTTTTTCATACATGTAAATATGAATGATGGATTCGCTAATTGCAGAGAAAAAAGCCGCTGCAAATGAAGCAAGCACCATTGGCATAGACACATCAATTAATAGAGATGCGAGCCCCCAATATAACAAAAAAAATAAACCAAAGTCTGCAACTACTGCAACCACTTTATTAATTCTCGGTAACACGAATAAATCCGCAATAAATGTAATTCCAGCAACAATTAAACTCATCCAAAATAACCGAATTAAGGACGAATTATAAAAGATACCAAAGATTGAAGCGGTAATCACTACCGATACAATAAATTTAATTCCAAAAGCTTTTGCAAGGTCCATAAATACCAAACCCTTCTTTTTGATAATTAGTATTTGGCTATAGTCATTTTTTATTCTATTGATGATTTGGGGACAGTCCCCGTGGAGTCGCTTTCCATGTCGCGCGCATGAAGGAGGTAAAAGAGATTGTTTTCTTTGATTAGAAATATCAAATAAACGTTTGATCAATCCACAAAGGTATCTACGTTTTCAATGAAGTAGGGTAAACTCAAACAAACCACTTTTTATCCATCGGGATTTGACCTATGATAGAGATATTATTATAAATTTGACAGTGTATTCTAGGGTGATCATAATGGCAGAAAAAATCCGCAAGCCATGGTTGTTAATTTTAACGATTGGGCTTGGAACATTACTTAATCCTTTAAACTCATCGATGATTTCAGTGGCATTAACAAGGTTACAGCATGAATTTGCATTAACATTTGCTGACGCTTCCTGGCTTATCTCTATATTTTACCTTGCGAGCGCTGCGGGGCAACCTGTCATGGGGAAATTAAGTGATATGTTTGGGCCGAAGAAGTTGTTTATGTCAGGGCTTATTCTTGTGGCGGCTGCTTCCGTATTGGCGCCTTTTTCGCCAAACTTTCCTTTTCTATTAGGATGTCGTGCATTGCAGGCGATTGGTAGCTCGACTTTATTTCCTAGTGGTATGAGTATGGTAAGGACACATATCACGAAAGGACAGGGGAAAGCACTAGCTGTATTATCTATCTTTGCGTCAACATCAGCTGCTTTTGGTCCTTCTATCGGTGGTTTTCTAATTGCGTCATGGGATTGGCAATCGATCTTCCTTATCAATTTCCCGTTCATTATTTTGTCCTTTGTGCTAGCTTTATTTATTTTGCCGAATACGGCACAAGGGAAATTTGAAGTGAAACGGATTGATTTTATTGGCATTGTGCTCTTTATTAGTGCAATTATAGGATTAATATTGTTCTTGTTGTCACTTGATCAGAACATTCGCTGGTGGGCATTATTGCTTTTTTTATCTGCCGCTGTTGGATTTTACTTTTCCGAGCTCAAGCACGAGGATCCCTTTATAGATGTGAAGGGATTAACCAAAAATCATAATGTTTCCTTTATCTACTTACAATTTATGAGTATTAATTTGATTTATTATTGTTATTTCTTCGGATTTCCAACCTATTTGCAACAGGTACGTCATTATGGTGAGCAGCATACCGGAGTCATTATGTTATCGTTGGCAGGCTTTGGTGTAATCGTTGCGCCACTGGCAGGTCGTATGATTGACAGGTATGGTTCGAAGCTGCCAATGGTTATCGGGGCATCTTTGCTTTTGGTTGGTACAGGTTTGTTATTAACGTACCATGACACGTCACCTTTACTCTGGCTGCTTGTTATCATGGCTGTCCTTGGTATGAGTAATGGATTTAATAATATTTCGATGCAGACAGCACTTTATGAACATGTGAAGCCCGAGGATACGGGTTCAGCCTCAGGTTTATTTCAAACAAGCCGGTATCTAGGATCTATTTTATCCTCCAGTTTACTTGGCTTGACCTTTAATCGTCATTTGGACACACAACATTTGCATCTGGTTGCGATTGTCTGCTTTGTCTTTTGTATCTTTGTCCTAGCATTGGCATTAAAGCTTCCTGGAAGGATGAAGAAGGGAAGGAATTATTAATCCTTGCTTATAAGAAAACGTGGCATGCGGCAGGCCATTAAGTGATTTGCTTTGGTTGCACTTATACGTGGAGGAGTAGGCATCTACTTTCCCTACTGCCAAAAAGATACCCCCGTACATTTTTATAAGAATGAACGGGGGTATCTTATATCCTATTTTATCGTATCCGCATAATACCATAGTTTTGAAGCAATTTCCTGCGCTTCCGCCTCGTGAGGGGTTGCTGTAAAAGTGTTGTTAAAGGAATGGGTGATTGTCTCTAAGAGAAAAGTTCTTGGTCGTGCTTCACGTAATTCATCCATTAAAAATTGGATGTATTGCTTTTCTTCAGGTTTGGTTTCTCCCTCAAGGTGTTTTTGGAACCCATCGAGCTGGAAGAGTAGCTGCTCTTTGGAATAGGTCTTCTCACTTTTTGCTTGATCGATATTGAAAAGTATTTCACCGCCAATAAATATATCATCTGTCCCTATCATACCGTTGATAATGGAATCCATTCTTCTAATAATAAAGTGGACAAGCTTTTCATGATCTACCTGTCCTTTTGAAAGAAGCATCCATATATGGGTCATATGCTGTAGCATGCCAAGCAAAAGCACCGTACAATCCGCTGCAAAAGGTGTTACTTCCTCACCGTATATATCAATTATTCTTCCGGAGAGCCATGAAAGTTCTTCTTTGAATTGTTTCGTAACAAATGCTCGTAATTCTGGATCACCAGAGTGAAAAATGGCCTCAAAGAGCGGAAGTAGATTTTGCTCCTGACTTACTTGCATATGGATGGATATTTGTTCAGCAAGAATATCCTTACTAGAAGCACTTCTTCCTATTAATAATTCCCTTCGTCTGACAGAAGTCTCAACCTTTATACGTTCCAATATTGCCAAAAGACATTCGTTTTTCGATGAAAAATAATTATAAAATGTCCCTTTTGAAATCTTTGACTCTTCTAAAATATCTTGAACAGACGTAGCGGAAAATCCTTTTTCCACAAAAAGACGCTGCGCTGTTAATAGTACCTGTCGTTTTCGATCATTCATATAATCACCTTTGTACGCTTAGTATAATTGTATTTTAGCTGATAAAGCCTTTATGATCAATCTAATAAAAAAGTTGATTTTAAACTTGCTAAAAATATACAGGACGTATAAAATATGATAAGCATTGAACCGAAAGTCTAATTTTTATACAATGAGTATGAACGGGGGAATGAAATGGAAATTAACGAAAAGGATATAAAAAAAATGCATGAAAAGCCACCCTATGGCATGATAGCGATCCTGTTTATAGGGGCTTTTGTTGCTTTATTAAATAATACATTATTAAATGTTGCTTTACCAACAATTATGAAAGAGTTTGATGTGTCAGCATCTGTTGTTCAATGGATCACGACAGGATATATGCTCGTAAACGGTATTTTGATTCCGGCCAGTGCCTTTTTTATTCAAAAGTTTACCAACCGGAGATTGTTCTTGGTTGCAATGACATTGTTTTCTCTCGGAACGCTTCTTGCAATGCTTGCGCCTACATTCAGTGTACTCGTCATAGCGAGAATGATTCAGGCAACCGGATCCGCGATGATGATGCCACTTCTTATGAACGTAATGCTTACTGCATTTCCAGTTGAACGAAGAGGAAGCGCAATGGGAATTTTTGGTCTAGCAATGATTACAGCGCCAGCAATTGGTCCAACATTATCTGGATGGGTCATTGAAAATCATGATTGGCGAGTACTTTTTGGAATCGTGCTTCCATTTGCGTTATTCGTATTGATTTATGCATTTATTAAACTTCGTAATATTACACCGAACCGTGATGTGAAATTAAATATGCCATCTCTGATCTTATCGAGTGTTGGTTTTGGCGGAATATTATACGGGTTCAGTTCTGCAGGAGATAAAGGTTGGGATGCGCCAATCGTCTATGGAACAATTATTATTGGTGCACTTTCACTAATTGCCTTCGTCTTGCGCCAGTTACGTATGAAAGATCCAATGTTGGAATTTAGAATTTATAAACATCCGATGTTTGCTTTGTCTTCCGCCATATCTGTTGTGTTGTCGATGTCTATGTTCTCTGGGATGATTCTTACGCCAATCTATGTTCAGACAATACGAGGCATATCGCCATTACATTCAGGGTTACTGATGCTTCCCGGAGCCATTGTGATGGGGCTCATGTCACCGGTAATGGGGAAATTATTTGATAAATATGGTGCGCGTATTCTCGCCATTATTGGTCTTACCATTACAATTGTTACAACATTCCTATTTAGTAGATTAGGTGTGGAATCAGGATATTATTATATCATGGCGATCTACACCATTCGTATGCTTGGAATTTCTATGGTGATGATGCCGGTAATGACGAACGGTTTAAATCAATTACCAATGTCAATGAACCCACATGGTACAGCGATGAATAGCACATTACAGCAAGTTTCCGGTGCAATTGGTTCTGCATTGCTTTTGACGGTCATGGATAAAAGGACGACAACAGCAGGAGAGGAGCTTATTGAAAAAGCAATGGCATCTGGAAATGCGCCAACCAGTGCTGAGGGAGTCGCAAATATGAAAATGGAATTAGCTAATCAAGCAATGCTTAACGGCATTAACTTTACATTTTTTGTGTCAACATTGATTGCGATTGTTGCATTGGTTTTAGCATTTTTCTTGAAACGGGTAACTCCGCCCAAGTATGAGGAAAATGTTGAGCATGACGATCAGGAGGAAATTAGCTAAGTGAAATCCCCCTATGATAAATTGTTACGGTGATGGGGATTATCCCAACTCCGTCCAACGAAAGCGACAATGTGTCATATTTTACATTGACAGGAAAAGCCATATAAGATATGCTTAACAAGTCAATTTATGACATTGTGTCATAATCGTTATGTGTAGGAGGGGAGTAGTGCCAAAACAAACTTTCTTTAATTTGCCATTAGAAAAACAGAACAACTTAATTCAAGGCGCTAAAAAGGAGTTCTCAAGCAAGCCATTAAATAAAGCTTCTATTTCTAATATAATTAAAAACGCTGGAATACCAAGAGGGAGCTTTTACCAATATTTTGATGATAAAGAAGATGCTTTTTACTTTTTATTAGAAAAACAGATGAAAGTAGATAGTGAAGCATTTATTTCAATGCTAAAGAAAAATGATGGAGACTTGTTTGACACATTCACGGAAACTTTTCAAAAAATGCTCAAAGAATTCCAGGTGCAAAAAAACCGGGACTTTTTTAAAAATGCTTTTTTGAATATGGATTATAATATGGAAAATAAAATTTCCCATAATTTTTGTGAAGGCAATTTCAGTAAACAATTCTTAGAAATCATAGCGACTATTGATAAGAAGCAGCTGAACATTTCAAACGAACAGGAAGTTATTCATGTTATTGAAATTATTCTCGCTGTCACATTGAAGAATTTGATTAGAAACTTTGCGCGGCAAAACACGTTTGAAGAAACGGTAAATAACTACATGTTCGAAATGAATTTGCTCAAAAAAGGATTAAATAAAAAAGAGTGAGCGATGTTGGGGGGAGCCCCAAAGTGCAAGTTCATATTGAGTTCATAATTATGTTATATGCTGATGTAACAGGCATGATCAAAATCTAAAAAATAGATTTAAACACATATATAAGGAGTGTGCAATTTGAAGAAAATTATCAACTTTTCCCTTAACAATAAGTTTGCCATATGGATTCTTACCATTATGGTAGTTGTTGCGGGATTATATTCAGGTCTTAATATGAAACAAGAAACAATGCCTGATATTACATTTCCGAACGTTTCTGTTATGACAACTTATCCTGGAGCTGCTCCGGATGAAATTGTAGATGAGGTAACAGAGCCAATTGAACAACGATTGCAAAATTTAGAAGGAGTAGAATTAGTTACTTCCTCTTCTTTAGCAAACGCATCTTCTGTTCAATTAGAGTTCAATTTTGATAAGGATATGGATAAGGCGACAGACGAAGTGAAAGAAGCACTATCCGATCTTTCCTTGCCAGATGGAGCAAAGGATCCGGAAGTTTCTCGATTAAGTATGAATGCACTTCCGGTGATGGCTTTAAGTATCAGTGACGGAGAGCATTCTTTAGAAGAATTGACAAAGAGCGTTGATGAAGACGTTGTGCCAGTTTTGGAAGGCATAGAAGGCGTTTCTGATGTTCAGGTTACTGGACAGCAGATGAAAAAGGTCAACATTGACTTTGACGAAGACAAATTAAAGGAATACGGGTTAACCCAAGATACAATTGAACAGGTCGTTCAAGGATCCGATATTTCATTTCCACTTGGACTAACTACTTTTGATAAAGAAGTGAAAAATCTAGTGATCGATGGGAATATTACATCGATTGATGATTTGAAGAAGCTTGAAATTCCAGTCACACCGTCGCCATCTGGTGATGCTGGTCAAGAAGGAATGCCTGAGCAAGGTGGAGAAGAACAAGGCATGCCAGGTCAAGAAGGAATGCCCGAGCAAGGTGGAAAAGAGCAAGGCATGCCAGGTCAAGGGGATGCAATGCCTGATCAAGCCGAAGTACAGCAACAAATGCCAACAGAAATGCCGACAGTTCAGCTGAAAGAACTTGCGGATATTGAAATTGTTGGTGAGGCGGAATCGGTCTCTCGAACGAATGGCGAAGATTCCATTGGGATACAAATTGTTAAAACTGCTGATGCGAATACAGTGGATGTTGTGAATGGTGTTAAAGACGAAGCGAAAAAGTTTGAAGATGAATTAGGTCTAACCGTAACGTCAACATTTGACCAAGGAGAACCGATTGAAGAATCAGTCAACACCATGTTAAGCAAAGCGCTATTTGGGATACTCTTTGCGGTCGTAATCATCTTGCTTTTCCTAAGAAGTATAAAAACGACACTTATTTCTATTATTTCAATCCCATTGTCACTATTGATGGCAATATTCCTGCTACATCAAATGGATATTACGTTGAACATTTTAACGTTAGGTGCACTCACGGTAGCCATTGGGCGGGTAATTGATGACTCGATTGTCGTGATGGAAAATATATATAGAAGAATGGCTTTACCAGAAGAGAAATTACACGGGAAAGATTTGGTGCGTGAAGCAACCAGACAGATGTTTGTTCCGATATTTTCTTCTACTATCGTAACGATTGCGGTATTCTTGCCGTTAGGACTTGTGCACGGCCAGGTTGGCGAGTTGTTCCTACCGTTTGCTTTAGCAGTGGTTTTTGCCCTTGCTGCTTCATTATTAGTGGCAGTGACGATTGTTCCGATGCTTGCACATTCGTTATATAAAAAGAAACTAAACAGCAAAACAGTTGAAGAAAAAAGTGAACATGCTGAGAAACCGAATAAATCAGCACGTTTCTATAAACGCATCCTGAATTGGACATTGGATCATAAGCTGATTACGTTTGGTGGGTCAGTGATTGTGCTTGTGCTAAGTTTATTCCTGTTACCAGTTATTGGTGTAAGCTTCTTACCAGAAGAAGAGCAAAAAATGGTTATGGCTACTTATAGTCCTGAGCCGGGAGAAACACGGGAAGAAGCAGAAGAAGTAGCAAGTGATGCAGAGAAATTCCTGAGTGATCGTGAAGGGGTTACAACTTACCAGTATTCACTTGGTGGTGGCAGCCCGATGGATGCCATGATGGGTATGGGTGGCAGCAATTCTGCATTATTCTTCATTGAGTATGATAAGGATTTTGAAAACTTTAGTGAGGAACCGAGTAAGGTTATTGAAGCACTAAACAAAGATACAGATATTGGTGAATGGAAGAGTATGGACTTCGCTAGTATGGGTAGTGGATTAGAGCTTTACCTCTATGGTAATAACGTGAAGGATATCGAAAGTGCTACCGATCAGATCTTACCTATTATGAAAGACAACAAAGATTTAGAGAAAGCCGAATCTAGCATGTCGGAAGCATATGATCAATATACACTTGTAGCAAACCAGAAGGAATTAAGTGAATATGGATTGACTGCTGCGCAAGTAGGTATGCATTTGAGTGACGGTGAAGAAGCCCCAGTACTCACAACGGTAAAACATGATGGGGAAGATATAAATGTGTATATCGAAGTGGAAGAAAAAGAATATAAGAACATTGATGATTTAACAGATATTGAAATTCAAACACCATTAGGAACCACGGTTAAAGTGGGCGATGTGATGGATGTGAAAGAAGGAAAATCACCAGATACAATTGACCGTAGAGATGGTAAAATGTATGCATCTCTTACAGCAGACATCAAAACCAATGATGCTGGAGCTGTGTCAACTGAAATTGAAGACAAGATTAGTGAATTGGATTTACCAAGTGGTGTAAAAGTTGAATTCGGCGGTGTAACCGAAGAAATCAATGACTCATTTACGCAATTAGGACTTGCGATGTTGGCAGCAATAGCCATTGTTTACTTTGTTCTAGTCATAACGTTTGGTGGCGCATTGGCCCCATTTGCAATTCTGTTTTCACTACCATTTGCAGTAATCGGTAGTTTAATAGCCCTTTGGATCGCGAATGAACCATTAAGTGTGTCTGCGATGATAGGTGCATTGATGCTCATTGGTATTGTGGTAACCAACGCAATTGTATTAATCGATCGCGTGATTCACCAAGAGAAGGAAGGACTTTCTACAAGAGAGGCACTTCTGGAAGCTGGTTCTACACGTCTTCGTCCGATCTTAATGACGGCTCTTGCTACAATTGGAGCACTTATCCCGTTAGCAATTGGCATGGAAGGCGGCGGTCTGATTTCTAAAGGACTTGGTGTTACTGTTATTGGTGGTTTAATAAGTTCAACCTTGTTGACACTTGTTATTGTACCGATTGTCTATGAAGTACTTGCTAAGTTTCGTAAAAAAGAACTGAAGTAACGAGAACGATAATCAACAGGGTAGCTTGTCTAAACAGGCTACCCTGTTTTATTTTTTGCAGGAAGGGAAAAAATCATATAGATATGATAAACAAAATGAAGGGGAGGTAGTTATGAAACGAAAGCTTCGATTCACCATACCTATTATTGCGGTTGTTCTAATTACGGCATGTGCATCTAAAAGTGATGATTCACAGGAAGAAAATCCTGGATCAAAAGGAAATACACAAGTACAGACGGAGCAAAATAATGAAAGTGTTGAGGGAAGTGAAAAAGGGAATGAGCAGGTGGCGTCAGAACAAGAAAAGGAAAAAACGATGACACAGGCCGAAGTAATAAAAGCGGTAAAACAGCAAATTGATACAGACTTATCATTGAAGCTACCGGATAAATTACCATTGGAAAAAGGGAAACATTTAACTGCTGTGACGGAAAATGATAAAAATAGTTATCGGATTGTGTTTTATGAAAGTGACGAACCAATCCCAATTAATAATGAAAAATTGAAGAGTGATGACGATGCAGTGGATGCGATTGCGACCATCCGTGCTCAGAAATATGATAGCCAGGAGGAAGCAGATGAAGAAATAGCTTTTGAGGAGTTTGCTGAAAATGGGGCTCAGGAAGTAGATCTTGGTCACGGTATAACTGGTTATCAGGACGCGGGAGCTGGTTCTGCCTATACAGGCTGGAACGAAGGGCGATGGGCACTTGCTACACACGCCCAAACGAGTGAGGGTGACAAAGGAACAGATCTTGCCAAAGATGCTGTGGCATACCTCGAGGAAAATACGTTACCTATACCGAAGCCGCATGGATATGCGCATCTTGATGTTGACGAGAAAGACAATCGGATACTTTGGGAAAAGGACACAACTGTTTATACGATTGATCAGGTGAAAGATCCAATGGATGCCTTAGAAATTGCCACAAACTTTAAATAATAGAAAGAAGATTTGGTTCGGATGACGCTTTTTATTTGAACGTTAATAAACACTGCTATGTCGATTTATTTGATGTAGCAGTGTTTTGATGTGTTTCAGTTTACTGTATGATGCGGGTCATTTTTGGTTTTTTGAGGGGCCCGAAAAGCACGTCTTAGGGCTTCATTTAATTTCATTTGTTTTCTGGTTTTCGTTATAGTTATGAGCTAACGTGAAATTAATTATATTGATATATATATTCACATATATAATTTTATTAAATAAACAAATAAATATAATTAATACATACATTGATTTAATGAATATGTTGTTATATACTGTATTTAGAGAAAGGGGTTTAAAATGTCTTATCCAGTAATTAATTCCTGCCCAATATGCAATCATTCCTTACATGTAACAAAATTGGAATGCGCGAATTGTCATACAACAATAGAGAATAATTTTACACTATCTAAATTTGCCTCTTTATCAGATGAACAAATGCATTTTGTAGAAGTGTTCCTTGTTAACAGAGGAAATATAAAAGAAGTAGAGAAAGAGCTTGGTATTTCATATCCTACCGTACGCGGTAAATTGAATGAAATTATCACCCAGCTAGGTCACGATAAGAAACCGATAGAAGAAAAGGAACAAGGTAAGTCACGAATAATCGCAATGCTTGAAAATGGCGAAATTACCACCGAGGAAGCTATCAAGTTATTAAAAAATGAATGAGAGGTGTGTGAGCGATGAAGGATGAAATAGCGAAGGTCATTGCAATGTTACAAGAGGGTAAGATTAATTCCGATGAAGCGGGCGAATTAATTAGTGCGTTAAAGGAAGAAGAGGCACCTGCATCTACTGAAAATTATTTAAACAAAATGTTCAAGGTAAGAATCTCGTCTGAAACACGGGATAATGTAAACGTCAATATACCGATAAAATTAGTAAAAACATTGTTAAAAATGGGGCATGGTATTGCTTCAAATATACCCCAGGCAAGTAAATATGCCGAAGATATTGATGTTGATTTGATTCTAAAGGCAATTGATAATGAAATTGATGGAAAAATAGTTGATGTTAAATCTTCAAATGGCGATATCGTCGCTGTTTATATCGAGTAAACTTTGAGAAAACACCTTGAATGGAGAATTCAAAAGCCAATGTTCAATGAGATGAACGTTGGCTTTTGTAGATAATCAATCACCCATGCTCATGCCTTTTAGCGTGACAGCAGTGATGAATCCCGTTACACAAATAATGGCTGTAGATATTACAATTGCGGTTCCTATACCCATGTGAAATTCCTCCTTTAGATTAATGTTACATTGCTAAGGTCAACCTTAGCGGCGCTTAAAAAGTTATATGTTAATTTATCCATCTTCGCACCATCAAAATCAACTTTCTTTACATCCGACATGCGGAATTGAACGTTTTTAAGTGTTGCATTACGAAATGATGTCTTTTTTAATGAAGACCCTGAGAAAATGGTTTGATTAAATGACTCCCCGTCAAAAACAAGCCCGGATAGATTGCAGCCCTTAAATTGCGCTTGGTCATATACTGCATTTTTAAAGGTGGCTCCCTTTAGATTCGTACTTTTAAATAAAGTTGCAGTCAAATTGACGTCTTCAAAGGTACAGTGCTCCAGGTTACTGCTTTTAAGTGTACAATTCGTTAAATCTGAATGACTGAAGTCAGATCCTTTTAAATCACTGGAATTAAATTTTCCGTCATGAACAGACACGGAACGAAAGTCAGAACCCCGAAGACGCTGCATCGAAAAGTTCATCCGTACGGCTTCCTCAAGTTCATTATGCTGAAGGTTAATCGATTCTACGAGTTCCGAAACTTCTCCGATGGAATCAATGGTAAACCTGTATGCTTCCTCATCACTATACCCTTTCTCTTTATAATCATTAAACTTTTCCTTTAGGTTCTGTGATAGTTCCTCTTCTAGCTCCTGTGCGGATTTTACATTTTGATATGGTGCAAAAATGCTGTGGACATGTGCTTTTAATTGGTCGATCATATTTCATTATCCTTTCTTATAACAGGCGTTCAAGAATTTTCTTTGCCTGTTCCCAATTTATTTTATTTTGTTTATAAGTGCTCTCCCCAACTGGTGTAATTGTATAATACTTTCTACGTCCACCCTGTGTCGCGTCACCCCAATAGGAGCGAATACTTCCTTCTTTTTCAAGCCGTTTCAAACTTGAATACATCGTTGCTTCCTTTAGTTCGTATTGTTCACCTGAGCTCGCTAGAATGAGTTTGCTAATTTCATAACCATATTTATCTCCACTAAGTAGGAGCTTTAAGATCATCGTATCGGCATGTCCGCGAAGCAGGTCAGAGGACAGTGTTTGTTGCACTATATCCTCACCTCCTTATGTACACTATAAAACAAATTACTGTGTCTGTCAAGGTAATGTGCGAGGGACAGTCCTCCATCGCTTTAGCACTTTAGCATGATGGGGGACTGTCCCCATTTTTAATTATTCTCCGCCATTCTCCCAAGTGGTCCGTTTTCTGCGATGATATCTTGCAATTCGAAAACGGAAATCGGGAACATTGGGAATCCAACATAGTGTGGGGTGATTTCGAAAAGTTGAAAATAAAGTACAAGCGACTTGTCGGCAATATAGAAATCTTGATTTGGCGAGATTTGAGAGAAGGTCCCCAAGAGTTGTATATTCCGTTCATTGATTTGTTTCTGGACAATTTTTGAAAGAACTTCCACGTAATTACTATTCGGTTTAAATAGATCTTTTAGTTTGTAGCTTTTTCCAGTTATTGTATCAAAGGTTAATGATTTCATGAGTGTTAATCCATTTGCATGTTGATAAGCAAATGCATAGTTGGATAAAGATAAACTCAGGATATTTCGTTCGTTGGTTTTGATCTCGAAGGATCCAATCATTTCTGTGAAGTTATTGGTACCTTGTTGTTGATATTGTTGTTGCATCAGAAATTGCATTAGCTGAAAAATAGTTTGATTGATGGATTGCTGCACATTTGTATTTTGTAAACCAAACACTTGCGGATAATAAATGGTGAAACCTTGTTGTTTGTGTACCATTGTTTGAATCGAAACAGGTAACGTTTGGGTGGGCATACTTATCATTCCTCTCAATGATTGTATAACATCTTATTCATATACTGGGATAATGTCCATGTGTTACGTTAAGCATGCGAAGTAATATGATAAAATGAAAATATATTATAGTAGGCGATTGCATTATCTTTGGGGGAATGTATATGAAAGTAAGGGTTATGAACTATGATGCGCAGTGGAGCAAGAACTTTAGAGCGGAAGCGAAAAAAATTCGGGACATATTAGGTGATGAATTAGTTGATATCCATCACTTTGGTAGTACTGCTGTTCCTGGAATACGAGCGAAGCCGATTATTGATATCATGCCGCTAGTGAAGGAGATTAAAAGGGTAGATTCATTTAATGATCAGATGATTGCACTAGGTTATGAACCGTTAGGAGAATATGGTATTAAAGGAAGACGTTATTTTCGAAAGGGTGAGGATAACAGAACACATCAAATGCATATGTTTCAGTTTGATAATGCTCAGGAAATCGATCGGCATTTGGCGGTAAGAGATTATCTAAGGAAACATCCTGAGGCAGCGCGAGCATATGGGGACCTAAAAGCAAAACTTGCCCTACGTCATCCAGAAGACATTGAAGCTTATATGAATGGGAAAGATGCATTTGTTAAAGAACTGGAGAAAAAGGCGCTAGATTGGTACAACAAAGATATATGATTTGAAATGGGGTGCTGAAATGAATCGGCCGCAAATCTGGACCAACTGTGACGAAGATATCCGGCAGTTTATTGAAAGACTGATTGATAGATTGGCCAGTGTACTTGGAACACAGCTGGTAGGTGTGTATCTTCACGGATCGCTTGCCATCGGAAGCTATTACCGTTCGAAAAGTGATATTGATTTGATTGTTGTTGTTGCTCATCCATTGGAATATACTGCAGCAGAGCGAGTTGGACTATTGATTGCGAATGAGGCTTTCAGTAGACCCACTACTGGTAATGTAGAATTAAGCGTTATTACTGCTAAGGCGGCCAAGCAAGCCCAAATGTTTACACCCTTTGAGGTACATTATAGTTCAGACTGGCATGAAAAAGTCATAAATCATCATATAGACTACACTATCGAACAAACCGATTCGGACTTAGTCTCGCATCTAACCTATGTTGTCCAGCGTGGAATCTGTTTACATGGGGCATCGATACAAAATGTGTTTGGGAAAGTGGAATGGCATCTTTTTATGGATTCCGTTTTGGATGATCTGGCGTGGATCCTTGAAAATGAACATATTCTAGAGGCGCCGTTCTATGGCGTATTGAACATTTGCCGTGTTCTCCAGTTGTTACACGTGAAAACGGAAACAGTTCATAGTAAGGATGAAGGCGGGGAGTGGGGGCTGAAGCACTTACCTCAGGACTATCATCCATTAATTCGCCAAGCACTTCATGTTTATCGATCGTCAGAAAAGGTAAATGAGGACAAAATAAAATCAGGTGGAGTGAAGTGGAATCAAACCGCTTTACGCACATTAAGAGATTACGCACGGTTAAAAATAGATGAACAGTAAATGAACACTTTAACACATTAGTGTAGTGGGGGACTGACCCCTATGGATTGAAAATTGTTCCCATAAATAGAATCGCGTCAGTTTCTTCTTCTGTAATGGAGATGAAAAATGGACGATTTACTTCCATATAGAATGAGTCGTCGTCAGGCTGTATAGCCGATGATTCTGTCACAATTTCTATAGATGTCACCCCGGCAGCTTCTGTTCCCGTTTCATTTACGTCAATGAATGTTTTTTGTTTTACCTTGCTAATCCATAATGGAGCATCTTCCTCAATCAGTCTCTCAAATCTTGCTTCGTCTTTATCAAATGCGGTTGTCATTCCTAGCCTTTGAAGCGGCTCATTTAATGTTGCTTCGTATTCCAACTGAAACTTTGGCAGCATGATCGTACCTTTTTTCCTCTGGAATTCAGATTTCCATTCCGCCCAGTTTTCATTCGTAAGCATTTCCTGGAAGTCTATCATATCGATATTTTTTTTAGGAAGAAATATATTCATACTCATTTCTCCATCCTCTCCGTAAGGCAACGAAACTGCTTGAAAGTTGTCATTTTCCATATAAGCTAATTCCCTTTTTTGTTTCATAAGCGGCGCATCTTTTGTTGCACCATCAGCTAGATAAAATGTCCGGTCCGCTGTTTCTTTTTCATCAAATTCATTTGTCCATTCTCCCTGAAAGTAAATCGCATTAATCAGCATTGTTACCATATCAGAATCCAAGGGAGAATCAGCTATTTTGTCAATTTTATAATTTGTCGCTTTCCTCACCCAATCATTTATTTTCTCGGCAGACTTTCTGTCATCCACATTGATCTCCTGTATTTCAGCATTAAAGTAACTTTTATTGTTTTTTGCAAAATCATCCTGAAACTGAAATCTCTTATTTAGCCAGATGGAGTTAGCTATATCTAGTTGAACCTGATCAGAATCGTTATTCATAATAGATATCAATGAAGCGTTTGCTTTATTTAGTTTACCAACATCGATCCCTTCAACTTGTAACACGTCCGCTATTTCCTCTTTCGTCTCGCCAACTGCTCCGTTATATACCATGGAAAGTGCCATCAATAGACTTGTAGGTGAAATAAATGTGTTGCCATTATCATCAGGCTCCGTGGTTGCTAATAAATCAAATCCCAATTCATTATTAGAGGATATCATCTTTTTATAATCATTTTTTTGAAAATCTCGATTACTTGTCTCACCAGCATGACTGGAATCATCTTTTTCCCCGCATCCAGTTGCAGATATAAGAAGAATTGTGATTGAAATTAAAGCAATTAATTTCTTCATATGCACCACCATCCCATAAAAGTAAGCTACCTAGATACTATTCTAACACCAAAGTTATAATTTTTGGAATATATCTTAAAAAGGATTGACCACTATGGTCGAAGCATGTTATGTTTAATTCGACCATAGTGGTCTATGTGGAGCGTAGATAGAATAAGATCAAATGGAGGTAGATGGAAATGAATAAAACGTTTAAAAACCTCGATAGAGATAAACAAAAGCGCATTATTAATGCTGCATTAAGAGAGTTCACAGTAATGGGATTTGAACAGGCATCAACCAATCGAATTGTAAAAAACGCGGAGATTGGGAAAGGGATGCTATTTTATTATTTTACAAGTAAAAAGGACCTGTACCTATATTTAATTGATTATTGTATAAAGATGATTGAAAGTAAATATTTCGCTTTAATTGATACGAGTGAACGTGATTTAATTGAACGCCTGAAAAAAATATCCAATGTCAAAATGGATTTTATGGGGGAACATCCGGATTCGATGAATTTTATGGCGACTATTCTAGTTGAGGGTGTTGATCAAATTGATGATACGCTAAAATCTCGGATTGAAAAACTGCAGGAAAAAGGATATGACATTATCTATGATAACTTAGACTATTCGTTATTCAGAAAAGACATTGATGCTGAAAAGACCTTTAAATTAATACAGTGGGCTTTTCATGGTTATGAAGAAGAAATCAAATACCGCTTGCGTGACCAAGATGTAACGACGATTGACTATGAGCCGTACTTTGATGAATTTTTTGCGTATCTGGATATTATGAAAACAGCTTTTTATACAAAAGAGGGGGATATAAAATGAGTCTGTTAAAAATTTCCGGTTTAACAAAGAAGTTTGGGAAATTTACTGCATTAGATGACGTTAACATGGAAGTAAATGAGGGGGAAGTCTTTGGCTTTATTGGACCAAACGGCGCTGGAAAGTCGACAACTATTCGTGTGTTGCTGGGTATTTTAAAAGCCACGGAAGGGGAGGTCAAAATCTTTGGTAAAGACGCATGGAAGGATGCAGTTGAGATTCATAAGCGGATTGCATATGTGCCGGGAGATGTGAATCTTTGGCCGAACCTGAGCGGCGGGGAAGTGATTGATCTATTTATGAAGTTGCGCGGTGGTAATCATAAAGATAGGCGCGATGAGCTGATTCAAAAGTTTGATTTGGATCCAACAAAGAAATGCAGAACCTATTCTAAAGGAAATCGACAAAAGGTTGCGTTAGTTGCTGCATTTTCGTTGGAGGCAGATTTGTATATTTTGGATGAACCAACATCAGGTCTTGATCCATTAATGGAAAAAGTTTTCCAAGAATGTGTACTGGATGCCAAAAAGAAAGGAAAGAGCGTCTTGCTTTCCAGCCATATTTTGTCTGAGGTGGAGAAATTATGCGATAGGGTAGGTATTATTCGCCAGGGGGAAATCATAGAAACCGGTTCGTTAGATGAACTGCGCCACCTGACAAGAACGAGTCTGCTTGTGGAAACAAAACAGCCAATTGCCAATTTGAAACAATTACAAGGTGTTCATGATATAGGGGAAAAGGAGCAGGCGCTGTCGTTCCAGGTGGATACCGAAGAACTGGATAATGTCATGAATCATATTACGTCATTTGGTATCGTGAAATTGGAAAGTGCACCACCAACATTAGAGGATTTGTTTATGCGTCATTATGAAGGACCGGGAAAGGCTGGAGGTGCATCCTAATGGCTAAAAGCATGTACAAAAATACAGGGCGGCTTTCCCGTTTTAATTTGCGAAGAGATCGAATTCGAATTCCTGTCTGGCTATTGTCTTTAGCTGTCCTTACCTTTGTAGTCGCCTTAGCGTTTACAGACCTATATGAAACAGCAGAAGACAGACAGGGAATTGCAGAAACGATGAAAAATCCTGCCATGGAGGCAATGGTTGGTAAGGGTTATGGTTTAGACAACTATACGTATGGTGCAATCATGGCTAATCAAATGTTGCTGTTTACTGCGATTGCAGTTGCGATCATGAGTATATTATTTGTTGTCAGGCATACACGGGAAGATGAAGAGGGTGGGCGTATTGAATTAATTCGCTCCTTGCCGACTGGACGCTTAGCGAATTTAAATGCAACGGTTATTGTTGTATGTGGTGTGAATGTGTTATTCGCTTTAATCGTTGGTTTGGGATTATATGCACTGGGCATTGAAAGTATGGATCTGGAAGGTTCCCTATTGTATGGTGCTGCATTGGGCGTCACAGGTGTGTTTTTTGCAATGGTAGCCGCTGTGTTTGCGCAAGCCTTAGAAAATTCCCGTGGCGCGGTTGGGCTGTCTTTTGCAGTACTTGGTGTTTCCTATCTTATTCGGGCAGCTGGTGATGTCGGTGATGGAGTCCTTTCCTGGTTTTCACCACTGGGGTGGGTGCTTGGTACGGAGGTTTACGTGAATAATTATTGGTGGCCGATTGTACTTACGATTGCAGCTGCCACTGTTTTGACTGTGCTCGCATTCTATTTAAATGCGATTCGCGATCTGGGATCCGGTTTTATACCAGCTAAACCTGGTCGGAAACATGCGTCAGCATTATTGCGGGGTCCGATTGGTCTTTCCTTTAGAATCCAGCGTACAGGATTAATCGCTTGGGCAATTGGAATATATGTTATAGGGGCTTCTTATGGTTCTATATTTGGCGACTTAGAGTCGTTTTTAGAAGAGGTGGAAATGATGCAGGAACTGATCAATCCTGTTGAATCTGCTTCATTAACAGATCAATTTATACCAATGTTGATGTCCATTATGGCAATGATTAGTACGGTTCCTGTGCTGATGTCCGTGCTCAAGTTGGTCGGGGAAGAAAGGAAAGAGCGAACGGAACATTTACTGAGTCGCGCAGTATCTCGTACAAGATTGCTGGCTGGTTCATTTGTGATAGCAATTGTAACCAGCTTTGCTATGCTGTCGCTTGCCGGTACTGGTCTCTGGTCTGCAGGGACAGTAGTGGTGGAAGACGAACTTGGCTTTGGAAAAATTTATGGCGCGGCAATGGTCTATTTACCAGCGATGTGGGTGATGATTGGTGTTGCAGTGTTGCTAATTGGTTTTGCTCCGAGGTTTACTGGTTTGGTTTGGGCGTATTTGTGCTATTCGTTTATCGTTGTTTATTTAGGCAACTTGCTTAAATTTCCGAGCTGGATGGCTAATTTATCCCCATATGGCCATATTCCACAGCTACCTGTAGATAATATGGATTATATGAAGGTTTCCGTATTAACGATCATTGCGGTTGTTCTAACGATTGCTGGGTTTATCGGGTACAGGAAGCGGGATATGTATTGATTGACCTCAGCTTTTTCAGTTATTAATGGAGTCGCTTCTAAAAATTGTGCCAAGCGTTATCTTAAGGATAATTCTTGGCACGTTTTTTATGTCAACTTTCAGGTATTTCGGCCGTGTGAAATATGAAAGATAAGATTGAATGCTTTTGCAAAAAAGACTTTGACAAAATAATAGACATAGTTTATAGTTGATTACACAACTAACCAACCAATCGACCAGTAAATGGTTGATAAGGAGACCAACTATGAAAGCCAACTTAAATGATCAAACGCCAATTTTTATTCAAATAGCCGATATGATAAAAGATGCACTTGTGGAAGGTGTAATCAAAGAAGGTGAAAAGATTCCCTCTACTACGGAATTATCAAATTTCTATCACATTAACAGGGCGACTGCCCAAAAGGGAGTCGGAATTTTAATGGATGAAGGAATTGTGGAAAAAAGGCGTGGTATTGGTATCTTTGTTGTTCAGTATGCGCGTGACAAATTAATTCAGGAAAGAATGCAAGACTTTTCTGATTCGTATATTCAATCATTAGTTAAAGAAGCAAAACGATTAGATATTTCTAAAGATGACGTAATAAAAAAGGTGAGTGAGTACTATGACAATTATTGATGTTCGAAACGTTGATTTTAAGTATAAAGATGAATTGGTTTTAAAAAACATAACTTTCCATGAGGATGCCCCCGTTATAACTGGACTATGGGGTAGGAATGGAGCAGGTAAGACGACATTAATGAAACTGTTATCCGGCCAAGAACGTGAGGTATCAGGAAACTTATCTGTATTGGGTGCACATCCGTTTAATAATAGTGTAATTACCAAAAACATTAGCTATTTAAGGGAGGATCATTATTTCGGGAAAAGTTGGACTGTGAAAGATGCATTGCATTTTGCTTCCCTTTTCAACGAAAATTGGAAACAGGAAGAAGCGGATGCACTGATTGAACAATTCAAGTTACCCAGAAAAAAGAAAATTACTTCCTTCTCTAAAGGGATGCACACGATGGTTCAGCTTGTCATTGGTTTAGCGAGTCATTCGAAAGTGACAATCTTTGATGAGCCAACAAACGGTTTAGATGCGCATGCCCGTAAACAGTTCTTTCAGGCTTTAAAAGATTCTTACGAGAAGGATCCACGTTATATCTTAATTTCTTCACACCATATTAATGAAATTGAACCACTTTGTGAAAAGTTAATGATCATCTCTGATCACATAGTTCAATTCCATGAACCAATTGAATACTTTCAAACACAAGGTGTTAGTATGATGGGGAAAATAGAAGATATTGAAAGCATAGTGGATCCTGAGAATATTTTAGAAACAACGCATATGATGGGCCAATCCAAAGTGATGGTTAATGTAGCCTTAACAAAGGAATTGCAGGCAGCATGCGAGCAGAATAACATTCAATTAGAAAAAGCATCAATGCAAGATTTTCTTGTTAACATAACTTCTTAGGAGTGATAGACATGAACCATTTAAAAGGCCCAATTAAAATCATATTTAAAGATTTAAAACTGCAGTTATATATATTTACTGCTATTACACTAGTGTTAGTAATCATCTATAATGGCGTTGGCTTATACGTAGGTCCAGATAACTTTTATCCCTTTATTTCTGGACCAATCTATGGCATCTTGCTATTCACCCCGTTTTTTATGTTCGGTGATGCTCTTAAATCAACAATTGGTCTTGGGGGTACGCGTATCAATTATTTAACCAGTCTTATTATCAACTACCTAGTATATATAATTTCACTGGTGATTGTTCATAATGTACTGTTCCAATTATCCGAGTTAATAACAGACCATACGAAGAGTACAATGCATATTTACCACATTGCCAGTTTTTTTGGGGTATCAAATGCAATATCCTATTTCTGGGTGGATATGCTTATTGGTATCTTTTTCGTTGGAACAGGCACCATTATTGCGGCTGTTTTATATCGCTTTGGTTATGTATGGACCTTAGGAATAACTTTAGGCTTAGGAGTTTTAGGATTTCTTTGGTTTACGCTAGGAGACATGGGAAAAATATTGAAGTGGATATTAGAAAATAAGTATTTATTACTTCACTTGTTAGGCGTATTGGGTGTTGTATGTATGATGCTTACGTATCCGCTCATGAAACAGGTGAAATTAAAACTCTAATGGAAGCTTATTTTTACTGTGCGGATAAGTGCAACTAGCTTTTACCGGATTAAATGTAGAACGAAAAAAGTATAAGAAATCCAGACAGAACAATATGTTCAAATTGTTCTGTCTGGGCTCTGAATATTAATTATCTTTAAATGATGTCACATCAACCCAGGAGGTTTCCAGCATATCCTGGGAAAATCGCATCAGAAAATCTAATTCGCTTTGCTTATATTTGCTGAGAAATTGAATAACATTTTTTTCGATTTCCTGATGCAGCTCACGATGAAGATGAAAAAGTTCCTTTCCCAAGTCAGTTGTATGAAATATTCTTTCCTTTTTGTTGTTTGGAAGGGGAGATGACTGGATTAGTTGTTTATCGATTAATCGCCGAGTAGCTTTAGATACCGTTCCTTTAGGGATGTTCATTTTATTAGAGATGGTAATCCCATTTACCGGTTCTAATTGGCCGATCGCTTCAAGAACATGCAGCATTCTAACCGTTATTTCTTGTAAAATTGCTTTTAACGCTGGATTGCTGCAATGTTGTATCATCCACTGTATTTCTTCATCATCGCCATCTGTATCCCATTTCTGTATCAATTTCGCACTTAAACCCAATAGCTCTTTGATTACTGGTTGTTTATCGTTATTAGTCTCTTTGCTGTGTGGACGAATCATGGGAAAATCCCCTTTCATTGCTTGTTTAAATTAGTATATCATAACTTAGAATGCATTATTGTTTCCGAGAAACAAATTGACAAAGAGGATCCTTTATTGTATTATTGTTTCCAGGAAACAATAATGAGGAGGGACGTTTATGACAAGTAACAAAAAGAGGAAAGTAGCGCGTATGTATGAATATGGTGCACCGAATGTCATCCAGCTGGAGGATCAGCCTATCCCAACGCCACGGCGGGGAGAAGTACTTGTGCGTATGGAACTGGCATCGGTGAACTTTTTGGATATTCAGAAGCGGCGGGGCGATCTTGTTAATCAGAAGTTTTATCAAACAGCATCATTGCAGGAAAAAGAACTGCCTACAGATTTAGGCAGTCAGGGTGTTGGTGTTATCGAGGATATAGGCCCAGCGGTCACTGGGGCTACGATTGGTCAACGCGTTGTTTGTGCTGGTGGCAGTACGTACGCTTCATACATCACTTTTCCAGCACAGCGTTTAATTCCTATTCCCGATTCAATTCGTATGGAAGACGCAGCAGCAGGTTTCTTGCAAGGTTTTCTAGTTTGGGCATTTACAAATAAGGCGTATCTTGTTCAACCCAATGATTGGTGCCTGGTTCAGGCTGCTGCTGGTGGGCTTGGCTTATTGATTTGTCAGATGATCAAGCTTCGTGGCGGAAAAGTGATTGGTGTCACATCAACAGAAGAGAAGGCAAAGTGCGTAAGGGAAAATGGGGGAGCAGATGAAGTGATTATTTCCTCACAAACGGACATTGCAGAAGCGGTCAAGCGCATAACAGAAGAAAAAGGTGTAAATGTTGTTTACGATGGAGTAGGAAAGGATACGTTTGAAGCAAATCTCGATACGCTTACTCCTGGGGGATATTTCATTATGTTTGGGCAAGCAAGTGGCTATGTGCCCCCATTTGATTTGATGAAACTGCAAGAGAAAGGGTCTATTTTTCTAACACGAACCAATGGTCTGCCTTATATGAAGCATTGGCCAGAATATCAACATGATTTTGTTAAATGGATGGAAAACAAGGAACTTAAGCTGAAGATTGATCATATTTATCCGTTATCAGAGGTTGCTGAAGCTCATGAAGCAGTGGAACAAAGGAAGACGAGTGGAAGGGTTTTGTTGCGGGTGTGAGTCATAGAGGGAAAAACCAAAAATAATTAATAAGGAAAAAAGAGGCATGGTGTTCTTAGGGGAAAAATGCTATACTTAACTTTGCGATGAGCTGATTTGCGTAAGACGAAGGACAACGTATTACATGCGGATGTGAACCCCATGGTCTTTCGCCGCAAATTTCGTAAAGGCGCCTGTACTTAAGTACAGGCGCCTTTTAAAAGTTTTAGCCTCTTGATCTTTCAAAAGTCTCGCTTTGGTCGTTTAATTTAAATTTTCTAAGCAAATTGCGAAGCGGCTCTTGGACAACGAGATAGACACCCATCGATAGGAGGATAGCCGCTATTCCATATAAAAACCCACCAATGACGTCTGTTGGAAAGTGTACCCCTAAATAAATACGTGTGATTAAAATAAACCCAATCCACGCCAGGGTGATAAAACCGACAACAAATTTCTTCCATACTTCAGTTGCCGCAAGGACAAGCACTAATCCAATCAAACCATAAAATATAGTGGTTGCGGTTGCGTGTCCACTGGGAAAGCTTTCGTTTGTCTTTTCGATGAGCTGTAGAAATGCTGGTCGATCCCGGTCAAATACCTTTTTTAGAATTTTTCCGCCGATGGCCGCGCAAAAAAGAATGGTACCACCAAACCAAAGTCCTTCCGCATACTTACGCTTAAAAAACAAGACAATGGCAATAATAATTGTTAAAACAATAACAAGTTTCATATTTCCAAGTTCAGTTATTTTCATAATGAAAGATGTTTTACCTTCCGATACAGAACCTTGAATTCGCTCAATCCATGATAAATCAAAGGAAGTAACCCATCCACTTTCAAAAAATACGCCCCAGGCAATCGTGCCAAATAATATTAAAAATAGAATCCCTATAATAAAAAAGGGCATCGTAGATAATCTCCGTGTTCTCAATTTATTGACCTTCTTTCTATATGTACTATTCATTTTAACTGATGAAAAGCTGCAGAACTCTAATTATATATAATATCATGTTTCTTTGCATAGTCATATAAGAAAAACAGACAAAATTATCACAGCTATCCATTTTAGGTTGCTGTTAATTATGTTTATCTTATTCGGATAAGAGGAATATCGGAAAAGAGTAATGTATGATGGTACTTGAATGAAAAATGACTGAATCAGTTCGATATTCGATATTACAAAGAAAAGATCAGGGAGGAAATATAAATGAAACAAGAGCAATTAATATTACGTGAGCGACCAAATGGACTTCCAAACGACCAAACCTTTGCGTTTAAAGAGGTAGAAGTTGCAGAACCGAAGAAGGATGAGCTATTACTGAAAACCCTCTATCTTTCTGTTGACCCATACATGCGAGGGAGAATGTCAGACGGACCTTCCTATGCAGCGCCTTTTCAAGTTGGAGCTGCATTAGCAGGAGCGGTCGTTGGCCAGGTGGTAAAATCAAACAGTGATCTATTTACGATTGGTGACATTGTGACAGGAACGCTTGATTTTCAAGAATACAATGTTGTGGAAGCGAGTAATGTTCGTAAGGTCAGTTCAAACGGATTAAGCCCCAGCAATGCGCTTAGTGTACTGGGAATGCCAGCGCTGACTGCCTATTTTGGTATGATGCATATTGGTGAACCCAAGAAGGGTGAAACGGTTGTTGTTTCCGGAGCGGCAGGCGCTGTCGGACAGGTTGCGGGACAACTGGCCAAAAGAGCGGGAGCGCATGTTGTAGGGATTGTGGGGTCTGAGAAAAAGGCAGCCCACATTACAGAGACACTAGGATATGATGCTGCAGTTGAATATAAAAAAGGAAATGTTGCCGGCCAGTTAAAAGCGGCATGTCCTAACGGGATCGATGTTTATTACGAGAATGTCGGTGGTGATATTTCAGATGCTGTGTGGCCGCTACTGAATGTGTTTGCACGTGTACCTGTATGTGGTTCTATCTCTTCTTATAATTTAGAAGAAGGGGAAAAAGATATTGGATTACGTGTACAGCAATTCTTAATTAAATCGCGTGTAAAAATGCAGGGTTTGCTTGTTGGAGATTTTGCAGCACACTATAACGAGGCATATGAAGCACTTGAGGGAGCTGTTTCCAAAGGTGAACTGAAATTTGAAGAAACGATTCACGAAGGATTTCATGCCATACCAGATGCTTTTCTTGGTTTGTTTTCCGGTGAAAATATCGGGAAGCAGCTGGTAAAAGTCGCAGATGAGGAATAACAATATGCAAAAGCGATGAAAGTAGCCTGATTCATTAAAAGGATCAGGCTACTTTTTCATGGGCTTCGTAATGACCATTCCAAATTTATGCATGCCAATCATCAGTATCCCAGCTGCAGATTGATCGATTCTACTGTTGAAAGGAAATGGAAGTAAATCTGATGGGCTAAAATTGGAAGGAAGACATAGCGTTGCATTAAGTTCAGTATGAAGCGGGAGGCTACCAATGCCACCCAATATTCCAGAGAAAATAAAAAAGAAGCATGCCGGCATAATCAACAAACTACTTTTAAACGCGTAGGCTTTTTTGCCCACTTTACTATATTGGTGTGGGGACAGGAGCGGCCACCAGATGATAAATGAAAGGTAAAACATTAGGAGCATGTAGCTTGTATGAATTGTCGGGTATTGTGAGAAAAGATTTAATGTTATTTGCAGATGATAGGAGAAGAACAATAAAGCGAAAGTATAAAGTGCTATATTTGATGGGAAGCATAATTTCTTGATCCAAGGTTTCTTTTGCATCTGTTGGAAAAAAGGATAAGGAATTCCTAGCAAAAGTAGTGGCGGAATTATAAAATAGTGGATACTCATGAAAAACATATGGAAACTGAATGAAAGATGACTGATAGTTGATAAGGGACTTCCCATCGTTACGTAAATAAGTAATAGGCCAATAAAGAAAAAAATGGGCTGTCTATGATAGAGCTTTAGTGCTGTAAACCTTCTTAAAAGGCTTCCATATAAACATGCTATGATCATTAGGCCTATCAGGAATGACATATTCCATTCACCACTCACAAGCATATACATAGAAAGCATGTATCAACCTCCTTTTTGGGGTCAGTCCCCCAACACGCTAAAGTGATAAAGCAATAGTGTAATGGGGGACTGACCCTCAATTATAATATGCTAGTATGTGAACTTTTATGATGAAGAGGCCTCTTTCACTTGGAAAGAGGCCTCTATACGATTAATAAGGCTCAGCGTCATGTCCTTTTTCTATGGCTTGTTCTGGTGCCTTTTCGCTATGCTCATTTCCGAGTGGGTTTTTACTTGAGCCATCTTTGACTGCATTTGCGAGTCCTTCCCGCAGACGGCGACCGTATTCCTCATCTGCCGCTTCGGCTAACGTGATCATGTTATCCTGGATGACTTGTTCGCACTCAGAAACATCACCAACTAGATTTTTAATTAATTCATCTTTTTCCCAGTCTTTAAAGGAACGAAATGTTTCACCCGCTTGCTTTGTATTATTGTTCCGTTCAATGGATTCGCGAACCAGATTACCTTCGATCTTGGGTGTGTATTCCTTTCCGGTTTGCTTGGCCTCTTCTAAACCTCCTAAACTGGATGGTTCATAATTAACGTGCGGGTTTTGGTTTGGTGATTTATCATTCTCATATCGCATAGCGCCGCCTTCTTGATTGGTTGCAACCCGCTTTTTTGCCGCATTAATTGGCAGTTGTAAATAATTACCTCCTACGCGGTAGCGCTGTGTATCTGAATAGGAGAATGTCCGCCCTTGCAGCATTTTATCATCGGAAAAGTCAAGACCATCTACAAGAACCCCTGTGCCAAATGCTGACTGTTCCACTTCCATATGGTAATTTTCTGGGTTTTTGTTTAACACCATTTTACCAACGGGTAGCCATGGGAATTGGTCTTCTGGCCATAGCTTCGTATCGTCTAGTGGGTCGAAGTCCAATTCAGGATGCTCATCATCACTCATTATTTGCACAAACAGCTCCCATTCCGGATAATCTCCTTGCTCAATTGCATCATACAAATCCTGTGTCGCGTGGTTAAAATTAGTTGCTTGAATCTCGTTCGCATCTTCCTGGGTTAAGTTTTTAATCCCTTGTTTTGGTTCCCAGTGATATTTAACCAAAACAGATTCCCCGTCTTTATTGACCCATTTATATGTGTTTACGCCGGATCCTTGCATCATTCGATAATTTGCTGGAATACCCCATGGTGAATAGATAAACGTCACCATGTGGAATGACTCCGGAGAATTGGAGCAAAAGTCAAAGAAGCGTTGGCTGTCCTGTATATTTGTAACAGGATCTGGTCTAAAGGCGTGAATCATATCCGGAAATTTCATCGCATCACGAATAAAAAAGATTTTTATATTATTTCCGACTAAATCCCAGTTTCCATCTTCTGTATAAAACTTTACAGCAAATCCCCGCGGGTCACGAAGTGTTTCAGGAGAATGCATACCATGTACAACCGTTGAAAAACGAACAAATACAGGTGTCTGTTTTCCTTTTTCCTGAAAAACTTTCGCTCTTGTATATTTGGATACTGGATCTTCACCGGCAGTCCCATAGGATTCAAAATAGCCATGTGCACCGGCTCCGCGCGCATGAACAATTCGTTCCGGAACTTTTTCGCGGTCAAAATGACTGATTTTCTCAATGAAATCATAGTTCTCGAGTGTTGCCGGTCCTCGATTTCCAACGGTTCGGATGTTCTGATTATTTGTAACGGGGTGACCTTGTCTCGTTGTTAATGTGTCCTCATTTTCGATATTTGTTTGATCTTTGTCCATTATTGATCCTCCAATTAAACATAGTGATTTCTATGTTTAAGTTGCCCGAAAAAGATAAAATAATGCCTGCTTTAATATTTCAGTGAATAAGTATTTAAAACAAAGGTTTTTTACATTTGAGTGTTGAATAAAGGAAGACAAGATACTTTAGGGGGGCGTTAATAGAAGTACAAAGATGATCCGCGAGAAAAAGATAGTTCCTACTATGTCTATGCATCACTGTTGTGAAATAAGAAATGGTTTATAGGAGGAAGGCATTTAGAAACCATCAAACGATTAGCTTAATGGTTCCGTTACTTTTTTTGGACGATTAGAAGCATTTAGTAACGCTACCCCACCAATAATTAATGCTAAACCAGCCAATGTAATAATACTAAATGGATCCTGCCATAAAAGTACACCAATTAATGCTGTTAAAGCGGTACCTATTCCTGCCCAAATACCGTAAGCTAAACTTAGCGGAACTGTTTTAAGGCATAATGATAAGCAATAGTATGCTAAGCCAAAACCGACGATGACACCAATAGAAGGGAACAAATTTGTAAATCCTTCTGACAGTTTAAGCATTGTTGTACCAAACACTTCACTTATAATGGATATTCCTAAAGCGATATAACCTTTCACGCGATTACCTCCAATTCCTTAAGGATTAATGAACAGCACTTCCCGAAAGTTGTAAAACAACAACACCAGCAATGATCAGGATGATACCCGCAAAATTTTTCAGGTTAAACTTTTCTTTATAGATGATAACACCAACTAATGCCGTTAAAGCAGTGCCTAAGCCTGCCCAAATAGCATAGGCCATGCCCAGTGGTATTGTTTTAAGCGATAAAGATAAACCATAAAAAGCGATCCCCATACCAATTACTACACCGATGGAAGGGAATAACCTTTTAAATCCGTTGGATACGTTCAGCATTGAATTACCAAATACTTCACCAACGATGGCTATTGCTAAAATCATGTATGGACTCAAGGTGTATTCCTCCTACTTCGTCATATTGATCAATTGCTGGATTACCTTTTCACGTGACTTTTCATCCAATGGTGCTATATTAAATAGTTCTGCGTAATAAAGGCCATCTATAGCTAAGCGAATAATAGCCACTGTTTCAGAATCTATACTATCTTTTTCCATTTTGCTTTGTATATGCTGATAACCATGGGACATACTTTCTGAGAGTTTTGGGTCTAATGTAGAAGCGGCCATTATCCCCACATTTAACGCAGCGTTATTTTCCAAATCCCATTTGACCGCTTCAATATATGCACGACTCCATTTACCTTTCTCTACAGGATCCTCCTTAGCATGCGCTTCGGTTAGTATAGTAAATTCTTCGAAAGTATACTGCGTTAATCCCATTAATAATGCCTCTTTATTTGGAAAGTGGTACAATAGACCACCTTTACTAATACCTGCTTGTTTTGCAACGGCATCTAGCGTTAGTTTATTAAAATTATTTTCGAGAATGAATACTGTTGCAGATTTTAAGATATGCTGCCGCTTGATTGCAGATTTTGATTTCATATGTTTCACTCCTAACAAAACCGTCTAGATGGTCTTTTAGTATACTATACCGTCCAGACGGTCTTTTTGTCAATCGAAGACGAATCACCTTTGGATTTAAACGGTTTTACGATTTCCTATTAAAAAAAGGTCAGGACAAGCCTTTATAGCTTGTCCTAACCTTTTTTCTAATTATCAGCGGAATCGTCTATTTGATAAGACCCAGCATCTTCTCCATAGTACCGGTTATAACGTTGCTTGAACTTTCCATATAAATATACGACAATGACTTTTATTATCGCATAACCAGGAATACCGAGAATGACACCAAGGATCCCGAATAAATTTCCGCCTATAAGTAGTGTAAACATAATGGTTAACGGATGGATCTTCATCGTGTGGCCCATGATATTTGGTGAAATAAAATGACCTTCAGAAAATTGTACAACTGCCCAGACAATAGCTAATTTTACGAGCATAAATGGTGAGTCTACTAAAGCAATAATAATCGCTGGCGAAATAGCAATGACTGGACCAAGGTAGGGAACAACGTTGGTTATGGCAGCTATTATTGCCAGTGTGATGGCATAATCCAGCCCGATAATCAGGTATCCAAGATATAAAAGAACACCGATACAAGTGGCAACGAAGATCTGGCCACGAATATAAGAACCTACTTGCACGTCCATGTTTTTCAGGATGTGCTCTGTGTCATTTCTAAATTTGGGTGGTACCAAGCCTAAGCAATAATCTTTGAATTTAGCACTATCTTTTAACAAGAAGAAAAGTACAAATGGAAAGGTGAATAGCGCAACAATGACATTGGTCAGCGTACTGGCAACACTCATGACACCTTCGTAAGCACCGCCTATATAATTGTTTATCGAATTTGGCAAATCACTCATGGTTGATGTAACCCATTTATATCCTTCGTCATAATAAGAGCTTAAAAAGGAATTATTCATCAACGCCTCTATCCTATCTCCCAATTGTTGCAAATAGATGGGAATTTCAACAATCAAATCATTGATCTGCTTTTCTATAGAAGGTGCGATCAGAAATACAAGACCAGTTATTAGTCCTCCGATACCCAGGATAATAATGACGATCCCCCATATCCGCTTAATATGCAACTTTTCCAGCAGATTGACAATTGGATTCATGATATAATAGACAATGAATCCAATGATTATTGGTGCTGAGATGGTGGAGAAGATCACAATAATCGGATGAAAAATAAAAGAAACCTTATTGAAAATAAAAATGGTGATACCAATAAAGATTAGTGCGGTTAAGACGAAGATTAGATCGCGACCGCCCAGAAACTTGATAAAACGGGTAGGTTGCTTCATAAGGTGCACTCCTTTACAAGTTATTCTTTAATGATCAAACCCAATAACCGGGAAAAGCCAATTGCCTGATCGGAAGAAACTTCGCATCCCTTCAAATCCATCCATGTAACGTTTAACTGCTCAAAAATACAGTTGCTTAAATCGATTCCTTTTAAAGGTGTATTCGCGAAGTTAGCTTCATTAATCGCGCACTTATCAAATTGTAATTTTTGAAAGGTGCATTCGTAAAAATCGCTATTTTCAAGTGAGCACTCGATGAATTTCACTTGCTTTAGTTTTGCGAATCCAAAAGCACTCAAATTGGCATGACAGCCATTAAATAAAACATTCCCAAGCGTTGCTTCAGAAAGATTAATCCCTAGCATTTTGCATTCTTGGAATTCTACCCTGTGAATGATGCCAGCGCCAAAGTCAGCATTGGATAAATCACAATGGTCAAAGATGACATCGGTTAATTCGATATTTGAAAAAGATACTTCTTCAAATATAACATTTTTAAAAGTAACTTGATCAAACACCAATCGATTTGCTGTTTCTGCAGAAATAAAGCAATCCTTTATCAATGCACCGCTATAATAGGGATCTTCTTCTGTAAGTTGAAACGCTAATTCAGGTAAATGGTGCGGCATTTTGGGTTGTTGGATTTTAAAATTTTTAGCCATTGTCTATTACACTCATTTCTTGTCAGATAAATTGGGAATATGATCCATTATCTCATTGATTGTGAAGAAAATACAAGTGATAATAGAGGAGAATGCCTAGGAGCTGTTTCGATTATCCAGAATGGACAGAAAAATCTATTTATACATAAATTAGTACCAGCTCATAATACATTGTGGTAAAATAATATAAACAGTAAGATGGAATCACTTTTGCTCTGGGCGGAAATATAAATTTTATATCAAAGGATTGGCAAATGCCAAGTGTTCTAATATAGGAGATGAATGTATGTATACTTTTTCAGCCAATGTTGTAAAAATCTTTTTAAACTTATTTGGTAGCATAAATAGATACCGAAAGGAAAATATACCACAATCAGGCGGGTTCGTTATCGCTTGCACGCACACAGGCTGGGTTGATATATTATGGCTCGGTGTTTCCGTGCTGCCGATGAAAATCCATTACATGGCAAAAAAAGAGTTATTTCAATCCCGCCCGCTTAAATGGTTGATGCAGAAGTTGAATGCATTCCCGGTGGATCGGGAGAATCCCGGACCAAGCACGATAAAAGTTCCAAGGAAATTACTGAAAGAGGGTAAAATAGTAGGTATTTTCCCAAGCGGAACGAGAACGAGTGAAGAAGTTCCATTGAAAAGGGGTGCCGTTACGATCGCCAGCAGTTCCAAAGCGCCAATTTTACCAGTTGCTTATGTGGGGCCAAATAATTTCAAAGATCTCCTCAAACGGGTGAAACCACGTATTATTTATGGTACACCACTTTATTTGCCGGAAGATCTTCCGAAAAAGGAAGCAATGGACGTCATGATGGAAGAGCTGAACAAGGCATTAAATGATTTACAGGCGGAATTGAAAAGTAAATAAAAAAACACCGTGTAGCATATGCTGCACGGTGTTTTTTTAAATTAAGACTGTTTTATAAAAGTTTGGTCTGCACCAAAGGTTCATCCTATTGAGAAGATTTAATTATTTAAATATATCAAACATTAGCTATCTACTTTTATGATGGTTGATTGGAGCGGAGGGCAGTCGACTCCAGCGGGAAAAGCAACAGCTGAAAATCCCGCAGGAAGCGGTTTTGCTTCCGAGGAAGTTGAAGCGTTGCCCGCGGAAAGCGACTGCCCACAGCGGAAATCAACATACCCTTACGTCGCAGGTTATAGACTTTGTGATGAAGTTACAAAACACAATATCAGCGTAGTGTGTTTCCAGAGCGATGATATGTTACGTCACAGTTTCTATCAACTGCAAGAATTAAAAAGCAACAAAACTCACTAAAAAAGTGAAAATTACGAGGTTACTTATTAGCAAGCAAATGGATAGGAACCGTTTGTAATGGAGCTGACTGATAAGCCTTAATTAGGCCTTCGTCGAAGATCCTTTCTTTCCGTACACTTTTCTGTTTGAGTTTAATGGTTAAATCATTTAATAAAGGGGATTCATTCATTTTGATTGTTTCCTCATTCAGCCAGCTGAGTTGCATTTTACTTTGACTAAAAACATGCAGTGCAGGAGAAAGAGAGATGCCATCACGAAAGAATGGATGCACATTACCCTTTGCAACGTTAGGTTCATTCAAACAAAGATACAATGACAAGTTGTCACAAAGCTGCAGTAGACCATAGTGAAAATCAAATGCCTGTTGGTCAAAATCTGGAAAAGCTGCAATGATCCGTTGCTGACGCTCTTTTTCCTGTTTAACAAATGCTTGTGATTCGTTCGCATTATCATGCAGTAGGAATCTTGTGTAATGCTCGCTGCATAACAATGCCGCATAAGCATCCTGTTGTTCCACCACATCAATGCCATGCTGGTAGAGTACGACCTTTGCTGGTGTCGGGAAATCAATAAAAGTATAGGGCGCTTGCTTTTCGTCGTTCCAAAAAGGTTGTGTGTCAAATGCCTTCCAGCCAAAATCATGCATGTAAATGGCGTACATGACGGACTTCCGAAACGCCTTTCCATTGAGAAAATCTTCACGAAAATTATTGATGATCTCTGCTGAAATATGTGCGTGATTATCCTGTTCGATCACGATAAATGTGTTGGAATGTTCTCTAACGATCATGATAGGTCACCCTTTCTTTTCTTTCAGCATATCATTGTTATCTGATAAATAAAAAAAGATGCCCATAAAATGGAGCATCTTCTAGTTAAACAAGCTTATTAAATTTTAGTCGCTTATTCAAAGCATACATAATCGGAATGCCAATTGCCATGATGGTAAACTCACCCACGGCAGTTGTTAGCCAAGTGAAAAGAAAAGGTAATTTAAAGGCTAAATTCAACTCATATGCAATGATGAACATATTAAATGTAAAGACCAGTGTGCCGGCGGTCATTAGTGCGATCGTATTTTTAATATATCGCGCCAGTAATATAATGATCAATAAAGAAATAACCGACTGTGCCACGCCAAAGATCAGATCAAGCATACCTAACGGCGAAAAAAGATTCGTGATTAGCACGCCAAGTATGATTCCGAAAAAGTACTTTTTGTTAAAGACAACCAGATGGTTAAACATTTCTGGAATCCGAAATTGGATATTTGAAAACATGAGCGGTTCACCAATCAGTGAAACAGTAATATACAATGCTGCTATCAGCGCATTGGTAACCAGTGTTTTTATATGCATTATCATTCTCTCCTTAGTTTTTTTGCGTGGGAGGCTTACGAACCACGTCTATCTGAAAGCCATAGACTAGTATAATACAAAACAGTTGGAATAGGAAGTTGCTTTAAAAAGTATAATAGGTTGGAATTTCAATATCGGTGACTACAGCGATATGATGAAAGGATGTGTATTGATAAATGTAGGTGTTACTGACCTTGTATATACGATTTTACAAAGTTAACAAGAGACCGTGTCGTGTGTTCCCTATGCAACAGGGTCCCTTTATTTAACTGGATAGGATCATACTATACTGCAAAAAGTCACAGATTTATCATAACTATTTCATTGAAAGTATAAGGAAAGATGCTATACTTGTGTTGTAATATGTTAAATATTGTTAGTGAATAACATAATGTCATAAAGAATATGTTAAAGGATTATAGTGAAGGAAGGGGGGAGATATAGGTGCTGCGTGCTGAAAGAGAGCGGGAGAGTGGGCTTTGTTCAATAAATGCGGAGACAAATAAGTATGAAATGAAAACGATACATAATAAATTAGCAGTCCAGGCTATGATGTTGCTACTTATTGGTTTATGTCTCTTATTCGTTTGGACGCCAGTTGCTGAAGCGCATTCGAGTTTACTGGAGTCTGTTCCGGGAAATGGGCAAGTGTTAGATTCCTCCCCGTCTTCGTTAATACTTCATTTTAATGAGCCTGTTGAGTACGATTTGGCAACAATTACGGTTTATGACTGGAATGGAAGTCCCATTTTAATCGAAAATCCAAAAGGGGAGCATGAGCGGTCCAAGGATTTGGAAGTGCCGATGCCTGAGTTGGATCAGGGTACATACACCGTCAAATGGGATATTGTTTCCTTAGATGGTCATCCAGTAAATGGATCTTACATATTCGCGGTAGGTGAGGCGACAGAGGGAGCAATTCAACCTGCTGATAAGGGGAAAGACAATCCTTCATTTCTTGTTATTGCTCGTACCATCGTAGAAGGATTATTACTGCTTGGGGCTGGTTTGTATTGGTTCTCTTGGTTTGCTGAGAGACGTGGTTTGCCTGGTATTAAAACTGTTTTTAGCAAAGGACGTAGTATCCTGGCTATTATTTTAATCGTGGGCACATTAGCAGAACTGGCTGCCTATGCGTTTACACTTCCGTCAGGATTAATACAGACGATAACCGGTGGCAGATGGGATTTATTATTTAACTTTCCGTTTGTTATCATGTTATTTGTTCAGTTATTTTTAGTCATTTTACTGTTTATTCCAGGAATGGTTCGTGGATGGTATTTGTTCATGTGGATGATGCTAGCTGCTGTTCCGTCCTTTGGCGGACATGTATGGAGCATGGAACACCCTTATATTGCACTGATTCCGAGGATCTTTCATCAACTGGCTATTGCTTTGTGGCTCGGGGCCTTATGCTATCTGATTCTGGTACTTATACATAATCGGAAACAGAAAAGGGATATGCCGACAACGGGATTTCGAGGCTTTTTTGTAACACATGTAGCGATAGCATCAGGTTTGGTTGTTGTTAGCGGGATTATCATGGTTTATCTCCAGACTGGATGGACTGCAGTCTTTACGGATTGGGGAAACTGGAGTACGATGCTGCTTGTTAAAGTTATTCTAACCGTGCTCATGCTAAGCATTGCTTTGTTCCAGACATTAAAATGGCGGAAGCAGCAGATCTTTTCAACGCCAAGGTTGATTCGAATAGAGTGGATCGCAGGACTGGTTATTATTTTATTTGGTGTTTGGATGAGCCAATCATCTTATCCACTACCGGTTAAGTCATACGTAGATATTCTCTCATCAGGCAATGTCCAAGCTGAGGTAGTAATTAACAATCTGCAGCAAGGTGAGCAACAAATGACAATGAAACTCCCGGACGAAGATGGTGATATGCCGGACCAAGTGACAATTGACTTGTCCATGCCCGAACATGGTATGGGAGCAAAGCCTGCTACAGCAGAACCAACGGATTCCGGCGATTACCAAGCTAAACTGAATTTCTCCATGTCGGGTAGCTGGGAGTTTGTGATTCATGCAGAATATCCTAATGGTGAATCAAAAGAGTGGAAAGATAGTATATTTGTTACTGGTACAGGAAATTGAAACAATAAAAATAAATGATAGAGGGAATTAAAGGAGGAACATACCATGTTCAATATGAGAATTGGAATGTCATTATTATTCGCTATTGGTTTGCTTTTTTCTGTCGCTACGGTTGCGGAGGCACATGTCACAGTGAATCCGTCAGAAAGTACGACAAATGCGTACGAAAAATATACGATTCGTATGCCAGTAGAGAAGGACGTCAACACGACAGGCTTAGAATTAGAAGTTCCAGATGGCGTCGATTTAGTTTCTGTGTTGCCAATGGAATCATGGGATTATGAGTTGGAAGAAGATGATGACGGACGTATTACTTCCGTTGTTTGGACCGCAAAGGATGGGGGCATTAAACCGAATGAATTTATCGAGATTTCCTTCATTGGAGCCAATCCATCTGAACCAACAGAAGTAAGCTGGAAGGCTTTGCAGACTTATGAAGATGACTCTGTTGTGGAATGGGTTGGAGCACCTGATTCTGATGAGCCGGCTTCTGTAACTGAGATTGTAGAGGGAGATACAGTTGCACCTCATGGACATGGGGCAGATCATGAAGATAGTGAGGCAGATGAGCCCACACAGAAAAGTGAAGATGACGCTGCATCTACATCATCGAATTGGATTCCAATCAGTATTGCAAGTTTAGCGTTGTTACTCGCATTAATTAGTCTATTACGTAAAAGGTCTTAAATATAAAAAAGGACTATGCTGCAAAAATTATGCAGCATGGTCCTTTTAAAATTATATTTCTTGATACCATTTTCCAGCCGCTTTTATTTCACCCAAGTTTAATTGATGCCCCATGTTTTCCCAGTGAAGTACCACATCAGCGCCTGCCTTTTCTAATAGGGCATGAAGGTCTTCTGACTCCTGTGCCGGACAAATTGGATCGTTGGTACCTGCAGCAATGAATATATTTTTTCCTATAAGATCAGGTAAGTCAATGCCTTTCCTAGGAACCATTGGGTGGTGTAGGATCGCTCCTTTTAATGCATTCTGATAATGGAACAAGAGGCTTGCAGCAATATTTGCACCGTTGGAATAGCCAATTGCTATCACGTTATCACGGTCAAAACTATATTTTTCAGCCGCCTCATCTAGAAATTCATTTAATTCCTTCGTGCGGAAGATGAGGTCTTCTTCATCAAATACACCTTCAGCTAGTCTTCTGAAGTAACGTGGCATACCGTTTTCTAGCACATTTCCGCGCACACTGAGTACATTTGCATCTGCGTCTATTTGTTCTGCAAGCGGTAAAAGGTCCTGCTCTGTCCCACCTGTGCCGTGTAGTAATAATAATGTTGGTTTGCTTGCGTCATTGCCTTTTTGAAAAATATGTTTCATGAATTTTTTCCCCTTCCTTATTTTGGTCGTTCGATTGAAAATGTGTTACCGATTTTTGCGTAATCGGATCCGGCTAGGCGGCTAACAGCTCCTAAAGTATGATGGTTTATTTTTCCATTCTCATATATTTGTTCATCGATATGGTAGTGAACAACTTTTCCAATTAGGAGGTCTGTTACGGTTTCTCCATCATTGTCTAATGTGATTGCCTGCTCTAATGTACATTCAAAGCGTACTTTGGCTTCTTTCACTCCAGGAACAGAAATACTTTCGCTATCGACAAGCGATAGGTTTGTGCGTTTGATTTCACTTTCCTCAGGTGGAAGGGATGCGGCTGTAGCGTTAACCTCTTCCACATTTTGCTCGTCAACGATGTGGACAACAAACTCCTTATTTTCGATGATGTTTTGTGCCGTATCTTTAGGAACGCCGTTGTTCCGTTGGATCGCGATGGAAACCATTGGTGGATTGGAGGATACCACATTGAAATAACTAAAAGGTGCAGCGTTAATTGTCCCATCTTTAGTAACACTCGTTACAAATGCAATTGGCCTTGGTACAATACTACCAATTAACAGTTTATAGTTTTCTCGTTCCGTATTGATTGTTGGATCAAAGGATAGCATTTTTGTTTCACCTCATTTATTCATCTAATTCTCTTACTTCGATAGGATTCAGTACATTTTCCAGCTGTTCGCGGTGTTTTTCATATTGCTCAGGCAATTTCAGGCTTTTGCCCATTGTTTCCTTTGATTCATCATGCGCAAATCCTGGTGGGTCTGTGGCAATTTCAAATAGAATTTCTCCATGCTCTCTAAAATAAATGGCATTAAAATAATTTCTATCCTTAACTGGCGTTACGCCATAACCCTTACTACCAACATATTGCTGCCAGTCCAATTGGTCCTCATCATCTGTTGCGCGAAACGCGATGTGATGGACAGTGCCAACGCCCATTTGTCCGCGTCCACTAGGTGTTGCTTTCACATCAACAATATTTCCGACATCTCCATAGGATTTAAAGCGGATCAAACCATTCTCCTCACTGATCTTTTCAAATCCCATTACTTCTTTAAGCAAATGGGCTGTTTTAGCGGGCTGGGATGATAATAAAATAGCGCCGCCAAATCCTTTAATAGCAACATCTGGTGTCACATTGCCGAACTCCCATGTGTTTTGTTCGCCTGTTTCTCTTTCAACTATTTCCAATTGTAAGCCATGTGGATCGTTGAAAGATAAATAGGTTTCGCCAAAGCGGTCCGTTTTATTAAAATCAATATGGAATTGCTTTAGTCTTTTTTCCCAAAATGATATGGCACCAACTGGAACAACATAAGTTGTCACGCCCACTTGGCCATCTCCAATTTTCCCTTGATATGCATCTGCCCAAGGAAAGAAAGTAATAATTGTTCCGGGTTTACCTCCCTCATTTCCAAAATAAAGATGGTAGGTACCTGGATCATCAAAGTTTACTGTTTGTTTAACCATTCTTAAGCCTAAAACACCTGCGTAAAAATCAACGTTTTCCTGTGGATGACCAACGATTGCTGTAATATGGTGAATACCGGCTGTTTGTTTCATTTTGTTTTTCTCCTTTTAAATTGATTTTGTTGTACCAACTTTTTTCAGGATGTCAATAAGGAATTCCTTTTCTTGGGTATTTATATTTGCGAATATATTTTCAATTACCTTTTGATGCTTGGGGAAGATCTCATCCATCAGCTGTGTTCCCTGATCTGTGATTTGAATATAGATAACCCTGCGGTCATCTTTACAATTACTTCGTTCCAACAAGCCTTTTGCTTCTAGTTTATCTATGACATAAGTGATGGATCCAATATTAATCAGTACGGCATTGGAAATTTCCCTTACAGTTTGCTTCCCTTTGTGGTATAAGGCTTCTAAAACCGTGAATTCGGAAGTCTTCATATCATAGCTACTGATATCCTTTTTCACTTGGTCTTCTACTGTTTTGGATGCTTTCATTAAAACGACAAAAGCTTTCAGAGAAAAATTTTCATTCATTGGATCGCCTCCTTTATATTCTGAATTAAGTTATTCTGAATTAAGACTATTATATAACGCGCTAAGGAAGAAGTCAAATTTGGGGACAGTCCCCCACTACGCTAAAGTGCTAAAGCGGTGGGGGACAGTCCCCGTTTATTCTAGTTCTCTTTTCTTGGCTATGAGCCGTTGAAATTCTAGGTCCAGTTCTGGGGAGGGTTCGATACTAAGCTGGCTTAGAACTGCTGTTATTTTTGTTTCCAGTAAGCGCAAATCATCCTCTAATGGATCCTGGCTTTGGGGTTCGTATTGTTTGTACGCTTCATACGTCCCATTAAATACTTGTATTTTATTTTTTTCGACCGTGAAGATCCGATTCGCTATCCTTTCTATAAAACGGCGATCGTGGGAGACAAGCAGAATTGTTCCTTCATAGTCTCTGAGCAGTTCCTCTAAAGCCTCCAGTGCATCGATGTCGAGAAAGTTTGTTGGTTCATCCAAAAGCAATGTATTAATATCGCTGACAAATAGCTTGGCAAAGGCTACTTTCACACGTTCGCCACCACTTAACACAGCCACTTTTTTGTGCACATCATCCTGAAAGAAGCGCAATCGTGCTAGAACTGTTCGGATGAGCGTTTCATCCTGGTTGGACGAGCTGCTTACATTTTCCAAAATGGTTTGATTAACATCAAGCACATCTAGATTTTGGCTAAAATAACCGATTTTGACCGCAGGGGAGACAGTTACGCCGGTTGATTCATCCATGATCATCCTTAATAGTGTTGTCTTTCCGCTGCCGTTGTTTCCAGTGATTGCTATTTTATCTCCGCTTTTGACCTCGATATTCATTGTATGCCAAAGGAGGCGGTCACCCGCTAATCCTGTAACATCATTTAATCGAAGTATGATGCGTCCTCTTAATGTCTCTTCGTTTGGTAAGGTCATCCTGACTGGTGACGGTTCTTTTATTTTCTCCACGTTATCTAATTTTTCCAGGCGCGTTTCAATCGCCTTTGCTGCTTGACGAAGTTTCTTTTGCTTATTCGCATAATAAGGCTTTGCACCTTTTGCATTTGCTTCCGATGCACCAACATTTTTCGGCTCCTTCGTGGCGCGTTGCGCTTTTTTCTCTTTTAATTCCAATGCATGTTTCAGCTGACTTTTCTTTTTTTCATACTGTTCATACGCATTTTCCTGTTGTCTGTGTTCCAGTTCTTTTTGTGCAGCATAATCAGAATAGTTACCTTTATATTCCAGTAATTCACCTTCATCCAATTCCCATATTTTTGTACATAGTGAATCAAGAAAAGCACGGTCATGGGAAACAATCACAAAGGCGCCTTGCCATCTTTGTAGTTGCTTTTCCAGTTTTTCTATATTGGCTGTATCCAGGTTTGTCGTCGGTTCATCGGCAAGTAATATATCCGACTTTTTTGCAAGAGACTGATTGATATAGTCTTGGGTTACCTCGCCACCGCTTTTTGTTGTGTTTGTATTTTTTAACTGTGGCAGTAATTCACAAGTAGCATCAGAAACGATACTGCCTTCGTCTGCGGTACGCTTTCCCACTAGTAACTCCAATAATGTAGTTTTCCCGCTTCCATTTCGACCAACTAACCCGATTCGATCACCATCTTGTATATCCAAGTGCTTGATATCCATTAATAAGCGATCTTTGACATACACCTGTAACTGACTTGCTTCTAATAAAGTCATACACTCATCCCCATTTCATGTCATGTTGGAAAGAGACACAAAAATGCCTCCTATTCCTTTTCAGAATAGGAGGCTCAAAGGGTATAGCAAAAAGAGAGACTTCTCCCCCTTTAGCCAAGCCTGTAAAACCAATCCTATTCTGAAAAATATCCGATAAAAAGGCACGCGAAAAACAGCTTTAATCTGTTTTAAAATGCACTTTCTTCGATTGTTTTCAAAAAATAGGATTAGTACTTCATTCGCTTGGCTCACCCTTCCGCTTTTTAGTTAGTGCTATTATAAGGCTGATCAATTAGTCTGTCAATGAATCGTGGGTGCAGTGAACATTTTTAAATTAGGCATTACTCGTTTTCATCGTGTCCTTGATCCATACGATGACACTCGTCGCTGTTAAAAATAGGATTGAAAATATTAATAAAGTTACGCTAGGTGATAACAATGATGAACCACCAAATATGATGCTGTAGATTCCTTCACTATAATAGGAGCCTGGCAAATAATCACTTATCCATTTATAAAAACCTGGGAGTACGGTAATTGGAATAATGACACCACTGGATACTGCTTGTGTGAGCGTCAGGATTGCGTTGATTCCTTGTCCAGCTAGTCCAAAGAGATAAATAAACGTTTGTGCTAATAAAGTAAATGTCCAAAAAGTAAGACTTAAAAATAACCAAAATGAAGATAAAGACAACGTGATTTCAATATCAAATGCGCGAATGATGATCCAGGCGGCTATTGGAAAAATGATCGTAGCTACCACATTCAAGCATTGATGTTGCATAAAAGAGAACCAGCTATTATTTCTCCGTTGAAAAACGGGAGCGTGGATCATAACCATCAGCATCGCACTAATAAATGTTGATATAAACAGCGCTAAAGGAAGTACGGAACTAATCATCCCATCGACATCGTGAACTTTTTTAATCTTTCCATCCAATACATGCACATCCAGCTCCTCGAAAATAGTGCTAATCATCTCATTCAATTGTTCGTCGGAGTGCTTAGTGAGTTTGTTTGTAATCGTATCCTGTACATTTTGTTTTTTTACTTCATAAAGTTGATTGTTCATCGTTGTTGTAATTTGGTCTGCAACTTGATTCATGGAAGATTTTACAGTTGGTGGCACCGCTTGATTAATAACGAAGTCGATTTCAGGTGTAGATGATTGCATATCGCTAGTGAATGAAGCAGGTATGCTAATTAACATCTGATAAGTACCTGCATCCATTTCCTCTATTGCTTGATGTTTGTTCGATGCATCTACCGTCTTAAAAGGTAGATTTTCCTTTAGCTGTTTGGCAATTTGTGGGCCCATCTGATCATCTTCATTCACAACAGCAATCGAAAGTTCCTCAACATTGCTTTCCATACCTTTGATTGCTGGAATAAAAATAAAAAGAATCACAAGTTGCACAAAGATTGGTGCGATTATACCGATCCAGATTTTTTTGTTGTTAAATATGTGAGACATGATGTTTCCTCCCTTACCATATATATTTGCTTAAACAACACAATGTTGCTTATACTATTGAGTATAGAAGGCACCACGATCCGGCACAACCGATGATGAATGCTTATTTGTTGCATAGAAAACACCTTTAACGAAATTGTATGGTTAAGTAGAGGAAAAACAACAATAGAGGGGGAATTGTTTTTATGGAGAAACGATTAGATCCACGTATAAAAAGAACGCGTAGTCTTTTAAAAACGGCTTTGTTGAATTTAATTGATGAAAAGGGATTCGACGCGATTACCGTAAGAGATTTAACCGACCGTGCAGAAATCAATCGTGCTACATTTTATCAACATTATTTGGATAAATTTGATTTGCTGGATAAAAGTATAGAGAATGAACTTCAGGATCTTGTGACAACGGTGGCACCGCGGAATCGGGAGGAGTTTACTATCGCTGGGGGAGAGCCAAGTCCAATTCATATTCGACTGTTTGAATATATTTCAGAACATGCGTATTTTTTCCAAGTGATGATGGGGAAAAATGGTGTCCCCTCGTTTCAGCATCAAGTTGCAAGTCAGATTCAAGATTTTATGAGTGAAGTGCTAGATCATATGCATCCGGATTTTAAAGATGCACACGTGCCGAAAGATTTTTTTACTCATTATGTAGCTGCTGCAATGATTGGTCTGGGCATGTATTGGCTAGAAAGCGGTATGAAATATTCACCCAGATACATGGCAGAAAAGGCATCTTATTTAACCATTTGGGGTCCAGTGAATGCAATTGGACTTCGTTGAATTTATCGCAGGTTAGTGGGTTGGGTAGTAAAACCCTCATCTCAAAATATAGGGACATCGAAAAAATTAGGTGGGGGAATAACTGTATCGAAAAGACATGGCTTTTTAAGGCGCAAAAGTCGCACACAGGCTGTTGTTTTTGCTATGTGCAAAGGTATGGTAAAATAAAAAGACAAGCTTCTGAATACAATAAATGTAGACGACATGGAATAAACTAAATGAAATGAAGAGAGGATGAAAACGATGATTACAATGATAGTTGTGATTGTTATTATTGCCGTACTTATCATCGCGGTTATTGGCGGATATAATGGATTGGTCAAGTTCCGCAACTGGGTAGAAGAATCATGGAGTCAAATTAATGTTCAATTAGAACGGCGTCACGATTTAATCCCAAATCTGGTGAACACGGTGAAAGGCTATGCGAAGCACGAGAGTGAAACACTTGAGAAAGTCGTGGAGATGCGTAGTCAGTTGGTTAACGGTTCGCCACAAGAACGGATAGAAGCCGATAATCAAATTCAAGGTGCTTTAAAGTCAATTTTTGCACTAAAAGAATCATATCCGGATTTAAAGGCAAATCAGAACTTTTTAAAGCTGCAAGAGGAACTGACCACAACTGAAAACAAGTTGGCCTATGCACGGCAGTTATATAATAAAACGGTTGCGGAATACAATATTAAACGGGAGTCCTTTCCAACCAATATCATAGCTGGTATGTTTAATTTTCATAAAGAAGATCAGCTCACCATTCCCGAAGAGGTTCGTGAAGTTCCAAATGTAGAGTTTTAATGGGGGACGCTTATGCTTTATCAACAAATCTTACAAAATAAACGTAAAACGGTTTTATTAGTCACTATATTTAGTGTGATTGTTTTGGTTATAGGGTGGGCAATTGGTTATTTATTCAATGGTGCACCCATATCGGGAATTATTATTACGCTTATTATACTAGCATTTTATGTTCCAATTACCTATATGACTGCGAATTCTCAGGTCCTTCGTATGGCTGGTGCCAAACAGATAAAGCCGGAAGATTACCCTGAGCTCTATAATGTGGTCGAAGAGCTATCCATAGCTGCGCGAATCCCCATGCCGGATGTTTATGTCGTGAATGATCCTGCACCGAATGCTTTTGCGACAGGAATAAAGCCAGAAAAAGGTTCAGTAGCATTTACAACCGGACTCTTGGAAAAATTAAATCGTGAGGAATTATCAGGTGTGGCAGCGCATGAAATCTCTCATATACGTAATTATGATATTCGATTGATGACGATTTGTATTGCGCTGGTTGGCGTTATTGTCCTTATCGCCCAGTTTGGCTCACGCATGTTGTTTTTTGGCGGAGGCAGGAGAGGTGGTGGGGACCGAAAATCAAATCCGATTCTCATGATCGTTGCATTGATTTTTATTATTTTAGCCCCGATTGCGGGTCAATTTGTACAATTGGCTGTTTCGAGAAATCGTGAATATTTAGCGGATGCTTCAGCAGTTGATTTGACGCGTAACCCTACTGGCTTGATCAATGCATTAACGAAAATCAGCCAGGATCCAAAGGATGTTAAAAACGCGCAAAGTGCTACCGCGTCCATGTATATCGCAGTCCCATTGGGTAGGAAAAGGCGTAAAAAGAAAAGCAGTCTGTGGGCAACACACCCTTCAATGGAGAGCCGCATTGAACGATTGGAAAATATGTAATGACGGACGTCTCATTTCAATATAAAAAAGCAGCTTTGTCAGGCATTTTGTCTATCCAAACAAAGCTGCTTTTTTATTGATGCTGTTTTTGCTGCTTTGATTGTATTTCTTTGCTTTTCATTTAGCTTCTCTAAGAAGATTAAGTAAACTTGAATTCACCAAATAGCCCACCCAGACATAAACTGTGTAACCATAAGCATTTAATAGGAGGTTACACAAATGTATTATTATCAGCCCTACCCTATGTATTATCCAATACGCCAATCGGTGATGAGGGCATATGCAGAGATAAGGGGTAGTAAATTAGCACCTGATCTAAAAGGCTACATGACGGTAATGGATATACCGAATGGTGCTGAAGTAACCGTGGAAGTATCGGGATTGCCACATTATAAACCAGCACAAGGGGGACAGTCCCCAATTGGACCGCATGGTTTTCATATTCATGAAAAGGGCGATTGTTCTGGAAGTAATTCATCTGATCCTTTCCCGAACACTGGGGAACACTGGAATCCAACCAATCAGCCGCATGGTAATCATGCTGGAGACTTCCCGGTGTTATTTTCGAATGATGGCTATACAAGAATGTCCTTTTTCACAAATAAATTTACTGCGAAGGATGTTGTCGGCAAGTCAATTATCATTCATGAAAATCCGGATGATTATCGTACACAACCGTCCGGGAATTCGGGCAAGAAAATTGGCTGTGGGGTGATAAAGGCGTATTAACCGGTTTTAAAGGTAGAAGTATTGTCTTCCGAGCTAGTACTATGTTATAGTTAATTAACTAATAATGAAATGGAGGTTTTCCTTGTGGCATCGATCAGACTACGTTTCCAAGCTTTGAACCAGTAACTGAATACGGTCAAAGGCTCTGCTTGTGTGCAGAGTTAACGGGATGAGTCTGCCCTTTTCAGGAAACCTTTTTATATACGTGATTGAAAACAGAGGGGGAGGAGTATATCCACCTCTGTTTTTTATGGGAAAAATAATAAAAGACCAAAAGAGAGTGCTCATGAGGGGTTATTTGACGACCCTTTATAACTTTAATTTCGCACCATCTTCCGTTTACTCGAAAACACAGGCAGAGAACCTGTGTTTTTAAATTTGGAGGGAAAATAAAATGAAAAGAAAAAGCAATGTTGTTATTGTTGGTGTTAACGTAAATAAGGAACATGAGGATTTTAAATACGCGATGCAGGAATTAGGTAATTTAGCGGCTGCTTGTCATTTGGATGTTGTCGGTGAATTGACACAAAATCTAAATCAAGTGAATCGGGCACATTATATTGGTACAGGAAAAATGCAGGAACTAAGAGATATGATCCAAGCCAACCAAGCGATTGCAGTGATCTTTGATGACGAGCTATCCCCTTCACAAATCAGAAATTTGGAAAAAACGCTTGATTGTGAAGTGCTCGATCGTACGATGCTCATCTTAGAGATTTTTGCTAGACGGGCTAAAACAAGAGAATCCAAGCTACAGGTCGACATAGCAAGGTTGAAGTACATGTTGCCACGGCTGGTCGGAATGCGTGAATCACTAGGGCGTCAAGGTGGCGGATCCGGGCTGAAGAACAGGGGAGCAGGTGAAACAAAGCTCGAACTGGACCGGAGAAAGATTGAAGAGAAGATTGCACAATTGAATAAGGAACTGGAAAACCTGGTCGCTCAACGACAAACACAGCGGAAAAGGCGCAACCAGAATGGTCTGCCGATTGTGTCTCTGGTTGGTTACACCAATGCCGGGAAGTCAACGATTATGAATACAATGTTAGACTTGGTGGATCAGGGAAATGAGAAGGCCGTATTTGAAAAAGATATGTTGTTTGCCACATTAGAGACTTCCGTAAGAAAGGTCACGACAAATACGAATAGAACCTTTTTGCTAACGGACACGGTTGGATTTATTAATAAGCTTCCACATCATCTTGTTAAAGCTTTTCGTTCCACACTGGAAGAGGTGGTGGAAGCAGACCTGCTGATTCATGTGGTGGATTATTCCAATCCACATTATGAGGAACAAATAACGCTGACAAATAAAGTATTGGCGGAAATTGGTGTAGTGGATATTCCTGTTATTTATGCTTATAACAAAACAGATTTAGTGGAAGCGATAGAAGAAGATGACAATCAGCAGCATATCTATATATCTGCTAGAAATAGAATGGGGATGGACGCACTAACAGAGGCTATCCATGAGCAAGTCTTTAATGATTATGTGCGTTGTGAATTACTCATTCCTTATACGGAGGGACAAATTGTCTCCTATTTTAGTGAAAATGCACATGTTTTAGATGAGGTACACGAGGAAAATGGTACGAAATTAGAAGTGGAATGTCGTAGAGCAGATGCGGAGAAATATGCACAATATAGGATTGGCAGGACAACCTATGACATTTAGCAATGAGTAAGTCGTAGATGTGACAAACAAACATGGTTTGAAAATCGATGCTGAATCATTGGTGTATAATCAATCTGATCTTGGTTTCCAGATGGCAAAATAAATAGAGAAACACCCATAAAACAGATGACCCGTTTTATGGGTGTTTTTCATTTGCTTGATTCGTTATTACGTTTTCTTAAACCATACACCAATTCCGCATGCCATATCACAAACTTCCCCATTAAATCGCCGCTAATTGTCTCTCGGTCGGATATTCCGAATAAGATCAACAGGTCACTATTTCGATAGGATTATCTATTTCAGTATTTTTCCAAATCGATGCTTGTTTATGGTACTGCCTAAACTTTCCTTGATAGACTAATTGAAAGCCCCCTGCTGTTTGTAGGTCATGTGGGGTAATGAGCGATAGCGGCTTTTGAACATCAAGCCTATCACATTCCTTTAAAACAGATGCAACAAACTGCGAACAAAAGAAAGCATTTTTTCTATTCAGAGGTTTATTAAACAGGATGGCAAATAGCCCTAAAAAATTGTATCTGTAAAGATGCTTTTGTTCTTCGATATGTCGGATATAATCACGCATTGCTTGTAACTCAACATCTGATACGGTACAGGAATAGATGGCACAGGCTGCTTGTTTGAACAGCTCTGATTCTAGATCCTCATGCACAAATCCTCCGGAAAATGGGTTCTTGGCTGTCTTCCTGCCAAAGCTGTACGCCTTAAATAAACCCTCATCAAATGAAATAGATGCATGGTTGTATGACTTATTCGTATACAATTTTATCATTCTTGTAAACAAGGTACCGGTATCCGTCAGAAGTATATATACTTTTTTTTCACTCATTACTAATCGCTCCTGTAACTAATCGTTATACTTATACTATAATCCGGATTTGGATGGGGGGTAAGCGACTAGAGCAATATTTATCGATAGGACTTGAGACGTATAAGCTATGCGAAGGTCATCAATTTGGGGGTTAGTAAGTAAACTTATGAAGGATCATCTTAAAACATGGTATACTATAATTAGTTACATATAGGAGTAAAAAGCCTTTTGGGCATATTTTTAGCATCTCTTTTAGGAGGTGTTTTTTGAATTTAGGAGGATATGACAATGAAGAAAGTAGCAATTCAGGATACAAAGACAGTGCAAACAAGGTTGGTGCTACCGCCAGATACGAATCACTTAAACACCATTTTCGGGGGTAAGGTGCTTACATACATTGATGAAATTGGCGCATTAACAGCAATGAAGCATGCAAAAAGTGCTGTCGTTACCGCATCAATTGATTCGGTTGATTTTCTAAATTCCGCAAAAGCGGGCGATTCTTTAACACTCGAAGCATTTGTGACATATACAGGAACAAGTTCAATGGAAATATTTGTAAAAGTTATCGCCCACGATCTCATAAAAGATGAGGAAAAACTGACAACAGAGTCCTTTTTGACAATGGTAGCAGTTAATGAGCAGGGGAAACCAATTCCTGTTCCTCAAGTATATCCAGTTAGTGAAGAAGAAACAATTTTACATACAACAGCACCATCCCGAAGAGAGAACAGGGAGCGGCGTTCGCTGATTCGAAAATGATTGTGTAAATTAGAATTCCCCAACTTAATTTAAGTTGGGGATTTAAATTATTGTTGTGTCAGCGTGTAATAATTCTGTGATTGGTAAGAACGGAAACCGCAACCCTAATATAGCTTTAATGCATGTGCGTTATGGGTTTCTACTTTGCTATTGCTGTTATAATATATTACAATTTTTTTATTTTTTAACTATTAAACTTCCAACTTACGAAAGTCATGCGGTTAAAAATCATGTGACAATTGTTGGCATAGGCTTCTTAGTTTTTTATAGTACTTCTTACCTTAATGGCTATTTTTAAAATTCTGATGCTTTCTTTTAGCATGTGATATACTGTTAGACAATATCCGATATAAATTATGAGCTGTGAAGTTTCTTTTGAGCAAGCTATTGAATTTACAATGTTATTATGGTGAAATCATAGAGTCTGAATAAGTACCAAGTGACCCTCAGATTTCATAAAGGGGACTCAAACTATGTATCGTATTCTAGTTGTGGATGATGAGAAAGATGAGAGAAAAGTCATCCGTTTTCTATTAAAAAAATTTGGATTTGAATTAGAAATAGTGGAAGCGGCTAATGGTAAAGAGGCTTTTGAAGCCTTAGTGAGAAACCCTTTCGATATTTTGCTTACCGATGTGAAAATGCCTTTTGTAGATGGTATGGAATTAGCAATGCAAGTAAGAAAACGCTATGCTGATATGGAAATTATTTTTTTTAGTGGTTATGATGATTTTAGTTTTGTCAAGAAGGCGCTGACATTAAGGGCGGATAATTATATATTAAAACCTGTTAAACCAGAAGAATTTAAACAAACGATGACAGAAGTAATGGAGAATATTAGAAAACATAAGGAGGAACAAGAAAAAAGAGAGGTAAATCAACTATTTATAAAAAAACATATTCTATATCGGTTATTAAATCAAACACCAATAGATGTATTACAAAATGAATACCCTTACTTAAGCTTTGATTTTTTGAACGATTATAACCGAATGATTCTTGTTCATTCTGATACTACTTTTTTGGATAGACTATTTGAAGAAGAAAATGAATGTTTTTATGAGCTAATAAGGAAAGCCACGTTAGATAGTAAATATGACGTAATAAATCTAAACCCTTTTCAAATTGCCCTGCTATTTAAAGATAACTCAAGGAGATTAATTACATATCAGCAAGCTGCTATGCAAATACAGCAAAAAATTCAAGAAACATATGGAATCAATTGTGTTCTCTCTGTAAGTGACCATATGAATAGTCCAGTTCAATTGGCTCAAACGTATAGTGAACTAGAAAGCTACTTAAACGATCGCTTTTTCTATTCAGATGTCTTTATCTATCCAATTGATACCCCGTTAAAAGACAGTAAAGAATATAAAGAAGACGAATGCTTATTAGAAAAAATAGAAAAATCACTTCAACAAGCTGATACGGTTGAATTAGAGAAAAAAATAACTATTATTATTCAAAAGTATGATAAAAGAACAAAAACTTCACAAGGTTATCTTCGCTTCTTGTTCGCTCGGTTGCTGCAGCTATTTTTTCAGGCAATGCCGGAATATAGTAAAGACAGCATGAATAGATACATTGAATTAATGTACTCTTATAAACATTTCTCTGATATCAAGCAAACTTTACTAGAAGTTCAAAGGAAAGTAATAAAGAGATTAGAAGAAGAAAAGAATTCACCGAAACATGTCATTGGCGTAGTGAAACAATATATTATAGAGAATATAGAAAAGGACTTAGGTTTGGACATGTTAGCGGAAGAAGTATATTTAACGCCGGGTTATTTAAGTGATAAATTCAAACAAGAGACTGGGTCGGGAATTAATAAATATATTAAACAGGTGAGGATGAATAAGGCGGAAGAATTACTTAGTAATACCAATATGAAAGTGAATAATATTAGTAAAACAATCGGTTATAAAAACGATTCCTACTTTATTAGGATTTTTAGAGAGCATTTCGGTGTTAGTCCTAAAAAGTATCGGGATATGAAAAGCGCATAGAGGTGAAGTGAATGAAATGAATTTTTTTAAACGATGGTTTATTAATTTGAAATTCCGAAAAAAGGTATTATTGATTTGTATTGTTGCAAGCTGTCTACCTATCATTACATTAGGAAGTATGTGGTATTATCAAATACAAGATTCATTAGTTGCTCGTGAAAATGAAAATCTATCTGAAGCATTAAACCAGTCTATTTTAAATATAGATTATAAACTCAACAATTATATTAATATTATTAATCAAATTGTATGGAATGATGAAATTAAAAGTGGATTAACAGCAGAGTATAACAATAATTTTGAAATGTATAAATTTTATAATGATACATTAACCCCTTTGCTGGTCACCCCTCCGACTTTACAGACAGACATTGATTCCATCACCGTCTATACTGACAATCAAATGAACCCATATGGTCAATTACTTAGACCGTTGACAGACATTAATCAAAATAGCTGGTTTGACAGCATCATGGACTCGAATCGGCCAACCCTGATAGTCTCATCGAGTGATGAAACATTTAAGCTTATTTATAAAATATTTGATGAAAGTAGAACGTTTAATAATATTGTTCAAATGGAAATAAATTATCAACAGTTTTTTGCTTCGATGCCTAGTTTATTCGAAGAGGATTATGGTGTAGTTATTTTTGATAGCGATAAGAAACCTGTTTATTCATATGAAACGTTTTCCGATATAAGTTTAGCAGGTCAATTTCCATCATCAGAGCTAGTTGAGGATAGAATTTCACTTGAAGCTGATTTTGTCCTTCAACAAGCTGAATTACCTTCTTATGGATGGACTGTTTATTTATATCGACCAACTGATATTATTTCTGCTGCTACGCTTCCGATGAGAATAACGGTTGTATTGGTTATCTTTTTAAGCATTTTAATTATGGCGTTATCTATTTACTTATTGGCAAAAGTAGTGGTTAAACCACTGGAAAAGCTATCAAAAAATATGGGAAAGATAGAAAAAGGAGATTTAACAGTCTCTGTCTTTAATAGTGGTACGGATGAAATTGGGAGCTTAATCAAACAATTTGGAAATATGGTCAATAAATTAAAAGATATGATAAACCAGGTATATAAGAGCAAAATTGCTCAACAAGAATATGAAATGAAAGCTTTACAAGCGCAAATTAATCCACATTTTTTATACAATAGCCTTTCGTTAATTAATAGTAAAGCTATTATGGAGGAACAAGAGGATATCAGCCAGATGGCTCAACATTTGTCCACTTTTTATCGGACCACTTTAAATAAAGGAAGAAGTATTGTAGCAGTGGAAAAAGAACTTGAAAATGTGATTTCTTATATAAACATTCAACAATTAATGCATTCAAATTCATTTGATGTATATTACGAGCTAGATAAATCAGCCTATCATTATACAATGCTAAATTTGCTCTTACAACCATTAGTAGAAAATGCAATTAATCATGGTATAGATCATAAAGAAAGTTCTGATCGTGGGAAATTGATTATCAGATTAAAAAGAGTAAAAAGCATATTGGAATTTTCTATAATTGATAATGGAGTTGGAATTGATCCAACAAAGTTACAGTCCATTCTAACTATCGAAACAGAAGGATATGGTGTTAGAAATGTTCATAATCGGGTGCAGCTGTATTATGGTCCTTCATACGGCTTGACATATGAAAGTGAGATGGATCACTATACGAAGGTAACTTTGATTATACCAATTGTTCATGGAGAGGCATAATAGGCTCGCCATGTAAGTGAATAGGAGAAAAACTCCACAAAATAATTGTGGGGTTTTTTAATTCAAGAATTAAAATAATATGATATTCCGGAAAATGTTATATGAAAAGGGATTATTTGATATTTCCCATGAATCGGACATCAATTATAATGAAATTATACGAAATCAATGGCCATGATTTTGCTCTGAAAAGACAGAATAATAAGGAGGATTATATAAAATGAAAACGGATTCAATCAAAAGGATTAAATTGCTATTGGTCTTATTACTGCTTACTAGTGCACTAGCTGCATGTGTACAGAAATCTTCCAATGGAGGTGAAACAACTACAGAAGATGGTAAGATCATTGTAAATATTGGGCGTTCGGTTGGTTCAAATCCTAAATTACCTGAAGGGGATACCTTTGAAGATAACGCCTATACCCGCGCAGCGGAGGAAGAATTAGATATAGAGATTCGAAATGCTTTTGAGGCAGATGGGGAAGACTACAGCAGGCAAGTAGCTTTGGCTATTTCTTCGGGCGATTTACCAGATATGATGATAGTCGATCGAGAAGAGTTAAAAGATTTAGTCGATAATGACTTAATTGAAGATTTAAGCGATGTATTTGAAGAAAATGCGAGCGATTACATTAAGGAAACCTATGCCAGCTATGATAATCGTCCCTTAGAAGATGCTACCTTTGAGGACAATCTTATGGCTCTTCCCGGAACTGAGTCCCTGGCAGCACCGCAGATGGTCTGGATACGTGAGGACTGGTTAGAAGAATTAGATTTAACAATAGATGAGGAAGGAGATCGTCTCATTACTTTGGATGAATTAGAAGAGGTCGCCGAAGCCTTTATGGAAAATGATCCAGGTGATTCAGGTAATCCAGTTGGAATTCCATTTGATTCTTACCTGAATGGAGCAGATTATGGCGGAGTATTTACAATGAATTCGATTGCCGCTGTTTTTGATGGACAGCCAAAGAAATATTTAATAGAAGAAGATGGCAGTGTAACATATGGTTCGACATCAGAAGGTACAAAACAAGGACTTGAAGTAATGAATGAATGGTTTGATAAGGGGATTATTGACCCACAATTTGGAACAAGGTCATTTGATGATATTATGTCGTTGCTGACAAATGGTCAAACAGGTATTGCAACAGGACCTTGGCATATACCGGATTGGGGATTCTCAACGGTTAGAGAGATGGACAATGATGCAAGATTTGCTGCTTATGTATTAGCTGACGATGACGGTAACGTAAATGTATTTGAGCAGAATACAACTGGTCGTTTTATGGTTGTCAGAGAAGGATATGAGCATCCCGAAAAAGCAGTTCAAATGTTGAACTTATTCTACGATGTTATGCTAAACAAAGAGGAAGCGGATATGGAAAATAAGTTTCCTGAGGTGGCGGAATATTTAGAACAGGGGGTAGATGATTCGACTAAACCATTTAACATCGTACTTCTTCCTAATCAGAAATATTTGGATGACTATCAAGATATCCAAGCTGTTTTGAATGAAGAGATGACTGTTGGAGAAATTACTGACTCTCAAGTTAGGCAGAATATAAACGGAATTATAGAATATATGGAAACCCCTGAAGACGCTCTAACTAATGGCTGGTCCAATTATCATTCTCGTATTGTAGGGTGGAGCTTAATGAATAAGCTGACAGAGGAAGCTCGATTTAATTGGGTTGAAACAGCCTATGTTAATAACACACCAACTATGGAACAGAAAGGAGCTAACCTAATAAAGTTAGAAGAAGAAGATTTTATTAAGATAGTAACAGGGGTAGAACCGATTGATTATTTTGATACATTTGTTGACAAATGGAAAAATCAAGGCGGTAAGGAAATGTTGGATGAAATAGAAGAAGAACTGGCTGAACAAGAATAGATAGTGAAGAGGGGCTGGTCAGCAGTCCCTTTGTTAAAGGGGGGAATGGAGCTTGGCGGTAAATAATCAAATTGCACCTACACGTGATCGTAAGAAAGATGTAAAAAAGGCGAAATTAACCTATCACGCTATGCTAGCGCCAGGAATGATATTTTTACTTGTTTTTAGTTTTGCGCCAATGTTTGGGATCATCATGGCTTTTCAGGATTTTGTGCCGGCAAAAGGTTTCTTTGGCTCGGAATTTGTAGGCCTGGAACATTTTAAATATATGTTCAATCTTCCTGATATTGGAAAAGTGTTTCGAAATACAATTGTGATTGCATTAGGAAAAATTATTTTTGGCTCTTTGCTTGCAATTGCATTTGCGATTTTATTAAATGAAATTCGTTTGAAATTGGTTAAAAAATCAGTACAGACAATTGTTTACTTACCTCACTTCTTATCATGGGTAGTTTTGGCAACGGTTGTTGTCAATTTATTTAGTCTGGATGGAACGGTTAATCAAATTTTGAATTCATTCGGTCTGGATAGAATAAATTTTCTTGGAAGTAATACATGGTTTCAGCCTTTATTAATTGGGTCGGATGTTTGGAAAGAGTTTGGCTTTAACTCAGTGATTTATTTAGCGGCTATTGCTTCTGTGGACCCGGGTCTGCATGAAGCTGCCAGTATGGATGGAGCCAATTGGTCGAAGCGTGTTTGGCATATCACCTTACCGGGGATGTTACCGATTATCCTGCTCTTGGCAATTTTAAGTCTGCCAAATGTATTAGAAGGCGGCTTTGATCAGGTATATAATCTCTATTCTCCGATTGTTTATGAAACTGGAGATACGATTGATACTTATGTATACAGAGAAGGTTTGGTTGGACGTGATTACAGTTTTGGAGCAGCTGTAGGTTTGTTTAGATCAGTAATCGGTTTGATTCTAATACTGTCAGCTAATAACGCAGCCAAAAAATTCACAGAAAGAAAATTATTCTAAGGGGGAGTATAGATGATACAAGGAAATAGCCTCTCCACAAAAATTGGTAAATTTATCATTTATTTTATTGTTATTTCTTTGGGGTTAATATGTCTATTACCCCTGTGGAATATCGTTGCCATATCCTTCAGTAGTGGGTCAGCAGTGGCGGCTAACATAGTCGGGCTTACGCCAATCAATTTCTCGACAAAGGCTTATGAAATGATTATGGAGGATGCACAGTTCTGGAGATCATTCTTTATATCTGTACAACGTGTAGTGCTTGCTTTAGCGCTTAATCTGATACTGATTGTGTTAATGGCTTATCCATTATCCAAAACAAAGCGTGAATTTAAGAGTAGAAATATTTATATGAATATCATTATTTTCGCCATGTTATTTAGTGGCGGACTAATTCCAACATATATTGTAATCAAGAATCTGAATTTATTAGATACAATTTGGGTTTTAGTCTTACCAGGAGCGGTACCAATTTTTAGTGTGATTTTAATCATGAATTTTTTCGTTGGTGTGCCGAAATCTCTGGAAGAAGCAGCTATTATTGATGGTGCCAGTCCGCTGCAAATATTATTTAAAGTCTATATTCCGGTTTCCTTACCGGCTCTGGCAACAGTGGCATTGTTTAGTATTGTAGGTAACTGGAATGACTTTATGACGGGGCTGATTTATATGAGCCAAATAAGTAATTATCCTATTATGACCTATATTCAGTCTCTTACAATTGATATCGCTGAGTTAGTGAAATCTGGTACAAGTAGCGAGGCACTGCAGAATATTGCAGAAGTACAGAATCGTAATCTTAATGCTGCAAAAATAGTAGTTTCGACTATTCCTTTATTATTGATTTATCCTTTTCTTCAAAAATACTTTGTAACGGGTATTGTTGTAGGATCTGTTAAAGAATAGTGTCAACTGGGGAGGAATAAAACATGGGTAGTATCTTAAGGATAGATGGTCCTATATATCATTTTTTGTCTAGAGTAGTAGAGTTAATTTTACTAAATATATTGTTTATCCTTTGCAGTTTGCCAATTATAACAATTGGGGCTTCTGTTACTGCCATGTTTTCAATCACGTTGAAAATGGTTAGGGGTGAAGAAGGTGGACTAATTAGCGGATTTTGGCAGGCGTTCAAAAATAATTTCAAACAAAGTACGCTTGTCTGGGTATTTTTATCTTTATCCGGTATGATTTTAGCATTAAATTATTTCTTTTTACAATTTTATACGGGAAACTTTACGACGATAATTTTAATTAGTTTAGTAATGTTCACGGTGATTTTTTGCATGTACCTTGTATTGATTTTTCCATATATTGCACGTTATAAGTGTACTATAAAGCAAGCTTGCGTAAATGTATTGAAAATAAGTATAGCTAATCCTTATCTAATGTTACTAATTATAGTTATTACACTAGGCTCAACTATTTTAATGTTTTTTTCACCGCACGTGTTCGTAATAAAATTATACCTGGATATTTTTATCGGTTTTTCGTTAATTACTTATATTAGCTCATTTATGATTAGAAGTATGTTCGAAAAGTATGAGGAATAAAATGAAAGAGCACTTTATAGCCTAATGTTACCAGCAAACAAGTAAATAAAATGAAGAAAGTATGCAGTGGAGAGTTAAATTTTTAATTATACTATGAATTAGATTATTTATGAATAAAAAGGATAGCATTTTTTTAATCTCTTTTTCCTGTTAAAAATTTCACTCCAGACATTGCGTAAATAGGATAACTAAGGAGGGACAGATATGAATATAGTTGTATGGAATGAAAATCGACACGAAAAAACAAGTGAAGTCGTTGCTTCCATTTATCCGGAAGGAATTCATGGAGCAATCGCAAGCTTTTTAAAAGGAGGAGGCCATGATGTAACAACAGCTACTTTGGATGAACCGGAACATGGTCTAACCGAAGAATTATTAGAGAAAACAGATGTCTTAATTTGGTGGGGACATATGGCGCATGGGGAAGTACAGGATGATATTGTTGAGAGAGTCAAGCAACGTGTTTTAGGTGGCATGGGATTAATCGTACTTCACTCCGGGCATTTCTCAAAAATTTTTAAATCTCTCATGGGAACTGGCTGTGATTTGAAATGGCGCGAATCGGATGATACAGAACGTGTATGGAATGTAGATCCATCTCATCCAATTGCCAGCGGAATCGGCGAGTATTTTGAAATTGAAAAAGAAGAAATGTATGGAGAACATTTTGATATTCCAGCACCAGATGAATTAATTTTTGTGAGCTGGTTTACTGGCGGGGAAGTCTTCCGAAGCGGAGCGACTTTTAAACGCGGGAGAGGAAAGATATTCTATTTCCGTCCTGGTCATGAAACGTATCCGACGTATCATCAAGCGGAGGTTCAGCAAGTAATTAAAAATGCTGTGGAATGGGCTGGAAATCAAGATACGCCAAAGCATACGTATGGTAATGTCCAGCCAATTGAAAATAATACATGATAGAGAGGAAGATAGATAATGACATTAAAAATAGCAGTTATCGGATGCGGGAGTATTGCCAAACATCGTCACCTGCTGGAATATGATATAAATGAGCATGTAGAAATCACGGCAGTTTGTGACGTTGTTCAAGAACGGGCAGAAGAAGCGGCGGCAAAGTATCAAGCAAAAGCGTATACAGATTATAAGGAACTGTTAAAAAAAGAAGATATTGATGCTGTCAGTGTTTGTCTCCCAAACTATTTACATGCGTCTGTCAGCATTGATGCACTTGATGCTGGTGCACATGTACTTTGTGAAAAACCTATGGCAACCTCTACAGAAGAAGCAGATCAGATGATTGAAGCGGCAAAGCGGAATGGAAAGAAATTAATGATCGGGCATAATCAGCGTTTTGTTACTTCTCATCAAAAAGCCAGAGAGCTGATTGCATCTGGAGCGATTGGGAAGGTCTACAGCTTCCGTACAGCATTCGGGCATGGCGGTCCGGAAGCATGGAGTGCAGATGGAAAGGATAGCTGGTTCTTTAAAAAAGATGAAGCATTCATTGGCGCAATGGGAGATTTAGGCGTACATAAAGCTGATTTAATCCGTTATCTATTACAGGATGAGTTTGTAGAAGTAGGAGCATTTGTGGAAACAAGTGCGAAAGAAAATACCGACATCGATGATAATGCAACACTTATTTTAAAGTCGGAAAAAGGCATTATCGGTACTTTGGTAGCAAGCTGGGCTTATACAGCAAAAGAAGATAATTCCACTATTATTTATGGAGAGAAAGCAACATTGCGTTTGGAAGATGATCCAACGTATTCGTTGGTAACTCAATATGCGAATGGGGAAATAGTAAAATACGAACTTGGAGCGATTCAGTCCAATGATGAAGGTGGACAAACAACGACGCATGTAATTGACCACTTTATTGATTCCATTCAAAATGACGCTGCTCCATTAATTGACGGTGTAGAAGGAAAGAAATCACTTGCAATTATTTTAGGTGCCTTAGAATCCGTCAAGACAAAAAGAATTTATTCGCTGGAGAAGTGATTGCTGGTCGAAAGGTTGAAAATGGGACTGATTGGTACAGGGTGTTAGCTTTGCTCGTGCCAAGAAAGTAGCAGAAAAATATGCGATTCCTCATGTGTATGAAATTTATTAGGGAATGTTAAAACATATAGATACTGTAACAATTTGTACACCAAATAAATATCATGAATCGGTAGCGGTTGGCGCTTGAATCAAGGTGTTCACGTTTTATGTGAGAAACCGATGGCTATGAATGCAGATGAAGGCCGGTAACACCGTGGCCGACAGAGTGTTTCGATATACTGAAATGGCAATGGGAAGAAAAATTGATCCCGTATTGGAAAAGAGCAGGGACAATTTGCAGAAGATCATGGTGTCAAAGTAGGCTTAGAGCTGCATGCCGATTTTATTGTTCATACACCACATACCATGCTAAAGATATCGTATATTGATCAGGATAATATTAATATGTACGGCTTAACGAATATGCAGCCTTATGGAGAAGTGCAGACACGAGCTTGAAGCTTTCGTTCAGTGGGAAATGGGCATAGTATCCAAGAATGGTCCAATATTGTGAATGCACGCAGGACTTATGGCTATGACTATGTAATCAGTATCGAGCATGAAGACCCAATTATGTCAATTGAGGAAGGCTTTCATACAGCAGTTAAAAATTTAAAGCAGGTGAATATAATAGAACAAACAGCTACAATGTGATGGGTATAAAATAAATGGAACTGGATGATATACTTTGGTAACAAGAGCATATTTCCAGTTCCATTTTTAAGTATAATCTTGTCAGTTTGTTTTTCGTTGCTTGCTGTTATAATTTCATCTTTATTTCTATTATTTCATTATCATTTTTCAACCATAGAGAAGAAATTATTGCTATATTAGCTGCAACAAGCCGAGATCATTCACGTACGCCAATGCAATGGTCTAACAAGAAAAACACCGGATTTCCAAATGGAAAACCATAAATTAAAGTAAATCCAAATTACATATCTATTAATGTGGAAGAACAGCAAAATAATGATGATTCATTTTTAAATTTTTCTAAACAGCTGCATGCTTTTTAGGAAAAGACAAATCAAAGTTAAGACAAGCAATTTAATAAGTGGAGGGTTAGGCTTTGCAGCATTTCCCAGTTTAATTTCAGCTGGCCTTGAGACAGCATCGTTCCATTCCCTTTTTAAGTTATAAAACAGTATACTTTATATGAGGGTACGGTGAGCGTTTTTTCATATATAGATCATGATTTTTGATAAAATAGGTATTGTATTCATAAAGTGAAACTTCATTAAGTGGGGGGGTTACTGTCCGCCAAATTGCGATAAAAGTTCGCCTATGAAAAATGGAAGGGGACGAGGACATGGGAGATCAATTATTAAAAATGCTTGAATCACGGAAAGATGAAATGATTGAAATTCGCCGTTATTTACATGAAAACCCTGAGCTTTCGTTTAAGGAAGAAAAGACAGCACAGTATATTGCTGACTTTTACCAAGGTAAAGATGTAGACATTCAAACAAATGTAGGAAATGGTTATGGAATCATTGTGACCATTAAAGGTGGGCAGCCTGGAAAAACAATAGGGCTACGTGCTGATTTTGACGCATTGCCAATTCATGAAGAAACAGAAGTACCATTTCAATCGAAAAACGCAGGCGTGATGCATGCCTGTGGACATGATGGGCATACAGCATATTTACTGATTTTAGCAGATTGCCTTATTCAATTAAAAGAATCGATCCCGGGTACCATCAAAATCATTCATCAACATGCTGAAGAAACACCACCAGGTGGAGCAAAAAGTATTGTGGAATCAGGTGTACTTGATGATGTAGATAATATCTTTGGTATCCACTTATTCCCAACTGATCCCGCCGGTGTTGTCGGTTATCGCAGTGGGGACACGATGGCAGGTAGAACGTATTTCAAACTGGGTATTCAAGGTGTTGGTGGGCACGGATCATCACCACATAAGGCGAACGATGCCATTGTCGCTGGGGCCCATTTTATTACAGCTGTACAGACTGTTATTAGCCGTCGAATCAATCCTTTTGATATGGGTGTGGTTACGATTGGCTCGTTCGATGGAAAGGGATCATTTAATGTTATTAAAGATCGGATCGAGCTAGAGGGTGACGTAAGATACATGAATGACGAAACCCAGCAAGTGATCGACAAAGAGATTCATCGTCTCGCGTCAGGCATCGAAGCAGAATTTGGCGTGAAGTGTGAATTAACCTATACTGCAGATTATCCGACATTATATAATGATCCAGATATGACAGCACTTGTAAAAGATAGCCTGAATGAAATGAATGACCCGGCCATTCAGCAAGTGGTTGAATTCCCGAAATTCTCTGGTTCAGAGGACTTTGCGTACTATGCGGAAAAAGTACCAAGTACATTTTTCTTTATTGGCTGTAAACCAAAAGGGGTAGAAGAAGCATATTTCAATCATCATCCGAAATTCGATATTGATGAAGAAGCATTACTTGTAGCGGCGAAAGCAGTTGGACAAGTTGTGTGTAGTTACTACGATATCTAATCGTTAAAAAAGTAGTGTCAGCCTTAATGTGGCTGACACTACTTTTTAAATTTTTTCAATATAGGATTCATCAAGAATTTCCTTCTGTTCGTAATGATCGGATGACAGCCCTTTTTGAATAAAATCTTTCACTTCCTTTGGCTGAATATCATAAAGTTCTTCAATTTCACGGGAGAATAGCAGATCCTCTTTTTCGAAAAGCGCTGCAAGGGCAGGTAGTTCATGTGCCTGAAGGTCTTCTTTTAAGTCAAGGACTTGTTTCAATCCATTTTCATAGTCCTGTAATGAGCGAGCACCAACAATTTTGACGCCCTTATTTTCTTCATTAACCATGATGATAGTTGGAAATCCTCTTGCCCCGAGCTGACCTGCAAGTGTAAAGTCTTCATTAAGCAGCTCCTGAGCACTAGACTGACTAGCTTCCTCCACAATGTTTGCCCCGTCAAGTCCTATTTGATTTACAATCGCAGTTAACACGTTTTCGTCACCGATATTTTGATTGAATGCAAATACAGCCTCTCTTGCTTTACGTAAGAAATGGTTTGCCAATTGTTCATCCTGTTTTTGAATAACTTTAAAAACACGTGAAGGGATAAATGAAGATTCGACTGGATTATCATACCATAATGAACCATCAATCGGCATACGCGAATGTACGCCTACTTCTCTCCAATGCTCAGCGACATCAGATGGACCGGAAATGCCATTTTTAACGTCGGCAAAGCCATCCCAATTCTCCAATAATCCACCCAACACAGTATGGGCGGTGAAATAGTGTCCGTATTGTTTTTGGAAACGGCGAAAGACGGGTTCAAGTGCCCAACAGTGAGAACAGATCGGATCGGTTACATAATAAAGATCGATTGTTTTCTTCGGCTTACTTAGGTCAATGGTTTCCATTGTGCTTTCCCCAGCTTCTCCGCATATTCCTGTCTCCATGTCACAAATCATTTTATTGTTGTTCATTATCCATGCTCCTCTTCATTTAGTTTATTTTCTATTTCTATATTGATATAATGCTGTGCCCACTCTTGAATAGGGTGTAATGCATCGGCAAGCGCCCGCCCTTTTTCAGTTAATACATAGGTAATCATTACGGGAGTTCCGCTAACTACCTTTTTCTCAACTAATTCATAATCAGCGAGTTCCGAGAGCTTGAGCGAAAGTGCTCTTGATGTGATTTTAGAAAAATCGTGTTTTATTTCGGAAAAGTGAGCGGTGCAATCTTTACAATGTGATAAGTAATGGATAATTTGACCATTCCACTTTTTAGCTAAGATATTAAATGACGCTTCAATATAGGGGCAAATATTCATATGAAACTCCTCCATCTAATTGTTAGTATATCAGGTATATAAAATATATCAAGTATATTAATTATACTTTATTTAAAAAAATGAATCGAACAACAAAATCAGTTATTCGATCTTAAAGCTGTTCAATTGTTTGGATGAAAAGTGTGTGGAAATTTTCCTTGTCCTCTGCTGTTAATGCTTTTGGACCTTTGGTTTTTTTACCTGCTTTCCTTGCCATGGCACTGACATAGCGGGTTTGCAACAATTGATCGATATTTTCATTCGTATAGGTAAACCCTTTGTGATGGAGAACGATACATCCTTTTGCTAACCCAAGCGACGCCAAGCCATAGTCCTGTGTAACGATGATGTCACCTTTTTTAGCCAGCTTCATAATCCGGTAGTCCGCCGCCTCAGCGCCCGTATCTACATAAACGGTTTCCACACCTGGTTCCTCATTATCATTGGAAAAATGGGAAAAACTTTTTACAAGTATGACCGATATTCCAGCATCTTGTGCGATAGAAATAATGGATTCCTTTACTGGGCATGCATCCGCATCAACATAAATTTTCATGATATTAAACCTCCTGTAATTACGAAAGAAGGGACCTTCTTATATATTATTGATTATAGCATGATTATATACCATTCACTAAAGCCTACCTATTTGGGGTCAGTCCCCCATCTCGATGCAGTGCTAAAGCAATAGTGTGATGGGGGACTGATCCCAAATTACTGTTGACTTTTCAACATACATTTTATATACTACATTACGTGACTAATGCACTGAATTAGTTGAAGGAGGTTGCAAGCTTGATGCTTCATACAGATAGGACTAAACCTATTTATATACAGATCGCGGAATGGATTGAAACAGAGGTATTGAATGGAAATTTTGCACAGGATGAAAAAGTGTATTCGCAATATAAGCTTGCAGAGATGTTTACCATCAATCCGGCAACTGCAGCTAAAGGATTAAACCTATTAGCAGATGAAGGGATTTTATATAATAAACGGGGGCTTGGAAAGTTTGTAACAAAACAAGCGAAAGCAATTATCACGGATAAGCGAAAAAATCAAACATTAAAAGGTTTAATCGAAGAAATTGTGGTAGAAGCAGGGCAGTTAGATGTTAGTGAAGAAGAATTAATTGATATGCTACAAACGATGTATAAAAACCGCAAGGGGGATGCGAAATGAAGGTAGTTGCGTGTGAAAATCTAATCAAAACACAAGGACAATTAAAAACACTAAATGATGTATCATTTAGCATTGAGGAAAACACGATTACCGGTTTAATTGGAAGAAATGGTGCAGGGAAAACAACATTATTAAAAATCCTTGCTGGATTTTGGAGGGGAACTTCTGGTGATGTAAAAGTATTCGCAGAAAGTCCGTTTAATAATCTGCTTGTGTCAGCTAATGCAATCTATATTGATGATCAAATGGACTTCTCAACTGCATTAACTATCAAAGAGATTCTGGATGAGGCAGGTCGATTTTATGAAAAATGGGATCGCGATCTTGCACAGCGTCTGTTTGATTACTTTTCCTTTCATCCAAAACAAATACATCAGAATCTATCAAAGGGAAAAAAGAGTACCTTTAATATGATTATCGGTCTGGCTTCCCGATGTGCATTAACGATGTTTGACGAGCCGACGACGGGGATGGATACTGCTGTTCGAAAGGACTTTTATCGGGCGTTATTGAAGGATTATATTGCACATCCACGCACCATCATTATATCCAGTCATCATTTGGAGGAAGTAGAGGATTTATTGGAAGATGTATTACTGTTAGAAAGTGGGAAAAAGCATCTGCATTTGCCAATGGATGTGCTAAAGGAATATGCAGTTGGTCTAACCGGAAGAACGGAGATTATTTTGCAGTGGACATATCACAAAGAAATTATCTATCAGAAAAATATGGATCATGGTACAACCTATGTTGTGGTGAAAAATGATTATTTTCCGCTGGAGCAGGCAAAGCGCCTTGGGATAAAAATATCTCCAGTTCCTGCAAGTGATTTATGTGTGTACTTAACGAACAAAACGAAAGGAGGAATAGATGATGTCTTTAAGTGAAATTAGTTTGGGGAATCTAGTGAAGAAGCAATTTTTCTATAAATTAAACGCTTATACTGGTGTATTCAGCTCGATGGTTCTCATACAGGTCATCGCAATTTTCTTTTCGTTTGGCGCAGTATCTAGTGGCTCTGGTCGCTTTGGTGTTCAAATAAATGTTGATTATCATTCTGCAGATACACTTATCATTTTTACGATGTTATGGGCTTTTATTAATGCAGTAACAATTATTACGAAAAAATACCGCGACGATGATTTTGCGTTCGTAACAAATCGTGTAAGCAATAATGTATCCAATATGCTCTTCCTTGTGGCTGCTAGTTTCATAGGTGGAGTGACTGCAATATTATCTACTTTTCTTATACGGGTCATTTCCTATTTTGTTTTAAGAGATCATTCAGTCATAGGTTATGATGTCATGTACAGTGTACAGGAGATATTTTCCGGTTTACTCGTTGTTTTCTTGTATTTACTGCTTTTCTGTGCACTTGGATATCTTGCGGGAACGATCAGTCAGCTACATAAAAGCTTCGTTGTGCTATTGCCGGTTGTTGTGATGGGCTGTTTGATTATGATTGTAATATACGGATCAGAAGTGTTGTTGCATGTAATTGAATTTTATTCTAAAGAAACAAATACGCTATTGTTTGTGGGCAAGACAGTTATCACCTCCTTCCTGTTATTTGCAGGGGCAATCATTCTATCTAATCGATTGGAGGTTAGAAAATGATGGGAATTAATGTATTTGGGATAATAATCATTCAACTCGTTTTTCTTTTGCTTCTTATTGGGGCAGTTGTATTTATAATTAAGAAAGGAATTGGAAAAACGAACAAATCAAAAACAACGTATTGGATTCTAGGTGGCTATTTATGTTTACTGTTGCTGTCAGTTGGGGTGTATTTTGTGACTCCGGCATTGCATGGACAAGTAAAAACGGAAGAGATAGAAAACACGAGTATGCCTAATTTTGATAGATTTATTTATGAAGGGGAGCCAGTCGATATTAGCAACGATTATAAAGTAAAGCAATGGGATTTTGATTATAACGACGAGGAAATTTATCTTCGCTATAGTGGCGATGATCAAAATAGTCTGCCAGTTCGACTGGATAAAAAAGAAAATGACAGCAAAATAGAGGCGGTATATTATCAAACGCCGAGTTATTATAACGGTATTAATATCTCATCTTATACGGACCCTGTAAGCGTAAATAAAAATGGCGATGAACTATTTATTGAATTGCCCGAGACGGCTTATTTGGAGTTTACTTCCTACAAGAAAGAATTTCCTTTCAAGCAACTAACAGATGAAAGATTTTTGGAAAATGATGATTTGTTGTTTGAAGATGCCGATGAAATATTTGGCAACCAATTTTTGTACTTACGCATCCCGAAAAATATTAAAGTAAATGCAGATAGCGGTATTGATATATATGAAGATGGAATAATAGAATAGTCTAATTAAGGGCCAGTCCCCCGATAGATTAATGCTGTAGCACTTTAGAGTAATAGAGGATTGGCCCTTAGGATTGAAAATAAAAAAAGAATTCTGTTTAGATCGATTAGGGAGTTTACAAGTTGGAGGAGGGATTTAATTTGAATCAGGGGCTATTACATCATGTTGAAATAAATGTTTCCAATTTACAAAGGACAATCCATTTTTGGGGATGGCTTTTAGAAGAGTTGGGTTATATTGCTTTTCAAAAATGGGAGTACGGGCAGAGCTGGAAATTAGGAGAGACGTATATTGTGTTTGTTCAGGCAGAACAAAGGTTTCTCGATGTTTCTTATCATAGGGGATGTATAGGCCTGAATCATTTGGCTTTTCATGCAAAATCAGCAAAACACGTCGATGAAATCACGAAGAAATTAGAAGAAAAAGGGGCCCCGATTTTATATAGCGATAGACATCCATTTGCAGGAGGGCCAGAACATTATGCGGTGTATTTTGAAGATCCAGATCGAATAAAAGTGGAAGTGGTAGCTCCTTCAGTGCTGGGAGCTAATAAAAAAAGCGGGGGATCGTAATAAGCTATTGAAAGGCAGTTGGCTCATTATGCTTATCATATTGGGCAAATTGTTTATATTGGTAAACAAATAAAAGGTGAACAATGGGAAAACCTGAGTATCCCTAAGGAAAAGTCTGAAGAATACTTACAACAAATGCTCAAAAAACATCGGCCAAAGTCATAAAAAAATATCAACGCTATGCTGTTATTACAAACAAAAAATAACCGCCCTATAATTAGCCATGACAAGCATTTAGGGTAGGTTATTTTTCCGAATTCTATACTTTTATTCAATCTGTAATCCATTTTGGTCTATTTCCAACATTGCTACCTCGTAATCAGGAAGCAGTGTTTCCATATGTGCAGCAATTTCAGTTGTTTTTCCCTTTGGTACAAATGATATCATCGTCGGACCCGCGCCACTGATGACTGTTCCATATGCCCCTGCTATTTTGGCTTCTTGTTTAATAATCTCATAGTTTGGAATAAGCTCCGCCCTGAATGGTTCATGGAATCCATCATTCTCCATCATCTTTCCTGCAAGCTCATAATCACCTGATAAAAGGGAGGCAATCATGACGTTGCTAATGCTACTTGCGGTCGTGGCATCCCTTCTGGAAAAATTATCCGGCAGGACATCGCGTGCCGCTTTGGTTTTGAGTTCCACAATCGGTATGTAGACGATAACGTCCAAATCAAGTGCGGGCAAGGACACATATTCAACATCCCCGCCTGGGGTTGTCGTTGAAATAATCACTCCTCCGAATAATGCTGGCGCTATATTGTCTGGATGACCTTCGATTTCCGTTCCGTATTGCAGTTTTTGTTCCGTTGATAAGGATAGATCACAAACCTGATTCGCGAGTTCAATTCCTGCTAATACTGCTGAGGAACTACTTCCGAGCCCACGTGCTAAGGGTATTTCACTCTCTATTGTTACTTGACATGCCGGTAATGTCTTCTCGTAACGTTCAGCAGTTTGTTTTGCAATTTGATAAATCAAATGATCCCGATAATCAGTAATAACAGGAAGAAAATGGCCGTGATGCTTAAATGACCATGCTTCCTGTTTTTTTACATATAAGGTTAAAAAGCGGTTGACTGCTAGTCCTGCTGAGTCGAATCCTGGACCCATATTTGCAGAACTGGCAGGGACAGTGATCTTAAACTGGTTCATGTGCCGTCACCATATCTTTTATATAGGCAGTCACTTTTTCTTCATCATTTGGAAGTGAAACAGGTTCCACGGTTACCTGATCGATTGCAGTTTGTGGATCCTTTAAACCATTTCCGGTTAGAACAGCTACAACTTTGCTTCCCGGTACAATATATCCTGCTTTACATTGTTGGATTACACCGGCAATCGATGCACAAGATCCTGGTTCAGCAAAGATACCTTCTTTACGTGCTAAAAGCTGGAACGCTTCCGTGATTTCTTCATCTGTTACGGCATTGATTGCTCCGCCGGATTCATCTCTTGCAGCAAGCGCAAGTTCCCAGCTTGCTGGGTTTCCAATCCGAATTGCGGTAGCAACTGTTTCCGGTTTTTCAATGACAGTATTTTTCACAATGGCTGCTGCACCTTCCGCTTCAAAGCCGAACATTTTAGGCAGACCAGTTTGTTTTAATTCCTGATACTCCTTGAAACCTTTCCAGTAGGCACTAATATTCCCAGCATTACCAACTGGTATAGCAAGAATATCAGGGGCTACCCCGAGCTGATCGCATACTTCAAATGCAGCGGTTTTCTGTCCTTCTAATCGGTAAGGATTTACAGAGTTTACAAGTGTAACTGGTGCATTTTCACTTAATTTACGAACCATTTTTAAGGCTTCATCAAAGTTACCATCAATCTCAACAATCTCAGCACCATACATTTTGGCCTGTGCAAGTTTACCTAGCGCCACTTTCCCCTTTGGAATCACGATGATAGCGCGTAGCCCGGCCTTGGCTGCGTATGCTGCTGCAGAAGCAGACGTGTTACCGGTAGAAGCGCAAATAACGGATTTACTGCCCGATTCAGCCGCCTTTGCAACAGCCATTACCATTCCACGGTCTTTAAAAGAGCCGGTCGGATTTGCTCCTTCGACTTTACCATATAGTTCAACACCCAGTTGCTCAGAAAGGTGCGGGAAATGAATAAGTGGTGTATTCCCTTCGTGAAGCGTCAGGGCTGGTGTATCTTCTGTTACAGGTAAGTAAGCTTCATATTGTTTGATTAGTCCTTGCCAATTCATTGTTCAACAGCTCCCTCAATACGGTAATAACTTTTTAGTTCTTTCACTACTTCTACGTTTTTTAGCTTCTCTAATACTTGGTGGCAACGATCTAGTGTCGTTTCATGTGTAACCACGATAACTTCAGCAAGCCCATTCTGTTTACCTTGCTTGATAGGCGCCTGTAAGATTCGTTCGAAGCTTATATTTAAATTATTAAATAAAGATGAGATCATCGTAAATGCGCCGACCTGATCTTGTACATGTAACCGGAAGTAGTATTGTCCAAACCGTTGATCTGGTGTTTTTAAGACCTTTTCAAAACGTGGTGTGACAAATCGTTTGCCGTTTACCCCTAATAATTTATTCTTTATCACGGCGACGACATCCGACATAACAGCAGTAGCTGTTGGTAGGCTACCTGCTCCAGGCCCGTAGAACATTGTTTCTCCAACCGCTTCCCCATTCACATAGACTGCGTTATATTCATTCTTAACGGCCGATAAAGGATGTTCCTGTGATAAGAATGTTGGCTGGACACTAACTTCCACCTGGTTGTCCTGAAAATCAGCAAAGCCAATCAGTTTCATTGTAAGTCCAAGCTTTCTTCCATATTGTAAATCTTCTAATGCTAGATTTGAGATCCCACTTACTTCAACATCATCAAGATCTACAGATGTTGAAAAAGCAAGTCGGGCAAGGATTGCCATTTTTCTGGCGGCATCCAATCCTTCCACATCTGCTGTTGGATCTGCCTCAGCAAAGCCGAGTTCCTGTGCTTCCTTTAGAGCATCCTCATAGGAAACACCCTCATCATCCATTTTAGTTAAAATATAGTTGGTTGTTCCATTAACAATGCCCATGACCTTTTGAATACGATCAGAGACAAGTCCATCAGCGAGTCCGCGTAATATCGGAATTCCACCAGCGACACTGGCTTCATAAAACAGGTCACAACCATGCTTGCTTGCCGCATTTTGAAGTTCAGGTCCATGGACTGCCATTAAATCTTTATTTGCAGTGACAACATGTTTTTTTTCTTCAAATGCGTTTAAAATATGTTTTCGTGTATCTTCAATCCCACCCATCACCTCGATAATTACGTCGATTTCCGGGTCATTTAAAACGTCCTCCGGGTTAGTAGTTAGATAGGTGGGATCCACTTGGACCTGACGTGCCTTTTCCAAATTACGGACCAATACACTTTTTACATTCACACCACAACCGAGCTGATGAACAAGTTCTTCCTGATGGTTTTCTATCAATTGTATCACACCAGATCCAACTGTTCCGAGACCTAAAAGGCCAACAGATATATTTTTCTCCATATTCCCACCTCAATTTGTTTTTTTACTTATTAGATATTATAGCCGTGAATGGTCTCTGATTTCAATGTATTTAATTGAATTGACATTAAAATCAGTAATTTGGAGGGTGAAATCGTGATATATTTAGAGAGAATTACACTGTTATTCATTTCTTTTTCCGAATTCACGTGCGATAATGGGGAAAAACAGGATAGGATGAAAACATGAATTCAGTTACTGAGTTAAAAGTAAAACCAAATTATATCAAACAATATAAAAATAAATATCCATTAATTACGATGGATGCCGTTACGAATCCAGACGAACCCATGGAGGAAGGCGGTATTGTTCATTTAGTGGATAAAACACATCAGTTTATTGCCAAAGGCTATTATGGGAAACAAAATAAAGGAATTGGCTGGATATTAACGTTGAAAAAAGACGAACAGATTGATGGCGCATTTTTCAAAAGCAAAATCCTAACCGCAGTGAATAAACGACAATTTTTTTATAAGGATGAAGATACGAACGCATTTCGTATTTTTAATGGAGAAGGCGATGGTATTGGCGGGTTAACGATTGACTATTTCGATGGATTTTATTTAATCAATTGGTACAGTGAAGGTATTTATTCCTTTAAAGATCAAGTTATTGACGTTTTGGATGAGCTTGGTGGTTATCAAGCAATTTATGAAAAGAAAAGATTTGATACAAAAGGAAAGTACATGGATGATGATGATTTTGTAAAAGGAGTTCGTGGCGAATTTCCCATCATTGTAAAGGAAAATAGCATAAGCTATGCAGTTTACTTAAATGACGGGGCGATGGTTGGCGTTTTTCTGGATCAGAGAGATGTGCGAAAAGCGATTCGTGATAACTATGCCCAAGGTAAAAACGTATTGAACACATTCTCGTATACGGGTGCCTTTTCCGTGGCGGCTGCGCTTGGTGGTGCGGATAAAACTACAAGTGTTGACCTTGCGAAACGAAGCAAAAGCAAAACGATCGAACAATTTAGTGTAAACGGTATTGATTATGAAGCACAGAATATTACCGTGATTGACGTGTTTGATTACTTTAGATATGCGAAACGAAAAAACTTGAAATTTGATCTGGTTGTGCTTGATCCACCTAGTTTTGCGCGTTCCAAGAAACGTACGTTCAGTAGTGCAAAGGATTATCCTGATCTAATCAAAGATACAATTGCCATAACAGAGAAACATGGTGTCATTATTGCTTCTACGAATAACGCAACCTTTGGCATGAAGAAATTTAGAACCTTTATCGATAAGGCCTTTAAAGAAATGAACACAACTTATAAAATAGTAGAAACCTTTTCGTTGCCAGCTGATTTCCAGGTGAATCGTAACTTTCCTCAAGGTGACTATTTGAAAGTTGTTGTTATTGAGAAGTTAAAGTAATATCGATATTCAATTTAAATGGTTGTTTGGTTCATGGATGAACGCATTTTGTATGACTTTAATAAACTAATAGTAATCATACAGAGTGCGGGGGGCCTCAAATTGAATGTAGAGAAAAGTGGACTTGTCTTTCTTGGTCTTTTGCTTTTGGGTGCTGGTATAGGTGCCTTTGCTGGAGATGTGAAAATTGGCAGTGCAATTGGACTAGGTGCAGGGATCATAACCATTGCTTTATTTCGGAAGTGACGTCAATCGTAAAACCCGCAGTACATGTACTGTGGGTTTTTTACTGAATGAAAAAGCTATAAAAATCCTTGGGCACGCTAAATTTATCGCAGTTTGGCGGGCAGTAAAATCCCCACCTCAAAAATAGAGGGACACCGAAAATTTTATGTGGGGGATAACTGCCCGCACAAGCCCGATTGGTTCAACTAACATTCAGTGGGAGAAAAGAATACTCCCGCTGAATGAAGTTTCACTTTACTGGGTAGCATTACTCCTTGGGTCCGCTTTTTTCATCATTTGGGTATACTGGAACATGATTAAGGATCTCTCCGCTTTCAAAGAAATCCACTAGCCTGCGTATCCAGTCATAATAGATAATCCATTCATCTAATTCCTGTTTTAGCTCCTGCGTTTTCTCCACTATTTTTTTAGAGGGGCGCTCATTTTGGGATTGTTCAATTTGGGCAATGTTTTCCTGGAGACGCCTTGCCAGCTGGGAATTCTTACTAACGACTTCATTCCAGTTTGTCGTAAAGAGTGAAATAAATGTTTGGACATAATTGTTTTCGACACTGTAATACTCTTTACGACTTCCTTTAACAAACGTTTTATCAGCAATATTAAGCGCCATCATCTGCCGCATTACTTGGCTCATTCTTGTTTTACTCATCCCTGTTTTCTCCGCAAGTTCATCAAGTGTCATTGGTGCACGGTTTAGATAGATGATACCGAGTAGTCTCCCAACCGTTGAAGAAACACCAAACGTATCCATATTATCAGCAATTCGGTCAGAGATTTGATCTTCAGCTTGTTGCAGTTTTTCAAGAACGATCTGTTCTGATTTTTTATTCATAAATTCCCCACCATCTATACGTTATACGTCAATACTATCATTTTAAAATAGAAAATGAAAAAGCGACAGTTATGTCATATAGAGAGGAAATGGGAGGAAGACTAAGAATAAGGATTATATACACTCTATACAATAAAAACTGTATGGATTTTAAAGACTATATGGATTATATGCTGTTTTTCCTTTTGGTTCATTATGGTTATACTAGTAAAAGTTCGAAATTTGATACGGAGGTGCTCTCAAATTGTTAGAGTTTAAACAAGTTACAAAACGTTATAATGATGAAAAAGCCGCTGTTAAAGGCTTGAATCTTAAAATAGATAAAGGAGAGTTTGTCTGTTTTATTGGTCCAAGTGGTTGTGGGAAAACAACTACAATGAAAATGGTCAACCGATTGATTGACTCGAGCGAAGGCTCCATTTTAGTAAATGGTAAGGACATTAAGAAGCAAGACCCTGTTGAATTGCGTCGGTCGATTGGCTATGTGATTCAACAGATTGGTCTAATGCCCCACATGACGATTAAAGAAAATATTGTGCTTGTTGGGACACTTTTAAAATGGTCGGAAGATCGTAAAGATAAGCGGGCTAAAGAATTAATCAAATTAGTAAATATGTCGGAGGACTATTTAGAAAAATACCCACATGAACTAAGTGGTGGTCAGCAGCAACGGATAGGTGTTTTGCGTGCGCTTGCAGCAGACCCTCCCCTTATTTTAATGGATGAGCCATTTGGAGCACTTGATCCAATCACAAGGGATTCCCTGCAAGAGGAATTTAAAAAGCTTCAGAAAGAACTCCATAAAACGATTGTGTTTGTTACACATGATATGGATGAGGCACTAAAGCTGGCAGATAAAGTAGTGATTATGCGTGATGGTGAGATTGTACAAGCTGACAGTCCTGAAGAAATCTTGCGCAATCCTGCTAATGAGTTTGTAGAGCAATTTCTGGGGAAAGATCGCTTAATTCAAGGGCGACCAGACGTTACAACCGTTGGCCAAATCATGTTGCGTTCTCCGGCGAAAATAGACGTTGGCGATACCATGAGGGCAGCGATAGCTAAAATGCGTGAAAGACGTGTCGATTCACTGCTTGTAGTTGATTCAGAAAATGTACTAAAAGGTTATATTGATGTTGAGATAATTAACTTAAATTCCAAAAGTAATGCAAGTGTATATGAAGTGATGGAAAGTAATATTTCCCCAGTTTTCGAAGATAGTTTGCTGCGTGATACGGTACACAAAATTTTACGTCGTAGTGCTATGTATGTACCAGTAGTAGATAAGTCGCATCGTGTTGTAGGAATTGTGACTAGGGCGTCCTTAGCTGACATCGTATATGACACCATTTGGGGCGATGGTCTGGAACTAGAAAAACCAGTTCAACAATAGAATAGGAGGTGCATGACATGATTGAATTTTTCTCAACACACGGATCGGACTTACTATATAAAACAGGAGAACATATTTATATTTCTGCAATTGCTATATTGCTAGGTATTTTAGTGGCTGTTCCATTAGGGGTACTTTTAACTCGTATACCAAAAGTGGCAGATAGTTTTATTTCCTTCATTGGTATTCTACAGACAATTCCAAGTTTGGCTATTCTCGCGTTTTTCATCCCCTTGCTGGGTATTGGGAAATTCCCGGCCATCATAGCTTTATTCTTTTATTCCGTATTACCGATTTTAAGAAATACGTACACAGGAGTTAAAGGTGTAGATGGTAATATTCTTGAGGCTGGAAAAGGAATGGGTATGACTAATGTGGAATCCATTATAAAAATTGAGTTACCGCTGGCACTTCCCGTTATTATGGCCGGTATCCGTTTGGCAACCGTTTATTTAATTGGTTGGGCAACACTTGCTGCCTTTGTTGGTGGCGGCGGGTTAGGTGACTTTATCTTCGATGGTTTAAATTTATACGAACCATCTCTTATCGTAGCTGGAACGGTGCCAGCAACAATATTAGCATTACTAGCTGGTCAAATACTGTCTATTGTAGAAAATAAGTTTAAACCCAAAGGCTGGAAAGAGATTCAAACAAACTAAACATGGAGGTGGCAAATCGGATGAAAAAAATAATCGCAAGCTTGATAATCGCTTCTTCCCTTCTTGTTATCTCTGGGTGTGCTTTACCAGGTTTATCGGGGGCTTCAAAGAATACGATTCGAATCGGCACATTGGGGACTTCAGAATCGGAAATCATTGGGGAAATATTATCGCTTATGATTGAGCGCGATACGGACTTGAATACCCAATTGGTGACAGATCTTGGTTCTTCTATTGTGCAGCATCAAGGCATGGTAAGGGGCGATCTTGATATTACATCGACACGATATACCGGAACAGACCTGTCTGGTGCGCTTGGGATGGACCCTGTTACAGATCCCGAAGAAGCAATGGAGATCGTTCAGCGGGAATTTCCAAAGCAATTTGACCAAACATGGGCAAATTCGTATGGCTTTGAAAACAGCTATTCAGTTGCTGTAACAGAAGCATTCGCTGAGGAGAATGGGATTGAAACAATTTCTGATCTGGAACCGTACGCCAAAGACCTGAAATTCGGTGTAGATAATGCATGGGTTAACCGAAAAGGCGATGGTTATGATGGATTTACAGAAATGTATTTTCCCTTTGGAAATATTTATCCAATGAATATTGGACTTGTGTATCAGGCGAACGCGAGTGGGCACATGGATGTTGTGCTAGCCTACTCATCAGATGGTCGTATTAAGGAGTTTGATTTGAAAGTTCTCGAAGATGATAAAAAGTTCTTCCCACCATATGATGCGTCACCTGTTATTAATAATGAGGTTCTGAAGGAACATCCGGAAATAGAAAATATTCTCGAAAAGCTTGCTGGAACGATTTCAACAGAGAAAATGCAGGAAATGAACTATTTGGCAGACGCTAAACTTCAGAGTGCTGAAAAAGTTGCAAAAGCATTTCTGGAAGAAAATAATTACTTTGAAGCAAGCGAGGAGGGGAAATAATGGAAACGTGGGAACAACTGGTGACATATGTTTCGCAAAATGGTAGCTACATCTGGGTACAGTTTTACCGCCATTTTCTAATGGCAGCTTATGGTGTGTTTTTCGCCGCGATTATCTCCATACCACTTGGCGTACTTATTTCGAAATATGCTAAATTAAGTAACTGGGTACTTTCGCTTGGGAGTATTATTCAAACAATTCCTGCGCTCGGAGCAATGGCTGTTTTAATGATTGTGATGGGGCTTGGAACGAACACAGTCGTGGTTACATTAATGCTCTACTCCATTCTGCCAATTACACAAAATACGTATGTCGGTATGAAGGCGGTAGATAAAACAATCATTGAGGCGGGTCACGCTTCAGGTATGACTCGTTTTCAACTTTTACGTATGGTGGAACTACCGCTCGCGATTAGTGTAATCATGGCGGGCCTAAGAACTGCGCTTGTTGTTGGTATAGGAATTGCGGCTATTGGTGCATTTGTAGGTGCTGGTGGTCTTGGTTCGATTATTATTACGGGTACAAACGCGACGGACGGAACTGCCATTATTCTTGCTGGTGCTATACCGACAGCGCTTATGGCTATTATTGCTGATTTACTCATGGGATGGGTTGAGCGTAAACTGCACCCGATCAAGGCTTCCTAAACTGATATCCTGTAAAAATAAGGGGAGATATAATGGATAACAAAATGGCGTTAATTGTTGAAAAGGATATAGAGTGTACACTATCCGATGGTACGATACTTCGGGCGGACGTGTATCGTCCTGATCGTGATCAGTGCTATCCAGTGCTTATGATCCGCTTGCCGTATGATAAAAAGACACCGCGCTATTATGACGAATATTTAGATGTGCCACGTATGGTACAGGCTGGTTACGTCGTTATTTTGCAGGACGTTCGCGGTCGTTATGCATCGGAAGGTGAGTTCTATCCATTCATCCATGAAGGTCGGGATGGTTATGAGTCCGTAGAGTGGGCTGCAGGGCTTCCTTATGCGAATGGCAAGGTTGGTCTATTCGGTATGTCTTATCATGGCTACACCCAGCTGGCAGCTGCGGCTGAGGCGCCACCATCCCTGAAAGCTATTGCCCCAGTTATGACGATGGCTGAGCCTTGGAAAGACATGTTAAGTGATGGCAGTGGTGTAAACGATATTGGCAATTTCATGACATGGACACTTGCGTCAGTAATTCCCGACCAGTTGGAACGTCAGGGAAGTGCAAACATAGAAAAGGCGAAAGACTATATTGCTGCGTTACCACAGTGGCTGCATGATAAACCAGCAAATACTTGGCTACCGATGAAGGAACTTGACCCTGAATCGTTCTTTTTTGATGTGATGAACGAGCAGGTTGAATCGGGATATCTCGAACGTATGAGTTTAAGCAAAAAACTTAAGTCTACTGAAATTCCTGCACTCTTTATGGGGGGCTGGTTCGATGGTCTATTGCAACCAACACTTAAAGCGTACCATACCTACAAGGGTCCAAGTATGCTCTGGATAGGCCCATGGACACATGAAGAAATGAGTGGACGAGCAGGGGATAAATTTTTTGAGAATGGAGCTTTCAATATTGGTGTGGATCGTGTTGAAGATCCAACTGCGCTTCATATTAAATGGTTTGATAAGTGGCTTAAAGACAGGCCTTTGAATATAGACAAGCCTGTCCACCTTTATTTAGCCGGACAAAGTAAATGGGAGAGTTTTGAGGAATGGCCTCCTGCTGTAACAAAGGAAAAATGGTTTCTTGGAAGTAAAGGAGCATCACAAACACGGCACGGTGATGGGCAGCTTGTTCGGGAGCCAGATTCTTCATCTACGGTTAGTCAATTGAAACTTGATCCGGAAAATCCGGTGCCGACACACGGTGGAAACGTACTTGTTGCAGGACAGGAATCAGGTATGTTTGAACAAGGAGATATTCAGGACCGCGAAGATGTGCTTGTATACACGAGCGCGCCACTTGAAGCGGATCTGGATATACTCGGAACCATTAGTGCGAACATTTGGGTTGCTTCAAAGACACCGTTAGCGGATATCTTTATACGCGTATCTGATGTTGAGCCAAATAATCGAGTCTACAATGTTGTTGATACATTTCACCGTGAATCGGTTGAAGACGACAAACCGTTTTGTGTGAAGGTTGATGTAAATCATACTGCTTATCGCTTTAAGGCTGGCCATGCTTTGCGTGTGGAGATCACAGCAAGTAACGCGCCACGCTACGATATAAACTTAAATAATGGCAAGACAACCAAGACAGCGTCAAAAGGGAAAGTTGCCTTTGAAATGATTTATCACGGTGGGGAATTTGCATCTAATCTTGTACTGCCTGTAACCGTAAGTAAATAGCAACCTTCAATTCACTGTTTCTTGATCATTACGGGAAACAATTCTATATTAAAACAAAGAGACACGGGCAATGTTGTTCGTGTCTTTTCGTTTGGCTGTTTTTTGTTGCTATTTTGTCTTAATCATGTCGCAGAGGAAATAAGATCACTTTCCTAAGAGGTATAGTGCCAAGCCCTCTCAGCTTGTTTCTCGCTTGCGGGGTTCTTGCCTAGCTTGTTTATCCGCAGGAGTCTCACGGATCATCCTAAGGTGCGCGAAGTGTATTCGTGCCGCGGTCTAAATACAATAAGCTATATGAAAAGAGCGTTTTGATTGACTTAATATGAGATAAAAGGTTTAAACCATCATAAAAATGGATATAAGTCCGTAGTACTATAGTATAGATTTAAAATAGGTAATAGGAGGCTATATTTGTTTTGCGAAAACTAAAAGACAATGAAGCCAAATTGATCAAGGATATCATGCATGAAAAAGATGATGTGATTGAGATGGATGGCAAACGATATTATTTATCCCTAATTGAGGAAGCGGAAACATTAAAAAATGTAGCGGGTGAATGTGATCCGGAAATCAGACAAAAAATCGAACAAACAAAAAAGGATATACTGAATGGAAAAGATTTTGCTATTGATGATGTGGTGGAGATGATAGATCTTGGCAAATTATAATATGGAATGAACGAAAAAGCGAACCGGCTTATATTGCAGGTTCGCTTTTGGTCTCTGGTGGTTCTAAGAATCTATTATTTTGCAGGTGCATATTCGTGCACCCATACTTTCATATTCGGTACCCATTTCATGCCGGGATGCATGGATAAAATCGATTGTTTGTATGCTTCCAGGCTCTGATAACCTTCCTGACGGGCATCTGATTCTGTAACTTCACCGAGTTTTTGCTGATATATACGTTCAACGATAAACTGTTTATCTTTTAGCTTCATCACTTCTCCAATATCTGCATAGATCCCATTGCGGCGAGTTGCTGTTTTTTGTCCGTCAACTACTTTATCAATATCTGCAGGGATGGTAACCAGCTTCTCAATCGTACATGTTTTCGGTGGAAGTGAAGTATTATTTTCTATTGTCACTGAAAAACAACTCCTTTAGTCTGATCTATAATTACTATTGTAAATGAAATCGTGCATTTAGGACAATTATATCATATTACGTTTAATTTGAGCATTATCCGGCATTTTTAACCACAATTGGGTGTGCATTTATGCCATGACCTTTTCCCGGGACTTCGCCATGGAAACTGCAGCGGCAACTAGTGCTAAGATAAGGAACATTCCTCCGATTGTGGCATTGTGCTCCACTGATATATGTTCGATCGCAATTCCGCCAAGGAACGAACCGAATGCAATGCCAAAATGAAGTGCTGAGTTATTCAGGCTTTGCTGAATATCGGATGTCTCAGGGGACGCCTCAATTAGATAGCTCTGCATTGCAGGTGTAATCGACCAGCTTAACATACCCCAAATAGTTAGTATAACTAAGAATACAGGCACAGAAAAAGTGGAATATGGAATGGCGAAAAGTATTAATCCGAAGACAATAATGACAGATATAATTGTCTTTCTCGGTCCGATACGATCAGAGAGTACACCGCCAATCCCTCCGCCAGCTACGGCAGCTACCCCAAATATTAAGTAGGCCATACTTATCCATGTGCCTGTCATACCCATCGTTGTTTTTAAAAACGGTGTTAAGTAAGCATATATCGTTAAGTGACCAGCAAGGAATAAAAAGGTTGTCAATTGAGCAAAAAAGATTTTGCGGCTTTTTAATGTTGCCAACTGTTTTCCTATTGGAATTGCAGGTTTCGGCGCCACTTTTCCCATGAAGAAATAGACACCGGTCATAGAAATTAATGTTAAAATTGTAATCATGACAAAGGGTGCTCTCCAGCCGAAAGCGTTCCCTAAGATTAATCCGATCGGAAGCCCGAGTACAATGGATCCACTAACCCCCATAACGACAATTCCGATGGCGCGGGCACGATATCTCTTTGCCACAATATTGGTAGCCATCGTTAAACATAAAACGATAAGTAAGGATCCGCTTGCGGCAGAGATGATTCGACCAATAAATAGGATGCTATAGGAAGGACTGATCACTGCTATAAGATTTCCCAGAGAAAATATGAGTAAGAAGAACAGTGTTAATCTTTTTCGTTCAATTTTAGCTGTCATTACAAGTAAAATAGGTCCAGCAATAGCAAAAACAAGTGAAAAAATTGTAATTAAAAATCCGGCTTTACCAAGACTAACCCCTAAATCTGTTGCGACGAGATCTAGTATCCCGCCTATAATTAATTCGACCATTCCCACAACGAAAGAAACGATCGTTAGTAAATAAACGCGCTTGTCCATGAATCATTACTTCCTCTCGTGTAGATGTACCACTATATCATAGTAGTTATTATTACTTATAAACACAAGTAGAAAACACCATTTCATAAAACTCGCTATATGGTAAAAGATAAATGTTAATGAAATCAAGGGAAAAGAAATAGGTTTAAGGTTGAAAATTCGTTCAAGTTACATATTCAGAGAAATATCTTTCTATTTTTGGTATAATAAACATACCTCACGTTTAAAGGAGGAAAATCGTTGAGTAACCAAGCAAAATTACAAAAAGAAGCCATGCAAATGCTTAAAGATACAAGCAGAACTTTCTATATTCCGATTAAACTATTAAAGCCTGAATTGAAAAGAACGGTAGGTTCAGCTTATTTATGCATGCGAGCAATCGATGAAATCGAGGATCATGAAACATTGGATCCAAAATTAAAACAGCAGCTGCTTCGTTCCACCAGCGAGCTTTTGAAAGTCCCATTTGATGGTGTGGCATACCAGGAATTAGTGAAACCATATAAATCGCAACTGCCGGAAGTGAGTTTACGTTTAGCGGACTGGATTGCATTTTGCCCTAAGGAGATAGTAGGGAAAGTGCAGGAATCAACTAGCATTATGGCAGCAGGGATGGCTGAATGGGTTGAAAAGGATTTCCAGATAAAAACCGAAGCAGACTTGGATGATTATACCTATTACGTGGCTGGTTTAGTTGGTGTCATGTTATCCGATATATGGAAGTGGTATGATAACACAGAAACAAATCGTGACCTCGCCATTGCATATGGTAGAGGACTGCAAGCCGTCAATATGCTTAGAAATCAAGATGAAGATGCCGATCGTGGCGTGCAATTCCTCCCTGATAATTGGAATAAAGACGACTTGTTTGCCTATGCAGAAAAGAATTTAGAAAAAGCAGATGAATACATAAAAGACATCCATACGAAAAATATCCTTTTATTTTGTCGTATCCCTTTGGCGTTATCTAAAAGGACCTTGAAAGCATTAAAAGAAGGCAGAGAAAAAATGTCACGTTCTGAAGTAGAAGAAACGGTGGACAAAATAATTAATGATTAAAGAGAAAAGTGTGGCAGATAGCTTTGCCATGCTTTTTTTCGTCGCTTAAAAACGGATGCATAATTTTAGTGAAAACAGTAAAATACTATCATAAATCTTCCAGAAAAATTTGACGAATAACGAGTTTATGCCTATAATTAAAAAATGTGTAAAAATTGGGCAAGCCGGTGGTTCTTCATCATGGTTGTGAACAAGCGACTTTAGTATGATGTGATAATTCCTTCCATCCAACGGTCTTTAATGAAAAAGCGTTATATTATGGACACTTGCTTCTATAACTTAGGGGGAGAAGCGTGAAGTCAAAAAAAGATAACAGATTAGATTGGACAGTGTTTTCGATAAGTGCAGGATTCTTAATATTATTTATTATCCTATCCTTTATCGATAGTACAATGGTGGGAAATGGAATAACAAAACTATTTAACCTGTCCGCGGATGTTTTTGGTGCATATTGGCAGTTACTATTACTTGGTAACTTTGTCATCGGAATATACTTGGCATGTTCAAAATATGGAAAAGTTCGCTTGGGAAATCAGGATAAACCCAAGTATAGTTATTACAAATGGGTTGCGATGATCTTAACGACATTGCTTGCAAGTGGTGGTGTGTTCTGGGCTGCTGCTGAACCAATGTATCATTTTATGAATACCCCGCCTGTATTTGGTGGCGGTGAGTTTAATAATATACCAGGCGCATTTGCGTATGCATTTATGCACTGGGGCTTTACGGCCTGGGCAATACTGGGGACTTTAGCTACGATCGTGATGATGTATGTACATTATACGAAAGGCTACCCAATGCGGCCAAGGGCATTACTATTTCCAATCTTTGGCGAAAAAATATATAAGGGAAGCGTGCTGGGTACAGCTGCTGATAGCTTTTCTATCATTGCAACGGTGGCTGGAACATTAGGTCCACTCGGTTTCCTAGGATTACAAGTTTCTTATGGATTAAATGATTTGTTTGGTTTGCCTAATACAGTAACATCGGCTATTTTTATCGTGGTTATCCTTGTGATCATTGCCGGTATTTCAGCGGCAACGGGTGTAGACAGAGGAATTCTCCATTTAAGCCGTTTTAATGTGGGACTAACAATTGTGTTGGCCATTGTTATGCTCGTCATCGGGCCGACTATGTTTATCCTCGATGCGTTTATTGGAGGAACAGGGCATTACCTGCAAAACTTTTTCCAAATGAGTTTATTTCGTGGTGATAGTGAATGGCTTGGAGGGTGGACCATTTTCTTCTGGGGCTGGTTCATTGGTTACGGTCCAATGCTGATTATATTTATTAGTCGGATATCCCGTGGAAGAACCATTAGAGAATTAGTTTTAGCTGTATCGATTGTTGCGCCGCTTGTGAGTAACTTCTGGTTCTCTATTGTTGGCGGAACGGGTGTGTTTTTCGAAATTGAAAATCCGGGTTCTATCTCTAACGCTTTAAATGAAGCCGGAATGCCTGCAGCAGTAATGGCCATCATGAATCAGCTACCATTCAGTGTAGTTATGGCACTTGCATTCTTGCTTGTTTCGATTATTTTCGTCGCAACAACAACAGATACGATGGCATACACTTTAGCAGTTACGTTAACAGGTAATGACCATCCAAAACGTTGGTTGCGTGTCTTCTGGGCTGTTATATTTGGTACAACAACAGCAATGATACTTACAATCGGTGAAGATAGTATTACGGCCATTCAAAACTCGATCGTAATTACTGCTGTTCCCGTTTCATTGCTATTGCTGCCACCATTATGGATCGCTCCGAAAATAGCGAAAAAGATGGCACTTGATCAAAGGCTGATTTGGGTAAGGTCAGGAAGAAACCCAAGAAAATCGAAATATAATGATGAGCAATAAAAAAGTTACGGGGACAGTCCCTCACCACGCTAACGCGTTAAAGTGGTGAGGGACTGTCCCCGTTATTCGTCTGTTATTCTTCTTCTTCCAAATAGGTTAAGGAAACTTTCAAATTAGCATTTCTTTCACGTATACGATCGAGTAGAACTTTATCTTTTGTATCCTTTTTACAGGAAATAGCGTACGTATATAATATCATGGTACCTAAATTCGTTGTTTCTACTTTACGCAGTTTATTGGATATGGTAAATTCCGCTAGTATATCATCTAATAAATTTTCATGGTTTAGATTTTCAGGGATGGTTACTTTCAAAATCTGACCTTCTTTTCGTTTTCCATATTCAAATTTATATAATAAGTAAAAGATAAGACTGGAAAACAGAGTAAGCACAATTGCTAAATCAAACTGGTACAATCCTGCAGTCATTCCGACACAAAGTCCAAAGAAGATATAAGCGATATCCTTGGCATTCGTTACAGCACTACGAAAACGAATTAAAGAAAATACAGCAAACAAACCAAAAGCAACACCAGCATTGCCACTAACCACATTCATAACCACAGATATGATCACACTCATCATCACGATCGTATGGACGAAAGCTTGTGAATACCGTTCACCAGTAAAGGTGATCTGATATACCTTGGTTATAACCAAACTGAGAATGGTTGCAATCACCATTGCCAATAAACTCATATAAATAGATGATCCAGTTTCTACATTTGTATTAAATAATTGATCTAAAAAATCCATGTTACATTCCTCCCATAACTATTTTTTCCGTTTCAATGCCATTTGGCAATGCTTCCTGTTTTAATAATTCCATACTGGTGCAAAATTTGGATGCACTTTTTTGTTCACAGTTTAAGTCTTGTAATATGCGTACCAACCAAAGTGGTACACTATCACTTACCTTCACTTCTAGAACAATTAAATTCGGATCAATAAAGTTTTCTCCGTAGGCGCCATTTTCAAGATAAAGGTCTTCATTACGACATCGAAGATTGGAATCAAATGTGATGCGTAAATCCGGATCATAGACCCCGTGTAATGCATGCCTATCATAGCTGACAATCATTTCCGGCTTTAATGCATACAGCGTCCGGAAATAATGAATTTCACGTAGTACTTGCGTATTCGATGTTTCATATTCTTCTAATGGAATTTCATCTGAATAGGCCAGATACCTGTATGCCTCTTTAAGTGGTAGCAGCATCCTTCGTTTATTCACCACTTTTTCGTGCTTTTGTTTCACTTCGAAAAAGGCGGTACCGTCCATGTTTGTATCGTTATAAACACGTAAGCGTAATTTTTGCCGATACTTTAATTTGTTTTTCGTTTCAAAGTAAATTTCGTGATCATCATTGTCGAAGTATAAACTGGTTACCGTATATCTCCCGTCAATCCCAAATTTATCCGGGCGCATATAAGGAGATATCTGTTCGATTAGTGCTTCATATTGTTGTTGGGTGATGAGATATTTTTGCTCTTTTCGCTTAAAAACTTCAATTGCCAATTTCTTCAACCTCCTTGATTTCTATCATATAAAATGATCATGAGACCTCCATGTGAGCAAGATTAGAATTTCATGAGTGTATACTGTGACTTTTCTAAGATACTAGTAAACGTTGAAAAATGGATTTAATACATGTTTAATAGTTTGATTAAACATGTAAGTATGCTAATTAACTTATTGTACTTGACCAGCAAGAACATAGATGATAGCAATGCAAGGAGAATCACAAAATATAAGATATGTACTGCTTACAAATGGATTTATACAAAAGTAAAGGAGGAATTATAGGTCTGCAGGAAGGGGGAGTAATCATTTAACAGTAAAGAAGAGACCAGCGATGCATGAGATGGTCTCTTCTTTTGGAGGTACTAATTAAATTTCATATTAAAAAGCGCCTTCACGCCAAGGTATAGAAGCGCTAAGCCAAACACGATCATTGCCAAAGCTCCAACAACAGCAAAAAAGTCGGTTACACCTGTACTGATAAAGCCAACTTCAGGAATATTGGTCAACCCGAATCCAGCTAGCATACAAGCTAAATACAACCAAGCTAGTTGATACATCGTTACCCCTCCTTCATTGTATTTTATGAAGGCGGGATAGCGTATGATTGTACACTCAAAAACAGCAAAGTAAATCGTACCTAATCGACGGTCGTTGTTCGAAACATGCTAAAAACACTGGAAGGATTGAATACGGTCTAAGTCAATACCGAAATAGGTCCATCTGTTGCGGGACCACCTAAAACCTGCAACGGAATTTCTGCCAACAAACGTTGGGAAAAACCAAAATGCATCTCTTCTTAACCAAATATAAGTGAAACGGAATAAACAACCCCTAATTGCACCGGGGTCTACTGCAAAGGTTTGAAATTGCGGTTGTGCCGGTGTGAAAGAAGGGGGTGGTGTTGTCGGAGCTCCACCTGTTTGTCCTCCTCCGCCTGGTCCCGGAAATTGTCCTCCAGGCTGCCCGGGAAATTGTCCCCCTGGTTGGCCAGGAAACGGTCCACCAGGCTGTCCTGGAAACCCTGGTGATTGTCCGGGAAATGGTTGATTGTTATTTCCTGGATTTCCGATAAATTGATCCCATAAAAACCCTGGTAAATCAAATTGTCTATCATCATTAAACGATGGTTGTTCGTATGGATTCATCGACTAATTCCTCCCTCTTTGAAGTCTTCCCTTTAATATATGGGTGTTTGGTGTAATTTGGGAATGAATTATAGAGAATGGGCGAATAAAAAACACTTGCTAATCTGAAATGCACGTGTTAATATTAGCCTACTATTTATATTCGCGGCGTTACTAATACACCCACCTTTTCAGGTGGGTGTTAAGTGTCACCAAACTACGAAATAAGTGCGACTAAGGTTAAGATGGAGTTTTACTCCATCTTAACCAAGTCTTCTTTATGAACGGAGGGTTTTAAAAATGAAGCACATCAGATTCCGAATCATCACTTTGCTTGCCTAATTGAATAGCATTTAAAGGCTCTACTTGTGTAGGGTGTTCGGGATTGTTCTGCCTAATTTTAAAAACCTAATATAAAAATGCAGGGGGGAGGAGACGACTCTTCCTTTTTTTATGCGAGGAAATGTTAAAATCGCATGTTTTTTTCCGACTACTTCCAACACAATTAGAATTTGTGTTTTTTTATTTCACGAATAGGAAAGCATAACTCATAGAAAACACGTATAAGTGTAATAAAGTTTTTTAAACAATAAAAGGAGATTTATTTTATGACAGAAGTAACAAATAATAAAAAATATGAGTATTTAGCTGACGACCCTAATGGTAAAGTAATGCCGATCATGATTTCGTTAATTATTGGTGCTTTTTTTGCCATATTAAACGAAACATTACTGAACATTGCTCTGACAACTTTAATGAAGGAATTTAGTATTTCCGTCTCAACAGTGCAGTGGATGGCGACAGGCTTTATGTTAGTAATGGGGATTGTTATCCCGATGTCGGCTGTGTTATTGCAATGGTTTACAACCAGACAAATGTTTATGGGTACGATGATTGCTTTTACTATCGGTACAATTATTTGCGCAGCAGCGCCTACTTTCCCGGTATTATTGGCAGGTCGTTTCTTACAAGCTGCTGGAACCGGGTTATTAATCCCTATTATTTTTAATACATTTCTATTGCTATTTCCACCACGTCGCAGGGGTGCGGTAATGGGGATTGTTGGATTAGTAATCATGTTCGCGCCATCTATTGGACCAACATTATCTGGTGTTATTGTCGAACATTTGGGCTGGCGTTACCTGTTTATTACGGTAATTCCGTTTGCACTATTCTCGATTATTTTTGCAAATAAGTATCTCATTAATGTATCAGAAGTGACAAAGCCTAAAATAGACATTTTATCGATTGTCTATTCAACGATTGGATTCGGTGGGATCGTATTTGGTTTCAGCTCAGTTGGAAATAATGAGGCAGGATTCCTTGCCCCTGTTGTATATATTTCAATCATTGTAGCGATTATTTCATTGGTACTATTTTCCTTCAGGCAATTAAAATTGGAGGAACCGCTTTTAGATATACGGGTATTTAAATTCCCGATGTACACACTTGGTGTTGTGATGTTTGTGATTATCATTATGGCGATGTTTGCGTCAGAAATTATTTTGCCTATTTATATGCAGGGGCCGCTCGCATTGGCAGCAGCAACAGCTGGCATTGTATTATTGCCAGGCAGCTTGTTAAATGGACTCCTGTCACCGGTTATGGGTGGACTGTTCGATAAATTCGGGCCACGGTGGTTAATGATACCTGCTACAGCACTTTTGTGTGGGACGATGTTTATGATGACCCGATTAGATATGGATACACCACTTTGGATCATTGTTGTCAGCTATATTCTACTCATGATATCCGTTTCCGCGATTATGATGCCGGCAGAAACGAACGGTTTAAATCAATTGCCAAAGCACCTGTATCCGCATGGTACTGCGATTATGACAACCTTACAGCCGGTTGCCGGGGCGATTGGCGTCTCTGCATTTATCAGTATTATGAATGCAAGACAAAGCAGTGTATTGGAAAAGGTACCCAATCCAACTGATCCACTGGCAGTCAATCAGGCCATGGTAGCGGGTGTTGAGTTGGTGTATTTGATCGCTTTTGGGTTTGCGATTGTAGCATTGATCGTGTCATTATTCGTGTATCGTGCAGAACCAAAACAGCTGGAAGAATTTTTGGAAGAAGAATAATATTACGCTAAAAAGGCGATTGTCTATGTCAGGATACTTTGACGATAGACAATCGTCTTTTTACACTTTTACACAATGAAATAGGCAACTACTGAAAGGCAGACAGATGTTATCGTCATCGCAATGAGTGGTTTCAATGCCCTTGTTCGTAAGTCCTGTAAGCTTACATTAAGACCAAGGCCAACCATGGCAGCTGTTAGTAACCAAGTTGTAATCGTATAAACACCCTCCATCACGTTGTCTGAAACCGGGATGGAATGACCAAATACGTAACTACCTAAAACACTTAATAGGATGAACCCAAGTAAAAACCATGGGAACTCCACTTTATTTTGTGTCTGATCCCCTTTACTTTTTCGTTTCATGAAATAAATAAAGATAAAACAAAGTGGCACGAGTAAAAACACACGCCCTAATTTTGCTAGTAAACCAATTGCTAATGCATCCTCGCCAGCGGGAGCAGCCGCGATAGCAACATGGGCAAGTTCATGTAAACTGATTCCTGACCATATCCCATAATCTGTCGGGATTAAAGGTAAAATGGGCCGCAGTATGGTATACCCAATGGCAAATACGGTTCCCATAAGTGCGATAATGCCAACTCCTATTGCTGTGTCTTCATCTTTCGCCTTTACGATTGGCGCAACTGCAGCTATTGCTGCGGCACCACAAACGCCAGTACCTACTCCCAGTAATAGGGAAATGTTTTTATCTGCTTTGAATACTTTTGCCAGCCATACCGTTAAACTAATCGCAAAGACAATAACAAAAGCATCACGTACAAGTAGCCCTAATCCATCATGAAACACAGTATCAATATTAAGCTTTAGTCCATATAGAATAATTGCCAAGCGCAGTAACTTTTTAGATGAAAAAGTAATACCTGTGCGTAGTGCTTCCGGATATCCAAAAATTTGCCGATAAATAACCGCGATAATAATGGCACATGCCAATTGTCCAACATGATCAAATCCAGGCACCATCGCTAATAAAAAGCCTAGTAGTGCGATAAAGAAAGTAAATGCGATTCCAGCAATCCAAATCCCAAATGGATTTTGTTGTGGACTTTCCTTTTGTGGTAATGGTTGAGATTCCATCCGAACACCTCCTGATATTAGCATAATTGATTATCTTATATAAGAAAAATAATTTATTGTGATGATGATGATAAGTAAAATGGTATAATGAGAGTAATATAAATGAAGTGGATGGTGAATCTAGATGGATCAGCACTTACAGGTATTTATAACTGTTGCGGAGAAGCAGAATTTTTCCCGGGCTGCAGAAGAACACCATATGACCCAGCCGGCAGTTAGTCAGTATATCCGCGCCTTTGAGGATAATATTGGAACCAGGTTACTGGAACGGAGTAATAAGTATGTACGTTTAAATAAAGCGGGCGAGATTGTTTATCATCATGCAAAAGAAATTTCAGGTCTTTATACGAAGATGCAACATCTTGTTGATGATTTGACAAATAAAGCAACGGGTTCACTTGCTATTGGTGCCAGCTATACATTCGGCGAGTATGTACTACCAGGGATCATTGCTAATATGCAGGGGATTTATCCGGATATCGAACCAACTGTTACGATTGGAAATACGGCCAAAATTGCTGACTTAGTAGCAAATCATCAACTGGACTTAGGGATTGTTGAAGGACATTTTATTGACAATCAATTAATAGAGGAAGTATTTGCGGAAGATGCAATGGTTATTGTCGCTTCTCCTGAACATCAACTGTTAAATAAAAAAGAACCAGTTGAAATAGCCGATTTGGAGAATGAAATGTGGATTGTGCGGGAGCACGGATCTGGGACACGAGAAGCTACGGAAAAAGTGTTTCGCCTGTTTGATTTGGAACCTGCTAAATTAATGCATTTCAGTAGTACACAACCAATCAAAGAATCTGTGGAAGCTGGATTGGGGATTAGTTTACTATCACAGTGGGCAATTCAAAAGGAGTTAAAGCATGGTGACCTAAAAGTAATTGATATAAAAGGATTACCGCTTCCCCGTCAATTTTCAATTGTTACCAAATCACCTTTTCAGACCAAGGCTCTAGAAATTTTTATTTCTTTACTACGGGATAATAACATGTTAACGACACTATAGAAGAAGTTTCAAATTCAAGTTGACTCTAACGTTACGTAATAGTTTATTGTAAATAAGTGAAGGGAGGGAACGGATCATGAAAGTAAAAGAAGTAGCTGATTTAGTTGGTATTAGTGTGCGAACACTGCATCATTATGATGCTATCGGATTGTTGACACCAGCGGAAACAACCGAGTCCGGATACCGGATCTATTCCGGTGATGACCTGGAAACATTACAGCAAATTTTATTTTTTAGAGAACTGGACTTCCCTTTGAAACAGATAAAGGAAATTATCAATAGTCCCGCTTTTGACCAGGAAGAAGCGCTCATATTGCATCGAAATATGCTCCTTAAGAAGCGCGGTCAGCTTGATCAAATGATCCAGACGATTGATAAAACAATTGAACACAAGAAAGGAGAAATTAAAATGACAGATAAGGAAAAGTTCGTAGGCTTTGACTTCAGTCATAACCCATACGAGCAAGAAGCACGTGAACGTTGGGGAGACAAAGCGGTTGATGAATCAAATGCTAAAATGAGAAGCTTATCCAAAGACGGGAAAAAAGCATATGGAGCAGAATTTAATGGTATTTATCGTGATTTAGCCTCGATTCGCCATGAAGTTCCTGAATCAGATGTAGCGCAAGCGGGTATTAAAGTATGGTATGACTTTTTAAACAAAATTGGCAACTATTCACTTGATGCGTTTAAAGGGCTTGGCCAAATGTATGTAGATGATGAACGTTTCACTAAAAATATTGATCAATTTGGCGAAGGGTTGTCCGTATTTATGCGGGACGCGATGGCCATTTATGCAGATCGACATAAGAAGTAACTTTAAAGTTGGCTAGCACAAATAGGGAGGCAGTTTACATCTTGTAACTGCCTCCTTGTTGTTTAGATAACGGTTTGCGGTTTTCTTACAAGACACATAATGCCAGCGATTAAGAAGAAAATTCCTGGTAAAATGGCTGCACCGAAAGTAACAATAGTAATTACAACAGCTGTTACAATAAAGATAATTCCTGCCGCTTTGGGTTTCTTATTTCCTTTAATGAAAACAATCGCGATAATACCTAATATAAGTGCGATCAGGGACGTAATAATGAGTGTCCATCCGCCAGCTGCCAAGGAGTTAACGAGGGAATTAAAGTCAAATACATCAGCAAACTCAGGATCCTCATAAATTTCTCTGAGAAAATCCTGTTGATTTTTTAGAAAAAGCATGATGACACCAAAGAGTGCTCCTAAGCCATAAAAGATTGCGCCAATGACACCAAGTACGATTTCACCTGTACGTTTCATATGATATAACCTCCATTTCTCTTAATCTCCCATCATTATTCCAGTATTGACGGATAATTTCAAACGTTTCCCTATGGATGGACTTGATTATTTAACAGATAGGAAACCTATAAAACTTTCTTACTGCATACACCAGCGCTTCATGGCGTTTTGCTTTGAATGTGTTTCTATTTGCCATATCAGGGTGATCCAATCCTGTAAAAGTGAATCTTAGTAATGTATATGTGAAATAAAGGACAACAATACCAATACTTAAAAGTACATGTGTTGCATCGTTTCTGGTGATATTAATTAGTGAATATGTATTTCTAATTGATAAATAGCCTGATGCGCATACTTTAACGTGAGATCACATAAATATCCTCTATAATAGGGGGGATGATTTATGAGTAATCATTTGAATCTCTGTGAACAATTTGCTAACATACTTCATGGAAAAGGTTCGATCAGCAACGGTGTTTGTACGGTATCTTTACATCGAAAAATCCATGTTACTGTTCAGGGGAAACAGAGTACGTCGATAGTTCCAGTCGGTGTCTGGTTTGAATCGTTGGATGAAAAAGGAAATGCTTTAAACATGGGGGAAATTGCTATTTTAGAGGAGGAGATCCCCAGGTTTATGTATGCAGTTGTTCAGCAGGGGATTATTGTCAGTGCCCTGCATAATCATTGGTTGTATACAAACCCAACAATCATGTACATTCATATCCAGTCCGTTGAACCGCCATTGAATTTCGCACAGAAGGTAGCGCATGCATTATCAACATTGAATAGTTATCCAACTTCAGGGTGATTGACAGCTTTGGAATCGAAATTTTAGGGATTACTATAACAGCCATAAAAAAACATATATACTATATATTGATATGAGGTATAATACTAATAACTAAAGGAGTGATTCTTATGGCGAAAAGCAGAGCCAGAAAAACGAGAGAAAAGCGTGTCAGAGAGGGCAGGATAGACCCTGCAATAAATAGAGGAATATATGCATTGGCTGATTTAAGTACAAGAAGAAGCAAAACAAAAAAGGAAACAATGTATCAAAACAAATATGGAGAGCTTTCATCGATGGATAGAAACCAAACGGATGAAAGCTCTTTTTATTTTGTATCTTTTTATATCCGAGGCTGTCAAGACTTCTCTACAATGCCTTTACAGCTTCCGCTATGTTTTCGGCTTTTGTTATCGCAGAGATTACTGATACGCCATCCGCACCAGCTTCAATTACCAATGCGGCATTTTCCGTATTGATGCCACCTATTCCTACGATGGGTAACTCGGGATACGCTCTTCGTACTGTTTCAATCCATTGCACGCCGACAGCTTTCTTTGCGTCGTCCTTTGAATTTGTATCGAAAATAGGTCCTGCTCCGATATAGTCAACAATAGAAAGTGGGCTATTGAATAGCTCCTGCTCGTTTGAAATAGATAGCCCAATCAACAGATTTGGATAAAGCCTGCGAAGTTCTTTGACAGACACATCATCCTGTCCAACATGGATGCCATCAACATGTAAAGGCTCCACAAGGTCTATATCATCGTTAATGAAAAAGGGAATACGATGATCCCTACAAACCTCCCGTAGCCTTTTTCCTAGCGTGAGCTTTGCTTTCCCTGTAAGGGAATTTACTCCTTTTTCACGGAATTGGAAGGCAGTAATCCCTCCGACGATAGCATCTTCCAATATTTCTACTGGATCAGTCTCACAATTTTGGCTACCCATAATAAAGTATTTACGTAGTAGTGGTAGTTTCACTGGCTATCTCCCCTCCAGTTTGTCGACATCAAAGGAAAGGGCATCAATAAAATGCGGCAAAAACGTCCCTGTTCCTTTTACTTCCTTTTGCATTGCGGCATGTTCAGCGGCAAGTCCATAAAATTCCAGTGCTGTTAAAACCTGATCCTCTATATATTCAGTGGTTGTCAGGCAGGCGGTTACAATGGATCCCAATAAACAGCCTGCACCGGTTACTTTGGATAAGAATGGGTGGCCTGTCTTATTTTGTATCAATTTATCTCCTGTACAAACTAGATCCGTTTTTCCAGTAATGATCGCAGTCACGTCAAAGGTTTTAGCCACTTGTTGGACAATTTCTGATGCATTTCCTTCCCCAAGTGATTCTACGCCTTTTGTTTCCCAAGAAATATCAACAAGATTTGCCAGTTCTCCAGCGTTCCCTTTAATGGCAGTGATTTGTATCTCATTCAAAATTCGATTTACAGCAGAGGCACGAAATGGGGTAGCACCTACACCAACTGGATCAAGGACCACTGGAATTCCCTTTTCATTGGCAGCTTTACCAGCAATAATCATTGCCTGAAGCTCCGCCGCTGTCAATGTTCCGATATTAATGAGCACACCATCTGCATTTGCTGCCATATGGTGTGCTTCCTCCTCCGCTTTTGCCATTACAGGCGAAGCGCCAAAGGATAATAACCCATTTGCAGTGAAATTCATTACCACTTGGTTGGTTAAATGGTGAATGAGCGGATTATTTTCTCGTACTTTTCGAATGACTTCTGGATTCATCATTTCACCTTCTCTTCGTGTGCGCGTGTCGCAAAGTGGTTGGTAGGACCGTTTCCATGCCCCAACTCAAATGAATCTTTGATCGCAGCGGTAACAAATTCCTTCGCATGTTTCACGGCATTCAATAAGGGAACACCCTGGCTCAAATAGGCTGTAATAGCAGCGGAGTACGTACATCCGGTGCCATGGGTATTTTTTGTGTCAATCCGTTTAGATGAAAAAGTGTGGATTTTATTACCATCATAGAGAAAATCGATGGCATCACCTTCCAAATGGCCACCTTTAACAAGTGCAGCTCCCGCACCATATTCAGCGACAATTTGTTCAGCAGCATGCTCCATATCGTTCAAGCTTTCAATCTTTTCTCCAGTAAGGTATGCTGCCTCCGGAATGTTTGGCGTAACCAATGTTGTTAATGGAAGAAGCTGCTCACGTAAATAATCACGTGCGTTCGCTGCAATTAAAGGATCACCACTTGTGGCAACCATGACAGGATCCATAACGAAAGGGGCCTTTTGATTCACCACTTTTTCTCCGATTACTTTCATCATATCCTTATTAGCAATCATGCCGGTTTTAAAAGCATGGACCGGCATATCGGTAAATACGGAATCAAGTTGCTGTTCGATCATCTCAGCCGGAAGGTGATGTACGTCTTGTACCCCTGTAGTATTTTGAGCAACAACAGAGGTAATCACTGACATACCATAGCTTTTAAGTTCCTGAAATGTTTTTAAGTCTGCTTGGATACCTGCGCCACCACTTGGATCGGTTCCGGCAATGGTAAGGGCACATGCTACATGCGTCATTTGCTCATCACCTTTTTCTCTGACGGCCATGCTTCACAAGTAATTGACATCTCCCAAAAACCTAACTCCAGCTGACAGCTTTTACGAAATGCATCTTTTATTTTTATCAGATCTGATGGACTTGCATTCTCTGCAATTTCATCTAGTTGTTTACGCATTTCCAATTCTACAATACCTGGATCAGCATAAAAGGAGATCCACGGATAGAAAGGGTGATCTTCCTTCGGTTGATATTGTTTCATTAATGTTTTACCGATTTCAAAGTATGTCCATGGACATGGTAGCAAAGCAGCAACTAATTCTCCTAAACTTCCCATGTGTGCATGATACATCATATGTTTTACATAATGATCCGCAGTAGGCGGTAACGGATAGCCTTGTAATTCATCATAACCTACGCCAATATGGTCACAAAAGTTATGGTGTGGATGTGACTCACTATTTAGAACGAAGTCAATTTGTTTATTAAAAAAAACAATTCCGTCACGGGTTGCTGATTTTGCAATTGCAATGCCATAAAGATGCATAAATGCACTTAAATATTCATAATCTGCTTTGATATAATGTGCCAATGCTTCTTTGGGCACATCCCCTTTGCCAATCCCTTGTACAAATGGGTGATTGAAAATAGCCTCAAATACATCGTCACTTTCTTTTCTTAATTGGTCTGTGAAAGTCATAAGAAAGCCTCCTAATAATATTTAGAAGCTACTAGAGGAAATAAAGTAGAGGGAGGAGACGAATAGATGTAGATATCCTCGACTACTTCCTTGCGCTGGCATTACCCAGATCAAGTTCCAAGGGACCAAGGAAAAACTCCTTATCTCAGCACCAATGGCGCCCCTAGTAGATTCGTGTTAAATTTTAATGTGTTTGTCAATCGTGACGCGTGACACGATAAATAAAGCAATGCATGCACCGGTAATGCTGCTAATTAGAAACGATGGCATGAAAAATAATGCACCAACTGAACTTCCTAATATGATTTTTGCAAAGGGAACGGAAAACAGTGATCCAATGATACCAGTACCAAATACTTCACCAATAGCTGCCCAGAATGGTTTACCGAACTTTCGGAACAAAAATCCTGCCAGAAAGGCTCCAATCATACCCCCTGGAAATGCGATTAATGTACCAAAACCAAGCATATTTCGTAATAAACCAATCATAAAGGCGATAATAACAGCTGGACCCGGTCCAAGGATTACCGCTGCCATCACGTTAACAGTATGTTGCACAGGATAAGCCTTTGCCACACCAGCCGGAAACCAAAGCAATTGGGATCCGATGGTTCCGATCGCTATGAAAGCGGCCATGGTTGTTAGTAAACGTGTGCGATTCAAAAGTAACCTCCTTTTTTCGAAATGCAAAAAAAGCCAGATCCATTGTAAGGACCTGACTTCGATAGGCTGAAATAGATAGACGTATTGTCCGACTACTTCCCTCCGCTGGCATTAACCAGATCAGGTCCGTAAGAGTCGGAAAGCTTCAGACGCTTTCCTCTCAGCCCGTTTGTTCAGGCACCCCTAGTAGTTATTGATATATTCATTTGCTTGGTATATTAACCATAACAAAAGAATGACCTTTTGTCATGAGATTCAGGTTAATTATTTTGAAAATCCGCAAAAGTCACCTTAGTTTGTGTTATAACTAGGATATACATATATATTTCCTGTGATAGATATCATCATTTCCCGGGAAATATCGACATATTTTCACTCGAATCGTCAGCGGAATTTTACATAAAGTGAAACTTCTATGGGGGGTACTGCCCGCCAACTGCGATAAATTTAAAATGAAAGATGGAGAGATAAAAGATGGCCGTATTATCAATGATAAATATAGAGAAAAACGATGGAGATACCATTTTATTTCCTGCTTTTAGTTTAGACGTAGCTGAAAAGGAAGTAACCGCCATTTATTCTACGCTAAATGTACGCCAAATCCTTTTAAATATGTTCATTGGAAAAACATCGATTATGGGCGGTGAATTGATTGTAAAAGGAGCATGTATTTCCAAAAATAAACAGACATTTTTCAAAGAAGTCGGTGTGTTGTTTTTTGATGAAGGCATGTATGAACGATTAACCGTTCAAGACCATTTCAAATTTTATAAAGGATTGTATATTTCTAATCAAACGTTTGATCAAATGTTAAAGATTACCCAGTTGGAGGCAAAGAAACATACTAGATTAAGTAGATTAACGAATTCTGAAAAAAGAAGGGTTCAATTTGCTAGGATTTTGTTTCAGAATCCCTCATTGTTCGTTTTTGAAGAACCTGATTTGAATATTGACGTTGAAACAAAACGAATCTTTTTAACCATTATAAAAACGTTGCAGCAGAAGGGAAAAAGTGTGATCGTTCTAACGGGAAATATGGAAAGTGCAATCACAGTTGCAGAGTCTGTTTATCGTTTGGATAATAATGGATTACATACAATTGAATTGGATACCAGAGAAACGCAGGAGAAAGAGTCTATACAAACAGAAGCCATGACCAATCCCTCCATCCAGTTTAATAAGATACCTACAAGGGTTAATGAAAAATTGGTTTTGTTTGAACCACCAGAAATAGATTATATTGAATCCCATGATGGGCAATCAAACCTTTATATTAAGGGAGAAGTTTTCCCCTGCGTATTCACTTTGAATGAACTAGAAAAGCGATTGAAGCCTTATGGTTTTTTTAGGTGCCATCGTTCCTATATTGTTAATTTGCAAAAGGTTCGGGAAGTCATTACATGGACACGAAATAGTTACAGTTTGAATTTGGATGATAAGCCAAAGTCTTCAATTCCACTATCAAAGACAAAAATGGTACAACTAAAGGAGATGCTGGGTCTGTAATAACGCTATTCAACCTTGGAATTGCTCCTTTCATGTAAAATATGCTGTTCTGAAACATCATTTATCCTATTCTGGAGGTGTAGCAAAAACAAACCAGCCAGGAGGAATAAATGTGGAAAATGTGATTGAGCTGAAATCTTTGGCAAAAGTTTTTGGAAATCAAACCGCGTTGGAAGATGTAAACTTCCATGTGGAAAAAGGAGAGACATTCGGATTACTTGGGCCGAGTGGATCGGGAAAAACAACAACAATTAAAATTCTAACGGGCCAACTCACCCCGACAGCCGGAGAAGCGCATGTTTTTAATGTACCAACTTCAGCTTTGAATAAAGGAAAATATCGCAAAAGGTTTGGTGTATTAACAGATAATAGTGGGTTATACCAACGATTATCGATTCATGACAATTTAAAACTGTATTGTAAGCTTTATGATTTGCCGTTGAAGCGAATTACTGAAGTACTTGATATGGTGAATTTGGCGAATGAAGGAAAGAAAAATGTTGCCAAGTTATCCAAAGGAATGATACAGCGTGTAATATTGGCCCGGGCCTTCCTACATGAACCAGAATTGTTGTTCTTAGATGAGCCGACGTCAGCTTTAGATCCGACAAACGCTATGCATGTTTATGACGGGTTACGTGCATTAAAAGAAAAAGGAACAACTATATTTCTTACCACACACAATATGAGTGAAGCGGAGTTGTTATGTGACCGTGTTGCTTTCCTGCACAAGGGGGAGATTCAGTTATTGGATCAGCCGAAAACACTTCGCCAGCAATTCTCTGATGCATCTATATGCTTGGAATTAAAGGATGGGCGCGAAATCATGCTGTCTGGAGACGCAACAGGTGCACAAAAAATCTATGAATACATGGCTGCAGGTCAAGTTGTATCGATTCATTCAAATGAACCAACATTAGGCGATATATTTGTAAAAATAACTGGGAGGGAACTGGTATGAATTTTTCAATGAGGCGTATGAATGCGATATTTCAAAAGGATTTAAAGGATTTATCAAAGAATATGTATGTATCAACAACGCTAATCCTACCATTTATACTAGCGATCTTTTATCGGAAAATGGATATTATTTCAATAGAGACGCATTTTTTAATTATTAATTTGACTTTCGTAGCGGTTACGTTTTTTATCCAAAGCGCGATGATCGCCGAAGAGAAAGAAAAGAACACATTACGTGGGTTAATGTTATCACCTGCAACGTTACCCGAAATTCTTGGCGGTAAAAGTCTAGTCAGTTTTCTTTTGACGCTTGTTACCCTATTCTTGTGCGTGAAAATTCTTGGCTATGAACCAGCTCAGCCTACATGGATTGTCCTCGGCATGATTATCTCGGCCCTTTTTTATCTTGCTTTAGGTACGCTGCTGGGACTGTTATCTAGATCGGTGATTGAAGCATCGGTCATTATGCTGCCTGCTATGTTTATTTTTGGTTTCGGTTCGTTTCTAGAGCTAATCATTGATAAATACCCAGTGCTAACTTTTACAACTTACTTACCCAATCTGCAGCTGATAGATTTAGCGAATAAGGTAGAATCAGGTGCTGGTATTGGAAGTATATGGATACATTTGGCTATTATTTTTGCTTGGTTTGTTGTGGCTGCGGTAATAACTGTAATTGTCTTTAAAAAACGGGAGATGGATGATTGAGGAATATAAGTATGAGAATAGCAAGGAAGTCCCGTATCAATGATTAAGCAAATCTAAACAATGAAATGTAGTGATAAAAAGCTGTATGCGTAACAAAGCATGCAGCTTTTTTATTTGTCCTGAGAAAAACCAATCTTTACGATTCTTTTACATTGGGTTAATACTGACTCAATAATTGGCTGGTAAAATATGTATTGTAAAGAGATAAGAATTCGATAACAAAGAAAGGAGTAAAGTAAATGTCGAAAGTAGTGCATTCAAAAAAGGTTCAAAGAAAAGCAGCAATTGCTAGTTTGATAGGTGCTTCTATAGAGTATTATGACTATCTATTATACGGTACAGTCGCTACGTTAGTTTTTAACAAGGTCTTTTTTACGAATTTTGATCCGACGATGGGACTTTTAATTGCTTTAGCTTCTTTCGGAATTCCATATTTTTTTCGGCCGTTGGGTGGCATTATATTTAGCCATATTGGAGACCGGGTAGGTAGGAAAACAACTTTAATTCTAACATTGGGAATTATGGGTGTATCTACCGCTTTGATTGGCGTATTACCCACCTACAATAGTATCGGGATATGGGCACCGATTTTCCTTGTTAGTTTAAGATTAATTCAAGGAATTGCTGTCGGTGGTGAGTGGGGAGGAGCAGTACTCCTTTCGGTTGAATATGCGGATGAAAATAAACGAGGTTTTGCTGGAAGTATTCCAATGATGGGAGCGGCCATTGGCATGGTGCTTGCGACCGCAACGATGGCTATAGCAACATTGCTACCAGATACTTCATTTCTTTCGTGGGGGTGGCGAGTGCCGTTTGTTGCAAGCTTGGTTTTAGTAGTAGTTGGCTTATGGATACGAAGTGGTCTAGCTGAAACACCAGACTTTGAAAAAACAAAAGCTGAAGGTAATGTATCTAAATTACCTATCTCAGATGTATTAAAACATCACTGGAAAGATGTTCTATTAACAGCTGGCGTCAAAGGAATTGAAACAGCACCTTTTTATTTGTTCGCTACTTTCGGGATTTCGTATGCAACGAATACATTGGATATGCCAGAGAACCCAGTTTTAATGGCGGTAACGATAGGTACGCTTGTTTCTATTTTGATCATACCAATTGCAGGTAGGCTAGCAGACCGTGTAGGCACAAGAAAAGTGTTTACCTTTGGAACGTGGGCAGTAATGATTTTCATCATTCCGTTTTTTATGTTGCTCTCGTTAAAATCAATATTTGTCTTAACAGTTGCTGTTATGGTTGGTTTTGCAATCTGGTCGATTATTACAGCAGTGCTAGGTACGATGTTCGTTGAAGTATACAAACCTGAAATTAGGTATACAGGCATCTCCTTAGGTTATCAGTTAGGTGCTGCTATATTTGGTGGAACAGTCCCGTTACTTTCTACTTATCTTATTAATAGATTCAATTCATGGTTACCAGTTGCTATCTACCTCATTTTGCTAGGTGTAATAGCATTGATTAGTAACAGTTTAATACGAAGAAGAATGAATGAATACAAGAAACAAAAAAGGGTATATCTTGAGTCGAGTGAGATATATAGTTAGCTAAATTCTATTGTAAAAGGTGCTTTTGAATCTACAGGATTTATAGTATAAGATTTTATAATAAAAAAGCGAGGGATATTAAATGAACATAAACGAAATACCGGATAATCCATATTTATTACTAACTCCAGGACCGTTAACGACATCTCAAACAGTAAAGTTAGCGATGATGAAAGATTGGTGTACATGGGATGATGATTATAACAATCTGGTTCAAAATATTAGGCAGAAACTTGTCCAACTTGCAACCAAATCACCGGAGAAATATTCAACAGTACTTATGCAAGGTAGTGGAACCTTTAGTGTGGAAGCTGTAATTGGAACAACGATTCCAAAGGATGGAAAACTATTGGTGCTGGTAAATGGAGCCTACGGCCGGAGGATCGCAGATATTGCTAACAAACTTGCCATTAATACTACGGTTTTAGATAGAGGTGAAATTTTACCTCCGGATTTAGATAGGTTAGATAAGACTTTAGAAACTGACCAAGATATTACGCATGTTGCAGTTGTTCATTGTGAAACAACAACTGGAATGTTAAATCCTATCGAAAAAATTAGTGAAATCATAAAAAAACACCATCGAATTTTTATTCTTGATGCAATGAGTAGTTTTGGTGGAGTCGAAATGGACATAGATGAACTCCAAGTAGATTATCTTATTAGTAGCGCCAATAAATGCATTCAAGGTGTTCCGGGGTTTGGTTTTATCATTGCTAAAATTAGGGAAATTGAAAAGTGCAGTAAGAATGCCAGATCATTGTCACTAGATTTGTATGATCAATGGAAGGTAATGGAAAGCAATAATGGAAAATGGCGCTTCACATCCCCAACTCATGTTGTGCATGCATTTTATCAAGCGTTAGAGGAATTAGAGGAAGAAGGAGGAATCAAATTCCGAGCAAAAAGATATGCGGAAAACCAAAGAACACTCGTTGAAGGGATGAAAAAGCTTCATTTTAAACCATTACTCCCTGAAGCGGATCAATCGCCAATTATCACACCATTCTATTATCCTGATCATAAGGATTTTGATTTTCGTTTATTTTATAGCAAAATGAAGGATAAGGGTTTTGTTATCTATCCTGGAAAAGTGACACATTTAAATACATTTAGAATTGGAAATATTGGCGATGTACATGCCACTGACGTGGAAAACTTATTAGCGTCAATTAAACAAAGCTGTTATTGGGGCATAGGAAAGGATCAAGCCTATCTACTTTATAAGTGAAATTTAGGCACACTTATAAAGTTGGCAAGAGACAAGGTTTTCTAAATTGAATTTCGTTACTTTAAGTTGAATAAACTGAACAATAAATCTAAATGAAATTGTTTTTATTAAATAAAGGAGGTTTTTTGATTGAATAGACGATTACCACAAGTTGAGGCAGTTATTTTTGATTGGGCAGGTACCATAGTTGATTATGGGTGCTTTGCGCCACTGGATGTTTTTATAGAGATATTTGAAAAAAGGGGTATTAAAGTAAAGCCTGAAGAAGCACGTGAGCCGATGGGACTTCAAAAGAGGCAACATATAAAGGAAATGTGCCATATGGACCGAATTGCAAATTTGTGGAAAGATAAATTTGGTAGTTTTCCGGATGATGGTGATATTGATGATTTATATGCAGATTTTGAACCAATGTTATTTTCCATTCTTCCTAATTACTGTGATCCAGTACCAGGTGCGGTTGAGTTAGTAAATCGATTAAAGGAAAAGGGTATAAAAATTGGTTCAACAACCGGATATACTGCTGAAATGATGGCTATTGTTGCACCCGAGGCAAAGAAAAGAGGTTATGTACCTGACGGCATTGTTACAGCAGAAGATGTGCCATCCGGACGTCCCTTCCCATGGATGTGCTATCAGAATGCCATGAATTTAGGGGTATATCCAATGAAACATATTATAAAAGTTGGCGATACCATAAGTGATATAAATGAAGGTGTTAACGCAGGCTGTTGGACTGTAGGGGTAATAAAAGGGAGTAGTGAATTAGGGCTGAAAGAATCAGAAGTGAACACACTTGATCCTAAAATAGTTACTAATAAAATGGACAAGGTTTCTAAAAAGTTTAAGGAAGCTGGTGCTCATTTTGTAATAAATAGTATTGGGGAAGTCGATCAATTAATACCTAAAATAAATGCGCGTCTAATCCAAGGAGAATAAAAATTGTTTCATCTGTATAATCAAATGAAACAATTAAGATTCTTCCCATTTTATCTTACTGGGCATGCAGAATATATTTAGAAATGAAAGATTGTAGTCTGAAAAAAGGGTGCATTCCAGTATGAAGGAATGTACTCGCATCGCCATCTAAATTCAAGTACAAGTTCTGTATGGGCCAGTAACGGATTATAACTAGTTATTTCCAGCAGTTATGATATTCAGTAAGCTTTTAAGGTGACTGTCTTCTTGTACGACTTTTAATGTGTCAATAATAAAAGGCGCTCAAACCCTTGTGATATAAGGTTTTAAACGCCTTCCTGTATTAATGGAGCATATCGGGCTCGAACCGATGACCTCTTGCCTGCCAGGCAAGCACTCTCCCAGCTGAGCTAATGCCCCATGGAGTGAAATTACTTAACCGAGATTCATTATATCCCTTTTTAAGTTTATTATCAAGCAATCAATGCCCAATATTAAAAATAGGTTCATAAAAAATTCACAATACATTCACAAACAACGACTTTTCTGGTATAAATAGAATATACATCCAGAAAAGGAGTGATAACGTGCCAACGAATGATGAGCGTTTATTTTCTATGCTGATTTACGTGCTTAGCTTTCCATTTCCTGTTTTAGGCCCTTTAGTTATATGGCTGTTGAAACGGGAAGAATCTGAGTTTATTGATTATCATGGAAAGGAATATTTTAACTTTATTGTTTCTTATGCTATTTACTCAATTGTGAGCACTATTCTAATGATAGTACTAATTGGATTTGTCCTGATCTTCGTAGTGGGAATTATGTTAACTGTGTTTACGATTATCGCAGCAGTCAAATCCTATCAGGGAGAGAGATACCAATTCCCGTTGGTTATTAGATTCATAAAGTCTTAGAAGTGGAAAAAGGATTCAGTCATGTGATGTGGCTGAATCCTTTTATTTTGCTTCTTCGGAAAGTTTATTGGAATAAATTGGATCAAATTGCTTTGGGGTCGGCAATTGTGCGCGAATAAGCAAACCAATTTCAATGATTAAAATTATTGCAATAATCCATTTACCCGCTAGAAGAATGGCTTGCTGACTATTGGCTATCCAGACAGTCGGCACAATATCAATTGTGTGAAGCTTAAACGTGAACGTATAAAACATGCAAAAGGTAAAAATCCTTGACCATTGCGACGGATGGTATACGCATAACGCTTCGATAAATCCATAGGCTTTTGTTCGAAGCACGCCACGAACGACTTCCATTATTTCATTTGCAACAAAGATAATAACCACAATCGTCCATAGAATCAGTACCATTTCGTAATTTAGTGATTCTGAAATAATAGCAGCTGATCCGAGGATGGATAATGCCCCATGGAACATACAATTAGGTGCCTTCCAATCGTTAATCAAACTCCAGTGATACTTGGTATAGCGATTGATGATCAGTGTGATACATACGAAATAAAACAGGAAACCAATAGTGATCAGCAGCTCATTGATATAAAGAAACTGATAAAACCCGTCCCAGACATTGTTATACATAAGTAGCAAAGATTGTGTACTAACGGTTGTTAAAAATAAGATGCCATTCACGTTTTTAACGTGCTTATCTTTAAGAATAGACAGGATACCTTTAATGGATATAAAGAAAAAGAACAACCATAATAATGTATTCAAGATGACAAGTGGCAAGATAATCCGCCTGAACATTGGAAAATAGTTACTGAGAATGATCACGGTAACGGATGTACTGGCTACCCATGTACCAATACGGAATCGTCCAATGATATTTTCATAGTGTAAGGATTTAAAATCCTTTGTGATGAATGAAAAAATATAGGAAGTCATAAAAAAAGCCCAGATGGTTATTGCTATAAATGCGATCCATTTGAGCCATATACTGCTTATAGCAAATTGGGGCGCAACATTAACGCTGAATACACCAATTGCCATCACAATAGCGGTTGATACGGTATCAATATAGATAAATCTTCTGTTAATAAAGTAATAAAAAAGGGAGCATAACACAATTGCACCAATGATATATAGCAATCTAATATCACCTCATTCGTAATAAAAATAGGCTAACCCTTATATTATAACGATTATTCATTGATGAATCAAAATGCGGGATTTTTGGACTGTCACATACATAATGAAACACCATTTGGATTTTTACAATTTGCTATTTTTCGACGTTTGACTTCTCTTTGTGTTAATAATAAAATTTAGATATTCTATAAAATATATTATCAGTCTTTTCTGAAGAGAGAGGAAGAATTTACAGCATGGCAACAATTGATAAAGAAAAGATTGTTCAAAGTGTCCCGCAGAAAGGATTTTTTGGACAGCCTAAAGGCTTATTTACCCTATTCTTTACGGAGTTCTGGGAGCGTTTTTCTTATTATGGAATGCGCGCTTTGCTTTTATACTATATGTACAATGAAATAGCTGACGGTGGCTTAGGTATGGACGATGGTACCGCCAAATCGATTATGGCTATATACGGGTCGTTGGTATATATGTCAGGTATTATCGGTGGGTGGATTGCTGATCGTTTAATAGGTGCACAGAAAACCGTTTTTTACGGTGGCGTATTCATTATGCTTGGTCATATTGCTTTGGCTTTACCAGCAGGAACAACAGGTTTCTTTATTTCGATGTTCCTTATTATTATAGGTACGGGATTACTAAAACCAAATGTTTCCAATATTGTTGGAGATTTGTATAGTCCGAAAGATATGCGACGCGATTCCGGATTTAGTATTTTTTATATGGGAATCAATATGGGTGCATTTATTGCTCCATTTATCGTAGGTACACTTGGTCAAAGCTATAATTACCATCTTGGCTTTGGTATTGCGGCGATTGGAATGTTCCTTGGCTTGATTGTATTTCTTGTTACACGTAAGAAATATCTTGGTCTGGCAGGTACATATGTGCCAAACCCACTTGAGCATGATGAGAAGAGAAAAGTATATACACGTTTTCTCATTGGAGCACTGATTATTGTTGTAATAGCGGCGATAACGATACGTATAGGTTGGTTGACGATGAACAGCTTTACCTATGTGGTTAGTATATTGGGTGTTCTTATTCCAGCTGCTTACTTTTTCGTAATGTATCGCAGTCCGAAAACCGATGCGGATGAGCGTTCACGTTTGCTTGCATATATCCCGCTGTTTATAGCGGCAATCATGTTTTGGGCCATTCAGGAGCAAGGTTCGATTATTCTAGCGGAATATGCGGATAAACGTACACAACTAAGTATTTGGGGAATAACCCTCAAATCTTCCTGGTTCCAATCTTTGAATCCATTGTTTATTATCGTGTTAGCACCAGTATTCGCTGGTTTATGGGTTAAAATGGGTGAGCGTCAGCCATCAACTTCAAGGAAATTCTCCTTTGGTTTGCTTTTCGCTGGGCTCTCATTCCTAATCATGATTATTCCTGCAACAATGAATGGAACAGATACACTCGTAAGTCCAATTTGGCTTGTACTAAGTTTCCTACTTGTTGTCATTGGTGAATTATGCTTGTCACCGGTCGGACTATCGGCGACAACAAAACTTGCACCAGCGGCGTTTTCTGCCCAGACGATGAGTCTGTGGTTCTTATCAAACGCTTCTGCACAGGCAATCAATGCGCAACTTGTAAAATTATACAAGCCAGAAACAGAAGTGGTATATTTTGGTGTAATTGGTGGCTTTTCAATCTTCCTAGCCATATTACTATTTGTAACTGCGCCATTCATCCAAAGGTTTATGAAAGGTGTTCGTTAATGAATGAATGGTGTTAAAGGAAAAGGGTTTTGGTCTCTATTTGAGACTGAATCCCTTTTCTTTTTGTTTGGTATATCCAAATATTTACTATGCTTTTGCTTTGCGGTATATTAGTTGCAAGCGTAGAAATACAAAAGAAAGGGGTCATTGTGATGCATAAAGATGATTATCGTAATAAAATCGCGAACCGTGAAGCATTAATTGGCGTAGGCCTGGTCATTTTTAACTTTATTTGGTGGTATGCTTTTGCCTATGGATTAGGGAATAAAGATCCTTCTGAATATACGTATGTTTTCGGTTTACCCGCATGGTTCTTTTATAGTTGTGTACTTGGTTTTGTTGTAATGGCAGTACTTGTTACCATCATCGTCACGAAGTATTTTGTCAATGTGCCTTTTGATGACGAGGGAGAAGGCAAATGAATTGGGAGGCAATATATCCATTAATTGGTTTTTTAATTATAATTTTTCTAGTTGGTGCTTGGGCGGGAAAGCGAGTGAAGTCTTCCGATAACTTTTTACAGGAGTATTTTCTTGGTGAGCGGAGCCTAGGCGGTTTTGTCTTAGCGATGACCATGACCGCCACTTATGGAAGTGCGAGCAGCTTTATAGGCGGACCAGGCATTGCTTACAATGAAGGACTTGGATGGGTTTTACTAGCAATGTCGCAGGTTGTTACAGGTTATTTTGTCTTGATGATTTTGGGGAAAAAGTTTGCGATTGTGACCTTAAAATATAAGGCAGTAACAATGGTTGATTTTTTAAAGGAAAGATATCAGTCCAAGTGGGTCGTCTTGTTTTCAGCAATCAGTATTATTGTATTTTTATTTTCTGCGATGGCGGCACAATGGATTGGTGGTGCACGGTTAATTGAATCGTTAACCGGTATGAATTATACGAGTGCATTGTTTATTTTTGCGGCATCTGTTTTATTTTATGTAACGATTGGTGGATTTCGTGCAGTTGCGTTAACGGATGCCATCCAAGGTAGTATTATGTTTCTCGGTACACTGATACTGCTGATTGCAACGATTATTGCGGGTGGTGGATTATCTAATATTATGGCAGATCTTAATGCGGAAAATCCAAATTTGATTACGCCATATGGTGCAGAAGGAAATCTGACTCCGACGTATGTTTCCTCATTTTGGATATTGGTAGGGGTTGGTGTTGTAGCCCTGCCGCAAATAGCAGTTCGAGCCATGTCCTATAAAAATTCGCAGTCGATGCATCGTGCAATCATTATCGGGACGATTGTAGTTGGATTTATTATGTTAAATATGCACTTAATCGGTGTACTTGCACGACCAATTCTACCGGGGATTGAAGTCGGGGATAAGGTGATGCCATTAATTGCTTTGGAGGTGTTGCCAACTTGGCTTGCAGGTATCGTATTAACGGCACCAATGGCAGCGATTATGTCGACCGTCGATTCGTTATTGATATTAGTCAGTTCATCTATCGTTAAAGATGTTTATTTGAACTATATGCAGCCAGAAGCCTCCCATCAACGAATAAAACGTATTAGTATTAGTGTGACAGCGGTTTTAGGAATCATTGTTTTTCTGATGGCTTTAAACCCACCTGAGTTAATTATTTGGCTAAATTTATTTGCTTTTGGTGGTTTAGAAGCCGCGTTTATTTGGCCGATTGTAATGGGGCTTTATTGGAGAAAAGGAAACAAATATGGTGCGCTGGCGTCGATGATTGTTGGGGTAGGATTGTATGTGTTCTTTGATGTGTTTTATCCAGAACCATTAGGTATGCATTCTGTTGTCCTGCCTACTGTGCTGGCCTTTTTTGCTTACGTTGGGGCAAGTTTAATGACGCAGAAGCGGGTGATGAGTAATTGATAGTTTGAGTTATTTTATCCGTCTCTGGTCGGATCATATTTCAACCTAAGGTAGGTTAACCTGAATCGTTATTTAAACTAAACTAGCGTTAGATCAAAATGCTAACAGGATTAACAAAGTAATGAGAGGGGATTGGATCCATGGTGAGACAAGTGATAGGAAAAAGGCCGATCAAACAGCAGGAGTCCATTTATGCAGTGAATTTAAAGCAATTGAATGCAGAGACTTCGAATGTGGATATGGTTATTATGATTCATGATGATCCGGTAGTTGATATTATCTTGGAAACCTATGAAGACGGGCCTGAATTAAAATTACATCATGCAGATGGGGTTGCGGATATATTGGTAATAAACCAAGTAGAACATCTCTTTTTTCAGAGAAAATATCCCCCATGCAAGCTACAAATTATAGTGCCGACAGATGTCGCAGCATGTTGGCAGATTCGATCGGGATCGGGAGATATCTCCGTCGGGCAGTTAATCACTGATTCTATTCATATAAAATCCGGCTCTGGAGATGTGGATATTTTTGAAATAAAGGCCCACAAGGCTTGTTTCAAGGCATCCTCGGGAGATATAACTGCAAGAAAGAATAAGCTGAATGAACTTCAATTTGAGACATCTTCCGGGGATGTGGAAATGGAGACCATTCATGGTAATATAATGGGTAAAGCAAGTTCAGGTGATATTGTTTTGACCAATCAGCAGGGGGACCATATGGAATTGGAAACATCTTCGGGGGATATCAATGTAAAAAATAGCGTTGTTAAACAAGCCATATATAATGCTTCTTCCGGAGATATTGAAGTGGAACATTTTAAGACGGAACAAGTATCGATGAGAACCACTTCCGGTGATATGGTGATTCGGGGATTTACAGGTGAAATGAAAGGAAGTACTAATTCGGGGGATATCAACCTTTCCCATATTAGCCAATTTATGCTGGATCTTCGTGCGCATAGTGGTGATGTCACCATTGCATACGGGCAAGCATCGAATGTCGCGTTTGATGTTAAAACGGATTCAGGAGAAATCATTAACAAATATCCGATGCAGGTGCACCAACAGACAAAAAATGAATTATCTGGCGTGATCGGTGATGGCGGGAACCTTATCAACGTGAAGACAAGTTCCGGTGATATCCTATTGCATTCCTGATTTTTAAAATAAATTGGCCTTTCTTTTATCGAAAAGGCCAATTTATTTTTCATATGATTAGATTTGGTTTTCTGCAAAGTCCACGAAATAGTCTAATGATCCCTCGTTACTCAACGATCCTTTATTAACCACTTTATCTATGGATTTTCCCATCAATATCTTTTTGACTGGAATTTCCAGTTTCTTACCATTTAATGTTTTCGGTAAATCTTTCACCTGATAAAATCCTGTTGGTACATGACGTGGTGAACATTGTGTGCGAATCTGCTTTTTGAGCTTCTGCTCAATATCCGCTGTTAATTCATAGCCATGCTTCATGACGACAAACAGTGGTGTAAATGAGTCACCGTCACCCTTTGGTATGTCCACGATTAAGCTATCAGCCACTTCTTTCACCTGATCGACAGCACGATAGATTTCACTTGTGCCAATCCGGATGCCCCCACGATTAATGGTTGCATCAGAACGTCCGTAAATGACGCATGTATGTCGGTCGGTGACTTTCAGATAGTCTCCATGACGCCAAACCCCAGGGAACATATCGAAATAACTCTCATGTAGTCGGCTGCCATCTTCATCATTCCAAAAGTAAATCGGCATGGATGGGAATGGCTCTGTGAGTACCAATTCCCCCACTTCTTCGATTTCGGACTGTCCATTGTCATTAAAGCTTTCGATTTTGGCACCAAGCCCCCGACATTGTAATTCACCTGCATAGACAGGCAAAATGGGAACACCCAAAATAAATGCCGTACAGATATCAGTTCCACCACTTGCCGAAGCAATCCAGAGATCCTTTTTCACATTATCATAGCACCACTGGAAGCCTTCTGGTGGCAGGGGTGATCCTGTGGAACTTATATTTTTCAGATGGCTCAGATCAAATTCCTCGCCCGGTTTCAGTTCATCCTTCATACACGAAGTGATATAGCTTGCACTTGTTCCGAAAACGGTCATTTTCGTTTGTTCCGCAAACTTCCAAAGCATCTTTTTATCCGGATATGCTGGGCTGCCATCATATAAAACAATGGTACTTCCTGTCAGAAGTCCACCAACAACGAAATTCCACATCATCCAGCCCGTTGTTGTAAACCAGAAAAAGCGGTCATCTTCGGTTAAATCCACATGAAAAGTCATCGCTTTTAAATGTTCTAATAAAATACCGCCCTGGCTTTGGACAATTGGCTTTGGCTTACCTGTCGTTCCAGAAGAAAAAAGCACCCATAGGGGATCATTGAATGGCACATGCTCATAGGTTAGCGACTTTTCTATATTGGAATTCGTTGCGTCCTCCCAAAGTGTTGCATTTTTAACGCCATTGAAATCAGGTTGATTACTCAAATAGGGAATGGCAATTGTTGCTTCTAATGTTGGTAGTTCTGATTGGATGTTTTCAACGATTTCGATACGATCAAAGTCTTTGCCGTTATAACGATAGCCATCAACTGTGATCATTACTTTTGGCTCAATCTGTTTAAATCGATCGATAACACTTTGTGTGCCGAAATCCGGTGATGCGCTTGACCAAATGGCGCCAATACTTGCGGTGGCAAGAAAAGCGACAACAGCTTCATAAATATTTGGTATGTAGGCAACAACACGATCTCCTTTTTCGACACCGAGTCCACGTAATGTTTGTTGTAATGCTGCTGTTTTCCGGTAAAGTGTGCTCCAAGTTATTTCATCTGTCTGCCGTGTTTCCGAGGCATGAATAATGGCTGGTTTGTTTGCGTCCCTGTCCCTGAAGACATGTTCTGTATAGTTAATACTTGCTTCGGGAAACCATTTTGCGCCTGGCATTTGATGTGATGTTAATACAGTTTCATAAGTCTGTTCTGATTGGATATTAAAATAATGCCAAAGGGATTCCCAAAAATCTTCTAGATTATCAGTAGACCATTGCCATAGGGAATGGTAATCATCAAAACGAAGATTTTTTTGCTGTTTTAACCATTTCATATAATCATAGATATTGGATTGTTGTTTCCGCTTTTCGTCCGGCTCCCATAATAATGTACCTTCTTTAATTTGTCCCATATTCGCCCTCCTGCATTGCTCTTTCTACTTCCATTATATGAAACCGCTTACGATGTGTAAAGAATTGTATTTTTTCAAATTGTGCTCACCTTAGATTTTAACATAATATCTGTCGGATATGCATTTGTCTGCAAAACCAGGAAAGAATAAGAAAACAAATGAATGATTCTAAAGTTCATTTGCCAAAAATTGGGGATGAACCGTGGCTTTTCCCCACCGAAACTTGATTGCTTTAGAGACAAAAGATATAGACTGCGACGTAATAAATTGGTGCTATGGCTTCGCTTCGGAAATACACTACGCTTTCCTCGGGCTCGCGCTGAGCCTCCTCACAAAGAACGCTGCGGGGTCTCATCGTCTTCGCGTATATCCTTCGCTAACATGGTGTTTGGAGCGGAGGGCCGTTGACTCCTGCGGGAATAGCACGAGTCCGAAGACCCCACAGAGTGGGCTTCTCGAGGTAGGTTAAGTACGCGACGTCCTGTCGCAACACCTACACTAGAACGTCCTGTGCGTCGAAGGCTGAGGCCGTGCCCGCGGAAAGCAACGGTCCGCAGCGGAAAACAACCCAGCTCACATTACGTCGCAGTTTCTATCAACTGCGAGAATTAAAAACCACAAAATTTACGAAAAGAAGATTTTAAACAAGGGGTGTTTTTATGAAAAATGTAACAACAGTCTTTTGGAATGCGATTGCGGTGTGTATCATTATTGTTGTGTGGGGAGGGGTTGCCCCGAATAATTTAGAGGCATTGTCAAGTACAGCAACGGCATTTATTTACGATCATTTCGGTTGGTATTATATGCTTGTTATTGTATCCATTATTATCTTCGCTATTTATCTGACTTTTTCCCGGTTTGGAAAAATTAAATTAGGAAAAAAAGGTGATGAACCAGAATTTAGTTTGCTTGCCTGGTTTGCGATGCTATTTAGTGCAGGAATGGGGATTGGCCTTGTCTTTTTCACGACCGCTGAGCCTATTTCCCATGCATTCATCAGTGCGCCAGGTGGGGAGATTGGTACGGATAAGGCAATCCGAGAATCGCTGCAGTACGTTTTATTTCATTGGGGTCTTCATGGGTGGGCATTATATGCCATTGTCGCGCTGATTTTGGCCTATTTTAAATTTAATAAAGGTGCCCCCGGATTAATTAGCGCCACACTTGTACCGATATTTGGTGAAAAAATTGTCAGGGGAGCATTTGGAAAAATTGTTGATATACTTGCGATTATTGCAACTGTCGTAGGGGTTGCATCAACACTTGGATTTGGATCTGCGCAAATACGAAGCGGACTATCATTTTTATTTGGTACACCGGAAACGTTTATTGTTCAAATCATTATTCTGGCGATCGCAACCGTATTATTTATTGCCTCCGCATGGTCGGGGCTTGGAAATGGGATCAAACATTTAAGTACAATTAACATCGTCATTGGCTTGGTGTTGGTATTCTTACTTTTTATCGTTGGACCAACGATGTATATATTGAATATGTTTACGAGTACGATTGGTAATTACTTATCAAATATCGTTAACATGAGCTTTCAATTACGTCCGTTAAATGAAGCGGGAAGAGATTGGATTAATGACTGGACCATTTTTTATTGGGCATGGTGGATCTCCTGGGCACCATTTGTCGGCATGTTTATTGCTAGGGTGTCAAAAGGTCGGACAGTAAAGCAGTTTATTATTGGTGTAATCCTAGCTCCTACGTTCGTAACGCTTATTTTTTTCTCCGTTTTCGGTGTGTCAGCGTTAAATCTAGAACAGCTTGGTATTGCGAAAATATCGGATTTTTCCATTGAGACTTCGACATTTGCGGTCTTGCAGCATTATCCAATGGGAAGTATATTGTCTTTTATTACAATTTTTGTTATTGCTATTTTCTTCATCACATCGGCGGATTCAGCGACCTTTGTATTAGGCATGTTTAGTACAGGTGGACGTCTAAATCCAGCAAATATGGTGAAAATTGCTTGGGGTCTGGCATTATCTTCTATGGCAGCAATTGTTGCTTATTCTGGTGGTGTGCAAGGATTTCAAAATCTCCTGATAATAACTGCATTGCCATTTTCCCTGATTATTATTTTAATGGTTGTTTCATTTTTTAAGGATATCAACCGGGAGTTTTAAATTGCGTATCCTTTTAAAAAAAGATAGTATAAGGAAAGATCTTGCTGATTAACGGAGGTAAAATAAATGGGAAATAAAATAAAAGTTGGTATTGTAGGTTATGGTAATTTAGGTAGGGGAGCAGAGGCTTCTATCAAGCAACAACCAGATATGGAACTTGTTGCTGTCTTTTCACGAAGAGATCCGAGTAGTGTTCACGTGATAGATCCAAATGTAAAAGTATTACATATAGATGAAGCAACAGACTATCAGGATAAGATAGATGTGATGATATTATGCGGTGGCTCTGCAACAGATCTACCGGAGCAGGTTCCTGCTTTTGCGGAAATGTTCAATACGGTGGATAGTTATGATACCCATGCAAAAATACCGGAGTACTTTGCTTCAGTAGATAAAGTGGCACAAGCAAGTGGAAAGACAAGCATTATTTCTGTTGGCTGGGATCCGGGTATGTTTTCCATTAATCGTGTGATGTCAGAAGCGTTGCTACCAGAAGGAGAAACATATACTTTCTGGGGGAAAGGTTTGAGCCAAGGACATTCAGATGCAGTAAGAAGAGTAGAAGGAGTTAAAAATGGTGTTCAGTATACCATTCCATCAGAAAAAGTGATTGAACAAGTAAGAAACGGTGAAAATCCAGCTGTTTCTAAAGCTGATCGTCATGTCCGCACTTGCTATATTGTAGCGGAGGAAGGCGCTGATACTGCAAAAATAGAGCAGGAGATTAAAACGATGCCGAACTATTTTGATGAGTATGAAACGACTGTTCATTTTATAACAGAGGCAGAATTGAAGCAAGATCATTCTGCGATGCCACATGGTGGTTTTGTTATTCGGAGTGGGAAAACAGGTGCAGGGAATGACCAAATTGTTGAATATAGCTTGAATTTGGAAAGTAATCCGGAATTTACAGCTAGTGTTGTCACTGCTTACGCACGTGCAGCATACCGCTTGCATCAAGAAGGTCAAAAGGGCGCTAAAACGGTATATGATGTAGCGCCAGGTTATATCTCACCGAAGACTGCGGCGGAATTGCGCAAAGATTACTTATAAGAAATTTAGAAAACTTGGCATATGCCTTAGTTGCACATATGCAGTAAGAAAATAGTTATACTTTCTTAACTGCCAAAAAAAGACTGAGTGGGGTAACCTTCACTCAGTCTTTTCTATTCACAGCTTGTGTCATTTGATGCCATACAGAGCCTTTCGCATCCTCACCATCTTTAATTCGCTCCAATGCCATATTGATTTGCATACGTACTTCAAATTCTGGCTCACTGGTAGCCTCTTCTAGCGCAGGAATAGCAGATTCGTCTCCTACTTCATATAAAAACATCGCACCACGCCAGCGAACCAGCCGATTGGGATCGGTCAGTGATTGAATCATCTCGGGCATCGCTTCTTTAAATCCAAGGTCGGAAATGCAATCACCAGCAGTACGGCGGACGTTGACAGCCTTATCTTTTAAAGCTTTGTATAAGTAGGGTAGTACTTCTGGTTCTTCAATCATGCCAAGATATGCTGTAGCTAATCGTCTAATGGAGGCTTTTTCATCCGATAAAGCTTTATCGAGAACAGGTAAGTCTTTAAATGTTGGTTCTCTCATCCGGTCAAGTGCAGCATAGCGGACTTTCCAACTCGGATCATCCAGTGTTTCCAGTGAAATTGTATTTTCCCCTTGTGTTGTATCGGCACCTGCATCAGACTCTGCTGTGAAAGCCAATTTTACTAGATTATTCAATCGTTCTTGATCATAGCTTGCTGCGAGTTCTTCTGTTACGTCATTGCCAATTTCGTTTGTTTCACCATAGCGTGGATGTTGCTCCACCCACTTTCTTTCCATGATGAAATTCGGTGAAGCGGATGAAGCTTCCATCACTGCATTGGAAAAATGCTTCGGTAATCCAAAGCGATGTTCCCCGTTGTCATCTTCTAATTTGACTTGCATCGGGATGTTGCGGAACATTTGTACAAATACTTTTACTTCCCCAAATGCATCCGCAGTTTCTTCATACTGAATGGTTGCTTCGTGTGTATGATCCGCTTCCTCGGTACCGAGTGCTTTGCGGACTTCTGGAAGAATCGCTTCCCAGGTGTGTTTTGGGTGTCGTGCCAAAGCAATAAAATCGATCACGCGATAGATATTTTTGACACCCTCAATCGCAAATAATTGCTGAACATAGGCCGGAGCATCCTGTAAGTCGTCCTCTTTCTTGTAATTAAAGGTTTTGCCATCCGGCAGCTCCTCATTCACATTAATTTTCATAGAATGCGGGCTCGGAGTAGGCTCAATCGAAACAATTTTCATTCCCCTATTCCTCCTTACAACTTGCATCTTGGTTAAACAAGATGCAAGAGATCCATTTTACTCTGCGAGCTTGTCTGCAAATGCTTTTACATAAGCTGGCAGGTCTGGTGGGCGGCGGCTGGAGATAATATGACCATCCACAACAACGGCTTTGTCGTACCAGGCAGCGCCAGCATTTGTCATATCGTCTTTTATTCCCGGAGTACTTGTCACATCTTTACCTTGTAAAATATCAGCAGAAATCAGCACCCAGCCAGCGTGGCAAATTTGGCCGATGGGCTTCTTAGAAATATTCATTGAACGAACGAAGTCCAGCACCTCGGGATAACGTCTTAATTTATCTGGTGCCCATCCTCCGGGTACAAGGATTGCATCATAGTCCGCTACTTTTATATCAGTGAAAGCATAAGCCGATTCAGCAGGTACACCGTACTTTCCGATATATTTCTTATTTGCTTCTTTGCCAACTAAATCGACAATTGCACCTTCTTCTTGTAAACGTAACACGGGATACCAAAGCTCAAGATCTTCAAATTCATCTTCAACCAGGGCAATGACCTTTTTATCTTTTAATCGCATTTATTTGACCCCTCCATTTTGTTCTTACTACCAGTGTAGCAGATGATAGGGGTCACTATCGAGTTATTATCACTTTTTTAGATGCTTATTCATTGTGTCTTCCATCTTTTTGAAGTATAAGTAAAATACAGTCCAATAGATGCTATAGGAGATGATAAACAGTAAAATGCCAATGAGAATGGACAGGAAGTTAAATGGGATCCATCCAACGGTAAGGGCAACGGTAAAGTAAACGATAATAGAAAAACTAAAATGAATGACCATCTTTTTTAAAGGGCTCCACTTGTCATGTTCGTAAATAAACGAAGATAATCCAAAATAGATACCAATGATAAAGCTGGCAAGCATATGCATCCAAACTTCTGAAATGGTTCCGTCAATATGATTGAATTTCATAATGGTAAGGGCAATAAATGTAGCGATACCGCCAAATGCAACCCCGATCATGCTACGTTTCAGTATTTCAATAATCATTGATGGGGCCCTCCCGTCCGTAGTTTTTCTTTTACTTTTGCTGCATGGGTTCGTGAAATGTATTCCTTGTTACCGGAATGAAAGTAAACACAGAGATTTCCATTAAAGGATAATTCAAAGCGTTGGATATGGTTGAGATTACCGATAACCGATTTTGAAAAGCGCATAAAATGATGCGGGATGAGGATTTCTTCCACTTCATAGAGCTTCAATTTTATTTCGAAGCGCTTGTTTTTAAGCGCTGCGAAAGTCCTTCTTTTCTCTGCGTACACATAATCGATTTCATTCGGATCCAGCAGTATGGTTTGATCATCTTCCACCCCAAATAAACGCTGTGATTTCCTTCTTTTAATTACTTGCAGGATTTCCTCTAATTCCTCTGTCCATTCTTTTGCTTGAATGGTGATGGCTGTTTCTTCGTGCTGATCATCAATATCAATATTTACCTTCATCCCCATACCCCCATATGTTACAAACGATTATTAGCCACGTGCAAGTTTCAAAAAATGCGGATAACGTAATAGTGCGATGATAAATCCGACAAAACCAAAACCAAACAAAATGAGCAATGTTTGGAAAAGGTTGCTATATAACAATGTACCATTCATTGCATCCTGAAAGGCTTGATGGGCCCAGTAGTGTGGCAGAAAATGGGCGATCGATTGCATGAAATCCGGCATCATATCGATCGGTATCCAGAGTCCGCTTAATAATGCCCCGCCCAGTCCAATGATTTGTGTAATGGCGAGCCCCATATTATCCGTTTTTACGAGTACTGCTAACGCCAGACCAAGTCCTGTAGCGGTAAAGGCTAAAAATAATGCGAGAATGAATAGTAATACAGGTTGTTCTAGTGACACATTATAAACAAGTTTACCAAATAGGAACAAAATAATCATTTGTATTAAAACGATGCTCATGTATGTCAGCCATTTTCCCATTAAATATAAATAAGGAGATAGTGGTGTACTTGCAATGCGTGCAGTCATCCCAAGGTCTCTATCCTTTATAAAAGTAGAAACCATGGAAATCATAATGAAAAAAACAAACATAACTGCATATCCCGGAACAATGGATGTTGTAACTTGTTGCCTAGTTGATGCATCCACGCCTGTGGTAAAAACCGCAATAAATAAAACAGTGAAAATAATGGGCAGGATAAGCATCCAAAAAAGTAATCCTCTATCCTGGAGATTTTTCTTCATTTCTAAAGCAAATATGGGACCCATTGAAATTCCTCCCCTTTCTTAAAGTTAGTTTGGTTAATCTCGTAATTGACTGCCTGTTAAAGAAAAGAATACTTCTTCCAGGCTTGGCTGGACAAGTTCCAATCGTTCTAATTTATCCGCATCATCCTGATAAACATGCAACGCTGCTTCCATTGCGCGTAGAGGTGTTTCCGTTGTTAATAAATAACCGCCTTTGCTTTTGCTTAATGTTCCGAATTGCTTCAGATTGTTTGGTAAGGTATCACTGACTTTGATAAAAATAGATGGGACAGCATACTTCTGGAGCAAGTCGTCAACCATACCTTTTTCTACTATTTCCCCCTGATCGATAAATGTGACCTCATCACATAACTGCTCTACCTCTTCCATGTAATGACTGGCATAAATGATTGTGCAATTATCCTGCTTGAGCTGCTTAATCATTTCGAAAATAAACGCGCGTGACTGGGGATCAATACCAACAGTTGGTTCATCCATAATGATGAGTTTAGGCTGATGCATGAGTGCGCAGCCGATATTTAAACGACGCTTCATCCCACCAGAAAAATGAATCACCTTGTCTTTCGCGCGTTCGGTCAAACCGATATCTTGTAAAACTTCTGACGCCCTCAGCTGTAACGCTTTGCCCTTTAATCCATACAGTTTTCCGAAAAAGTAAAGATTGCTATATGCAGATAAAGTTTGTTCTAGACAAATTTCCTGGGGGACATAGCCAATTTGTTTCTTCCTGTTGCTGTTATTGATTTGCTTGGAAAATGTAATTTCCCCTTTATAGTCCTGGATAATGGAAGCGAGTATTTTTAATAAGGTTGATTTACCGGCCCCATTAGGTCCAACAAAGCCATAGCAGCTTCCTTTAGGAATGGTAAATGAAACTTGCTTTAAAGCTGTTCTCTTTCCATAGTTCTTCGTTACATTTTGAATCGTTAACATTAGATCCACCTGCCTTTTAATCATTATGGCAATTTATATTTCTGAAATCCCGCGAACATGAATAAGTGACACTAATTTATGTATGAAAGAACATTAATACGGAACAAAAAAAGACAGCATTTAAGCTGTCTTTTTACATGTCATGCGATGCGTCATTTTTTTGTCTGGAATGGTTTTTGTTTTTGACTTTATGGGAGCCGGCCAATGGTTCGCCGTAAGGTTGTTTTGGACTCTTTGGCAAATTTGGCTGTTCCTGTTGTTTTGGTCCTTTGGGATTTTTGGACATGATTCAATTCATTCTCCTTTATTTTTGATTATTACGATTGTGTTCGGCATATTTTATAAATGACTTTTCATCTTCAATGAGACCACATATGCCACATTGGATTCGTTTATCTGGTCCATTATAGGCGACATGAAAAGTCTCTAACGCTTCATTTGTATAATCGTTTTTCATTTCACCTGTATCCGCATCTAATTTTACCGGGGTTGGAACTTGTTCTATTACATTGAAGCGAGATCGATTGGTTTTACAATTTGGACATTGGTAAGGCTGACTCAATTGCAACCACCTCCAACTACTTTTTTACGAAGTCTTCTTTATTGTCCCTAGCTTGTGTTAAATTTATACAACTGTTTTTTTGCTTATCATAGCTGACTTGCCTTTTTCGATTGTCATTATTTTGATGGGGTATCCTCTTTAAAAAGGTAGTAAAAATGACCAGGCGCCAATATAGGCTACCTGGTCATTTTTGAAACCATTGTTTTATTTTGGAGAAAATCGTACCTGTTTCCGTGTGATCGTCGGTTTTCTCTATTTTTTCTTTTTTCTGTGGTTCTTCTTCCATAAAGATATCTTCTTTATCAATCGCATAGTCATACGTTAATACTGCACCAATATTTGTGTCACTTTCATTATTCGTAATCGTTGTGAAAGGGATATTATATTTATCCGCTAATGCCTTTTCTTCCTTCAAAAATCGATTGGCAACATGCCCATTTATTAAAAGCTTTGTATCTTGATGTTGTATCATTGCCTGTTCTAAATAGGAAAGACCACTATCTGTCATGACTTGTCCGATTGTTAGGGCAAGGACAATCCGCTCTCTTAACGTCCCCAAATATTCTATGCGTTCTGCTTCTTTCGGTCTTCTTACGCCATATATGCCTTCTGTCAAATAATCCTCTACACTTTTATCGCTCATATATTTCACTCTTTCATTATGGATATACTTCAATTGTATGAAGTTATAGGATAAGATGCAAGGGATTATCATCCGTGGACATTTTGCGATGTGCCCTTTTTCATTCAACGAAAAAATAGATCGTTTTCTAGTAAAGGGGCTTTCCTTATAATAGTTGAATCTATTTACCCCGTCGCCCGTCTATACTGTGTGCTAAAACCGTTGATTTCCACTGCAGGCGGACGCTTTCCGCGGGCACGGCTTCAGCCTCCTCGAGAAACTCACTCTGCGGGGTCTTCAGACACGTGCTGTTTCCGCTGGAGTCGCCGCCTTCCGTTCCAATCAACGATGTAGTGCTCCGAATTAATAAATGATTAAATGATGGTGTATCTTATATAGTGGCACTATAAAGTTGAAGTGCTTATGAAGTGGGCCCCTATGAACCAAAACAATAATACAAACGGCTGAAAATGAAAATCCATCCTAGTAACTGGAATATGCGAGACTCCTGTGGGACAGCGAGCCTAAGAGACCCCACAGTGAGCGTTTTTTGCGATCGAGGTCAATGACAAACGTCACGTCCTGTGACGTCATCGACACTAGTACGTCCTGTACGTCGGAGGCTCGTGGTGAGCCCGCGGAAAGCGAGTATATTCCATTTGCGTGATGATAAGAAAAACTTTTCCGATTTTTTTGGGTGGGGGATAAATTTATCCCCGTCCTCAGTTCCGCCACTTTTATTCTGAGACATCGCAAAAAGCTCATCCGTATATGTACCTTTCTCAAATAAGCGATTCATATTACATATGAATCGCTTAAATAAGTTATTTCTTTTTTGCGCGTTTATTTGCTGCTTGGCTTCTTGCTTGCGCTTCCTTGTCTTCGTGATCTGCAAATTCTTCAGCAAATTCCACATCGATACCATCTGTTTTTAATTGGCTTTTTGGAGTTTGTGCAAGAAAGCTGTTTTTAGCTTTATTGTGCTCGTCTTTTCCCATGTGATTCACCTCTTCCTCACTTGCATGAAGTCTTGATTAGTATGTGTAGAAAGGACATATCTTTTACATGGAAAAATATTATTTGTTATTTTCACTGCCCGCCACACTGCGATAATTTGGTGCAAATAATTATTACCATTATTCATATACTAAACATATAGCGGGAGGGTTTTTAATGATTACCAGAGAAGATACATGCAAGGCTTGTGAAGGGACAGGCATGCTTTCTGATGATGAAGGCTGGCAATATAAGTGCAGTGTTTGTCACGGGGAAGGCGTAGTTCTGGAAACAGGTCAATCAGCCAAGGTTATGTCTGTGGATGAAAATAATCGATTGCTTGATTAGACTTGTACATGGGAAAGGGAGTGCTCCAATATCATATTTGGGCACTCCCTTTCCTTTGTTCTAATGTGGCATGGTACCCTGAACAGGTCCAAAACCCGTTATATAACTTTGCATATCCTGTGGCTTTAATTGTGGAACTTGGTAATATTGATGCTTGTTTTGGTACAAAAAGACTTCATAGCCCATTTCGATCAAGTTAGGAATGCTATCTGCAAACACCCTTCTTAATACAGGGTTCGTTGTTTCAAATGCAGTTGTCGTAAATGCAGATGCAGAGGACTTTAACACGCCCATCATAAAACCGGAGACACATTCATCGTTTAGCTCATTTACACTTTGTACGGGTGATTTAGGCTGCGCCGGCTGCATCCCGTACAACACATCATTCGGTTGTGTCATTTTGTAAACTTGCGTTTTAACCGCTGGCTCCTGGCCGGTTTGCAGTGTCTCAACGATGGTATTGTAAAGTTGGGTTAAAAACGTTTTATGCTGCTGCAGCATTGTTTTTAACTCCGGATCCTGGATGTGTTGCTCATATAATAAAAATTGCTCTAAGCCTGCACTTAATCCGCTGATGGCTTCATGTGCATCGAAAAGCTCGTGTCCACCATGGTTTTGCTGATCCGGGAGTTGCATCGAATCCTTTAGTTCCTCGTGTGGTTGATATTCCAATCGTGACTCCTCCTTTGATATAATCAGGCTTATTTTGTTCCAAAAGACATAATCTATTCCTGTGGTTTCGTAAGATATATAATGATGATATTTGATATGGATGAAACTTTTTCCAAGAAGAATCGTAAAGTAATGAGTGGGATAATGGCTAGGAGGATCAATGTGAAAAAAGCTTTATTAATGATTTTTATCGTATTTTTAATATTAACGGCTTGCAGTGATAAACAGGAAGGTGAGGAAGAAGGAAGCGGTTTGTTTGTTGGCACATGGTCTGGCACGATTGAAATACCAAATCAGCCATTAAATATTGATGTGACATTTGCAAACAAAGATGAATTGTCCGGTATGATTAGTATTCCTGTGCAGGGGATCGATCAATATCCACTTTCTACAGTGAAACAGGAAGATAAAGCTATTATATTTACAATGAAAATTCAGGGTCAATATATTACATTTGATGGCGAACTGGATGGGGATCAAATAGCTGGAACATTTAAGCAGAACGGACAATCCTTTCCTTTTACTTTATCGAAAGGAGAAGCTACTGCAAAGGATGAAACTGCGGAAGCAGATGGTGAATTTTTGCAAGTAGAAACGGATGAGGGAACATTATACGGGGAATTAGAAACGCCGAAAGGGGAAGGTCCATTTCCAATTATGATTATTATTCCTGGTTCAGGTCCAACAGATCGTAACGGGAACACGATTGCCGGGGAAAATAATAGCTTGAAATATGTAGCTGAAGCATTGGCGAAAGAGGGGATAGCAAGTCTTCGCTATGATAAACGGGGCGCTGGCAAAAATAAAGAAGCTATTGGATCTGAAGAAGATACAAGCTATGATCTGTTTGTGGATGATGCGGCCGCGTGGATCGAAAGGCTGAAAGAGGATGAACAGTTTACAGAAATAGGCATTATCGGTCACAGCCAAGGATCACTGACCGCTATGCTGGCTGCGCAAAAGGAAACTGTGGATATATTTATTTCGCTGTCGGGTGCTGGCAGGACGATTGATAAGGTGATGTATGATCAACTAAGTGAACAGCTGCCTAAGGATTTATTGCAGGAAAGCCAGGAGATAATGGAAAAGGTAAAAGCGGGGGAAGTCGTTGATGATGTTAGTCAGGACTTACAAAGTGTATTTCATCCCTCAGTTCAGCCGTTCTTAGCTTCATGGATGGCATATGATCCGGCAGAAGAAATTCAACAACTGGATATCCCAACGTTAATCGTAAATGGCGAAAACGATCTCCAGGTTCCTGTAAGTGAGGCTGAATTACTGCAAGGAGCAAGACCGGATGCTGAAATGTTATTGATAGAAAAAATGAACCATGTATTAAAAGAAGCACCGGAAGATCGGGAAGGGAACATGGCGACCTATCTTGATCCTGAATTACCTTTGGCAGATGGTTTGATGGATGGCATGATCAGGTTCTTAAAAGAAAATAAAATTGTCGAGTAAAGAATGACAATTTTTTTAGGCAGGTCTAGGGGGCAAGTATGGACTTTTTATGCTACCATAATATTAATAGAAAATACGAATAAGTATAATGATTTGGGGGCTGTATCATGGTAGAAAAGGATCCAATCCAATTGGATAACAGAATTCATTTAATTGATGGCTTTGATTTAGGTGTACCAGAACGAACTGGAACCTATGTCATTGACGAAGAAGCATTGACCATTGTTGAAACTGGTCCAAGCCCGTCGGTTAAGCATGTGAAAAAAGGGATTGAATCATTGGGGTTCACATTGGATCAGGTAAAATATATTATTGTAACTCATATTCATTTGGACCACGCTGGCGGGGCTGGTCTACTGATCCAGGATTGTCCGAATGCTACGATTGTTGTTCATCCTAAGGGGGCTAAACATTTAGCTGCGCCTAAAAAGCTTGCTGCCGGGGCGAGGGCTGTATATGGAGAAAGTTTTTCTGAGCTATTTGACCCGATTATTCCAGTTTCAGAAGAACGTCTTTTAGTAAAAGGGGAAGGGGATACATTGCAAATTGGTGCGGCATGTACGTTGGAATTTCTTGATACCCCAGGACATTCCAGACACCATTTTAGCATTTTTGATCCAGTTAGTAATGGCATGTTTACCGGTGATACCGTCGGCGTTCGTTATCAATTGTTGATTGATGATGGGGTTAGTTTTTTCCTACCATCAACCTCTCCTAATCAGTTTGATCCGGACGCCATGCAGACATCGATTAATCGGATGTTTGACATGAAACTTGATCGTATCTATTTTGGACACTTTGGAATGACGAAAAATCCGGATAAAGCATTACGACAGGTATCTGAGTGGTTGGCTGTTTTTATGGAAGAGGCGGAACAGACTGTTGCTGAAGGTAAGGGCTATGATGAACTTTCGGGTAGGTTGTTAGGAAAAGTAAGACAACACTTACGGGAATTTGGGGTCGATGATGATCATGAAGTTTATATTGTCATTAATTTAGACATGCAAGTGAGTGCATTGGGCATGATTGATTATGTTCAGAAATTGAAACAATAGTATAGATTTGATGAAAGGTTGTCCATTGGCTAACTGTGATGTGTCTATTTTGTCTTTAAAGACAAAATGGACACATCTTTACTGCACCAGCATCCTTTTAGATAATCGCCTAAAGTTATCAATTTGAGGCTTATTTTGTGTAATTAAGCTCCCAAAGAATACCGTTCTTATCCTTAACAATTGCGTGTTTTGCACCCCAAAATGTATCTTGCAGCTCCATTTGCACTTCGCCATCTTTTGCTAGGTCCTGATAAATTTGTGTGATCTCTACTTCACTATCAAGATCGGGTCCGAGTAACATATGATTACCACGGGTAAACTTACTGTCAAATACATCAGCAAAGTAAATCGTACAGTTTTCACTCATGTGCAATTCTGCATGGATGTATTTTCCTTCATGCCCTTTAAACATCTCAATGCCATCTGCAAGCTGTGTATTTTTAATTTCACCGCCAAAAATACGCTGATAGTATGCGACCGCTTCTCTACAATTTTCGATGCGAATGTGTGGAACGAGTTTCTTCATCGTTATGCCTCCAAGTAAAGTATTTTATTTCTTTTAGATTACTATTGCTTTTACATTGTTGCAAATTCGGCAGATGGTTCGGGGACATTCTTTTTGTCGTAACACTTGGGGTACTTAATATTGATCGGGGGGTGCAAAAAAAATGGCATCTATTCAACAAATAGATACCATTTTAACAAGCCCTATTTTTGTTCGTCCTCTGTTTTCATAAACGTCAAGATAAAAAACAGGATAAAGCTGATTAATAAAATCGTTCCACCAACGATAAAGAAGACGGTTGGTAACGCTCCTTCCATGCCAAAAGGTTTTAAATAATAAAACCACATACCAACTGTTAAACCGATGGCACCGATAATGGCTGACCATACGTGAAGCGTTGCAACAATCGTTTTTGCTGGGGTGAAGATTTTATAAAATACAGCCCAGGAAAATAGGGTTAGCCAACCAACTACTAGAATATGCGCATGCAGTGTCTTGAATTCAAGACCACCAGCACCGGCCATATGTGATCCGAGAAATGCACCTACTACTGCAAATAATGCTGAAAATCGAAGTAATGTTTTGCTATATTTATTCAAGAAAAAACGCTCCCTTTCACTAATCATCGGTATTATATATTTAGTTTAGCTGACGATTGTGAACGGAGAATGAATAGGGCGTTACAGAGTTATATATTTATTCTTTTCCTCCTGCTTAATGAAGCTGACGACTGCTTCAAATGCTTCATCCAGATTATCTGCATGGATATGAATTTGGCTATCGTTCGGATAGTGTTTGATCGCATGTTCATACCTTGGATCATAATAATATTCAAGTAAAAGCGCTATCGCGGATGGAAAGTTACCTTGCTCTAAATCGTCGGAAATTTGCTTGCCGATGGGTGTGTGAATATGTTTTTGAATCCTTTGAAAAGCTTCGCTAACCTGTTTCCGATGTGTATCCGGATTGTAGTCACTTAAAATATTTTCGATACGTTGCTCTAACGGTAGATGAATGAAGATTTGCATACCTGCTTCTTTACCTTCATATAAGAATGCAGGTAAGGATGCCTTGCCAATTCGCTTGCTTTCTCCCTCCAACAGGATGTACGGTGTTTTATCGTAGCGCACGATTTCCTCAACTAGCAGAGACTCGAATGTTTTCTGATTATGTGGCTGCAGGCCAATTTGGCCAAATACAGACCCGCGATGGTTCGCCAGCCCCTCTAAATCAAGTACTGGATAGCCCTGTTCCTTGAGCCTGTTCAATAAAATAGTTTTGCCGGATCCTGTGTATCCATTTAATACATACATTTTTGGTGAGAAATTTTGCGCTTCCAATGTGTGCATAACCCACCTGCGATAGGAGCGAATCCCACCATCTAAGCGTAGCACCTGCTTCCCCATTAAATCTAGAACTGTGGCAGCAGTTTTACTGCGCATCCCACCGCGCCAGCAATAAACAACTTTCTCTGATTCGATCGACTGAAAAGAAGCGATAAAATCGGGCAGCTTTGCAGAAAAAAGTGCTAAACCTTTTTCTTTTGCCGCTTCGGGGCCAACTTGTTTATAAAGTGTACCTACTTCTGCGCGTTCCTTGTTGTCAAAAACAGGAATATTTATGCTGCCAGGAATAGCAAATTCGGCAAATTCCTGTGGTGATCGCACATCTATTAATGTGATGGGTTCTGCCTTTTGTCGCTTAAATAAATCATGTAAAGTAATATCCTGAAACATCTTTTCACGTCCTTATTAGAAAACCTGGCTTCTCGCCAAGCAAGTTATTCTTCAACCGTAATATGTCCATTATTGCCATCTATCACTTCGCCAATAACATGTGCATCTACATTTTTACTTTTCAGTTCAGCGAGTAGTTTCTCTGCATCTGATTTTGCAACAGCCGCTAATAGGCCACCTGATGTGACGGCATCACATAATATCCATTGATCGTTCTGATTCATCGTTTCATGATAGGTGACGTCTTGTTTCAAATAGTTAAAGTTATTCTTCGTACCACCTGGAACAGCTCCGTTTTCCGCAAGCTCTTTTACCCTCGACATTACAGGTACTTGCCGGTTAAAAATACGAATTTCCACATCACTTCCTTTTGCCATCTCTGATGCATGTCCAAGTAAGCCAAATCCTGTCACATCTGTGCTTGCATGTACATCGTAACCATCCATTGTTTCTGCAGCAGTTTTGTTAAGGGTTGACATCACGTTTGTTACTTGGGAAATTTCTGACTCATTTAGTAAGCCTCTTTTGATGGAAGTTGTTAGGATTCCTACACCTATCGGCTTTGTTAAAATAAGTACATCACCGGGTTTTGCTCCACTGTTTGTGCGCACTTTATCGGGATGAATCGTACCTGTAACAGCTAAGCCGAATTTTGGTTCTTTATCATCGATTGAATGACCTCCAACTAACGTCACATCGGCCTCCTTGAGTTTGTCACCTGCACCACGCAGAATATCTGCAAGAATTTGCTTGTCCAGATCAGCGATGGGGAAAGCAACAATGTTGAGTGCGGTAATTGGTTTTCCGCCCATTGCATACACATCGCTGATCGCATTTGCTGCAGCAATTTGACCAAATGAATACGGATCATCAACGATTGGTGTGAAGAAGTCCAGCGTTTGTACAATGGCTATATCGTCACTTAATTTGTAAACACCTGCATCATCACTGGTGTCCAGACCAACTAATAAATTTGGATTATTAGCTGCGGGCGGTAGTGTTTGGAGTACCTGTCGTAAATCAGCTGGTCCGATTTTGCAGCCACATCCGCCTTTTGAAGATAAAGAGGTAAGTTTAATTGTTCCTGTGTTATTCATATATCATCAACCTTTCTGTATTTTAATCACCTATATAGATTTTAACACAATTCGCGTAGTGCTTGATACGTATCGGTTTTGAATTTGGGGTCAGTCCCCCACCACACTATTACTTTAGCACTTTACCAGGATGGGGGACTGACCCCGAAAAAAGATGTTGACTTTTCAAGTGTACTAACCGTATAATACACTTGAAAAGCGTATTATACGGTTAATACACAAACTGTTATGCGAAAGGTGTATTAATCATCTAATACACAAGTGGACCAAATACACACCTGAGAAGATATGGGAGCTGTTGCTATGAAGATAAATTTTAATAAAAGAGATCCTGTGTATGTGCAGGTCGTTCGGCATTTTAAAGAAGAAATTGCAACAGGCATACTGGAGCCCGGACAGGAAATTCCATCACGAAGAGAATTGGCAGCCAAGTTAAAGATAAACCCGAACACTGCTCAACGGGCGTATAAGGAAATGGAGGAAGCAGGCTTGATTTATACGGAGGGAAATTTGCCAAGTAAAATAACAAAGGACGAAGCAGTTCTAGGAGCTGTACGAGAAGCACTGATTTTACAGGCGGTTGACACCTTTATGACGACGATACGTCCGATCAATGTTCCGCTTGATGAAGTCGTTGATTTGATTAAAGAAAAATACACAACAGAGACCAATGGAGAAGGGGGAGGTATGGGTGATTGAAGTAAAAAATATTTATAAAAAATTTGGGCGTAAAAAAGTGTTGAATGGTGTATCTTTCACCGCGGAAAAAGGAAAAATCACATGCCTTATTGGTGTGAATGGTGTAGGAAAAACAACGATCCTAAACGCGATTATGAATTTGACACCAATCAATCATGGGGAAATTACGATGGGTGACGAAAAAATCAGTGATAGAAGTTTTGAAAAAATAACATTTATACCTGATGCGATCACAATGATTCCGAGTATGACGATCGCAGAGTCGATGCAATTTATGCAAGATTTTTATGATAGCTGGAACCAGAAACGTGCGACAGAATTACTCGGGTTTTTTAAACTAAAAGAGACGGAGCAGATTTCCGATTTATCAAAAGGGAATACAGCCAAAGTAAATTTACTGCTGGGACTGGCATTGGATGTAGATTTTCTACTCATGGATGAGCCATTTTCCGGGATTGATATTTTCAGCCGAGAGCAAATTGCAGATGTTTTTTCCAGTCACTTAGTGGAAGATCGTGGTGTCATTATTACAACACATGAAATTAATGATATTGAACATTTAATTGATAAAGTTATTCTGCTTGATGACGGGGTTGTTTTAAAAGCATTTAATGCAGAGGACGTTCGTGAAAACGAAGGGAAGTCTGTGGTAGATGTGATGAGAGAGGTGTACCAGGCATGAGTCGCTATCTTAAATTAGTAAACTTTGAACTAAGCCGTTTTATGAAGATTTATCTGGTGCTGATAGCGATTACTGTTATTTCGCAAATTACAGGCATCATTGTTAAATCCAAGGGTTATCTCAACGAGGTGCATCGAACGATTTACGGTGATTCAATTTCAAAAGCACAGTATATTGAGGAATATGGCACGATCACTTTCATGGATTATGCAACGTCCAGCTTATGGTTTTTAGCACCAATTGCTTTATGTATTGCTGCGTTGATGTTTTATGTGTTTTTTATTTGGTATCGGGATTGGTTTGGGAAGAATACATTTATTTATCGTTTACTTCTATTGCCGAGCGCTAGATTGAATGTGCTTCTTGCAAAAGCGACAACGATTTTATTGCTGGTGTTTGGACTGGTTTCGATTCAATTAATCCTGTTACCAATAGAGAATAATATTTTTAAATGGATCATTCCGCTCGATTTCAGAACAGATTTGCCTATTCATGAGATGCTCGAGCAGTCCCATGAATTGAGCGTCCTGATACCAAGAAGCTTTGTTGAATTTATTATTCATTATGGAATTGGGATCATGGCAGTTCTTGTTATCTTTACGGCAATTCTATTTGAACGTAGCTATCGTTTAAAAGGTATCTTGATGGCAATTCTATTTGGATTGTTAGCCATCGTTATTTTCTTTTTACAGGACTTTGTAGAACTATTATTGCAAAAGAATTATTTGTATCCGATCGAGCATTTAGTTGTAAGGGGTATATTGGGCACCATTGTGATTGGTCTATCTATTTGGGTGAGTAATTTTCTACTGAATAAAAAAATAAATGTATAGAGGAGGGGGATGGAAATGATGCGTTATTGGCGATTAATTTCTATTGTAGCGGTAATCGTAGTTGTAGTAAGTACATTTTATATACAGTCTGCTGTAGCTACGCATCAATATCCTGCGTTTGCACTAGAGAAGCAGCGTGGTGATGAGAAAGAAGCGGAAGGCGTGACCCTGCATGGGGAATACGCAAAAGAGGCTCAGTATCATAGCTTGAACATTACTACAGCTGGATCGAAAGATGATTTTGAAGGCACTTATTTTGAGCGTTTGGCGAGAGAAAACGCCCCCTCTCACATAAAAAAGCTAAGAAAGGATTATAAAGCTTTTATGCGTGGAAAGGATATTGATATGGATGAATCAATGCTTTATGATGACAAAAGCTTGCTTGCTTATGTTGAATTGGAACCATTTGATGAATTGGATAATAAGTATACATTTGATATTGATATCTTAGAAAAAGAATCAAAGAATAGAGAATCATTTAAAGTGACGCAGCATAACGACAAATATAGTTATTTGGATGTAGCGGGTGTGTTTGTTAGTCATGGAGAAGTAATTGTATTTACACGGAATTATGCACGGAAGTCTGAGAATATGGAAATTCATGCATACTGGTTTAATATAGCTGATGGAAAATTAATGCATGAGGAACCAATCTTATCTATTGATGAAGAGGACGAACAAACCAATGCAAATATAAACCTGATCAACAGTAATGACGGAAAGGATAACAATCATTTTGTCCTTTTTCAGAAGGATCATTATGTCAATTATAATGACGAACAAATGGATTCTGAACCGTGGGAAACAGAATTATTGGCTTACGATTTGGAGAGAAAAGAGTTGGAGAAGATTAAACTTCCCGAGGAGATAGATGGGATAACGAATACAGGGGTCATAAATCAGTCCAAATTGTACTTCGCAAATGAGACTGAGCATACCTTTGAGATTTTCAGCTATGATGTGGAAAATGAAAAAATGAAGAATATATATAAGATGAAAATTTCAAATGCAGTAGATCCGATTGAAGATCAGGGAATAACGTGGAATATAGATAATAATAAATTATATATGAGTAGTGTTTTAAGCGACAATATATCCCTTGCGGATCTAAAAATTGTGGATTTAGACTCGGGAGATACGCTTTATGAAGGAACTGTGGAAGCGAAAAGTCAGCAATCTTTAGCAGAGTTGGATGATTTTATTGTTTCGGGGATAAGTATTGAATAATGGAATTTTGGCTTAGTGTCTAGGATAAATGTCAGGGGACAAAGTGTCTGCCGTTTTTTAGAACGCAGACACTTTTAATTTAGCTATGTTGCAGCAGTATCGTTTGTAATCTTGTGCGAAGCGGAGAAGGTAATGACTTTTTCAAAGATCTAGTAATTAGATAGGGATGCTGAATCCCATATTTTTTCCAGTGGGCTTCAATTAAGTCTGCTTTATATTGTTTTCTAGGAATTAAGGTATACAAAATATACCAATCCTCCAGGGATGAAAGTGGAATATAAGTATCATTGATATACGTGCTATCGGTTAAAGAAAGACGATCGAATTCCATTGTATATAATCCCTTTGGATGATGAATTTGGAAGCCCGCCATTACGTCAATAGAGGTCCTAGCGTGTGTGTATGTACGAAAATGTTTAGTGGCAAAGGGTTCTTTACTTATTGCCTTTTGCTCCGTGGTAATTATTGAAAATATATTTTCTGCTTGTTTGATATCACTTTCTACTATCAAAATGTCAATGTCGTTAACGGATTCAATGAGATGGTAACAGTCAAGTAGCTTCGATCCACCTAATCCCCAAAGAATGTTAGCTTTATTCAATTCTGTGGCGATTTTTTCTAATGTGAAATTCATGAGATCCTCCGATCAATCGTAATTTCTGATAATCATTGATATTATTATACTACAATTAATTGGTAAGGAGAGGTGGGAAAGCATGAATGATTCTGTTGAAGCAATGTGGAAAGCATATGTAGAAACATTAAGTGAAAGTGATCGACCCAAGAAGTCATACACTTCCTGGCCATTTGGTGCGGATCGGGAGATGGCGGAAGAACTGGCTGCATTAGTAATAAGGGGTGAAAAAACAGCAACTTCCTCTTTATATCTTTTCTATGATATAGAGAAAGAATCACTGCCTGAAGTTGGTGAATTCAACATCATAACGGATTGGGATGGGAAGGCAAAGGTTGTGACGAAAACAATCGATGTAGAGGTGCTGTCTTTTCAGAAAGTTAGTGCAGATTTCGCAGCAAAAGAAGGAGAAGGCGACAAAAGTTTAGCGTATTGGAGAAACGTGCATATTGCGTTCTTTACCAATGAACTAAAAGCACTGGATAAAAAATTCACGGAAGATATGCTTGTTGTTTGTGAAGTATTTAGAGTCGTTTATCCGTAAAAATGATTATTCAAGTCTATTTTCATATATTTTATCGATCTTATCTTCTAAAAGTTGCATGTGAACGATACGGGCTTCGCGGATGTATTCCTTCCCATCAACAAAAAGCAGCAATACTGGAACTGTAAAAATGGAAAATTTGCCAGCAAGTTCCGGTACTTCTGTTACATCAATATGAGCCAAATGAATATCAGGGTAACGCATCATTAACTCCTGTACCTGTGGGAGTAGACCATGACAAACACTACAATTTGGTCTGCTGATGTAGAGAAAAGCTAAAGGATGTTTGTCAATAAAACTTTCTACCATGTTTAGTGATGTAAGTGTTTGAAAATCTCTCATGATATGTAGCCTCCAAAGTCTGTTTACTTTATCATAGCAGTAATTATGTTTTAGGGACAGTCCCCCACCTTATTAGCGCTTGATCGAATTAGCGTGGTGGGGGACCGTCCCCATTATATGGGATCTAAACAGGTGATGGCGGAATAGTGATCTAGGTTGACGGTTAAGCAAATGCCACTAGCTTTAAAGCCTGTTATCGGATCGTCTGTTGGGAAAAACGGACATACTGTGCTCATTGTATCTTTTGGCGGAACTGAAGCACCACATCCTTCTGAAATAGGAACCAATAATTCCAATCTTACGCAACAGTCACTGCCTTTCACAAAATTTTTGGCACGAAAGATTGGCGTTTCCACACAACCAAAAGCATTTTTTCCCTTTGAACCGGAAGTCTTATATACACCGCTTCCGATAAATGGCTCGCATGTTCCGCCACAATAAAGCATAAATGGAATGGTTGTATGAATAGGTCCGATGTTATTCCCCTTTTTCTGTGATAATAATTGGTGAATAGAACTATCACAGCCGGAAGAACAGCTATTTGCTCCCACTTTATTTTGCGCTTGCACAATACGTCTTACTATGTCGCACACACAATCATCAGCCTTTTTTCTTGGTTGGAAGTTATTTCCGCATTTATTAGTCCTCATATAATCTCCCCTTATATTATTAAGTTCATGGTCCCTACTAATGTATGTAATGCTTTTATAAGAGCCTGTATAGAAGTCTACTTCTAGTAAAAATGAGTAAGCTGTCCCACTTTAATAACAAAATGTGTCAATACCTCAGGGGATAAGCCGATTCCATTTGTTAGTAAATACATAAATATAATATATAAATCAATACAAGTCTTGTAAGGATTTTACCCATGAATTTCCCCTTTATAGAGAGCCGACTGATCACCGGCTTTCTATTTAATTTAAAAGGTTGTTCAAAAGGTCCGGTTTGAACACGCACTTAAATGCAAGTGTATAAAAGTACTTTTAAACCATACATATATAATGTGAGAAAATATTGGAAGGAAAGGGGAGCATGATGTTGAAAGATATAACCGCAATGCTTGTTCACTATTCCGATCAAGCGTTAATACATAAAGCGCTCATTTCTTTAAAAGTACTTGGTTCGAGGTTAAAATCCGTTATCGTTGTCCAAGAGGAAAGCAACCCTATAAATATCGAAGGCCTTGACTGCGTTCAATTTATTCCAATTGAAAGTAATAATCTCGGGGAAACGTTGAATCATACGATCTATCAACTGACCAGTTCTTATGTTTTATTTCTGCAAGATACAGACTATCTTACACCTAAAATAAGTATCGAATCCCTCCAACTAACCGATCCCCAAACAGTTTTAGGGACACATTATCATAATCGTAGCACGGTTATCGATCGTCCACTGCTCGTCCGCACCGCTTTTCTTAAAAAGGAGCCTTTTCTATCAAACCTTCATCTACCATTTAAGGAGGCTTTTTTTTCTGCTTGGCTTTCGAATATAGCGCCCTCTCTCAAACTATTTAAAGAAGGTTTAGTGAAACAAGCAAGGAAAAATAGTTCTACTCATACAATAGAAAAGTTAAAAATGATAGAGAAATACCAACTGGAAAAAAATAAAACAGAGCAACCAACCATTGCTATTTTGATTGCAAATTTTAATATGGAAAAGTATGTACAAATTGCCGTCACATCATGTCTTTTACAGCGTGAGCAAGTAGAACAAATACTTATTATGGACGATGGCTCAACAGATAAATCTTATCAACAACTGCAGCAATGGGCTGATGGGGAGCAAGTGAAAGTATTTAATAAAAGAAATGAAGGAAAAGCAAAGGCCTTAAACGATCTATTACCGCATGTGATGACCGACTTTATATTGGAGCTTGATGCCGACGATTGGCTGGATCCTGATGCCGTATATGTTATTAAACAGTATTTATCAACACTAAAGAAGGAGGTTGCGGTAATGTACGGTAATCTTAGAAAATGGAAACAGTTAGAGGGGGACGTACACTTTAAAGGGGTTAATAAGGGTGTTGCGATTAACAGTAGAGCTGATTTACTGTCCTATCGTTTTCCGCTTGGACCGAGAATATATCGTACTTCTTCATTAAAAAGGGAGGGGGGATTTCCGGTCGTTGCGTTTGAAAGTGGGAGACTTTATGAAGATGTGAGTGTGTTACATCGATTAATAAAGAAATCCAAGTTTTGTTATCACGATTTTACAGTTTATAATGTACGGGAACACAATGAGAGTATCACGAAAACAAGTAATGCAAAATGGAATGATTTCTTAAAGACGCTAAAAGACGACTAAGAAGAAGAGAACAATGGAACTATATTATCCATTGTTCTCCAAAAAGTTTTGAACTGTTGAAATGATATCATCTTGTTTGTGAAAAGATAGCATAGGAGAGATGGGGAGTGCCAATATCCTATCAGCAGTTTTCTCTGCCACCGGGAAATCACCCTGCTTATAATGGAGATAATCGAAAGCCGGTTGTAAGTGGAGAGGGATAGGATAATAAATCGCTGAAGCAATGCCGTTATTTTTTAATGCTAAAGCGAGTTCGTCTCTGTTGTCTAATTCAATACAATATTGATGGAAAGTATGGCTTCGATCCTCTACGATTGGAGGGGTTTTTAAAAGATCATTCAACCCCTCTGTGTATCTTCTGGCAACCTCTTTTCTTTTATGCAAAAAGATGTCTAAATGATCTAATTTAACGAGTAAAGTTGCTGCCTGAAATTCATCAAGCCTACTGTTCATACCGATTGATGTATGCTGATACTTTTTTTCGCTACCATGATTTCTAAGTTCGCGAACCTTTTCATATAAATTGCTTTGATTGGTTACGACGAGACCAGCATCTCCAAATGCCCCGAGGTTTTTGGATGGAAAGAAGGAAAAACAGCCAATATCGCCTATTGCTCCAACCCTTCTCCCATCATATTCTGTTCCAATCGCTTGGCAGGCATCCTCAATAACATATAAGTTATGTGTTTTAGCAAGCTTCATTATTGCTTCCATGTTAGCAGTTTGACCATATAAATGTACGACGATGATGGCCTTTGTGTTTTTAGTTAGCGCGTCCTCTATTTTGGAAGGGTCAATGTTATATGTTTCTTCTTCTATATCAACAAAAACAGGTTTCGCGCCAACTTGTGCAATTACCTCAGCGGTTGCGAAGAAAGTAAATGGTGTCGTGATTACTTCATCTCCGGGTCCAATGTTTAATGCTTGGAGAGATAATTGTAATGCGTCCGTCCCATTTGCTACACCAAGACCATAAGAGGCTTGGGCATATTCGGCAATTAACTTTTCCAATTGCGCTCCTTTTTCTCCCAATATAAAATCCCCGCTATCCAGGACCTCGGCTAACGCTGCTAATATGGGGGATTTAATTAACGCTAATTCTTCTTTTAAATCCACCATTGGTATCTGATTCCTCTCGTTGTATACCATTTTATTTAATCTCCAATACCTTTATATTTAATTCCTAACTGCGTGATCTCACGCTTATTTAATTTATTTCGTCCGTCTAAGACGAGCTTACATTGATCAAAATGGCTAAAGTCTATATGACTATATTCCTGGTGAAAAGCTTGTAGGATAACCACATCTATTTCAGAAATAGATTTACTTTTTAAAGATAAAGGTTCAGCGCCATATTTTCGAATTTCGTTATCTGTAAATAATGGATCATTTATCAACACATTTGCCTCTTTTTCTTGTAGTTGATTGATTAGCAATAAGGTAGTTGATTTTGTTGGTTCTTTTACATTTCCGCGATAGGATAAACCTAAAATTAGAATGTTTTTATTTGCTAAGGATCCGATTTCTCTTTCGATTTTTGAAATGGCATAATGAGCCATGTTGTCATTGATTTCCCGGGACAAAGGAGTTAGCCCTCGATCTAGACCCTTATTGATGAAAAAATAAGGATATATGGGAATGCAATGCCCTCCAACACCAATACCAGGGGCGTGTAGATGAGAATAGGGTTGACTATTACTAGCTTCTATCACTTCAGACATGTTGACATCTTTTTCTTCTGCAAACTGTGCAAGCTCATTCGCAAGTGCAATATTCACATCGCGATACACACATTCCGCAACCTTAGAGAACTCAGCAGTTTCCAACGAACTAACCTCAATCAATTCACAGCCGAGCGCTTGTTGGTAAAAGTTTGATGCCCGTTCCAGACTTTCCTTATCGATTCCACCAACTACTTTTGGATAGTTTTGCAAATCCTGGATAATCCGATTAGAATAGACCCTTTCAGGACTATATGCGAGGTGGAAATCTTCCCCTGCACGCAACCCCGAAACGTTTTCGATCATTTTTCCAAATCGATGCTTCGTGTCACCTGGTGGGAGTGTTGTTTCAAAAACAATTAAGGATCCTTGCTTTATTCCTTCAGCTATCGCTTGCACAGCCAAATCAATCATTTGGTAATCTATATTGTTTTGTTCATCCACTAGTACTGGTACAATTACAACGATTATATCCGCTAGGGCAACGGCATCCTTAGTTACTGTAGTGGCTGATAATGTTTTATTAGTGTGAGCTTCTAGGACCAATTGATCTAACCCAGGCTCATTTTTAATATGGGATTTGCCTTGATTGATTGAAGCTACGACATTTGTGTTGATATCCGCACCCAAAACATTAAATCCATTATTGGCAAAAACAGCTGCTAAAGTTAGTCCGATTTTACCAAGTCCAACAACGGCTATATTAGGTAACGACGGGCTTTCGTCTATCATCATATTACAACCTCATTTCTATGATCATTCGTGAACCTATTTTATCTTTGGGGGCAACTAATGCACCCGCCTTTACGGGCGAGTGCTAAGTGCCGCCGAGCTTCGAGCGCAGATAGATCGCAGACGGCCGACCCAAGCCTTCTTTATCTCATATGAATAGACAGTAAGGTCCCCATTTCAAGCATATGGGAGGTATAAGAACTTTAAAATGGGGATTAACTACTGTACTGACTTCGTTCAATTAATACGTGGTAAAGGGCTGGCAGTCCTGCAATATAGCACATCCTGTACGCTGGAAAACCCCATAGAATGACGCTTTCACTTTCTAGCTTATGTCGATAAAATTTAATATGATTGGACTTTTAGCGCCAATAATGAAGGAATAAAGGCTTTATAAATTCTTGTAAATATCAACGTAACGATCTGCAACGATTGGGGTATGATGGTGCATTTCCACATACTTTCTTCCTCTGATACCAAGTTCATTCCACTTTTGCGGATTTTGAATGAGGGTTTTCAATACGTCTGTAATGGTGGAGGGATTTGCGTTGACTACTGGAAGCTCTGGGGAGTATTTTGATACCAAATCATCTCTTATATAACAAATGACGGGCTTCCCAAAAGCCATTGCCTCTGAACTAATATAGCCACAGGCACCGATCCTCAATTGGTCAATCACAATGTCTGATTGGGAAAGAAGGCTCATGGTTTCATCATGCGTGCTTCCTTCAATTAATTTAAATTGAAATGATAATCCTGAGCGCTTTAATTGATTTACTGCATTTAAAATAAATTCCGTTCCTTTAAGATCTCTTAAGGTAGGGGCATGGACGATCAAGGGGGAGGGATTTTTGCCATCAGGATATTGCGCTTTAAATTGATTTACATCAATTGTATGAGGGATAACGTGTGTATACTTGTATTGATCTGAAATATAACCTTCCAATTCATGGTCTTGAACAATCGCATGATCGATATATTTTGATAAGGTCGCTACATTTTTATATATTTTTGCTTCTGTCCATTCAGGTTTCACTCGAACATAAGGATTGTTAAAGCTTTTTGCAACGGAAAGTAATCGAATATCTGAACCGTGATGATGGACGACCATTTTCTTTCCAGCCTTTTTCAAAATGGCTAGGTCACTTTTATCTGGAAAAAATGTTTCACCGAAATGAAAATGAAAGATGTCGTATTTTTGTATCGCCTCCTGTAAAAAACGTTTTACTTTGTTATCTCTTTCGTGATTTGTAAGCAAATTAAGCTTTAAGCACATATCAGGTTTAAATTTAAAATTGTTTTCAGTGAAGTGACAAGAAGTAGCTTGAACGCCTTTAAAACGTAATCCACGACACAATTCAATCATAGGAGAACCATAAGGGATATGCAGCACTCTCAAAGGTATCCATCCTTTCCGTGTTATTTCGCTAATTGATCGTAAACGGCAAAAAGTCTCTTTTCCATATGCTCCCAGCTGAATTGTGACTCCATTACTTTCCGCGCGTTTAGGCTCATCTCATAAATTCTATTTTTATTAGTATGGAGCAGGAGTAACGCCTGAAAATAATCATCTGCTGTAGCTTGTAGCTTATTGACCGTATACCCGCATGTATAAGTTTGGATAAAATGCGCCATATCTTGGCATTGATTTACCAAAACTGGTACGCCATTATTTAAATAACTAAAAAATTTATTTGGCATAGCAAATCGGTTATTAAGGGAATGAGCAGCATCTAAATCTATCCATCCTAAATCTACATTATGCATAAACTTAGGGATTGAATCATAATTTACCCATCCAGTAAAGTGCACTTTCTCTTTTAATGAAGCGGGAATATCTAGAGGCTGACCATGTTTTGACTTCTTCCATCCTCCAATAATTTTGGCTTCCAGGTCAAACTTTTGATTACACAATTCCAATACGTCGATCAGCTTATTGAAATTTCCCCTTTTGTGATTTATCACACCTTCATATGCGATTACTAAGTTTGAAGGCGTGTCCTGTTGCCTTGATTTTGAGTCAGGTGCTAAGGGTGGAGAATTATAGATTACTTCTATATCTAGTTGGGGATCTATAGACAGATACCATGATTTAATAGACTCGGATACTGTTATGACGTAGTCTAATTCTTGTAACATATAGATCAACATTTGTTCTTTAATTTTCTTGGTGTTGTTGGGTTGATCAACCAAGCTATCTGGCTCTAATTCATGACTATCATAAATGACTTTACATCGTTCTCCTTTTGAAGTTAAAGCACGTTTAATTCCAATGCCTGAATAAAGTGAAAAAAACTCATGGGCATGGTAGAAATCTGCTTTCTGCGCAATCCCTATTTGTGTTAATGGATCAGTAAAACGGGTTTCATTTCCAGTACGAAGGTTATAGTGAAGATTTTTGATATTATTTTCAGGATACATTTGTTCATACGTAATCACCTTGATTCCCTCATGAATAAAGGTTGGAGAACGGAAGCTATCACGGAAGATAGTCCCATCCACATCAAATAAATAACCATCTTTTCTAGGAACAATCATGGTTACATTGTAGCCTTCTTTCAACAAGCTTTTGGCTTCCTTTTTAAAAATGCGCGCATCTAAGAAGGGATGTTCAGTTATCAAAAAACAAACGTTTTTACACATTATTTCCCTCCAATTTTTCTTATGATAAAAGGTATTGGGGCTGGTTAGACGCGAGTGAACGATAAACTGCGATTAACCGCTTTTCCATATGATTCCAACTGTAGACATCTTCCATCATTTTACGAGCGTTTATGCGCATTTGTTCTAATTCTGATTTATTTTTATGAAGGTACAATATCCCTTTTACATAATCAGCGGGAGTAGGATTTAATTTATTAATAACCATTCCACATTGATACGTATGCACAAACTTCTCCATATCGCTGCATTTGTTCACTAAAACAGGTACACCATTGTTTAAATAACTAAATAGTTTACTAGGCATTGAAAAGGCATTATTAAGTGAATGAGTAGGGTCTAAATCAATCAAACCGATATCCACATCTGACATTTCGGCAGGGAGCGAATGATAATGAACCCAACCAGACATGGTAACGTGAGATTGCAAATGCTCAGGAATAGCGATTGTTTCCCCATATCGCGGGCCACCAATCAGTTTAAACTGGATGTCCATGACCTTACGAATAGAGTCAGTCATGGGAAGGAATTTCTCGATATTTGCTTTGGATAAATTTCCCTCATGTGCTACAACGAACTTATTTGTGTGATCCTCCTTTAAACTAAAATTTGAAGTAAGTGGGGGAGAATTATAGATGACCTCTACGGGAAGCAGGGGATCTATGGATAAATACCACGATTTGATAGAGTCAGAAACTGTGATGACATAATCAGCCACTTTTAAGTTAGCAAGAAGTGTGCTTCTCCAAGTTTTCTTCGTTTCATCATTTATCTTTAATGAAAATGGATCTGGAATTAGTTGCCGGCTATCATAAATTAATTTTGCACTTTTATTTTTTTGTGTTTTTAATGCGTTTTTAATCTCCTTCCCGTAAGAAAATGAATTTAATTCATGTGCTTGGTAGAAATCAGCTTCTTCCTTTAATCCCAATTGATACAAGGGGTCCGATAGATGGTTTGTTGTTCTTTTCTCGCTATCGTAAGTCACAATCTTAACCCCTTGATAATGGAAGGTTTCTTCACGAAAACGGTCAGTAAATGGCTTTCCATCGATATCAAATAAAAGGCTATTCTTTCGTGGAGCGATGATGGTAACATCATATCCATGCTTTAGCAGACTTTTAGCTTCACATTCAAAAACACGCGCATCTAGAAAGGGAAGGTAGCATAAGAGCATACAGACCTTTTTTTTCAATCTTTATTCCTCCCATCATTAATGAAACCCACACTGATTGTCGTAAATGGAGTATATTATTATATTTACTTTGCATTAAAGAAATTATACCCATTTTTTCTTTCTGCATAAATGCACAAAAGGAAGATGCACCGCAGATGAAAAAAGGGCATTTTCGTTGAACGAAGGTTTGACGAGAATTCAAGTTTGAAAGGTATACGTTTTTTGCGCTTTTCAACAGTAGCAATATTTTAGATACCTTCTTACTAAAGTATTAGCAATGTATCTGAATTATTCATCTGAATAAATGAAATGCTTGGAGGTGAGACAAGGATGGAGTTAAACCTAAAAGGGAAAAAAGTGTTAGTGACGGGAGGATCAAAGGGGATTGGAAAGGCGATAGCTAAAGCTTTCCTAAATGAGGGGGCCCAAGTTGGCATTGTGGCAAGAAGTAATACGGAACTTTTAGAAACGAAAGAAGAAATTGGAGTACAAATTTATCCAAAAGATCTTGCAATGCATGAGCAAAGGGAGGAATTAATGCGCGAATTTATTGATGACTTTAACACCATTGACGTTCTTGTTAATAATGTAGGTTCTGCTCATGGAGAAGGTGTTTTAAAGACCTCTTCAAGCGTATTTAGTGAAGCAATGGAGCTGAATTTCATCTCTGCTGTTCATTTAAGTCAATTAGCGAGTAAACAGATGTTAAGTCAAGGTGAAGGGGTAATCATTAATATTTCCTCCATCTACGGAAAGGAATCAGGGGGCCTTCCTTCTTATAATGCATCAAAAGCTGCTTTAATTAGTTTTACAAAGGCTTTTAGTTCTGAGGTAATAAAAAGTAATATTCGCGTCATTGGAATTGCCCCTGGTGCCATTTATCATCCAAATAAAGAGTGGAATCGTCGTTTAAAACTTGATCCCGACTTTTTAAAAAAATATGGGCAGGATAAAATTCCAGCGGGGCGACTAGGAAAGCCCGAAGAGATTGGAAATGTTGCTGTATTTTTGGCATCTGACAAAGCCTCCTGGATTGTGGGATCGACCATATCTGTTGATGGCGGACAATCTCGATTGAACTTTTAAATACCGATCGGAAGGGAAGTGCCATAAATTGAATCGACCGTCATTAGTCAATAGTACTGTTTTAATTGTAGGTGGAGCCGGTTTTATCGGCAGTCATCTGGTAGATAGAATACAAGCAGAAGGGGCAACTCGAATTATCATTGTTGATAATCTTTTTACCGGGAAAAAGGAAAATTTATATCATGCATTAAGCAATGGCGCAGTGTTTCATGTGGATAATGCAGAGGATCAAGAGGTCCTTAATTATATCATGGAAAAATATGATATCGATATTGTTTTTAACTGTGCAACCAAGGCATTAAACTATTCTTTTTATAATCCGTCCAATGCTTTCTTAACAAATGTTCTAGTCTTAAAAAACTTATTGGAACTTCAAAGAAAGCAGGCATTTCAAACATTATGTCATTTTTCTTCTTCAGAGGCATATGGTTCATCTCAATATCAACCAATGGATGAACAGCATCCGCTTGCCCCAACAACCACTTATGCTGCTGGAAAGGCCTCGGCTGATTTGATGCTACAATCCTATGTGAAAATGTTTGATTTAGATGCTTTTATTGTTCGGCCTTTTAATAATTATGGACCTAGACAGAACTTTGAGGGGGATCTTGCTGGTGTCATCCCCCTTACAATTAAAAAAATATTAGATGGCGATGCACCTGAGATTCACGGTCCTGGACAACAAACAAGGGATTTTATTTATGTGGAGGACGCCGTTGATATCGCAACAAAGGTTTTCCCACTTATTCCAGCTGGGGAATGTGTAAACATTAGTACAGATCAACAATTATCGATTGAAAATGTAGTTGAGACGATAATAGACGTGATGAACTATAAGGGAAAAGTCCTTAGAATGCCTAACCGAAAAGCAGATGTTATTAGTCATAGAGGATCCGTGAAAAAACTGCAAAGTATTTGTGGTCAGTACCCTAAAACGTCCTTTAAAGATGGGATTGCAGCCACTGTAAATTGGGTGAAAGATAGTGTGTAAAGGATGGCGAAAGTAATGATAAATCATATCTGCTTTTCGAAGGAGACTGATGTAATGCAATAATGGATTTATGCCTATAGGATCGTAATGAACCAGAAATCTACTATTACGTATAAAATATTACTTCCTTATTGGTCAACTGATGATAGATATTCATTAATCTGTTCTCCATTTTCTCCCAACAGTAGATTTCTTCCATTACCTTCCTGGCATTTAGACTCATTTCTCTTAAAAGCGGTTTATTTTTATATAGATAAAGCAAAGCGTTTGCGTAGTCATCCGCTGTAGCTTCTTTTTTATCAATGATAAGGCCACATCGATGTGCTCGGATAAAGGATTCCATCTCATGGCAGCGGTTAACCAAAATAGGTATGCCATTATTTAAGAAACTGAAAAATTTATTCGGCATCGCATAGGAACGGTTGAGTGAATGACCTAAATCTTCATAATCAATCCATCCGACATCCACATTTCTCATATGTTGTGAAATAGAATAATAATCTACCCAACCTGTTAACTTAACTTTATCTTTTAAATGATCAGGTAGGATAAAAGATTCACCAAATCGTGTCCCACCAATTACCTTAAATTTAAAATTAATTGTTTTTGAACAGGTTTCGGAAATTTGCATAATTTTATCTTTACTTCCTCTTTTTTGGCCGATATTTCCTTCATAACATGCAATCAGACCATCTTTGTTATATTGCTTCGGCTGATAATCCTTTGCTAGTGGAGGTGAATTATAAATAACTTCTACAGGCAAGGTAGGAATTTGTGAAAGAAACCATGATTTTATAGCATGGGAGATGGTGATGACTTGGTCGACTTCTTTAAGCATCGTCAGTAGTTTTTCTTTTAAATTCCTTCTTGATTCTTTGGTGTATCGCAAATCAAATGGGTCTGGTGTTAATTCGTGACTATCATAGACTAGTTTAATTGTCTTGTTTTTCTTTTTTAACATCCTTTTGACACCAATACCAGCAAAGAGGGACAGGTACTCATGTACGTGGTAAATATCTGCATCTTGCTGGATACCCAGTTTTGTTAATGGGTTATTAAAGCCGACCTTCCAAAGGGTTTCGTCGGATAATACTTTACTTAATGGCGCTCTGCTTTCTTCATAATCATATGTGACGATGGTAATTCCTTCAGGGGTGGTAAATGTTTGGTTTAAGAATTTATCTTTGATTGGTGTTCCATCTATGTCAAATAGGTATCCTTCCTTTCTAGGGACAATCATGGTTACATCATAACCTAACTTTTTTAAACTTTTGGCTTCCCTTTTGAAAACCCTTGAATCTAAAAACGGGTGATCGGCTATTAGCATACATACCTTTACCGCCATTTTATGGGCTCCTTTCTGGGCAGATAGGAAAGTATAAAACTTCCCGCTGCATAAGTACTACTAAGGTTTGGCTAGAAGCCAAGTTTTCTAATAAGATCTGTCTGACTCCAGGCCTATACCCTCGAGCTTTTAAGCAATCTTCCTATGTGGCAAAAAGCGCGACTCCGGGATTTTGCTTAAGCTTGTCGGGGGGGGACCAAGGCGCTTGCGCTTTTCTTATTATATTATGGATCTTTTGGTTTCATGTTCAAAAAGACGGTAAATGGTGTGTTTAACATTAAATATATAACAGAAATGAAGGATGATGAATAAAATGGATGAACCATTTTGGAAAGGAGAAAGGAATGAGAATTTTAACTGTAGTAGGAGCACGTCCACAATTTATCAAGGCATGTATGCTGTCTAAAGCGATAAAATCAAATTCAGAAATAGAAGAGGTTATCGTACACACAGGGCAACATTATGATGATAATATGTCTACTGTTTTTTTTGAACAATTGAACCTCCCAAAGGCGGATTATTATTTAGGTGTCGGTTCCGGATCCCATGGTAAACAAACGGCCAACATGTTAGTGGAATTGGAGCATATTATGATTTCCATCAACCCGGATGTTGTATTAGTTTATGGAGATACAAATTCTACGCTTGCTGGTAGCTTGGCAGCGTCAAAGCTCCATATCCCGGTAGCCCATGTAGAATCTGGACTACGTAGCTTTAATAAAAAAATGCCTGAAGAGATTAATCGACTAGTCACAGACCATCTCTCTGATTGGTTGTTTTGTCCGTCCCAGGCTGCAATTGAAAACTTAAGGAGGGAAGGGATTGTCAATGGGGTACATCTAACAGGCGATATTATGTATGACGCTGTGCTTTACTTCAAACCTTATGCTTTAAAACAATCCACGATCATAGAAAATTTATCTCTTGTACGAGAAAAATATTATTTAGCGACCGTTCACCGTGCTGAAAATACGGATCAACCGGAACGTTTAAAGTCGATTCTAGAAGCACTACAACAATTAAAAAAGGATGTCGTATTTCCGTTACATCCTAGAACGAAGCGTAAGATAAATGAATTCAAGTTTATGGATTTAATTTCGTCGCCACATATTAAAATAGTGGAGCCTTTAAATTACTTTGATATGTTAACAATTGCTTCGCAGGCAAATTTAGTTTTAACGGATTCAGGTGGGTTACAGAAAGAAGCCTATATGCTTCAAGTACCTTGTATCACGCTTAGAGACGAGACGGAATGGGTAGAAACTGTGCAATCAGGTTGGAACCAGCTAGCCGGTGCAGATACAGACAAAATAGTAGATCAGGTAAAAACGATTCAGACTCCCAAAGCGTCCCCGCTACTTTTTGGGGATGGCAAAACCGCTCAAAAAATAAATGATATTCTGTTAAAAAGTAGATAGGAAATCTAAAGTCTAAACAGGAACTTTTCATTGAACGCAGATAATTCGCCAATAGAAAGACCAAATTGTTCAACTAACATTCAGAGGGGGAGCCCCTCTAAATGTTAGTTTCACCTTATGAGGAAAGACAAGAGTCGGGAATCTTGTGAATCAGTTGTCATTGACCCTTTACATATCCCTTCCATCTTCTTAAAGTTTCCACCATTTTCGGGTCATTTTCAATGGAAGTTAGTGCAGCCAACAAATGGATATGGGTAATGTGATATCCCCACTTTGCTACATTTGGATAACCTCCATCGGTTGTATAATGCGTGAGATCATAGGCAGTACGGTTACCTAAATCGTATAACGGAAGCATTCTTCTTAATGAAGTAATCCCCTTATCATATAAAACTTTCGTATTTCTATCGTTTGTTACTTTATATAGATCGTACAATCCAATCAGAGAAAACATGAAGCCATTTAAAATAAAACTAGGTGGATCAGTTGGACATTCTTCATAGAAAGCATAATGATTCTCAAATTTAGCCATAATCCCATTTTCCTTTGTAGGTGTTTTAAAAAGTTCATTCGCTTTTAATGCACTTTTACTGTATTTTTTGTCTTTTGTAAGGTAGGATGCACGCGATAAAACCGACATTGCCATTCCGAGTCCGATTGACGAATACCAGGGGGCAATTAGTTTATCAAGTCTGCCGGGATAAAATGGGAGGTCAAATTGATAAGCCCATCCACCTCGATCATCCTGGTGATTTATAAACCAATCAGCAACGATTAGGAATTTAATTTTACTCACAGATGCATTGCTTTTTAAATAAAGACTATAGTGTTGTAGGCCATATTGGGCAATGGTAGAGGGATTATAATATTTCCCATAGGAATAAATTGTTTTGGGAACCCCATCACTATCGAATTCCACACTCCAATTTTCAACTTTATTTTTATCATAATGCAAGTAATTACCTTTATAATCATAATGGTTAATTTCCGAATATCGTGCATTGGTCACGTTGATTTTTAATGTGTTATCTTTTTCTAGCCATTCCTTTTCGGAGTGGTATCCTTTTTCCAATAAACTAAGAGGAACAAAAAGTTCATTGCCTATTTTCTTCCCGATAGACTCAAACTGGTCATGCATCACAACTTTGATATCATCGATTTGTTCGGATCCCAAACATTTCACCTCTCTTATTAATGCTGTAATCCAGTTCATAAAGTGTTATATGAAATTAAGTATTCATTTTCTTTGCGGGAACCCCAGCAACAACGATGTTAGCTTCTATATGCTTCGTAACGACAGATCCAGCTCCTACAATCGTATTACTTCCTATGGATATACCTGGTAATAGCGACGCGTTATTGCCAATCTTGGCTCCCATTTTAATTTGAGGTCCCTTTAAATCATAATCTTTGGCACCCATGTATTTATCGTTCGACATCGATACACAAGGACCGATAAAAACATCATCTTCCAGTATCGTGTCACCAGTTACATATGCTTGCGTCTGAATGGTGCAAGATTTTCCGATCATGGTATTTAATTCAACAATAGCCGCTCTTCCAATAACCGAATCCTCACCAATGGAAACATTTTCCCGAATGCTTGCATGATCCCCGATAAATACGTTCTTTCCGATTTCAGTGCCGGAATAAATGGAAACCAAATGTCCAATTCGAGTGCCAGCTTGGATAACTAGTGGAACATCAGGACTGGAAATCTTTCGCATTCTCTGATTGACGCCAGGCTTGATGCCAAGAACACAATTACAGCCAATGGTGACATTATCTTCAATTTTAGTACCTTGTAGGATGACTGTATGATGGCCGATTACAACATTTTCCCCAATATGGACATCCTTTTCAATAACTGCATGGCTACCTACCTGGGCGCTTTTAGGCATGTTAGTCAAATAAAAACCTCCTTTTAAATTAGGATAATACTTTCTATTCTCTTTACTAGCTGCTTCGTTCGTAGCTTTGCTGAATGCCTTTGCCGGATAAAATGATATCCCTGCTCAACGACCTTTTCCCTTTCTGTTTGATTAGCTAAATAATAGGCGGCCTTTTCTTTGAAATTATTTTCATCTATCGGTATAAAATGAAATCCAGGAATAAAGCCAAGATCCTCCAATTCTTTAAACGTTGGGGCGAGCAGAAGGCTTTTGCAGGCAAGTACTTCAAAATACTTGGTCACAGGATAATTCAGGACCGATGGGCAAGTAAATACAATCTTTGCACGGTTAATTTCTTGCGCATACATCCGGCCAATAAAGTGTTGTTCTTCTTCCTCCTTACTAAAATCGCGGTAACCTGGATGCTTATGATAGGAAAATTCAGCACTACCCGCATACGATTTAATTATTTTTTGCCTTAGCGGATAGTAGTCATTCACGGCGCCTATCATTAATAAACGGCTATCCTTTTTTAATGCATAGTCCTTATATAATTCTATATTAACGAAGTGTGGAAACCATACCATTTTATCTTTGAATTCCGGGTAAATTTCTATAAATTTATCTCGAACAACAGTAAATAAATAAGAAATATGGTGCTTATCGATATAGTTTTTTCTGAGATTCACAAACCGGTGAACATCATTTACAAATAGTCCTATAGGGATATCGATATTTGAAAGGCCTTTAATCATCGGTGACATTTGTTCATTCATATCATTTAACAGTAATATAAAGTCTGGTCGGGAAGGGAGTTGATTTAGAATATAGCTGATATGACCAGGTTTTCTCCATATTGTTAAGTTTACTACTTTATCAAGTTCTTGCTCTAAGTAATAGAAGTTTTTATTTAGTTGTTTTGACGTATCTTCTCCTATAAACAAAACATGAAGCAAAGTTTTTCACTCCTTTCATTTGAGGCCCTTGTCGTAAATTTCCCCACTTTTTAATTCTTGCATTTGATAGAAACTTGGGTTCTTTGTCTTACTGCTCCGGAAATACACTACGCTTTCCGCGGGCTCGCGCTGAGCCTCCTCGCAAAGAACGCTGCGGGGTCTCATCGTCTTCGCTTTCCCGCAGGAGTCTACGTGTATTTTCTTCGCCGATATTGCATTTACTGAAGTAGTACTAGTTCTATATAATCGCTCCCCACCACTTCACTAGTTCGGGTGAGTGGAGGGCGGTGACTCCTGCGGGAACAGCACGTGTCCGAAGACCCCGCAGAGTGATTTTCTCAAGGGGCTGAGGCCGTGCCCGAGGAAAGCATCCGCCCGGATCGATCCCGGACGGCAGCAATAGCACATTTCTTAGGAAATCAACATATGCTTACGTCGCAGTTTATAAATTTTGTGTGAAAAACAATCATCTTTTCAAAAAGGGCTTTAAGATTTTCTAGTATTTGATGATCGTACAAAAGCCAATTTTATTATTTTTGTTATGATGGTCCATCTCCTTTAATAGCTGGCGCATAGGATACTAAATGAGTAGTAACGAAGAGTGAGGAGATTTTTATGAAAGTCGGTGTAATTGGAACAGGAAATATGGGAGAAAATCATGTGCGAACGTACTTGTCAATGGATGATCATTGTCAGTTTGTTGGTATATATGATAATGATAAGAAAAAGGGCCAACAGATTGCTGATCAGTATAAAGTAAAACAATTTCAATCGGTGGATGGCCTGCTTGCATCAGTTGATGCTGTTAGCATTGCTGTACCGACTGAATTCCATTATGATATTGGTTTAAACTGTATCGCACGTAAGGTGCATATGTTAATGGAAAAGCCAATTACAAGTACAGTTTCACAGGCTAAGGAATTACTTCATAAAGCCATTAAGGCAGGAGTTCAACTTCAGGTGGGGCACATAGAGCTTTTTAATCCATTAATTCAAATTCTAAAAAAGGAATTAGAAAATGAAGCTATTATTGGAATTGCTTTTCATCGATTGAGCCCCTATGATGAAAGAATTAAATATGTTGATGTTGTAAAGGATTTAATGATTCATGATCTTTATATTTTACAAGAACTTCTGAAAGACGAAATTACGCGTTTTTATGCATTAGGAAACAACATGGCGCATACACCAAAACACGCTGTTGTTATTGCCAGATCTTTACAAGGAGTCACAGCACAATTAACGGCTAGTTTTAAATCAAAGAAAAAAGTTAGGACCATTCAAATTCTTACTGAAGATGCTTTTATTGAAGCAGATATCTTGAAAAGTGAAATTAAAATAACGCGTTCTGTTATAGAAGATAAAAGTAATTTCCCTGTAACGGTAACGCAAAATATTCAGGTCGATAAAACGATTCAACCGTTAAACGTTCAATTATTGGACTTTTTAAGCTGTATTAAGTTTAAAAGAGAACCATCTGTATCAGGAAAGGATGGTATTAAGGCACTGCAAATTACAAATGAAATTAGTGAGGCTATCCTTAATAATTAATTCACTTATAGAGTATACGCTGTGTACTCTTTTTTTATTGCATTTTTTTGAATAACCCTGTGAAGATAAAATCAGAAAGTTTCTCATCATATGCTTTCTTTATTGCTAAATAAAAAAACAGATATAGGTTGTTTAAAGTGCAACCTATATCTGTTTCATGAGGTTATTAATCTATGCTATGCTGCTACAGGAAAACGAACGAAGTTAATAGCATCTACTGATACATATAGTTTAGTATTTGGTCCATAGCCACTGCTAACCTCAATAACTAGAACCAGTTCTGCAGTAACAGTCGAGAGAATACCTTCTATTAAATTATTATCTGTAGCTACCTCTACTCTTGAACCAATACGCTTGGCTAGTTCGGCAGCAAAAGTCTGTTCAAACATTTAAATCCCTCCTTATAAGTGCGAATAGGGCTCAGGTGGTAAGGAACAAGGTCTTCTTTATAGTTCACTGACAAGTTCGATTTTGTCGATGCGTACGAGTACCTGGTCTCCAGCATTCTCAATCATTACGATATAGTCATTTTTTACGACTAGTAGTGTTCCAGTTACCATACCAAAAGGAGTAGTAATCTGTACTTGCTCATTGACTAAACCCAACAATACGTCTCTAAGTGTTGTAGGCGTGGTTGGGGGAGTAGGGGGTGTTGTTCCTGTGGATCCGCTTCCACCTATGCCTATACCGACGTCAATATCTAAACCGGGTAAATTGAGTGATGTGTCTGTATTAAATCCAGTATTCCCAGCTAGTTGTTTAATCAACTCCAATATGGCTGTCTGTTGTTCTGTTTGTGCCAACTTTAATCATCCTTTCTATAATATTTCTCTATTTACTATATGCTTATTACATATTTCTGTAAGGGCATTATTTCCAAACATAGCTATTTCCACTAATATCCTATAAAAATTGATAACGAAAGAAACGGGCTTATGGCAAGGAGTTTGAACATGGCTATATCAACATTCTTGCTGTCTTTTAGACGGTAAGGTTCAAGTTTGTTTTACTGTGAATTGGTGCACATAATAGGGGAAACAACTACAAAATAATAGTTTAATGTCTACTATAGAAGTCCAATATGCGAAAAATAGACTATCATCTATAACACATTCAATCCCATCAGGAATATACTATTAGAAAACTTGGCTTATCGGCAAGCTTTAATGGCGAGGGCTTGAGTTGTACTTATGCTGATATCTAAAAAAGTAAACTTTTCTTATCAGTGTAAAGAAATAAGCTTTGGAGGTGGATAAATTGCAAAATAATAAGGACTTTGAGAACGTCTCCAATCATGTGATTGATATGTTGCTGGATTCGACATTGAAAAAGCATGGAGTAAAGTTGGAAACAGAGAAAGTCGGACAAAAGGAAAAAGAAGAATTAAAAACGATGGTTGAAAGCCTTAAGAAAAGTGTTGATCAATTGTCCCAGAAAACGAATGAAAAAAAGGAATAATATACACGTATAAGAAGAAGTGCTGCTAACATAGGTTAGTAGTACTTTTTTAGCAAGTAAGAAAGTATAACTACCTTCTTACTGCATCAGTGGAACGAAGGCATTCGCTATTAAAAACATGGCGATTGCCTTCGTTTTCTAATATGAATGTATATCAGCCTTTATGATCAATATGTCTAACCTAGTAAATACCTAGAAAATGCAAGGTTGCGAAAATAGGTGTTTTCTACTGGACAATCACCCTTACTATCTAGCTTTTCTTACATATGATGTATGAAACGGCAAGAAGGAGGAGAGATTATATGTCATCAAGTCATAGTAGAAGTTTTTTAATAGAAAGGGAAGAAGCTCAATCCAGAAGGAATCAGAATAATTGCTATAACAACACGTGTCAGCAGCCTGAATCATGTTGCAACCAAAAACCATGTAAAGATGAAAAACAAAAATGGAATGCATTAGACCCATCAGCATGCCATCCATTTGATGAGGATGCTACCGTTGGTCAAGATAAGGATGCAACGATAGGTAATATTCAGCAATCTATTGAATCCATCATTATCAAGGATTCATGTGATGTAGATGTAACAACAACCGATATCCAAGCTGCGCTTAATGTTCAGCTAGTGCTTCAAGTTGCAATTTCTTTAGTAATTAGCATATCCATTGCAGATAGTAGTAAAGCAGACACGATAACACAGGATTTAAATGCAAAACTACAAACGAGCCAAATTAATAAACAACAAGTTTATATTGAAAATTCGCGCGGGGTAAACGTGTTTACAACAGATACAGATCTTGCAGTAAATATTCAACTTCTGTTACAAGTATTAGTTGCATTAGTAGCTAAGTTAGACGTCTTATAATGTTTATAGTGGCATAAGGAAAAGCTGGTTTTCCACAACAACCATGTTTCTACCACTACTTTAAAAATATGTAAAGAATGCATAATGACTCCAGAATTGAGCTGGAGTCATTATGTTTAAATTCTATTGATAAAGATCTATTCATTGTTGAAGTTCTTCAAATTAAAAGTTGTAGATAACATAGGGGACATGCCTTTTATCCAGTCCGTGCATTTATCACAGTAAGATTCATTCGGAAGGGGTTTCTTCATTATCATTTACCTGTTTGTTTCTCTTCAGCTGTTGGATAATAGGTTCTAAATATCGTTTATTGTGTAATACATTCGGATCTGTTGGTCGATATTTTTCAGCAATCTGATTATGGTGATATGCGGCAACATAATCCCCTAAACGATCAAAGCAAACACATAGCTGAATGTGGGGGAGCCATGTGTGATATGCGGTATTGACAAAGCCCATTTGGGATTGGTTTGGTTGTGTAGCAAGTTCATACCAGAACACTGCGGTATGGATTTCGCCTTTCTGCAAAAAATGATAGCCCAACTTGCAACAAAGTTCAGGGCGTGGACGGTCGTATCTGAAAGACCTGAGTATAGATTCCAATTCTTTTTCCGGCTGATCCAATTCCGAATAACAACTTGCAAGCTTTCCACAGGCTGCTATATTGTCTTCTATCCAACCTTGTTCCGTTGCAAGAAACTTTTCGTAAAAAAAGACGGCACGTTCATACATATGATGATCCGTTAATTCGTTAGCAAAATAAAATAAATCCCGTGGGGAAAAAGACTCTTCTTGGGCAAGTCGTTTTTCATAAATCCGTAAATTTCGATCGGAATCATGGTGTAAACTATGATGTGTCACTGCAATATCACTGTCAATTATCTGACCATTAACCGCTACATATTCGTGTACAGCCCCAATCCAACGAAATTGTCTCTCTCTCTTTAAAAGCCGGTGTCGTTTAACGCTAAATGTCACATTTTCATTTTCGTCAAATGAAAGATGATAATCCATCAACACAGCGTCGAAAGAAGGGTTAGATTCCTTTTTGAGTTGGATGAGTTTGTCTTGATCCTTTTCCAGTAAAATGTCATCGGCATCTAGCCAAAGAATGTAATCTTTTGTGGCCTGTTTAAAAGAAAAATTACGAGCTGCGGAAAAATCATCTATCCATTCAAAATCGAAAATTCGGTCCGTGTACTGTGCGGCAATTTCTTTTGTTTTATCGATTGATCCAGTATCAATGATGTTGATTTCATCAACTATGTTCTTAACTGAAGATAAGCAGCGCTCCAGTACATCCTCTTCATTCTTTACAATCATACATAAACTAATCGTAATCAATAGCGGTCCTCGCTCTCTGTATGGATTTTATAGATAAGTAGTATTACCATATCAAGTTATTCAAAAATAATTGTTTGGTGCGCAAAAAGCCAATAGCAACATAGAGACAAAAAAAGGATGATCAGTTAATTTTAACTGATCATCCTTTGTACGCTCGATTTAATCTAAGCGAATAACAGATAAGGTTGCGCCGGAAGAGCCTCCTCCCAGTAAAACAACAGCGCCCACCAGTCCGAATAACTGAAGTGAAATGGTATCACCTGCAGTCAATGGGGTAATGACATCATTATTATAACTTGAAACAGTTACAGCTGGAGATAAAATGGAGCCAGGAATTGGCGTACCATTTCGTATCACTCTGGAACCGGCAAGTAGTCCAACTGTCGTATTTATTTGATAGGTGATGTAGTAGCGTCCAGTTTCTGGAACAGTAAATATAGTGTCCGCACCATTGACTGTAAAGGCATCCAAACTTTGGTTATCCGGAAGAGGCACACTAGTACGACCAAGTATAACTGCAGAAAAAAACAGACCTGCTATTATAGCCTGTCTGTTCTTCGAAAAAGTTTATTTAATTCTTATCTTCAAATTCAACTTTTGTTCCATCTTTAAATGTTATTTCTACTTCGAATTTCACATAATCTGAGTCTAGATCAAATGCATCCAATGTTTGTTGAATCGCATCTGCTTTTTCAGTATTTTGATCAATGGTCAGCTTTTTAACGTTCGGATAAATTTTGTCAAATGCTTCTTGTCCGTTTACGTCATCTCCATTTAGTTCATCTTCTAAATCTGCTTCAACTTTACCATTATCTTGTTCGATTTCTGCTTCATATTCTTTGTTTTTACCGTAATCAACCTCTAGTTCAAAGTCGGTGTAATCAAGTTCATCCATTTTTTGCTTCATATCGTCATTATCATTGTTGTCTGCCGCATTATCGGTGGCAGTATCCCCGTTATCGGCTTGGTTGTCATCGGCATTTTCATCCGCATCATTATCTTGATCTTCATTGTTTTCCATGCCAGTATCTTGATCCCCGCTAGTATCATCATTATTATTCGTATCGCCGCATGCGACTAGTGTTATAGCAACGATAAACATACTAGCAAGCAATAATATTCGTTTCATTTGATAACCTCCATCTTATTTAGATAGTAATACTTTTCCCTAATGGCTCAAAAATAAACGTAAAAGGCTTATCACCGTACAATGCGTGATAAGCCTTTTGGTAATTAAAATATATCCCTTAAAAGTTAAAATCAACTTCCTTATCTTCTTGAGTTTCATAACCCTTCATATAATTAATCCTGCGTTGTGCAGATGTTTTGCTTACTTGTTCATCTGCATGGTAGGAAGATCTTACGAGTGGCCCAGATTCACAATGACGGAATCCTTTTGATAGGGCGATTTCCTTTAATTCAGCAAACTCATCCGGATGATAGTATTTCACGACATCAAGATGTTTCTTTGTTGGCTGTAAGTATTGACCAAGTGTTAGGATATCAACGTCATGTGCCAACAGGTCATCCATTGCTTCAATAACTTCCTCTTTTGTTTCACCCAAACCAAGCATCATGCTTGATTTCGTTGGGGTATTTGGTGCGACTTCCTTCACGCGCTGCAGCAATTGCAGAGATCTATCGTATTTCGCTATGGCGCGAACCTTTTTCGTTAGTCTTCTTACTGTTTCAATATTATGGTTAAAGATATCGGGTTGACTATCCATTAATGTATGCAGACTTTCGTAGTCACCTTTCATATCAGAAGGCAAAATCTCAATCGTACATCCAGGGTTTTCCTCACGGATTGTATTCACTGTTTTGGCAAATACTGCTGCACCACCGTCAGCTAGATCATCACGTGCTACAGCGGTGACAACGACATGCTTTAATCCCATAACTTTAACGGATTCTGCAACACGCATAGGCTCGCCCCAGTCAAGTTCGTTTGGAAGACCAGTTTTTACGGCGCAGAAGCGGCATCCGCGTGTGCATGTATCACCCAAAATCATAAAGGTAGCGGTTTTACGTTCACTCCAACATTCGTGAATATTAGGGCAACGAGCTTCCTCGCAAACAGTATTTAAGTTTTTCTCTCGCATCAACTTTTTAAGTCCTGTGTACGATTTGTTAGTATTTAGTTTAATTTTTAACCATTCTGGTTTACGAATGTGTTCTTGTTGCTTCGCCATGACTGATACGCTCCTTTTTGATATTGTGCTTATTCCATGATTCAGCCCCGTACTTGGATCGTGCTAATTGATGAACCTCTTCCCACTGGCTTTCAGACAGGTGAAAAGGCTGCAGCTTAATGTCTAGGCCTGTTTGAAATCCATTGAAGAAAGCTTCTTTTAACATGTTATACGAATGGGTTTTATTGGTAATTTGATTAATGGTTATCGCTTTGTCCGCAAAGGATTTACGTTTTCTTTGTCGCACATCTTCAGAAGGATAGTGAAATAAATCAAATAGCATCTGTGTATCAATGCTCATTGGAATGGAACCGTGTTGAAGCAGTACGCCAGTCTTTCTTGTTTGTGCATTGCCTGATATTTTCTTACCATCAATAACCATTTCGTAATATGCTGGTTTTTCAAAGCATACGGGCGTTCTGTCTTTTCTTGCACTTTCTTTCGGTATCGCGTAATCCACTGAAATACCAAGATTTTTATAGCCTTCCACAACACCTTTTGAAAGTACATAATAGGCTTCACCAACTGTCTTTGGAATAGATGGATGCTGCTCGGAAATAACAAGACTATATGTAAGTTCGTCATCATGAAGCACTGCACTGCCACCGGTTAATCTGCGAACAAATTGACCGTTATACTTCTGTAGCGCGTCAAAATCAATTGTCTGATCTACATCCTGAAAATGCCCCACAGATAGACTGGGTGCTGACCAGCCGTAAAACCGTAATGTTGGTGGAATACTTCCCTGTCTAAGCCAATTTAATAAAGATTCATCTAACGCCATATTAATCGTAGCATCATTAAATCCACTATCTAAGAAAAACCATTCTTCTTGCAAAAAGATCACCTCTTTCATTAGAATTTTTTAAAAAAGTAAATAAAAAGAGACCGCACCCCTGGGAGGCGCAGTCTGATGTATGTTTGAGTTGATAATAACAACGATAATACGGATCGACTGCACTTCCCCACGCTAGTATTATCTATCTTCGGGTGCCAAGGGTTTAAACACGTATGTTATTCTCAGCCAATTTATCGGCTCCCCTAGTGCTAAAATAATATTTGGTTTTTCTATATTTATCGTATCGATAATCATAAATAATGTAAAGGGAAAAGATTCCGATTAAGGGAATAATTAAAATCCATGAACTGAAAAAACTGGGTTTTAAGGCATAAACTAAGAACTTTTTGCATGAAATATAAAATGAAAACACCTATTTCAAGGTGTTTTTCTAGTTCCATACGCATAATTGTAAAAAAAAGGATTATTATATAAAACCCTTTCATATACATATTAGCAGGAGGTGAGAATTATGAATAAGATTTATTTCGGTTTCTTTACATTCTTGTTCTTCATCGTTGCATTTCTCTCTCTTGCTGTCGCCCTAGTTAAATAGCAACAAACGCCTTTACACTTAGTGTAGCCGCACTGAGTGTTTTTTTTGCTTACATCAATATCATATACAAATAGGACGGTAAAAATGAATACTATTTTTTATCTTTCTTTCGCATCCAGGATTCATTATTTCGCTTAGGACGATCAAACCAAGCCTTTTTAAATGCTGTATAACGCTTTTGGAACACTGTTAAATATAGCCAAGTTTGAGAGATGTTAGTACTGCGAGTGAAAATAATAGCAGCATCATGAATGGAAACAACCAGTCCCTTTTGACGATAGAAAAGTGGCGATAGAAGGTCCGATTTTTATCCCCTGTAAAACCTTTTGATTCCATGGCGATTGCTGTTCTTTCTGCCTTTCGAATCGCACTCGCTAATAATGGAATGGCAAAGCGTTTATATTGATGCCATTTATCCTTTATTGTGTGCGCTGTATTGATGCCGCGTATACGATGAGCTTGATGAATGATGACTAACTCGTCTTTCATCATCGGCAAAAAACGATAGCCAGCTAGCACCCCGTATGCGATCTTTGGGGGTAATTTTAGTTGCTGGATTAAACTTAAAATAAAATCGACGACATTTGTCGTGAAAATAAACAATAATGATAATGCAGCGACACTTAATATTCTTAACGAAAGTGCAAGCGCAGTAAGAAAAGACGCTCTTGGGAATGTCATACCAAGTAATGTAATCACATCGTTTGGATTGTTAGATGGCGTGGAAAAGGCAATTGTCGTCCATAACATTCCAAATGACAGGATGGAAAATGGAATAAAATAAAGGATGTATTTTTTCCATTCTACGTTCCCAAAAATAAAGGTAATCGCAATGGTTCCAATCAGAAATATAAATGGTGTAATCGGATCAAAGATAAATGCTAATAACACAACAATTAATGCAATTGTTATTGCTTTTATACTCGGATTAAGACGGTGTAGAAACATAATTTGCTTCCTTTTCATATATTTTTTCAAGCTGTATGGAGATAGGGAGATCGATCTGCCATTGTGTTAGTTGTTCGGCGGATACTTGCCATAGATCAGCTGGTGAACAATCTGAAACGACTTTACCTTCATTGATGACAATCACTCTCGATGCATATTGGTTAACAAGTTCCATATCATGTGTAACCATCACAATGGATGTACCATGATAGAAGCGCGTCTGCAGCAGCTCCATCAACTGCACATTGGAATGAGCATCCTGTCCAAACGTTGGCTCATCGAGTAGCAGCATATGCTGATTATTAATGATCATCGTAGCAACACTGAGACGACGTTTTTGCCCTTGGCTAAGCGAATACGGATGCTGCTGTTTACTGCTTGATAGTCCACAAGTATTTAAAATGGATGCTACCTTTTTATGAATATCATGCTCATCCATGCCTTTTATCCTTAAGCTAAAAGCGGCCTCATCAAACACTGTATTTGTAACAAATTGATGCTCAGGATTTTGAAACACATAACCAATCTCATCACGTAAATAGGATTCTTTCCAAGTCTTCATTGGCTTGTCTTTCATGTGAATCGTGCCCGCAGTTGGCTTTTGAATGCCCGCCAAAATACGAGAGAGTGATGTTTTTCCACTTCCATTGGCACCGACAATAGCAATAAACTCTCCCTCGTAAAATTTTAAGGATATGTTTTGAATGATCTCTTTTTTATTTGCTTTCCAGGAAATATTTGTTGCTTCCAGAAATAGCTTTTCCTTTTTCGTGCCTAATTGCTTCTCATTTTGTTGCCAATTGGTTCCTTCCCACAAATTGGCCTGTTTGGAGAACTCATCTATCGTTAATGGAATATTTGCAGTGGTTCCATCAACATGATTCAGTAGAAATTGTGTCACCTTAGGTAGCCAAATTCCTTGAGTTTCAAGTTCAGAAAACTTATCCCTAATGGCATGACGCATCAGACCATCGTAGAAAATCTCTCCATCATGATTCAATAGCAGGCACCTCTCAGCTAATGCTGTCCAGCCATCCAGCTGGTGTTCAATGATAATAAGAGAACAGTTAGTTTTCTCCTGTAATTGGTGAATTGTCTGAATTAAATCCTTAGCAGCAATTGGATCCAAGTTAGCTGTAGGCTCATCTAAAATAAGTAATGAAGGCTCTAATGCCAAAATGCATGCAAGTGCCAGTTTTTGCTTTTGGCCTCCGGAAAGAGAAGTAACTGCCGCCTTTTTCAAAGAAAGCATACCAACAAGTTCTAATGCATAATCGATTTTATCTCCCATTATTGCTTGAGGGATGCACCTATTTTCCAATCCGAAGGCGACTTCATCCTCTATAGTAAGCATACAAAATTGTGTTTCTGGATCTTGGAAGACGACACCAACCTGCTGACTAAGCTCACCAGGAAGAAATTCGGTTGTCCTTTTTCCGTTGATAAGAATATTGCCATCCATTTCTCCATCCAATTCACGTGGATAAAGTCCATTTAGGCAAAATGTAAGTGTGCTTTTTCCGCAGCCACTTGGCCCCAGTAACAGGAGGCTTTCACCATGATTTAATTCAAAACTCAGATTTGACAATGTATCTTTTTTGAATTGATTATCAAATCGTAAACGAAGCTGGTCTACTTGTATAAAGGCTTTCATGCTGCATTCCTCTTTTGATGCGCTTTACCTAAAGCGAAACTAGAAAGAACACCGGTTTGTGCTAAGCCATCGCTTAATGCTTTACCGAGTAAACCAGCGATAAGCGCACCGCTTACCATCCGTGTAATGAACATGGCAATGACATAATTGGTAGATAAAACGGCATAGCCACTCATGAAATAACCATAGGTAAAACTGGTGATAGCAGAACCAACACCTGCGGCCATCAACACCCAAGTAGCATAATTTTTCCATTTCGTTGCAGCGAACGCAGCCTCTGCACCAATTCCCTGAATCATTCCTGCAATAAGCAACATTGGTCCAGTTGCATTTCCAATCATTACTTCCACCATGGCAGCAATCGTTTCAGATAGAAAGGCGGCGCCAGGCTTGCGAATAATATAGGCTGCAATAATGGAGACGATGAACCATATGCCGAATATCAAGTCATAGCCGATGGGACCGAAAAGACCCACGAGCAATTTACCAGCAGGGAGAAAGGCTAAATAAACAACCGCAAACACAACAGAAAGTGCTGCCATAACAACGATTTCTTTAAAACGCCAGTTACGCATGATCTGGTCCTCCTTTATGTGACGGGCTATTTGCAGAGATGGAAACCGTCATTACGGTGTGACTGGAGCCACGTTCAACTGTAGCTTGAAAAACTTGTTCTAAACCATTAAAAATAGCGATTGCCTCACCGTGCAGACGGGTCGAATAATGGGCAGGGGAGACATCTACATATTGTTTCATTGCATCGATTTGCTCATAGATTGTGTCCATATAATTCCCGCCACCTAATGGATATAAAGAAAACTTTGCGGCTACGGCTTGTTGTAAAGTATTTACTGATTTGGCGTTCAGTGCTTCATCATCCGCCGCCATAAGTACATCGCCAGCAGAATCACCTGGACATCCTAAGGAATAGGTTGCTTGAAAAGCTACATGTTCTCCAGTTGTTGCTGCATGCATAAAAATCGCTTTTGTTACATCAAATACATGAACTAATTTCCCGCGTATCGTTGTGGTCACATCATCCGTTTTCATATAGACCTTGGAAGTGTCAACCTCGCTTAAAGCGGCTGTAATGATGTCTATAAACTGATCAGACATTGGATGAATGGAAAAACTCACCCCCGCAATGTTACTGCTTCCACAAACCTGATTTACCATAAAAATCTCTCCTCTTGTTCGGTTGGTGCAAGGCACGTTCCGTTTTTAAAAATAAAAAAGACTGCATCCCGAGGGAATGCAGTCTAGTTGTATGTGTTGTCATCGTTACTTATTGATATACACGTCGACCGCACTTCCCCACGCTGGTATTATCCAGTTCGGGTGCAAAGGGTCAGAACAAATCAGTTCTTCTCAGCCATTTTCAGATAGCTCCCCTAGTGCTCGTATTGCTATGCAGTTTTCTAAACCAAGCTTACCATGAATAAATGAATTGTAAAGGGGTGCAATAAATAATATGTAAAATTGCCAACAATTAGGCTATACTAAGGATTACTAGTTTATGGAATACAAAGGTATATGAGAGCAAGTGGAGCAATGAGTTCTTCTTCTCTCCATCTGTCTGATAAAAGCACGAATGAACAGGATATTGTTTTTTTGAAAGGTTATCGTTGGGTTTAGGGAGGGGGAGTAGAAATGGAAGGACTTCAACGAATGACGAAAAGTATCGATTATATTGAAAATAACTTAGACAAGGAGATTCAAATCGAACATGCAGCAACAGTCGCCTGTATGTCTAAATTCCATTTTCAACGAATGTTTACCATGCTGACGGGGGTAACCGTTGCAGCATATATTCGTAATCGAAGGCTCACAATGGCTGCCCAAGAGTTGATCCATTCGAAAAGTAAAGTCATTGATGTCGCACTAAAGTATGGTTATGAATCACCGGAATCGTTTGCAAAAGTATTCAGGAAAACCCATGGGATGAGCCCGTCGGAAGTTCGATATCATCGCCATTCATTGAAGGCGTTTCCCAAACTCTCCTTTCAAATTCAATTAAAGGGAGAAGAAGAAATGGACTATAAAATAGTGGAAAAGGATGCGTTTAATGTAATTGGCAAAGATATTCGAACAACAACAATTGACGGTGCAAATCATCGGGAAATCGCTGCATTTTGGGAAGATTCAAATCAAAATGGGTTTTCAAATGAACTGGCTAGAAATGCTGGTTCATTAGGACTACTCGGGATTTGTATGGAGTTTGATAAACAGCAGGAGGAATTAACTTATTTTATCGGCGCTGAGAAAAATGTAGACGATATGCCGGCCGATTGGAAAGAAAAGCATATACCGGCATCTACCTGGGCAGTTTTTCCCGTGCATGGTTCTATACCAGATGCAATAGTAAATGTTTGGGAGCGTATCTTTTCTGAATGGTTCCCATCCACAGGGTATGAACATGCTGGCGGTCCGGAGATGGAGATATACTTGGATGACGCTGATGCTCAAGGTGAGAAAATGCGCGTAGAAGTATGGATTCCAATTGTCAAAAAATAATAAGACCAAATAAAAACTGCAGCGGATTAAAACGCTACAGTTTTTATTTTTTGAAAATCATGATTAAAAACAGTATAAAAAGGTAACTGTAGATAGTAGAGGTGATTACCTATGTTGACGGAGAGCTATGTTCGATTGGTGCTAGGGGTTATTGTTCTGATCGTACTCGTGTGGATCTTAATTCGTTTCAGGGCAAAAAAGAATCCAAAGCCGGATTCATTGGAGATTTTAAGAGAGCGCATGGAAAGAGGAGAAATTACCGAAGCGGAATATGAGGCTGCAAGGAAAAAACGAGAGGGGAAATAAGTTCATGGATTATTCACAAACCCTGTGAGCATTAGGATTGTGAATTGTGTCAAAATGAGATACTATTTATATAGACTAATTGGTCAGTTTGATAATACAAAGTAGGTGCAGACATGGCTCCAAGAATTTCGGACGAGGCAAAAGAAGAAAGAAGGATCACCATATTACAGGCTGCACTGGAATGCTTTTCCGCTAAAGGGTATTATGCATCTACTGTGGATGATATTGTAAGATACTCTAAATTAAGTAAGGGATCGATTTATAATTATTTCAGTGGTAAAGAGGATATTATCATCAGCATACTACAGCATGAAACGAGAAAGTCACGGGAAGCGCTTGTAGCAGAGCTGAAGCAAATAACCAGTCCGCTTGAACAATTAAAGTACTGGATTAATTCGGACATTCCCTACAACTTAAATAAGAAGAAATTAATGCGTGTGCATATTGAATTCTGGTTGTATTCAACCGATTCACCAGATGTACAACACATTTTATCAGATCGTTTTGATGTTACATTCGAAATGATCAAAGAAATTATTGCCGCGGGAAAAAACGCTGGGGAATTTAGACAGGACATTGATCCTGAAAAGGCATCAGCGGTATTCTGGGAGCTGCATGATGGTATTTGGCTGCATGCAACGATCGGCTATAATGAAGATAAAATGGCGGAACGCATTAAGGGAATGGAAGCAACGATGCTAGCCTATTTGACGTAAAAAATAAAAACATAAACAATGAAAATGAACATATAGATATAGAATGTCGTAAAGCAGAACTGGCGCTACTCAGTCCCTTAGAAGTGGGGAAGTAATGCCGAGCCAGATAAACTGACCAGTCATTTTAAAGCGTAAAGGAGTGAATGAAATGAGAAACAAAATGAAAAGCTTATTTAAAAGTAATAAATCAAAATTAACGCTTGGTGAACAAAAAGACAGAGCATACTATTTTCAAAAAAATGAAGAGCAGCTGCAAAGGGAAAAAGTAATGTTAGATTATGCGTACATTCGATCTTTTGCAAGATAAGTAGATATCCAGGTATTTCCCTAACCAGTTACACCTGGATAGGGAATGCCTTTCTATATAGAGTGATTCTTTTCAAGGAATCGGGAGCATGCCCCGGTTCCTTTTTTTCGTTTGATCAATAGTATAAAACGGAGTAAGGTTCAGCGCACATGGCCGAAGATTCAGCGCACCCGGCCGAGGGTTCAGCGCTCCTGGCCGGAGGTTCAGCGCACGTGGCCGTAGGTTCAGCGTTCACGGTCGAAGTTTCGGCGCTCCTGGGCGGAGGTTCAGCGCCCGGCCACAGGTTCAGCGCTCCCGGCCGGAGGTTCAGCGCACATGGCCGAAGGTTCAGCGCTCCCGGCCGAGGGTCCAGCGCACAAGGCCGAAGGTTCAGCGCTCCCGGCCGAGGGTCCAGCGCGCCTGGCCGAAGGTTCAGCGCCCGATCACAGGTTCAGCGCTCCCGGCCGTAGGTTCAGCGCACATGGCCGAAAGTTCGGCGCTCCCGGCCGCAGGTCCAGCGCACATGGCCGAAGGTTCAGCGCCCGGCCGAAGGTTCAGCGCTCCCGGCCGCAGGTCCAGCGCACGCATCCGAATGCTAACCGTTGGAGGCTGTATTCCCCCATCTCGCTCGATATTATCGAAAAAAACTTATTATTGATGCACTTGCTTTTTCAAACTCCCCTTAATCAATGCTGAAACTTCATCTGACGCACCTTCGTGCAGGAGTTTAACAATTTTACTTCCAACAATAACGCCATCACAATGGTTGCTTAGTTCATGTGCTTGTTCAGCATTGGAAACACCAAATCCTGCCAGAACAGGGACTGTGCTATACGATTTCAGCAGTTGCAAATAGTCCTTCACTTCTGATTGATGTGTTGCCCTTACGCCGGTTGTACCAGTGACGGAAACTGCGTAGAGGAAACCTTCTGACCGGCTAGCCAGTTCAGCAAGCCTTTCTTTTGGACTTGTTAGTGCTGCCAGACGAATGAATGCGATCGATTTGTCCTGCAAGACGGCCGCTATCGGTGATTCCTCTTCCATTGGTAAATCTGGAATGATAATACCGTCTACACCGGCTTGTTCGCAGGCAACAGCGAAATGTTCGACCCCATATTTATAAATTGGATTTAAATAAGTCATTAGGATGATTGGAATGGATCGTTTTTCTTTTGATAATTGTAATGTTTCCAGTACTTTCGCTAATGTGGTCCCACCTTCTAAAGCTCTGATTCCAGCTTCTTGGATGATTGGTCCGTCCGCTACTGGATCTGAGAAGGGGATGCCAAGTTCAATGGCTGCTACACCAGCGTCCTGTAAAAATTGGATTCTTTCTTCCAAAATATCCAATCCGCCGTCACCAGCCATAATGTAGGGCACAAATAAATTTTCCCCGGCTTGCTTTTTTTCCTTGAATGAAAGTGCTAAACGTTCTTTACCCATTGTAATTTCCCTCCAGTGCATCTTTTACTTGTTCCACATCTTTATCGCCGCGTCCGGATAAACAAATGACTAACGTTTCGTCTTGTTGCATTTCTTTTGCCAGTTTCATCGCATATGCTACGGCATGTGCGCTTTCTAACGCAGGGATAATCCCTTCTGTTTTGGTTAGAAATTGAAAGGCTTCGAGTGCTTCCTGGTCTGTTATTGAAGTATAGGCTACCCTTGAAGTTACATGAAGATGACTGTGCTCCGGTCCAACTCCTGGGTAATCGAGACCTGCTGAAATAGAGAAGGCTTCTTCGATTTGTCCATCTTGGTCCTGGAGAAGGTGCGTCATCATTCCATGTAAAACACCAACACTGCCATCTGTTAATGCGGCGGCATGGTTATTTGTATCAATGCCGGCACCACCAGCTTCGACCCCATATAACCGAACATTTAAATCTTCAATAAATGAATGAAACATCCCCATTGCATTACTGCCGCCACCTACGCATGCCACGACTGCGTCAGGTAATTTTCCGGTTTGTTCTACGATTTGTTGTTTCGTTTCCTTTCCAATAACGGATTGTAAGTCTCGGACAATTTTAGGGAAAGGGTGTGGGCCAACAACAGATCCGAGAATATAATGTGTATCCTCTACATGACTGACCCAATAACGTAAAGCTTCATTTACGGCATCCTTTAATGTTCCACTGCCTTGGGAAACGCCTTGAACAGTAGCGCCCAATAACTCCATTCGGAAAACATTTAACTTTTGTCGCTCCATATCCTTCTCACCCATGAAAATAATGCAATCCAGTCCCAGTAATGCGCAAACAGTAGCAGTTGCGACACCATGCTGACCAGCGCCCGTTTCTGCAACGACTTTTTTCTTGCCCATTCGTTGGGTTAATAATGCTTGCCCAATCGTATTATTAATTTTGTGGGCACCTGTATGGTTTAAGTCTTCACGCTTTAAATAAATTTGCGGGCCACCAAGTTTTTGTGATAAATGTGCTGCATGGAAAAGTGGTGTTTCCCGACCTACATATTGTTTTAAATAAGTTTCCAATTCGTTTATAAATTGCGGGTCCTTGATTGCTTGCTCATATGCTTCCTCTAATTCTATTAAAGCTGGCATTAATAACTCTGGAACAAATTTACCTCCGAAGTTTCCATATCTTCCTGTAGCATCAGGCATTGTATAGGTTGTCAATAGACTCATCCTTTCGTGTGTTTTGCATTTGTAATAAATGCTCTTATTTTGTTAAAATCCTTTTCCCCGTTTGTTTCTATGCCACTAGAAACATCTACGCCGGCTGGCTGCACGCGTTCGATCGCTTCTTGGATATTTTCTGGTGTAAGTCCGCCGGCAAGTATTACTTTTTTTCGATCAATCGCTAGATCACTTGCTAAATCCCAATCAAATGTGGTTCCATTTCCACCCCGATACTTGCCAATTGGGCTATCCAGTAAATAATAATCACAAGGATAATACTGGATGTTTTTAAGTTTGTTCCGATCAACTGGAAATGCCTTAATCACTTGGTATGGTAGCTGTTCAGCAACAGAGGCAGGTTCATCCCCATGTAGTTGAATAACATCCAGACCAACCTTTTTAGCAATTTTCAGCATGTCTTCGACGGTTTCATTAACAAATACCCCGACTTTTTTGATGTGAAAGGGAAGGGTATTTCCGATACTTGCAGCGGCTTCCGGTGTGATTTGTCGCTTACTAGGGGCAAAGACAAACCCGACGAAGTCTGCCCCTGCTTGAACGGCAACAGCTGCAGCATCAGTCGTTTTAATTCCACATGTTTTCACTAGCAATGTTATTGCACCTCTTTACCTTGTAAAGGCAGGCGTAGATCCTTGAATGTTTCGGGTAAGTCAGTGGATGTCATCAATGTTTCGCCAACTAAAATGGCATCCGCGCCAGCGTTACGTACACGTCTCACATCATCAGCCGTTTTAATACCACTTTCGCTGATAAGGATGGTTTTCGGATCTATCACCATAGAAGAAAGTTTCTCAGTTGTATCTAGATTAACTTCAAAGGTTTTTAAATTACGGTTATTTATTCCAATAATGTCCACATCTAATTGGAGTGCGCGTTCCATTTCTTCCTGATTATGAACTTCACAAAGTACTTCCAGTCCTAATAACCGGGCATAGTAATTCATGTTTTCCAAATCAGCTTGTGGTAAGGCGGCGACGATTAGTAAAATAATCGATGCGCCTGCTGCTTTTGCCTGATCAATTTGTATTGGATCGATGATGAAGTCCTTACATAAGATCGGTAAATCTACCGCTTCTCGAACGGCCTGGAGGTCTTCCATGGAACCATTAAAGAACGGTTTATCCGTTAAAACAGAAATGGCGCTCGCACCTTGTGCTTCATAGATTTTTGCTTGTGTTACTGGATCGACTGTCATATCAATCGCACCCTTTGACGGGGATGAACGCTTAATTTCCGCGATCACATTCATTGTTGACGAGGCTGTCACCTTTTCTTTAAAAGTTGGCGTTTTTTTATACACTTTCGGTCCAAATGTTTGTTGTTTTAATTGAACAATTTCTTTCTGCTTCTCTGCTAAAATTTCATCTAAAATAGTCATCCTATAGCACCTCACTTGGAATTTTTTTACTGTATGCGACTAATTGCTGCAGTCTTTCTAAAGCTGCTCCGGATTGAATGCTCTCTCTAGCTAGATCAATTCCCTCTTTGATGGTTTGGGACGCACCATTGGCGAATATTCCAAGTCCAGCATTAAGGAGGATCGTATCCAAGTATGGACCAACGTTTCCTTTTAACACACGAAGTAAAATGTCTGCATTATCTTTGGCATCTCCACCGCGGATTTGTTCATTTGCGTATACGGGTAATCCAACTTCCTCTGGTGTTAGTGTAAATGCTGTTTGTTTTCCTTCATTGAGTAAGGTGAGATGGTTTTCGCCGGCAAGAGATGCCTCATCCATGGATCCAGCTCCATTGACAACAATGGCCCGACGTCTGCCTAATTTATGAAGTGCGTCTGCCATCATTGGCACCATGTCCTGTCGATAAACACCGAGGAACTGTGAGTCCAGTGGAACAGGGTTTGTCAGCGGTCCGATTGCATTGAAAATTGTTGGTAATCCCAGCTCTTGACGCACTTTCATAAAATGCTTGAGTTTATCATGAACATGTGGTGCAAACAGGAAGGCTATTTTATTTTCCCGCAGTATTTCCTCCATATGTTCTTGTGAAAACGATAAGGAAACACCGAGGTGCTCTAACACGTCTGCACTTCCTGTCTTACTTGAGATACTTCGATTGCCGTGCTTGGCAACTGTAATACCCGCACCAGCAATAACGAAAGCGGATGTGGTACTAATGTTGAAACTGTAAGATTTATCCCCACCAGTTCCACAGTTATCCATCACGTTGGGTAAGGCTAGTGAGGTGAGGGGGGACTGAGAACGAATGACTTCTACAATCCCTGCGATCTCATCCGCGGTTTCTCCTTTTGCACGTAATGCTGTTAAAAAAGCGGCAATTTCTGTATCCGTAATATCTTCAGTAAAGCAATACTTGGTTGCGATTTTCATCTCTTCAATACTTAAATTTTCACGATTCATGAGTTTTTCAAGGTAAATTTTCATTTTGATACACTCCTTTTTTTCTTAATGGCTGTTTTTTCATAGTCTGAGTTTTTGCCACCGCAGTTGATATCTACTACTGATAAAGTATTCTCATTTATATTTTTCTGCAAAAACTTTTAGGAAACAGCTTTTTTAATTTACAAGTTCAACATTGTTCATTTTCATTAAGGCTTTTGCTTTGTGCAGGGTCTCTGCAAATTCCTTAGCGGGAACAGAGTCTTGAACAATTCCAGCACCTGACTGTAAATAGGCATGGTTATCTTTGATGACGAGGGAGCGGATGGCAAGTGCCATATTTAAATCGTGATTGAAATTAATGTAGCCAATTCCGCCGCCATAAACACCACGTTTTGTTTCTTCATAATCATTAATCACCTGCATTGCACGGACTTTCGGTGCTCCAGAGACGGTTCCAGCAGGTAAACAGGCAATCAGTGCATCAATACTGCTGAGATTTTTCTTTAATTTGCCTTGTACCTTTGAAACGATATGCATCACATACTGATATTTTTCTATGACCATGTAAGTCGGAACGGTAAGACTGTCAATTTCACTGACGCGTCCAAGATCCCGTTTACTTAAATCGACCAACATCTTATGCTCAGAAATTTCTTTCTTGTCAGATAGTAAATCATCCATTAGCAGAGTGTCTTCTGCATTTGTTTTGCCGCGTGGTCTTGTTCCAGCGATCGGGTTGGTTACCAATTCATTTCCTGTCGTTTGAATCAAGCTTTCCGGTGATGCGCCTAATACAAGGTAATCCGCAAATTCAATATAAAACATATAGGGAGAGGGATTGGCGTTTCTCAATTTACGATAAAAGGAGAATGGGTCCCCATCAATGGTTGCTTTCATCCGCTGTGATAAAACAATTTGCTGCATATCCCCGCTTTGGATAAGCTGTTTTGCCTGGGTGACCTTCTCCTTGAACTTTTCCTCGGTCATTTCAGGTTGAAAGTCAACATTAGTGAGTTCGTGTTCCGGTTTATTTGGTTCATTTTCCAATTGGCCTGCCAGATTATTTAAACGTTCATCTAGTTCCTGTTCCGATACGTTATCCGGGTTCATAGCAATCAGATAAATGATTTCGTTGGCATGATCAAATACAAATACATTTTTATAAACCATCAAATGAATATCGGGCATGTTTAGTTCATTGGGTAGCGGCTCGCCAATAGCTTCATATTGGCGGGTCGCATCATATCCAACATATCCAATTGCTCCTCCATGGAAGGGGAGGGGAAGGTCCGTATCTATCTTCGGAAGATATTCCTTTATATATTGGAGTGCATCCATTGGAAAGAGATCTGATGTATCTGACTCATGGTAAATAACGGTTGTTTCACTTCCAGTGCTGATAATCTCCTGGTAGGGATCGACACCAATGAATGAGTATTTTCCTTTTTGCTTGTGTTGAAAGGAGCTTTCGAGTAGAAATTTTTTACTCCCGGTGAGTCGTTTGAAAATGCCTATCGGTGTAAGTGTGTCGGCAATTTGTTTGGTAAACTTATAGTTCATTTAGCTTCATCCCTTCTTTTTGTCAATTAGTAAAAAATAAAAAGTTTCTATTGGATAGGTGTAACAAGGTATTAGAAAACTTGGCTTATCGCCAGGTTTTTAATGGCGAAATCCTTAGTTGCACTTATACTGGTTTCCTATAAAAGTTATACTTTTGTATCAGTATAAAAAAATCCTCTATAAATACATGGGAAATGTATTTATAGAGGACGATTGTGACCGCGGTGCCACCTCTGTTGAAAAGATCAAGCAGATCTTTTCATCTTGTTCAGTTACAAAAATAACCTATCCGTGTAACGGCGGAGCACCGTGCTTCCCTACTATAATTTCAGGAAACCTCTCGTAAGGCCATTCGGCTTTTATCCACGTACCGGAATTCCACCTCAACCGGTTCTCTGTGACGCTTCTTGAAAGCTTACTCTTCTTACTCAACGATTTATATATGCAGTTATGTTTCATGGAACACAAAAAAGTCCTCCATCCAGAAAAGGACGAGGAACCGTGGTACCACCTTTATTAGCTAATTAATATCAGCTCACTTTAGCAATATCAAATAATAAGTACTTGATATTCGTCTCGTATAACGATGAGACCTGTTCGCCAAAGCCTACTGATTCATCATGTTCGGTTTGGAAGCTCGGAAGTCCATTCATCCGTTGAATGATACTGGTTTTCACCAACCACCAGTTCTCTGCATTCGTTCAGACCAGATTACTACTCTTCGTCATTGCTAAATTGATTAAGTTATTGTTTCTCATGGTAATGGAATATTTCCACAATGTCAAGGGTTTTTAATAAAATTCATTTTTTGCTGTTAGAAACATGCCCGATTGTGCTATTTTATATATAGGTACTTTAGTGAAAGTGAAGGGAAGAGTAATGATGAAAAAAATAAGAGTTGGTATTATTTTCGGTGGAAAGTCAGCTGAACATGAGGTATCCTTACAGTCAGCTAAAAATATTGTGGATGCTATTGATAAAGATAAATATGAAGTCGTACTAATTGGAATAGATAAAGCAGGGAAGTGGCATTTGAATGAGACCTCTTCGTACTTGCTAAATGCAGATAATCCAAAGTTAATTCAATTGAACAAATCAAACGATCATGTAGCCATTGTTCCTGGAGAAGCAGATAAACAATTGATTCATACGGCAAATGCCAAGCAGCTGGATCAATTGGATGTAGTGTTTCCCATTGTGCATGGTACTTTAGGCGAAGATGGCAGCCTGCAAGGGATGATGAGGATCGCCAATCTTCCATTTGTTGGTCCCAGTGTATTAAGTTCATCTATCTGTATGGATAAAGATATTGCTAAACGTTTGCTAAAGACAGCAGGTATTCGTGTGGCAGAAGGGCTTACCTTTACAAGAGCGAAGAAGGATCTGGTGGATTATGACGAAGCGGTAGAAAAGTTAGGCACGCCGATGTTTATCAAACCGGCGAATCAAGGATCATCTGTTGGTGTTAGCAAGGTATCCACGAAGGAAGAATTTGATAAAGGTATAGAAGCTGCCTTTCAATATGATCATAAAGTTATTATTGAAGAAACGCTTGTTGGGCGTGAGGTTGAATGCTCGGTTTTAGGCAACGAAGATCCAAAAGCTTCATTACCAGGAGAGATCCTTCCGAATACCGCCTTTTATTCTTATGAGTCGAAATATATCGATGAAAAGGGTGCTGAATTAGCGATCCCTGCAGATCTGTCAGAAGCAGAAACAGAGCATATCCAACAAACCGCAATTGCAGCTTTTGAGGCTTTGCAGTGTGAAGGTCTAGCTCGCGTTGACTTTTTCCTAACTAAAGCTGGCGAGGTTTATGTGAACGAAGTTAATACCCTGCCCGGATTTACTAAAATTAGTATGTATCCGAAGCTATGGGAAGTAAGCGGAATGACCTATCCGGATTTAATCAATCGTTTGATTGAATTGGCGATAGAACGACATGAAGCAGTTGATAAGTTAAAAAGTTCGGTCTTGGAATAAAAAAATATCCGTACATGCCATTCATGCATGTACGGATATTTTTTTATCCATTATATCTACTAAACTTCTCAACAACCGGTATTCTTTCTTTTGTGGTTGGTTGTTCGTCGAAATAGCCAAGGTGGAGGAAGCCAACAACCTTTTCGTTGTCTCCAACATGCAGGATTTCTTTTACTTTCGGTTCATACACATGGGGATTTGTCCGCCATACAACACCGAGCTGCTTTTCCCATGCTAAGAGCCAGAAGTTTTGAATCATAGCTGCTGTCGCTCCAAAGTTTTCATCCCACTGTTTTTGCATTTCCGGTTCTTCCATTATAACAACAAGAAATGCGTTCGGTTCATTAAGGAATGCCTCCCGATTTTCTTGTTTTTCTTCTGGATAGGTTGCTGCAACTTTTTTAGCGAAATCAGCTTTTTGTTCTGAATCGATGAAAATGAAACGCCAAGGCTGACGCATACCATGTGTTGGCGCCCATATTGCATCATTCAGTAAATCTAAAACCAGTTCTTCCGTTACTTTTTTATCGTTATAGCCCTTTTTAACCGCACGGCGTTCACGGATAATTTTAGCTAAATTAGTTTGTTGTTTGATTTGTTCCATGTGAGATATCCTCCCTAAAGGTTTACTTCTTACAGATCTATGTTAATTAATTGATAATTGTTATCAATTAAATTGTAGCCTATTACTTGGTGAAAAGCAACTATACATGAAAGTGGGGTCAACGCTTAAGCCAAGCGAGCGAGCGCTGAACCACTGGGCGTGAGCGCTGAACTATTGGGTCTGGGCGCCGGATCATAGGAAGGGAGCGCTGAACCACTGGGTCCGAGCGCTGAACCTTCGAACATGAGCGCCGTACTCCCCCCAACTGAAAGCTGACTTTTTAAATATTATTTTCTACTTGAATTATGTTGCCATTCACGTAATAATAGAGGAAGATTCTGCACCAATAGCAGGAAATTCAATGTTATTCATGTGAATTATTTCACAAATAGGAGGCTGAAATGAAAACGTTTTTACAGAAAAAGGGAGTTTCTCTGTCGATTAGGGAATACCTAATTACTGCATTAAGCTATATGGCTCTCGGTTTGTTCTCCTCTTTAATTATTGGACTTATTATTGAAACACTCGGGGAACAGGTCGTTGTTAATTTCTCACCGGGATTGGCGGAATCATTGATTGAGATGGGTAATTTCGCAATGGATACGAAAATTATGGGTGGGGCAATTGGCGTTGCGATCGCTTACGGCTTAAAAGCACCGCCATTGGTTTTATTTTCAGCTTTATTTGCAGGTGCATTTGGTGCCGAATTAGGAGGTCCAGCTGGTAGTTACATTACAGCATTAATCGCGATTGAATGTGGTAAAGTAGTCTATAAAGAAACGAAGGTTGATATTATTATCACGCCCCTAGTAACCATTGTCGCAGGCTTTATTGTTGGTACATTCATTGGGCCACCTATCAACGCGTTTATGCTTGGTTTTGGCGAAATAATTAACTGGTCAACAGCGCAACAACCACTTATAATGGGGATTTTAGTCGCGGTGCTCATGGGCTTGGCTTTGACAGCTCCGATATCTAGTGCAGCTATTGCGATTATGCTGTCATTAGATGGACTCGCAGCAGGTGCAGCGACAATTGGATGTGCAGCGCAAATGATAGGGTTTGCGGTATCAAGCTATCGGGAAAATGGTTTTGGTGGATTCCTAGCACAGGGAATTGGTACCTCCATGCTTCAAGTTGCTAATATATTAAAAAAACCTATTATTCTTTTACCGCCAACGATTGCTGGTGCCGTTTTAGCCCCGTTCGCCACGGTTTGGTTAGGGTTAACGAATAATGCCTCTGGAGCGGGAATGGGGACGAGTGGACTTGTTGGGCAAATTATGACATTCGAATCGATGGGCTTTTCAATGCAAATATTTTGGTGTATATTGATTTTACATGTAATTGCACCAGCAATCATTAGTTTGGTATTGTCGGAATGGTTCCGAAAAAAAGGCTGGATAAAGTTCGGAGATATGAAAATAGATTATGAGTAACGAGATTCCTGAAAGGAGTGGGCAAAATGCGGACTTTTTTCATCAGTGATATTCATGGAAACTTCTGTGTTTTCAAAAACCTGCTTGACCATGTGGAGTTTGATCCATTAAACGATCAGCTGATAATTGGTGGAGATATGATAAATCGTGGACCAAGAAGTGCTATTGTATTGCAATGGGTAAAAGAACATACAGAGCAATACCCGGATAATGTGCATGTGATAGCAGGAAACCATGAAGAAATGATGATTTGGTTTATGAAAGAACTATCGCCAATTTGGATGGAATTCGGTGGCGATGAGACGATTAAAAACTTCAAAAAGGTTTATGGTGATGAAAATGGCTGGTCTGTAGCGGAACGTTATGCATCATGGTTAGAAACGCTCCCGCTTATTTATGAGGACGAAAATGGTATCTATACCCATGCAGGGATTGATGTTAAAGCGGATAAGATGAATCAACCGCGTGATATCGTTTGGTTAAACAAGCGCGATCTACATCAATTCGATGAGCAGGAGATAGAAGCTTGGAGTAATGGGAAGGTGATCTATCGTGGGCATAACCCTTCTTCCGCAGTTTATTTGGAAAAGCAATTTGTTCACTGTGATCTAGGATGCGGTATGTTTGAGGATACACAAGCTGCTTTAGCGTTAGTGGAAGTAAATCGAAATCGTTATTTTCGGTGCGATATGGACGGTGAGATTTCGGTACATAATATCCAAGGAATGGACTTAGATAGTTAATGATATTATCGAAGAATAAACAAGGGGTTATATTGACTCGATTAGAAATTATTTAATACTATGGCAGAAGGCATTTCATTAATAACGAAAGTTCTTTTATTTTTTTATAAACTAAATTTTTCAACAAAAAGGTGTCATTCCTTGATATGGAATGACACCTTTTGACTTGGAATAACAAGCTACCCTTCATGTGTCTAAAATGTGAACGCACCTTCTACAAGAGAATAAAAAACACTTACATCATAGAAGATTTTTATGATACATTAATAAACAGACCAGTCGGTATGGAGGGGGTGTACCACGGATATGAATTCAAAATCATTGATAATTGACATCGCGACAACGCTTTTCCAGCAAAAAGGATATATAGGTGTAGGACTAAACGAAATTTTAAAAGCATGTAACCTTTCAAAAGGTTCGTTTTATCATCACTTCCCAAATGGAAAAGAAGCATTACTCATCGCTTGCCTTCAGTCAATGGAAGAAGCGATTATGACGGACATCGAGGGAATTTTTGAACGGTATCCGACCACAGAAGAAGCCACAAATGCAATGATTTCAAAACTAATTGTTAACTTTGAAACAGAAGGAACCATTACTGGATACACATTTAGTAGTATCGTTAGTGAAATGGCTTCACTAAGTGATCCAGTTAGAAACGCATGTGCTCAGTTGTATCAAAAAATGCAAGATATTTATTCAAATAAGTTAGTAGAAGATGGATTGTCACAAGATACGGCTAATTCCATTGCACTAATGATGACAGCGTCTATCGAAGGCGGAATGATGCTCTGCTTAACACAAAACGCAACGGCACCACTTAGCGTAATAGCTAAAAATTTATCATATATTTTAAAGGAGTTTTAACAAGTGAATGAGGCAATGAAAGCAGGGCATGAACTTAAAGCAATAAAAACAGGTCCCATCATGGCAGCACTTTTAGTAGCTGGTTTTGTTGGGCTTTTTAGTGAAACGGCGTTAAATATCGCCTTTGTAGAATTAAGTCAAATCTTCAATATTAATTCTACGACGGTTCAATGGTTAGCAACAGGTTATTTTTTAACATTAGGTATTTTGGTGCCAGTAACAGGGATTTTGATGCAAAAGTTTACCACAAGGCAAATGTTTATTACATCGGTTTCCCTATCCATTATTGGAACAATCATGGCTGCAGTTGCACCTGTATTTAGTGTGCTACTTGCGGCGCGCATTATTCAGGCAGCAGGATTAGCAATTAATTTACCTTTAACGCAAAATGTTATTTTTACCATCTTCCCACCGAATAAACGAGGTGGCGCTATGGGGGTTATGGGCTTAGTTATGCTAGCCGGTCCAGCACTAGGTCCAACATTGGCTGGGCTTATTCTAGATACACTATCATGGCACTGGATTTTCTGGGTTACCATACCATTCTTACTGTTTTCTCTTATTTTCGGCTTCGCTTATTTAGCGAATGTTAATGAAATACGTAAGGTTTCGGTTGATGCATTATCTGTTATACTTTCGACGATTGGATTCGGTGGTATTGTTTACGGCGTAAGTACAGCTGGAAGTGCTGGTTGGACAAGTTCAATTGTTATTGGAACCATTATCATTGGATTTATAGCACTCATTATTTTTGCAGTTCGTCAAACGAAAATGGAGAATCCAATGCTGAATCTAAAAGCATTTAATTACCCACTTTTCATCCTTGGAGTCATTATGAGTTTTATTACGTTCTTTAATATGTTGTCAATGCTTGTCATTTTACCAATGTATATGCAAATGGCGTTAATGATTGCTGCTTTTACAACAGGTCTGATCCTGCTGCCAGGTAGCTTACTTAATTGTATATTAGCTCCAATAATTGGTCGTTTATTTGACAAATATGGTCCAAAAGCAGTGATTACACCTGGAACTATTTTAGTGGCCATTGGCTATTTAGTATATGCACAATTGGGTACAGACACAGCTTTATGGTTAATTGTTTTAAATCACGTCGTCATGATGTTGGGTATAGGTGCGGTGCTCGCTTCTGTACAAACAAACACGTTAAATTCTCTACCGAAACGATACTATCCAGATGGAATTGCTATAACACAAACAATCCAACAAGTAGCTGGTGCTATTGGGATTGCGGTAATGGTATCGGTATTAGCTGCAAAACAGAATAGTTATTTAACGACTGTTGCGAATGAACCGGCGGTGGCAGCGGCAATGGGAACTACACTGGTATTTCAAATCGGTTTAGGGTTAGCCTTGATTAATGTTGTACTGTCTTTATTCATGAAAAAGCCTGATCTAAAAATAAAATAAACGAAAAAATATTAGATGGAGATGATGTCGGATGGCTAACCACTATAAAAATATTTTAGTAGCTGTAGACGGTTCTAAAGAAGCTGAATATGCATTTCGCAAGTCAATTGATGTTGCAAAACGGAATGAAGGTTCTATCATAAATATCGTGAACGTTATTGATACCCGTTCATTCGAAGCTTATGACCGTTCTATTTTTGGACGCGCACAGAAGCGATCAGAGGAACTTTTAAATAACTACAAAGCTAAAGCAGAGGCGGATGGTGTAGAAAACGTAGAGATGAGAATTGAATACGGTTCTCCTAAAAGTATGATTACAAAAGATCTTGCTAACATAGTCGAGGCTGATTTAATTATCTGTGGTGCTACGGGAATAAATGCTGTTGAGCGTTTCTTAATTGGCTCCGTATCTGAAGCAATCGTACGATCAGCTAAATGTGATGTTTTAGTTATCCGAACGCCTGAGTAAATGTACCATCCTTCATTAGACTGGAGAGGATTTTTTTTATCAGTGATGAGGGCAATTCGCTTACATGCTCTTATCTGCTATTCAACTTGGGGTGCATTTTCTTAAATGGAATGCACCCTTACTTTAGTAAAAAAGAATGGAAATCTATGTGACATTTGTTGAAAAATCGTTCAGTAACAGTAAGGTCATATGTAGTTATCTAAAAGCAGTGTATGGTATGCTATAAAAGGTAAATGATCTTATAGTTAGGAGTACATCCATGGTACTTTATAATCTGCTCTTATTCATTCATATCCTTTCCGCAATATTGGGAGTTGGTCCCGGGTTCATTCTCATTACCGTGGTTACGAAAGCTGCAACAATGACAGAGCTAAGGCATGCGTTTCATATTCGTAATCGGATCCATGTATTGGTGATGGTTGGCGGAGCTTTACTATTAACTTCTGGTTTGGGGATGGGCTTACTGAGGCCTTATTTGTTTTCACAAGGATGGTATGTTTTGAGTTTGCTTCTATTTATGATTGCACTGGCATTGGGTCCAACCATATTGGCTAAAAAATCCGCTCCAATAAAGCTTTTGTTAAAAGAGCATCAAGGGGAAGGTATTCCGGAAGCATATAACGTGTTAGCAAGAAGACTATTTTTCTATGAACGTATTGAACTGGCGATCCTTTTCATTGTAATCGTATTAATGATTTTAAAACCTTTTTAGGCAGATAGGAAAGTATAAATCTTTCCTGCTGCATAAGGATAACGAAAGTACCCGTCAATAAAGGTTATGCAAAGAATGAGCGTACTGGCTTCTAGCTGGTGCGCTCATTCTTTCGTTTAGTTAAAAAAAAGCGTATAAGAAAATAAAGATTGTGATTTGATTATTAAAGTGTTATAATTGTGGGTAATCTAAAAAAAGGGAAGGAGAGACCGCAATTGAGAAATGTAACGTTAGAACAAGTTTTCATGCACCCAATCACACAAAAGTATTTACAACGTTCAGGTATTGCGCACGCTGTTGCAGTGGCAGAATATGCTTATATTTTTGCGAAACGATTTAAGGTGAATCCTGATCACGCGACAAAAGCAGCACTATTGCACGATATTGGACACTATACCTGGTATCGCGATGGAGAATGGGATTATGACCTATATAAGGAAAATGATATCCATGCCATTAAAGGTGCAAGTCGAGCACATAAATTGCTCATCCGTATTGGTGAAGATCGGCACGCGGCTAAACAAATTGCTGTGGCGATTTTATTGCACACAGATTCTTATTTACCAGAAGGGGAGCTTGAATTAAAACCATTACAACAGGTGGTCCATCTTGCAGACGAAGCGGATGAAGAAACAGGCGGAAATCATCATTACAAAACAATTGAAGCGCATGTGGCTTTAGAACGAATTCGCGCTTTAGACACGCAAATTGAAAAAGAAACCAGCCCTGAGCCTGTAAGGGAAATCATATAATGCAAAATAAAACACCCTGCTCATCATGAACAGGATGTTTGGACGGTTTACTTTACACCTAGATATTCTTCCAGTGTTATTCCTTCAGACATTATTTCCTTTGCAGCTTTCTTCCCAACATATCTTATATGCCAGGGCTCGTATTGGTATTCTGTGATGTCTTCTTTTTCCTCAGGATAACGAATGATGAACCCGTAATCGGCAGCATGTTTTGCAAGCCACTTACCTTCTTTTGTATCACCAAATTCAATCTCTAATCCATAATTAACTTCAGGACTTGTAACATCCATCACTAATCCTGTTTGGTGTTCACTTTCACCAGGACGGGCACTATAGTTATTTGCAGCCTTTTCGCCGTTCTTTTCCACATTAGCTGCGAAAATGGCATCTTGTCGTTCATAGGATCGATAGCCAGATTGAGCAAAAAGATCAAGTTTTTCACTATCAGCCTCTGCGAACATTTTCTCTAGTGCTTTCGCTGCTTCCTTACGCATTTGTTTTTTTGGCAAATCCTCTGTGAATGGGAAACGCACATCCGGAAAAACTAAATCAGCGGGTTCATAGTCATCAGGCAAAGCATGTGCTTTGTTTACTAAGACTAAAATATCATTTGGATCTTCTGCAATCTTTGAACCAGCCTCGGTTACCTTGCCTTTATCTTTGTCTTTGGCTTTGTCTGATTTATTTTTACCCTTCTCATCTTTTTTATCAGCTTTGTCGGAGTTATCCTCCTTTTCCTTTTCTTTCTCCGTGTTATTTCTTTTCTCTATGTCTTGCTTCTCATTTACGCTCGTATGATTGTCTTCATTTTCTGTTGCCTTTTCCTGAGAATTATCGTCCGCAGAACAAGCGGCTAGCAATAATCCAGTTATGATTAGAAAAGGGATCAGTTTTAATTGTTGCAAAAGTAACGCTCCTTTGTGAAAAAATTAGAAAACATAGCTTCTCGCTAAACTGCGATAAAATTAAGCCATCTAGTATTATAGCATTTTATAGTGTAATTTTGGTTAGTAATGTCATGAAAAAAGCAAAGATCAGCACCAATGGGGATGCTGATCTTTTAATGTTAGCTTTGATCCTTATTTCTCTGCAGATAACCTGCAAATCTCAATAATGACATTGGTAGCCTTTTCCATATTATCAACAGAAATATATTCAAATTTTCCATGGAAATTTTCTCCGCCAGTAAACAGGTTCGGTGTAGGTAAACCCATATAGGAGAGTTGCGAGCCATCTGTACCACCGCGAACGGGTTGAACGATCGGTTTGATATCTAGGTTCGTCATCGCTTGATGGGCAATATCAACAATTTCTTTGACAGGTTCAATCTTCTCGCGCATGTTGTAATATTGATCCTTCAGCTCTAATTGGATACTGTCTTCTCCATATTTCTGTTTCATTTCTTTTACAAAATTTTCCACGGTAGCTTTGCGTGTTTCGAATGTCTTTTTATCAAAGTCCCGAATAATATAGGAAACTACTGTGTTTTCCACATCGCCATTGACGGAGATGAGGTGGTAAAATCCTTCATATTTGTCTGTGTGTTCAGGAGACTCTGCTTGCGGAAATTTATTGATGAATTCGGCAGCGATTTTTCCTGCGTTCACCATTTTATTTTTCGCGGTCCCTGGATGTACACTGTTTCCGATAAAGGTCACTTTCGCTGCGGCGGCATTAAAGCTTTCATATTGCAATTCGCCAAGTGGGCCACCATCAACTGTGTAAGCATGGGCAGCATCAAAGCGTTCTACATCAAACTTATGTGGTCCACGACCAATTTCTTCGTCAGGGGTAAACGCAACACGAACCCTACCATGTTTTACTTCAGGATGTTTGATTAAATAATCCATCGCTGTCATGATTTCTGCAATTCCCGCTTTGTTGTCGGCACCAAGCAATGTTGTTCCATCTGTGGTGATGAGGGTATGACCTTTATAACTTGGCAGCTCCGGGAATTCTTTACTGGATAAAACGACATTTAATTCTTGATTCAGTGTCAGATCATTCCCATCGAAAATTTCGATGATTTGTGGATTTACATTTTTTCCAGTGAAGTCTGTTGCTGTATCGATATGTGCCAGGAAGCCAATGGTTGGAACGTCTCCATCTGTGTTGGCAGGCAGTGTCGCCATTACATATCCGAAATCATCGACGAATACATCAACCATACCAATTTCTTTTAGCTCGTCGACTAATAACTTTGCCAGTTCAATTTGTCCTGGGGTAGAAGGGGTTGTTTCGTTATTTTCATTGGATTGCGTGTCCATTTTTACATATGTCGTAAACCGTTCAATAATATCCTGTTTCATGCAGTACCATCTCCTTTATCATATTTTACCATATAATATATTTTAATCCGAAACATTTAAACAAAGGAAAATGGTGCTAATTGTCGAATAGATTACGTATAAGGAGTATTATAAATGATTAGATAGGCAGAGTACCGGGACGTAGCGCTTCTATTGTCATTGGCATACGATCTGGCCATCGTGGATCGTGGATAGGAACAATTTTATTTCAAAGTCTTGAGCGCTGGGCTTTTAAAAGTGGGTTACATCGATTAGAATTAACAGTAATTACAGAAAACATTGCTGGGATAAAATTGTATGAAAAAGCAGGCTTTGAATACGAATGATAAAAAGAGATTCATTATATATTGCAGGGGAATTTAAGGATGAATATATACGAGTAAAATGATGGAGGGTTAAACATGACACATTTAATTAGCGTCAATCGTTTGAAGAACCGCCTGGAGAATAAGCAGCATAACACAATAATCATTGATGTCCGTTTTCAATTGGATGATCCTGATGCAGGACGTAAGGCATATTTAGAAAATCATCTTCCTGGCGCCGTTTATCTCGATTTAAATAAGGATTTATCTGGTAAAAAGGCAAAGCATGGCGGAAATCATCCATTACCAGATAGGGAGCTGTTCGCTAAAAAGATAGGCCATCTTGGCATTGATTATGATTCAACCGTTGTTATTTATGATAAAAATAATGATATGTTTGCTGCACGCTTATGGTGGCTGCTTGATTATATGGGGCTTGAAAAGGTATATATCTTAGATGGTGGCTATGATCAGTGGGTCAAAGCGGGGAACGAAGTTACTGATGAGGTTCCAATGCTTGAAGAAAAAGCGTTTGAACCGGCTTATCGTGAAAATCACATTGCCGATATGGATGAAGTGAAAGAAAAGTTGGTAAATCAGACCGCTATTTTAATTGATTCCAGGGCCAGGGACCGATATTTGGGTAAAACGGAGCCATTATATGCAAAAGCTGGGCATATTCCGGGCGCAAAGAATTTCTTTTGGCAGGATGTTTTAAACGGGGAAGGTCTTTGGAAGAAAGAAGACGCACTTGAAAGCCATTTTGCATCATTACCTAAAGATAAGGAAATTATTGTATCGTGTGGATCTGGCGTGTCAGCGTGCCCCAATGTACTCGCATTGAAAACAGCAGGCTATGAAAATGTAAAACTATATCCAGGTAGTTACAGTGACTGGATTTCTTATGAGGAAAATAAAGTAGAAAAGCGGGAAGAATAAATGGATAGAAATCGTTGTGAATGGGTAACGACAGAAGCAATTTACATGGAATATCATGATCAAGAATGGGGCGTTCCAACCCATGATGATCGCGACTTATTTGAGATGCTTTCACTAGAAGGGGCGCAAGCAGGTTTAAGTTGGCTTACGATTTTGAAACGGCGGGATAATTACCGGGAAGCATTTGACCATTTTGATCCTAAAATGATAAGTAAGTATGGCGAGGATAAAATAAGTGAACTACTGGAAAATGCCGGGATCATCCGAAATAAGCTTAAAGTGCGTTCCGTTATAACAAATGCACAAGCCTTTTTACAGGTCCAGCAGGAATTTGACAGTTTTGACGCCTATATTTGGCAATTTGTAAACGGGGAACCGATTGTAAATGACTGGACAATACATGATGAAGTGCCTGCTAAAACACAAGAATCGGAGCGGATGAGCAAGGATCTAAAAAAACGCGGCTTTAAATTTGTTGGTCCAACGATATGCTATGCATTCATGCAAGCGACGGGGATGGTCAACGATCATACAAAGGACTGTTTTAAATACCATAAAAGGTAGCGAAAAAAGGTATTCCTAATGTTCATTTGATAGGCAATATGAGAATATTACATCCAAATGTAAATAACATCTCACGCCACTAATCTTGAATAATGTCTAAATATGTGTATAATTTAAGGTAATTGTATAGGATAAATGTTTTCTAGGGTTCCGTAACAAGTATGTTAGTCTGGTCCGAGAGAAAACTCACAGCTCAGCTGTGTCACGGAAGGATAAAAGCCTGGGAGAAACTGTTTTTTAACAGTTGTCTCTCGGGTTTTTTGTTTTTTTTATGGGAAATAATAAAATCGGAGGTGCTATGAGAATGAATACAGAATGGATAAAAGTAGTGATTGCTGCTTTTTTTGAAGTTTTTTGGGTGATTGGATTAAAACATGCTGATAACCTTTGGGCTTGGATTGGGACAATGATTGCTATCATTATTAGTTTTTATCTAATGATTATGGCTGGAAAAAAATTACCGGTTGGAACCGTCTATGCAGTTTTTGTAGGGTTAGGTACAGCCGGAACAGTTTTTTCCGACTTCGTATTTTTTGGCGAACCATTTCAAATAGCAAAAGTCTTTTTGATTTTGGTCTTATTGGCAGGGGTAATTGGTTTGAAATTAGTTACGAAGGACACCGATAAAGAAGGAGTGGAGTCTTAATGGCGTGGGGTTCTTTAGTCGTAGCAGGTTTATTTGAAATGTTCGGCGTTGCAATGATAAATAAACTGCATAGAGATCAAAGTTGGCAGTCACTGGTACTGCTAATTCTTGGATTTGGTGCAAGTTTTGTTTTTCTTGCATATGCAATGGAAACATTACCCATGGGGACCGCATATGCAGTGTGGACAGGAATAGGGGCATCTGGCGGAGCGATATTAGGAATGATTTTGTATGGTGAATCAAAAGATTGGAAAAGAATCATTTTTATTGTCATGGTATTAGGAGCAGCTATTGGTTTAAAGCTAGTCTCATAAAGAAGATTTGGTTCAGATGGAGTTTCGACGCACAGGACGGCTAATGCAAATGTTTTCGATGGGACGAACCCGTGGTGCAGCTCCAGAACGTCACGAGCTTAGTTTGCTTATCTAAAAAATGTCAGCCTCCCCCTCACTGGAAAGTAATGGGGGACTGACACCTTAAATAAACAAGCAATTTTTTTAGCAGGTAAGAAAGTATAACTACTTTCTTACTGCACAAGTGCAACTAAGGCATGGCGTATGCCAAGTTTTCTAACAATTATTCGTAAGCTAGTCCATGACCTAGTTTATAGGTATTACCATTGCTGTCTTTATACGCATAGCTAAGTCCTTTAGGCATATACTTGTCCTTGTCATAGCCTGGTACATCATTTCTAGACACACAATCACCATTTTGATAAACCGCAATGACGTCCTCACTCGCCGGTAATGTTAATGGTAAAACACCGACTGGTTGGCTATTGCCTGCGATAACTTCAAACTGCGCATTATAGAAGGTATCATATCCAGCAACCAATGCATCTGCTAATGGTTCCACGCTTCCAAGTATCCATGGTAATGTCACATTCACACTGATAACCACTTTTCCACCACGCTTATGAATGTTGTCTGCCACTTCTTTTAAATGGTCCAGGCCAGTTAAAGTTGTTTCTTGATACAATGAACCATCCAGCGCTGATACCACTTTATCCTCACAGATATCAAGTTCCAAAAGTCCTTGTGTCGCATTGAAATAGGATCCAGATTTTGGATGTAAGAACATAACCGCTACGTCAGCTTCTTCATAATTATCAGTCAACGTAAATTGACCAAGTTCGAGACACTCTTTTCTTGCCTTTTCAGTGTAAGTTGTTGCTCGTTCCGTTTCCTTGTGTAATACTTCTACGTAAACCTTTTTATGATGAAGCTTTTCAGCTGTTAATGGTAATGTCTGACTTTGATTTTTAAGTACGGTTACAGATTTTTTATGTGCTTCGTAAGCCGCATCCCAATTCGCTTGATTACGCACTACGGATGTGGCCAATTCCGGTGAATTATACGTACGATCATCGAATAGACCTAGCGTAAACATTTCTGTAAGGAGTCTTACATTCGCTTCATTTATACGTTTTTCACTAATCCAACCTTTGCTGACCGCTAATTTAAGATTTTCTATATCACCTGTATCAGCAACAATATCTGTCCCAGCGTTAACCGCTTTCGCAAAACGTTCAGCCACACTTAAGGCTTCTACTCCCCAACTCATATTATTCACAATGCCACTGTCACTATTTATATAGCCTTTAAATCCAAGTTTTTCTCTGAGAATATGACTAATGAAATAATGATTAAATGTGAATCCAACTTCTTCGAATGGAATGTCTTCACCCTCAAACTCTTGTACTACACTCTTCTTGATACTAGGGATGGAATAATATGGCATGATGGATGATGTACCATGTTCTACCGCTGCTCTAAATGGAGGTAAGTGATACTTTTCCAAACTTCCCGGAGTTGGGTAAAGATTCCACTTTCCTTCTACATAATGGGGATCAAACCCATTTTCTCTTGCCCCGCCACCTGGAAAATGCTTCGTCGTCATCGCAATACTATCTTTCCCTAGTTCCTCACCTTGGAATCCATCGATAAGGCGACCAATTGCATCGGAAATAAATTCCGGATCTTCTCCAAATGTGCCATACGTCCGTTGCCATCTCGGGTCTGTAACAGTATCCGCCATATACATATAACCTTTTCTTATACCAGTAGCATTCCATTCTTCGTGAGCGATTTTAGCAAATTCGCTAATCAGTGATGCATCACCACCGTTTTTAATATCCCCCTGTGCAGCCGCTGCGAGTCCTAAAGTTCCAGGCCATGTGGAAAAAATCCCGCCCGCATCATTCATACCAAATATAGGTTCTGCATTTTCATTTCTTGAATTAGACGTTACGATGACTGGGATACCTAAACGCGTTCCTTCGGCCACTTCATTTAATTTATTAATCCATTTTGCCATTTCAGCTGGGCTAAAGTTGTCTCTTAAAATAAAATGTCTTAAATTCCTTTTCTCAATCGTATGTGTTGATCCATATATTTTTGAAGCAGCGAATATATTTTCACCTTTTTCCACAATAGCTTCATCTAATATACCGTCATGACTTGTCTTTTCCTTATCCTTCTGGTTAAGTCCCATTTGACGTGAATTAATGAGCATCATACCAATTTTCTCATCGATATTCATTAATGATACTAAGTTTTCTGCACGTTCTCTTGGACTCAAACGCCAATCCTCATAAGGGTCTAGCTTCCCATCGTTATTTAAATCTTTAAATTCTAATCCATCTACCTCAATAATATTCTTGGCTCTAACCTCTAAATCTGGTTGTGTATGGTTGAATTCCACTTTTGCGCCTCCTCATTTTTAACATTACTAAAATTATTTAATTTGGTATCAGGGTCACATATACCCTATAAGTAGTTACAGTGTTATAATAACAACAAAAGACCTAAAATAAATAGCGAATATTGCTAAGAAGATTGTAAATGTTGCTATATGGGGAGGGGTACTGGTGCAGCAATCAAAATTTATGCCGGTTACACATCAGGATTTTGAAATATATGATTGGAGCCAAAAAAATCAATCACATGATTGGGAAAAAGAAAATACAATAAATTCCCCCGAAATAGCATCTTTATTCCGGTTGCATAGTCACGATGTGATGGAGGTTCTCGTATTTTTGGGTGGGGAATGTGACTTTTTTTGCGAGGGAAAGACCTATTCCCTAAGGAGAGGGGATGTTGTCGTAATTCCTCCTTATGCGGTCCATCAAGCTATTGTTAAGGATTTCGACAACTATGAGCGTATCATGTTTACTGTTAGTGAGCGTTTAATGGCAGATTTTTTGTCTAGTTCACCATCCATGAAGGAGAATAGTGTATATCAAAAGACACAAGGTTCTTACGTGTTAAATATGCATTCCAACAACCTCGAAGATATACTCTCCTTACTTCACGAAATAACAAAGCAAAGAAAAAATGGCAAAAGAAATGACTCCTTTACATTACAATACCTATTATTTCAAGTACTTCAAGCCATCTTTAATCCTGCTAGCAGTATGCCAAACCTTAGTGGTACGAATGAACTGGATCAAAGATTAATTTCTATCATAGCATTCATTGAATCTCATTTGACGGAATCGGATTTGAGTTTAGACAAAGTATCCAATCACTTTCATTTAAATAAATACTATTTTTCCCATTACTTCAAGCAGTATATGAGCTTACCATTTTATCGTTATGTCTCATTAAAACGACTGGCTACTGCGGTTACGATGATTAAACAAAATCAGGTCTCCATCGAGGAAATTGCCATACAATGTGGCTTTCCTGATTATTCGAGTTTTTATAGGCTATTTAAAAAGGAATACAATCTTTCTCCAAAAAATTTTCAGAAGGAATATAAAAAATAAGATGGGCGATGGCAAGGCACTTGGAGCGGTTTTGGTTTTGTGGTAAACTAATTTATAGTAAGTTCATCCATTTTGAAAGGAGAGATGTTTTATGAATGTAAAATATGAAGGCGTTATCAATCAGCAGTGCATCGGATTCAAAATGGAGGGGCAGTCGGCATAGTGTGGGCTTTTCCTCCAATAATGGAGGAGGAAAAAGGTATTGCATAGTCTTGAAAAAATTGGATGGGATAACGTTGTCCAAAATAAGGATATAGATTCACTTGCACGCGTGATGACCGTTCAGAAGAATAGTTATCGTATTACAGATGGGGATAAAGCATTTCATGCCCAAGTAAGTGGTAGGTTTATCAATGAAGCACAATCTTCTCTGGATTTTCCTGCGGTTGGAGACTGGGTTGAAGTACAGAAGTTAATGGACGAAGGGAAAGCTGTTATTAAGCGTGTATTGCCGCGCAAAAGTCAATTTGTCCGTAAAGTAGCAGGTCTTAAAACGGAAGCGCAAATCGTGGCAGCCAATATGGATACGGTCTTCATTGTCAATTCGTTGAATCATGATGTTAATGTCCGACGTATAGAGCGGTATGTTTTATCAGCCTATGAAAGTGGTGCGACACCAGTCGTTGTACTTACTAAAAAGGATACGTGTTCAGCGGATATGGTGGCAGCTGTTATGGCACAGGTGGAGGCCGTTGCTGTTGGTGTTCCGATACTTGCTGTGAGTAATGTGACGCTAGATGGCATGGATGAACTCATGCATGCTTTGCCACCGAAACGAACGGGTGCATTAATCGGTTCATCCGGTGTAGGAAAATCTACATTAATTAACACATTGCTTGAAAGAGATGTTCAGGATACCAAGGCTATCCGAGAAGATGACAGCAAAGGTAGACACACAACCACACACCGGGAAATGTTTATGCTGCCAAATGGTGCGTTGTTGATTGACACACCTGGTATGAGAGAATTGCAGCTGTGGGATGGGGAATCGTCTCTAGATACCACCTTCCAGGATATTGATGCCTTAGGAAGCGGCTGCCGCTTCCATGATTGTCAGCATGACACGGAACCAGGCTGCATGATAAAAGAAGCGCTGGAAAGCGGCGAATTGTCCGAAGATCGCTTTCAAAGTTATGTGAAATTGCAACGGGAAATTGCTTATGAAAAAAGAAAGCAGGATCAGAAAGCACGGTTGGAAGAAAAAAACAAATGGAAACAAGTAACCAAACAACAAAGGGCTAAGTACAAACAGCGTAAAATGAAATGAAAATGGACACCTTCTTTCAGAGGAGGTGTCCATTTTAAATAAGGATTAACAGTTTATCATCCTGCAATAACATACTATATGCCATTGGTTTTCAGATGTATGATGATATGAAAATACCTTATAGGTTGTTCAAAAAGTCCGATAAAAATGACACATCGAATTTCTTCGTTAGCTTGCTTTTCCGTTCCTCACGTATAAGGAACTTCTACTAAATTCGCCCACGTCCTGTGGGCAACGTAGAAGTCAGTACATCCTGTACAAGTCCGTTTTGGTACTCAAAGCTACGCTGCTTCGAACTTTCGACGCGCAGGACGCGCTAGTGTCGGCGTCGCAACAAATCACTACGGTGGGACGAGTTAGCGCAGTCCCAGGACGTTGCGAAGTTAGCCGACTCGATCCTTTTTATCTTCCTTTTTGAACGCGCACATAAAGGAGTTTTCATCATGAATATTACATCTTTTTTAATATATTGTTTTATTGTTACTGTTACACCAGGACCTACCAATATCGACATATTATCCACAGTGCATCAACAAGGGACAAAAAAGGCAATGGGCTATACGTATGGAGCAACGATTGCTTTCGGTTTATTACTTGCTATTTCTGCTATATTGAATACGATGCTTATAACGGTTATACCAAAAATTTTAATTGGTATGCAGATTATCGGAACGATTTATATGTTATATCTCGCATATCAAATTTATAAAATGGATACATCAAAACCAACAGTAAACCAGACTGGGACCTTTATGTCAGGATTCCTATTGCAGTTTTTAAATCCAAAGGTAGTAACATTTACAATGACTGTTATTCCCAGCTTTATTTTGCCCTACTATACTACAATGCCCGTGTTGACAATAAGTGTTATATTTATAACACTTATAGGATTTATGGCATTTATTATTTGGGTTCTTTTCGGTGCAATCTTCAAAGAGTTTTTACAGAAGCATGAAAAAATTGTTAATGTAATCATGGCATTATTTTTAGTTTATGCTGCAATCATGATATGGATCTAGGTAAGCTAATAAAAGGGTGGTTGACATGGATAAATTTATCTATAAAAAATCGGCAGGTATTACCGCCTTGTCAGCAAACATGACTGATTTTACGTATAAAAAGCACGCTCACCAGGAGTATGCAATAGGGGTGACATTGCGTGGCATTCAAGAATACAATTTGGATGGTAGTTTACAATTATCCTATCAAAATGGTGTGATGTTTTTTAATCCAGAACAGGCACATGATGGAATGGCACACGATGAAGCAGGACTTGATTATGTGATGCTATATATTGAGCCGCAATTGTTTTTAGAAGTTATTGAGAAAAAGGATATCGTACGTTTTTCATCCCCTATTGTGTATGATGCTAGGCTTGAACAAAGAATATTAAATCTCTCTCATGCAATATTAAAAGGAAAAGATGAGGCTTTGTGCAGTGAATTATTCTTATCCCTCACAGACAGCCTGATACAAACGAATCTATCTACAGATGATAAGAAAGATAACGGGCTAATCAAAAAAGCAAAGGATATGATACAAACCAACATCCAACATGTACTTAAACTTGACGAGATATCTTCAGCATTTAATTTATCTAAATTCCAGTTTATCAGGTTATTCAAGGCACATACTGGAATTTCACCCTATCAATACTTCCTTAATTGCAAGATAGAACGGGCGAAGCAGTTAATAGAAAAAGATGGAGATATTTATTCAGCAGTAGCTGAATGTGGTTTTTTTGATTTAACACATTTAAATAGGCACTTTAAGAGCATATATGGGACAACAGCATTTGAATATATGTCACATTTACATTGAACATTAGGCGAAGATGGATTCCCTTTCAACATACTGGGTATTAAGTGGGGATTAGTCTTCCGGTCTTCATGTTTTGCAATTGCACGCATTGACAATCCATCTAGTAATAGATATATTATTTATATCGGTGTAAATGATAGCGTTTTCAAAGTGAGATTTACATAGTCAAAGGAGATTCGGAACAGAGGAAAACATCTTAAGGAAGGGGAGATTCGATTGCATACAGATTTAGGAGGAATTCTCGATATCATCAAGGACAGTAAGATTGTCTATCCGGATAAAGCGCGCCAGGAGGCCACTGAAATTGGAAGTAGTGAGGCTTTTCAAACCTTATTAAAAAGATCGCAGGAAGATCCCGCAGCATTTTGGAATGAGGTTGCCGGGGAACTGCATTGGTTCAAACCGTGGGGAAAAACCATTAGTGGGAGTTTGCCAGACTTTGAGTTTTTCCAAGGAGGTATCAGTAATCCTTGCTACAATCTATTAGATCGGCATATCGCAAATGGGGCGGGCAATAGAACTGCGCTGATCTGGGAAGGAGAAGATGGAAAAACGAGCTTTTATACCTATCAGATGCTACTTGCGGAAGTGAATCGTTTTTCCAATGTGCTGCGGTCTTTGGGCGTAGAGAAGGGTGACCCTGTTGCCATTTATCTTCCTAATCTTGCGGAGTCGTTTATTGCAATTCTTGCTTGTTTTCGAATAGGGGCTGTTTATAGCACGATCTTCTCCGGTTTTTCCGAGCAATCTTTAAAAGATCGACTGGAAAGTTATGAGCCGAAAGTGGTCGTTACAGCAGATGCAAGTTTGCGGCGTGGAAAGGTAATTCCGCTTAAAGAAAAAGTCGACAATGTTATTGGTGAAATTTCTAGTGTTGATGCGGTTATTGTTGTTGACCGTCTAGGTACGAAACCATATATGGAAAAAGGAAGAGATTTCTGGTGGCATGAGGAACGACAAAAGGCTGCTATTCACTTTGAGCCTGTTCATGTCGAGGCAAATGAACCAGGTATTGTTTTCTATACAAGTGGAACAACAGGTAAACCTAAAGGAGTTGTCCATGCTGGCATGGCCTTCGTTGTTCAAAATTACATTTATGCCAAATATCATATGGACCATCGCCCTGATGACGTTTTTTGGTGTACAGCGGACGTTGGTTGGCTAACGATGCATATATGGGGAGTCGTTGGCTCATTGGCGAACGGGGTAACAACGGTCGTTTACGAGGGCGCTCCTAATTACCCCGATCAGGATCGTTTTTATCAGATGATAGATAAATATCGGGTGAACAAGTTATTTACAGCCCCAACTGCGTTACGAATGCTTCGTAGTCTCGGAGAAAAAGCACTTCAGCCTTATGATCTTTCCTGTCTTGATGTTGTTTCACTGGTTGGAGAACCGTTTGATCCGGAAACATGGCATTGGACGAAAGATGTACTTGGTCGAGGTCAAATTTGTGTCAATAATACATGGGGGCAAACGGAGACAGCAGGAACTCCTTTGGCTGGAGCTGCTTGGCTTACCCCTATGAAGCCAGGATCGGCTGGTGTTCAATTTTTGGGTGCTGATGTAGGTATTGTAGATGATGAGGGAAATCCTGTTCCTAAAGGTACACTGGGAAATTTGGTTATCCGGAAGCCGTTCCCAATGATGTGCCGAACACTATGGAAAGAACCGGAGCGATATTATCAAAAGTATTTCAGTCAGGTGGAAGGTAGTTATTATGCCAGTGACATTGCTTTAGAAGATGAAGATGGGTATTTCTGGGTCGTAGGCCGTTCTGACGATGCCTTTAATGTTTCGGGTCATCGGTTAAGTACGATGGAAATAGAGAATGCAGTTCTGGAATGCGACGCCGTCTCTGAAGCGGCAGTCATCGGTGTCCCGGATGAAATCAAGGGTGAGGTTCCTGTCGTTTTTGCAACAATTGCCGAGGGATTCGCCGCCGACAATGATCTGAAAAGGAAAATTGATCAAAGTATCGTAAAGGGGATTGGTCAATTAGCCCGGCCGCAAAGTATCTTTTTTGTTGAGTCTATGCCAAAAACAGTCAGCGGGAAGATCATGCGGCGACTTTTAAAAGAAGTCCAAATTAAAGGGAATGTCGCAAGTGATGTGACCGGACTTGAAGACCCCGCGGCGATTGAGCATATTAGAGAAATTGTTTCGGGCAATATGGACTCGAAAATATAAATAAAAGATGGAATGGAGATCATAAAAGTATTACCATTCACCCCGGACCGACTGATTGGTCTGGGGTACCGTCTATCATCAAGGGAGAGATAGCTTGTGGGAAAATCCAGTATTATTTTCTTTGAAAGAAAATATCCAAGTGCAAATACGATTCTTATGAAGGACCAGCTCCCGGTCCTGATTGATACTGGTTTTGGGAGTGATGTAAAAGACACAGAGCAATTAATTAATGAAGCAGGCGTTTCACCAGAAGCATTACACCTGATTGTGAATACGCACTACCATAGTGACCATGTAGGAGGAAACTTTCATCTTCAAAAAAAATATGGCGTTACGATTGCAGCCCATAAATGGGAAGCTGATTTAATTAATGCTTGTGACCCTGAAGCCTGTAGTGCAGAATGGTTGGATCAGCCTGTAGAAACTTATCGAGTCGATACAAAGCTCTCTGATAACGATGAGATTCATACAGGGAATAGAGTCTTGAAAGTATTGTATACGCCGGGACATACGTTAGGGCATATCTCTTTATATGAACCTGAAGAAGAGATATTAATTTGCGGGGATCTTTTTCACAAAAGTGATATCGGATGGTTAAATATCTTCCGCGAAGGTGTTTCCTCTATCCAAAGATCGTTAGAAAGTTTGGACCGCTTGGCAAAGCTTCGGATTAAGCAAGCATATTCCGGGCATGGGCCTCAAATAGATAATCCTCTGGTTGCTATTGATGCAGCAAGGGAACGGTTTGAAAAATGGCTGAAGGCGCCGGAAAAAGTATCATGGCATGCTTGTAAGCGTATTTTTTCATTCACATTAATGATTAAAAACGGATTGGCAAAAGAAGAAATTGATAACTACCTACTAAATTGTGGTTGGTTCCAAGACTTTGCTCGCTATGCTTTTCAGCTTCAGCCAGAAGATTTTATCCAAATCCTAGTTGACGAAGTGATTCGTTCTGGTGCAGCAAGCTGGCACAATAATTATTTGATCGCTGCGGCCCCATACCATGCACCACAAGAGCAATGGATGAATAAGAACATAAAACCAAAAGATTGGATTGTTAACCAGATAGTATAGGCCCTTTTCGTAAGTTTCGTTGCTTTTAATCTCCGGAGTTGGTAGATATCGCTTCGGAAATACACTACGCTTTCCGCGGGCTCACGCTGAACCTTCGACGCATAGGAAGTGCTAGTGCAGACGTTGCCACAGGACGTGGCGTACTTAGTCTGCCTCACTCGCAAAGAACGCTCGCTGTGGGGTCTCATCGTCTTCGCTTTCCCGCAGGAGTCTTCGTGTATTTCCTTCGCTAGTATTGTGCAATGTTATATCATTTATCAATTGCTTTATAAAGTGGTCTCTCTACCTTCAAAGCTTGGCATTATTAATGCCGTGAAGATAAAATACTGGACGCTATTCGCGTTGGTTGATTGGAGCGGAGGGCAGTCGACTCCAGCGGGAAAAGCAACACCTGAAAATCCCGCAGGAAGCGTTTTTTTGCTTCCGAGGAAGTTGAAGCGTTGCCCGCGGAAAGCGACTGCCTGGAGCGAAAATCAACCTGCTCTTACTCGCAGTTTATATCTTTTGCCTCTAAAACAATAAAGTTTAGTGGTAGGACGAATCCACGGGCAGTACCAATCATTGAGAATAGAGCCACACTATAAAACATTCAGGGGGAGATTTATATGTCATTAAAAGTAGGAGATATAATTACGTTTGAGCGGACCTTTACAGTAAGAGATGTTGAATTATTTACAGAGACTTCGGCTGATGAAGGGATTCATCATATTACGCCAGATGAACAGGGAAGACTTGTAGTTCAAGGGTTATTAACGGCAACGCTACCAACAAAAGTAGGGGGAGATCATAACGTACTGGCCCGTTCGATGAATTTTGAGTTTTTAAGACCTGTATTTACGGAGGATACCATCATTTGTGAAGTTAAAATTGAAAAGTACGAAAGACAAGCAAATAATAGAACCGCTATTAGTGCATCCTTTTTCTGTAACAACCAACATGGAAAAGAAGTATTAAAAGGGGATTTTTCGGGCGTAATACTTTAAATTCTTTATACTTCTTTCTTTAATTAAAACTAACATGGTAAGAAGCTAAGGGGTTGATGACCATAATCTACTATATTACTTACCCAAAAACACGCTTGACTGTTTCTGCATAGGTATGGAAATAGTCTGGAATATCCTCCTTAACCAAACCATCGTACATATGTGCAGCGATGGATTCGTTATACCATTTTTGTTTGTCTATACCGGCATTAAATTTTTCCCAAACGACTTCACCTTGTTGTTTGAGACTTTGTTCTAGATCTAATAAGTTATCCAGTTTATCAGCGACAATTAAATACTTCACTTCTTTATTAGCCGCTTTAAATGTATCAATCGTGTGTTGCTTGCGTTCTTGCCAGGATTTTGATTTATCTTCCGTGTGTGCGGCAACAAGACGCGCAACCTCCGAGCCGAATTCTTTTTCAATATCTTCTATATCATATATTGTATCCTCGACGACATCGTGCAAGTAGCCTGCACAAACCAATTCATCACTAAAACCTGCGTTTTTCAACTGGGCTGCAACGCGGATAGGATGTATAATATAAGGGGCATCTGAGTTTTTTCGATGCTGCCCTTCATGTGCTTTTTCTGCAAAATGCTTTGCGCGCTGTTTCAAAATGACTCCCCCTCCATCCATCTTGGTGCTTATCCCTTTCCTTTCCTATCTTATCCAAGTAAAATTAAATAAACAACTATTCTAATTTCAAAGGAGAAAACTTCGATGACTTTTCATCAACATCCGGCTTCTTTTGTAAATCATATTCATTTAAAAGTAGGAAATATCACACGATCCCTGGATTTTTATCAAAAGATATTAGGTTTTCGAATTATTGAACAACAACATAATAGGGTAAAACTATCTTCAGGTGGAATGACGGCTTTTGTTACATTGGAACAGCTGGAAAAGGCAATACCATTAAACCCAAGAGAAACAGGATTATTTCATATTGCTTTTTTATTGCCAACACGCAATGATTTGGCTAATATGCTTCGTCATTTAATTCATACTGGCTATCCATTACATGGTGCTTCAGATCATTTAGTTAGTGAAGCACTGTATTTATCAGATCCAGATGAGAATGGTATTGAAATTTATGTGGACCGAGACCATAAAGATTGGGAATGGAGTAAAGGGAGCGTAAACATGAGCACCTTGCCTCTGAATGCCAATCATTTAATGCTAGATGTTAATCCGGATGGTTGGGACGGTTTACCGGAGAAAACGATTATTGGTCACATTCATTTACAAGTAGCCAATCTTGCGGCGGTTGAACCATTTTACATAAAGGGATTTGGTTTTTCCGTCGTATCGAGATATGGTAGCCAAGCACTCTTCCTGTCAACAGGCGGATACCATCATCATATTGGACTGAATACGTGGAACAGTAAAGGGGGAGCAATACCAGGAACAACAAGTATTGGCATGAAAAGCTATACGATCTCAGTCCCTGCGAAAGAAAGGAAAAAGATTGTCCATCGATTAAAAAAGCTTGGTTTTCCAGTTGAAAAGGTGGGATCACAATATAGATCTCAGGATCCGTCAGGTAATGTCGTATACTTCTAATGGGAATAGAAAAGATTAAAGCTTCATTTAATTAATGAGAAATTTCGAATCGAACACTCTTTCATTACAATTTAGTGAGTTCTTGTTATAATGTACAGGTTAAGAAATATCATAATTGGGGGTACCTTAAACATGGAAAAAGGAATTAACCAAAGGAAAACGGAACATATCCGTCTTTGTTTAACAGGTAATGTTGAAGGTGTTAATAAATCAACAGGACTGGAAGGCATCTCTTTTTTACATAATGCATTACCAGAAATCAACTTTGATGACATCCGACTAGATGCCAGTTTTTTAGATAAAAAAATTAGCGCACCATTTTTGGTCAGTTCTATGACTGGTGGATCAGAGCTTGCTGAAAAGATTAACCAGAACTTGGCGATTGCGGCGGAAGAAAAAGGATGGGCAATTGGACTTGGCTCAACCCGGGCGCTATTGGAAAGCGATGCACACAAAGCATCTTTTCTTATCCGTAAACAAGCCCCTACAGTTCCATTAATTGCTAATATAGGTGCGGTACAGTTTAATTATGGCTATGGCGCCGAGGAATGCCAACGAATTGTTGATATGACGGGTGCTGATGGTATTGTCCTCCATTTAAATAGCTTACAGGAGGCTGTCCAGGATGGCGGCGATTTGAATTTTGATAATCTATTGCCAAAGATAGAAGCGGTTTGTAAGACATTAGATGTTCCAGTAGGTGCAAAAGAGGTTGGATTTGGAATTGATGGCACGGTAGCGGAACAGCTTTACAATGCTGGAATTTCCTTTATTGATGTAGCTGGAGCTGGCGGAACATCTTGGAGTCAAGTGGAAAAATTACGCTCCAAGGATCCATTAAAGAAGGCTGCAGCGGAAGCATTTAATAATTGGGGTTTACCGACAAAAGATTGCATCGTATCGGTAAGAAGTAAGTTACCAGACGTACCACTTGTAGCGAGCGGCGGCATGAAAACAGGTGTTGATGCTGCAAAAGCAATAACGATTGGTGCCGATGTGATTGGCTTTGCCCGACAATTATTACAAGCGGCTACAGAAACAGAGGAAGCCGTTATGGAAACGATGAATCAAATTGAATTGGAATTGAAGATGACGATGTTTGGTATTGGCGTGAAGAATCTGGATGAATTAAAAAATACAAAGCGTGTCAGTATTATGGGGAATTCGTTAATGGAATAAAACAGCTAAAGCCGTTTATGGCTTTAGCTGTTTTATTTTTCTGGCAAATAAATAGGGAATCCATACGACCACAGGAAAAAAACTTAGAAAGTCCTAAAATTAAGGAGGTTATTTCATAGGCTGCGCTGCTTCTTGTTTCAAAAGTCATCGTAAAAATTAGGCTGATGATAAAAGTTTCAATGACATACCGAATCATATGATACCAACGTAAATAGGCTTTTAAAAATGAAGTTTCACTTTATCGTGCATGTTTTATCAATTATGAAAAGGGTACTGGAGAAAGTAAACGAGACAAGGGAGGAAAAAACATGCCTTGGACATTAAACGATTACCCTTCATCGATGAAGAATTTGGAATATGCGACAAAGAAGAAAGCGATTGATATCGCCAATTCTATGATAGACGAGGGGTATGAAGAAGGACGAGCCATACCGATTGCAACAGAACAGGCAAAGGAATGGCATCAAAATGTAACGAAGGAAGAAATCGAAAGATATGAAGCAAGTGGCAAACCGACAGTTAGATCGGAAGCAGGCAAGCAATATGAAAATAACCCACAACGCTTGGAAGAGGGCGAACAGGTAGTAAAACATGAAAATGGCTGGGCAGTGAAATCCAGTCACGCTAAAAAGCCAAGTAATATTTTTGAGAACAAGGATGAAACAATAAAACAGGCAAGGGAAATTGCTAAAAATAAGGGAACATCATTAACGATTTACAAACAGGACGGAACCATACAGGAAAAACAATCTTATTAATAAGTGACATTCATGCGGGTCAGTCCCCCATCACACTATTGCTTTATCACTTTAGTGTGGTGGGGGACTGACCCCTTTCAACAAGCACATTGTTTAATCATTCTGGTGACCTATGCTACAATATTTGTGAGAAACGAGGTGTAGTGATGAAAATTGAAGTATGGTCAGATTTCGTATGTCCTTTTTGTTATATCGGGAAAAGGAGGATGGAATTTGCACTAGAAGATTTTCCCCACAAAGAAAAGGTAAGTGTACAATACAAGAGTTATGAACTTGATCCCAATGCAGATAAAAATCCCGGAATGAACATGCACGAATTGCTTGCTAAAAAATTTGGTATGCCGATAGAAAAGGCTAAAAATATGAATGAAGATGTTGGAAAACAAGCTGCAGAAGTTGGTTTGACTTACAACTTTGATGATATGAAAAGTACCAATACATTCGATGCACACCGTGTTGCACAATATGCTACAAAACACGGAAAAGGCAAGGAACTAACGGAGCGACTCTTATATGCTTACTTTACAGAGTCAAAGCTGATAAGTGGTCATGAAACACTCATCGAATTGGCAAAGGAAGTTGGTCTGAATCCTGAAGAAGTGGGAAACCTACTTCAATTAAATAAATACGCAAATAAGGTTCGCGATGATGAAGACCAGGCACGACAGATTGGTGTACAGGGTGTACCGTTTTTTGTCTTTAATGAAAAGTATGCTGTATCTGGTGCCCAGCCAACAGAAGTATTTAAAGAAGTACTTGAAAAAGTATGGGAAGAGGAAAATAAAGAACCAACAATCCAATCGTTGAATCCAAAGAATTCGGATACAACCTATTGTACGGATGAAGGATGTAAATGAAAGATAACCTGTCACAATGTAAACTTGTGCCAGGTTATTTTATTATGGAAAAGAAGACAGGATTCACGGAATTGTTGAAGAAATCGCTGTATTGATATTGACGAACATTATATATATGGTATACTAATATTTGAATCTAATTGATAATGAATATCATTCTTAATTAGATTGATTAGAAGGTAATAATTATTTTAAATAACCACGTAATATACGATGTAAATGGAAAACTGCTATTGTGGTTGAAGGCGTTTTTCGAGTAGAGGTTATGATATGAAGATACGGTATTTAGTTATAGCATTAGTTGTTCTTTCTGTTGCTTCTGTTTTTATTGGCGTTTCAAATGTTTCGCCACTAGATATATTTAGTCTGACAGAAGATCAGAAACAGGTTCTTTTAGTAAGCAGGCTTCCCAGGCTTTTTAGTATTTTAGTTGCAGGGATGAGCATGAGTATATGTGGTCTAATCATGCAGCAGTTGAGTAAAAATAAATTTGTATCACCGACAACTGCAGGTACACTTGATGCAGCAAGACTTGGAATTCTAGTTTCCATGATGGTGTTTACATCAGCAAGTCCACTTCAGAAAATGTTTGTATCTTTTATTTTTGCACTGTTAGGTACTTTTGTTTTCATGAAGATATTGGAGAAAGTGAAATTTAAAGATGCCATATTCATTCCATTAGTTGGTTTAATGTTTGGAAATATTATTAGCTCTGTATCAACCTTTTTCGCTTATCGAAATGATCTGATTCAAAATATGTCATCTTGGATGCAAGGCGATTTTTCAATGATCATGAGTGGGAATTATGAACTGATGTTTGTAAGTATCCCCATACTGCTTGTGGCTGTTTTTTATGCAAATAAATTTACCATTGCAGGAATGGGCGAAGACTTCTCCAGAAACTTAGGTCTGAATTATCGGCAGGTGGTCAACCTTGGATTAATTATTGTTGCGCTTATTACAGCTTCTGTTGTGCTGTCGGTTGGTGTGATTCCGTTTCTTGGTTTGATCATTCCAAATATCGTAACGATTTATCAGGGCGACCACTTAAGAAAAAGTTTATTACATACCGCGCTCTTAGGGGCAGTATTTGTGTTGATGTGTGATGTCATCGGCAGAGTTATTATTTATCCTTATGAAATTCCAATAAGTTTAACCGTTGGGGTGATAGGTAGTGGAATATTTATCTATCTATTATTAAGGAGAAAGAAATATGGATTATAAGAAAAAAACAATTATCCTCGCCGCAATCGCAACAATACTGGTGCTGTTATATTTGTTTTATGACCTAAGCGGTAACATTGGTTACATATTACCAAGACGTATTATTAAGATCGTTGCAATAATTCTAACTGGTGGGGCTATCGCATTTTCCACAACCGTCTTCATGACGATTACGAACAATCGAATACTAACACCGAGTGTACTTGGACTTGATTCCCTGTACTTATTAATTCAAACGGTGTCCATCTTCGTATTCGGTTCAAGGTCATTAGTGATGATGAGCAGTAAAATCAATTATTTAGTTTGTATTGGATTCATGGTGTTATTCGCTTTAGTCCTTTTTCGCTTATTGTTTAGGGGGGAAAAGAACAACATTTACTTCCTTTTACTCATCGGGATGATCTTGGGTACATTCTTTGGCAGCTTTACATCGTTTATGCAAATATTGATTGATCCAAACGAATTTATGGTCGCCCAAGATAAAATGTTTGCAAGTATTAACAACGTAAATACGGATCTTGTCTATCTGTCAATTGGTCTGGTTCTGTTAATTACACTATATTTTATGCGCTTCTATAAATATTTGGATGTGCTGGCATTAGGGAAAGATGAGGCGATCAATCTAGGGGTTCCTTACGATTATGTCGTAAAACGCTTATTGGTTGTTGTTGCTGTATTAATTTCTATATCTACGGCACTGATTGGTCCGATTACGTTTTTGGGATTGCTGGTGGTAAACATTACGTATGAGTTTATGAAAACATACCGGCACTTTTATATTATTATTGGATCCATACTAATCAGTGTTATTGCCTTAATTGGTGGACAGTTTATTGTAGAGAAACTATTTTCGTTTCAAACAACGGTAAGTGTTATTATCAATTTCATTGGTGGCGTGTACTTTATATATCTTTTGTTAAAGGAGAATAAATCATGGTAGATATAAAAAATGTATTCAAAAAATATAACAAGAAAACCGTTATAGAAGATGTGTCGGTAAAGATTGAAAAAGGGACGATTACATCTTTTATCGGTCCGAATGGTGCAGGTAAAAGTACGTTAATTTCAATGATCAGTCGTTTGATATCAAAAGATAATGGCGATATTTCAATTGATGGGGAAGACATTCTACAATCGAAAAATAAGGAATTTGCCAAAAAGATATCCATTTTAAAACAATCCAATGCAATTAATTTAAAATTGACGGTGCGTGAACTTGTAGCATTTGGACGCTTTCCATATTCACAAGGTAAATTGAAAAAAGAGGATTGGGAAAAAGTAGAAGAAGCAATAGACTATATGGAACTTCGTGACATGCAGGATCAATTTTTAGATGAGTTGAGTGGCGGGCAACGTCAACGGGCACATATCGCAATGGTTATTGCCCAGGATACGGAGTATATTCTACTGGATGAACCGTTAAATAATCTGGATATGCGTCATTCCGTTTCCATTATGAAAACCTTGCGCAGACTTGTCAACGAAATGGGAAAAACAATCGTTATTGTTATTCATGACATCAATTTTGCATCTTGCTATTCTGATAATATTGTTGCACTAAAGGACGGTAAAATTGTTAAACAAGGTCCAACCTGTGATGTGATTGATAAATGTGTGCTAAAAGATATTTATGACATGGATATTGATATTAAAGAAATTGATAACCAACGCATTTGTGTTTATTTTTAATCACTAGTGTTGCATGGATGACGAATAGACCTAAGATTGATTTTAAACAAAAAAAGTCCCTCATACTGGAATGGCACGGCCATGCCGAATCCAGTGTGAAGGAACCCTATTACAATTCATCATACCTTACCCTTGAGATTTGGTAAAAGAATTTGCCTGATTGATTTTGAAACGGTAAAAAGCCGTGTATTTTAATCAGTGTAAAATGATATAAATGCATGGATATATATGTAATGTACTTGAGCGCTCGAGTACATAGAATACTATTTTACGGAATATTCGTTCTAATTCATGCAACATTAGTTATTTAAAATAAAAATTGAAAAAAGGGAGTTTATTTATATGAAGAAACTTGCATTATTTCTAGCAATGGGATTTTTAGCGTTAGTACTCGCGGCATGTGGTTCATCAGATTCAGCAGATGATGCTGATAAGAATACAGATGCTGATAATGGAAAAGACGAAGAAACAACAATTACTGTTAAGCATGAACTTGGTGAGACTGAAGTAGAGAAAAAACCGGAAAAAGTAGTCGTTTTCGATTACGGTACGCTAGATACTTTAGATGAACTTGGTGTTGATATTGCAGCTGTTCCACAAGGGAACTTGCCAGAATATCTGGATAAATATGAAAGTGACGATTATGTTAATGTTGGTAGTTTGAAAGAGCCTGATTTTGAAGCAATTGCTGAAGTGGATCCGGATTTAATACTTATTTCTGGTCGTCAATCTGATGCTTATGATGAATTAGAAAAACTTGGACCGACGATTTATCTTGGTGTGGACACAACGCGTTACATGGATTCATTTAAAGAAAACCTAGCTACAATTGGTGATATTTTTGATAAACAAGATGAAATCGATAGTGAAATAGCAGATATTGAAGAATCTATTTCGGCATTGAATGAGAAAGCAGAAGAAGCAGATAAAGATGGACTTATCATTTTAGCGAATGACGATAAGATTAGTGCGTATGGTCCTGAATCTAGATTTGGTCTGATTCATGATGTGTTTGGTGTTCCTGCATCAGATGAAGGCATTGAAGCTTCTACACACGGTCAGAACGTATCCTTTGAATATGTAACGGAACAAGATCCAGATTTGTTATATGTTGTGGATAGAGGTGCAGCTATTACAGATGGTGAACCATCTGCTAAGAAAATCGTAGAAAATGATTTAATGAAAGATACCAAAGCATATAAAAATGATGATATTACTTACCTTAACCCAGAATATTGGTACCTTTCTGGTGGGGGACTTGTTTCTGTAAAAGAAATGATAGCGGAAGTTGATGAAAGTCTGAACTAATTAACAAAAGAAAAAACAGGCAGCTCCTATATTGGGAGCTGCCTGTTTGTATATATCACGGAAATGTGGCAAAAGTAAGGTATATAAAGGAATAAATGTTACGTAAACGTAAATAAGCCTTCCGAACAATTGGTGTAGAGCGGTTTGTACGGGTTTTACTGTTTTTGACGACTTGAAATCACCATATGAACTGTGATTGAATGGAAACAGACTTAATTAGAAATGAGGGAAAAGATAAATGAAAAAGTTAATGTTATTAGGATTATCACTATGTTTGGCATTGGTACTAGCTGCTTGTGGCAATGATGATGATTCTGCAAAGAAAAGTGATAAAAAAGATGATGAACAAAAGCAGACAGAAGAGCAAGCAGATCCATCTGAACAAGCACAGGAGCCAGTTGAAATTACAGACAAAGAAAAAGTAGATGAAAAAGACCCAGTAGTTAGTGTTAATGGCGACGAAGTAAAAGGTGACAAATACAATTCAATCTATACACAAATAAAAACATCCATGCAACAATATGGACAAGATGTCAGCGATCTGGATGGGTTGAAAGATCAGACACTAGATATTCTTGTTGAACAACAATTAATTAAACAGGATGCTGCAGATAAAGGTTTAGAGGCTTCAGATAAAGAAATCGAGTCCGAATATAAATCCCTGAAGGAAGAAAATGGGGAACAATTGACAGCGGTACTGGAACAATTTGATTTATCGGAGGATGACTTTAAGAAACAATTAGCTGATGATATCATCACCAATAAATATATGGATAAAGAGCTTGAGGTTAAAGTGACTGATGATGAAGTAAAAGAATACTATGATCAGTTAAAAGAGCAAGGTGGAGATGAAGTCGGTGAATTGGATGAAATGAAAGATATGATTAAGGATCAATTGAAACAGCAAAAAGGGCAAGAAGAATTACAAGCCAAAGTAGATAAACTTAAAAAAGATGCCAAAGTAGATAAACTCATATAAAGTAAGGAACACCTCTCCAGATCTGGAGAGGTGTTTTTTTAACTATAGGATTTCATCTAATTTTAGGATAAACTTTGCCATGTCATCTTCTGTGCCAATTGTAATGCGCAAATAGTTATCAATTGTCGGCTGATTGAAGTACCTGATAATAATACCATTATCTTTCAAAATGGTATACAATGCTTCGGCAGATTGATTATAATGACTGGCAAAAACAAAGTTGGTCTGCGAGGGGAGGACATAAAAGCCTCTCTTTTTTAATTCTGCTATTAACCATTCCCTTGTTTGAACAATTTTTCTGGTTGTTTCTTTAAAATAAGCTGTATCTTTGATGGCCGCTTCAGCACCTGCGAGTGCAAGGCGATCGAGTGTGTAAGAATTAAAAGAATCTTTTATGCGAATGAGCGCCTCAATTAAATGCGGATTTCCTAAAGCGAACCCAACTCGTAAACCTGCGAGGGATCGAGACTTTGACATCGTTTGTACGACTAATAAATTATCATATGTTTCCACAAGTGAAACAGCAGATTCAGGCGCGAAATCGATATAGGCCTCATCAATGATCACTGGCTGGTCCGGATTGTTTTCCACAATTTCTTTAACTGCATCTAATCCTAAATAAACACTTGTTGGCGCATTTGGATTGGGGAAAATAACCCCACCATCGGATTGGAAGAATGCTTCCGCTGGCAATGAGAAATCACGTTGTAATGGCACTTCCTCATAAGAGATGTCGAACAGTTTTGCATAGACAGGATAAAAACTGTACGAAATAGCAGGGAATCGAATGGCTTTTCCCGGTTCGAAAAAAGCCATAAATGAAAAGGCAAGCACTTCATCCGATCCATTTCCAACAAAAACATGATCGCTTGATAGTTGGTAGTATGCTGCAATTTCCTGCTTTAGCTGATCAGCAGTAGGGGAGGGATATAGATTTAATTTCCCCTCTACCTCTGATTGGATGGCTTTAACCACATGCGGTGATGGCGCATACGGGTTTTCATTCGTATTCAGCTTTAAAATCTGCGGCTGATTCACCTGCTCACCTGGAACATAAGGGACACTGCGTTTGGCTGCAGTACTCCAAAATTTATCCATTGTTCTGTCCTTCTTTTTGTACGTGCCGTTTATATAATTCTTGTTTAATATTGCTTACGGAAACACCTAATACGTTCATTAAAACCAGGGTATGGTAGGTAAGATCTGCAATTTCTGCTGTCACTTCCTGTTGATCGTTATTTTTCGCTCCAATGATAACCTCACTCGATTCTTCGCCAACCTTTTTCAGGATCTTATCGATACCTTCTCTAAAAAGGTACGTTGTGTAGGAACCGTCTACAGGATGATCACGACGTTCCACGATTTTATCTACCACTTGGGGCAGGATATCGAAGTAAGGGGTTGCCTCCTTCACTAGTGTGTTATGGAAGCAGGATTCCTCTCCTGTATGACAGGCAGGACCAAGTGGATCAGCCTGAATCAATAATGCGTCTGCATCACAATCGTAAGTAATTTGTTTAACAGCTTGTTTATTGCCGGAGGTTTTACCTTTATTCCAAAGTGCTTGTCGCTTACGGCTGAAAAACCAAGTTTCCTTTGTTTGGATTGTTTTTGTTAATGCTTCCTCATTCATATAGGCAAGTGTTAATACTTTACCAGTTTCCGCGTTTTGTACGATGGCCGGAATCAGACCATTTTCATCAAATGAAAGTGCTTCGATGTTTATTTCCATTTAGCATTCCTCCTGATTCAGATTATCAATGGCAGTAAAGAAAGTATAGGTCCCTTTCTTTCTGCATAAGTGTAACTAAGGCAAGCGCCGCCAAGTTTCTAATTCTCTAGATATGCTTTTAATGTAGGTATTTGAATCTCATCGTAATGAAACACAGAAGCTGCGAGGACTGCATCTGCTCCACCTGCTTGTAATGCTTGAGCGAAATGCTCGTGCTTTCCGGCACCGCCACTTGCGACAACTGGTATGGAGACAGCGTCAGCGATGGCTCTTGTTAAGGAAAGATCATAGCCATTTCTTTCGCCATCGGTATCAATCACATTCGCAACGATTTCACCAGCGCCGAGTTTTTCTCCTTCGATTGCCCATTCAACCGCGTCGATGTCTGTTTTGGTTTGGCCACCATGCTTATACACTTGCCACTGGTTATTAGCAGTTTGTTTGACATCCATGGCAAAAACAATGCATTTGGAACCGAATTTGTCTGCCGCTTCTTCGATAAATTGCGGGTTAGCAATGGCTGCACTATTAATCGATACTTTATCTGCACCGGCCTGCAAGACGCGCTCAATGTCATCGACCGTAGCGATACCACCACCAACGGTAAATGGAATGTCGATTGCGTCTGCAATCTCTTTAATTACATCGATAAAGAGATCTCTATTTTCCATAGAGGCAGTAATATCATAAAAAACAAGTTCGTCTGCGCCCGCTTGATTGTACTTTTTTGCAAATTCCACTGGATCTGCTACATCCTGAATATCCTTGAATTTTTTCCCTTTCACAACGCGACCATTGGCAACATCCAGGCATGGTATAATTCGTTTAGTTGGCATGTTCATCCGCCTCCATTAACTTTTCAAGGTTTAGGGTGCCATCGTATAAGGCTTTGCCAATAATAGCACCATATAAATCGAGCGATCTTAATTTGCTAATGTCTTCTGTGGAGCTGACTCCGCCTGAGGCAATCACATCCATCGTTGTTGCTTCATTTACTGCTTGCAACTCTGTGAAATTAGGACCTTGCATCATGCCATCCTTCAGTATATCCGTATATACGATGGTTTTTACACCTAGCGCTTCCAATTCTTTAACAAGATCGATTGCTTTAATGGTACTTGTTTGGGTCCATCCATCGGTTGCGACGAAGCCAGTGCGCGCATCAATGGAAACGGCGATTTTATCTCCGTATTTTTCCACAGCTGCACTTAGGAAAGCTTTATCTTGAATGGCAGCTGTGCCAATAATGACGCGATCGACACCAGCAGCAATATACGTTTCGATGATGTCTAAAGAACGTATTCCGCCGCCAACTTGGACCGGAATCGTGGTCGCTTCAGCAATGGCTTGGATGGCGTTCTTGTTTATTGATTCACCTGTTTTGGCGCCATCCAGATCAACAATATGGATGAATGTTGCCTGTTTACTTTCCCACTTTTGTGCTGTTTCGGTTGGGAATTCGCTATAAATCGTTTCCTGTTTATAATCGCCCTGAATGAGACGGACGCATTTCCCGTTGCGAATATCAATTGCCGGAAAAAGAATCATGAAATCATCTCCCTAACATTTTTAGTTGGTAGCCTTATGGCTCTTTTCGTATAGATTGTTGTTATTCAGCCCGCTGCACTGAATACACTTCGCTTTCCGCGGGTGACCCGTGAGCCTCCTCGAACTCCGTTCTGTGGGGTCTCACTCTGGCCACTAGTCCCGCAGGAGTCTACGTGTATTCGTTCCGCTCAAAGTGTCAATAAATGATGCCCACCAGTAGAGGAACGAGCTTATTTCCACTGTGGCACGATAAGACTAAATAAAATTTTTTTAGAAAAAGCCTTGCTTATAGAGATCCTTTTGTGGAAGGTATGCCTTCAATTCTTGGGTTCTTTTGGGTTGCTTGATCGAGTGCTCTTCCGAATCCCTTGAAAATAGATTCAATGATATGGTGGCTGTTTTTTCCGTAAGCCACATTAATATGCAGCGTTACTTTGGCATGGCTGGCAAATGCTTGGAAAAACTCCTCAACGAGTTCCGTATCAAACGCACCAACTTTATCTTTTAAGCCCTCGACATGATAAACAAGGTACGGGCGGCCACTAATATCCAATGAAATAGTGGATAAGGCTTCATCCATTGGTGTTGTGACCGTTGCATAACGTGTAATGCTCTCTTTGCTACCTAAAGCTTTCTGTACAGCCTGACCAAGGACAATCCCGATATCCTCTACGGAATGATGCTGATCAACCTGTAAATCGCCATTACAGACAAGATTTAGGTCAAAGAGTCCATGCCTAGTCATAAGGGTTAACATATGATCGAAAAAGCCAATTCCTGTCTCTGTTTGAGCATTTCCTGATCCATCAATGGAAAAGTCCAATGCAATCGCCGTTTCTGTTGTTTCGCGTTTTATTGTCGCGTTACGCATGCGGATCATCCTTTCTTATCTTAATAGCATTCGCGTGGGCTGTTAATCCCTCTACATTTGCCAGTGTTTCAATCGCAGTACTTGCTTTAAGTAAAGCATCACGGGAATAGTGAATCATGCTCGATTTTTTCAAGAAATCATAAACGCCAAGTGGGGAAGCGAAGGCCGCTGTTCCGCTTGTTGGCAAGGTATGATTTGGACCGGCAAAATAATCACCTAGCGGCTCTGGAGAATAGTTCCCCATAAAAATGGCGCCTGCATTTTTAACCAAGCCTAATTGTTCCATTGGATTTGCTATCATCAATTGTAAATGTTCTGGTGCAAGCTCATTGACGATGGAAAATGTTTCTTTCTGATTTTCCGTGATAATAATTTTTCCGTTCTGTTTTAAGGATTTTTCAATGATTGTTTTTCTTTCTAGTTCGGCTGTCTGTTTTTCGACCTCATTGATTACTTCATCTGCTACCTGTTTACTGGTAGTTATACAAATCGCACTTGCTTGTTCATCATGCTCGGCTTGTGACAGTAAATCTGCAGCAACAAACCTTGGCGGTGCGGTTTCATCTGCCACTACGCATATCTCGCTTGGGCCTGCGATCATATCGATCGCAACATCACCATAGACCCACTTTTTTGCCCGAGCAACGAATGCATTTCCAGGTCCGACGATCTTAACAACCTTTTCAACAGTTTCCGTACCGTATGCTAAAGCCGCTACTGCTTGTGCACCACCGACTTTATAAATGGTATCGACACCAGTGATCTGCGCCGCAGCAAGTACGTAAGGATTGATTTTTCCATTAGCCTGTGGTGGGGTCGTGATGACGATTTTTTCGACGCCTGCAAGTACTGCTGGAATGACATTCATTAATACGGTTGATGGGTATGCGGCTTTGCCACCGGGTATATAGATGCCAACCCTCTCCAGTGGAGTTACTTTTTGGCCAACCATGATACCATCCTGTTGGTTCATAAACCACGATTGTTCCATTTGCCCTTGATGGAAGGCGGTGATATTTGCCTTTGCTTGCTGCAATGCATCTAAAAATGCGGGTTCAACACTTTCCTTTGCTTCGGTAAATTCCGCAGCAGAGACAATGAAATCATCCAATTTAACACCATCAAATTTTTCGGTATAGTCAAATAATGCTTGATCACCACGCGATTTTACTTGTTGAATGATATCTAAAACGGTTTGATCCAGTGCCGCATCACGTGCTGATGTTTCGGATTGCGCTTCCTTTTGTTGCTGTTTATACTGCTCGGCCGTTATTATTTTCATCGTCATCACTCCAGCGTTTCTTTCAGTCTATTGATAAAATCTTGAATGGTAGCCGTCTTTGTTGCAAAACTTGCCTTGTTAACAATTAATCTCGTACTGATTGTTTCTATTTCTTCTAAAATTGTTAAACCATTTTCATCAATTGTTGTTCCTGTTTCAACGATATCAACGATACAATCGGCCAGCCCTATAAGTGGTGCAAGTTCAACAGATCCATTTAGCTTGATCGTGTCAATCGACCGGTTATCCTTTTGAAAATGGTTTCTGGTGACTGTAGGATATTTGGATGCGACCATCAATTTTTGCTTATCCTTTAAATCAGGATCGGCATACCCGGCTACAACAAATCGGCACTTTCCAATTCCGAGATCTAGCATTTCATATACATCTGCCTGTGCTTCCAAAATATTGTCTCTGCCCACGATGCCGATATCTGCAGCCCCTTTTTCCACATAGGTTGGGACATCAACAGCTTTAACGAAAATCAGTTTCACTGCTTTATCTGTACTATGAAAAACAAGTTTTCTGCTCTTCTCATGAAACTCCTTAAAAAAGATGTCCATTTTTTCTAGCAGAGCGATCGAGTCCTTGGCAGTTCGACCTTTGGCTAATGCCAATGTGATGGTATCCATTTATCGACCCGCCCCCTCTTTTTGAATAAGTTTTGTCAGTTCCGTAAAGTCTGATAGTTTCTGTTCCAACTGGTAGCCGTTCACTGTACATCGTCCCTTATCAAAATAAATGACATTAATAGAAGGAATTGGACCAACATCATCCATTGCATCGATGGGGAAGGTTAAAACTTGATAGCCCGCTTCCCGTAACCTGTACGCTGTTAAAAGTGCTTCCCTTTGCTTCGCTTGTTCATAATAAATGATGATCTCTGCGATCGTATCGTTGGTGGTTAGCGAACCTTGCTGGTCAAGCACCTCTTTTAGAAAATCTACATCGAAAGCAAAACCGATAGCTGTCATTGGATTACTATATTGTCCACCAAAGTTGTCGTATCTTCCGCCCATCAGTACCGGTTTACCAACATCTTCAGTGAATCCTTGGAAGATAATATCCGAGTAATAGTTCATATTGTTAATCAAACCAAGATTACAAACAATAGAATCATCCACACCATAATCACTCAGAATCGTAATAACCTGCTCAAGATTATTTAACTCTTTTTGCATACGCTCGTTTAAAACAATATCTTTTGCCTGTTCGATCACCTGACTAGGTCTTCCATACAGTAACGGGATGCTTTGAATGCTTGCACGCAACGCACTGCTCAATGATAAGCTGGAAAGAAACGTATCTAACTCTGCAATGTTTTTGGATTGAATCAGTGTTTTTAAATGCTCTAACTCCGTATCATTCAATGCCGCCTCTGCGATCAGTTCCTTAAAAAACCCTGCATGCCCAATTTCTATTTTGAAATGCTTGAAATTTAGGTCTGTTAGCGTATGGATGGCTAACATCAGAACCTCGGCATCTATTTCTGGTGTGTTTTGCCCAAAGCATTCAATACCTGCTTGTGTACTTTCTTTCTTGCCATTTTGATCGAAGGTCTGCCGGAAGATATCCAATACGTAAAACAAGCGTAAATGATCATTGTATTGTTGCTTATTTAGTGCTGTCATCCGTGAGATAGGGATGGTTACATCTGGCCGCAGCACTAAAACTTTACCGGAAGCATCAACTACTTTGATCATGTCATCTTTATTTACGGTTCCAGTAATAGCGGAATACATATCATAATCTTCAAAAGTAGAGGTTCTTATTTGCTGATATCCGTAAGTATAAAAGCGATTTTTTAATTTATTGATTAGATCTTCTCTCATTTGAAAATCTGCTACAAGCGGAATAGGCTTGCCGTTGGATGTATTTGATTTCATTTTAAAACTCCTTTCTCACTTTATTGCTTTATTACTTTACCTAATTAAAGTTATACTGTATTCTAAATAATATAAAAGGAAATGTCAACCACTAAAGGAGTGAAATATACATGTTCGATTATCATATTCACAGTAATTTTTCTGCTGATTGCACGACACCAATGGAGAAAACGATTGAACAAGCAATAAGACAGGGGTTGGAAGAAATTTGTTTTACCGATCACATTGACTACGATTATCCGGATCCGACGATTCAATTTGAATTTGATCTGGCTGCCTATGATCAAAAGATAAAAGAAATGCAGGCAAAGTATGCATCATCTATTTGTATTAAAAAAGGAGTTGAGATTGGTGTCCAACCATATCTCTTGGGTAAATATAAGCAGCTCTTAAGCGAAGAATCCTTTGATTTCATTATTTGTTCAATGCACACAACAGAGAAAAAAGATCTTCATTCTGGTGCTTTTTTCAAAAATAAGACCATCGAGGAAGCGTATCAAATATATTATGAAGAACTGCTCTATTGTGTAAAAGAATTCAAGGATTTTCAGATCTTGGGACATTTGGATTTGGTGAAGCGTTATACAAAGCAGGCGAGCAAAAGTGATTTCCATGACTTAATGAGACAAATATTTGCTGAAATCATTCCGAATGGTAAAGGAATTGAGTTGAATACGTCCGGTTTTCGTTACGGTTTGGACAGTGGCATGCCGAGTAAGGATATTTTAAAGTTATACAAGGAATGTGGTGGAGAAATCATTACGCTTGGATCTGATTCCCATGTGGAGACGACCTTAGGTTATCAATTTAGAGAGTCAAAAGAACTTTTGAAATCGATTGGATTTTCTTATCTAGCCACATTTGAAGATGGTAAACCAATCTTTCATCCGATTGAATGATTGATAGTTATGGTGTTTATGACCAATTATTGCAAGCTATGGGGAACGGTATTGTATCACACAATATCAGTTCCTTTTTTATTTTATTCGGTGATGTAAAAGTTTTTCATGATTTGGGAAAGAAAATGTCTAAGATGTAAAGTAATCAAGCCTGGAAAGTGCTATAATGGGGGCAATTATTTCTAAAAACAAATTTGCATAAATGGGGTAAGGTTTTGAAGAAACAACATATTATAGCTATTACATCGTCTTGCATTATTTTACTTGGCGTGCTTACCATTTTATATTTGCCAAATAAGGCAAGCTCCGGTTTCCATACACAACAACCTACCGTGTTTGTTCACGGCTATAAAGGTACTGCTAATTCGTTTGGTTTTATGCTTGACCGGTTTGAACATGAGTACCATTGGGGAAATAAGGCCTTGGTATATTATGTTGCTGAAAATGGAGCAATCCATGTGCATAATCTCAATGAAGGGCAGGGAGATCCAACCTTTATTCAGGTAATCTTTGAAAACAACCGGGCAAGTCTCGAGGATGGAGCAAAGTGGTTAGCGGCTGTGTTTGATCATATGCAACAAAATTATTATATTGATAAGGTGAATCTAGTCGGACATTCCATGGGAGGACTTGTCTCTGTGAAATATCTTGAAAGTTACCAGGGGGATGTACACCCAAATGTTAAGAAGTTAATTACGATAGGCAGCCCATTTGATGGTATATATGCAGAAGAATACTTTCAAATTAATCAAGATGCAGCCGCAACAGATTTAAAGCCGAATTCTGCGGCATTGAAGCTATTACACGAAGGGGATTTCCCTAAAAATATTGATGTGCTAAGTATTGGGAGTACAGGAGATATGATTGCCGTACCCGAAAGTGTGCAGTCATTACGAACCATTGTACCTGATAACCAATTGCAGGAAGTGATGATTAACAATGAGGATTTAGGTCATAGTGGATTACATGAAGATGAAGCGGTAGATAGACTGATACATTCATTTTTATGGAAAGATACGGAAAAATAATCTACAATGTAACAGGTAAGTTAAATTAGGAATGCGCGTTCAAAAGGAGGATAAAAAGGATCGAACTTTTTAAACAACCTCTAGGAATGCAATTAATTTTAAGGGAATGATCCAGGTGGTAAATTATCATCATATGTACGAAAAGCTAACAGCCATCATACCTGAAGAAGATGTGATGGTGGATGAACCATTAAGAAACCATACGTATACCCACTTGGGGGGGATGGCGGATTTTCTAGTAACGCCAGAAACATATGAGCAAGTACAACAAATTGTTAAATTAGCAAATAGAGAAACAATTGCTTTTACGCTTTTGGGTAAAGGTTCTAATTTAATTGTTAAAGATGGCGGTATTCGTGGAATTGTTATGAATCTGAAGAGATTAAAGGAAATAACAACGGATGAAACAACATTGGTCGCGCAAAGTGGTGCAAGGATCATTGATGCTTCACGTGCAGCTTTAAAGCATAATTTGTCAGGGTTAGAATTTTCCTGTGGGATCCCAGGGTCTGTTGGTGGGGCCTTATACATGAATGCAGGCGCATATGGTGGGGAAATAAAGGATGTACTTGTCAGCACAGTTGTTGTTGATCGAGATGGAGAGCTACGAACGCTGACTGCGGAAGAATTGGATTTGGATTACCGTACAAGTAATATTCCGGACAATGATTATATTGTATTGGAAGCTACTTTTGGTTTAAAGACAGGCGAACATAAGGATATCAAGGCAGTGATGGACGATTTGACACATAAGCGTGAAACAAAACAGCCGCTTGAGTATCCCTCATGTGGGAGTGTATTTAAACGCCCGCCAGGTTTTTTCGCGGGTAAATTAATTCAGGATAGTCATCTACAAGGGAAACAAATTGGTGGTGCGCAAGTTTCATGGAAGCATGCCGGATTTATTGTGAATGTGAATGAGGCAACTGCAAGTGAATACATTAATTTAATCCATTTTGTGCAGGACACGGTCAAAGAAAAGTTTGATGTCAATCTGGAACGTGAAGTAAGGATTATCGGCGAAGATTTGATTTAAATAAAATGTAAAAAGGAGCTCCTACCGGTGACGGCGGGAGCTCTCTTCTTAATTGTTGAATCGTTGCAGAAAGTTTTGCAGACGTTCATTTTCTGGATTTGCAATTACTTCTTGTGGTGTTCCTTGCTCAGCGATGACGCCGTTGTCCAAGAACAGTACTTTATCAGCGATATCAAGTGCAAAGTCCATTTCGTGTGTCACAAGTACCATAGCCATTTCGCCTTCTTTCGCTATATCGCGAATGACCTCAAGTACTTCTCCGACTAATTCCGGGTCAAGTGCGGAAGTGACCTCATCAAATAGCATTACTTTCGGACGCATTACAAGGGCGCGCGCCATTGCTACACGTTGTTTTTGTCCTCCGGATAGTTGGCTAGGGTACATTTCCAACTTTTCACCAAGTCCAACTTTCTCAAGCATTTCTGCTGAACGCTGCTTTGCTTCCTGTTTATCAATCTTTTTTACATTTACGAGTGCTGTCATACAGTTTTCCAAAATAGTCATATGTGGGAACAAGTTAAAATGCTGAAACACCATTCCAATGTCACTGCGGACGCTACTCAGATGCTTTTCATTTGCTTGCACCATTTTTCCGTTCTTTTCCATTTTCCATAGATTTTTTCCGTCTACGATGATGTCCCCTGATGTTGGTTCTTCCAGTGTCATTAATAACCGGATAATGGTTGTCTTTCCGGAACCACTTGGACCGATAACCGCTACTTTTTCCGCCGGTTTAATATCTAAGTCAATGCCTTTTAGAACTTCCACATCACCAAAGGATTTTTGTATATTTTGATAGCGTACAATAGGTTCTGTCATTGCATTATGCTCCTTTGCCTTCTGGAATAGGCTTGCTTCCAGATGGTTCTTTTTTATCAAATCGCCGATTCATTTTCTTTTCCAGTTTACCAATCAAAATAGCAGAAGGATAGCTTAATACTAGGAAAAGAAGTGCCACAATCGTTAAAGGTTCTAAGTAATTAAAGTGCTGTGCACCATAATTCTTCGCTAATTGCAGGATGCCAACAACACCAATCGTTGATGCCAATGGAATTTCTTTAAACATGATAATTAAATAGTTACCCAGCATTGGAATCGTTGGTGGAATGGCTTGTGGCAAAATGATTGTAGACCACTTCTTCCGTGTGGAAAAGTTTAATGCTTTCGCGGCCTCCCACTGCCCTTCATCTATACCGTCAATACCTGAACGATAAACCTCACCAATATACGTACTAAAATGAATGCCAAGTCCTAAAATGGCACAGGTGAACGGCGATAGTGTCATGCCGATAACAGGTACGGATGGAAAGGCATAATAGATGAAAAATAATTGAACAAGTGGTGGGGTGGATCGGATAAATTCCATTATCCATCGGATCAACCAGCTCACCGATTTAATCGGAATTCGCTGCATAAATGTCCAAAAGAAACCAAAGATAAGGGCAAAAAGAAAACAGGCAACAGTTAGTCCAGCAGTTATCCCAAGACCTTGGACAACCATTGGAAATGCATCAAAAAATGTATCCCAACTCCACTTTTTCATCAGTTAGCTACCCCCTTTTTAGAAAACTTCTCCATTTTACGCGTCAAGAAGATTAAAGGAAGTGCAAGAATGAAGAAAAAGACGAGCACATAGAAATAAACGGATCCTCCCATGGCAATGTTGGAATATCTGAGAAGATCGCCATGATACAATATGTCGTGCATACTGATTAAAGATACAAGAGATGTTGCTTTCAGCATCTGAATTAAATAGTTTCCAAACTCTGGCAGCATCATTCTGACTGCCTGCGGAAAAATAACAAGCCGCATGCGTTGAAAACGTGACATGTTTAGTGCAGTAGCGGCCTCAGATTGTCCCTTTGCAACAGAAAGAATCGAACTACGGACAACCTCTGACATGTATGCGCCGTAGTTCAATCCAATGGCAAGTGATCCCGCCCAGAATTCATTACCTAAATTAATACCGAACAATATTGGTAATGCGTAAAACAACCAAAATAACTGTACAATTAAGGATGTTCCACGGAAGATCTCCACATAAAATGTTGTGACCCCTCGCAGAATAATATTGTTTGAAAGCCGGCATAACCCAGCAATAAAAGCCATTAAATAGCCGAAGATTGCAGAGGCAATAAGGACCGTTATGGTAACGTTAATCCCCTTTGCTAGAACAGGGAATATTTCTATAATATTACTAATTATCATCACTCCTTTTAGTCGTGTGGCATAGAATTTAAGTATTGTTTAAAAAGAAAGGGTCAGACCCTAGTTGTGAGCCAGACCCCGTGGAGTGTTTAATCCAGTTTAATAAAAAAGCCGATTGGTAACGATGAAATTACTCTTCCCCATTACAGACCATTTCTGCTGTAACATCATCTTCCGGAAAGTTCATTTCTTCACTGAAACCATTGTCTTCCAGAATTTGTGCAACGGTTCCATCTTCTTTTAACTCTTTAAGCTTTTCGTTAAATGCATCAAGTAATTCTTCATTATCGGGATTGAAAGCTACAGCGCCATAGCTTGGAACGCCATCAATATCCGGTTGTTCAAAGTCTTCAACAAATTCTAAGTCATCTGTGTCTGCTGATTCCAGTGCCATTTTAATGGTCATTTCGGTACCAGTTGTTGCATCCGAGCGACCAGATTCTACTGCTGAGAATGTAGCTGGGATATCTGGCGCACTATCTATTTGACCTTCATCTACACCTTCTGATTGAACAAAGCCTACTTCTGTTGCGCCAGACATGATAGTCACCTTTGCATCTGGATTATCAGCAATGTCTTTGTAGCTGTGCAAGTCTAATGGATTCCCCTTTTGTACAATTAATCCCTCACCATATTTCATGTCAGGCTCCGCAAAGGCAGCATTCTCGCAACGCTCCGGTGTAATTGCCATTCCGGATGTAATCGCATCGAATTTTCCAGCAGCGAGTCCGGAAACCAATTGGTCATAATCCGCCAATTCACCTTCGACTTCATCAATACCCAATTCTTTAAATACAGCTTTTGCTGTATCTACAGATGCGCCGGTAAGTTCGCCATCATCATTTTGATAGCCATATGGCTCCTCATTGGCATATCCAACCTTAATTTTCCCTTTTTCTTGCAACTCTTCTAAAACGTTATCATTACTGGAACCGCAAGCTGCAAGCCCTACAACAATGAAAAACAGTAAAGAAGTAAGTAATAGTTTTTTCATTTCTAATGACCTCCCCGATTTTTGAAGCGCTATGAATCCTTTAATAGCGACTATTTACTATGTATCAACAGTCTTATTTAATATGGAAATAAGCTGTGATATGACGATTGATACAGATCAAACAGTCATACATTCATGTTATAGATATTTCCGAATTGCTTCAAACGCAATATATTTAGATAATTTGTAAAAAACCTGCAAATTACCAAGTCCATCCTGTCTCAATTGGTTATACTAAAACATGCTACAAAATGATGCTAATTACTTCGTTATCCCCGTTATTTGCTTGAAAAGGGAAAATAGTTTTTTGGTGTTTATTTTAACTTGTCTTAAAAGTGAAAAATGATTATCTAAGAAATAGCATCCATTAAACTCGACCATTTCTGAATACTATGTATTACCTTTTCGTTTTAGAAGTTATCGTGTGGGGAAAGTCAGTCAAATTAAATTGGTTTACTATCGACAAACGGTTGCCCAATGGGGTACCATAGCAGGTAGTAAAGGCGTCAAAGGGGAAATTACATGTATAAAATCAGAGAAGCTAGAAGTGAGGATTTTCCACGGATTGCTGCAATACATGATGATCCAGGTCATATACACCTAAAAATGGAAGCGTCAATAGAGGAACAGTATTTTAAATCCGTTGTAGCTGCGGATGATATAAAGATGTATGTGGTAGAAAAATCTGGTTTAATCGCTGCGTTTATTTCATTCTATATCTATCACCAGAAGCAAACGATTTTTATAGATAGACTTTCGATAGATAATGCTTATCGAAAAAAAGGACTCGATGAACATTTATATCATAAAGTAGAACGGCTGGCAGAACGAATAGGAATGAAACGTATGTTGGCGGATATCAAAGTGGACGATCCAGATGTTTATGAATTTTTCGAACGTAAAGGTTGGAAACGTTCCGTACAGAAAGATCGATATGAAATTGAATTAAAGTGAGGGCTATTCATGACAATCTATGTTGTTTCGATTATCTTTATTCTCTTTGTTTTGGTTTTGTCTTTGCTTACAATTACCAAAGGTTATGGCTATAAACATTCCGTGGATCCACATCCGGAAGATGAGGAACAAAACGAAGAAGAGCAAGATCAAGAAAAGAAGAACGAATAAAAAGATCGCACAGATTTGTGCGATCTTTTTTATAAAACAGGAAAGGATAGACAGAAATACTTTAATTACCGTTCTCGTCTGGAAGTAATCCTTCTTGCAATTGTTCAATACTTCGTCCAAATGTCATTTGTAAATGTGGATAATCCTTACTGTTCCAATCGCCTCCCCATTCAAAGCCAAGTTCTTTTGCAAGGTCAGCTACTTCGAACCAATCGGATTTCCCGTTCCCATTGCCATCATAATGAATATCCCAAATAATTTCACCGTGCTTATCTATTAACGCATAGTCGAACGCCAGTCCATAATTATGATAGGACTGTCCACCTTTTGCGTAGGTAACAATATTTCCACCCGTGCTCCGACCTTGTTCATATAATTCGTTCTGACTATCGATCGTACGCATTTCTTCGGTAATAACAAGCTCAATATTACTATCAGCAGCTGCATCCAAAAGGGCATTTTTCTTTTCCTCTACAATAGGATGTAGTTCGGTTGATGCTGTTGCTTTTTCTTCTGTTTGTTCTTTACGTTCCATTTGATTATATACAGTAAATAAAAGGATTAAAAATATAATAATAGAAATCCATGTCAGTATGATTTTTTTAGAACCTTTCAATATGTTGATACTCCTTTTGCTGTTTTGATGGGGTTTAACTTGATTTATTGGGGGAAAAATATATAATAGATAAGAGTAGAAAAACTACTACACATTAGCAAAAGTAAACTCTCAAGCTATTTATCATTTCGTTGTTCTACGAAATTAAAATAGATCACCCTCACTTTGAGTTATTCAGGGGATGCACCATCTCTTCCAGCGTTTGGCTGAAAATGAATAACAACCATGACTATCAAACTTTTAACAAGCTAGACCCGGTAAGAATAGGATCAAATCTTTTCCATTATACAATAGGATGTTCATTTAATCACAAATAATAAAAGAATACTTTCGTTGCTGATTGTAGTATGGTTTATTTACTATGTTTTTTTGTGGGTTTTTTATCTTTTCCTTTATTAAATAAAAATTAATAACTTATAGGTTTTCAAAAGCCAAATTAAGGGGAAACTAAGTAAAAATGTGCTATTACATTTATAGGAGGATGAAACATGCAATTATTACCACGTGAGAAGGATAAATTATTAATTGTAGTTGCTGCTGATGTAGCAAGAAGACGGAGAGCGCGAGGGCTTAAACTAAACCATCCAGAGGCGATGGCGCTTATTACATATGAAGTAATAGAAGGTGCCAGAGATGGTAAAACGGTTGCTGAATTAATGGAGTATGGTGCTACGATATTAAAACGAGACGATGTAATGGATGGTATTCCGGAAATGATAGATGATATCCAGGTAGAAGCAACATTTCCAGATGGTACGAAGCTAGTAACAGTGCATAATCCTATCCGGTAAAGTATCAAATTGTATGTGCTACGAAAGATATGAAAGGAGATTGATTGACGATGATTCCAGGCGAGTATATTTTAAAAGAAGAAGAAATTATTTGTAATGAACATGCGATAAATTCCCATGTTACGGTGATTAATACTGGCGATCGCCCTATACAAATTGGTTCTCACTATCATTTTTATGAAGTGAATGATGCATTAAGGTTTAATCGGGACAAGGCTTACGGTAAGCGTCTTAATGTTCCTGCTGGGGCAGCTGTCCGCTTTGAACCCGGTGATGAAAAAGAGGTACAGCTAATCGATTATGCTGGAAAAAGAGAAGTTTATGGCTTTCATAATAAAGTAGACGGGCCATTGGAAGGCGGGGATGTAAAATGAGTTTTAAAATGTCTAGAGAACAATATGCCCAAATGTACGGACCGACAACAGGTGATTCTGTCCGCTTAGCAGATACAGATTTGTTCATACAAATTGAAAAAGACTTTACGAAATATGGTGAAGAAGTTGTATTTGGTGGTGGAAAAGTTATTCGTGACGGAATGGGACAGCATCCATTAATATCACGCGAAGAGGATGAACGTGTACCAGATACAGTGATAACCAATGCCATGGTACTTGATTATACAGGTATTTATAAAGCGGATATTGCTATTCGTGATGGCAGTATTTCCGGTATCGGAAAAGCTGGAAACCCTTTAGTACAGGATAAAGTAGATATAATCATTGGCGCTTCAACTGAAGTTATTTCCGGAGAAGGAAAGATCGTTACTGCTGGTGCGGTTGATACCCATGTGCATTTTATTAATCCAGACCAGGTTGATGTTGCACTTACTGGCGGAACAACGACATTGATTGGTGGAGGTGCCGGCCCTGGTGCAGGATCAAGAGCTACAACTGCAACCCCTGGTAAATGGCATATAGAGCGTATGCTAGGAGCATTGGAAGGGCTTCCGATCAACGTTGGTTTAACGGGGAAAGGTCATGCTGTTGCGAGAGAACCTTTAGCGGAACAAATCCTTGCTGGCGCAATTGGTTTGAAAATCCATGAAGACTGGGGAGCAACACCATCTGCGGTAGATCATGCGTTGACTGTTGCGGATGAATTTGACGTACAGATTGCACTTCATGCGGACACATTAAATGAAGGTGGATTTTTTGAAGATACAATGAAAGCAATCAAGGATCGTGGTATTCATATGTATCATACAGAAGGGGCTGGCGGCGGACATGCCCCGGATTTAATTAAATCTGCAGGATATATGAACGTGCTACCCGCTTCAACGAACCCAACCTTACCGTACACAATAAATACCATTGATGAACATTTGGATATGGTAATGGTTGCCCATAACTTAAACCCATCTGTACCGGAAGACATTGCCTTTGCAGATTCACGTATTCGTAATGAATCGATTGCAGCGGAAGACATTTTACAGGATATGGGCGTATTCAGTATGACGAGCTCCGATGCACAGGCAATGGGACGTGTTGGTGAAGTAGTAATGAGAACCTGGCAAACAGCCGACAAAATGAAAAAACAACGTGGTGTGATGGAAGGCGATAGTAAATATTCGGATAACACCCGGGCAAAACGCTATGTTGCTAAATATACAATTAATCCCGCCATTACACACGGAATTTCGGATTACGTTGGTTCCGTTGAAGTTGGTAAAATTGCTGATCTTGTAATCTGGGATCCAAAGTTCTTTGGAGCAAAACCAGAAATGATTCTAAAGAATGGTATGGCGGTATCAAGTTTAATGGGAGATCCCAATGCTACGATTCCAACGCCGCAACCAATGATTTATCGTCCGATGTTTGCATCATATGGAAAAGGGTTATCAAACAGTTCTATTACGTTTGTTTCACAAGCAGCTTATGATAACAATATCAAGGAAAAGCTGGGACTTCAGAAAATGGTGCTTCCTGTACACGGCATTCGTCAGTTGACGAAAAAAGATATGAAGTTAAATACAGCAACTCCTAATATAGATGTAGATCCACAAACATATGAAGTGAAGATAAACGGAGAAGTGCTCACATGTGAGCCTGTTGACACTGTACCAATGGGGCAGCGTTATTTCTTATTTTGAGGTGAAATAATTGATTATAGAAGAAATAGTAACAAATATAAAAGATTTAGAACCAAGTGAATTAGAGAAGCGTCATAAGGAAAAAGTTTATCTGGAGAGCGCCCATTTAATGAAACGTATTCAACGTGTCGAAACGGACCATGGACGTGAGCTTGGCATCCGTTTAAAGGATCCCCGTGATCTGGAAGCTGGAGATGTGCTCTTTATGGATGACGAAAATATGATTATTATTGATGTACTATCTGATGATTTAATCATTATTAGTCCGCGCAGTATGAACGAAATGGGAACCATCGCCCACCAGCTTGGTAATCGCCATCTACCGGCACAATTTGAAGCAGATGACATGCTTGTACAATATGATTACCTCGTGGAGGAATTGCTCTCAGAGATGGGTATTCCATTTAAACGTGAGGAACGTAAAGTAAAACAAGCCTTTCGTCATATTGGACATAGTCATGACTGATAACGCACTATCTTTATTTCAGCTATGTGATTCCAATTTCCCGACCGGATCCTTTAGTCATTCTTTTGGACTTGAAACTTATATTCAAAAAGATATCGTTCAGGATCCGGAAACATTTTCCGAGTGGCTCAAGGTTTATTTACACGAACAACTCGCATATGCAGACGGACTAGCGGCAAGACTTGTATATGAGGCACTTGATCAGGATGATCTGGAAAAGATTTGGGAATTGGACCGGATATTAACCGTGCAAAATCTGGCGCGAGAATCACGTGATGGAACCCAACGGATGGGTGATCGGATGTTGAATATTGCGGAATCTATTTATGAGATACCAATATTGTCCACATATCGACAACGGTTAAGAAATAAACAATCGTTTGGGCATTCAGCGATTGTGTTCACGATGGTGGGCCATTATTTACAAGTAGAAAAGGAAACGACCATTTTATATTACTTATATTCAACACTGGTTGCCCTTGTTCAAAACGCAGTTCGTGCCATACCATTGGGACAAACCGCCGGACAAAAGGTTATTTATTCTTTTCAAAAGGAATTAAAACAAGCAACAGATAAAATCATGCATTTAGACGAAATGGATTTTGGCGTTGTTTCACCAGGTTTAGAGCTTTCACAAATGCAGCATGAACGTGTAGGAATACGTATTTTTAGTTCATGATGTAGTTTAAATAATTTATAAAAGGACGTGTTAAATATGGAACCAATTAAAATAGGTGTAGGTGGTCCTGTTGGTGCAGGAAAAACGATGTTAGTTGAAAAAATCACCCGTGAATTAGCAAATGAAGTTAGTATGGCAGTAATCACAAATGACATTTATACAAAAGAAGATGCTAAATTCTTAGTTAAGAATGGTGTTTTAGGAGAAGATCGAATTGTTGGGGTGGAGACGGGTGGTTGTCCACATACCGCTATTCGTGAGGATGCATCTATGAACTTTGCTGCAATCGATGAATTACAAGAACAACATCCAGATGTTGAACTGATTTTTGTGGAAAGTGGCGGCGATAACCTTGCTGCAACATTTAGCCCGGAACTTGTTGACTTTTCGATTTATATCATTGATGTTGCCCAGGGGGAGAAGATTCCACGTAAAGGTGGACAAGGTATGATTAAATCTGATTTATTTATTATTAATAAAACGGATTTAGCACCATATGTTGGTGCAAGCCTTGAAGTAATGGAATCTGATACAAAAGTATTTCGTGGCGACAAACCATTTATCTTTACTAATTTAAAAGATGAAAAAGGACTTGATGAGGTTATTGACTGGATTAAAAAGCATGCGTTGTTAAAGGGTTTAGGCCAAGATGTCTAATTGGACAGGGGTTCTTGAACTTGACATGGAAAGCCGTCAAGGAAGAACTGTAGCTAAAAATGTTTACTTTCAGGGCGCTTTTAAAGTGATGCGCCCTGTATATCATAATAATTACAGCTATCCCTGTTATTATCTTTTGAATCCCGGTGGCGGTTATTTAGATGGAGATACGTATCGCATGAGCGTATCGCTGGATGAAGAAGCCCAACTTACTTTGACAACACAATCATCAACAAAAGTGTACAAAACACCGAAATCCTATGTCTATCAGGAAACGGAATTTCACTTGAAAAAAAATAGTTACTTAGAATATTTACCAGATGCACTCATAGCATATGAAAATGCGAAATATGTGCAAAAGAATATTGTCCACATGGAAAAGGGAGCAACATTGCTTTATTCTGATATTGTGACTCCGGGTTGGTCACCAGAGGGAAAACAGTTCAGCTATGATACGTTACGGCTCAAAAGCGAAATTTATATGGATAATGAATTGGTAGCCTTTGATCATATTAAGCTACAACCAGAACAGCAGCATATGACTGGTCTAGGGTTTATGGAAGGGTACACCCACTTAGGATCGTTTATCGTTATTGGCGAGAAAACAAATGAAGCTTTGCTTGATCGTTTGTATGAAGCAATTCAAGAAGATTCAAGTGATTTTGCATTTGGTTTATCGAAGTTGGCAGTTCCTGGATTCACGGTTCGGATTATGGCTAACAGAACACAAATCATTGAACGAATTATTACTACCTGCCATCAAATAATCTGTGACGAATGGTACCAAACGAAACCGAGTTTTTTGCGGAAATATTAGGACCTAGCCCGACAACTCAGAAAGAATTGTCGGGCATTATTTTGGTCTTGACACTATGAAAATAGAATCGTTAATTTAAAATAATAAGGGGTATTTGTGGATGAAAAAAATAGGATTGATAATGATGTTCGTTTTAATTGGTATTTTAGGAGCCTGCTCAAGCGGCGGTGACAACGATAGCAAGCAAACGAAAGAGGAAACAGCAAAGAAGGACGAATTGGTATTAGCAGTTGGCGGAGAAACAGATGAAGGTTTTGATCCGACGACAGGCTGGGGGATGTATGGTTCGCCATTATTCCAAAGTACATTACTAAAATATGATAAAGACTTTAACGTTGAAAATGACTTGGCGAAAGATTATAAAGTGAGTGAGGATGGTTTAACATATACAGTAGAGATTCGTGATGATGTAAAATTTTCTGATGAAGAACCCCTTACAGCAGAAGATGTTGTTTTCACTTTTAGAACAGCGAAAGAAAGTGGTTCGGTGATTGATTTAAGTAATCTCGAAAAAGTGGAAGCTATTGATGACTATACAGTTGAATTTAAATTAAAACAGCCTGAATCCTCATTTATTACGCTTTTTGTAACAACTGGTATTGTTCCTAAGCACGCTTATGATGATTCGTACAATGAAAATCCAATTGGCTCTGGACCCTATCAATTGGTGCAATGGAATAAAGGGCAGCAGCTTATTGTAGAAGCAAATCCTTATTATTATGGGGATAAATCTGAGTTTAAAAAGTTAACATTTCTTTTCTTGGAAGAAGATGCAGCATTTGCAGCTGCGAAGTCAGGAGAAGTGGATGTTGTAGCGATAACACCTAGCTTTGCGAAACAAAATGTTCCTGGCATGGATTTAGTGGAATTAGATACGGTTGATAACAGAGGTATCGTGTTTCCTTATGTGAAATCAGGAGAAGAAACAGCAGATGGAGCACCAATTGGCAATGATGTTACCGCGGATGAAACGATTCGTAAAGCAATTGACATTGCCGTAAATCGTGAAGCATTGGTAGATGGCGTGTTGGATGGATATGGTACACCAGCCTATTCAGTAGCAGATCACTTGCCATGGTGGAATCCGGAAACAGAAGTAAAAGATAATGAAATGGAGAAAGCTAAAAAGATGTTAGATGATGCAGGTTGGAAGGAAAATGATCAAGGCGTTCGAGAGAAAGATGGCCTAGAGGCTTCCTTTACGTTACTTTATCCTGCAGGGGATGAAATTCGTCAGTCCCTATCGATTGCTGTGGCAGATGAAATCAAAGACCTGGGTATTAAAGTGAAAACAGAAGGTCAGAGTTGGAATGACTTGGAGAAAACGATGTACTCCAATCCAGTTATGATGGGATGGGGAAGTCATGATCCACTTGAAATGTACAATATTTACAGCAGTGAAACAAGGGGAGAAGGCTTCTATAATACGAATTATTACTCCAATCCCGTTGTGGATGAATATATGGAGAAGGCGATGCATGCCACAACACAAGAGAAAGCAAATGAGTACTGGAAAAAAGCGCAGTGGGACGGTGAAACAGGTTTTTCATCTAAGGGTGATACACCATGGGTTTGGCTTGTCAATCTGCAGCATCTTTATTTAGTGGATGAGAACTTGGATATTGGCGATCAAAAATTACACCCACACGGACATGGCTGGCCGATCACTGACTTTATTGAACAATGGCATTGGAAGAAATAACAACAATAGATTTTTATCGCAGTTTGGTGGGTAGTAATTCCCCAACTGAATGAACTTTCACTTTATGACTGTGTGTCGGGACAAAAAAGCGCATGTCAATATGAGCCCGGCACGCGATACAAAGAAATAGTATGATCTACAGAAAGAGGGATAGAAATGCGCTTTAAAACAATGGCCTTATACATCTTAGGGAAAGTAGTTAAATTAGCAACATTATTGATTGCCATTAGCATTTTATCCTTTACACTTGTAAGCCTTTCGCCAATAGACCCCGTCCAGTCCTATATTGGTGCAGATATGACGAGAGTTAGCCCGGAGCAGCGCGACAATATCGCGGAATACTGGGGGTTAAACGAATCAAAAGTGCAGCAATTTATGAGCTGGGGGAAAGCGGTTTTACATGGAGATTTAGGAACATCCCTATTGTATCGCAGCAAAGTAGCTGATGTTATTGGGGAGCGTTTTGTTGCTTCATTAGCATTAATGGTTGTTGCATGGGTTATTTCCGGCATCATTGGTTTCTTATTGGGGATCATTGCTGGTATGAAGGAAGGCACGTGGGTGGATCGGGTGATAAAAGGGTATTGCTTTACACTTGCTTCCACGCCAGCCTTTTGGTTGGGTCTATTATTGTTAATGTTCTTCTCTGTCTGGCTTGGCTGGTTTCCGATTGGACTTGGTTCTCCGGCAGGGATATTAGAGGCGGATGTTTCACTGATCGAGCGTTTGAGGCATTTGTTTTTGCCTGCCTTAACGTTAAGCATAGTTGGTGTCGCAAATGTTGCACTACATACGAGACAGAAGTTGGTAGAAGTACTTGAAAGTGAGTATGTTCGCTTTGCTAAAGCAAAAGGTGAACGTGGTGTCACCTTGTTATGGCGCCATGGATTAAGAAACATTTCATTGCCGGCGATCTCCTTGCATTTTGCATCGTTTGGAGAACTATTCGGTGGTGCTGTCTTAGCTGAACAAGTATTTTCCTATCCTGGCCTTGGACAAGCAGTTGTTCAGGCTGGCCTTGGCAGCGATGTTCCGCTTTTATTAGGAATTGTTCTATTTAGTACGCTATTTGTGTTTGTAGGTAATTTGCTGGCCGACTTGCTTTATAAGGCGATTGATCCTCGGATGAGAAGGGGAGGCGAACTGAATGAATGATCGAGTCATCAATGAAAAACAACGGGGGAAAAAGTTGCACTTTAATGTCAGACAGCGCACTGTAGCGATGATTATATTCGCCTCCACTATCCTTTTCGCAATCATTATTAGTGGGCTATTTATAGATACAGAAAAAATAGGTATTAACTTGGAAATTAAAAACCAAGCCCCTTCCTTGGCCCATTTCTTTGGAACCGATTGGTTAGGAAGAGATATGCTTATGCGTACGTTGAAGGGGTTAACATTAAGTCTTGGTGTAGGTATACTTGCTGCACTATCGAGTACGATTATTGCTTTAATCCTTAGTCTGTTTTCTTCCTGGAGTAAAATAGCAGATTATATCGTTACATGGTTAATTGATCTTTTTCTAAGTGTCCCACATATTGTGACGTTAATATTAATATCTTTTGCCGTTGGTGGTGGATTTAAGGGGGTAGTGATTGGACTTGCTTTAACACATTGGCCAAGCTTAGCTCGTTTATTAAGAGCAGAGGTATTGCAACTGAAAACTGCGGAATATGTAGGGGTTTCTGAGCGTTTAGGCAAGTCCCGTCTATGGATTGCCAGGCACCATTTTCTACCTCACTTAATTCCGCAACTTCTAGTTGGGTTTATTTTGCTTTTTCCACATGCTATTTTGCATGAGGCGGCAATCACCTTTTTAGGATTTGGCCTATCAACGGAAACGCCGGCAATTGGGATCATATTATCAGAATCAATGCGATATCTGTCAACAGGTCTATGGTGGCTGGCTTTTTTCCCAGGACTATCTTTATTAATAATGGTTGGTATTTTTGATTTGCTTGGTAGAAGCATACAAAGGCTTATTGATCCATTTCATGGACAAAGGGGATAAGGAGGATGGCTATGACGCAAGATAAAAGAATAGAACAATCCGATCCAACACCCTTGCTTGAAGTGAAGGATTTCTCTTTAACATTTCGTCATTATGGGAAAGGTTTGCACGAAACGGAGCTGGAAGCCATTAGTAAACTGGATTTGACGATCCATCAGGGGGAAATCGTTGCTGTCTTAGGTGCGAGCGGATCGGGAAAAAGCTTGCTAGCAAATGCGATTTTAGGGGTGCTTCCGGAAAATGCAATAACAAAAGGAACATTGAATTATAAAGGGAAAGCACTCTCGAGGGAGAAACAAATCGCATTGCGAGGAAAGCAAATATCACTGATCCCACAATCAGTCAATGCCCTTGATCCTTTAATGAAAACAGGCAAACAAGTGCAAGCAGTGATTAAAGGAAAGAATAAGCAAGCCATTCAACAGGCGATTTTTCAAAAAGTTGGTTTACCTGAGTCGACAGGGGATCGTTATCCATTTGAATTGTCCGGGGGTATGGCAAGAAGGGTACTTGCCGCAACTGCAATGGTGAGCGGAGCAAACCTGGTGATTGCCGATGAACCGACACCAGGTCTGGATCCGATTGCGCTTCATGATACGATAAAACATATGAAACAGCTGGCAGCGGATGGAAAAGGTATAATGTTTATTACCCACGACATTGAAGTGGCTTTACAGCTAGCAGACAAGATTGCTGTTTTCTATGCAGGTCAAACAATAGAAATCGCACATGCAGATGATTTTTCCGGAAAAGGGGAAAATTTACGTCATCCCTATACAAAAGCACTATGGAATGCATTACCAAAAAATGACTTTATGGCACTACCGAAGCCGATTGCAATGGATGTTGAAAAAAGCGACAAGTTGAAACCCGATAAGTCAGGCGCTTTCATGCTTGAAGCAAAAGGAATTAGTTACCATTATCCGAATAACCCATGGCTATTTAAAAATTTGAATCTATCTATTAAGCCGGGCGAGATTGTTGGGGTTTTTGGATATAGCGGTTCTGGTAAATCGACCATGGCACAAATCATTGCTGGGTACAGAATGCCTGTTGAGGGAAAGATAATAATCGATGACAAAGTTATCTCCCCTAGAGGAAGGCATCCTGTTCAAATGGTTTGGCAGCATCCTGAAAAGGCGATTAATCCAAGATGGCGGATGAAGCAAACGTTGCAAGAAACGGGTCCTTTAGATGGGGATCTACTCTCGACGTTAGGGATAAAAACAGAATGGCTGGACCGTTGGCCAAGTGAACTTTCTGGTGGAGAGTTGCAGCGCTTTTGTCTCGCGCGTGCCCTGATGGGAGATATAAAATATCTGGTGGCAGATGAAATGACTACGATGTTGGATGCAGTTACCCAAGCGCAAATCTGGCATTCTTTAATCAAATTGGCGAAACAACGAAATATTGGCGTGCTTGCCATCAGCCATGATCATCAGTTATTGCAAAGGGTATGTGACCGGATAATCGACTTTACTGAAATAAGGTAGGATATTATACAATTTGACATTTATCAACAAAGCGTTTACGATGAGGTTTAATTTTCCTGAAAAAAAGGCATGTTTATTGCTGGAAAAGGGAATATAATAATATACTAATTTTTCAGGGAGGTGTTTCCACTGGTAGATGATTTTAAAGTGGAACCGGTTTTTGAAGATCGACAGCATGAACGGCATCAATTTAAACTTGTCATAGATGGACGGAATTACAAGGGCGATTACATTGATGGAGAAATTCAATGGTTGAATCCACATCCGAAACAGGATGTTGGTGAGGATGAGCTAAAGGCTGTAGAAGCTGAAGTACATGAACTATTGGGTGAACATGGTGTCAGAGATGAAACGGATGATATTGAAGTAGAACCGATGTTAAATAATCAAGCTAGGCAGCTCCATATGTTTAAATTGAAAATTCAAGGTGAAGAGTTTAAAGGAATTTTCCGCGACAATGGAGAAATAGAATGGTTCCACCCTAAACCAAGACGTAAATTAAAAGATGAGCGTGTTGAAAAGGTGGAAGAAAAAGTACAGGAAAAAATGAAAGAACATCTGGAATAGAGAAAATCAAGCGCATCCTAGTTATAGCTGATAACAGGGGTGCGCCTTTTTGTAAAATTTAGCTACGGGCTGACTTGGAGGGTATCATGCTGAATTTCATTATTTGGTTCATTATTATTGCACTATTTGTGCTTAGTTTCGTTGGTCTATTGTATCCGATTATTCCATCTGTGATCGTTATATGGATCGGGTTTCTACTGTATCATTTTATTATTAATTCGGGTGAGCTCAATTTAGTGTTTTGGATCATCATGGCAGTGTTTACAGTGATTTTAATTGGGGCTGACATCATTGCCAACAGTTATTTTGTGAAGAAATATGGTGGCAGTAAATGGGGAGAACGCGGAGCGGCAGTAGCGGTGTTGGTCGGTTCGTTCATTATTCCACCGTTTGGAATTCTGATTGTACCTTTTGTTACCGTGTTTATCATTGAAATGATACAAAGAAGAACAGTACAAAAAGCTTTAAGAGCTTCGTTTGGCTCTTTGATTGGATTTCTGGGTGGAACACTAGCCAAAATTGTCATTCAATTTGTTATGATTATTTGGTTTTTTATCGTAATATGGTTTTAGAAAGTTATTTTGAAAGAAGGTATTTTTCATATGAATAATTATCCTCCACGGGTCCTAACAATAGCAGGCTCAGCTGCGGGCGGAAGTGCCGGAATCCAAGCAGATTTAAAAACATTCCAGGAACTGGATGTATATGGGATGAGCGTGGTAACTGCGATTGTTGGCCGCCATCCGGAAACAGATAAAAATGTGCATCCGCAAACGATTGAAGCGATTGAAGCACAATTTGTGACAGCATTGAAGCAGGTTGGTGCGGATGGACTAAAGACAGGTATGTTATTTTCGAAAGAAGTTATTGAAGCAGTAGCAGCACTGGTTAAGGATGCAGCGATTGAAAATATTGTAGTAGATCCTGTCATGGTTGGGAAATTAGATTCCAAGCTGTTAAAAGACGATGCGATTGATGCACTGAAAAGTAGCTTAATACCATTAGCAACGGTTATCACACCAAATATACCGGAGGCGTCTATTTTGTTGGATGATAGACCCTTAAACAGTGTAGCCGATTTAAAGCAGGCTGCTGTCGATTTACATGCATTGGGTGCGCCCTATGTATTAGTGAAAGGTGGAAGACTTACAGGTCCCGCTATTGATGTTTTATATGATGGGAATACTTTAATCACTTTTGAGGCACCGCGTATTGACACGGTGAACACGAGTGGAGCCGGCTGTACATATTCAGCAGCGATTACCGCTTTCTTAGCAAAAGGAAAGTCAGTTACTGAAGCTGTAGGGCTAGCGAAAAGTTTTGTAACGACAGCCATTGAACATGGCTTTTCCTATACGGAAATGGTTGGTCCAACCTACCATGCAGCGGCACGGAAGTATGGTGAAGCACATCAGATTAAAATTGAAAAATTTTAAGGAGGCATATAAAATGGGGAAACGTGCATTACTGAATGTGGATTATACTTATGATTTTGTCGCACCTGATGGTAAGTTAACATGTGGGGAGCCAGGGCAGGTAATTGAAGATAAAATCGTCTCTATCACAGAAGAATTTATCGAGGCCGGTGATTATGTTGTATTTGCGATCGATAAGCATGAAGCGGATGATGGGCTGCACCCGGAAACGGCATTATTTCCACCGCATAATATTGCAGGGACTTCCGGTCGTGATTTATACGGAAAATTAGCAGGCGTTTATGCGCAAAACAAAGATAAAGCGAATGTTTATTATTATGATAAAACAAGGTACAGTGCTTTCGCTGGAACTGATTTGGAGATCAAACTTCGTGAGCGGGGGATTGAAGAGGTTCATATCATTGGTGTCTGCACAGATATTTGTGTATTACATACCGCAGTCGATGCGTACAACAAAGGATTTAACATTGTCGTACATCAGGATGCGGTCGCCAGCTTTAATCAAGCAGGGCACGATTGGGCATTAACGCATTTTACGAATACGTTGGGTGCACAAGTCGTGTGAAGAGAAGTCGGGAATTGATCCTGGCTTTTTGAAATTTGATTACCACTTTATATGATGACGTGAAAAATATTTAGTAAACAAGTGAGGGCTGCGTCCATGTCAGGTTTATTCAGGGAATATAAATTTGGGGATTATAACGTAAGAAAAGCGGGAGCACAGGATTTAGTGGCTGTATATGGACTTTTGCGTGATACGGCCAGCTGGTTAAAGGCAAAAGGCATTTCGCAATGGGAAGAGCTCCTTCATAGTGAAGAAAATAATGAGGCGAGACAGGCTATTTCATCCGGCATTACCCATTTAGTTGAAGACGGCGACGGGGATTTAGCTGCGATGTTTAATTTATCAGGAAAACAAAACGATTGGGATATCGACATGTGGGGTAAACAGGATGACCTTGCTTATTATTTACATAAGCTAGCAGTGGCTAAAGGTCACCACCAGCAACAAATCGGCAGACAGATCCTGGATTGGATAGATGAAAATATCCTGTTGGAAAATGGGTATGTGCGATTGGATTGTGTGGCGGATAATTCCGTGTTAAATGACTTTTATCAGCGGGCAGGATACACATTTGTGGGATATGCTAGTGAAGGCAAGGATAATTTTTCTCTTTACGAGAAGCTGTTTACAAATTGAACGGGCCTGGGCGGCGAGTGCTGGACCTTGGTCGGAGTGCTGCACCCTGGACCCTGGGCCGCGAGCGCTGAACCCTAGGTCGCGAACGCTGAACCTTGGGCCGCGAACGCTGAACCCTGATCTGCGAGCGCTGGACTCTGGTCCGCGAGCGCTGAACCCCGGGCGTGGCGCTGAACCTTGGTCTGCGAGCGCTGAACCCTGGGTCGCGAGCGCTGAACCTTGGTCCGCGAACGCTGAACCCTGGTCTGCGAGCGCTGAACCTTGGTCCGCGAGCGCTGAACCCCGGGCGTGGCGCTGAACCTCCAGTCGCATGCGCCGAAACGAGCTGTTTTATACAGATGCTATAATTTTTCCAATGGGGCTAATGTTAATCTTCCGTAATCAACGCCTCTTAAACTCGTTAATTGATTGCTGAGCTGTTGTATGTCTTTGGCTTTGCCATTTACAATGATCATCTCAAGGCAAGTGTCTTTATCCAAATGAAAGTGTGTAGTAGCCAGGACATTATCGTGCATGCTATGCTGGATTCTTGTTAATTCTTCCATCAAGTTTCTCTGGTGATGGTTGTAAAATAAAAGAATGCTTCCTGCAACAATTTGTTCATCTTTCTCCCACGAGTGTTGGACTAAGGCGTCTCTAACCAGATCCCTAATGGCTTCGGATCGGTTGGCATATCCTTTTTGTGTTACTAGCCCATCAAATCGGCGAAGCAGGTGCCCCTCCATGGATATTCCAAATCTTTTCAAGCCTGATTCCTCCATAACAAATTCCTCCTTGCTTTTCTTTTATGCTAATTATTCGTAACACCTTTTATTGAAAATAGTAACACGATCAATACCCATTTGTATAGGGTTTGTTACGTTATTTATAAGGTGAAGGGATAGTTTGTATTACAAACTTAACAAATACGTAACACATTAGACTGAAAAAAGACTGCTTATGGGACGCAGTCTCACACTCTTTTCTATTCAGGAACAGAACAGATTATTTCTCAACGACAAGCATAAACAGTGGCGTGGATCTAAATCTAACCTTTTGTTCTGCGTTCCATGCCTTTTCTGTGACATCAATATCACAGAAGATCTTTTTAAAACCGAGTTTAATAAATGTGTCAAAGTCCCATTGCGGACGCATTCTGCTACACATTGGCATGCTTTTTCGATAATCATGCATTGCATCGCTATATTCCAAGACAGGTTTATTAAATATTTCAATATAATTTTGTATATCTTCCTCATGCTTTTTCATGTATTCCTTATCAAAATAACGCATATTCCAATTTGCATCAAAAATAATAATTTTTCCGCCTGGACGAAGTACTCGTTTCCATTCTGTATATGCCTTTTCTGCATCAATTAACGTCCATGTAAGGTTTCGGCTAATAATCAGATCGTATGATGCGTCAGGGGCGTTGATGCTATGTCCGTCAGATAATTTGAACGCTGGCTTTACTCCTTCGCTGGCTGCATTGCTTTTTGCTTGTTCAAGCATCTTCTCCGTGAAATCAATCGCAGTTATTTCATGCCCAGCTAATGCCATAATAATGGCGAAAAAACCTGGTCCCGTACCTACATCGAGGATATCCAGCTTTTCCTTTTCAGGAGCATGTGCAAGAATCATGTCTGTCCAGATCTGTTTCATTTCACTATTTAATTCATTTTTTACACTGTTGCTGTAATTAACGGCACCGTCCGTCCAGTTTTTTATAATCTTATTTTCTAAATTCATCATTGTAACCTCCTATAATTAGTTGTCCGCTATTTTTAATTGGTCCCATTCAATCGGAGCATAAGCATTTACCCCTGGTTTAAATTTTTCGATACGATTGTTCACAGCATAGATCGTTTCGGGGTAGTATAAAGGAATCGCTACTACTTCGTCGTGAAAAAAATTAAATATTTTACCGTAGTTTTTCTGTCTCGTATCTTCGTCCATGCTTAATAATGTTTTATCTATATATCCTTCCAGTTCCTCATCATACCAGACCTTTGCTTTGTTGTTGGTTGACATCTTGGTAAACAATTGCCTTAGCTCACTGTGGGGCACCCATGAATCGGAAGCGGTCCGTTGGAGGAGCAGATCATATTTTCGGCTTCCGAATCCAATGTCTGTATACGTATTTAAATCGACGGTGTTGAGACGGACATTTACGCCAATATCCTTTAATTCCGATTGCACAAATTCAGCCATCGTTTTCCATTCAGGAAATTCGTCTGTACTTAAGACAAGTTCGATGTCTATGGGGTTGCCATCTTTTTCAATGGTGCCGTCTCCATCCGTGTCTTCAAAACCTGCCTCTTTCAGTAGCGCTTTAGCTTTTTCTGGATCATAGTCATACGCTTCATTATTTTCCGCAGTTACATAGGGAACGCTTGGTTGAAATAATCCTCTTGCCGGAGCTCCAATACCATTTAGCAAGTTATTGACCATGCTTTCTTTATTAATAGCATAGTTGAATGCCAGACGAACTTTTTTATCTTGGAAGATAGGATTGTCCTGGTTAAAGCCGATAAAATAGGAACTCATTGTGTCTGTATGGTAGACGGATACATTTGGATCATTCTCTAAAGATTCCACACTTTCAAGTGGTATTCTGCCAATTAAATCACCACCAATAATATCGACTTCGCCGCTTTGCAGTGCCATTACTCTGGCCTGTTCATCGGAAATAACTTTAAATACAAGTTTGTCTATATTTGGTTTTTCTCCCCAGTAATGTGGGTTTGGGACCAAGGTGAATTCCTGATCTTTTTTATAATCTTCTACCATCCATGGTCCAGTACCGACAGGCATTGTGAAATCATCATTCTCGATGGAATCCGGGCTCAAAAATCGAACAGGACGCGGGTAGGATAATTCTGTCAAAATCGGATATGCCTTGTCCTTGAAGACCATTTTTACGGTGTGATCATCGATCGCTTCCATGCTTTCCACATTAACGGAAGTCAGTGAAGAGTGGCGCTGATCGTTTACCCAACGTTTTAGATTGAAAATAACTGCATCTGCATCAAATTCTGTCCCATCGGAAAACTTAACATCATCCCTTAATGTAAAGGTATAGGTTTTCCCGTCATCATCAATCTTCCAATCGGTTGCGAGCTGCGGCTGTATACCATCTTTTCCACCATCTTCGACTAACCCTTCATAAATCAACTTAAAAAGGATATGTGGTCCGTTATAGGACGCTGCATCGAGCTTATTTAACTCCCCGTCTCTATACATTGCAATAACAACTTCGTTTTCTTTGGATGTCTCTTTTGTTTCGCCTCCGCAAGCTGTGAGAAAAGCAAACAGGATGCATAGGACCGTAATCATAAATACCGTTTTTATTTGTTTCATTTTATGCCCCCATCTCAATTGTTAATGATCAACCACATGACATGCAACAGCATGATCGTCACCTATGTTTTTTAATTTCGGTGCATGAATTTTGCAGATGTCTTGTGCCAATAAACATCTATTCTGGTATGGGCACCCCTCATTGGCAATAGCTGATTCGGATTCCGCTGTTTCCTTTAAGCTCATTGTCTGTTTCTCTCTATTTCTTGGGTTTACATCGAGCGTTGCATCAAGCAGGGCTTTCGTGTACGGATGTTTGATCCTTGCATTGATAGAAGGTAGGATTTCCATTACTTTTCCCATATACATAACGGCGACCCGATCACATACTTTTTGTACTGCGGATAGATCATGGGAAATAAACAAATAGGTCAGTCCAAATGCTTCTTTTAAATCCATTAGCAATTGTAGAATTTGATTCCTCATGGTGTAATCCACGCTCGATACAACCTCATCACAAACGACAAATTCCGGATGTAATATAAGTGCGCGGGCAATCCCGATCCGTTGTCGCTGACCACCGCTTAGTTCGTTGCCATACCGGGTTAAATAACTTTCGTCCAACCCAACGCTATGTAAAATGGCACGGACTCTCTTTTCCTTTTCTGCATCACTTTCATGAAGGAAATAGTTGTTTACAGGTTCCATTAGAATTTGCTTTACTATAAAGTACGGATTAAACAAGTTTGTACTATTTTGGAAGATCATCTGTATGTTTCTTCTGATTGGTCGCATTTTATGGAAGTTATAGTTGGAAATATCCTGTCCTTTGAATAGGACTTTACCACTCGTTTGCTTTTCCAACTGTAGCAGTAATTTTCCAAATGTACTTTTCCCGCATCCGGATTCCCCTACAAGCCCTAATGTTTCGCCTTGTTTAATCGTTAAGGTGACGCCTTGTACTGCATAGGATTTTTCTTTTGCTTTCTCGTCATAACTTTTATATAAATCAATCGCTTCTACCAAGCCCATTTGCTAACACCCCCCTTCATGTAGCTATGTTATCGCATTCATCAGTTCCTTGGTATACTTGTGTTGCGGTTTTTCAAATATGTCATAAACCGTTCCGTTTTCCACAATCTTACCGTTGTTCATTACATATACTTGATCGGCTGTTTGTGCTACAACGCCGAGATCATGCGTAATCAATACAACTGCCATACCCTTATCTCTTAATGCCAGTAATTCTTCTAGAATGCCGCGCTGAACAGTTAAATCAAGTGCCGTCGTTGGTTCGTCAGCAATGAGTACATTCGGGTTTGAAATGATCGCCATAGCAATCATTACGCGCTGGCACATACCACCACTTAATTCAAATGGATAGCTATTTAGGATTTTCTTTGTGTTTTTAAGTCCAACCCTGACGAGTACGTCTTCACACCGTTTCATGGCCATGTTTTTTGATATCCTTTCATGCGCTGTGATGGCCTCGATCAGTTGTTTCTTAATTCTAATTGATGGGTTTAACGCGCTGGTTGGGTCCTGGAAAATCATAGATATTTCTTTTCCATGAACATTTCTCAGGGCTCTGTCGCCTAGCTTTCGTAGATCTCTACCATTCAGGAATACTTCTCCTGCTTCGATTCTTCCGGATGTATCCACAATATTAAAGACACATAATGCTGTAACAGATTTCCCGCTGCCGCTTTGCCCAACAATTGCTGTGATTTCCCCTGGATACGCATCTAAACTGACGTCATCGACTGCTTTGATCACTGTTTGACCTTTGTTTGGATAAAAGGATGTCTTTAAATTTTTGATGGATAAAACGGCTTGTTTACTCATACGTATCCTCCTTTAAGGTTGAAACCTTTCGTTGTACGGACCAGGGTTTGATTCGTTGAATGCCTTTTTGGGTATGTGGTGACAGGGCTTCATTTAAACCTTCTCCAAGCATATTTAGTCCAAAAATGACGATCATAATTGCTAATCCTGGCCAAAGCATCAAGGCAGGATCAGTAGCGATGAATTCCCGGCTGTCATTTAGCATAACGCCCCAATCTGCTGCGGGTGGCTGTGTGCCTAAACCGATAAATGAGAATCCGGCAATATGCATAATGATGGAAGCTACATTTAATGTAGCAAGCACGATGATTGGGGATGCTGCATTCAGCAATATGTGTTTTACGATAATTTGAAATTTCGATGTCCCGGCAGCCTCTGCTGCCATCACGAAATCTTTCTCCTTTATTTTAAGCACGGCTCCTCTGATAACACGTGCAAAGGGAGCCCACCAGAGGGAAACGAGTACGAGCATAATGTTCAACATCCCGGGTCCCATCATGCCAACGACAGCAAGTGCTAATATACCCGATGGAAAAGTTAACACAATATCGGCAACGCGCATAATGAAATTATCAATCCGCCCTCCGGTATATCCAGCGATCATTCCCATTGGGACGCCGATAATTAGGATCCCTGCCAGAACAAGGAAAGCATTACGGAGTGTAACTTGTGTCCCGTAAATGATTCTTGATAGAACATCTCTTCCCAATTGATCCGTACCGAGTGGGTATTCCCAGGAAGATGGTAGCAAGCGATTCTCGATGTTTACAGCAGTTGGATCATGTGGTGCAATATAGGTTGCGAAGGCTCCTGCCAAAATAAACAATAGAACAATAATGCCACCGGTTAACGCTAATTTATCATTCTTCAGGCGGGAAAATGTTCTTTTTAATAGATTGGTATCCGTATGTTCTTTCATATGTAGCCCCCTTCCGTTCACTTAAGTTTAATTTTAGGATCAATATACGTGTAACAAATATCAATAATTAAGTTAATTAACACAAATGAGATGGCAACAAATAATATATATCCTTGAATAACAGGTAAGTCTTTCGCCTTGATGCTTTCGAGTGCGAACTTTCCAATGCCGTTCCAGGAAAAGATCATCTCAACAGCGAAGCTTCCGGTAACTAATGTGCCGAAATTACTGCCCATCAAGGTGATACAAGGGATGATTGCATTTTTTAAGCCATGTTTGATGAGTACAGCATTGTTACTTAATCCTTTTATTTTTGCTGCTTTCATGTATGTTGCATCCATTACTTCGATGATATTTGTTCGAAGAAGCCGTGTGTAAATAGCTGCATACCCCAAACTTAATGTAAAGGCTGGTAAAAATATATGTTGCAGTTGATTTCCTGCCACCACGGGAAATATATCAAGGTGGATGGCAAATAAATAGAGTAAAAGCAACCCTAGGAAAAAGTCAGGCATCGTGGCACCACCAGTGGAAATGACCCGGAAGCTATGATCTATCCATGTGTTTTTATATTTCGCCGAAATCATGGCCATGGGTATCGCTAAAAAAATGGACAATACAGCAGCGCAAAGCGCTAGCATAAACGTTGCTGGGAAGCGGTATACAATTTCATCCCAGACAGGCTGGTTGCTACGAAAAGATGTACCAAAGTCGAGTTTGATAACATTGCCTAACCAATTAAAATATTGTGTTACGAGTGGTTTATCAAGCCCAAGTTCTGCTCTTACCGCGTCAACAGCTTCTGGTGTGACTTGCCCGCCTTCGTTCCGGAGGGTGATCTCTGCGACATCCCCTGTTGAGAAATGACTTAGGGTGAAAGCGATAATGGATATGATAAACAGCATCGGGATTACTTGTAATATACGATTAATAATAAAGCGCTTTTTTGTCAAAAGGTTCCACTCCTGCACATTTAAGATAAAGAAGACTTGGTTCAGGTTCTCTTGGTGATAATTAATTGCTACGAAAGTTAATAAAAGTAACACGAAAATATGCGAGTGTTCATCATTAAATGTATTGTGAAAATAATATAACTAATTTAACATTATGCATCTACATAGTCAATCATTCTTTAGGTCTATATTTATTGTATTGAAATGGTAATACGTTATTATTAAAACGTAGCAAAAGGTGGGGGGAGATAGCGAACGAATTGGTAACTTTTTACGATGGGGTGTGGACGTTGGGGGTTTAGGGGGCGGGATCTGAAAGGAAGACAAAAAAAGACCGCACGCCGGAGTATGAAATCCGAACGTGCGGTGCAAGAACGCTAGCAAAGATCAATCTCTATATTTGTTTACAACATGGACTCCGCCAGAAGCAGAAATAACACTACCGGTAATCAAATCCGAATCCTCCTGACACAGAAAGCTGATAATCCGTGCAATATCTTCCCCTGTTCCAGGGCGTCCGATTGGTGTCTTTCCATCGTGTATGTCTCTTACTAGTTGAATTTCCTTTTCCTTCATTTCTCCGATGATATCTCCCGGGGAAACCATATTAGCGGTAATACCATGTTCCGCTTCTTCAATGGCGATTGTTTTTGTTAAAGAAACCAACCCAACCTTTGCGGCACTGAACGCGGAACGATACATCCAACCAGGTGCCTGTTCTGCGTCTTGAAAACCATAGGTAATAATCCTGCCAAATTGTTGATTCCGCATGATGGGAAGGACTAATTTGGCGAAGCGGAATACAGCATTTAAATTACCGCTGATCATCTTATCCCATTCGCTTTCCTCATAATCTGCTAGTTTTTTGCGGGCCGCTATGTAAGGTCCAGCGTTATTAATAAGGTAATCAATCCGGCCGAAGTGTTCCATTGCCTGATCAACAACCTGTAAGATATCTTCCTTTTTGGTAATGTCTCCTTGTACAAAGTGCAGACGTTCCTTGTATTGTTTCCATTCTTCCTTTAATTGCTCCACTCTTTCAGAATCACTTCGATAATTAACGGTGACAGTGCAGCCGTTTTGCAGAAACTCCTCTGTCACCTTTTTACCAAGTCCTTTATGTCCGGCGGTGATTACTGCATGTCTCATCTTTATCACTTTTCCTTCCAATCATGATAATGGGTCATCCGGTTCACCGTGAAGGTAATCATTTTCCAATTTACTTATGGAGCAATGATAAAAGCTCCATCCGTTTACTCGGGTCATTTGCGAATAGCCCTTTAACTGCTTGTGTCGTGGTTGAGGAATCTGTCTTACGAACGCCTCTACCGCACATGCACATGTGCTTGGCTTCAATGACGGTCATGACCCCTTGCGGATGAAGAATTTCTTCCATAGCATTCGTGATTTGATTGGTTAATCGTTCCTGTACTTGAAAGCGCCGTGCGTATCCATCGACGACCCGGGCTATTTTGGATAGACCAGTTACTTTCCCGTCTGGGATATAACCAACATGTGCCACACCAAAAAATGGGGCGAAATGATGTTCACACATGGAGTAAAACTCAATATCCTGTACAAGCACTAAGTCGTTATGTTTTACATCAAAAACTTTTTCCAAGTGGACTTTAGGGTCTTCCTTATATCCTTCTGTATATTCGAGAAACGCCTTCAATACACGGGCTGGTGTTTCTTCCAGCCCTTCTCTGTCAGGATCATCCCCGCATAGCTCAATCAAATCTCTAAGCGCACCCATCACATGCTGTGATTGATCTATCTTCTTATCTATATCCGTTGCATTTTCTCCGAATAGGCTCCGGAACTGTTGAGAAATTAATGTACTCTCATTTACCGACATTTATAATTACCTCACTTTTATATAAAACAGCTTTATTTAACTTAATGTTATAAGATTAATACCTATATAGAATAGAACAATTCTTCCATTATAGTCAATGAAATAGATTGTGGGGAATGGGGACTGTCCCCATTTAAAACCTTGACTTTACGTGTATATCCATATATATTTAACATGATATAGGAAACAATGATGAGGATTAGTATAATTTGATTTGTCTTTTAAAGAGAGGAAATGTGTGGTGCGAGTTTCCAAGGACGCAAATTAGAACCTGCCTTCTGAGTTCGCCGTCGGATAAGCATTTATTGCTGTAAGATGTGCGCGGTTCATAACCGTTATCAAGCTAAGTGTGTGAGGATATATATCCTTGCAAACAAGGGTGGTACCACCAGACCTCGGTCCCTTTTTAGGATGGAGGATTTTTTGCGTTCAAAAAGAAGTTCGATTAAGATTGCCAGTCCTATGACAATGTCGAACGACCCTACTTGGTGTAGGGCATAATTTATATAAAGAGGTGTTTGAGCTTGGCTAAGAAGAATAAGCAGTTTGTTGAGAAAGTAACAGCCATGGAGGATGACTTCGGACAATGGTACACAGATGTTGTCAAACAGGCGGGGCTTGTGGATTATGGACAAGTGCGCGGAACGATGATTATCAAGCCATACGGTTATGCCATTTGGGAAAATGTCCGCGATGAGTTGGACAAAAAGTTTAAGGAAACAGGGCATTCTAATGTTGCTTTCCCATTATTTATACCGGAAAGCCTGTTGCAAAAAGAAAAGGACCATGTGGAAGGATTTGCGCCGGAAGTAGCTTGGGTAACACATGGCGGTGAGGAAAAGTTGGAGGAACGTATTGCGGTCCGTCCGACCTCAGAAGTGCTATTCTGTGATTATTATTCAAAAAATATTCACTCTTACCGTGATCTGCCAATGCTGTACAACCAATGGGGAAACGTTGTGCGCTGGGAGAAAACAACGCGTCCATTCTTGCGTTCGTCAGAATTCCATTGGCAGGAAGGACATACAGCGCATGCGACAGATCAAGATGCGGCAGAAGAAACGGAGCGCATGTTAGGAATTTACGCTGATGTCGTGGAAAAGTATTTAGCTATCCCGGTGCTACGTGGTAAAAAGACAAACAAAGAGAAGTTTGCTGGTGCAAAATATACGTTAACGATTGAAGCATTGATGCATGATGGTAAAGCATTGCAATCTGGTACATCCCATCACTTTGGTACTGGATTTGCGGAAGCATTTGATATTACGTATTTGGATAAAAACGGTAGAAGCCAATTTGTACATCAAACCTCCTGGGGGCTTTCAACACGGATTCTTGGAGCGTTAATTATGGTTCATGGCGATGACCGTGGTTTAGTATTGCCACCTAAAATTGCGCCAACACAAGCGTTGATCCTGCCAATTGCGCAGCATAAAGAAGGCGTGCTAGACAAGGCATATGAACTGCGTGACCAGTTAAAAGAAATTGTGCGTGTAGATATTGACGCAAGCGATAAAACACCGGGCTGGAAGTTTAATGAGGCAGAGATGAAAGGTATACCTGTTAGAATTGAGCTAGGCCCTAAGGATATTGAAAAGGATCAAGTAGTTCTTGTCCGTCGCGATACGGGAGAAAAAGAATTTGTAGCATTTGCAGATCTAGAGGTTCGTTTGACTGCATTACTAGAGGAAGTACAACAAAATCTATTTGATAAAGCTGTGGCCGATCGTGCAGAGAAGATCTCCGTTGCAACCACGATGGAGGAATTCAAACAAACGCTTGATGAAACCACTGGATTCATTAAAGCCATGTGGTGTGGCGATGTAGCTTGCGAAGAAAAGATTAAAGAAGAAACCGGGGCAACATCTCGTTGTATCCCTTTTGAACAAGAAAAAGTCGCAGATACATGTGTATGCTGTGGAAAAGAAGCAAAAGAAATGGTTTATTGGGCAAAAGCATATTAATTTTTTGGGGACAGTCCCCCGCCACGCTAAAGTGCTAACGTGGTGGGAGACTGTCCCCTTTTTTGATCTTTTTATAAAAAGGTATTGCTTTTACTAGTGATACTATGGTATAAATATACATATTATATTATAAATATGCATCACTGATGGAGGACCTTATGAAAAGTTTATTAAATAAAGAAATAGAAGATATCCGACAACAATTATGGAATATGAGTGATCATCTATATGGAAATCCAGAGCTTGGTGACCAGGAGTTCAGGTCAATGGAGCTACTTGTTGATTTTTTGAAAAAACATCATTTCAATGTGGAAACAGGAATAGTAAATCGGCCAACTGCTTTTAAAGCGGAATTTAAATCCGGAAAACCGGGACCTACGATTGCATATTTAGCAGAATATGATGCACTGCCAGGTGTCGGTCATGGATGTGGACATAATATGATTGGAACAATGAGTGTTGGCGCTGGAGTGGCACTTAGTAAACTAGTAAATGAACTTGGTGGGACTGTTGTCGTTTTAGGCACACCTGCAGAGGAAACGAACGGCGCGAAAGTACCGATGAGTGAAGCTGGAACCTTTGACGATGTGGATGTTGCCATGATTCTGCACCCCGGGGATCAGTCTTATGAAAGTGGTGATTCACTTGCAATGGATGCCATACAATTTTCCTACGCAGGTAAATCATCGCATGCAGCAGCATCACCGGAAAAAGGAATTAATGCACTGGATAGTGTGATTCAACTATTTAATGGCATCAATGCGCTAAGGGAACATTTGCCAACAGATGTAAGAATTCATGGTGTCATTCCTGAAGGTGGACAGGCAGCAAATGTTGTTCCAGATAAAGCAGTTGCCCAATTTTATGTTCGAGCGAAAGAACGCAGCTATTTAAACGAAGTCGTTGAAAAGGTGAAAAACATTGCGAATGGTGCAGCACTGATGACAGGTGCAACGCTTGAAATATCAAATTATGAATTGAGCTATGATGATATGGTGACAAATAACGCATTATCACAAGCCTTTACAACCAACTTAAAAGCAACGAGCGCACATACCGTTCATCCGAAAAAGCTTAGCTATGGATCGATTGATATGGGAAATGTCAGTCAGGTGGTACCTGCCATTCATCCGTATATTGGTTTAAATGAACCAGGATTGATCGCCCATACAACAGAATTTGCGGATAAGACAATTACGGAGGAAGGTCATCAGGTTCTCGCCAACGGTGCATTGGCATTAGCGAAAACAGGGTATGATGTATTAACTAATTCAGACCTACTCAAAGAGATTCAAACGGAATTTAATCATTCCAAGTGATTTTATTAAAATATGAAGGAGATAACATCATGAAATTTTCATTCAGCAAAGTCATTGTTTTTATATTATTAATAACTGTTCTTGCAGCTTGTGGAGAAAGTAAAGCTGACACAGCGTCCGATGATTCTAAAGCGAAAGATAAAAAGGTATTGAAAATGGCTACTTCTGCAGATTTCCCGCCCTTTGAATCACGGGACACAAAAGGTGAATTTGAAGGATTTGATATTGAGCTGGGGCAACTTGTTGCAGCAGAATTAGGTTATGAATTAGAAATTGAGGATATGAAATTCGATGGTTTGATTGGCGCTCTGCAAGCAAACCGGGTCGATATCGTCATGTCTGGCATGAGTGCAACGGATAAACGGAAAAAGAATGTGGATTTTTCCGATGCATACCACCGTTCGGGAGAAATGTTCATCATGAAAGATGATACGAAAATCAAAGACTTAGAAAGCTTAAAAGGAAAAACAGTGGGCGTGCAGCTGGGAACGATTCAAGAAGAGGGAGCAGATAAATTAAGTAAGGAATATGGATTTGAAGTGAAGAAGATTGATGATGCCGGTATTATCATCCAAGAGTTAAACTCCAACCGAATTGATGTTGGTTATATGGATAAGACGGTTGCGGATGGCTTTATCAAGGAACAGGGATTGATTGGCTTCGATGATCCGACAACAAGTTCACCGGGAATGGGTATTGCTTTTCCTAAGGGAAGCGAATTAGTCGACGATGTAAATAAAGTAATCAAGGAATTAGAAGAGAACGGCAAAATAGATGAATTACAAAATAAATGGCTATCAGATATGGAATAAAATTGCAGCTAGAGAGGCGAGGTGTTAGGGCATGAATTTGGATTTTAGCCAAATGGTGCCTTATATTCCTTTTATGCTTGAGGGAATATGGGTTACATTAAAATTTGTAAGTATGTCTATTTTGGTAGGATTTATTCTAGGAACAATTTTAGCATTATGTAAAATTACAAAGCTTCCCATATTAAAGGGGTTAGCTGATATATATACATCGATTTTTCGTGGTACACCATTAATCCTTCAATTAATGATTTTTTACTTTGCAGTTCCACAATTATCCGGGTATGATACATCCCCATTTTTATCAGCAATTTTAGCTTTTGGCCTTAATTCAGCCGCTTATGTTTCAGAAATCATTCGAGCAGGTATTTTAGCAGTAGATAAAGGACAAACAGAAGCAGCAGAAGCACTTGGTGTTCCATACAAACCAATGATGATAAATATTATTCTGCCACAAGCTTTTAAAAACATATTGCCAGCATTAATGAATGAGTTTATTACATTAACAAAGGAATCAGCAATCGTATCTGTGATTGGCTATTTGGATATCATGCGTCGGGCACAAATTGTTGGTGCAGATATCTATCGAAACTTTGAACCATTATTATTTGCGGGGGTCATTTATTGGATAATGGTTTACCTGCTTACACAGCTTGGGAAGTTAGTAGAACGGAGGCTTCGTCACAGTGATTAAAGCGACTAATATTACAAAAGTATTTGGGGAAAACACCGTATTAAAAAATATTTCTGCCTCTGTGAAACAGGGTGAGGTAGTGGCGGTGATTGGACCTTCGGGGTCTGGGAAATCGACATTTCTTCGCTGTTTAAATTTATTGGAGCAACCTACAACTGGTGAAATTTTCATGAATGAACAGGAAATTACGAAGGAAAAGACAAATAAATTAGAAGTTCGAAAACACATCGGTATGGTATTTCAGCATTTTCATTTGTTTCCGCATATGACTGTTTTGGAAAATGTTACTTATGCACCAATAAAAGTGAAAGGACTTTCGAAAGAAGAAGCAAAAAAACTTGCGAAACAGTTATTGGCAAAGGTTGGGTTAACAGATAAATTGGATGCCTATCCCAACCGGTTATCAGGTGGACAGAAACAACGTGTGGCGATTGCACGTGCGCTATCAATGGAGCCTGAGATTATGTTATTCGATGAGCCAACATCTGCGCTTGATCCGGAGATGGTAAAAGAAGTATTGGATGTCATGAAAGATCTTGCACATACGGGTATGACGATGGTTGTTGTAACACATGAAATGAATTTTGCTAAAGAAGTAGCTGACCGGGTACTGTTCTTAGATGATGGCGTGCTAGTGGAGGGAGGGGAGCCTGAATCCTTTTTTAATCAACCACAAACGGAAAGGGCACAAGACTTCTTAGCAAAGATATTGTAATAATTTAAGACACGCCATGCGTCTATGCATGGCGTGTCTTATTATTGCAGTTTGGCGAGTAATAATACTCCACTGAATGAAGTTTCACTTTATGCCTTCAAGGCTTTTTCTATATCTTTTTCAATGCTTTCCGGCTTTGTTTGCGGAGCGAACCTGTCAATTACTTCACCATTTTTATCAATTAAAAACTTCGTAAAGTTCCACTTAATTTGTTTCGTGATCATTCCTTTTGCTTCCTGGGTTAAATAAACAAAGAGCGGGTGTGCTTCCTCTCCTTTTACGTCTACTTTACTGAACATTTGAAAGGAAACCCCATAGTTTCGCTGGCAAAAATGAGAAATTTCCGCGTCTGTACCTGGGTCCTGGTTGTTGAATTGATTGCACGGGAAACCAAGTATTTCAAAACCCTGATCTTCATACGTTTCAAATAGTTTTTGCAAACCTTCGAATTGTGGCGTGAATCCACATTCACTTGCTGTATTCACAATTAACAGTACTTTTCCTTTATAGTCTGCCAGCGACTTCTCCTTACCGAGCATCGTCTTTGCAGAAAAATCATAAACACTCATGTGAATAAGCCTCCTTTCCCAAAGGATAGCAATCGAAGGGAATGATGTCAAAGGGTACGTATGGAGTATGCGCGCTTTACAGTTTATAGATTATAACGTTTCATAGAGGTAATATCCAGTATACATCTTGACGATCGTGCTTGAAGATCCCATAATGAATATAGAAATTAGGCAATTTTTAATATGTATTGAATTTTAAAAGGAGGTGAACAATATATGGTCACGGAAAGAAATGTTTTATTGGCATACATATTATGGTTTTTCTTAGGGAATTTAGGTGTTCACCGTTTTTATACTGGAAGAGTAGGAACTGGTATTGTACAAATTCTGCTTAGTGTAGTCGGTTGGGCAACGGTTTGGCTTTTTATTGGCTGGTTTTTCCTTGCTGTTCTTTGGTTATGGTTAATTGTTGATATATTCCTGATTCCAGGTATGTGTCGAACACCAAGATAAGTAAAAAGCCTCAGGCGATGTCTGCTAGACAATTCCTGAGGCTTTTCATACTTATTACTACGCTTCTTGCTTGTTATGTTCGCCTAATAATGCAAGTCTGTGCGCTACTTCTTCGGCAGATAAATCATGCTCTTTTACATACATATTACGTGGGCTTGTACGGCATTCGTGTGTACAGCCGCGCAAATATTTGTGTTCATTTTCTTCTGAACAGAGAATTTGTTTATTACAATCGGGATCGGCACAGTTTACATAGCGTTCACATGGCTCTCCATCAAAATAATCCACGCCGACAATAACGTGTTCTTTTTGGTTAATTGGAACGGAAATCCGCTCGTCAAACACGTAGCATTGGCCATCCCATAGATCCCCTTGTACTTCTGGATCTTTACCATAAGTGACGATTCCACCATGCAGCTGACCCACATCCTCAAAACCCTCTTCTAATAACCATCCAGAGAATTTTTCGCAACGGATGCCGCCAGTACAATAAGTTAGTACGCGTTTTCCATTAATTTGATCTTTATTTTCCCGAATCCAGTCCGGTAGGTCGCGAAATGTTTCGATATCTGGACGAATTGCCCCACGGAAATGACCAAGATCGTATTCGTAATCATTACGTGCATCAATTACAACGGTCTCCTCATCCTGCATGGCCTCATAAAACTCTTTAGGAGACAAGTGCTTGCCTGTCGTTTGTAAAGGATTAATATCATCTTCTAAGCGAAGTGTTACCAATTCTTTACGCGGGCGTACATGCATCTTTTTGAAGGCATGACCATCATGTGCATCAATTTTAAATGCCATATCTGAAAAGCGTGGGTCATCGTGCATCGCTTCCATGTATTTTTCAGTTTGTTCAATGGTTCCAGAAACCGTACCATTGATTCCTTCTTGAGCAACTAAAATTCTGCCCTTTAATTCCAAATCTTTACAAAACTGAAGATGCTCCATCGCATAGGCTTCAGGATCTTCAATGTGAACATAATTGTAATACAGTAAAACCTGATAATTTGTACTGTTTTCCATTAGTGACTACCACCTGTCATTGTATTTGCAAGATACAAATTTCGGTGTCGATATTTGATTTTTTACTCTTGCATAACGGTTATTATACCAACGTTTTAATATAATTACAAAAAAAATCTCAGCACGGGACGATTTTAATATTATATAGACTATTCGGTTTACCGCTGGGCATTAGTCGTAAATCCATCTCTGCATACAGTTTGATTAGTATCGCTACGTTTCGAAACGAGTCACTCTTAAAAGATGTTTATAATTACCGTACAGGGGTATCGTATGGTATGGTGAACTTGGACCTGAGGAAGAAACATTAGAAAATCGCAGTTGTGCTTATACTGATGGTATACATTTGTCGGTGCAAATAATCGATGGTTACAGTTGAAAGTTCACAGCATTTGAAAAGGGGATGTTATTGATGACGAAACAAGATGAACACATGCAACATGATCATTCGAATGGAGCCGCTACTCATGAAGGTCAGGCTCATGAGGGACACGACCATTATGATCATCACGATCATGGGGACATGGTGTCCGATTTTAAGAAACGATTTTTCATTTCTTTAATCGTGACCATTCCTATTCTCGCTTTGTCACCCATGATCCAGGAATTCATGGGTGTGGACTGGCGATTTGCAAATGATCAATACATTTTATTTGTGCTGTCCACGTTTGTATTTTTCTATGGTGGCTGGCCATTTATTACTGGCGGTATAAGCGAGTTAAGGGATAAAAATCCAGGCATGATGACCTTGATTGGATTAGCAATTATCATCGCTTATGGTTATAGTGCACTTGTTGTGTTTGGCTGGACAGGAAATGACCTGTTCTGGGAGTTAGCGACATTGGTTGACATTATGTTACTGGGGCATTGGATCGAAATGCGGTCAGTGATGGGGGCCTCCAACGCGTTGGAACAGTTAGTGAAGCTCATGCCAAACGAAGCACATCGATTAGATGAACATGATCAAGTAGAAGATGTACCATTATCCAACTTGCAGCATCACGACAGGGTACTTGTAAAACCTGGAGAAAAAGTTCCAGTTGACGGGATCATTGTGGACGGGAAGTCTGCGATAGATGAATCGATGCTGACAGGAGAATCCGTTCCCGTTGAAAAGTATCAGGGCGATGAAGTAATCGGTGGTTCCGTGAATAACGAAGGATCTCTCACGATTCAAGTTGAAAAAACTGGTGAGGATTCTTACCTTTCCCAAGTGATTACAATGGTGAGGGAAGCGCAAGATTCTAAATCTAAAACACAGGATTTAACAAATCGGGCTGCTAAATGGTTATTTTATCTGGCGTTAGCTGCTGGCTTTATTACCTTGTTTGTTTGGCTATTGCTTGGTTATTCCTTTGATACCGCATTAGAGCGGATGGTCACGGTGATGGTGATTACATGTCCACACGCTTTAGGATTGGCTGCACCACTGGTGGTGGCAGTTTCAACAGCCATTTCTGCTAAACAAGGATTACTGATTCGTAACCGTGCAAACTTCGAAGAGGCGCGTAACCTGAATGCTGTTGTTTTTGATAAAACGGGCACACTGACAAAAGGGGAATTCGGTGTAACAGATCTTGTGCCTATGGAAGGGCATCAGGAAGACGAAGTCCTATCTTATGCAGCGAGCTTAGAGCAGCATTCTGAGCATCCAATCGCAACCGGCATTGTGACGTCGGCGAAGGAAAAGAAGATTCAATTAGAAAAGGTAGTGGACTTTGAATCGATCACAGGGAAAGGTATTGAAGGGAAAGTAGCCGGTAAGCAAGTGAATGTAGTGAGTCCAGGCTATGTCAATGATCATCAAATGGATTATGACGAAAAGTTATTTAATGCAATGTCTGAAGCGGGTAAAACAGTTGTATTCGTTCTGGTTGAAGATAGATTAATTGGTATGATTGCCCTTGCAGACATGGTCAGAGAAACGGCGAAGGAAGCAATTGCAGCATTAAAAAACAATGGCATCCATTCGATAATGCTGACAGGGGACAATCAAAAAGTGGCTAATTGGGTTGCAAAGCAATTAGATATTGATGAAGTTTATGCGGAAGTATTACCAAATGATAAAGCAGATCAAGTGAAAAAGATTCAGAAAAAAGGTTGGAAGGTCGCCATGACTGGAGACGGCATCAATGATGCACCAGCGCTAGCGACAGCAGATCTAGGTATTGCGATTGGTGCAGGAACAGATGTCGCGATGGAAACTGCAGATGTGGTGCTCGTTAAAAGCAATCCAAAAGATGTGGTTGCCTTGATGGATCTATCCCAAAAAACATATCGGAAAATGATCCAGAACTTATGGTGGGCAACAGGATATAACATTTTAGCTATACCACTTGCTGCGGGTCTATTAGCGCCAGTAGGTATCGTATTAAGCCCAGCAGTGGGAGCTGTATTAATGAGCTTAAGTACAATTATTGTTGCTATCAATGCGAAATTGTTAAAAGCCTAATGTAAAGTAAATTACTGCAACACATATGAACGCAAAAGGAGTATAAAAAATGAAAAGTAAAAAAATGATGCTAGGGATGATATTGATGATATCGGCATTAATATTAGCTGCATGTGGAACCGATAATAAAACGGATATGAAGGAAAACGAAGAAGACATGGGAATGGATCATTCTAGTTCTGGAGACGTTCCGGATAATTTAAAGAAAGCAGAAAATCCAACATATGAGATCGGCAGTAAGGCAATCGTTGAAACAGATCATATGGAGGGTATGCAAGGTGCTGAAGCTACCATTGTCGGTGCTTATGATACAACAGCTTATGTTATTTCATATACGCCAACAACAGGTGGAGAAAAAGTAGAAGATCATAAATGGGTTATTCAAGAAGAAATTGAAAACGCAGATGATAAAGCGCTGGATCCTGGGACAGAAGTTACAATAAGGGCAGATCATATGGAAGGCATGGAAGGAGCGACAGCTGCAATCGAATCCGCTGAGTCAACGACTGTTTATATGATTGATTATACCTCGACAACTGACGGTGAAAAGGTGTCAAATCATAAATGGGTCACAGAAAGTGAACTATCAACGGAATAAAGTTACGTTTTAATTAAGCGCCTATTTTTGTTAACTTTTTGTAAAATAGGCGCTTAGATTATTGCCTTTAATATGTGTATATGTTAATATATGCATATATTGATTAAGTAACTATATTCCGCTAATAAATAAAATCAACGAGGGAATAATTTCTTAAAAAAGGAAACGATAAGGGAGGCAAAAATATGGAAGACAAAGAACCTAACGAAAACGAATCTAATAAAAATCTGGACGAAGAAACATTATTCGTTGTATCGCAAACATTTAAAGCATTGGGCGATCCAACAAGAATTCGCATTCTCCATTTGCTTTTTAATAGAGAGTACGCTGTAAATGAAATTGCAGAGACCCTAGAACTTAGGCAATCAACCGTGTCACACCAATTGCGTTTTTTAAAAAACCTGCGCCTTGTGAAATATCGCAGAGCAGGTACAACTTTATTTTATTCTCATGACGATGAGCATGTCATGCTTATGTTAAAACAAATGATAGATCATGCTTGTCATAGCTAGTAATGCATTTTTTAGATACATACAAAGTATAGGAGGTTTTCCAATTGGGACATGATCATGACCATGATCATACACATGGTGCAAACAAAAAAGCGTTAATGATAAGTTTTATCATTATTACTGTGTACATGATTATTGAAGTTTTTGGTGGATTTATAACCAATAGTCTTGCACTTTTATCGGATGCAGGGCATATGTTAGGCGATTCCATCTCACTGGGCGTAGGGATTTTGGCCTTTACACTGGGAGAAAGAGTGGCAAACTATAGTAAAACTTACGGTTACAAGCGGTTTGAAATATTGGCGGCAGTATTTAATGGTGTAACGCTTGTAATCATTGCGCTTTATATTTTTTATGAGGCGTATCAGCGGTTTAGTGATCCACCGGAAGTTGCTTCAACAGGAATGCTTATTATTGCTACGTTTGGTTTATTGGTAAATATCCTCGTGGCATGGATATTAATGCGAGGTGGAGATACAGAAGAGAATCTAAATTTACGAGCAGCTTATCTTCATGTTTTGGGCGATTTGTTAGGTTCTGTGGGGGCAGTTGGTGCCGCCCTGTTAATTATGTTTTTCAATTGGGGATGGGCTGATCCGCTTGCAAGTGTGATTGTGGCGGCACTTGTATTGGTTAGTGGTTGGCGCGTTACTAAAGACGCTATTCATGTATTGATGGAAGGCACCCCGAAAAATGTTGATCTGGATGACATTATAAAGACAATGGAAAATGTACAAGGCGTTTTAGGGATACATGATTTGCATGTCTGGAGTATTACGAGCGGACAAAATGCGCTTTCCTGCCATGCGGTTGTGGATGGTAATTTAACGATCCATGAAAGTCAAATACTGCTACAGTCGGTTGAACATGAGTTGGGCCATAAAGGTATCGGTCATGTTACCATTCAGATGGAAAACGAAGACCATTCCCATGAGGATTCGCTGATGTGTCAAATTGATCATGGTACCTTGTCGCATGATCACGACGATTAGGAGTGAATCATGCTTATACAAGGACAAGGCGCCAGCTCCGTATCTGTGGTATAAAATGCATTGTATCTGCAAATGTGCATTTAAAGCGTTAATATGGAAAGAATAACCTAGGATACTTTTTTAAAAAGTATCCTAGGTTATTTAAATTGTTAATTAAATGACAGCGACCCACAAAATAGACAATTATTCGTTATCTTAGATACGCAACTTTCGCACCAATAAAGTACGTTCAAAGCGTTAGATGAGTTAAACCTAGAATGTTTCTAAAACTTCCCTTGGCAACCTTATAAAGTAAAGGTTTTTCTTACACAAAATAAATCAGACTTTCTGGTTGACTTATATACAGTAGGGGGGTATAGTATAATTATAAAAGAAAAGGGAAGTGATTCATTTGGGAGAATATCTTCATGATCACCCAATTACACCGAGAACGGATGAGGAAAAACAATCCGTTGTCAATCGGTTGAAGCGAATTGAAGGTCAGGTTCGCGGTATTCAAAAAATGATAGATGAAGACCGTTATTGTGTGGATATATTGGTACAAATCAGTGCCATTAATGCAGCTTTGAAAAAGGTCGGTTTTACTGTAGCAGAAAGACATACCAAACATTGTGTGGCTCACGCAGTAAAAGCTGGTGAAGGTGACGCAGCAATTGATGAGCTGATGGGAATATTGAAGCAGTTTTCTAAATAGGAGGGAGGTAACATGAGCCAAGGCAATATACAAGAGGCAAAACATATTTCTGTAGGTGTAACAGGCATGACCTGTGCAGCTTGCTCTACAAGGGTGGAAAAGGTTTTAAATAAAATGGATGGTGTCGATGCACAGGTTAATTTAACGATGGAAAAAGCTAGTGTAAACTATGATCCTGCTACAACATCAGTAAATGAGATTAACGCCAAAATAGAGAAATTGGGATATGGCGTACAAATGGAAAAAATCAATTTTGATGTATTTGGTATGACTTGTGCAGCTTGCTCCACTCGAATTGAAAAGGTATTGAATAAGCAAGAAGGTGTGAAGGAAGCGAGCGTGAATCTGGCGACGGAGAGTGCAGCTATTGAATATAACCCGGCGTTACTTTCGGAATTGGATCTTGTCGGTAAAATTCAAAAGCTTGGCTACGATGCAAAGGAAAAAACAGATAAGGAAGAAAAACAGACACATAAAGAAAAAGAGATTAAACAAATGCAGATGAAGCTGGTGATTTCTGTAATCCTATCTGTTCCGTTATTGATCACGATGCTTGATCACTTGTTGGGCATCAACCTACCATCCATATTCATGAATCCGTGGTTCCAATTCGCACTGGCAACACCAGTCCAATTTATTATTGGATGGCAATTCTATGTTGGTGCTTATAAGAATTTACGAAACGGTGGCGCAAATATGGACGTATTGGTTGCCCTCGGTACAAGTGCTGCTTATTTTTACAGTCTATATGAGGCATTAAAAACGATCGGCAATCCCAGCTACATGCCACATCTATATTTTGAAACGAGTGCCATTTTAATTACGTTAATTTTGTTTGGTAAGTATTTAGAAACAAGTGCAAAGGGCAGAACGACACTTGCCATAACAAAGTTACTGGACCTGCAAGTAAAACAGGCACGAGTTATTCGGGATAATGAAGAAGTAATGATTCCGATTGCAGATGTAATCGTGGGTGATAGACTCGTTGTTAAACCGGGTGAAAAGATCCCAGTTGACGGTATCGTTGTGAAAGGAAGCACATCTGTTGACGAGTCGATGATTACCGGTGAATCGATCCCAATTGAAAAGCATTTACAGGCCAATCTTGTTGGTTCAACGATGAATAAAAACGGCACGATTGAAATGGAAGCAACGAAGATTGGGAAGGATACGGCCCTTGCTTCCATTGTGCAGGCAGTTGAAGATGCCCAAGGATCAAAAGCACCTATTCAACGTTTAGCAGATGTAATATCGGGATACTTTGTTCCAATTGTCGTTGGGATTGCGATGCTGACATTTATTGTATGGATTACGCTTGTTTCACCGGGTAACTTTGAACCGTCATTAGTCGCCGCAATTGCTGTACTTGTGATCGCTTGTCCGTGTGCATTGGGACTTGCTACACCAACCTCGATCATGGTGGGCACAGGTAAAGCTGCTGAAAATGGTATTTTATTTAAAGGTGGCGAACACTTAGAACGTACACATCAACTCAATGCGATCATTTTGGATAAAACCGGTACCATTACAAAAGGAAAGCCGGAAGTCACGGACTTTACAGGGGATGATCAAACACTACAATTACTGGCTAGTGCGGAAAAGGGTTCGGAGCATCCGCTAGCCGATGCAATTGTTGCCTATGCGACAGAGAAAGATATTGCTTTAGTTGACGCGGATGATTTTAAAGCGATACCGGGTCACGGTATCAGTGCACAAATTTCCGGCAAACAAGTGCTAGTCGGTACGAGAAAACTAATGGATAATCATCACGTTGATGTTAGTCACGCAGAAGGAAAGTTAGTGGACTATGAAACAAATGGAAAAACGGCAATGCTCATTTCGGTAGATGGCAAACACCGTGGCATTGTTGCAGTTGCAGATACAGTGAAAGAAACGGCTGCTGAAGCGATTAAACAATTAAAAGAGGAAGATTTGGAAGTTATAATGCTGACAGGCGATAATGAACGAACCGCTGAGGCAATTGCCAAGCAAGTTGGTATTGATCATGTTATCGCACAGGTCTTACCGGAGGAAAAAGCGGACAAGGTAAAAGAAATTCAGCTAGAGGGTAAAAAGGTTGCCATGGTTGGCGACGGTGTAAATGATGCACCTGCACTTGCGATTGCAGACATTGGAATTGCCATTGGTACAGGAACAGAGGTTGCAATTGAGGCTGCAGATGTAACGATCCTTGGTGGAGAATTATTGCTGATACCAAAAGCAATTAAATTAAGTCACGCAACGATTAAAAATATCCGGCAAAATTTATTTTGGGCTTTTGGTTATAATAGTGCGGGAATTCCGATTGCGGCGCTTGGCTTGTTAGCTCCATGGGTCGCAGGAGCGGCAATGGCGCTTAGCTCAGTAAGTGTTGTTTCGAACTCCCTTCGCCTGAAGCGAGTAAAAGTATAATTTAGCAGAAAAAATCATCCGAAAAATTACGGATGCTTAACCGTGGAAAATTTTGAAAGGAGAAATTTAAAATGCAAACTACTTTAGATGTAAGAGGAATGACTTGTGGACACTGTGAATCATCAGTAAAAGGTGCTTTAGAAGCATTAAATGGGATAACAGCTGTGGAAGTTCACTTAGATACCGGAAAAGTTGATGTGGCGTATGATGAAGCACAAGTAACAATTGCGGATATGCGTCAAGCAGTGGAAGATCAAGGATACGATGTTGTAGCATAAAGTAGAATAGGAGCTATTCCTTCATTGGGATAGCTCCTTTTATATACAAAAATAGATATTTTACAAGATAGAAAACATTCTGATGAATATTTTCCAGAAAATTGACTCTAACCGCTTGCATTTTAGGCCATAAAAGGTTACATTAATATTAGCAAATGGGAATTGAAGTTCGAATAATACTTTACGATCTCTTATCAAAGTGGTGTAAAAGTATTTATGATTCAATTACTTTGCACGATATTTGTATAGGGAGGTCATTTTAATGACTGGTAAAGTAAAATGGTTTAACGCAGAAAAAGGTTTCGGTTTCATCGAACGTGAAGATGGCGACGATGTATTTGTACACTTCTCAGCTATCGAAGCTGAAGGTTTCAAAACGCTTGAAGAAGGTCAAGACGTTGAATTTGAAATCGTTGAAGGTAACCGTGGACCACAAGCAGCTAATGTTACTCGTCTATAATTAATTAATGAAAAGGTTTATCCCATCTTGGGGTAAACCTTTTTTTGCATTCGGGAGGGATGAAAAATGGCGACATTCAATTGGCAAAAAGAGGCGGAAACACAGTGGGATAACCGTGCCGCTTTTTGGAATGAACGAAGTAAAGATATGTGGGATAAAGGGAGCAGAAAGGATATTGTTCCATTTATTGAAAAGCATCTTGCTAAAGGAAGTAACATCCTGGATATAGGCTGTGGTGATGGCTATGGCTCTTTTAAGCTGCAACAGTCCGAATACGATGTAACAGGGATGGATATATCCAGCGAGATGATCGGTATGGCTGAAAAACGTTTGGCTACAGAACCAATCACTTTTTTGCAGGGAGACGTGAATGACCTGCCGTTTAAAGATGAGAGTTTTGATGGAATGATGGCTATAAATGTATTAGAATGGACAGAGAGCCCAGCAGAAGGGCTAGAGGAACTAATACGTGTCGTTAAAAAAGATGGACTTATTTGCATCGGTTTATTAGGCCCAACAGCCGGACCACGTGCAAATAGCTATCCCCGTCTCCATGGAGAGAAGGCAATTTGTAATACGATGATGCCCTGGGAATTGCAACAGCTTGCAAGCGAAAAAGGGCTTGCATATGTGGATGGAATTGGTGTATATAAAGATGCTGTCAAAGAAACAAATCAACAAAATTTACCATTGAATTTAAAGCAAGCATTATCCTTCATGTGGGTTTTTATGCTACAAAAGGTTGGTGATAAAGATGAACAATAAAGAAATGGAAGAGAAAGTGATCGAAAGCTATCAGAACGATGAGCGAATGATGATTTTAATTTATGCACAGTGGTGTATCAATAATGGATTGGACCCAAAGAAACTGTATGAGAAGGCGTACCCCAATCAACTGAAAAATACGACGTTAACCGATGTGCTTGAGTTAACAGTCTCAAAAAAAGAGTCAGAGGACATACCGGATGTAACCGTGTTGAATGTTTTACAGTTATTTGGCAATGATGATTTGGCATTTATTGTGCAAGAAGAGATTGAAAAACGGGAGCGCAAATAACTGCACTCCTGTTTTTTTATCTGCATAGGTGAAACAAGCTTGGCGAGTGATAAGTTTTCTAAGCTGTTACTGTTCAAAGTATTTGATCAATGCTTGTGTACCACTATCGTTTTCACCCTTTTCAGCGAGTTCTTTGTAAAGTTCTAGGGAGAGGGAAAGTCCTGGTGTTTTCATTCCCATTTCCTTTGCTGATTCAAGTGCGATCGTCATATCTTTAATCAGGTGTTTTACATAAAAACCGGGAGCAAAGTCACCTTTAATCATACGAGGGCCTAAGTTGGATAACGACCAACTTCCCGCTGCGCCGGTTGTAATACTATCGAGAACGCGTACCGGATCCAAACCAGATTTTTTTGCATATACGATCGCTTCACACACACCAATCATATTGGAGGCAATCGTAATTTGATTCGCTAATTTCGTATGCTGTCCCGCGCCAGCTGGACCTTGTAAAATAATATTTTCTCCCAGATGTTGAAAAACGGGAGAAAGTTCATCAAATGCTTGCTGGTCTCCACCAATCATAATCGCCAGGGTACCATTTTTCGCACCGACATCCCCACCGGAAACGGGAGCATCCAGCGCAATGATATTTTTTTGGGCAGCTTGTTCATAAATTTGAACTGCGAGGGCAGGCTTAGATGTAGTCATATCTATAACATATGTACCTTCTCGAGCGTTTTCCAGAATGCCATCTTTACCAAAATAAACTTCCTCAACATCTGTTGGATAGCCCACCATCGTAATAATGATATCTGTTTTTTGAGCGAGATCGGCAACTGTCTCGAGCCATTTCGCGCCGTGATCCAATAATTCCTGTGCCTTTGCTTTTGTTCGCGTATAGACATTTACTTGATAACCAGCGTTTTGTAAGTTTCTTGCTATACTTTTCCCCATGACACCAGTTCCGATAAATCCAATTGTTTTGTTTGTTGTTGTCATTTTATCAAATCTCCTTTTACCTTATATACTAAACTTCGACAGCGTTACCTTTAAATCCTTTTTTATAATCGGAATTTAACTAAATTGCAAAGCGCTAGAGCGAGCGGGCAGGCGCCACTTCCCAGGTTGAGCGCCGTCCCGGAAAGTTAATGGCAGGGTCTTCATCAAGCAAGATATTTTTTCCAAATTGACATGATTTTGGGAGTGGAAATAAAGAATCATCAGCGCAGTTTTACACATAGTATAACTAATCATTCATTATGGAGGCAGATCAGCATGATTACAAGCGAGCAAGTTTCTGCGTGTAAAGCCGCTTTATTGGAAAGACAATCTAAATTAATTCATTTGGTTCAGGATAATATGGGGACAAATATATCTTTAAATAATACAGTTGGTGAGTTATCCAATTACGATAATCATCCGGGAGACATGGGAACTGAATTATATGAAAAAGAAAAGGATTTCGCTTTGGATGGGCATGCGGAAAATGAATTAGAAGAAATTAATGAAGCGCTCCATGCGATCAATGAAGGCACATACGGAATTTGCAGTAAGTGTGGAATGGATATACCATATGAACGTTTGGAAGCTGTACCGACTACTGATCGATGTATTAATCACGCTAAAGATAATATCTTTGTACGAAATCGGCCTGTCGAAGAAGAGGTGATTAGTCCAAATATAAATCCAAATAAAGAAATAGGTGAGGAACAGGTAGGTTACGATGCAGAAGATACCTGGCAGGCAGTAAGCAGATATGGTACATCTGAAACGCCTTCAGATTTCTATGGTGATCGGGACAATTACGATGAAATGTATCCGAACAGTGATGAAAATATTGGCGAAGTAGAGGACTTAGAAGGTTTTTTATCCGCGGATATCGATGGGAAATACAATGGAGTCACGCCTAATCATAATAAATACGAAGACGAACTTGATGACGAATCTTTTTAGCCTGAAAATGTATACCTTTCATAAGGATGTTGGGATATGAATGATAGTGAATATTATTGACTTATTTTTGGTGGGCAAAATAAATGCTCCTTCTAATCTGAATCTTGTTAGAAGGAGTATTTATGTTTTAAGCTACAATACTAAAAGCCAAAACCGCCCATAATGCTATCTGTTATTCCACCAAGGAACGTACTCAAGATACTTTGAACAAGAAAGCCGGATATGAGAAGAGAAACAATATATATACCAAGTAGTACATAAATGCGGTCAAATCCATTTGCAGGTTGTTCAAGTAACACTAAGGTAGGGACAATGATGATTGGGCCAAGTAAACCCAAAATCACTAAGACGCTCGCAACACTTAATCCAATCAGCGTCAGTAAAGATCCTACGATTGTTAATACTAAAAATGGAACAGTATATGCACCAACTTTTGCAATTACATCTGTGAAAGACAGGGATTGCGCGGCCATTTTCGCTCCACCAAAAACCAATGCAATGACAACAGCAAATAAAATAATAAATTGGATGAAAGGTATAAGGAAACTATCTACAAACGAAACCCCGCTCCAAATAGAGGCTATCTGATTTGCGATTAGATAGGAGCCCAAGGCAATTAGTACTGAAAAAATAACCATCGTAATAATTGCTGGAGTCATACTTTTGTGATTGATTTTCTTTGCTTCGTCCGGCCCTTTTAGCATATCCCAGAAAAAATGTCCAAAATGGCTTGATTCTCTTTTTAATGTTTCGACAAATTCATTTGGTTTTGCCGGCTCCTGGTACTGACCTTGTGTGTTCTCCTGTGTTGACGCCAGTTCTGACGTATGGTCCTGAACGTCTTCCCGATGCACTTCGCCTGTGTTTTGTGCTGCATTAACGGGTTGTTCACTTTCGGCATTTCCAGCGGTAACTGACGCCTGCATTTGTACATCTGCAGTATTCTGATCAACTACTCGTGATTCTTCTTCCGGTAATGATGCCCCGCAACTTGTGCAAAGCTTTCCCGGATCTGTTTCCTGTCCACAATTAGGACAAATCATGTCATCACTTCCTTTTCTCTTTTTTTAAAAGGCTGTTTTCGTATACGCTGTTGCTATTGATATAAACCGCGCCGGAATTTGGATATTGATTTCCGTTACTGGTAGTCGCTTTCCGCTGTTGCCCCGGCAAGGGGGTATGTCGACGTTGTGGCCTCGACAAGAGGTCTGCAAGCGTTGGCCACAAAGGCCGTACTTAGCTTGCCTGCCTAAACTAGGCGTTTTTAGTCGACCTTCATCAATGCTTCCTCGGAAGCAACCTCGCTTCCTGCGGGCTCTTGAGCTGGGACTGCGCTAACTCGTCCCACCATAAAGACTTGTTGCTTTTCCCGCAGGAGTCGACTACCATCCGCTCCAATCAACGATTACAAATAGGGTACGGCATTCATTGTTAAAGTAATAGCGTAGGAAATGCACGAAGACTCCTGCGGGAAAAGCGAAGACGATGAGACCCCGCAGCGTTCTTTGCGAGGAGGCTCAGCGCGAGCCCGCGGAAAGCGAAGTGTATTTCCGAAGCGGTAAGACGAGAAACCTAATTCATTACTTAGAAAAAAACAACAATTTTTAAGAAAACAGCCTTTTTTAATGACTTTCTTAGGATGATCCTTAACCCTACATTCGACATACTTTTCAGAAATCCTTTAAGTGCATCAACTTAAGTATATATGTATAAGGCAAAAAAAAGAAGAGGAAAAATTCCTCCCCCTTCTAATTCTTTGTTACTGTTCCTGTAGTTCCAGGCTTGTTTTTTGGGCTTTGCCATCGCGATAGTATTCAACTTCTATTTTATCACCGATATTGGTTTCAGAGTATAAATATTTACGTAGTTCCAATGTCGATGTTATTTTTTCATCGTTTAATTTCGTGATCACATCAAATTTTTGTAATCCCGCTTTTTCTGCTGCTGAACCAGCTTGAACATCTGCTATTACCATGCCACCATCAATATCATCAGGTAATTGAATTTCATTTTGGTATTGTGATGGAACTTGGTTTAATGAAGCGGTACTAATACCAATAAATGGTCTTGTTATTTCACCGTCTTTTTCCAATTGTTCCATGATCGGCAGTGCGGTGTCTACCGGAATAGCAAATCCAATCCCTTCGACTTCCTGACGTGCGATTTTCATGGAATTGATGCCAATAACTTCGCCTTTCGTATTGACTAATGCACCACCACTATTTCCGGGGTTGATGGCGGCATCGGTTTGGATGACCTCTGTAACCCAGTCAGGTTGTTGGTCTCCATTCGTATCAATACTAATGGAACGATTAAGTCCGCTGATGATTCCTTTTGTTACCGTATTAGCAAAATCCATACCAAGTGGATTACCAATTGCGAGCGCTGTTTCGCCAACTTTCATATTTTCAGATGCACCTATTTTGGCAACAGTATCCACTTTATCGCCATCAATTTCTAATACAGCTAAATCGGTTAACGAATCAGAGCCTAGTACTTTTGCTTTGATGTGATCGTTATCCTCATCGTCTTCATTGAGTACAACTTCAACCCCTTTCGCGCCTTCAACGACGTGGGCATTCGTTACGACATATGCTTTTCCGTTTTCCTTTTTGTAAATAATACCGGAACCGGAACCAGCTTCTTCGCTATCTTCCCAAGCACTTTGTTGTTGCATATTGATTACACCAACAACAGCCTTTGAGACTTCTTCAATATCAGATGATTCTTTTGCATCGTCCGTGGCCAGCGTCTTCACAATGTCAGAAGCGTTACTATCTTGTGACGGTGATGACGACGTTGGTACATCACTGGCAGTTTCATTGCTTATCGGAATTATATTAGTTGATATTAGTAATATAGCGATGGCTACTGCAACAATTCCACCAAAGAATCCGCCGAGAAAACCACGGCCACTTTTTTTTGCTGGCTTTGGATTTTCATGCTGTTTTTCCGCTTGTGTCGGATTTGTTTGCACCTCTTCTGGTGTAGCTTGTTGATCTGTCTGATCGAGTGATTGATTATCTTTGTTATCTTCGTTATGATCCATTGCTTATCACCCTTTACTTAAAATATGATTTAGTTTCATGATACAAGTAAGGAATGGGATATATTTGGTATAATTGTGGAAGAATTGTGTAATTAAGTGTTTTGGTGTTCACATCGCAAAAAGTATGTAAAAATGTAGACAATGAATAAATCGGAAAAGGTGACATTGCTATGAACTATCATATTAGTCTTGTTGAAGATGATCAGAATATCCAAAATATCGTTTCCGCTTACTTAAAGAAAGAAGGATTCGAGGTGACTTGGTCAGGCTCTGCAGAAGAAGCTTGGCATATATGGGAAACAAACCCACCGGATATGTGGATTTTAGATATTATGCTTCCAGGAATGGATGGGTATGAGTTTTGTAAAAAGATTCGCAATGAGAGTGATGTACCAATCATTATCATCTCCGCAAAAGATGAAGAAATAGATAAGATTCTTGGGCTTGAATTAGGTGGCGATGACTATTTAACAAAGCCCTTCAGTCCAAGGGAATTGGTTGCTCGTGTAAAGCGTTTATTTAAACGATCACAGCCCAAAACGACAACAGATACAAAAGAAGACACCATAAAAATAGATCACCTGTTCATTTATAAAAAGGATCGGCGAATTTATTGGAATGGACAGGAACAAGAGATAACAACGAAAGAATTTGATATGCTGCAGTTATTTGCGGAAAATACCAATCGTGCCTTTTCACGGGAAGAGTTGCTGGTAAAAGTGTGGGGAAATGATTATTTTGGCAGTGACCGTGCTGTAGACGATTTAGTGAAACGTATTCGTAAAAAACTCAAGGATATCCCACTGGAAACGGTTTGGGGATTTGGCTATCGCCTGCGAAAAAGTGAGGATTAGCTGATGAAACTTCGCTACCAGCTTACAGCTGCATTTACCGCGCTACTGCTCGTGATCATGGCTGTCACTGGCTATGTCATTTATTCTCTTATCTTAAACCTACTTGTACAGGATGAACAAAGACAATTGGAACAAAAAGGTGAAATTCTTGTAAGTGTCTTGAATACACAGTATGGTTCAAATCAGGATATACAGCAGATCAATGGCTTCCTGCAGGATCAGGACATTCAATTGTTTATGTACGATCGACGTCAAGATAGCGTCTTATATTCCACGATGTCAAACAAGGTTGTCAAAGGCTTTGTAAAGAGTAATGACTTTTCGGGAAATGATCAGTTGTGGGAATATGGTAAGGACAAATTTGTCACATCGAGAATTTTGCTTTATCCGGAAACAACAAGCTTGGAATTAATCTTGTTAACACCGATGAAGGATATTCAGGTGATCCAACAGAATTTCTTCTTCCGTTTATTCATCGTTTTTCTCATCGGAGCGGGTGTAGCTGTGCTGCTTAGTTATTTGCTAACGAGCAGATTAGTGACGCCGCTATCACTTTTGAAAAGACAATTAAAGAAGATAGAAAAACGCCAATTTGATGATATTGAACGCATAAAAGCAAGCGGCGAAATCAAAGAAGTGGAGCAAAGCGTGTTTGAAATGGCAGGTGAGTTGCAGCGTTATATGAATTCACAGCAAACCTTTTTTCAAAATGCGAGTCATGAATTGAAGACCCCATTGATGACGATTCAAGGTTATGCAGAAGGAATCCGTGATCATGTATTTGAAGCGGAGGAAGAAGAAAAAGGTTTGGAAGTGATGGTATCAGAAGTAAAACGACTAAAAACGATCATTAATGAAATGATTCTATTAGCAAAATTAGACAGTGAACCCACAGTATATCAATCGGAGAAAGTAAATGTTCGCGAGTTGATAGACCATGTCGTTGAACGTGTACTGCCGCTTGTAAACGAAAAGGGAATTACACTAGAGCACGACGTGGCGGACAACCTTACATTGTTGGCCGACGAAGAAAAGCTATTGCGAGCGCTGCTGAATTTAGTTTTCAATGGGGTTCGTCATGCCAAGACACAAGTGCGAATTAGTGTGTATAAGCAGCAACGAATTCTTACGATAGAAATTGAAGATGATGGAAAAGGAGTGGCAAAAGATTTACGTCCGCATATTTTTCATCGGTTTGTAAAAGGTAAAGATGGGGAAACAGGTTTAGGACTAGCAATTGCCCGAGCAATTGTCCAACAAACCGATGGTAAGATAAGTGTAGATGATTCGGAACTTGGTGGGGCACGATTTAAGATTACCTTTCCCAATTAGGTTAGAAAATAGCACAGATGCAGGCGAAGTTTTTCAGTTCGACCAACTGCGACTTTTCTTAGAAAACTTGGCTTATCGTCAATCTTTAATGGCGTAAGCCTGAGTTGCGCTTATACTGATTTCCCAAAAAAAATTATATTTTCCTATCAGTGCAAAAAAATGGCGGAAAAGGTATTAAACCGACAATATGTATGATATAATGTTATGGTTTGATTCAATTATAGAGGAGCGTACTTTTATGCAATTAAGAGAAGATATACGTAATATCGCAATTATTGCCCACGTTGACCACGGTAAAACAACACTCGTGGATCAGCTGTTAAAATATTCAGGAACATTCCGTGAAAATGAGCATGTTGACGATCGTGCGATGGATTCCGGTGATATTGAGCGGGAACGCGGGATTACTATTTTAGCGAAAAATACTGCAATTAAATATAAAGATACAGCAATCAACATTTTAGATACGCCAGGTCACGCTGATTTTGGTGGCGAAGTAGAACGTATTATGAAAATGGTTGATGGCGTTATTTTAGTTGTTGATGCCTATGAAGGAACAATGCCACAAACACGTTTCGTGTTAAAAAAAGCATTGGAACAAAAATTAACACCAATCGTTGTTTTAAATAAAATTGATCGCCCAAATGCACGTCCGGTTGAAGTGATTGATGAAGTATTGGATTTATTTATTGAGCTTGGCGCGGATGATGATCAATTAGATTTCCCTGTTGTTTATGCATCTGCATTGAACGGAACTTCTGGTGACGAGCCGGAACAGCAAGAAGAAACCATGGACCCGGTTTTCAGAACGATCCTATCCCATATCCCTGCACCCGTCGATAACCAAGACGAACCACTACAATTCCAGGTTACATTACTTGATTATAATGATTACGTAGGAAGAATCGGTGTTGGACGTGTCTCACGTGGTAAGATAAGTGTTGGTCAGTCCGTCGTAGTGATGAAAAAGGATGGCACTCAGAAGTCATTCCGAATCAGTAAATTATTTGGTTTTATTGGTCTAAAACGTATTGACATTGAGGAAGCAAAAGCTGGTGATATTGTAGCGATTGCAGGTATGGATGACATTAATATTGGGGAAACAATTTGTCCGAAAGATCATCCGGAAGCATTGCCAATGCTTAGAATCGATGAACCAACATTGCAAATGACGTTTGTTGTTAACAACAGCCCGTTTGCTGGTAAAGAAGGAAAATATATTACATCGAGACGAATTGAAGAACGTTTATTAAAACAATTGGAAACCGATGTAAGTCTTCGGGTTGATCCAACTGAATCCCCAGATGCATGGATTGTTTCAGGACGTGGGGAACTGCATTTGTCTATTCTAATTGAAAATATGCGTCGGGAAGGCTATGAATTACAACTTTCTAAGCCAAAAGTTATTATTAAAGAAATCGATGGTCAAAAATGTGAACCGATTGAACGTGTTCAAATTGACGTTCCAGAAGAACATACTGGCGCAGTGATGGAGTCCCTTGGGGAACGTAAAGGGGAAATGCTTGATATGGTGAACCATGGTAATGGTCAGGTTCGCTTGGAATTTAAAGTACCTTCACGTGGATTGCTTGGGTATACAACAGAATTTATGACACAAACACATGGTTATGGTATTCTAAACCATACATTTGATGCATATGAGCCAGTGATTAAAGGGCAAGTTGGCGGTCGTCGTGAAGGTGTGCTTGTCGCGCTTGAAAACGGAAAGACATCCACTTACGGTATTATGCAACTTGAGGACCGTGGTACTATTTTCATCGAACCGGGTGTTGAGATCTATGCTGGTATGATTGTCGGTGAACACAATCGTGAAAACGATCTGACAGTTAACATTACGAAAGAAAAGCATTTGACAAACGTTCGTTCAGCAAATAAAGACCAAACATCGACAATTAGAAAGACGAAGTCGATGTCGTTGGAAGAATCAATCGAGTACCTTAGCGATGATGAATATTGTGAAGTTACGCCGGAATCGATTCGTTTGCGTAAAAAGCTTTTAAATAAAAACGAACGTGAAAAGGCATCAAAAAAATCAAAATAGGGTAAAGATGTAAGAGCATATGTCATGATATGCTCTTATTTTTTTTGCAGTTAAGAGTATAACTACTTTCTTAACTGAATAAGTGCAACGAAGGCATATGCCAGTTTTCTAAAAAATGATACACTAAAATGAAAGGGTGATCATATATCCGATATTTTTTAATGATCTTGACGCTGTTCGTGATGACAACTGCATGTACCCAAAAGCCGGAAGGAGATCTTCCTGAACACGGGGGAGAAAGCAATCCGGAGGACAAGGAAGGGAGCGAATCAGATACCTTGTATGAACCAAAAGTAGTAGCCGAAAACTTAGAAGCACCTTGGGAAATAGCGATACAGAATGACATCATTTATATGAGTGAGCGGGGTGGCACGATTGTAGCGATCGATGGGAAGGATAAGCAAAGGAAAAAGGTAAAGCTTGCCGCTGATTTGTCTGATCAGGCAGAAGCTGGCCTATTAGGGATTGCATTTCCAGAAGACTTTTCAAAAACAAATACTGCATTTGCCTATTATTCGTATCACGAGGGTGATCATTATTATCAACGCGTAGTAACGATAAAAGAAACCGATGAGGATTGGGAGGAAACGTCTGTCATTCTTGACCAAATACCAGGCGGAGAGTTCCATCAGGGTGGACGGATTAAGATTGGTCCGGATAACAAACTCTATGTGACAACAGGAGATGCAACCAATCCAGGTGATTCCCAGGATTTAGATTCGCTTGCAGGGAAAATACTGCGCCTTAATCTAGATGGTTCTGTACCAGATGATAATCCTTTTGAGGACTCTTATGTTTATTCCTATGGGCATCGGAATGCACAGGGACTCGCGTGGGATGATAAGGATCAGTTATATGCGACAGAGCATGGAGATAATGCGCATGATGAAATCAATCGAATTGAAGCTGGGAAAAACTATGGCTGGCCCAATATTGAAGGAGACGAAACAGCTGATGACATGGAATCACCAATTATCCAATCAGGTGAAGATACATGGGCGCCTTCAGGAATGACTTTTTTAAGGGGACAGTTTTTCTTTGCCTCACTCAAAGGGGAAGGTTTACGCAGATTTGATCCGAAGAATGAAAAGGTAGATCTAATTATTTCCGACGTGGGACGTGTTCGTGATGCACATGCTACAGAAGACGGTATTTATATAATCACCAATAATACCGATGGACGTGGGAACCCTACGGACGCGGATGATCGATTAATCTTTATCCCACATCCGAAAAATAAATTATTTTAGTTGAACTTGCTGAGCGACGCGCCCAAGTTTCAGGGGGGAGTGCTCAACTTTCGACAGGAGATAGAAAATAAGAAGCTGACTTGTTTGATCACAAGTCAGCTTTTGCGTCTGTAACAGCCTGCTGATACTTCGGGTAGCAGGCTTTCCAGAGCGCTTCACGGTCTTCGATAGATTTCCCGTCAAGCAATGCTTCAATCACATCTAAGCAAACATGCCAGCCAGCTAAATCCTTTGGTGTGTGTTCTGTTACTTCGTGCAGGTATTCTTTGAACACGAGCAGACAGCTACTTTCCCTCGCTTCCAGTTCAAAGCGGACAGTGTTTTTATCCCATGTAAATGCAAATATTTCCTTTGGTACAACTTCTGTAATTTGCATTCTTTCAAAGTTGCCATCCCCAAGATCAAATAATATCTCCCCATCGGTTTTTAGTTCTTGGATCTCTAACTCCGAAAACCATTGTTGTAGCTTATTATTTTCCGCCAGATACGCCCATACGTCATCGACTGAATGATTGATTGAGCGTTCGTATAGTGCTGTAAGTACATTATTTTTGTTTTTTATTTTGGCGATCATGTGCATACTCCTTTAAAAAACAGTGATAATGAAATGATAACATAAGGCATGACCAAAAATAATTGTAAGCACTTGCAATACTTGTATATACAAGTTATACTATTTCTATAAACATGTATATACAAGTATTTCATATAGCAAACATAAAAAGGAGGTTGTCACATGGTTAGTAAACAGGAAGTGATATATGCACCACTTACTGGAAAGGTTAGTCAACTTGATCAGGTACCAGATCCAACATTTTCAGAGAAAATGATGGGAGATGGACTGGCAATTGAGCCGGCAGATGGAAATGTAGTCGCACCGATTGCAGGTGAAGTTGTACAAATATTTCCTACCAAACATGCGGTTGGGTTAAAAAGTAAATCGGGAATTGAAGTGTTAATTCATATCGGTTTGGAAACAGTGAGCTTGGATGGGGAAGGCTTTGAAGCACATGTGAAACAAGGTGATCAGGTTAAGGTTGGCGACCCATTAGTTACTTTTGATCTGGATTTTATTAAGGAAAAGGCGGCGAGCTCGATCACGCCTATCGTGATCACGAATGGTAATACACTCAGCACTTTTGAAAAAACAGATGGGCTGGAAGTGGTTGCTGGAGAGAGTATGCTTTTCAAAACCACAATCGAACAAACAATGGAAAAACAAGAAACAGCGTCAAAAGGCGGTGTCCCCTATGGTGACGAAGCGAAAGCGATTGTAGCCGCTGTTGGTGGACTTGATAATATTAATGCAGCTACCCATTGTGTCACACGACTTCGCTTTGCACTGGACGATGAGGACCAGGTCGATCACGATGCATTAGAAAATATGGCGATTGTAAAGGGCTCATTTTCTACGAATGGGCAATTCCAGGTTGTTATTGGGCAGGGTACCGTTGATAAAGTACATGCAGCAATGGTAAAAGAAACTGGTGTAGGTGAGGCAACTAAAGAAGAAGTGAAAGCAGCTGGTGGGAAGAAGCAAAACCCATTGCAGCGCGGTATTAAGATATTAGCAGATATCTTTATTCCGATATTACCTGCGATTGTTACTGCTGGCTTATTGATGGGATTGAATAACATTCTGGCAAATGGTGGAATCTTTGCTGCGGAATCTGTTATTGAAATGTACCCGCAATGGGCTGGTATAGCAGATATGATTGATATTATTGCCAATACTGCGTTTACGTTTTTACCCGCATTAATTGGTTGGTCTGCAGTGAAAAGATTTGGTGGTAATGAATTGCTTGGGGTCGTCCTTGGCCTGATCTTGGTTCATCCAGCCTTGTTAAACGCTTGGGATTACGGAGATGCGCTTAAAGAAGGTGGCGTTCCGGTCTGGAATTTATTTGGGCTGGGAATCGATAAAATGGGTTATCAAGGCCAGGTATTACCGGTCTTATTTGCATCGTGGCTACTGGCAAAAATTGAAATCTTTCTCAAAAAACGTATCATCGATTCGTTACAGTTATTAGTTGTTGCGCCAATCGCACTGTTGGTTACCGGCTTCCTTACATTTATGATCATTGGACCCGTTACATTTACGATTGGAAATTGGATTACAGACGGATTAGTATTTACCTTTGATCATTTTGCAGTGCTTGGTGGTCTGGTTTATGGTGCTATTTATGCTCCACTCGTGATAACGGGCATGCACCATACATTCCTAGCAGTTGATCTGCAATTGATCGGTAGTACAGGATCAACATTCTTATGGCCGATTCTTGCATTATCCAACATTGCCCAAGGTTCGGCGGCATTTGCGATGTTTTTTGCAACTAAAAATGAAAAGCTAAAAGGGCTTGCAGGAACATCCGGTATTTCCGCTTGGCTTGGTATTACGGAGCCGGCATTGTTCGGGGTTAACTTAAGGTACAGGTACCCATTTGTTGCTGCTATTATTGGGTCAGCAATTGCAGGTGCGTTTATTACGATGCAGCATGTACTGGCTTCATCGATCGGTGTTGGCGGTGTACCTGGAATATTCTCCATTGCACCAGGGGTATGGGGTTCATTTTTCATTGGCATGGCGATCGTTATTGTCATCCCGTTTGTCATTACGTATGTGATTGCACAACGTAAGCTGAAAACGGAGTAATAGTTTGAGTATAAAGGAGCGAATTTATAATGCGTGAAGCATGGTGGAAGAAAGCAGTTGTTTATCAAATTTATCCGAAGAGCTTTTATGATACAACCGGAAATGGTATGGGGGATATTCGAGGCATTACGGAAAAACTGGATTATATTAAAAAACTTGGTGTCGACGTCATTTGGCTGACACCTGTCTACGAGTCACCACAACAGGATAATGGCTATGATATCAGCGATTATTTCAACATTGAACCGAGTTACGGAACAATGGCGGACTTTGAAGAACTGCTGAAGGAAACACATCAACGCGGCATGAAATTAATTATGGATCTTGTGATTAACCATACATCAACGGAACATGATTGGTTTAAACAAGCTGCTGCATCCAAAAATAATGCTTTTCGTGACTTCTACATTTGGAAAGATGCGGTTGAGGGACAAGTACCAAATAATTGGCAGTCTAAGTTTGGTGGTTCAGCCTGGGGTTATGATGAAAAAACGGATCAGTATTATTTACACTTATTTGATAAGACGCAGGCAGACCTAAACTGGGAAAATGAGCAACTTCGGGAGAAATTGTATGATATGATGCGTTTTTGGGCAAAAAAAGGAATCGATGGTTTTCGTTTAGATGTGATCAATCTCATTTCCAAGGATCAGAAATTCCCTAATGATACAACTGGTGATGGACGTAAGTTTTATACGGATGGACCGCGCATCCATGAATTGTTGCATGAAATGAATCAGGCAGTGCTTGAGCCACACGAATTAATGACTGTTGGCGAAATGTCGTCCACAACGATTGATAATTGTGTGTTGTATACTAAACCGGAACGAAAAGAACTTGATATGACCTTTCAATTCCACCATTTGAAAGTCGATTATCCAAATGGAGAGAAGTGGACAAAATCACCTTTCGATTTTATCAAATTAAAGCAAATTTTATCTGATTGGCAGGTTGGTATGCACGGAGGTAATGGATGGAATGCCTTGTTCTGGTGTAACCATGATCAGCCTCGTGCTGTATCACGTTTCGGGGGTGATCAGCAGTACCGGGTGGAATCAGCCAAGATGCTTGCAACGACATTGCACATGATGCAGGGGACCCCCTACATTTATCAAGGTGAAGAAATCGGCATGACGAATCCGGACTTTTCATCGATCGGTGATTACCGGGATGTCGAGTCGCTGAACGCTTATCAAACGCTCAAAGAGGAAGGTAAATCAGAGCAGGAGATACTTGCCATTTTGGGACAAAAATCACGTGATAACGCACGGACGCCGATGCAATGGTCATCTGAAAACAACGCAGGCTTTACAACTGGTACACCCTGGATTCCGGTAGCAGGAAATTATGCTTCGATTAATGCGGAAAATGATTTGCAGGATCCAAATTCCATCTTTAAACATCATCAGGCGCTAATCCAAATGCGTAAAAAGTATGATATCATAACCTATGGGGATTATCAGTTATTACTTGAAAATCATCCGAAAGTATTTGCCTATAAACGTCATTGGCAAGAGCAATCGTTCATAGTTATAAGTAATTTTTATGCGGAAGAAGTGACCGTAAACCTGCCGATTGATCAAATAGAAAACGCGCAGATTTTACTGTCCAATTATCCGGATTCAGATGTTAAATCATCGAACTTGAAATTGCGTCCTTATGAGTCGATTGTATATGATATAAAATAATGAGGTATGGTCATGCAAAAAAAGTATTTAACAATTTATGATGACTTAGTCAAAAAGATTCAAACAAACGTGTGGTCGGAATCCACGTTGCTACCGTCGGAAAATGAGTTAACGATGATGTATGAAACATCACGGGAAACAATTAGAAAAGCATTGAACCTGCTATCACAAAATGGCTATATTCATAAAATCCGTGGAAAAGGCTCTGTGGTGATTGATAGGAATAAATTTGATTTTCCTGTGTCCGGTATTTCCAGCTTTAAAGAGCTTGCGGAAAGCCTGGAACTAAATAGTGAGACAGTTGTGGAAAGACTTGACTATGTGAAGAAGGACCACACCGTACGCAGCAAACTAGGGGTATCCGGACGGGATCAAGTATGGCAGGTCGATAGGATCAGGAAAATTGACGTTGAGAAAGTCATATTGGATAAGGATTACTTTAATGAGAAACATGTGCCTATGCCTGCTAAGGAAGTTTGTGAGGATTCGATCTACGACTATGTGGAGCGTGAACTTGGGTTAACGATCGGCTTTGCCAAAAAGGAAATTGTCGTCGAAGAACCTACGGACGAAGACAGGGAATTATTAGATCTGACGGGGTTTACGAATGTTGTTGTCATTAAGAGCCTTGTCTACTTGGCCGATACGAGTTTATTCCAGTATACGGAATCAAGGCACAGACCGGATAAATTTCGCTTTGTTGATTTCGCACGAAGAGTTAAAAATGGGTGAGGAAAGCGTTCGTTGGCATTGTGCCGATGAACGCTTTATTTCTTTTTCCCCATAGATGTTCCAGTGACTATGATCTAGGTAACTACTGCCCAGCAACATCTCTTTGTACAAAAAATACCCATGCTAAAGCAATGAAGATAAGATAGTATACGATCAATACTGTAATAGAAAAACCGAGTGTCATTCCTTCAATCCAGACATTGCCATCCGCATACTGCTTGAGATTGGTGTTTGCAAACAGGATATACTTGGCAAACGGGCGTTCAGCAAAGGCAGTGACAATCGTGTTCCCTGCAAACATGAGAAAAATAGCTGTTCCAATTGCCAATGCGCTATTACGGAAAACGGCTGATATCATAAAAGCGAATGTCGTCATCATTACTAAATTTACAAGGCCATAGCCATAACCAGAAACAACTTCACTGATAACAGATACAGCTTCATACCCTCCATCTTTGCTTAAGACGATGTCTGGGTTGAATCCCTCTACACCAAAGAACAAGGCACCTGTAATCCAGTTTATGATAAGTAAAAACAGCAGTGTGATGAGTGCAAACAAGAGTACAGCAATATACTTGGAAATAAGAATTTTCGTGCGGGAAATAGGTCGAATCAACAGTAATTTAATGGATCCCCATCGGAATTCATTAGCAACAATTCCAGCAGCAATGATAATAGTTAGCAAACTGACAACGGATAATAAGCCACTGTTTTCGATGGTATATTGCCAAGCACCATACTTGATCGGCTCAATATTATTTTCCAGGTGATAATTATTTTCATGGATGGTATCCATATTGATATCTATAATAAATGAATCATCTTCGTCAGTTTCTTCATTCTCTTTTGTGAGTGCTTCATTTTCAGCTTGTAATGCTTCCCGCCAATTCTCATTATCGGAAACTTTATCTGTATCATCAAATGCAGCTACAATTGCAGCAGCACCGATGACAATAGCAGCTAAAACGATATACATGACCCATGTTGATTTTCGTATGTATGTTTTGATCAGCTCGTTTGCAATCAGGTTAAAGAAGTTATTCAATGGTATTCTCTCCAATCAAATCAAAGAATTTATCTTCGAGTGATACTTTTGACGCGGTTACTTGATATACAGCTACATCTTGATTCACCAACGATTTAATGATGGCGGGAATCGATTCTTTTTCACTTTGAAACGTGAGTAGATGATCGGTAGTTTCTGCGATGATGTCATGCTGTGATTGTAATAATTCGATCGCTTTTGCAATCGGATTGACTTCCATTTGGATCTTTATTTGTTTTGACGTTGCATCTGTTGACTCATGTACAGATTGGATCGCAACAAGTTCGCCATTTTTGATAATCCCAATCCGGTCGCACATTAATTCAATTTCAGATAATAGATGACTAGAGATGATAACCGCAACATTTTCCTCTGAAGCCAGACGACGTATGTATTGGCGTATTTCTTTAATACCAGCGGGGTCCAAACCATTCGTTGGTTCATCTAAAATAAGTACAGACGGGCTATGTAGTAATGCTTGGGCAATACCTAAGCGCTGACGCATGCCTAAAGAATATCTGCCGACTTTTTCCTTGATTGGTTTTTCGAGTCCAACAAGTTGGATGACTTCCTGTATCCGTTCCCTTGTAATACCTGGGATCATTCTGGCATAATGTTCCAGATTTTGCATCCCTGTCATAAATGGGTACATTTCTGGATTTTCAACAATGGCACCAACCTCACGAATCGCTTCTTTAAAATTGGATTTAATGCTGTTTCCTAGGATTTTCACGTCTCCTTGACTGATTTTGATTAAACCGACCATCATGCGGATAGTTGTTGTTTTACCAGCACCATTTGGTCCGATAAAACCAAATACTTCTCCTTTGTTAATCGTAAAAGACAGGCCTTTAATAATTTCTTTCCTTCCAATTGTCTTTTTGACATCGATCAATTCCATAGCTGGTTCTGACATCGTGTATGACCTCCATTATTTCGTGCTGATTGATAATACGATTGATATCAGGAAACGTTTCATAAATCTGGAAATTCTATCACAAAAAAACACACTACCTGAAAAAGTAGTGTGTTTCTGTTAGTCTTCGTGGTGTTAGCCATACGAATTCCCATTGAATGAAGTTTCGCTTTATTTGGAGCCCTCATTTTTAGCTTGCTTTACCCGGGGTTTTCGATAGCCTCCAGCGATGTCGGCTTTTTTGAATGCTTTTGTATAGTGTACTTCCTGTGCATCTGATAGTTGTTTATCCTTTGTTGGCTGATACTGTGTATTTCTCATTAGATCAACTTCCCTTTCCTTACATATTGTGGTTCTACTCATCCTCTTCCCCTATTTTATGAAACGAAACATTTCACCTCACAGATAAAAATAGGTATACTTAAAATAATAAAAATTCAAATTATATGAGGTGGCAGCATGCGAGAGGTTGTAATTGTAGAAGGGTGCCGTACAGCTGTTGGCAGGAGAAAAGGAATGTTTGCAAATTATCGATCAGATGAACTTGCTGGGGTTGTGTTAGATGATTTAATGAAAAGGGCCAAAGTGGATAAAACCGTAGTAGAAGATGTGATCCTTGGTTGTGTGACGCAAGCCGGTGAGCAGGCAGGGAACGTTGCCAGAACCGCAGCACTGATTGCTGGTTTTCCTGAACAGGTTCCAGGTGTCACGATTGATCGTCAATGTGGATCCAGTCAGCAGGCAGTCCATTTCGGTGCACAAGCCATTGCAGCTGGCGATATGGATGTTGTAATAGCTGGTGGTGTTGAACACATGACACGAGCACCAATGTTTTCTAACGTCGGAGAAACAAAGCCGAGCAATCAATTGACAGCTAAATATGATATCGTCAACCAGGGTATTTCTGCGGAAAAAATCGCAGCCAAGTGGGATTTCACACGGGAACAATTGGATGCGTTTTCACTAAGGAGTCACGAACGGGCGCTACTCGCCATGAAGCAGGGGCATTTTACAGAAGAAATTGTTCCTGTTGTAGTTACTGATGAGGACGGCAGAACTGCTGAAGTAGCGGAAGATGAAGGACCACGGGAAAATTCATCCATGGAATCGTTAGCTGGATTAAAAACAGTCTTTAAAGCAGATGGCGTGATTACAGCGGGCAATGCGAGTCAAATGAGTGACGGTGCAAGTGCTGTGTTATTAATGTCCCGGGAAAAAGCGGATGCATTAGGGTTAAAGCCAAAAGCAAAAATCATCGCCCGCACTGTTGTCGGGTCAGACCCGACACTGATGCTGACGGGACCGATTGCTGCGACACAAAAGGTCCTAGAAAAGGCTGGTTTAACGATTGAAGCAGTGGATCGATATGAAGTGAACGAAGCATTTGCCCCGGTTCCGCTTGCCTGGTTGCACGATACTGGTGCCGATCCGGATAAGTTAAATGTAAATGGTGGTGCGATTGCACTTGGACATCCGCTTGGCGCAACCGGCACGAAGTTACTTGTTTCTTTAGTAAACGAGCTGGAACGGATCAACGGGAAATATGGCTTATTGGCTATTTGTGAAGGCATGGGAATGGCGAATGCAACGATTATTGAGCGTTTGCACCACTAGGAGCGTATACGGGGAGGAAAATTATGGGAAAATATCGTTTTGAAACGGATGAACATGAATTATTCCGTACATCCTTAAGGAAATTTTTACAAAAAGAGGTAGAGCCTTTTTATGAACAATGGGAAGTTGACCGTATAATCCCGAAATCGGTATGGCTGAAACTCGGTGAAATGGGCTTCCTTTCCCCACATGTCGCGGAGGAGTATGGTGGATTAGAACTGGATTTCAGCTACTCGGTGATTATTTTAGAGGAACTGGAGCGTGTTGGCACAAGTCTTACTGGGGTCGGTCTTCATTCAGATATCGTCGTACCATATATCACCACTTACGGAACAAAGAAACAAAAGGAAAAATGGCTTCCCGGCTGTGTAACCGGAGAACATATCACAGCAGTTGCCATGACCGAACCTGGAACTGGTTCAGATCTGGCTAGTATCAAGACGACTGCCATTCGTGATGGAAATGATTTTATCGTCAATGGGCAAAAAACATTTATCACAAATGGTATTCAAGCTGATCTCGTTTTAGCAGTTGTCAAAACCGATTCGCAAGCGGAGCCGAAGCATAAAGGGATAAGCTTGTTAATGATTGAAGATGGGATGACAGGGTTTTCCCGCGGTAGAAAACTAGATAAAGTAGGCATGCACGCACAGGATACCGCTGAACTATATTTTGATGACTGTCGAGTCCCGGCCGATAACTTGATCGGGATAGAAGGCAAAGGTTTTCGCTACTTAATGGAGAAACTGCAGCAGGAACGCTTAGTTGTGGCTATTGCTGGGCAGGTGGCTTCAGAAGATATGGTAGAAATGACCTTGGACTATGTGAAATCAAGAAAGGCTTTCGGCAAGCCGATTGGAGCTTTTCAAAATACACATTTCAAACTGGCAGAAATGGCGACACAGGTTGAACTCGGCCATGCCTTTTTAGAATCAATTATCGAATCCCATATCGCAGGGGAAGATATTGTTTCAAAGGTGTCCATGGCCAAATACTGGCTGACAGACACTGCAAAGCAAATTGCCTCTGAATGCATGCAATTGCATGGTGGATATGGATATATGGAAGCCTACAAGATTGCCCGAAGGTATCGGGATGTTCCGGTAGCGGCTATCTATGCAGGTACAAACGAGGTAATGAAAACGATTATCGCAAAGAATATGGGATTGTAATGAGGTGAAACAGCACACTAGATGAGGTGTGCTGTTTTTTGGTGGGATTTAATGGTTCATGGCTAAGTGTCAGAGGTTCATCATAACACCCCGCCACGACGCTATGAGTTGCCCCGGAAAAGGTATAAATTCCTCATTTACGGGTACAGGATAGGAAGCATGCTTGAAAGGAAGATTTCATGAATCGGACGAAGTTTTGGATTGATACGAGAGATAGTTTTTGGTTTGTACCCATGATTTACAGTATTGCCTCGATCATACTTGTCTTTCTGACAAACCTAGTAGATACATGGATCATAAGCCATTTTGGAGACCAACTTCCAAAAGTACTTCTCACAGGGGAAGATGTAGCTGTTTGGCTATATGGTTCGTTGGTTACTGCAATTCTGACGATGACAACGATCAGTTTTTCTACCATTATGGTCGTATTAACGACTTATTCCACGCAATTCTCACCAAGGACACTACAGGATTTCATGCGCAGTAGCATGACACATCAAGTGTTAGGAGTGGACTGTTTCGGGTTTATTTTCGCATTGATCAATTTGTTGCTTGTTGATAAACAACCACTGGTTACCGGACCAATAGTGATGGTTATCATTGCTGTTGTTAATTTGGCATTTTTTGTATACTTCATCCATTATTCTTCCAGGTGGATTCAGGTGAATAATTTAGTTGGAAAGCTACGCAACGATGCCTCTAAAGTAATAACGCACGCTTATAAAAAGGAAAAATATGGCGAATATGAAGTGTGGAACGAAGATGAAATAAATAAATTGAAACGTTGGCCAAAAAAGGATATCTATGCGCCCAGATCCGGTTATGTGCAATACATGGAGTGGGGCCATATTGTTAAATGGGCGAAGAAGTACAATTGTGTTCTCGATTTGCATGTGCAGATGGGAGATTTTATCCCAAAAGGTTTCCCCGTAATGAGTGTCTATGATAAAAAGGAAACCATGAATATCAAAGAAGAAATTGCGGCAACGCTGGTGATTGGAAATGAGCGAACAGATATCGAGGATATAGAATTTATGATCCAGAAGCTTGTTGAGATCGCCTTAAGAGCAATTTCACCAGCCATTAATGACCCACATACAGCGATTAATTGTATCAACCGCATCGGGACCACATTAAGTGAGATTGGAAGCAATTATAAAGAAATTTATTATATTTCCGATGCTAGTGGTAATTTGCGTATCTTAAATCATCCCAAAAAGTATGAGGATTATCTGTATAAAAGCTTTTATCAGATGGTTCATTTTGCACAAGGCGATGTGTCTATTTATTATAGTTTGATAGAAGTATTATATAAATTGGCACTCGTAAGCAATACTGCTATTCGGCAAAAGATCTGGAATTTCCATTTTTATATCATAGATACCATTGCCTGGGATAAACTGTCAGACCTAGATCATAACCATTTGCTATCCATCTATGAAAAATTGGAGGATTCTTGTAAACCTAGTCAATAAGGGCTATACTTGCACAGGAATATGTGGAGGTGTATAGCCATATTTAATAGGCAAAGGATATGGATATGGATTATCTTGAGCATATGTTTTATTCTAATATCTTGTTCCGCCACGGAAGAAGGAAAATACCGTGCAAACGAAAATAGAAATGTAACGCTTAAGGCAAAAAATCCAATGATAATAAAAGAAGTGAAAGAAATAACGCTTTCTGCAGTTGGAGACATTTTAATTCATGACAGGGTCTATGACGATGCAGAAACAGCAAATGGATATGACTTTATGCCGATGTTGGAGCATGTGAAGCCCTTTTTAAATGATACAATGATTACTTTCGCAAATCAGGAAACAATGATAGGTGGAGAAAAACTTGGTTTATCAGGCTATCCGGCTTTCAACAGTCCGACCGAAATTGGTGATGCATTAAAAGAAGTGGGCGTGGATGTTGTGTCAATCGCTAACAACCACACTTTGGACCGCGGTGAAGCCGTCATTCAAGCTGCAATCAAGTACTGGGATGAAATGGACATGATGTATGTCGGTGCTTATCAGGACGAAAAGGATCGTGATACGTTACGCGTTTACGAAACAAAGGAAGGGGTTTCGGTAGCCTTTCTTGCGTATACATATGGAACAAACGGTATTAATGTACCAAAAGGGAAAGATTACTTAGTAAATTATATTGATAAAAAGTCTATCGCTAAAGCTATTGATGAAGCAAAGGAAAAAGCGGATGTAACTGTATTGAGTCTGCATTTTGGTGAAGAATACGAACGGATGCCGAACAAGAAACAAAAAGATCTCGTTCAATTTGCAGCAGATCAGGGCGTGGAAATTGTGTTAGGCCATCACCCGCATGTGTTGCAACCGATGGAATGGGTGGAAGGAAAGGCTGGCAATGAAACGTTCGTAATCTACTCTTTAGGTAATTTCCTTTCTGGACAAAAAGAACTGCATCAACGAATTGGTGGGATAGTGAAAATGACCATCAAACAAACGACTACGGAAGAGAAAGAGACAATAGAGGTTACAGATCCGCAGTTTATGCTGACCTATGTTCATGATGACGATGAACATAACTATGAGGTTATCCCCATGCACCAACTGACAGATGATATCCTCAAAAATAAGGACAAGCATTACAAAGAAATGCAGAAGCACATGTCACAGTGGATGCCCGAATTGGAATTTTTGGAGGGGGATAAAAATGACGCATCGTTATAAGATATATTCACATGAACAATTACAAGCTGAGGAAGAAATCCTGCAGAAAAAACTGCGAGAAGCCGAACAATTAGGGCGGCGTTCCCATGTCGCAGTAAATAAAAGGAAAATAGAAATTGTCCGATCCTATAGGTTGAATCCAGCTGACTTCAAGCCTGGCGATGTACGTGAATTGAAAGAAGAGCCGGGTCACTTTTTCAAAATTGATGAAGTGAATGGTGTCGTTGCATGGGGCTATCGGATGGCTATAGATACTAGACGAGAAGGCATATTGATCGCCCTCCTCGGAGATCTAGCGGATGGACATAAAGATGACTAAGGGAAGCCATGTACGCAAAACAGCTGGAAAAATAGAAATATAGTAACGTTATCATAATTCAGTGACGGCGTTTTTCTAAACAAAGGATTCCATCGACTTATGGATTCAAGATCAGGAGTACACTAGCCTACACAATAAGTAGGCTTTTTACGTTTGTTCGAAATATCCTATTTTGAAAGCTGATTTGCTTTTATCCGGAAGCAGGCAGGTAAGAAAAAATCCATTGGACGCAAAAGGGAGCCTCATTTGAGACTCCCACTTTACTAGCCCAATTACTGAAGGTTGTTATTTTGGACTTGCTGTGTTGCCTGTTGCAGCTGTTGTTGCGCCTGCTGGAACTGTGGATCCTGAGAAGCTGTAGCCCCAACTTGAGTTTGACAGTTTTGCAACTCTGTCAGTGCTTGTTGCACTTGCTGCTGAGCTTGCTGCAGCTGTTGCGGGTCTGCACTTGCTTGTGCTTGTTGAACAGCCTGTTGTGCAGCCTGCGCTTGTTGCACAGCTTGTTGGATTTGTTGTTGCGCATTTTCTTGCGCCATAATAATAACCTCCAAATATTTTTTGAGCTGAACGCTCTATGTAATAGATTGTCACGGATTTGACAAGTTATACATATATTTTGTATATTTATTGTGTTTGGGCGTTTATAGTCAGTGAGGAATTTTAAGTATTGAAGGTATCCGAAAAAAAGCATTCGGACTTATCTAGTGGTTAGTTAGGATATTCAATTATAAATCATTAGCAACACCCTAAAGCTTTCACATAATTATAAATATATGACTCGTAAATCACAGCCATAAAGTGCCATAATAGAAAAGGTAACTTTTTTATTAAGCAAGGTAGTGGTTGAGCCCCCTTTCGCCGCCTTTTTATCAGGCAGATAGGAGGTGATGCATATGGATTATAAAACGTTTCGTCTTATAATCTGTCTGGCGATTGTGTATCTTATGTCTAACTGGACTCTAGATATAACGATCCTAGTCTTTCCGATTTTCTTGCAATGGAAAAAACGGAAAGAAAAAAGCTACCTTGCTTTTGTACGAAAGCAGGCAGCTAAGAAAAGTCACCACGAATAGTTTTTGTTCAGCCACATCTTGTGGCGTAAAAATGTTATCAATTGAGACGAGGATGTTGCTGCATCCTTGTCTCTTTTATTATATGTCTTATTATGATTAAAGTATACATGAGAATGAGGCTTATTACAAACAATTCATTCATTATGTTGTCTTAGCCCTTCAATGATCACGGCTGTATTTTATACAAAATAACCTAATTGCAGTATAAAACGCTTTTTATATAAATATCAAGTTTTTTTTGGTATGATTACCTTGTGCTTTAAAAGACAAACATATATTTGTACATAAAAGGGGAACATACAAAAAATGGAATGGAAAAATATTTATCGTGGTTTAATCATGGGAGCGAGTGATGTCATCCCTGGGGTTAGTGGGGGAACAATCGCTGTTCTACTTGGGATATATGATCGCCTGATTACTGCGATTAATGGTATTTTCAGTAAGGAATGGAAAAAACACTTAGGATTTCTAATTCCATTGGGGATTGGTATGGGCACAGCAATACTGCTTTTTAGTAAAGTGATTGAATGGTTATTTGAACATCATCCAGGTGCGACGAAGTTTTTTTTCTTAGGATTAATCATTGGTGTTTTGCCTTATTTATTTCAGCAGGCAGATGCGAAGAATACATTTAAAATAAAGCATATCGTATTATTGCTGATAGGTGTTGTCCTCATTGGTATGATGACTTTTTTACATCCTAATGAAGGGGCAGTAATAACCGATAGATCAATGTCAACCTATGTTTTATTGTTCTTTTCCGGAATGGCTGGTAGTGCAGCAATGATTTTACCTGGCATTAGTGGGTCACTAGTGTTGTTAATTATAGGTGTGTATACCACAGTTATTAGTGCGATTAGTAATTTACAACTAGATATTATTGCAGTGACGGGTCTGGGAATCGTGTTTGGTATTTTAGCGATGAGTAAGATTATTCATTTCTTTTTAGTGCGTTATCGAACGGCTACCTTTGCGTTGATTGTCGGGTCAGTTATTGGATCAATCTTTGTTGTCTTTCCCGGCTGGCCGGTTAGCATATCGAATGGGTTGTTAAGTATTGTCACGTTTGCGGTGGGATTGCTCGTCGCATATATTCTTGGGAAAGTTGAATACAAGGACTAAAGCAAACTACAGGACAAACATGGGGAAAGTAGTTACAATAAGGGCATAGAAATAAAAGGAGTGCTAAAGACATGGAACAAATAAAAACAGAACAAGCATTTAATGAAATTATACAAAGTGAAGAACCTGTCATTGTTAAGTTTTTCGCTGATTGGTGCCCGGACTGTAAACGAATGGATATGTTTATTGGTGAGGTTCTGGAGGAATTCAATAACTATAAATGGTATGAGGTAAATAGTGATGAAATAAAAGGGATTGCTGAAAAGTATGAAGTCATGGGCATTCCAAGTATTTTAATCTTCCAAAATGGGGAAAAGCAAGCACACCAGCATAGTGCTTACACAAAATCACCCGAATCCGTAACAGAATTCTTACACCAGCAACTGGGATAACGTCAAAAAGATCATTCGATAAGGAATGATCTTTTTTATTTTTGAGTAAGAACTTCGGCGTTGAATGATCAACTCCGAAAGTGATCGCCAAGCATGGGGAGTTGGCGTCATCCGCAGAAAGTTGATCCTTCACCCTCCATTCATCAAACGTGACTATTCCAATTCAAATCTTATATGTTCTCCGTCTTCCAAAATCAACATGGCATTATCAAGTTGAACGGCATGATCGGCAATATGCAGCTGATAAACCTGTGCAATTATATCTGCTGCAAGTCCACAAGTAACAGATTTCACCTGCTTTTTGTTTAGAAAATGCTCACTAGGCGGGCTATTTCTCACCTTGCCCCATTCAATCATAAAAGGGCCTATGGTAGCATTCAAATTCGGAAAAAGCATACGCCATTCTAATGTAGCACCATCCGGCTTTTGCCTACTGCCTTGGATTGGCCCGGTATAAGCAACATCAGCAGTTGCAAAATGGTGTAAATACTGATCCATGTTCTCCGTTCGTAAAGCAAACTGAATTGTCCCTTCAAAATCAGCCTCCAATGCGCGAACGGTTTGCTGAACCAATGGGTTGTCAGACTGAACCGCCAGTGACCTATCGAAAATGCCGAGCCACTCGATATAACAATCATTACTAAAATAAGCTAGATAATTATAGGTCCCCCACTTGGTATGTCGTCCACCTTCAAGTGTCATTACACCATATTTTTGTTCAAAGTCAGCGGCTGCTTGTGCTGGATCTTTAGCAACAATAACGATATGATCAATAGCAAGCATAAGATTTTCCTCCCAACATGTTCGTTTGCTGCAATTTTACATAAAAACCTGAATGATAGAAAGAAATTTACATCAAAGGTGAAATATAGTGATGTAGCATCCAATACTCAAAGATTTTCCACATGAATTTATACTGAACGTCTCTTGATTCGATTGCCGCCAGTTAATGATTAAATGACATTACCAACTTATAGTAATTTTTAACGTGATAATAGCATAGAATACATCGTTAAATCTATTTTGAAATCTCTTAAGTATACCTGCGTGTAAAAGTTTGGGACACGATAACTTTTTAAAGTTGTGTAAAACGGGAAGTAAATAGAATGAGTGGAAGTGACATCAAAATGAGAACAAATGTTCCTTATACGCTATAAACAACCAATTTAAAGGGCTTTACAGTTTAAAAAGGGATAATAATTTAACGGGTGAAATAGATGTCCTAATAGATTACTAGATGAGGTAGGAGTGCTGCATATGTCCAACGAATACAATTCAAGAAAAGAACGACGGCATCGACAGAAAAAAGCGAAATCACATGGAAGAAAAAGACATATGTGGAAGAAGATACTACTCAGTCTGTGTGCGGCTTTTATACTTGTGGTAATCACATGCGGTATCATAGTCGCTGTCATGATCCATGATGCGCCAACATTGAAAGCAAGTGACCTCCAAACACCACAGTCCACAAGGATATATGACCAGGATGATAAACTTGTCAGCACATTGTTTCACGAAGAAAATCGGATAAAAGTCCATATCGACGAAGTTCCGAAATCGGTTAAAGACGCTGTCATTTCTATAGAAGATAAAAGGTTCCGTCATCATCATGGTATTGATATCCGTCGTTTGTTCGGGGCGGCACTTAGCAATATCAAAAACGGTTGGGGTACAGAAGGTGGTTCGACCATTACACAGCAAGTTATCAAGCGAAGCGTGTTAACCCCAGAAAAGACATTGACACGAAAAGTACAAGAAGCGTGGCTTTCTTTGCAATTGGAAAGGAAATACTCAAAAGATCAAATTCTCGAGATGTATTTAAATAATGTCTATTTTGGACATGGAGCGTATGGTATACAGACAGCTTTAGAGACATATTTCGACGATGAAAGTCTTTCTGAATTAAATGTGTCACAGGCGGCCTTACTTGCTGGCCTGCCCAATGCACCAAGCGCTAATGATCCTTTTAAGCATCCTAAACGGGCAAAAGAACGCCGCGACCTGGTACTATCGGCAATGGTGAGTAATAATGTCATTTCCAAACAGCAGGCTGATCAAGCCAAGGACCAACCGATCTCGGAAATCCTTAGGGAAGAGGAAAAAAAGCAGGAGAACAACGACCCCTATAACGCTTTTGTTGATACGGTATATGAACAACTGGTCAACCAAGAAAAAGTCGTTTCTGAAAAAGATTTTTTCCAAGGTGGGTTGAAGATCTATACGACCCTCGATTCGAAAGCCCAACAAACTGTATACGACTTGCTTCAATCGAAGGATATTCCCTATCCAGATGAAAACTTTGAAACAGGGATCTCGCTTGTTGATACGAAAACGGGCGCTGTCAAAGCTGTTGGAGGTGGGCGCAATTTTAAATCAATCCAGGATTATAATTATGGATCCGATATCCAACATCACCCTGGTTCAACCATCAAGCCAATACTGGACTACGGCCCGGCGATCGAATATTTGAATTGGTCCACTTCCCATACAATAAGTGATGAGCATTACCAGTACAGTGACGGAACGCCGATCAATGAATGGGACGGGAAGTACTGGGGTGATATTTCCATCAGACGGGCTTTGGAATGGTCGCGAAATATTCCTGCCCTGAAGGCCTTCCAGGCTGTCGGAAAAGATAAAGCGCAAAAGTTTGCTTCTGGGCTGGGTATCGATATCGATCCGATCTATGAGTCGGCGGCGATTGGTGGCTTTGATGGTGTTTCACCTTTGCAAATGGCGGAGGCCTATGCTGCATTCGGTAATGGTGGCACTTATAACGAACCATTCACGGTTAAAAAAATAACTTTCCCGGATGGGAGTAAATGGGAACCGAAATTAAAGTCACATGAAGCCATGCATGACTATACTGCCTATATGATCACAGATATGCTCAAGACGGTCATTGCAAGTGGAACCGGGACACAAGCAAACATCGACGGAATACCTGTGGCAGGAAAAACCGGATCAACCAATATTCCGCAAGAGGATCAGGACCAATATGGTATCGGGGATGGTTTGCGTGATGCGTGGTTTGCCGGCTATACGCCGCAATATTCCCTTGCTGTTTGGACCGGATACCCATCCTTAAAAAATAAAGACGGCGATATACAATACATCCGATATGATGGCACCCAGGACATCGCAATACAGCTTTTCCAACAACTCATGTCCGAGATTTCAGATCCGGATATGGACGATTTCGAGAAGCCGGATAGTGTAATCACTGCCGGTTCAGAACTGTATGTAAAGGGTGCACAGCAAGATAAACCGAACGAGGAAAAGTCTGATCAAGGGAAAGACAAGGAAAACGAAGAAAAGCAGGACGTAGAACAACCCGAACATGAGGAAAATAAGGAAGATGAAAAACAAGACGAGGAACAAACTGATCAAGAAGAAGACAAAAAACAAGAAGATAAACAAGACGAAGAACAATCTGATCAAGAGGAAGATGAAAAACAAGAAGATAAACAAGACGAGGAACAAACTGATCAAGAAGAAGACAAAAAACAAGAAGATAAACAAGACGAAGAACAATCTGATCAAGAGGAGAATGAAAAACAAGAAGATAAACAAGAAGATAAACAAGACGAAGAACAATCTGATCAAGAGGAAGAAGAAAAGCAAGAAGATAAACAAGACGAGGAGCAATCTGATAGAGGAAAAGACACGGAAAACGAAAAACAAAAAGATGAACAGGATAAAGAAAAATCTAATCAAGATTCAGATGAACAAAAGGATAAAAAGGACGATCACAGTAACGACAACGAACATAACAGTAAAGATAAGAAAAACGATAATGACAGCGGTAGGGATAGTGCAACAATAATTCCCAGGAAAAAGACAATAATTGATCACTACCTTTATGGTTGATATACAACTCTTTATTGTTTGATTGAATAACAAGAATATGCGCAGTCCCTTTCAAAATGTAAAGCATTTGGTTGGGGACTGCGCTTTTGCGATCTTAACCTTGATTTTGCATAGTGACTTCGAAGTTGATCGTCCATCACCAAAATACTCCGGTTATTCCAATTCAAATCCTACATGTCCGCCTATCGCAATTTTACGTAGAAAATCGTATAATAGAAAGAAATTTACATCGAAGGAGACATGTCTGATGCAACATCCCATATTACAGGATTTTCCTCATGAATTTTATACAGAACGCCTGTTGATTCGGTTGCCATTGCCTGGTGATGGCCGGGCGCTTTATCAGGCAATTCAAGCGAGCAGATTGGATTTGAAAAAATGGCTGCCATTCGCGCAAGGTGAACAGACATTCGAAGAGACAGAAATAAACGTCAGAAAAGCCCATAGCGAGTTTTTAAAAAGAACAGATTTACGTTTACATATTTTCCATCGTGAAACCGGGCAATTTATCGGATCCACTGGCCTGCATCGCATCGACTGGCAAGTGCCGAAGTTTGAAATTGGCTATTGGATTGATAGTAGGGAGAGCGGGAAAGGATATATGACAGAAGCAGTTAAGGGAGTAACAAATTTTGCCTTTCAGAAATTAAAAGCAAATCGCGTGGAAATTCGTTGTGATGCAAAGAACCACAAAAGCAGAGTCATCCCTGAAAGATTAGGATTCACTTTAGAGGGTATTCATTATCATGATTCCATTGCAATAGACAGCAATGAATTAAGAGATACATGTATTTATGCTATAGTAAAAGCAGTGATATGATAAAGCAGGTGGAGAAAATGGAGCAGCCAGCAATCTTAATTGTTGAAGATGAACATAAATTAAGCAGGGTTTTACAATTAGAGTTAAAATATGAAAATTACACAACGGAAATTGCGGATAATGGAAAAGATGCACTACGATTAATGGAAGAAAAAGATTGGGATCTGGTGCTGTTAGATATTATGATTCCTGAATTAAGCGGGATGGAAGTGCTGCGCCGGATCAGAAGAACAGATGAAAGTACACCAATTATCTTGTTAACGGCACGTGATGAGATTCATGATAAAGTAAGCGGACTTGATTTAGGTGCAAATGACTATATAACAAAACCGTTTCAAATTGAAGAACTGCTCGCACGTATTAGGGTTCATTTACGAAAACCGTCCATACAGCAGGCAAATGGGGAACGACTGAGTGTCGGGGATTTACAGGTTGACTTGAGTGGACATGAAGTAAAACGTGCGGAGCAAAGCATTGAGCTCACCCCTCGTGAGTTTGATCTGCTCGTATGTTTGTTGAAAAATAAAAACATTGTTCTTACGAGAGAGCAACTAATTGAACAGGTGTGGGGTTTTGATTATTTTGGAGATACGAATGTCGTCGATGTTTATATTCGTTATTTAAGACAGAAGATTGATAAAGGACATGACCGCGCCTATATCCAAACCGTTAGAGGAGTAGGTTATACAGTAAAGGATCAGGTTCAATGAAACTTCGAACAAAAATACAACTGTTCTCCAGTTTATTTATGCTTATTTTAATTTTACTTGTTACTATATCGATTTACTTTTGGTTCAGCAAAATATCATCCGATCGGGATCTTGAACAATTATCAGAGCAGACGGATATGATTGTAAGAACGTTGAACGCAAATCCAGATATCGTCGCGAGAGAACTTTTAGATGCCTTTTTGCCAGTGCATGGGATGATCCGTGTGATACATGAGGATGGTAAGGTTTCTGTCACACAATATAAACAAAAAGAATACACCGACCTGCCAATAACATTTACCGTAAACGAATCACAGCAGATCATTACAGATGGTGATGGTATAAAGGTTGCTGTCATTGCAAGGCCGATGATTTGGAAAGATGGTGAGATTGTCACGCTGCAAGTGTCTAACCATTTGTTAGGATTGCAGGAAGACATGAGAACATTATTTTATGTATTGGTTGCAGTCTCTGTGATTATGCTATTACCAACGATTATTGCAGGAGGCCTATTAAGTCGATTTTTACTCAGTCCCATCCAGAAATTGATCCAAACAATGAAAGAAAATATCAGAAATAAAGATTGGAAAAAAATTGATGTGCAAAACCGTTCCCGTGATGAACTATATGAAATGGAAAGCACATTTAATGAAATGATTGACTATTTAAAAGCAAACTTTGAAAAACAGGAGATTTTTGTTTCTAATGCATCCCATGAATTAAAAACACCCATTTCAATTATCAAAAGTTATGCACAGTTGCTTGATCGCCGGGCAAGGGAAAACCCAGAAGTATTGAATGAATCTGTTCAAGCAATTGAATCAGAAGCAGATCGTATGCAAAAGCTAGTTGAGCAGATGCTATTGCTAGCAAAGAATAAAAATGAATCATTGATGGAGAAAGTCGATCTTGCAGCACTTTGTGAGGAAACGATTGCGACTTTTGCTGGTGCTTATAAACGGGACATTCAATTTCATCAAATGGTGAATGGAATACATGTGAAAGGCAACCAGGATCAACTGCAGCAAATTATTTATATACTGATTGATAATGCATTGAAATATAGCCAAGATGCAGTAAAATTAATGGTCTTTGAACATGATCAACAGGCAATTATAAAAGTGACGGATTATGGAAAAGGAATCCCTGAGGATGACTTGGCTCATATATTTGATCGCTTTTATAGAATTGATAAGGCAAGAACGAGGGAGACAGGTGGAACTGGACTGGGTCTCTCGATTGCAAAATCGATTGCGGAACTCCATCAGGGAGATTTATCCGTCACAAGCAAATTGGAAGAAGGAACAACGTTTACCCTGAAGTTGCCACTAGCAATGGGAAACTAATCTCTTTCTCAGCAATTTCTAATCTTACTCACAGGGTACTTTCATTCATGAACGATAGAATAAATGTATCAGTAAGCGAGGAGGAGTCAAAATGAAGAAAAAAATAGTCATGGCAGTTGGTACAATCGCGGCGGCAGCTATTCTAGGGGTGGGGATATATCATTCCAATGCATCACAAGTGGACTCCGGCTTATCAGAAGAAGAGATCGAGGAAATGGTAACCGGTCAATATCCTGGAGAAATTAAAAACATTAATTTGGAAAAGCAAGCAAACAAATCAGTATATAAAGTAGACATTGAAAACGATGTAAGAAAATATGCCTTAACGTTGAAAAGTGATACGGGAGAAGTAATTGAACTGAAGGAAACATCAGATCCAGAACAAGTAAAAATGGCTGAAAAAAAAGAGAAAGAAAAAGAGCAACAAGCAAATAAAAAGAAACAAGACAATCAAAAGCAATCAGAGCCAGATAAGAAAAAGGAAAAAAAACAGTCCGAAAAGCAAGACAGTAATGGCAAATCGAAATCAGCAGAAAAAAAGAATGCCGTCATTAGCGTGGATAAAGCAATCGAAATTGCATTGGAGCAATTCTCAGGGGAAGTCGATGAAGTGGAACTAGAGGAAGAAGATGGGCGTCTTATTTATGAGGTTGAAATAGAAAAAGGCGAGGACGAGGCTGAAGTGGAAATTGACGCATATACTGGTGAAGTGTTAGTCGTATCGATTGAGAGAGATGATTGATAGGATGAAATGATAAGGGTCTACATTCGTTTATGAATGTGGACCTTTTTTCTTTTCCATAAATATGCAGAAGGGCTTAATGATTCGACTGAATAGTGTTAATATCAAATTAGGATCTGTTATATCAAAAATAGTTAACAAAGGGGGATGCGCCATGTCTGTTTCTTTTATAGAAGTCGTATTATTAGTAGGGATCATATATTTACTGCTTACAGTTTCTAAAATGCAAGATCGTATGAATGGAATGAAAAACAGTTTAGAACAAATGCGTAAACAGATGGATCTGCCGGAAGATCCAATAAACGATGATTTGCGTCAACTCATCAAAGAAGGTAAAGATATCAAAGCAGTTAAGAAAGCGAGAGAAGCACTGGGTCTTTCGCTTTTAGAAGGAAAACAATATGTGGATGCGTTAAAGGATGAAAATAGCTAATCACCGGTCGCGCAACCGAGGTTCCAACTCGCTCGCGCGTCCGGGCGCTCCACTCGCGCATCCATGCGCTCCACTCGCGCATCCATGCGCTCCTCCCCTTATTCTGCCTTCACCACAAAATTCTCTCCAACATCCGCTTTCACCGTTGGATGCTGTTCAAAATAGGCCGCGATTAATTCCACTGTATCCTGCTGGATGTCTTTCATAATCGGTTTGCCTTTAAACATATCGTAATTCCCACCACCTGATGCCCGATAATTATTCATTACAACATGATAGGTGCCATCATTCTCCAATGGCTTTCCGTGATGGGACACATACTCAATTCGAGAACCAGGTGGATTGGCTATATTGATCGTATAATCAATTCCTTCCCATATGTCGTAATTGTAATGCTGTGGTTTTGGCGTGAGGTAAGTTGGATTAACAATGATTTTCCCGTCCTCATCGAGTGTGAAATATTTGGCGCTTTTTTCCAGTGCTGCTTTAATATCTGCCCCAGTCAATTCCAACACGACAAGCGTGTTGGGATACATGTAATTGGAAACAACTTCTCTCATGGTAACGGTGTTGCTAAAACCAGTTGTATTGTTGTTTAATAGCGCTGTTACCGAAATGTCTGCGCCACTGGCGTCCATTTGCACCTGCTGGATAAACTGGATAAATGGGTGCTTGGTAATTCTCGCCCGCAGTGGATCGTCAATGGACATGTCACCGTCAATATAACCGATTGGCTGATCCAACCATTTTTGTGTGGAGGCCTCTAGTTCCTCCATGTAGTGGATAATGCCTGTATCTGATGCGACATTTTCCAACGTGTGCAGTGCTGCTTGTTTATTGATGATCGTCCAGCCATCTTTTTGATTTTCCAGATCGATCTGAATTTCGCCATACATTTGACCGTTATTACTAGGCTGAATAACGAGTACATCATTGATCATGCCGGTTAATTTCCGGTGTTGGTGTCCAGTTAGCAGAATATCGATACCAGGTATTTCCTCGCACATTTGATAGCCCTGATTTTCTCCTGTTAACGACTCCGTTGGTTCACCTGTTTCTAGATCACATTCAAAGCCGCCATGATAGGAAGCAATCAATATATCGGGCTGTTCGGTTTCACGGATATATGGCACCCATTCCTGTAACGTCGTAAATGCGTCCGCAAATTGAATCCCTTGTATGTGGTTTGGCGATTCCCAATTTGGAATATAGTGTGTAGTCACACCAACAATCGCAACCCTAACACCATTAGATAATTCCTTTATTATGTATGGTGGACCAAACTCAGGTTTCCCGGTTGCTTCGTCTAAAATATTTGCCGAGATCCATGGGTAATTGGAGGATGCAATGGCGTCAGCTAAAACCTGTGAACCAAAGTTAAATTCATGATTGCCAATCACACCTGCATCGATGCCAATTTGGTTCATAATCCCTACCATAGGATTTATTTGATCCGTATATTCCTTCACATAATGCGTCATCAAAGGTGTCCCTTGAATGAGATCACCATTATCCAGTACAAGTAAATGATCTTTTTGCTGACGTGCCTGCGCTACAACCGTCGCATATTTAGCAAGCCCGATATCTGCTGCTTCGTTTGTACCATATAAAATAGGCATGGCGTTTCCATGTATATCGCTCGTATATAAAAGTGTTAGTTTTGTTTTGTTTGTTTGCAATCCGTACATCCTTTCTTAGAAAACCTGGCACACACCAAGCTTTTAGGTGAATGCCATGGTTTTAGATCATACAATTTTTCTGCGAATTCTAGAAGAAACATTATCGATGATTGTTACGACGATAATAATGGCCAATAAAATCAATCCCATTTCATTCCAATTCCTGTTGATCGATGCAAAGATAATCATTGTACCAATTCCGCCGGCACCAACAATACCGAGCACGGATGATGCCCGGATATCGATTTCGAAGCGGTAAATGGCATACGATAGGAATTCTGGAATGACCTGTGGGATCACACCATAAAAGAGCACTTGTATTTTATTGGCTCCATTTGCTTCCATCGCTTCTACCACTTGCATATCAATAGACTCGACGACCTCAGAATACAGCTTACCAAGCATGCCTGTTGAATGAATGGCAATCGCAAGTACCCCAGCAAATGCGTTTGGTCCAACTGCAACGACAAATAGGATCGCCAAAATCAGTTCCGGAAATGAACGGTTGGCAGATAAGATCCACTTCATTACTTGAGCTATCCCTCGATTGGTCATGTTTTTAGCAGCTAAAAATCCTAATGGAATAGCGAGAATGGATGCCATCAAGGTTCCAGCAAAAGCAATAAATATCGTCTCCAATATTTTCATGGCAACTTCTCCTGTTACAGACCAATCTGGACTGAACAGCTTAGGAATGACGATGCCGAAGTTTTGCACAACTCGTTCTACTGCACGTCCCCAGTTAATATCTATCCCTAGAAAAGTCCAAACATAGATCGCAATTACAATAAGTGTAATTAAAATAAACTTTGCTCGTTTCCATAACGATACATCTTTTTTGGGAGGTAAATTATAGGAAGTCATCAGATAAGCGCCTCCCTTATTTTATTACTAATAAATTCGACAACAATAACAACAAGGAAGATCATAATAATGATCGCCATTGCGTTTGGATAATTATAGAATTGCAATTCACGATCCAAAATCAAACCGATACCACCCGCACCTACCAGACCAAGTACGACGGATGCCCTGATATTGATTTCAAATACATAAAGCACGAACGATGTAAACTGTGGCAAAATCTGCGGAACCAATCCAAAAAAGATAACTTGTAACGTATTACCGCCGGATGCTCGCATTGCCTCTAATGGATCCATATCAACAGCTTCGATCGTTTCACTAATAAGTTTGGCTAGAATTCCCAATGAAAATATGATTAATGCGAGAATACCTGAGAAGATTCCGACACCAAACAGACCAACAAAAAGCACAGCAAGTACTAAGTCGGGAATGGTCCGCAAAATATTTAAAAATGTTCTCGTAATATGATAAACCCATTTGGATGACGTTATGTTTTGGGATGATAGCAACGCCAAGGGGATTGTCAGTATTGTAGCAATGGTTGTAGCAACAATTGCCATGTGAATCGTTTGTGACATTGGTCCCCAAATATTAGGTAGTACCTTCATGTTTGGCGGAAAGAACTTCTCAATGACGACTTTCATGTTACCAAGCGCATTGCCAAACCCGCCTACCATTTGATTCTGCGTCCAGAACATACTGAAAAGATAAAACCCTAAAACAGCACACAAAATGATTGTGACCTGTATTTTTGTTTTCCTAGGGTAGAGGGAAGTGATGTTCTCAGCACGTGTCATATCTGGTTGCTTGGTCACGATTGGTCTCCCTCCTTCAGCTTGTCATCCTCGCGTATGCTTCGACCGTATATTTCTTCAAATGTCTCCTCTGTAACTTCGGATGCAGGTCCATCAAATACAATTTCACCTGCACGCATCCCGATAATACGATCCGCATATTCCATTGCCATATCGATAAAGTGCAAATTGACAATCGTTGTTATATGGTCCTCTTGGTTAATCTTCCTTAGGTAAGTCATCACCTGGTGCGAGGTAGGTGGATCAAGCGATGCTACTGGTTCATCTGCAAGAATATAAGCAGGCTTTTGTGTTAACACGCGTGCGATACTAACACGTTGCTGTTGCCCTCCACTTAGTTCATCGGCCCGGTTGTAGGTCTTCTCTGCAATATTGACACGCTGTAGGCTTTCATAAGCAAGTCCAAGATCCTCTTTGGAATACAAATTTAAAATGGAGCGTAGTGTCCCTGTATGCCCAAGTCTGCCGGCAAGTACATTTTTCAACACATTGGATCGATGAACAAGATTGTAATTTTGAAAGATCATACCGATTTTAGTTCGTAATTTACGTAAATGGGAACCATTGTACGTTAGAATATCTTCTCCATCTACAAGGAGTGAGCCGGAAGTTGGTTTAACGAGTCTGTTGATGCTGCGAATAAATGTTGATTTTCCTGCACCAGACAAACCGACAATGACGACAAATTCACCGTCACCTATCGTAACGTTTACATTTTTTAAACCTTCTGTTCCATTTGGATATTTTAGACCGACATTTTTAAATTCAATCATATGTAATCCCCCATTACTTGCTTTTTGTCTTGCATTCAAACGCTCTTTTATCGTAGTTTGGCGGACGGTAAAATCCTCACTGAATGAAGTTTCACTTTATCCGTATAAAAGAGGAGATAAACTATCCCCTCTTTTGGTATAAGATTTAATCTAGAAGAATGATTGGCCTATTCTTCATCAATAATGTCACGGAATTGATGGTAAGTATCTTTTACAATTTCATATTCACTATCATCCGCTTCTTCTATTGCATCCCAAGTATAGACTTCATGCATGATGTCTATCATTTCCTGATCATCATTAAAGGAGAGGAACGCTTCTTTAATCTTTTTAACCATGTCGTCATCTAACTCTTTCGTGACGGAAATCGTGTCATTTGGTATCGCATCCGTATAGTCAATGACTTTTAAATCATCTTTAATATCCGGATATTCTTCTTCCAAATTTTCACGCACGTCATCAAATGTTGTCGCTACATCCGCATCACCATTCAGAACGGAAAGTGCAGCCGTATCATGGCCACCAGATTCAATCAGATTACTGAAAAAGTCAGTCTCTAAATCGGAAGCAGAATCGTAATCAAATTCATCCATCAATTGTTTTGCCGGGAACAGGTAACCAGAAGTCGATCCCTTATCAGCAAACGTCCATACTTTACCTTTCAGATCTTCCAGGCTGTCAATACCGGAATCTTCACGTACGACATATTGCGCTTTATAAGAGCCTTCCCCATTACGAACAGATTTTAAAATAACTTCTACATCATATTGCTCATTTGCAAGCACATAACCAAATGCTGGAATAAAGCCAATTTGCACCTGATTCGATCCCATTGCTTCAACTAAAGAGTTGAAATTGGTCATTACTTTTCCTTCAACTTCTATCCCAAGTTCTTCTGACAATCGATCTGCCAATGGTTCAACGGAAGAAGCAATATTTTCCGAATCCTGCGATGGGACAAAGCCCATTACTAATTTGTCATCTGCAGAACTGTTACCGCATGCAGTCAACATGAATGTTAACCCGAGAAAAGCGATCAAAGAAACGATTTTTTTCATTTTGGTTCCCCCTATGAATTTTGAATGATTTCCTACTCTCTATTAAATAGCATTTATCGCCAAATTACTAGGCTATTTTACCAAAAAGTGCAAATAATTATTTGGTTAATAAAAAGGTCCAAAAGTATATGCTTTATATTGAAACAATTGTCGAAATGAATCGTATATCTAAATAATAAAGAAGAGAATGTTTTTCTGCTAAAAGTATCGGGTATAGTACCCAATGGACAATAATTAGGAAGGATGATATAAAATGCGTGTTTTAGTAATTGGTGCGAATGGCGCAATTGGAAAACAGGTCGTTCAAAAATTAAAAGACACAGAACATGAACCGGTTGCGATGGTTCGTGATTCAGATCAAGTCGCTTATTTCGAAGACTTCGGTGCAAAAACTGTTGTCGCTGATTTAGAACAAAACTTCGAAAAGGCATTTGACGAAATCGATGCTGTCATCTTCGCTGCAGGATCCGGTGGTCATACTGGCGCAGATAAAACAATTATTATTGATCAGGAAGGTGCCATTGAATCCACTGATTTAGCGAAAAAATTCGGCGTACAGCGTTTTATGATCGTCAGCTCGATGGGGGCAGGAAACCCCAAAGAAGCAAAACAAATCAAACATTATCAGTATGCGAAACATCGTGCCGATGAGCATTTGAAACAGTCAGGATTAAATTATACGATTCTTCGTCCAGGTGGATTAACGAATGAAACTGGTACAGGAAAAGTAAATTTACAGGAACATATTTCTGAAAGAGGTACAATTCCAAGGGAAGATGTTGCAGCTACACTTGTTCATTTGCTAAACAATTCACGGGCAGAAAATCAGGTGTTTGATCTATTGGAAGGTGAAACACCGATAGAAAATGTACTTGATTAGTATTTCATTAAATTAAGTTAAATAAATTCCGTTATACTTATTTTCTTCGACATAAGTATAACGGAATATTTTTTCGAGTAGAGGAGACAGATTCAGTTGTATTCCGCCATCATTTTGTAATATTAATGTAACAATGTAGAATTATTGTGTTTAAGCGATGTAAAAACGGGTAAATAAGAATATAACGAATCAGCATCAAGGAGGAACACCGATGGATAATAAAGAAGTAGTTATTTATGTGAGCGATAATAGTTTGCCGTGTAAAAAGTTAGTAACTCACTTAGATAAATGGAATGTCTCCTATAAAGAAAAAAATGTAACAAACAATAGGGCATATATGAAGGATTTACAGGAGCAAGGCATATTTGGCACGCCAGCGACCTTTATTGAGGGCCAGGAACATGCCATATTGGGATTTCAAGAGAAAAACATTAATCATGCATTAGGCATAGGTGATGATTTTATTAACTAACCGTTCTAAGATGGATAAAGCGCGCTACTCGAGCATACACACATTGGATTACACTTGAATAGTTTATAGTATAATGTACCAAGAAAGGTGTGTGTATACATGCAGTATCGACCTTATTACAATGATGGATCAATGTACCGGCCTGATGTATATCAGCAACACCCGTACACACAACATCCCAATTACCCCTATACCAAGCAGAATGGCCCACCACCGCCACAATTAAAACAAACCCCTTATGAACAATTTGCCAAGCCGCAGCAGCCATTGTACTGGGACCCAATCCAAACGACAAACCAAGGGCCAAATTCAAATCCGCAACAAGGTTCGAATCCGGGTAGTGGTTTTAAAGGTTATTTTCAAGATCAGGATGGGCAGGTTGATTTTGATAAAATGTTGTCTACAGTAGGTCAATTAGCTAGCACGTACCATCAGGTTTCTCCAATTGTAAAGCAATTCGGTGCAATGATTAAAAGCTTCAAATGATCGTAAGTTGAAGGCTGATGTTCGTAAATCAGCCCTATTTTTCACTGGAAAGTTAAATTTATCTGATATAATTTTGTCGAACAAGGAACAATAGTAAAGAAGCAGCTGTGTTATGAAGGAGAATTATTATGATTGGATGTTTAATTATCCATGGGTATACTGGTGGTCCATATGAGGTAGATCCCTTGGCGACGTTTTTAAAAGAAGAAACGAGCTGGCATATAGAGGTACCAACGTTACCTGGCCATGGAAGAAGACTCAATTTAGAAGATGCATCACATGAAGAATGGATTACGGCAGCAGAAAACACGTTAATCCAAATGAAGGAAAAATACAATGAAATATACCTCATCGGCTTTTCTATGGGTGGTATGATAGCAGCTTACTTGGCTGCTGTATATAAAGTCGATAAACTCGTTTTATTAGCAACAGCCGGGAAATTTTTATCATTTAAACAAATCGGGATCGAGCTGGGCGATATGATTGCAGACGGCGTAAGAGGAAATTTAAATGAAAACAAAATATATATTCATTATAAGCACAAGCTGAAAACTGTACCATTTAAAGCGAACATTGAATTCCTCAAATTGGTTCGCTTCACCCGAAAGCATTTAAAAGATGTAGAGTCACCTGTACTGATTGCACAGGGACAACAGGACGGGATGGTACCTTATAAAACAGCCTATTATTTAGATAAAGAAATTACTTCTGCAAGCAAAGAAGTGGTTTTTTTTGAACGATCGAAACATCTTATCTGTCTTGGAACCGACAAAGATACATTGAATACGATGGTTTATGAATTCCTTACCAAAAAGAAAGTAGCTCATTAAAAAAGTGTCTGCCTAATTTTTAAAGCAGACACTTTTTTATTTAGGGTGTTTCCGTATACTTTAGTTGCCATTGATATAAACTGCGACGTAATTGGGTTCCTTGTCTTACCGCTTCAGAAATACACTTCGCTTTCCGCGGGCTCGCGCTGAGCCTCCTCGCAAAGAACGCTACGGGGTCTCATCGTCTTCGCTGTTCCCGCAGGAGTCTTCGTGTATTTCCTACGCTATTATGTGAATGTTATAAAAGGAGATTCTTTAGCTTCGTTCTTAGCGGCACTTGTCGTTGGGTTGCATTGGTAACGCGGTGAAGATAAACAGCCGTACCCTATTTATAATCGTTGATTGGAGCGGATGGTAGTCGACTCCTGCGGGAAAAGCAACAGCTGAAGATCCCGCAGGAAGCGGGGGTTGCTTCCGAGGAAGCTGAAGCGTTGCCCGCGGAAAGCGACTGCCAGTAGCGGAAATCAACATTCCAATTATTATGTCAAAGTTTATACCTGCTTTTAAAATTCATCGGTTAGAAAAACAACAAATTTTCTCGCTGTGGACAGGCTTTACCTATCCTTAAAAAACGAAATAACAAGCGCGCCTTCTCCGCCATATGTGGAAATTAATGGGCCTGTTTCGGTTAATAACGCATCTTTAAAGGCATATTTCTTACGTATTTCAGAAAGCACATGTTTAGCGCGTTCTTCTGCATTACAGTGCGTTATTGAAATAACTTTATCCTCAAAATGCTTTGTATATTCCCCGATTTGCTCGATGAACCGTCGGATTGATTTTTTGTCGCCACGAACCTTCTCGGTAACTTCAATTTCCCCTTCGTCATTCCCCTTCATCAGCAATTTAATATTTAATGTTTTAGCAATCGTACCTTTTACTTTGTCCAAACGTCCACCTAAGATTAAATTTTCAAGTGTTTTTAATATAAACAGTGTTGTCATATGTTCCACACGCTCGTGAAGGTGATCGACAAGCGAATGAAATGTATAGTCTGCATCTAATTTATCAGTTGCTTCTTGTATTAGGAGTGCAATCCCGCACGAAGCCGTTTTTGTATTGATAACTTCTATTGTACGATCAGGCGATTCTTCAAGAAGCATATTTTTTCCGGTAACAGCATTTTCGTACGTGCTGCTCAGCCCTTTACTCAAACTTAACATGAGAATCGGCTTATTTGCATCTACACGTTTAAACGCATTATAAAAGTCATTTGGGCTGGGCGCAGCGGATCGAGGCAGTTCTTTTTTATCTTTAATTTTCTGATAAAATGTTGTCATGTCCACGGATAAGTCACTTTTTTGTTGTTCATCACTAAAATGTAAATACAATGGGACAATGGTAATATGCGATCGTTCCCTTAAGTGATCTGGGATATCTGCGCCACCATCTGTCATCAGTTGAATGTCCAAGCCTTCACCCACCTTTCTATGATTTAAATACATTATATCAGCAATGCGAATGGGATTATAGGATTATTGTTATCCTTTAGGCTGTTCCTTTTTGGAAATGGTCACTTTTACTTTCCGCGTTGTGCTTAAAATGAATAAAAACAGTCCGAACACCACGATGGTTCCACCCAGTAATTGGTACCATGTAACTGTCTCGCCAAGAATCAAGTAGGCAAGTATGGTTGCACCAACAGGCTCAAACACATTTCCCATCGAAATTTTTGAAGTACTGAGCCATCTTAAAGCCCAATTAAATAATGTGTGTCCAAAAAATGTCGGAAAAATGGCTAACGCAAGAAAGATCCACCAATGACTGGCAGAATATCCAAAAAAGGGATTTTGCAATCCAATATTGTAGAGAATCAATGTCAGGGTGCTTATGCTATATACAATAAAGGTGTATGTCATTAAGGATAAATTCTTTCTGACACGTTGTCCAAATAAAAAATATGCCGTCACAGCAACTGCTCCTAACAATGCAAGTATATCGCCGAACAGAGCCATGCCGCTGATTTGAAAGTCTCCCCAGCTGATAATTATACTGCCGAATAGTGCAATAATCATGCTAATTAGGGCACCATAAGAAAAACGTTCTTTGAAAAATAAATAGGTCCCCAGAAAGGCAAAAATAGGCTGCAATGTGACAAGCACAACAGAACTAGCTACGGACGTATAATTTAACGATTCAAACCAGAGAATAAAGTGGAAAGCTAAGAATATCCCAGCAAGGATAGAGAAGATCCAATCTTTTTTATGGATAAATCGAAATTCATGACGATACTTCATTAAAACAACGGGTAACATGATCAATACAGCGAATAGTAGCCGGTAATTAGCGATAATCGCAGCTGGAGCGCTATCAGCCAATTTAACCAGGACCGCTGAACTGGAAACAGATATGACCCCAATTACAACCGCTATATTAGGGTTAAACGGAGGAATACGCACGGAAAAACCTCCTTCTTTATTAGTTGATCAATTTAAGATAACATAATTTTATCATGGCAGTGATAAAAAATCATTTAAGCCGGCGTTCAAAAAGGATAACATCAAAAATTCGACATGTTATTTTTACCAGATTTTGAACAACCTTTTTAAGCCAGCTGGTAGCTATCGTCATGCTATTTATGTTATGATGTTACAAGCATAAGTTTTGAGGCCACTTACCACATTGGGTGAATCCTTTTTTTGCACTGATAAGGAAGGAAACTTTTTTTAGATATCAGTATAAGGTCAACGAAGGCTTTTGCCATTAAGCTTGGCGATAAGCTCAGTTTTCTAATACTTTACAATGAAAATGAATATAATGAGACGGTTCTTACATTCCCCGTAAATAAGGGTGTTTATCCCTATCCAAGGGCGGATAAACGATTTAAAAATAAAGTATGAGAAAAATGCAGGCCTCTTTTGCGAATATTTTTTTACGATAAAAGGAGTAGACGTACAGGTGACAAAATTTAATGAATTAGGCATCTCTAATTCCATCATGAAGGCAATTGAAAAGATGGGGTTTGAAGAAGCGACACCAATCCAAGCAGAAACGATTCCACTTGCAATGCAAGGGAACGATGTTATTGGACAAGCACAGACAGGAACAGGGAAAACAGCAGCGTTCGGTATCCCGATGATTGAGAAAATCGATCCGAAGCTACGAAGAATTCAAGGGTTAGTAGTTGCGCCAACGCGTGAACTGGCGATCCAGGTTGCAGAAGAAATCAACCGTTTGGCGAAATTTACAGGGGTGCGTGCGCTATCCGTTTATGGCGGACAACAGATGACCCGACAAATTCGTGCATTAAAGGACGGTCCGCAAATTGTTGTGGCAACACCAGGAAGATTACTGGATCATATGCGCCGCAAAACAGTAAAGATCGATATGGTGCAAATAGCGGTTCTTGATGAAGCAGATGAAATGTTAAACATGGGCTTTATCGATGATATCCGTGACATTCTAAAAGGTATTCCGGAAGAGCGTCAGACATTGCTTTTCTCCGCGACAATGCCTAAGGAAATTCGCGATATTGCTTCAAAACTGATGAAAAGTCCGAAAGAAGTTAAGGTAAAAGCGAAAGAAATGACAGTGGAAAACATTGAACAATTCTTCGTTGAAATTCCGGAGAAGTTTAAATTTGATACGTTAACGAATCATTTAGACATTAATGCACCGGAACTTTCGATTATCTTCAGCAGAACAAAAAAACGTGTTGATGAGATTACAGAAGGCTTACAGGCAAGAGGATTTCGTGCGGAAGGCATCCATGGTGATTTGACGCAAGGGAAACGTATGTCTGTATTAAACAAATTCAAAGGTGGCCGTGTCGATGTATTAGTTGCAACAGACGTAGCTGCACGTGGACTTGATATTTCTGGTGTAACGCATGTATATAACTTTGATATTCCACAGGATCCGGAAAGTTATGTACACAGAATCGGCCGTACAGGTAGAGCAGGTCGTACTGGAGAAGCGATTTCCTTTATCACACCTAGAGAATTGGCACATTTGAAAACAATTGAAAGAACAACAAAAAGTAAAATGAAACGTTTAATGCCACCAACAAATCAAGATGCACAACGTGGCCAGCAACAAGTTGCAGTTGATAAGCTTTTAAAAACAGTTGAAACAGAAGATATAAAAGCGTACCATCAATCTGCAAATGAATTACTGCAAGAAAATGATCCAATTACTGTGATTGCAGCTGCATTAAAAATGCTGACAAAAGAACGCCGAGATACGCCGGTACAAATTTCATCTGTAGCACCAATTAGTGTAAAAGGTGGCCGAGGAAAAGACAACCGCAGATCAAACAACAAAAGATCTTACGGGCAAAGAAGCCAAGGCGGTCGTCATCAAGGCGGAAGAAATCGTAAAGGTAATTTCCAAAAACGCAGCAGAAGCCAAGACTAATTTAGTATATAAACAGAAAAAAGCTCCTAACAGGGGGCTTTTTTTAATGGCAATAATGCGGTATGATGGACAGGATAAAAAAAGCGGAGGTATTAAAATGAGACAACCACCTGCAAATACGATTGCCCGTGATGCGATAAAGGCTTGGAAAATAACATCTGCCATTTTTATAGGGGTATTATGGTTACTTACCATTGCGTGGTTTATTGTCACCATGGTTTTCTCCTTCCTGTACTGGTACGTTACAATTGCTGTAATAGTGTGTTTATTGTTTACATATGTATTTGTATTCCTGTTGCCAAAACTACGGTGGCGAAGATGGCGTTATGAGGTATTCGATCAGGAAATCTATATTCAGCATGGCATTCTGATTGTCTCCAGGACCCTGGTGCCAATGATTCGAGTACAGCATGTTGATACAAAACAAGGACCGATTTTAAGGAAATTCCAGTTGGCAAGTGTCACGATTTCAACGGCCGCGACGACGCACGAAATTCCTGCATTACTTGAAACGGACGCATCTGACCTTCGTGATCGGATTTCGACACTGGCAAGGGTGGATGAAGATGATGTCTAAACCACAGCGTCTGCATCCAGCAGCAATTATATTTAACTTTATACGAATTTTAAGAGAAGGAATTTATGCAATTATCCTGGGGTTTATTACTTTCAGGGGTGTATCATTCATGTATTTTATCTTGGCGTTGGCAGTAATTCTTATTTTGCTGATCACGATCAGTATACTGACCTGGTATCGTTTTACGTATCGGATAGTTGAAGATGAATTGCGGATTGAATATGGGATTTTTGTAAAGAAGAAGCGATTTATATCTAAAAATAGAATTCAGTCGATCGATTTAACGGCGGGGGTTATCCATCGGATCTTTAAGCTGGTAAAGGTCGAAATTGAAACAGCTGGCAGCGGATCAGGGGCGGAAGGCTCATTGAAGGCCGTTACGCTGGCTGAAGGGGAACGGGTAAGGAGCAAACTTAAAAAAACGGGTTTGGAACAGGAAGAAATGGATATGGAAGTGGAAATACCACCACAGCCATCCTTTACTGTATCGTTTAAACGATTATTTCTGGCAGGCTCGACATCCGGCAGTGTGGGGATTATTTTGGCGTTCTTCTTTTTTGGCTTTTCCCAGCTGGAGCAATTTATCCCGGAAAGCTATTATAAAAATACACTGGCATGGATTATCGGTTCAAGTATCACGCTTATTATTGGGCTGGGCATCATTGTGCTCGTGCTACTTTGGCTTTTCGGTATTGCAGGTACGATGATCAAATATGGAAATTTTACGATTACGAAAAATGATAATGAGCTGTTTATTACAAGGGGCCTCTTAGAGAAAAAACAGTCTACCATTCCTTTAAGTAGGATTCAAGCTGTCGGTATCCAAGAAAGTATGATCAGACAGCCTTTAGGATATGTGACTGTTTTTGCAGAGGTTGCCGGTGGTGTTGCAAATAAAGGGGATGACTTTTCCACGGTCCTATTTCCAATGATGAAAAAAGCGGAAGTAAATGCGTTTCTTGGAGAGATTCTCCCCGAATATGCTGTTCAGCAGGATGAAATGACAGCACTTCCGGGCCGTGCGCAAAAATATTATGTTATCCGTGCTTTGTTGCCGCTTCTGTTGCCACTAGCCGCTGTATTATATTTTATTCCGCGATTTTTCTGGATTCCCGTTATCTTAATGATTCTGAGCTGGGTTATAGGGAACTTGCGGTTCCGGGCAGGTGGTTATCATATAGCAGATGATTGTTTAATTGTTCGCTATCGGACATTCAATAAGATCACGATGATCATGTATCATAAGCGCATACAGGCGTTTGAAAGGATGCAGCACTTGATGCATCGGAAAGAGGATCTAGCTACCGTGAAACTGTCGATTATCGGTGTATCTGGTTCTGGCAAACATTACACACTGAAGGAATTGGCTGTAGCAGATGCGGATCAACTGGCGGATTGGTGCTCATATAGGGACTGAGCACCCCGGCCAAAAGTTGATCGCGACCAGTCACCTAGCCACCAAAACATGTACAACTTAAAAAGAAGCAGGTACTTCCGGATTCATCCAGAGGTACCTGCTTCTTTCGTTTTTAACACAGACATGATGGCTTCTTTAATCTCTTCGTAACCTGTACAGCGACATATGTTGGACTGCAGCCAATTTTCTATTTCATACGCATTTGCATCTGGATGAATATTAGCCAGGGCATGGCAATTCATAATAAAACCGGATGTACAATAACCACATTGGAAACCCCAATGTTCCAGGAATGCTTTCTGAATTGGTGTGTCATGCAGTCCTTCGATGGTTGTGATACTTCGATTGGCAGTTTCAGCAGTTAACATCAAACAGGACTTCATCGGCTGATCATCAACTAGAACTGTACAAGCGCCACAATCCCCGTTCTCACAACCTGGTTTGGCACCGGTGAGTCCTAACTGTTCCCTGAGCGTTATTAACAGGGTATCTGCTGATCTGATTTGTACACTTTTTTGTTCATTATTGACAGTGAAATCAATCGTCTTCTTCATGATTAGCTCTCTCCTTCCAGTTCCGCAATGGTTTCTTCCAATGTATTTCGAAGAACAAAAGTGCGATATGCAGCCGATCCATGCAAATCGTTTAATATAGGGGAAGGGAGAAGCGCAATGGCCTCGGTAATTCTTTCTTCCACCGATAACTGGCACTGGTTCAGTGCTTTTTCCATCTCTTGTGAACGAAAGGGGAAATTGCACAGGCCACTAAATGCAAAGCGAATTTGCTGTTCTGTCTTGATCGCTGAAACGGTTAATAGGGAGTAGCTGATTCGATCAATTTTTGTCTGCTTCTTGCTGGTAAAAGGGACATCAAGAAATAGTTTCGGAATCCTTATTTGTACGATGAATTCTCCTTGTTCCAGGTTCATATGTTGATCAAAAACCTGATGGATAGGGACATGCCTTTGGCCGGATGGCCCCGCGATAGTAAGTTCGCTGTCTGTGAGTAGTAAAGGTAATACTGCTTCCCTGTACTTGATCTTCCCACAAATATTGCCGCCGAGGGTGATCTTCATTCGTGATGTATGATCCGCGATCCGGCTGCAATTTTTGCCTAACAGGGGGAACGTTCCCATTGTTTCGATTTGTGCCAAAGGGATGGATGCGCCGATAATGTAATGGTCATCTTCAAACCCGGTATAGCAGCATTCAGGGATTGCCTTGATATCGATGACAGCTCGTGTATTGGTATAAAACTGATTCACCCTTAACAGCGTGATAATCTCTGTTCCGCCATTAAAATAAAGGGGTCCCTTCCCATCTAGCTGCAACTGCTGAAAGGTTTCAACAGCCTCCGTGATGGAAGTCGGTCTGTGATATTCAAAGTTAATTGGAATCACTGGCTTCCCCTCTTTTCTGTTCCCATATGTACTCAGGAACGAGTGGTAATTGATTCAAGGGGACGCCAGCTGCCGTGGATAGGCTATTAGCAAGCGCAGCAGGCATACCGATAATACCATGCTCTCCAAGACCGCGTGCACCATAAGGCGCATCAATTTGCGGCGTCTCAATAAAGTCCACGAGATAAGTTGGATTTTCACCATAACGCAGCATCTTATAGGTTCGAAATTGATTATCCAGAACGATGCCATTTTTATCAAAAGAAAAACCCTCTCTAGTTGCCCAGCTTAGTCCCATGCTCATGGCTCCCGTAACTTGTCCCCTGGCTGATTTTGGATGTAATACTTTACCAGCATCGAGAACAGAAACAGCATGAATCAATTTATAGTTATAGGATTTTGTATCAAATTCAACTTCGACAGCTTGTGCGCCTACTGTCCAATCCGAAGCGGGAGTTCCTTTGCCAGTTTCCTTATCGATGGATGTTAAATGTTTCATAATAAAGTTTCCCCTGCCGATCACTGTGCCACCAATCGAATTGCCATTGGTATATTTATAGCCATTAGCAATATCTTTTACACTCACATATTTATCTGGGTTACTGATCAAGAATGCGCGTGCTTCTGCAACGTCAACATCGCCTGGCTCACAGCGCAATACAATGGAGGCAGTTTGGCATAATTGCTGTATCGCATCCTCAGCCGCCCTTAAAACGGCGTTGCCCACCATGTAAACCGAACTACTTGCTACGGTTTTCCAGTGTTGGGGATTCGTCTGTGTATCTACATCCATCATGACATGAATTTTACTCTCATGGATTTTCAATCTTTCTGCGAGTATTTGCGCCAGTACTGTTTTCGTACCTTGACCGATTTCGACAACGCCACAGCTAAGATTGATACTTCCGTCTTTATTAAACGTTAATATGGCACCAGATGTGGCGTCGGTTGGTGTAATGGATGACTTCCAAAAACAGCTGATCCCTTTTGTTCTGATCAGCCGATCAGATAGGTTCACTGTTTGTCCCTCATCCCAGTTGATTAATGTTTTCACTCGTTCAAGACACTTCGCTACATTGCCAATATTGCTTTTGGTAAGTTTAGTTTGTGATGGTGTTGTATCGCCAGGTTTAATTGTATTTTTCAATCTGAATGCAATGGGGTCGATGCGCAGCTTTTCGGCAAGCAGATCCATTGCCCGTTCAATTGGGAAGGTAAGTTCACCGTGTCCATATCCGCGAAACGATGTGGCGTATGGGTGATTGGTATACACGCATAAAGAATTACACCATACATGATCAATTTTATAGGGGCCGGTACAATTTAATCCCGCAATTTCAGTAATATCGGATCCTTCGTCCACATAGGCACCGGCATTAAAATTATAATGAATCTCAGCGAACGTTAATTTACCACCCTTTGTGGCACCGAGCTTCACGTTTGCTTCCAGCCCAATATGACCAGGGGAACCTGTAATATCTGTTTCTCTTGTGTTCGATAATTTAACGATCTTTCCACCGGCCGCCCTTGATGCAGCAAATGCGATCAATTCCAATTGAACGGCAGCTTTTCCCCCAAATCCGCCTCCGACGAGTGGTGTATGTACAGTTACTTTATCTTCATCGATTAAAAAATATCTACTAATCAATTCTTTGACCATAAAGGGCCCTTGGCTGGAAGTATGAATATGGACTTCGCCATTCGGTAGCAGCTCCGCACGTACGGAGCGAGTTTCCATTGCAGCGTGGTCGGACGGAGGAAATGAGAAATCCGCAGTCATTGTTACTTCACTCTGGTCTCTCCCAACATCAATATCACCTTTTCTAACTTTGATCTGATTAGCGATGTTAGAGTTCGCTTCCGGTTGTATCTTTTGTACCTGGGTATAGTTCATTAGCTGTTCATGAACCAGGATAGGTTTGCTTTCCAAGGCTTGATGAACCGAATTGACCACAGGGTAGAGCTCGTAGGTAACGTTGATCTGTTGACAAGCTGATTGGGCTTCATGCTCACTGTCAGCAACAACGACAGCTATAGGCTCACCGAAATACCTGACTTTATTTAAAGCAAGTATTGGTCGATCTTCCACAGTCGTTCCTGTTAATACAGGAATATCCTGCCCGATTACAATCGCTCTGACACCAGGGCATTTTTCTGCTTCAGATAGATCGATTGATTTGATCTTAGCGTGTGCATGTGGGCTTGTAAGTAGGCTAGCGTGTAATAATCCAGGAGCTGTAAAATCAGCTGTATATTTAGCTGCACCTGTCACCTTGTTTTTGCCTTCTTTTCTTGGAACACTTTTACCTATCATCTGAACCGAAACATCCTTTCGAAAAACGATTGGCTTTTATAGTTCATTATTTGCTAAAACTTACGGCAATATACCACTTGCCCGGAAAGGGATTAAGACAAATAAAAAAACCAGTCAACGCGACCGGTTTTTTAAAAAGATTATTGTTATTCAGACCGCGGCACGATTACACTCCGCTTTCCGTGGGTGACCCGTGAGCCTCCTCGAACTCCGTTCTGTGGGGTCTCACTCTGGCCACTATTCCCACAGGAGTCCACGTGTATTCGTGCCGCTCAGAGCATCTATAAATGAATGCTCACCAGCAGGAGAAATATGCGAGACTCCGGCGTGTCGTCGGTTAAAAATGGTCACGTCCTTGGACTGCGCTAACTCGTCCCACCGAAAACATTTGTGATAACGCCTGTATTAGCATTTCCGGTGCGTCGAAAAAGGCTAGGCAAGAAAGACACCAAAAGCGAGCTTATTTCCGTCGCGGTATGATAAAGGGTGATTAACAACAAACTATACGCTAACAGCTTATAACATATAAATATTAACGGATAAATCTACCTAGTATACCGAACACAACAAGAATCCCTAAAATAACCCATATGATATTTTTCTTTAGTTTTGGTGATATGCGTCTTTTATTCCAGCGATTGGGATCAAATTGGATGGAATGATCGTCCTGTCTCCTTACGTTTCTCCATGGTGAAAAGCCTACTACGCTTTTCGTTAATACAAGTGGCGCCAAAACAAACCCACCGATAAAGCCAAACACATGTGCATAGATGTTGATACCTGGACGGAGGAAAGTCATCACCAACCCAATAATAAAAATCGTCATTACAATTTGACCATTTGCCGGGTCGATTAAATGCTTACGGAACGAGATCATAAATACATAGATGCCAAACAGACCAAAAATGGCACCGGATGCCCCGACATGAGAATAGCTAGGCGGCGCGATAAGCAGAGCAGCAATGTTGCCAATTAAGCCAGCACCGAAATAGGCAACTATAAATTTTGTTTTTCCTAGCATCTGTTCCAAAGCGGGTCCAAATAAAACAAGGGAGAATGAGTTAAATAAGGCGTGCGTTAATCCGCCATGTAAAAATATCGGGGTGATCAAGCGCCAATATTCTCCCTCACTAATCAGATAATTATTACCTACTCCCCAGTTAAACAAATCATGAGCCAATGGCAACTGGAGGAAATCGATGAACAGCCATAAAACCAAGTGGATAATGACTAACGCGCTGACAAGCGGATAGTACCGGATAAATTCTTTTACACTGCGTTCGTTTCTAATAAACATAGGAATCCCCCTGCAGGAAATTTTTTATTTTAGATCATAACGGGTATGATTAGTATAAGTAGTTAAATAGATCATATGAATGGATACAACATTTTCTGATTTTCAAAAGAAGGGTAGAAAAAAGATGATCAAAGGTATTGGAATAGATATCATTGAATTAAACCGAATTAAAAAAAGTATAGAGAAAAATAATCGTTTCGCTAATCGAATTTTAACACAAAATGAAACGACAGTGTTTAATGAGTTACCAACCGAGCGAAGGAAAATTGAATATCTCGCTGGCAGGTTTGCTGCAAAGGAAGCATTTGCTAAAGCAACTGGCACGGGTATTGGCGCATTAAGCTTTCAACATATAGAGATCATAGCAGGAGAAAACGGCGCCCCTGTATTAAAAGCAAAGGGATATGAAAAGGATAGCATCTTTATTTCTATTACACATAGTCATGACTATGCAGTTGCCCAAGTTGTTATCGAAGTGAAAGAAGGAAATGCATAAATGGTAAGGTTGTCTCATATATTTTAGTGCGGGCAGGAGGGAACGAAATGTATATTGTCACCGCAAAAGAAATGTACGATATCGATGATTATACAATTGGTGAAATAGGTGTGGACGGCAAGTTGTTAATGGAAAATGCCGGGAGAGCAATTAGTGAGAAGGTCGAAGCGATCATTGAAAAGTCCAATTCGATCCGGGTTCTGGCGGGAGCGGGAAACAATGGTGGTGATGGATTTGTTATCGCGCGGACATTACGTAACAAAGGGTATGTAGCAGATATCATCCAAGTTGTCCCAAATGAAAAGATTACCGGTGACGCACTATATCACAAACAAATCTATGAAAAAATTTATGGTAAAGTGTCGTTGCTAGGTGATGTGGATGGCCTGCAGGATCTCGTGAATCATGCGGATATTGTGGTCGATGCAATGATAGGGATCGGTATGAAAGGGAAATTACGTGAAAGAGAAGCGGCTATTGTTAGTCTGTTAAATCAATCAAAAGCGCTTGTTATTGCAGTGGATATTCCATCCGGATTACCAGCTGACGAGGGTATAACAGATTTTACAGCGGTACAGGCTGACCATACAATTGTTGTAGGAGCACCGAAAATGAGTGCATTTCTTCAACATACCGCATCCTTTTATGGCATCTGGAAAAGTGTGGAAATTGGCATTCCACCACAGTTTTTTCAAACAATCGCGAATCGGTACGTATGGACGGATGATCAGTTTAAGCGGAAAATGCCTATTCGAAGTCGCTACGCTCACAAAGGAGACCATGGTAGGGGAATGGTTATTGGCGGCAGTTCAGAGATGCCGGGTGCATTGCTTATGGCAATAAAAGCAGCATTAAAAGCTGGATCGGGCTTAATTACTGCTGGTACTTCCGAAAAGGTAAGACAAATGATTGCCTCGGAGTGTGTAGAAGCAATGTATAAGACGATTTCGGCTAAGGATGGCTGGTTAACCAACAGTACCCCTCTATCAGTGAATGCTTATGACGCGATCGCGATTGGCATTGGGATGGGACGAAATCCGGAAACTGAGGAATTGGTGAAGCGTGTGATAGAGGAGGCAGCATGTCCCCTAATTATTGATGGAGATGGATTGACACATGTGAAAACTCACGGGGAGACGCTTAAGAAAAGGAAACACCCGACAATTGTGACGCCACATCCCGGGGAAATGGCCATGCTGCTTGATATTTCTATTGCAGCACTTTTAACATCACCTTTTCATTATTCGGCCCTATTTGCAAAACAATATGGTGTGTTTGTTGTATTAAAAGGAGCATATACGATCATTACTGAGCCCTCGGGACAGCAGGCCGTGAGTCTTACCGGCAACCCGGGCCTTGCCAAGGGTGGCAGTGGAGACGTACTCACGGGGGTCACGCTTGCGATGGTCATGCAGGATCAAAGTATATTCCAGGCTCTTAGCAACGCATGTTACGTTCATGGTAAAGCTGCAGATATAGCAGTAGCAGCTAACCATTCCTATTATGATCTCCTGGCAACTGATGTGATCCATTATATTTCACAAGTATATCGTACGATTTCTTGATAGATGCAGTGATAAAGTTCCCCTTTGTTGAATGTATTGAGACAAGGGAGATATGTTCATGAAGAAAAAGATTGGTATTTGGGTTGTCCTTGCTTTTGGTTTAATTCTGGTGTTGACCGCATGTGGTGAAAAGTCACAGGAACAAGTGGTTGAAAAGCTGGAGAATAACATGGAAGCAATGGATGGATATAAAGCAAAAGCTGAAATGGATATGAACACTGGCGATGCACCGCAAAAGTTTAACATTGACACGTGGTATAAGAAAAAAGATTTCTACCGGGTGGCTTTATCGGATAACCAGGATAAAAAGAGCAATCAAATCATTTTAAAAAATGAAGATGGTGTATTTGTGCTCACGCCAGCATTGGAGAAAAGCTTTAAGTTTCAAACAGAATGGCCGGAAAACAGCAGTCAGCCATATTTATACCAGTCACTCGTAAACGATGTGGTCAGTGACAAAGATGCGGCATTTGAAGCAACTGACAAGCATTATATCTTTAAAACGAAAACGAATTATCAAAGCAATAACAATTTGCCTTTCCAAGAAGTTTATTTTAACAAAAAGACATATACACCTGAATTGGTAAAAGTATTGGATAAAGACAAAAAGGTTTTAGTAGAAGTGAAGTTTTCAAGCTTTGATACGAAGCCAGGTTTTGAGAAAGACGATTTTACAATGGACAAAAATATGGCAAGCAGTGATGTCGATGCCCCTGTCTCCGGAGAGGAAACAGATGATACATTAACCGTCTTATTCCCGGATTATATGGCAGGAGCAGAACTAGAGGAGAGAAAAGAAGTAGAAATTTCTGATGGCAAGCGGGTCATTCTAACCTTTTCCGGTGAGAAAAACTTTACGATTGTCGAAGAGAAAAGGGACGTTCAACCAACACTATCCTCTCCACAAGAGCTGAAGGGAGATATCGTGAACTTAGGACACACGATCGCAGCACTTTCAGGTAATACACTCAAATGGACAAATGACGGCGTTGATTTTACTCTAGCAAGTGAAGAACTAACGAAGGAAGAATTAGTTGAAGTAGCACAATCTGTCCAGCGTAAAGAAGCGAAATAACGTGAATAATTATGGAAAAGCAGACTCGCATGATGGAGAGGGGGTCTGCTTTTTATTTTGGGAAAATCATTTTTAGCAGTTAAAAAAGCATAACTACTTTCTTACTGCATAAGTGCAACTAAGGCATATGCCAAGTTTTCTAAGAAATTATTAACACTGTTATTTTAAGGCTGTTTTCTAAAAGATTGGGACCACACCCTTGGTTCTCCCCCACCGAAAAAAAGTTGTTTTTCTTAGTGATGGGTCTTAAAAGAAGGTAAAAACTGCGACGTAGGATCGGATCGATTTTCAAAAAGGTGTGCTCTTGCTGCCGTCCGGGATCGATCCGGGCGGATGCTTTCCGTAGGCACGGCCTCAGTCTCCTCGAGAAAACCACTCTGCGGGGTCTTCGGACACGTGCTATTCCCACTGGAGTCACCGCCTCCACTCACCTGGACTAGTAAAGCGTTCTTTGTCATTTCATTCAGCTAATGAATTCTGCTATTGGCAAACGCTATACCAGCATCCCGAATACACGGAGACTCCTGGGGGAGCAAAGGCATCGGTGAGACCCCGCAGTGCCTAAGGAGCCCACTGAAAAAGTGGTAGATTTTTAAAAATATTGCTTTTCACCTTAATCTAGCATCTCGAATATACGGAGACTCCTGCGGGAAGTAAGAGATCGACGAGACCCCGCAGGACGGTAGTCCGAGGAGACTCGACACTCGCCCGCGGAAAGCGCAGTATATTCGAAGATGCGATGGTAGATCCGCATATTTTAGTGCTATATTTTACTTTTTCAGTGGCCTCGTGCCTAAGCACGAGGAGGCTCATCAGCCCCCCTGGAAAGCGAAGTGTATTCGGGATGCGGTCGCTTAAGTAACTTGTTCCATTATCAGCGTTACAGATCTATATGGATAGAAGTTACATCGCGTTTTATATCAATAGCAACAAAAGTATATGAAAATAACGCTAGGCGATTTCAATTTGACAGTGATCTCAGAAAGCGGAATAATAAGACATACACATTTATTAGAAAAGGAGCGCATTGTTGTGACAGATGGGATTTTTCGGGACACATGGGTAGAGATAGACTTGAATGCAATTGAATATAATATAAAAAGAATGAGAGAAACATTGCCCCAAGACACGAATATCATTGCTGTAATTAAAGCAGATGCTTATGGTCATGGAAGCGTTCCAGTTGCCAGAACCGCACTGCAATCTGGCGCAAAAATGCTTGCTGTAGCACTGCTGGAGGAAGCACTTGTCCTACGTGAGGCCGGAATCGATGCACCGATATTGGTATTCGGCTGGGTGGCCCCTGAAGCAACGCAAATAGCTGCAGAAGCAGCTATCACTTTAACATTTTATCAAAAAGAATGGCTCCAGGAAGTAAATAAGTTGACGTTTAACAAAAAACTGAACCTGCATATGAAGTGGGATACTGGGATGGGCAGAGTCGGAATCCGTACAGAAAATGAATTAAAACAAGTTTTGGATGAATTAAATTGTAATCCAAGCATATATTTAACAGGAGTGTATACACATTTCGCTTCTGCAGATGATACGGACTTATCTTATTTTAATGAGCAGCGGGCACGGTTTGAAAAATTATTAACCGAATTTAAACGGCTATGGCCACATCCGATTGATGTGCACATCGGCAATAGCGCGGCATCTTTACGATTACCAAAGGAAATGTATGATTATATCCGGTTTGGTATTTCTATGTATGGTTTATACCCGTCTAAAGCAGTGAAACAGGAAGAAAATATTGCATTGAGACCAGCATTCTCCATGCATAGTAAACTGATTCATGTGAAGCGGGTACCCGCCGGTGAATCAATCAGTTATGGGGGGACATACCAAACGACAACAGATGAATGGATTGGCACTATTCCGATTGGCTATGGAGATGGCTGGCTTCGTAAATTACAGGGGTTTTCGATTCTGATCGATGGGAAACCACAACAAATTGTGGGAAGAATATGTATGGATCAGACAATGATACGTTTGGATAAAGATTATCCAGTAGGTACAAAGGTAACGTTAATTGGAAAGCAAGATCATGCAGTCATTGAAATGGATGATGTTGCAGATTACTTGGATACGATCAATTACGAAATACCATGCACGATTAACAAGCGAATCCCACGGATATATAAAGGGTCGCTTTAAAAAGGCTATTGATCGTATGGAATAACCTAAATAATGTAAAGAACACTTCTTTCTACCACGAAAACAAATAATTAAACGACAAAATGATACTTTTTCGAAAAAAATTGTCAGAACCCTTTGCAAACCAGTGTATTCAATGATAGTATTGAATATGAATTTCGTGTGAAGTACGAGAGAGAAATAATATAATATTCATCATGAAACCGATGATAAGGAAAACGAACTATCTATTGCTGAAATGGTGATTTGTTTTCTGGAATTCGTTCAACAGTTCGCGGAGGTGCTTAGGTTTTGTCAGAGAGCATACAAGAGATCTTAGTGAAAATACCAAAAAACTTGTTAAATGAGGTGGATGGATTAATGAAATATGAAAATAGTGACTTAAGTGATTTCATATGTCAAGCAACAAGAAGCTTTTTAGAACATAAGAAAAATGAGCATATCCAACAAATTCATGAAACAATGCAGCGTGGTTATGAGGAAATGGGTCGCATTAATCTTACAATTGCTTCAGAAGCTTTCCAGGCCGAAGAGGAGGCTGAAAACACCTTAGAGCGCTCTGTGATAGGGGTGTAATAATTTGATCGTTCAAAGAGGCGAAGTTTATTTCGCCGACTTATCCCCAGTCGTCGGATCGGAACAGGGTGGCGTGCGCCCAGTATTGATCCTGCAAAATGATATTGGAAATCGATTTAGTCCTACGGTTATTGTCGCTGCGATTACGGCTCAAATACAAAAGGCTAAACTTCCTACACATGTGGAAATAAACGCGAAACGATATGGATTTGATCGTAATTCAGTTATTTTGCTGGAACAAATCCGAACACTAGATAAGCAACGATTAACAGATAAAATTACAAAACTAGATAATGGCATGATGAAAAAGATCGATCAGGCACTAGAAATAAGTTTGGGACTGAAAGATATGTATAGCCACTAAGCAATACCCTTCTCTACTATATGCGGAAGGGTATTTTTGGTTCCTGGAAAAATATAATATGTTTGCTATTTATTCTTTAAGCTGTCGATAGTCGCAAACAGACTAAAGTTCGACCGAATTCATGTTTACTCACCAGAATTTGAGTAAGCCCCACTCGAAAACTTCTCCAACTCACTCGGGTTTCATCATTTCTCCGCGCTTACTTAACGGCTTTCTTTATAAGACTAAGAGAATATATGTTACAATAACCCTATAAATGACGTATTTAATAAATATACAAATATACGGGAAATATGACGAATTTAAGGGGGAAATCCAATGGATCAACAATTCAAAAGGATTGCAATTGAGCACAGTGATGCAATTGTACAAAGATGGCTTGAGGAAATCAATTCATTAAAAGAAGGCAATTACACAGCAAGTATTTCTGATGAACTATTTGAAAGTACAAACAGAGAATTTGTGAATGTTATTTTTACCAGTATTAAAAATCAAGGTTCTACTGCGGCTGTGGAGGAATTTTCAGAGAAAATTATCAATCTGGGCTGGCCTTTAAGCTATATTACAGATGGCTTACAGGTTTTCAGACGTGAAACAGTCGATTATATTCTTTCACAGTCAGATAAAGTGGATTCAGACTTTATTTCTAATGTACTAAAAAGTGTGGATTTATGGGTAGAGCCGCTTATTCGCCAATTGGTTAATGAGTATTCGGGAAGTTGGGAACATATTCTTTCCTTGCAACGTGTGGCATTGCAGGAACTATCTGCACCACTTATTCCTGTGATGGACAAGATTACCATCATGCCACTTGTCGGTACAATTGATACAGAACGGGCTAAATTAATTATGGAAAATCTGCTTGAAGGTGCAATTAAACACAACTCTGAGGTAGTGCTGATGGATATTACGGGTGTTCCTGTCGTGGACACGATGGTAGCACATCACATTATACAGGCTGCTGAAGCTGTACGATTAATCGGTTCAACCTGCATCCTGGTTGGCATTCGTCCTGAGATTGCACAGACGATTGTAAATCTCGGTATTGACCTTGGAAAATTTCCAACAAAAAGCTCGCTACGAAAAGGGTTTAAAACGGCACTGGAAATTACAAATCGAAAAGTAATCGATCTGAAATCACAAGAAGAAGATGCTGAAAACTTAATGGGATCTTTAGATGGGGAGTGAGATACATGCGTATACCTATATTAAAGCTGCATCATTATCTACTTGTTTCCATTCAAACAGAAATAGATGATCATACAGCGATACAGTTTCAGGAAGATTTGTTAAGTAAGATTCATAAAAGCGGATCATCAGGAGTGGTAATTGATCTAACGTCTGTGGAGATGATTGATTCATTTATTGCAAAAGTTCTGGGTGATGTTGTAACAATGTCAGATCTTATGGGGGCGAAAGTAGTTTTAACGGGAATCCAACCAGCAGTAGCCATAACATTAATTGACCTTGGAATTCATATGAAAAATGTCCCAACTGCATTAAATTTAGAACAAGGTTTGACTAAACTTCATCAGGAATTGGGTGAATAGAAATGAAACCACAATCCTGTGTAAACATAAAAAAAGAATGGGATATCGTTGGTGCAAGACAGCTGGGGCGCGAGATTGCAAAGAAAATCGGTTTTGGTATTGTGGATCAGGCTCGAATAGCTACGGCAATCTCTGAATTAGCTAGAAATATATACTTATATGCGGAACAAGGGCAAATTTGTTTTGATGTAATTGACACGATGGAGCACAAAGGAATCTGTGTCACGGCAAATGATTCAGGGCCGGGAATAAGTGATATTGGACAAGTGATGCAAGACGGTTATACAACTTCCGGGGGACTTGGAGCAGGTTTACCTGGTGTAAAACGATTAATGGACGAGTTTGATCTAAAGTCAGTTGAGAATAAGGGAACCCAAATAAAGACAACGAAGTGGGTTAGATAGCACTATAAATACACCGAGAAATAGTTTGCGAACAATGCATCCCAGATGAAAAGAGCCTTTTGTCAAACAAAGGTTTTCGGCATGAAGGCTTGGCGATAAGCCAAGCCTTCTAAATTTAAGTGATTAACCTAGAGAAAAAGGTACAGGGGGAAAGTCATGGACGACGTGATAAAATTTGACGCAGCAACATATAAAGACCTATTAAAACACTATATTAAAACCAAAAGTGAAAAATCACTGTATGAAGTGGAGAAAGTAAGTAAGTCATTCATTAAAAATAATATCCTGCCGGAAGAAATTGTTAACTTACACATTCAGGCACTGTCTGAATTATATCCAGATCTCTCTGAAGATTTTCAGCACTCAATGAATTTTTTATTAGAAACGATGATTTCATATGGGCTGGCACATCAGGAATTTCAAAAATTAAGAGAAGAACAGCTCGCACTTAAATCGGAAATATCTGTTGCAGCTAGTATGCAGGAAACGCTTCTTGGGACGACAAAACCCTCTATTGAAGGTATCGATTTGGGGGTTATTAGTGTTCCTGCACATCAAATGAACGGGGACTACCATCATTTTGTGAAAGGGAAAGATGGATCACTTGGTATCGCGATAGCGGATGTCATTGGAAAAGGAATACCGGCCGCTTTATGTATGTCAATGATCAAATATTCCATGGACAGCTACCCAGAAGAAACAATGAGCCCGAGGGCAATATTGAAAAACCTGAACAGAGTTGTAGAACGTAACGTTGATCCAAGTATGTTTATTACGATGTTTTACACACATTATCTCCCTTCAGAAAGCAAGCTTTTATATGCCTCAGCAGGTCATGAGCCCGGTTTTTATTACAATGCAGCCGAAGAAACTTTTGAAGAAATAGTAACAAAAGGTCTTGTATTGGGCGTTTCCCGAGATAGTGACTACCAACAATACGAATTAAAAATAAAAGAGAACGATATGGTTATATTATTAACGGACGGGGTGACAGAATGTCGGGATGGCGATCGCTTTATTGAGAGTGAAGAGGTATTGGATGTCATTAAGCATTATGCACACTTGCCGGCACAGGAAATGGTGGATCAAGTTTATAAGCATTTTGAACGATTACAGGATTTTCAACTGCGGGACGACTTCACTTTGCTTGTTTTACGAAAAAAGGCAAGTGAATAAGTTTAAAGGTTGCATGCTCCGGGTACAAGGGAATAACGTGTAATTCTCTTGTAGAAAACATGGCATTGGCTAAGCCTTAGGCGAATTGCTTTCGTTGTACTTTTGGCAGATAGGAAAGTTATACTTTCGTTGCTAAAAGCGCTGTTATTGAAAATGTAACTATATATTTAATGATAAGGTAACACAGCATTCAGGGGGGAAGAAAATGAACCTAAATATTGATATTTTGGAAGAAACAGGGAAGTCAATTGTAAGTCTTTCAGGTGAGATTGACGCTTATACCGCACCACAATTAAAAGAGGCATTAATTCCGTTAACCGTTGAAAAAGAAAGAACGGTTGAGGTTGATTTAGAAGACGTTAATTATATGGATAGTACAGGCTTGGGTATTTTTATCAGTGCATTGAAATCAACAAAAGAACACGAAAGTCATTTGAAACTGATCAATATTCAGGATCGTGTTTTTCGCTTATTTAAAATTACCGGTTTAGATGAGATTATTGATGTAAATGCAGTGATTCGAGGTGGAAAAGAATAATGGAAAGATTTGATTTTATTGAAATGAAGGTTCCTGCAAAGGCAGAGTATGTTGGCGTTGTAAGGCTAAGCATATCAGGTATTGCAAACAGGATGGGATTTTCCTACGAGGATATTGAAGATCTCAAAGTAGCTATTTCCGAAGCGATTACGAATGCTGTAACACATGCTTATGAAGATGTTGATCAGGGAGAAGTAACGGTTGGATTTGGTGTATATGAAGACCGGCTTGAAGTGATGGTCGCTGATCACGGCGGCAGTTTTAATTTAGATGAAATTAAAGATGGCATCGGACCATATGAGAATGACGAATCCGTAGAAAATTTACGGGAAGGGGGCTTTGGCCTATTCTTGATCGATGCTTTAATGGACGAGGTACAAATTAATAACAACTCCGGTGTGATTATTTTAATGACAAAGTTCTTGAATGAAACTGAGGTGGGCTTTAATGACAACCAAATCTCAACCACACAATAAGGGACGAGATGAGGTTTACCAATGGATTGAATACTTGCAAAAAAACCCGACTGATGAAGAAGTACAAGAGAAAATGGTACTTACTTATAAAAACCTTGTAGAATCCCTTGCTAGGAAATACTCGAAGAATAGTGTGATCCATGAAGATTTGGTTCAAGTAGGTATGATTGGATTATTAGCAGCAGTTAGAAGGTATGATGCATCCTTTGGTAAATCTTTTGAATCCTTTGCTATTCCAACAATTATTGGTGAAATTAAACGATTTATCCGTGATAAAACATGGAGTGTTCATGTACCAAGGAGAATCAAGGAATTAGGGCCAAAGATCAAAAAGGCAGCAGACGAGTTAACCATTATGGATCAAAAATCGCCAACGGTTTCAGAGATAGCAAACTATTTAGATGTATCGGAAGAAGATATATTAGAAACCATGGAAATGGGACGAAGCTATAAAGCTTTATCTGTGGATCGCAAAGTTGAAGCAGATGCTGACGGCGGTACCGTTTCTATCCTGGACTTGGTAGGAGACGAAGAAAATGGGTATGAAAATATGGATCAAAAAATGTTATTGGAAAAAATAATGCCTGTGTTGTCCGAACGCGAACAACAAATTCTCCAATGTACCTATTTCGATAATATGAGTCAGAAAGAAACCGGTGAGTTGCTTGGTATATCACAAATGCATGTATCCAGACTTCAACGACGTTCATTACGTCGGCTGAGGGAAGCCATTCAATCTGAAAGCGAAGAGGTCTTCGATTGAGTACGGTAAGGAAGGTAGAAGTCTCTGTCTACCAAAAGCCTAAAAAAGGGAATTATGCCTGTGGTGATAGTTACTTCTATACAGAAACAGATAAGGAATTTGTTTGTGCATTGGCAGATGGATTAGGCAGTGGTGATTTTGCAAAGGAATCCTCTCAAGCTGTGATTGATATTATCAGAAGTAATGTTTATACAACTGTGGAACAGCTTGTTAGAAAATGTAACGAAGCGTTGACTGGTAAACGAGGCGTGGTCCTTGGTATATTAAAGTTAAACTTTAAAGCAAAAATGTACTCTTTTTCATCGTTAGGAAATATTGGTGTGATGACTGTTACGAAGGATAAAAAGAAGAAGCGGAATATCCCAAATGCGGGTTATTTATCTGGATACCAAAGATCTTTTAAGGTTACACAAGAGAAACTGGAATCAGAGATGAACTTTATTATGTTTTCCGATGGTGTTATGGATAAAGAACTGTCCCGGAGATTTTTTACAAACAAAGATGTTCGTAGCATCACGCAAATGTATGAACATACAAGTGATGAAGTAAGACAGGATGACACAACGTTAATTGCGATGCGGTATGAAGATTAAGGGCTGGCACATTGGTGGCAGCCTTTTAATGTCCCAATTGAGAATACGACGCGTTTTTTAGGAAGCATGCGTCTATTTTTTGCTAGATAAGGTATTACACCTAAAAGCTTAGTGAATGCCAATCGGGCTTGTGCGGGCAGTTATCTTCACCTGAAATTTTAGATTTCCCTATACTTTTGAGGAGGGGATTTTACTGCCTCGCCAAACTGCGATAAAGTGAAACTTCATTCAGTGGGAGTTTTCGACGCACAGGACGTGGCGAATTTAGTCTGGCTCTCCCACTGAATGTTAGTTGAACCAATCGGGCTTGTGCGGGCAGTTATCCCCACCTGAAATTTTAGATTTCCCTATATTTTTGAGGAGGGGATTTTACTGCCCCGCCAAACTGCGATAAAATAGACAGGTAAGTAAAGGAGGAACAAGTGTGTCGAATGAATTGAACCAGGATCTGACGAAATGGGTAGCGAAAGAAACGCAAGTAAACACAGGTACAGTAAATAAAGTCATTGCATTATTGAATGAAGGAAATACAGTTCCATTTATTGCCCGGTATCGAAAAGAAGTAACGGGTGGACTTGATGAAGTGCAAATTAAAGCCGTTCAAGATAAATGGCATTATGCGGTTAATCTTTCTGATCGAAAAGAGGAAGTTCTTCGCATCATTGATGAACAAGGAAAATTGACGGAGGATTTACAGCGGGAAATAACAGCTGCAACCCAATTACAACGTGTGGAGGATTTATATCGTCCATATAAACAAAAACGTAGAACAAGAGCAACCATTGCTAAAGAAAAAGGACTGGAACCGTTAGCGGAGTTGGTTTGGCAGCAAGAAAACACCGATTTCGCGGTAGAGGCAGAGAAGTATTTCTCAGAAGAACACGAATTACATACATTAGAAGATGTTCAGACGGGTGTTAATGATATCATTGCAGAATGGATTTCAGATGACCCGGAATTCAGGGATTATATTCGTGAAGAAACGTTTAAACGTGGAACGATCCAATCGGAGGTTAAATCCAAAGAAACAGATGAAAAAGGCGTCTTTGAAATGTATTATTCATATAATGAAGCAGTACGATCTCTTGTATCACACCGGATTCTGGCCTTAAATCGTGGCGAAAAAGAAGATGTGCTTAAAGTGGGGATTGAACCACCTACGGAACGAATTGAAAGCTTTTTGAAGAAAAAGATATTGAAGAATCGTGCCAATGACAAAGAACAGGAAATTTTAAACGAAGCGATCGAGGATAGTTACAAACGTTTAATTCAGCCATCGATTGAACGTGAAATCCGCAACAGTCTTACAGAAAAGGCAGAAGATCAGGCCATAGAAGTCTTTTCAGAGAACCTGAAAAATCTCCTGCTTCAGCCGCCACTGAAAGAGAAAACGATTCTAGGTGTAGACCCTGCGTTTCGAACAGGTTGTAAGCTGGCTGTTGTAGATGAAACAGGAAAAGTACATGAAGTAAGTGTGATGTTCCCGACGGCGCCGAGAAATGATACAGCAGGTGCTGAAAAAATCGTGATGTCATTTATTAACAAGTATCAGGTAGAACTGATTGCGATTGGTAACGGTACTGCATCTAGAGAAACAGAACACTTTATTTCCGATGTGATATCCAATAATCATTTGGATATTCCGTATATCATTGTGAATGAAGCTGGAGCAAGTGTTTATTCAGCATCAGAGTTAGCACGGGAGGAATTTCCAGATTTACAGGTAGAGGAAAGGAGTGCCGCCTCGATTGCCAGACGCGTCCAGGATCCATTGGCAGAACTTGTGAAAATTGATCCGAAATCGATTGGTGTTGGACAATATCAGCATGATGTTAGCCAAAAGTCCTTGAATGGATCATTATCATTTGTTGTGGAAACTGCTGTAAACCAAGTTGGTGTGAATGTAAATACCGCATCCCCCTCATTGCTTCAGCATGTTGCCGGTTTAAGTAAAACGGTGGCTAATAATATTGTTAACAAGCGAAATGAGGAAGGGAAATTTACAAACCGTAAACAATTAAAGAAAATTCCACGGCTTGGTGCGAAGACATATGAACAAGGGATTGGCTTCCTGCGAATTGTTGATGGGGATCATCCATTAGATCGCACGCCGATTCACCCAGAGAGCTATAAGCAAACAGAACAATTATTGAAAATGATTGATTGCAAGCTCGAAGATATTGGATCAGAGAAACTTCGCGAAAAAATGAAGACATTAGATAAGAAGGAAATAGCAGCAAGCCTGGAAATTGGCGAGCCTACTTTAATCGATATGATGAGTGCTTTAAGTCGTCCAGAACGAGATCCACGTGACGATTTTCCACAACCATTGTTGAAACAAAACGTCCTATCATTAGCGGATTTAAAGCCCGGTATGGAAATGCAGGGAACTGTTCGAAATGTAGTTGACTTTGGCGTGTTTGTTGATATTGGTGTGAAACAAGATGGACTTGTTCATATTTCTAAAATGGCCAATAAATTTGTGAAGCACCCGATGGATATTGCCTCTGTTGGTGATGTCGTAACCGTTTGGGTAGAACAAATTGACGAAAATAAAGGAAGAATCGCACTGTCCATGATTAAAGATGAAAAGTAAATGAAAGAGCAGATGATCTATCGTGATCATCTGCTTTTTTTTGCAGGAAGAAAACTTTCTTATCCTGCATAAGTGCAACTAAGGATTTTTGCAATGTCATAATCAAGTTATCTAAATACAAAAGATATAAACCGCGACGTAACGGCTGGGTGTTTTCCACTGCGTACCGTTGCTTTCCACGGGCACGGCCACAGGACGTAGCACACTTAACCTACCTCGAGAAACCCACTCTGTGGAGTCTTCAGACTCGTGCTATTCCCGCAGAAGTCAACGACCCTCCGCTCCAAACAACCATCATGATAGTTGAAAGCAAGCTAATATTGTACTGTTGTCAAACTTCATGTTAGCGAAGGAAATACATGAAGACTCCTGCGGGAAAGCGAAGACGATGAGACCCCACAGCGAGCGTTCTTTGCGAGTGAGGAGGCTTAGCGCGAGCCCGCGGAAAGCGTAGTGTATTTCCGAAGCGGCATCTACCAACAACGGAGATTTAAAAGCAACAAAACTAACGAAAAGAGCATTAAAAAAAAAGAATAGTGCAGGTGTCTCCTGCACTATTCTTCAGATCATTGTTTCATAGATTTACTTTACACTCTCAGGTACGGATAAACCTAGATCCTCAGCAACTCTAGTACCCCAATCAGGGTCTGCTTTATAGAAGTGTTCAATTTGACGTAATTTAATTTCGTCGCTTTCAACAGGTCTCATATGGTCAGCAAAGTTTTTCACTAGACGTGCTTTTTCATCTTCACTCATTAAGCGATATAGATCTCCAGGTTGCGTATAGTGGTCTTCACTGTCATGAGCAACACTGTTCGCTTCACCGGTTACTTCAAACGGATTGATTTTTTGTGTGAAATCTTCAGCAGGTCCATTCAGACTGTTTGGCTCGTAGTTAGGAGCACCGCCGCCATTTCCATCTACACGCATATAACCATCACGTTGATAGTTTTTAACCTCATTTACAGCGCGGTTTACTGGAATTTGTTGATGATTTGCACCTAGACGGTAACGGTGTGCATCGGCATAACTGAATATACGACCTTGCAACATCTTATCTGGTGAAGCTTCAATTCCAGGAACCAAGTTACCAGGTGTTAATGCTGCTTGCTCAACATCAGCAAAGAAGTTCTCTGGATTACGGTTAAGCACCATTTTTCCAACTTCAATACGTGGATAATCCTTTTTAGAAACTGTTTTCGTAACGTCAAATAGATCCCATTTATACGTTTTATAATCTTCAAAAGGAATGATTTGAACGTATAAAGTCCATGAAGGGTTGTCCCCTGCTTCGATCGCATTGTACAGGTCTTCTCTGTGATAGTCCGGGTTTTCACCAGCAATTTTATCAGCCAAATCCACATCCAATGCTTTAACGCCTTGATCACTGATGAAGTGATATTTGACCCAGAATGCTTCACCTTTGTCATTCACCCATTTATAGGTATGGCTTCCATATCCGTTCATATGACGAAGCGTTGCCGGAATACCACGGTCTCCATGTAAATAAGTGATTTGATGGAGTGATTCTGGTGAAAGTGACCAGAAGTCCCATACCATATTAGGATCTTTTAATCCTGTTTTCGGGTTACGTTTTTGTGTATGGATGAAATCAGGAAACTTGATTGCATCACGAACGAAGAAGATTGGTGTATTATTACCAACTAAATCATAGTTACCCTCTTCTGTATAGAATTTCAATGCAAAGCCACGTGGGTCACGTACTGTATCTGAATATCCTTGCTCACCAGCAACGGTTGAAAAACGCGCAAACATATCTGTACGTTTACCTTTTTCACTTAGAAAATCAGCCTTCGTATATTTGGAAAGCTCATCATTGGTTACTTCGAAATATCCGAATGCACCTGTTCCTTTCGCATGGACGACACGCTCAGGAATTCGTTCTCTATTAAAGTGGGCAAGTTTTTCTAGTAAATGAAAATCTTGCAGTAATACTGGTCCACGGTTACCAGCAGTTATCGAATTTTGGTTATCTCCAACTGGGATACCTGATGCAGTTGTCAATGTATTCTTTTTGTTAGTCAATGATATTCCCCTTTCTCTTACTAAAAATTAATGGATATTTATCCTATATCTAATTATAATACAATCTAGTTAAAAATCAATGTTTAATTACAATAATTTTAAATAAGGAAATGTTAAAAATCATATTATATAGAAGCATTAATTTGTGATGGAGAAATAGATGCCATTTATGATAGAGTAGAATTAAGATTATATACAAGGAAGTTGTCGCAAATGAAACTTTTAACGAATGAAGATCTTTTTGAACTAGTTAACAATATATCTAAAAACTTTTTTTATAAGCCATTTAAACACGATGTCCTATTTAATACTCGTTTACGAACAACAGGGGGAAGATATATTCCCGCCAGGAAGACGATTGAACTAAATTCGAAATACTATTTTGAAATGGATGAAGCAGAGTTTATTGGCATTATTAAACACGAGTTATGTCATTATCACCTTCATATAGAAGGAAAAGGATATAAGCATGGGGACCAAGCATTTAAAGATTTATTAAAAAAGACGGGCTCCCCAAGGCATTGTAGCCCGTTACCTTCGCAGCAAAAGGAAGTTAAATACAAATATAAGTATATCTGTGAAGACTGCAAACTTGAATATAGAAGAATACGACGGGTTGACGTAAAGAAATATAGATGTGGTAAATGCAAAGGGCGGTTAATAGTAGCTTCTACACAGTGATTTCGATACAGAATAAATATTTTTGTTAAATCCATTGACGAAATTTGCGTTACATGGTAAATTAAATAAGCTGTTAAGTTAGTTCCGGCAGATTTCACTATTGTTTTTAAAAAAACAATTGACATTGGTTGAAAAATGCTGTAATATATTTCTCGTTGTGATTATTTAAAAAGCATCTATACATTACATATGAACATGAATTTGGATGATTTCGTCGAATAAGCACAAATGGTTAAAGGGAAATGAGATATATTGTTTTAACTAAAATTATTCCACAGTAGCTCAGTGGTAGAGCAATCGGCTGTTAACCGATCGGTCGTAGGTTCGAATCCTACCTGTGGAGCCATGGAGAAGTACTCAAGTGGCTGAAGAGGCGCCCCTGCTAAGGGTGTAGGTCGTGAAAACGGCGCGAGGGTTCAAATCCCTCCTTCTCCGCCATTCTTACATGGCCCGTTGGTCAAGCGGTTAAGACACCGCCCTTTCACGGCGGTATCACGGGTTCGAATCCCGTACGGGTCATTTTCTCTTTCATATAAAAGAGGTCTGGTAGTTCAGTTGGTTAGAATGCCTGCCTGTCACGCAGGAGGTCGCGGGTTCGAGTCCCGTCCAGACCGCCATTATATTGTTGGGCTGTAGCCAAGCGGTAAGGCATCGGGTTTTGATCCCGTGTATCCTAGGTTCGAATCCTAGCAGCCCAGCCATATTTTTCTGGTGAGTAACCTGTTTAACGGTAATATAGAAGATATGATTATGATAAAAAGTTGAAAATACTATTTTATGTAATAGTATTTTTTCATCATTAGAAGCGCCATGCATTTGCAACTTTGAATAGTAAGTAACAGTGTGGTTTTTAAAAAAATGCTTTTAATAGAAGAACGAAGTTAATATAACGAGCCATTAGCTCAGTCGGTAGAGCATCTGACTTTTAATCAGAGGGTCGGAGGTTCGAATCCTCCATGGCTCATCAAATCACGCCTCTTGCGGGTGTGGCGGAACTGGCAGACGCGCTAGACCCAGGATCTAGTGTCTTCGGACGTGGGGGTTCAAATCCCTTCACCCGCACTTGATCGATATAATGAAGTGTCCAATAATTAATACTTTGCGGTCGTGGCGGAATGGCAGACGCGCTAGGTTGAGGGCCTAGTGGGGGAGACCCTGTGGAGGTTCAAGTCCTCTCGGCCGCACTTAAATAGTTGCCTGCACTTACAAAATATGCTATATTTAGGAAGTCGCATTTAGCGCCCGTAGCTCAATTGGATAGAGCGTCTGACTTCGGATCAGAAGGTTAGGGGTTCGACCCCTCTCGGGCGCACCATTTTTACGGGAAGTAGCTCAGCTTGGTAGAGCACTTGGTTTGGGACCAAGGGGTCGCAGGTTCGAATCCTGTCTTCCCGACCATTGCAGCCAGTTATTTACATAATATGATGAAAACTTTATATGCGGGTGTAGTTTAGTGGTAAAACCTCAGCCTTCCAAGCTGATGATGTGGGTTCGATTCCCATCACCCGCTCCATTTATTACATGGGCCTGTAGCTCAGTTGGTTAGAGCGCACGCCTGATAAGCGTGAGGTCGGTGGTTCGAGTCCACCCAGGCCCATTCGTCCTTATAATGAAGGATGGTTAAGAAAATACGTCATCAAAAAACAATTTTAAATAATTGTTGACATTAAATACGATGTGTGTTATATTTATTTAGTCGCTGTTTTGAAGCGGCGCAAAACATTTGCTCCTTGAAAACTGAACAAAACAACCAGTATGTCAAGAAAAACAGAGACTGTTTTTCGAACATCTAAAGGCTTGCCTTTAGATGAACAAGTAACAAGCTAAGACAATTGATAGAGTCGATTGGTGTCGATTCTATTTCAAACACTTTTTTGGAGAGTTTGATCTTGGCTCAGGATGAACGCTGGCGGCGTGCCTAATACATGCAAGT